>CAVVRP010000016.1:0-402436 GCA_963750715.1 uncultured Alphaproteobacteria bacterium | reverse complement strand
CTTGTCCCGGCGTTGATGCGGCTCGCGAAGCTAGCTTGCGCCAATTGGCGATAACCGCTGGTGTTCCAATCGAGGAACTGCGCAGCCGCCTCTCCGGAAAGACGGGAGGCGTCGCGTGATCGCTGCGGCTTCTGCCGTTTCCCTCAATGAGCCAATGGTCGAGTTAGAACAGCAATAGCTCGGCGTCCTGTTGAGCCGTCCTGACGTGCTGGAGGATGCCTTGGCGCGTCTCGTACCCGGCGACGTGATCGAGCCAATTCACGTTCGCATGCTGGACGCTATGCGGGCGATGTTGGCAGAGGAGCGGACGGTCTCGGTTCTGTCGCTGTGCGATGTGCTTGGCGGAGAGGAGGAAATCGTCTCAGGCCTGACGCTACGAGAATACCTGATGCGACTAGGCCTGGAAGGCGTAGTGCTGAGCATCACGCCAGCACGGTAACGTTCCTCTATCGGCCGGCCTACTACCTAGAAAACACGCGCTACGACGATACCGAGCAGGAAAGCGCACGGCTGACCACCCTGGAAATCTGCCGGAATTCCATCGATTACGTGGTTGCCAAAAACCGTAACGGCCGGGTCGGTGTCGTCAAGGCGTGGTGCCAATATCGGCGCGAACGCAATCCGCAACGCAGGTTTCGGAGGGTAAAAGTTCAGCCTTCGGCTGCGGTTCCTGCTAACAGGACCCAAACAGGGCAATTTGCGCCCGGCGTGTCTGGTAATCCGTCTGGCCGGCCTCGCTGAGACGCGGACATTGCCGAGCTTGCCCGCGAGCGAAAGCTAGCCCGTCCGCTCGCATTTCAGCGGCGGCGCTTACAAAGCCTCCCCAACTTGGTGAGGCATTTCTCACCAACTCAATTCAGTCACCCAATGGAGACGACCATGACCAAGCACATCCTCGTCGTCCTGCTGCTCGCGGCAACCAGCTCGTTCGCTTCAGCTGAAGATCTCACGTCCAAGGAAATGAAGGACTCACCGGGCGTGACCGGCGGCGGAACGACAGCAAACCCGACGGCGAAGCCGGGACTCCGGCAGCCTGTCGGAGAAGGCGATGAAGGCGCCGGGCGTGACCGGCGCCGGAACGACAGCGGACCCGACAGCAAAACCGGACTCCGGCAGCCTGTCGGAGAAGGCAATGAAGGATGCCCCTGGCGTCTCGAAGTGATTCTCAAAAACCCCCAGGGTTGCCGTTGAACATTTTCGACGGCATCCAATCCTGTCCATCCGGACCTTGTGGCGATCATTCTTCCCACAAGGTTTCCGGATGTCCACTGGGGTCAGAGCGAGACCTCGGAGCCAACTTCTCACATTGTCACCTGTGGACGATGACAGGCATACCGGCAAACTTAAGAAGACCAGCGGTGGGGGGGTCTTGGGGTAGTATGCGCGCGCCTGTGATGGGGTCTGGCTGGCAACCCGCAAGAATTCCGCTCAGCCGCCCTTCTATTGCAAGGTCCTCTTTAGATACCGGCTTGAGCAATTGTCTGGCCGCTCATCTCACCGCTCTCAGTCATTTCGGTCCCTTATCGCATGGTCCGGGCCCAGGGATTTTCTGCACGCTACGCGCGCCTGTCGTGGGGTGTGAGAGCTAAAACGCAAAAAACCCGCCTGATTAGCCGAGGTTAGACAAGAGATTTCAATTCTTATCTGGTCACTGCACTTACTGAGCCACGGACGGAGACCGCTAGCGGTGGAGGTTAGAGTCCGCTAGCGGCCCGCCCAATGCGCGGCGAGACCAAGCCCGCGCGCTTCAACACGAAGTCCGAGCACGGGGACCTCGCTTTAGTCGATCTTGCCGGAAGCGACGGCCTTCAGTGCCTTGAAATTCATGGCCTGAGCATCTGCTGCGCAGCCGAACTCGAACTCATGGCCATCCTGGGAATAACGGGTCGACTGACCGGCGGCGACAGCGGCCTCGTGGCGAATTGCAGTGAAGCTCGCGGCATCGTCCCAGTTCGGCTCGGTGGCAAGCGTCAGGACAAGGTTGCAGCGGCCGGTATCGTTTGTGAAGTAGGCAACGGCGTGCTGTTCACCAGCGCCGAAGCTGATGCCGTGGCCAGGCTTGAAAGCCCGTGCGTCGCCAGCGAGCGACGCGCCCGTGTTGGCAGCGATAAAAAGGCCAGAGAGGGCGAGAGCGGAAAGGATGTTCTTGCGGATGGTCATGGCGGTCTCCTCGTGATCCTGGGGTTCGGTTGTGTCCAGCACCGTTCCTTGATGCTGGTTGGATCATGAGGGCCATCGCCAACCCGGGCTGTGGTATTTGTCACATGCGGAAAAAAATGAGCAGCCCGATGGGACGGACTAAGCAAATTGGTCGTCCTGTGATGAGTAGAGGCGGCTGACATCGCGTCAGCCAGCTTATCCGTCGATTGCTGCCGAATTAGCAAAGCGCAGCGGATGGCCGCTTATGCTCTACAAGCGGACGCGGCTCACACGCACGAACATTTCCGAAACGGGCCGATTTTGTTGCAAAAGGCCGGCTTGAGTGGCGCTTGGTGACGGCGCCCCCTTTTTCGACTGTAACGCGCCACCTCTGGCCGCTGGTTCCGCTCCGAGCGACGGCATCGACGCACTAATGGCAAGCAACCTTGACGCTACTCAAGCCACTCGACGCTCACGCAACGCACTCAGTGGGCGCGATCGGCGGAGGCCGGGCCACGAGTTTCGCCAGGCGCCGTAGGTTCTGCGCGATCGCGGCGAGCGTGAACTCGAACTGAGCGCCGTGCGGACCTCGCAGACGCAGTCGGCCAAGCCGCAGGATGCGCTTCAGGTGAGCGAACAGCATCTCGACCTTCTTGCGATCCCGCCGCGTTTGCGCGCAGAGCGCCTGTCCATTGGGCAGCGGGATCTGACGGCGAGATGAACTTCGGTGTCACCGCAGGCTGTGCCGTATGCCGGATCGTCGAGCGTCGCCAGATACTCTTTGACTGCGCGACTTGCCTGCTCCGGATCGATGTCCTTGTTCCATTCACCGCCCGGAATCGAGCGATGCTTGTTGGCATCCGCCTGGATCAGACTCGCATCGACCGCAAATCCCTCTCCGCCGACGAGACCGGCTGCGATGCAGGCACCAACGATGCGCTCGAACACGCGGCGGAAGATGTCGCTGTCACAGAAGCGTTCGTTGCGAGCGCGAGAGAATGCCGAGTGATCCGGGAGCTTGTCCTCGATGCTCAATCCGCAGAACCAGCGGTAGGCCAGGTTGACCTGCACCTCACGACAGAGCGCCCGCTCCGAGCGGATGGCGAAGACGTAGCCGACGATAAGCATCCGGATCATGAGAACTGGAACGATCGACGGTCGCCCCAAACGAGAGTAATGGGGCGCTAACTCGGCGTAAATCCAGGACAAGTCCAGAACGGCCGCTATCTCGCGCACCACGTGATCGTCGGGGACCACGTCATCGAGATCAAACGAATAGAACAGACGCCCCTGATCAAGCTTCTGCCGCCCCATCATCGCCCGCCCCCGCTGACGCCCGCGTCACGGCGACGGAACCACGGTTCGAACCGGCCTTCAATCCACTTCTGAAACAAAATCGGCCAATTGCTGCCGTAGAGTTAAGCGGTGTGCCTCCCCTGCTTGACGGCAGCTTCCCGCAAAGTTTGGAACGGTACGATGATGCCGCCCGACTGTCGAACCCAGAGGTACCAAATAGCGTGGCTGGCAGTTTTCGGATCATCCCCCTGCAGAGGCAAGCAAAGGGTTCAGGTGATCGGGGATTCGGGGATGTTGCGATGGCCGCGCTCGGCCCAAAGATACCACACGACAGCGGTGAACACGATAACGCCGCCAATCAACACCGTTGCGCCAGGCTGTTCGGTGAAGAAGTACCAGACAAGAAGGGGGCCTAATACGACATCCAGCATTTGGATAAATCCAGATTCGCCCGCCGTGACGTAGCGTCCGCCAACTAGCGCGAGCACATAGCCGATGCCCGACGTCAATCCACCGTAAAGTGCGCAGGCCAATAGCGCGGTGGGGGCCGGAACGCCGGGCTCCATGAATGGCAACGCAATGACGCCGCACGTGCCGGCCGCAAGCGCCATAGCCAAGTTCATATCAAGATTGGGATGAACCTTGGCATGCACGATCTGCGAGGCAAATGTCGCAGTCATAATGAAGGCTGCGATGATGCCCAGGATATCTTTTGGTGATGCCGCAGCACCGGCCATGATCGCGATGCCAGCAAAAGCGACGAACCCCGCGCCGAGCAAGCGCAGCGTCACCCGTTCGCCAATCCAGAAATAACTAATGAAAGCGGCTATGAACGGCAACACTGCATATACGATCATAACATTGGCAACTGTCGTCAGGTTCAACGCGAAGACATAACTTATCAACGACAGTGTTGAGATGGCGACCGAGACGACGCCAGGTGGCCCCATTCCAGCCATAGCCTTTGCCAAATTTTTTCGGTGTTCGTAAGCGGCGACAGCGAGAAGCGTGAAGAATGCGAACAGTGACCGCCAGCCAATGAGGGTCCAAGATTTAAGATTGGCCATCCTGACAAACGGTCCCGCCGTGCTCCACAGAATGGCGGACATCGTAACCAGTAAAATACCATAGGTCCGGCTCGTCATCGTGTCCTCAGTTGATCCACACCTCTGCTTATATTGAGAAGCAAAGGCTTCCGACAGTCATGACCGTGCTGGCCGCCAAAACCGGACTGCATCGGCACTTCCAATTGCGGCCCTTGCGTTCAAGTAAACGTCGGCTCCGGGTCAACCTGCGAAGTAAGGGCGACCTCCGCGACACGGCCAGTCTACCCCAACAAGCGGACAACTTCGGGCATATCGTCCTGCCCCGCTCTGGATGGCGTGGCGCTGGCGTTGCTCGCTGTCCTTGTCCGTGCCGACGTTGGCCGCCGATGAGGTGCGTAGATAGGCCAGAGCTGGCACGCGGTTCTTGTTGGATTTCGTCACGAATTCTCCCTGTGATTAGTGACAAAGCCCAACAACAGACGCACGCTGATTGTGTACTCGAGTCTCCTTAGGCAGACTGAAATGGGATCATGCAAATACTCGCCCGACTCACAATGGTCTCTTGCGGCTGTCTAGTATTGTTGACCGCTAAGCGATGTGCGGGTCCGAGGCGGCAAAAATGCGCGTAGCCACGGCCGCCAAGCTCCCAAGACCCCAACTCCGGTTCCCGCTTGGAATTCTTTGATTTTCATGAGACCGTTCACGTGCCGGACACGCTTGCAGAGCCGGGGAAATCACGTTTTGACTGTTGCTTACATCAACCGGATCGCGACGGCGGTTCCCGCCAACGACGTGCACGGCGACTTCGCACGTTACGCGCGATCGCTTCTGCGCGACAGTCGCTCGGAGCGCATCTTCGACAAGATGCTGGAGAAGTCGCAGATCAACCACCGCTGGTCGTGTCAGACGGTTGCGGCAGATTGCGAAAGCTCCTCGGTCAATGGAAAGGTGTTCCTGCGGAGAGGCCGGTTTCCGCCGACTGCCGAGCGAATGCGAGTTTATGAAGCGGAGGCTTTTCCTCTCGCCGTTGAAACGCTGGAGAAGCTCAAGTTGGGGGCCTGCGCTTCAGACATTACGCACATTGTCATCACGTCATGCACGGGCTTCTCGGCGCCTGGACTCGATTTGCAACTCGTCCACCATTTTGGGTTGAACCCGTCCGTCGAACGCACGATCGTTGGGTTCATGGGATGCTATGCGGCGATCAATGCCCTCAAACTCGCCCGCCACATCGTCCGCTCCGACCCCAAGGCCAAGGTCCTCATTCTCTGCATCGAGCTATGCACGCTGCACTTTCAGGAAAAAAACGAGATCGACCAGATCTTGATGTTTCTTCTTTTCGCCGATGGCTGTGGGGCTGCGTTGGTCAGCGCCGAACCGGTTGGCCTCGCGCTCGATTCTTTCTACTCGACCGTCATTCCCGGCACCGCAGATCTCATGTCCTGGCATATTCGAGACCTCGGTTTCGATATGGTCCTCTCTGGTGACGTGCCTCGCAGCGTTCACCGCGCATTGCACGCCGGCCGGAAGCGGGTTCTCGAAGGGTCGACGCCAGACCAGATCGGCATGTGGGCTGTGCACCCCGGCGGCCGAACGGTGCTTGATGCCGTAGAAGCGGCATTCGCACTGAGTTCAGATGCGCTTGACAATTCAAGGGAAGTGCTGCGCCAATTCGGCAACATGTCGTCCGCAACGGTTCTCTTCGTGTTGAAATCGTTTCTCGACGAGCGCCGTAAGAAGGAGCGGGGTTGCGCCTTGTCGTTCGGACCGGGTCTTACAGCCAGAGACTTCTCATGTTTCGAACCGCGGAGTGAAGCACCGATGCCTGACTTTTCCGCGCGGGATGCGACGCCGGAACTGATGGATACGGAGGTCTGCACCTTCGAAGACTTCCGGAGCTGCCTCGAACAGCTTGCACAAACCAACCGGCTGACCTTTGCTTACCGGCCGACAATCGCTTTTTTCGACGAACTCTTCAGAACGCGGCGATTTGACCTTAGCCGCCCGATATCGATCGTGGACATCGGAAGCGGCTACGGCGACATGCTACGACGGATCGATCGCTGGGCCGAGCGGCGGGGTGTCATTGTCGATCTCCAAGGTGTCGACATCAATCCCTGGTCGGCACGGGCGGCCGCCGAGGCGACACCGGCCAACAGGCCAATTCGCTGGATCACCGACGACCTGTCCAACTATCGTCCGGACGGCGGCATCGACATCGTGATCAGTTCGCTTTTTACCCACCATCTGCACGACGCGAAGCTCATAAACTTCGTGCAGTGGATGGAAGACCAGTCGCGCATCGGCTGGATGGTCAACGATCTCCAACGCCACCCCCTCCCCTATTACGCCGTAAAACTCGCATTCCGCGCGACCCTTCGGCATCGCTTCATGCAGCACGACGGACCTGTTTCCATCACAAGCGCATTTCGCCGGTCGGACTGGTCCGGCTATGCACGGGCCGCCGGGCTTCCCGGCGACGCGTTGTCGATCGAAGCGTGGATGCCGTTCAGGCTTCGCATTTCGAGGGTGAAGAGGCTGGAGGGCGCAGCGTAGGATCAAGGTTTGGTCCCTCACTCCGCAACTAGTACGCAGGCACAACCTGTTGTGCCTTCCCGCTGCGTTGCGCCGCAATTGTCAACAGTTGTGGGAACTGTTCGAGCAGCGGTAGCATAAATTTGACAGCCTCCGGCCGCATCGAAAGTTGGGCGAACACCGCCGCCGTGCGCACGCGCCTCGCGAATGCCGTTTTCCACTCGGCTCCATACTCTCTGCCGGCATCATCGAGACTTGGGCCTGCGCCGATCCTGTCTTGGCGAGAGATCAGTTGCCGGCAAAGAAGCCAGGCTGACTGCATGGCCATGCTGATGCCCTCGGCAATAATAGGATGTGCTTCGCCCGCGATATTGCCCACGAAGAAAACCCCGTTCGCGTAGCGCGGTCGAATGCCGGGGCGGATCGGACCGGCGGCAAGCCAAGCGCCAATGCGCGTCGTGCGGTCAAGCGCCTGACGCGCGCCAAGATTCCAGTCTTGAATGTGCCGAACGACCGCATCGCCAGCATGCTCAACCGAATGACGCTTGCGGGCTCGTTCAAGCTCATCGCGGCGAATGCAACATGAGAGCGTGACGCGTCCGCCATCGCTGCGCACTAAGCCGCCGTAGCCGCCCGGAAAAACCACCAATGGCATCAGATCAGGGGCAAGGTCGCTATCCCGGAAGTGAGCCTTGAACGCAAGCAGGTCGGAAGGTCCGTGCGCCAATGCATTCGGATTCGCTGTCGGACCACGTTCCCACGATCCCTGCGCTGCAATGACAATCCGAGCATGGAACTCCCGCTCCCTGCCGTCCGCTGCAATCCGGCATATGTGCCTGCCTTCTACCCGCTGTAGCTGAGTGGCGGTCCACGGCTGCCAGACTTGTGCACCGGCCTGTGCCGCAGCCTCAATCAAGGCGAGATCAAGTGTCTCTCGACCCAACGCGCGGCCCCACCGCCCCTGCGAACGCCAAGCTTGCGGCATCGCAGATGACAAGACGGTCGAGTTGGCGAAAAGTCCGACGCGCCGCACTTCCGGTCCAGCTCGATCAAGATATATATCAGCAATACCCAGTTCCCTAAGCAGGGGCAGGGTTGTCGCCGACAGGAATTCGCCGCACACTTTGCGACGCGGGAAGCTCTTCTTCTCGACGACGGCAACTGACCAACCGGCCCGCGCCAATAGGCACGCCGCCGTCGACCCGGCAGGGCCACCTCCGATGATGACAACGTCATATGTCATGCCGAGTGCCATATTGTGAACTTTGGCCGGTCTAGTGGAGAGGTTCGGGCGTGAGATCAGAGTATCGCGTCTGACGGCATCTCGTCCTCCACCTGGGTCCCATTGTTTTGTGAGCCCTTCTTTGACACCATTCTTCCATCCCGGCCCTTACGAAAGGCACGCCGTTGCTTGCAGGTGGACTGACCCATGGCGGTGATATCAGCACCATGCTTGCTTCACCGCAACCAACAGTAAGATTTGTCGATTTTTACGTCGACAGAAGAAATAACCTGAGCTGCGGGACGCGTTCGGCCGCATGTCGCATGGAGCCAATCGAGGCAATTTGATTTTCTAGACGAAAAGGCAATGATGCACACCTCAACATGCCCAATTCCGTTGGTAGCTATCAGACTGGCATTCAGCTTTCGCACTATTGGAGCACGGTATCGAACAGCGCGGCGTTTGGCACCGACTACTTCACTCGCACGGCGGCCGGGAAATCCAACATCTTCGTGAACAAGCAGAATGAGACCAAATACTTCTATCAAGACCTGGACGAAAGCGGTCAGTGCCTTAACGGCGCGAAGCGCTACGCGGTGACGTTCGCCAAGGATCAGACGCCGCCTGTGCGCGGTTTCTGGTCGCTCACCCTCTACAATCAGAACCATTTCTTTTCCCCGAATGACATCAAACCCTATTCGGTCGGAACGAAAAACAAGACGCTGAAGTATAATCCAGACGGATCGCTAACGATCTACATACAAGCCGATCCGCCTCCCGAAGATCAGCGTGGCGACTGGCTTCCTGCACCGAAAGATGCTGATTTCTCGCTCTACGTTCGCACCTATTGGCCGCAGGACGCGGTCACTGACGGCTCGTGGACCCCGCCGGCTGTGCAGCGCAGGCGAATTGAAGCGTTAGCTGTTGAGACTAGAGGATATCTATGAAACGGACGCCCCGCTTATTACCCCAGGATTGCCCCGGACGCTCGCCGCGAAGAACGAGAATTCGACTAACGTATTGAAAACATTGGTGCCGGCTGCAAGATTTGAACTTGCGACCCCCTGATTACAAATCAGGTGCACTACCGCTGTGCTAAGCCGAACTCACTAAGCCAGCCTTGCCTAAAACTCGAGATGAGATCCCCGAATACCCTCCTACAAACCAATGCCCGCGTATTGATTGTGATGCGTGGTTCATCGCCTTTGCGGGCTGCGCTTATCCCGCTTTACGCCGCGTCTTATTGTTCGTAAGCATCCGCTCCAAGCTGCAAGCGTTGGACGGCCATGTTGGGGCCTGAGTTGGGACCAACAGTCGGTCTCGGCCCTTTATGCTGTGTATTTGCGTTGCTTTTTATTGTTTTCTTTGCGGACGTGGTGGAACCGGTAGACACACAGGACTTAAAATCCTGAGACGGCAACGTCGTGTGGGTTCGAGTCCCACCGTCCGCACCAAGCGTCGCTATCGCAAGTGCGCCACCCGGTGCGCTACAGACCACCCCGCACGGATGATGAAGTCGGCGATTTCGCCAAGGCCGGTGCCGGCGCGGAGATTGGCGGACACGTACGGCTTGTGTCCGCGCATTTTCTTCGTGTCGCGCTCAATCACCTCCAGGCTTGCCCCGACGTGCGGGGCAAGGTCGATCTTGTTGACGATGTAGAGGTCGGAGCGTGTGATGCCGGGCCCACCCTTCCTCGGGATCTTCTCACCTTGGGCGACGTCGATCACATAGATCGTCAGGTCTGCCAGCTCAGGCGAGAATGTGGCCGCCAGATTGTCGCCGCCGGATTCGACAGGACGAGGTCGGCCTGGGGGAACTTGGCGCGCATCTCGACTATGGCCGCGAGATTGAGCGACCAGTCTTCCCGGATCGCGGTATGCGGACAGCCGCCGATTTCGACGCCGGCGGCTTTGCCAATGCGCAGATTTCGGTCAACCTGACAAGCTCGACGCTCTCCACGCATCTGGCGTCGCTCGAGCGCATCAACGGCGGGCCGCTGTGCGAGCGTGGCCGGGGCGGATTTCCCCTGACGGCGCTGGGGCAATCGACCTACGCCGCGGCAAAGCAGCTGTTCGCCGATATCGACACCTTTCACGCCAGGATCAGCTGGGACCGGGGCAAACTCGTCGGTAGGCTGCTGGTGGGTATCGTCGACGGCGTCGTGACAATTCCCCAGCTGGGCCTGCAGGATGCGGTCAGGGCGTTCATGGGCTATGCAGAGGGCGTATTCATCGACCTGCACCCCGCATGAACTCGAACATGCGGTGGGCGTTGGAGTCCGCGACGTGGTCGTCGGTCCTTCTTCGCAGAAGGCGCCGGGCATCTCGTATGTTCCCCTCCATCTGGAGCCGCATAGTCTTTACTGCGGGCGCCACCACGCACTCTTCAAGGCTCACCGAAACGCGATCATGAGACGGGCCATCAAAGCCGCCATGTTTTCGGTTCGCGGCTTTCGCCATCTCGAAGGCCTCTACCGCGTCGAACATTCTCGAGCCAGCGCCAGCGTCATACACATGGAAGCCCAGACCATGCTGATCCTGTCGAGATGCTATATCGGCTTTCTCCCCTGTCAGATCGGTGACTACTGGTCGGAACGCGGCGACATGCGCCGTCTCCGGCCGGAAATCTATGCAATCCAGTCTCAGCATTTCGCCGCCGTCCGCCGCTCTGACAGCGACCACCCGCTCGTCGAGGGTTTCCTGAAGGAGCTGAAGCTGCAGGCCGCAGCGAAGACACCGCATCAAGGTCGCGTTCCATCTCCTGAAGTGGCTCGGACCAAAAGCGCCAGGTCGCGGGCGAAAGCCGGAGCATGATTGGCCTGACGACGGTTTATCAGGCAGAATACGGGCTCGGGTTCCACCGTCCGCACCGGAAGATCCGCGGCAAGGCAGATGATGCGTAAAAAGTCAGATGCAAATGGCCGGGCTCGGCCTTCAGCGTCCGCGATTTATGACGCGGACATGTACGACTTTGCCCGCGCACCGGGGCACTACTGGAGCGCGACGGCCGGACCGGTCGGCACGTTTCAAAGCGAACCACTGGACACCGATACCGTAGTAGACGTTGCTATCATCGGCGGCGGATACGCCGGGTTGTCGGCTGCCCTGCGGCTAGCCGGCAAACATCACGTCGAAGTGTGCGTGCTCGAAGCGGGTGCGTCTATCGGGTGGGGCGCGTCCGGCGCCAACGGCGGCTTCGTCGCGCCGGGCGGCGTCAAGCTCTCCATCATGGAGATAGCAAAGCGAGTGGGTGAGGATGAGGCGCGCCGCTACCTCGCTTCGCAGAACGAAGCCGTCGATGCACTTCGCAGCTTCATCCAAGGTAACAACAATATCGACTGCGAAATGACGGGCGACGGTAGCGTCTGTGTGGCGCATCATCCCGCAGCTGCTGGAGAACTCCGCGATGAGGCCGAGGTGCTGTCGCGGCGGTTCGGCGATGATGCCCAGTTCATGACGGCGGATCAGTTTCGCTCCGAATTCCACGAGGGACCTGAAACGTTCGGCGCATTGCGGACGCGCCCTGGTTTTGCAATGCATCCCTATCGCCTGGTGCAAGGCATGGCGCGCGCCGCAGCGGCCGCTGGCGCGCGCATCTTGACCGGCACGCAGATCATCGATTGGCAGCGTCAGTTAGGACGCCACGCTTTAACCAGTGCGAACGGCATCCGCGTTCGCGCAAGCAAGGTCATCGTGGCCGCAAATGGTTATTGGCCGAACCATCTGGGAGGCGCTACGTCGCACCGTGTCATACCGGCGATCTCAAGCATCATCGTTACGCAGCCTTATACGGATAGCGAACTGGCGTCGCGGGGCTTGCGGGCGACGACCCCGATCTACAACTCCCGAAATCTGCTGTTCTATTATCGCCGTCTGCCAGACGGGCGGATCCTGTTCGGGTCGCGCGGCGACGTCAGCGGAACGCCTGAAGCCGCAGTCGCCACGGCGCATAATTTAGAAGCAGACCTCAAGCGGGTGCTGCCGGGGCTCTCCGATGCCCGTGCCGAGTATGCTTGGCGAGGACTTGTTGCCTTGACCGCGCGCCGTTCGCTCGCGCTGGGTATCGACCCTTCGGATACGAGCGTTGTGTTTGCATTCGGCTGCCACGGCTCGGGCACCGCGACAATATCGTGGGCGGGACGTAAGGCAGCCGACCTATCAGTCGCAGCCTGCACGGAAGCGGACCTTCCCGCGGTCTTTCGCGGTCTGCCGCCGCGTCTGCCGTCCTCTCCGCACCTGATCCGCTGGGGCCTTCGAGCTGCCTACGGCTATTACGCGCTGCGAGACGACTGGGCTTGCTGACAGACAAGTCGGGCACCATGGCGGAGAGGGAGGGATTCGAACCCCCGGTACGGTTGCCCGTACTCCGCATTTCGAGTGCGGCGCGATCGACCACTCTGCCACCTCTCCGGAAGCCGTGGCGCCTTTCGGCGAGCGGTGGCTTTTAGCCTGTGAGGTGGTACCCCGCAAGCGCCAAAGCAACGATGTCGTAGCGCAACTGCGCGTCAAAGGTCTACGGTGTCAGGAAGGCTGCGAAAGTCTCATCCACGGTACGTTTCAACATTGAGCGGTATCGGGTGAACGTGGCGTTGCCCTGTCCGATCCGGCCGGCTTGGACCGGCGCAGAGGGCTGAAAACGATCGGCGGGGCGACCGGGGTGAGTTGGGCGCCCCGACCGATCTGACGCATCGAAAGTAGGCCATGCATGTCCCCGTTGCTGGCGGGACGGGACAGGATGGCGAGCCTGTACTGGCCGTGGCGGTTCGTCACCAGATAGATGTGGCCGGTCTGGTTGGGCATCGAACTCGGGCAACGTGAGTGAACGCGCTGTCGACGCTCTCGGCTTCGTGAAAGGCCAGGCAGCCTTGTTGCTGCAGGCGATGTCGATGCGGTGGCCGTAGACGGCGGCGCCACCGCTGAATGACCGAACGAGAGTGAGGTGGTCGTCCTCGATCCAGATCACAGAGGCACGCGCGTAGCAAATCGCTTGACGCAAGGCCGTCGGTTGCCCGGCGCACATGGGACTCGGACGCAATCAAAATTTCCTGACCGGTATCGAAATCGAGTTCGTGCCGAACGATCGCGTGGACCCACGTTTCGTGCACCGGCGTCGGGCGAAGGGCAGGCCGGATCCCATGCGGTGGGGGTGGTGACCCCGTGGGCAATTCTGGGCGTGTTGCTCGTGGGAGACGCCGCGGGACATGTTTCGCCGGCGACGGGCGGGGGTGTTCAACTCGCGTTCCGGCTAGGGCGTCGCGTCGCGCACGCCATCGCGGACCATCAGCTCGATCTCGCTCCAGCCAATGCGCTCATGAATATGATGCTGTCGACCGCCGCCATGAGATTTCTGGCGCGGCACCCATATTTTCACCGGAGAAGGTCATCGGCCCAGCCTTGCCGAATACACGAAGCAGAATGGAACGTCTCCGACAGCCCGTGATTACGCTCGATTGATCAGCGGACCGGCTCGCCCGGGGCGAAGGTCGAGAGCGCTAGGGCGTGGACGCCGTGGGCAAGCTCGTGCGCAACGGCCTCGTTGACCAGCCGGTGGCGGGCAACGCGGGACAAGCCGGCGAATTTGGGCGATACGATCAGGAGCCGGAAGTGACTATTGCCGGTGTTTGGAGACGAACGGTGACCGGCATGCATCTCGCTTTCGTTGATCACGTCGAGGCGCGTCGGCTCCAAAGCAACCAACAGTTTTTCGCGCATGGCTTGCTCGACTGACATAAATCGGGCCTCATTCGTTTTACGTATATTAAATAGGAGCGCGCACACTCAGGTTCCATAGTGCACAACGGCAACGCATGGCGAATGGCTGAAACCGCTTCGCTTGTGTCCACCGCTGCATCGGATCATACTGCACGGCTATGAAGCTCAACTCGAAATATTTCGACTCGATCCGCGTTGGCCCCAAGCGCGAGCGCGAGCAGCCTGAAGAGGACCGGTTCCCGCCTTGCCAATGGAAGGGCTGCGGCAAGCCGGCACCCCATCGTGCGCCCAAAGGACGCGGACGGGACGGCGAATACTTCATGTTCTGCCCCGACCACGTGCGCGAGTACAATGCGTCATACAACTACTTCGACGGCATGAGCGATGCCGAGGTTCTGGACTTCCAGAAGGACGCGCTGACCGGCCACCGGCCGACGTGGAAAGTCGGCGCCAATGCCTGGGCGCACGGCACGCGCGATGGTCAATCGAGTGCGGCCCAGTCCGCTAAGGCCGGCCATCGCGGGCACGATCCGCATGGCTTCTTCGCCTGGCGCGCCAAGCAGGCACGCGAAGAACCGGCCGAGAACCGCCGCCAGTTGCGGCCGTTGGAGAAAAAGGCGCTCGACACCCTAGATCTGGCCCCCGGCGCGGCCAAGGACGAGATCAAGACGCGCTTCAAGGCGCTGGTGAAGCAGCACCACCCGGATGCCAACGGCGGCGACACGCGCTCCGAGGAAAAGTTGCGCCAGATCATTCAAGCTTATAATTATCTGAAGCAGGCTGGACTGGTCTGACGACGTCAGGCGGTCGTTAACTGCGGGATTTGTCACGCAATGCTTGCCGCGGCAGGCGCGCAGACGCCAAGATGCAATGCACACTTGAAAACCGGGTTCACATGACAACGCGCGGCGCGACGCAGGCACCAGCCCAGACCACGGCGGTTGGTCTTCCAGACATGAAGGTTTCCGTCCGCCAATTGTTCGGTATCGAAAGCGATCTCGAAGTGCCGGCCTATACCAAGGCCGACGAGCACGTGCCCGACCTCGATCCCGACTACCTGTTCAATAAGGACGTGACGCTCGCTATCCTGGCTGGCTTCAAGCACAATCGGCGTGTGATGGTTCAAGGCTATCACGGCACCGGTAAGTCGACGCATATCGAGCAGGTCGCCGCCCGCCTCAACTGGCCGTGCATCCGCGTCAATCTCGACAGCCACGTCTCGCGCATCGATCTCGTCGGCAAGGATGCAATTGTGCTGAAGGACGGCAAGCAGGTGACCGAATTCCGCGAGGGCATTCTGCCGTATGCTTTGCAGACCAATACGGCGCTTGTCTTCGACGAGTACGATGCCGGCCGTCCGGACGTCATGTTCGTGATCCAGCGCGTGCTGGAGGTTTCGGGTAAGTTGACGCTGCTCGACCAGTCGAAGGTGATCCGGCCACACCCCGCGTTCCGGCTTTTCGCAACAACCAACACCATCGGCCTCGGCGATACGTCGGGCCTTTATCACGGCACGCAGCAGATCAACCAGGGTCAGATGGACCGCTGGTCGATCGTCGCGACGCTGAACTACCTGCCGCACGACGACGAGGCACGCATCGTTCTGTCGAAGGTCAAGGCCTTCGCCAAGACGGAAGCCAAGCGCAAGCAGGTGTCGAGCATGGTCCGTGTCGCTGACCTGACGCGTTCGGCCTTCATCAACGGTGATTTGTCGACGGTGATGAGCCCGCGCACGGTGATGACGTGGGCCGAGAATGCCGAGATATTCAGCAACATCGGCTTCGCCTTCCGCGTGACGTTCCTCAACAAGTGCGATGAACTCGAGCGGCCCTTGGTGGCGGAATTCTACCAGCGCTGTTTCGGCGAGGAGCTTCCAGAGAGTTCCGCCAACGTGGCGCTGAGTTGAGACCTCCGGTCCGCGGTCCTCTCGCGCCTGGGTTAGGGAGCAGGCGTTCTCCATGACGACTTCGAAGCGCAAGGAAGCTCCAGCCGAGCCGTTCAAGCGGGTGCTGGGCTTGACCGTGCGCGCGATCGCGGGCGATGGCGACATTCAGGTCGATTTCGCGCCGGGCCGTCCGGAGCTCGAAGGAAAGCACGTGCAGCTGCCCGAGCCCTCGCGCGTTCCTTCGGCGCGTGAGATCGCCGTCGTGCGTGGCTGGGCCGACAGCCTGGCACTGACGGCTGCGTGCCATGACGCCAAGCTGCACAAGCGGCTGCTGCCGGGCTCGGGCGAAGCGCGGGCGGTGTTCGAGGCCGTCGAGCGGGCGCGCGTCGAGGCACTCGGTGCCAATCGCATGGCCGGCATGGCTGAGAATCTGGCCGCCAAGTGCGATGAACTCTATTCCCACGGGCGCTTTTCCATGGTGACGACGACGGAGGAAGCCCCGCTAGAAGAAGCGCTGGCGCTGATCGTGCGCGAGCGTCTGACGGGCCGCGCCCCGCCACCGAAGGCGCAAGCCCTGGTCGACGTCTGGCGGCCCGTGATCGAAAAGCGTGCCGGCAAGGTTCTGAAGAAGATGGACGCCCTGATCGAGTGCCAGGAAAGTTTCGGGCGCCAGTTGCACGATCTCCTCAAGGTGCTCGATCTGGGCGATGAGACGCGTCAGGGCGAGCGCGAGGACAGCGAGGACGAGAGCGAGGAGCAGCCATCCGCCGGGGAGGAAGAAGGCAAGGCGCAGGATGAAAGCTCCGGCGGCCAGGAGGAAGCCGGCGAGGAGCAAACCAAGGAAGGCGACGCGGGGGAAGCCGCCGAGGCGCCCGAGAATGCCGACAGTGCCGAATTCGACCTCGACAACGAGGGCACGGAAGAGGCAGAGTCGGAAGAGCCGTGGCGACCCAATCTCTCCGTTCTGGATGCACCCGAGTCGTTCGGGTACCGCGTCTACTCCAAGGAATTCGACGAGGAGGTCGAGGCCGAGCAACTGTCGACGGCCGATGAGCTGGAGCGGCTGCGCACGTTTCTCGACAAGGAACTCAAGTCCCTGGCAAGTGTCGTGGCGCGATTGGCCAACCGCCTGCAGCGGCGTCTTCTGGCCCAGCAAAGCCGAGCCTGGGATTTCGATCTGGAGGAAGGCACGCTGGATGCAGCGCGCCTGTCGCGCGTCGTCAGCGATCCCATGCAGCCGCTCTCGTTCAAGCGCGAGCGCGACACCGAGTTTCGTGACACCGTCGTCACGCTACTACTCGACAACTCGGGCTCGATGCGCGGCCGCCCCATCATGGTTGCCGCTTGTTGCGCCGATATCCTCGCCCGCACGCTGGAGCGATGCGGCGTCAAGGTCGAAATCCTCGGTTTCACCACGCGCGCCTGGAAAGGTGGTCAGGCGCGTGAGAAATGGCTTATGGCCGGGAAACCGGCCGATCCCGGCCGGCTCAACGATGTTCGCCACATCGTCTACAAGCGTGCCGATACGCCGTGGCGGCGGGCCAAGCGGTCTCTTGCACTGATGATGCGGGAGGGCCTGCTGAAGGAGAATATCGACGGCGAAGCCCTCGCCTGGGCGCACAAGCGGCTGCTCGTCCGGCCCGAGCAACGCCGTATTCTCATGATGATCTCGGATGGCGCGCCGGTCGACGACTCGACTTTGTCGGTCAACTCGGGAAGCTATCTGGAGCATCACTTGCGGCAGGTCATTGAGGAAATCGAGACGCGCTCTCCGGTCGAACTGATCGCCATCGGCATCGGTCACGACGTGACGCGCTATTACCGGCGCGCGGTGACGATCACGGATCCGGGCGACCTTGCGGGAGCCATGACCGATAAGCTCGTCGAACTGTTTGAGGAAAGTACGTCGAAGGCACCGTCTCCGGCACGCTCCGGCCGGTCCTCGCGGTCACGGCTGCACTAGGCTCTCAAGATGATCTCAAGAATTTTGGCGTACATGCCATGGCTGATGTGCGCTGCCGTTGTGGTGGGGCTTCGGGCGATCGCCGTCCCAGGCTGGGCTGTGGAGTCGGAAAAGCAAGGGCTGGTAGAATCCGTTGCCATCACGGCACAACCGATCGCGAGTTTCGACAAGACCGGCACCGGCTCTTCGTCCAGCCAGTCCGGCCGGCTAACGTTTCGCGGCGGCTTGGTGTTGGCCTCGCCGTCATCTGCCTTCGGGGGATGGTCGGGCCTCGCTATCAGTTCGGACGGTGGGCGGCTGGCTGCGGTATCCGACGAAGGAAACTGGCTAACGGCGGACCTCGACTATGACGGCACCCGTCCGGCGGCCATTACCAATGCTCGGATCGGTCCGCTGCAGGCCCGCGATGAGCGGACGCTGAAGAAGAAGCGCGACAAGGATGCGGAGGCGATCAGCTTAGCCAGCGGTGATTTGCGCAACGGCGAGATCATGATCGCCTTCGAGCGCAACCATCGCATCGGACGCTTTCGCATTGGAGACAAAGGGTTTTCCGCACCCCTCGGCTACATCACGCTTCCCCGTGCAGCCTCACGCATGGAGCGCAACAAGGGCTTCGAGGCGATGGCTATGCCCCGCAGCGGGCCGCTACGAGGCCAACTCATCGCCTTCTCCGAAAGCCTCCTCGACGATGACGGTCATCACATGGGCTGGATCTGGATCGAGCGAAAGCCGAAGCCTATTTCACTTCAGGATATCGGCGGGTTCGATCTGACCGATCTCGCCGTTCTGCCGGATGGAGATCTGGTCCTGCTCGAGCGCCGGTTTCGCTGGTTCGAAGGTGTCAAGATGCGTCTTCGACTCATCAAGGCCACAGAGCTCAAGTCGGGCGGCGTGATCAGCGGCGAAGTCTTGCTGGAAGCGGGCCTCGGGCAGGAAATCGACAACATGGAAGGCCTTGCCGCCTTCAAAGACGAAACGGGTTCGGTCGTCCTCACGCTCGTTTCAGACGACAACTTCAACACGCTCCTGCAGCGAACGATCCTTCTTCAGTTCGCCATGCCGCCGGCGGGCATCGTCGGCCAGCAATAAAAAATGAGCGCAGTCCTTTTAGGGAGTGCGCTCATTCAAAAAATTAGTAACTCAGCCTGATCAGGCCGCCGCCTTAGCCTTGACGATGTCGCGCTTCAGGCGCTGGCAGGCAGGCGATAGCACTTCGTCCTTGGCCTTCAGCAGGAACGCATCGAGGCCGCCGCGATGCTCGATCGTCTTCAGCGCCTGCGTGCAAATACGCAGGCGGACATTACGGTCCAGCAACTCGCTGATCAGCGTCACGTTCACGAGGTTGGGGCGGAACTTGCGCTTCGTCTTGTTTTCGGCGTGGCTGTTGAGCTGCCCCGAAAGCGGCAGCTTGCCGGTCAATTCGCAACGTCTCGTCATGGTCGTGAAGCTCCTTGGCGCAGCTTGCCCACCGGGGGCGCGCGCGCGTAGAATTTTGCTTATTCGATAATAGTGATGGGACGCCGGGTGGCCTCGCATCCCTCGGTGCAGCGCCGTTCGTATAATTGGGCCGGGAGCAGGCGTCAAGCCGCGCCGGATTTGCCGGTCTTTTAGGCGGGAAGGCCACGGCCTTCCCTGTTTGGCGCGGCCATAAGCAAACTATTTACATTTGTGGATGATCCTAGCCCATCAGCACGGTTTCGTCCAAACGGTCGCCGGATGTGAGTAGAGTGGTCAAGCGTCGGCACAAAGTGAGTTCAGTCATGAAGTTCGGTCGTGCGTTCCGCGCGTTCAATGCGCGTTCCTTGACGCTGGGATTGGCAGCCTTGGCCGGTCTGGTGTCCTCATCCGACCGCTCAGCCGTCGCCGCCGACGCGCAGCCCTCGCAGGTCAACGCCCTCTACAAGATATCGCTCGCCGGCTTCGAGATTGGCGATTTCCGCTTTTCCTACACCATTAAGGGCAATCGCTACTCTGCCAAGAGCGACGTGGAGTTGTCCGCGCTTCTCGGTGCATTTCACTGGAAAGGTGTCACGCGTGGATCGGGCAGCCTGACAGGCTTGACACCGAAGCCCGCCGAATACGACTTCCGCTTCGAAAGCAACACCAAGTCCGGCCTCGTCCAGATGGGCTTTGAGGATGCCAACGTCGCGCTCCTCACTTTGATGCCGCAAGGCGAAGTACCCCCGCCCGACATGGTGCCGCTGACAAACCAGCACATGAAGTCGGTGCTCGATCCCATGGCGGCGATCATGGCGCTGACACGGGATGTAGGCCAAAACCCGTGTGTGCGCAAGGTCGCGATCTTCGACGGCAAGCAGCGCTTTGATCTCGCCCTGAGCAATCGGCGTCAGGAAACGGTCGTTGGTGCGGAAGGACTTCCCGTGCCCCTCACGGTGTGCCGTATCAGGTATGTGCCGATCGGGGGCTATCGCGCCAATTCCGAGACCAAGGCCATGTCGGAAAACACTGACATCGAGATTGCCCTGCGTCGGGTACCAAATGCCGGTCTCGTCGTCCCGCACCGGGTGACTATTCCGACGATTGCGGGATCGATTTCCATCGATGCCGTGCGGGTCGATATCAACACGCCAGGTCGGGGCCAGTTCGCATTGGGCAACTGATCACTGTTCTGTCCATCGTGGAACTGTCGATCATAACAATGGCGACATTTCTCGAGCGCCGTCCTAATGTCGGCAAGGCGAGACAACATCTTTTACTGCGTGTTAGATCCCATACGGAAACATATAATTATGCCCTTGATCTCGGGCCTCCTCGGTGCAATGCCAAAGCACACGTTTGTTTCGGAAGGCCTGCGCCATGGGCAGTGATTTTGAGAAGCGCATCCGCAATGTAACTGCGGTGCTGGGGCCAACCAATACCGGCAAGACCCACCTCGCGATCGAGCGCATGTTGGGGCACGAGTCCGGCATGATCGGATTGCCTCTGCGTCTGTTGGCGCGTGAGGTCTACGACAAGATCGCGGGCCGTGTCGGCGCTGACAAAGTCGCGCTCGTTACAGGCGAAGAAAAAATAAGGCCGGAGCGCGCTCGCTACTGGGTCGCCACCGTCGAGGCGATGCCGCGCGATGTCGATGTCGACTTTCTTGCAATTGACGAAGTTCAGCTTGCAGGCGATCCCGAGCGGGGCCACGTTTTCACGGATCGCCTGCTGCATTCGCGGGGGCGATCAGAGACGTTGCTGCTGGGTGCGCAGACAATGGCCGGCGCCATCAATGATCTGATACCGGGCGCGAATTTCATTTCGCGGCCGCGGCTTTCGAAGTTGACCTACTCGGGCGAGAAAAAGATCACGCGCCTTCCCGGCCGCACCGCCGTCGTGGCGTTCTCGGCCAACGAAGTTTACGCCATAGCCGAGCTGATCCGCCGCCAACGGGGCGGCACGGCTGTGGTGCTCGGAGCATTGAGCCCGCGCACGCGCAACGCGCAGGTTGCGCTCTACCAGTCGGGCGACGTCGAATTCCTCGTGGCCACGGACGCCATCGGCATGGGTCTCAATCTCGATGTCGATCACGTCGCGTTTTCGGCTGCCCGCAAGTTCGACGGCCAGAACTTCCGCAACCTGACGCCGGGAGAGATCGGCCAGATCGCGGGCAGGGCAGGCCGTCATATGAACAACGGCACCTTCGGCGTTACCGGGGGCTGCGAGCCGTTCGATGCCGACCTCGTGGAACGGCTCGAAACCCATTCCTTCGACCCCATACGAGTGCTGCAATGGCGCAGCCGCGATCTCGACTTCCGTTCGCTCGAACGGCTGCGCGAAAGTCTGCGCCAGATGCCATCTGAGGCACGGCTGACACGTGCGCGCATGGCCGATGACGTGCTCGCGCTCGAAACCGTGTCCGCCGATCGCGAGGTTACTGATATGGCATCCTCGCCGGCGGCGGTAACGCGGCTTTGGGAAGTCTGTCAGGTTCCCGACTACCGCAAGATCTCGTCGCAGAACCATGCCGAGCTTGTGTCGACGCTCTACAAATATCTCATGGGTTCGGAAGGCCGCATCAATGAGGACTGGTTCGCCAAGCAGGTTCAGTTCGCAGATCGCACGGATGGCGACATCGACACGCTTACCAATCGGATTGCCCATATCCGTACCTGGACTTTCGTCGCCAACCGGGCAGACTGGCTGAAGGACCCGCAGTATTGGCAGGGCCGCACCCGCGCCATCGAGGACAGCCTGTCCGACGCGCTGCACGAGTGTCTGACTCAGCGCTTTGTCGATCGCCGGACGAGCGCGCTCATGCGCGGCATGCGCGACAAGGAGGAATTGCAGGCCGATATCGGGGAAGACGGCGCCATCACGGTTGAAAACCATTACGTAGGCCGGCTCAAGGGTTTCCGCTTCTCGCCCGAAACGCAGGCCGAGGGGATCAACGGCAAGGCGGCTCGTCATGCCGCCGCGCAGGTCCTGTCGCGCGAACTCGGCCTAAGGGCGCGCCGCGTCGTCGCAGCCAAGCCCGAAGCGCTTCGCCTGTCACGCAAGGGCGAGGTCCTGTGGCGTGACGAGGAGATCGCCCGCATCGTCGCATCGGATGACCCGCTGAAGCCATCGGTGCAGATGCTGTGCGATGAGCACCTGGCGGCCAGCGATAAAGAAAAAGTTCAGGCCCGGATCGAGAGCTGGCTTGCTGAATCGGTTGCCACCAAACTGAAACCACTCGCCGATGTCGCCAAGGCGGAAGATCTCACAGGGCTGGCGCGTGGCATCGCCTTCCGCCTGACGGAGAACTTCGGGGCCTTGAAGCGCGAGGCTATAGCGTCGGAATTGAAAAGTCTCGACCAGCCAGCGCGCGCGCAATTGCGAAACCATGGTGTCCGCTTCGGCGCCTTCAACATCTACTTTCCGCTACTGCTGAAACCCGCAGCCTCCGACCTGACCCTGGCGCTGTGGAGTGTCAAGCATGCAGTGGCTCATGGCCTTGATCCGCAAGCTCCGCCCGAACCGCCGCGCTCCGGTCTGACATCCGTCGCCGTCAATCCCACCACTCCGGAAGCCTACTATCGAGCCGCCGGGTATCATGTGTGTGGGCCGCGCGCGGTGCGCTTCGACATTCTGGAACGTCTTGCGGATCAGATCCGGCCATTGATCGCATGGCGGCGGACCGCTGCCGAACCATCGTCGCCGCCCAAGGGCTCCACGGGCGATGGTGGGTTCTATGCAACGCCTGAGATGATGTCGGCGCTCGGGTGCTCGCCGGCGGAACTCGGAAACGTGCTGCAGGCGCTCGGCTTCAAGATGGAGCGACGGCTCGTGGTGCCTGCCGCCGCCACTAGCGCTGGCAGCACGTTTGCAGGCGAGACTGCGACGCCCGAGGCTGCCGTCGAGGCGGCTCCCGTCGAGGCATCGTCTGTCCCGGTTGAGAGTGGTCCCGTTGAAACTGCGGCGGCTGCTCCCACCGCGCCAACCACCGAAAGCGAGCCGAAGTATGAGGGGATCTGGCGGCCCCGCCGTCATCAGCGTGGGGAGGAGCGCAAGCCCTCGCGCGAGAACAGGCGCGAGCGGTTCTGCAAGGGCGGGGCGGGCAAGCCTCAGACCGGGGCGACAGCGGGGCCGTCGCCTGAAGCCGTATCCGATACTGGGTCGGCAGCGGCCGTTGCGCCGCCCGCCGAAGGGACGGCCGTGCAGTCTCCCGATCAGCCCCGCCGTGACGGTGAGCATCACCGACAGCGTCATCGTCATCGCGGGCATGAAACTCATCAAGGTGGCGCTGCCCGGCGCGAAGGCGAGGGCTCAGTACAGCCGCCGCCGGTAGGTCAGCCTGCGCGCCATCGGGACCGCGACAGGGGGCAGGGCGGCGGCAACCGGGATCGGGATCGCGGTGGGGCACCGCGACAGCATGGCGGCGGCGATCGCCGCCGGCGAGAGGATCGTTCCGTCCAGTCGGCTGTCATCTCGGCGGCGCCTCCCAAAAAGGCTTTGGCCAATGCCGATAGCCCGTTCGCTTTGCTTGGTGCGTTACGTGAGGCATTGGAAAAGAGAGCTAAAGAGAAAAGTTCGTGACGAAGGACGATGACGCAGCGGACGCCCCGTCGACGCAGCGGCTCGACAAGTGGCTCTGGTTCGCCAGGGTCGCCAAAAGCCGGTCTGCATCCGCAGCGCTCGTCTCGGAGGGCAAGATCCGCGTCAACCGCGTGAAAGTGGACAGGCCCGCTCACGCGGTCCGTATTGGCGACGTAATCACCTCGACGGCTCAGCGCAACGTGCGTGTTCTCAAGATTGCCGGCCTTGGCCAGCGGCGCGAAGGGGCACCCGAGGCGCGGCTGCTGTTTGAGGATCTATCGCCACCCGTCGAGCGTAAAGAGTGCCATCTGGCTGCGGCTGCCATGTCGGGCCATCGAGAGGCCGGATCGGGCCGTCCGACCAAGAAGCAGCGGCGTGAAACAATTCGCTTAAAGGAGGGATGGGAGTGAAAGTTGGCGCGCTGCGCGAACCTTGCTATAGGCTCGCTCAGGGTGAACCTCACCACCGACTTGGAGCTGGGCGGATCGAATGACCTACGTCGTCAATGAGAAATGCATCAAGTGCAAGTACACTGATTGCGTCGAAGTCTGCCCTGTCGATTGTTTCTACGAAGGCGCGAACATGCTTGTCATTCATCCGGACGAGTGCATCGACTGCGGGGTGTGCGAGCCAGAGTGCCCGGTCGACGCGATCAAGCCGGATGCCGAACCTGGTCTTGAGAAATGGCTGGAGTTAAATCGCGAATACGCAGACAAGTGGCCAAATATCACCTCCAAGAAGCTTGCCCCGTCCGACGCCGATGCTCACAAGGACGAAAAGGGTAAGTTTGAGAAATATTTTTCTTCAAATCCGGGGTCGGGTGACTAGGTCATTTACTGTCATCGGGCGTGGCAAACAGCCTCAATAGAAGCAAAGGTGGCTTCTAAACTGTTCTATACTGTCGCGGTTTTGTTAAGCGCGAAGGCACTGCGTCGGCAGGCTTCCCTTCAACGATCCTGAAAAATGTGTTATAAGATATTTCTGGCGTTCGGCTTGGAACGTTAGGCCGAACGATTGGCGAACTAATGGCGTTTCCGGTCGTCGAACTACCGAAAAAACAATCAGAGGCCGTACCAGTTACTTCCGGCGCACGCAAAGAAGGGTGTGGTCTACGTAGACCGAGATGTCGAGACACTGGAAGTAATGGTTGTTTGGTGAGAAAGATCTGGCACCCGGGAAGGCGGTTTAAACGCCGCATTGCCGGGTTTTGTGTGCGGCTTTCCCCATGTTCGGGAGGCCGCGAGTACGGATGCACATCGCCCCGTACCTGCGTGACGATAGAGAGTGAGACGAAAGCATGGCCCATAAGAAAAAGTCGAACGTCAAAACCCGCGCGGGCAAGCCTGTGGCTCCGCTTGCGAAAAAGGCACCCCCTCGCGCCGCCTCCGCGAAGGTCGATCGGGCGCGTTCGAATTCGGCTAAACCAGCGTCTCGCAAACTTGCACCTGCGAAGCCCGTTGGCAAGCCCACTGTTGCCAAAGCCAAAGCGATCGTCGCCAAGGCCAAACCCGAGGTCAAGCCCGTCGAAGTCAAGAAGCCCGCCGTGGAAGCCATGAAGGCTGCAGAGCAGCGGAAGATGGTTGGTATCGATCATGCCAAAGCCGCCACCGTGCAGGCTGTAGCAGGCGCTGCTGCGCCCGCCGTGACAGGTCGCGCCGTTCCGGCGTCACTCACGAAGGCAGCCGGAACAAAGATCACCGCGCCGATTGCACCAGCGGCGCCTGTCCAGGCGATGACACCAAAGTCGATCGCCGAAAAGACGGCGGCCCGCCAGATCATGAACGCTCAGCGCAAGCCCGTCAGTCAGCGCCACGGATTCAAGACGAATGAGTTCATCGTCTATCCCGCGCACGGTGTCGGCCGCATCATCGGCATCGAGGAGCAGGAAATCGCTGGCATGTCGCTGGAGCTGTTCGTCATCAACTTCGATAAGGAGAAACTGACGCTGCGTGTTCCGACGGGAAAGCTGTCGAGCGTCGGTATGCGCAAGCTGGCTGACGAGAACCTCGTTAAGAAGGCCATCGAAACGCTGAAGGGCCGGGCGCGCGTGAAGCGCACCATGTGGAGCCGCAGGGCGCAGGAATATGTTGCCAAGATCAATTCCGGCGACCTGATTTCTATCGCCGAAGTGGTTCGCGATCTTTATCGCTCCGAAGCGCAACCGGAGCAGTCCTACTCCGAACGTCAGCTCTACGAGGATGCGCTGGATCGCATGGCTCGCGAGATAGCGGCTGTCGAAAAGCTCGACGATCGCGGCGCCGTGCAGCGCATCACCGAGGTGCTGTCGAAGAGTGCTCGCGGTCGCCGCCTCGCCGAGGAAGGCGAAATCCCGGCCGAGGTCAAGGCCGCCTGACCTTCGGGCCGGTGCCCAGGCTACCGACCCGGTGCATCGCAGCGCTTGGCTTTTTTTGCGCCGGCGGCCACCGGACTAACGATCCGAAAGCGCCGCATCGTCGATATCGCTATCGGTCGGCTCCCTGTCGGTGAAACCCTCGGCTTCATCAACTTGATCGATGAGGGCTGTCTCATCGCCGGCCATATCGCCGTTGGCTTCGCGCAGGCTGGTGGAGCCGACATCGCCGATCACACCCTGGAATGCACCGGCACGCCGGAAATCGGCTCCAGTCGCTACCTGGACGGGTAACCAAACACTCAAATTCTGACTGCAATCAATAGTTGTATTATTGTTCATCTTCCCTTAAGCATAGCAAGTCTTCGGAATTGATATCTCGTCAGAAAATCTGATTACAGATGAATTCTACACATTCCCTCCCGTGGACGACGTTTCTGGCGCGAACGATTTTTGCATTCGCACACGATTGAAGGCATAAGCGGCGCTTGCCCCGACGACCATGCACCGAGCTTTATGACAGCCAACCCCATCATCGCCATTGCCGGCCGTCCCAACGTCGGCAAGTCAACCTTGTACAATCGGCTGACACACTCGCGGGCGGCTCTGGTTTCCGATCTTCCCGGTCTGACACGGGATCGGCGCGAAGGAACGGCATCGCTCGGCGGGCATGATGTCACGATCGTCGACACGGCCGGCCTCGAAGAGGCGCGGGGCGGATCCATCGCCGACCGCATGCGCAAGCAGACGATCACGGCGATAGAGAATGCGGACCTCGTGCTGTTCGTGATCGACGCGCGCGACGGCGTCACGGCTACCGACGAAATCTTCGGCCGCATCGTGCGCGCCGCGGGCAAACCCGTTGTCCTCGTCGCGAACAAGAGTGAAGGCCGAGCAGCCGAGAGCGGGTTTTACGAAGCATTCAAGCTCGGTCTCGGCGAACCTGTCGCGATCTCGGCCGAACATGGTGAAGGGCTGGGTGAACTGGAATCCGACGTGCTCGCCGCCCTCGGACTCAAAGCCAAGGTCAAGGCGAAGGCTCCCCGCGGCGGCGACGTCGAGGACGCCGAAGACGACGACTGCAGGCCGCTGAGGCCTTTGCGGGTCGCCATCGTCGGCCGGCCCAACGCCGGCAAATCTACACTCGTCAACGCCATCCTCGGGGAAGAGCGCATGATAACCGGGCCCGAGCCAGGCCTGACGCGCGATTCCGTATCGAGCGATGTCAAGTGGGGCGGACGCACCATCCGCATATTCGATACTGCCGGCCTCAGGCGCAAAGCCAAGATCACCGAGACGGCGGAAAAGCTGTCGGCCTCCGACGCCGTGCGCGCCATCCGCTTCGCCGAAGTTGTGGTCCTTCTGGTCGACGCGGAACACCCGCTCGAACATCAGGATCTAACCATCGGCAGCCTGGTGACGGATGAAGGGCGCGCCCTTGTCGTCGCGGTCAACAAGTGGGACCTGATCGAAGACAAGCAGCAGCGACTCGCCGAAATTCGCAGCACGGTGGAGAACAGCCTGGCGCAGGTCTCGGGCGTGCCGATCGTGACGCTATCAGCTCTCAGCGAGCGTGGCATCGACAAGCTCATGAAAGCAATTCTGCAAGCCTCCGAGACGTGGAACCGCCGCGTCGCCACTCCGGCGCTCAATCGCTGGCTTCAGGAGGCGCTTGCGCGTCACGCCCCGCCGGCCGCGAGCGGGCGGCGCATCAAGATGCGCTACATCACCCAGCCATCCACACGGCCGCCGACGTTCGTGGTGTTCTGCTCCAAACCGGAAGAATTGCCCGGGTCCTACATGAAGTATCTGACGAACAGTCTTCGGCAGGCATTCGACCTGCCGGGCATTCCTATCCGTTTCAATCTTCGCAAGAGCGAGAACCCGTTCGAGACGGGCAAGCGACGCGGCTGAATTCCTGCGTCATTAGGTCTTGGCAATGATGCGACTGCGGATTTCTAGGGGCAACAGGAAGCCAAAGTTCTTTTAGCTGCCACGGGCAACCGTCTATAAGTGTCGGGAACGGCGGATCGCGGCTTGAACGAACAAGGATGTAAGATGTCCATTTTTGTGACCCGCCTGCGCGACGTGGCCCGCAAGATGGCGACCGGCGTTATCGCCGTCGGTTGCGCGCTGCTCGTTGCCACACCGGCCGGCGCCGTGAACCAACGCGTTAGGAATGCGTGCAAAGATGACTACTTCAGATTTTGCCCGGCTTACGCACCCGATACAGCCGAGCTCAGAAGCTGCATGCGTCAGGTCGGCAAGCGTCTGTCGCCGCGTTGCGTGGATGCGCTCGTCGATAGCGGTGAGATCCGCCGGTCTCAGGCGCGCCGCTGATAGGTGCGTCCCGGGACATCTCGCGAGAAACGGACCCTAGAATCGCAGCGGGCAGGAGACGAGCAGCGAACCCGAAGATGCTGCCTGCCTCACCGCCCGCACGGGCGTCACCCGAGAATGGCGCCGCACCGGACTGCGGCATGTAGTGGACTATAAGGCGTAATACAAGTCCAATCTTGCGGATAGCCGTCATGCGGCGTTGCAAAACGCTTGATGAGGTGAAGTCATCTTGCCGAGCTCTTTCACGGGCTCGACAGTTTAGTCGAGCCGAGATGCCGGATGAGCGAAGCCGAAATCAAAACCGAGGTCCTCTTCTATCATCTCGAGCGCCAACCGCTTGAACGCGTATTGCCTGGCCTTATCGAGAAGACTCTCGAGCGCGGTTGGCGTGCCGTCGTTCAGGCCGGAAGCAGCGAGCGGCTTGACGCCATCGATCTCGCGTTGTGGACCTACAAGGAAGAGAGCTTCCTGCCGCACGGCACGAAGAAGGATGGATTTGCCGACCAGCAGCCCGTCTATCTGACGACCGACGGCGACACGCCCAATGGCGCGGGCGTGCGCTTCCTCGTCGATGGCGCAGTGGCGGAGAGCTACGCCGGTCATGCCCGCCTCGTCTATCTGTTCGATGGGAACGACGACGATGCGACGGCCCGTGCCCGCGAGCAATACAAGGCCGCGCGGGATGCCGGATGCGCCGTGACGTACTGGCGCCAGTCACCGGAGGGCCGCTGGGAAAAGAAGGGCTGATCTATTCGTTTTAGTTCACGACCGGCCGAAATAGCGGATTGTCCCAAACGCGTACGAGGCCATCGTCTCCCGCCGAGGCGATGCGCTGGCCGTCTGGTGAAACCGCGACGGTGAGCACCGCGCCGGCATGGCTGGCGAGCGTCTTGGGCGTGCGGCGGCGCTTGAAGTCCCACACGCGCACCTTGCCGTCATTGCCGCCCGTAACCAGCACATCGCCGGATGGCGCGAAGGCCAGTGCGTTGGCCGGACCGTTATGCGCGGAAAGCGATCGGCTGAGGCGGCCTGATGTACCCGACCAGATGCGGACGTTGCCGTCGAGACTGGATGAAGCAAACGTCCTGCCGCCCGGCGAAGCGGCGACGGCCACGACATAGTCGCGATGGCCACGGTACGAACGCACTTGCTGCAGCGTATCGAGGTTCCATAGCCTCATGGTCTTATCAGCGCTTCCAGACAGCAACTGCGGACCCTTGGCCGTGTCGCTGAATGAAAGGGCCTGGGCCGCGTTCTCGTGTGCATCGAGCACCGCGGCCGGCGCCGAAGGCTGGCGCACGTCCCACAAGGCGATCTTCCAGTCGTGACTGGCCGCAGCAAAGCGATCGCTGCCGCCCGCGAACACAATCGACCAGACTTCGGCGTCGTTGCGCTTGAAGCTTGCAAGTTTCTCGGCCCGTTCGATATCCCACAAGACGATCTGCCCGTTGGCATGGCCGGTCAGAACGCGATTGTCGGAAACCGAGATGGACGTTGCCGGGCCGTCGTCCATTTCGATGGTGCGAGTCAGGCTCGCCTGCGCGGCGTTCCAAATGCGGACGGTTTCGTCCTTTCCGGCGGTCACGATCGAGGTGGCATCGGCGGTATAGGCGACGGCGGTGACGGGACCGGTATGACCTTTGAGCACTGCGACTGGTTCGATCGTGGGCGCTGACGGCGCTATCGATCCCGTGATCGTCGACGAAGTCTCGCCCGTGCCGCGGCTTTCCATGCGTGGCAGTCTGTCTTGCAACGCGACGGCACCGCTCGCCACGCCTATGCCGATCAGCAGCTTGAACACCATTGGCCGCCAACTTGTGCGTTCGCCGCGTACCTTCTGCGGCGTTGGCGGCTGGCGCTTCTCAACGGGATTTGCCGGCTTCTCGGCTTTCTTTGCGGGAAGAGCCGAGGCTGCGGCAGCCATTGCCTTTTCCGGGTTGCGCTTGAGAAAGCTCGGTATCGGCGGCGGATTGACTTTCGCAGTGCCAGCTGCTGAGGCGGCCGGCGCCTTCGCGTCGCTCGCGGACGATGGTTTCGGCGTTTCTGGCGGTGCTGGGCTGGCCGCCGGCTTTTTCTTCAGACCGTCGAGAAAGTCGAGCATTACACCCTGCCGCGCCGGCGCATCGGGCGGCGGCGGTAGAATGACCGTGCCGGCATCCCTGACCGGTTGCTCCATCGCCGGCTCGGGATGCGCGGCCTTCTTTACGATCGTGCGCGACAGCCAGGACGGCGGTGCTGGTTCCGGCGCGAGCAGGTCGCCGCGCCAGGCGACAATCGATTGAGGGCGCGCCTCGATGCCAAGCGCAAGCGCCTTGTCGATGGCGCGCAGGAAGCCCGGCCGATAGGAAGCAAGGGCCGCGTCTCGCGCGGAGATCAGCTCGTCCTTGACCATGCGCGAGGGTGAATCAGGCGGTCGCTTTCCGGTGACGGCGTGATACAGCGTGGCGCCGAGTGCATAGATGTCCGTCCACGGCCCCTGCTGCCGGCTTGTCTCGGCATATTGCTCATAAGGGCTGTAGCCGGGCTTCACCAATGCCGATACCGTTTTCGAATGAGCGGCGATCTCCCCGCGCGCCGATCCGAAGTCGATGAGCACCGGTGAGCCATCCTTGCGGATGATAATGTTGTCGGGCGCGATGTCGCGATGCAAAAAATCCGACCGGTGAATGGTTTCGAGCGCATCGAGCAGCGGGCCAATGATAGCGTCGAGTTCCTTCTGCCGGGGCGCGCGTCCGAGCCCCTTCAGCCACGATTTGAGGCTTTGGCCCTCCTCGAAGTGGAGCACCATGTAACCGGTATTGTTGGCCCGGAAGTAGCGATAGACGCGCACGATGTTGGGATGAGAGAACTTGGCAAGCGTTTGTGCTTCTTCGATAAACCGGTCGAGACCCCAGCGGTAATCTCCGGCGCAGTTCTCCGATCGAGGCGCCGCGTCGAACCCCTTGTTGCGCGCGGCGAAATCGGCGGGGAAGTATTCCTTGATGGTAACCGACCGGTCGAGCGCGATCTCGTCGGCAAGATACGTGATCCCGAATCCGCCCGCGCCCAGCACGCGTTCGATCCGGTAATCGCCGGCCAGCTCAGTTCCCGATTCTAGCGCGATCAGGTTGGTCATGTTCCCTGTATTGACCGGGCTATCTGCCGCGCCCCCATCGGCGAGGCGAACTCTGATTCGATTCAAGTCACCGCACGGTTTTCTTGAAGCAGGAATGTGGCAAGGACGCGGGCAATGCCATCGCTTCGAACATTTCCCTGCAATGTCGCGATCCGGCCTTGTTGCTGCCGCGAAGCGTTCAGACAGTTGACGTGATTTGCGGGATCAGCCCGATGGCCACGTCTTGCCTTGCCCATCTGCAGATTATTGAACTGGCGCTCGGCGCTGGGGGCGAACCGTGGGCGATCGCGACAATCGATATATCCGATGCGTGGCGGCAGACGTCTCAATGGATAGCGGAATGTTATCGCAAGGTACCGGCTCTCGTGCTTGGGCTGGCGGCCATCGCCGCGCTGTTGCCATTGGCGCTCGCCGGTCCAATCATGCGCCGCGCGGCCCGCGGAGGCGCCAATGCGACGCGGTTGATCCGCCGGCGCGGAACGTCCATCGAGGATACGGCGGTGGACGGCAGGACACAGGTCCCGGCCTGGCCGTCGCGGGCCTGGATCACGGCGGAAGGCGGTCGGCCGATCGCCATCCAGCGCAGCGTCGTCCGCATCGGCCGCGAGATGGACAACGATGTGTGCATCCCCCACGACACGGTGCACCGCTATCACGCCGCCATCCATCGCACCGAGGATGCGGAGTTCGTCATTACCGATCTTTCCAGCTGTCATGGCAATGGCGTGACGGTGGATGGGCGGCGCGTGCACGAGTCAAAGCTCTACAACGGCAATGTGATCGAGCTTGGAGCGGTCAAGCTGACGTTCTCAGCGGCTCCAAGGTGAACCCGCCGCGCAACGCGGCATGAAAACGAAAGATATGGCGAGGGAAAGTACGATGGTGGATCAACGTCAAGGGGCAGCGCGGGGCGCGGCCGATCAGGCAGGCGTGCGCAGCGGATTTCTGGGATCGCTGAGGGATGCTCTGGTGGCTGCAAGCCGCGACGATACAGGCCAGGCTCAAGCTGCGGCGATCATTCCTCTGCCGCCGCCCGCACCGGCAGGAGCTGTGATTTTGAAATCGGATGGCGATGCGGTGTCGGTGGCGCGCAAGGAGGCCCTGGTGAGCGCCGCTGAAGCCGCGCGGGAAGCACGCGGCGTATTGTCCCCCATCGCGTCACCCGATCGTCATGTCGAGGCGGATGCGCCGCCAACGACGAGGGTCGTGCGAGCCGCTATGTCCCAACCGACGGTCGGCGGAGCGTGCACCACGCTCGTTCGCGGCAAGATTCAAGTGAAGCGCGGCGGCTTCGAGCAGGATCCAGTCGTGGGGTGGCTCGTCGTTGTGGGCGGCCCGGGCATCGGGCAGTTCCGGCCGGTTTTCGAGGGTAACAACACTGTGGGCCGATCAGCTTCTAACCGCGTCGCCATAGATTTCGGCGACGATGCGATATCGGCGGACGAGCAGGCCTATATTCGTTATGACAGTGCCGACCGCTCGTTCCTATTCGTACCGAACCTTGCCAAGACCAATGTCGTCTCGGTGAACGACAAGCGGCCGACGGGCGCGGTGGAGCTGGGCCAGATGGACGTCATTACGATGGGGCGTACGCAGCTCGTGTTCGTGCCGTTCTGCGGTCAGGAGTTCGATTGGTCGGCGCTGTCCGACAAGTAACATGTTGGACAAGCCACTGGGACTTATGCGGGTGTTCGATCACGCAAGCCGCGCCACACGAGGTGCGCGCAGCTATCAGGAAGACACGGTCATGCTTTGCCCGTCCGACGAGCCGGCCGGGCCGGCGGCGGCGGGCAGACTCGTCGCCATTCTAGCTGACGGTATGGGCGGGCATGCCGGCGGCGCGTTGGCGAGCCAGATGGTGTGTGAGAACTTCGTCAAGGCTTTCGCGGATACCGTCGGCACCAACCGTGACCGGCTGACCGCCGCTCTCGAAGCTGCGAACGAGGCGATCGCCTCGACGGTTTCGGCCAATCCGATGCTGACGGGCATGGGATCGACGCTGGTCGGCGTCGTGTTATCGGCCGACGGCGTCGAATGGGTCAGCGTCGGCGACAGTCCGCTTATGCTTTACCGGCGCGGAGAGATCGCTCTGCTGAACGAAGACCATTCGTTGGCTCCAGAGCTCGATCGCATGGCGGCGGCGGGCCGCATCAGCATCGAGGAAGCCCGGTGCGACCCACGCCGGCATATGCTGCGCTCGGCGGTGACCGGAGAGGATCTCGACCTTGTCGATCTGTCGTGGCGGCCGCTGCAGATCGAGCCCGGCGACTACGTGATCCTTGCCAGCGACGGCGTGCAGACGCTCGAGGCCGGAGAGATCGAGCGTATCGTTTCGGCGTATGCCGACGATGGCGCGAGCGCGGTGGCCGGCGCAATCATTCGTGCAGTCGAAGCCGTGCGCGATCCCCATCAGGACAACGCCACGGTGGTCGCTATCCGCACCGTCGACGAGAAGTTGTAGGCGATGTCGACGAACGCACTTTTCAGCCCGTTGGTGCCGTTCGTGTCGAAGAAGTTCGATGGTGAACTTGCGCAGTTCTGAATAATGGTCTTTGCCCCCGCATCCGGCACATCGAAGGCTTTCGAATAGACCTCGATGCCGGCGGCCTTGATGTTGTGCGCAGCTCGGTTGTCAACGTTGTCGCGACAAGCCCGTCGAACGTCGATTTTAAAGCGTCGGGATCACTTTCGAGGGCACAATGGGCGCAACGTATACGGTGTCCACGATGCCCGCGACGCTAGGCGACCACTACTCGTCCTTGACGTTCATCGGATGATCGCGTGAACCGACGCAGCCACGCCAGGTGCTGGGTTCTGCATATGTGCCACAGACATTTTCAGGTAGGCCATACTAACAGTCGCAGATCTGCGCCTGGTATGTGACCCGTCGGTGTAGTCGGTACGCGTTTCCTGCAGTTGGAGGTGCCGGTGACGGGTTGCTGCAAGCCGCAAGTCGTTTTCTGTACAGAGCTGTCCAGCGGCACCGAAAGCCAAGACGCATTGCGATAGCCGGTGCCGACATTCACGTACTGGGCGAACGGCACGACGGAAATCTTCACATGCTGATCGGCGTTGGGCGCCTAGTAGGGGACGTCGATGAGATTTCTTGCGGCATCCTGGAGCGACGGTTTGCTGCCATTCATCGATCCCGGTCGCCTGCAGGTCGGTGTCCCGCTCGCGCAGGTTGGCGGCGGTCAGTACCGCAGCATCGAGGTCGGTTTGCATGCCGGCTTGATCGCGTGCGCTCGCGAATAATCGACGGCAATTCCAGGCAGGAACATCAAAGATCCTGCGAAGATGATTGCGACGGAGACCTCCTGCCGCCGCAACAACGAACCGATACGTTTCGTGATCACTGAAATCCCTCGACGAATTGAGCAGCGGACTGAACTTATGAGAGGGTACTAAGTTTAGTAGGGAAAGCCCGGATCACAAATTGCCGTAAACAGTTCGTTTCTCGGGTGGCTAAATTACGCCTGAGGCCGGCGCGCTGCTGCGCGGATGCGCTCTGCAACATGGGGATGGGCGGTTTCAATCCGGTGGAAGTCTTCGCGGTGCAGCTTCAGAAGCCGGCACTTCGAAGCAGTGATGAAAGTGCCGTCACTGGGTTCGTGAGAAAGCAGCGACGCCGTGGCGAAAACGTCTCCGGCTTTGAACTCGATGTCCCTGGATGGGGACCGCAGGATGACTTTTCCGGCAGCGATGAAGAACATGGCATGTCCGCCGTCGGCGATGACATCGACGTGGGGAGGCAGGTTGTGAGCGTGCAGCAGCGGCATGATATGGCGCACGTCGCCGGCATCGAGCTGCGCCAGAATAGGAATGCGCGTCATCAGTGACCAATTGACGATGAAATCGCGTCGGGCCACCTCCTGCGAAAATCCGGTCGCAATGATGGCGACCGGCAAGGCCAGAATGCACAGGCCCGCCACCATGACGACGCCAGCGAACAGTCGTCCCAGTGGCGTGATCGGGGTGACATCTCCATATCCCACCGTCGTGAGCGTCGAAATGGCCCACCACGAGGCTTGCGGAATGCTGCCGAAGTAGTCCGGCTGCACCTGACCTTCGAGATAGTACATGCCGGTCGAGGCAAACAGCAGCGCTGTTCCGAGCAAAAGACCGGCGCCTGCAAGAGACCGGCGTTCCTGCACGAAGACGCGGATCAGCGCATGCATGGCCGGCGAGTATCGAGACAGCTTCAGGAAGCGCAGTAGCCGCAGCGTGCGCAGGAACCGTAGATCCATGCTCACGAACATGGACAGATAGAATGGCAGAATAGCCGCCAGGTCGATCAGCAGCGCCGGCTGGATTGCAGCACGCAGCCGCGCCGTGCCCGGCGACAGGCGGTTCATGAACGGGCTCTCCACCGCCGTCCATAACCGCAGCGCGTATTCGACGGAGAAGATTGCTACAGAAATGAGATTGAAGAGGTGCAATGCTTCACCATACCGGCGTCCGATGCTGGGCACGGTCTCGGCGATGAACGCGGCCGCGTTCAGCAGGATGAGCAGGATAATGAAGGCGTCGAAGGCGCGGCTGGCGAATTGATCGCCCTGACCGACCTCGAGGATTTCGTAGGTCCGGCGACGCAGCGTACGGTTCAGTTCGTTTCCTCCCCGTTTCGTCAAATTGGGACCTTCTTGGTTCGGGTCATTACTTGATTGCGACTATGGTTGCGTTCTGGCGCGCCAGAAGAAAGCGCGCCACTGCGGAATGCTTACCCTCATGTATCAGACATGTATCGGCCGGGTTGACCGAAACCGGGGACCCCGTTATACGACTGCCCATCGTCCAGCCGGAAGACTGGATCTGGATCTATGCTCATTCGACTGGGCGCTCGCGCATTACGCGCACAGTTCCAAAGCTGGTCGCGACGCAACACAAAGGACTGCAGTTTCATGGCCAATACGTCGTCGGCGAAGAAAGCCGCGCGTCAGATGATCCGCCGCACCGAGATTAACAAGGCTCGTAAGACACGGGTCAAAGGCGAGATCCGCTCGGTAGAGGAGGCGATCGCGTCGGGAGACAAGGCGAAGGCGAAATCCGCGCTTCTTGCTACCGAGCCGCTACTGGTTCGCACCGCTCAGAAGGGCCTGTTCCATAAGAAGACCGCCGCGCGAAAGGTTTCGCGCCTTGCTGCCCGGGTCAAGGCGATGGCCTGATTGGTCTGGTCGCCTGCTCGTTCTATTTTGAGAGGCCGGGTCAAGTGCTCGGCTTTTTCTGTCTATTTTACAGTGTCATAGCCGGATCCGGTCGGCACGCGTCCGGCGGCAAAATCGTGCTTTGAGTGGGATGATCGATACTTTGCTGTCGCCATTGTGTCATGTTCGCCACAAAGGAAGCAGCAACAGGTCCTCCTTCGTCGAAATTTGAACATGCGTAACCCAGTGGATTCACATCGGAATGGCGTCCTTGCCTGTGGATTGCGGGGCAAAGTGGGCGGCTTCAGACCGGGAGAAAAACGACTCTTGCCAGTCACTTTTTCCAAGGCATCATTGATTCAGTTTGAACCAAAAAGACGGCCATAATTTCTCCACTTAACAATATGTTTTGAAAGAGTGCTGTTTGCGTTTGTTAACTTCGGGATATGACTTTTCCACTGTAGCCTGGCGCGGGTCTTCGACGTCCCGGTGCTTGCGTCCCGAGCCTTTAACGATTACTTAATCTCCCAGTGCCGGGCGCGTCCTTGCCCATTGTGTCAGGTTTTCAGTATCGACGAGCGTCGAGCCCCAGTGTGCAGCGTTTTAGGTCTGGGATTCATCGTCAAACCATCTTGAGTTCTCAAGTCTCTTCCAGGTTTATCTGGGAGTCGGACTTCGAATAGTTTCGTAAATATCACAAGACTTGCGTCGAGTGGTTCGGATTGGGTTGTTACTTGCCCTCTACTTCTGCCGTCGCTTGGAGGAGTTGAATTGGAGTCGGGATCGGTTGAGCCGGTGCGGGATGTCTCGGTTGCGGACGTCTGGTCGCGGCTCGAAGAGGACAACGGTTCTGTTCTGGTCGATGTGCGGACTCGAGCGGAATGGGCTTTTGTCGGAGTGCCTGATTTGTCGAATGTCGGCAAACGGGTGATTTTGGTCGAGTGGCAGACGTTTCCCGACAACCGGATCGATCCCGGGTTCGCGGACCGTCTAGGAGGGCTGCTTGATCAGGCCGGCGTGAGAAAGGACACGGAAGTGTTCTTCCTATGCCGGTCGGGCGGCCGCAGCCGAATGGCTGCGGAACTAATGGCGGGAGCTGGTTTCAAGCGCTGCCGCAACGTGGGTGAAGGTTTCGAGGGCCCTCTCGATACCGAACGCCACAGGGGACGCGTCGCCGGCTGGAAAGCGGCGGGCCTGCCTTGGGAACAGGGCTAAGCGTCCACTTTTGATTGATCGGATCACGCGGCGCTGTTTGCAGAGGCAAACGGCAACGGCGAAGTCGTGCCCGGTCGGGTTGAGGGTCGGAATGAAAGTGCGGGGGTAGCACATGCAGACGATCGCGACGGCCGATCTAGCCGGTCCTTCGACAAAAGATGCAGTGGCAGGTGAGGAAACACGTGGCAAGAAGGTTCACGCCCTCCTTCGCGCACGGTTGGGGGACGATATCTACACAAGCTGGTTCAAGGCGCTCGAGTTCGAGGGCTTCGACGGCGCCACTGTGCGGACATCCGTGCCGGTGAAGTTCCTGCGCAACTGGATTCAGTCTCATTACAGCGACGACCTACTGATGTGCTGCCGGGCCGAGTTCAAGGGTGCCGAGCGTGTCGACGTGGCCTTGCGCCAGCCTGGGAACGCAACTGCGCGGCAGCCGGTTGCGCTGCCCGCGAACGGTGCGGCCGCGCGCGATGGAGGAGCTGAGGCGCGACTTCCGCTACCGTCCAGCGACACGGATCTTCAGCGCCAGAAGTTCGTACGGCTGCAGCCGGCGGTCATCGGCCGCTCACAAGCTTCTGGCCTCGAAGGATCGCCTCTCGATCCGCACCATACATTCGAGACGTTCGTCGTCGGCCCTCCCAACCGGCTCGCGCACGCAGCCGCCGTGCAGGCCGCAGAGACGGTCATGACGGGAAATCCGGGCATCAATCCGCTCTTCATCCATTCCCAGGTCGGGCTTGGAAAAACCCATCTTCTGCAGGCAATCGCATGGGACGTTCGGCGACGGGCACCACAGCCAAACGTGCTCTATCTGACGGCCGAGCGCTTCCGCTACCAGTTCGTGGAAGCCCTGCGCAGCTCCGATCCGCTGGCCTTCAAGGAGCGGTTCCGCTCGATCAACATGCTTCTGATCGACGACCTGGAGTTCATGCAGGGCGAGAAGACGGAGCAGGAGTTCGACCACATCATTAACGCCCTGCTCGACGGGGGCCGTCAGGTTGTCGTGGCCTCGGCTCGCGCCCCAGCTCACATCGAGCGCCTGAACGAGCGCATGCGCTCTCGTTTGCAGCGGGGTCTCGTCACCGAGATCGGCCACTTCGACGAGGAGTTGCGGATTAAGGTCATCGAGCGCCGGATCGCCGAGAAGCAGTCCCTCGAAGCTTCGTTCGGCTTGTCGCGCGAGATCATCGAACTGCTGGCGGCGCGCCTGACAGAAAGCGGCCGTGAACTCGAAGGCGCGGTCAACCGCCTGCATCTTACCTGGCAGCATGTCCGTTCGCCGCTGACGCTCGATATCGTCGAAACCGTTATCCGCGATCTGGTGCAGGGCTTCGAGCCGCGCCGCATCAAGATCGAGGATATTCTGCGCATCGTCTCGCGTCACTTCGGCGTCTCGAAAGGTGATCTCCTGTCGCAGCGCCGGCATCGTTCGGTGGTTTGGCCGCGCCAGATCGGCATGTACCTCGCCAAGCAGCTGACAGCTCGTTCGCTGCCCGAGATCGGACGCCGCTTCGGCAACCGCGATCACACGACGGTGCTTCACGCAATCCGCAAGATCGAGGGCGAATTGAACGCCAACCAGAGGCTTCGGGACGAACTTGAGGAATTGAAGAAAATGCTCGCCCACTGAGCCAGGTGCACGGGATCCGGTAGCGGACAGTTGTTGAGGGCAATTTCGGCTGGTGGCTCCGGTAAGCGGGGGCGGCACTCTTGTGCCGCCCCTTTTTCTGCGCCCCATATACCGCGATGGATGGGGGCATAATAACCCTCCCAGGCGTTCCGCCCCTTGAAAACGGCTGCCATATCGGGTCAAGTGCCGTCCTCACGCGAATCCCTTCCATCGCATGCGGCCAGACCGGCCCGCTTCAGCGTCGCGAGGCACGGGCCGCGGGCACATCGCCCGGCAGGGGGCATGTGCTTGAATTCATGACAGGTGCCGAGGCAACCTATGCGGCTGGTGATCGAAAGAGGCGAACTTCTGAGGGCGCTCGGACACGTGACGAGCGTAGTGGAACGGCGCACGACCATTCCCATTCTCTCCAACGTGCTGCTTCGCGCCTCGCAGAATTCCCTCGAGTTGAAGGCGACCGACCTCGAACGCGAGGTCGTCGAGGAGGTCAAGGCCAATGTCGGCCAGTCTGGAGCAGTGACCGTACCGGCGCATCTGCTGCACGACATCGTGCGCAAGCTTCCTGACGGCAGCCAGATCGAAATCAAGCGCGACGCAGAAAAGGAGCGAGTGACCATATCGGCAGGCTCGTCGCGCTTCGCATTGCAGTCTCTGGGGCCTGAGGATTTCCCCGACATCGCCGCGGGCGATTTCGGCCACAAGTTCGAGGTCGAGGCTGCCGAGTTGAAGCGGCTGATCGACAAGACGCGCTTCGCCATCTCAACGGAAGAGACCCGCTACTACCTCAACGGCATCTTTCTGCACACCGTCGATACCGGCAAAACGCCGTTCCTGCGTGCGGTGGCAACCGACGGGCATCGTCTGGCTCAAGCTGAAATGACTCGGCCCAAGGGTGCCGAGGGCATGCCCGGCATCATCATTCCACGAAAGACGGTCACCGAACTGCAGCGTCTGATCGAGGACGGCGGCGACAGCGTCAAGATCAGCGTCAGCCCGTCCAAGGTGCGCATGGAGATGGGCAGCGTGACGCTGACATCGAAGCTGATCGACGGCACGTTCCCCGATTACGGCCGCGTCATCCCGCAGAACAATGACAAGGAACTGCGGGTTCCCAATGCCGACTTCATAAGCGCTGTCGACCGGGTGTCGACGATTGCCAGCGAACGCGGTCGCGCGGTCAAGTTGAATATCGCCAAGGACAAGTTGATCCTGTCGGTCACCAACCCGGAAGGCGGAAGCGCCACGGAAGAGATCAGCGCGACGTATTCATCGACACCATTGGAGATCGGCTTCAACGCTCGTTATCTCCTTGATATCGCCAACCAGCTTGGCAGCGAGGAAGCGCGGTTCATGCTGGCGGATTCTGGTTCACCCACCATGATTCGCGACGCCGACGACGAGAGCGCCCTTTACGTGCTCATGCCGATGCGGGTGTGAGTTGATCGCCGATCGCCGGCTATGGGTCGAACGCATCGCGCTGACGTCGTTTCGGAACTACGCCACGCTTGCTCTCGACCTCGGCCCCGAGCCGCAAGTGCTGACCGGTCCCAACGGGTCGGGTAAGACGAACCTTCTCGAAGCCGTATCGCTGCTGGCTCCAGGCCAAGGCCTGCGACGCGCGCCGTTCGCGGATCTGGCTCACGCGGGCGGCGACGGGTCATGGTCGGTCGCCGCGCGCATCAACACGCTGCTTGGTGCGATCGACGTTGGAACGGGACTGGCGACGGGATCGCACGGCGAGCGAAGCGGCCGCATTGTGCGCCTCAACGGCGAAACGAAATCCGGTTCGGGCGTGCTCGCCGACTATGTCGAGATGGTCTGGCTTACGCCCGCGATGGACGGTCTGTTCACGGGGCCCGGGTCCGAACGCCGGCGCTTTCTCGACAGGCTGGTCCTGTGTTTCGATTCCGAGCACGCCAAGCGCGCCAGCCGGTTCGAACGCGCCATGCAGCAGCGCAACTGTCTTCTATCGGATGGCGTGCGAGACGCATCGCGCTTCGAAGGCCTGGAGCAGATGATGGTTGAGACTGGCGTTGCCATCGCAGCGGCGCGAGTCGAGGCGGTCGGCGCACTGCACGTTATCACGCAAAGCCGGTTGGCACGCGATCCGCAGTCGCCATTCCCCTGGGCCGGCATAGAGCTTGAAGGCACTATCGAAACGGAACTTTCCCAACGCGCGGCTGTCGATGTCGAGGATCTTTACATGCGGGCCCTGCGGGGCGGACGCGAACGCGATCGCGCCGCCGGCCGCACGCTGGAAGGTCCCCACCGCGCCGATCTCGTGGTGACGCACGGCGCCAAGACGATGCCAGCGAAGCTGTGCTCCACCGGGGAGCAGAAGGCGCTTCTGCTCGGTCTCGTCCTGGCGCACGCGGAGCTTGTCGCGGAGCGCCGCGATGGATGCGCCCCCATCCTGCTCCTCGACGAAGTGACCGCGCATCTCGACGACCAGCGGCGAGCCGCCCTGTTCGATGAGATCATCCGTCTGGGCTCCCAGGCATGGATGACGGGAACCGACCGTCCGGCGTTCTCGGGCCTCGATGGAAGGGCCGGATTCTGGCAGGCGCGGGAGGGGCGCGTCACCGCGTCGTCGTGAGAAATCAACCACTCAAAACGGTAGCAAGCAACGCATTGATTTTTAATGCAAATTTTCCGACGTGCGCCAGCGTTCCGACGGTCGTTTGTTCGCCGTACTAAGCGCTTCTGTGATATAAGGGTAGGCCATCGCAGATATCGTTGAAACGAGAACCGAATGAGCGCTCAACCCGCCAAGAAGCCGGCCGCCGAAGAGTATGGCGAGGACAGCATCAAGATGCTGAAGGGCCTCGACGCGGTGCGCAAGCGGCCGGGCATGTACATCGGCGATACCGATGACGGATCGGGCCTCCACCACATGATCTACGAGGTGGTGGACAATGCCATCGACGAGGTGCTCGCCGGCCATGCCACGCGTTGCGAAGTCGCGCTCAATCCGGATGGCTCCGTTACCGTGCGCGATGACGGGCGCGGTATTCCGACCGGCATCAAAAAGGACGACGACCAGGCGCCGAAGCGTTCGGCGGCCGAGATCGTGTTCACGGAACTTCATGCTGGCGGCAAATTCGACCAGAATTCCTATAAGGTCTCCGGTGGCCTTCACGGCGTCGGCGTTTCGGTCGTCAATGCCTTATCGACGTGGCTCAGGGCGCGCATCTGGCGCGAAGGCAAGGAGCACGCCATCGAGTTCCGCGACGGTGTCGCGACGGCTCCGCTCAAGTTGATCGGGGACGCCAAGGGTCAGCGCGGCACCGAGGTCAGTTTCCTGCCGTCTCTGGCGACTTTCACGATGGTCGAGTTCGACTACGCGACGATCGAGCACCGCCTGCGCGAACTGGCATTCCTGAATTCGGGTGCGCGGATCGTTCTGACGGACGCACGCCATGCCGATGTGAAGCGCGAGGAGTTCTTCTACGAGGGCGGCACGGCCGAGTTCGTCCGCTATCTCGACCGCTCCAAGCAGGCGCTGATCTCTGAACCGCTCATGATCCGCTCCGACAAGGATGGCATCGGCGTCGAGGTCGCACTCTGGTGGAACGACAGCTACCACGAAAATGTGCTGTGCTTCACCAACAACATTCCGCAGCGCGACGGTGGCACGCATTTGGCCGGGTTCCGTGGCGCTCTCACCCGCGTCGTTAACAAATACGCGGGTGAAAGCGGCATCGCCAAGAAGGAAAAAGTCGATCTGTCGGGCGAAGACGCGCGAGAAGGCCTGACCTGCGTTCTCTCTGTCAAAGTTCCAGACCCGAAGTTTTCCTCGCAGACGAAGGACAAGCTCGTCTCGTCAGAAGTGAAGCCCGTGGTCGAAAACGTGGTTGGCGATCAGCTCGCCGCGTGGTTCGAGGAGCATCCCAAGGAAGCCAAGAGCATCGTCGGCAAGATCGTCGAAGCCGCACTGGCACGCGAAGCAGCTCGCAAGGCGAGAGAATTGACGCGGCGCAAGGGCGCGCTCGACGGATTACGGCTGCCCGGCGGGCTTGCCGAATGCCAGGATCGCGATCCGGCCAACACCGAGATGTTCATCGTCGAGGGCGACTCGGCAGGTGGATCCGCCAAGCAGGGACGCAAGCGCGAGTATCAGGCCGTGCTGCCGATCCGCGGCAAGATCCTCAACGTGGAGCGTGCGCGCATCGACAAGATGCTGTCGTCGGAGCAGGTAACCAACATCATCGGCGCTCTGGGCACCGGCATCCGCGACGACTTCGATATCTCGAAGCTGAGGTACCACAAGATCATCATCATGACCGACGCAGATGTCGACGGCGCGCACATTCGCACTTTGCTGCTGACGTTCTTCTACCGGCAGATGCCGGAATTGATCGAAAAGGGGCACGTCTATATCGCGCAGCCGCCGCTATATAAGGTGACGCGGGGCAAATCGGGCACCTACCTTAAGGATCAGCGCGCGCTCGAAGATTATCTAATCGACAGCGGTCTGGAAGACACCGTGTTCGTCTCAGACAGCGGCGTGCAGCGCGGCGGCAAGGACCTGCGAGATATCGTGGATCAGTGCCGCGGAATCGTCTCGTTGATCGATCAGCTGCATTCGCGGTATTCACGTATGGTCGTTGAGCAGGCCGCCATCGGTGGCCTATTCGATCCGGCAGTGACGCAGTCGGCCGAAGCCGCTCAGGCGCGTGCCGACGCCATCGCGCACCGTCTCGACCTGATGGCCGAGGAAACCGAGACCGGCTGGCACGGCCGCTACGGCGACGATGGTTTCGTGTTCCGCCGCGAAGTCCGCGGTGTCGCCGAGGCGCATGCGCTCGACCGGGCCATGCTGGCGTCGCTCGATGCGCGCCAACTCAACGAAAAGCAGACCTTCCTGTCCGAGATCTTTGGCAAACCGGCGCGTTTAAAGCGCAAGGAGGACGTGACGCCAGTTTTCGGCCCGCGCGCCTTGCTCGAGGCGGTCTACGATGCCGGCCGCAAGGGCATCTCGCTCCAGCGCTACAAAGGTCTGGGCGAAATGAACCCCGAGCAGTTGTGGGAAACCACGCTCGACCGTGATGCCCGGACCCTGCTTCAAGTGAAGGTGAGCGAACTGGCCGAGGCTGATGAAATCTTCACCAAGTTGATGGGCGACGTGGTGGAGCCGCGCCGCGATTTCATTCAGGAAAACGCCCTCACGGTCGCCAACCTGGACGTCTAGCCGCTCGGCCTACACGTGCGGTCAGAGCTGTCCGTCCCGGGTCCCTGGGTAGGTCCGTTCATTCCTACGTCAACAACCAAGTAACATGCCGCCGTGGTGGGTCACGTCCGGCCGATTGCTGTGATGAGCTTCATCCCGACGTCTGATGTCCGCAGCACGCGAACGGCTCGGACATCGTTTCCTCGGCTATTGACGAATATGGCCTTCGTCGCGCGTAGTCCACCGAACGCCATCGCCGCCGTCACCCGGCAGGATGCCACCATCGTATGACCTATACCGTCTGCGCCTTTTACAAGTTTGCGCATATTCCGGATCCGGACGCTTTGCGTGACCGGTTGCAGGAGGTCTGCGCGCAGGCGGGGACGACGGGTACTATTCTTGTCGCCCACGAAGGTATCAACGGAACAATTGCGGGCGAGGGTTTCGCAGTAGCTATGGTGGTGGACCGGCTGAGGTCGGTGCCACCGTTTCACGATCTGAGTGTCAAGCTCTCGCGGGCGAGCGAACGCCCATTCCAGCGGATGAAGGTTAAGGTCAAACAGGAGATCGTGACCTTCGGCGCGCCGCAGACCGATCCAGCGAGCCGCGTTGGAACCTATGTCAAGCCGCATGAATGGAACGCGTTGATCTCGCGCGACGACGTCGTCGTCATCGACACGCGAAACGACTACGAGGTCGCCATCGGCACGTTTCGCGGCGCTATCGACCCCGGTACGGGCTCGTTCTCTCAGTTTCCGGACTTCGTGAAGGCAAATCTCGATCCGGCTGTTCACACGAAGGTCGCCATGTTCTGCACGGGCGGCATCCGTTGCGAGAAAGCATCCGCCTATATGCTCTCGCTCGGGTTTCCGGAGGTCTATCATCTCGATGGCGGCATCCTGAAGTATCTCAAAGACGTGCCACTGGACGCCAGCATGTGGGATGGCGCCTGCTTCGTCTTCGATGAGCGGGTGTCGGTGGTGCAAGGCGTCGCGCCGGGCGAGCATACGCTGTGCAAATGCGGCTTCCCGATCAACCGCGCCGAGGTAATGTGCCCTTCCTGCGGTTCAAGCCACGAGGGCCGCAAACCAACCCACGATCGCGACATACTCTGAGTTTCCTAGCGCGCCAACTGACCAAGGTTGTCGATGTAGGCGATGATCCGGTCGACGTCGGCGTCGCGGGCAGCGACACCTTTGGCATCGCGTCATGGGGTGCGGCGATGCCGCGCGACAGGGGCTCGCGCAGGGCGAGAATGGGGTGGCGCGTCGCGATCAGCCGGAACGGCGGCGCCTTGGGATTTTCCCGTCATGCCGATCCCATGACACCAGGCGCAGTTTTTTCTGCGAGGTGCTGGCCGTCCACGACCATCATATCCGTACTTGCCGTTGATTCTGCCGTGACGCCGAGCCGTTTCAAACCCGCCCGGGCGCCGGCAAGCGTCGGTTCGATCTGTAACGCCCGATCGAAGTCGGCGATCGCCTCGGCTTTTTCGCCCTTCGCCTCGTGCGCATAGCCACGGTTATTGTAAGCCAGCGCATAACGCGGGTTCAGTGCTATGGCTGCCGTGTAATCGGTGATGGCGGCTACGGGGTTGCCGGCTTTGGTCTGCGCCAGCCCGCGGTTGTTGAAGGCGCTGGCGCTTTTTGGGTCGAGCCGGATGGCCTCGGAGAAATCGGCTATAGCCAAGTCCGTCTTGCCGGTGACGAGATACGCATGTCCCCGGGCATTGTAAGAGGCTGACTTCGGCGCCAGTCGGATCGACTGGCTGAAGTCGTCGATCGCACCGGCATTTCGCGCGACTGAGGTGCGCCTGGCTCCGACCTGCATAAGCGGCGTCGTCGTCGGGTTCGAGATTGATCGCCGCGCTGAAATCCGCGATTGCATCTTCCGCCGCTCCGGCGCCAAGCCGTGCTGCGGCGCGCAGACCAGCGCCTTGGCCTTTTCGCCGGATTGGTAGGAACCGTCTATGACGCGGCTGCAGGCATCCAGCCTAACCGCCGGGTCAACGCGCGACACGCAGTCAGCCAGCGGATCAGCCAGCGCTCGGCTCGGCGCGGCGGCAATTCCTGATGCAATGAGTGCCTGCAGAATTCCTGCGACGAGGCGATTGGACATGTCCCAGCAACCCCTCCAGGAAATCAACAATCAAAATATTATCGGTCGCTTCATGAAGGGGCTGGTTGCGTCAGATCAAACCAGCGGTCCCCGCTACGGTTTGTGAACATGTCCGCTCAAACAGCGCAAACTTGCGCCGCGCAGGTCGCGTGCTACGGTCCGGCGTGAGCCAACCTGGTATCGAGGGTCCCCCATCATGATGTTGAGGCTGTTGCTGTCGACCGGCAGCATTTTCCTGTCGCTCGTGCTTGGGGCCTTCGCGCTGGCCTTGGTCGGCTACTATTCACCAGAGTCGCTGTCCCGGATGCTCGGCTGGGCGCGAAGCCTCAAGGCCGTGATCACGGGGACGGGGCTTGATCCCAAATACAACATATGGGTCGAGCTGTTGCTTGAAGAGCGCCAACTCCTCTTCATGTTCTTCACGATCGCGGCGCGGATCGTGCTGGCCCTCATTGCGGGGCTGTTAGTTGCCTTGTTCAGGCGTTCGTAATGCTGTCGGCCCTTGGGCTCGTTCCAGGGTTAACCGGACGTTAGATATCGTCCTAGTACATCTTAACGGTGGGGTGGGGCTGTTGCCGGGCGAAAGCATCGGGGTGCCTCCAGCAGCGGCGTTCTGGAATGGGTCGTAAAAATCGGTCTGGCGCGGGCGGGGCGCGACGACGCGTTGCGGCGGCCAAGTTGGGGGCCGTTGCGGCCAAGGCCGCGCGCGCTGTCGCGCCGGCCCGCAAGGCATTTAGCGGCCTGCCATTGAAATGGCGCGTGCTGGTCATCGCGTCGGCGTCGTCGTTGGGACTGGCGGCAACCGCCGTCACCGCACTTCTCGTCTACTACACGATCGTCATTCCTGATCCGCTCGAATTGCGTCAGCGCGAACGCGCGCCGATCATCCGTATCCTCGCCCGCGACGGATCCCTGGTCGCGGAACGCGGCACGGCGCACGACTACATGCCGCTTGAACTTGTGCCGCGCATAATGACGGATGCGGTGGTTGCCACCGAAGACCGCCGCTTCTGGTCTCATTACGGCGTCGATCCGTCCGGTTTGCTGAGGGCGGCATTCGCAAACATGCGCGCTGGACGCTTTGCCCAAGGTGGTTCGACGCTCACCCAGCAGCTGGCTAAGAACCTGTTCCTGACACCGAAGCGCACCATGGCGCGCAAGGTGGAAGAGTTCGTGCTGGCGCTATGGCTCGAACTGCGGCTGTCCAAGGCGGAGATCCTCGAACTCTATTTGAACCAGGTCTATTTCGGAGGCGGAGCTTACGGCATCGAGGCCGCCGCGCAGCGCTACTTCGACAAGTCCGTCCGTGAATTGTCGCTCGCCGAGGCCGCCGTAATCGCCGGGCTTCTCAAGGCTCCGTCGCGGTTCTCGCCGGCATCCAATCCCGCACTGGCATTGAACCGCGGTCGCTCAGTCCTGGCGAAAATGTGTGCCGCGAGCTTCATTACGGCGGAGCAGGCGCGCGATGCCAGTATGCAGAAGGTGCAGTTCTCCGCGGCCAGGCTCGCATCCGGCCGCTCATCGTCCGATTACGCCGTCGACTTCGTGCTCGAAAGCTTGCCGCCGCTTCTGGGTCCGGGCCACGCCGAGTTGATCGTCGACACCACCATCGACCCGCAGATGCAGATGATTACATCCGACGCCGTGACGCGGGAGCTGGCACAAAGCGGAGCTGCGCTCGATGCCGGTCAAGCGGCCTTCGTGCTTCTCGATACCGATGGCGGCATCCGCGCTCTGATCGGCGGCAAATCCTACGCCGAAAGCCAGTTCAACCGCGCGACCAAGGCGCGCCGGCAGCCGGGCTCGGCATTTAAGCCGTTCGTCTACCTCGCCGCTCTCGAAAAGGGCTACACACCCGATTCGGTCGCTTATGATCTGCCGCTAAACGTCGGCGGCTGGGCTCCGCGCAACGATAGCGGCCGCTACGCTGGAGCCGTGACGCTGAGGCAGGCACTTTCGCAATCGATCAATACTGTCGCCGTGCGCCTGATCCTGGATGTCGGTCCAGCGCGCGTCATCGGGCTGGCCCAACGGCTCGGCATCGCATCGGATCTGCGCGCAGAGCCGTCCCTCGCGCTGGGCACTTCGGAAGTGTCGCTCCTCGAGTTGACGGGCGCCTACGGCACGTTTGCCACCGGCGGGCGCGGCGTCGAACCGCACATCATCCGGCGGGTCCGCATGAGCTCGGGACGCATCGTCTATGCAAGACCTGCGCCGTCCGCCAATCAACTGGCGGCCCCTGACGCCGTCGGCAACCTCAACCGAATGCTCGCCGAGACACTGCTTACCGGCACCGGTCGACGTGCCGCGCTCGCCGATCGACCCGCAGCCGGCAAGACCGGCACCAGCCAGGAGTTTCGAGATGCCTGGTTCGTCGGCTACACGGCGAACTTCATCGGCGGCGTTTGGGTCGGAAACGACAACGGCAGCACCATGGCGCGCGTGACGGGCGGCAATCTGCCGGCACGCATTTGGCGCAGCGTTATGACCGCGGCCCATGCCGGCAAGCCGCCGCTTGATCTGCCGGGTATCGGGCCCGGTATCGCGGCGGACGAGCCTGATACGGCAGACGCATCGGGCGACGAGCCGTCCGGTAGATCCGAACTTCTGACGTGGCAGACGGGGCGGCAGTTCTCCAGGCGTTCATTCGGCGGCAAGGTGTTCGAAGGCGAGCGGGCCCCAGAGGATCTGATTAAGGTCCCCGCCAGTCCTCCGCCTCCGCTGAAGCCTCCGGCCTATCCCAAAGAAGCGATCAATCTCGACTTCATCTCAAGAGCTATAAAGGAAAGCGGAGCTGCTGCAATTGCACCCGGCGATATCGCCAGACCGTCAGGAGACGGCACGCTTCGCTTCGCGCCAAGACCGCCCGCGGGGATGATGTCGCTGGGGGTTCCGCCAACGGACTGAGGTTCAGCCGGAAGTGCCGGAATTGAGGATCACTACCTCACTTGAACGCCGTACCGGTGAAGGTCCATGCCGTAGACCTGCAGCCAGCGCTTCGCCTCGTCCATGCCGGGACACGTTCGTCGAACAAGGGACCAGAAGCGCGGCCCGTGGTTCATCTCCTTCAGATGCGCGACTTCATGGGCCGCGACATAGTCGAGGATGTGCGGCGGCGCCAGGATAAGACGCCATGAGAAGGACAGCACGCCCGTCGTTGAGCATGAACCCCATCGGCTGGCTTGATCCCGAACGGCAATGCGTCGAAACGTCAAGCCGAGGTTAGATGCATGCCAGGCAACGCGGCCGTCGAGATCGCTGCGCGCCTCCTTGCCGAGCCAGTCGAGTAGGCGGCGTGGCGCGTGTTCAAACTCACCCGCGATCTCAAGGCTTGGATACTCGCCAATGCCATGACGGGTAACGGGCGCGCGGTCACGGCACCGTCCAGCGAAACGGAGCCGATGGGCTTCGCCGCGCAAAGGAATGAATACGCCATTGCAGAACGGCACCGGCGCGGGCAAGCTGTCGAGACGCTCGCGCACCCAGTCGATGTTGCGGTTCAGAAAGTATCCTGCCTCGTCGAGATCGCACTGCACAGGAAGAGTGACGATCACCGCACGGCGCGTGCGGCTGACGCGCAAGGTGAGACGGCGCGCACCGGGATGACGTCGAACTTCGACGGGCGCTCCGATATTATTGAGGCTCGAATTACCGAGTGTCGCGGATACTGGAACTTTCGATTGCCGCATCTCGCTGAACCCCAACTGCCTAAAATAGTCTTCTAATCGATTTTAGCGCGAATGCGCGCAACCTCGGTAAGCTCTGTCGAAGGCTGTTCCCCGCTGTCCGCCCGGCACACTAGGCGCGGTCGACGCGCACGAAGCACGTCACATTGCTAGCAACTATGCTACATTCATCTCTAGCACGAAAACGAGCGTGACCCGCGCATGGGGCTCGACTGTGGCAACTGCGCCCCATTGTGCGGCGCAGACGATTGACAATCTGTTGAAGTGAGTATGCGAGTTTAGCGTATGCCGTGCATTCGAAACATGCCGTCGATCATCATACGGCCGGCTATGGCAAAAAGTTGAAACGGTGCCGACTGCGGACGTGACGCGTGCGTCGGAGCGATCGGAGTAGCATGCTTGACGTCGCCTGAGTCGTTGGCTGCCGCGAAAGTGAAGGCGAGCGATGTGAACTCGCGAAAGAAGGGGCGGACGTACTCGTCACCCGTGGCGTCGCTTTGCTTTCGTGCGGTCGTTGCGCGTTCCGGATCGTTTTCGCGCATGAATGCAGTGATGCGCGGCGCGATTTCGTTGCGAAAGCGCGAGCCATTGAAGACGCCATAATGGCCGACGCCCTTGCATTCGAAGTGGCTCTTGCGGCGCAGCGGAATGCTTTCGCACAGCGTGTGCGCGGCGGCACATTGTCCAAGTCCCGTGATATCGTCCTTTTCGCCTTCTACAGTCATCAGGGCGACGCGGCGGATGGCCGAAGGCTCGATGAGCCTGCCGCGGTGGCGCATCTCGCCACGTGATAGCGCATGGCGCAGGAAAACCGTCTCCACGGTCTGAAGGAAGAACTCGGCGGTAAGGTCCATGACGGCTAGATACTCGTCATAGAACTCGCGGTGGCGCTGGGCTGAATCACCGTCGCCGTGCACGAGGTGGAGGAACAGATCCTTGTGCGCCCGGGCATGGCGATTCGCATTCATGGCCATGAAGCCGGTTAGTTGCAGAAATCCGGGATAGATCCGTCGCCCCGCACCAATGCAATTCCATGGCAGTAAGGTGATGGTGTTGCTGCGGAACCACGACAGCCCGCGCCGCTCCGCGATGCGATTGACCTCGGTCGGGCTGACGCGCGTATCGATCGGGCCGCCGGCGAGTATCATGCTGCGCGGAACGTTTGGATCGCCGTCGGCCTCCATCAGTGCAACTGCGGCCAGCACGGGCACGGACGGTTGGCATACCGCGAAGACATGCGCGTCACCGCCGAGATGAGTGAGCATGTCCCGAACGTAGTCGATGTAGTCGTCGAGATCGAAACGGCCGAGCGAGAGGGGCACATCGCGGGCGTCCTGCCAGTCTGTGATGAAGACTTCGTGATCGGGCAGCAGCGCCTCGACCGTGCCGCGCAGCAGCGTCGCGAAGTGTCCGGACATTGGTGCGACCAGCAGAACGCGGGGATCGCTGGCGCGCTTTTCCTCGCAGACCGAGCGTGAGAAATGGATGAGCCGGCAAAAGGGCTTTTGCCAGACTACGTTCTCATGCACCGTGAAGGTGCCTTGCGCATTGTGACCTTCGGTAATGCCGAACGACGGCTTGTCGTAGCGCCGTGTCGTGCGCTCGAAGACCTGGCACGCGGCGGCGGCATGCCGCCCGGCGGGCGTATGGGTCATCGGATTGAATGGATTTTCGAAAAACATGCGGAAGCCGTCGGCCACGACACGCACGGGGCTCACTGCGGCGTGAGCCATCTCGTACCAGTGATAGAGCATGCGGCATTCCCCCCCCCGGTTTGCTGCACTATGTCACGCTTGATACATGCCGAATCTGGACTGATTCGCGCGCTTATTGAACTGCATGCGTCAGTTACAGAAGTTTTGTGATCGCGGCCGCGATCACTTCCGGCGTAGTTGTATGTGGCAGGTGCCGGCTAAATTTTCCCTTCGCATCCATGAGATACATGAAGGAGCTGTGATCGATACTGTAGTTCGCGGGGTTGGCGGGGTCGGGCGCCTTGCGGGCATAGACACGATAGGCCTTCACGACGGCCTGCACTTCGTCCGGCGAACCCGTCAATGCCAAGACACGCGGAGAGAAGCTTTTCATGTACTCGGCCAGCTTCTGTGTGGTGTCGCGTTCGGGATCGAGCGTGACGAAGATGGCAGAAACGCGGTCAGCCTTGTCACCCAGTTTGTCGAGGGCTGCAGAGATCACCTGAAGCCCCGATGGGCAGATGTCGGGACAGTTGGTAAAGCCGAAGTAGACAAGCAGCGGCTTACCGAGGAAATCCTTCTCGGAGACGCGCCGGCCGGTGTGGTCGACAAGACTGAACGGCCCGCCGATGAGCGCCTGTCCGGTCGTTTCCTGCGCCGGGCCCGGTGAGGCCGGGGCTTGCTCCCTTGGGCGCAACCCGTAGGCAACAACGGCGCCGGCCGCAAATCCGGCAACCACGAACAAGGCAAGACGCCGACGCATATGGATCACCTCACGTTTCAGACCGCAGGTTTGGAACTTGGCTTCACCGGGTCGAAGCGGCCATACACTGTCGAAGCGCTCCCCGCAAATAGGCAAGTCGTGATTGGCTTGTCGAAATCTTGACCGCGTGCTGCACATGGAGCACAAGCCCCAAGAGACGCCGGAAGTGGCGTTAACCTCGCGGGTCTCCCATGGTTCCAGTGCGCACGACCCAAGACGCCATAGAAAAGTATCGGGTGATCGCGGAAGGCGACAGCCGGCTGCGGCTGCAAACCATTGTGCGGCTGCGCTGGCTGGCGGTGCTCGGCCAGCTTGCGGCTGTCGGTTTCGTGGCGCTCGGACTTGGCTTCCCGATGCCCGTCGGCCCGTGTCTGTTCATTATTGCCTTGTCGGCATGGCTCAACGTCTATCTTTCGATCCGCTATCCGGCACGCCATCGGCTGTCGGTTGGCTTTGCCACAGCCATGCTCGCCTACGACATCTTGCAACTCGTGGCGCTCCTCTATCTCACCGGCGGCATCGCAAATCCGTTCACGATGCTGATCGTCGCCCCTGTTACGGTGTCAGCCGCCAGCTTGCCGCTCGGCAATACGATCGCGCTTGGTGCGCTGGCCATGATATCGGCTGTGTTCATCACATTACGTGCCTTGCCCTTGCCCTGGTATGAAGGATCGCAGTTCCAGCAACCCTTTCTCTATGCGGCCGGCATGATGGCCGCTGTTCTGGCCTCGGTCACCTTTCTCGCCCTTTATGCCTGGCGTCTGACCAAGGAAGGGCGGCAGATGTCGGCGGCGCTCGCCGCGACAGAGCACGTGCTGGCGCGCGAGCAGAAGCTGCATGCACTCGACGGCCTTGCCGCCGCCGCCGCGCACGAACTCGGCACGCCGCTTTCCACAATTGCGCTCGTGACGAAGGAACTGGAACGGCAGTTCGATGATTTAAATCCATTGAAGGACGACATTACGCTGCTTCGAACGCAGGCCCTGCGCTGCCGCGACATCCTACAAAAGCTCACACGCGAACCGGCCGAGCACGACCCGCTCTATGAGAGCTTGTCGGCTGAAGAGCTGGTCATCGAGGCCGCCGCCGCCCATCGCAATGGTCCGGTTGAAATCATAATCTCAGCATTTCCGACGGCAGGCGCGGAAGGCGCCGGCCTGCGTTCGCCGGTGGGCGTTCGCCGGCCCGGTATTATCTACGGGCTCGGCAACATTATCGAGAATGCGGTCGATTTCGCCAGGAGCCGGGTCGATGCCACCGTCACGTGGGACAACAACACCGTCGTTATCACGATTGCCGACGACGGTCCCGGCTTCGATCCCGAGCTGATCGACAGCCTCGGTGAGCCGTATGTGACGACGAGGCCCGCCGGGAGCAAGAAGAAATCCGGCGAGGCATCAGGACTTGGCCTTGGGTTCTTCATCGCCAAAACACTTCTGGATCGTTCCGGCGCAATCCTGACGCTGCAAAATCGCCCGTCTCCCAGCCGCGGCGCGATCGTTCGCATCGATTGGCCCCGCAGCGCCTTCCAGCAGCCGCAGAGCGGTGCCAACCGTTAACCACCAACTGGGGCACAAACCCATCTGCAACCCCTGGAAGGGCTTGGCGAACCACCACCCGGCGGTATAGTTTGTCGCAGGGGAGATATAATGTGACAGAAGATCTTTCATTCAAGCAGGACGAGCTGCCGGAAGACCACACACTCATCATCGTCGATGACGACCGGGCATTCCTGCAACGGCTTGCGCGCGCCATGGAGCTTCGCGGTTTCGATGTACGTAGTGCCGCCTCGGTGGCCGAAGGCATCGACCTCATCCGGCAAAAGCCACCGGCGTTCGCCGTTGTCGATATGCGGCTGGAGGACGGTAACGGCCTCGACGTCATAGCGGAGCTGACACGGGTGCGCGCCGATGCCCGCATCATCGTGCTCACGGGGTATGGCAACATCGCCACCGCCGTGTCGGCGGTGAAGCTCGGCGCCGTGGACTATCTCGCGAAGCCCGCAGACGCCGACGACGTCACCGATGCTCTGCTCGCGCCGGCCAACACCAAAGCCCCCCCGCCGGAAAATCCGATGTCGGCGGATCGCGTCCGCTGGGAGCACATCCAGCGTGTCTACGAGCTTTGCAATCGCAATGTTTCAGAAACCGCGCGGCGCCTCTCGATGCACCGGCGCACCCTTCAGCGGATACTGGCCAAGCGCGCGCCGAAGTAGCGCTCGCCCTTATAAGCCGACTATCGGGTCGCGGTGGCCGAGTTTGGCATCCTTGGCGATGCTCAGTCTCATCGCCGCGACGCGCGCCAGCCGCAACGTCACGGCCTTGCGCCGCGTCGGGCCGAGCGGCAACAGTGGCCCCATTTGCACGATTTCCCCGCCGAATCGGTCAGCCAGAATGTGGCCCGTATCCACGGGCAGGATTTCGCGGGGGAAGTCGCTTCGGACGGCGAAAAAGAATCGGTCGCAGTATTCGCGATACTCGTTCCACTTCCTGTCCGCCCGGAAATCCAGGGTTCCCGATTTGATTTCGACGATCCAGATTTCGCCGCTCACGGTCAGCCCTACGATGTCGGCGCGCCGCCCGTTGGCAAGCGCGAATTCCGAAATTCCCGATACGCCCTGGTCGTAAAGTACGCGCACTGCGCCCCGCTCGATTTCCTGCGCGGCCCCGGATCGGATACAGGCGTCCACTCCGTGCGCGGCCAAAGCCTCGCCTGTTCCCGCGCCGATGTCGTCATCTGTCATGTTGTCACCCGCCGACCAAAATTAGCATGGGCTCGTGTTGGCAATTTGCTTATCCGCCACATTCGTTGCTCATTCCTCGTCGATGGCTGCGAGGTGCAGCGTCGCCGCTGAACGACCCGCTCATATGCTCAAGTACGCGACAAGGAACGCTCCCATGTTCTTCCGCCGTGCAGCCCGCCCCAAGGAACCGGAAAGCCTCGAGACCGCCGAAGCCCTGTCGCCAATCGTCGTCGAAAGCCAGCCGGTGGTGGCGGTCGTGGAAGCGGTCGTCCCGCCGCGGATTGATCCAAGCCCGCTCCTCGCCGCCGCACTCAGGCGCCCGACGGATGCTGCAAGTCTCGGCTTCGCCACGACCGCCGATCTCGAGCCGCTCGAAATCCCTCCCGGGCAGGACCGCGCGGCGGAAGTGATCGAGTTTGCCCTGTCGATGACGCAGCAGGATTTCCACCTCGCCGTCATCGGTCCGAGCAATTCGGGCAGGCGCAAGCTCATCCAGTCGATTTTGACGCGCAACGTAGAAGCGGCCTCGTCGTGCACTGATTTTGTCTACGCCCGGTTCATGACGGCCAACGGGGCGCCGCGACCGGTGGCGCTGTCTGCGGGCGCGGCGCGACTCGTCGCGGATCAGTTCTCCGACGCCATCGCGTCGCTGCGCGAAACGCTGCCAACCGCGCTGGCCGCTGAAAGCGTCATGATCCGCCGCCGGGGGATCGAAGACGAACATCGCGCCGGGCGCGACGAAGCCTTCGCCGCGCTGGACCGTCGCGCCGCCGAGCAGAACATCGCCGTGCTGCCCACCCCGACGGGTTTTGTCATGGCGCCGATGCACGCAGGCAAAGTCGTGAAGTCCGAGGTTTTCAGCCAGTTGCCGGAAGCCATGCGTCGCGACGTCGAGGAGCGGGTGGCCGCGCTCCAGGGGGAACTCGAAGTGCTTCTGGCCGATATTTCTGTACAGGAGAGGGTCAAGCGGCAGCGGCTTCTCGAACTCGAAATGAACGCCGCGCAGTTCGCGGTACAAGCCGCTTTCGAAGTCCTGCGGGCATCCTGGCTGGACACGCCCGAGGTGCAGGCGCTGCTCGACGCGGCGGTTCGCGACATCCTCACCAACGCCGCACTGTTCTACGATAAGCGCGCCGGTCATGGGACCGACAGGATCGCGCAGCGCTATGCGATCTCCATTATGTGCGGCGCGTCGGCGGATGCGCGACCGATCGTCGAGGCGGGCGAACTCCCCCGCGAGCGGCTTATGGGGACGGCGCTCGCGGGTGTCCGGCTGGCGGAGCCGGGCTTGCTCCATCGCGCGAATGGCGGATACCTCATCGTTGAAGTTCAGGACTGTCTGGCCGCCCCGGAAGGCCGGCGCGCTTTGATCGAGGCGGTGACCACCGGGCACATCGAGTTGGTCGACCGGAGTGATCGTGAACAGGATGCCCCTCGGCCCGTGCCGTTCGATGCCCGCCTCGTCATGATCGGGGACAGATCCCAATTTGCCATATTGACCGAGACCGACCCGGCCTTTGCCAGACTATTCAAGGTGACTGCGGTCTTCGACGAAGCGCCGGAGCGCACCGCCGATCAGGAATTGGCTTTCGCCCGCTATATCGCTGCAGTCGCAACCGCGCGCGGCCTCAAGCCGATCGAAGCAGAAGGGGTTGCCGCGCTTATCGAGGAGAGCGCGCGCTTCGCCGGTCACCGCGACCGGCTGTCGTCGAACGTCGGCAGCATCGCCGATCTCGTCTGTGAAGCCGATCATTGGGCCGGCCTTTCGGGCCGCAAAACAATCAAGCGCCTCGACGTGATGCGCGCCATCGAAGAAGCACGCCATCGAACGCAGGCGCTGCACGAGTGCCCGCGCTGGAATCAGCGAAGCAACATCGGGGCCGCTTCCTTGGCGGCGCCGACGACAGGGTTAGTCCAGGGCGTTGCTCTGCGCGAGGATCTGGGTCACGTGCTCGCCGCACCGTGTACGATCGAAGCCGGCATGGGACTGTCGTCATCGCCGCCCACGCACCACGTTGGCATGCGGGCGCTTGCCGTATTCCGCCACGTTCTGGCGCAGCGTTATGGGACAATTCCGCCCGACGCATCGCTGATCATTACTGGGCCGGACGGCTTCGACTTACCCAGACAATCGGGTTGCGCCGAAGTGTGTGCGCTGTTGTCAGCACTCTGCCATATCCCTATCCGGCCCGGCTACGCGGCAACCGGTGGCGTTCTGGCATCCGGCCGTATTGCCGCTGTAGCCAACGTAAACCGGCTCATCGAGGGCTACTTCGACGCCATGATGACCCGCGACGATCTCGGCTCGATCGGCATTGTGATTCCGGCTGCCAACGTCGGCGAACTTATGCTGCGCGAGGATGTGGTCGATGCGGCGGAAGCCGGGCGGTTCCAGATTTTTGGGGCGGCCACCATCGAGGACGCGATGCAGATGCTCACCATCGCTCCAGGCTTCGCCCACGGCGACCGCCTCACGGTCGCGTCGTTCGATCGGGTGATGCGTGAGGCCCTTGGGTATGCTTCCGGAGAGCCAGGCGCCGTGCGCGTCAAAGGGGCGGCATTGCGGGCTGCGTCATGATCGCGCATGTCGCTGAAGCCGGGGAGGACCGCGGACGCGTCGTGCTGCACCTCGTCACCGGCGGCGGCGGTGGGGATGTCGCGGTCGAGGCTGCCCTGCGGCTCGCCCAGGCCTTCCAATCGGAGGTCGAAAGCCTTTTCGTCGAGGACGTGCAACTGCTGGATATGGCAGCCCTACCGTTCGTGCGCGAGGTCTCGATGACAGGCACTCTTGGCGCGCCCGTAGATCATGACCACATGGCGCTGGACCTCGATGCGGCGGGAGCTTTTCTGCACCGGTCCGTGGCGCTTGCCGCGCGCGACTGGGATGTGCCGGTGACCTACAGGACCGTGCGCGGCGATTGCGGAACGGCTCTGGCCGTTGCCTGTCGCGAACGCGGACCCTGGAACGTCGTCGCGCCGGGCAAGGCCGTTTCCGGTGGCGGCGCCAAATTCTATGCACGGCTGATCGATCAAATCACGGATCTGACCGGCCTTGTGCTGACTGGGACGGTATCGGGCCAGACCAGCGGCCCGGTCGTTACCGTCGTCGAAGATCCAGCCGACGTTGGGCCGATGTTGCGGGCCGCCGAACGGCTGGCATCGGTTGAAGGCGCTCGGGCCATTATGCTGCTCGCAGCTGAGGACCCCGAACAGATGTCATGGCTCGAGGGACAGGTGCGACTCGTGCTGCCAGAGGGAGTGCCGGTGGAATTGCAGACTGCAGAGCGTGCTTGGGGCCAGCCCAAGGCGCTTGTCGAAGAGATCCGACGGCGCGGCGCGGGCTTCGTCATCGCACAATATGGCGGATTGCTCGCAGCGCGCGGACAGAGCCTTGATGCGGTTCTTGCGGCGCTTCCAGGCGCCCTGTTTCTCGTGCGCTGAACTCAGACTGGTGTGGGCCGCACCTGAGACATGATGCGGGAGGGCCAAAGGCGTCGTAGTCTTGCGGCAAACAACGCGTCGCCACGCTGGCGGCAAAAATCCGGACCGGCATGCCCGAACTTCCAGAAGTTGAAATCGTGCGTCGGGGATTGGAACCCGTGCTGATCGGCCAGCGTCTCGCCGCCGTCGCGCAGCGCCGGCCCGATCTACGCTTTCCATTGCCCGACGATTTTGCGAGCCGCATCGAGGGGCGCGTTGTCGAAGCCGTTTCGCGGCGGGCGAAGTATCTCCTCGTCGACCTGTCGGGTGGTGATGTGCTGGTCATGCATCTGGGTATGACCGGACGCTTCTCCGTTTGCGCACACAATGCTGGAACGGCAAACCACGTGCTCGGCGATTACGTCTACGACACGGGCGCTGATCCCAAGCATGATCACGTCGTGTTTGAAACAGCGTCTGGCATGAGCGTCACCTATAACGACCCGCGCCGATTTGGCTTCATGCTGCTCGTCCCGCGCCGGGATCTCGAAGCCCACCCAATGTTCATCGCGCTCGGCGTGGAGCCGCTCGGCAATGCCCTGTCAGCCGACTACGTCGCGGCTCGGGCGCGTGGCCGCAAGGCGGACCTCAAGGCGTTCCTGATGGATCAGCGCAACGTCGCGGGGCTCGGTAACATCTACGTGTGCGAAGCGCTGTTTCGCGCGGGCCTGTCGCCGACGCGCCGGGCGTCATGTCTCGCGACAATGAAGGGCACGCCGACAGAGCCGACGCGCCGGCTCGTGCCTGCCATTCGCTCGGTGCTGGAAGAGGCGATCACCGCAGGCGGCTCGACGCTTAGAGACTACCGGCATGCCGATGGCGCGAGCGGCGCTTTCCAGGAGGCGCATGCCGTCTATGATCGGGAAGGAGCGACTTGCGTGCGGTCCGGTTGCGGCGGCACCGTGCGCCGCGTCGTGCAATCTGCTCGCTCGACGTTCTACTGCCCCAAATGTCAGCGCTGACGTGCGCCGCCGGTGACGTTCACTCTCTGTCGATAGCGCCGGGTGACGTCTGGGCCAGGAATCGCCAGACAAGTGCGACGCCAGCGACCCCAATGCCGATGCCAAAGCCGGCCCAGATGCCCGGCCCGCCAAAACCGAATGTGAAACCGAGTAGGACGCTCATGGGCAGAGCGATGAGCCAGTAGGCGATCAGCGAAACCCGTGTCGGCCACTGGTTGTCGAGCATGCCGCGCAAAGCGCCGAGGCTAACCGACTGCAGACCGTCGAACACCTGCATTACACCAACGGAGATGAACATTGCAGCCGCTACGGCGATCACGTGCGGTTCGCTGACGAATTGCCGGGCAATGGTGCCGCCCGCCAGCATCATCAACGCCGTGAAGCCGAGCATCCAGATCGTCACGACGCCGATGCCGGCGAGACCGATGGCGCGAACGCGTTGCCCTTCGCCTTCCCCGAGCGCCTGCGCGATGCGAATCGAGACCGCCGCGGACATGCCGAGCGGTGCCATATACACGAGCGCGCCAACGGAAAACACGATCTGGTTTGCGGCAAGGGCAGTAGCGCCGAGCCAGCCCATCAGCACGCCGGCGACGGCGACGGAACCGCCCTCGGCCAGATACTGGATCGACATCGGATAGCCTTCGCGCGTCTGCTCGGCAAAACCGGCGCAGTGCAGAGCCACGGCTTCACGGTAAGGCGCCATGGCGGGAGCGACGCGGATGTAGACGTAGGTAATAACGATGCTGACGAGAAAGGCCGTCAGGCTTGCGATTCCGGCGCCGACGAGACCGAGAGCGGGCAAACCCATCTTGCCGTAAATAAGCAGCCAGTTGAGCGGAATGTTGATGATCACCGGCATGAACGACAGCAAGGCGCCGGTCCACGGCCGCTCTATGGAGTTCAGGACCTGCTTGATGGCGATTAGCACGGCGAAGGGCATAAGCAGCGCCGACATCAGGAACCAGTATACCGGCAGCGAGGCCATGACTTCGGGCGGCTGGCCGGTGTAAGGCAGTAGAAAATAGGATGCCGCCATGATCGCCGCGCCGAGAGTTCCTCCGATCGCGGCGACGACAAGGCCGTGACGCAGGATGCTGGCGATGCGAAGTTCATCTCCGGCGCCGTGCGCTTGACCCGCCAGCAGTCCGACAGCGCCGACAAGTCCGAACAACCCCGCATAGAAAATGATTATGACGCTTTGCGTCAGGGACGCCGCCGCGAGTGGAACCTCGCCGAGTGGTCCCAGCATGAAGCTGTCGATGGCGCTCAGAGCGGTAGCGCCGATGAGCCCAGCGACCACGGGCACGGCCAGCGCCACCAGGGGCGGCACCTCGGCGAACACAAGGCCCAGGCGAAGGCGCCGCTCGTTGCGCGTTTGAGATCTGGAAGTCGGAACGTGTTGCAAGGCAGCCTCCGCGGGAGGCGGCCTAGCTAGCACACTCCTCCCGTCTCGGCACGCCTCAAGACTGCGCTCAGCTCTTGTAATACTTCCACATGCGCAGGAGCGTTCGATGAATTTCGTCCGGAGGCTGATCGAATGAGTCGACGCGGACGCGAACGACGTTGTCATGCGTCATGGTCCAGGGCAGGCGCATCAGCGAACGCCAGAACGGCATGCTGCGCCAGTCGGTCACCAGCGCCTTGCCGAGCGGCTGTTTCAGGACGATCTGAAGCTCGTGAACGGTCAGAACCCGCTCGGCGATCGGCACCATGTCAATGCGGCCGACGGCGCTCCAGCGGATGATGCCGAAATCGCAAACGAATATGCCGTATTCGTTGGCGCCGATTTGCGGTTTGTTCGGCTCTAGAAGCGGAAAATTGTAATAAGCCCAGCCGGCAGCCGCGACCGCCAGTGCGAGAAGCCAAGTGATGCCGGTATAGAACGCGGCGGTCAGCAAAAAAGCGGACGCGAGCACGACGACGTAGACTGGAAACTGCGTCTCGTCGCGGCTGTAGCCGACCGTGTACCCGGAGAATTCCTTCTCGTTCACTCCGGTCCTCTGGTGTCGCAAGCGTTGAGGATCGCGCAGTGGAACATCGGGCGCTCCATGCGATCCACGGCGGATCGGGCAAGCAGCATTCCGCACTCAGCGTGAGGGCTTTGCAAGCCTAATCTGTGTGCATGCTGCGATCGCGCAGAGCAGAATGATCGCCAGTCCACCAAAAAGAAAGATATCGTTGGCGACCCAATCGCCTTTCGTCGTAGCAAGCTTGCCGCTGCCGATGAGAAACACGAGGCCAAGCGCGGCCGCACCTCCGTGGGCGAGCGTCAGCGACAATGGCGGAGTGCCGGCCGCTGCGGCACCGATCCTGGAAGCCAGGCGGGAAATGCCGATCGCGAACAAGGCAGCGCCCGTTCCATACTGCCACCAGTGACGCCAGGCGACATCGCTGAGGCCGTAGACCGCGAAAAAGGCGGCTGCTCCCCAGGCATAGGTCAGAGCCGCCAGGACCGTGTTGGTGTAGATGGCGGATCGTGCCGCACCGTCTCCGCCGCCGACGCGCCAGGCCGGCATGTTGACGACGAGGGCCGCGCCGACGATGGCACCGGCCAGGAGCGCCGACGCCAGGGCATGCAGCATGCGGTCGTCGGCCCGAGCCGCAAGCGTCATTTCCGCGATGCTCGCAGCGATGGCAAGACCGATGAGGACCGTCAGCGACCGGTGCGGCATCGGCGAACCTTGTGTCGGAATGTCAGCACGCATCAGTCCTGGGACACGCGCGTGTTCATCAGCGCATAGGCGCTGATGGAGGCAAGCGCCAGGGCGCCGAAAAAGAAGATGTTCGTTGCAGCCCAGTCGAGCCGCTCGGCGTTGAGAAACTGCTTGTCGGGATCGATCAGCAGCCCTGCAACGGTGGCGATGGTTCCCACGAGCTGCGCAATCGTCAGGTAGCGACCAAGTTTAAGCAAGGTTTTGTCGTCGCGCTTGGCATCCGCATCGCGCTGCATAGTAGAGGCAAAAAACAGGCTCAGGACGGCGACGAATGCAAAGGCCAGAAGGAAATGCCACCATTCGCGCCACCACTCGAGAATGAAGTAATAGGAGACGAGAAGCGCCAGTGCTCCCCACGTCCACACCAGCGCCATGAAGCGTGCCGAAGCCGCCGCAAGTGCGCTTTGACTGCCACCCTCGGCTTCCAGCGACCTCAACTGCGAGATTGCGAAGAGCGCGATGAACAGGCTGATGATCGCGGTGACGGCCATGAAGATTTCCGGCGCTCCGGCTGCCGCGCTGAGGATGACGGCGCAGATCGAAACCGTGAGCGTACCCATCCAGATCATCAATGACGTCGACATGCATTCCTCTTGATTGTTACGGCGATTTGCGAGGGAGCTCGGTTCGGTGGACGCGCGGGCTAGCGTTTGTAGAACTCCCGGTACCACGCGACGAAGCGACTGACACCTTCCGCGACCGGCGTTGCCGGCGAAAAACCCGTCGCGCTGGCGAGGCGGGAGATGTCGGCCAATGTTTCGGCAACGTCACCGGGCTGCATGCCGACGAACTTGATATTCGCCGTCACGCCGAGTGTCCGTTCGAGAAGGCGGACGAGGTCCATCAGCACGACCGGCTCGTGGTTGCCGATATTGTATATGCGGAAGGGCGCGTTGGAGGTCGAGGGGTCGGGCGCCATCGCGGCCCATGAGTTGTCCGGTTTGGCAGGACGGTCGAGCGTGCGAACGACGCCTTCGGCGACATCGTCGATGTAGGTGAGGTCCCGCGCGTGATGGCCGTTGTTGTAGACCTCGATTGGCTGACCAGCGAGAATGGCGTCGGTGAACTTGAACAGCGCCATGTCGGGGCGCCCCCACGGCCCGTAGACTGTGAAGAAACGCAGCCCCGTGGTCGGCAGGCGGTAGAGGTGGGCGTAAGCGTGCGCCATGACCTCGTTGGCTTTCTTGGTTGCGGCGTAGAAACTGACCGGGTGATCGACCGCATCGGTCTCGCTGAAGGGCAGTTTCGCGTTGGCGCCATAGACGGAACTCGACGAGGCATAGACCAGATGCTCGACGTCGGCCGATCGGCAGCCTTCGAGTATGTTGAGGAAGCCCGTCAGGTTGGAGCGGCCGTAGACGTGGGGATTTTCGATCGAGTATCTGACGCCGGCCTGGGCCGCCAAATGCACAACGCGCTGAGGGCGCAACTCGCTGAACAAACGGGCGATGCGATCCTGGTCGGCGACATCGGCCATGATGAAACTGAAGGCCGGATTGGCTTGCAACCGATCCAGGCGCGCCTGCTTCAACGCTGGGTCGTAATAGGCGTTCATGTCGTCGAGGCCGATAACCTCATCGCCGCGCGCAAGCAGGACATGGGCGACGTGGGCACCAATGAAGCCGGCGGCTCCGGTAACGAGCAGGCGCATGGCCGACAGCCCTTTCGGCGGTTGCGGATCAGTCACACTTGATTAACAGTGCCGACGCGATATGGCCAGAACGACGCTCCAAGTCCCGGCCAACCGTCACCGGCAAGTCACTCCATTTGAAGGACATCGTAGATTGCGGTTGCACATACTTGCGCGCCCGCAGTCAGTGCGGCACTCTCCCGCTTGCCGATTCGAGCCCGGGGTTAGGGGAGCAAGGCTACATGTCTTGCACACGGTTCGGGCTTGTCGCGCGACGATCAACAGATCTTTGAACCAAGGGATGGGGGGAACCCGATGCCGTACTATCGCTTGCTTTTCGTGGCGCTGTCCGCGCTTGCCGCGTCGACGCTTGCTCCCACAACGGCCTCGGCGCAAGACATCTTCTCGTTTCTTTGGGGTGGCGGATCACGCGAAGTCGTCTCCTTCAGTCCCAAATACGCTCCGCGCCAGCTGATCGTTTCGTTCGGTGATCGCAAGCTTTACTGGGTTCATGTCAAAGGCGAGGCCATCAGTTACCCGATCGCAGTGCCGCGTGATCAGAGCCGCTGGTCCGGTGTTGCGACGATCACCAGCAAGGCGGTCAATCCGGGCTGGACGCCGACGCCTGAGATGCGCCGCGAAAATCCGAAACTTCCAGCGTATGTCCCCGGCGGCCATCCGCAGAACCCGCTTGGCGTGCGAGCACTTTATCTTGGCGGCACCATGTACCGCATCCACGGAACCGACGCGCCCTGGACCATCGGCTCGGCCGTCTCCAAGGGGTGCATTCGTATGTACAATGAGGACGTGCTGGATCTTTATCCTCGCGTGCCCGTCGGCACCAAGGTGACCGTCACGTGGCAGCGGTTCACGGGCTAGCTCTGAGGTGTCGCGTGGTGCCCAGGGCCGGAATTGAACCAGCGACACTGCGATTTTCAGTCGCATGCTCTACCAACTGAGCTACCTGGGCTTTTCGCGCGCCAGAGCGATTGGCCCTGCAGCGAAGACCGCGTCTTATAGGTGCTCGATAAGGCACTGTCCAGAGGCGTTTGCCCAGGCCTTACGCTGCAGGCAACGGGGCCGTGGCATTTCTACGAAATGGCTGGAAATGGCTCAATCGTCGTGCTCATTAGTAGATCTGCGCGAGCCGTCGACATCAGAAGAAACACCCGCGTTGGGGTCGTTATCGGGATCGTTGGTGCCTCCGATGACGTAGCGTCCGCCGAGCCATCGCGCGAGATCGACATCGGCGCAGCGCTTGGAGCAGAACGGCCGGTGCTGGGTGACCATCGGCTTTCCGCAAATGGGGCAAGGCGGTGCCGTGATGGTCTTGGTTTCAAGTGTCTTTGTCATGGTGCTCCAGCCACTGTTTCTGGTGGAGTTTGGATCGAGGTTCAATCCCTGTCGGCTTCAGCCGCACGTAGCCAGTTGAAGTGGATGGGAAAGCCCTCTCCGAGCAGGAGCCCGGTCACTTCGGTCAGCGGCAATCCGACGACATTCGTGTAGGACCCCTTGATCTTCTGAACGAAGCATCCGGCAAGCCCCTGGATGGCATAGCCGCCGGCCTTGTCGCGCCACTCGCGCGAGGCGATGTAGGCCTCCACTTCCTGTTTCAACAGATGCTTGAACCAGACGCGCGTGTTGATGATCTTCGTGCGCAGGCGGTCTTGCGGCGTAATTAGGCAGATGCCTGTCATGACGTAGTGAGCCCGGCCTGACAAGCGGTGCAGGTACTCCGCCGCTTCCTCCATGTGCTCGGGTTTCCCGAACACCTTGCGCCCATAACACACGATCGTGTCGGCGGCCAGCACGTAGGCGTCGGCGATGCCGATGTCGTTGGCGATCTGATCGCGGGCGGCTTCGGCCTTAGCGCGGGCCAGTCGTGATACGAGCCCTCTGGGCATTTCCCCGCTTCTGGCCGTCTCGTCGATGGACGTCGGCCGCAACGCATCGGGTTCTATGCCGACTTGCTGCAACAGCGTCAGCCGGCGCGGACTGGCGCTCGCGAGAACGAGTTTGGGCCGTACTTGGCTGGACTTGTCGCTAGCGTTCTCCCGGGCGCGCTGAACGCGCAGGGTTTCCCGGCGCGGGCTATCGGTCCGGGTCAAGGCCGTCATGAAGGCGGGTCTGGCGAAGGTCATATGGATGTCGCTTCAGAAAAACATGCCGGTGAGGTGCGCCGCGATGGATCCGCCCGCTTGGGTGACCGTGGGAGGAAAGATGCAGAGGCAGGCGGCGAAAAGCAAGAGTTGAGAACGCTCGTTGCGCTTGCCCTCCAATACCGGGATAACTTGCCGCGGAGGCAAGTTCATGTCGTCGAAAGAGCAGATCCTCGAGTTACTTGCCCGGACGGCCTTGTTCGGGTCGCTGGATGACACCGAGCGCAAGGCCGTTGCCCAGGAAATGCGGGAAACGACGCTGGAACCTGGGCAGGCCATATTCGGCCGCGGCGATCCTGGCAAGGAGATCTACCTTGTCACCAGCGGGCGCGTGCGCCTTTCCATTCTGACCTCGGAGGGCCGCGAACTGTCGTTTGCGCATGCCGAGACGGGGCAGGTGTTCGGCGAGATCGCCGTGCTCGACGGCGGCGCCAGGTCGGCCGATGCGACGGCGGTGACGCGCGTCACGGCGTGCACGCTATCGAAGCCTTCCCTCATGCGGCTGATCGAGACACGCCCTGCCGTTCGCAACGCCGCTCTTCGGTTCCTTTGCCAGCGCGTGCGCGAGGCGGATCAGCAACTCGAAGGGATCGCGCTGTACCCCATCGAAGCCCGACTAGCGCGATTCTTTCTCACCGCCGCCCGTCAGAAGGCAGGTGTCGATTGCGAAGGCAAGGTCGCACTCAACCTCCCCATATCCCAGGGCGAACTGGCCCTGCTCATCGGTGCCAGCCGGCCAAAAGTGAACGCGGCGCTGGCGTTGCTCGAGGATCAAGGCGCGATCGAACGCGGCGGCGGGTCGTTTGTTTGCCATCTCGAGGAACTGGAAGAGATCGCGGGGGCATCGTAATGCCTTTCGCGCGACGTTGGGAAAGTTCAGCATGGCGAATGCCGGCCCCGTAAAGCGTCTGGCCAGCGATCTCGCGCGGCTTCCCGGCGCCGAAAGGCTCGGTCCTCTGCTGACCCGTTTGGCGGAGGCCGGTACGCAAGGTTATGCGCCCGACGTCAAGCGCCGGCTGATGATCCTCAACATGATCGCTTATCTGATCGCAGTCTCGACGCTGATCTACGCGATTCAGCATACCTTCCTCGACTACGAGAAATACAAGCCCATCATCTGGATCAACCTGGCGCTCGTGGCGACCGCGATTTCGGTGCCGTTCGCCCATCGATATAGCGAGATCGCGGGCGCGCTGCTCATCATTGTTTCGGAGTACGCGGCGTTGATCGCCTTTGCCATGCTCATCGGCCGGTCGTCCGGCGTGCAGCTTCAATACTTCGTCGCGGCGGCAGCTCCCTTCGTCGTGTTCGGCCTCAAGCGGCTATGGCTCATCGTGCCTGTGATCGTAGTGGCCATGATCCTGCACCTTTGTTCCTGGTTCTGGTTTCCGCGCAGCAAGGCCCTGATCGTGGCAGAGCAGGAATTGATCGACTCGATCTACGTGCAGGCGGCGATCACCACGTTCGGCCTCATCGCCGCGTCGGTGTATTATGCCTTCCGGCTTGCTGAAAACGCGAAAGCCGAAACCGAGGCCCTGCTGCGCAACATTCTGCCCGACACCATCGTGGCCCGCCTCAAGTTGCAGCCAAGTGATCCTATTGCCGATACCTTCTCCGATGCATCGGTTCTGTTTGCAGACATCTCGGGCTTCGTAGCGCTGGCCCATCGACTGGGGGCCGAAGAGACGGTGCGGCTTCTCAATGCGATCGTCACGGAGTTCGATGCCCTCAGCGCCAAGTATGGCGTTGAGAAGATCAAGACGATCGGCGATGCCTACATGGTCGCGGCAGGGGTGCCGGAGCCAGTTCCCGACCACGTCGAACGCATCGCGAGGCTGGCGCTCGAAATGCATGAGGTTATCGCGCGTGTGAGAGACGAGCGGGGTCATCAGCTCGCTATCCGCATCGGCATCGCATCGGGGCCGGTCATGGCCGGCGTCATCGGCAAGAAGAAGTTTACCTACGATGTCTGGGGAGATGCCGTGAACCTCGCGGCAAGGCTGGAGAACTTGTCTGTGCCGGGTCGCGTGCTCGTGTGCCGGAAGTGCAAGTCGGCGCTCGAGGTACACTACGAGTTCGAGAGTCGCGGCGTCGTCGACATAAAGGGATTGGGTCAGCAGGAAACGTGGTTCCTCGCCGGCTCGCGCTCCGCAAATCCCTAGACTTTTGGCGAGCCTTCCAGATCGAAACGCTCCTTTATGCGTGCGAACAGTTCGTCACGCAGGTGGCGGTAGGCGTTGAGGCGCTTTGATCGCGGCGCATTCGCCGGCAGCGTCGACGGATCGAGGGTCGGCCAATACTCCACGTTCGCCGCCATCACGCGCGTCAATTCGAGTGCATGATGATGCGCTTCCGGCGACAGCGTGATGATGAGATCGAAGGTTCGATCGCCGAGCGCGCGAAACACCTGAGGCTCGTGATCGGTTACGTCTATGCCGATCTCGTCCATGACGACGGCGACGAACGGATCGGGGCGACCCTCGTGCACGCCGGCGGAAAACACCGCGCAACGCTGGTTGGTCAGGTACGCAAGGATAGCGGCTGCAACCGGTGACCTCACCGCATTCATCGTGCACGCGAACAGCACGGTGCCTGGAACTTCCTGCGGTCCCGGCACGTCCTATCCCTTCCAGTGCAGTGCCGAGATCAACGTGAACAGCCGGCGGGCGGTGTCAAAATCAATGCTGAACTTGCCCTCGAGGCGCTCCTGCAGAGCGGCGCTGCCTTCGTCATGCAATCCTCGACGTCCGATATCGATCGCCTGTATGCGCGAGGCCGGTGCGGTCCGGACCGCCTGATAGTAGCTGTCGAGCACGAAAAAATAGTCCTTCATGATGCGCTTAAGCGGCTGCATCGGAATGGAGTGTGTTACGACCTCGGCGGTCCCTTCGGTCGTCACCTTGAAGACAAGACGGTCGTCGGCGATGCCGAGTTCGAGGGCATATGGGCCATCGTCCCGCCCCTCGACGGCGAACGAGTTGCCATCGAGAATGTCGAAGATCGCAACTTCGCGCTCGTGGTCGATGTTGGCATTGCCCCGTGCGATCGAAGCCTCGTCGAGGCGAATCGCCATCAGGCGATTGCGTGAAGCTGCGCCGGTGTTGAGCGTGTCATTCGTCATCGTGGACCTCAGGCCCCTTCTGAGACGCGCACTTCGACGGATCGGCGATGGGCTTCCAGGCCTTCAGCCCTCGCCAGTGTCATTGCGGCGCTTGCAACGCGACCGAGAGATGCGGCGTCGAGCTTGAGAAGCGACGTCCGCTTCATGAAGTCGAGCACGCCGAGCCCGGAGGAGAAGCGCGCGCTGCGCGCTGTCGGCAGGACGTGGTTCGACCCGGCCACGTAATCGCCGATGACTTCCGGCGTATAGGCGCCGATGAAGATGGCGCCCGCGTTGCGGATTCGCGACGCAAGCGCTTCGCTGTTGGCGGTGGCGACTTCTAGATGCTCGGCGGCGATACGGTCGGCCAGCGCAGGGGCTTCGTCGAGCGACCGCAGGAGGATCGTCGCGCCGAATACGTTCCAGCTTTCACCAGCGATGTTGCCGCGCGGCAGAGTTGAGAGCTGGCGCATGACGGCGGCTTCGACGGTATCGGCGAAGTCGGCGCTATCGGTCATCAGGATCGACTGGGCCGCGGTGTCGTGTTCGGCTTGAGCGAGCAGATCGGCGGCGATCCATTCGGGATTGTTGTTCTTGTCGGCGATAACCAGAACCTCGGACGGACCGGCGATGGAATCGATGCCCACCGTTCCGAACACCTGGCGCTTGGCGGCTGCGACATAGGCATTGCCGGGTCCGACGATCTTGACGACGGGTCGAATGGTTTCGGTTCCGTAGGCCAAGGCTGCGACGGCCTGGGCTCCGCCAACGCGATAGACTTCCTTGACTCCTGCAAGCCTGGCGGCGGCCAGCACAAGCGGGTTCAATTCGCCACGCGGCGATGGTACGACCATCACGATACGAGGCACGCCGGCGACGGCCGCTGGCACTGCAGTCATGAGGACGGAGCTGGGATAGGAAGCCAGGCCGCCCGGGACATAGAGGCCCGCCGACTCGACGGCGGTCCAGCGGTCTCCGAGTTCGACGCCGGTCGCATCCGTGTAACGATCATCTCGCGGAAGCTGGCGCTGGTGGTGGGCGGCGATGCGGTCGCGGGCGAATGACAGCGCATCGAGTTGTTCCTTCCCGCACGCGGCGACGGCGGCATCGACCTCAGTCTCGCCGATGGCGATGCCGGTTTTCACTAGATCGATGCCGTCGAACTTTTTCGATAACTCGATGAGAGCCTTATCGCCGCACGTGCGGACGTCGCCGATGATTGTCCGCACGGAGGCGTCGACATCATCGGAAACCTCGCGCTTTTCAGACAGAAGGGCTGCGAATGCCCGGTCGAAATCGCGGCTGTCGGTGTTGAGCCTCTTTGGCATCGTTGCTTTAACCTATAGTGGGCGAAAACGGATCGAGCTTTGGCAACGTTAATCCGAACTCGTTTCGCTTTTCGGATGCTGCGGCATGTTCTTCGTCGACCAGGCGGCGCCGAGGTCTTTCAATTCTGACTCTATGCACTCGACCTGTAACCGGATCGCTGCGCCGTCTGAAAACGAAAGCGTCACATAGCCTTCCGGATCGGCCGTCTGCTCGAACCGCATGGTCAGCAGATTCAGCATTCGCTTCTGATCTTTCAGATCGAAACCGGAAATCTGCGCCGACAGAACCCGCTCGAAGCGGATGCCCGCACGACGGCGTCTGAAAGCCCGGCGGCCCGACGTGGCGCTGGCTTCCGCGTGCGCCCAGTCGAATCGGTTGGCTATTGCTGCAAATCTTTTTTCGCGCGCGAGATAAGCCAATTCGCCGACATTGAAGACGGCGTCCTGGAGATGCGCGGCGACCACGGCGAGGTCTTCGGCATCAAAGGCAACGAGCTTGAGGCCGGTGCTGTCGTTGGCTGTCATGTGACGATTGAAAAGCTGACGAGGGGGCCAAGCCGGAAAATCGGCGTTTTCAGAATGTGATAGCGGCGGCGGGCGGCGGCTGCAACCCGCCGCCCGTTCGCACGTATTCTCTCAACAACCGCAGCATCAGACCGTGCGCTGGCGCGGTGTGGTGCCCTGGTGCTTCGCGCCGCCATGGGAGGGACGATCCGACCGCCCCGAGGCGCCATTGCGCCTATCATCCGAGGGACGGGGGCCCTTGCGGTGCGGACGCTTGTCGCCGGAACCGCCTTCATTGAGAAAGCGGACATTGGCGAGGCCCGGGCCTTCACTGCGCTCGGGCCGATCCTGACGCGCGGGGCGGGGACGGTCTGAAATGCCGGCCGGACGGTCCTTGACGTGCTGGGGAGCCGATTTTGCCATCGGATCCCAGCGGTCACGGCGAGGTCCGCGATCGGCGTGTCCTTCATGACGCGGACCGTCATGACTCGGGCCTTCGCGACGGTGATCTCTCGAGTCACGCTGATCTGCCCTCGGGCCTCTCACCTCCCGATGATCCCTGTTGCCAACATCCATCGGACGTTCGCGCTGGTCAGCGTGGTCGCGGTGGCGTGGCGGCTCGCCGGGACGCGAGGCTCCGGGCCTCGGTCTGCCGAGACGTGCACTGTGCACTCGGTCACCGTAAGTGCGATCACCATTAGGCCGATCGCTGTGGGGTCTTTCAGTATGAGGCCTGTCACCTTGAGCCCTGTCAGCGTGGTGCCTTTCAGCCTGGGCCCTGTCGCCGTGGGCGATGTCGGCATGCGAGTGGTCCGCGCGCCGGGCATGACCGTTGTGACCGGCTCGCGACGAGCGCTCCTCGCGATGGCCTTCGCGGCGATCGCCCCGACCGTGGTTTGTGCGCGCGCCGCGGCGATGGTCGCCGTGGGTCCCGCTGTCGTCGGTCGAGCCGCGCGGTTCCACCGGAGCGATCAGCGTAGCATCGCCCCGCCGGTCGACGGAAGGGATGGTCTGGCGCGTTAGCCGCTCGATGTCGCGAAGGTAATCGCGCTCCTCAGCGTCCACCAGCGAGATCGCGATACCTTCTGCGCCGGCGCGCGCCGTTCGGCCGATGCGGTGCACGTAGCTCTCGGGGATATTGGGGATCTCGTAGTTGATGACGTGCGATACGGCATCGATATCGATGCCGCGCGCCGCGACATCGGTAGCGATCAGGGCTCGGATCTTGGCGGACTTGAAGCCCCACAGCGCCATCTCGCGCTGGGCTTGGCTCTTGTTGCCGTGGATGGCGGCAACGGCGATGCCGGCCGTTTCAAGATGGCGTGCAACCCGATCGGCGCCGCGCTTGGTGCGTGTGAAGACCAGCGTGCGCGTCAGGTCGGGATTGGAGAACAGCTCGACCAGCATGGCCCGCTTCTTCACCTGTTCGACGAAGATCACCTGCTGATCGACGCGGTCAGCGGTCTTGGCGGCCGGCGTGACGGAAACCTTGACGGGCTCGCGCAGCAGTTCAGCCGCGAGAGCGCCGATCTCATGGGGCATCGTCGCCGAGAAAAACAGGCTCTGCCGGCGCGAAGGCAGCTTCGACACGATCTGGCGAAGCGGGCGGATGAAGCCCAGATCCATCATCTGGTCGGCCTCGTCGAGAACCAGGATTTCGGTCGAACTCGAGCGTGACGTTGCGTTCGGACATGTGATCGAGGAGACGGCCCGGCGTCGCGACGAGGATGTCGACGCCGCGATGGAGAGCATCGCGCTGGGGCTTATGGGCGACGCCGCCGAATACGACGGAAACCGTGAAGCCCATGTGGCGGCCGTAGGTCTTGAAGCTTTCGGCGATCTGGGTCGCGAGTTCGCGCGTCGGCGACAACACGAGGGCGCGCACGCCTTTGTGCGTTGCCGGGCGTCGATTGGCGGCAAGCCTCTGCAGGATCGGTAGTGCGAAGGCAGCCGTCTTGCCCGTACCCGTCTGTGCAATTCCGAGAAGGTCCTTGCCGTCGAGGACGCTCGGGATCGCCTGCGACTGGATCGGCGTCGGCGTCGTGTAGCCTTCGGTTTCAAGCGCTTTGAGAAGCAGCGGGTCGAGGCCGAGTTCGGTGAATGTGGTCAAGTGTCTGTCTTTCATCTGGATGGCCGCGAGGCAGGTTCGCCAATGCTCGCGTGAGCAGGTTGTGGCGCAGCTTGTCTGGTAGCGGCGATGCGAGCTTCATAGCGGCGCGAGAGGCTTGGCCGAATGAGGCCAGGGTCCCGAGCAGAATTCCGCTCTCGAAGGACGCCCTGCGTGCCGGGGCAACCATTTTTGGGAGGATCAGAGGCGCGTACCGGAGGACGATGGAGGACGACTTACTGCCCTCGATCTCAGGTCCCGTCACGCAGCAAACGCGCCGATGGGCCGGTCCAATTGCGAACCGGATGGCGGTGTGTCTCATGTTGCGGTGCAAATAGCAAGTAAAGTCTTGGACCAGAAGTGCCGATCGGACGAACAGCGCACCTGCAACTCAGGCGCTGGGCCGCCCTATCGATGCAGCAATTTCGCCCGTCAGAATAACGTAGGCCCGCTGCAGCTTGATGCGGGATAGCCAAACGGCCGCATAGAGCAGTCTGATAATCCCGCCGGTATTGATCAGGAACTCCAGTGAGCGGCTCTGGCCCGATGAGAACAATCCAGGCCAGAAACGAGAGGATGGTGCCGAGCGCGAAGGTTTCCAGCGCCTTCCTCCCGCAGGCCGAAATCATTCGCGCGAGCGGTTGGGGCAACCACGCCGAACTTCGGGGAACGATCGGAGCGGCAAGGTAGCCGAGGGCCAGAATGTGCACGACGCGCCAGCCCGATGGGTAAGTCTTGCTGACATTGGCGACAACGTCGCGCGGTATCAGCTGTGTTTCCGGCAACCAGCTGATCGGTACCCACGGCGCCGGCCACGAAGAAGGCGAAGCCGGCGTAAAAATGACGCCAGGTACGAACATTCCCTTCGCGCGGTGACCCCGTTCCTCTGGGTCAGGTCGGCGGCGACGATGCCGGTCGTGAACAGAAGCTGCCACGTGAGCGGATTGAAGTGCCAGCTTTCGCCGGCGGCGTTGGCCAGCATCCAGATAACGAACGATATCAGCATGGTCAGCGCCACGCCAAAGCGCAGCAAAACGAGTACGACGGGCAGCCAAAGCATCCGCACCACGCACAGCTGCAGGATATTCACATCTGGTTCGGCTGATACGAGAGCGACATGGCGTTGAAGGAGGACGTCCATGGATGGGTCGTCATCTCGCGCAAAGCAATGTTGTCGACGTAAATCGGCCGGCCGAACGCCTGAGCTGCTCCATAGAGAAGTGCCGCGGAGGCCAGCACCAGACCGATGTGCCAAACATGGATCTTGCCGGCTCAACCTATCGCGCGGCGAACCGCTGCTTCAAAAGCGGCTGGACTGTCAGCCTTTCCATATGCCAGCGCGGCAAAGCCGAAGTTCTTGAAGGTCGCAAAGGCCCAGCTGTTGTCCGGGATGTAATCGACGAAGATGAAAAGAAGAGCGAGGTTTCTGAAGAAATCGATGCGTTCCTCCCGCCCGCGGTATATGTCGAAAGCCATCGTGACGCGCGTCCGCCGTTGCTCCGCGCCCCGCGGCCCCGCCGTTGACGTCAGCGGCCACGGCATTTGGGCTTCTCATCCGCCGAAACCGTTGGGGCTTCGCTAAGGCAAATTATTGTGGATGTGTTGCCTGCTGATAAGTCCAGGTCAGCCGGCACTAATTCGCTCTATGCGTGCGCCGCAGCGCGACAGCTTCTCTTCCAGGCGCTCGAAACCGCGGTCGAGGTGGTAGACGCGGTTGATCATGGTCTCGCCCTCGGCCATCAGGCCGGCGATGACGAGCGACACCGAGGCGCGAAGGTCGGTCGCCATCACCGGCGCGCCGCGCAGGACTTTCACGCCTTTGATGGTTGCCGTATCGCCGTGCAGCTGGATGTCGGCGCCAAGCCGCGCTAGTTCCTGCACGTGCATGAAGCGGTTCTCGAAGATGGTCTCGCGAATGACGCTCGTTCCGGTCGCCCGCGCGACGAGGGCCATGAGCTGCGCCTGAAGATCGGTGGGGAATCCCGGAAACGGTTGCGTTTCCACGGTAACCGGCTGGATCTCGCCGTGGTTGCGCTTGATGCGCAGGCCGGTTTCGGTTTCCGTTATCGACGTGCCAGTCTCGGCCAGGGCCACCAGCGCCGTCTCGAGGAGATCCTTGCGGGTCCCTTCGAGCACCACATCGCCGCCGGTCGCTGCAACTGCCATCGCGAACGTGCCGGTCTCGATACGGTCGGGCAGCACGGTATGAATTGCGCCGTCGAGGCGTTCGCGCCCCTGGATGCGTAGCGTCGACGTGCCGATTCCTTCGATGCGTACGCCCATTTTCACGAGGCAGTCGGCCACATCGCCGACTTCTGGTTCGCGGGCGGCATTTTCTATGACCGTTTCACCCTTAGCGAGCGCTGCTGCGAGAAGCACGTTGTGCGTAGCACCGACCGAAACCTTCGGGAAAACGATGCGCGCGCCATGCAGACCCCTTGGCACGCGGGCAATGACATAACCGCCGTCGATATCGATCTCGGCGCCAAGTGCCTTGAGACCCTGAAGGTGAAGATCGACAGGGCGCGTGCCGATGGCGCAGCCACCGGGCAGCGACACCTTGGTCTGGCGCATGCGGGCCAGCAGCGGACCGAGCACCCAGAAGCTGGCTCTCATCCTCGACACCATCTCGTAGGGCGCGGTGGTGTCGACGATATCGCGGGCAGTCAGGTGGAACGTTTCACCCAGATGCGGGCTGGAGCCCGAGCGCTTGCCATCGACGGCAAGATCGACGCCGTGATTGCGCAAGATGCGAGCCAGCAGATTGACGTCGGCCAGATTGGGCACATTCTTCAACGTAAGCCGTTCGCCGGTCAGCAGGCATGCGATCATAAGTGGCAGCGCCGCGTTCTTGGCGCCTGAGATCTGGATCGTGCCATGCAGGCGTTCGCCGCCAACGATTCGGATGCGGTCCATCGCGGGTCTCTTTTTTCGGTTCTGGAGCTACGGGAACACGGGGAACGTGCAGCGGTATCGAAGGGTACGGAAGCGGCCGCGGCGACCCGGTTTAGACGGTGACGCGTGCCTCCAGCAAGCGAGACGGTTGCTGCAGGATTGTGGAGGACTTGTCCGCAACGCGTAACAGGCTGAATAAATTTACAATTCTTCGTCCGACTTCGGCGTGCCGACAGGCCCGCCGGGATACGGTTGCTCCGCGTCCCGCTCTCGGGACTGCTGCTTGCGACGTACAAGATTGGCTCGCAGCGCCGCCGCGAGGCGTTCCTTGCGGATCGAGCCCGCCGATCGCGGCTTTGCTTCCGGCTGTGAAGGCATCTTGTCTCGCGCGGCCATTTGGAACTTCATCTCGGCTCTGTTGCGCCTTGTGCGCTCGCCTGACTGGACGGCAGCCGCTTGCGACGCTTGGCCTCTACTATCGCGCCTGCGCAAACCCATCAACCCGCCCTTGCCGAGGGACAGGGCTTATGGCAGTGTCCGCGCGCTTCGGTGTTCCTCGTAACGCGCTGACGCCCCCTGTGGACGTCGAAGACGCCCGTTCACCAGCTGCTGCCGTAGCTCAGTGGTAGAGCACTCCCTTGGTAAGGGAGAGGTCGAGAGTTCAATCCCCTCCGGCAGCACCAGATTTCATCAGCCACTTCAAAAGGTTATAGCCAGACCCAGCGTTCCGCTCCGCCGTTGATGCATATTACAAAACCATTACAGTTACTGCCATAAGATGTCTTGCTATTGTTCGTCCATGGCAACGAACAAGGTCATCAACAGCCAGGCGTTTCACGACGGCAAGGTCATTCTCTATCAGCTGGAGAACCGACCACGAACAGAAATGGCTGTGCCGCATCAAAGTCCCGAACGGAACTGGCTACCTCTACCGTGGAACGGGAACTTCTGACTTCTACGAAGCCCGCAAGTTCGCTGACAATCTCTACGACGAGCTGAGATACAAGGTCAGACAGGGACAGTCTGTCACCGGTCCCGACTTCAAACGACTTCTGAAAGAGTTTGAAGACAACTATCCATCAGAGGCTCAGTCAGCCAGACGGGCACAAGGTGTCTGCGAGTTCTTGCGAACCTACGCCCTACCATATTTTGCGAAGAACAAACTTACCAACCTGACCGAAGCAGAAATCATCAAGTTTTTTGACTGGCGAAGAGCGAACTACAAGCGAAAGCCGCCGACGAACGCAACCATTGTATCTGAAATGGGTAAGTTCAAAGTATTTGCGGATTGGTGTCACAAGAGAGGCTATCTCGCAAACGCGCTTCAGTTCGACAAACCCTCGGTAGCCGACAACCGACGCCCACACTTCAACGACAAGGATTGGGCTAAGCTCACCCGGTTCCTTCGTGAGTGGGTCAAAGACGGCAAGAGTAAATCCGGTCCCATCTATCGAGACCGTGTCATGCTGATCAACTATGTTCTCGTTCTCGCAAACACGGGCATTCGTGTTGGTGAGGCTCGCAGTCTCAAGTGGTCTGACATCGATACCTTTGTCGGCGACGACGGCAAAGAAAACATCGTTCTTCAGGTGCGTGGCAAGACCGGCGCCAGAGAGGTCGTTGCTCGCACCCTTGCCGTGAAAGACTACCTCCAACGCATCTGGGAACTTCGCTGCGACGAACTACAAGCGAAGCCAGCAATGAGTGAAGCCATCTTCTGCCACAAGAACGGCTCGCGGATACATTCGTTCAAGAAGGGCTTCAACGCTCTAATCAAAGAAGCGGGTGTCGAGTTCGACGCCAACGGGCAGCGACGGGTGCTCTACTCACTGCGCCACACCTACGCGACCTTCCGTCTTCACGAAGGCGTCAATCACTTCACGCTTGCAAGGAACATGGGCACATCGGTGAAGATGCTTGAAAGCTTTCTACGGTCACACGAGCAACCGTGCGATGGCATCTGAACTGACAAAGACACGATCGATGGGACGGAAACGCTTGCCTTGGGAAAGCGAACAGAGCTCCCGATAGCACAACGGCACAGTCGGCGGGCTCTCTTGGGCTCGCCAAGAACGCCGGCACCAGCGTCGAGCAGATCGAACGCTTCTATGCCAAGCATCTGCCGCTCTCACGCGAGATGGCGAAGAACCTGCAGAGCTTTGGCGACAGGAGTTGATCAGCAACTGCGCATCGCTCTTGCTTATCGATCTTCCGTAGATACTGCCTTCCGCGTTACCACAAACATCTATCCCACAACCTTCCTGCGCGCGTCCTCATTTACCTCGATGCATCGTTGCGTCAGGAGACAGTTGCTACGTGCCGACCCTTAGCAATGCTGTCGTCCCTCTTCAACTTACCCTCCCTCATCAAAAGACCGAGAAAACTCCACGACAGATAGTCCTTTGAACCACCCCCATAGTCGCTCTGAAGACCGAGCGCCTTTGAAACATCTGAGTTTGTGACGCCCGTTGAGTTCGCCTTTGCGAGTTCAAGCACCGCTTCTTTGAGCAATGCTACCCCGATCTGCGCCTTCTCCCGAACACCTGTAGGCATGATCAGATCGCGCCTGAGGCGAACCGCGTTGCCTGAGGGGATTACCGAGTTAGTCAACATTCCCCCAGTCGCCACTGTGCCGAAAGCAGAGATCAACTCTGCCTCCAGACGTATCGATTGATGTTCTGTAAGATCCTCCGCTAGCATCGTCACCATTACTGTCGCCCCGCTAGCAAGTATTTGCCGAATGCGAAGACCTTTCGCAGTGTCGTCGACCCTTACCAGATGATCGTAAGCGCGAGTGCCCGTTCCTTTTCCGATGTAGAAAGGGCGAGCGGGGTTGATCGAGGTGTCTTTGAGAGCATAGACGTAATACGTTCCCACCATTTAGACTGACCTCTACAGTTCTATGTTTTCAGACACAAGACTTCAGGAGAAGCACACTCGCATCAGTGCCGGCAAGCAACCTGTCAGGCTCGCGTTTACCAGAGGGTAGAAGATGAAAAAGAGGACGCTCGTGGTGGGGTCTGTAATCTGTTTCGTTCTCCACATCAGCGCCGCTGCATCGTTAGAATACTCCTTGCACGAGAACGACAAGTCAAAGACGCTTACGGCGATACTGGCAACGGGGAAGGTAGAAGCAGGCGACGTTGATCGACTGCAGGCGTTCTTGCGGCGCCTAACGCTCAAGAAAAACATCGCCGTCTATCTCGCCAGTCCCGGCGGCAATCTTTACGAGGGGATGAGACTGGGTCTGTTCTTTCATCAGAACAGACTTAGGACGGTGGTCGAAGGTGGTTATGACTGCGCGAGTGCATGCGCCCTTGCCTTCCTTGGCGGCACAGACAATGACGGAAAACCTTGGCGCTCCAGTTCGAGTGACAGTCGACTTGGGTTCCACGCCTTCAAGGGTATCAGCGAGGGATCGATTGACGCCGACGAGGTGCAGAGCACGGTTGCGGACATGTTGCGCTATGGCAAGGCAGTCAATGCGCCAATCGACCTCCTCATTGAAGGGTTCTCAACACCGTCGCACGATATATTCTGGGTATCTCAGGCGGACGTTTGCGCGCTCGGCATAAAGTTATGGAGCAACGATACCGACAGGTTCGTTTGCAATAACTAGCGGGTTCAGCGTTGAGCATCTCCTCTGCAAAATATCAGGCACTAGACGACTTTATCCGAAACCGGATGAAGATGTCCCACATCTACCAACCCGTGATGTTGATGGAACTGCTCAAGGGTGGTGGGAGATCATCAGTCGCGGACATCGCGAAGTCGCTCCTGGCACACGACCAATCACAGATCGAATACTATGAGGAAATCACTAAGAACATGGTTGGTGACGTTCTCACTGCGAAGAACGGCATCACGAGGAAGTTGAAAGACGGCACCGCGTAAAGGGGTATGAGATACCCGACTTCGATCAACTAACCCCGAGCGAAGTCCAAGCGATTGATCGCACTATGCGAAACCAAAATCACCGACTACATCGCAGACCGCGGCGACCGGATATGGTCGCATCGAAGGAAATCCTCAGGGTACGTCAGCGGGACACTTCAGTATGAGGTGCTGAAGCGCGCCAAATTCCGATGTGAGTTATGCGGCATCTTGGATGATGATAAGGCGTTAGAAGTCGACCACATCGTGCCCCGAAACCATGGCGGCACAGACGATATCTCGAACCTGCAGTCGCTCTGTTATTCGTGCAACGCAATGAAGCGGGACCGTGACGACACAGACTTCCGTGACATTGCCGAGAGTTATAATGAGCGGAAGCCCGGGTGCATCTTCTGCGAGATCGAAGACGCGCGCATCGCCGCCTCCAATGCACTTTGCTACGCAATCGAAGACAAGTTTCCGGTGACGCCGCACCACACACTCATCATTCCGAAAGCGGCACGTCTCGACTTACTTCGACCTCCACCAACCAGAGATCAATGCGATTCACGCCCTGCTGGGTGAGATGAAGCAAATCATCGAGCAACGCGACGGATCAGTGAGAGGTTTCAATGTTGGCATCAACTCCGGGGAGGCAGCAGGACAAACGATCTTCCATTGCCATATTCATCTGATCCCTCGGCGCGTGGGTGATATTGATGATCCTCGAGGTGGCGTGAGAGGTGTGATCCCCGATAAGAGGATCTACTGAGGCATGGACCTACTAAGGTTCATCACCGATCCGAGTTCTGTCTATTCACGCCAGAACGTGCTGATATCACCTTGCCCAGTGCCGGCAGCAGGGGGTCTTTATGGATGGCTCTTCAAGCAACTACCGGGGTCTATCCCTACAGAAGGGTGCGTGAGAAGAGACGATCTAACCCTGCTTTACGTTGGCATCTCGCCAAAGAACGACCGAAGCAGTCAGAACTTGCGGAAGCGGATCACCTACCACTATCGAGGCAATGCAGAGGGTTCGACGCTTCGTCTGACGTTGGGCGTGCTTCTGGCACCAGAAACTGGCTTTCCCCTACGCCGCGTCGGAAGCGGCAAGCGAATGACATTCACTCATCTCGGCGAACAATACTTGGACGACTGGATGGAGAGGAATGCGTACGTCTGCTGGGTCGAACATCCGGCACCTTGGGAGGTTGAGGCGGACGTTCTTAGAACGTTACCCCTTCCTCTGAACATTCAGCACAACTGGCATCACCCATTTTCGGGAGAGTTGAGCAAGCTACGGACAGACGCGAAACTCGTGGCGCAACAAGAACCGGTTGCGCGAGAAGATAATCAGCGACGACGAATGTGAGATGATGAAAAATGCACCGCGTGAGCCATTTACTGCTTTGGCGACCCTCTGCTGCGATACACAATCAGACTTACCACGCCGTCCTGAGATCACAACAAACCAGGGAACAAAGAGACGTTTCACAAGACCGCCTATTCTTTTTAAAAAAGAAGATTTCCCATGGGCGCTGTCCTAGAAAATATGCGGTAATGCCATGTTTTTGCTTGCTTTTTCTATTTATCTAGTATATTGTAAAATAATAAAGCCACAACACGTATTGTCGAATTGAAAGAAAGTCGTTTTACCGCGATTTTCCGGCTCGGAACGCCGTGCGTGAGAAATGTGCGCATATAAATAGTAATGGACCCAGCATGACTGGGACACTCTCGATAGGCTTGCAGGCGGCTCGTTGAAAGCCTGTCTATGCGGTGGACATGTAAAGCTGCACGAAACAGCATCGGGCGAGAGCGATGCGAAATGATCTTTTCCAGCGCGGACAGACCGGCACATGAGCCAGTCGAGGTGCTGGGATCAAATATATGATGATAAAGCGGAGAGCGACCAAGCTTGAAGCACGATGAGGGCTCTACTGACACTTGTAACCCTCAAGCCACGGAACTCGTCTCACTGACCCGATTGGCTGGCGCTGATGAACTGAATATCAAAGGGAGACCGCCAACCGCCCCTTTCTCCGCAAGGAGTTGTTCAAGTGAGGGTGTGTGCCTGGGACATTATGGTGAAAACCAACAGGAAACACTTCGGTTAGCGGATAGCCGAAGTGTGACCTTAAACACCTGGTGATGATGGCTTGTTATTGATCCTTTTCATTCAAACGTCCGAGCGAAGCGAGGTTTCGACCGCACGAAGTGCGGGCGAATAACTCAAGACTACTTCAAGCTTCTAAAGCCTAAACGAATGCTAGACCAAACAGCATCCCATAAAATTCCTCGGATCCTAATCGGATCTAACCAATGCCCTTCGGGCATGATCACGCTTCGCGTGATCGCATTCCTAAACTTCATCTCCAGCTGAAAGTAGCTTCCAGCGCCTTTAAGCACCCGTCTGGACAAATGATGCCAGCTGAAACCTTCAACACCCAACAGGACTAAATAGCTTCCAGTCCCAACAACCAAAGGAAGCTATGCCATGATGTCCTTCAAGCAGTTCACTCAACAGACCTCCGACGCATCCACGAAGCCAGCTAAGGACGCAAAGCGGATCAAGATCACTCAGCCCGTCATCAAGACCACTCGACCAGCCGTCAAGCTTCTGGCGCAGCTCCGATCTATTCGAAGCGCAAAGCGGGCTAAAACTCATTAGCTTCAACTCTCCATAAGTTCCGGGCTGGTCATGAACCCACAAAAAAACCTCGGACCATTTCATCCGAGGCTTCCCATCGTTCCAATTGGACCAGTCCTGAAGTCCGGACTACATCCTGTCAGAGCCCCACTGAGCCCGAGGTAGAATGAATGGGACCCACATCAAGCCTGTTGAGCTTCTGGAACCTCAGTCCGACCCATGCTCACGCGTGGAAACGCCAGTGCGTCTTGTTTGGACGAGGGGATCGTTGTGTCCTACTGTCTCGCGACCAGGGCAACGGGGGCACCAGTTAAAGGCGATCAAGAAGTCAGAACTCTACAGTTCGCTGTGAAAGGGTTGTGGTGATCTTCGGGGCGGAATGGATGCCTCGCAGTACAAGGATTGCATCCTCGTCGTGCTGTTCGCATTGAATGCAATTCACAAAATCATCATAAAAGATAGCGGTAGGAAGATTCGAGAGCAATAGACATGTTGAATAATTCCAAGCTAGAAACAGAAAATACACAAATTAAATTTTCACCAAAGCTTGCTTTATGGTACCAAGAAGCGTGCGCAGAAATTGGCTCAACTATTACTGATATCGATAAATCTTATGCTATTTTTCCGCAACGCTGGTATAAGACTATCGAAAATTTTGATCATGAAAAGATTTACGATTTTTGCTTTATCGGAGCCTACAAAATAAACGAAGAAACACGCGCAAGAAGAGAATGGATAATTGATTTCATAGAGAAGCACTTTACTGATAACTCATATTTGCAGTTTACCGATAAATTGACCAAGGCTAATTACAGGAAACTAGGCAATTTCGATTTTACATTAGAAAAAACTGGTTTTGTCCCAAGAGAAGTGCCTGTTACCGAAAGAAATTTCTTCGATGAGAATTATTACAAGGCTATGTGTCAAAGCAAGTTTACTTTGTGTCCAGGCGGTGATGGCAATTGGAGTATGCGCTTTTACGAGGCTTTAATGTGTAGATCAATTCCAATTCTCTTTGATCATAGCGCCTACCGGACTGAGGAAGAAAAAAAGCTGCCTTATAACTATTATGTATTGGGTGGTTCATTTAAGTTTTCCGACTTGTTAGTCGAGAGAAACTATGAAATTTTTCTTCGCCATCACACTCTTAGCCGAATGGAAGGGTTCATAAAATCATCTAATTTATAGGCTCCAACTCCTAAGCATCATCCGTCCCGATTATCTTGTCCGAGGCTTCCCTCGTTCCAATTAGAAAAGTCCTGCAGTCCGAACTACAGCCTGTCAGACCCCCATTGAGCTCCATGAACTTGCTCCTTCGTCCGAGCGACTTCGACCCGTAGCGTCGAGTAAACGTCCCGCATCAACGACCTTCGGATCACGTCAGTTCGATTTAGCCCAAGCGTGTTGGCAGCATCATCGAGCACATTGATCAACGTCAATGGCAATGACACCAACACCGCTCGACTTGGCGGCAGGATCGGCTTTCTACTTTGCATGCCTTCGGACCATTACTCTTCCACGTCCGGAGACCTCAGGAAGTCATCTACCTCGTGCGCATCGGCTCCAGCGCTTAGGCGTTCAACGTAAGCTTGAACCTCCTCACTTGCATCCGTCTGGAATTGTTCCTCGACCCACCGCTCCATGTCACCGGAACAAGGCAGCGTCGCCGCCACCTCATCATCGCGCCGCTGATCCCGCATTTCCTTCACAGCGTAGATGTCGCTAAGAGCGGAACAAAACGTCCAGTGGTCTTCCATCAAGGCGAAGAAATTGTCCGCGAGTGGATACGTCAGCGTTCCCGTCGCGCCTTGATCACGCAGGAACTGCAGTCGTTTTTGAAGCATGACGGCTTCGAGTTCGGTCAAGCCTATTTGGTCCATGTTGATTTTCCCCCTTATTTTTGTCGGCTGGCTCTTTGCATATATATGCTTTCGTACTTAGTTATCCGGGGTCCTTGGCGTGGTTGCTTCCTGCTCAAGGCATTAAAAAGGGGGCACTTTATGCGCCCCTCGGTGCCTCGGTATCTCATGCACAAAGAGGCTGGAGCTCGAGCCTCCAACTCCTCACGCTTGCTGCTTAAGCAGCTTTCTTCTGCGGCTCGATGGTGTTGCCGAAAAGTCGGATCATCGCCTTGTGATCCTTAAGAGACTGCCCCGGCAACCTCAGCCTTGGAGATAGTATGTCTCCGTGGATGATGTTGCCGCCGCCAAGCCGACGCCGACATATGCGCACGTTGTCGCGCATGATATCGACCCCATAGATATCTGCCAGAGCAGCTGCCTCGGTCATGCCAAAGTAGAGCACCTTCACCCACTTCGCGGCGACGAGAAACTGCCCATCGCCGCATGCTGGATCCAGGACTGTCTTACCCGGTCCCATCCCATGATAAATTTCCTTCAAAATCTTTATGACCAGTGGCGTTGGCGTAAAGATTTCACCGGTCCTTTTGATCCGCTCTTGTGAGCGGTCAGCACCCGACATGAAGGTGTGTTCATCCATCAGCTCAGCAACTTTTCGCCATAGCTGTTCTCTATTATGCTTCATGGGGCACCTTTATCGCGCGCGCCAAAGCATCCCTTTCGCACCACCTGTCATAAGCTTCTGCGCCCAGTTTAACTTTCATATTGCACATGTTTTCCAGTGTCCGGTTTTCACCGTATTCACCGCTCACCATATTTTTCAAATATGCGTTGATGGATCCTGGAACTCGTTTCGATGCCACGACTACAGAATGACCAGCCGCTTCTCGAACTAGGTCTCTCGCCGTCTTCCGAGAGATAAGTCAGCCCGAAGGTATGTCCTGTATAATCCAGAATATGCGCGTTATGCTTTCCTTTCTTTATAAACTTTTTTAGGTATCTATATTTTTCATTAGCGGATAACGCTGCTGCATAGCGCGCGTCATTAGGGTTTCGCGGCAACTGCTTAGCCTTCGTTTCTTCTGTTGGCTTCTGTGTCTTCTGTCTGATCTCAGTCATTTTCATTTCCTTTAAGTTTGCGTCTCAGGGATCATTCCCTGACGACAATATGATCATGCCATACCTCTTGCTCTAAATCGCCGACCGTAGTAGTCGATCAGACAGGTGTCTGTTTTGAAGTTCTGTCTGGTTTTTCGCATGGAAACTAAAGCTCGCCGCTCGTTAGCCTACAAACGGGAGACCTACCGTCTCTGGTTCGAATATCTGCGGCTTGCGCAAATGAGCTCCAAGAAGGAGGTGAAGGCAGCGCTGAAACGATCAGCGCCGTTCTACGCGCCTTGGGGCACTGTCACCGGGATCAAGTTCGACGACTGGTGGAAGACGCACAGTCATCTCTTCGAGGAAAGGTTCGTTGTCCGCGAGTTGGAATCGGGCGTCGATCCAGCTGACCAGAAGTCGCTTGTCGTCGAAATCCCGCTCACTCAATCCTCATCCGAGATCATGAAGGCGGTCAGGCATGTCGTGCGGGACGCGATCAAATTCCGAGGTCCAGCCCATCGAAAGGATACGCGGGTGCCGAGTGCTGTTTATCACCCAACGATAGGCGCTGAGCCGAAGCTGGCTGCCGTGCGGGAGATGCTTACGGTTTATCGAGATGTCTATCTCAAGAACCCAAAACTCCGGGGTGAGAAGCTTCTTGAGGCCGCTCATCGTTATTATCTGGGTCGCAAGAACAAGCGGTGGGCGAAAGTGCCAATGGCGCTCGAGCTGGACCCTGATGGCGACAAGATTCGCCCGATGAGGAACCTGCGGCGCTACATCCAGAAAGCCGAGCATGTGATGCTCAACGTGGCTCGCGGTGAGTTTCCGGGGGAATATTGAACAAGGGACCGGGCACTAATCGGATAGGATGCGCGCTCCTGCAGCGAGCAATGTCTCGGCAACGAGATCGCGCGCTTCCGGATCTCTGGTCTGGTCCTCCGCATTACCAAACGGAACCCATATTACTGTCCCAAGCCTGGCTCTCGTGAGAAGTACGCGATACTTATTCACAGCCCACCGCTGTTTGTGCGTGTCTTTGATGGTCTGCCATTTTGGACCTGCCAGTTGGAAGACACGCCACGTCTGATCCGCGGCATCCCAGAGTAGGTCTCCGTCCCAGCATACCCCTACATAGTCCAGTTCAAGCCCCTGACTTGTGTACTCATTTGCTGTGACTTCCAGTGCATACGATGAGCGAATGTCGCCCTTTGGCAGGAGATACCAATTCGCGACCTCGCTCAGGTCGTTGGCAGAGAGCGTTGCTCCGAGACCGCTTGCTCGAAGTCTGCGTGCTCCAGAAGTTGCTACTAGACCGCAGCGCCTCGATCCTCGCGCATTCTCAAGAAGCCACTGCCGCGCCCGATCTAGAGATCGCGTGAGGTAGATCGGAAGATCTTCTGCCTCTTCGGCAATCTGACGCGCCTGTTCGATGTCGCCACTCAACAAAGCATTGACCCACCGGGTCGTTAGCAGGCAGCGGTATGAACGGACACATACCGACAAATGTAGTCTTTCATCCCTCTCGACCCATTCAGCGCATTCACCGCCTGAGAACAAGGATTGCCAAGCCGTTGCATCGCCACCGGTCACGATATCCGGGGCAGTGATAGCCTTCCATTTATGCCCGCTACCCGTCTCATTCCGTTCTCTCAGAGCAGCCCCCCACTCAGATAGCCCACGCTCACCCCGGTTAATCTCCTGTCCACCGCCGACCAGCGCGATAATCACTGCCCAGTCGGGATGACGGTCCATGATCTCGAGGAACAACGCGGGCTCGGATTTGGAGCGGTTGAATTTCTTGGCACCGTAATCGGCATCCCACGCGCGCTGAGCCTCATCAAAGACAATCACCTGATCAGAGGGAGCCCGGTCAGGATGTGCATCGAGGTATTCCTCGAGATAGTTCATGAGCCCTTGTATTTCAGAGCGAACCTCACGTGCGGCATCACGAAGGGTCTTTCCCGTCCGCCTCGCATGATCTCGGGCAAGCGCCTCTCTGAGCACCGTGACTAGCGGAGTATTCCCAGACAAAAATGCGCCAGCCGGTCGCTCTTCGCCCCGGAAGCGAGGATCATGGATGGCATTCAGTCCTGCTAGTGTCTTCCCCGATCCAGGCACGCCAGTGACGAAGGCGATCACGTGCCGTCCGTTCTTTTGAGCATCAGAAATGATCTCAATAAGGCGATCTGTCGTGGCGCCGAGATTCTCGGGAGCTGAGCTGGCTTGCGCGATCTCACGCACCTCATGACCCGCGTAGAGGAGTTCGGCAGCTTCAATGATGCTTGGGACTGGTCGATAAGGTGCGGCGTCCCAAGCGCTGAAGTCCAGCTGCGGTCCATTGTCCGATCTTCGCGCCAATTCGGCGAGGAAGTCAGCCAGCGAACCTGCACTGCAAAGACACGTGGCGCCTACCCCGGCGGAACTAGTAGAGCGATGGTCCATATGAGACGCCATAGTCGCACACAGCACCGGCGTTATTGAAAGCGAGTGGCTTGCTCCGTGGAAATCACGAAGATCGAGGGCGTAGTCTTCTACTTGCCGGATATCGGCAGGCTCGTACTTGGTGGCTCCAACCTTGAACTCGATAACCAGGACACGTTGACCAACCAGCAGAACGACATCTAGCCGCCGCTGAAGGCGAAGCATGGGGTACTCCAAGAGTACGCCCCAATGCATTGCCAAGCTGTTCGCTGCAACGGCGCTCTGCAGAACCCGTTGGAGAAAGACTAGCTGGTCTCGCCAAGCGCTAAGCTGCAGGGCATGGTCACCGAGAACCGACGGATCAACGCCGCGCTAAGTAAGCCAACTACGTTCTCAGTCTCTGCCTGTAGATAGTCCGCGACATTGGATTTGTAGAATGCAGGCAACCCTATCCCCCTACTTCGGCTAAAGTACCGCTGCCCAACAAAATTTGTGGAAAGGCGCTAACCTCGTGAACGGGTCGATTACCTCGCCACCCCGTCTCAAATCGCGCATTATGCGCGCCCTCGCAATCTTGATTGTATTTCTCCTCGTTGGTCCACCCGTCGGCGCGCTGGTCTTCTTTCTCACGATCGCCCTTTTCGGCATGGGTCAGAACGTCGATCTCGCGGGGCTTGGCTGGATCGGGCTCTTCGCCCTCGTCTATGGCGTGCCCTTCAGCTACTTGATTCGGCATCGGACCAGCAGCAGTCGCCGGACTTGTCATCGGCATCCGAAACGCATTCTTTCGCCCAGCGACTTGGGCGTTCGCTATTCTGACGGGGCTTGGGGTTGGGATCGGACTGCTTCTGATCAGCGGTCAACAGCTAATCCCGCCAACAGCGAGCGAGACCGAATTTCCAGTCTCAAATCCCGTCCTGATCGTGACCTGCTTTGTATCGACGATGGTCTGCTGGTTGATTGTCAAGCAGTGGGATGAGCGGCAGCTCCCAAGCTAACCGGTCATCGAGCTCAACATACCAAGTCCGCCGCGACATAACCGCCTCACGTCGACGTTTCCCGGCGCGCTACCCGTAGGTTTTCAGCATCGCAACACAATGTCCGCTCTGTGTCGGCGCCCTGCCACAAGCACTTCTCAATTTCTCCAATATGTTCCAACTGCCCCGCCCCCCGTCCCGTGTGCATCGTCCTCATAAGTGTGGGTTCCGCCTACCATAAAACAGAGCTCCGGGGACACTGATTGCAAAATGACGCTTTTAACATGAGTTGCCCTAACCCGCTGCAGCGACACAGGTATTTTCCCGCCACCGGGTTGTCCTTTCTCTCAACTGGCGCTATTATTCCGTGATCGGACAATATTATGCAAGAGTTTGCCATGGGTCTCGCCAAGCAAGCCAAGACGCTGTCCAAGCGCCAGATCACGCTGACATCAGCCCTGCTCCAGCAGACACGCTACCCCACCCGCAACCACGCGATCTTCCTGCTGTCCGTCAAAGCGGGATTTCGGGCGAAGGAGATTGCGTCGCTGACGTGGGAGATGCTGACGGACCCGGAGGGCAAACTTGGGACCAGCTATCCATCTGAGAGACGAAGCCAGCAAGGGCATGTCTGGCAGAGTAATCCCCTTGAACAAGGAACTCAGAGCAGCGCTGCAGAAGCTCCATGACGAGCGGACCAGTTCCCCCTATGTCATCGCCACAGAACGGTCCCAGCACACGTCAGCAAGCGCAATCGTCAACCTGTTCGCTCACTGGTATAGGGCTGCTGGTCTGCGAGGCTGCTCAAGTCACTCTGGGCGACGCACGTTCATCACCAATGCAGCACGAACGATCTCAACAGTTGGTGGGTCGCTCAGAGATGTTCAGATGCTGGCTGGGCATAGAGCACTCAGCACGACCCAGCGTTACATCGAGGCTGACGTGGATGCGCAGAGGCGGGTTGTGGATTTGGTCTGAGATGGCGATCGCGGAGCGTGAAGGAAAACGGCGGCTCTCAAAGCCCCCGATCCAAAGAGGCGCAGCCAGAAATTATGATGCTTTTCTAATGATGCCCCGCCAGCGCTTGAGCAGGTAGTCATGGCGCAGCTCGCTGTCCCGATCGAGGGCTGCGACGATTATTGAGTTCAGTCTGCCAGAATGCCGTGACTGGAATTCCTGCACATTGAACGGCGACCCGCTGTTGCCTCCGCGGTGATCGTCAGTCGGAGACACTCGAGTATTAGCGCCGTCTGGAATTCCCAGCACTTTGGCTGTCGGACAAGCCATAACACCCTCCCTGAGAGCAGGGTCTGTACGCAACTGACCATACAGAACACGCACGACGCTTTATTTTCCGCTGCAATGGTAGCGAAGCCCGACGCGGCTCCGAGACCACGCATTCTAAAAGTCACAATCAAACAACCTCAAAATCATACGAATGCTACGTGTTAGCACCATTGCCCGAACCAATTTTTCCACATGTCGTTATCTTCGCAAATGCGAACACTTCGTGCTGCTAAGCGGCGAGAAGTCAGCATCAATCGCTAATTCTTTATCGTGCTCAGAGTGAACCCGCATCGTGCAGCGCACGCTTCCGGGTCGTCGTTATCGTCCGCGACAAATCGTCTAGAAGTTGGCAATGCGCCCTCAGTCTCCCCGTCTCGGCTTAGGTGCCCCACGAGCCTGTGCTTCCTGAGCGAGTAGCTCATCAAGCTCCCCAGCCCTGACCGCTGCCAGGACCATATGAAGTGTCGCCGTAAGCTGCCCCTCGTTGGACACGACGGGAAAGGATGATCGCGCACTACCCATCTCAAACCCGATCGGCATCGCCCCGCTGAGCCGAGCTAATAAGGTAGGGCTCCGAGATCCGGTGTTGGATCTCAGAGCCCTACATAAGGATCTCAAGCGTGTGATGAGTTCGGCTCGGTCAGCGCGATCGATTTGCTGCAGCTAGCCAACAGAGCCCGGACCTCACGTCAGTGTGAAATCCGAAATGACATCTGGGTGGCGTCATCGTTCACTCACTCGCTGTTGATCCTCGTGTTGCCGATCCTCTCAACCATCGGTACTTCCGAATGGCACTTCTCCGATCAAGATCGGGAGTACTCATTTACTTGCCTTTCCGGAAGCGCCGGCATCACAGTTGCAAAAATTTGCTGTAAAAACCGCGATGTCAAGGAGGCAAATCATGCTTTCCAATTGCTGCGCCGCACACTTCCCTTGGTCATCGGAGTTTCAGAAATTGCATCGTGTGTTGGAAAATCCTTGGCAGCAATTTCCGTGTTCGATTTGGAACCACTAGCGCGCTTTGCACATCGGTAGCGTCTAGCAGACGTTTCACTGATCGCGCGTTAGCGAACGTCAACCCGTCTGTCCTGCACTCCGACCTCAGCAGCCCTGTTAAGTTTGCCTGTTATGGAGTGGCGGGCTGAGCGGGCGTTGGAGCAGGGCTCGCTGGCTGTTCTGGAGCAGCGGGCTGAGCGGGCGTTGCAGCAGGGCTCTCTGGCTGTTTTGGAGCGGCTGGTTGAGCTGGCGCTTCGGCAGGGGGCGAAACCGCAGTAGGCGATGTCGTACTGGGTGAGGGCAGAAACTTCCAAGCCAGCAGAACCGCGAGAGCGACCGCGGCGAGAATGATCACCAACCTGCTGTCCATCGTTTCCTCCTGCACTTCTTGTCCAGTTCACAATGAAGCCGCCCGCCGCGCTTGGCAAGTTAATGGGAAGGGGCGTTTTCTCATTGCAGCGCAACCAATCCTTGCTCCCTCGCTGCGGCTAGCCAGCCGAGCGAACACAAGAACGGCGACTCCTTCCTGCACAAACTAATAACGGCGGCTCCTTGCGAAGCCGCCGTCTCAATGAAGCGTCACTAGAGTTTTGGGACCTCCAGCCCGCAAGCATTCAGCTATGTTGCAGAGCATTGGTTACCAATTGGTTACCTCGGCAGAGCATCGCACTCATCGCGCTCTCAACGAGTGTGATTTCAAAGCTCAGCATGGATAGCGTGGGAATTGAGCGGCTGCGGACGCGCAGACGCGCGTCGTGGACCCAGTCTGAGACTACACCTATGCGCGATTAGAACACCGCCTGCCACAACGTGAAAACGGCGGCTCCTCGCGAAGCCGCCGATCCCAATACCACGACAGAGGAGAAGGGCTTTCCGTCGTAGAAGAAACTTGCCTCGAAACCATTGGATAGTAAAGCCTAGGTCACAACGTCCTGCTCGTGCTCGCACTTGGGTGCACAGCAACGAGTGTTGAATTGTTGCCGCCGCAAGGGTCTCTATTCTCAGTTTGTGACAATTCCAAGAGCGAACTTAGGCTGACCGCCTTGCTGATTTGGGTGCGCAGGGTACGGGTCGCGGACCTGAACTGCGACTACGGCATCTTGCAATCGCCTTCCTACACGACAAGCATCGTGCTCAGCATAAAGCGACAACGGCGGTACCTTGCGGGACCGCCGTTTCAGGCTTGGGAGGTAACACTGTATGCAGCTCGCAACGCGAGCTGGGCTTTAAAGGCTGCACGCCATTTGAGGCGAAGTTTGGATTGGTGAAGCAGCGATAGTCGCCTCACGAGAGCGCGACGTTGAGCGGATTTGGACTTTATAGGTGTTTATAGTTTTTTGCGCGCATACGTTGTAACGGATGCTTACATATAAGGCGCTGATTTTGTTCGATTTTTGGTGGGTGATCACGGGCTCGAACCGTGGACCCGCTGATTAAGAGTCAGCTGCTCTACCAACTGAGCTAATCACCCACACCGCCGACGGAAAACGGAAAACCCTCTTTCGTGACAGCAACGGGGCCTCGACGGCCCCGCGGCCGAGCGTTTAGCACCCCCGTCCTGCGATGTCCAGACCGTTCGCGTTGGGACGAAAAACGCGACTCTGGGGTGGGGGATCGCCATGTTTCGCGGTACGCCATGTCTCGTGGCACGGCATCTCTCACGACAGTACGCCCGGCAAATCTCATAACAGCGGCCCGATGTCGGCGCGCACGAGCGGCTCCTCCGCGTGGGCATCCGCCGACAACGCGAGCCCTATCAGCACCGTTATCGCAAAGCGACGACCGATGGTTCATCGATGATCATGCCGCGTCGGACGACGTGCACCAGCGTGTTCGCCGTGCCAAGATCGATCGCAATGTCGTCGGAGAAGGCGCTCGCAACACCGGAAAACATACATCCCTTGCCCCAGGCTGCGCCACCTGCCGGCGTAAGCGCCACCAGCGCGGCGCGCAATAACCCTTATGCCGAACCGTGCGCGCCAACTCCAGCGTGGCTTTCGGGACAGCCCGCGCGCTGCTTATTTCTTTCAGCGGATCGTTGTAATGGCTATGACGCTGGCTGCAGCCGCCTGCGGGAGACCGCCGCGAGTTCGTGTTCAGACCGCATGTTGGGCCTGCGCGGTCTTCTGGCGCTTGACGAGGAGCTTGTTCAGAGCCGCCACGTAGGCGCGCGCGGAAGCAACCATCGTGTCGGTATCCGCTCCCCGCCCCGTCACCACGCGACCGTCCTCAGCAAGGCGCACGGAAACTTCCGCCTGAGCATCCGTTCCCTCCGTCACCGCCTGCACCTGATAGAGTTCCAGCTTGGCCTCATGCGGCACGATCATGCGGATGGCGTTGAAGGTCGCATCAACAGGTCCGTTTCCGGTCGCCTGCACCGTTTGCTGCGCGCCGTCAATATCGAGCGTCAGTGTAGCGGATTGCGGTCCCATCGTACCGGCGATGACGGTCAGTGCCACGACCTTCATGCGGTCGTGCATGTGGGCGATCTCCTGATCGACCAACGCCTCGATGTCCTCGTCGTAGACATGCTTCTTGCGATCGGCTAACGCCTTGAACCGGTTGAAGGCATCCTCGAACGCATTATCGCCCAGTTCGAAACCGAGTTCGCGCAGCTTGGTGCGGAAGGCGTTGCGGCCCGAGTGCTTGCCCATGACCAACGACGTCTTCGCCACGCCGACCGATTCCGGCGTCATGATTTCATACGTCCGCTGATACTTCAGCAGGCCGTCCTGATGAATGCCGCTCTCGTGCGCGAAGGCATTCCGACCGACGATCGCTTTGTTGTACTGGACCGGGAAATTTGTCACCGCCGAAACGAGTTTGGAGGCCCGCGCCAGTATCGTGCTGTCGATCCGCGTGCGATACGGCAATGCATCTTGGCGCGTCCTGATCGCCATGACGACTTCCTCGAGCGCAGCGTTGCCGGCCCGTTCGCCGATGCCGTTGATGGTGCATTCAATCTGCCGCGCTCCGGCCTTCAACGCAGCCAGCGAATTGGCAACAGCGAGCCCCAGATCGTTGTGGCAGTGCGTCGAGAAAACCGCCTTGTCGGAATTCGCGACGCGCTCACGCACCGCCCTGAACATGTCATAGTATTCCTCGGGCGTCGCGTAGCCGACGGTATCGGGCAGATTGATCGTCGTTGCCCCGGCCTTGATGGCCGCGTCGACGCACTGGCACAGATATTCGATCGACGTGCGGGTGGCGTCCATCGCCGACCACTCGACATCGGCAACGAGATTTCGCGCGAGCGCGACGGTCGCAGAGATGATCTCGAGCACTTCGGCTTCCGTCTTGCGCATCTGATGCGCGAGATGGATAGGCGACGTCGACACGAAGGTATGGATTCGGCCGTGGCGGGCGTTGCGAACAGCTTCTCCCGCACGGTCGATGTCAACGGGGATGGCACGCGCCAAGCCGGCCACGGTCGCGTTCACGACGCGCTTGGCGATCGCCGTGACGGCCTCGAAGTCGCCTTCAGAAGCGATCGGGAAGCCTGCTTCGATAATGTCGACCCCCATGGCGTCGAGACAGTCGGCAACCTCCAGCTTTTCCTCGAAGGTCATCGTTGCGCCAGGGCACTGCTCGCCGTCGCGCAGAGTCGTATCGAAAATGACGACTTGGTCTAAGCCAGGGGGTGCATCCTGCGCGTCAGCCTGATCGGCACGGGTGTTCATCGGATCTTCCTTCGAAATCCAAGCTCCGTGAGGAGCTGGCGTTCATCGATCAGCTCGATGTTCGCGGTCCCCCTGAGGGGCGCCTTGAAGCATGAGGCTTCGCGGCTCAGGGGCCGGTAAGGAGCAGGATCAGGGCGGGCGAGGAGACGAGCACAAATCGTCCGGCGGATCCCGCCGGCCCATTGACATACCTAGTCTTTTTCGCCTCGATGCGCATGGAACGCAACTATCTCGCTAATGCGAAGTGGCAACCAACCCACAATAAGCCAAACCAACTGACAAATAGCAAGGCCCTGAAGCGCTGGCCGCATCAATATATTCCAACTTTCGCAGTGCTGGAGAATACATGACCCAGGCTAAAAAATTCCCTTCAATCGTCATTGCGCTCCATTGGATCACGACTCTGCTGCTGATCGGTGTTTTCGCCTATAGTGACTACGCGAATACTATCCTCGCGGGCACGCCTGTTTGGGCAGACCCCTCCGATCGTTACCGCTCTCGTTCGCTGGCAGCATGTCCTGTCGCGCACGATCAACGGCGCGCTCTATGTGATTCTCCTGACGATGCCGCTGCTCGGCTGGTCGGCGCGGGCATGCCATCCCGTTCTGGGGCTTTGAACTTCCGCCGATCCTCCCTAATGATCTCGCCCTCGCGGACTAGATCGAGGAAGTGCACGAAATCGGCGCCAACCTCGCCTACGTGCTGATCGGATTGCACACGGCAGCCGCGATCTATCATCACTTCTACCCGAGAGACAACACTCTTCGCCGCATGCTCCCGGGACGGTGAGACGGCGCATCGCCGTCTAAAGGGAAAGCGTGCCCCGGCAAACCCGCACGCAATGTCCGCCGATGCGCACCGCCGTAAGGTTACCGCCTTCGACCACCAATGTCAGGCTGATGAAGCTCGGCCGCTGCATGGCGAAGCCCTGCTCGACCGTTCGCTTGTGGATGCCATCGGGCAGATCGTCGAATTTGTAAATCGCCCCGGCAAATGCAACTGCGGCGGACCCGGTCGCGGGGTCTTCCGGTATGCCGAGCGACGGCGCAAACATGCGGGCGTGGAAGGCGGATGCCGCGTGGATGCATTGACGCGTGTAGAGGAAGGCTCCGACGAACCCCTGCTCTTCGAATGCAGCGCCCCATGGCGTCGGATTGACCCGCACTCGCGTAATGGCCTCGTAGCTCGCAACCGGGACCAGCGCGACGGCGTTGCCGGCAGCGTAACATGACGGCCGGTGGTTCTCGAAGCCGATCTCGCTCGGGATCAGGCCTAGGCCCGCGGCAAGCAGATCCACTGCCTGCAGCTGCCCGGCTTCCGCCGGCAGTCGGGGCGCATCGAATTCGGCGAACGGCTTAATACCGGCTCGCAGACGGACGCCCACCCGCACGACACCGATCTGCTGCTCCAGCACCACGATCGCGTCGCCATTCGGCGCATTATTGCGCATCTCAGCAAGCAGCGCCGCAGTTCCTATGGTCGGATGACCAGCGAACGGCAACTCCATCGTCGGCGTGAAAATACGCACGCGGGCGGAATGAGCCGGATTTTCCGGCCGCTGCAGAAACACGGTCTCCGAAAGATTCAGTTCATGGGCGATCATCTGCATCTGCTCGTCCGTCAACAGATCGGCCTCGTGGACGACGGCAAGCGGATTGCCACCAAAGCGGCGTTCGGTAAAGACGTCGAGCGTGTCGTACAAAAGCTGCATTTCGCAATCCCGGCTGGCCAAGCGCCGCACTGTGCCTCAAGTCCGGGCAGGTCCCAAGCGAAACCGGGCCGCCCCTGGCAGTGACTGGCAGGCCCGGCTGTGCGCATCGCGACTCCGCCTCATGGCAGGATGGCCTCGAGCAGGAGCCGCGTGAAGGCCGGCATAGCGACCCCCTCGCAGTCGCCCTTATGCCGCATCACCACGATGTCCTGGAGTTCCGCATCCGCGTCGCGCGCAATGTGGCTCGCAATCCGGCGGCCGAGGTCAACGGCGGTCAACGGCGACACGAACTCCGCGGCGATTGAAATCTGCGCTCCGACGCTCGTGACGAAGAAACCCGGGCGGCGGGTCATGGCGTCAGGTACCAGGCCGGTTTCCTCCAGCACCTCGCGTGCGATGCTGACGTCGATGTCGATCGTTCCGGCAGCCGTCACATCGCGCGCGTCGATGAACCCGCCGGGAAGATACGCCAGTCCGCTGTTGATGTTGCCGGAGCGCTGGCGGCCGAGAATGACATGGCCTTCCGACGATCTGATCAGAGCCGAACCGAAGGCGTCGCGAACGCCTGCCTCGGTCTCTCCGGTTTCGCGCCAATACAAAAAGCTCTTGAAGTCGGTGCGCAGGAGCGTTGCTTCGAGCATGCCACCAGCGATCTGGTACGATCTGAGCAGATGGATGCCGCCGTTGAAGAACTGGGGGTTCTCAGACGATCGGCGCAACCAGTGAGCTTCGATCTCTGCCTGCCGCTCTTGCGCAAACGCCCAGGCTGCGTCGCCAAGCGACAGCCGGCATCCCGCGATGCACACCACGCTTCCTTGATTCATTGCGAGCGTCATCCGGCCGTGATCCAATTTCGAGGTCGCCCCAGTGTGTTCTGGCTTTACTCGGCCAACTCAAACCAGGCAAGGACCGCGAGCGACGCGGCAAGGCAAACGCGACGTCGAGCCGCCTTGGCGGAGGCCACGCCGAACAATCGCCTTGCCGCGCTACAATCTGCAAATGTCGGGATACGTGGCGGGCTTTGAAGTCGAAGGCTTGTGAAGCGGTGCCGGCGGCCATCATGACTTCGCGGCCGGCAAAGCGGTCAGCGATGTGAGCTGGTTGTCGAGCGCGCGCATGCGGGTCGGCCTTGCCTTCGATAAGTGGCACGTCTATGGCAGCGACACGCTGCGCCGGCTTCGCTGGCGGCGCGGATGTCGAATACCATTTCACCCCGACGATCAGCGGCCGCGCGGAAGTCCTGCACTACGGCTTCGACGAGGAACTCTCTTCGGTGCCCGGCGGCAACATCGCGGCCGACACCGACATCACCGCAGTGCGCTGCGGGATTTCGAGCAAGCTCAACTGAGCAAAACAGTCAAACGGCCGGGGCATTGCCACCCCGGCCGTCAGTAATACGGCAATGTGAACCGTCGCTCAATTCCGGCCCTTGTCGACCAGCTTGTTCTTGGCAATCCACGGCATCATCGCGCGCAGCTTGGCGCCGACTTCCTCGATCTGGTGCGCGTCGTTCAAGCGGCGCGTGGCCTTGAAGTGCGGCTGGCCAGCCTTGCATTCGAGCATCCAGTCGCGCGTGAAGCGGCCAGTCTGGATGTCCTCGAGAACGCGCTTCATCTCGGCCTTGGTTTCGGGCGTCACGATGCGAGGGCCAGTGCTATATTCGCCGTACTCGGCGGTGTTCGATATCGAGTAGTTCATGTTGGCGATGCCGCCTTCGTAGATGAGGTCGACGATCAGCTTCACCTCGTGCAGGCATTCAAAGTAGGCCATCTCGGGCGCGTAACCTGCTTCCACCAGCGTCTCGAAGCCGGCGCGGATCAACTCGACGAGGCCACCGCACAGGACTGCCTGCTCGCCGAACAGGTCGGTTTCGCACTCTTCCTTGAAGGTCGTCTCGATGACGCCCGAACGGCCGCCGCCGACGGCGGAAGCATACGACAGGAACAGGTCGTGCGCGTTGCCGCTCTTGTCCTGATGCACGGCGATAAGGCAGGGCACGCCGCCCCCCTTCTGGTATTCGCCGCGCACCGTGTGACCGGGACCCTTGGGAGCGACCATGCCGACGTCGAGGTCGGCGCGCGGCTCGATCAGGCTGAAATGCACGTTAAGACCATGGGCGAACATCAGCGCCGCGCCCTGCTTCATGTTGGCGGCAAGATGATCGCGGTAAATGTCGGCCTGCAGTTCGTCCGGCGTCAGCATCATGATGACATCAGCCCACTTGGCGGCGTCGGCCACGTCCATGACCTTCAGCTTCTCCTTTTCCGCCTTCTGCGCCGAGGCCGAGCTCTTACGCAGGGCGATCGCAATGTCTTTGACGCCTGAATCGCGCAGGTTCAACGCGTGCGCATGACCCTGGCTGCCGTAACCAACAATGACGACCTTCTTGTTCTTGATGAGGTTGATGTCGGCATCACGATCGTAATAGACGCGCATGGCTCTCTCTTCGGGTTGGCGAACCCTCTCTCGGGCGCGCATCTTCACGGGTGGAAGTCGGGTTTGAAGCGGCTGAGGCGGAATACTGCAAAGCGAAAGAGGCCGCCCGGCGGGCGCAAACTAACCCCAGTTACGGCCTCAATTCAACGGTTTCCGGCGCGGCATCCCCGCCCACCCGGGCCTTTGTCACCAACCCATAAACGCGGCGTTAAGCAGTCGCCGGTAGTGTAGCTTCCAAAGGCCTTGGGGCCGAAACCCACAGCGGTCATCGCCATGCGTATCATGCATTCCGTCGTTTTGGCCGGCATCGCCTCCGCACTCGCCGGGTGCGGCGACGCAGAGCCCGCAGCCAAAAACGCACCGCCGCCTGTCCGACTCATCTTCACATCTGTCGCCGACTGCCAGCAGACCGGCAAACTGACCGCTGAACAGTGCATCGCAGCAATCGACCGGGCAGTCGCGCTTCATGAGCAGTCGGGCGAAGTCTATAAGACTGAAAAACTCTGCGAGAAGACGAACGGCGAAGGCCACTGCGAGCGGACCGCAGCCAAGTCCTTCCGGCCGAGACTGGCTGCCACGATGACCATCGTTTCGCAGCCGCCGGTACATCGTCCTCTTTATGCAGTGGTGGGCTTCAACGGGTATCGCATGCCCGACAAGACGCGCATCGCACTGGACGATGACAATCTGGTTGTGACGCGCCGCGCCGTCAACGAAGCTCACGCCGGTAGCGGTGATGAAGGCTCTGATGCGGACGGACTTGCTGCGTCCGCCGCCGACATTCACTAAGGTCTACTCGCCGCCTGCTTAGCGGCGAGGAAACGTTACATCGGCGCAGAACCGCGCCCGATTGCGGCGATGCCCGTTCGGGAGACTTCCACCAGCCCCAGCTCCCGCATGATGCCGATGAAGGTCTCGATCTTGGAGGCCTTGCCGGTGATCTCGAATACGAAGTGCTCCGTCGACGTGTCGACGACCTGCGCGCGGAAAATCTCCGCCAGCCGCAGCGCTTCGATGCGCTTGTCGCCCTTGCCGACGACCTTGATGAGCGCCAATTCACGTTCGAGAGAAACGCCCTCGACCGTTAGATCCCGCACGCGATGCACAGGGACCAGCCGTTCCAGCTGATGCTTGATCTGCTCGATCACGGCGGGCGGCCCGCTCGTCACGATCGTGATGCGAGAGACGTGCTTGTCGTGCTCGGTTTCCGTCACCGTCAGGCTGTCGATGTTGTAGCCGCGAGCCGTGAACAGCCCGATAACGCGGGCAAGCACGCCCGGTTCGTTGTCGACGAGCACGGACAAGGTCCGGCTGACAATCTGCTCGATACGGGCGGGCCCGGTGTAGTGACTTTGCGGATTGGCATTGGGGGACATACTTGCGGCCTTGCTATTTGTCGGACTTCTTGTCTTTGCCGCCGTCCGGCGATGGCGCGCCCTTCTCCTTGGCAGCATCAGGGAAAACGATGCTCAGGAATATCGGCGCGCCGTACACATCGACCAGCTTTTTGAAGGCCTCCGCGTCGGTGGCAGAAACCTTGTACCGGCTGAAGGCTGCCACGACCCGGCGACCCATCGCCTGCGCCAGAGCATCCGGCGAAGGCGCCTTAATCTTCTCGCGCGCTTCGGGTGGCAACCGGCTGTAGATCTGGGCCAGCGTCTTCGTCAGCAGATAATCCTGGGCGATGCACCCTTCAAAAGGCGCAGTGTAGGTCTCGGCGAGACTGTGGGTGCGATAGCAGGCGTCGATGAAGTTCACCGCCGCCTGGGCGCCTTGCGTGCGTTGCAGCTTGGCAATGCGTTCGGCGGCATCGCGAATGTTGGCCGCCTGATCCCACGTCGACTTGCCCGGGGCCGCGGCCGGTTCTTCGGCATGCCCAAGCCCAGCAAAAGAAACCAGAACGCAGGCTGCAGCCCAACGCAGCGGTAACTTCACACCAGCACCTTGCCTTCCTTGCTGATGGCCTTGGAAACCTCCTCGTCGGAGACGTCCTCGCCGAGCAGCATTTCGTTGTGCGCCTTTCCGGAAGGAATCATCGGGAAGCAGTTGGCGAGTTTGGCCACGCGGCAATCGAACATGACCGGTACCCTCGTGTCGATCATCTCCAGAATGGCGTCGTCGAGATCGGCGGGATGATCGCAGCGCATCCCCTTCCAGCCATAGGCTTCCGCCAGCTTGACGAAATCTGGCAAGGCTTCGGTGTAGCTCTCCGACAGGCGGTTGCCGTGCAGAAGCTGCTGCCACTGGCGCACCATGCCCATGTACTCGTTATTGAGAATGAACACCTTTACCGGCAGACGGTACTGCACGGCGGTGGAGCATTCCTGGATATTCATGAGGATTGAGGCGTCGCCGGCGACGTCGATGACGAGCGACTTGGGATGCGCCATCTGCACGCCGATTGCGGCGGGAAGCCCGTATCCCATCGTGCCGAGGCCGCCGGAGGTCATCCAGCGGTTCGGATCCTCGAAGTTGATGAACTGGGCCGCCCACATCTGGTGTTGGCCGACTTCGGTCGTGATGTAGGTATCGCGGTCCTTGGTCAGCTCGTTGAGTTGCTGGCATGCGTACTGGGGCATGATCACGTCTTTGGAAATCTTGTAGGAGAGCGACTTCTTCGCCCGCCATCCCTCGATCTGCTTCCACCACAGCTTGTGCGCCGCCTTGTCGAGCTGGGGCGACTTCGACTTCCAGACGCGCAGCATTTCCTCGAGCACATAGGCGACGTCGCCGATGATGGGAATATCGGCGCGGATGTTCTTATTGATCGAGGACGGGTCGATATCGACGTGTATTTTCTTGGAGCCGGGTGAAAACGCATCGATGCGGCCCGTGATGCGATCGTCGAAACGCGCGCCTATGTTGATCATCACGTCACAGTCGTGCATCGCGAGGTTGGCCTCGTAGGTCCCGTGCATGCCGAGCATGCCGAGCCACTGCTTGTCGGAGGCCGGATAGGCGCCAAGGCCCATCAGCGTCGAGGTGATCGGGATTCCGGTCAGGCGCACGAACTCGCGCAGCAACTGGCTCGCCTTGGGACCGGAATTGATGACGCCGCCGCCGGTGTAGAACACGGGACGCCTGGCCTGGGCGATGAGTTCGATTGCCTCTCTCACCGGACCCGCGTCCGGCTTGACCTTAGGCTTGTAGGTCTTGTGGCCGACATCGGAGGGGCCGGTGTAGTTGCCGCTCTTGAACTGGATGTCCTTCGGGATATCGACGACGACAGGTCCCGGCCGGCCCGACCGCGCGATGTAGAAAGCTTCATGCAGCACGCGCGCCAGATCATTGACGTCCTTCACCAGCCAGTTGTGCTTGGTGCAGGGCCGCGTGATGCCGACGGTGTCGCACTCCTGAAATGCGTCGTTGCCTATGAGGTGGGTTGGAACCTGGCCGGTAATGCAGACGAGCGGGATCGAATCCATCAATGCGTCGGTGAGGCCGGTGACGGCGTTGGTCGCCCCCGGACCCGAGGTGACGAGAACTACACCGACCTTGCCGGTCGAACGGGCATACCCCTCCGCAGCGTGCACGGCACCGCCTTCCTGGCGAACGAGGATGTGCTTGACCTTATCCTGCTGGAACAGTTCGTCGTAGATCGGCAACACAGCGCCGCCCGGATAGCCGAAAACGTGCTCGACACCCTGATCCACCAGCGCCTTGATCACCATCTCGGCGCCCGTCATCGTCCGTGCCATCGTCGAAGAACTCCAATCCGCGGGCCTGATAGGCCCGCCCCCGCCATTCAATGTGCGGCGCAACCTATGAGCCGCAGACTGCCCGGTCAAGGTGAAGAATAAATAAAATAAAAGTTTTTTGATCCAAAACTTTCTATTTCTTGCTCAGATAGCCATCTCCACGCACTCATATTACCTTTTGCCCAGGTCACCTGCCGTTTCACATATTGGCGGGTGGCGGCTTTCGCCCGGGTGACGGCGTCGTCGATCGCAATGGCGCCCTCACAGAGTTGGATCAGCGGCTCCACGCCCAGCGCCTTCATCGCCGGCAGTCCTGGGTCCAGTTTCAGAGCAGCCAGCGCCCGGATCTCGTCGAGGGCACCATGGGCCATCATCAGATCGAACCGCTCGTCGCAGCGCCGGTTGAGGACCTCGCGCGATGGACACACGACGAGTTTCAGCACCCTGCCGGCATCAAGAACAGGTTCGCCTGCCTGAGATTGCCAATCGAGAAGCGAGCGGCCGCTTGCCTCCAGAACTTCAAGAGCCCGGGTGACACGCTGCGGGTCGCTGGGTCTGAGCCGCACGGCCATGCGGGGATCGCGCTCTGCCAGAACCGCGTGGAGCGCTTCGGCTCCAAGGCGGATCGCCTCACCGCGCCAATGCTTACGGACGTCGGCCGGAACTGGTGGGACCGGAGACAGACCCTCCAGCAGCGCCTGGAAGTAGAGACCCGTCCCTCCGATTACGATTGGAATCAGCCCACGGCGGCGAACGTCCGCTATCGCGTGCGCAGCCTCGGTGACGAAGCGACCGGCCGAGTACGCCTCCCGTGCCGGCACATGGCCATAGAGTAGGTGGGGCACGCGCGCCTCGTCCGCCTCGGAGGGACGCGCCGTCAGAATGCGCAACTCGCGATAGACTTGCAAACTGTCGGCGTTTATCACGGCGCCGCCAAAAGCTTCGGCAAGCGCAGTGGCCAAAGCTGACTTGCCCGAAGCGGTCGGGCCGGCAATGAGTATTGGTGGTCGCGGATAGGTCGATATAGGCGGCATGCCTCACCTGTAGCCGCATCGCCGGCATCATGCGATAGGGTTTTCGCGTTGACCCAACCCAGATGGAAGGTGCGTCCGTGATCATCCCCAATCTGATGGTGTCCGATATGGCCAGCTCGCTCGCGTTCTATCGCGGGCAACTGGATAGCACTGGCCATCGCGATCTCCGCGACGCGCGACGTACTAGAACAGACCGATGGCAGCGATGCGGTGTTTGCAATCCTGGCAGCGGAAGGCGGTCAACTCATGCTCCAGTCCCGCGACTGCCTGCGGGCGGAGTTACCAAATTTGTCGGTGACGCCGCGCATCACCGGGACGATCTACATCCGCGGCAAGGACCCTCGAACGGTGATCTCCAGAATGCGCCAAGGCCAGATCGTCAAACCGATTGAGCGGCAGTGGAATGGCATGCTGGATGCCTACATTCTCGACCCCGACAGCTAAATCGTCAGCATCCGCATGGCGGATGGCCCTCCGGCCGCATGACAGCATCATTGTCGAGCCGCACGCTGCTCTTTGTCTCTTCTCCGGACACAGCCATCGATACGTCCTCTCTCAATGCAGCACGCGTGGCACTGGGCGACTGTCACATGATCGATGACCGCAGGCTTTCGCCGGAAAGTGCGCGGGAACTTCGGGTCGCAGCACCGGAAGACATGCCGCTCTATACGTTGTCCTCTCGAATTGGCACGGCGATTGGAGCAGCCGCAGTGGACATCGCCGTCATCCCCGACGATCTCGCGTTCCGCCGAATGCGCCACCTCGTCGCCGACATGGAATCGACCATCATCGAGCAAGAGATGATCGACGAACTGGCCGAGCGCGCCGGGTTCGGCGGTGAGATCTCTGCCCTCACAGCCCGGACCATGGGTGGCGAACTGCCGTTCGAGCTCTCGCTTCTCACGCGCGTCGCGATGCTGGCGGGGCTTGATGCGCACCTACTCGACGAGATTTACGACACCCGCGTGACAGTGATTCCGGGAGCCGAAACCCTGGTCAAAACCATGCAAGCTAATGACGCCCACTGCGCGCTCGTCTCAGATGAGTTTTTCGCTGAACCGACCTCGATATGCTGGCTTTAGCAGGCCTCGGCGTTGCGTTTCGCGCCAAGCGAGCGGTGGTGGAGACGGTTCGAGCTTTGCCGAAAGGTGCGGTCATCTTGCACGGCGAGCTGACCGCACTCTTATACCTGCACGGCTATCTCGAGGGCGATTTCAAAACGCCACGTTAACGCCGCCGGAAGGGAAGCCGTAGCGACCATATGAATTTGGTCGGCTCCTCGGTCTGGTAGTCGGACAACCCGATGGTCATACCTGTGTGTCCACGTTCGGGCGCCTCGGTGTAGGTGTCAAACAGCCGGTCCCAGACGGAAAGATTGAATCCGTAGTTGCTGTCGTGTTCGCGCCGTTGGTCCGAGTGGTGGATGCGGTGCATATCGGGCGTGACGACGAGAATGCGTAGACCGCGATCCAGAATGCCGGGCAGCGCGACGTTGGAATGGCTGAACATGGCGCAGGCGTTGAGTAGGATCTCGAACGCCAATACGGCGATCGCCGACGACCCGAGCAGCAGCACCCACGCCACCTTGTAGATCATGGACAGGCCGATCTCGAAGGGATGAAATCGCAATGCGGTCGAAACGTCGATATCGACGTCGGCATGGTGGACGCGGTGCAGCCGCCAAAGCAGAGGGATCTTGTGCGAAAGGACGTGTTGCCCCCAGATCGCGAAATCAAGGAAGACCACGGCGATGACGAATTCCAGCAACGGCGGCAGTTCGACCCAGTTGAGAACCCCCCAACCATGGGCGGCTGCAACCTCGGCTGCGGCAATCGCGATGAGAGGCACCGCAATGACGCCCGACAGGTAGGATAGACATCGCACGATCGCGAAGCCCGTGCCAATGATCGACAGGTTGGTCAGCCATCGGTGCGCCTTGGAATGAAGAAGTTTCCGGCGCGGAATTGCGAGTTCGAGGATGGCCATGATCGCGAGCACAGCGGCGAATGCCGCTAGCCGCAGTTGCAGCTCGCTCAGCGACGTCCAGGGCGACAGGCTGTCAGGGCTCATCGCGCGCCACCAACTTTGCCCGCATCCACCGGAGGCGTCATCCGCGCCAGTTCCGAGTGGTCGAGATAGCGCGCCCAGTTGGCGTCGTAGGGATGAACGAACTGCGTCGCCGCGCCGTTTTCCTCGAGCGGGCGCTGTTGATTGTGCCATGCGAAGATTCCGCCCTTGAGATTGACGACATCCGTGGCGCCTGCCGCAATCAGCGCATCCTTTGCCGCTGTCGCAAGTTTGGAGCTGCGATAGCCAACCGAGCAGTAGAACACGATCGTCTTGCCCGAAACATTTCCGAGGCGTGCCTTGAGTTGATCGGCGCGCGCATCAGGGGCAGCGCGGACGGCGCCGGGAATGTGCGAAACGGCGAATTCCGCATCTTCCCGCACGTCCACCACTAGGACACGGGGCGGGCGCTCAGCCAGCAACGCCGCAAGGCGTGATGTATCGATGTGCCCGACGGCAGAAAACTTCGCCTCGTAACCCGACGATAGCGCATCGAGCGGCGCGCCTGCGTCGGAGGGGACCGGCGCAAGACACACCATCACGATAGCTACCCCCAGCAGGGACGGCATTTTGAGTTTCATGGCTGGTCCGAGACAGAACATTTCAGAATAATCATACGTTCTTGGCGGGCAGCTGGTTTTGACGCTCCACAACACGGCTAGTGGGCAATGCGACCAGTGTCTGTGACAGGTCACATTATCCGAAGTCAGGCCACTTCAGATGTCGGCATTGACACCGGGCAATGCAGGCCGCCTCGCATTGAAAGCCCGGCGATGCGGCGTTCGCAACTGACGTTGCCGCACTCAATCGGGCTCGAAAAACCGACTCCGAATGCCGCGCACGACGTCACGCACCATCGCGTACGATTGATAAAAGGCCGCCAGAACGCGAGGTTTCCAGACCTGCCAGAAGGCGGCGATCTGCGGCTTCCATCGCGTCCACGCCTGCTTCGCCTCGAGCTTCACCCGCGTTTTCACCATGCGTCCGTGACGCCAGACGAACGAAGCGCGGATGCGGGCGAAAATGGCATCCTTCCAGGGTATGAACACGTTGTAGGCGCGTGCGAACCACGAGAGCTTCATCAGCGCCGGCTTTGTCAACATGAAGATGCGCGCGATGATGGCGGTCGAGGCGACCTTGGCGCCGATAAACAGGGCGCCCGCCGCGGTCACGTACCCATTCGCCAGCAGATAGACGGCAATGAACTTCAGCGGCAGCAGAAGAGTGGTCGGCAGAGCGAATACGACCAGCGCCCCATAAGGTGGCAGGGTCGCGATCCCCATCTCCAGCCAGGCGATAGGGCGGTACTGCGCCAAGCGGGCAAGCACGCGCGACAATGGCTGCCAGCCCCACTCCTCGAACAGCAGAATGAGAGCGGCGATGACTTGAAGCAGGAAGATCAACGGCGGCCGCAGCTTCGACCACAGGCCCCGCAAGGCCGTCACCGACAGCCGCAGCGCTGCCGCAGCGACCCGCTCGACTTTGTGTTGCATCAACGAATTGGTGCCGGGCATCTGAACACTTCGGGCCATCTCGAACGCCGAGAACACCTGGAGCTTAAATGGACAAACCGGATATCGGGTTAATCCACCGGTTCGCGCAAAGACGACCCGCGGAAGATCCGGGTGAATGCTTCAGGCCGGAACCCGGGCATCGGCCGGTCGCAAGGCGCCCGCCTTCTCGGCTTCCTCCAGGGCGTAAGCTAGTTCCTCGCGGGCCTTCTCCGCCTGCCGCTGCCGGTTCCAAAGGCTGGCATACAAACCGTTACGCGCGATCAGTTCGGCATGTGTCCCCTGCTCCACAAGCCGGCCCTGCTCCAGAACGAGAATGGCATCGGCGTGAACGATTGTCGACAGCCGGTGCGCGATGACGAGCGTGGTGCGATTGCGCGATACGCTGTCGAGGGCGTCCTGAATTTCTTTTTCCGTGTGGCTGTCGAGCGCACTGGTCGCCTCGTCGAGAACGAGGATCGGCGGGCCCTTCAGGATCGTGCGCGCAATGGCGACGCGCTGCTTTTCTCCGCCCGAAAGCTTCAGGCCGCGCTCGCCGACCATCGTGTCGTATCCCTGCGGCAGGGTTTTAACGAACTCGTCGATCTGGGCCATGCGGGCCGCCTCGAACACCTCGGCGTCCGTCGCATCGGCCCTGCCATACTTGATGTTGTAGAAGATCGTATCGTTGAACAGCACAGTGTCCTGCGGCACGACCCCGATACCCCTGCGCAGCGACTTCTGCGTGACGTCGCGCAGGTCCTGCCCGTCGATCGTCACGCTGCCGCCGGAAACGTCATAGAAGCGCAACAGAATCCGGCTGATGGTCGACTTGCCCGCTCCCGACGGCCCGACGATGGCGACCATGCGCCCGGCAGGCACCTCGAAACTCAGATCCTTTAGGATCTCGCGTGCGGGATCATACGCGAACCGCACGTGACCGAAGCGCACCGCGCCGCCGTTTATGCGCAGATCGACGGCGCCCGGTCTGTCGGCAACCTCGGGCGACTTGTCGAGCACCTCCATCATGCGCTCGATATCCGTCAGACCCTGCTTGATCTCGCGATACACCATACCCATGAAGTTCAGGGGCTGGAACAGCTGCAGCATGAGCAGATTGACCATGGCGAAGTGACCGACGGTCTGCACTCCGGCGACGACGTCGCGCGCGGCCATGACGAGACATATCGTCAGTGCAACCGTGAAGATCACGGCCTGCCCCGAGTTCAGAACCGCAAGCGACGTGTAGGTCTTCACGCTCGCTTTCTCGTACAGTTCCATCGAGCGGTCGTAACGGCTGGCCTCGCGCTCTTCCGCGCCGAAGTACTTGACCGTCTCGTAATTCAGCAGACTGTCGACGGCCTTGGTGTTGGCGTCGGTATCGCTGTCGTTCATGGATCGGCGAATGGATACGCGCCAGTCCGTCGCCTTGATGGTGAACCACAGATAGATCACGATCATCAGAAGGATGGTGACAACGTAGCGCCAATCGAACTCGACGGCGCACACGACGATGATCATGGCGAATTCGACGATCGTCGGGATCAGAGTCATCAGCGCCATGCGCGAGATATTCTCGATACCCGTACGTCCCCGCTCCAGCACGCGCGTCAGGCCACCGGTCTTGCGTTCCAGATGGAAACGCAGCGACAGGCGGTGCATGTGCTCGAAGGTCGCGAGCGCCAGCTTGCGCACCGCATGCATCGCTACTTTCGCGAACATGCCCTCGCGTAACTGCACCAGAAGCGTCATCACGATCCGCGACAGGCCGTAGACGACGCTGGCAAGGATCGGCGCACCGATCAGCCAGGTCATCTCGTCGCCCGGCACCTTACCGCCGGCGGCCGTGACGAGTGCGTCGGTTGCCCATTTCAACGTAAAAGGCACCGTGACAGTCACAGCCTTGGCGATCAGTATAAGCAGCAAAGAGGCGAGAACCGTCCGCCTCAGATCCGGCCTGTCGTGCGGCCAGATGTAGGGCCACAGGCCGCGCAGAACGCGCGTCTGCTCCGGCGTTACTTTGAGGCGGTCGAGAAAGCCGCCCGCGGCAGGCGCGGTGTTCTGATGGGGAGGCGAATGAAGCTGCATGCGGTGGTCTTACGGCTCCGCGGCGCGGTTGTCCAACTCAGCGGCGCTTGCGTGGCAATACGATCATCTGGCACGGGCGGATGACGTCGGGGTCGGCGATCCGGCGGCGGTTGGCCAGATAGATCATATTGTATCGCTCGCCACGGCCATACTGCCGGTGCGCGATCGCCCACAGCGTATCGTGCCGGCCGACGACGTAGAGCTGCCTTTTGCCGTTACGCTTCACGTAGCCGCGCGCCGGGCAGGACGTCGCGGCGCTGCGCCGCGACTTGCTTGCTGCGGCGCGCGCCTTGGCGCCGTGTCGGCGCGGGCGCACCGCTTCGTCCTTGTCGTCACCGGCAGGCTCGGCGCTGCCTTCCTCCGCTGGCAACTCAATGACGTCTTCCGACCCCGTCTTATGACGTAGGTCCTCTTCCTCTTCGCGTTCGACGGCTTCGCTCAGGGACTGCGGCGGCGGCTCGGATGCGGAACGCTTGGCGGTTTCGGCCTCGTCTCGCGCGGCCTTCTGCTGCTCGGCGAAAAGTTGCTTTGTCTCGGCTTTCTTTGAGGCATTGTTGTCAGCGATCTTGCGCGCTGCCTCATCGTTAGCCTTACGGACTTCTGCCGCCCTGCGTTCCGCCGCACGGCGCTTGGCGTCTTCCAATGCCTTCAGCGCTTCGGCGATGCGAGCCTTCGCGGCCGCCTCCCGAAGCTGCAGATCCTCGGCACGGCGCTTGGCTGCCGCTTCGCCACTCGCCCCATCGTCGTTAGTGCGCCTGGCGTCGGCGTTTGTCGTATCCGCGGCTTCGTCGTGCTTGCGCGCCCAGCTTTCCTCGGCGAGGCGACGTTCCTCGGCGTATGCTCGGGCGGCAAGTTCAGCCTCGGATGGTGCGGTGATAGCCGGCGGATCCAGGGGTCTAGACGCTGCGGCCGTATCGACCGTTTGGTCGGCTGGCTGCCCAGATCCCGGTGGCGGCCTCGACAGCGGCCGTGCGATGCGGTTCTGATATTCCCGGTTCGCCCGAGTCAGCCATTCACGAGCATGATCCCATAAGGTGGGGCCCATGACGACGTGCGGCTGCGCTTCGTGTGGTTTGGGCTCCACGGACAGCTGCGTAGCCCCGACTGAATTCGTGTCGCCCGCGTCGGCGATGTTGCCGGCTTCACCGTTGACAGCCATGACCTTGGAGAATTCCTGCGATGCTGCGTTGGCGAGATCTTCGGCACGCGATCGCGTTGCCTTCCAGGGCGCAAGTCCGTCGGTGGGTTCAAAAGTCAGCAGCGTGGCGCCCGCAAAGCGCTCCGGCACCGCGATACGCACTTCCTCGCCGTAGAGAGGCATGGCGATGCCGTCGCCTGCGGCGGCGGCCGTGGCGATGTAATGCTCTCCGGCTGCCAGTCCCGGCAGGAGCATGACCTTCCACTGGCCCGTCGCCTCGACGATGGCCGCGCCAATAACACGTTCACTCGACTTGACGATCACCTGACTTCCTGGCGTTCCCGTACCCTCGAGCCGCGACGCTCCAGCCGGATCTATGACGATGCGGGAGAACGCCGGCGGCTTGATTTCGGCGGCGGCGGTTTCGGCATGCGCCGACACGACCTCGGCGGCCGTGGCGAGCGACATCTCGACGCCAAGCAGGGAAGCGATGCCGCGCGCGATCAGACTGTCGAGGCCCGACGCCTCGGTCGTGCCGAACAACAATCCGCCCAGCACGCAGGCGATGATGCAGCGATCGAGCATTCCTCGTTCCAGCTCCACGCCAAACAACTCGCCGGCGTTACGAGCACGAACGCTCTTGCTCATGACGCGGTGCCAAATTGCCGCCAAGTGCATTTCTGAGTCTCTGCCGCCATCGTCAACAACGCCTCAGGCACCCAATATTCAACCAAAAGGATGCAATAATGGCGATACACGACATGCCTATTTCTACCAAACGCCCCCTTGGCCGGACCCATCATGACAAAGAAACGTTCCGTGAACATCGAGCCCCACCGCGCGGTCAAGAGCGTCTGCGTGTACTGCGGATCAGGCAAGGGGACTAACCCGAGCTATGCGGCCGCGGCTCGGATCCTGGGCACGGCGCTGGCCGACAACGGCATCGAACTCGTGTACGGCGGCGGCGGACTTGGCCTCATGGGCGAGGTCGCCACCGCCACTCTGGCGGCCGGAGGCCGGGTGACGGGGATCATTCCGAAATTCCTGACGGAACGCGAGCACATGCTGCGCGACGTGACGGAACTGGTCGTGACGCACGACATGCACGAGCGCAAGAAGCTGATGTTCGAGCGTTCGGATGCGTTTGTCGCGCTTCCTGGCGGTATCGGCACGCTCGAGGAATTGGTCGAACAGTTGACCTGGTCGCAGCTCGGCCGGCACACCAAGCCAATCGTCGTTGCGAACATCGCCGGATTCTGGGGACCGTTCCTCAATCTGCTGGCGCACATGAAGGCCGATGCCTTCATACGATCGGGTCTCGACGTGCACTTCAACGTGGTCGACGAGGCCACAAAGATCGTCCCGGCTCTGCTGACGTTGTCCGGCAAGCCCGAAGCTCTCGCGCCCGAGGTGGTGGCGAAGTTCTAAATGCAGTCGAGAGTATATTTCGCACGCGCTGACCCGGAACCAAGTAACCGATTTCCGCCCCTATTTGGCCCGAACTCGATGCCATCCCAGTTGCGATGCGATTGGGTGAACAAAGGCCATGACCGGACTTCTCGATACGCAAGCTCTCGCCGCCCACCGGCAGCGCAACACGATGCAGACGGGCGCGCTGCTCGCCGCACTCGCCGTCGTGCTCGGAACCGCGGGTTACATTCTTGCCGGGCCCGGCGGCCTTATGGGGGTCGGTCTCGCCATCGCATGTCTGGTCGTCGTGTCGTCGAAAGTGCCGTCGGAGGCTATGATGCGGCTCTATCGGGCCAAGCGTTTGCCGCATGACGATGGCCAACTTTCCAGTCTCGTGGATGTGCTGGCCTACCGGGCCGGCCTGCCCGTCCGGCCGGACCTCTACGTCATCCCGAGCATGACGCTCAACGCTTTCGCCGCCGGTTCACCCGAACATGCCGCCATCGGCGTGACTGAAGGCCTTTTGCGGCGACTGACGTTGCGCGAGACGGCCGGCGTGCTGGCCCACGAGATGAGCCACATTCGCAACAACGATCTCGCGGTCATGGGCCTTGCGGATGTCATCACGCGCGTGCTTCAGGTCTTTTCGTACTTCGCGATGGCCCTCGCGTTCATGAACCTGCTGGCGATTTTTACCGACGAAGAGCCGCTGCCGTGGCTGGCTATCTTGTTGCTCTACCTCGCGCCGGCGGCGTCTAGCCTGCTGCAACTCGGCCTGTCGCGCGCCCGCGAATTCGATGCCGATCTGGAAGCCGCCGCGATGACGGGAGACCCCGTGGGTCTCGCCGCAGCCTTGAGGCGTCTCGAGACATATACTGGCCGATTCTGGGAGGACCTGAAGTTTCCAGTGCCGGTCCGGCGCGTACCCCAGCCCTCGCTGCTGCGCACGCACCCCCCGGCCGAAGATCGCATCGCACGCCTCCTTGAACTTGGTGGCGCGCCCGCGCCCGATCGTATCGTGATCGTCGAACAGCCGATGATGTCGATGGTGGGGCTTGGACCGGGCGACATGCGCCCGCGCTACCGTTGGCCGGGACTCTGGTTCTGAACTGGAGGATCGCCCGAACCGCCGCCAGGAGCAGACTTGTCAACGAACAGGGCACCTCGGGGTTGCCCGCGCCGCGTGATCCGCGTATCAGCGGCCGATGACATCGAAAACGACATCTGACGGTACGCAGACGCGCAGCCCTGTTGAAACGCTGGCCCTGCTCCGCGCCCGCGACCGCCGCACGGTGTCGTCTGCTGTGACGGAACTGGAGCGGCTGTCGCCTGCAGCCCAGAAATTGCTGCAGACCATCCAGCCGCATCTGGGACATGCCCTCGTGGTCGGCTTCACAGGTCCCCCCGGTGCCGGCAAATCGACCCTCGTCAATGCAGTCATAAGCGCGGTCAGGAGCAAGGGAGCAACCGTTGCGGTGATAGCCGTCGACCCATCGAGCCCCATTTCGGGCGGCGCCATCCTCGGCGATCGCATCCGCATGACCGCCGCGCTCGACGACGACGGCGTTTTTGTCCGCTCGCTCGCCTCACGCGGCTATCTCGGCGGCCTGTCGCCCGCAGCCGTTCGCGTCATCGATGCGTTCGACGCGGCGGGCTTCGACTTAATCATCCTGGAAACCGTGGGAACCGGCCAGAACGAGATCGACGTCGCGGAAGTCGCGGATGTTCGCGTGGTGATCTCGGCACCGGGGCTCGGGGACGACGTGCAGGCGATGAAGTCCGGCCTGCTCGAAATCGCCGACATCCTCGTCGTTAACAAGGGCGACCGGCCTGGCGCCGAGCAGACCATGCAGCAGCTCGCAGGCGCCATATCGATCCGCGCTCACGTCAACGACAAGGTTCCCCTCCTGAAGACCACCGCCACGTCAGGTGAGGGCGTCGAGCGCCTGCTCGAAGAAATCGACAAGGTTGGTCGGCGGAGTACCGCGCAAGGCGCCCTCGAACGTCGCCGCCGGCGTGCCCGCTATCTGATTGCGCGCGCCGCTGCTGACCTCGTGGCGCAGCGCGTCCGAAGCGGTCAAGGCCGTGCACTCGATACTCTGGCAGACGATGTTCTAGCCGGCGCACTGACGCCGGATATGGCGGCAAGACAGCTTCTTGGCACATGATCCCGTGGTCGCTGCACGTGTTGCAATGCGCGGCCCGCGGCCTCAATCCCTCTGCGCGCGTTCCACGTTCGGCGCGCCGGCAAGACCCTTAACCGTATCCAGTCCCTTGACACCGACCAGTCTGGCCTCGTCGAGATCGGCGTCGGTGAAATCAGCCCCCGTCAGGTCGGCACCGGAGAAATCGACGCGGGTGAGATCGGCGCCGGTGAAATTTGCCCCTCGCAGATCCGCATCCTTGAAGTCCGCGAACGAAAGCTTGGCGCCGGAAAAAACGGCGTCCTTGGCCTTGACGTTGCGGAAATTGCCACTGAACAGATTGACACGCGCCAGCGACGTCTGCTCATCCCGGGGATCGCTTCCGGCGAACTTCGCACCCTCGAGATCGGCCCCCTCGAAATCCGCATACTCGAAGCGCCCGAACATCCGTGTGCCGGCCATCCGCGCTCCGGTGAACTTCGGCGACTCTCTCCAGTCGGCCTCGAGACGGGAGAACAGGCTTGGACGCAGCAACGTCGCCTTCTCGAGGTTGGCGTTGCTGAAGTTGGTGCCCGTTATGGTGGTGCGGTCGAGCCTGGCGCCCGAAAGATTGCTCCCGGAGAGGTTGGCGCCCCCGATGTCGGCCCCATAGAGGTCCGCGCCAGCCATCTGCGCCCCTTTGAAGTCGAGGCCCGCGAGATCGAGACCGCCGAGATCTTTACCGGAAAAGATCGCGGGGGCGTCCGGCGTTGACTTGAACAGCAGTTGCGAGACTTCCTTCACACTGATGTCGGCAGCAACGGCAGCCCCGGCGCCGAGCGCGGTGCAAGTGATCACCAGAACCGTTCGATGCATCAAGCCGTTCATTTGCCGACCGCCCGCTCGTAGTTTTTTTGCACGTATCCGGAGGTCGAGTGCGTCTGCCTCAAGCGGCTTCGGCGCCGTCCTTCAGCAGCTTATAGTTGATGCTGTCAATAAGTGCTTCGAAGCTTGCGTCGATGATGTTGGGCGATACCCCGACCGTGAACCAGCGCTCGCCCGTTACCGTGTCCAGTGTCTCGACAAGCACGCGCGTGACGGCCTCGGTACCGCCGGTCAGGATCCGCACCTTGTAGTCGACGAGTTCGATCGTATCGATGTGTTTCTGATAGCGGCCAAGATCCTTGCGCAGCGCCTGATCCAGCGCATTGACCGGACCGTTGCCTTCGCCCACTGACCAGAGCGGCTCCTTGGCGCCGCTGACGAAGACCTTGACGATCGCCTCTGACACCGTGACGAGCTTGCCGTTTGCATTATGCCGACGCTCGACCATGACGCGGAAACTGTCGACCGAGAAGTACTTCGGTACATTGCTCAAGTGTCGCCGCGCCAGCAGTTCAAACGAGGCCTCGGCCGCTTCGTAGGCATAGCCGGACGATTCGCGCTGCTTAACTTCATCGAGGAGCGCCGTCACTCGATCATCGTCCTTTCCAGCCGCGATGCCGGCCCTTTCGAGAGCCGCAAGCACGTTAGAACGGCCGGCCTGCTTCGACACGAGCAGCTTGCGTTCATTGCCAACCGCTTCGGGCCGGACGTGCTCATAGGTTTCGGGCTCCTTCAGTATTGCCGAGGCATGGATGCCGGCCTTGGTCGCGAAGGCGCTTTCCCCGACATAGGGCGCATGACGGTTGGGCGCCCGATTGAGCACCTCGTCGAGCACGCGGCTCGCATGCGTCAGCGTCTGTAGGCGCGCTGGCGTCACGGACGTCTCGAAGTAGTCCGCGAACTCGCTCTTCAGCAGCAGCGTCGGGATGATAGACGTCATATTGGCGTTGCCGCACCGTTCGCCAAGCCCGTTGAGAGTTCCTTGAATCTGACGGCAGCCCGCGCGCACGGCGGCCAGCGAATTGGCGACCGCGTTTTCCGTATCGTTGTGAGTGTGGATGCCGACGTTCGCGCCTGGGATTACCTTGGTCACCGCCGACACGACCCGCTCAATCTCGTGGGGAAGCGTACCGCCGTTCGTATCGCACAGCACGATCCAGCGAGCGCCCGCATCGTAGGCGGCCGTGGCGACGCGCAGCGCATACTCAGCATTGCCCTTGTAGCCGTCGAAGAAGTGTTCGCAATCGAGCAGTGCTTCGCGGCCCGAGGCGACGACAGCTTTGATACTGTCGCTGACGCTATCGACGTTCTCGTCGTTCGAGATTCCGAGCGCGACCCGCACGTGATAGTCCCAGGCCTTCGCGACGAGACAGATGCTGTCTGCTTTCGATTGAAGCAGCGCCTGAAAACCTGCGTCGTTGGCCAGCGAGCGTCCGGCTCGTTTCGTCATGCCGAACGCGGTGAAGCAGGCGGACGCGAGTTTCGGTGCACGCTCAAAAAACTCGGTGTCCGTGGCATTTGCACCCGGATAGCCGCCTTCGATGTAATCGACGCCGAGCTGATCCAGAACGGCGGCGACGCGCCGTTTGTCCTCGATCGAGAAGTCGACGCCCGTCGTCTGCGCGCCGTCGCGCAATGTGGTGTCGAACAGATAGAGGCGATCCTTCGTCATTTCACCATAGTCCGTAGAGTTTGGTCGCGATCGCGACCGCCGCGACCATCACCGCGAGTTTCAAGACGATGTAGTAAAGCCAGTGCTTAGGATACGGCGTGTCTGGTCTTTCAATCATAGGTCCATGTCCACCTGCAGGGCCCGGATTTCTGAATTCCGGCACGACCGAGATCGTTAACTCAATGAATTTTAGCGCTTGCCCCCTGGGGGCCAGGTGGCACCAGGGCTTTGGTCATTTCCGTTTGCGCCAGCCACTCGTCGTCACGCTGCACGAGATTGCGCTTCACCTGGAAGAAGCCGCGCTTCTCGAAGAACACGACTGCTGTTTCGCTGGCGTCGACTGTGAGCATCGCGGCGCCGCGCGCCGCCGCGATCTTCTCCAATGCATCCATCAACGCCGTGCCGACTCCCTCGCCGGCATAATGCGGGCTGACGTATAGCATGTCGATCTTCGCGTTGTCCTTGAGCGATCCAAAACCCAGATAATCGCCGTTAACTTGAATGACGAGCGTGGTCGCGTCGGCAAGCCGCTTGCCGAACGCCGGTCCCTCCTCGGCCGCACTCGCCCAGGCGATGCGCTGATCCTCGCTGCAATCATCCTGCGTCAGTTCCTCGATCGCCTGCGCGAACAAGTCTCGCAGCGCCATGGTGTCAGCAGGCAGAAACGGGCGGAGTGGGTAAGTGGCGACCGTCATCGCACGACCTCCCACGTTGTCTCGATCTCGCCGGTGTCCTTGTTCTTTGAATCCTTCAGCGCGACCCCCATGGCGGCGAGTTCATTGCGGATGCGGTCCGACTCCTTGAAGTCCTTGGCCTTGCGGGCTGCGAGCCGGGCAGCGATCAGGCATTGCACTTTGGCTCCGTCGATGTGGCGCACCTCGTGACCGGGATTGAGGTCCTGCTGGGTCTCGTTGTCGTAGAGCCCCAAGAACTGAAGCGTCGCTTTGAGTTGCACCGCCATGGTAGCGTTACGGTGCGCCGACTTCGCCAGACCGTGAATGATCGAAATCGCGCTTGGCGTGTTGAGATCATCGGCGAGCGCCGCAACTACGTCGGGATGGGGTGAATCAGCGGCCGGAGCGCCATGCAAAAAACTCAGGTCGAACAGCGTCGCACGGGCCTGCACCAAGCGATCCACCGTCCAGTCAATCGGCTGGCGATAGTGGGTGCCGAGCATGGCCCAGCGGATCACCCGCCCATGCCACGGATTCGTGCCAAACGTCTTGGTCTCCAGCAGTTCGTTAATCGTGATGAAGTTGCCGAGCGACTTCGACATCTTCTCGCCTTCGACCTGCAGGAACCCGTTGTGCATCCATACGTTGGCCATCGCCGGCGTGCCGTGAGCGCAACGTGATTGTGCGATCTCGTTTTCGTGGTGAGGGAAAGCCAGATCGATCCCGCCGCCGTGGATGTCAAAGACTTGCCCCAGATGCCGGCCCGCCATCGCCGAGCACTCGATGTGCCAGCCTGGCCTTCCCGGCGCGGTGATGCCGCACGGCGAAGGCCAGGTTGGCTCACCTGGCTTCGACGGCTTCCAAAGCACGAAGTCCATCGGCCCCTTCTTGTAGGGCGCAACCTCGACGCGGGCACCGGCCTCCATCTCCTCCACCGACCTGTTCGACAGCCGCCCGTAGTCGGGCATCGACGAGACGTCGAACAGGACATGGCCGTCGGCGACGTAGGCATGGCCATTCTTCACGAGGGCGTCGCACAGGGCGACCATCTCGGCGATGTGCTCGGTGGCGCGCGGTTCGACCGTCGGCGGCAGTACGCCGAGCGCGGCGATGTCCATGTGGAACTGCGCCGCTGTCTCTTCGGTCAGTTTGCGGATGCCTGCCTGAGGGTCAAGGTCGGGATAACGCTCGGCGGCGCGCGCGTTGATCTTGTCATCGACATCGGTGATGTTGCGGACGTAGGAAACGTGATCGGCGCCGTAGACATGGCGCAGCAGACGGTACAGCACGTCGAACACGATGACGGGACGGGCGTTGCCGATGTGAGCGAAGTCGTAAACCGTCGGGCCGCACACGTACATGCGGACGTTCGCCGGATCGATCGGGACGAACGGCTCCTTCTTGCGGGTCAGCGTGTTGTAAAGTGTGAGAGACACAAAAATAGCCCCTGGTCCGCTGGCGGGGCGTTTTGTCTGTCTTGAAGGAACAGGCAGAAAAAGGCCGCGCGCCAGCCGTTTCGACTAGTCCGGACTGACAATGCCGCAACGAAGGTTGACGGCGTCTTTGCGCTTTCCGCGTTCCATGCGGCTTCTTATGCTGGCAGGACCCGCGACCGTCAAGCCTATGGACTTGCCCACAGGCGGCCCGCCGCCGCATTTGCTCCGCATTAGCTGCCTATGCCATTGTGGCTCTGCCATCAGGCACTTGGATCGATCAACAGCACGTATTGGAGCCCGGCCGGCCCAGGCAATGACGACAGCGCCAGAAAAAAGAGCAAGACCGCCGGCACCGGCCGCGGGGTTCGGCCGCGTACTCGCGCTGGCTACGGCGCTATTCGTGACGGCTTCCCTGCCCGTACTCGCTCAAGGTTTCAACTGGCCGTGGGACGAACCGTCGCGCAAACCGCCGCCTCAGGAAGCCCCCGCCTGGCGGCCACCGCCGGAACCAGCGCCCCCACCCGCGGTCCAGCCGGCGCCGGCGGCCCGCTCCGACAATCCAATTTGCCTGCAGCTCGAACAGCGCCTGGTCCAGGAAGGCCAGCGCGGCAACCAGTCGCGCGACTTGGTCCCGATGGTCGAGAGCGAACTGCGCCAGGTCGAGCAGCAGTATCGAACGTCGAGTGCGCAACTCGATAAGTCGAACTGCTACGATTATTTTCTGTTCTCGAAGACCCTGCGGCGGTCGCCCAAGTGCGTAGACTTGTCGCGCGAGGTCGAACAGTTGAAGCGGCGCGTCTCCGACCTCGAGACGCAGCGCCAGCAGATGCAGGCCTCCGGCGGGCATTCCTACCAGGACGACATCATCCGCGAACTGGCGCGTAACAACTGCGGCCCGGCCTATACCCAGCAGGCGCGGCGCAGCGATGGACCCAACCCATTCTCTTCGTTGTGGCAGGACGAAGAAAGCAGCGGCTCGGGCGGCGTTGGCACGTTTGGCAATCTCGGCTACGCGACCTACCGCACCGTATGCGTCCGCCTGTGCGACGGCTACTATTTCCCGGTCAGCTTCTCCACGCTGCCGAACCATTTCGAGCGTGACGCCGAAGTGTGCCAGTCGAAGTGCGCTGCACCGACCGAGCTGTTCTATTATCAAAACCCCGGCGGGGCCGTGGACCAGATGGTCGGCTTCCGCAACAACGAGCAGTACACGACACTGAAGTCGGCCTTCCGCTATCGCAAGGAGTACGTACAGGGGTGCTCGTGCAAGGAAGTCGAGTACACGCCGCAGACCCCCATTCCCCAGCAAACGGGATCCGTCGGCGCGCCACCGTCCGCCACTACGCCTCGGCCCCGAGCTCCCGCGCAGTCGATCAGCGTGGCACCACCGCCGCGCGCTGAAGCGCCCGCCGGCGATGCATCCGGCTGGGTTTCCGAAACGGCGCCTGCGCTTCCGCAGTAGCACTTCGGCTTGCCTGCGATCCTTCTGCGGATGACCTCACACAAACCTTTGAATTGAACGTGATGGCGCGGTTGACCTGGATCAACCGCGAACCGCCACGCCATCGCCAGTTTACCGTCTCTGGCGTATCCCTTGCCCCGTGCGGAAAGGACATTTGCCGAATGAATGAGTTCGTAAGGAAGTTCGAAACCACCCAAGGACCTTGGACACCGGCCGAATTCGAGACACAGATCCGCGCCGTCGGACCGGAGCGCTATCACGATCTGCACCCGTTCCATAAGCTTCTCCATGGTGGCAAGCTCAGCAAGGGCCAGGTGGCGGCATGGGCGTTGAACCGTTACTGCTATCAGGAAGCCATCCCCCGCAAGGACGCGGCGTTCATGAGCCGTGTGCATGACCGCGATCTGAGACGGGAATGGATTCATCGCATTCACGATCATGACGGCACGCCCACCGAAGAACTGGGTGGCATCGAGCGCTGGCTGAAGCTCACCGACTGCCTCGGCCTCGGTCGGGATTACGTGATGAGCATGAACGGCGCCTTACCCGCGACACGCTTTGCCGTCGAAGCTTATGTCCGCTTTGTCGTCGAACAGCCCCTCGTGGTGGCGGCCGCGTCGTCGCTGACGGAACTGTTTGCGCCTTCAATTCACCGCGAGCGCATCGCCGGGATGCTTGCCGGCTACCCCTTCGTCAACGACGACGTCATGGCGTACTTCAAGCGGCGGCTCTCGCAGGCGCCGCGCGATGCGACGTTCGCTCTCGAATTCGTCAAGCAGCATGCCCATACACGCGCCTTGCAAGAGGCATGCGTGGATGCGGTGCGGTTCAAGTGCGACGTGCTCTGGGTCCAGCTCGATGCACTTTACCTTGCCTACGTCGAGGGCATGGTTCCGCCGGGCGCGTACCGGCTGGCGCACGGGTAGGCCAGCAGCCGGTCAGGTGGGCTTGCCGGAAAGGCGAGCCAGCGCGCGGTCGCGGCCGAGGAACGGTAGCAGCGCCTTCAACTCCGGACCGCTCTCCTGTCCAGTGAGGGCAAGGCGCAGCGGGTGAAATAGCGCCCGGCCCTTGGCGCCGGTTGCCGACTTGACGGCGTTCGTCCACGCACTCCATGTCGTCTCGTCCCAAGGCTCCGCGGGAAGCAGATCGGCGGCCGATTTGGCGAACGCCGCATCCTCGATGACTGGCGTCAGGTCGCCGTTCACGACGTCCCACCATTTGCGTGCATCGGAGAGTACGAACAGGTTGCCGCGAACGGCCTCCCAGAATGGCTGGCCGCCCCCGACCCCCAGCACGGCAAGCCGCCCGGCGACATCTTCGAAGGGAAGGTGATGCAACAGCTTGGCGTTGAGACCGTTCAATTCCTCGACATCGAAGCGGCCGGGCGCCGTCGAAATGCGCGACAGCTCCAGCTTCTGCGCCAGATCCCCGATGTGCCGGTACGGCTCGATGGCATCCGACGTCCCCACCAGCGCTGCATGGCTGACGACGGCCATCGGCTCCAGCCCCGCGTCGCGGAAGCTCTGCACCGACAGCGCGCCGAGCCGCTTCGACAAGGCAAGTCCGTCGGCACCAATGAGAAGACTATGATGAGCGAAGGCCGGTGGCACGGCGCCGAGCGCTTCCATGATCTGGATTTGGACGCCCGTGTTGGTGACGTGATCCTCACCGCGAATGATGTGCGTGACGCCGAAGTCGATGTCGTCGACGACGCTCGTGAACGTGTAAAGGAAAGTGCCGTCGGCGCGGACCAGAACTGGATCCGACAGCGATCCAGCGTCCACGGTCTGATCGCCGCGTATGAGGTCGTTCCACGAGACGATCGTCGGCAACGGCTCGAGCCCGCTCTCCGGTGACGTATTGGCGAGCCGGAAGCGCCAATGCGGTTTGCGCCCCTCCGCTTCGAAAGCCAGACGCTGCTCGATGGTCATCCTGAGCGACGCGCGGTCGTAGATCGGGGGCAGACCGCGCGCCAGTTGGCGTTTGCGCCGCCGGTCGAGTTCTTCTTCGGTCTCGTAGCAGGGGTAGAGTTCGTGAGCCTTGACGAGCTGCTCAGCGGCCTCGGTGTATCGCTGCGTTCTGTCGGACTGGCGCTCCTCCCGGTTCCACTTGAAACCAAGCCAGGCCAGATCGTCGCGAATTCCCTGCGCGAACTCCTCCGTCGAGCGCACACGGTCAGTATCGTCCAGGCGCAGGATAAACGAGCCCCCGTGCTTCATCGCGTATAGATAATTCAGCACGGCCGTGCGGACGTTGCCGATGTGAATGCGGCCGGTCGGGCTCGGCGCAAATCTCAAGGTCGGTTTCATGGGGTCGGTTATGGATCGCCAGAGGCTCTTTGCGCAACAGACAAAGGGCAGCGAAGGTCATCCGCGTGCGTCGGCTCGATATCGACGGGCCCGCGCCCAGTTGATCCGGGCATCTAAGCCTCGTGCGGCTTCTCGCGGAACCGGTTGGTGATCGGATAGCGCCGGTCGCGGCCGAAATTCCTTGCTGAAACCTTGACACCGGGGGCCGCCTGCCGGCGCTTGTATTCGGCCAGATACAGCAGCCGCTCGACCTTGCGCACCGTCTCGGCGAGGTGGCCGCGCGCGATGATCTTCTCGACCGGCATCTCCCGCTCAACGAGACAGGCGAGTATATCGTCCAGCACCTCGTAGGGCGGCAGGCTATCCTGGTCGGTCTGGCCGGGGCGCAGTTCGGCCGACGGCGCCTTTATTAGGATGTTTTCGGGTATGACTATGCCGCCCGGTCCCATGCCGCCCTCGGGCGTGTTGGCATTGCGCCAACACGACAGGCGGTAGACCTCCATCTTGTAGAGATCCTTGATCGGATTGAAGCCGCCGTTCATGTCGCCGTAAAGCGTCGCGTAGCCGACCGACATCTCGCTCTTGTTGCCTGTGGTCAGTAGCATCGCGCCGAACTTGTTGGACATCGCCATCAGAGTCGTGCCGCGCACGCGGCTCTGGATGTTCTCTTCCGTTATGTCGGAGTTTCGGCCCTTGAACATCTCGCTCAGCGACCGCTCGAATGCGTCCACCGGTTCACCGATCGGCAAGATGTCGTAGCGCACGCCCAGCGCCTCCGCGCACGCCTGCGCGTCCTTGAGACTGTCGCTGGAGGTATAGCGATAAGGCAGCATCACGCAGTGGACACGATCCGCGCCTAGCGCATCCACCGCGATTGCTGCGACGAGTGCTGAATTCGACGCCGCCCGACAGTCCGAGCACGACGCCGGGAAAACCGTTTTTCGTCACGTAGTCGCGAAGGCCGAGGACGCAAGCCTGATAGGCGGAGGCATCCCCGCCGGAGATCTTCGCGACGGGACCCGGCTCGCACATCCAGCCGGGATCAGTCCGCGACCATCGCGTGACGACGATTGCCTCTTTCCACGCTGGCAACTGCACGGCGAGGCTGCGGTCGGCATTGAGGATGAACGATGCGCCATCGAACACCAATTCGTCCTGGCCGCCGAGCTGATTGAGGTAGGCGAGCGGCAGACCGGTTTCCGTGACGCGCGCCACGGCGACGTTCATGCGCATGTGGGGCTTTGGCCAATCGAAAGGCGAGCCGTTGGGCGAAATCAGGATCTCCGCGCCGCATTCGGCGAGGCACTCCGTCACTTGCTCCTTCCAGATGTCTTCGCAGATCGGCACCCCGATCCGAACGCCCTTGAAGCTGACCGGACCGGGAAGCGGCCCCGGTGTGAAGACGCGGCGCTCGTCGAATACGCCGTAGTTCGGCAGCTCGACTTTCAGACGCACGGCCTTGATCTCGCCCTCGTCGAGAAGGGCAACTGCGTTATAGAGGTGTCCGTCCTCGACCCAGATCGTGCCGGTGAGAACCGCGGGGCCGTCGCCCATGCCGGCCGCGAGCGCCGTGAGCCGATCGCGCACGGCGTCCTGGAACGCCGGTTTCAGCACCAGATCCTCGGGCGGGTATCCGGTGACGAACAGTTCGGGAAACACGACGAGATCGGCGCCTTGCCTCGCCGCCTCGTCGCGCGCGGCGACGAGCTTGGCGAAGTTGCCGTCGAGATCACCGACGATCGGATTGAGCTGCGCGAAGGCGATTGAGAGGCGGGTGGCCGAGCGTTCCATCCGAGCAGTTTAGCGGGCCTCGTGCTGCAAGGTCCATACGACATAGCGCATCCCAGCGAACCGCGATAATGGGTTCGCCGGGATGCTAGTCATAATCGTAAAACAAATCAGCGAGCGACGGTCACTGGGCAATGCGCCTTGCTGACGACGTCGGCGGCGACCGAGCCCAGGACGAGGCGCTGGACGCCGTGCTTGTCGCCGGTTCCGGTGACAATGTGGTCGCAGCTGTTGGTCTCGCAATAGTTGACGATCGAGCCTGCCGCGTCGCGTGCCGACAGAGCCACTTTGTGGGTCGGACTGACGCCGGCCTTCTTGGCGATACTCGCCGCCGAATTCAGGATCTTCTCCACCTCGTCATCGTTAAGCATAGGCAGGAGAGGCGCGCGCCCGCCGCCACGCATGATGTTGACGGTGCATAGGATGAGTTCGGCCTTGGTCGTCGCGGCCAGCTCTGCGGCCAGTTCGACGGCTCGTTCAGAGTGGGGTGCCCCATCCGTGGCGCATAGGATTTTCTTAATCACTTTAGTCTCCCCTTGGATGGCGGGCCAAGCGCCCATGTGCCGCTTCTTGAGCGCCATTCTCCTCGGTCTGAGGAAACGTACATTGATACTGATCAAAGTGCAATCGGCGCCCGTCTGCGATTGCCGGCGTCCGGGCATTCTCTATGAGGTCCTATAGCCCACAGTGAGCGAGGCGCGGCCTGGCCGAACAGCCGGGCCACGCGTTGCTGGCTTCACTCCGCTGCGGCTACGGGCGCGGTGACGCCCCGGCTCTCGCGTTCCAGTTTCATGCGCTCGGCGATCAGGAACGCCAGCTCCAGCGCCTGATCCGCGTTGAGACGCGGATCGCAGTGCGTGTGGTAGCGGTCGGAGAGGTCCGTCTCGCTGATGGCCGTGGCCCCGCCCGTGCACTCGGTGACGTTCTGCCCCGTCATCTCGACATGGACGCCGCCTGCGTGCGTGCCCTCGGCGCGGTGGACGTCGAAGAACACCTCGACCTCGCGCAGGATGCGATCGAAGGGGCGCGTCTTGTAGCCGGTGGCGGCAGAGATCGTGTTGCCGTGCATGGGATCGCACGACCACACGACCGACTTGCCGGCCTTCTCGACGGCGCGGATGAGCTTGGGCAAATGAGCCGCCGCCTTGTCGTGACCGAAGCGGCAGATCAGCGTCAGGCGGCCCGGCTCGTTCTTCGGGTTCAGCGCATCGATCAGGCGCAGCAGGCCATCCGGCTCGAGCGAGGGTCCGCACTTCAGCCCGATCGGATTCTTGATGCCGCGGAAGTACTCGATGTGCGCGTGATCGGGCTGGCGCGTGCGATCGCCGATCCAGATCAGGTGACCCGAGGTGGCGTACCAGTCGCCCGACGTCGAATCGAGCCGCGTCAACGCCTGCTCGTAGCCGAGCAGCAGCGCTTCATGGCTCGTGTAGAAACTCGTGGTGCGCAGCTGCGGCGTGTTCTCGCTGGTGATGCCGCAGGCGCGCATAAAGCCAAGCGTTTCAGCGATGCGATCCGCAAGCTCCTGATATCGATGCCCCTGGGGCGAGTCCTTGACGAAGCCCATGTTCCACTGGTGCACGCGCTCGAGGTCCGCGTAGCCGCCGGTGGCGAAGGCGCGGATGAGGTTCAAGGTCGCGGCCGATTGGCGGTATGCCTCGATCTGGCGATTGGGATCGGGGATGCGCGCTTCCGGCGTGAACTCGGGACCATTGATGATATCGCCGCGATAGCTCGGCAGCTCAACGTCGCCCTTCTTTTCCATTGACGCGGAACGCGGTTTGGCGAACTGCCCGGCAATGCGGCCGACCTTCACCACCGGCGTGCCGCCGGCGTACGTCAGCACGATCGCCATCTGGAGGAAGACGCGGAAGAAATCACGGATGTTGTCGGCGCGATGTTCAGCGAAGCTTTCGGCGCAGTCGCCGCCCTGCAGTACGAAGCCGTTACCGGCCGCCACGTCGGCGAGCGCCTTCTTGAGCTGCCGTGCCTCGCCCGCAAAAACTAGCGGCGGGAACGTCGCCAAACGCGCCTCGACGTCAGCGAGGGCCTTCGCATCCGGGTAATCAGGAACCTGCACGATCGGCTTCGACCGCCAGCTCTCAGGGGTCCAAGTGGTCGCCATGTTAATAAGCTCTCCTTGGCGCCAGAACGGGTACGCTACCCGCTCGGCGAACAGATTAGCATTTTTCGGGGGCTTATAGGCCAAGTCTTCGCGGGTGGCCAGTGCTGGCGTACCGGTCTAGCGGGAGGCGCTGTCGGGCAGTCCGGCCGGTGACGGCACGGCGAGCGTCGTAGCCGCCGAGTTGTCCGGGGTGTCGGGCTTTGGCGACGTCCCGCTTGAAAACCCATCGACCGGCGGCACGGCCTGCGCCGCCGCCGGCTGAGACACAGCCGTCCGATGCATCTCGGTCTCGATGGTTATCTTCAGTTCATCGGAGACGAACGGGATCGAGCGGGTCAGCCCCCAGTCGCTGCGCAAGATCTGGGTCGTCGCCGAAAATCCAGATGAGTATGCCCCGGCGTAGGTCGGGTTGATCTTGGCCAGCGGATGCTCGCCAGTGAAGTTCCAGATCACGTCGAGCGTGACGGGCTTGACGATGCCGTTGATCGAAAGGTCGCCGACGACCTCGGCCACCCGCTCGCCCGTCATCGTCACACGCGTGCTCTTGAAGGTGATGTAGGGATGGGCGTCGACCTCGAAGTACTCCTTCGAACGGAGCAGGTGATCATCGAGTTGCCTGATCCCGGTGGCGATGCCTTTGAGGGGAATTGTAACGTTGATGGTGCTCGCCGCCGGGTCTGCTTCGTTGATCTCGACCGTTCCCCTAACGTCGAGAAACCGCCCGCCCTGGCGAGACATTCCCAGATGGTCCCAGGTGAAGCGGACCTCGGTATGGTCGGAGTCGAGTTCGTAGGAATTGGCATTGACGCTCGTGACGAGTGCCGCCATCACAGCGGCGGCGGTCGCCAACCGGGCCAGCGCCTGTCTCATGTCACGTCCCCGCATCACGTCCCCGCATCAATCGCGGCTGTGTACCGGCCGCCATCGGTCGACTGCGCCACGCGGATGTGTCCACTTTTAGGCAGACGGCATCACAGGCCGGCCGACATGCCGCCGTCGACGCACAGCTCTGCGCCGGTCACATAGGAACTGTCGTCGGAGGCAAGAAAGAGCGCCGCCTTGGCGATGTCGTCGCAGGTTCCAAAACGGCCGAGCAGCGTCCGGTCGAGCAGCCCCTTGCTGAAGGCGGGATTCTTCAGGACACGTTCCGTTAGGGCCGTCTCCACGAACCCCGGCGAGATCGAATTCACACGGATGAGAAACGGCGCGTACTCGACCGCAAGTCCGCGCGTCAGCGCCAGCACGGCGCCCTTGGTCGCAGAATACCCAACGAGCTGGCGCAGGCCTTTGCTGCCCATGATGGAGGCGACGTTGATGACCGAGGCGCCCTTGGCGGCCCGCAACAGATCGAAGCAATCGCGCGCGATGCGCACGACCCCATCGAGATTGACCTCGCGAATCTTCACCCAGTCGGCGTCCGACAGATGCCGGAAATCGCTACGCACATTGAGGCCCGCATTGTTGACCAGCACATCGATACGGCCGTGCGCCGATTGAACGGCACGCACAAGAGCCGTCACGTCCTGCCCCTTGGAGACGTCGACGGAGACGGCGGTTGCATTCTGCCCTCGTCCACATATCCCGCTGGCGACCAGCGCCGCCGCTTCGCTATTGACGTCCGTGACGTAGACGTGCGCGCCTTCGGCGGCGAACAGCTCGGCGGTCGCGCGGCCAATGCCGTTGCCGGCCCCCGTCACAACGGCGATCTTCCCCTTAAGTCTGCTCATGATAATCCCGGACTTGAGAAGCGCGAATTGGTAGCGAATCAGGCGGCGGGAGCAACCCACTTCTCGCGCATGGTTATCAGTTCTTCCGCGGCACTGGGATGCAGCGCCATCGTCGCGTCAAAATCGGCCTTTGTGGCGCCGAGCCGCAAGGCGATTGCCGCCATCTGCACGATCTCCGCCGCATCGGGGCCAAGCACATGGCAGCCGAGCACCTTGCCAGACTTGGCATCGACGATCAGCTTCATCAGCGTGCGCTCGTCGCGGCCCGCCAGCGTGTTGCGCATCGGACGAAAGCGCGCCTTGTAGATGTCGACGACACCGCGCCGCGACCGTGCGTCACTCTCCGACAGGCCGACCGTGCCCAGTTCCGGCGTTGTGAACACAGCCGTCGGGATCAACACGTGATCGACCCGCCATGGCCTGCCGCCGAATGCGCTGTCGGCGAAGGCATGGCCTTCGCGGATGGCGACCGGCGTCAGGTTCACGCGGTCGGTGACATCGCCGACGGCGAAGATCGACGGCACATTCGTGCGCGAGAAATCATCGACGACGATGGCGCCGTTTTGCGTTACCGCGACGCCCGCCGCATCGAGACCGAGCCCACCGGTATTGGGCGAGCGCCCGATAGCGAACATGATGTGCTCGGCCGTCAGCACAGAGCCACTTTTGCGCAGCGTGCCCTTATATTCGCCGCCTTGTTTTTCGATTTTGGAAAACACGTTGCCCATGACGAGCCGCACGCCCCGGTGCGCGAGCAACTCCATGACACCGTCGCGCAAGTCCTCGTCGAAGCCGCGCAGAACCTTTTCGCCGCGATAGATCAGCGTCGTCTCGGCCCCAAGGCCTGCGAAGATCGAGGCGAATTCGACCGCTATATACCCGCCACCGGCGACGACGATACGGCGCGGCAGCTCGTCGAGGTCAAACGCCTCGCTCGAGGTGATGACATGTTCGCGTCCCGGCAGACCGGGATCGATGTTGGGACGTCCGCCGGTGGCAATCAGAATTGTACCAGCGGAAATCTCCCGACCGCCAGCCAGCACCGACGACTGCGGACTTGTCAGCCGCGCGCGCTCGGAAAGAACCGTCACGCCGGCCTTCTCGAGACCGTCGCGATAAAGGCCTTCGAGCAGGGCGATTTCCTTGTCCTTCGCCTTGATGAGCGTTGGCCAGTCGAACGTTGCGGGCGGGACCGTCCAGCCGAAACCGGCCGCGTCCTCGAACTCATCACGAAAACGGCTGGCGTAGACGAGTAGCTTTTTGGGTACGCAGCCGCGGATGACGCAGGTGCCGCCGAAGCGGTATTCTTCCGCGATGGCGACGCGGGCGCCGTGGCCTGCCGCGATGCGGGCCGCGCGCACGCCGCCCGATCCCCCACCAATGACAAAAAGATCGAAATCGTGTTTCGGCATCGGTCAGATCTTGATCCCGCGCTTCGCCAGCTCCTCTCGGACGTCTCTCTCGATCTCCTCACCGATCTTCTGTCCCCAGCGCTGGCCGATCAGCATACTGGATTGCACGATCTCGGGCTGCATCTGGATAAAGCGCTGACCGACGCCTGAGCCGAAGAACTGCGTCAGCTCCTTCATGTCCGCAGTCGACATCTTCTCGCTGTAGAGCGTCGCGATCTCTTCGAAGAGTTCGGACTTCCGCTTGCCGAAGCGCTCGACCATGAGGCCCATGACCTCCTTGATCTCCTTCTCTTTGCCGGGCGCCATCTGCAGGAACAGCGGCTCCATCTGCGACACCATCATGGGCATCACGGCATCGAACTGTCGGGCAGCGCCGGTCGCCTCCATCAGGGAACGGGCGGCAGCCAGCCGCTCCGGATCGGCCGGCGCGTTCTCGGCCCTGATCGGCAGGGCGACGACCATCATGAGCGCGAACGTGAGCAGCGCCGCGAACCGATTTGACATGGCAATGTCTCCAACTTGAGCCGCTAAATTCCGGTGATCACATCGCCTCGGCGTTTTCGCCGTAGTTAGCTTCGATGACGTCGACGCCCTCTGGCCCCGCGATAATGGCGGCGTCGGCGATTCCGAGAAAAAGCCCGTTTTCGACGACACCGGGGATGAACTTCAAGGCCTCATCGAGCGACTTGGGATCGTCGATGCGGCCGAAGGCGCAATCCAGAATGAGATTGCCGTTATCAGTGAGAAACGGTTCGCCATTGCGAGCCAGCCGCACGGTAATATCTCCGACACAGCCTGCGTCCGCCGCAAGCATCTCCACCATGTTGCGGGTGGCGGTCAGGCCGAAGCGCACGACTTCGACCGGAAGGGCAAACGCGCCGAGCTGGGACACGAGCTTGGCGCTGTCGGCGATAACAATCATCCGGTCGGACGCAGTCGCGACGATCTTCTCGCGCAGCAAGGCGCCGCCGCCGCCCTTAATAAGACGCAGTTCATTATCGACCTCATCGGCGCCGTCGATCGTCAGATCGAGGAAAGGCGTCTCGTCGAGGGTGGAAAGAGGAATGCCGAGCGCGTGCGCCTGCAGCTGCGTCGCCTCGGACGTGGGAACGCACAGCACCTCGAGGCCCCCACGCACGCGCGCGCCGAGCAGATCGACGAATTTCGCAGCCGTGGAGCCCGTTCCAAGTCCAAGCCGCATGCGCGGCTCAATGTAGGCGAGCGCACGTTCCGCAGCCGCGAATTTGTAGGCGTCCGCGGTCATGTGTCCTCTCGTTCCGCCGCATTGGCAAATGTCTCCGGGCGCGCGGCCGGCGCCAGGAAGACGGGAACTTCGCCCCTAGCCCGATGAGGGGAGATCGGCATGCCCCTGTCTAAAGCCCCGATCCTTGGCTTTCAAGTTCGGATGGCCGCCCGCGCCGGATACAACGCACAGCCTTGCAAAACCACAATGCGGGATATGGTAGGAGCATGTGATACTGAACGGTCCGCTTGAAGCAGGACGATTAATGCACAACCAGACGATTGTGTTCGATCTCGACGGAACTTTCGTCGACACCGCCCCCGACCTGACGGGCGCAACCAACCACGCCCTCGCATCGCTCGATCTGCCGCCAGTGCCGGGCGCAATCCTGAGGCCGTGGGTGAGCTACGGCGCGCGGCGCATGATCGTGGAGGCACTGGCCCATACGGGTGAGCGTCGCGACGAGATCCACGTCGACGAGCTTCTGGCGCGCTTTCTCTCATACTACGAGGCCAATATCGCCCTCGAAAGCCGGCCCTTCGAGGGGGCTGTCGAAGCGGCGCAGGCCCTCAAGCGGGCTGGCGCCCGGCTCGCCATCTGCACCAACAAACGTGAAGGCCTGGCCCGCTCTCTTATCAAGACGCTGGATCTCGACGGTCTGTTCGATGGCATCGCCGGCCGGGACACCTTTCCCGTCTGCAAGCCGGATCCCGGCCACATCATCGGCGCGGTTCGGATCGCCGGCGGCGTCCACCCTCAGGCTGTCATGGTCGGAGATAGCGACGTCGATATCCAGGCCGCGCGTGCGGCGGGCATACCGGTCGTCGCGGTTACGTTCGGCTACTCGGAAACACCCGTCCGCTATCTCAACCCCAGCGCGATAATCGACGACTTCGATGAACTGGGGACGACCCTCCAGCGGCTGACTGCCAAGGGTCTCTGATTTGCCCAAGACCGGCGATCGATCACTGGCATCTTGCGCCGTGCAAAGTCTCAACTCATTGATGAATGAGCATAATTCGAAACGTCATTGTGCATAATTTGACACCGCGCACTTCCTCAACCATGTTCCGCGCCGGAAACGGGGTTGGCCAGACGGCATCCTGCGGTTGCAGAAGAACCGGTGGTCACTTGTCCAGCAGCTCGATCAGGCGGCTCGCGGCCTGACGCATAAACGGTAGCGTCGGTCCACTAAGCAAGTCGCGAATCCGCTCGAGATAATAGTGCGTTGTAGCCAGCGACCTGGCCAGCCAGAAAGCTACGAATGAACATTGTTATCGTGGAATCGGCCGCCAAGGCCAAGACGATCAACAAATACCTCGGCTCGGACTACAAGGTCATCGCGTCCTACGGGCACGTCCGCGACTTGCCGCCCAAGGACGGCGCGGTCGAACCCGACAACGACTTCCATATGCACTGGGATGCGGAAGAGCGCGGCCGCAAGGTGATGAAAGAGATCACCGAAGCCGTGAAGAAAGCTGACAAACTCATCCTCGCGACCGACCCGGATCGCGAAGGCGAGGCGATTTCCTGGCACATCCTGGAGATCCTCGGCAAGAATAAGGCGCTGAAGAAGGGCATGCCCATCGAACGGGTGGCCTTCAATGCGGTGACCAAGCAGGCAATCCTGGAGGCGCTTCGCAACCCCCGCCAGATCGACGAGCCGCTGGTGGACGCATATCTCGCCCGGCGCGCGCTCGACTATCTTGTCGGCTTCACTCTATCTCCCGTGCTATGGCGCAAGCTACCCGGCGCCCGCTCTGCCGGCCGTGTGCAGTCGGTCGCGCTGCGCCTCATTTGCGATCGCGAGGCAGAGATCGAAGCCTTCCACACCAACGAATACTGGACGATCGAGGCGACGCTTGCGACCGAGAAGGGCGAGGAGTTCCCCGCGCGCCTCAGCGCCATCGACGGCATCACGCTGAAGAAGCTCGACATCAGGGACGCCGCCTCGGCCGAAGCCATCAAGGCCGCTATTGAGAAAGGCCAGTTCACCGTCTCCTCGGTTGATAAGCGCGCAGCCAAGCGCAATCCATACGCACCGTTCGCCACCTCGACCTTGCAGATGGATGCATCGCGCAAGCTTGGCGTCTCGGCCAAGCAGACCATGCAGATCGCCCAGCGACTTTATGAGGGCGTCGATGTCGGCGGAGAGACCGTGGGCCTCATCACCTACATGCGAACCGACGGCGTGACGATCGTGCCGGAGGCGATCAGCTCCATTCGCGGCATGATCGCGAAGGAGTTTTCGCAACGTTACGTCTGCCCGTTTGTGCGCGAATACAAATCGAAGGCCAAAAATGCGCAGGAAGCGCACGAGGCGATCCGCCCGACCGACATCACACGCCGTCCCCAGGACGTGGCGCGCCATCTCGATCGCGATCAGGCGCGCCACTACGAGCTGATCTGGAAGCGCACCATCGCCAGCCAGATGGCTTCGGCCGACATCGAGCAGACTACAGCCGAGATCACGGTCAAGGGCCGTGACGGCAAGACCTACACCCTGCGCGCCAACGGCTCCGTCATCCAGTTCGACGGCTTCCTGAAAGTCTACGAGGAGGGCCGCGACGATCGCGTTCTCACCATTCCCAAGGGCAAGGAAGATCCCGCCGAGGATGACGCCGACGGCCGCCGCCTACCACCGCTCGGCCAGGGCGATCGGGTCACCAACCGCGCCATTGAAGCGCAGCAGCATTTCACGCAGCCGCCGCCGCGTTATTCCGAGGCGACCCTCGTCAAGCGCATGGAAGAACTCGGCATCGGACGGCCTTCGACGTACGCCTCGACGCTCGCCGTGCTTCAGGAGCGCGAGTACGTCAAGACCGACAAGAAGCGGCTCGTACCCGAGGATAAGGGCCGGCTCGTCATCGCGTTCCTTGAAAGCTTCTTCAAGCGCTATGTCGAGTACGACTTCACGGCGGATCTGGAAGAGAAGCTCGATCTCATTTCGGACGGCAAGCTCGCCTGGAAGGATGTTCTGCGCGATTTCTGGACCCACTTCACAGCCTCCATCGGCGAGATCAAGGACCTGCGCGTCGGCGAGGTGCTGGAAGCCTTGAACGAGATGCTGGGTCCGCACGTGTTCCCCGACAAAGGCGACGGCTCGGATCCGCGCACCTGCCCGAAGTGCGGCACCGGACGGCTGTCACTCAAGATCTCCGGCAAATCCGGTGCTTTCATCGGCTGCGGCAACTACCCGGACTGCAAGTTCACGCGCCAGTTGACCGGCGAGGGCACAAGTTCGACGGGCGACCGGGAACTGGGCTTCGACCACGTCACGGGACTTCCGGTCGTCGTGAAGTCCGGTCGCTTCGGACCTTATCTGCAGCTCGGCGAGGGCGAGGGCGACGAGAAGCCGAAGCGCTCCTCGATTCCCAAAGGCATCGATGCCGCAACTATCGATCTGGAACGCGCATTGCAGCTTTTGCGTCTGCCGCGCGAGGTCGGCCTGCATCCCGAGACGCAGACGCCTATCACGGCCGGCCTCGGCCGCTTCGGGCCTTTCATTCTGCACGACGGTACCTATGCCAACGTCGATAGCATCGAGGATGTGCTCAGCATCGGCGTCAATCGTGCGGTGACCCTGCTGGCGGAAAAGCGAGCGGGCGGCGGCAAGGGCCGCTTTGGCAGGGCCGCCCAGCGCACCGTTTTCAAGGACCTCGGTGAGCATCCCGTCGAAGGCGGCAAGATCGAAGTGCTGGACGGAAAGTATGGCGCCTATGTCAGCCATAACAAGGTCAACGCCACGGTGCCGAAGGGCACTGATCCTGCTCAGTTGACCGTGGAGCAGGCAATGGCTCTCCTTGCCGAGCGGATCGCCAAGGGCGGCGGCAAGAAGCCGGCGCGAAAGTCCGACGCCAAGCCGAAGGCCAAAAGCACAAAGAGCGAGGCGGACGGCGAACTGGCTGCAAAGAAGCCGGCGGCCAAGAAGGTCGCATCGAAGAAGCCTGCTGCTAAAAAGACACCCAAGGCGACAGCCGACACCTGAGGTACATCAACTCCGTGGCGCGTAAAACAAAGACGACGCGCGTAACCGGCGACGGCACCCTGCCGACGAAAGAGCAGGTGCTCGACTTCATCCGGCAGTCGCCGGACAAGGTCGGCAAACGGGAAATTGCGCGCGCCTTCGGCCTCAAGGGTGGCGAAAAGATCGGACTGAAGCGGCTTCTGACCGAATTGGCGAGTGAAGGCACGCTTGCAGGAAACCGCAAGGAATTGCGCCGCAAGGGCTCTCTTCCACCCGTCGCCATGCTGGAGATCACCGGACGCGACGATGGCGGTGATCCCATCGGCAAGCCGCTCGACTGGAACAGCGAAGATGGACCGCGCCCAATCGTGCTGATCGAAAATGGCCGGCCATCGCGATCGACGGACGAGGCCAACGAGATCGGCGTAGGCGATCGCATTCTCGCCCGCATCGCGGAACGGCGCGGCGATGACGCAATTCGCTTCTCCGGCGAGACGATCAAGAAGCTGCCGCGCGATCAGCGCCGCCTGCTCGGAATTTTCCGCAAATCCACGCGCGGCGGCACCATCGAACCGATCAGCCGCAAGGAACTGAAGTCGTGGTCGCTGCAGAAAGGCAATGAAGGCGACGCGAAGGACGGCGATCTCGTCCGCTTCGAACTGGTCCGGCGTGGTCGCTTCACGTTCCCCCAGCCGCGCGTACTGGAGTCGCTTGGCAACCCCGACGACCAGCGCAAGATCAGCCTCATCGCGATCCACGTCCACGGCATCCCGGATGATTTTCCCCAGTCGGTCCTGGATGAACTCGATACCTTGCCGGCCTTATCGCTCAAGGGGCGAATAGACCTTCGCGACTTGCCGCTGCTGACGATCGACCCCGTCGACGCACGCGATCACGACGACGCTGTCTATGCCGAGTCCGATGCCGATCCGAAGAACCCCGGCGGGCACATCGTGATCGTCGCCATCGCAGACGTGGCACACTATGTGCGGCCGGGCACTCGGCTTGACCGCGAGGCGCAGCTGCGCGGCAACTCAGTTTACTTTCCTGACCGCGTTGTGCCGATGCTGCCGGAGAAGATCTCGAACGACCTGTGCTCGCTGCGTGCGGACGAAGATCGCCCATGCTTGGCCGTGCGCATGATCTATGACAAGCACGGTGACAAGCGCAGCCACACATTCCTTCGCGCGGTGATGCGTTCGGCGGTGAAGCTCTCCTACCAGGAGGCGCAGGCAGCATTCGACGGCAGTTCGTCGGAAAAGTGCGTATCGCTGATGGAGCGAGCGCTGAAGCCGCTGTGGGAAGCCTATCTGTCCTTGAAGACGGCGCGGGAGCGGCGCGAGCCGCTCGATCTGGATCTTCCCGAGCGCAAGATCCTGCTCGACGAGCAGGGCCGCGTCGCCCGCGTGGTGATCCCGGAGCGCCTCGAAGCGCATCGGCTGATCGAAGAATTGATGATCCAGGCCAACGTCGCCGCCGCCGAGGCGCTGGAGGCCAAGAAGTCGCCCGTCGTCTATCGCGTGCACGATCAGCCCTCGCCCGAAAAACTTAAGTCGCTGCGCGACTTCCTCGACACGCTCGATCTTCAGGTCCCTCCGCACGGCCAGCTGAAGCCCGGCTCCTTCAACCGTATCCTCGCTCAGGCGAAATCGCTGCCCGTGCCTGAACTCGTCAACGAAGTCGTCCTGAGATCGCAAGCGCAGGCGGAATACAATCCGGCCAACATCGGTCACTTCGGTTTAAACCTGCGCCGCTATGCCCACTTCACTTCCCCCATCCGCCGCTATGCCGACCTGATCGTCCACCGCGCTCTCATCCGCGGACTGGGCCTCGGCGATGACGGTCTGCAGGATGAAGAACTTGGCCGACTGGCCGACGTCGCCAAGCACATTTCGGATGCGGAGCGCCGGGCCATGGCGGCGGAACGCGAGACCGTCGACCGGCTCATCGCGATGCATCTCGCCGACCGCGTCGGCGCAACATTCGAGGCACGCATCGCCGGCGTCACCCGCTCAGGACTGTTCGTGCGCCTCAAGGACAGCGGTGCGGACGGCTTTGTGCCGGTGTCGACGCTTGGACGCGATTTCTATCATCACGTCGAGGAGGCTCACGCGCTGGTCGCCAGCCGTTCAGGCGAGGCCTACAGGCTTGGCGACGACGTTTCGGTGCGGCTTGTGGAGGCAATTCCCTCCGCTGGCGCGCTGCGCTTCGAGATGCTGAGCAAGGGCAAGCGCGGCCACGTCGCGTCGGTCAAGGGATTTCGCGGCCGCCGACTTCCGCGCCAGCGACGCCCAGGCCGTTGAATCGCACGGCCCGCGCGCCGTAATGCGCACCCGCGTCTATTTCGGCCCTTGACCGTCAGGCGCCGAGCGGACATTTCTAGGCCATGATCGAAATCAAAGACCCTTCCCAACCGGCCGCTGCTCCGCGTCCCGTCATGCCGGCGGTGATGCGCGGCTGGTCTTGCAAATGTCCGGCTTGTGGTGACGGCTGGATCTTCTCGTCGTATCTCAAGGTTGCGGACACCTGCCCCAAATGCGGCGAAGAATTGCATCATCACCGGGCCGATGATGCCCCGCCCTATTTCACGATCTTCATTGTCTGCCACGTCGTGATAGGCGGAATGCTGGCGCTGGAGCAGGCCTACGCTCCCGCGACCTGGATACACCTCATAATCTGGCTGCCAATGACTCTCGGTCTCAGCCTTTGGCTACTGCCGCACGTCAAAGGCACATTGATCGGACTGCAATGGGCTTTGCGCATGCACGGCTTCGGCGGTGAAGCCGGCAACGAAACAGTCGCCAGCCAACCGGCATCGAGTTCAATCTAGACGCCCCCGCGGCGAGGCTGCATGGCGACAGACCGCATCCCCGCGCCAGACGACGCATCCCCTCCTTCGAAGACCCGGTCGCTGCGGCCACGCAATGCCGCAACGCTCGTCATCATTGATAGTTCGACGGGAGAGCCGCGAGCACTTATGGGCCGGCGAAGCCCAAATCAACTTTTTCTTCCCAACAAATATGTGTTCCCCGGCGGGCGTGTCGAACGCGGCGATCGGCACGTGCCGGCCGCTTGCGAGCTGCGCCCCAGCGAAACCGCCAACCTGCTGTTGAGCGTGAAGGGGGAGCCCACCGCTTCCAAGGTGCGCGGGATTGCAATGGCCGCAGTGCGGGAGACATTCGAGGAAACAGGGCTGCTGATCGGTTCGGGTATAGCCGCAGCCGCAGCCTCGTGGAGCGACTTGCTGGCTGCAGGCTTCTTGCCCCGGCTCTCCGGCCTCAGTTACTTCGCGCGGGCGATCACACCGCCGGGCCGTCCCCGCCGCTACGACACGCGCTTCTTCTACGCCGACGCCTCGCAGATATCCTACCGGGTTGCAGCACCTGACGGCGAGCTGTCGAGCCTTGACTGGTTCAATTTCGACGAAATGCGGGGATTGGACCTACCCGGCATCACCCGCGTGGTCATCGAGGATCTTGCCGAGCGTATCGCGGACGAGCATCAACCCGCGGGCATACCATTCTATTTCCACCGCAATGGCGCCTATGAGCGCGTGTTCTTATCCCAAACGCATCCATCGGCTTGACACCCCGATGCACCTGAGTATGGTGCGCCCTCCAACTTCCTAACCGTTAGCGCTGACAGGATTGTCGCGATATGGCCAAGCCAGCCACCCAGAAGATCAAATTGCTTTCGACTGCCGGAACCGGCTTCTTCTACGTCACCAAGAAGAATCCGCGTACATCCACGGAAAAGATCGTTTTCAAGAAGTATGACCCCGTCGTGCGCAAGCACGTCGAGTTCAAAGAAACCAAGATCAAGTAGTTTCAGGCAGGACAACACCTGCCGATTTGCAGGCCGCGGTTCACACATTCGGGAAGATTACACACTCGGGAACGCGAGAAGGAACCAGGGTCCAGAACCGCTCGGCAGCGGGGTAAGCATTCCGAGAAAGTCACGGACCCTGGCTTGGCGACCAGATGAGCGTCAAAGAGGGCGTTGACGTTTCATCTAGTTTCGTAGTTGGCCGTTAGACGTCCAACTACGTTTCTGCGCTTGTTCGGAGATGCGGTGAACCAAACGAGCGCGGAATTCTGTCGATCCCCCGTTCAACTAAGCGATCATAGTGCACGGAAAATTCCGCCGTCGGATTGCTTGGCGGAAGAGTGGCACAGGTTTTCTGGGAACACAAGATTCCCTCTTGACATCGCTCGGCTTGATTTCGAACGCAACCAAAGATAGATGCGCGCCTAATTCAACAACCTTTTTGGATGACTGGCCGTCAGGCGGCTTCCGCCGAAACCCTGTTCCGGCCCGAGCGCTTGGCGAAGTAGAGCGCCTGATCGGACCGTTTGAACACCGTTTCCGGCGTATCGGCGGCACTTTCGATGGTGCCGATGCCGACGCTGGCGGTGATCGAGATGCGAAGATCTCCGACAAGAAACGGCTCTGCGGCGACGGCCTGCCTTAGCCGTTCCCCGACCTGATACGCCCGGCCAATGTCCGTTTCGGGCATGATGATCACGAATTCCTCCCCGCCGAGGCGACAGGCGAGGTCGATTTCACGCGTATTGCGACGCATCCGGGCGGCGAACTCGCGTAGTACGGCGTCGCCGCCATCGTGCCCGTATGTGTCGTTGACGTGCTTGAAGTGATCGATATCAGTGACCAGGAGGGAGAAGGCGCGTCCGCTCGACACCGCGTCAGTGAACAGCGTGCGCATGTGCCCTTCCATGTAGCGCCGGTTGTGAAGACCCGTCAGTGCATCGGTGATGGCAAGTTCAACCGTTTCTTCCAGCCGATTGCGCAGATAGTCGGTGTGTCGCTTGCGCTTGATCTGTGTCTTGACGCGCGCCAGCATCTCGTGCCTGTCCACGGGGCGCATCAGGTAATCGTTCACGCCCATGTCGAGCCCGCGCAGAAGGCGCGCCTCGTCCCCGGGCTCGACGAGGATGATGATCGGCAGATGGCGGGTGCGGTCGAGCGACCGAACCTGAGAACACAGCCGTAAACCGTCGGCGTTCTTGAGGCTGAGGCTTACGATTAGAAGATCGAAGTTGTGTTCAGCAACCTTCAACAATGCGGCCTGGCAGTCCCGCTCGATGAAGGTATCGTGGGTCCGGCCCAAGGCTTCAAGAAGGCGCGACGCGGAACGGGGATGATCGTCGACGACGAGAACTCGGCCGGAGCGCCCGGACAGCGCGCTTTCGAGTGCCGCGTTCTCTTCCATGCCCATCTGGCGGGACGTGGCGGCCCGCATCCGCATCTCGTCGTTCAGCATCTTGACACGAGCGAGGTTCTTGACGCGGGTTACAAGCGCGATGTCATCGACGGGCTTGGTCAGGAAATCGTCAGCGCCACATTCAAGCCCCTGGATCTTGTCGGAAGGTTGATCCAGCGCCGTCACCATGACGACGGGAACATGGTGCGTCGACGAGTTTGACTTGATTCGGCGGCAAACCTCGAAGCCGTCCATACCCGGCATCATGACGTCGAGAAGCACGATATCGACCCGCTCGCGCGCGCAGATGTCGAGCGCTTCCTGGCCGTTATAGGCGGAGAGAACTTCGAAGTACTCGGCCGTAAGCCGGGCTTCCAGAAGCTTCACGTTAGCCAAAATGTCATCGACGACGAGGACGCGGGCGGTCATGCTAAGGACTCTTACTTGGTACGTGCATCACCAATGAAGCGGCGGACTGTATCGAGGAATGTCATGACGGAGATCGGCTTTGACACATACGCTTCGCAGCCACCGGACCGGATACGCTCCTCGTCGCCCTTCATCGCGAATGCCGTGACGGCAATAACGGGGATGGCGCGGAGTTCGTCGTCTTCCTTGAGCCACTTGGTCACCTCGAGCCCAGAAACTTCCGGCAGTTGGATGTCCATGAGAATGAGATCAGGACGATGCTGACGGGCCAGCCGGATGGCGTCGAGCCCGTTGCGCGTCTGGATTGTGCGGTAGCCGTGAGCATCGAGAAGGTCGTGAAAGAGCTTCATGTTGAGCTCGTTGTCCTCGACGATGAGGACGACGTTGCCCATCCGGCGCGCTTCACGCGAACGGCTCTCGACGACGGATGCTGTCTCCTGATAGGTCATCGTGCGACGTCCGCCCACCTGCCCGGTACTTCTTGCACCGATTCTGGTGCGGGAGTTCATGTCACTGTGCCCATGAAGCACTAACCAACAGTTTAAGTATCCGGACCAACAACCAAATTGCCGCCAGGTAAAATGCCGCCAAGGAAGCCACGTATCGATATGGAACAGGCCGAAACCATCGCTTTGGGAGCGTTGACATTTCTTGCTCAGGACAGCGACCGGCTGGGGCAATTCCTGGGCTTGACGGGTATGGGCCCCGACGACCTCAGATCGGCGACAGACGAACCCCACACACTGTCTGCGGTGCTCGACTACATATTGGCCGATGAATTGCTGCTACTGGTTTTCGCGGCCGAAAGGGGTCTTGCTCCCGAAATCGTCCAGCCCGCTGCAACGTTGCTGGCCGGTGCCGGCGACAGGTCGGATGATTGGTCGTGATTACGACGGCTGCCGCAGACCGGCCAGCCGGATGGCGGATCGGCATCGATGTGGGAGGAACCAAGATCGCCGGCGTGCTGCTCAATGGCGTCGGAGCGGAACGGACCGCCTTGCGTATCACTTCGCCGCGCAATGACTATGCTGAAACGATCGCCGCCATCTGCCAGGTTGCAGAACGGCTTGCAAGTTTGGCACCGCACGTGCCCACCGTCGGCGTCGGTATTCCCGGGTCCGTGTCGCCCGTCAGCGGCCTCGTGCAGAATGCCAATTCGACGTGGCTGAACGGCCGCCCCTTGCATGTCGACCTTGCGGCCGCAATCGGCCGACCCGTTCGGCTCGCCAACGATGCCAATTGCTTTGCGCTGTCGGAAGTAACCGACGGGGCCGCCCAAGGTGCAGCCAGCGTGTTTGGCGTCATTCTCGGCACCGGATGCGGAGGCGGCTTCGTCACGGCCGGCCGCCTCGTCGATGGTCCACGCGGGATCGGCGGGGAATGGGGTCATAACCCGCTGCCATGGGCAGATGCCTCCGAGTTTCCTGGACGCCGATGCTGGTGCGGACGTCAGGGTTGTATGGAGACCTGGGTATCGGGCCCGGCGCTGGCGGCGGACCATATCGCACACGGCGGCGCATCAGAGCGCGTCGAGGACATCGTCGCAGCCGCTAACGCTGGAGACCACAATGCGAAGGCGACACTGGCGCGGCACGCGTCACGCCTGGCGCGAGGACTGGCGCACGTAGTCAACATCATCGATCCGCATGTGGTCGTACTCGGCGGCGGATTGTCGAAGCTGCCCCACCTGTACGACGTCTTGCCCCACCTGATCAGGCCGCACGTATTCGCCGATACCAGCACAATCGATATTCGGCCCCCCCGCTGGGGCGACGCCAGCGGTGTGCGCGGCGCGGCATGGTTGTGGGATTCGCGCGCTCCCGGATTGACGTCCGGTTGACGTCAGTTGTGGGCAGGCTCGCACGCGGCGACCGGCAGATACTCGATCTCTTTGAGCGTGCCTTTCAGCGCATACTCACCATGATCGATACGAAGTTCACTCGTGATGCCGTTTTCGTGGAAACGGTACGACATCTCATACAGCGGCAGGGCATCGCCCAACTGCCGACCGGGCTTAAAATAGCTGATCGCAATCGGCCAAGACGGCACGGCCGCAAGCTTGTCGCCGTTCTTGACGGCGGCGAGATGCCGGATGGCATCCGGAGACGACTTGCTGCCGATCACGGACGTCGTCGTGTAGACTTTTACACCGTCCTCCGAACCGTCGTAGAGATTGGCCGTGAAGATCTTCTTGCCGTCGCGGGCTGCGTCGATCACAGCCTTCGAATGCTCGATCGGAAAGTAGATGTCCGAGCCGATCTCGACGTTCTTCTTGCTGGGCTTGGTGACATCGACTCGCACCGGATCGGAGCGGGACTTGCGCATGGCGCTGCCCTGCACCTGTTCGGCAAGCTGGTCGTTCTGATAGGACGTCGAGCTGAAGCGCAGCTTTTCGCCCACCATCTCCCAGCTCGATGTTCGAAGATCATTGATGGTCGGTTCGCCTTCGGCTTCGGAGGACAAGGTCACCGTGACGAAGCGCATATTCTGCGCATAGCCGTCGCAGGCGCTGCCCGTGAGTTCGTAAACGATGCGCCCGGTGATGCCGGAAACCCCTCCTCCCGGAGACGAAGTGTCCAGATTAAGTTCATAGACCGCACGGTGGGGCTGGAAGCCGATCGGACCCGGACCGGCATCAGCGGCACATGTGCCCCCAAGCCATGCCATGGCCGCGGACACGATTGCGGCCCGAAGCGGCAAGCTGGGCATGAGGCGGTCTGGCATTTCACGATCCTTCTGCGGCGGGTGACCGGTGCGGTTGCCGGTATCCTGCACGTTTCTGTCGGCATGGAGTCGTTGCAATCCGCCGTGACACAGCACAAAAGACATGAAGCATCGGACGCGGTTTGCCAAGCCACGATCAAGGAGATTGCGATGGGGAGCGAAATTGAGGCACGGCTGGAAAAACTGGGACTTGTGTTACCCCCGGCTCCAAATCCGGTTGCCAACTACGTACCATTCCTGCTTTCCGACGGACTGCTCTTCATTTCCGGCCAGATCGCGAAGGCCGCCGATGGCAAGATCGTCTGCGGATCGGTAGGCCGCGACCTGACGGCTGAAGTGGCGCAACAGGCGGCGAGGCTGTGTGCACTCAACATTCTGGCGCAGGCCAAGGCCGCGCTCGGCTCGCTCGACCGGATAGCGCAGGTCTTGCGCCTCACCGGTTTCGTCAACTCGGCGCCCGGTTTCGTCGACCACCCAAAGGTGATCAATGGCGCATCGGATCTGATGGTCGAGGTTCTCGGCGACAAGGGCCGGCACACGCGCGCAGCCGTCGGCGCCTCAGGCCTTCCGGTCAATACCGCCGTCGAGGTCGATGCCATCATCAGTGTCGTTCGAGGATCTGCGTGACGCTCGATCCTCTCTTCCTGCGTCCGATTGCGCATCGCGGCTTGCATAGCCGCGAGGCGGGGCGCATCGAGAACACGGCGCCTGCCTTCGCGGCGGCGATAGAAGCTGGCTTTGGCATCGAGTGCGACCTGCGGCCCGCGCTGAAGGGGTTGCCAATCGTGTTTCATGACGAGACGCTGGACCGCCTCGTCGACGGCACGGGCCCGGTCGCGGACCTCGGCCCGACCACGCTAGCCCGGCTGCGATACAAAGAGCAGGACACCCGCATACTCACCTTCGCCGAATTTCTCGCTCAGGTTGGTGGGCGCGTGCCGCTACTGGTCGAGGTCAAGAGCGAGTGGGAGCCCCCCGACATCGTCTTTCTTTCGGAGATCGCACAGCTGGCGCTAGACTACGGGGGGCCGCTGGCACTCATGTCGTTCGATACGGAGGTGATGACCGTGCTGCGCGAACTGGCCCCGCAGATCCCGCGTGGCGTCGTATCGGGCGGCTACAAGGATGAGCACGGCGAAACATGGTGGCGCGACAGGATCGACGACGAAAGGGCGTCGCGGCTGGCGCGGCTGCAGGACTCGGCTGCCTGCACGCCAGCCTTTTACGCCTATCACGTCAAGTCACTGCCGACGCCCGAGACCGCAACGGCGCGCGAGATCCATGGACTGCCGCTATTCGCATGGACGGTGCGATCGGCCGAAGACTGGGCGATTGCCCGCACCCATGCCGACGCTCCGATCTTCGAAGGCCCATAGCCGGACTGAAATCGCAGGGCTCGCCTGCTTAAGATCATGGCAAGCCTGATCCGCTACCATCAAGCCTCTAAAACCGGGCTGGAGGCAATCGTGACAACGGCGTTCAACACCGTTCCAAAAGAAGACGACCGTCGTGACGACACTGACGCAGCACCGGCTGCGGGACTGATGCTCGGCGGCGTACGCAAGACCTTCGGGCAAGTCGTCGCCGTTGACAGCATGAACCTCAACGTCGCTCCGGGCGAATTCTATGCCCTGCTCGGCCCCAACGGCGCTGGCAAGACCACGACGCTGCGCATGATCGCCGGTCTCATGAAGCCCGACGCGGGCTCTATCCGGATCTTCGGCGTCGATTCCGTCAAGGATCCTATTGCCGCCAAGCGCATCACCGCCTGGCTTCCCGACGAGCCTATGCTTTACGATAAGCTGTCGCCCCTCGAGTATCTCGAATTCGTCGCAGGCATGTGGGGCGTCGATCCGTCAGCTGCGGCGAGGAAAGCCGCTGAGTTGCTGAACGTCCTGGAACTCGGGCCGCACCGAAACAAGCGCTGCGAGGGATTTTCACGCGGCATGAAGCAGAAGGTCGCGCTTGCCGGCGCCCTCATCCACGATCCGCGGCTCATCATGCTCGACGAACCGCTGACCGGCATCGATGCTGCCATCGCACGCCAGGTCAAGGATCTGCTGACGGCGCGGGTGCGGGCAGGCGCCACCATCATTCTGACGACGCACATTCTCGAGGTCGCGGAGCGGCTAGCGGACCGGATCGGCATCGTCGATCGCGGACGGCTCGCCGCCGAGGGTACCTTGGCCGAATTGCGCGTTGCCGCCGGCCGCGAAAACTCGACGCTCGAGGACGTATTCCTGTCACTGACCGGCCGGGACGCCGCGGCCGCATGATCACCCAACCTGGATCTTTCGTCTGGCTTGTCGTCCATGACATGCGCCTAAACTGGCGCCGTTTTGCCGACATGCTCGGCGTCCGGCCGCTGCTGCTGATCGGCATCGTCGTCTCAGGTGCCGCGGTACTGCATCTGGCGGCAGGGCGGGCCGCGATCTGGCTGTCTCCCTACGTTCATGGTGATGCAGCCGGATCGGGACCGTTCGTCGCCATCGTCGTATGCATCTTTACATGGATGATCGCGCAGAGCCTTTTTGGCGCCATGCGCGCGCTATACGACCGAGGCGATCTGGACTTGCTGCTTGGGTCTCCCTTACCCGCGCGGCGCATCTTCGCAGCCAAGGCCGCCTCGATCACAACAAGCACGCTCGGATCAATCGCCTTCCTGGCGCTGCCGATCGCAAATACCGGAGCGGCTGTTGACCAACTCGAATGGCTTGGCATCTATCCCGCGCTCATCGGGCTGGCGCTGATCGCAACCTCGATTGCGCTGTTGATTTCGATAGGGCTGTTTTTTCTTGTCGGGCCCCGCCGTGCGCGCATGTACACGCAGATCACCGGTGCCGTCATCGGCGGCTCGTTCGTGCTCGGCGCACAGGTCATCGCCATGTTGCCGCGCGAAGTCGAGACTCGCTGTGTCCGGCTGGTTCAGGCAGGCGGCAAACGCCAACTCCGGCGACGGGCGTTCGCTGGTGAGGCTACCGCTCGATACCGCAAGCGGCGATATGATTGCGGCGTTGCTGCTGCTGGGGATCGCCACCATCATGTTCGCGGTCGCGGTAAATGTACTGGGAGAACAATTCGCGCGGGCGAGCATCGCGGCCTCCGGCGCTGCGGCAGTCGGCGATACCGCGAGCCCTGACATGACCGCCATCAAATTCTCATCCGGCGTCGGCCGTTCTCTGCGGCTCAAGGAGTGGCGACTCCTGCTTCGTGATCCCAGCGTCTTTACGCAACTCGGTCTTCAGATCGTCTACACTATTCCGATCGCAGTCGTGCTTCTGAACAGCGAGATGCTACCGACAGCCCTCGCGCTTGCGCCGGCGATCGTACTGATGGTGGCGCAGGTGGCGGCGTCGTTGGCGTGGATCACCGTTTCAGGCGAGGACGCGCCGGAACTCATTCAATCCGCTCCGGTCGAGTCGGCCGCCGTCGATCGCGGCAAGCTTTCGACCATCGCGCTGCCGCTGTTTCTCGTGCTGGCGCTGCCGCTGTTTGGGTTCGCGCTGATTTCCGTCAAATGGGCCATCATGGCGGGCGTGTTCGCAGGAGCCGCGGGCCTTTCGACGGCGCTCGTCAATCTTTGGCATCCGATGCCCGGCAACCGGCGCGGCATGCTGCGGCGGCACTCGCAATCGAAGCTCATCGCGCTCGTCGAGCACGGCCTGGCGGTCCTGTGGTCGTTCGCCGTCGTTTTTGCGATGGTAGGCAGCGTCATCGCGCTTATGCCGATCGCGCTGGTCGGCTTCGTCCTAATCCTGTTTCGGGCGAGACACCTGCGAACCAAATCTCCGCGGGCCCGGCTCATCACCGCCGCTTTGCAACCCATCGCCACGGTCGCCGACGCGCACTGATCATCTGGATGGGGCTTGGCCTTTGCGGGCAGCGATGGCACGTTCGTACAGCGGCATCTAGTCCGGCAGAGTTTTTCCCGAACGGCCTCCGTCTCATCGTTTCGCAAGAACTTCGATGCGGTGAGGCTGGAGCGGGCGGCGTCGATGAGCTCGCCCGTCTGGCTGAAGAGAAGTCCGCCAACACCGTTGCCTACGTTGGTGAGGTTGACCTTTGCGGTTTGCTCGCGCGCGTATTTCCACAAGGCGTGGCCCGTATCATGGCACATGATCATCGCCACCTCGTCATCAGCGAGCGACAGCTTGTCGAGGATCCCGGTAAAAAGCGCGATCTTGCCGCCCGGCATGCGGAACGCATTCACCTGCGGTGAATCGAAAACGTTGATTTCCCACTTCCGGTCCTTGGCCGCTCGTTGAACTTCGACGTAAACGGCAACAGATCGGCGGCAATCTTGCATAGCCGGCGGACCTGGATGATTGTCTGGGAGCAGCTTGCCCTGCTGCGACGCCTGGCGCGTCATCTGGGTGTATTTCAGCGTTGCCCTCGACTCGACCTGGTCGGCAGACACCAAATTGCGGAAAATCGACTGCCTGATATTGACGCCTTCACTGTCGGGCTCCTTGGCATGGAGCGGCAAAGGCCAGCGCGCAAGTAATCGAGACCAGGGCTCTCACCCAGTGTGACATCCCTGCCCTGCCTGGAAAATGAGCCCGCTTGCGATGCAACGCCCGGTGGCGCAGTCCATTCATTGCCGCGCGCCATGGCCTCGCCCCGCCCTGATACTAGATCTACCATGGAGCTACTTATGAATACGCTTGCCGAATTTGAAGACGCTCGCATTGAGTATGGTGGCAGCAAAGGACCTTCGCCCTGTCCGAGGATCAGCCGATTATCGCCCGCGTCGTTCCACGCATAGCCGACATTGCGGCCGCGGACTGGGACGCGTGCGCCAATCCGGACCCTGCGACGTACAATCCGTTCGTGTCGCACGCCTTCCTTGATGCCTTGGAACAGTCGGGCACAATCAGCGAGCGCGCGGGTTGGATCGCGCAGCATCTCGTGCTGGAGGACGCCGGCGGGGCGACGTTCGCGGTCATGCCGCTCTACATCAAGACGCACAGTCAGGGTGAGTATGTGTTCGACCATGCCTGGGCTGACGCATTGGAACGGGCGGGCGGGCGATACTATCCCAAGCTCCAGGCCGCCGTGCCTTTCACGCCGGTTCCCGGCCGCCGTCTCCTGGTGAGGCCCGGCCCCGACATGGAGACGCGCGAGCAGTTACTGGCGCAGGCAGCCGTAACGGTCGCCGGGAAGATCGGCGCGTCGTCGGTACACATCACGTTTCTTACCCATGACGAGTGGCAGCGCGCGGGACCGCTCGGGCTGCTGCAGCGGACCGGTCAGCAGTTCCATTGGCACAATCGCGGTTATGCCACGTTCGACGATTTCCTCGGCCAACTCGCCTCACGCAAGCGCAAGACCGTGCGCAAGGAGCGCCTGGAAGCAAGAGACTCCGGCCTCGACATCGTGTCTCTATCAGGCAGCGAGATCACAGAGGCCGAGTGGGACTCGATGTACGAGTTCTACATCGATACGGGAAGCCGAAAATGGGGGCGGCCGTATCTCAACCGCCGCTTCTTCACCAAGCTCGGTGAAACCATGGCCAACCACTGCCTGTTGGTTCTCGCCAACCGCGGGGACCGCGCGGTTGCCGGGGCCCTTCACCTGATCGGCGGCGATTGCCTGTACGGGCGGTACTGGGGCTCGACCGAGCACCATCCCTGCCTGCATTTCGAGCTGTGCTATTATCAGGCCATCGAATATGCCATCGCCCACAGGCTGCCCCGGATCGAAGCGGGCGCGCAAGGCGAGCACAAGCTCGCTCGCGGCTATGTGCCCGTCACGACCTATTCCGTACACTGGCTTGCCGACCCGCGCCTCGAAGCTGCGGTCTCCAGCTTCCTCGAACAGGAACGCCGCACGGTGGCCGAGAGCGTCGACGCCCTGTCCACCTATGCGCCCTACAAGCAGGCACTCGCCGCCGAGCAGGATTGAGCGTGTTTCGGCGGTTCGATGGACCTGCCGCCTTGACGCGTTTCAGTCTGCTCCCCTAACAAAAGACCGGCCTGTAGACAAGGTTGTGAAGACTTGGCTGTGACGACCGGGTCGTTCCCGGCCGGCTGCCAGCACGGAGTGCGACGCATGAGCTACGACACCAACAACATCTTCGGAAAAATCCTGCGCGGCGAAATCCCCTGCCATAAGGTGTACGAAGACGCAGACACGCTGGCCTTCATGGACGTGATGCCCCAGACCACGGGACACACGCTGGTCGTTCCGAAGTCTGGCTCACGCAACCTGCTCGACGCCGATCCCGCCGTTCTCGCGGCCGTCATGCCCGTGGTCCAGACGGTGGCGCGTGCGGCGAAGCAGGCCTTCGCCGCCGACGGCATCACCGTCATTCAGTTCAACGAGCCGGCCGCGGGCCAGACCGTCTTCCACCTGCATTTCCATGTGCTGCCGCGCCATGACGGCGTAGCGTTGCGACCTCACTCAGGCAAGATGGAAGACCCGAATGTGCTCGCCGCGAACGCCGCCAAACTCCGCGCGGCGTTGGGCGACTAGGCGGTTTCCTGCGCCGGGCCAGCGGCAGTCTTGAAATATGGTTCCACGGTGCCCGACAGCTTGAGCGTCAGGGGTTTGCCGCGCCGGTCCTTGGCTTTGCCCGCCGCCACCCGCACCCATCCCTCGCTGAGGCAGTACTCCTCAACGTTTGTTTTGTCGACGCCGTTGAAGCGGATCCCGACGCTACGCGCCAGCACGACCTCGTCGTAGTGGGGGCTCGCGGGGTCGACGGACAGGCGGTCTGGGGGCGTTTGGCTCATGGAGGCCTTCTTGAAGGAGAAAATATCGCGCGCAGTCTGAATACTTGCCGGGGATGCCGATGGCGAGACATTTCGTACCCGAAATCGGGCCCACCCTCCCCCACTTCACCCTAACTTATCCTCATCTCGACCAACGGTTACGCACAGCGGGTGACCGAAAAGTCCACAGAGCCTCCGAATCTGGCTAAATCACGCCAATCGGCGGAATCCGCGCCAGCAGAAACCGGTCATGACGAGAATGACTATCCCGATGCCCTACGTTCCCGCGACGGTCTATCTCCTGGCCGACAATCTCGATGCCGCTTTGGCGGCTGGTGAAGACCTTCTCAAGTCCAGCCTCGTATGGAACTCCGGCGGCGATGCTTCGGGAGCGGAGATCACCCGTGAGCGTGGCACCCAGCGCCGTGCGGTCGATCACATTCGTACTCTCGAACAGGTTCTCCTTGCGCGCGTGCTGAAATCGCGGGAGCGAGCGGAGGAGATCGGCAAGCGCGACGAAAGGTTTGGACCGATCGCCCGGCTCTACAATGGCGGTACGGCGGTCCTTGTCGAGGCGGTCGCTGAACTCGGCGATCCGACCAATTGCGATTTCGACAACGGCAGCGCGGTGACGGGATACCTGCGCGCGCGCGGGCTGATTGGCAAGGAACAGCCCGCGCCTTCGGAGGGTGAGACATTATTGCTAACGGAGGAATTCCTCGTCGCGCGCCGGTTTCGCCTAGGCACGCTGATGGACCTCATCGCCATGTTCCTCGATACGCTCGAAGTCCATTACGACCTGTACAGCGCCGAGGACGCCCCATCCGATCTTCTGCCTGGCGAGGAACCGCTGGCCGAGGGTCAGCCACTCAGCTGAACCACTCGGCCAGACGCTATCGCTCAACCGGGCGAGGCTTTTCCGGCCGGCCGCGCATCTGAAACGCGCCTGCGGCTCAGACCGGTGGCGGCGGTCTTGAGGGCCCCAGGCGACGATGTCTCAACCACCCGCTTTGCGCTAGGCTTGCCGACTGGCTTCAACTGGTAATGGGCCTCCGCATAGGTCGTGAACCCTACGTGGATAGGGTCGTTGTCGCGATCGCTCGCGCGGCGCACCGGCGCGACAGCCGCGGTCTGAACCTTCCGTGCGGCAGTTTTCGGCGCGGCCCTTGCGCGGCTCTCCTGGCGTTGTTTGGCAGCGGCGGCCACATGCTTGGAGATGTTGCGCATTGCGGACTGTTCCGGAGCCGGCGACGCCGGCCCAACAGCCGCGAGAGGCGTGGTGACCAGCTCGGCGACCGGCTTTGTGTCCGTCCCCTTGCTGGCTACATCGCTCCTGGCCGCCACCGGCTCGACGGAAGGTTTCGCCGGAGTTTGGGCCGTCTCGGCGGCAACCTGCTTTGGCACGGCTACAGCATTGTCGGGCGCACCGATCATGTCGGCTGACGTCCCTACCTTGGCAGGCGCAGCGCTTGCCGAACCTTCCGCATCGCCTCCCGCCAACAGCTTGAGGCCTTGCAATGGCGCGCCGCCGGTCAGGCTTCCGAACGGAGATGAAGCCAGTGCGATCGCCGTGTTCATGCCGCTTACCGCCTGATCGATGCTGGCGAACTGGCCAATGGGACCGGCGACGGGCTTGTAGACCCGGTTGCGCTCATAGACCGCTTCGTGCGGTTCGGGCGCACGCAGCACTTGAACCTTCACGGTGGAAACGCCGCCCACCCCCAGACGATGGGCCGCCGCACGCGACAGATCGAGTTTGCGGTCTCCCCAGTAGGGTCCGGCGTTGTTGATGCGCAGAACGAGCGCTTCGAGTGTCTGGGCCGACCATACAAGCAAGGTGGTGCCGTCCGGAAAGATCGGGCTCGCGGCGTTGTCGGGCGCGTGAGCCTGGAACTTCTCACCCGATGACGTCAACCCGCACGGGTTGAAGCGGTCCCGCCCGCAGCTGTCATAGTGGGAAGCCGTCAAAGTCAGGACCTGACCGATGAGGGCCTGCGTTTCGGGCAGCGTCTTGACGCGGTGGCAGACGCGATTGAAGCAGTACGTCTTGCCGGGGGTCTTTGCCTCCGCGGAGGAATTCGATATGGCCCCAGCCCCAGCCGACGTAGTCAGAATTCCCAAGGCGACCGCCGGCAGTTGTTTCCAGCGCGCAGAGGTTCGTGTTGCAGTGGCGAATAGCTGCATTGGATGCTCCCTACCGTTGACACGCCGACAGGGGCACCCCGCCCCTCAACCTGCCGGCGGGGGGCACCAAGCAAGGTTAAGCTCAGATGGGGAGCAGACATTTTGGCCTATGGTTAACAATAAGTTGAGCCTAAGTGGCGTTGATCCCGATGGCTGCAAGGGAGGATCTGAGCTCGCCCGCCGCCCGGGCCAGGAGGGCGGCGTCGGTCGAGCGGAGCACCAGTTCGGTCCGATAATGCCCGTCCTTAAAGGCCGGGTAGCTCCCCATCATGACCTCGGGGTAGGCCTTCTGATGGGCCGAAAACAGCTCGGCAATGTCGCCTTCGGCTCGCGCCAGGACGAGCGTCGTGGACTTCATGCGAGGTCCGGTCCTGAGGTGGTGTGTCGCATCCTGGAGCATCGATTCCATGATCGCCGGCACGCCCGCCATGACGAAAACATTGCCGATCCGGAACCCCGGCGCCATGGATACGGAATTGGCAAGGAGGTCGGCGCCGGCCGGAATCCGCGCCATGCGCATGCGGGCCGCGTTGAGTTCAATGCCGCGCCGCTCGTAGGCCGGCTTCATGATTTCGACGGCGCGGGGATCGGTGTCAATTGATACGCCGAACGCCTTGGCGATGCTGTCGGCCGTGATGTCATCGTGCGTGGGCCCGATGCCGCCCGTCGTGAAGACGTAGTCGTTGCGGGAGCGCAGCGCGTTGATCGCCTCGATGATCGCGGCTTCGTCGTCGGGCACGATACGGACTTCCCGCAGCTGGATCCCGATTGCCGTAAGATGGTCGGCGATCGTGCCGATGTTCTTGTCCTTTGTCCTGCCAGACAGAATCTCGTCACCGATCACGAGCACGGCGGCGGTCACGATGGCGGTGACGGTGGCAGTCACGAGCAACTCCTACGGAGGGTTTGTTCCCGCACGAAATAGGACCTTTTCGGCTGAAATTGAAAGATACTGTCGACAGGCGCGGCGAAAACACCCGATGGCATTGCCGCCAGGCCGCTAATGCCGTTATTCGTCGGAGCCATGAAATTCGCGTCCCCTCTCCTGCGCGGCCGCTTGGTTCAGCGCTACAAGCGCTTTCTCGCCGATGTCGATCTCGACGGCGGATGCCGCGTCACGGCCACCTGCCCCAACACCGGCTCGATGATGGGCCTCACCGCGCCTGGATCGGTCGTATGGCTGTCGGAAAGCGACAGCCCGACCCGCAAGTACCGTCACACATGGGAGATCGTCGAGAACGACCTCGGCCAGGGACCGACGCTCGTCGGCATCAACACGGGCCATCCCAACAAGATCGTGGCGGAGGCGATCCGCGGCGGTTGGGTGGCAGAGTTCACGGGCTTCGCCAACCAGCGCAATGAAGTCAAGTACGGCAAGTCGAGCCGTATCGACATCCTGCTCGAAGATCCAATCGCGGGCGCGCTCTACATCGAGATCAAGAATGTTCATCTGTCCCGGCGGCCAGGATTGGCCGAGTTTCCCGACAGCAAGACCGAGCGCGGCGTAAAGCATCTCGTCGAACTGACGGAGATGGTCCGCCTCGGCAACAGGGCGGCGATGGTTTTCCTAATCCAGCGGTCGGACGCCGAAATATTCTCCTTGGCAGCCGACATCGATCCGGCCTACGCGGTAGCCTTCGCAGCGGCGACCGCGGCCGGCGTCGAGGCAGTGGCCTATCGCTGCCTGGTCAGCGAGACCGAGATCGCGCTCGACAAGGCCATGCCGATCGCCCTCCCTAGCAGCCTATAGTTCGCCTCGATCGCACGGAAAGGTGAACGTCCGGCGGCCGCGCTACGAAACTTTCCTGCCTTCCGGCCCGTAGATGGTGCAGTTCCCGAACGACGCGAGGAACGTTCTCGCCCCGCACACCACCGGCCAGGAGAAGCAAGCATCATGTACACTCGCCGAAAGGTCACCTTGGCAGGCCTCGGCCTCGCCGCTGCCGCCGGTCTCGGAACGAGAGTTCGGGCCGAAGACAAAAAGGAGACGTTCGAAGTGACCAAGACCGACGATGAGTGGAAGAAGGTTTTGACCAAGGACCAGTACTACGTGCTGCGCCAGCATGGCACGGAGCGCTCAGGCACGAGCCCGCTCGACAATACTTACGAACCCGGCACCTACTTCTGCGCCGGCTGCGACCTGCCGCTTTTCGCATCGGACGCCAAGTTCGACAGCGGTACGGGCTGGCCTAGTTTCTTCCAGCCGATCGAGAACGCGATCGGCACGTCGACCGACTGGAAGCTGATCTACCCGCGCACTGAAGTTCACTGCCGGCGCTGTGGGGGTCATCTCGGCCACGTCTTCGACGACGGCCCGGCGCCGACCGGCAAGCGCTACTGCATGAACGGCGTCTCCATGAAGTTCGTGCCGAAGGCCGGCACGTAGAAAAGCGCAGCGCGGGCCAAGACAACCGACAGGACGAACATGACTTTCCCTAAAGTGATGATCACAACGCTTTTTATGGCTGTTTCGACGGCATTCGCCGCTCAAACCGTCGCTGCAGAGCCGGCTCCTGCCGGCAACACCACTGCCAGCGACGGCAAGCATGCGACAGCCATCTTCGCCTCGGGCTGCTTCTGGTGCAGTGAAAGCGACTTCGAGAAAGTGAATGGCGTGACTGAGGTCGTGTCGGGATACACCGGCGGGCATACGCCTAATCCGACCTACGAGCAGGTCGGACGAGGCGATACCGGCCATGCGGAGGCCGTACGCGTCGTCTACGATCCGACAAAAGTCAGTTATGGGCGCCTGCTCGACTACTATTGGCGCCACACCGACGTTCTCGATGGCGGCGGGCAGTTCTGCGACCGTGGCGACCAGTACCGGCCCGCTATCTTCATCAGTTCGCCGGACGAGCAGCGCGAGGCTGAGACAAGCAAGGAGGCCCTGCAAAAAAGCGGGCGTTTCGATAAGCCCATCGCTGTCCAGATCGTTCCGGCCGGCCCGTTTACCGACGCGGAAGATTATCATCAGGACTATTACAAGAAGCACCCGGTGAAATACGCTTTCTACCGATCCGGATGCGGTCGCGATTCGCGGCTTGCAAACGTGTGGGGCGATGAAGCAAAGCACTGACCACCGGCCATTGTCGCTCCACAGTTGAAATGCACAAGCGCCCTCGAAAGGGTGGATCAGCTTGGCCCTGCTCTAGTCATGGCATCCAAATTCCGTCATGAATCGCCCGATGCGAATCACGCGATTCTGCTGTGGTTTTTGCTCAATCGCGAGCTAAGCCACGGCGTCGCCGACTTCGGTCGTGTCGCTTCGTAATGCTTTCGACACCTCGGCGAACCTGCGTGCTGCCGGAAAACCGGTCGGCCGGGTCTCGAATGGAGAAGCTGATCGATGAAGCCGAGCGGCACTGTATCGGCGATAGGCGTTGCACCGATCATGCGCTACCGCGATCCCACGGCCGCGGTGAAGTGGCTGTGCGACGCCTTCGGCTTCGAAAAGGTGCTGGTTGCCGACAACGCCAACGGCGGCATCGCCTATGCGGAACTCGGTTTCGGCAACAGTGTCGTGATGCTGGGCGCCGTCGGTGACAGCGGGCTCGATGCCCTGATGACCCAGCCCGATGAAATCGGGGGCCGCGAGACGCAGAGTTGCTACCTGACTGTCGAAGACATCGACGCTCACTACGCACGGGCGATGATGCGCGGAGCAGAGGCTCTCATTCCTCTCGACGCCGCACCGGGGTCAAGCCGTGGATACGCCGCGCGCGACCTCGAGGGCCATATCTGGAGCTTCGGCACCTATGCCCCCCGCAAAATCGCAGCCGCTCCTGCCGCTCCCAAAAGGGCCAGATCCATGTCGCTGTCGGCGATGCTGGCTTCACTCGCCCTGGTTGCGGCAGGTTCAGTCGCCGTCTGGGGAACCTTCGTCGACCAGAGCTTCCTGGTCGCGCTCAACTCGCAACGCGCCAACCCAACTCTTCGGGCAGCGATCCGCGCCAAGGCAGCAGCGGAAAATCAGACGGTCGCCGTTCGTGAACTTCTGGCCCGTGAACAGCGCTCACGCGAACTCGCCGAAGCCGCCGCGAACATGGCGCGCGACACCGCTTCGCAGGAGATAACCCGCGAGCGCACTGCGCGGCTTGCCGCCGAAGCGGCGGCCCGGGAAATCCGGTCGCGGCTTGCTAGTGAGCAATCGGCGCGGGATGCAGCGGAACGTGATGCGCAGGAAGCACGCGAACGTCTCGCCATCCTGCAATCGAATTCCAAGACCAAGACCGGCAACGTGGCGGCGGCTCGGATCGCGACGACGACGCCCTCCGGTGCAACCGGATCGCTCGGAGATACGGCGACGGCGGGGCCGAAAGAGGCGACCACCCCTCCCGAGACATTGGCGCCCACGCCCATCAAGCCACAAGCCGCCAAGCTGAAGCCGCGCGTCGCGCGAAAGGATCGCCCGGCGGGTACCGCAACCGCAAAGAAACCGGAACGCCAGTACTCCGGGCCGGACCTCGCGCCGTTCTAAGTCAGCCTCTTGACGCCATCATAGGTCAGTTCGGATCGTGCGGTTTCGACGATGCTTGTCCCGTCAGGAGCGACACCGCGCGAAACGCAATGGATGCGTGGCCGGCCGTCGGCCAGATCGACCCTGATCAAGTTGTACCGCGCAGCGGGTTCCAACTTGTTCACGCGCGACGCCGACCCCGAGGCGACGCCGATCACCGGTATGTCGCCACCGGACCAGTGACGCCAGGTCAGCGTATCGCGATGATTATGTCCGTGAAGCACGATCTCGGCGCCTTGGGAGAGAAGCACGCGTTCCAGTTCAGCCGCATCCTCCAGGGCTCGCCGGCGGGGCGCCTGTCTCGGAAGCGGCGGATGATGAATGAGCACCACGCGAAGCCGGCCGGAACCTTTGAGCTCTTCGAGAACCGCCTTTAGGGCGTCGATTTGAGACAGTCCCAAGCGACCCGAAGCGACGAAGGGTGGCGTTGGGACGGCGGAATTCAGCCCGATGAGCACAAGCGGCCCGACGCGGCGCACGTAGGGGAAGCGATCCTTGCCGCGCCCGAGAAGGCTGGAGCCGAAATCATCCGACACCATAAAGTCAGACCAGAGGTCGAGACATGAAGGCCCGGAAAGCCGCGTATAGTTGTCGTGATTGCCCGGAACCACCGAGAACTTCGATCCGGAGGGCCAAGGGACTGTAGCCAGGCGAGCGCGACCTCGTACTCGGAAGGCAATCCGATATTCGCGATATCGCCGGTGACCGCGATGTGATCGGGACGATGCGAGAGCATGTCGGCAACGATACGGTCCGCGACATCGGCGCGATGGATATGCCGGCGGCTGCGCTGCCAATTTATGAGACCGAGGCCACGCTTCATGTTCCAGTAGCGCGGATGCAACCCCGCCAGCGGCGTCAGATGAACATCGGAAATGTGGGCAAGAAGAAACTGAGCGGTCACGATATTCAGCCAGATTTTACAGATCGCAAGGTTAGCATGCGATACCTGGCGCATATTGCAAACCTACCCGAACAGACCGAAGTGCCATCCGTCGAGCGGAAGCTGACAGGGTTACCGCATGCCCGTGCAGAAGTTGGTCACGAAAGCGCTCCAGCACTACTGGCGGATGACGCGCAGCATCACCCTCGGGGCCCAAGCTGTCGTTCTTGGCCCGGAAAACAAGGTTCTTCTCATCCGCCACACCTACCGGCCCGGTTGGCATTTTCCCGGCGGCGGCGTCGAGAAAGGAGAACTGGCGGTCACCGCAATGGTACGGGAGCTCCGCGAGGAAGCAGGCGTTCACGTCGGCGAGGACGAGGCCGAGCTGTTCGGCTTGTATGCCAACTTCGAGCTTTTCCCCGGCGACCACATTGCGCTCTTCGTAGTCCGGCGCTGGCAGCAGCCGCAAGTGCCGCCCCCCAATCACGAAATCGCCGAGCAGGGCTTCTTCGACCGCGAAGCACTTCCGCCCGATACGAACTTGCCCACTCTGCGAAGGATTTCCGAGATCCTCGGCGGTACGACGCCATCGCGCGTGTGGTAACTCCACCTCCGCCCCTTCTCCTGACGGGCAGCTTACGCTAGAGCCAGAGCACCTGAACAGGCGCACGGCCCATATGCTTCGCCCCAGATCGTAAAAGACCCAAGCCTCGTGTCCCAGCACATCGTAACGCGCTTCGTACGCTCAAGTGACCTGGCAGCCATTTCTCGCCTGCATGCCGAGGTGTTCGGACCTGGCAGGTTCGTGCGGACGGCCTATCGCGTGCGCGAGAGTAAGCGCGTGGCTGGTCTTGGCTGCACGCCCTATTGCCGTATCGCGTTGCTGGGCGATCGTCCGATCGCCGCCGTGCGACTGACGGACATCACAATTGGGGGCGAGCAACGTGCGCTTCTGCTTGGACCGCTCGTAGTGCATCCGGATTTCGCCGGCCAGGGTTACGGGCGTCAGTTGACAGCGGAAGCGCTGTCGGCAGCCAAATCCGCAGGCGAGCAGGCCGTCATTCTGGTCGGCGACCTGCCGTACTATGGACGCTTCGGCTTCAAGCCGGTTCCGGCGGGGCAGATCACCCTGCCCGGACCCGTCGATCCGTCCCGTCTGTTGATACTCGAGCTGGTGCCCGGCTCCGCCGAAAAGTTTCGCGGGCCCGTAACGGCGGCATGATGGTGGCGGAGACGGAGGGATTCGAACCCTCGATACAGTGTTACCCGTATAACGCTTTAGCAAAGCGCCGCCTTCAGCCACTCGGCCACGTCTCCATATTCGGCGAAGCACCCCTATACGTGCGGTCCCCCCCGATTGCAAGCCGACCACTATGTGGCTTGATCTATGTTGTCGCGTCCCGGCTTGCGACCCGCTAAGACTGCCTCCGGGTCGATGCAGAAAGCCCGTTTGATCCCAAGATTTCCTGACGCACCACCGTCCCAGAAACGCAAAAGTAGGGCAGACCATGATCGCGAGACATCTGATTGCTATTTTTTTCGCGGGCGCCATCCATGGCGCGGCGAAGGCGGGGGAGTATTGCGTCGTGTGCTCCGGTCCACCCGCCACCTACCGCTGTGCGATCGAGGGTGAATCGAGATCGGCGCCCGCAGACCCGCGCAGCCAGATGCGCTGCATCAAGGAACTGGCGACCCAAGGCCGTCACGAGACGTGCAGCGTGGAGCGTTTCTCTACGGTGGGCTGCGACGGACCAGAACGCATCCTGGCGCCACTGGCGATGGCGCCTCCCCCCGCACTGCCAGTCGATGCGGTTGCGCCCCCCGCCGGTCCGCCAACCGCAAAACCCGCGGTGTCGGAGGCCGAAAAACCGAAAGTGCCCAAGACCGTCGAGGAGTTTGCGAAGGACACCGTCAAGTCCTCGCAGGAAAGCCTGAAGAAGGCTGGCGAAGCCGTAACGGGTACGGCAGAAAAGGCCGGCGAGAAAATCGGCTCAGCAGGCGAAAGCGTCGGCAAGGCCGCCAAGGGAACGTGGCATTGCATCACGTCCTGGTTCACTGACTGCTAGGGGGCTCGTGGCGGCTTCGATCAGTGCACGGACATCCACTGCCGCGCCTGGCGCTGCGCGTCGGCGATTTCGGCCTTGGACATCTCACTTGAGATTTCGAGACGATACCTTTTGGCTTCTTCATTGCCGCGCATCGCTGCCAGGTTGAACCACTTGTGAGCCTGAATCAGATCGACCCCGACATCACGGCCAGAACTGTACATCAGACCCAACTCGAACAGCGCATCGGGCGCTCCGCCCTGAGCTGCAACTTCTACAACATCCCGCGTGGAAAAATCCGTCCGCGCCATGACGCACTCCAAAATCCATTGGCCAACCGTGCAGGCCTGAGCGGGCTTGTCGCCTCTTACTACCAGTCCGCACCTCCGGCTGCTTTATCGATGCAGCTCGAACGTTGGTAACGATGTCAGCATCAAGATGAAAACTCGTAAATTCCCGATCAGAAAAGCGTTAATTTCATTGCAATATCGATGAATGATTTGCACATCGCGCGATCCATTCCGGCGCAATCTTTCCACGCCGGTACGCAGGGAAATCGCCGATTAACGGATTGGGAAACCCGCGGCTAACCATGCTTCCAAAATGCCGTTCGGCGGTCTTGAAGCCGCTTTTCGCCGTCACGCCTCCCCGCTCGGATCAGCGTGCCTTTTGACCAAACAGGATCTTCTGCGCGTCCTTGTCGGTCGCCAGGTTGGTCGTTGAAAAATCCTTGCCTACCGCCATGCCGCGGATCACCGCCTCGCGCTGACCCAGTCTCTTGAGCCAGGCCTTGACGTTGGCGAACGTGTCGATGTCCTGCCCCTGGTCCTTCCACAATCGGGTCCACGGGTAGCATGCGATATCGGCGATGGAGTAGTCGCCAGCGAGGTAGTCACGTCCTGCAAGCCGCTTGTCCATGACGCCGTAGAGACGGCTCACCTCGTTGGTATAGCGGTCGATGCCGTACTGGATCTTTTCCGGAGCGTAATTGCGAAAATGATGGCACTGGCCGGCCATGGGACCAAGCCCCGCCACCTGCCAGAACAGCCATTGGTCGACCTCGATGCGCGTGCGCTCGTCAGACGGATAAAATTTGCGCGCGTGCCGGCCAAGATACTGCAGGATGGCGCCGGATTCGAAGATCGATACCGGCGCACCGACCGGCCCTTTCGGATCGACAATCGCCGGCATCCTGTTGTTTGGCGAAATGCCAAGAAAGGCGGGATCGAACTGCTGTCCGCGTCCTATGTCGACCGGCTTGACGACGTAGGGCAAACCGCACTCCTCGAGCATGATCGAGACCTTTTGCCCGTTGGGGGTCGGCCAGAAGTAGAGATCGATGGGCGCACGCTTGGCAGCCACGTGGTCGCTCCGCTTAAATCTTGAAGATGGTGGACCCGGTGGTACGGCGCGCTTCGAGATCCTCGTGCGCGCGCCGCGCTTCGGCCAAAGGATAGGTTTGGTTGACCGGGACGCGGACGGCGCCCGAAAGCACCATCTCGAACAGCTCGGCGGCATTGGCCCGCAGATCCGATGTCGTCGCGGTGTAGGCCATCAACGATGGCCGCGTCGCGAACAGAGAACCCTTGAGTGCCGTAAGATCGAACAGCGGGACCGGGCCCGAAGCATTGCCGAAACTGACCCACAATCCCTTGGGCTTCAGACAATCCAGTGAGCCGGGGAACGTATCCTTTCCGATAGAATCGTAGACGACGTCGCAACCTTTCCCATCCGTAATATCGCGCACACGCGCCACGAAATCCTCGGTGCGGTAGTCGATGACGTGCGCGGCGCCATGGGACCTGGCCAGTTCCGCCTTCTCGGGCGAGCCGACAGTGCCGATGAGTGTCGCGCCCAGCGCACGCGCCCACTGGCAGGCGATGAGGCCCACGCCACCGGCGGCGGCATGAAACAGCACGACGGTTCCCGGGTCCACCTTGCAGGTTTCACGCAGGAGATAGCGAACGGTCATGCCCTGCAACATCATGGCGGCAGCCGTTTCGAACGCAATCGCCGCAGGCAGAGGCACCACGCGATCGGCAGAAATCACGCGCTCCTCGGCGTAGCCGCCCGGCTCGGTGCCGTAGGCAACGCGATCGCCGGGCGCGAACTGGCTGACACCGTCACCGACGCCGACAACTTCCCCGGCTCCCTCCATGCCGAGCACGGCCGGCATCGCCGCCAGCTTGTAAAGACCGGAGCGCTGATAGACGTCGATGTAGTTGAGACCGGCCGCACGCTGGCGAAGGAGTATCTGTCCGCGCCCCGGCATCACGGAAGGCAACTCCTCCCACTGGAGAACTTCCGGACCACCGTGGCGATGAATCCGAATCGCTCGCGCCATTTCCCCCTCCAACACATCGGCCGCCTGCGGAGTGCGGCAGCCAGGCATTGTTTTTCCACGGCATTCGGCAGTATGCAACGCTTGCCTTGACGCTGCCACGCGCCACCCGTACTCCGCCCGCTGAGAGTAATGGTCGGACGAGGAACAACCAATGGTGCGCTGCTGCACTAGAAGCTGGATGCCGGCAGCAGTCGCTGTGGCAACCGGCTTGTCCGGCTGCGCGGCCAATAATGCCTCCATCCCGGAGTCGCGTGCGGGGCTCGTCTGCGTCGACGACAGCGTCGACTGCATCAGCAAACGGCAGGCGACCCTGCGATCGCTCGTCAACGATGGCGACCACTCGTGGATCAAGGAACCGGCAACGCCCGAGGCATACGCATCGGGCGTGCGGCTGTTTGCCTTCAAGACGAAAAAGAAGGAGTTGTCTTGCGACGAACTCGCACATGGCCGCCGCGAGGCCGAAGCAGCCCCTGCGTCACTGAAAAGTGCCGGCAATCTGCTGACACCCGCGCAGGTCTCCCGCAGCAAAATGCTGGCCGGCGAAATCGGCCGTGAACTCAACTCCGAATACAACCGGCGATGCAAGAAGGGTTGACGGCCCGCTCCCCCCCCCTATTTGATCGTTGACGAAGCTTGAGGAACGGTGCCGCTAATTCATGCAGCGCGGGCCGCCTCGATTTCTCTGTCGAAGCCCCGCTGCCAAGGAACGCCGCTGAATGGTCCACGAGATCGTCAACGCCATCGTCGCCTTCGTGAAGGAACACGAAAACCTCGCCGCCCCGATTGCCTTCATGGTTGCTTTCGGCGAGTCGTTCGCATTCCTGTCGTTGATCTGGCCAGGCACCGCCATTCTCGTCGGCATCTCGGCACTCCTTGCGGCCAGCGGCGCCGACATCGCCGTACTCTGGCCGTCGATCCTCGCAGCGACGCTCGGCGGGACGATCGGCTACTGGATCTCTTATCTGATCGGGCTTCGGTTCAAGGACAACATCGCCGGCATCTGGCCTTTCTCGTCGCATCCCGACCTCATCCCGCACGGCAAGAACTTCTTTGAGAAGTACGGCGCCTGGGGCGTGTTCTTCGGCCATTTCTTCGGCCCTGTGCGCGCCGTGATCCCGGTTGTCGCCGGTATGTTCCAGATGCCCCTGCTGCCGTTCCAGGTCGCCAACATCATCAGCGCCTTCATCTGGGCTGCCGGCGTGATCGCTCCGGCGTTCTTCCTCGTCACCTTCCGCGAGGAAGTGCTGGTCTTCATTCATGATCATCAGGCGCTGACGCTGGCGCTGATGTTCCTGGCGGGCTTCCTCAACAGCCTGCCGATGCCGCTGCTTGCGGTGCCGACGCTGATCCTGTTCATCGCGCTCGGCGCCATTGAAATCTACGCGGACGGCGACCCCGTGCTCGTGCTTGCCGCCGGCGCGGCCGGCGCATTCGCCGGCGACATCTATGGCTACATCAGCGGCCGCCGGCGGCCCGACGATTTCCAGAACATCTGGCCGAACAGCTGGAGCCCGGAGTTCCGCCGATAAAGCGCGCGCCTACACGGCCCGATACGGCACCATCGGTTTGCTGTTTTCGAAATTCCACACGACGCTGAGGGGGTTCGCCCCGGCGGCGCTCGGCGCGGCGCAAACGCCACTTCTTGCCTACCTGGTAGTCAGCGCGGTTTCGGCCGCAGTGTGGGCTGCCGTTCTTCTGTCACCACGTTTCATCGTCGGCGCGATCATGGGGGCGTGAGGGGCAACACCGGTTTTTCGAGAACGGCCAGCTTTGCGTAATCGCGATAGAGACGCGCGAACTGCAGCCTGGCCCCTGCTTCCCGGGCGAGCTTGCGCAGCACGGCTTCAAGATCATCGCGTGGCGTCACGGAGAAGCGGTCCAGCCAATTGCGAAGGCCAGCGCGAAACCATCGCGGCAAATCCCCCTGCCCGCCGAAATCTACGACGTGAAGCGAACCTCCCGGGGCTACCGCTGCCAAGGCGCAACGCACCGCCGCCTCCCACGGCGGAATCATCGAGACGGCGTAGGAAATGAAGACGCGGTCGAAGCTCGCGACACCAAAAAGCGCCTGCGCCGAGAAGTCGGACGCATCCGCCTCGGCCAGTTTCACGCGATCGTCGATGCCGGCACGGACGACCGCTTTGTGCGCGGTCTCCAGCATCATCGAGGAGATATCGAAACCATAAAGCCTAGCGTCGGGATAGCGCGCTGCCGTCAGCACGAGATTGCGCCCGGTGCCGCAACCGACCTCGAGCACTGTGCCGTCTTTGGGAGGCGCGAGTCCCTCAAGCATGCGATCGCGGCCGAGCAGATAGTATTTTCGAGATACGTCATAGATGTACCGCTGGTAGCGGTAGATGCCGTCCATGTGTGCGCGATGATCCGCGCCAGGACTGCCCAAGCCCGCCTCCGTCACGCCGGCACCGTGTAAAGGTGGAAGCCGCCATAGATCGAAGACCGATCTCTCTCTGTCCATGCGCGGCACACGTCGCGATCGTAGGAGAAGCGCGACAGGATCTCGTCCGGGATGCGGCCCGGAAGGATCGTCTCTTCTCCCGCCGTACGGAAGATCACGCGGGCGCCGGGACGCGCCGTGCGTGCGATCTCGCTCCACAGGGCAGTCAGTTGCGCGTCAGTCATCCAGTCCTGTGCATCGAGCAGCACGTAGGCGTCGCGCGAGGTGGCCGGCAGATGTGACAGATGCTCTGTGAACGAGGCATGCACGATCTCGACGTTGCCGATGCGCTGGCGCAGGGTGTCGTAGTTCTTGCGTTCCAGGTAGGGGGGCAGCGGGCCGCTGCCACCGCTGGAATAGCGGCGGCCGAATGCCTGCCATGCGAAATAGTTGCCCGACAGGTCGAAGCCGCAGGCGAGTCGCTCCAGCCGCGCCTTCAGCACATCCGCCATGTTCTCTTCGTTGCCCTTCAGGGCCTGGAACTGCGACGGCGGGATGCCAAGGCCGAACAGTGCGGCGGGATTGTTCGTCAGCCAACGGATGTGACGCTTCTCGAACAGCGGCTTCAATTCCGTCTCGTAGATCTGGCGCTGCTCGGCGAGCGACTTCGCCTTCAGGATATTGCGTGGATTGCGGCCGTGGGCACGCGCGAGCAGGTGGCCGGCCGAAATGAAGTTTCCGAGAAGGCCACGCCGATAGATGTTGCGCTGGAAGTATCCGATGCGGCGGCGGCCGAAGCGGTCGCGACCCTGCCAATAGGACTGGGTGGTCTTGTCGAGGTGCGGGGCAACGAAGATCTCATAGGCGACGACGTTGTCACGCGCGTCGGCCTCGGCGAAAAATCGATGGAAGGTCGCGTAATCGGGAAGTCGCTCGACCGCGGCGACTTTCAGTTTATTGAGCGCGACGTGAGCCGTGTTGAGGTCGAGCCCCGTAACATTGACGTCGGCGCAGGCGACGTAGCTGAGGAGGTTGCAACCGCCGGATGCGATGCCGACCAGATGTTCGCCAGGCTTGAGTTGTAGGGCCTCGAGGTCGATGACCGGATCTTCCCAGATCTGCGGATAAACGAGGCCGGAAAAAGCAAAAGTGAACAGTCGTTCCTGTATGCCCTTGCGACTGGCCGCGTAGTGCCGGTGAACGGCGCTGTGCAGGAGTTGATTTCCACCAAGGCCGCCGTTCTGGGCCGCGGATGTGTTTACGGCCTCGACAGTACCGGTCATTCAGTTCCCCGCATATCATTCCGCCGTCCAAACATGCCGACAGGCGCTAGCCCGGCAATGTTGCAGCACTGTGACAGCCAAGTGTGGCTTTACCTAGCACAGTCTGGAAACCTCTCGACAAATCTTCCGCATACCCCCACGTGGCTACGTCGATGCCTGCTCGCCGGGTTAGCCGCACGGACATTCGGGGCACTTTCAGCCGATGAGTTGGGACTTCCTCACCGGTCTAGAGGACTGGATCCTGGCGCTTGCGACGCCAAACTCGGAGCTTTTGGCGCCAATCGCGTTCGGTTTGGGCTTTGCGGAAAGCATCGTCGTTCTTTCGTGGTTTATCCCATCATCCGCCATTCTGCTCGGGCTGGGGGCCGTGCAGCAGGCGACCGGCGGCGAGTTCTGGACCGTTTGGATCGCCGCGGCAGCCGGGGCCTTTCTTGGCGACACGGCGTCATTTGCCGCAGGCCGCCATTACAAGTCGAATGTCGCGCGCATGTGGCCATTTTCCGATCAGCCGATGTGGCTGACGAGAACCCGGCTTGTGTTTCTGCGGTGGGGCGCCATCGGTATTATCGGATCGAAATTCCTGGGCCCTATCAGGGCGTTCATCCCCGTCGTGGCAGGGGCCGCGCGCATGCGCTGGCCGGCTTTTTTACCCGCAAGCGCGGTTTCCTGCCTTGCCTGGTCCGGTGCGTTTCTGGCGCCGGGCTTCGGTTTACTGATGGCGTTCAAATAGGCCGCTTGCCAGCACGGGCCGGATCGCCTAGACGAAGCGCTCGCTTTTCAGCCGCCATTGGCGTTCCGCCGGGCCGGCGCACCAAACCTTGAAGGACTGTGCCATGACTGCACGCCATCCGCGCAAGATCGAGACGCAGAAGAAGAAGGCGCGTCGCGCCATCCCCCGCACCAAGGTCACGCGCATCCAGGGCAACACCGCCGGAGTTCGCAAGCGGCTGAAGAAGCTGGCCGGCAAGGCCCATTCTGCAAAAGCCTGAAGTTTTCCTTCACTGCCAAGGGACAGCAGCCCCGTGACGGGAGCGATCGCGCTCGTCACTCTATCCCGAGCTTCCGTTTCAGGACCTCGTTGACGGCTGCCGGATTGGCCTTGCCGCCTGACGCCTTCATCGCCTGACCGATGAACCAGCCGACGAGGTTCGGCTTGGCCTTCGCCTGCTCGGCCTTCTCGGGGTTGGCGGCAATGATCTCGTTGACCGCCTTCTCGATGGCGCCGACGTCCGTCACCTGCTTCATGCCGCGCGCTTCGACGATCGCCACCGGATCGCCGCCCTCGGTCCACAGGATCTCGAACAGGTCCTTGGCAATCTTGCCCGAGATGACACCCGTCGCGATGAGTTCGACGAGACCGCCGAGCTGGGCCGCCGACAGGGGCGAGCGGGTGATGTCGAGCCCTTCCTTGTTGAGCCGTCCGAACAGTTCGTTGATGACCCAGTTCGCCGCGAGCTTACCATCGTGGCCCTTGGCGACCGCCTCGAAGTAATCGGCACTCTCGCGCTCGGCCACGAGTACGCCCGCATCATAGCCGGAAAGGCCGTACTGCTTGACGAAGCGCGCCTTCTTCTCATCGGGAAGTTCGGGGAGACCTTTCTTCAACTTGTCGACATAGTCGTGCGTGAACTCCAGCGGCAGCAGGTCGGGATCGGGGAAGTAGCGATAATCGTGGGCCTCCTCCTTGGAGCGCATCGAGCGCGTCTCGCCCCTGCCAGGGTCGAACAGCCGCGTCTCCTGATCGATCTTGCCGCCGTCCTCGATGATGTCGATCTGGCGGCGCGCCTCGACCTCGATCGCCTGCCCGATGAAGCGGATGGAGTTTACGTTTTTGATTTCGCAGCGCGTGCCGAGCTTGTCGCCGGGCTTGCGCACGGACACATTGACGTCGGCGCGCAGGTTGCCCTTCTCCATGTCGGCGTCCGACGTGCCGAGATAGCGCAGGATCGTGCGCAACTTGATCACGTAGGCCTGCGCTTCCTTTGCCGAGCGCATGTCGGGCTTCGACACGATCTCCATCAGCGCCACGCCCGAGCGGTTGAGATCGACGTAGGAATAGTCTGGGTGCTGGTCGTGGATCGATTTGCCGGCGTCCTGTTCCAGATGAAGCCGCTCGATACCGACGCGCTTGGTTTCCCCATCGAGGTCGATCTCGATCTCACCCTCACCGACAACCGGCTGCTTGTACTGGCTGATCTGATAGCCCTGGGGCAGGTCGGGATAGAAGTAATTCTTGCGATCGAAGACGCTTTTCAAGTTGATCTCGGCCTTGAGCCCAAGACCGGTGCGGATCGCCTGCGCCACGCATTCCTCGTTGATGACGGGCAGCACGCCGGGCATGGCCGCGTCGACCAGAGACACGTGGCTGTTGGGATTGCCACCGAAGGCCGTCGAAGCGCCGGAAAAGAGCTTCGAGCGCGAGGCTACCTGAGCGTGTACCTCCAGGCCAACGATGACTTCCCAGTCGCCCGTGGCGCCCGGAATAAGGCACTTCATCTTGCCAGCGCTCGTCTCGTCCTGCATCGGTATCTCCCTGTAACGGGCTTTGGTTAGCCGACACCCCGGCGGGCTGCAATGGCGTCCAGCAGCAAATCGGGGCCGGTTCGATGATCCTGCCGCCCCCGATTGTCGTTAAAGCCGACTGACAGCCGGAAAATAGGACGTAAGCCATGTGCTCGCTTGCCGCCAAAATGTTCTCCCTCGCCCTGCTTGCAGTGGTTCCGGCAAGCGTCAAAGCAGGATCCGACCGGATGGGTAGCGCCTACGACTTTTCTTTCACCTCGATCGACGGCAGGCCGATGCCGCTGTCGAACTTCAAGGGCAAGGTCCTGATGGTGGTCAATACCGCCTCGTTCTGCGGCTTCACCCAGCAGTACAAGGGGCTGCAGGCGCTGTATGACAAATACGAGCCGCAGGGCTTCGTGGTCATCGGCGTCCCATCCAACGATTTCGGCGGGCAGGAGCCGGGCAGCGACGACAAGATCAAGGACTTCTGCGAAGGCGCGTTCGGCATCACGTTCCCCCTGACGCACAAATTTGTCGTCAAGGGCGACGGCGCGCATCCATTCTATCAGTGGGCGAAATCAGCGCTCTGCGAGAAGGCTGAGCCGGGCTGGAACTTCCACAAATACATCGTCGGGCGCGACGGCAAGCTGGTGCAGTCTTTCTTCTCGGGCGCAGCCCCCGACTCCAAGGACGTCATAGCGGCCGTCGAAGCCGAACTCACCAAGCCGGCACTCACCCAGTAGCCGCTTGTAGCCGCTTGATGTTGCCCCCGCATCTCCGTGAAAGAAACGGAGTCCATTCGGGCTGTTCGCAGCTGCAATTATTAGGATCGTTGATCCGGATGCGCCGGATTCACGCCGACCGTATGTGAAAGTAATAATATGAGACGAGCGCCCAGATAAAGCCGAGCACGAACTGCATCATCACGATGCCGGCTTCCCCGCCGACGGCGTGCACCTGAAAGATGCCGACGAATGCCGCCGCGTAATAGAGCAGGAATCCGCCGAGTGCGGCAGCAAACGCTGCGACCGGCAGCTTCTGCCATTGGTCGGCGCGGCGGCCCATCATGAACGCGATAATGATGGTCGCCGGATTCAATACCGCGATCAGCACTAGGGTCACGGGATCGAACGGATTGATTGAGATCATGACGGCGTGCCGTTGCCATTGCCGTCCGTCTCTTTGCGCAGCTTTTCTTCCTCGTACTGGACGAACCAGCCGATCATGTTGCGCCACTGGGCCCCGACCATGTCGACCATTTCCGGAGGCAGGCCCTTATCGGACGCCCGCGCGCGCACCTTGTCGATGACCTGCTGGATGCGCCAGGGCACGACGGCGCTCTCGGCCGACTTGAGTTTCAGTTGCCAGGCGCGATCGACATAGCCGAAGCGTTCGGCAATGAGGTCGACAAGCTGGGCATCGATGCGGTCGATTTCGGAGCGGACCTGTCCCATATCCGCACATTCCCAGGGACGTTTCGGATCCATCACTTCTTCCCCCCGGCTGCGCGTTCCTCGGCGGAGTTCCACCAAGCCGTATCAACGGCGAATCGCCCAGCTGCATCTTCAATAGCCTGTCCGGTGCGGAACAGCGTTTCCTCGTCGAATGGCTTGCCTATCAGCTGCAGCCCAAGCGGCGTGCCTTCGCTGGAAATTCCCGCCGGTACCGACATGCCAGGCAGGCCCGCCATGTTGACTGTAACGGTGAAGATGTCTTCCAAGTACATCGCCAGCGGATCGCCGGATTTCTCACCGAGCGCGAACGCCGGAGAAGGCGTCGTCGGCGTCAGAACCACGTCGACCTTGTTCCAGGCTTCGTCAAAATCACGCTTGATGAGCGTGCGGACCTTCTGCGCCTTCAGGTAATAGGCATCATAGTAGCCGGCAGAGAGCACGTAGGTACCGATCATCACGCGGCGGCGCACTTCCTTGCCGAAGCCGGCCGCGCGCGTCTGCGAATACATGTCGACAATATCGCGGCCGGGGACGCGCATTCCGTAGCGCACGCCGTCATAGCGCGCGAGGTTCGATGAACATTCAGCGGGCGCAACGATGTAATAGGCGGGCAGCGCGTACTTCGTATGCGGCAGGCTGATCTCGTGGATCGTGGCGCCGGCCGACTTCAACCAGTCGATCCCCCGCTGCCACAGCGCCTCGATCTCCTTCGACATGCCCTCGACGCGGTACTCCTTCGGCACGCCGACCCTGAGGCCCTTGATACCCTTGGACAACGCAGCCTCGTAATTGGGTACCGGCGCATCGACCGAAGTCGAATCCTTCGGATCATGGCCGGCCATCTGGCCGAGCATGATAGCGGAGTCGCGCACGGTCTTGGCTATGGGCCCCGCCTGATCCAGCGAGGAGGCGAACGCCACGATGCCCCAACGCGAGCAGCGCCCATAGGTCGGCTTGATGCCGACCGTTCCGGTCAGCGCCGCCGGCTGGCGGATCGATCCGCCCGTATCGGTGGCGGTGGCGGCGAGACACAGGTTTGCTGCGACGGCCGCCGACGACCCGCCGGATGAGCCGCCCGGCACGAGCTTGGCGTCGGTCGGCTTGCCATCCTTGCCGTTGCGCCTCCACGGCGAGATGACGGGGCCGAACGCGCTCGTCTCGTTTGACGAACCCATAGCGAACTCATCGTTGTTGAGCTTGCCGAGCATGACGGCGCCAGCGTTCCACAAGTTCGAACCGACCGTCAATTCATACGTCGGCTTGAAATCATCGAGGATCTTCGAGCATGCCGTGGTGCGGATGCCCTTGGTGCAGAACAGATCCTTGTTGCCGAGCGGCAGCCCCTCGAGAGGTCGCGCGTCGCCAGCCCTCAACTTCTTGTCGCTGGCAGCGGCCTGCGCCAGCGCATGTTCGGGCGTTACAAGTACATAGGCGTTGAGCATCGGATTGCCGGCTTCGATCGCTGCAATATGTGCCTTGGTCAGCTCAGTCGCCGAGAATGTCTTTTTCTTGAGCCCGTCGCGCGCCTCAGCGAGCGTCAGGGCGATTAGATCGGCCACGTTCGTATTCCCTTCCCGGTACCACAACGCAGGTTGATCACGTCAGGCCTGCCTTCCAGATTTATCCGCATCAGCGCGTTCCTTGTTCACGAGATAGGAGCGGCGTGAATAGAACAGGCTGATAATCCCGAACAGGATTGACAGCGGCGCATTTACCTTCTCTGCGATATCGCGCGCCTGCATCAGCACAGTCGGCACAGGGATCGCTTCGGGCGCCAGCCCGCGCCTCTCCGGCGCTCCGGGCTTGGGCGCGGCAAGTAGGACGACGCCGGTCAGGATAAGCAGCACGGCGAGCAATACAAAAATTTTCGACATGATATCTCCTCCGGCATCTGGGACGGTGTGGCGGCGCTATTCCACGACCTTGGGAACAATAAAGAAATGATCCTCCGACATCGGCGCGTTGCGCATGATTTCGTCGGCGATCTCACCGTCGGTCACTTCGTCCTTGCGCTTTTTCAAGCTGACGACCGCCACGCAGGTCATCGGCTCGACGGCGGAGGTATCGACCTCGTCGAGTTGGGCGACCCAGTCGAGAATACCCGAAAGTTCCTTCGGCAGGTCCCTGGCCTCGTCCTCGGTTATCGCGATGCGCGCGAGGCGGGCTATACGCCGTACGGTGGCTTCGTCGATCTGCATGAAAATCCCCAAGGATTGCCGGGCCCGAGGCCGGACGCGGTTTTCATAGCCATACCCGTGCCCCCGGCGCAACCATGGCGCGCGCCAGGCGGGCTTTCGCCCTGTCAAGGCGGCCACAGAATCAGTGCCTGCAGCGAAAATGCAGCCAGCAGCCGGATTACCCTCGGCCATGCACACACACTGCTGTCAACTGTCAACGCTGTATCCATTGCGTACTGCCCCAGATCCCCGGCGCCAATCCAGGCAGTGGTCGATTGACCTCGAAAAGTTGCAGAGGGCCCGGCGAAGTGCGATCTGACATCTGCTCCGCGGCTGGAACCTGGTCTCACGCCGCCGGCAGGAGACCCGACGGCTAATGCCTCCGCCTGAAGAACCCTCGGCAACCCACGGCCAAACGCTGTTCGATCCGATCGCCTTCCGGGAACTGCTCGGCGCGAAGGGCCGGCTTATGGGCATCGATGCCGGCACCAAGACACTGGGACTGGCGCTCTCCGACGTAACGAGAACGATCGCCTCCCCGATGGAGACCATCCGGCGCACCAAGTTCACGGCAGACATCAGCCGCCTACTTGACCTTACACGGGAACAGGAGGTGGTCGGCTTCGTTCTGGGAATGCCGGCAAATCTCGACGGCAGCGAGGGACCGCGCGCCCAGGCAACGCGCGCTTTCGCGCGCAACCTCAACAGGGTATCACCCAATCCGGTACTGCTCTGGGACGAGCGCCTTTCGACGGCGGCCGCCGAGCGTATGCTGATAGAAGCCGATCAAAGCCGGGCGCGGCGCGCTCAGGTGATCGACAAGCTAGCCGCCACCATTATTCTGCAAGGCGCGCTGGATCGCATGCGCCGGTAGTGCGTTGTTGACCCCCGCGCCCGTCGCCTCATCATTGAAACAATCGCGGCGCAACCCCACCTCCGACGAAAACTCGTCGCATGCGCGCCTCAATGCTCAAACACACTCGAGCATCGGCGAAGGTGGAAGCGACCGCTGTGCAACCCACCGCAACCGGGACAACTGGCCGATGCGTACACAGTTCAAGACAGAAGGCGTCACGCGTGATCCGCGGCCGCGCACGGCCAGCTCGCCTGTAAACCTCACGATCGAACTCGAAGAACTCGTGGGGCGATTTCAGGCCAATGCGCGCGCTGTCGTGCGCCGGCTCGTTTTTTCCTCCCCCCGCCTCGCCGATCTCGCCGCCGTGTTTCCCGGCGCCGTCTTCGCGCTGGCAACCCGGCAAGGCAGTGCAAGGGATAGGCGCGCAGCACTGGCAATGATCGAATCCGGCGCGCAGCTGAAGGATGTTGCGCGAAAGCTGAAGCTTCCGCTGTGGCTGCGGCGGCTGCCGCCCGAGGCATTTAGCGGCAGCCTGGATCAGCTTCCTTCCTCCGAACTCTTCGCACGGAGGATCGTGAACGTCCTGCCGCCCGCCGAAGCCAACGCCGCCTTCTGGCTGCGCTCGGTGATATTTGCCTCACGCGCAGTGGACGACTATTTCGCGCTCTGGCTTGCAGGCCAGCGTGTGTTCGTCGACGACGCAAACCAGGAGCGGTTGTTTGCGATCCTCGCCGCCTATGCATGGTTCTCAGGCGCCGATGACGCACGGGCGCGCAATTTCATCGTCGTACCGTGGCGTCCCGAGATGAGCTTCGACACGGCGCTGTGCGCGGCAAAGAGCTGGTTCAACCGGGTGCGCCTCGTGCTTCAGTTGAAGGAGGGCGTGCTCGACGATCCCTGGCTCAAACCTGGCGAGGCCTTGGGGCACAAATTCGTGCCGCTTCTTTCCGACGTTGACGTTCTGGGGGAAGCCCAGGCCATGCACAACTGCGCGGACCAGTATGCCGAGCGTCTGGCCCGAGAGCGCTGCCGCCTGTTCTCCGTCCGCCGGAATGGCGTTCGCGTCGCAACTCTTGAGATCGGACCGCATCCGCGCGAGACGGGCGTGTTAGCCATCAACCAGCTCAAGGCGCGCCACAACATGAGCGCTCACGCCGACGTCTGGCTCGCCGCTCATGCCTGGATGTCGCAGCAAAAGGATCTCAAGCGCATCCCGCTTCTTGCTCCCCCCGACCGGCCGCTCGACCTGGGCGTCTGGAACGAACTCATGATGCCCTACCGCCTGGCGAGAAACGGCACGCCCTGGCTGGCTGACGACCCGACGCTAGCGGCCTTCGCGGTCATGGATCTCGATATCTGCGATCTTGCGCGGCGCGGCGGTGTATCGAGCTGGCTATTCACATGATCGAAAAAAAGCTCTCGCTTCGACCTGAGCGTGAAACTCGCGGTTCGGGGCCGCGTAGATCCAGAATGATCGCGAACGCGGGATTATCGCAACGTCCGTGATCTTATCGTGAGTATGCCTCGCGATCCGCGCCATTGACCTTTTCGGGGTCGAATCAAAGGAACGCTCATCATGAAGTCGATCATTCTCGCCGTGGCCTTACTGGCCACGGGAAGTACCCTCGTGTTCGCAGACGACCTCCCAGCAAAGGCCATGAAGGATTCACCGGGCGTCACAGGCCCCGGGATGACAGCGATGCCGACCGCCAAGCCCGACTCGGGCAGCCTGTCGGAGAAGGCCATGAAGGATACACCGGGCGTAACCGGCGACGGCATGACCGCCATGCCGACCGCGAAACCCGACTCCGGCAGCCTGTCGGACAAGGCGATGAAGGACGCTCCGGGCGTTTCGGGCAAATAAGCGGCAGCGAAGCGGGCCCGCGCCGTCCGGGTGCGGCCCGCTATGCTCTGTTCGGCGTGGCACGAGCGAGGATGGACTTGCTGTCCGCCCAATCGAGCCCCTGCCCATACGTCTGCCGCGGGAGTTGACCGAGACGGGTCGCGATGAAGGCATCCGCGAGCGGCCCCGGCACATGCGCGCGCATGATCGTACCCGCTGCGAGCACCGCCAAACTTTCGACGAGAGTTCGCCCGCGCGCGTCGAGCAGTCGCGGCTCGTGCAGTATCGCCTCCAGTCTGGCATGCGCCGCTTTCAGATGCGGGTCATCGCCGGCGGCACTACGCAATTCTTCCATCACGGTTTCGGCCACATCAGGTTCGCGCTGCAGAACACGCAGCACATCCAGCGCCATGACGTTGCCTGAGCCCTCCCAGATCGCGTTGACCGGCACCTCGCGATAGATGCGCGCCAGCGGCGCCTCCTCAACGTAGCCGTTGCCGCCGAGGCACTCCATCGCCTCCGCGACCATGGCCGGGGCGATCTTGCAGACCCAGTACTTCGTCACCGGCGTCATCAGGCGGCGCCATGCGGCGGCACGCGCATCCGTGACGCGATCGAAGGAGCGCGCGAGCCGGAACGACAAGGCCGTGGCGGCTTCCACATCGAGCGCCAGATCGCTGAGCACCTGCCGCATGAGGGCGTGCTCGATCAGCGGCCGCTTGTCCACGACGCGGTGCTCGGCATGATGGATCACATGTGCTAGCGCCAGCCGCATCAGGCTAGCGGACGCAACCGCGCAATCGAGACGGGCGTACGTCACCATGTCCATGATGTGAGCAACGCCTCGGCCTTCCTCGCCGATGAGCACCGCGTGAGCATCGTGAAACTCCGCCTCGCTCGACGCATTGGACCGGTTGCCGAGCTTATCCTTCAGCCGTTGCAGCTGGATCACATTGACGCTGCCGTCGGGAAGAAATCGCGGGAGCAGAAAACACGACAGGCCGCCCGGCGCCTGCGCCAGCACCAGGAAGGCGTCCGACATCGGCGCGGAGAGGAACCATTTGTGGCCGGTGACGAGGTAGACCCGGGCCGCGCCTCCGCCTGCCCTGACAGCCGTGGTGGTGTTGGCGCCCACATCGGTGCCGCCCTGCTTTTCCGTCATCCCCATGCCGATCGTCACAGACGCTTTTTCGTCCATCGGAACGAAGCGGCGGTCGTACGTCTTGGAGAGGATCTTGGGCAGCCAGACTTTCGCCAAATCAGGTTCGTGCAGGAGAACGGGCACCGCGGCGTTCGTCATGGTGATGGGACAGCAATGGCCTGCGTCCACCTGCGCCGCCAAATAGAGGCCTGCAGCCCGCTCCACGTGTGCGCCCGAGCGTTGGACGGCGGGCGCGCCCGCGCCAGCCGCTTGCAGCCAGAGCGAACTGTGCAGTCCTTCGGCGAAGCTCGTTTCCATCAGCTCGTGATAGGTGGGATGATACTCGACAATATCGAGCCGGCGGCCTTGCCGATCATGTGTGCGCAGCGTGGGCATGTTGACGTTGGCTAGGCGCCCGCGCTCGAAGGCATCCGCCGAACCGGCGAGCAGGCCTTGCGCCATGAGGGTGCGGGTACCGCCGCCCCCACCTTCGCGCTGGACAGCGTCCATCAGAGCCACATCGCTGGAGAACAGGTTGAGGTCCTCGAACGGCGGCGGCTGGTTGCTGACGTCATGGGTCGAAAAGCGGTTGGTCATACCTCGCCTTTGCGTTGTCGACGCACCATTTAGGCTAGCACATTGGTATTAGGTGCCAATTCGCACGAGACTGTGGACGGCGGCTTGCGATGCGTGGCAGTTGCGCGTATAGACACCGCTTTAATGACAAGCGTCGCCCTGAAGCCGAAATCGAGCTTCCCACACCGTCATCTTCTCTCGGCTGAGAGATTGACGGCGCCAGAGATCAATTTTCTCCTGGATATCGCAGATCGCAATGCCGATCAGAACAGGAAGATCGACAAAAAGCGTGACGTCCTGAGAGGACGAACGCTGATCAACCTGTTCTTCGAATCCTCGACCCGCACCCAGTCCTCCTTCGAGCTTGCCGCCAAGCGGCTCGGAGCCGACGTCATGAACATGAACGTTTCGACGTCCTCCGTGACCAAGGGTGAGACGCTGATCGACACGGCCATGACCCTCAACGCGATGCGCCCCGACATGATCGTGGTGCGCCATCACGCGGCCGGTGCGGTGGAGTTGTTGTCCCAGAAGGTCGATTGCTCGGTCATCAACGCCGGCGATGGCGCACATCAGCATCCGACCCAGGCCCTTCTCGACTCGCTCACTATCCGCCGCGCCAAGGGGCGTGTGGAAGGACTGACTGTCGCCATCTGCGGTGACATCCTGCACAGCCGCGTCGCACGCTCCAATATCGATGTGTTGAATACGCTTGGCGCCCGCGTGCGCATCGTCGCGCCGTCCACGCTGCTGCCGGCTCATCCCGAAAGGCTCGGGGCGGAGGTCTTCACCGATATGTGGAAGGGCATCGCAGGCGTGGATATCGTCATGATGCTGCGGCTCCAGCGCGAGCGCATGGAAGGGTCCTACGTGCCGTCGCAGCGGGAGTACTTCCACTTCTTCGGGCTCGACGACGAGAAACTGCAGAAGGCGAAGCCCGACGCGCTGATCATGCATCCGGGTCCCATGAACCGGGGCGTCGAAATCGCGTCCACGGTCGCCGACCATTCCCGCAGCGTCATCCGCGAGCAGGTCGAGATGGGAGTTGCCGTCCGCATGGCCGTCCTCGAAGCGCTCGCCGCCAACCTCCCCACCAAATGAGCGGCGCAACAAAAATGAGCACCAAACCCGCTTCCGCCGCGAAGTCGAAGGCGGCGACCGTCTTCATCAACGCTCGCTTGATAGATCCTGAGACCAACCGGGACGAACCGGGCGGCCTCCTCGTCAAGGACGACCTGATCGCGGATCTGGGACCTCATCTGCGGCGCAACGCGCCCGAAGGCGCCGACGTCATCGATTGCAAGGGGCGGGTGTTATGCCCGGGCCTCATCGACGCACAGGTATTCATTGGCGAACCTGGATATGAGCATCGCGAGACGCTGAAAACCGCAAGCCACGCGGCGGCGGCCGGCGGCGTGACGACAATTATCGTCATGCCCGACACCGACCCGGTCATCGATCAGGTGGCCCTCGTCGACTTCATCCAGCGCCGGGCGCGCGACAACGCCATCGTGCATGTCCACACGATGGCTGCCATGACGCGAGGCCTGAAGGGCGAAGAGATCACGGAGATCGGCCTGTTGCAGCGGGCCGGCGCGGTGGCCTTTTCAAACGGCAAGTCGAGCGTCTTCAACACGCGCGTGATGAAGAACGTTCTGCTGTACGGCCGCGATTTCGGCGCGCTCGTGGTGCATCATACCGAAGACCCCTACCTGTCCGGCAGCGGCGCCATGAATTCCGGCGAGGTGGCCACCCGGCTTGGTTTGCCCGGCATTTCCAAGGTCGCCGAAACGATCATGCTCGAGCGCGATGTGCGCCTCGTCGAGATGACCGGCGGGCGCTACCACGCCGCCACAATCACCTGCGCGGAAAGCCTCGAAGTAGTGCGCGCCGCCAAGGCTCGAGGCCTGTCCGTGACGTGCGGCGTTTCTATCAATCACTTAACCCTGAACGAGATCGACATCGGCTCGTACCGGACCTTCCTTAAGGTGCGACCGCCCCTGCGTCGCGAGGAAGACCGACGCGCCATGGTGCGCGGCCTCATCGACGGCGAGATCGACCTGATCGTCTCCAGCCACGATCCGCAGGACGCTGAAGTGAAACGGCGGCCTTTCGCGGAAGCCGCCGACGGGGCCGTCGGCATCGAAACGCTGTTGCCGGTCGCATTGCGCCTCTATCACTCAGGCGAAATCGAATTGCCGGCCCTGCTGCGCCCCATGACCATCAACCCCGCCAAACTTTTCGGAGTGCCCGGCGGAAGGCTGGCTAAGGGCGAACCCGCAGACCTCGCCATGATCGATCTCGACGAGCCTTGGGTCGTCAATAAGGACCTCCTCAAGTCGCGCTGCAAGAACACACCGTTCGACGAAGCAAAGCTCCAGGGACGAGTGCTGCGGACGCTTGTCGCCGGTGAAACGGTCTTCACCTACGCAGGCGTCGAGCGTACGTGAGAGGTCAATCGACACTTGCCACCGTTGCCCGTCCAGCTGTCTGTCGCTAACGTGTCCGCCAACCGCCGGCTGTATTGGATCAGGCATGGACCCGCTGTTTTCACTGCCGGCTTTCTTGGCGCTGGCCTTTGGCTACCTCCTCGGCTCCATTCCGTTCGGCCTGATCCTGACGCGCGCGGCAGGTCACGGCGACGTGCGCAAAATAGGCTCGGGCAACATTGGCGCCACGAATGTCCTGCGCACCGGCAACACCGGCCTTGCCGCGCTCACGCTGGTCCTCGACGCGCTCAAGGGTACGGCCGCCGTTTTGATCGCCCACAAGGTCGGAGGCGAGCACGGCATTGCCATTCTGGCCGGATTGCTGGCGGGGCTCGGCGCGTTTTTCGGCCACTTGTACCCGGTCTGGCTCGGGTTCGAGGGCGGCAAGGGCGTCGCGACCTATATCGGCGTGCTGCTCGGCGTGTTCTGGCCGGCGGCGCTCGTCTTCTGCGCCACCTGGCTGGTCGTCGCCGTACTGACCCGCTACTCGTCTCTTTCGGCTCTCATTGCCAGCGCCATCACGCCGACGGTACTTTTCGCACAGGGCGACCGGGCAGAAGGTCTCCTTGCCTTCATCATGACGGGGTTTCTGCTCTGGAGGCATAGGCCCAACATTCTCCGGCTCATGAAGGGGGAGGAGCCGAAGATCGGTGGCAAAGCTCGATCAACCTGATTTCTTCGCGCAGGCTCCCCTGCCGATCGCGCCGCTCGACGACAAGGCACGGATGGTATGCCATCGCTTACTCCAACAACGTTGGCGCCGCCCTCGTTCGCCGCGGCCGTTATCGCGGCCCCGCCCGAAGGCGGCGCCGGCCGCGTCGGCAATCTGTTTTCAATTCGAGGATCATGTCCGCCACATAGGCCAATTCGTCGGCTCGGCTGGTTGGGGTTTGTCGAGATTATATTCACTGGCGGAGAAGCTTCGACGATTTTCAATCTAAAATTGTATTAACTAAGTTGTATGCAATCAGGCTGTGCTGTCACCTCCGGTCACTTATCTCATCTTGACAGTCATGGGGTGGCTCACCTATCTCTCGGCGTGACTTTGGCACTCACCATTTGTGACTGCTAACAGTCGAAATCGACCCCGCAGGCGGCTCTTTCCGGCTCGATTTCAGAGACCGGCACTTTCATAGCCGCCACGGCCAACCGAGAACCCGGAGCTCGTTTCCATGAAGTTTCGTCCCCTCCACGACCGCGTGGTCGTCAAACGCGCAGACGCCGAGACCAAGTCGGCCGGCGGCATCATCATTCCCGACACCGCTGGTGAGAAGCCCCAGCAGGGAGAGATCGTCGCCGTCGGCCCAGGTGGCCGCGACGAGACCGGCAAGGTCGTCCCCCTCGATGTGAAGAAGGGCGACAAGGTCCTGTTCGGCAAGTGGTCTGGCACCGAGGTCAAGATCGATGGCCAGGATCTTCTGATCATGAAGGAAAGCGACATCATGGGCGTCCTCGACAAGTAACGTTCGTGCGACCGGGATACCCGCTCGATTTCACCAATCATCGTTCGCTAAACGGCCCCGCTCGGGGACCAACCCAAACAGGAGTTCAGCCACATGGCTGCTAAAGACGTGAGATTTGCCGCCGATGCACGCGAGCGCATGCTCCGCGGCGTCGACATTCTGGCCAACGCCGTCAAGGTCACCCTTGGACCGAAAGGCCGCAATGTCATCATCGAAAAGAGCTTCGGCGCTCCCCGCACGACCAAGGACGGCGTCACCGTCGCTAAGGAAATCGAACTCGAAGACAAGTTCGAGAATATGGGCGCACAGATGGTGCGCGAAGTCGCCTCCAAGACAAACGACGTTGCCGGCGACGGCACCACCACCGCGACCGTACTCGCCCAGGCGATCGTTCGCGAAGGCCTGAAGTCGGTTGCCGCCGGTATGAACCCGATGGACCTGAAGCGCGGCATCGACAAGGCCGTCGCCCAGGTCGTCGAGGAAATCGGCAAGAAGGCCAAGAAGATCAAGAACAGCGGCGAGATCGCCCAGGTTGGCACCATTTCGGCCAACGGCGAAAAGATCATCGGCGACAAGATCGCCGAGGCGATGCAGAAGGTCGGCAACGAAGGCGTCATCACGGTCGAAGAAGGCAAGAGCGCAGAGCAGATCGATCTCGACGTCGTCGAAGGCATGCAGTTCGACCGCGGCTACCTCTCACCCTACTTTATCACCAACGCCGAAAAGATGATCGCCGACCTCGATGATCCCTACATTCTGATCCACGAGAAGAAGCTGTCGGGTCTCCAGCAGCTCCTGCCGGTGCTCGAAGCCGTCGTCCAGACCGGCAAGCCCCTCCTCATCATCGCCGAGGAAGTTGAAGGCGAGGCTCTCGCGACCCTCGTCGTCAACAAGTTGCGCGGCGGACTTAAAGTTGCCGCCGTCAAGGCTCCCGGCTTCGGTGATCGCCGCAAGGCCATGCTGGAGGACATCGCCGTCCTGACCAACGGCCAGACGATCTCGGAAGATCTCGGCATCAAGCTCGAGAATGTCACGCTGCAGATGCTGGGCCGCGCCAAGCGCGTCACCATCACCAAGGACGACACCACGATCGTCGACGGCGCCGGCAAGAAGAAGGATATCGAATCCCGCGTCGGCCAGATCAAAGCGCAGATCGAGGAGACAACCTCGGACTATGACAAGGAAAAGCTCCAGGAGCGTCTCGCCAAGCTCGCCGGCGGCGTTGCCGTCATCAAGGTCGGCGGCGCTACCGAAATCGAGGTCAAGGAGCGCAAGGATCGCGTCGACGACGCGCTCAACGCGACCCGCGCGGCCGTCGAAGAAGGCGTTGTTCCCGGCGGCGGCGTGATGCTGCTGAAGGCTTCGGCTGCCATCTCCGTCAAGGGCAGCAACGATGACCAGGAAGCCGGCATCCTGATCGTCAAGCGCGCGCTGCAGGCACCGATCCGCCAGATCGCCGAGAACGCCGGTGTCGAAGGCTCGATCGTCGTCGGCAAGGTGCTCGAATCCAAGAACGGCAACTATGGCTACGACGCCCAGGCCGACGAGTACGGCGACATGCTGGAGAAGGGCATCATCGACCCGGCGAAGGTCGTGCGCACCGCTCTGCAGGACGCCGCCTCCATCGCCGGCCTCATGATCACCACGGAAGCCGCAGTCGCGGATCGTCCGAAGAAAGAAGCCGCCGGCGGCATGCCGGGCGGAATGGGCGGAATGGGCGGAATGGGCGACATGATGTAAGCTCAGCCTCACCACTAGGCCACAACAAATGAAGCGCCCCGGAAATAGCTTTCCGGGGCGCTTTTTCATTGAATCCTTGTCACGGCATGGGCGATTCATCAAAGCGCCGCTAAAATGCGGTAGGCACCGCCACGGGGCGATGCGGCTCCGGGACCAGTCAACCAGGGGACCAGATCATGATTGTACCAACCGACTATTCCTGGCTCGAACCCGTTCTGCTTGCGGCAGTCGTGGTGTTCTTTGTCGACCTGATCGGCAACTTCATCTCATTTAGCAACCGCTTTCTGAATGCGCTGACAACTGCTCTGGTGTTTGCCATCGTATTCGGCGGGCTGACGTTCCTGGCCTCCAATGACCGGATGGGCTCCATAAGCAAAGCGCCTGGGGCTGTCCCCGAAGGACCGGCACCAGCGCCGCAATAGTTCAGCGTGTTGCCGTCGCGCCGGTGGCATCATCTACCTCAGAACGTTACATGCACATCGGCAGATACGGCACACCCTTGGGCATCTTGCGAAGTTCGCAATCAGAGGCCGTCTGCACGATCTCGACGATGTTGCCAGTCTGAACGTTCCCCTCCGCAGCGCCTGCCACGAGGGTGGCACTCAGAACGCCAGCGGCAACGTAGACAATGTTGCTCTTGATCTTGTTCATGTTCATTTTTTGGTTCCCATTCGGTGTTTGTTTTTCTCGACGCCATTGGCGACGGCCGGGGCAGCTTATTTACGGCAGTGTGCTTGCCGATAAAGCAGATGGGTGATCGGGCATGCCCTTACCAATCGGAACGCTCAAAAAATATGATTCCAATTCCGATCACATTTTTTCGAGACGGACCGGCCGCAATCTGTCGAGCAAAACGATAGCAGCGCACCAATCAGAAACGGAAAGCCGGTTTCTCCGTAGACAAACAAAATTAGCGAGTGGGACAGGATGTAAAAATTTGACGACACGGAACGTTTGCAACGTGTCACGTTTCTGTGAAAATCGAGCGCCGCGATGGATCACATAAGATGATTATCGTACTTATGCTGACAGTGTAGCCCGTTTCGAGATATATGTTCTGCCTTGGAGTCAGGGAAAGTTCGGGCCGCGCCACTTTTTTATCACGGCACCGTTAATGTATTTCCGGGCGTCGGTACCGCGGCACGAGTCCCGTGAGCCTCCAATCGCCGTCAACAAATCCCATTCGGACGGTGAGGTCGCTGTCCACTGCGGCCTGATCTCGAGCGACGCCGATCGTAATTGCGAGCGGACCGTCAAAACCCACGCGCTTAATGTTGCCAAGACCGTACTTCGGTTTTGCGCTGCCACCCGCCACCTGTGACGCTGCGGGAACGGACGTGCCATCAGAGACGGGGCCAGGTTCCTGCTTGCCAAGCGGCCCGCCGAGCACCCTGCCGGTGTCGATTCCCATGTCCTGGGCGATCCTTTCGAGATTTACCAGAGTTTCCGCCGTCTTGGCAGGATCAATGCCGGCAATGCCGCCGAGAACTCCGCCGATCCCCTCAGGGGTACTAGCTTTCTCTCGCACTATTGCTTCCATGTCCTGCTTCAATGAGCGACCATCCGAGTAGATCCGTATGAAGGTCGCGGGCGTGACCAGTGCCGCCAGGGCAGCGTCCACGATCTGGGGCAACGCCTGCGCGCGGCCCTGCTCGAGCAAGGCTCCGCCGTTGGGACCGGCCTTCTTCAGCAAATCCGACATCGCTGCCTCAACTTCGGCCGAGACAGCAGGTCGCAGGGACGCGCGGACACTGGGAAAATCAATCTTTCGCTCAAGCGCTGCCGGATCTTCGGCATCGAACGCGGATTTTATGGCGTATCCGGAATACGCCGGCCAAAGGCCATAGAAAGAGATCGCGCCCAGAACCAGCAAGGCGCACAAGCTTTTCATGACATTCCTCCCGGTCGCGGCGCCACGTGCCTAGCCTAACTTTCCCACCAGGTCACTTGTATGACCGGCAAAAGACACTTTACGCGAAACGTGCTCAATTTGCAGAGCCGGGGCCGGACGGCAACGCCCAAGTCCACACGTTTACGAGGAAAATCCGGAATCAGACGCGCGAGGCGGACCGGAATCGCGCTAGCTGTCCCGAGTTAAAGCCCGCAATCAAATCTCGGATTTCGATAACCCATGCCTCCCGCCGCACAGCACAGCCTGCTGGAGCCTGACGCCATGCAGGGCGCGCAGCGCGTTCTGGAGGATGTCTTCGGCTACAAAAGCTTCCGCCTGCACCAGGAAGCCATCATCGAGACACTGCTCTCCGGCCAGGATGTGCTGGCTCTGATGCCAACGGGCGGTGGTAAGTCTTTATGCTACCAGATCCCGGCTCTTGTTCGGAACGGCACCGGCATCGTCATATCGCCACTGATCGCCTTGATGCAGGATCAGGTGGACGCACTCGAGGAAGCCGGCGTAGCAGCCGCGTTCCTGAATTCGAGCCAGACGTTTCCCGAGCAGCAGGCCATCGAGCGCCAGCTCGTCGCCGGCGCACTGGACCTCGTCTACATCGCACCGGAAAGACTGGTGCAGGATCGCACCCTCGCCCTGCTCGAGCGTTGCAATATCGCGCTGTTCGCCATCGACGAAGCGCATTGCGTCTCGCAGTGGGGCCACGACTTCCGCCCTGAGTACCGCCAACTCCGGCTGCTTGCCGACCACTTCCCGGCTGTGCCGCGAATTCGCGCTGACGGCGACCGCCGACGAACGCACGCGCGAAGAGATCGTGACCGAACTGCGGCTCGAGAACTCGCGCCGCTTCGTTGCGAGCTTCGACCGTCCCAACATCCGCTACACGATCGCCGAGATGGGTTCGATGAGCGCACGCGAGCGTCTATGGCAATTCATCGAGTCGGAGCATTCGACAGACGCCGGCATCGTCTACTGCCTGTCGCGCAAGTCGGTAGAGGAGACTGCAGCCTGGCTGTCTGCCAAGGGGCGCAAGGCGTTCCCATACCATGCCGGACTCGATCCCGCGGTGCGCCGGAGTGCGCAGGAAAAGTTCCTCAGCGACGATGGCGTCATCATCGTCGCCACGATCGCCTTCGGCATGGGCATCGACAAACCCGACGTTCGCTTCGTCGCCCACCTCAATCTGCCGAAGTCGATAGAGGCCTATTATCAGGAAACCGGGCGCGCGGGCCGCGATGGCGAACCGGCCAACGCCTGGCTCGCCTACGGTCTGCAAGACGTCATCCAGCTGCGCCAGTGGATTGCGCAGGGCGAGGGCGCGGAGGCCTTCAAACAGGTCCAGCGCCAGAAGCTCGATGCCCTGATCGGTCTGGCCGAGATGCCTGGATGCCGCCGTCAGACGCTGCTCAGCTACTTCGGCGAGCAGGGTTCGCCGCCGTGCTGCAACTGCGATAACTGTCTCAATCCTCCCGAGACGACCGACGGCACTGTCACCGCTCAAAAGGCGCTGTCGGCGGTGTATCGCACGGGGCAGAGATTTGGCGTCGGCTACTTGGTCGACATTCTCGCGGGCAAGGCCGAAGAACGCGCCGTACGCAACGGCCACGATCGACTGTCGGTGTTTGGCATCGGCGCCGATGTCGATGCCGCGACGTGGCGATCGCTGTTCCGGCAACTGGCGGCGCAGGGCTATCTCACCGGCGACGAGGAAGGACACGGAACCCTCGTGCTCACTGACAAGGCTCGTCCGCTGCTGCGGGGCGAGGAACGCTTTCTGATGCGCTGCGTGGCAAAGCCCGAGCACAAGGCGCGCACGCGCCGGGAAAGTCCCGCCGCCGAAAACGTCTCATCCGGGAACCGCACCCTATTCACGGCGCTGAAGGCCATCCGCGCCAAACTCGCCACCGACTCAAAGGTGCCCCCCTACGTCATCTGTCACGACCGGACGCTCGCCGAACTTGCCGAGAAGCGGCCTTCCTCGACGGAAGCCCTGCACGACATCATCGGCCTCGGCGCCAGCAAGATCAGACGCTACGGCGCGACATTTCTCGGCACCGTCGCGGGCTTCAAGCCCCATCCCCTGCTAAACAACAACCTTTCAGCTAGTGTCAACCAGACGCTTGCCTGCCATCTGCGCGGGCTCGACGCGGAAGCAATCGCGGCTGAGCGCAACCTCGATCTCAACACGGTCTGGGGACATTTAGCCGAAGCTATCGAAGCCGGCCTGATCGAATCTCGCGCCATCCTCAACCTTGACAACGCGGTGACAGACGAAATCCTGGCGGTGTTCGAGCGGCTTGGCACAGTTGAAACCGGCAAGCTCGGCCCGGCCCACGCCGCCCTCGAAGGCCGCTACGACTACGGCATTCTGAAATGCCTGCTGGCCGAGATCGCCTGACAGGCCATCTCTTCGATCTTCTTTTTGAAAACCGGTTCCCGGCGGAACAGCGCCGGCGCCTGCTACGCGGCTAAATGGCCTCCATACACGGCACGTCACCCCAGACGCCACGACCAAGCCCAGGAGCCCGCCATGACACCGACAACCGCCCTCGCCGTTACCGCCATCGCCGCCCGCAACGCCCTTGCCGCCGCCTGCATGATGGGAGCCGCTTCGCTTCCGGTCTCCCAGGCCCATGCGATCAGCGCTAGCGTTCGCCTCGCCTGCGCCGCGGACTACTTCAGCTACTGCAGCCAGTACTCTCCCGGCAGTTCAGAAGTCCGCCAGTGCATGCGCGCAAACGGCACCAGCCTCTCCAAGCGCTGCATCAACGCGCTGGTCGCGGCCGGTGAAGTTTCGGCTGACGAAGTCGCGCGACGGTCGGCTGCTCGCTAAGCCAGACGCCGCTCACGAAATCTTGTTCCATGGCCGGGCCTGATCCGGCCATGACGCTCAAATCAGGACTTCGAAACATCTCACGCCTTCAATGCTGAAATGATCTCGTTGCGAGTCTCACGCGTCGCCTGCGACCAATCCGCAACGTTCGAAACGATCAGGTTCGCCTCAGACTTGAGAATCACGCCATCTTCGAGAATCTTGAGGCCGTTGGCTTTCAACGTCGATCCCGTCGACGCAATGTCGACGATGAGGTCGGCAGTACCTGCCGCCGAAGTCCCCTCGGTGGCGCCGAGGCTTTCCACGATGCGATAGTCCGTGACGCCCTTCGCTGCAAAGAAGCGCCGGGTCAGGTTCATGTATTTCGTCGCCACCCGGTACCAGCGCCCGTGGGCGCGGCGGAACGACCCGGCGATCTCGTCCAGATCAGCCATCGTCCGCACGTCGATCCAGCAGACCGGCACCGCGACGACAACGTCGGCGTGGCCGAAACCCAGCTTTTTGACGAACTCGACCCGCGTGGCAGCATCTGACATCTGCTCTGCGACGAGATCTTCGCCGGTCACGCCCATATGAGCGCGGCCCGTCTTCAGGTACCAGGCGATTTCAGACGCCGAGATGAAAGCAACCTCGACACCCAGCAACCCGTTGATTTCGCCGCGATAGCCCCGCGCGTTGCCAGACTTGCGCAAAGTCAGGCCTGCCTTGGCGAAGGTTTCGATCGTCTGCTCCATCAGGCGGCCCTTGGAAGGCACGCCCAGAACGAGGCGCTCGGTCATGACTTGGCTCCAGTCACGGCGGCAAGCAACCGTTCCGTGTGAATGGCGCCGCCGACCGCCGGCACATCGGATTTCGCACCAGCCGCCTTCATGAGCGAGTCGTAACGGCCGCCGCCGGCGACGGGGCTCGAATCCGCATCGCCGGGAGCGACGACCTCGAACACGAAGCCGGTGTAGTATTCGAGCGTGCGGCCGAACTCGGCCGAGAATTCCGCGTGCTCGATATCGACACCGGCACGGTCCAGCAGTTGCAGGCGGCGGTGATAGACGTCGATTGCTCCCGAGATATCGATACCATTGTCGCGCATCAGATCCTTCATGCGGGATCCCGCAGCGCCGGCCGGCGCGCAGATGTCCAGGTAGCTCGATATGATGGCGGCGGCTTCCTCGCTCAGTGGCGCAGCATGGGCATCCGCCACCTTCGACTGAAGGTTCTCAGTGACTTCCGCTAAGCTGCGCACGCCGATCACGTCGATCCCCATCTCATCACAGTAGCGGGCGACCTCGGCTTCGGCCCGCTGTGGATCGCGCGGTTCGAGATCATCCAGCAGCTCGGTCGGGATGTGGCGCAATCCGTCGGCGCTGGCGGTCATCAGCCGTGTCATCTCGTTTCGGAACGCTTCCGGTCGCCAGAAGTGATGCCGCAGCCGCGCCCGCCAGCGTTCGGGCATGTTGACGGCAGCGAGAACGGCACGGAACAGGCCCAGATCGCCGATGCGAACGCGACATTCGCCGAGCCCGGACGCGCGCAGCGCCTGCAAGATCGTGGCGAGGGTTTGGGCTTCGGCCTTCTCGCGATCGGGTTCGGCAAAGCCTTCGATGCCGGCCTGACGAAACTCGCGCGGGTGGGCTGACGACGAGCCCTGCGGCTGAAAGCGGAACGCCGGTCCATTGTAACAGTAATTGGCCCGCTTATCGGGATCGGCGTGGCGTTCAACATGCAGCCGGCACGTCGGCACGGTGATATCCGGGCGCAGGCACAGTTCGTCGCCGTCGGGATCGGTGAAGACATACGTTCGCGCGCGAAGCGTCTCGCCGATCACGTCGAGGAACACGTCAGCCGGCTGGATGATCGCCGGCGAGACGGCCTCGTATCCGGCCTTGATGTAGACGCCCATGATCTTTTGCGCCTGCTCTTCCAGGCTGGCGAACATTCTGGCGGTTTCAGCTGCCACGTTGCTTCCTTCGCCCCAGCGTCCCCGCTGATGGAGAGAGGGGACATTTTATGACGAATGCCGCGCGAGGATTTCCTTCACGGCGTCCACGAATTTTGTCTCAGGAACGGAGATCTGCGCGGGACGCGTATCCTTCCATTCCTTGTTGTCCTTGATGGCGGCGGCCGCCTTCGCGCCTTCGACGAGGTCTTTCAGAGTGACCTCACCGTTTGCTGCCTCGTCCGAACCCTGGATGACCGCAATTGGCGCGCCGCGCTTGTCGGCATACTTCATCTGCGCCTTCATGCCGGCGGAGCCAAGATACATCTCGGCGCGAATGCCGGCATCGCGCAGCGACTGCGTCAGGCGTTGGTAATCGGCGAGCCGCGGCTTGTCCATGACGAGCACGACGACGGGACCCGCCGCCGCGGCAGTCTTCGCGCCGATCACATTGAGCGCCGATTGCAGGCGCGACACGCCGATGGAGAACCCCGTCGCGGGCACCTTCTCGCCGGTGAAGCGCGCGACGAGATCGTCATAGCGTCCGCCACCGCCGACGGAGCCGAAGCGGACCGGATTGCCATCGTCGTCTTTCACTTCGAATGTGAGTTCAGCTTCAAACACGGGGCCAGTATAATATTCGAGACCGCGCACGACGCTGATATCCATTCGGATTCGATCCGCTTGGTAGCCCGCAATCTCGAAGATCTCGGCCATCCGAACTAGTTCGTCTAAGCCAGCTTGATAGTTGGCTGTGTCCGGAAAGTACTGTTTACGATTTTGGATGTAGAGGGCATTTTCTGAGCGCTGACCACTATCGAGGCGCATCGTCGCCTCGCCGCTCGACACAACGAATGTTCCCGTCTCTGGTTTGAGCGAGTATGTTGCGCCAGGGGAAATGGCCATCCTAATTGAGGCATTTGCTTCTGGAGCCAGGCCAGCACCCACGGTGCGGTCACCGCTCTGGTCTGTACGCCCCTCACCCAAGAGAAGTCGAACGCCGTCGTCACCCAAACGATCCAATTTGTCTATCGCTCGCAAGACAATCAGTCGTCGCGCTGCATTCTCAGGTCCGCCAAGTTCATTCGCTTCCATAATGCCATCAAGCACTCTACGGCTACTGACCTTGATCACGTAATCGCCGCGCTTGATGCCGAGCGCTTCCAGCGTATCGGCGGCGAGCATGCACATCTCGGCATCGGCAGCGATGCTGTCTGAGCCGACCGTGTCGGCGTCGAATTGCGTGAACTGGCGGAACCGCCCCGGCCCCGGTTTCTCGTTGCGATAAACCGAGCCGGTCGCGTAACGCCGGAAGGGCTTGGGCAACCGCGTCTGGTTCTCGGCCACATAGCGGGCGAGCGGCGCGGTCAGGTCGTAGCGCAGCGAGAGCCATTGCTCGGCTTTGTTGTCTTCGCGCGCCTCCGGCGCGACCTCCTGGAACGAAAACACACCCTCGTTTGGACGGTCGCTGTCGGGCAGGAACTTGCCGAGCGCATCCGTGTACTCGATGGTCGGCGTTTCGAGCGGCTCGAAGCCATAGCGCTCATAGACCGCGCGGATCCTAGCCAGCATGTCCTGCTGCTGGCGGATCTCGGCCGCTTCGATATCGCGGAAGCCTTTGGCGACGCGTGCCTGCGGCCGTGACAAGCCGCTCGCGTCCTTGGGATTTTGGGCCATGAGCGTGAAAAGTTGCAGTTAATGACTGAGGGCGGAATGCCCTGATTTGCGGCCGCTTATAGCGGAACCACGAAGGCCGGGAAAGGCCGGACCGAGCCGGTGTCCTTAACCACGCCCGTCCTTAACTTCGGCGGGCGACGCGGCGCGCCAGGGTCGCCAATCTTGGATGGTCGCGCAGCTTCGTCTTAAGGGCCCCGGCCATGACCCGTGGCGCCGCGTTCAGCCTCAATGGAACGACCACGTCGAAGAGAGGCCGCCCTTCGGTGCCAAAACCAGGTTTTGAAGGCGTAATCGCCGATGCCCTCGCGTCAACTCTTTTTCGACGAGCCCTGGGGTCCAATGTGGACGAGCGCATAGTGTTCCTTGGGAAAGGTCTCGATAAGCGTCTCTAGCGCCTCCATCTGGAACAGTGAACGTCCCGGGACCGCAGGCAAATGCCGGGCGAGACGCCTCGGCAGTCTATGCGAAGTGTGCGGCGCAGCCGACCCGGACCGTAACCAAGGCGACACGATGATCCAGGTTAAGTAATACCGGCCACGCCAAGGCGAGAGACCATGACCGAATCCAAGATAAGCTAAAGAGGTATGTCCAGCAGCCGCGCAAGCGTCGCCGGTCCGTCCACAACAGGCACCTGAGAGAGCCACATGAAGACAGTTTTCGGCGTACGTTCAGTTCTGACCCCTTGCATCCTGGCTGTCGCGGCAACAGTGACCGTTCCCGGATCGTTCGTTAACATGTGGTCTCCAGCGACGGCAGCGGTGGCCTCCTCGTCGGTGTTCGCCGCCTTCCCCGGACGCTGGACCGGCTCCGGACGGCTCGGCTTCAAGGACGGCAAGGTCGAGACGGTCGACTGCCGGGCGACCTACTTCCTATCCGACGACAAAACGGAATTATCTCAGAATATTCGCTGTGCCTCGCCGAGCGGCAAAATCGAGGTGAAGAGCAAGGTCACCGAAACGGCCGGCAAATTGTCGGGTACTTGGAACGAACTGATGTACGAGAAGTCGGGAGAGTTAACGGGCGAAGCCACGCCGCGCGGATTGAGGGTTGCCGTCAAAGGTACCGATCTCGACGCGAACATGGATCTCATCGTCAAGGACAACAAGCAGGTGGTTGAGATCCAGTTTCACAACACCACCCTTATCGGCCTGACGCTCGTCCTGACGAAGTCAGACGCTACCGGCCCGTCATGATCCACGAGACTTCGCGGTGTCCCGCATTCGTGCAGAACACCGCGTCTAGCCGCTCTCGAGCTACTTGCAGCCGACTTGGCTAGCCTTGCAGGTTGTGACCACGCCGACGTAATTGCAGTGGACCGTGACGGCACCGCGCGCCTTGCGTCCTGCCCACATGTTCGACTGGTAGAGCCCCTCCCTTGCCAGCGCCGTCGCCGCATCTTTCGTGATCGCGGTAGCGCTCGTGATCACCCGCACGCAATGCGTGGTGGCCGTGGCGGCGGTGGCGGAGAACGCCACACCAGCAGCAATTGCTGCACAAACGCTCAAAGACTTCCCGATTGCCATGAGGATTCCTCCAGCCATTGTTTCTTCAACGGGCCGAGTATGCGGCGCGCTCATGACGCTTGAAAGGTCAGCTCGCGCGGTTTGATCCTCGATGTGGCGTTTGCCGCGCGGGCGTGGCGCCACGAGCACGGTGTCGACGCCGCCAGATTGTACTCAACCGTCCGCAAACTGCGCCACGACCGGAGCATGATACGACGCCGTTGTGTGGCGTTCCCGGCCGTAGGCGATCAATTCGTCGCCAAGCGTTTCGTTATGGACTTCCAGCAACTGAAAGCGGGGCAGAAGCGCGCGCGAGATGAGGATGTGGTCTACCATCTGGGGGCGGCCGTGGTGCAGCGTGCTGAAGCGGCGCTCGTCGGCGAGGGACCGGTCGAGAGCGATCAGCGACCGCACGGCAAGCAGCCCGTTGCCAGTGTCCTCATCGGCGCCAAGCAGGATCTTCATCGGCGTTTCGTGATCTTCGGCATTGAAGTCGCCGGTTACCACGATATTCGCGTGAACATCGCCATCCAGCAGACGATCGACCGTCAGGCGCACCTCAAGCGCCTGTGCGCTTCGTTTCCAGGCGGAAAGGGCATAGCCTTCCGCCCAGCCGGCGACCGATTTCCATACGAACGGCGCTTCCTTCTGTCCGACGATTGGAACCGCCAACGGCGCCCGCAGGTGCACGTTGATCACCGTCAGCATCTTGCCATCGCCGACCCGGATGTCGCAGGCGAGCATAGGCCGCTCGAATGAGACCGCAAGGTCCGCGGCGGCGGGCGGGTGCGCGGTGACGGGGCGATATGGCAGCGGAGGGATGATCTCATGCCGAATGGAGCGAAAGCGTTCGATAGGCCAGCGCGACAAAGTCACCAGATTGTGGACGTCGGCGACGCCTTCGTCGTGGTGTCCTGGCGTTGCCGCTCGGGCAAAAACGGCATAATCCGTGCCCTCCATCAGGACATCGAGAGCGTTCAGCGTCCGATGCGGCTGCCCAGGCCGGTGCTGCCCGTTGATCTCCTGAAGGCAGAGGATATCAGCCTTCAACCGCTCCAGTTGCGGCCGCAGAATGTCGATGCGGTCCTGCAAAGGAACTTCGGCACGCGGCGGCACGTCGAGATTCTCAAGGTTGAATGTTGCAATGCGCAAGGCGGCCTCGGTCGAAACTGGATGACGATATGTGCGCCGCGAATCCACGCTCCCCGGAGAACAGGCATCCCGTTTGGCAGCATAAATCGATGCCGTCTTTGATCTCAATTAAAGCGCGCGTCCGTCGAACGTGCCTTTCTGGACTTGGTTTCCAGTTCGGCCGTTGCAGCCGGCGACGCGTAGTACCATCTGCTTGGAGTTCCCGACATGATCACGCTTCAGGATTGCATTGGGATGTGCGACTTGAGCGAGGCCGAGATCCTGGCAATCGCCGAGCACGAGCATGTGCCGGAGATCGTGGCCGTCAGCCTAGCTCAGTCGATGCTGAAGAAAGCAAAAGGCGTCGAACAGGTGCGCCACATGATTATTGACGACATCCGCGCATCGCGGGAACGTGGCGACATGCGCCATGCCGCCGAGTTGCTGGCGTGCCTGCGCCATTTTCTGGAAACCCATCCCGAAGCGGTCCCGAATACGGTATGAGCTTCAGGTCATCTTCAATTATCTAACCCCTAGGGCTTGCCGAGGCGTCAAAAAGTTCAGATGAATAACGCTGGTTTTTCACTGAGCTTATGCTTGCTGATTTATGCTCTGATTGAAAGATTCCAAACTAACATATTGATGCGCTATTTTACTGAAACGAACAAATCCCCGTCCAATTTCCTCTCAACTGCATAGGATATCTCCGTCTTGTGCACACCGAAGCTGAGCTTGAGTCATCAGCGAGCCAATGCACTGATCATGGTTGGTTGAAGTAACTTGGGTGGTAAACCAGTTGCCGCCCCCGTCCTGCACTTGGACGAGAATCGGATCCATGGGCGACCCCTTATTGGTTTGTATTCGGGACGACGACCGATGACTGAGCGTGAACTTGGAGCAATCTTCGAAGATCGATAATGCCTAGCCCTTCAGGCATTCAGCAATCAGCAATCAGCAGGTCAGACAAAATATCGCTCATTTCAGAAATGTTATGCTCACAGCTTTATGTTTAACCAGCGCTCGTAGTAACCAAATTCTTGCTAAGCCGCAATATTATTCAATTGCCCATTTTATCATCAACATTCATTTGAGCAACCGACATTGGTCCAGTATTTCAAAATGCGGAAAATCTATCATTCGGCGGGTTTACGACTGAGCCGTATAAAAACTGTCAGACGGCTTTGCGAAGGTGCGTGGGGAGGTCCTGTCGCCACAACGGAGTGTTGACTATGGAGAAGAAGCAGCATTCAAACTGCCTCGGTGAAGACGAGAGACTGTACTTCACGCTCTATCTGCTTCGTCATTGTCTGACAGAGGTAATGGGCGGTCTGGGCTCTGGGCAAATGTCTCACAACCAAGCTTTCGCCGAAGCCAACAGCCTTCTTCGTTTGGCGATGGAAGTGATGTCCGGGAATGATAGGCCGGAATTCGTTTTCAGACATCGACCCGAAGAACGATCAGGCCAGTATTAAGATCGTGCTGTGGAGCCATCAACAAGTGAGATAAAAGATAACTCGTTTCGAGCGCATTATACTCATAGCTTTATACTTAATCCGAACTATTAGTAATCAAGATATTGATGAGCATAGACATTTATCAATTGCCCATTTTATTATCAAGATCCGTCCGATACCTCTGCTTACCCCGCAGAAGTGTCGGGCGAAGTGGCACCTCAGCAGCGGTTGCCGAAAGGGGTGGGGCAGGTGTGGTTGGGGAGGCTACACCTGCCACGCTCTTTGAACAGATGAAATCAGGCCGTTTACTATTTGGACAACTATTTTCGTAGCGGTAATGAAACCGTAACAGGGCTTTGTAAGTATTGTATGTGCTGCCCGTCCCTCAATGGCACTCCCCCGTGCCGATAAGGGTAGCCGTGAGCCCCGAAGTTCTCCCCCCGTCTAAATCAGCTTCAGGGCTCACACCCTTTTTGTTCAAACAAACACTTTCCCTTTCGGTTTGGTGACGACACCTGAATTGGTCATACGTTCCCAGCCCCGTCAGTCCTTCACTCTCAGGGTCTTCACATAAGCGATGATGTCTCTCAGTTCTCTGTTGGTGAACGACACCCTCAACATCTCGGGTTGGGGGAAAATGATGGCCACCCTACTGAATAGAAGAAGCCCCTTCGCCGATTTGACGAAGGCTGCTCAATCCTATTGAGCCAAGTGACTAACTTATAAGAACTTGCCAGCAGCGATCAAAAGCACCACTCCAAGAAGCCGCTGTAGCGTCACGGTAGTCTCATTCGCCGGTCGCCTTCTCAACCAGCGCGGCCAAGCGTGGCAGGTCCTTAACTACGAGAGCCCGGCCCCGACGCTCAATCAGTCCCAACTTCGACAAGCGGCTCAATTCACGGGCGACCGCCTCCCGATGCGTGCTCGTCCGGCTCGCAATATCAGCGTGGATTGGCGCTGGATCGATTTCAGCGGCTTTGCCATCTCGGGCTGCGAACGTGGCCAGTCGCAAGAGTTCCGCCTGGATGCGATTGTTTACGGCAAGTGCGCTGAATTCATAGACGCGTGTCGTGAGCGCCCGTACTTTCTTAACGAGCCGGCTCATCATGATCATCGCGATCGTTGGCTCAGACTGCAGCAAAGCACGAAAAGCTGTCGCGGACATTGACGCGACCAGGCAGCGTGTCCTCGCTTCGATACTGGCCGAGCGGGGCGAACCGTCGATCGCGGCATACTCGCCGAACATTTCCCCGGGGCCCATATCGGAGAAGGTAATAGCCTTGCCGTCGAGTGAGTAGATGTTGGCGCGCGCCTGTCCGGCGACGATGAAGCAGACGTCGTCCGAACGGCCCAGGTAATCGAGGATTGGTGCGCCCGGCTCGTAATGGCGCCACGCGCATCTCTTCTCTATGAGCGCGAGTGAGCCGGGATCCAAGTTTGCAAAAATCGCCACTCCGGCGAGGGAACTCGCAGGAGAGCTTGCCTCCGTTTGAGCCATCGGTCGTACCCGTCGGCGAGATCAAAAAACGACCTGTTTTCTAGGCAGCCGGCCCCATGTGGGTGGCGGCTACGCCCATATAATATCATTTTCGAGATTCCGGTGCCACGCCGATGACGATTGATGAAATTGATGCGGAACTGTCCGTTAGCGGGACGCGATGGAAGTTTCCAGGGGCCGAACCGCTAGACTTTGCGCTTTGTCACGGCATGACATTTTCGAATATCACGCCGTTGTTCGCTTGATGCTGGGCATGGCTGCCGTCAGCAATCGACGCTTCGTAGCGCGAGGCGGTAAAGCTGGCGGCATTGTCCCCGTTCGATTGCGCGGAGGCCGTAAGGACGACGTCGCACCGATCGGATTTGCTGCTGAAGTAGACAACAGTGTCTTCGCCGGCAACATGGAACGACGCGGCATGAAGCACCCGGAGGTTGGGAGGGCGGTCGCCGGCTTCGGCGCTGATCTGGGGCTGGATGGAGAGGAAGACGGCAAATGCCGAAGCGGCAAGGAATTTCATAGCCACGGCCCTGTCCATTCATGGTTGGGATTCGTTGGCCTCTGGCCACACGAGTCCGATGCTGTCACAACCGTGGTCTTTTCGGCCAGGTTGCGAATGAAGCTTTCAATCTCCGGCGACATCTATGTGAACCGGATTGTAGCCAACGTACTGGCTTCCGGTCGCACCTCCACGACTTTGCCATAGATCGCGCCCGCCAACTTCTGTCGCTCGCGGTCAAAGAGGTGGAGCATGAGATTGCTGAGAAGCATTGGTGCCGACTGCAGCTGCACGTAGCCAATGGGTACCGATCTGGACGGATTGGCGAAAGAAGCCGCGCTACACGGCGTGAAGCTGGCAGTTGCTTCCGATATCCGGAAAGCTAAAACCGATGGCCATCAGGTGTTCCCCAAGCGCTCGCTCCGCCTAGGCGAGAGGCGGACGTCCTCACGCGCTCACGGGTTGCGGATGATCTTGCACAGCGCGCGGTTGACAGCCCGCGTGATCGCCGGCTGCTCGCTAGTCAACGCGTAGAAGTCATCCTGAGCGAGGCGGAAGAGGAGTGTGCGGTCCACGGCAGTCACGCTGGCAGAACGAGGCTCTGAATCGAGCAGCGAGAGCTCGCCGAAGAACTCGTGCAGGGACATTTCCCGGACGATCCGGTCGTCGTCATGTACACGCACTCGACCCGCGGCGATGATATACAGAGAATCGCCAGGCTCCCCCTTGTCGAAGATGCGCTCGTCGGCGGCCACCCAGCGCTCGGTCAATAGCGATGCAACGCTGACGAGAACCTCGTGAGGGATTGCTTCGAAGAGGGTTACTGTCTTGAGGATCACGACCTTGTCGATCGTTGAAAAGCGCGCGAGCGTCGCCCCCGTCAGGCTGTCGCCATTGTTCCGAGTTCGCCTCGAGGGCGGTGGCGGCGACCTCGGACACCAGGGGATCGGGATCTCTAGTCGCGGCTGTCAGCGTCGCGAGCGTGGTCGATGCAGATTTATCGAGCGAGCGGAGCGCGCAAGCGCGGAGCCAGCGCGTGACCCATTGGTACCGTCCCGATGCGAGTTCGACGAGTCGCTCATGCCACAGACATGGGTTGGCAGACTCGCTCTTAACTTCGGGCCTCCGGAAGACCGGTAACAAGAGCGCTCGATGGTGTTCGGATAGGCTGCCTTCGAGAGCTGCCCAAGTCTGGGCGCGCCAATCCGGATCCTCGATGTTTGCCGGCTGTCGTACCTTTGTCAGCAGTTCGGGTGAGTACGGGAAGGATCCGAGGAGGTTCACGACGCGGTGACAGCAGGATTCGCGAACGTAGTCGAGGGCTGCCTCGAGCAGTAAATCCGAACCGCTGCCGCGAAGATCGGTTTCGGCGGCCAACATCTCCGCTCCCTCTCTCACCAGATCACGCAGGCGCGACTCAGCAAGATCTTCGGTGTGCTGCTCCTCCATGTGGTACTCAGTCAGCACCGAACCAACGATACCTTGGTCCTTGTTTCTCGCCACCGCGTATAGGTGGTAGAGGATCTGCACGCTGCGACAACGCATCACGCGTTCGAGGCGGCATGCCTCCACGAGACGCGCGTCCGGTGCGAGCTCGAAACCAGTCGCGAAGAATGCGGCGCCCTTAAACGAATCGTCCACGCCGACGCCGAAGCGGTACCAGGCGTTCTGGAGTGATTCACCGATGATCCCGTACTCGATGCTCTCCGAACCCGGTACATTGCCACGCCAGATGGGTTTCTCACCCGCGCCGACGCGCAGCCCATGAAACCTCCCTATCCATGTGCTCACGATATCGCTCGCGTCCCCATAAGAGGATTCGGCGGTATAGAAGTCGACGAGCTGACGACGATCGATGGCGTCGAACGGCACGCCCATGGCGTAAAGAATCCGGAGTAGCAGGCTCACGGGATTGAGCTTCTCGAGGACCTCGTGGGTTGGGACTCGTTTGCCACCGAATTCGAAGCTTTGCGGCAGCGGACCTTCGATGTGATAGCGGGACAAAGATTGGTCGGCCAGGCGACACTCGAGGACTACCCAGTCGTGCGGGATGCTCAGATCTCGGTCGCCGATCCGCGAAGCGATTCCGAGCGAGCAATTAGTCCGCTGCATCGGCTTGGTGAAGACTGACGCGTCGATATTGGAGACGAAGCACGGGATCTCATCGGGGATTTCAGATTTGTTGCCAGAGAGCAACGTGGATGCGAACGTCGGGAGCAGCCCAGCAGGGCAGCCATAGTCCGAATCGACGTACTCGGCAGTGTGATCTTCGGGATCATCAAAGTACGACTTCAGTGACGGATCCTCCTTCGCGGCTGCCATGCCGATATTGTGGATAGAGATAACGTTCTCCTTACCAACGAGCGTCTCTCGAAGACTGCTGCGTCCACCTGTGGCTTCCAGTATTGTATCGAAGCGGATGGTGACGCCCGAGGGCACGCGCGATACGGTGTCGTGCTGCCACCGAGTGATTCCGACCGACGTCGGCGAGTGGGAAGCGGCTCGGGTGGCTCGCTGGAGTTCGACTTCTCCGCTGCCTAAGGCTTGGAGGTCCAGTCGCCGAGGGGCCGCACCCGTGTAAATCACAACCCCCAACTTGAGGGCGACGCCGTGGAGCAGCGTCTGGATATCTGCCAGCATGATTCCGCGCTTGCCGCGGTATTGCGAAAAGTCGTAGGTCATGCGCTCCGGCATGCCGAGCGCAGCCATTAAGTGCGTGACCTCCTTATAGACGCCGATATATCGATTGCGCGAGTAGACCTCCCGCTGCTCGCAGATGACCACGTGGTGGTTTCGCAAGCTCAATTGAACCGCCGCGACCAGCCCCGCGGGACCGGCGCCGAGCACAAACACGTGCCGTCGCGGGCGTTCGTGATCGATCGTCCGTGCAACAAGCCGCTTGCGATGCTGAAGCAGTCCGTCCACCGACAGGCTTAGATCGTCAAGACAGCCATCGCTCGCCAGGAACTCCACATCGCCCTCAGGGCATCCGAGCGGTGGCAGTTGCTGTTGGATCGATTCGACGTCGAGTGGTATCGCATCGAAGCGTCGGCCGAATTCCCTCGCCTCGATCATGGCGCGCACCGATGGGGACAGCGGGCTACTCTTCACGAGCTGCGCACTGTGGAGCGTGCGTGAGGGGGCGTTGCGGAGCTCAGCGAGCACCGAGGCTCCCACCTCCATAACGGAACCTTGCGGCGGCGGAGCCGGTGTCTTTGCACCCGCGCGATCTCGGAGGTTCCGCCAAAGCTTAAATGTGTCGTTGGTCGGTCGACTCGGGGTTACGGCAACAATATGAGACGTCATTGCTTCATCTCTTATGCTTCAAGTAGGAACAGGAAAAGCCTCTAGAATCCTGATTAGTCGAACCACTTCACGCGGTCAGCTCGACCGTGCGCAAAGTCAGCTTGCCGTCGACGAGGTTAGCGCAGAGTGCAGAGTACTCCGGCACTTCCAGCCAAGTGGACGTGTCGACCGTGAGCGGCTCCGACGTCACAAGAATTGAGTCCGAGTTGGCCGCCCCCCCGATCATTTTCCATTCACCGTCATGGAAATCGTAGTCGCGGCCAACAGTGAACCACAGGCTCAGGTACTGGAGGTTGCCCTCGTGCACACTGTCGCCGTAGCAACCGAAGTCGTACGTGAATCGAGTTGCGACAAGCATGGAGCCGTCGCTCACGAACAGGTTGGTCGACGACGAGCGCGCCGCGCCTTCTTGCTGCCGAACCCTTCGAATCACGGCGAGCGCAGCGTCGATCGCTCGGACAAGATTATCGACGCTGGGCCGGATCCCCGGATCCTCCAGCTGGCTCAACAGTAGCGCGTATATCCACTCGCTGTCCGTGCTTCCACGGATCTTGACCCGGATCTCGGGTCGGACGTGCTCCGCGAGGGAGAATTTGTACATGTTGAACTGCGCGAGGTCGCCATTGTGGGCGAGCGCCAGGGGCGTGCCTTCATAGTAGAAGGGGTGGAGGTTCTGCCGATTGACGTTAACCTGATCGTGATACGGCACGCCTCGGACGTGGGCGAGCGCACAGCGCGGCCGCAGCTTAGCCGAAAGGTTGCGAAGGTTGGCGTCGAAGACCGGCAACTCCGTGGTCGCGTAGCGATACGGAACCTCCGGCAGGTGGCTGGCCGGATCCCACGCCATCATGCCAAACCCGGCGAGATTCAGCATTTGGAGCATCTGCGGTTGGTAGGCCTGCTTGAGCAATGAGCTGTCAGGCTTATAGAGTAAGTTCTCCAGCGGGATCGGACTCCCCAGATACGCAAGTACTCTACACATTGCTCGCTCCTCGCACCCCCGCCCGCAGGTGGCGCTCTAACTCGAGTCGGGACGTGTGGTTGGTGCACTGGCGCAGCACGCGAACAAGGCCCTCGTGAATGTGCTCGCTAAGGTACCAGGACAGTGGCGTGTGGGTGCGCAGGGTTTCCATGGCGCTACACTCTAGCGCGAGCACCATTGAGGTCTCGCACGCTTCGCAGCTCGTTGCGTTGGGTAGCCCGTCGAGCGCGCTCAGGACCCCCACGATCGATCCGGGTGCATGGACGGCGATCTGGAAGTTGGTGTCGCCGTGTTGCAGCATGGCTCGGACCGCCCCTCGAAGGACGATGAGGACCTCGTGCGACGGAGCGCCTTGCTGGTAGAGCACGGACCCGCGCTCCGCATGGAGGAAGCGCCCCAACACCAGCAATTCTTGGAGCTCCCGAGGAGATAATCGCGAAAAAAAGGGGAGCGATCCAAACGGGATTTCAGAAGCCTCGGCCTCGGACAAATCAATAGAAGCCTTCACCGGCACACGGGAGAGAGGCACGGCCTCCCGGAGAAGCTCGGCGAGCCGCGCGTAAGAACGCCGCACGGAGACACAAGTGTTCTCGATCAGCCGCTGCATAATCGACAGTGATACCGGCCTGCGGTCCAGCCGTAGAATTTCGAAGTGCCGCCGCCCGAGCCAGTAGCCGGTAGTCGTTTCGACGGCGAGCGCGGTGGCGGTACGAAGTCCGCGGTCAAGTAGTGCGACCTCACCGAGCAAGTCCCCAGGTCCGAGCAGCGCGAGCGTGATAGCTTCATCGCCGGGCACGCGGGCGCGGATCAAGACCGAGCCGTTTCGGATTACATATATGCCATCCGAATCGGCTCCTTGCTGAAACAGCGTCTGCGCCGGTCCGCGCTCGAATGGTTGGGCCATCCGCGCCACTTCCTCGAGCTCACTCGTGCCAAGCCCACGGAAGAGCGCCACCGTCTCGAAGAAGCTGACAGTCTCGTGCACGTTAGACATCCGCGACCCTCCAATGAGCCGAGGTTCCGGCCAACCTACACCAAGACCTGATAGCTGTTCTACGAGTTCTGGGTGGAAGAGCGCATCCCAGAGCAGCATCGAAAACCTGATCGGCGGGCTCAATCTCTACGCTGATCGACCGATCCGCGTAGGTGACTTCTGCGAGTACGCGGGCATCAAGGGGCACGTGGAGCAAATTGGACTGAGGTCGACACGGATCCGAGGGCTCGACCGCACGGTCACCTCAGTGCCCAACTCCGTGCTGGCCAAAATTCACGTTACGAACTACGCGCCGCGCGACCAGATGCTGTTCCAGCACGTTCTTGATTTGCGCTACGAGACGACCACGGGGCAGCTGCGCGCGCTTTGCACCGGCATTCGCACCGTCCTGTCCTCCCATCCTAAGGTGAGGCAGGACATCGCCCTGCCGCGTGTGCATGTCGTCGGCTTTGGCGACTGGTCGATCAAGGTCGAGGTCTACGCCTACGTCGATGCAACGGAGCTGCCGAAGTTTCTCGCCATCCAGGACGAGCTGACCGTCGCGATTATCGACCTGGTGCGCAAGTCGGGAGCGGAGTTCGCATTCCCGTCCCAGACGACCTATCTGGCACAGGATACGGTTGGGATGACGTCTTTCCGCCTCCCGAAGTTAGGTGTGAGTGAGCGAGTTTAGTGATCCTGCGACCGGGCCTCGCATTTGCAGGTTCACCTTGGCAAGTTCAGCTTTTGATGCTGTGGACGGCTCCTCCGCCGGCGCGAGAGCGCCAAGAAAGTGGTTGACCAGTCGGCGGCTCGACGAACTGCCTGGTGTCGGTCCTGCACTTGCAACCGCATCGCGAGTGTTGCCGACCCGAAAGCGTTCCGATCAGGACGGGACTTCTCGTCGTGGGTCGGTCTGGTGCCGAAACAGAACTCCAGTGGCGGCAAGGAGAAGCTCGGCAATATCACCAAGCCGGGCGACCGATATCTGCGCCCGCTCTTCTGCGCCGGCGCCCTTGCCGTGATCCGCTACGCCAAGATCCATGGCACACCCAAAAGCAGTGCCACGTCGATCCGCGATGACTTGCAAAAACTTTTCAGCACCTCTGCCGCCGCCTATCGGGCGGGCGAAACAGGCGGCTGAGGCTGTTTCTATTCAATATTTGGCCCAAGACGGCCATTCTATTCTGATTATGCCCCTTGCGGTCTGACGGGTAGAGCAGCCGCTATATGGGGCCTGTGGATTCTACCGCCACGCGGGCCCGCCTGCGGACCGTCCAGCCGAACATCCGATCACCAGCGTGCACCAAGGGAGATGCGCTAGCCTAACGAATTGGCCTATGCCTCGATCTGTGTGGCATTCCAGCATTCGAATACGAGGAAGTCTGATATGCTGACGTTTGCTGAAACGCTTCTATCTTATTGGTACGTATGCGGCGCATGTGGTCACGATTGGGGCGATGATGCAGCCGACAATCTGCCCAAGTGCTGCCCCAACTGTCACCGCCAAGCCGCCGCCTTCGAGGTCGTAGACAGAGATCAGCACGAGGGGTCAGGGCCACAATTACAGACCATGACGGATCGCATCGCCCGACCGGAGAGCGCCAAAGTGGTTGCCGATGAGGCCACATGCACTTGGAGAGTGCTAGGTGAATGCTAGCCGGTCGCCTGCCAAAACGGCGATTCGCCTAAGCCTATGAATTATATGGTCGGAGCGAGAGGATTTGAACCTCCGACCCCCAGTCCCCCAGACTGGTGCGCTAACCAGGCTGCGCTACGCTCCGACGTGGCAACCCTTGTGCCTCGCGTGGCCGCGAAGGTCAACGGCGAATGCCGCCTCCCGGGAACATCCTTTACGCCGACCTCAGCCGCTCGAGCATGTCCGCGGCGGCCGGCAGGCGGCGGATGGCCGGGGCGTCAAGGCCCGCCGGCAGGGCGACAGCAGCGTAGATGCCGGTCCCGGCGTCCAGATCGTGCGCGCGAAGGCTGCGATACCGTTCGGGCACCGGATCGCGCGCTGCATTCCAGGCCCCGCCGCCGACGATGCCGAACGCCGTTAGAAGCCGTCCGATGCCCCCGCCGTCCGCCTTGGCGCAGGCCTCCAGCCGGACCCATGACTGGATGAAACGCTGTTTGCCCGGTTTCCCCGGCGCTCCCTCGCCGCGCAGCGCCATTGCTGCGTCGATCATGCGCCGACGCCTGTCGGCGGAGATCTTGGGCTGTCGCTCCGTTTCAATATCGACGCCTATCGCGCCGAGGCGCGACACCCCGATCAGCGCCAGATCGGACGAGTGCGAGAGGCTGAAATCGCCGTCGAGGCCCGGCAGCAGCGGCTTGCCGTCGGCGCGCCGCTCGAATGCTGTTCCTCGCCAATGCTCACCGAACATCCGCTCGATCAGCAGGCGCAAAGCCCGATACGCAGTGCGCCGTGGCTGCATGGGTGCATTGGGCGCGGCGAACAGTTCATCGTGACCAGGACCAGACGCGGCACGTTCGAGTTGCTCAAGGGCGTCGCAGCAGGCCGCGCAGTCGACCAGCCACAACTCCATGCCGTCTACAGCAGGGCGGCTCGCAGCAACGCTCGCGGGGCCGGTCACGATTGGTCTCAGGCGCGCTGAGATCGTGCGCGAACCTCGTCGCGCGGGGCCGCAGCTGGAGCCTGCCCAGAGAGAAGGGCGCGACATTTTTCGAGCTCGGAAATCGCCGAGGCAATGATGGTGCCTATGTCAGCGGCGGCAGGCGCCGCAGTCTGCTTGGAGACGGCGGCGCTGCGCGCACTTGGCCTGACGGCGACAACCGGCGGTCTCTTACCGGCGGCTTTGCGGCCGGCCTTGCCGGAGCCGTTCTCCGCCGCGCGCTTCACCACCTCGGCGCCATACGCCTTCACGTGATCCACGCCGTGCTCGCGCAGGATCTTCTGCACACCCTTGATGGTGTAGCCCTCCGCATGCAGCAGATGCCGGATGCCGCGCAGAAGCTCCATATCCTCGGGGCGGTAATAACGACGGCCGCCGCCGCGCTTCATCGGCCGGATGTGAGGAAACTTGGCTTCCCAGAAGCGCAGAACGTGCTTTGGAACCTCAAGATCCGACGCCACTTCACTGATGGTTCGAAATGCTTCGGCGGCCTTGCTCATCGTCCTGCTCACTTTCGCAACTGCTCGTCCAGCAAATCTAAACGCGCGCGTATCAATATGACGGGGTGCATTTATCTTAGCGCGCGTCGCCGACACGGTCTAAAGCAAACCGCATCAAAGCGCGTTTCATCCAGAATAAGTTTTGCCATAGACGTTTGGGTCGATGGGAGTTGACGAGCGGCATGACTGCTACACCGCGCGGAGTAAACTCCGCGCCTGGAGCGCATGACGGCGGCGTGGCGTGGGCTGTGATTTATTCGGCAGCCTTGCGGCGCAGACGACCGGCGTTGATGCGGTCCTTCATGATATTGCTCGGCCGGAAGACAAGAACGCGCCGCGGCGTGATTGGGACTTCCTTGCCGGTCTTCGGATTACGCCCGACGCGCTGGCCCTTCTGGCGGATGCCGAATGAACCAAATGACGACAGCTTGACCGTATCTCCGCGCGCGAGGCTGCCAGAAATCTCGTTCAGGACGAGTTCGACAAGATCCTGCGATTTATTGCGCGGGAGCCCGACCTTGCGGACCACCGCCTCAGCCAGATCGGCTCTGGTCAACGTCTTGCCACCCATCGTAAAACCTCCCCGGCTATATGTATTTTTTGCAGATGCTAGCGGGGGTGACGGGATAGGTCAACGCAACAACGTTGCAACTGACTGAAATTAAACACGTATTTGCGCACCGCAGCAATTGCACCACATGCCGCGACGCAACCTGTTACCAGCGGGCTAGCACGGCGCCCCAGGTAAAGCCGCCGCCCATGGCTTCCATGAGCACGAGGCTGCCCTCCTTGACCCGATGTTCCTCGAACGCGGCGTTGAGCGCCAGGGGGATGGAAGCCGCCGAAGTGTTGCCGTGCCGGGACAGCGTCATCATGATCTTCGACGGATCGACACCGAGCTTTTTGGCAATGCCGTCGAGGATACGGACATTGGCCTGATGGGGCACGTAGAGATCGATTTCGTCGGCGGCGTATCCTGTAGCAACCAGCGTTTCCTCGATGACGCCGGATATCTTCTGGACCGCATGTCGGAACACCTCGCGGCCATTCATGCGCAAATGACCGACCGTCTTCGTCGAACCCGGTCCGCCGTCGACGTAGAGCATATCCTCGTAGCGACCGTCCGAGCGGATACGGGTCGACAGGAGTCCGCGATCCTCACGCGTGCCGTGCTGGGGCTGCGCCTCGAGCACGACGGCTCCGGCGCCGTCACCGAACAGCACGCAGGTCGAGCGGTCGTCCCAATCGAGAATGCGCGAGAACGTCTCTGCGCCGATGACGACGGCGCGCGTGAACTGGCCGGTCTTAAGGAAGTTGTCGGCGACCGTCACGGCGAAGACGAAGCCAGAACAGACTGCCTGGACATCGAATGCGGCGCCCTTGGTGACGCCAAGACCGTGCTGGATCTTGACGGCAGTCGCCGGGAAGGTGCGATCGGGTGTGGCGGTGGCGCAGATGACGAGGTCGACGTCGACCGGATCGATGCCCGCACGCACGAGCGCCTGATGAGCCGCCGCGATGCCTAGATCGGACGTGAGTTCGTCGTCACCGGCTATGTGGCGCTGGCGGATGCCGGTGCGCTCCATGATCCACTCGTTCGACGTATCCAGCACGCGGGCGAGTTCGTCGTTCGTGACGATGCGTTTGGGCAGATGCGCCCCCACTCCGCGAATGACCGATCTTATGACTGCCACGGGTTGCCCCCTCGGCTCTTTCTTGTTGATGCGAGGCCCCGGTGTCTTTGCCGGTTTCGCGGATGTGACGGGAAATCCGCCTTAAAAGGCGTCCGCCGCGTGAAACGTTCAGGCGCCCGAAGCCGCCTTCGTGAGCGTATGATGGAAGCCCTCAAGATCGGCGGCCAGCCGTTCCAGAAGTCCGCTTTCGGCCATTTCGTAGCTGAGATCGACGGCGCTTGCAAAACCGAGGGCGTCTATGCCGCCGTGGCTCTTAACCGCAATGCCGTTGAGACCAAGGAACGTGCCGCCGTTGACGCGGCGCGGGTCCATCTTGTGTTTCAAGACCTTGAAGCCGCCTCGCGCCAGTGTTGCGCCGAACTTGGACATCCAGGTCCGCGTCATCGCGTCCTTGAGGTACTGGCCGATCTGCCTGGCCGTCCCTTCCGCGGTCTTGAGGGCGATATTGCCGGCGAAACCTTCAACGACGACCACGTCGACCTTGCCCTGGCCTATTTCGTCGCCCTCGATGAAACCGCGATAGTCGAGAGGCAGATCGCTGGCCTTGAGCAGTGCGTGCGCTTCCTTTACCTCCTCTGCGCCCTTGATCTCTTCGACGCCGACGTTGAGCAGGCCGACCGTCGGACGCTCGACGTGGAACAGCGCCCGCCCCATGGCCGCGCCCATCAAAGCGAAATCGGCAAGTTGGCGGGCGCTGGCGCCGATGTTGGCTCCGACGTCGAGCACGATGCATTCGGATTTGACAGTCGGCCAAAGGGCCGCAATCGCTGGTCTTTCGATGCCGGACATCGGCCGCAGGATCAGTTTCGCCATCGCCATCAGCGCGCCGGTATTGCCGGCAGACACGGCGGCGTGCGCCTCGCCCTTCTGCACCGCCTCCAGCGCCATCCACATGCTCGTGCCCTTACCCCGGCGTAGCGCCTGAGCCGGCTTGTCGTCCATAGTAATGACCAGATCCGTATGGACGACGCGCGATCGTGCCGACAGAGCCGGATGCTGCTCGAGCAGCGGCTTGATCCGCTTCTCGTCGCCGAAAAGGATGAATGTCATCGCAGGGTGGCGCACCAGGGAGATCGCCGCCCCCGGAATGACGACCTCCGGGCCATGGTCACCCCCCATGGCGTCGAGCGCCAGTATTCTAGCCATGACGTTGATTGCCTTTGTGTTTTTCTTTGACTGGCGCCGCGACGTCAAAAACGCGACCGCCGCGGACCACCCCCGTCCTGCGGCAGGGCGAAAATACTAGTCTTGCAGTGCGAAACAACCGGTTTCTGCGGCTGCGGCCGCAGAACGTCCACTGGATTCCGATGGCCGACGTTTCGCATTGACGCCGCCGCAGGATCTCAGCTCGCACCTTTGAGCTTGGCGAGAACTGCGAACGGATTGGCTTTGCCGGCAGCCGTTTCCTTAGGATCGGTCCAGGTGAAATCGGCGTCGCCCTTGCGGGGGTAGGGATCAAGGCTCGCCGATAGCAGCTCGAATACCACCCTCCCCACATCGAGACGCCCGTGTTCGAAAGGTTCGATGTCGCCGCCCGACAGAATCTCACGATCGCCGTCCGTCTCATCTTCAACCATCTGCGGCGGACGGAATTCGATGTCGAACGGCTGCTCGATGCGCGCTGCAACCGACTCCAAACTGATGACGCACGACTGCGTGACGCGCGCATCAAGACGGCCCGTTAGGTGATACCGGCCCTGCCCCAGCGCGCGCAGCTGAAACGTCGCTTCGAGATTGTCGCACGAAACGATGTCGACGGCCGCCGCGAGCGCGGCGCGCTCATCGGCCGTTGCGACGCGCGTCACGGCCAGACCGTTCTCGCCAACCTCGGTCGCTGCATATGTCCAGTCCAGCGGTGGGCTCATGTGATGTTGTGCCGTTGTCCGTTGCTGCGGTCAGTCGATCGGCCCTTCAGACCGGGCCTTGGAAAGGCAATCTCACCCGCATCAGGGCCCGACGCACGCCAGCCGTCCAGAGCCGCTGCTGCATGGCGGACATAGTCCGCCAGTTCGCCAGCGTCAGGCCGTTGGGCAGCCTCAGGAATACTGGCCGACAACGCGTCAATCAAGCTGGCGTTGCCGCTGGCAGCGAGCGCTTCGCTATAGAGCCCGGACCGTTCGTACAGTCCAGCCGCCGCCTTTTTGACCTTCTTGGGCACGGTGAGATCGCCAACGCCCAATTCGCGCATGGAGTCATCCATGTCCTCGACGAATGCCTCGACCAGCGCCCGCGCCAGAGCCTGACCGGCCGCCCCGTCCTTTTTCAGCCGCTCCAGCATCAGGACCACATGCAGGACGATCATTTCGTAGCGCCCCTCAGCCGTATCGGGCACCCTAAAATCACTGAAAAACAATGGGTCGCGGGCCTGCGCCACGACCGCGCCATAAAGCAGGTGCGCCTTCTGCCGCTCGGTTTTGCGTGATGTGAACCAGGAGAACACGGAGTTTTCCACTGTCGATTGGTGAACTTGTCGCGTTTGCGCCGGGATAGCCCCTAGTGTGAGCCTTCTAGCGCATTGCCCGAAAATCAGTCGCCGGTGTATTCGGTACGCGATAACCGAGTCTAGAAGACCACATCAGGAACGCCGGAAACACCATGCGCCGAGCAAGATTGATGCGCCAGGCTCAGATCGTAGCAGCCTGCCTCGCGCTGGCCGCCTGTTCGGAACAGGTTACCAAGCACGGCCAGCTGTTCAAGGCGGCTGATATCCAGCAAGTGCAGCCAGGGATGGGCCAGGAGCAGGTGCGGTTGGCGCTCGGAACCCCGACCAGCACGACCACCAGCGGGTCCGGCAACGTCTACTATTACATTTCGAGCACCACCGAACAGGCCGCGTTCCTCGCGCCTAAGGAAACCGACCGCACGGTGCTGGCCATCTACTTCACGCCAACAGGCACGGTAGAGCGCGTCGCAAACTACGGATTGAAGGACGGAAAAGTCTTCGATTTCATTTCAGAGACCACACCTGCGCCCGGCGGCAAGGACGAAGGCCTGCTGAAGTCGCTGTTCCGCAACCTCGGCCAGAAGCAGATCTTCGGCGAGTAAGGTCGTCTTTTCTACGTCGCAAGCTGGTTGGTCTCCTGGTCAAGGAAGGCGACGAGCCGCTTTCGACCGTATGACGGCCGGACGGACGTCAATTCGACGGACCGGCGAGGACAATTCAACGCCTTTGTAATCAGCCCGCGTTCGCCCCGGACGAAAAAGGTCCCCGGAGCGATCCCCGGGCCTTTCTCATTTTGCTAGATTTGCTGATGCCGAGACGGCTCAGTTACCGATATGCGCCAGAACCGCAAGCAGCAGCAACGCAACGATGTTGGTGATCTTGATCGCCGGGTTCACAGCCGGACCAGCGGTATCCTTGTAGGGATCGCCGACGGTGTCACCGGTGACAGAGGCCTTGTGCGCCTCGGAGCCCTTCATGTGCTTGACGCCATCCTTGTCGACGAAGCCATCCTCGAAGCTCTTCTTGGCGTTGTCCCAGGCACCGCCGCCCGAAGTCATCGAGATGGCGACGAAGATGCCCGTCACGATGACGCCGAGCAGCATGGCGCCGACAGCTGAGAAGGCCGCACCCCTGCCACCGACAGCGCTGATGACGAGGAATAGGACGATCGGCGACAGCACCGGCAATAGCGACGGAATGATCATTTCCTTGATCGCAGCCTTGGTCAGCAGGTCGACGGCGACATCGTAGTCGGGCTTTTCGGTGCCCTTCATGATGCCGGGCTTCGCCTTGAACTGGCGGCGGACTTCCTCGACGATGGCGCCGCCGGCCCGTCCGACCGCCGTCATGCCCATGCCGCCGAAGAGGTAGGGAATGAGGCCGCCGAGCAGAAGACCGACGACGACATAGGGGTTGTCGAGACCGAAGTTGACCGAGACATCCTTGAAGAAGGGATACTTGTCGGCGTTGGCGATGAAGAACTTGAGGTCGTAGTTGTAGGCCGCAAAAAGCACCAGAGCGCCGAGGCCCGCCGAGCCTATCGCATAGCCCTTCGTCACCGCCTTGGTCGTGTTGCCCACCGCATCGAGGGCGTCGGTCGAGCGGCGCACTTCCTTGGGCAGGCCGGCCATTTCAGCGATGCCGCCGGCGTTGTCCGTTACGGGGCCGAACGCATCGAGCGCCACGATCATGCCAGCAAGCCCTAGCATCGTCGTCGTGGCGATCGCCGTGCCGAAAAGACCGGCGAGCTGGTACGTTGACAGAATGCCCGCGACAATGGCGATCGTCGGCAGCGCGCACGCTTCGAGCGAAACGGCGAGGCCCTGGATCACGTTGGTGCCGTGTCCCGTAACCGAGGCCTGGCTGATCGAGCGCACGGGCCGATAGCCGATGCCCGTGTAGTACTCGGTGATCCAGACGATAAGACCCGTCAACACCAGGCCGACGATGCCGCACAGCATGAGGTTCATGCCAGTGATTTCCTGGCCTGCGGCGGTTCCGACCGGACCGTAGCCGCCCAGAACGTACTGGGTCGCGGCCCACAGGCCGAAAATCGACAGAACGGCAGATGCGATGACACCACGATAAAGCGCACCCATGATCGAGCCATTGGCGCCGAGCTTGACGAAGTAAGTGCCGATGATCGACGTGACGATGCACGCGGCGCCGATGGCAAGCGGATAAAGCATCAGATTTGCGAGACCCGGCTGGCCATTGAAGAAGATCGCAGCCAGAACCATGGTGGCGACGACCGTCACCGCGTAGGTCTCGAACAGGTCGGCCGCCATGCCGGCGCAGTCGCCGACGTTGTCACCGACGTTGTCGGCGATGGTCGCCGGGTTACGGGGATCGTCTTCGGGAATACCGGCTTCGACCTTGCCGACCAGATCGCCGCCGACGTCGGCGCCCTTGGTGAAGATGCCGCCACCGAGACGAGCGAAGATCGAGATCAGCGATGCGCCGAAGCCAAGCGCCACAAGTGCGTCCATCACATCGCGGCTGCCAGGTTCAAGGCCAAGGCCTGCCGTCAGAATAGCGTAGTAGATCGAGACGCCGAGAAGGGCGAGGCCCGCCACCAGCATGCCTGTGATGGCGCCAGCCTTGAACGCGATGTCGAGGCCCTTGGCAAGCGACTGCGTCGCGGCCTGCGCCGTGCGAACGTTGGCGCGGACCGAAACGTTCATGCCGATGTAGCCCGCGATACCCGACAGCACCGCGCCGATCAGGAAGCCGAAGGCGACGAGTTTACCGAGCAGCACCCAGGCCAGCACGAAGATACCCGCGCCAACCATCGCGATGCTGCGATACTGGCGGTTGAGATAGGCTTGAGCGCCGACGCGGATGTATCCCGCGATTTCCTGCATGCGCGCATTGCCAGGGTCCGCGCTCATGACCGCGCGTGATGTGAAGAAGGCATAGAGAATCGAGAGCGCACCGCACGCGATGATTCCCCACAAAATGTCCGACATTAGATGGTCCCCCATGAGGCCCGGATGAATTTTTGTAAAGTTAGAGCCGCGTCAGATGCGCAGGGCCCGCTGTCCCGGCCATAAAGCCTAAGTCGTGCGCGCGGACCATGCCAAAATGAATGCGATGATGCAACCAAGCCACGCTCTCTTCGTGGAGAACTCAAGTCGCACCGCACCGTACTTTTCTCACCCAGTCGCACTCTCGTTCCTTGTGGGCAAGCTTCAAGACCTGGGATATGTCAGGGCGGCGCACAACCTCGGGCTGAGGGTACAAAACATGAACATTATTGATATGCTGACCAAGGTTCAGGGCGGGAGCGCCGTTGACAACCTGGCCAAGTCCTTTGGACTGCCCCCTGAAAAGGCCGAGGCTGCTCTAGAGGCGGTTGTTCCGCAACTGGGCCGGGCGATGGAACGCAATACCCTGAACCGCGGCGGCATCGCGGATCTGGTAGCCACCCTGGGCACCGGCCGTCCCGAGCGCTACCTGGAGCCGGACGCCAAACTCGACGACCCCAAACTGCAAAGCCTAGGAGATCAATACCTCGCGGAGATCCTCGGCTCTAAAGACCGCAGCCGGGCCGTGGCGGCGAAGGTGCAGAGGCAAACCGGCGTCAGCGAAGACGTGGTCAAGAAGATGCTGCCGGTGATTGCGACGATGGTCCTGGGCGGCGTCGCCGAAACAGCCCGTCCGGCTCTCGACGACATTGCCAGCCGGTTCGGAGGCAGCCCCCTCCCGCTTCCCGGCGAGAGACCCGCGCTGCGGCAGCCGCCGTCCGGCCCCGCTCCGGCGGCTCAGCACCCGCCGACGGGCGGCATCGGACGCCAGTCGCCCCTGCCGGTACCGGGCGACCGGATCCCCGAGATCGGCGGTGACAATCCCTACGGTGACCTGACGGACGTCATCCGTCGCGGCCGCGTGAAGGTGCCCAGCGCGCCCGACGGCGGGAGAGGCTTGCCAAGCACAGTCGGCGGCAGCCTCGATCAGGTCATCCGTGACATTCTTGGCGGTGTACTTGGATTCGAGAGCAAGGGGTTCATCGGCTGGGTCATCAGGCTGATCTTCGTCCGCTACGGATGGCAGATCCTGCAGGCCATACTTCGCCGAGTTCTCGGGGGCCGCTAGGGCCCGAAGCGATCTCTCCGAAAACGGTACGAGCCGGAGCGTGGGCGACGCTCCGGCTCGTTGGTTTTTGTCAGAGAGATTCGTCTGAGTGAGAGATACTGAGTGAGAAATAGAGAGAGATTTAGAGCTTCGATCCAGACAGATCGGGGCAGTGAACCGCAGGTGCGTCAGGCTGGACGCTACTTGCAGGGGCGTGCTTCGAGCTGGCAGCTCCAGTCACCACTTTGGCTGCAGCTCAACGACCTGCTGGCAGCTCTTGAGAAACGGGCCCAGTCGCTGCCGTATTCCAAAGCCGTGAAGCTCGACCATGACTTGATGGCGTCGTTCTCGGCCGCCTTGCGGCTTGAGCCTGATCCGCTGCCATAATGCCAGTGGTCGGACATGCACGTCTTACCCTTTTCGCGCCTAAGATCGTGCGCGTAGGCGAACCCTGTATCATCCGCCGAAGCCGGCAGCACAAGGACGGTCACGGACCCGAAAAGGACGAGACGGACAAGCATCTTGGAGAGCATAACAAGCCTCTTCATCAAAGCGAGGATTCTGGAACTTTCGAACGGCGAAACAACGCCTCAAAAGAAGGTTGCCAAATTCAAACCCACGCCACGAGGGGCCGAAGGGTCGTCGCAAACGAAAATACCCCGGCGCGGCAAAGGGGTCACAGTGCCGCCTCAAGTCAAACAAATGGTTGCAGATGGGACGCCGCGCGGACGGTTTGGCCCTTCCAGACAAGCCCCTCAATTCAGACGGACATTGATGCCGGTCCGCACGATCTGCCCGTTGGTTTCGAACTCGGGCCGCAAAACGCCGCCGGTGTTCGAAACCTCACCTGTGCCTGGATCCCTGGCGGTGACCCCCGCGGTCAGACGCTCGGAGCCCAGATCATAGTAAAGGTACTCGGCACGCAAGGATAGCAGACCGAACGGGATCTCGATTCCGCCCCCGGCGGTCCACCCGATAGCCGTCCCCCCGTGAGAGGCCTGGGCGTTGTAGACGCCTTGGGGATCATCCAGCCGATAGCTGTAGTCAACATCGCCGCCGGCAAGGCCTGCGGTGGCGAATATCAGGATGTCGCCCATCACGACGCCGGCCCTGCCCCGAAGCGTTGCGAACGAGTTCAGGTCCTGAGACGCTTCCGAGCTGCCGATGAAGCTCGTGCCGCCTTTCTCCGGATTCAGATCTGCGTCCATGTCCGCAAGCGAGAAGTCGGCTTCGATACCGAACTCGATCATGCCGTTCCGCCAGTCGTACCCCAGCTGGACGCCGCCCATCCACCCGTCCTGATTGACTGCGTACCGTTGGAAAACATCATCATTGCACGGGCAGTTGAAATCGAGGCTCTGCTGATCTCCCCAGCCCCGACCGACCAGGATGCCGATGTGCCAGCCGGTCCATTCAATCGCGTCGGCGGTTTCGGTCGCATCGTCTGTGGCGGTCTCGGACTCATGGGCTGCGGCCGGAGGAGTTGCGGCGGCCCGCGTCACGGCGTCGGGAGTTTCGGCGGGCGTTGCGGCAGCGGGTGTTTCAGTGGTCCCCTCCGGGATAGTGCCGGTTTCCACCTCGGAGGAAGCGGGCTTGTCGTGCTGACCGCCGGGATCTTGGTCGTTTGCGGTCGCAACGGGCGAACTGGGAGCAGCCGGCGGTGGAGACACGACCTCGGGCACCGGCACGGACGGAGCAATCTCCGCCGTCTGCTCCCGAGACCGGCGGATAACCGGCGGACCGCACTGGTTTTCTTCGATTTGCGGTCGCGTGTGGTAGACGACGAAATCGACGAAAGGCGGATTGTTGACGAATGGGAATGCCTGCTGGAACTCAATTTCTTCGACGCCAAACCGCGTCGGGAAAGCGCCGGGCTCGCCCAGTACTCCGCCGGGCGACAAGCGCATAACATTGCACGGATTATCGATGACATGGCAACGGCCGCGCACATTGCAGACCTCGATGGAGCCCTTGTGCAGCAACAGCCACTCCGCGCCGTTGGGTGCGATATAGAGGTCGAAGACGGTGTCGCGAACCGAGATGACCGCAGACGGTGTGCTGATTCTGTAGTCGCGCCTATCCGCTACGCCCGTGACGATGCGGAAGGCGCCCTTCACCAGACTGACCGCGACATCGCTCGAAGTGTTCGCCGCATCATACACTAACTTGTCGAGCACCAGCCGGGAGCCAGGCCCCAACGCCAGCCTGGTATCATCGTTGAGCTGCAACTCCCCCAGTGACTCCGGCGCCACCTCGATGATCTGGTTCTGCGCAACGCCGTCTCCGGTGGCGATGGAGGAGTTGTCGGCGGTCACGTGATTGATGACGCGGACAGCGGTTCCCACCCGGTCCTGCGCCAAAGCCGGGCTCGTCATCGAAGCCACCAAGATCGCCAGTAGTAGCCGAAGTGGTAACATCCGCGTCCTCGATCGTCGCCGGGACGCGTGACGAGGTGATCACCCGGGATTGCAATCTCCGGGTTATCCGATTCTGGACGCTGTGAAAGTCGGTCGGCTCGACTACATTGTTGACTGCTGTCGACAAACAGCGATCGGACGCACGATAGCGCGCTACTTGACCGCGATGACGCCGATCTCGACCAGCATGCGCGGATCAACGAGCTTGGCTTCGACCGTCGCGCGGGCGGGCGCATCCTTGCCGCCGAGCCATGCAGTCCAGGCTTCATTGACGCCCTCGCGGTGGCGGATGTCGGCGACCCAGACGTTGGCCATCACGATCTTCGCCTTCGATGTCCCGGCAAGCGCCAGCAATCGGTCGATCTCAGCCAGCACCTCCGCCGCCTGACCCTTGGCGTCCGCAGCAAGGTTCGCCGGTACGATGCCGGCTGTGAACACAAAGCCGTTGGCCTCGACGGCCTTGGCATAGACGTTATTGGCATCGTGACGGACGATCTGCATGGGTGGCTCCGAGACCAGGTGGGACTGTAAGGATTTGAAAGTGGGCGGGCCCGCGAGAGGTCCCGAATCGGGCAGGGTTACTTAACCAGCGGTACGCTGCCAGCGCCAGATAAAGCGGGGATCGGCGAGCCCGTGCTAAAATTCGACCGTTAACCAATCGTTAACCCTGCCGTCTTCACACTCTATTGGCGACACTTCAGGGGCAAATGATGATTCGCTGGCTGTACGAGATCGAGGACCAACTGTTCTACGCTTCTCTTCCCGTCGACGGACCGGCACGCCAACGATTGGAAAAATGGTCGGTGCGCATCGGAAAGCTGGGCGATTTAATGCGCACGCTGTCGATGCGCACTTATCAATAGCCCTCTCTCGCAGCACCATCCCTGAGGATCACAGCGCCGGCTCCTGATGGATGCGATGGCCGTCGACTTCCAGCGCCTTGATCGCCACGTCCCCCGACGAACCTACCGCCAGTACGGCGTCGATCTTTCCATCGCGGACACTTTGTTCCAGTGCGCGGCCCGTGCCTTCATGAACGAAGTAGCTCTCGATCCCGTACCGAACGCGGCCCGTGGCGGAGCCATTCGGCACCGGCCAGGCGGACTCGACATGCCCCTTCAGGACGACCTGCGACGGGTCGACGGCGCCGGGATGGCTTGCGGCCACTGCCGCCAGATCCCAACGTGTCCCCTCGCCGTGCTTCAGCGTTACGAAGACAGGATCGCCGCGCTTGATTCCGGGTGGCAGAGTGATGTCGCCGGTGCGCGTGAACGAATAGCCGAGCACCACGTAATCGCCACGGAATAAATCGCGCGGATCGACCGGTACGACCTCGACCGTGATCTCGCGTCCATGTCCCAGCAAGGATACGCGATCCCAGACCAGCCAGCCGAGCACCGCCGTCTGCGCAAGCGCGACGATGAGCCCGGCGACGAGGCGCATTGGACAGTCCTGCGCTCATGACACCACCCCTGCGCGTTCGCCGCGCGAATGCAGCCGGTAGGCCATGTAGGCCAGCGCTGCAACGATCAGCCCCGCAATCAGGAAGAACAGCGACGTGCCGAGCAGCGTGCCGACTGTCTTCTGGTAGATGCCGAGGATCTCGATGGAAAAACCAATGTAGCCCAACCAAAGAGCGCCACGGCTATGGTGCGACATTCCCCACCATACGGCAGCCAGCATCAGCACCAGCGTGACGGCGGCCAACACCATGAACTCCAGGCGTGCGCTATCCATCGTCCCATCCGCAGTGCGCATGGGTTCGATGAACTGAAGGGCGAACAATCCGCAGAACGTAGTCACGATGGCATAGCCGAGCATCGGCGAAAACAGATCGGACAGCTCCGGCCGCGTCGTCTCGCCCACGATGACCAAACCTGCGAACACAACGCCGACGATGACGACAAGATGGTGGGCGTGTCCGCCGTCGAGCAGATAGCCGAGGCTGACGACAAAGCCAGTCAGAGACAGCCCGCTAAGATGTACGCCCGGCCGCCATCGCTGCCAGACGAACGCGGACGAGACAGCCGCCCAACCAAGAACGAATGGCCAGAACACCTCTTCGCGCCGGCCTGCTTCCCACGTGCCCCATACGCTCATCAAGACGATGGCGAACGCGAGCGCCGGGTTCGAGCGGAACATGACGCCGGCAAATAGGGCCCCGAGCGCCCAGACAAGCACCGCATCGGGCGGACTGCCGTCCATGTGATACATCTGCGAGATCAGCATGATGCTGGCGCCGAACACGGCGCTGCCGAGCAGCACGCAGGCATGAGCGAAGCTGCCCGCGCCACGGCTGAACAGGTACACGGCCGTGCCATAAGCCGCCCACAAAAGGCCAAGCAGCAAGCCCAGCCGGAAAACTCGCGGCATGTCCTGCCAGTTCGCCGCGACGAAACTCATCACGGCGAAACCGATCAAGATGGCGGCTAGAATGGAAAGTGACGCCGCCAGGCCGACGCCTGACTTGCGCCCGGCGAGATCGGCGCGGATTGCGGCCTCACCGTCCGGGCTTATCCAGCCGGCATCGCGCCAGCGCGAAGCCTCCGCCATCATCCGTTTATTGTAGTTCCACATGACATTCACGACCTGAATGACCAACGAGTGAACAGCGTTTATTTTCAACCGGGATTACGGCACAATGACGGCGGGCGGACGGGAGGCGCACCAACCCGCGTGACGCTGTTGCGGACCTTTAACCGGCCCAAGATTGCCTCGACGCTGCACGCGGATCACGGCACTATTCCGACCGAGCACTCGACCCGGAGGTTGCGATGGAACTCGACGCCGTTCTTCTCGCACGCATTCAGTTCGCCTTCACCGTGTCGTTCCACATCATCTTCCCGAGTTTCACGATCGGGCTCGCCGCGTTCATCGCCACGCTGCTCGTGCGCTGGCGTGTGACGGGAGACGAACGGTTCAATCGTCTCGCCCGCTTCTGGACCAAGATCTTCGCCGTCTCGTTCGCCATGGGCGTCGTCTCCGGCATCGTGCTCAGCTATCAGTTCGGCACGAACTGGGCGCGCTTTTCTGCCGTCGTCGGCAACGTGATGGGGCCGCTGCTCGGCTACGAGGTCCTGACCGCGTTTTTCCTTGAAGCCTCCTTCCTCGGAATCATGCTGTTCGGCTGGAACCGTGTCTCTCCCAACCTACATGTGCTCGCCGCGGTCCTTGTCGCCATCGGCACATCGCTGTCGGCGTTCTGGATTCTCGCCGCCAACAGCTGGATGCACACGCCACAAGGACATGAACTGAAGGATGGGATCGCCTATCCCGTCGACTGGCTGCAGATCATCTTCAATCCGAGCTTTCCATATCGTTTCGCGCACATGTTCACAGCCGCTTATCTGACCACCTCCGTGGTCGTCCTGGCGGTCGGCGCCCGCTACCTGATGGAACGGCGCTTCGAGGAAGACGCCAAGACGATGGTTCGAATGGGCCTCGGCATGGTCGTCTGGCTCGCGCCGCTGCAAGCCGTGATCGGCGATTTCCACGGCATCAATACTACCGAGCATCAACCCGCGAAAATCGCTGCTATGGAGGCCCATTGGGACGGCAGAAAGCCGGCGGCCCTCGTGCTGTTCGCGCTGCCCAACGTAAAAGAGGAACGAAATGACTTCGAGTTCGCCATTCCCAACGTGGCGAGCCTCATCATCACGCATGACTGGAATGGTCTGTTTCCCGGATTGAAGGACTTCAAGCCCGAAGACCGGCCGCCAGTGCCGCCGGTATTCTTCTCGTTCCGCGTCATGGTGGGAATTGGAGTGCTGCTGATTGCCACCGGATTCATCGGCGCCTATCTCTGGGCGCGCGGCCGCCTGTTCCAGTCGCGGTGGTACCTCGCGCCCCTTCAGTATGCGTGGCCGCTGGGCTTCGTCGCCATTCTGGCCGGATGGTGGGTGACAGAGTTGGGCCGCCAGCCTTGGATCGCGACGGGCATCCTGCGCACCCTCGACGCCATCTCGCCGGTCCCCGCCGCCGCCGTCCTGACAACGCTCATACTCTTTGTGCTGGTCTACACCGCCGTGTTTTCCATGGGCGTGCTGTACATCAACAAGCTGATCGACAAGGGTCCGGCGGGTGCCGCCAAAGAACCGTCCGAAGGCTTGCCGTCGCGGCCGTTGTCCGCGGCGGAGGATGCGGCACGCGAAGCGTTATCGGAAGCGAGGTAGCCAGCCATGGATCCCATCGCCTACTGGCTGCCGCTAGTTTGGGTCGGATTGCTCGGCGTCGCCGTGGCGCTGTATGTCCTGCTCGACGGATTTGATCTGGGCATCGCCATCCTTTTTCCGGCAAGCCCCGACGAGCACGACCGCGACGTCATGATGAACTCCGTGGCACCATTCTGGGACGGCAATGAAACGTGGCTCGTGCTCGGCGGCGGCGGTTTGTTCGTCGCTTTCCCGATGGCCTACGGCATCATCATGTCGGGCCTTTACCTGCCGGTGATCATTATGCTGCTGGCGCTGGTGTTTCGCGGTGTCGCCTTCGAGTTCCGGTGGGTCGCCAAGCCCAAACACGCGCTGTGGGATCTGGCGTTTTCAGGCGGCTCGATCGTCGCCGCTTTCATGCAGGGCGTCATCCTAGGGGGTCTGCTGCAGGGTCTCAACGTCGAGAAGGGCGCGTTCGCCGGCAGCGTGCTCGATTGGGTCGCGCCGTTCCCTCTGTTCATCGGATGCGCGACGGTCGCCGGCTACGCGCTGCTCGGCGCGACGTGGCTCATAATGAAGACCGAAGGCGATATCGCGACGACAGCGCGCGGACAAGCCCGCGTGCTGCTGCCGATCGTGCTCGCGGCCATGGCAGCCGTCAGCCTGTGGACGCCGCTCACGATCGGGCGCGTATGGGATCGCTGGTTTAGCCTGCCCAACATCGTCGTTCTGGCGCCGATTCCGCTGCTGACGGCGCTCGCCGCTTACGTCTGCTGGCGCGGGATCGATCGCAACGAGGACAATTCGCCGTTCATCGCAGCGGTGTCGCTGTTCCTGCTCGGCTTCCTCGGCCTTGCGATCTCGACGCTGCCATACCTGGTGCCGCCGACAGTGACCGTGTGGGACGCCGCCGCCGCCCCGTCATCGCAACTCTTCATGCTGGTCGGAACGCTGGTACTGCTGCCGATCATCCTCGCCTACACCGTATTCGTTTACTGGACGTTCCGGGCCAAGATGCGTCACGGCGAGGGCTATCACTAGCGGGGCGCGCGAGAGCGCCAACGGGGACAGCATGTTCCCGTGTCGACCGGGGTGATCTCGGCCCACACGACAACGCGCTGCCCCCTGTTTTTCGGCCTTAACTCAGGCCGAATACATGTGCGGTACGGGCAACCGCGGGAACTCCGCGGCCGTTCGGGAAGCGGTGTCCTCCTGCAAACCTTCGCAGGAGAAATCTCCCGACCCGTTACGCAATGCCTCCTCGCGGCGATTCAGGACACCCAGCGCTCCCGGCGCATCGGCGCTCGCGTTAGTGGAACCGGAACTCGTGGCGTGATCTCTCATGGGTCCAATTCCGTTGAGTTGACGATCCCCCGCGTGAATAACGCCTTGACCCACGCATTATTCCTTTGCCGAGTGGCATTCCTGCCCTGACTTTGACACCGGTGTCCGCTTCGTGTGATAGGCTCGCTCCATGATAAAGACGCTACCCATCCATATAATCGGCGGCGGCCTCGCAGGTTCCGAAGCCGCATGGCAGATCGCGCGATCGAGCGTGCCGGTGGTGCTGCATGAGATGCGTCCTGTACGCATGACCGAAGCCCACAAGAGCGAAAGCCTCGCCGAGCTCGTCTGCTCGAATTCGTTCCGCTCGGACGAGTGGGAAACAAACGCGGTCGGTCTCCTGCACGAGGAGATGCGGCGCGCGGGTTCCCTCATCATGGCGGCGGGAGACTGCACCAAGCTGCCGGCCGGCGGCGCGCTCGCGGTCGACCGCGATGCGTTCTCGGCCGAGGTGACGCGGCGGCTCGAAGCCGAGCCCCTCGTGACCATCGCGCGCGAGGAGATAGCGGGATTGCCGCCCGCGGACTGGGACATTGTCATTGTCGCGACCGGGCCCCTCACGTCGCCAGCGTTGAGCGCCGAGATCGCCAAACTCACCGGCGAAGAAGGACTCGCGTTCTTCGACGCCATCGCACCCGTCATTCATTACGAGAGCATCGATCAAAGCAGTGTCTGGCGCGCCTCGCGCTACGGCAAGCTTGGTCCCGCGGGCACCGGCGCGGATTACCTCAATTGCCCGATGAACCGCGACGAGTACGAGGCCTTCATCGATGCGCTGCTTGCGGCCGAGAAGACCAACTTCAAGGAGTGGGAGGCGAGCACGCCGTATTTCGACGGCTGCCTGCCCGTCGAGGTCATGGCCGAGCGCGGCCGCGAGACCTTGCGCTTCGGACCCATGAAGCCGGTCGGTCTCGATGATCCGCGCACGGGCCGCTGGCCCCACGCGGTGGTGCAGCTGCGCCAGGACAACGCTCTCGGCACGCTGTGGAACATGGTCGGTTTCCAGACCAAGATGAAGCACGCCGAACAACGGCGAGTGCTGCGCATGATCCCGGGCCTGCAGAACGCGGAGTTCGCGCGGTTGGGCGGGTTACATCGCAATACGTACCTCAATTCCCCTAGGCTTCTCGATGGCGCCTTGCGGCTGAAGGCGATGCCGCGGCTGCGGTTCGCTGGCCAGATCACGGGTGTCGAAGGCTATGTCGAGAGCGCAGCGATCGGTTTGCTGGCCGGCCGTTTCGTCGCAGCCGAGCGGCTCGGCGGCGCGATCTCTTCCCCGCCTGCCACGACGGCACTTGGTGCGCTGCTCAACCACATCACCGGCGGTCATCTCGTCGTGCAGGAGCATTCCGACGCCGTTGTCGCCGCACCGCGCTCGTTCCAGCCGATGAACATCAACTACGGGCTGCTACCGCCGCTCGATAACGCGCTGGAACGCGACGAGACCGGCAAGCGCCTGAAGGGTACCGAGCGCGGGCTCGCCAAGAAGCGCGTGCAGTCCCGCCGCGCGCTCTCCGATCTGGACATCTGGCTTGGTCGCGCATCCGGCGCTGCCGCAGCTGAGTAGATCACCGGTCCGGCGGCACAGCGGCGTCCGACGTCTGGCCGTACTTCTTCAGGACGCGCCGCGCGCGGTCCGCTACGGCATCGGCGATAGCCGCGTGGCCTTCGGCGGTCGGATGAAACGCCCCCGAGTATGTCGAGGCCAGCAACACCTGGAAGCGCGCCAAGCTCTGGAACGACAGTGCTTGCTGCGTCACCCCGCCAATGGCGTGAAAGTTGCCAGTCATAAAGGCGTCGTTGGGCGTACGGAACCAGCGCTGCCGCGACACATAGGGCTGGTAGTCCGCCGGGTTGTAGGGAACCCATTTGTCGGCCACCTTGCGCGGCATGCGCAGATCGTCGGCATTGGTGAACGCGTTGTCGGTGAAGCCCGCGCAGATGCCGCGTCCCACGAACGCCTTGCGATGGCTGTCTGCGAGGCTCCATCCGTGGATCGCCGCGCTCTTCGTCATGACCTTTTGCAGCTTGTCGGCGAGTTGCGTGCCGTCGCGTGCCCGTCTCTGGCTGAGATTGAAATCGCTGTAGACCTCCATGCCGGCATTGCCGTCTGGGCACACCCCGGAGCCGTCGCCGAGAACGGCGAGCGGCGGATAAGCCGTCAGGATGATGCGGTCGCTTTGCTCCCAGGGTATGTGGAGAATGCCGTGCAATGCGCGGTTCAGCGCCTTGTACCGCTCATCGAGCCGGTCGAGCAGCGCTTGTGACTCCATGTTGCCGTGGACCTGCCCGAACCAACCACCCAGACGCTTGACGACGCTGTCGTCGGCAAGAACGGAGTTCGCGACGAGCCGCGCGAAGCCGATGTCATTGCCGCCGACCGAAACCATCAGCAGGTCGATATTGCGGGCGCTTTCGACGGGACACTTTTTGAGGACCAGGCCGCCCTGCAGTTCAGGAATCGTGCCCTTCATGTGGTAGGCCTCGGGCATGTCGATCGCATCGGCATCGCGCCGTCCGCACTGGGCGTCGGCCAGCGCCGAGATCTGCGACAAGTCCGGTGGGTTGGACACCCACTCGTTGCCCTTGTATCTGAGGAACAGTCCGAACGTCACTTCGGCGCCCGAGCATGCAAGTCCAACGAACGTGACGGCCCGGTGAGGATCTTCGACGGCCAGCTGCAAAGCTGCACGCAACTGATGCGAATAAAGCGAGCGGTGGCAGGCCTGATCGAGCCACTGTGCATTCTCCGAACGAAATGCTGTATCGCCAATATTCTTCCAGTCGCCGACGCGGGCGGGCAATCCCGTGAAGCTGTCACCGTTCGCCTTGCCGTATTCTGCGACGCGATCGCGTGAAAAACGGACAGGCACGTCCGGGTTTCCTTCTCCCGACCCGAAGCTGTCGCCCATTGCCGCCACGAGAATATCGCGCACAACGATGTCCTGCCGCGCCACTTCGCGCCCGCCAACCTCGAGCGTCACACCCATCCCCCGTGGATACGGCACGTCCACCACAAGCGGCTCGTCGCAGTGCTGCGTCACGACCTTGCCGCGTCCGCTTTCGTTTCCGCGCGGCGCTGTGAGCCATCGGCAGTCGACGGCATCGTCTGCGATGCCCATTACCTCGACTACGACGGCATGGCTTTCGGGATTTATGTAGTCCTTGCGGCCGGGGCAGACATAGCGATTGATCTTCGTATCCCAGCAGGTCTTGCCGATCATCGTCTCTGCCCAGCCGTGGTCGTGACGCTGGCTCAGAGCGCGCTCCGCTGAAAGAACTGCACTTTCGCGTTCGGTTGCTAACAATGCCGCGTACGTGGCGCGGTGAACCTCCGTGTCCGTGGGATCCGTGAAGAAGCGGAATGGGTTCTGCAGATGCCAGACGATCTTCGGCGGCTCAGGAAGCGCGACGCCCGGATCGACCGGCACCGGTTCCTGCGCTGCGGCCGCACCAATCATGACGACGGATACCAGCCACTCCAATCCAAACGCCACTGCGTTTCGCACCATGTCCTGCTCCGCCCGCCCCTCCGCCCGGCCCCATAGCCCGCAGCGGTTTTGTCGTTCCCCGGGGGGAAACCGCATCCCGACTTACGGTCGCACTTCTGCCACCAATGTCTTCAAGCTTCGCTAGGTCAGACGTGCAGTCCACAGCCTAATAACGCGCGACAGTGGCGAGACATCTGCAATTTGACGCAGCGGATCATGTCCTGAGCGCGTCAGAGCGCGCAAATAAGGCTCGGAAAGGGCAAGCGGCCGCAGAACCGGCCACAAAACCGCGGTCTTTCCCCGCAGTTGCGGCTTCATTTCGTAAAAACGCACGCGTGCTTGGGCCGCGAGAGCCACGACGGCGTGTTCCAGCCGCTCGCGCGCCGCCGCTTCCGTCAGCCCGCAGGGATCTTCGCCGCCGGTCAGCGAAAGCGGTATCGGGCAGTGGCCCATGGCCAGATACTGCGGCAGTCGCAGAAGGAGCCGCGTGATGCCAAGGACGGCTCCGCCGCCTTCGATCAAGGAACGGACGGGCTGTGTCGGCTCCAGACCGCAAACGGCAGCGACGGTCCGCAGGCGAGCACCTTCGACGGTATCGAGGTACGCATTGAAATCGTCGGCGTTGGCAAAGGGCGCGCCATAAAGCTCATGTGCACGCCCGTCGAGCGGAGCCACCACGTCGGCGATCGCAAGACCGCGGCGCGCGATCATGCTGATCAGGCAATCCGCGACCGGGTTGCCCGTCGGCGCGCCGCTTTCGATTGAATCGCGCCACCATTGCAGGCGGATTTCACCCAGTGCCGCATCGCTCACGGTCCGCGGTATGCGACCAATCTCACCCGTGTAGGCTGCGAACGTCACGAGATCGTCCCGCGTAGCTCGTGGCGCCAACAACGCGCACAGGTAATCGTCGAAAGCGTTCTGCCGCGCGGCGGCGATCACGGTGGAGCGTGTTGCGGCGTCGAACGGTGTGGACGATGCGCTCGTGCGGGCCATCCCCTAGCGACCCTTATTCGACCGCCATCAGCGCGGCCGCGACCAGCCGCCTTTCGGCGAACAGGATATTGTACGTCCGCGCCGCAGCGCCTGTATCCATAACCTCAAGCGACACGCCCGCGGACAGGATAGCCGCATGTACGGCGGACGACGGAAAGCGCAAGGTACGCCCCGTGCCAAGCAGGAGAAGGTAGCCCTTCATGCCGGCGGCAAGAACGGGAGCCAACGCATCCGGCGTCAGGTCTTCCACGGCCGCCGCGCCCATGGCGTGGATGCCGCTCGGCAGACACAGGATGGAGCCGCGATGGCTCATACCTGCAAAGCGGAACCCGCCATTGCCGTAGGTATCGACGGGAACCTGATGCGGATAATGCGCCAGAGCAGACCTCATCGCTGCCTCTTGGGCTGCCATGGAAGCGCCTGTCATTCATTCCCCCCCCGGGGTTTGACTAGGCCTTGCTAGCCGCAGCTGGCTTCGCAACACCGGTGACAACCGTGTCCCGCTTCAACCCGAGGTAACCCAGGAGTGGGGCAGCAATGAAGATCGACGAATACGTTCCGATGATAACGCCAAACAGCATCGCAAAAGTAAAGTTGCGGATCACCTCGCCGCCGAAAATGTAGAGCGCCAGCAGAACGGCGATCGCTGTCATGCCCGTCAGGATGGTGCGCGACAACGTCTCATTGATTGATAGGTTCAAGAGCTCGTTGAGTTCCATTTTCTTGAACTTGCGCAGATTCTCTCGAATGCGGTCGGACACGACGACAGTGTCGTTCACCGAGTAACCGAGAATGGTGAGAAGTGCTGCCACTGTCGACAGATCGAATTCGATCTGGAACAGCGAGAAAATCCCGGCCGTAACGAGCACATCATGCGTTAAGGCGACCACCGCGCCGACGGCAAACTGCCACTCGAAGCGGAACCAGACGTAGCACACGATCGCTAGAATGCCGGCCGCGACAGCGATAAAGCCCGTCATGCGCAATTCGCTCGACACGGCGGGGCCGACAACTTCGACGCGTCGCTGCGTATACTCGGCTTCGGTCGCCTCGCTCACCTTCTTCACTGCGACTTGCTGCGCCGTCTCGCCGCCCGGTTGTTCCTCAAGGCGAACAAGGACGTCGGACGGATTACCGAATTCCTGGATCTGGACGTTTCCGAGGTCCAGTCCATTGAGCTTTTCGCGCAGCGCTCCGACCTCGGCTTTGCCGCTCTTCGCTTGCAGCTCGACCAAAGATCCGCCCTTGAAGTCGACACCGTAATTGAGGCCTTTCGTCATGCAGAGCATCAGCGCCAAGAGCATTGCAATGATCGAGGCCAAGAGCGCCGGGCCTTTGAACTTCATGAAAGGCAGGCGCAAGTCATGCGGAAAGAAGTCGATACCCTTGAAGACCGGAATAAGTTTCATCAGCACGAGTTTAGTCTCCTAAACCGGAACGGTCTGAATGCGGCCTTTGGGCTGCGCCTTGAGCCAATACCAGATCAATAGCCTGACGACCGTTACGGATGCGAAAATCGACGTCAGAATGCCAATTGTGAGCGTCACGGCGAACCCGCGGATCGGCCCGGAGCCGAGCCAGAACATGATCAGTGCGCAGGCGAGCGTCGTCAGCTGGCTGTCGGCGATGGTGACGAAAGCGCGCTGGAACCCGGCATCAATGCCCGCCATAGGAGTCTTGCCCGCCCGCAATTCTTCGCGAATGCGCTCGTAGATAAGAACGTTGGCATCCACCGCCATCGCGACACCGAGCACGAGACCGGCAATGCCGGGCAGCGTCAGCGTCGAGCCGATCAGCGTCATCAGCGCGAGCGTCAGTATCAGGTGCACGAGGAGACCGACGCAGGCGAATAGGCCGAACGTCCCATATGCGAGAACGGTAAGGCAGATAACTGCAAGGCCGCCGATAATGCCCGCGAGCTTGCCGGCCTCAATGCTGTCGGCCCCAAGCGACGGCCCAACGGTGCGTTCCTCGACGATCGTCAGCTTCGTCGGCAGCGCGCCCGACCTCAGCTGAATGGCGAGATTGTTGGCGGTCTCGACCGTGAAGTTACCGGAGATCTGCCCAGTGCCGCCTAGGATAGCCTCGCGAATGACGGGCGCGGATATGACCTTGTCGTCCAGCACGATCGCGAACGGACGGCCGACGTTGTCCTTGGTGAAAGCGCCAAACTTTCTGGCACCCGACTGGTTGAAACGGAAGCTGATGACGGGCTCGGAGGTGATGTGATCAAAACCCGGCTGGGCGTCGACCAGATCGTCGCCGAGCACCACCGGCACTTCGGCCAGCAGATAACCGCCGGTCGCGCGCGCCTCTTCACCCTCGGCGCTTTCGTAAATCTTGTAGCCGAGCGGTATGCGGGTCTGGCGCGCCTCATCGACGGTAATCGTCGGATGCACGGCGTGGAACGTGAGTTTTGCAGTTTGTCCGATCAGGTCCTTCAGCTGCTTGGTATCCTGCAGCCCGGGGAACTGGATGAGAATGCGGTCCCGACCCTGGCGGACTACGGTCGACTCGGCGGTGCCCAGCCCATTGATGCGGCGATTGATGGTCTCGATCGAGGCGCTGGCCGCATGCGACAGGCGCTGCAGGAAGCCCTGCTCGGTCGGAGTGAGCAAGAGCGTGTCCGGCTCGCTGCCCCGTGTCACGTCCATGTCGTTGCCGGAGTTGCCGAGAATCGCCGTACCGATGGGCAAGCTCAACTTGCGCAACTGGGTCAACGCCGCGTCGGTATCTTCGGGCTTGCTGAGCTTGACCTGAACCGACTTGCCCTGGATACCGATGCCGTTGAAACCGATCTTCGCGTCACGCAAGGATTTGCGCGCATCTTCCTTCAGCGTATTGAGCCAGTCGCGGCGCAGTTCTTCTTGGTCCATCGCCAGCAGCAGATGCGCGCCGCCGCGCAAGTCGAGACCCAGCGGCATCTGGCGCTTGGGCATATAGCCGGGCCATGCCGCAACTGTTTCCTTGGAGAAGAAGTTCGGCAGCGCGAACAATAGCCCCGCCAGGCACGTGAGTAGGATGGTCATAATTTTCCAGCGTTCGAAATGCAGCATGAAGGGCAGACCTATCTAGCCGTCGCATCTTGTGATCGCAAAATCGCGGGCGCCGTGACGACGCCCCGGCCGTGTCAGGACCGGCGGTTCAAGTGGCGTCCTTCACGGGTTCGCCCTTGGAGCGCACATCCATCAACGTAGAACGCAGAATTCGCACTTTGAGATTGTCGGCGAGTTCAACTTCCACTTCATCGGAGTTGTCGGGAACGCGCATCACCTTGCCGATCATGCCCCCCGATGTAATGACCGTATCGCCGCGGCGCACCTTCTCTATCATCTCGCGATGCTGTTTGGTGCGCTGGCTTTGCGGACGGATCACCAGGAAATAGAAGATCAACACCATCAGCAGCATCGGGATCAGCAGGCTGGTCATGGGATCGGGAGCTGCCGCCGCAGTGCCCTGAGCAAATGCCGTCTCGATGAACATGGTGCAAGTTCCTTGCAAAACCGCCAGTGCGGCAACAGTGACGTGACAACGCCTGCCGGCCCCGCCGAGCCTTGAAGCCCGCGGGCCAGCCGGCCCGATTTCGGCCGGACTATAGTGGCCGGGCGGGGCTTTGCAATAACCACCCTGTTCTGAAATCCGGCCAACCTAGCCGCGACGGCACCGGGCGGTGTAGAAGGCCGACTGCGTCGCAGGCCCGGATACCCTGCGCCGGACCCGTTTTAGCCTCAACCCACCGCGAGACGCCATGCCTGACGAACCAAGCGAAAGTCTCCTCCGGCGGATTGCCGATGCCATGGAACGCCTGGCGCCAGCAGCCCCGCCAGCACCTGATTTCCAGCAGGCCGAAGCCTTCGTCTGGCACGCCGATCCGGCCGGCTTTGAGCCCGTTGCGAAGGTCAACCACGTGCCGCTTGCCCTCCTGAAGGGCATCGATGCGGCGACCCGCCAGCTTCTCGACAACACGCGCCGTTTCGCCGGCGGCCTACCTGCCAACAACGCGCTTTTGTGGGGCGCGCGCGGCATGGGAAAATCGAGCCTCGTCAAGGCGGCGCATGCCGAGGTGGCTGGCGAGGTCGGCGCGCGAAATCCCGGATCGCGGCTCAAACTGGTCGAGATCCATCGCGAGGACATCGCCTCGATGCCCCGCTGTCTGTCTCAACTGAAATCGAGCGAGCACCACTTCATCGTGTTCTGCGACGACCTCTCCTTCGATCGCGATGACACAAGCTACAAATCGCTGAAGGCGGTGCTCGAGGGGGGCATAGAGGGCCGGCCACGCAACGTCGTGTTCTACGCAACGTCAAACCGCCGTCATCTGATGCCGCGCTACATGATGGAAAATGAGCGCTCGACTGCGATCAATCCGTCCGAAGCGGTGGAAGAGAAAGTATCTCTGTCCGATCGGTTCGGGCTGTGGCTTGGCTTTCACAACTGTAGCCAGGACGAGTACCTCGCCATGGTGCGCGGCTACGCCAGCCATTATCGGCTTGCAGTTCAGGCCGACGATCTCACCCGTGGGGCGCTGGAATGGAGTATGGCGCGAGGCGCCCGGTCGGGCCGCGTCGCCTGGCAATTCACACAGGACCTGGCGGGCCGGCTCGGCGCGCAGCTGAATGATTAGATCCGCGCGCAAGGTCGGGAACAACTCAAGTGCTTGTAAAGTTAGGTCGCATACGCCTTCGAGATGTGCGCTCAAGCTCACAATTCCATGGGCCATGTCGCACTCCCGATGACGCATCACCGAAAGGAGGCTGCGCATGTGCGACTATTCACTCGAGATGTATCAGAGCCGCCCTGCCCGCGCCCAGGAGCGTTACCAGACCCATCGCTTCCCGAGCGGCAGCGTCGGCTTCACGACACCAGGGGACAACCAGACGGCGATCTGCATGGCCTGCGACGCCACCCTGCATTTGAGCAAGTTGCCGGCGCACCTGCGGCCAACCCTGATCGACTCCGGAGAAGCGACCGTCACATTCGTCCGCATGGAGCCCGGCCCCTATCGGGACGGCGTCCGTTTCGAGAACGGCAAGGACGTATCATTGCAGCAGTTGGGTCCAGGCGTCGATGCTTACCTGATCGACACAATCGAGCCGATGCGGTCCGTCACGCCGCGCGAGGTCGAAACGGTCTAGACCGGTCGGCTAAACGAAACGGGGCATCCCATAGGTGGAATGCCCCGATTTACGTTCGACTGCTTGAGCCGGACTAAAGCTTTTCGAGGAAGGGCGTCGGGTCGACCGGCTTTTGACCCTGCCGCACTTCAAAGTGGAGCTGCGGCTGATCGACCTGACCCGTCTTGCCGGCCTTTGCGATGACCTGACCGCGCCTTACGCGATCGCCGCGCTTGACCTTCAATTCGTCCGCGTGGGCATAGGCCGTGACCCATCCGTTGTCGTGACGCAGCAGCACGAGATTGCCGTAGCCCTTGAGTTCGCTGCCTGAGTAGGCCACCACGCCGCTTTCCGCCGCATGGACGTCAGTTCCCACGGGCACGGCGACGTTGATGCCGTCGTTATGGGTGCCGTCCGCACGCGGACCGAAGGGTGCGATGATCTTGCCCTGTACTGGCCAGCGCAGCTTGCCGGCCTCGGCCACCGATCCCGACGTGGGAGGCGCCGCGGCTGGTGTGGCGTCATTAGCTGTCATGGCGTCTTCGAGTGCCGCCACCTTCTGCTCGGCAGGTGGGGTCGCGGCGGGCGGTGTGACGGTTGTCGAATTAATAATAGTCGGCTCGGCAGGCGGACCCGACGCCGTCACCGGCGCAGCGGCCACCAGGGGTGCCGCCGCGGTGACGCGTTGCGCTGCGGCAACTTCGCCGGCGCTGCCCGGCACCTTCAGAATGGCGCCCGGCTTCACGCGGCGAACGTCCTGAATGCCGTTGTACTTCTGCAGATCCGTAAACTTGACGTTGTTGCGACGGGCAATCGCGTAGAGCGAGTCGCCGGTCTTGACGGTGTAGGTTCCCGTCCAGTCAGCTGGAGCATCGACGGGTGCAAGCGCCGCCGTCTCGGCCGGGGATTTCGGCAGAGGTTCGCGGCTGGCCTTAGATGCCGGAAGCATCAGTTTCTGGCCGGGCTTGAGGGTCGGCGACGACAAGCCGTTGACCGACATCAGTTCCGACACGGCAACCTTGTGCCGCTTCGACAGGCCAAATAGCGTATCGCCCTGACGCACTTCGATCTGCTCGCCGGTCGCCTGCGACGCGGTGATCGGCGCAACGGCAGGAACTGACGGCGCCGCCGGTGGTGAATACGAGGACGGCGAAACGGGAGCGGCTGCATATCGCACGGACGAGGGCGTCGAAGCGGGAGCCGGGGTTGTTGCAGCCGGCTGAACCGGATCGGGAAGCGTCGAAACGCTGACCGCTGGAGTCGATGGCTGATAGTTCGACGAGGACGGCACGTAGGCGCCGCCACTCGACTGATGCCCTGCAACTGCGGCCTGATCGGCACCGAGGTTCGACCGGGCGACCACGGCCTCCGGCGGCGTCGGAATGGCGCTCGTCGTTGTCTGGCCGGTGTCGGTCAAGTTGGCGGAAGGGAAATCGAACCGCGCGATATCCGCGCTGCATCCGCCGGAGGCGACCGCCACAAGTGCAGCCATCGCGGCGATGTTCGATTTAATGACTTTCGAGGACGGCTCGTTATTACGCAGGATACTAACCATGGTACGCACCTCACTACCCACCATCCATTAACCTTTAACCGGTTAACAAGGCCTTAAAGCCCGGCGGGTTCGCCCCCTCGATTTGCGTCTTTTGAATTCGTATCGCCAGTACCGGTCGACGGACGCGCACGCCCATGAGGCTCCACGCACATTCTCAGTACGCTTCGATTGTGCTACCATCACGGAGAAATTTCGTCGGAACGGCGGCTTTGCTCGCTTCAGCCCGAAGCGTCCTTGCGGACGGCGGGAAGGGCGTCCAAGGCGTCGGACAGGTCGCTGCGAGCGGCCTCGTGCGTCAGGTTCATCGATAGCGGCGTCACCGAAATGAATCCGTCGGCGATGGCTCGCAGATCGGTGCCGTCAGGCGGATCGGAGCGGCGGCGCTCGAAGCCGAACCAGAAATACGGCTCACCCCAGGTATCCCGCCGGGCGTCGATCGAAAGGCCGCCCTGATCGCGGTGGCCTTGAGTTGTAACGACGGTTCCCGCCACCTTGCCAGGCGGCAGATCGGGAAAGTTGACGTTCATCAGAACGCCCGCCGGCCAAGGGGCGGCGATGAGTTTTTCGACCAGCGCCGGACCAAGTTCCAGCGGTGTCTTCCAGTGTTGCCGCCCGTCCTGATCCCAGCCGATCGTTTGGCTCATGGCGATCGAACGGATGCCGACGAGGGTGCCCTCCATTGCACCCGCCACGGTACCCGAATAGAGCACGTCCTCCGCCAAGTTCGCTCCGTGATTGACGCCCGAGAGGATTAGGTGCGGCGTGTGATCCTTCATCAGGTGACGCACGCCCATGATCACGCAGTCGGCCGGCGTGCCGCGAACAGCGTAGGCGCGCTCGCCAATCTCGCGGTAGCGCAGCGGCACCTGCAGAGTGAGCGAGTGGGATGCGCCAGACTGATTCATTTCCGGTGCCACGATCCAAACGTCGTCGGTCAGCGCCTTTGCGATTTGATGCAGGACGGTCAGCCCGTGAGCGCCGGCCCCGTCGTCGTTGGTGATCAGGATTCTCATTGAATTCCTCTGACCGCTACCCATCGCTTCGATGGAGAGCGGCAGTTAGCCCGCCTTCTCGATCTTCGTCATACCACCCATGTACGGCTGCAACACATCTGGGATCACGACGGTGCCGTCTGCCTGTTGATAATTCTCCATCACCGCCACCAACGTGCGGCCGACGGCGAGGCCAGATCCGTTCAGCGTGTGGACGTAACGAACGTCCTTGCCGTCCCTTGGCCGGTAGCGCGCGCTCATGCGGCGCGCCTGGAATTCCCCGCACATCGAGCACGAAGAAATTTCGCGGTAGGCATCTTGCCCCGGCAACCACACCTCGATGTCGTAGGTCTTCTGCGAGGCAAAGCCCATGTCGCCCGTGCACAGAAGCATGGTGCGGAACGGCAGGGCGAGGCGCTTCAGTACTTCCTCGGCGCACGACGTCATGCGCACATGCTCGTCGGAGGATTTCTCGGGCGTCGTGATCGAAACCAGTTCGACCTTCGAGAACTGGTGCTGGCGGATCATGCCGCGCGTGTCGCGTCCCGCAGCCCCCGCCTCGGAGCGGAAGCATGGCGTCCACGCGGTCAGCCGCATCGGCAGCTTGTCTTCATCGAGGATAGTCTCGCGCACCATGTTGGTGAGAGAAACTTCGGCGGTGGGAATGAGCCAGAAACCGTTCGTGGTCTGAAACAGGTCCTCGGCAAACTTCGGCAGATTGCCCGTTCCATAAGCTGAATGATCTTTCACTAGCAGCGGAGGATTGTATTCCGTGTAACCAAACTCGCCCGTGTGCAAATCGAGCATGAAGCTCGCGATGGCGCGTTCGAGTTTTGACAGCGCCCCCTTCAGGAACACGAAGCGCGCGCCCGAAACTTTGCCGGCCGTCTCGAAATCCATGAGGCCCAGCCTCTCGCCGATTTCGAAGTGCTGCTTGGGTGCGAAGTCGAAGGCTATCGGCGTGCCGACCTTGCGGACCTGCTCGTTGCCCTTCTCGTCGGAGCCCAGCGGAACTTCCTCGAGCGGCGTGTTGGGAATGATCGCCACCACGCGCTCGATCTCTGCGTTGATCTGGCGCTCCTGCTCTTCGCCCTTGGCGATCACCTCCTTCAGTTCCGCCACTTCCGCCATGAGCCTGGCGGCCCTCACCTCGTCTCTGGCGCCCTTGGCCTTACCGATTTCCTTTGACGTGACGTTGCGGCGGCTCTGCGCGTCCTGCAGCGTGGTGAGGATTGCGCGGCGAGTTTCGTCGAGCACGATGATAGCGTCCGACTGCGGCGCCAGTCCTCGCCGTTCGAGCCCGCCGTCGAAGGCGCTGGCGTTGTCTCTGATCCATTTAATGTCGAACACGGGGTCGGTCCTTCAGGTCTGGCAAGCGTCGCCGTTTCTATAGGACTGCCGCCAAGACTGGTCCAGTGAACGGTAAGGCGCCGCAATGACCAACAATCTGAGGGATCACCGTCAGGTCGCGGCGTCGGCGGCCGCCTTCTGGCTCTTTTCGACGCGATTGACCGCAAAGATCGACAGCTCGTAAAGCAGCACCGTCGGCAGGGCCATGATCACCATGGAGAGCGCATCGGGCGGCGTCAGGATGGCGGCGACGGCGAAGATGCCGACGATGGCGAAGCGCCGGCCTTTGCGCAGTGCATCGGCTGTCACGAGGCCCGCACGCGCCAGCAGCGTCAGAACCACCGGAAGCTGGAAACAGATGCCGAAGCCGAAAATCAGCGTCATGATCAGCGACAGGTATTCCGACACCTTCGGCATCAGCTCGATAGTGGCGGCTCCATCCTGACTCGACATGGCTGCCAGCCCTATCGAGAACTTGATCAGGATCGGCATAGCAAGGAAGTAGACGACGGCGGCGCCGAGGACGAAGAAGAAAGGCGAAGCGATGAGATAGGGCAGGAAGGCCTGACGCTCGTTCTTGTAGAGGCCGGGCGCTACGAACTTGTAGACTTGTGTCGCGATCACGGGGAACGATAGGAAACCCGCGCCGAACATCGCAAGCTTCAGGTGTGTGAATATCTGTTCGAGAAAGTGGGTCGCGATAAGACGGACGTGATCAGTGCCCGATACCCATACATATGGCCAGACGAGAACCTGATAGATATGCCGCGCCATTGCGAAACACAGAACGAACATGACGAGGAAGGCGCCGAGCGCAGAGATGAGCCTCTGGCGCAACTCGATCAGATGGTCCATCAACGGCGCCTTGCTGGCCTCGATGTCCTCCTCGGGTGTTTGAGGCGCGCGCTCCTGCATCCTGCTCACACTCCCGGCTTGACCGCAGTTGCGGCCGGCTCGGCGCTGGCGGTTTCACCGCTTGCGGGAGGCGAAAGCGGGGCCGGCACCTCAGCGGCGGTTGTTTCGTTCTCCACCGCCTTGCGAGCATTGGTGACTTCAGAGTCCGCCGAGCGCTCGGCTTCCCGCACACTCTCGACGACATCTTTTCTGACGCTGTCCAATTCCTTGCGCAGCGCTTCCATCTCAGCCTCACGCATAGCTTCGTCGAAGTGGCGGCGAAATTCGTTGGCCTGACGGCGGATCATTCCGGTGTAGCGGCCGAGCGTGTTGAAAAACACCGGCAGATCCTTGGGGCCCACGAAGATCAGGACCACAACGGCCAGTATCAACAGTTCACTCCAGCTGATCTCGAACACGCGCTTCTCCGCTAAAGCGAACACCGCCGGGTCCTAATACGACGGCCGGCGGCGCGACATGCTGGACCTTTTGTCAGCCGGCCTTGGTCGTGTCCCGAGACGTCTGGTCAGCCGACTTGCCGGCGTGATCAATGGACTTGACCGTGTCGGACTTGGGTTGCGGCGTCTCGTCGTCGTCCTCCGCCATGCCCTTCTTGAAGCTCTTGATGCCCTTGGCCACATCGCCCATCAGCGACGAGATCTTGCCGCTTCCGAACAGCAGCAGGACGACAACCAACAGCAGTAGCAGATGCGTGGTGCTCAAGCCCATAGGATGAATTCTCCAGACGCGGCGGACCCGGCACGACGGCACGAGTTTACGCTGCAATACAGTGTCAAAATGACTATCGCAGAATGCGTATATGGGGGCAAGCGGACCGGGCCGCCAGTAACCATCCGCACTTATTGACCCGAACCGCCTTCCCCCGATGCCGCAGCAGCAAACAGGAGAGTGCGCCCGCGATCGATCTCGACCCCCACCTCACGCCCCCGTCCGTAGCTGCCGCTGTCCTGGGTGATGACGCGCAGCGGTGCATCGAAACCCTGGACGCCGATCTCCAGCAACGCCACGTCGCCGAGGAACTTGGCATGCAGAACCCGCCCGGCCAGACCACCGCCGTGCGCCAAAAGGCGAATGCCGCGCTCGCGAATACAAAGGATCGCCGTTTCGCCGTCCGCAAGGCCAGCCGCTGGCAGGCGGCCGATCGGCGTATCGATGCCACCCGCCGAAACGCGATACGGGATCTCGTTGATCTCGGAAAACATGCGCGCGATGAACAGCTGGCGCGGCGCCGCGTACAGTTCCTGCGCCGTCCCCACCTGTACGAGCCGGCCAGCGCGCATGACCGCGATGCGATCGCCAAGCCGCATCGCTTCCTCCGGGTGATGCGTAACGATAATCGAGGTGGCGCGCGTTTCCCTCAGTAGGGTGAGCGTCTCGTCCTGCAGGTGATCGCGCAACTGGACATCGAGACCCGAGAACGGCTCGTCCATCAGCACGACGGCCGGACGCGCAGCAATCGCGCGAGCGAGCGCCACGCGCTGTTGCTGTCCGCCCGACAGGACCTGCGGATAGCTTTCGGCATACCGGCTCAAGCCGACGCGAGACAGCATGGCCAAGGCGTCGCGCCGTGCGTCGGCTTTCGGCAGGCGCTTCAGGCCGAAGGCGACATTTTCCAAGATGGTCAGATGGGGAAACAGCGCGAAGTCCTGAAACATCAGGCCAACGTTGCGCTTTTCGGGCGGCACGAAGCGCAACGGCCCGGCGACCTCGAAGTCGTTGATGAGTACGCGGCCAGAGGATGGCTTCTCAATGCCGGCCGCGATGCGCAGCAGTGTGGTCTTGCCGCAGCCAGAAGGCCCGAGCAGGCACACTACCTCGCCTGGCGCGATGGCGAGAGAGAAATCCTGAAGTGCCATGTCGTCGTCGTAACGGCGGCTGGCGCCTTCGAAACTAATGCTGGCTGCGAAGGCAACGGCAGCGCGCCCGCGGACGGGCTCTAGCGTCGCATCCGGGTCTGCCGCCTTGCCGCCATCACTGGAAAGACCGTGCTTCACGCCCGTCTCGGACCTTGGATTACGCGGATCTGACGGCACGGTCAGGGCTGTTGCGGATCATCCTGCGGGCCCGTGCCGGGTTCAGGGGTATCGGGCTCTTCGTCTTCGGGCAAGGGCAGAGCCATTTCAGCCTGAACGTCGTCTCCCGGATCGGGGGCGTCGAGCGGCAGTTCATCGGGCATAAGGGAGGCGACGTCCGTTGGTTCGGGCACCGTGAAGCCCGACGGCAGACTGTTGTCGAGCAAGCCTTGTGCTTTGAGGTCGGCGATGCCCGGCAAATCCTTGATGCTGTCCAGGCCGAAGTGCTGCAGGAATTTGTCGGTGGTCCCGTAGGTGATCGGTTTGCCGGGAGCCCGGCGGCGACCGCGCGGGCGGATCCATGCGGTTTCAAGCAGGATTTCGAGTGTGCCGGGGGACGTGGCGACGCCACGTACGTCTTCGATCTCCGCGCGGGTCACGGGTTGATGATAGGCGATGATGGCGAGCGTCTCGAGCGCGGCCTTGGACAACTTGCGCTCCTCTGACGCGTGGCGCTCGAGTAGATAGGAAAGATCCTCAGCCGTTCGGAAGGCCCATTTCCCAGCGACCTTGACCAAGTTCACGCCGCGCGTGGCGTAGTGGGCGCGCAGGTCTTCGATCAGGGCGGAAACTTCTGCTCCTGCCGGCAGCTGCGCGGCGAGGGCCGCTTCGTCGAGCGGCTCGGACGATGCGAACAGAACCGCCTCGACGATGCGAAGTTTTTCGCGGCGGTCAGCAAGGGTCAGCTCAGCGACACCCGAGGGAATGCCCAATTGCGGGTCGGCAAGTGCCGCCGCCAGTTCACGCGCTTCGGCGTCGCCGGCCGTATCCTCGAAATTATCTTGCTCGATATTCTCATTGGACGAGACCAGCTTGAGGCGTGGCGGAACCATTTTTTTCTTCCCGTCGTTTTCGGACACGGCAACGCACACCTTCCAACTCAGCCCACACGCTCCGAGGCATCACCGGCATCGCGCCGGCGCATGTAGATCGGAGCGAACGGCGCCTCCTGACGCAATTCGACGATACCCTCGCGCGCCATTTCGAGCGTGGCGCCGAAGGAACTGGCGATGGCCGTGCGGCCTTCCTCGCCAGCCGGCAGATAGTGCTCAAGGAAAAGATCAAGCTGACTCCAGTCGCCGGCACTTTGGCCGACGAGCTTTTCGAGTTGTGACCGGGCATCCTTTATCGACCAGACCTTGCGCGCCTTGACCACATGTACGATCTTGATGGTGCGGCGGCGCTGATCTGCATAGGCCTTCAGCAAGTCGAAAACTTCGGCCGTCCACTGCGTCTCGCGAACCGTCTTTGCCGTTTCGGGCATGCCGCGCGCGAACACGTCGCGGCCGAGCCGTTTGCGCGTCATCAACTGCGCCATCGCATTGCGCATGGCATCCAGCCGGGCAAGGCGGAAGGCTAAACGCTGCGCGAGTTCCTCGGCGGAAGCGACGCCCGTCTCGTTCTTCTCCTTGGGCAGCAGCAGGCGCGACTTGAGGTAGGCGAGCCACGCCGCCATGACCAGATAATCGGCCGCAATCTCAAGCTTCAGTCGCTGCGCTTCAGCGATGTAGACGATATACTGTTCGACGAGCGCCGTGATGGAGATGCGGGCGATGTCGACCTTCTGCGTCCGGGCGAGGGCCAGCAGCAGATCGAGTGGTCCCTCGAAACCCGCCACATCGACGATCAGCGCTTCGCTAGCGACGGGAGCCAGATCGGCGTCGAGCGCACTCCAGGCGCCGTGCAGGTCATCGGATTTGCTTGCAGTCTCGTCCATCCGGGCCTTCAATCCTGGGCCGCCGCCAGGGCGCTGACGACAGTTGTGCGTCGATGTTGTCCACAAGCCTACACTGATTTCAGCGGGCCGCATGTAACCGACAATTACGCTCGCCAGAGAAGCTTCGGCGGCGGCTATGTCGAACGGCGTGCTGGAAGCCACTATATGAAGGGCCGACCCGAATCGCTCGTGGGAGCGGCCGGACAACACCGGCACGCCATCGGCGGCCTCGATCATCTCGGCAACATCTCCACTGCAGTGAAGCGCAACATCGGATCCGGCCGCGATCACGTCGGCTGCCCGTGCCTGCATCGGTCCTTCGAGCGCCTTCATGCCGAGGTCGTCACTCATGAGCAGGCCGTCGAAACCGATCTCGCCGCGGATCACATCTTTGGTCACGATTGGTGACGTGCTGGCGGGATGCGCCGGGTCGACGGCGGTGAAGACGACATGCGCGGTCATCGCAGCCGGCATATGGGCGAGCGGCTTGAACGCGGCAAAATCGGTAGCGGACAGCACGTCACGGACTTCCGTGACCACGGGCAAGGCGAGATGACTGTCGGTTGTTGCACGGCCATGACCGGGGATATGCTTGATGACGGGCACCACGCCGCCGGCCATCAACCCTGCCGCAACTGCGGCGCCGAGATCGGCAACCTTGCCCGGCAAGTCGCCGTAGGCGCGATCGCCGATAATGCCATGCGAGCCCGCGACTGGAACATCGAGGACCGGCGCACAGTCGGTATTTATGCCGAGCGCGCGCAGATCGGCTGCCACCAGGCGGGCCGCATCGAAGGCTGCGCGCCGCGCCAGATCGGCATCGACATCGTACAGCGCGGCATAGGCGGCCGCCGGTGGCAGAGCGCGACCGAGCGGTGGTCGCAGCCGCTGCACGCGTCCGCCTTCCTGATCGATCAGGACCAGCGTGTCGTCGCTGCCGATCGCACGCACGGCGTCGGAGACGAGGGCCCTGATCTGATCGTGGCTTGCACAGTTGCGCGCGAACAGGATGATGCCGGCCGGACGCGTCTGCCGAAGAAACGCCGCCTCCGCATCAAGAAGCTTGGTGCCGGCCAATCCGGTGATCAAAGCCTTGCGCATTGCGCCATACTACGTCCCGAAGAACGTCTCCTCGTAAAGCAAAAGGCCGCGGTGGTGACCCGCGGCCTTCATTCAGGGTCTCAAACGGGCTTAGTATGCCATCACCCAGCAATCGTTGTAGCCCTGTGACTTAAGCTGGCTGCAGACGGTGTTGGCTGCGTCGCGCGAGCCAGGCGGGCCGACGACAAGCCGATGATACCGGCCTTTGTCGCCGAGATTGGCTTCCTGCACGTCGGGCGTCCTGCTCTGCAAGGCGCTACCGTACTTCTGCTGCATGTCCGCGAATTGCTTCAATGCGTCCATGCGGCTGCTGCCGGACGCGGGCACGGATGCCAGAACTGCCACATATCCGGCGCCCGAAGGCGCGGGTGACACCGCCGCCGTCTTTTTGACGGCGGGCCTCTTGGGTGCTTCGGCGGCCGGCGCTTCCGGCGCGGCCGCAGCATTCAGGGATTGCGTCGTCGTCGGCACCTTGGGTTCGACGGACTGCGCCTTGGCTATTACGACAGGCTTCTGCGGGGCTGGCGCCGTTTCAGTCGGTGACACGGCAGGCGGATTGACGATTAAGGGCTGCGATGCTGCAGTCGTTACGGGAGCGGGCACCGGCTGGGGGGCGGCGGGCGGTGGCGTGGGAGGAGCAGGCGGCGACGCCGCGGCAGCGGGGGGCGGGCCTCCCGTGATATCGACGAGCGTGAGGCCAGGTACGGCAGCCTCGGGTGGTGAAGACGCTGTGGGTGCTGTCGGCGGCTGGATAGACCCGTCGCGACCAACGACGAGGGTCGAGACCTTTCGTGCGCCGCCGGCGTCGACCGCGGCATCCGCAGCCGAGCCGTTTTCGCCGAGACGGCCCAGAATCTTGCTGTCGGAATGCGCGAATTGCTTGCCGCCGGGGTCCGACGGCTTCACCTTGGCGGGACCCGACGCGCTTTTAACCAGCGGGGCGGGTCCGTCGCCGGTAGGCCCCATGAAGGACTTGTAGGAATAGGCCAAGCCGCCGCCGATGAAAATGGCCCCCACCAGAGTCGCGGCTATCATCATGCCCTTGCGTCCGCTACGCGGTGGCTCTTCCTCTTCGTATTCATAATCGGGTGCATCTTCGTGCGGCGCTTCGAGATGACCGGCTTCGGCGCTGCTGTAACCTGCTTCCGCCGCCTGATAATCCGGCTGCTGATAGCCATAGTTGCCTGCGTCGAGCTGCGGTACATGGGCGTGTGGCGCGTAGGCTGCATTCGCATCGACCCATTCGGGCGGCTGGCCGTACCCGGCGCTCGGCTGCCCAGACGGCTGATTGTAATCCACGGACGGCGCTGCCTGCGGAGCGCTACGCGGCATGTAGCTCGACAGATCGTATCCGCGAACGTCCTGCGCGGCGGGCTGCTGGGGCGCCGCATGAGGCCACTGGTCATAGGCGGGGCCGCGAAGATCGGGCCGCGCCGCCTGGGCGGCATAATCCTGGGCCGCATAATCCGGCTGCGGCGCATATGCCGCCGGCGCCGCCGGCTGCTGGTAGTAATTGTAGCTGTTGTAGGCCGCCGGCTGGGCTCCATAGGAGGGTGCCTGCGGGTTTGCCGGATGCCCCTGATGAGCAGGTTGAGCCTGTTGTGGAGCGTAGGCAGGCGCGGCGCGCTGTTGGGGCTGTGGCGCGGGAGCGGCCTGCTGATAGTAATGACCGTGAGACTGTTGCGCATACGGATCGACCGCAGGCGCAGGACCCGGCTGCTGTTGGAGTTGGTGCGCCGCCGGGTGACCCGGAAACGCCTGTTGGGGTTGCGTCGGCCATTGACCTTGCGGCAGCTGACCGGGAACCGACCAAGATGCATGAACATCGGCTTCAGGGGCGGCAGCGGGGCGCTGCTGCGGCCAACCGCCATTCTGCGCCTGAGGACCACCGGACCGTGACATATCGTTGTTCCCTGCCCGTAAAAATCCGTCGCCGAGCCCATACTCGGAAGAATCAGCAGTTTAGCGCATGGACTCCGGCGCCTCGACGCCTAGAACAGTTAATCCTGAGGATATCACCTGCTTCGTCGCCGCAATCAACGCGCATCGCGCCGAGGTCAGCTCACTGTCCCCGGCCTGGATAAAGCGCAAATGTGGCAAATCATTGCCTCGCGTCCAAAGTCCGTGAAATGATGAAGCCAATTCATAGAGATAGAACGCCACCCTGTGCGGTTCGCGCGCAATCGCCGCGCCGCTGATGAGCTTGGGGAAGAGCGCCAACTGCTTGACGAGGGTGATTTCTGCTTCATCCGTCAACCGCGACAGGTCTGCGGAAGCGAGCGCTGCGGGAGTGATGTCGAGAGACGGCATCTGTTGGGCGACGTTGCGAAACACACTCGCGGCCCGGGCGTGGGCGTACTGGACGTAGAATACGGGGTTGTCCTTCGACTGTTCCGTGACCTTGGAGAAGTCGAAATCGAGCGGCTCCAGTTCCTTGCGATAGAGCATCATGAACCGCACCGGGTCGCGGCCGACCTCGTCGACGACATCGCGCAGAGTGACGAACGTGCCCGCTCGCTTTGACATCTTGAACGGCTCGCCGCCTTTGAACAGCTTGACGAGTTGTACGACCTTGATCTGCAGGTCCGCCGTGCCCCCGTCCGTGCGCCAGGTCGTGGTGTCGGCCTTGCCGCCCGCGAATGCGGCGACCGCGAACAGCATGCGCGGAATGTATCCGATATGGTCGGCGCCAAAGACGTTGATCAGATGCCGGTAGCCGCGCTGCAGCTTGTCGTAGTGATAGGCGATATCGCCAGCGAAGTAGGTATAGCTGCCGTCGGACTTCTGCAGGGCCCGGTCGGCCTCGTCGCCAAATGTGGTCGAACGAAACAGCGTCTGCTCGCGATCTTCCCATTCCTCGTCGTTATGCCCTTTCGGCTTTTCGAGCCGGCCCTCGTAAATGAGATCCTTGGCGCGCAGCGCATCGATCGCGGCGCGCACTTTGTCGCTTCCTCCCCTCGTCAGGGAGGCCTCCGACACGAACACGTCGTGGCTGATGTTGAGGGCAGCTAGGTCGTCCTTGATCATCGCCAGCATGGCGTCGATGGCGAAAGCACGAACTTCATCGAGCCACGCGCTCTCCGGTTTGCTGACGAGCTGCCGGCTATACTTTTTTGCCAGCGCCGCGCCGACCGGCTTCAAGTAGTCGCCGGGATAAAGACCTTCGGGAATGGGGCCGATGTCTTGGCCAAGGGCCTCGCGGTAGCGCAGGTGCGCGGAACGGGCGAGCACGTCTACCTGCCCTCCGGCATCGTTGATGTAGTATTCGCGCGTCACATCGTAGCCGGCGAAGGCAAGCAGGTTGGCCAGCGCATCCCCGAACACAGCGCCGCGGCAATGACCGACATGCATCGGCCCGGTTGGATTGGCCGACACGTACTCGACGTTGACGCGCTCGTTGCGGCCAAGACCGACGCGGCCATAGCCGGGCCCGTCGGCGAGAATGGACTGGATCAACGAGCGCCACAATTGCGGGCCGACCGACAAGTTGATGAAGCCTGGCCCGGCAATCTCGACTTTTTCGAACGCGCCGCTCGCATCGAGTTCTGGCCTTCAGCGCCTCCGCTATGTCGCGCGGCTTCATGCGGGCGGGCTTGGCCAGCACCATCGCGGCATTGGTCGCGAAATCGCCGTGAGCGGCATCGCGGGGCGCTTCCGCCTCCACCTTCGCAGTGTCGACATCGGCGGGGAGGACCCCGGCACTTTTCAAGTCCTCGAGCGCCACTCTTATGCGGGCTTCGACTTCGGCGAACACGTTCATCTGGGAGAGGTCCTCGGCGGTCCTATGTCCGCGCTTCGCGGCGGACGGGCGAGGCCTAACGCAGTTCCGGCGTCGATGTAAACAGGCGGCGATGCTCGTCGATGGCATACCGGTCGGTCTGGCCAGCGAGATAATCGGCCGCAAGACGCGCCTGCCGCCGCTCATCGAGGCCGCGCATCATCACCATCCAGGCCTCGGGAAGCGCAACCGGATCAGCGAAATCGGAGTACCGGGAGAACAGGTCCGCGACAATCTTCTCAGCATCCGACATGACACGCGTCACGCGCGGGTGCCGATAGACCCTTTCGAACAAGTACGCCTTCAATGCGTCCATGTCGTCGTGGGTTGCGGCCGAGAACGCCACCACGGGACCGTTCCAGGCGCGGATGTCGTCGGGTGAGCGTGGGGCGAGTTCTGCAAGACGAAGCCGCGACTGCGCGACGACATCGCCGATGAGCCGCGTGATCATGCGCCGCGTGACCTCGAAGATGTCGCGGGCATCGGCGGCAGACCGCTTGCGGCCGACCACGTCCTCGACGATAGGCCCGGCGAGCGCCACGCCATTGAAATCGGCGAGCGTCAGTAATCCGGCGCGCAGACCGTCGTCGACGTCGTGCGAGAGATACGCGATGTCGTCGGACAGGGCCGCAACCTGGGCTTCAGCCGAGGCCCAGCGCTCCGGTTCCAGGCTGCGCCAGCCTTCGAGCCGCCGAATGACCTTCAGCGTCGCCGCTGCTCCTTTGCCGCCGACCATGGGACCGTTGTGCTTGGCGAGACCTTCCAGCGTTTCCCACGTCAGATTGAAGCCATCGAAATCGGCGTACTTGCGCTCGAGATACATGACGGCGCGCAGACTCTGCGCATTGTGGTCGAAGCCGCCGAAATTCTTGAGGGCAGCGTCGAGCGCCCGCTCTCCGGCATGTCCGAACGGGGTGTGGCCGAGGTCGTGGGCGAGCGACAGGACTTCGGCCAGGTCTTCGTCGAGCCGCAACTGGCGGGCGATCGTGCGCGCGATCTGCGCCACTTCAAGGCTGTGAGTCAGGCGCGTCCGGTAGTGGTCGCCCTCGTGATAGACGAATACTTGGGTTTTATGAGTGAGGCGGCGAAACGATGTCGCGTGCAGCACGCGGTCGCGATCGCGCTGAAAGGCGCTGCGGGTGGTGCATTCGGCCTCGGCATGCAACCGCCCGCGCGAGGCGACCGCGCTGGCGCTATATCGGGCCGGCGAGCGCTCGCCCGGCGACAGATCCTCGCCATAACCCCCGCGCGCGTGATCTCTCGACTGCGAAAGCCCCATGTGTCTTTCCGACCCTCCTGAGAGCACCCTTGTAGAGGCACTATTAGAGGCACTATTCGGCTGCCAGGTTTGACTTGACGCGGCGAACTCCTATGTTCAATGCGCAATTCCGCGCCGCGGCGCAACGGGCATGCCCCGGGGCGCGGATGCGAAGACACGAGGCGAGACCATGACCACAGCTGCAATCGAAACCCAAGTCACCCTGACGGAGCGCGCCGCCCGCCGGATCGCCGAGATCATCGGCGGCGAGACGCCGGGCACGGTACTGCGCATCGCGGTGGAAGGGGGCGGCTGCTCGGGCTTCCAGTACAAATTCGACCTGACGCAACAGCGCGCCGACGACGACATCGTGCTAGAGCGCGGCGAGGCAACCGTGTTGATCGACCCTATATCGCTCGAATACCTTGCAGGCTCGGAAATCGATTTCGTCGACGATCTCATCGGCGCATCGTTCAAGATCCATAACCCGCAGGCCAGTGCGTCGTGCGGGTGCGGCACGAGCTTCTCGTTGTAGACTGACGGCTCGTGTCGCGGCACGAGGCACGGGATCGCCAGTCATGAAAATCGTCACCTGGAACGTCAACGGCGTGAAGGCTCGCATCGACGGCGCGGCGGCCTACGTGCGCGAGGCTGCTCCAGACGTGCTCTGCCTTCAGGAGATCAAGAGCGTCGACGAAGGCTTTCCCGCCGAAGTGTTCCAGGAACTGGGCTACAATGTTGTGACGCACGGCCAGAAGGGTTTCAACGGTGTCGCGATTCTTTCCCGGCATCCACTTGAAGACGTCATGCGCCGCCTGCCGGGCGATGAGACCGACAAGAATGCCCGCTATATCGAGGCCACCGTCACCGCGACGGGAGGCGCCGTCCGCATCGGCTGTCTTTACCTTCCCAACGGCAATCCGATCGGCTCGGACAAGTTCGCCTACAAGCTCGCCTGGATGCGCCGCTTCGAAGAGCACGCCATGCGACTGCTGACGCACGAGGCTCCCGTTGTTCTGGCCGGCGACTACAACGTCATTCCCCAGCCGCATGACGCCAAGCGTCCGGCGGCCTGGACGAGCGACGCGTTGTTTCAGCCCGAAAGCCGCTTGGCGTTCCAGTCACTTCTGAATCTCGGTTTCACGGATGCGGTGCGCAGCTGCCATCCTGAACCCGGCATCTATACGTTCTGGGATTATCAGGCGGGCGCCTGGCAGAAGGACGACGGTATCCGCATCGATCATCTTCTGCTCTCGCCGCAGGCAGCCGACCGGCTGTCGCAGGCAGGCGTCGACAAGTTCACGCGCGGCTGGGAAAAACCTTCGGACCATGCCCCGGCCTGGGTCGTGCTCGACGTTTGATTAGCCGATAAGGTCAGCGTTCCTGGCCGTCGCGGCCAATTTCCCGCAGGCTGGGCGCTGTGCTTCCGAAGCTGAACCCCGCCGCGGCACCGACTGCAGGTGTGGGCATGCGAGGAACAGCCTCGATGACTTTGGCTTCGGCTTCCCCGCGCGGTCCGAGGTTGTGGATCTGGCCAACCGGCTCGCCGTTCTGGCAGGTCCGCTCGAGCGCCGTCACGAGAGTGCCAAGCCCCGATCGGTCCTGCGTTTCGGGCTTGCGGCCATAGTGGTTGCCCCATTCGGCAACGATGCCCGTTGCCTGCTTGCGAATGCCTTCGCCCGCCCCGCAGTAGATGTTCTGGTAGATATCCTCGATCCACAGCCGCTCGTAGGGCGGCGCGTTCTGCACGGCGACTGCGATAAGGGCGAGCGCGCGGGGCTGATCGGCGTCCATGTATTTGCCCCGCCACAGCAGATCCGCAAGGAACGCCTGCGCTCCTGCATGACCGTTCTGGCTCAGTCTGGACAGCCAGTGGCGAGCCGTGGAGACGTCTTCGTCTACGCCTTCGCCTCGCAACTGCATCTTCGCGAGTTCGAACTGCGCGTCTTCGTCGTTAAAAGTCGACGAAGCGTTCATGAAGTAGAAAGCGGCACGCTGCGGATCAGGCTTGAGGCCGATCTCAGGCAGCCCGCGTTTCACGTAGGCACCGAGCGCGGTGAGCGACTTGCCGACGTAGGGCGCGCGAGGATCATCGTCGGGATCGGCATCTGCATACTCGTCAGCGATGCTCTGGAACAGCATATAGGCTTTGGGGTGATCGGTATGCGCGCCATTATTATCGGAGTAGATCCGCGCCAAGTAGTATTCGGCCATGAACTCCTTCGCCGCCGCCGCATGCTCGAGCGCAGGAATTGCGATTTCGTAATACCCGCCCTGGTACGCACTCATGCCCTGCTTGAGCGCCTCTCGAGCCGACGGGAACGGCAAAGTCCCGGCGCCAGCCGAAGCGATGATGACAGGCAGCGCCACACAGGTAGCGAGCCGAATAACCGATCTAGATATCTGCATAACAGAAGACTTCCGCCTTTCCGCCAGGATGCGTAACGGCGCCGTTTCGCGCTGGTCCGACCTGATCTGCGAATTTCCTCAGTGCGCCGCTCTGATAGGCGTTCGCCGGCGCTTTCCACGCGCGGCGGCGCGCTTCCAGTTCTGCGGCCGTCAGCTTGACGTCGAGCGTACCCTTGTCGGCATCGATCGCGATGATGTCTCCGTCGTGCAGCAGTCCGATCGGTCCGCCGACGGCGGCCTCCGGTCCGATATGGCCGATGCAGAAACCACGCGTCGCGCCCGAGAAACGGCCGTCGGTGATTAGAGCGACCTTGTCGCCCATGCCCCGTCCGTACAGCGCCGCCGTTGTGGACAGCATTTCGCGCATTCCCGGACCGCCCTTGGGCCCTTCGTAGCGAATAACGATAACCTCGCCCTCGCGCACACCACCCTGCTCGACGGCTGCAAACGCATCTTCCTCGCAATCGAAGCAGCGGGCCGGGCCTTCGAACTGCAGAACCTTCATGCCGGCAACCTTGACGATGGCGCCTTCCGGAGCCAGCGTTCCCCTGAGACCAACGACACCGCCGGTCGTCGATATCGGATTGGAAACGGGATAGACGACCTTTTGATCCGTGTTGAAGATAACGCTTTCAAGATTTTCCGCCATCGACTTGCCGGTGACGGTGAGACAGTCTCCGTGCAGATGGCCGCCTTCGAGAAGCGCTTTCAGGATCTGCGGCACGCCGCCGATATCGAACACGTCCTTCGCCACGTACTTACCGCCTGGCTTCAGATCGGCGATGTAAGGCGTGCGCTTGAAGATCTCCGCCACGTCGAACAGATCAAACTCGATGCCGCATTCGTGCGCCATCGCCGGTAGGTGCAGCGCGGCGTTGGTCGATCCGCCGGTGGCGGCCACGATGACGGCCGCATTTTCGAAAGCCTTGCGCGTGGCGATGTCGCGCGGGCGAATGCCGTCGGCCACAAGACGCATGACGGCACGGCCGCTGGCGGCGGCATACTCGTCACGGCTCTCATAGGGCGCGGGCGCACCGGCAGAACCCGGCAGCGCCAGGCCGATCGCTTCGGAAACGCAGGCCATGGTGTTGGCCGTGAACTGGCCGCCGCACGCGCCGGCTGAGGGACAGGCGACGCATTCGAGGTCGTGCAGTTCCTTGTCGGACATGCGTCCCGCTGAATACATGCCGACGCCTTCGAAAACATCAACGACGGTGACGTCGCGACCCTTGAATTTGCCGGGCAGAATTGAGCCACCGTACATGAACACCGACGGCACGTTGAGGCGCAGCATCGCCATCATCGTTCCGGGCAGAGACTTGTCGCAGCCGGCGATGCCGACGAGTGCATCATAGCAATGACCGCGCATCGTCACTTCGATCGAGTTCAGCGATGATCTCGCGCGAAACCAGCGAAGACTTCATGCCCTGGTGGCCCATGGCGATGCCGTCGGTGACGGTGATGGTGCAGAATTCACGAGGCGTACCGCCGCCCTCGTTGACACCGTCCTTCGCAGCCTGGGCCTGACGCATCAGCGCGATATTGCAAGGCGCGGCTTCATTCCAGCACGACACGACGCCGACGAACGGGCGGTTGATCTGCTCTTGGGTCAGACCCATCGCATAGTAATACGAGCGATGGGGCGCACGAGTGGGGCCGACCGTGACGTGACGGCTGGGCAGTTTCGATTTATCGAACGTCTTCGCGTCCATGAAGTCCTTGCCTTTAGGCGACGTCCGCAGCTGAAGCCGCAATCCGTGCAAAAAAACTACGGGTCCTGCGGTGATACCGATGCGAGCAATGCCGTGTATTTTTTCGCGTTACTGCCGGCACGCACAGCGTTTCCCCCTTCCCGCATTCGCGCAAAGGTCCGCCTCCGAGCTGCCCAAACCATCTCCTTCTTCTCGCGCCGGTTTGTGGCCCAAAAGAGGCATATTTCCCAAGGCTTCGTTGCGATTAAGCAACATTTCACAAGAACTCCGATCGCGGACCAAAGTACATCTTAGCCGAGTTCACCATATCCTCGGCCGTCGTCCCGCTTTCTCTTGGTGGATTGGTAAACGCTGAGTTGGCCGGGCGCGGGGCCGCTAAGGGGCAACTTCGCGGCTTCGGTCTGCAGCGGCGCAGGGGGCAACCGGGAGTTTTGAACTCATTGAATAATCATTCAATTGGAACCAGTTATGTATAATGCACGGCGACCAACGAAGCGACACCGCGACTGGAGCCCGACACAATCCGGCGGTTGCGACACCCTCTAAGGATGCGCCCGACATGGGAACCGCCTTCGTTGCGAGATACACCGATGGGCGCTCGGCGGAATGGACCGAAGTGCGGGTGCGCTTGGGCGAGCGGGGCATCGAAATCGAGTTCGCCCGAACCGGCCGTTGCCCTGGTCTGGCCTTACGGCACGCTCGCAACATCCGACCCGTTGACCGAATACGACATCGACGCGCTCGTCACCTACAAGCACTGGCCGGGTGCAACGCTGTTCGTTCCGGACGAGACATTTGCTCGACGACTGGCGAAGGAAGCCCCCACAATTAACTGAGCGAGCGGTTCGGATCCGCCAATTGCGGCCGTGGCTGTGGGCAGCCGCAGCGGTCGCCGTCGTGGTGGCCGTGATCTGGATCGCTGGTCTGTCACCGGCCCGAACCATTGCTTACATGCTGCCCGACAGAGCCCGCGTGGCTCTCGGCGAACAGGCGCTCGAACCCCTGACCAATGGTCATCGCACGTGTACGGCCTCTGCCGGACGCGTGGCGCTGGACCGGCTGTCCCAGCGCCTCTCACAAGCAGCTGGAGGCGGCAACGCTTTCAAAGTGCGGGTTGTCGATTGGCCGCTCGTCAACGCGTTCGCCAGCCCCGGCGAATGCATCGTACTGACAGGCGGCCTGCTCGAGGAGGCAACCGGGCCAGATGAAGTTGCGGGCGTCCTCGCACACGAGATGGGCCACGGCATCGAACGCCACCCCGAAGCCAACATCGTGCGCAACATCGGCGCCGCCACGGACATCATGCTCGGCGGTTCCGGCGGCGTGCTGACCAACATCGGACTTCTGCTGGCTCAGTTGTCGTACTCGCGCGGCGCGGAGCACGAGGCCGACGAGCACGCCGTGCGCATCCTGCGCGGGGCGGGGATTTCCCACCTGGGATTTGTCGATTTCTTCAAGCGGGTTCACAGCAAGGAGAAGGACTTGCCACTCGCCAATTCGATCGGCAGCATCGACATCCTGCGCACGCATTCCCCCGACGGAGGAGCGGAAACGCTTCGTCGACAACCAGCCGTCTTCCAATGCAACACCGGCGCTGGATCGGGATGACTGGGCCGCTCTGCGGGACATCTGTGACGCCACCGACGACGGCTCGCCGGCCGCCGGTGATGCAATCTGAGCTGGCAAGCAGAACTGTTTCTTCTGGCCGCGCCATGGTCCGGCAAATGTCCGTCACCGCAGCGGCCGGATCTTTGCCCGAATTATGCTGTTTTACTGCCGACCAGTGCACGATAAACTTGAGATCTGACGACCCGAAATGCTGAGGCTGCTCGCCAAAACCCTGCTCGGATTGATTTTGATCGCCGGTTACGTCGCCGCGCCGTTCTGGACGGCGTGGTCGATCCGCGAAGCAATGCTGTCCGGCGACAGCCAGTATCTCGAACGGGCGATCGACTGGGACAACGTGCGCGAGACCCTGCGCCAGTCCCTCATGCGCACGGCGTTGGACCTGCCGACGCCGGCCGAAGTCAGCGTTGCCGAAACCATGACCGCGGCCGCACCGTCGGCGCGGCCCGGACTTTGGCAGCGGCTCAAGACGTATGTCGGGACGGCGGCGGTCAATCGCGCCGTCGACCGGTATGCGAACGCCCGCGACCTGCCCAAGTTATTCGAGTATCGCAAGGTTTACCGCAGCTACGTTTCCGACACTCCGCAGCCGCCGAAGACTTCTCGCCAATTTGCCCGAGCGCGTGGCGAAATTCTGGTCGCGGGTGAAGCGCGCCGAATTCATCGGCGTGACCCAGTTCGCGCTCCAGATCGAGGACAAGCATACGCCCAGCCGGCATTACACGGGCCTGCTCAAACTCACCGACTGGCGATGGAAGCTCGTTGAACTCCACGTTCACGCGCCGGACGAACGGATTGCCCTCCTCAAGCACCCTCGCGAGCCACAGGAGCGTTGAGGCTATCTGCCAAAGCTCTTGAAGCGACGGCGGCCGTACCAGACCGCGATGCCTCCGGACACGAGCGGAACCCCACCCATCATCGCCACCAGGCGCCAGTAGTCATCCGGTTCTCCCACATGCGTCACAGTTCGCGAAAGCGGTTCGGGACCTGATCCATAACTGTAGCGGATCTCGCCGCTGCGAAGCGACGTTATCAGAACGGCCGCACCCATGAAGGCACCAACGGCTCCAAACAATAGCAGACCGAGACAAAAGACGATCCGGATGCAGCCCATGCTTCAACCCCCCACGGTTCTGTTCAGGCGACACGACGCGCGGGCCGAGCGAGAATACCGCCCGTCATGGGTTCGGCGACGCCAGTCGTGCACGGAAAGGTTATGGGAAGACCAGCGAGTGAGCGGACAGCAAGGTAGGCCCATGCCTCGGCTTCGATCGAATCGCCATCGAGCCCCGCCGCCTCCGCGGGGACAACGCTGCCGGCAAGGCGCTGCGTGAGCATATCCATCAGGAGTGGATTGTGTCGCCCCCCGCCGCAGATGACCCAAAGTTCGGGCGGGGCCGGAAAATGTTCGGCGGATCGCGCGATCGCGGCAGCCGTAAACGCGGTGAGTGTGGCCGCGCCATCCTCGACGCTCATCCACTGCACCGCATCCCAAACGAAGGCGTTGCGGTCGAGCGACTTCGGCGGCGGCTTGGCGAAGTAATCGTGGCTGAGACACAATGTGAGAACATCGGCATGTACGCTGCCCCGGCGCGCGATGGTCCCTTTGTCGTCGAACGCCTGTCCAGTGCGCTTCAGCATCCAATCGTCGATCAGGGCATTGCCGGGACCTGTGTCGAAGGCGAACAATTCGCCGCCGGTGCCGGTCCAGGTGACGTTGGCGACGCCACCGATGTTCACAACAGCGACCGGCAAGCGTCCGAGCGCCGAAACCAACGCTCGGTGGTAAACCGGCACGAGAGGCGCACCCTGCCCGCCGGCCGCGACGTCGGCTCCCCTCAGATCGAAAACCACAGGCAGGCCGATGAGTTCGGCCAGCAGCGCCCCATCGCCAAGCTGGATGGTAAGATGCTGTTCAGGACGGTGAATAACCGTCTGCCCGTGGAAGCCGACGACGTCGATCGCCTCACGCGTCATGCCGTGGCGGTCGAGAAAGGCCGAGACGGCGGCGGCGTGCAACTCGGTCAGCACCCGTTCCGCCGACGCCATGGCGGGGGATCTATCGGTCCGCCGGCCGACGTGGCGCGCGTCGGCCATGGCGGCGGCGATGGCCATGCGCTGCTCCGGGTTGTAGGGAAACGTCACGGCCGGCCCGCGCGCCACGTGGGCTTCACCGTCCGTATCGAGAACGGCGACGTCGATACCGTCCATCGAAGTGCCGCTCATCAGACCCAATGCACGCATTGGCTTGCCCACGCCGCTCCCGTCATGCAATTTGCGCCGCCTGACAGCCACCTTATCCATTGACCGCCGTCCGCCAAAGAGCAAAGCGCCACGCTATGACCGCCCAGAAAAGCACCATGAAGAGCGATTTCCTCAAGATCCTCCAGGAACGGGGGTTCATCCATCAGATGTCCGACACGGACGGGCTCGATGCGCTCGCCGCCGAGGGCAAGGTGATCGCCTACACGGGCTACGATTGCACCGCACCGTCGCTGCATATCGGCCATCTGATCTCTATCATGATGCTGCACTGGCTGCAGGCCTCCGGCGCCGGCCAGACGATCGCGCTGATGGGCGGCGGCACGACGCGCGTCGGCGACCCGTCCGGCAAGGACGAGACGCGCGTTTTGTGGTCCGTCGAAGATATCGACGCCAACAAGAACAGCATCAAGCAGGTGTTCGCGCGCTTTCTGCGGTTCGGCAACGGACCGGGCGAAGCGATCATGCTCGACAACGCCGAGTGGCTGGCGCCCCTCAACTACATCGACTTCCTACGCGACGTCGGCCGCCACTTCTCCGTCAATCGCATGCTGACGATGGATTCAGCGCGGCTCAGGCTCGAGCGCGAGCAGGAACTGTCGTTCATCGAATTCAACTACATGCTGCTTCAAGCCTACGACTTCGTGGAACTGGCGCGACGCTACGGCTGCAACACGCAGATGGGCGGTTCCGACCAGTGGGGCAATATCGTCACCGGCATCGACCTTGGCCGGCGTATGGGCCTCAAGCATCAACTCTACGCCCTCACCTGCCCGCTGCTGACAACGGCATCGGGCGCTAAGATGGGCAAGACGGCGAGCGGCGCGGTGTGGCTTAACGAGGCCCAACTCCCCGCCTACCACTACTGGCAGTTCTGGCGTAACACTGAGGACGCCGACGTGTCGCGCTTCCTCATGCTGTTCACGCTGATGCCGATGGGGGAGATCGACCGGCTTGCCGCCCTCGCGGGCTCCGAGATCAACGAGGCGAAGAAGATCCTGGCAACGGAGGCCACAGCGCTCGTGCACGGACGGGAGAAAGCCGATGCTGCGGCCGAAACCGCCCGCGTGACATTCGAGCAGGGCGCCACGGCCGACGGATTGCCGACGATCGAGATCGCCGCCGCCGAACTCGATGCCGGGCTCGGCATACTGGCCGCATTCGTGAAGGCCGGGCTCACGCCATCGAACAGCGAAGCCCGCAGGCAAATTCAAGGCGGCGCACTGAAGGTCAACGATGCGCCCGTGATGGACGATAAGGCGCGCATCGTGACACGGGACGTGTCTTCCGACGGCGTCATCAAGCTGTCGCTCGGCAAGAAGAAGCACGTGCTGCTAAAAGTGGTTTAGGCGGAGCATACCGGCGCGCCGTTCAGCACGTCACTGTCACGATCGCCGTGTCGGTATAGGTGCCCGGGGTTGCATTCGACGCCCCGATCGCCCTGCACCGAGACCCGCGTCGACAGCCCACGACAGCGACGTTGAGCAGGCTCCGAGTGATTAAGCCGTAGCTTATGCCCGAAAAAGTTGTGCTGACGGCCTCGGAGGCCCGTCCGCCGGGTTGAGCACGGGTACTAGAAAGACCGATCAATTCGGCCTTGGGGACGACGGCACCACGGTCTCGGATGACCATCCGTCGACGCCGTTCGCATCGGGTACGGCTGAGCGCGGCCCTCGTGCAGGTTCGCCGCCGCTGATATCGGAGCTCGATGCCCGCACATGCTTCTCGGCCGGCGCAGCGGGAGCGCGGTCTTCCCGGCGTTGCACCGAGGCATTCGGACTCGTCATCTGGAACATCTCGCGGAAGATTCCCGGCGCGACCAGCGACAGCGGATTGACGATTACCTGAGGGTTAGGCATCGCGCCCTGGATCGCGAACGTCATGCCGAAGATTCCTTCCCCGCGCGGCCCGCTCAGGATCTGTCCGAGCAGGGGAATGTCGCCCAGCACGTTGTTGAGCCCCTGCAGGGGGACATAGGTGCCGCCGAGATTGACGCGCTGCGCCTTGAAGTCGACCTTGCCCCGCAGCGTGGCGCCTAGCAGCGGCCCGCGCACGAACGAGTCCTCCAACACGAACTGGCCGTATCCGATGGAAAACGGCGCCAGAAGCCGCTCGAACTCGAATACTTCCCGCACGACCTTTTTGCTGCGTTGCGTCGCCTCGATGGCAGGACCCTCGCCACCAGCACCGGAGAAGACTTCCGACACAACCGGATCGGCGAGCACATTGAACGTGTCTACCCGCAGGACTCCCGTCCTCTCCGCCGCTCCCTTGCCGTCGAGATTGACGTCCAGCCTAAGCGCACCGCCGCTTATGTTGGGATAGAAGCCGGCGAGCTTCAACGCCTGGCCGGCATCCGAGCTCTCCGCGATCATCCGGCGCGGCTTGCCGGGTTCGTTAGCGAGATATGCGGTGAACTGCCGTCCGTTGTCGAACGAAGCTTTGGCGTCGAGCGCCGTCAGCTTGTCGTTGCGGCGCGACAGGCGGGCGGTGAAGCCCCGCAGAGTAATGTCCGAATTGCCGAGCACGGTGGCGATATTGACCTTAAGATCTACTCCGCGATTTGGCTTCAAAGGCTTTTGCCTGGGCACGCCATTGTCGCCGACGGCCAGCATCGAGCGGAAGAACTCCTTCGCGTCGAACGTGGACCCCGTGACCTGGACATCCCAGACGTTATCGCTGCGGACGCGGCCGGTTAGCTGAAGTCGGGTGATCACATTGAGAGACATTTCCGGGAAGTTGTATTCTCGCATGGTGTTGTCCACGCCGATCCACACCACGCCGTTGATCCCGATATTGTCGCCCGTCAGCTTGAATCCGCGCAGCTCGATCCTCCCGGTCTTGGCGTCGGGAAACACGTCGAAATCGAGCCTCGCCGGTCGACCCGCCGGCTTTCTCCAGGCAACGTCGATGATGTCGAGATCAGCAGGCGTCAGATTGGCGCTGACGTGAACGCCGGCTTCGCCACCCGGAGTTGGCAGAACCGTGATCGTTACCGGAACGTCGCCTTGGACGATCTCGTTGACATCGATGCCGAGTTGGTTGCGGTCCGCGTTGTCGAGCGTGGCGGTGACCGTCACGGGCTGCGGCGTGTCGGGTGGCGCATCGAGTGAGCGCTCCCAGTCGAGTTTCGCCAGAACGCCGTTAAGGATCAGTTGGCCGCTTCCCTTGACCTTCTTACCCGCGAGTTCGAAATCGATCGTGCCGCTTTGCACCTCGATGCCACCGAATTTGTTCTTCGAGCGCACTTCGGTGACGCGCGCATTGCCCTGGAGTTCGACTGTCAATGGGTCAAGATTCCCAACCAGCGGCAATTTGATCGAGAACTGACCGTCCACCTTTCCGTCGATCTTGTCGATCGGCAGGCCTGGCGCACCCGACTGCGCGGCTGAATGGTTCGTCAGCACCTCGAGCACCGAACCCAGTGCCGCGGTCGTACGGAAGGAAACTTCACCCAGAGGTCTATCCGTGAACATCGATGTGCCAGTCATGCGACCGGCCTTCAGGGGCACGCTCGCTCCGGACGCAGTCGTCACGGCGGCTTCCGGCACATCGATCTCGAACTGATCGTTTTCCATGCGTATCACCACGCGCGGGGCGATCACTGGCGCCGATCCCGGCAAGGCGACGACGCTGACATCGGTGCCCTCCGCGAGGAGAGCGAGACGTTTGCCGCCTACGGTGGGGGCCGAGCTGGCGGCCACGTAGGATCCGCTCGCAAAGCTGAATGTCAGGGACGCGATATTGCCTCCCGCTATGCGTTCCCCGACCACGGATCTCACGCCCGGCATGACGGCGCGCAGCCACATGGCCTTCAAAGTCGCGGCCGAAACGGATTGGGAGGCCACGTCCAGCTTTGCATTCAGCGAACGCGATCCCGCTATCAGTTCGCCGGAGAGGGCCACTGCAGCGCCGCCCGCCTTGACGTTCATCTGCTCAAGCTGAATGAGGCCGGAGTGGGGAACGATGCGGCCTGTCGCCGACCACTGATCGATGCGCACGGGCGCAACACCGAATTCTTCGGACGCCGCAAGTCCGTCCGTCGCACCAACCTTGTAACGCCATTCGGAATGATCGTTCGCGGCTTGCACGTTGTCCATCGTGCCGGCGAGCGTCACGAAGCTGTTGCCTGATTTGAACGTCGACGGCGACAATGTGCCTCGCCGGGTCGCCGCATCGTAGACGAACTGCAGGCGCGCCGCGTCGATCGTAATCGCGTCGGTGGATTGCGGGTCGACGCGGATGGCGCCGGGGCCAAGCTCAATGTCGAAATCGGCGGAGATCATGTCTCCCTTCGTCGACAGGGCGATGGTCACGTCGGCGTTGACCTTCAGGTCGAGCGGCTCAGCGACAGCCAGTTGCCGCAGCGATCGCGCCAGCGCACTGGGAACGAGATCGCGTACCGACGCCTTAAGTGTCACGAGATTGGTCTTTTCGGAATCCTCGGTGCGAAACGACAACGCCCACGGGCCGCGATCGGATTCGAGGCGCGCGACACCGGAAATGATGCTGCGCTTCTTCATGTGCTCCAGATCGATGGCGACCTCGGACGCTATGAGCTGGCTCGTCTCACCGTCATGCTCGAGCAGCAGCGTCGCGTCCCGCAGGACCACTTCCTGCAGGCTGGACGTGGCATCGAGCCCACGGCGGGCGCGGGCGGAATGCTCCGCGATGACGCGCGCCAGATCGATCCGCTTCAGCGATATCGACGATTCCGCGGCGGCGCCCTGGGCCGACATCGATGCCGCGACTGACCCTTCAGCGGTCCCGTTTTCCCCGCCGCCCGCTGCGATGGCCTTGGGAACGTCCAGCGACAGGCCGACTTCATTCGAATAGGCGAGCGCCAGGATTGGCTTCACCAACTGCACGCGACGCGGCGCCACGCGCATCGCCAAAAGCGCGGACGGACTGAGTTCAACAACCGCAGTGGGCGCTGAGATCACTGCGCTGCCGTCGGCATCGACCAGTTGCAAGCCGACGATCTGGAACTCCAGACGCCGATCATCGGTGAGGCGCAGAACGACATCTTCGATACGTGCCGTGAGACCGCCGACTTCGGCGCTGATGCCGCGCGCGATGGGTTCGACAAGCGGCTTCAACGAAATGGGTCCGTGGCTCAGGCGCACATAGAGCACGAATATCGCGAGGATGGACAGGATAGCCAGCGGCGCAATGAATAGCAGCGCACTTCCCGTCCAACCGGCTGCGCGACGCGCGGCCGGCGCGTACTGCCCAAGGGTCTGCGCACCACGCCCGTGCCTCGGCGTAGCATCGATGTCCGGCTCCCGCGGTTTGGGGAGCAGCTTGACCGGGTTCTTCACGTCAAAGACCTGCTTGTTCCCGCAGTCGCGATTGCCAAACACTCAATCGCTATGCACCCAATGTGCCGTCGACTTCGTCGCCTTAGCACCCCGATCGTCCCGGCTTGAAAGCGATGCCGGCTCCCCCTCCGTACATCGGGGGCGGGCGCACCCCCTAAAGCGGAACGATCCCACTGGCGTTTCAACGCGTTCGCTTTATCTTCAATGCAAATCCGATGTGGGTTATCAAAAGCGACAAAAGAAAGGCGCGGTGCATATGGTGGACAAGGGCGATATTGCTCCGGATTTCGAGCTGCCGGCCGACGACGGTAAAACGGTTCGGCTCTCGAAGTTCCAGGGTAAGCCGGTTGTGGTTTACTTCTACCCGAAGGATGACACGTCAGGTTGTACGGCTCAGGCCAAAGACTTCAGTTGCATGGCCAGCGACTTCGACAAGAGCGGGGCCGAAATCATTGGCATTTCGCCCGACAGCGTAGCCAGCCACAAAAAGTTCAAGGTCAAGCATGGCCTCGGCATTCGCCTCGCAGCCGACGAGGAAAAAGTGGCCTCATCGGCCTATGGCGTCTGGGTCGAAAAATCGATGTACGGCAAAAAGTACATGGGTGTGGAGCGCTCGACGTTTCTCATCGACAAAAGGGGGCGGGTCGCCCGGTCGTGGCACAAGGTCAAGGTTCCCGGCCACGTCGAAGAGGTTCTGGAGGCCGTCAATGCACTGAACGGATGACATAACCCGCGACCCGCGCGCGGCGCCTCTAGGCCGCGTGCCCACATTGTGGGCATTCTTTCACCAGCCGAGGTCCACGGTCGTGGTGACCACGGGCGCAAGAGGTGCTATAATTTTTTTGGGGGGATTTGAGCATTTTCGATACTGAGCCGTCTTTCGCATCGCTGCCCAGCCGTGCTCGTGCCATCGTTCAATGCCACTTGGTCGCTGAAAATGTAGAGTGGAGTGGTAAGTATGCTGCCTAACTTCCGGAAATCCGAGAACGAAATGCCCAAATTGGGCGTCGCGGTCCCGCCCACCATCCCTGCCACCACCACGACGCTCGGCACTCGGCCGGCTGCCGACATGGTCCGCGAGCGGGGCGCGCCCTCGATCATCGGGGTCGATCTCCTGATCACCGGAAATCTGATCTCCAAGGGCGAAGTGCAGATCGACGGCGAAGTACAGGGTGACATCCACGCCACGCATGTCGTGATCGGTGAGCGCGCACGCATCACGGGCGGCATCATCGCCGAGGAAGTCGTCATTCGCGGACATGTCATGGGATCGGTTCGCGGCAAGCGCGTTCTTCTCCAGACATCGAGCCATGTCGAGGGCGACGTCTACCACCAGACGCTCGCAATCGAGCAGGGAGCTTTTTTCGAAGGCAAGTCACGACGGTCGGACGACCCTATTGCCGGCATGGCTCGCTTCGAGGCGTCGGCTTCCACCCAGCCTGTTGCGGTTGAGGCGCCGACTTTCCAGACCTACGCCCATCAGGCAGCCCGGCCCCTTGGATCGCCGCTCCAGAGCGACGGGCCGAGCAGCACTTCGTAACAATCAGCCTGTTTCGAGATCTGGCTCGTCGACCGCCTCCGGGCGGTTCGCCGCAACGCCGATAATGCGTTCGATTTCGAAAGTGAGATCGCCGTGCGCCCGCTGGACTGAGCGGATCAATTCGGCGCGCTTTTTCCAGACCGCCGCGTGCGCCTTCTCTTCCTTTCGGTCGAGATTGATCATATCTTCTGAGTTCAGCGCGATCGACGTAAGCAGGTGGCGGCATTGCTCGGACATGATGAACCGATAGAGTGCAGCCGTTTTCTCCGATCGGGCTTCATTGCTTAGACGCAGGGTCGCCGTCTGCACGACGTGACGCCTCAGCATTCCAGCCAAAACGGCGACCCGCGCAGGCGAGACGATCAGAACGCCATCCATCGAATGCAATTCCTTGACTCCCGATGGAAACGTCCTCGTGCAGAGAACCGAGTGGTCGGCCTTCGTCTGCGCCTGATCGGACCGGAGCTTCGACACATAGTCATGGCGCCAGGCCGTCGAGTTCTTGCTGTCGTAGACGATACGGCCGCAGGCCCGCCCGTTGTGATAAATGTCGTGGATCACGTCGGGGCCAGGCGCGCCCTTCTCGACACGCGATATGCGATCTTCCGGAAACTCAGCTTTCAGCACTTCAAACAGATCGACCTCGGGGCCATAGCCGAGGTCCTGCGCCGTTTTGTTTTCGAGCTGCCGCTGGAGGTCGGCCATCTTGCCCTGCAGGCGTTGCTTTTCCTCGAACGACTTTGTTTCAGCCACCTGCACCGCGGCGATCTTCTCTCGTTCGAGCTGTTCGCGAAGATGCGCGAGCTTCGCCATCTCGCGAGCCTGCTGCTCGGCGAGCAGCGCCGCGATGCGCTCCTCGGCAGCCCGGCGGCCTGCTTCGAGTTCGGCCAGCTTTGCCGACATCTGATCTCGCACCACCCGCAGCGCATCGTCACGCGCGGCTGCAAGATCGACGGCGGCCTGGCGGCGTAACGCCTCCAGCGCGGCAGCCGCTTTTGCTTCGGCGGTCGCGCGCTCGTTCGCGATCCGCGCCTCGATGTCGGCGGCCTGAGCGCGCGAACGGCTTTCGATGCGCTTCTTGACGGCTTCGGATAATTCGCGCGGGATCGGCTGTTCGCACATCGGGCAAGTATCGCCATTGCCGTATTCGTACGCGTTCTCCATGGGTCGGATCTGGGCCATGCGCTTTCCTCGAGCGGGATGCTAGACTGCAAAATAGCAAGCTATCGATTTTCCCGATTCGCCGGGCTTTACGATGGCTGACCGGAAGTATCATGGTTGCCGTGAACGGCTGCCGCATGGTTCGGCAAAAATAGAAAAACTGTGGAAAACGGAGCGGCAGCGCGTTAACCGACCGCGGTCAGATACCGGATTTCCGAGCCGAGGCCACATCGGTCGGATCGCCATGGTCGGTGGGAGCAAAGGCTAACATCGCGATCGTACAGACCATGACGATGACCGCGAGCTTGAGAAGTTCGTCGATGAAAGCTCGGAGCTTTTTCATGGGCATCCGCTCGTTCCAGCAACCCTAGCCCGCACTAACCGGCTGTCATTGCAATGCGATGACGACGATTACGTGCGCCTATCGTTGGACAGCAGTTTTTCCAGATAGTCCGAATAGCGGCTCATGGCGAAACAGAACGCCCAGAAAATCGCTCCGGCAAAGACGTAGCCCGTCGCCGCCGTCTGCGGGGAGAACCAGGTGCTGTCGGCCTGGATCGACTGCTGCACGATGCCGAGCAGATCGAATACACCGATGATCAGGACGAGGCTCGTATCCTTGAACAGGGCGATGAAGGAATTGACGATACCGGGGATCACCAGGCGCAACGCCTGCGGCAGGATGATGAAGCCCATCTTCCGCCAGTACCCTAGTCCCAGTGCATCGGCGGCCTCGTACTGACTGCGCGGGATCGCCTGCAAGCCGCCGCGAATAACTTCTGCAAGATACGCGGCCGAGAACAGCGCCACGCCCATCAGAGCGCGCAGCAGCTTGTCGATGGTGATATCGCCCGGCAAAAACAGCGGCAGCATCACGGATGCCATGAACAGGACCGTGATCAGCGGCACGCCGCGCACCACCTCGATGTATGCCGTCGACATCCAGCGCACGATCGGCAATACCGACCGCCGGCCAAGCGCCAGTAGGATGCCGAGCGGGAACGACGCCGCGATGCCGGAGCTGGCGACCACCAGCGTGATCAAAAGGCCGCCCCACAGCGATGTCTTGACGATGGGCAGACCGAACATACCGCCGGTCAGGAGTACGAAGCCCATGATCGGGAACACGATCAGCATGTAGAGCGAAAGCCACAGCTTGCCTGGCAGGCGCGGCAGCATCAGCGGCACCAGCCCGCCAACGGCAAGCGCCAGTGTGAGATCGACCCGCCATCGTTCGGCGTCGGGATAGCGACCATACATGAACAACCCGCACTTGTGGGTGATGAAGGGCCAGCAGGCGCCGGAGCCGGTATGCGAGCATGCGTCCCCATTGCTGCCGGAATAGACGGCGCGCACGATTGCCCAGTCGATCACTCCCACCACGATCACATAGACGAACCACGCGCCCGCGAGCGTTAGAAGCGAGTTGCTCCACGACGAGAACAGATTGACGCGCGCCCATGACATCGCTCCACTGATGGTATTACCTCGCATCTCAGCGCTCCACGATGGCCCAACGCCCGTTGAGCCAGTTCATCAGCGCCGAGGTCATAAGGCTCAATGCCAGATAGACGCCCATGGTGACGAGGATGACCTCGACGGCCTGGTTGGTAAGGTTCAGCACCGTGCCAGAGAACACCGACACGAGATCGGGATATCCGATCGCAACCGCGAGCGACGAATTCTTGGTGAGGTTCAGGAACTGGTTGGTCAGCGGCGGGATCATGATGCGCGCGGCCTGCGGAATGATCACGAGGCGAAGAGTTCTGGTATCGCGACAGCCCCACGGCGGCGGCGGCTTCGTACTGGCCTTTGGGAACTCCCTGAACACCGGCACGTACGATCTCGGCGATGAAAGCTGCTGTGTAGACACTGAGCCCGATCAGCAAAGCACCGAATTCCGGCTGAATGACGAGACCGCCCTCGATGTTGAAGTGGCCGAGCTTGGGAGAACTCGATGGCGAGCGGACCGCCGAACAGCAGCTGAAATCCGGCGGGGATGAAGATCAGCATTGCGGCGGAGATCCATCCCACGGACTGGATTTCGCCGGTCGCCTTGCGGCGGCGCCGGGCATGACTCGTCAGCGCAAAGACTGCGCCGACAGCGACGATACCGCCGAGAAGGATTGCGTTGAAAGCCCCCGGCTCAGCCGGCCACGGCAGGTAAAGACCGCGCCGGTTGAGATGCATTCCTGCACCTAGTTCGGTGCTCTGCAGCGGCATAGGCAGCGCTTTCAACGCGGCAAAGTACCAGAAGAGCAATTGCAGCAGCAGCGGGATGTTGCGGACGATCTCGATGTAGATCGTCGACAGACGGGCAACGAGCCAGTTACCCGATAGCCGAGCGACGCCGATGACGAACCCGAGCCCCGTCGCAAGTACGATCCCGAGACTAGATACGAGCAATGTGTTGAGCAGTCCGACCCAGAAGGCGCGGCCGAAGGTCATGGTGTTGGAGTAGGATATCAGCTTCTGAGAGACATCGAAGCCGGATGTGCGGCCCAGGAAATCGAAGCCGGAGGCCACGTTCTGGCGGCGCAGATTTTCAGCCGTATTGGATGCGATTTCGTAAAACAGTAGGCAGAGCGCCGCGATGGCTAATGCCTGTAAGAAAATCCCACGAGCGCGAGCGTCGTAGAGATACGCGAGCGCGCCGCGAGTTCCCGCCCGATTGTGCTTGCCGCTGCCCAGCATGGCGCTCACTATCTGATGGGCGCGGCGTATTGCAGCCCGCCGTCCTTCCAAAGAGCGTTGATGCCGCGCGGGATGGCGAGGCGCGATCCCTTGCCGACGTTGCGCTCGAACATCTCGCCGTAGTTGCCCACCTCGGCGATGATCCGGAATGCCCACTCGTTGTCGAGGCCGAGCCCCTTGCCGAAGTCGCCTTCCTTGCCGAGCAATCGTTTGATCTGCGGGTTTTCGGAGTTGGCGGCCTCCGCGACGTTGGTCCGCGAGACGCCGAGTTCTTCCGCGTTGAGCAGCGCAAACAACGTCCACCGGACGATGTTGAGCCATTGGAAGTCGCCCTGGCGCACCGCAGGTCCGAGCGGCTCCTTCGAGATCACCTCCGGCAGCACCAGGTGCTCGTCGAGCTTGCCGAGCTTCAGGCGTTCCGCATAAAGGCCCGAGCTGTCGGTGGTGTAGGCGTCGCAGCGGCCGGTGTTGTAGGCGGCAACCGCCTCGTCGTTCTTCTCGAATACGACGGGATAGTACCTGAGGCCGTTGATGCGAAAGAAGTCGGCTAGGTTCAGTTCGTTCGTCGTGCCCGTCTGGACGCAGATCGTAGCTCCACCGAGCTGGCGCGCATCGGAGACGCCAAGCGACTTTTTCACGAGAAAGCTTTGTCCATCGTAGTACATGACCCCGGCAAAGCTTAAGCCGAGGGACGTGTCGCGGCTCATCGTCCAGGTTGTGTTGCGCGACAGCAGGTCGACCTCGCCCGACTGCAGCGCGGTAAAACGCTCCTTCGCTGTCAACGGCACATACTTCACCTTCGAAGCGTCCTTGAAGATGGCGGCGGCGATGGCCCGGCAGAGATCGACATCGAGACCCTTCCAGTCGCCCCTGTCGTCCGGCTGGGAAAATCCGGCGAGCCCGGTGTTGACGCCGCAGTTGAGCTGACCGCGCGCCTTCACGGCGTCGAGCGTTCTTTGCCGGTCTTGCGCCAGGGCCGTCGCCGCGCAGGCCGCCATCGCGACCACGCTGATCAGGCACCACCACATTGATCGTGCCATCACGTGCCCCTAATGGTTCAGGATCTGCGCCAGGAACGCACGCGTGCGGTCGTGACGGGGATTGGCGAAGAATTCATCCGGCGGGGCCTGCTCTACGATCTCGCCCTTATCCATGAAGATGACGCGATCGGCCACGGCGCGGGCGAAGGCCATTTCGTGCGTGACAACGACCATCGTCATGCCGCCTTTCGCAAGCGCGGTCATCACATCGAGAACTTCCTTGACCATCTCGGGGTCGAGCGCGGAGGTCGGTTCGTCGAACAGCATCACGCGAGGGCTCATGGCGAGCGCACGGGCTATCGCCACTCTCTGCTGCTGGCCACCGGAAAGCTGCCCCGGATACTTCAGCGCCTGATCGGCGATGCGTACGCGCTCCAGCAGTTCCATCGCGCACCGTTCGGCCTCCGCGCGAGGCGTGCGGCGAACCCAGACCGGCGCAAGGCAAAGATTGTCGAGCACGGTCAGATGCGGAAACAGATTGAAGCTTTGAAACACCATCCCAGTTTCGCGACGTACGGCCTCGATGTCGCGCAGATCGTTCGAGACCTCGATGCCATCTACCACAATGGTCCCGACGTCGTGGCGTTCCAGCGCGTTGATGCAGCGAATGAGCGTCGATTTTCCCGAACCCGACGGTCCGCAGATGACGATCTTCTCGCCGGGTGCAATCTTGAGATCGATGCCGCGAAGAGCCTGGAACTTGCCGTAGGATTTGCAGACGCCGGTTAGTTCCACAACATGGTCCCGCGATCGCGGCTGCGTGTTCAGGCCCGCGCTAAGGTCCACCATCGGTCCTCCGGAGTGGTGTTACGGGCGGACTATGCCGGGCACCGTGGGGCCGCGCAATCGCCATGCTGCATCACAGCAAGACCCGCCGTGCCAGAAACACGAGTTCGCGTCCGTTCCAGTCCTGCGTTCCGGCCTCATGAAAGCCGTTCGCCAGATAGAAGCCGACATTCCGCATGCCGCGAGACGAGATCGCGTGAATGCCTGCAAGGCCTGCCGCGCCAGCATCGGCCGCGAGAGTTTCGATCAGCCGTGAGCCGATACCCTGTCCACGCCATTTCGAAGCCAGATTGACGTGGAGCTGCACCGAATACGCGGCGGTGAGATGGGCAAAGCCCGCGAAGTAGGAGATATCGGCGAAGCGTTCCGATCTGGCCGCGTCTTCCGGGCTCGCCACGAGATAGCCCGCAACCGCCCCCGAGGGCGCACGGGCGATGTAGGCCCAGCCGGGATCATACGTCAGGTAGCGTCCGAGCCACCGCTCGCGAAACGCGGCGCGGGCACCCTCGTTGGGAAACGTCGTGGTCGCGCTCGCCGCAAAAAAAACGGCATCGAGTTCGGCCAGCATTCGATCCGTGTGCTCGCACCGGCTCCATTTTTCGATGAGCACGTTGCCAGAGCGCGCGGCGTCACTGACTGAACTGGCGTTGCGGTTCACGCGGCTGGTATCCGTCTGCATGCTGTTACCCTGCAGGTCTCAGGCTGTGGTCTTACCGCGCCCATGTCAATCGCAGAAGGCGGCCGCGGATTTCGACCCGCGCATCATGCAAAAAGTAAAAGCGGCGGCCCAAGGGACCGCCGCTCTTAAAATTCCGGAAATGAAAAAGGGCCGCTTCCGCGACCCTTTCCCGATGCCTATCTGCTAGGCCGCTTCGGACCGTAAGGCCGTCAGCTTCTTATCCTCCTCATCAGCCGCTCTTCCAGATTTGAGGGAAATCCCCACATAGCGGATCCTACCGGCCACTCTGGCCTTCTGGACGCCCAACTCTTGGAACTCACGACCGAATGTTGGATGTGCCAACGGTTCCTTCTTTTGATCCTCACACCAGATGCAGTACTCTTCGTAGAGTTGAGTTGCACTGACTGTGGACCCGTTCTCGGTTTCCACGGCCTCCTTGTAGAAACGCTCTACATCGGACTCGGGAGCAATGAGTTTTGCAGAAGCCGGAGCCGTCTTGTTGTCGTTTGCTCCAGAACGCGGCCTGGCAATCTGAACAGGCGCCGGCTGTGCCGCCGGGACTGTCACCGCTGCCGCAGCGGTGCTTGTCATGACCGTCGCCATCATTGGCGCGGCCGGAGCGTCGTTATCGTAGAGACGCCACTGGCTGAAGGCTACGTACATGCCGAAGCCCGACCCAACTTCAAGCAGCAGAGCGATGAATATCGTCATCGCTATCTGGACTTTCTCGAGGTCCATGCCGGACAGCTTGGCAAGCACGGCAGCCTGCGGATCGGATTCCGCCATCACTGTGGAACCCTTCACTTGAGAAAGCTTGCCGGAAATCTCAGCAATGCGCGTTTGCAGCTTGCCTGCCTCTTCACCGGAGGCGAACTCAGACGCGAACGCTAAGTATTGCTGACAGAAATCGCGACCTTGCTTGCCCTTCACATCCGTGCAGCCTGAAGTCCAGGCCCAGGGGCGCTGGTTCTTGGCATTCTCGATGTCGCTTTGAACTGCGGCCATGGGCCTGTGCTGGGGTACCCAGCTCAGCTGTTCCTCGGCCCGCTTCAGATCTGCACGCAGATCCTTGTAGGACTGTGCTTCGACTGCGCGCTGACCGGCGGTATCAAGCCTGTTGAGCGCCGCATGCCCGAGAGCCGACGTCAGCGAGTAGGCGGTCACGACCACCCACACCACCACGGAAGCTGCAGCTTGCGACCACATCTTGTTTCGGAGTGCGGCAAAAAAGAAGAACGGGACAAGAGCCTTCATGCAGTCTGCGGCAGCCGAAGCCGAACCGTAGATCAAGCCATCAAGCTCGGTTTTCCCGAGACTGTATCCGAAACGCCAGTTCATCGCGGCAGAAACGGCGAGCAGAACGCCGGCCGCTAGAACCCCCAATATACCTAGTACGTGCCTCATAGCCCTCTCCTGTGCGGAGAGCCCGGCGCGATACGCGAAACACGAGCCTGGCTCGTTCTTCTTGTCGAGGAGGTTTTGGTGGCAGCCCTACGCGAACTTGCGCGCCGTTCTCCACCCAGCTGTGAGCTCCAGCCCCATCCCCATGGGTACCGGCAGACTGAACGACGATCGTCGGCAGGATTGACGAGCTACGCCACACTACGGCAGACCACATATGCACAGCCACAATCGCCGCTCGATTGAAATGCGCAAACTTTGGTCGCACCGGGCGCAGACATCTCGTTACAGAACGCGAGACACGCCCCCTCAGTTGCTGAGGCTACGCGATTCGAAATCTTTTGTTAAGAGAATCAGTCTTGTAGTTCGAACGCTTCGACGAGTGACACTGTTTTGCATCATCTGTGACCACACTGCATGCTGTTCTTATATGCACAGGTCAGCCCAGCGATATGCACTGATTATCCCCAGGGCTGACCGTCATTTTGCACAGCAGCACGGCTTCGGAAATAGGTCCACGCGGACAAAATCCGTACGATAAATGCGCCGCAAGTGCGGATGCCGGGCAACGCAGCCGCGGAGTCAGGCTAACTTATGCTCGCACATGACTTTTTGGCGGTTTGCCATTCTCATCGGGCGTCAATTGCGTTAATTTAGGTAAGATGAATGCTGACATTGAGCTGGGCCACCGTGCGCGGTAGGGCGATCCTCGGGAACGCCAAGCGTCTAAGGGCGCACGCTGTTTCGTTGAGTCTGGAGTATCGTGGCATGCAGACGTTTTTCAGTTATGCTCTGCTGTTTGCCGGTCTTTGGTTCGCGGCTTACGCCTACTATCCCTCTCCCGAAGATCGTGAAAACAAACTGGCCGCGATGACGCGCATTCTATCGATGTCGCCGTCAGAGACGACGGACGAAGCGGTCCTATCCGCAGATGTCGGCGCACGCGTTCCTGTTCAGACAACGTCGCCGAATCTGCCTAAGTTTGCTTCTGACCGCGTTCTGACGGCTAGCGCCACCGAGACGACCGACGCCAATAGCAACCACATTGCCGCCGCTGAAGCGGCGCCTTGGCAGACGTCGATCACGCCGGTGGCTCCAGCCATGACGCGGCGGCAGGTGGTTCGGGCCGTCCAGCGCGAACTGCGTCGAACGGGTTGCTATAGTGGCGAGATCACGGGGGCCTGGTCGGACAGGACGAAGCGCGCTCTTTCGCGGTTCCTGGAGCGCGTCAACGCTACTCTGCCGCTCGATGACCCCGACGAAATTCAGCTGACGCTGCTGCGCGCGCATCCGTCAGCCGTTTGCGGCGTCACATGCCGCAACGGAGAGACGATGTCGGCCACCGGCAACTGCATTGCCGACGTTATCTCCGCCCAGGCCGCGCCGGCCGAGACCATCAGCCCATCTCGAAAGGCACCAAGCTCTGTCGTGATCGCGAACAGTGCGCCCAAACCGCCGATACCCGGCCGCATGGCGATTGGCGGACCGGTTGAGCTGACCCCCGGCGCGGCCGACGAACGGCTGCCATGGCTCAGCACACCCCCGATCGAGACCCAACGAGACACCATGCCGAAAGGCGAGAACCTCGCCAGCCTCGAGACCGAGCAGACCGGCGTCGACGATCAGTCTTTCACGTTGCCGGGCGACGATGCCAACGCAGCCACGAGGCCCAAGGCCTATGGCAAAACTCGAGCCAACAGGCTGCAGCGGGCGCGCGCTGTCTCCAAGCCAGCACCACGGCCCAGCCAGAAGTATCAGGCCCGTTCGGTGCAAAACCTCTTCCAGCATCCGCTGGGACGCATGTGACACGACCACAAGTGACGCCCACGAGCGGCCGGTCGCGCGCGAACGAGCGAGTACCTACTATTGATGCCGCGACGCAGCGCTCGTTTCGGCGAGAACCCAGGCGGCATAGGCATCTGATCCGCCGTCGACGGACAGCACCAGAAAGGCGGGGTTGTCATACGGATGGCGGCCCTTGGCCGCCGCGATCACGGTATCGGTCAGGCTTGCTCGCGTCTTCAGGATCGCAATAACCTCATCATCGTTGCGCATGCGACCCTCCCAACGGTAGACCGAAAGCATGCCCGGAATGATGTTGGCGCATGCGACCAACCCGGAGCTGACGAGGATCTCCGCCTCGTCCTTCGCAGCGCCCAGCGTGGGAAACGTGGCATAGATCACAACGAGCTTGTCGTTTTGCTGCAACTTTGCGAGCCTCCGTGAATACCGGTGTCCGCCGGCCCCATCCACCCGACCACCGGCTCATACCTCATGTCCCAGCCTGCGAGACAATTCGACAAAATAGCTTTCGTGTCGAGCGAAGTCCCTGAAGCGCAGGAAGCTCATGCCCGGCTTGCGGCCGAATATGGCGATGTCGACCCAAGCAATGCAGACGCGATCGTGGCGCTCGGGGGCGACGGCCTCATGCTCCAGACGCTGCATCGTCACATGAACGACCGCATTCCTATCTACGGCATGAACCGCGGCTCGGTCGGTTATCTCATGAACGAGTACCGCGAGGACAATCTGTGCCAGCGGCTCGCAGCCGCCGAAATTAATCAGGTGCACCCGTTATCGATGGTTGCCTACGACACGGCGGGCAAGGCTAACAAGGCGCTCGCCATCAACGAGGTCTCGATGTTCCGCCTGACGCACCAAGCTGCCAAGCTTCAGCTGTCGGTCGACGGGAAGATGCGCATGGAAGAACTGATTTGTGACGGCGTGCTTGTCGCCACCCCCGCAGGATCTACCGCCTATAATCTGTCGGCCTACGGTCCGATCCTCCCGATAAACGCCCAGTTGTTGGCGCTGACGCCGATCAGCCCGTTCCGCCCTCGCCGTTGGCGCGGGGCTTTGCTGCCGAACAGCGCGCGCATCGCCATCGCGGTACTGGAGCACGACAAGCGCCCGGTCAGCGCGGTCGCTGACCACACCGAGATGCGCCATATCGTGCGCGTCGAGGTGGAGCAGGCGTCACATGTCGATCTGCTGATGATGTTCGATCCCGACCACGGACTGGAGGAGCGCGTTCTGTCGGAACAGTTCAGATATTGATCCAAGGCCGAGGAGACAGTCAAACTTCGCCAAGCGCATCGCCGCACGTTGCCGGCATCGGCCCGACCATGGCCGATACACCGCGAGGTCTCCGTCAGATCCGCATTGGCAGGAAGCGCGACATGATCGGCGAATAGGTCACGGGCTTTGACTTGCGCTCTGCCGCCTCAATTTCCGTGATGGCTGCATTGAGAGCAGCCGCGACGCCTTCAAGGCCCCGCACGCGACGCGCATCGTCCTTCATGTAGTAGAGCGTCTCGCGCATGGTGGCGAGATCGAGAACTGCCGGGTACGGCCGCTGTCGTGTGATACGAAACACGGGAACTCACCTCGAACGCAATTCCTAACAAACGGTAAACGAGTATTCTTCTCGTTGTCTAGGGCCAAGCGTTCGCAAGAAGCGGGCCGACTGCACAAATGCTCGAAACAGGCCTGTTTTGTGCCGTTTCGGGACGATCAATTCAGAAAAGTTACGGACTGGCTGAGCACTTCTTTTACCAGTTTGCCCGCACCATGCGACCAGGGTGGAACGGCGTATCGCGCGCTTTTTTACGTGCGGCCATCGCTGTATGCAGGAGCAGGCCGCGTGGCGAAGAGCGCGAGTATTCTCATCATCGTCGAGAATCTGACCGTACCTCTCGACAGGCGCGTGTGGCAGGAGGCGCGCACGCTGCGTGACGCGGGATATACGGTGTCGATCATCTGCCCCAAGGGCAGAACCCACACCAAGGGCTACGAACTCCTCGAAGGCATCCACATCTTCCGGCATCCGCTGCCCTACGAGGCCGATGGCGCCGTCGGCTATGCGGTCGAATACTGCTGGGCCCTGGCTTGGGAATTCGCACTCTCGGTGCGCGCCTACTTCAAGGTCGGCTTCGATGTCGTGCAGGCGTGCAACCCGCCCGACCTTCTGTTCCTCATCGCGGGGTTCTGGAAATACCTGTTCGGCAAGCCGTTCGTGTTCGACCACCACGACGTCAACCCGGAACTTTACGAAGCGAAGTTCGGCAAGCGCGGCCGCTTCCATAAGCTGCTGACCAAGCTCGAGCGGCTGACGTTCGCAACGGCTGACGTGGCGATTGCGACTAACGAGACATTTAAGGACATCGCCGTCCGGCGCGGCGGCATGGGCAAGGACCGCGTTTTCATCGTCCGCTCGATCCCGGAGCTATCCCGCTTCAAGCGCGTCGAGCCAGACCTCTCGCTCAAGAATGGCCGCAAGCATCTGATCGGCTATGTCGGCATCATGGGCGCGCAGGACGCTGTCGACCTGCTGATCCGCGCAATGGCCGATCTCGTCCATACCCAGTACCGCCGCGACATTCAGTGCGCCATCGTCGGTTCAGGAACCGAACTGCCCAGTCTGATCGCGATGACGCGCGACCTCGGTCTCGAGGACTATGTGACGTTCACCGGCTTCATGTCGGGCAAGCCGCTACTGCAAGCGTTCTCGACCTTCGACATCGGCGCCATTCCCGATCCCAAGAACACCTACAACGACAAGATTTCGATGAACAAGGTGTTCGAGTACATGAGCCTCGGCATCCCCTTCGTTCAGTTCGATCTGACGGAAGGCCGCAGGATCGCCGGCGACGCAGCGCTCTACGCGTCCGGCAATTGCCCAGTCAATCTCGCGCATCAAATGGCGCGCATCCTCGACGAAGCCGACCTCAAGGCGCAACTTTCCGCCGAAGGCCAGGCGCGCGCCAAGGCCCTGCTGCGGTGGGACGAGGAGCGCTCGCGCCTGCTCGCCGCATATGAGATGGCGCTGGCTCGCCCAGCGACGTCCCCGGCACGGCCGGCGGTCTTGGCTGTGGAGTAAGGGCCTCCGGTTGCACGGCCCGACATGAAGTCGCGTTCCCTCCTCCAATCAGCCGCCTCGTGCGTTGCTGCTTATCATTGGAGAGCGCGCCATGCCGTACAACAAGCCGCCGCTGCGTCGTTTCCTATTGGCAGGTCTGTTCGAGAGTCCAGGCCGTGATCCGGCATGTTTGCCGGCCCCGCTTGTCATTGCTGCAGACGCGCTTCGGGTAGCGCTTGTACGAGCAGTAGTAGTCCGGGAACAGGAAGCCTTCGTAGCCTCTCACAGGCCGGTCGGTTTCAAACGTCTGGGAATAGTAATCCTTACCCCAGTTGCGCGCCTCGGCGCGGCCGTTGATGAAGACGGATGGCGCCACGAGGCATATCGTCAGGGCAACGGTGCGGGCCCGGTCCGCTAGGTTTTTCGAAAGCATGGAAGACTCCGCTCATCATGGTCGGGAAAGTTAACGTTTCCCGAGAGTTCCAAGTTTGACCCAGCTCAATAAGCGGCGGCGGAAACGGGCGTCGACTATCGGACCTTCAACCGGGCGGCTATTGCAAAGGGTCCCTCCTGGTGACAGTGTTTAACGGTTCCTCGTGCAGGGTCAGCCACTTGTTAAGGCTTGTTAATATGCAGAGTACAATCAGTTCGCCAGCCTACCGCGGTGGAGTGCTGGGAGCCTCGATTCTTTGCTTGCTCGCCGTGCTGTGGACGGACCGTGCTCATGCTGTCAGCGACAAGGTCAAGTCCGCATGCCAGGGTGATTACTTTCGCTACTGCAGCGCGCACCCGGTCGGAAGCAAGTCCCTCCGCCAGTGCATGCGCAATGTCGGGGCGGGCTTGTCCTCCGCATGCCTCGTCGCCCTCGCCGCGGAAGGCGAGATCACGAAGGCGGACGTCGACCGCTATAACGCGGCGGAGGCCGACAAAACTGTATCCGACGAGAGCCGTACCGAGAAGAGCTCGACGTCGGAAAAAGCATCCGAGACGAACGGTGCCGCCACGGCTGACACGAACGGCCCTGCTGCAAAGACTGCAACGGTCGCCAAGACCGATAAAATGGAGAAATCCGATAAGGTCGAGAAGGCCGCCAAGAGTTCAGGCGCCGGCAAGGCCGACCAGACCGGCACCGCCAAGTCAACGAAAGTTGCGAAGACGGATAAAACGTCTAACGGCGACAAGATCGGCGCCGCAAAGTCCACGAAGGTCGCGGCCACGGATAAGACGGCCAAGGTCACAAAGACCAATGAGAATGCCGCCAAGAGCGCTGGCGTCGGCAAGGCCGAGAACGGCGGCCTGGCCAAGTCCACGAAGGTTGCTGCCACCGATAAGTCGGCGAAGATGGCAAAGACCAGCGAGAAGGCCGCCAAGAGCGCTGGCGTCGCCAAGGCCGAGAACAGCGGCGCCGCCAAGACCACGAAGATTGTCGCCACGGATAATTCTGTGAAGTCCGCGACGTCCGCCAAGTCCGATAAGACCGGCACGGCCGGCAAGACGAAAGTCACCAGCACCGAAAACGCTGCCAAGAGCGACAAGACCGAAAAAAGTTCTACGTCATCCAAGGCCGACAAAACAAGCACGGCCAGCAAGACAAAGATTGCGAGCACCAACACGGCGGCGAAGACAGACAAGGCCGTGAAAACGTCCGCGCCCGGCAAGACCGAGAAATCCGCCACGACCAAGGAAACAAAGGTCGCGAGCACGGACAAGTCCGCAAAAACCGACAAAGCCGTGAAGGCCTCGACGTCGGGCAGGCCCGACGCTCCGCAAAACAACGAAGGTCGCATCGACGGACAAGTCCGTGAAGGGCTCCGCATCCGCCAAGACCGACAAGACCACCGTGACCAATAAGACGAAGGCCTCCAGCACCGACAAGGCGGCGAACTCCACCAAATCGGGCAAGCATAGCAAGGGAAAGAAAGACACAGCGGCCGAGGTGGCTGAGAAGCCGTAAGGCGCAAGGACGCCCCGCCGTTGAGGAAGCAGTCTAGCCCGTCTGAAGCGTCTTGATATCCGTGAAGCGGATGGCCGTGTTCTTGTCCTGCGCCCAGCCAAGGCTGAATTGCGACGCCGCGAAGTAGACACGGTCTCCATCAAGGTCGACGGCGATCTGGCCGCGGTTCTTGTCGACAAAGGCTTCGAGCGCCGCCGCATCGTCCGACGAGATCCAGCGCACGGTTTCCCACTGGGGCTGTTCGAATGAGATCGGCAGGCCGTATTCGTTGGTCAGTCGATCGGCAAGCACGTCGAGCTGCAGCGCCCCGATGACGCCTACGATCGGCTGCGTCCCATCGACCGGATTGAAGATCTGGACGACGCCTTCCTGCGCCATTTCCATCAGGGCCTCGCGGAGCTTCTTGGCGCGGATCGCATCCTCCAGGCGCACGCGGCGCAGGATTTCCGGAGCGAAGCTTGGAATGCCGAGGAAGGCAATGTCCTCGCCCTCGGTTAGCGCGTCGCCGATGCGCAATGCGCCGCGGTTCGGGATGCCGACGACGTCACCCGCGTAGGCTTCTTCGGCCAGCGAGCGATCCTGCGCGAAGAAAAACTGCGGTGCAGCGAGCGACATCGTCTTGCCCGTCCGCACGACCTTCGTGCGCATGCCACGTGTGAGTTTTCCTGACACAACGCGCATGAAGGCCATGCGATCGCGATGGTTGGGGTCCATGTTCGCCTGGATCTTGAACACGATGCCCGTCATCGCCGGCTCGTCGGCCTCGACCATGCGGGTCGCGGCTTTTAGGCTGCGCGGCGGTGGCGCATGTGCGATCAGCGCGTCGAGCAGATCGCGCACGCCGAAGTTCCTGAGCGCGCTGCCGAAGTAGACCGGCGTCAGCGTGCCGTGGCGAAAGGCTTCAAGCTCAAACTTCCCGCAAGCGCCCTGTACCAGATCTACTTCCTCTCGCCAGCGCTGCGCAACATCCTCCTCGAGCAGCGTATCAAAGACGGGTTCGTCAGGCCCCGAGACCTTCACGCTCCGCGCGTCGTCGTCAAGACGGCTGATGCGTGGCGTCGTCAGATCATAAGTGCCGCGGAACTCGCGGCCCCGCCCGATCGGCCAGACCATCGGAGCGGTGTCGAGCGCCAGTACGCTTGCGATCTCGTCGAGCAGTTCGAGCGGCTCGCGTGTCTCGCGGTCCATCTTGTTGATGAAGGTGATAATCGGGATATCGCGCAGGCGACAGATCTCGAACAGCTTGCGCGTGCGCGCCTCGATGCCCTTGGCCGCATCGATCACCATGATAGCACTGTCGACCGCAGTCAGCGTGCGATAGGTCTGGTCGGAGAAGTCTTCGTGGCCCGGCGTGTCGAGCAGGTTCAATACCGCCCCGCCGTACTCGAATGTCATCACCGACGTGACGACCGAAATGCCGCGCGCGCGCTCGATTGCCATCCAGTCGGACCGAGTGTTCTGCTTGTCTTTCTTCGCTTTCACCTGACCGGCGAGCTGAATGGCGCCGCCGAACAGCAGCAGCTTCTCGGTCAGCGTCGTCTTGCCGGCGTCAGGGTGCGAGATGATCGCGAACGTCCGCCGGCGCGCGATTTCGCGCTCCATGACGCTGGCCGTCGCACCGCCCACATGGGCTGACTCGACGAATTTATGATCTTGCGCCTCCTGCGGGCGCGCGTCGGAACTCACGTGGCTTGGTCCTCGAAATGGGCAAATCCCAGGAACGTCCCGGTGGGATGAACGGAGAGCGTCGAGGCCCTACGGGGGCGTCTACGCTGCCCGACGCTGCCTCATCGCGCCCCCCTATACATGGTTCGCCGGGCGAGGTCACCCGCTCAGGCGTCGATGACCTTCTTGCAGTCCTTGATGCAGGCTTCGCACGAGGCTGCGCAAGCCTTGCACACGGCATGGGCCTTGGCGTACATTTCACATTCCTTGCGCAGTCTTCGCACGTCGCTGCATATCTTGGCGACGTCCTTGAGCCGCGTCGTCGAGAGCCGAAAAAAGCGGGCGAGGCCAACTACCGTCGGCAGCATCGCCGACACCGTCTTGAAGTAATCTTTGAGTATCGCATCGCCCACCGTCGGCCGGCGCCCGCCCGGCCGCCACAAGGGGGACTAGAGCCGCAAAATGCTCTACTTCGCGGATGCCGGTACGCCGGACATAGGGGAGCCGCACCGTCACCGTAAGGTCGTCGGTGATGCCGTATGCATACGTCAGTCCCGTATTCAGGATCGTGCCGAGGCCGTGCACGTCCTCGATTCCGGCCTTGTGCGCGGCGAGAAGCGTGGCATCACTGAGATTGTCGAAAGACGTGTAGTCTAGCGCAAGTCCAGCGACTCTGCTGCATGCTCGAGTGTCGAGGCGTAGAGCGTGATGACCGGACGGGCTCCCTGGGCGTTCCCGGTCCCGTGAAATGCAAAACTGCATGGGGAGCTAATCTTGGAGGTATTCGTTTGCGATGGCTCGTGGCTAGCCTGAACCGGATGATCCGATCACAGGCCAGCGAGATGAGAGCGAATAATCTTCAGATTGGGAAAATCGGCGGACCGCGTGCGGAGACGATTGGAGTACGTCTCAAAGCTATGGCAACCGATGGCGCGCCATTCGAAACGCCGATGGCTCGCCGATTCGGTTCAACCAGCACGAATTCGCCAGACAGGTCGAATAGCGCGGTGCCGGACGCGCAACCCGACAGGCAAGCGCAGCACAGACACATCTTCTTCGGCGTCGATGGCTGGTCTTGCCGGGGCGTTATCGGCAGCACCATCTTACCGCGCACCGAACATATACATAGATGACTTTTTCGGCCGGCGCCCCATCAGCCAAGGCCTGGCACGAGAGGACGACCGAAGCGACGAGCAGCGGCTGCATGGCTGCCAACAAGACGGCCAAGCCCCAGGTATCTCCGCCAATTGCGGGCACTGACCATGGCGCACAGTGTATGCGAAAATCAGATCGCCGCCGTTGCCCGCATGCCACATGCCACGAAACAATAGAGCGGAGCGGATCTCCCGATCCGCTCCGCTCAGGTAAGCCTCACATCGTCACGCGGTACAGAAACTCAGCAAGGCATCGTGCGGCTACGGTTCTTCCAACGCATTACCAGGTTACGCAGTACAGTCACCCGGGAAGCTCCAGCATCGCAGTTGAATGGAGAACGTGGCTCAGCTCGATTTAATCCATTGGGCATACGGGAAGCCTGGGGATAACGCTCGCGGATCGAAAAAACCGTTCAATAACATTGGGCTCGCGGCTCACATTGGTCGGGCCGTAAATTGGAATGGCGCGGCCGGACGCCGCTTGGAGGCGCACTCGTGGGTCGATTGCCGAGCCATCTGCTGCTGACGGTGGCGGTCCTCGCACTGGCGACGGCCTTACGCATCTGGGACCCCTCGCCCGTCGCCCAACTGCGCCAGTCCGTATTCGACGCCTATCTGAACCTCAAGCCGCGTCAGGCCGACCCAGCCTTACCCGTGCGCATCGTCGATATCGACGAGGCATCATTGGCGAAGGCAGGCCAGTGGCCCTGGCCACGCACCCGGCTGGCGGGAATCGTGAAGCGCCTCGCTGCCGCAGGCGCCCGCGTCATCGCAGTCGACCTGATTTTGGCCGAACCGGACAGGCTGTCGCCGGCAGAGACTGTAAGCCAGTTCAGCAGCGACCCCGTGCTGAAGCCGCTCGCGGAACGGGCCGCCACGCTCCCCTCCAACGACCAAATTCTTGGCCAGGCCATTGCACACGCGCCGGTTGTCCTCGGCTTCTCCGCCGAAGCGCGCACCGCCATGCGAGGCTTCGCCGAGCCGAAGGCGGCCTTCGCCGTAGCTGGCGACGACCCCGCGCTGTTCGTGCCGCGCTTCAGCGGAAGCGTCGGAAGCCTGCCTGTTCTGCAGTCCGCCGCAGCGGGTCTCGGAGCCGTCAACTGGCTACCGGAACGCGATCAGGTCGTGCGCCGCGTGCCCCTTCTCGTCTCTGCTGCCGGCAAGCTCTACCCGTCATTGGCGCTCGAGACGCTGCGTGTCGCGACCGGCGCAAGCACCATCCTGGTGAAATCGTCCGGCGGCAGCGGCATTCCGGCCTTCGGCCAGCAGACCGGCATCGACAGCATCCGCGTCGGCCCGGTGATGCTGCCGGCAGACGGGCGCGGTGAGTTGTGGATCAACTTTGCGCCGCACGACAGCCGGATGTACATCCCCGCCCACACCGTTCTCGACGGAACATTCGACGCGTCCGCCGTGGCAGGCCGCATCGTCCTGATAGGCGCGAGCGCGACCGGACTGCTGGATCTGCGCGCAACGCCACTTGCCCCGTCCGTTCCAGGCGTCGAGATCCACGCCCAGGCACTCGAGCAGATGCTTTCGGGCAAACACATCGTTCGGCCGGCCTGGGCGGTCGGCGCGGAGATCCTGTTCCTCGTCACCGCAGGCGCCCTCGTCGCGTGCTTGATCCGCCGGTCTGGCGCCGTCGTCGCGGCGTCGGCCAGCGCCATTTCGATCGCCGCCGTGTCCGCGACCTCGTGGGCGATGTACGCCCACGGCGGCATCTTGTTCGACGCGGTCTATCCCTCGCTTTCGCTCGCAGCGCTTTATACATCCGGCTCACTTTACAATTACCGCAAGGCGGAAGCCGAACGCGCACGCATCAGATCCGCATTCGGCTATTACGTTGCCCCGGCTGTCGTCGAGGAACTTGCCCTCAATACGGATCGGCTGAAACTCGGTGGAGAAATGCGTGAGGTGACGCTGCTGTTCGCCGACGTGCGCGGCTTCTCGAAGCTGTCGGAGGGTATGGACGCGGAGCAGCTCATCCGCTTCGTCAATACGTTGTTCACGCCGCTGACCGAGGTGATCCTGACCAATCGCGGCACGATCGACAAGTTCATGGGCGACGCCGTGATGGCGTTCTGGAACGCGCCGCTGGCGGATCCGGCTCATGCGATCAATGCCTGCCGCTCCGCGCTCTCCATGCAGGCCGAGGTCGAACGCCTGGATGAAGCGCGTGGCCAGGAAGGGCCTGCCGTCCGGATCGGCATTGGTCTCAACACCGGCGATTGCGTGGTCGGCAACGTAGGGTCGCCGCAACGGTTCGACTATTCGGTACTGGGAGATGCAGTGAACGTCGCAGCGCGGCTAGAGGAGATGACCAAAACGCTCGGCGCGCCGATCATAGCCGGCGAGCGCACGGCCGAGGCAGCGGCGGTCCTCGCCTTTCTCGAAATCGGAAGCACGGCGCTGCGTGGCAAGGCGCGGCCTGAACGGCTCTATGCCTTGATCGGAGACGAGACCGTGGCGGCCAGCGCCGGCTTTGCGGCACTGAAGGCCGCCCACGCGGCATTACAGGCGGCCATAGCCGACAACGATCGCGCCGGATCCCGAAAGGCCCTGGCAGCTTGCCGTGCGCAGAATGTGGCCGGAGCGGCGCCGCTGCTAGACCGCCACGCCGCAGTCATCGACGCGCTGGAAGGCACGTCGACCGACAACGTCTACTAGCCGCGGTGCTTGATCTCAGTTGGAGCGCTTGAATGAATTCCCCTTGGGGGCATCGCCGCCGCCTCGATTGCCATCACCGTGATTGCCGTCGCCTCGGTTATTGCCGCCGCGTCCCATCTTGCCGACTCCGAATCCGATGCCGACGCCAACCGCAAGGCCCAGCGCCTTGTTGACGGCCTCGTCGTCCTCCGTCTGTTTGCGATTTGCGGTCTTGATCTTCTTCGGCTTGGTCTTCACCGTGGGTGCGGAGTCGTCAGCATTGGCGGACTTCGTTTTCTTCGGTTTCTCTTCGACCTTGCGGGTCTGCTTCTTTTTCGGCTTTTCGCGATCATTGTCATCGTCGGTCGCACGGCGGATCTTCTTGGGCGCACTGTCCTCGAGAAGAGCGTCGCGCGTGAACACAGGCGAGGGATCGATAAGTGGCGGCTTCATCACGAACGGAAACGCCAGATCGAATGGGACAAGTCGGTTGCCGTCGAAGCTCGCCCAGCGAACGGGTTCGCTGATCTCGCCTTTCTCGTTGATCTGCAGCAACTGTCCCGGCCGATCGTGATCCCGACACCGGCCGCGATCATTGCAAACCTTCACGCCACCTTCGTGCAGCAAGACGAACGTCGTCTCGCCACCGAGCACGTAGACATCGAAAATCGTTCCGCGCACCGTGATCGATGCGTTCGGCACACGCACAACGTAGCTGGTCTTGGATGCGGCGCCGGTGATGAACCGAAATGCGCCTTTGATGAGATCGACACCGATCGACCCTTCCGCCTTGTCGGCGTCGTACACGAACTTGTCGAGCTTCAGCCGGGCGCCCGGTCCCAGCGCCAGCTTGGTGTCGTCGTTGAGCTTGAATTCGCTGTTGGCATCCGTGCCGACCTCGATCAACTCGTCCTGGCGGACGTTATCGCCAGTCTGCAACGTGCGCGTGTCACGGTCGAAAGCGGCCGTCACGAGGTTCACGATCGAAACCGCCGCGCCGATGGGCTGACCGGGATCGGCGATCGCCAGCAGAGGTAGTGTGACGGCGAAAACGCTGATCGCCGCCGCCCGCAGCCAGTGCGTCATGCCACACCACTGCATTTCACTGCCGTTGGTTGAGCCATAGGTGACGGACACGACCGGCGTCCGCCGCTTTCCAGGTAGTCAGACTACCACTTAATGGGCCAACATCGCAATCTTAGTCCTGTCCCGGAACCCGGTCCAAACGGTTTCAGATCACCAAGGCACCGTCTTTCGATTTGTGCTCCGGCTCGACGTGAATGACGACCTGCGCGCCCTCGACATCCCGGCGCATTGTCTCCTCGATCCGGTCGCAGATGGCGTGCAACTCGCGGACCGTCATGTCTCCGTCAACAACCAGGTGGAACTCGATGAACGTCACCTGCCCTGCGTGACGGGTGCGGATGTCATGGGCCTCGATCGCTCCCGAGCCGCTCGCCTTGATGGCGGCCTTGATGCGCGCCTCGATGTCCGCGCTCGCGGCTTCATCGAGCAGCCCGCTCACCGACTTCAAGGTGATCTTGTAGCCGGCCCAAAGAATATTGGCGGCAACAACGGCGGCAAGCAGCGGATCGAGAATGTACCAGCCGGTGAAGGTCGCCAGGATCAGACCGGCGAGCACGCCGACGGAGGTCATGACGTCGGTAAACAGATGCCACCCGTCCGCCACAAGAGCCGGTGAACGGAACTGGCGGCCCGTGCGGACGAGCTGCCATGACCACGCCCCGTTGAGAACAGCGGCCAGCGCGTTGACGGCAAGTCCGCCGACGGGCTGCGTGAGAGGCCGCGGGTCCATGAAGGCGTCGTAAGCTGCGCGGAAGATTAACATTGCTGCAATCGTGATCATGGTTCCCGACAGAACCGCTGAAAGGAACTCGGCCTTGTGATGGCCGAAGGGGTGCGCGTCGTCGGGAGGCCGCGCACTGACGTTGACGGCTATGAACGCAACGGCGGCCGTTACGACGTTGACAATGCTCTCGAGCGCGTCGGAGTAAAGCGCCACGCTCCCCGTCATGAGGTAGGCCACATACTTCAGCGCCATGCCCGCGAACGCAACCGCGATGCTTGCGATTGCGATGCGGTACGCGCGGCTGTTGTGCTGCGACCCAGTCGCCGTCATCAGTTCCATCGCTTGTCTTGTGCAGTTCCAACTGCGGGGTTTGCCAAATACGTTCTGTCAGGAAAAGAGAAATCTCCCGCAGATCCGAAAGACGCCAGCTTCCTGCCCGTGCCTCTTATCCACACGTAACCGGCAAGGGAAGCTCCCCGTGGCCCAGCGAATCTGTTCCCTCAGTCCCAGCCCAGACAAACGGCAGGCGGAACCCAGCATGGCCAATTTCACGACACATATCGCAGCAGGGACCGTGGTTGCGGGCGCACTGGCGACGTTGACGCTCGCTGCCGACGTGGTCGCACCGGAGAACCTGATCGCTGTCACAATGGCTGGCGTGCTCGGATCGGTGCTTCCCGACATCGATCTGAAGGACTCACGAGCGGGTCGCGGGATGTTTGCCGGGCTCGGAATCTTCTTCTCCTTCGCCGTACTGTTCAGCTTCGCGGCCAAATATTCCATCGCCGAGTTGTGGATCCTGTGGCTCGGGACTCTGGTTGCGGTACGCTACGGCTTGCACTTCGTCTTTCATCGCCTGTCGGTCCATCGCGGCATATGGCACTCGCTGCTGGCTGCTGCCTTCTGTTCGGCGGCAACGGCGATCGTCTTCTACTATATACTCGGCCGTCATGAAGGCGTGGCGTGGCTGGCGGCGGGCTTCATGTTCGCGGGCTACCTCGTCCATCTGGCGCTCGACGAGATCTATTCAGTCGACGTGATGGATGTCCGCATCAAGTCCTCTTTCGGCACGGCGCTGAAACTCATTGATCGCCGCTCGCCGTTTGCATCGGCCGCCATGCTGGCGGCCACGGCTGGCGCCTTGTGGATTTCACCGCCCACGAAGACGTTCGTCGACGGGATCGCCTCGCGCAATCTGTGGGTCGGTCTCAATCAGCGGCTTGTGCCTCGTGAAATGTGGTTCGGGGTGTTCGATCTGCGCGGCAATCTTGCCTCGAAAACCGAAGAGGTGTCGGGCATCACGACGGGGTCGATCGGCGCATCAGCGCCGGCACTGGCGCAGCCGGATCAGGCCCCCGCGCCTTGAACCTCGGCAGGGAAGCCGACGTTCAGGCCAGCCGTAAACGTCACGACCAGTTCATCTATCAATGAACCTGCTGCCTCGTTTGTAATCGTCGACAGTTTATCGGCAGTCGACAGCGAGGTTATGCCGTGGACACCCGCCCAAAGCACGCGTGCTGCACGTTGCACGGCCGCGGGCTTCGCTTGAGGCATCAGCGGCCGCAAAGCCTGCTCCACGCACAACATGAGACCTTCGAGCTTCTGCTGATACCAGGCCGGTATCGTCCGGCTCGGCGGCAAATGATGTTCGAACAGCAGGTTCCAGAGCTTCGGGTTCTCGTGCGTAAAGGTAAGATAGACGCGCGCCAGCGCACGCAGGCGCGCCTTGGGGCAAACGTCCGATGGCGTCTCGGCGAGCCTGGCCGACAGACGATCGAGCAGTCGTCCTTCGATCGTCAGGATTAGATCGTCGAGGTTCTCGAACACATTGTAGATGGTGCCGGGCGAATAGCGGACGCGCCGCGCAATCTCGCGCGCTGAAAGGCCCAGCAATCCGTGCTCGTTTATGATTTCCGTCGAAGCGTCGAGTATGAGTTCACGCAATTCGCCGGCCGTGTGAGAGGATCTACGTCCCATTCGCTCGCGCCGCAGCAAACCTAACTGTGAAAATATGACGGCATCATAGGCCTACGAATTGGCGGCGCAAGTAATCCGGCGCGAATGGAAAAATAGTTCCCACGATGAGAAGAAGGCGGAAAAGCCCGCTCATGACGCGGGCCAATTCGCTTGCGCTTCGAATATTTTTTCTGCTGATTGGTCGATCAGAAGCAGGTCGAGACGCAATTGTCGCCATCAAAGTCCACGCACGCGTTGCGCGGATTGAGGATGGCCCTGTCGGTCCAGGTCGAGCCGGTAAAGATAGATCTCGTCAACAGCGGGACGTAGACATAGCTCGAACTCGACAACGATGGCCGACGCGCCGGCCGTCAGAAGACCATTGCTCATGGTGTAGGGTTGGCACTTCGCCTTTTGCGCTGCGCCGCCACGGGTCGGCCGGTTTACAGTGCCGGCGTAAACTTTGGTGTTGCCTGCGTCGGACGGGCTGGCCTTCACCGGAATGATCTCAATTTTCAGCGAACTGGCATCCCAGGGCCGCATGATGTGGGCGACGATGTCGTAGATCGAGTTGACGTCGCCTGAGGTGATCGTCTTTTCGCGCGCGACAAGATCGGCAACCATCGAGGTCACTGTGCCGAAGCGCCGGTCCATGGAAACAGCGCGGCTCACCTCGATCGTGCCGACAAGCATGAGAAGCAGCACCGGAGCGATCAAGCCGAACTCGACTGCGGCCACGCCCTTTTCGTCGCGTCCGGCGCGCTTCAGTCCGCCTGCAAACCAGACGAGTCCGCGATACTTCCGAATGTCGACCATTTTACCCTCACTACGTCGTGTGCCAGAGGCTTGGTTAGAGCCAAATGCGATTTGAAATTCGAGTTATTGGTAGGGCTCGGTTCGGAACGTCGTCGCCGCTTGAATGAGAGCAGACCCGTTGGACATGTCGCCCATACGCAAGAAGCGGAACGACTGCGGCAGCTTCCATTCGTAGCAAACCGTGACGAGTACGGCGGCGCTGGCCGTGCCCGAAGCACCGGCAAGAGGATCAGTCGCGACACCCGAAGCCGGGGTCAGGGCACCGCCCGTCAGGCAAGGCCGCGGCACGATCCCGCTCCATGTGCTGGCGGTTTGCACGTGCACGACAAGACTGGTATCGCATTTGATATAGCTTCCGGCCGCATCACAGACCATCTGCTTGAAATCGGATAGCGTCTTCCCGGCTTTCTGCGCCTCGCCCGTGCGGATCTTTCGGGCTGCCAACTCCACGCCATGCTCAAGCGACGTGATAGTGAAGAACTGAAGGCCGATACCGATGATGCCAAAGACGAAAAAGAAGAATGGGCCGACCACCATGGCGAACTCGATCGCAGTCGTACCTCGACGGTCGCGACCCCAACGCCGAACAAGTCCACCGCGCCTTACGGATTTCGTCTCCGAAGAACAAACAACCGACATTTGGGCCCACCCTGACGCGAAACTTTGCTTGGGCAATATAAGGGCTGCGAGCTAAATCATTTGTTGATTTAATTATTTAAATACCATTATGAATAACATGGCATTTACAAAATAAATAAAATTGCAAAAAAAGTAATAAGGATTTTTTAACGGCGTCAATTGCGCTTGGAGTCGATATTGACGGGCGACATCGCGCAAAATAAAGGCCGCAACTGATGTCGCGACCTTTCTCCATACCTCTGCATTGGTAGGGGCGCAGGTTACTGGCCCCCACCGCCACCTTGAGGCTGGTCGCCGCCGGCCTGAGCCTGGCCGGTCTTGGTCGTGTTGTGCTTCGACACCATGTCGAAGAACTTCTCATCGTCGCCGATGGTCAGCGACGGCGAGCATATGGGCGTGCACGTGAAGGACTGGCGCAGGCCCGCCTTATGGATGTTGACGACGCTGCGCTCGTCGCGCTCAACGACGATGCGCTGATCCTGGATGACATTGCGCGCCGCATCGAGAGCGATGACGTTGGTGACACCGAAGGTCTTGCCGGTGACCACCAGCATGTTGCCGCCCTGCACTGAAACATCGGCAATCGAGGGGTTGCCGATAATGACTTCGGCAATCGGCCGCGGCAGACGAAGAAGCTGGGATTGGTCGTACCGCACAATCAGGTCGGCGGCCCGAGCGGCGGCTGCTTCCAGGGAAATCGCGGCCAAGACGGTTGCTGCTGCCACGAGCGCCGTGGTCAATACACCCGAAGAGATCTGGCCGAGCGAACGCTCCAGCACCATGAGAATGCTCCTGTCGAAATCTTGTAACGTCCCTATTTGCGCAGGAAATGGTGAATGAACCGCAAACGACCGTCCAACGGTGGAACACGGTCTCGCAGCGATGGCATCGGCGTCGGTCGGAGGTCGGCTTGACCGCGCCCCTTGAAGCGCAGGCGGGATCGCCACGAATCGCGCTGACGTGAGCATTTCTATTTATTCGGCCGTAGAACGGACAGACCGCACAAGTCATAATGAGAAGCAGGCAAGTCATAGCAACGCGCGACTGAAGCAAAAAAATCTAGAAATTCCTGATAAACGAACTATTAATCAAGCTTCACGGTAGCAAAGAAAGTAAAAATATAGTCTTCAATCTTGTTTAACCGTATTATACGATGACCTAACTGTGTTTCTATTTAATTTATAAGACTTTGAGCATCAGGTTTAACGTCCGATGAATAAGTATTTATGCGAAATCACCTGCCTTTTACCTAGGCTTAAATGGTTGGGGCTAATGTAGCTTCAGTTCAACGGCGAGGGCAGAGCCCAGCACTGGACTGGATCAAAGGCTATCAATCTGGATTGGGAGACTAAAACTATGCAGAATCTTTTCGCTCGCTTTGTGAAGGATAAGTCGGGTGCAACGGCCATCGAGTACGGCCTGATCGCCGCCATCGTCGGTGTCGGCATCATCGCCAGCCTGAAACCGATGGCGAACGGCCTGAATGCTCTCTTCAATAAGGTCAACTCGAACCTCACCTAAGACTTCCCTCGCCACCCTGCTGGCTGTGGAAATCGAAGAGGTCCAGGTTACTCCCTCGCAGATCGCCCGGTGGAAACACCGGGTGATTTTCGTTTGAGCCCGCCAATTACCGGTCGTTCAAAATAGCAAATTTTTAAATATAAAACTGAAATCAATAAGCAAACGGCCAATTCAAATGTCCAATGCCCTTGCAATTCACGAGTCCTTAAACGCGGAAACTCATCATCATTCCTGTTCACACGTGAAAAACAATGCCGCGATGAACTTGGGGCGCAGTGCCCGCAACAGTGGATTTGGGAGTGTCAAACTATGCAGAATCTTTTCGCTCGCTTTGTGAAGGATGAGTCGGGTGCAACGGCCATCGAGTACGGCCTGATCGCCGCCATCGTCGGCGTCGGCATCATCTCCAGCCTGAAGCCGATGGCAAACGGCTTGAACGCTCTGTTCAACAAGGTCAACTCGAACCTCACCTAAGGTTTGGCGCATCGGCAGCCACGCTGCCGGTTGACCAAATGACAGCAAACCACTCGGCGCACACGCCGGGTGGCTTCGCTTTTCAGGGCACCGGCGTGAGCCGGGTCAGACGCGGCCGAAATACGTTGCAAGGAATCGCTCGTAGATCCCCGTCAGCAGGTGGAGATCGGCAATCGCGACATGCTCGTCGACCTGGTGGATCGTGCGGTTGACGAGCCCGAACTCGAACACTGGGCAATAGTCCTTGATGAAGCGCGCGTCGGACGTCCCTCCGCCCGTTGTCAGCGCCGGAACGCGGCCGGTCATATCCTGTACCGCCGACTGCATCGTTTTGACGAGTGGGCCCGGCGCGGTCAGAAACACCTCGCCGGTACCGGAAAACGAAACGTCGTACGTGGCGCCGGTCGCTTCGGCGACGGCAGCGCATTGTAGTCGCACCCAGTCTTCGATCGAAGCGCGCGTCCACAGATCGTTGTAGCGCAGGTTGAACGTCGCCCGAGCCAGCGCCGGGATAACGTTCGCTGCGGTATTGGGCACCGAGACCATCGTCACCTGGCAATTCGACGGTTCGAAGTGATCCGTCCCCTCGTCGATCGACTGCCGCGAAAGACGGTCGATGAAGCGCGCAATCTTGGGCACTGGATTATCGGCTTTTGCGGGATACGCGGCGTGGCCCTGGCGGCCGTGGACAATGAGTTCTCCGTTCATTGATCCACGCCGGCCGATCTTGATCTCGTCTCCAAGTGCAACCGGGTTCGACGGTTCGCCGACGAGGCACGCGTCCAACCTTTCGCCGCGCTCGGCCAGCCAAGCGAGCACTTTCGCCGTTCCGTTGATCGATGGCCCCTCCTCGTCTCCCGTGATCAGCAGCGATATGGAATTGTCGTCGCCGATCTCTGCCCGTTCGATCGCCAGCAGTGCAGCTGAGACGAAGCAGGCAACCGCGCCTTTCATGTCTACTGCGCCGCGGCCGTAGAGATTGCCGTCACGGATCACCGGCTCGAACGGCGGCGATGTCCAGGCCGCGAGATCGCCAGGCGGCACCACGTCCGTGTGTCCGGCGAAGCAGAGGTTGCGTCCGCCCGTTCCACGCCGGGCGTACAGGTTATCAACATCCGGAGTGCCCGGTTCGGTGAACGTCATGCGATGGCACGCGAAGCCGGCGGCAGACAGAACGACCTCCAACAGCGCGAGCGCGCCTGCCTCCGCCGGCGTGACACTCGGACAGCGGATCAATGCCTCGGTCATGGCAACGGGGTCTTTGGGGTCGCGCGGCTTCACCTGACTGTCTCCTGGATCGTCGCTCAGCCGCGATGTCGTGACGGATCGGCGCCGACTGGTCAAGCCGACGAGCGGTCCAGTGATGTCACCTCGCCCATGTCCAGATCACGGTGAAGAATGTTGATTTTCTGCCAGATCTTCTGGCTCAGGCTGGTGGCCGTGCGCTCGAGGTCGTTGACGGCCTCGGTGACGACGGGATCGGGAAAGCTTTGCGAATAAAGCACGGCGACCTTGGACGAAAGCGACAGCAGTTCCGAACAATAGTCGAGATAGCGGATGACTTCGTAGGTCGTTAGCGTCCGGCGGGGAGATGACCGCATCGGCTGGCTGACTGCCACCGCAGTGGACGGGTCCTTGGTCAGCTGATGCATGTCGATGACGTGAATGATGGAGCGCAATTCGTGCAATGCCGTCAGGGCGCGGCGGCGCTTGAGGCGCTCCTCCAGCGTCACCATGAAGAACAGCGTCGCACCCATGAGCAGCAGAATGTTGAAGCCGGAGTCGATGCCCTGCAGCGTATCGAACAGGCTGTCGCTGGTCTTCGTCGTGCTCCACAACGTCCACGCCAGGTTCAACAGCAGACCGGCGCCGGCGATCAGCAGCGCCGCGACGGCGGCCCGCACCCCGAAATGCGGGCGAGCGATCTCCTCCGAGCGCGCCTGGGTTCGGCGCGCTACCTCGGTGAGCTCGGCTCCGATCTGAGCCAAGCCCGCCCCGGGAAAGCGGTCACGAACCCGCGCTTGCAGTTGCTCGAGCGTTTCGACGATCTTAATGGGATCGAGTTTCAGGAACATGCTAGGATCGCGCTGGAGCTTCTGGCGCCACCATAGCATGCGTCCGGAAGGGTACGAAGCCCGTCAGCGGCGGCGGCCGAATGCGACGGTCCGGCGCGAGGCGGAACGGCGATCGGGAAGCCCGTCTTCACGACCCTTGTCCGACATACGCCGATCCGAACCGTCGGCGCGGCGTTCGCCAAGGATGCGGACTGCGCGCAACTCGGCCACGGCGGCATCGATGGCAGCCTGCGCCGAGGCAAAGGTCTCGGCCGGCGGCAACATCTCGCCTTCGACGACGGCAGCCATCAGGCCGCGTGAAATTCCGGGTTCGGCGTTCGCTCTAATCGTCATTCGTCCCCATCCCCAAGCAGCTTTATGCAATTGGGAAAGGGTATCTCAGCAGCATTTGCCATAGTCTTAAGATTAATCTCGAAGCAACTCGTTGATACTTGTCTTCGACCGGGTCTTCTCGTCGACACGCTTAACGATGACTGCGCAATAGAGATTGGGGCCCGGCTCGCCGTTCGGCAGTGGCTTACCCGTCATCGTTCCCGAAACAACCACGGAATACGGAGGCACCTTACCGAAGTGCTTTTCTCCCGTCGCACGATCGATGATCGTCGTCGATGCCCCGAGGTAGACACCCATCGACAGTACCGCACCTTCGCCCACATACACGCCCTCGGCGACCTCGGCGCGTGCACCGATGAAGCAGTTGTCTTCGATGATGACGGGTCCGGCCTGCAGCGGTTCGAGCACGCCGCCGATGCCGGCGCCGCCCGAGATATGGCAGTTCTTTCCTATCTGGGCGCACGAGCCGATCGTGGCCCAGGTATCGACCATGGTGCCGCTGTCGACATACGCGCCGACGTTGACGAACGAGGGCAGCAGAACGACGCCGGGGGCGATGTAGGCCGAGTGGCGCACGATGCAGCCTGGAACGGCGCGGAAGCCGGCTTCACGAAAACGCTGCTCGGTCCAGCCGGAAAACTTCGTCGGCACCTTGTCCCACCACGCGCCGGGCGTCTCGCTGCCCATTAGACGGTTGTCGTTAAGGCGGAAAGACAACAGCACCGCCTTCTTCAGCCACTGATTGACGACCCAACCGCCAGAACCCTTCTCCGCCACGCGCGCCTTGCCGCTGTCCAACAACTCGAGAGCTGCAACCACAGCTTCGCGCACCGGACCTTTAGTTGCGGTGTTGATCGTTTCGCGCGCTTCCCAGGCCTGTTCGACCGTAGACTTCAATTCGGTATTGGACATGCGCTGGACCTCGGACAGAAGGGGTGTCGGTTATCTGACTGCGGTGGTCTGGGCCTTGTGCCGGCAGCCGCAGGCGGTGTCAACGGCGGCACCCCCGTGGCCGATGGGCTCGTCGCTGCAGTTTTGAGAGGTTTTCAACGCTGTTTGCGTGCCCAGACTATTTTCGGGCGCCTCGAATCTCAGCACTCTCCGCCGTGCCGCTTTCAGAAAGCGACAATCTTTCATGGAGAGTCCCGATGGCCAAGTCCAGCAGCAAGGTTGCCACTTCAGCCTCCAAGGTTTTGAAGAGCAAGACCGCCAGCAAGGCGGAAAAATCCGTCGCAGCCTCCGCCCTCACCCAGAAGGGCAGCAACGAGAAGACCAGTGACAAGGTCGCCTCGACCGCATCCAAGGTGCTGCGCGACCCGAAGGCGAGCAAGTCCGCGAAGTCCGCCGCCGCCTCCGCGCTCATGCAGAAAAAGCGCTGAGCCGGGAAGCCGGTTTTGACTACGGCACGGCGCTGATGAGCGCCTTTGCCTCTTGGCTGTCCCATTCGGCCGGACCGGGCAACCGGCCGACTTCAAGTCCATTTTTGTCGATCAGGATCGTCGTCGGCATGCCGACGGCGCGCAAAGCCGCACCCGCTTTGGTCGTCTGATCGATGTAAAATCCCAGCTGCTCGACTTTGATGCCGTCGAGGAAGCTGCGGGCGGCTTCCGGACCGGCGCGGTCGAGGCTGAGGGCCACGACTTCGAACTTGTCCGACCCGAGTTGCTTCTGCAGACGGTCGAGTGAGGGCATCTCTTTGCGACATGGACCACACCAGGTGGCCCAAAGGTTCAGCAGCACCGTCTTTCCGCGGAAATCCTTCAGTGTACGTTCCGTACCGGTGACGTCCTTGAAGGTGAAGTCGGCGATCACTTCGGGTTGCGCCTTTCGCACGAAGCCCGCGAGCGACCCGCCACCTTGACGACCACCGACGGCCTCACCAACGGCAGCGGAGGTCGAGGGGCTGGCGACATTGTCAGATGCCGGCCTCATAACGTATACCGCGCCGAACCCGGCTATCGCGGCGACAGCCGCGGCCGCCAGGAAGACCGCTATGCTCGTGCGTTGCGCCTTGTCTTTTGTATTCATGATGTATCCAGACTGCGAACAGGAACCCGGGGAGCCAGTTCCGTGACCGACAAGACGGCGAACGAAATGTGGGGTGGCCGGTTTAACATGTCTCCCGCCGAGATCATGGAGGAGATAAATGCCTCCATCGGCTTCGACAAGGTTCTCGCTCCGCAAGACATCCGTGGCTCCAAGGCCCACGCCGCAATGCTGGCCGAAGCCGGGATCATTACGAAATCGGACGCCCGCGAGATCGCAAAGGGACTCGACCAGATTGCGGCTGAGATTGCAGCCGGCAATTTCAAGTTTCGCCGGTCACTGGAAGACGTTCACATGAACGTCGAGAATCGTCTTAAGGAACTGATCGGCGCTCCCGCCGGGCGGCTGCATACCGCGCGCTCGCGCAACGATCAGGTTGCGACCGATTTTCGTCTGTGGGTGCGAGACGAGATCGACGGCATCGACCGGCTGCTCGCCAAGTTGCAGCTCACGCTCGCCCGCAAGGCGGAAGCACACGCGGCGACCGTCATGCCGGGCTTCACGCATCTGCAGCCGGCACAGCCGGTGACGTTCGGCCACCATCTGCTGGCCTATATCGAAATGCTGGGGCGCGATCGCGGACGCTTTGCCGATGCCCGCCGCCGACTCAACGAAAGCCCACTCGGCTCGGCCGCGCTCGCGGGCACATCGTTCCCCATCGACCGGCAACTGACCGCCAACTCACTAGGCTTCGATCGACCGATGGCCAACTCCCTCGATGGCGTTTCGGATCGTGATTTTGCCCTCGAAACTCTGGCGGCGGCCAGCATTTGCGCCATGCATCTGTCGCGCTTCGCCGAGGAAATTGTGATCTGGATGACGCCGCAGTTCGGCTTCATTCGCCTCACCGACAGGTTCACGACCGGCTCCTCCATCATGCCCCAGAAGCGCAACCCGGACGCGGCTGAACTGTGTCGGGCCAAGGTCGGCCGGATCGCGGGCGCATTCCAAAGCCTGCTCATCGTGATGAAAGGCCTGCCACTCGCTTATTCAAAGGATATGCAGGAGGACAAGGAGGTCACGTTCGCCGCCACGGCCGCACTGCGACTGGCCATTGCCGCCATGACCGGAATGGCCGCCGACATGGAGCCCGTGGCGGAAACCATGAAGGCCGCCGCGGGACGGGGCTACTCCACCGCAACCGATCTTGCCGACTGGCTGGTGCGCGAGTTAAAAATGCCGTTCCGGGACGCCCATCACGTCACAGGCGCCATCGTGAAGGCCGCGGAGACGCAGGGCTTGGACCTGTGGGACCTGCCCATCGCCGTGATGCAGGACATTGAGCCGCACATCACAAAAGAGGTCTACGCCGTTCTATCTGTTGAGAATTCCGTCAAGAGCCGCAAAAGCTATGGGGGAACCGCGCCACAGAACGTCGTGAAAATGGCGCGGACCTGGCTGAAGCGCTTGGAAAAAGACCAAAAGTCCGGCTAGATCGGATCCGTTGGTGGTGGAAAGCGCTAATCGAATGTCGCCTGCCGAGAGAAAACTCGGGCTTGTTCTGCTGGTGTCGATGGCACTGGCGGGGTGCGGCGTGAGGGGATCGCTGGAAAATGCTCCCGAAACCCAAAAGGACACGACCGCGAGCGCCGACTCCGGCCAAGGCAAGCCCGAGGGCGCGGCACCCAAGCCCCACAAGGAATTCATCCTAGACGGGTTGCTGCGCTAACGTTTTCGCACGTCCTATCGGAAAACCATTGCGCACGTTTCCGAAAGCACTCTGGGCACCCCTCCACATGCATTATTTCGATTACAAGGACGGCGTGCTGCACGCAGAGGGCGTCAGCATCGCGCGCCTCGCTGCCGAAGTAGGCACGCCTTTCTACTGTTATTCGACGGCAACGCTTGAACGCCATTTCCGCGTTCTGAGTGATGCCTTCGCCGACCAGCCCCACCTCATCTGCTTTGCCGTGAAGGCCAACTCCAACCAGGCTGTCCTGGCGACCATCGCGCGTCTGGGCGCGGGCATGGATGTCGTGTCGGAGGGCGAGTTGCGGCGCGCCCGGGCCGCCGGCGTTCCTGCCGATCGGATCATTTTCGCCGGCATCGGCAAGACGCGCGAGGAAATGGCGCACGCGCTCGACGAGGGCATTCTCGGCTTCAATGTCGAAAGTGAACCGGAGTTGCATATCCTCAGCGACGTCGCGGCGAGCAAGGGTGTGACGGCGCGCGTCGCCATCCGCGTCAATCCTGATGTCGACGCCAAGACACACGCCAAGATCTCGACGGGCAAATCCGAGAACAAGTTCGGCATACCTTATCTCTCCGCGCCGGACCTCTATGCCCGCGCCAAGACGTTGCCCGGCATCGACGCCTGCGGAATCCACATGCACATCGGCAGCCAAATCACCGATCTCGCGCCGTTCCGCGATGCTTTCCGGTTGATGCGCGACATGGTGCAGGACCTGCGCGCGGCCGGTCATCACCTGCGCCATCTCGACATTGGCGGGGGACTAGGGGTCCCGTATCGCGGCTCCAACGACGTGCCCCCGCACCCGGCCGACTACGCGGCCGCCGTCAAGAAGGCGCTCGGCGATCTCGGACTAAAGCTCGTGCTGGAGCCCGGGCGGATGATCGTCGGCAACGCCGGCATCCTGGTCACGCGGACGATCTTTTCCAAGCCCGCAGGCGCGCGCACGTTCACGGTCGTCGACGCCGCCATGAACGATCTCGTCCGCCCGACGTTGTACGATGCCTACCACGACATCTGGCCCGTCGACGAAGCCAAGCGCGCGGCGTCGCCAGTGGTTCAGGACATCGTCGGTCCGGTCTGCGAGACGGGAGACTACTTGGCTCTCGAACGCGCCCTGCCGCCGTTATCGGCCGGCGATCTGATCGCCGTGATGACGTCTGGCGCATACGGAGCAGTCATGTCCTCGACCTACAACAGCCGCTTGTTGATCCCAGAAGTCATGGTCAAGGGCGACGCCTACGCGGTTGTCCGCCCACGTCCGACGTACGACGACCTGATCGGCCTCGACCGCTTGCCGTCGTGGCTGGCCTGAAGGTCCAGCGGCTCGCATTGACAGCAAACGGACAGCAACCAAACGTGAACGGCTGAGCAGATTGTAATTCGGCACGCTTGCAGGCTCATGATAGGTTTTCGCCATGCAGCAGGAACAGACGACCCAAGACCGGATCGCCGCCACCTTCGAACACAAGGTTCGGTGGGCAAAACTGGCTCTCGTGTTCGAGCAGGTGTGGCTCAAACTGTGGCTGCTGATCGCACTCGCCGGACTGTTCGTGCTGCTGTCGTTCCTGGGTGTCTGGCCGGCGATCGGCGCGACCGCTCACAAGGTACTTCTTGCCCTGTTCGCGCTCGCGCTTGCGGCATGGATCGCCCACGCCGCGCGTATCGAGTGGCCGTCGCGCGATGATGCGGTCCGGCGCATCGAAAAAGTCTCCGGCGTTCCGCACCGGCCAGCGACATCTTACGAAGATACGCTGACGGCATCGTCATCCGATCCCGCTACGCTTGCGATTTGGCAGGCGCATCGCGCCCGCATGGCCGTGATGCTATCGCGCCTCAAGCCCGGCGCGCCGCAACCGCGCACCGATCGCCACGATCCCTTCGCGTTGCGCGCTTTGCTTATGCTGTCGGTTGTGCTGGGCGTCGCCCTTACCGGGGGCAGCGCACTCGATCGTTTGAAGGCAGCATTTCAGTTCGCACCCGACGCGCGCCTCGCCAACGCCCGCCTCGACGCCTGGGTGGCGCCTCCCGGCTACACCGGGCTGGCGCCCGTCATGTTGGCGGATGGTGCCAACGCATTGTCCAAACTGGCCGAGACGGCAGTGGCAGGAGATGGCAAACCGGTCGAGGTTCCCGAAAAGAGCGTAATTATAGTGCGCTCCAGCGGATTGCCTGATCAGTCGCTGTCTCTCGAAGTGACGGAAGCCGGCAGCAAGACGCCCGTCACTCTGCAAGCCGACACAACGCGCAAGCTCGCCGGCGACGTCGCCGAGATCCGGCATGAACTGAACAACACATCCGTACTGAAGGTAAGGGCCGGCGGCGAGATGCTGGCGCAGTGGCCCATTTCCGTGATTCCGGATCGCCTTCCGTCGATCGAGCTGACCAAGGATCCGCAAAGCACCTCGCGCGGCTCCCTGAAATTGACCTACAAGGCCGAGGACGATTACGGCCTTGCCGGTGCCGAAGTAAATCTTCAGCGTGTCAAGCCGATGCCCCGCGATCCCGCGAAGGACTGGGCCAAGCCCGAGGAGCTGACAGGCCCCCGCCCTCCGTTGCGCCGGCCGCCCACGCTGACGCTTCGCCTGCCGCAGGCCAACGCGAAAAAGGCCGAAGCCTTCACCCATCTGGAAATGGGCTCTCATCCTTGGTCGGGACAGCGGGTCCTCATGACCCTCGAAATCAAGGACGTCGCAGGCAAGATCGGCCGCAGCGCGACTCGCGAAATCGTGCTGCCTCAACGCCGCTTCACCAAGCCGCTCGCACTCGCGGTCGTCGAGCAGCGCCGCAAGCTGCTTGAAGACCCCCGCAACCGCGACCGCGTCATTACGGCCCTCGATGCCTTCACGGTGAAGCCGGAAGGCTTTCTCGACGACTCGCGCGTCTACCTGGGGCTTCGCACCGCCGCCCATCGCCTCGGCCGCGACGGGACGCGCGCCGGCATGGACGATACAATCGATCAGCTCTGGAACATCGCGCTGCGCATCGAGGATGGCGATCTTTCCGATGCCGAGCGGGCGCTGCGCGAGGCTCAGGAGAAGCTCGCCAAGGCGCTCGAGGATGGCGCTTCGGATGAAGAGATCCAGAAGCTCATGAAGGAGCTGAAGCAGGCCTTCAACGAGTACGCCAAGCAGTTGGCCAAGGAAAACCAGGACAACGCCGAACAATCGGAAGGGCAGGATCCCAACAGCGAGACCATGAGTCAGGAAGACCTCGATCGCATGATGCAGGAGATGGAGGACATGGCCAAGAATGGGTCGCGCGAACAGGCCATGGAGATGCTGGCGGAAATGCGCGACATGATGGAGCGCATGCAGTCGGCAAAGCAGAACCCGCAGCAGGTCCAGAAGAACCAGGAAGCCCAGAAGATGATGCGCAAGCTCGGCGAAGCCGTCGGCGAGCAGCAGGACATCATGGACGACACCTTCCAGGAACGCCGGAAAGGCGGCGGCAAAAGTGAAATGAAGCAGAAGGGCAAGGGCAGCAAAGGCCAGCGCGGCGAAGGCATGCAGGCCGACAACGGCGAAAGCGGAGAAACCGGACAGGGCGGTCAGGAAGGCCAGGAAAGCCAGGGCGGTCAGGGTGGCCAACAGGGCCAGCAGGGCAAGGGCGGTAAGTCACTGGCCGATCGTCAGCGCGCGTTGCGCGAGAAGCTCGAAAGCCTGCAGCGGGAATTGCGCGAAAAAGGTACGGGCTCGGGCGATCAGCTCGATGAGGCCGCCGAGGCGATGAAAGAGGCCGAAGACGCCCTGAAAGAGGGCGAACTGAGCGACGCCAACGACGCACAGGGCCGCGCTCTCGAGAAGATGCGTCAGGAATCCCAGGCCATGGCGCAGGAGATGGCGAAGAACTCGCCGCAACGCTACGGTCAGTCGGGCGATGCGCCGCGAGATCCACTCGGCCGTCCACAAAAGACGCAAGGCCCCGATCTGGGCACATCCGTCAGGGTACCGGACCAGATCGACATGCAGCGCGCGAGGGAGATCCTCGAGGAACTGAGACGCCGGGTTGGCGAGGCTCAGCGGCCCCCCATCGAACTCGATTATCTGGAGCGTCTGCTGCGCCGCTTCTGAGTATGGGTTCGACGTCGCGACGCTCATCCAGTTACGACGCACGTAAATCGGAGCAAGGTCTGGGATAGGTGCGATCCGGTCGAATAGCGAAAGCCGCTAGGGCGAAGGTACGGCTGGATTGGTCCTGACGCTAAGCCCCGCGATGATCTGGTGGCTGGTGAAGGTCGTCCATAGACGTCCACCAGGAGGCTCCCGGCTGGCTGACCAGTTCTGGAACTGCCGCCACAGGTCGAGCGGCAGCCAGCTGCCATCGGCCTCGGACAGCGGCATCTCGTAGGGTGCGAGCGAGAATTTGTACTCGACGAAGTACGACATGCGCGGCAGGCGAAACTCGATGCCAACTAGTGCCTGCCCTACCGGACCGGCGTACTGGTACTCATAAGTCCGCTTTTCGTTCTTGCGGAATTGCACCTCGGAATGGGGCAAGGTGATCCCGGCTCCGAACCCTACATATGGGAAGATCCGCGGGCTGATGCGCGGCAGGCGGAGCAGACCGTTCAGCGTCAGCATGTTGTGGCCGTGGCTCGCTTCGAGCTTACGGAAAATGTCGCCGAGGCGCGTCTCCGGCGGCGCGGGCTGGCCATCCATCGTACCTTCGAAGCGGGCGTTCCGGTCGGGATTTGAAATGGCTTTGGAATGGGTGAAATCGAGCATCACGCCGGTGCTGCCACCGTCCAGCCATCGCGTGGCGCGGTAGCCGTAGTAGATCGGATTGTCGAAGGGAAAGCCGCGCCACACGACGTCCTTCACCGTCAAATTGTGCACGCCGGTCTTCTTAATCGAGACATCGCTTGGATAGGTGTAAGGCGCCCCGCCGTAGAACGAGACCATGTACTCCTTGGCCGGTGGCGCGAAGGTTGATCTCGCAGGTGGCTCAGCACCGGAACGCGCCGGCTCCGCTGCCTCAGGCGACTGCTCCATGACAGACATGGCGAACAGTCCGGCCAACGCAGTCGCGGCAGCGAGACTTAAGGCCCGATCTGCGACGACCCATGCCGCATGACGCGGTGTCCGTCCGGCCACGGGCCAGGAACACAATCCCAGAGCTGTCGTTCGCATCATGGTCCCCCCCCCACGGATGACGTGCGGCGGCCTTTGCGGCTCAGTGCCGCCTCGAGGCGATACTCGACATGCGGCATGGCTGAACACTAACCCGCCAGCTTAGGCCGCGAACAGTCTCGCGTTGCCGCATCTCAGTCTCTGCTACGATGGCGCCTGGCGCGGCGTCGCCAGCTTTTGGAGCATGCGGTGCACGGCTTCGATCTGGGGCGCGCGTCGCGTCAAAAAGTCCCGGCCCGTATACCCCCACCAATCCCAGCAACCCTGAGGATTCATCGACTCCGTCGTGGTCTGCGGGAACAGGATGATCAACCTGTTTGCATCGGCCCAGCGCGCAAACCCCGTGCCTTTTATGAACGCATCCCCGACCATGTCACGGTTCTGCGCACATCCATGATAGGCCACGTGAACCCGGCAACCCGGGCCGTCCTCGCAGTCGCGCGGTATGTAGACCACGCCCGTGTCGGCCATGCCATGGTCGCCGAGGTTTTCAACATACGGCCGCTGATCGAAATCAGAATAGGTCCCCTCGGGGGCCGCGGACGCCGGCTTCAACGGGCCGAGAATGTGGGCCAGGAGTTCCTTGGCCTGATCGTAGTTGCAATCGACGACGTAGGGCTCACCCGTGCGATTGCAGGCGAGGCCCGAGCCCTCCGTCACGAACGCATGACCGGCGTCGATCCCGGTTTCAAATTTTATGTTTTCTGACGGAAGGCCGAGGCGACCGTAGAACTCAGCGGCATGAGCGACGATTTCGGGAACGACGGTGCGATCATTCTTGCCGGCGAACAGATAGACGCGGTCGGACAAGTCACTGTCGATCGGGTCGATCGCCCCCTCCTCGGCCAGCCGCCGCGCCTTGTCTGCCAGAACGCCTGAATCCGGCACGCCCCAAAGCGCAAGCGCGTTTAGCATGCAGCCGTTGACGGCCCGGGAAACATTCATCATCGCCGCGCCGGGCGCCGGCATCAACGGCGCGAATACGCTTTCGGCGCAGCCATAGGGACCGCCGGCGATGATGGCCGCGCCGACCACCTCGCGGCCATGCGCCATCTGGTATTGGCCGGCCATGTAGGCGCCTGAGGAAATTCCTGAGGTCGACGTCTGATCGATGTCGGCGCCGAGTGCCGGCAGGTCGCGGGCCTCTTCCTTGCCGCACGCGGCAACGAAGGCGCAAACCGCAACCGTAACGAACGCCGGACGCATGAAGACTGTTAGAAAATTCGTCCGGCCTCGGCATCTCATGGCGGCCAACCTACTCGTCATAGCAACGAGATGCCACTTTCGTGGGTCGCCACTACTTGAGGCGAACCGTCACGCGGTCGGCGCGGCCCTGCGAATCGACGACTTGTACCTTCACAAAGCCGCGCCCGTCTGGCATCCAAGGCACTTCGCGCGCATTCGGCGGCACTGATATTGGCTGGCCGTCGATCAGCCAGGTAAGCGGCAACTTCCCGCCGTCGGCTTTGAGGATGACCGGTTCGTCTTCGCGATCCCCCACGTCCAACTCGGCACGGTCGGGAGGAAACGAGATCAGCACCGGCGGCTCCAGGAACGGGCCCTGCGGACTGTCATCGGGGCCATCGCGGAACCGCTTCAGTGGCGGCGGCAGGCTGGCTCCGGTGAGCTTCATGACGCCAACCGGAGGAGCGCGCAGCGGCGTACGCTTTTCAGCAACGCGCGCGAAGGCATCGAACAGGATCGGTGCCGCATTGAGCCGGCCCATGAGACCCGGGATCGGTGCGCCATCGGCACGCCCGACCCAGACGGCGATGGTATGGCGGCCGTCGAAGCCGGCCGCCCAGGCATCGCGATAGCCGTAGGACGTTCCGGTCTTGTAGGCGATGCGTCCCCCCTTGGCATTGAGCGGCGCGGGCGCATCCTTGAGGATGTCCGCGACGTACCACGAGGCGACCGGAGACAGCAGCCGGCGCTTGCGCACCGACGCCGTAGTCTCGACTCGCAGGCTCGATGCCTCCCGCGTATGCCACGTCAGTGCGACCGGATCGCCGCCGCGTGCCAGGCCTGCGTAAAGCTGAGCCAGATCCTGCAGCCGCATGCCGATGCCGCCGAGTGCGACGGCAAGGGACGGCTCCGTTCCTTCGGGCAGGACCGTCACGACGCCGGCGCGCCGCATGCGAGCGACGAGCTTGCCGGGTCCGACGGCCGCCAGCACCTTCACGGCCGGCACGTTGAGCGATAATCCAAGCGCCTCGCGCATCGTCACGGTACCGTGGAACTCCTCATCGAAGTTCTCCGGATTGTAAGTGCCAAAGCGCGCCGGCTTGTCCTCGATCAACGTTTCGGGATGTGCGAGGCCAGCTTCGAAGGCGAGGCCATAGATCATCGGCTTCAACGTCGATCCGGGCGATCGGATCGCCTGGACCATGTCGATGGCGCCCGACCTCTGCTCATCGAGGTATCCGGCCGATCCCACGTATGCGAGAATCTCCCCGGTCGTGTGATCGACGACAAGAATAGCCGACGTAAGTTTGTCGCCCATAAGCTTCGTCTGCTCGGAGGCTAGTTGTTCCATAGAAGCCTGCAACTCGCGATCAAGCGTCAGCCGGTGGATCGCCTGCGCGGGCCGCGCTGCAACCTCGTTCTCAGACAGGTGGGGGGCAAGCTTGAGGAAATCGCGCCGCACGGTTGGTACGCGTTCGGACTTGGCGCGCTCGGCTTCAGCGGCCGTGATGACACCGGCTTTCGCCGCCCTGTCGAGGATGCGATTGCGGGCGCGTTCGGCCGCAGGTGCGTTACGGTCAGGCCTGCGGTTCTCGGGCGATTGCGGCAGAGCCACCAGCAGGGCTGCCTCGCCGACCGAAAGCCGCTTCGGCTCCTTGCCGAAATAGGCGAGCGAGGCGGCGCGTACGCCCTCGACGTTGCCGCCGAATGGCGCAAGGCGCAAGTAAAGCCGAAGAATCTGAGTCTTCGTCAGCCGTTCTTCGAGCTGCAACGCGCGCACGATCTGCTTCAGCTTGCCAAGCCCCGTGCGCTCGTGGCGACCTTCCAGCAGACGCGCGACCTGCATGGTCAGGGTTGAGCCTCCAGAGATGATCCGGCCGCACCGGATCAACTGGTAGCCGGCGCGGCCAAAAGCATACGGATCGATGCCCCTGTGCTCGTAGTAGCGGCCATCCTCGAACGCCATGAGGATGGCGAGGTATCGCGGATCCACGTCATCTGGCTCGACCGGAAGACGCCAGCGTCCATCCGGCGTCGTGAAGGCGCGCAGCAGCTTGTTGTTACGATCGACGACGATGGCCGACAATGCATCCGCGTTCTCAAGCGGCGGCGGCCCCATGCGCGACTTAGCGAGATGGAGCGCGCCGACGCCAATGGTGAAAAAGGCGGCCATCACGATCGCCACAGTGGAAAGCCCACGCACGATCCCGTCGGCGCCTCTCCATCGTCGGGAAAGTGCGGCAGCTCTTGCGCGGGAGATCCAGTTCGAAGCCATGTTCGTGCCTACTTCGCCGTAACGGTCAGTGTACCAGCCGCAGTGCGTGCGTAGCGTTGCGGTCGGTACATATCCTCGATGGTCGCAGCCGGATGCATGTACGTGCCCGTGGTGACCGCTCGCACGATGTAGGCAACGGTCGCAGACGATGCAACGCTAGTCGACGGCTTGCCTTGCTCCGCCGCGCCCTCCTCGGTTTTGGCCTCGCCTTCAGCCTCCGATGCGGTATCCGCCTCCGAAGAAGATTTATTGTTCCCGGAGAGATTGAATGCCGCAACGAACCTGTCGTCGCGGAACTCCGTGTGCTCGGGCTTCTGTGCGGACTTGAGCCAGTCGAGGGCGCCGATATCGCCGCTGTCGACAAGACGCGGGTTCTCGATCTGCAGTCCGGCCGGTAGACGGTCGACCAGCAGGACACGGCCGCTGGCCACGTCGCTCTCGATCTTCACGACGGCGACGAAGCGATCGTTCTGCTTCACCGTTCCGGTACCGCCGCCAAGACTTGCAAGGTCAACCTTTTCGCCCTGGAGCGTGTAATAGCTGCGCTCGAGCTTGAAGCCTTTGGACACCGCTGGTTCGGGTACGAGTGCTGCGCCGATGACGGTGACGACCGCATCGACCGGCGCATCACCATTATTGGTGACGGTGACGCCCCGCTCGATGTCCTCGGGCGTCAGCGAACGCACCACCGAGCCCTCGACCGGCGCGCCATTCATGGCAAGCGTCGTGCCCTTGATCTCGTCGCCCAGCGCATGCGCGGCGAGCAACATCCACGCCTGCTCTTGCGTCGAGGTGTAGCTGCGCGCCTGGTAGGCCTTGGCGACGACGCTGACGAGCTTGGGCGCCTCGATCGCCGCGACGCGGGTTTCCGAGGCGAGGGTGATGAGTGCCGCACCGTCGCGCAACTGCGAGCCGTAGTCGTCCCGATAAAGCCCATCCGCCGTGTCGCCGTCGATGTCGGCCAATGCGGCCTTGAAAGCCGTCTCGGCGCGAACCTTGTCGCCCGTCATGGCGAGTGCTGCGCCGAGCTGCGCCTTGCTGAGGGCCGTGGCGAAGCGATCGAGACGCGTGTCGACGTAGTAGCGAAGCTCGCCGGCGGGCGCGCGGCCGTTGCGGGCGAGGACGTAGAGCGCATAGGCGCGTGCCTCGCCGCCATTGTCGAAATCCTCGCCGTTACTGACGAAGTTCTGCAAGCGGTCGAGCGCCTGGTTGAAGGCGATCGAGCGCACCTCGTACTTCGCTTCCTTCGCCCGTGTCAAAAAATCAGTCACGTAGGCGGTCAGCCAAAGATCGGGTTCGCTGGGTCCCCATATACCGAAGGCGCCCGACGAGTTCTTGCATGTCGAAGACGCGATCGACGGCCTTCTGCACTCGGCCGCGTATCTCTTTGTCGGGCGCGAGGCCGATCTGGGCCGCAACGGCGTTGGCATACAGTAGAGGCATGGCCCGCGAGACGGTCTGCTCGGCGCACCCGTACGGATAGCGGTCGAGCTGCGTCAGAAGGCCAGGAACGTCCAGTGTCGCTGCGGGGCCAACGCTCAGGTTGACCCGCGTGCGCGAGCCAATCAGGCCGGCAAGGAGATCCTTGCCGAGCGTAATCTTGCCGCCCTTTGCCGCGAGTGAGCTGGCCGTGGTGCGCTTGATGTCACCCGCCGGCGGTTTCACGTCGAAGGTCAGCCGGCGTCGCACATCGATGCCATCGGCACCGGTCACGCGGACGTCGTAGGTCTGCAGACCCACATCTACCGGATTCAGCATAAGCTCTTCCGAGCGGTGCTCGGCCGACTTGAGAGCGAATGTGCGATCGACGAGGGTATCTGTGCTGCCGCCGGATGCGTCGCGCGGTTGCTGGCTGACGGCAAGCTTGTAGCTGCCCGCCGGGCCATCGACGTTGTGCAGAGACATGTCGATACGGGCTTGATCGCCGAGCGTGATGAAGCGCGGCGCCGACACGGTAAGCGCCACGGCATCGCGCACGATCACGTCAGCCGTACCGTGGCCAAGCTTGTCCTTCGACCAGGCGACCGCCATAATCCGCACGGTACCGTTAAAATCGGGCAGCGCGAAATCCACCGTCGCCGTACCGTCGGCTGCCACCTTCACGAGACCCGAAAACAGCGCGACCGTCTCCTCGACAGGCGGGCTTCCCTTCAGGCCCTCGCTTTCCATGCCGTCGCCGCCAGAGCGCAGCTTGCCGCGTTCGGCGCGCATGCCGTCGATCAGGCGGCCGTAGAAGTCACGGATCTCGAGCGCAAGCTTGCGCTGAGCGTAGAAGTGCGCCTCCGGCGCCGGGGCCTCGAAGCGGGTGAGATTGACGATACCGACATCGACGGCGGCAACCGTGACTCGCGCGTCCTCTCCGGCGGCAAGGCCGGTGATCTTCACAGGCACGGTGAGCCCAGCGCCCGATTTGATCTTGGCCTCGACAGGCAGGTCCACCTTGAGCGTTCGCGGCGTCTGGTCAATTCCGATCCACTTCACGCCGATGGCGCGGCTCGGCATGCGCTTGACCGCCTCATCCATCGGCCGATACAGCAGTGCCGTCACATAGGCACCCGGACCCCAGTCGCTGCCGACCGCGATGTCGACGTCGCCGCCGCCTTTGGCGAGATCGACTTCCTTCATCCCGAGAAGGCCATTACCGAGCACGGCGACGAGCGCCTTGCCACCATGCTTGGATGCGATGCGCAGCTTGGCCGTGTCGCCTGCAACGTACGACGCCTTGTCGAGCGCGACGTCGAGCATCTCCGGACTCTCGGCGGTCTCGGAACTCGTATACCAGCCTGAACTGAAGGCGATGCTGGTCTGCGGACCGCCTGCGCCGGGCGCGGTCACTTCCAGCAGATAGCGGCCGTATTCGACGTCGGCCGAGATCTTGGCGGCCGTATCGGCGAGCGTATCGATCGTGCCGTTCGCAACCTTGCGGCGGATCGTCTGCGGCTCGTAGGCCCAGGATCCATCGCGGCTGTACCATTGCCACGACGTGTCGAGTTCGGACGAGCTCCCATACGAGACCCTGGGACGCTGCCTGTTTGCCGGCGGCGTCGAGCATGACGACTTCGAACGCTGCCTTCTCGCCTTCACCAAGGCCCGAGGAGTTGAACAGCGGTTTTACGCCGATACGCGGTTCCTTGAGATCAACCGGAAGCGTGACGGAGCGTTCAATGGTTCGGCCGCTGACTTCGCGCAGACGCACGATCACGGTGGCTTCGAGGGATCGAGCCGTCTTTTCGATAGCCGGCAGCCCGACACTGATCTCGGCGCCGCCGTCCTCGCTCGTGTCCGGCAGATCGCTCAGCGTCTCGCGAACCGGCTCGATGGTTTCGCTGGCATTGCCGAATTTGTATCCAGGGTAGCCGTCGAGATCCTTGGCCGAGGGCTTGACGATGATGTCTCCCTCGACAGTCAGACCGGCTGCGGGGGGACCATAAAGATAGCGGCCAGTCAGCTTGATCTTCTTCTGCTCTTCGAGCGCGATCGGGCCGGTGCCCGCATCGAGCGTCAGATCAAGTCGTTCCGGCACGTAGTCTTCCACCAGGAACGAAACCTGCGAGATTGCATCGGCCTTCGGATCGGCGTGCAGCTTGGCGCGCCACGTTCCGGTCATCGAACTTGAGCCGAGCAAAAGGCGGCGCGTGCGCCCGCCGAGACCTTCATCGGATAGTGGGTAACGGCCGTGCTCGACGCCGTCGGGGCGCGTCACGATCAGTGTCACCGGCACGTTGGACGCCGTGCCGGCGGCATCGCGAACCAGCGCCGTCACGTTGACTTCCTCTCCAGGGCGATAAACGCCGCGTTCGGTATAGAGGTAGCCATCGAGGGGCCCTGGCGCATCGCGACCCTTGACGCCGCGATCCGACAGATCGAAGGCATTGCTGGTAAGATCAAGAAAGGCGTATTCGCCCGCGCCGTTCTCGGCGACGAGGATCGCGGGTTGCAATCCGCTCTCGCCGCGGGCGAGGCCTGCTTCGAAGCGGACGTACCCTTTATCGTCGGTCTTTGCCGTCGCCAGTACTTCGTTGTTGCGCGCGACGAGGCGAACGGTCGCGCCGGCGACCGCCGACGTATCGGCAAGAGAGCGCACGAACGCATGCACGCCGTCGTCGCCGGAAAAAGCCGTCAGGCCGAGATCGGAGACGATGAACCATTGGGTCGCGAGGCTGTTGTAGCCCTCGTCCGTCTTTTCCGAGGGCCGTGCAATCATGGCATACACGCCCGGCTGCAGGGTACCGACGGCATCGCTAACAGGAAAAGCTGTGGTAACTTCCTCGTTGAGCTTCTGGGCGACATCCATCTCGCCTACGTAGACCTTCACGCCGGTTCGCTCGCGCAGGGTAGCCAGATCGTAGCCGTAGAGCTGGCGGTCGAGATCGCCGTTGGCGAGTGACGCGGCAAGTCCGCGATCGCCGACGCGATACACTTCGAGACCTATCCTGGCGGTATTGACAGTGACAACAGGAATGCCTTGCTGGCCGCGCGAGGGAAGAACGTAGCTCTTGCCGGTGAAGCGCACCGACGCCTTGCGGTCTGGCACATAGACCGCCATCTCAGCCGGCTTTTCCAGTGTTTCACCGACGTCTGAAGGCAGACCGGCACGAATCTGGATCTCGTAGCGCGCGCCGTGGGCAAGGCCTTCGATGCACAACTGCTGACCTTCCGGCGAAACGGACTGCGGATCCTTGGCGTCGACCGAGACGAACTTGGCGAAATCGGCCGCAGTACGCGACAGGTTCTCCGAGAATTGCACGCAGATTCGCGGCGTCGCGGCTTCGGTCTCGATCTTGTAGTCGGTCATTCGGAAGCCATGCTCGGCCCTGAGCTTCTCGAAACTGTCACGCACGGCGGCATTCTCGACCAGCGCAAGGCTGGTCTTCAGGGATTCGATCGCCGGGCGCCAATAGGCGCGGCGCTGCATGGCCTCTCCCAGCACGGCGAGCGCCCGCGCCTTGGCCGTCTTGTCGGCCGCCAGTTCGTAAGCGCGATACGCAGCGCCCGAGGCATTGACGGGAAGATCGTAACGCTCCGAGCCCTTGTTTTCGTCGGGCTTGATGGCAAGCAGCGACTGCGCGAGCCAGAGCCAGCTTTCGGCGTTCCTTGGATCGGCGGCCACCGCATTGGCGAAGCTGCGCGACGCTGCCCTGGGATCGGCCGTCAGGAGCTTTTGACCCGCGCGCCACAAATCAGCGAGTGGCTGGGTTCCGGGCTTCCAGTTCTCGAGCACGTAGCTTTCGTATCGCTCGGCATCCTTGGCGATACCCTTATGCACGAACGTACCCGGCTCAGCCACAGCATACGCGGGAGCGGCAAGCCACGTAAGGCAGAGGAGAAGACCGCGAAGAGACGTCATGGCTGATGATCCTTGATATCAAAACAGGCGCAGACCGGAGGGCCCGACTTACCAGACGCACTATCAAATGGCCGGTGCAATCCGTGAAGCCCCTCGCCCCGGAGCCGGCGAAGCATAGCGGCATCTGGGAACTTGCGCCTTATTGCCGGAACTTGCGCCCGGTTTTCGCCAATCCTGTGCCGGCGAGGCGCGCACTGACATTCAGCAATAGAAAAAGGCCGGCTGATAGCCGGCCCTTCCCAATAAATTCGCAAAACTTATGGGAGTTTTCAGTGTCGCGTCGTCGGCCGCACCTGGGATTGCTCAGGGCCCGCCAGAGCCGCCAGTGCCGGATCGATGACATCGCGCACGGTCATTGCCGGACGCTTCAGGGAGTGCTTGCGCATGTTCGTTGGCTGCGCCGCGGTCCAAAAGCGATCGAACGAACGCCGGGCGAACTCGGCCACCTCGGCTAAATCTTCGCAGTAACATTCGTAGGCATCGCGCTTGGCCGGTTCGCGGCGCATGCAATCGCCGACCCATGCCGTATGGCCGTCGAGGATGAGCTGCTCATGGGCGTCGAGGTAGCGCGTGTCACTGACTGACTTGCAGGACGCCGAAGTGATCCGCTCGAAGCCTGCCGTTTCCGCGGCCTGGAACTGGACGATGACAACTCGCAGGGAAATCCCTTCCGTCGCAAGCTCGTTTGAAAGCCCTGCGAGAGCGCGCGCGATCGGGCTGTCGAACGAGCGCATGACGAGGTGATACTCGGCGCGCGGGGCGCCGGGAGTTGCCGGCTCGAGACCCGCGATATGCTTCTGGATGAACGCTCTCAGCTTCGCTTCTTTCTCCTCCTTTCTGACGACAAGCATCTGTGGGGAAGAGTTCGGGCGCATGAGATTTGTATCCCTTATTCGCACGCTGGCCTGCTTTGCCGGACGACCGTGCAGTTTTCGCGGAATCCATTTAGGCGCATGGACGGTTAAGCAAGCGTTGAGCTGCGGCAGAAATTCGGACAACTCCCGGACGCAAGCGTCCTGTCCACAGAACGTTGTATTTGACGTTTACTGCGCCGGCATTGCCGGCCGCAGACGTCCGGCAATGCCGGAGACATCATCTTCCGTCATATCTTGTTCCTCCGCAGCGATGCTCTCGAGTTCGCCGGAAACCTCGGCGATCTGGAGCGGGCGTCCCTGGTCGACATGGGTTGCTGGCGCAAGCATCACGGTCGCGACGCTATTCGTGGCATTCAATGCAACCGAGTGTTCGTCGCCCGTGAACCGGTTGAGCAGACCACCCGGCAAACGCGCTTCGCTCACGGGGATCGAGAACGTCGCAGTTTCCCGCCGCATCACCACATCGATGCTGGCTTCAGCAGCACCCCGCTGCAACGATGATGCCGGCTCCGTCTGCTCCGGGTCGAGCGGCTGACGCGCCAGGTTGCCACCAAACTCCGGCTGCGGACGTTGGGCCTGACGTTGGCGCACGGGAAGCGCCACAACGGTGTCGGAAACCGTTTCCTCTGCAGCAACCGGAGCAGCGCGAGAACCTTCCGACGGCCGCGACGCACTCGGCATGGTGTTGCTGTTGGCGGGCGTGTGTATGCGCAGTCCATCTCGATCCGGCGTCTCAGGCTGATCGAAGTCGTGACGCGCCGCCCGTGCGTGCGGACCGAACTTGGCGACAAGCTCGGGATCGACGGCGGCCTCAGCGCGCGCCCTCGAAGTCGATGTATTCAGTGGGGGTGCCCCGGTCTGGACGGACGACGGGTCGCGCCAACGCGCCGAGGAGCGGCCGGGCGACTGGCGCTCATCGCGCGGCAACTGCGCGGCGGTCGAAGAGAAGTTATCCATTCCGGCCGTGGCGGCGTCGGCTATCGGTCTCGTCGCCTCTGAGACGTGGACCGCAGTATCGGCGGTGCGCCAACGCCCTGCCTCGGCGCGGCGGGCCGCACCCATCACGGCGCCCAGAATGATCTCCGACCATGCCCCGTCCCGGAAGCGGTAGACACGAAACGCTTCGCAGCCAGCGAATTTGCTTCCCTGGCGGGCGAGTTTCTTCTGGACGGCGCGCGTCGACAGCAACGGGCTGTAGACTCGCTTGAAGATGCGCTCCTGCTCGAAGCTGGTGAACAGGTTCGACAGAAGATGAGCTTCGTGCTGGAGCGCCTCCGCGTCGTTCGAGCCGTAGCTTTGGCGCTGATCAGGATTGTGGGGATTGGCCCGATAGGGGGCATCGAGGGGTACGGCGACATAGTACGTGCCGCCCTGATCGAAAACCACGTGGCGGAAGACCTCGAAGTTCTGACGGATCTGGGGATCGCGATGGATCTCGTTGAACCGCGACAGGATCTGGATGACGGGTCCCTGTTCGGCCGCCCTCATCTTCGGCACGAGGCTGCCGAGACGATTCATTGGCCGGCCCATAGAGACGAGCAACAGGCACAAATCGACGAACAGCGCCACGCCGAGGGGAACATAATCGCGTTTCGAAAGGCCGACTGCCTCTTGGGAAACCGCTCTTAACTGAGCCGTCGCACCGCCTTCGACAGATTGCACCGCCCTCTGCTGCAACTCACGCAATTCATCGGCCGACGGTGGCATTTTGAACGACAGCAAGCCGAAGAACGTTGCCGTTAAGCGACGGAAGGCTTCAATGGTCGCCTCCGACCCCTCGACAGCAGCAATCTTGGGTTTTTCCAGTTCGGGCAACTGGTCGATCGCCTTCACCGCGCCGCGCAATGCGCCCTGCAACTGCGGATCGGGGCAGATGAAGCCGCCGCTCTTGGCATCGCCGAACGTCGAGCGCTCGGCGCGATCGGCAAGCTCCGTGCGAAGCTGACGCAGTTGCGGATCGGTACGGAAGGCGTTGAAGCCGGTCACTGTCATGTCGAGCTTGCGGCTCAAGCCCTTCATGAACTCGTTGCGAGTGCCGGTCTTTGGATCGAACGTGGAGGCGTCCGCCGTCGTGATCTTGGCGAGATCGCCATCGAGCGCGCTCATGCCGTCTTTCACCGCACCAGCGCGGCCCTTGACGAAGTCGGAAGCGAACGTGAAGCGGCCAGCGTCCTCCTCGCGCATTTTCCGGCGGGGACCATCGCCCGGCCGGCTGTTGGGGCACGATGTTCCCTTGGCGCGCTCGAGTTCCGCCTTTTCCGTCGAGACCTTCGCCAGCTGAACGAGCGTCGCCTGCAGCTGATCCAGACGGGTCGAGGCGGCATAGAGCGAAGTCTGCACCTGGGAAACCGCGGACTCCGCCGAACGGGAGGCTTCGGACCGGCTTTCGAGAACCTTCCAGTAGAACCCGAAACCAAAGCCAACCGAAATCAGAGTGAGAAAGACGTAGCCGGCCGCATAGCAGAGCTTCGTAAAAAATCCGATGGGCGCGAACATCTGGTCGAGCAGCCAGATGACCATGGTCATCAGCATGGCGACCGAAAAGCCGACGATGGCTTTGTGGACGATCGGCAGATCGCCCATGTTCGAACTCGATCAGCTCCAGCATGCCAATGTAGGTCGCGACCCACGACAGGATACCGAGCCCGGCGATCAGAACGACTTTTTTGATGTCGCGAACCGGCCGCGAAGCCTCGCCGTTCCACCCGCCGCTATCGGAGCTCCCGCCGAATCCTCGAGCATGCGTGCTCGCGCCCACCCGGCCCGCAACGGTCTTATCGCTCATAGGTCGACCCGCCACCTGTGTTGCGGCGGGCGAATGAACGGGTTGCTCCTGCCACGGAAAAACCCTGCTCCCTCGACGCAACGCAACTGAAAACTTCTAACTGCCGCTGATCCGCCCCGGCCTTTCGTGATCCGAGATCCGGTGTATGCGGCGTTATTGTCGCCAGTGGGGCCCAGGTATGGCGGACCATGCCTGGGCGGCGGCAACAGCGCGTCAAAAAAATGGCGATATGCCCGAAACCGAACTTAGCAGCGCGACATCGATTGCCTATTTTTGGCCGCGAGTGGGCCCCGGTCTGCCCGCAATGAAAGCTTACCTGAAATTAACGGTTGCCGATTAACCCTAGAGGGACGTGCGGCCGGCGACGCATCAGGTTCGAGCGCGACGCCCGCACAAAGGACTACTCGGCAACCCTTTCCGCACTTGAGACGCGGGATCTGTATTTCGTAACGGGGGACTGCCCTTGCGCATGACAGCGCCCAGACCATTCTCGCTCAACGCCCGCACCTTGGCGGTAAGCGTAGCGGCGATCACATGCCTTGCCACGATGACGTTTTCCGGAATGGTCGGCGCGGAAGGCGAAACGCGTACGATCTCCTTCTATCATATCCATACGAACGAGACGCTTACCGTCACCTATAAGAAGGATGGCCACTTCATTCCCGAGGCTATGCAGAAGATCAACTGGATCATGCGCGACTGGCGCGAGAACGAGTCGATTGCGATCGACCCCGAGACTATCGATCTCGCATGGGAGATGCATAACGAACTCGGCTCCCGCGAACCCATCAACATCATCTGCGGATACCGTTCGCGCGACACCAACGAAATGCTCCGCAAGACGCGCGGCGGCCAGGCGAGCCAGAGCCAGCACATCACTGGCCGGGCCATCGACATCACCTTCCCGGATATCCCGCTGCGTCAGTTGCGCTATTCCGCGATGATCCGCGAACGCGGCGGCGTCGGCTACTACCCGACATCCGCACTACCGTTCGTGCACATCGATACTTCACGCGTCAGGGCATGGCCACGCATGGTGCGCGATGAACTCGCCTTGCTCTTCCCGAGCGGCCACACCAAGCACGCTCCTGCAGAAGGCGGCGAGTTGACGCCGGACGATTCCCGCCGTGCCCGTGCGCGCAACCCGCAACTCGCCCAACAGGTCGCCGCCTATTACGATCTGCGGCGCATGCCGAAGACGCCAATCCTCGTTGCCGACGCCGGAGGCGCAATTGTGAAGGCCCCGGAGCCCAAACTTGCCCAACGTCCGCAACCCACCTCGCCCGAGCGGTTGCCCTGGAGCGCCGATGTCGCCGCATTGGAGCCAGCGCCGCAGGCTCCTGTCGCGGAGAAGCTCAAGCTCGATGCTCAGCCCAAGCTAGTCGAACGGTCATCCACGTTCACGGCGGCGCCGTCCAACTACGATCGTTCGCAGCTGGATCAACTCGTGACGCTGGCGTCTCTCGAGCCACCACCGCAGCCTTCCACACAACCCAAGCTCATCGCATCACCGCAACCGGTAACCAAACCCATCATGGCGTCGATGTCCACGAAGTGGGGGCTTGGCGGACCGCCCGTAGCGGCGACCGCGCCGGCCGCTACCCGCGCTCCGATCACGGGACCGGCGCCGGCTGCACCGCCGAAAGCTCTCACGGCTCTCCAGTCACGTATCGATACCAGGACTGCGGCGCTGCCCAACGCGCAGGTAAAGCCTGCTGCGAAGACAGCCGCCCTGGAAAGCAACGTGTTGGCGGCGCGCTTCTCGGGCCAGATGAACTGGGTCACAGCGCCCGAGTTTGACGAGGATCACCCCGAGGAACTTTCCTATCAGCCATTCCCGGTCGGCCCGGCGCTGACCGAGACGGCTTCCGCCGATGATCCGGCACTCGCCAAGCTCGTCCATCCCGACAGCGCCAAGACGCTCGACCTTCTCGACGACGAGGGCCGTATCATGCCGATGCGCTTCCGACCGGGCCAGCAAGTCGCGCAGATGTTGTGGGCGGACGAATTTACGGGCGAGGCTGTGAGCCTGTCAGCCTTGAAAGATACCGCCCCAGCTCGGGCGCCCGTTCCTCACGGGATCACCGAACGGAGTGTCAAGACGGTCCATCGCTAGTTGCGGCGGCCGGCTTCTTCGACTTGACGCCAGAACTGCGCACAGAAGCAAGCGAGCCCTCATTCCAGGCCTTCGAGACGAGGCGACCCAGCTCACGGAAATCGTCCTTGCGGGGCGAAGTGGTGCGCCAGACGAGTCCGATGGACCGGGATGGTTCGGGCTCGACAAAGCGAATGATCGTCAGTTCGCGTCCGCGCGCCTCGACGCCGAGACACATCTCCGGCAGCAGCGTGATGCCATACCCGGCCGAAACCATCTCGACGATTGTGGCGAGACTGGACGCACCGAAAGTGTTGACGGCATCGCCCTGCTGCAGGCTGCAATAGGTCAATGCCTGATCGCGCAGACAGTGCCCCTCCTCTAGAAGCAGCAGACGTTCGTGCTCGATCATCTCCTTGGTGGCGCGCACCCTGCCAGAGAGCTTCCGGTCCTTCGGCAAAGCGAGAAGGAAACGATCGTCGAACAGCTTCAGTTGCTCCAGATCCGGATGCTTGATCGGCAATGCGAGCAGCAGAACGTCGAGCTTGCCTTCGATCAGTTCCTCGGTGAGCGGCTGCGTCTGGGTTTCGCGCAGATGCAGTTCGAGATCCGGATAGGCCTCGCGCAGCAGAGGCAAGAGAGGTGGCAGCAGATACGGCGCGATGGACGGAATGACGCCGAAGCGGAGGGCACCCGACAGGACCTTGTTGGAGTGGCGGGCGAACGCGATCAGATCGCGCACATCGCCAAGAATACGTGCACCACGATCGGCGATCTCGCGTCCCTTCGGTGTCAGCTGAACGCCGTGGCGCGTTCTCTCGACTAGCATCAGACCGACGGTCTCCTCGAGTTCGCTGATCTGCATTGAAAGTGCGGGCTGGGTTACAGCGCAGGCATCCGCAGCGCGGCCGAAATGCAGCTCGCGAGAGAGCGCATCGAAGTACCGAAGCTGCTTCAAGGTGACGGACATGATCAGGAAGCCTGATAAATAAGGGGACTATTTATGGCTAGAACTTATTCGATTTCACGTCTAATCACATCCTCCGCGAGGTTCGCCTCCCAATCCGCTTTGCAGCGCAACACAATCTTCAGCCGAAAAAGCCTTGTACTTCTGGCCTGATTGGCAATCACCGGTTTGGGGCGAATGCCTGCTGAAGCGTACAAAAACAGAAACACCCCGATCGGCGCAACCAATCGGGGTGCTTTTCTTATCGAGAGACGAAAACGAGAGTTCTATTCTGCCGCTTCCATGTGCGGCGGCACTGACGCCTGATCCAGCATGCCAAGTGCGTGCATATAGACCTCGAGGATGCTTTCCTCTTCCTGTCGCTCGGCGTTGCTTTTCTTTCTGAGCCGCACGATCTGACGGAGCGCCTTGACGTCGAAACCCACCGCTTTGGCTTCGAGATACTTGTCGCGGATGTCGCTGGCGAGAGCCTTCTTTTCCTCTTCCAACCGTTCGATCTGCTCGACGAGCTGGCGCAACTGGTTCTGAGATGAAGCCTGCAGACTGGTCATTCGTTTTCCCCAGGATTGAGACCGGTGACAGTGGGGCGACGCAAAGACTTCCACAGCCCGACATTTGCCCGAAGGCTAGACCGCCGTGGGGCGGCACATCAAGCCAAGCGATTGGACGATCCAGATGTTTTTGAGCCACGGTTCGTCGTTGCACGTCACTTGTGGTCCTTGGGACGAACCTGCTCGAATAGCGGTAAGCTGTTCTCGGGAGCCCTGTTTCTTGTGGCTGGCCTGCCAATCCGCGTAGGGCATGCCATAAATGATGCCGCGCGACTGGTCCTTACTGAGCGAAATGCCGCGTTCCTTGGCAGCCTCCTGATACCAGTTGGCGAGGCAGTTGCGGCAGAAACCGGCGAGGTTCATGAGGTCGATGTTCTGCACGTCGCCACGCTCGCGCAGGTGAGCAACGAGCCGCCGGAACGCGGCTGCCTCCAATTCCGTCGTCGTCCTGTCGTTGATGTCGGTCATTTGTGATGCTCTTTCCTGCCGTCCTTGACGTGCCCCGCAGCGGCAGCCGCCGGACGCGGTCATCGGGCATTCGATCCATAATGGCGCGTGGCGGCAAGTTCGGCGTGCGCGTCTTTACTCTCGACAAGTTTCGACATGATGCCGGCGATCCGCTGTGCCCATTCATTCTGTCCTTGTTCGTCACGTATCAGATCCTGCCGGACTTCGATAATGGCGTGAGCCAGTCCTCGCGACGTCCCGTGCCGCCACAGAGTGTCGCTGTGCAACTGACCCGTGTACGGAGCGTTGTCGCCGATGACCAATGTGGAATCCTCGGCCAGTGCGTCGAGCAATCGGCGCGCGAGCCGCGGATCCTTGTCCCAAAGCACGCCGGCGTGCCAGGGACGCACCGCGCCCTTCCAAACCGGCGTGAACGAGTGGATCGATAGCAGAATGGGCGTCGTGCCGGCATGCATGGCAGCATCCAGGCGCTCCAATATGGCCGAATGATAGGGCACATAAAATCTTTCGATCCGGCGAACCCTTTCCGCGTCCTCGACGATCCGGTTGGCGGGTATGACCCTGCCGTCGGACAGCCGCATGATGAGGGTGGGGTCATCGAGGCCGCGATTTGGGTCTATCAGTAGCCGCGACGCGCCAGACAGGATCGCCGGCGCCGAAAGCCGTTCCGCCAGCCGCCGGGTGAGACCGGCCGCCCCAATATCGTAGGCGATATGACGCTCGAACTCGATCTGAGGCAGGCCAAGGCTGCCGTATTCGGGGGGAAGTGCGTTGCTGGCGTGATCACACAGTAGGAGCAGACTCGGGTCTCCACTGGAGTTCAGCATTGTATACGCCGCAAACCCTGTTGCGGAATTTTCCTCGGTGGGGGAGAGACTTGCTTCATCGAACATGACATCAGAATAACGCCGATGGGGATCGTTGACCATCAGCGACGCCTCGTCGCTTGACGCGCCCCGCCCCATCGCCCAAACCAAGTGCCCAAGAACAAAAAAACCCACGGAAAATCCGCATGGCCATTGAGGAAACGTCCCCACAGCGTGTGCTGCTCCGAGCCATGTACGACAAGGCCGTGGCCATGGCCCATCCGGCGACATGTGTGCCGCCCCACCTTCCCGCAATTCCGGAAGGCGGCCGTATCATCATCGTCGGCGCCGGCAAAGCCGCCGCAGCCATGGCCCAGGCGACCGAGCGACACTACGCCAGCCAGGGACTTGCCGACCGCCTGATCGGTTTCGTCACCACCCGGCATGGTTACGGCTTGCCGACCGACGTCATCCCGGTAATGGAGGCGGGTCACCCGGTTCCCGACGCCAATAGCATATCCTCTGCAAAGCTCGCCGTGCAGCTTGCCAAGAGCGGCGGCCCGAAGGACCTCGTTCTGTGCCTGCTGTCGGGCGGCGCTTCGGCTCTCTGGTCCGCGCCTGTCGAGGGCGTTTCATTCGCCGCCAAACGCGACTTGACGCGCCAGCTTCTGAGGTCGGGCGCGCGCATCTCCGAGATGAACTGCGTCAGAAAACATCTTTCGCGCATCAAGGGTGGCCGGCTCGCTGCCGCCGCGTATCCGGCGCATCTCATCACATTGGCGATCTCCGACGTGCCGGGCGATGATCCCGACGCCATCGGATCGGGTCCCACCGTTCCCGACAACACGACGCTCGCCGAAGCGCGCGCGGTGCTGCAAGCCTACAACATCAAGCCGGCCGACGAGATCATCGCGGGCTTGAATGATCCAGCCAACGAAACGCTAAAGCCCGGCGATCCCAAACTCGCCAATGCGCTTTACGAACTCGTCGCCGCGCCGAAAGCCTCGATCGAGGCTGCCGCTGAATTGGCGCGAAAGGCGGGATACCGGATCGACGTGCTCGGCAGTTCGCTCGAAGGCGAGGCACACGAAGTCGGCCGCAGCCATGCCGTCCTGGCGCTCGACGCCAAGCGCCGCGGCGCGAGGGTTGCAATTCTTTCCGGCGGCGAATTCACCGTCACCGTGCGCGGCAACGGCTCAGGCGGCCCGAACCAAGAATATATGCTTGGGCTGGCAATCGGGCTCGACGGTGCATCCGGCATTTGCGCCTTGGCTGGCGATACCGACGGCATCGACGGCGGCGGCGGCAACCCGGATGATCCGGCCGGCGCAATCGTTTTCCCCGATACGCTGGCGCGTGCGAGCGCCAAACGTCTAGATGCCGCCGCTTTCCTGGCTAACAACGATTCAACGGCTTTCTTCCGTAGTATCGGTGATCTCCTCGAGTGCGGCCCCACCCAGACCAATGTCAACGACTTCCGTGTCGTGCTCGTCGACCCGTGAGGCTCGAAGGCAAGTTACCGTGCGGTTGCGCGCCTCGACAGCCATTCTCACCGGAGGTCTCACACCCGTGATCCACTCCGTTTGCTATCGCCTTTTGGCACACCTTGCGGCCTTTGCCGCTGCGACGGCTGCCAATTCAGTCCCGGCCGCCGCCGACCTGAAGCTGTGCAACTCTACCTCCAGCCGTGTCGGCGTTTCTATCGGCTATCAGGACAAGGAAGGCTGGGCCACGGAAGGGTGGTGGACGATCGCATCCCAAACGTGCGAGACCCTACTAAAGGGTCCCGTTCCCAGCCGCTTCGTCTATGTTCACGCCATCGACTATGATCGAGGCGGTGCATGGGCCGGAGCCAACACGATGTGCACGACCGACAAATCGTTTGCCATCCGGGGGGTTCAGGATTGTCAGAAGCGGGGCTATAAGCAGTCCGGCTTCTTCGAAGTCGATACCGGCGAGGCGAAGGAATGGACCGTCCGCCTAACTGACCCTGAAGGGGCGGGATCCAAGAACAAATGAGACGCAACCGACGCGTAAAGATCGTGGCGACGCTGGGTCCTGCGTCGTCATCGCCGGAAATGCTGGAGAAACTCGTGCTCGCGGGTGTGGACGTGTTCCGCATCAACATGAGCCATTCGAGCCACGACGCGGCGCGCGAGTACACCGCTGCCATCCGCGAGACGAGCAAACGCACCCGGCATGCCGTCGGCATCCTCTGCGACCTACAGGGACCGAAGTTCCGCCTCGGCGAATTCGCAGGCGGCCGCGTATTCGTCAATGACGGCTCGATCTTACGTCTCGACGACGACACCAAGCCAGGTTCGAGCGACCGCGTTCATCTTCCCCATGCTCAGATCTTCCAGGCCGTCCGACCGGGACACATGTTGCTGCTCGACGACGGCAAGATCCGCATGCGCGTGATCGAAAGCAGCCGTGGCTCGATTGCCGCCGAAGTCATCACCGGCGGCGCCCTGGCAAGCCGCAAGGGCGTCAGCCTTCCCGATACCCTACTTCCAGTCAGTGCGCTGACGATAAAAGACCGCGCCGACCTCGAGTGTGCTCTCGAAATCGAAGCCGACTGGATCGCGCTGTCGTTCGTGCAGCGCGCCGAGGACGTGCTGGAAGCCAAGAAGATTATCGGCGACCGCGCCGCCATTCTGGTCAAGATCGAAAAACCCTCCGCCATCGACGATCTCGATAACATCATCAAGGCGGGCGACGGCTTCATGGTCGCGCGCGGTGATCTGGGCGTCGAGATGCCGGTGCAGCGCGTCCCCGGTCTGCAAAAGCAGATCACCCGCAAGGCGCGCGCTGCCGGCAAGCCGGTCGTCGTCGCGACGCAGATGTTGGAAAGCATGATCTCGTCGCCGATGCCGACCCGCGCGGAAGTGTCGGACGTCGCCGCCGCCGTGTTCGACGGTGCAGATGCGGTGATGCTGTCGGCCGAGTCCGCCGTCGGCCAGTACCCGCTCGAAGCCATTCAAATGATGGACCGCGTCGCAATCGAGGTTGAGGACGACCCAAGCTACGACGCCTACGTCCACGCGACGAAACTGGCCAAACAGGCAACCGGCGCCGACGCCATCGCGGCGGCAGCCTATGCCATCGCCAACACTGTTAAGGTGGCCGCGATCGTCTGCTACACGGCGACAGGATCGACTGCGCTGCGCGTTGCCCGCGAAAGACCGGGACTTCCCGTCATCGGCCTGACGCCGATCGAGCAGACCGCCCGGCGGCTGGCCCTCGTCTGGGGTATCCAGACCGTCTTGACGGGCGATCCTGAAGACCTCGCCCACATGGTTCGTAAGGCCTGCCAAATCGCATTCGAGGAAGGCTTCGTGAAGCCCGGCGAAGGCCTGGTGATCACGGCCGGCGTGCCGCTTGGATCACCCGGCGCGACCAACATGATCCGCCTCGCCTTCATCGACCAGTACGGTTTGCCCGACGGTCATACACCCGACGAGTTCCCCACCGGAGGAAAGCGGCGGCCCGCCACGGCGAAGTTACCGAGTTGAAAGCGGCAGCTCTGAAAATGCGAACCGGCGAGCCGCGACATCAGATGCCCTGGCCCTCGACGTCGCGCTCCAGTTCGCGGATCGATTCCTTGACGCCGGGCACCAGAGGATAAGCCTTCAGCAACTGCCTGTAGGCTTCCAGCGCGCCTTTCTTTTCACCAATGTCCTGCAGCACAGTTCCCAGCTCTTCGAGCGCCTTGAAGTGATTGGCATCGAGCGCCAGGACGCGGCGCAGATCCCCGATTGCCCGGTGCGGGTCGGTGCGCATCATGTAGACCGCCGCGCGACGATGGAAGCCTTCGGCGAAATCGGGCTGCAACTCGACGGCGGCATCCAGCATTTTTAGGGCAAGTTCGGCGTCGTTCGTCTGCAGAGCCGTTATGGCTCGCTGCATAAGCACGTCGGTTGTCGGGCTGCCTGAGTAAAACCACAGGTGCTCGATCGACCGCGCGATTTTCTGCGAACTCTGTTCATCGTTCGATTTGGCAAGGTGGCCATAGAGTTGGCCCAGGATCTCATCGCGCTGCTCGATCGTGGACGGCGCCGGTTCCTTGGCGGCGGGGGTTGCGGGTGCAGCGTCTGCCTGGGGCGCAGCACTGAGGGGCCCGCCGGGTACTCCGTGCTTGGGTATCGGCGATATGCCATCGGGTGCACCGGGCCCTTGATCGGTCGCGCCGGCCGGCGGCTCCGCTGCGCGCGCGCTCTCAATACCCGCGATGCCTGCAAACAGGGCGAAGACGGACAAAGGAACAACAAAAAGATTCATCCTCATGCAGGCGAACATAAGGTGCGCCTACCGCCACGTCAAAGGCGCGCGCAAACACAAACACGCCAGCGAAAGGCCAGCGCGCTCGATAACGCGATGAGATCTTGAACGCTCAGCCCTGGCGGGCTTTGAAGCGGCGATGCGTCTTGTTGATGATGTAGACACGGCCCTTGCGGCGTACGACACGATTGTCGCGATGACGCGAGCGCAGGGACTTCAAGGAATTTTTGACTTTCATACCCGTATCCGTTCAAGCATTGAAGGCCCCAACGCCCGGCAAAACAAGCTGACGATCCGGCGCCAAAGCGCGGGCGGACGGCGTTTCACCAGACGGGCCCTGGAAAAGATGGCGCAAACTATGCGCGCGCCGCACCATTGTCAACAACGCCGGCGCGGATCCCACCAGACCGCAGAAGTCGCCAAAACATCAACACACGATAGAAAAACCCGATGGTGGGCACTAGAGGGATCGAACCTCTGACCCCTTCGGTTTGGAGACGCCCGCAACGAGGCGCTCGCTAGCACGAAACTAGCACGCGACGCCGAAGCTGAAGAGGTTGAAAGTGCCTAAGTCTTTGATTTTGTTGGTGGGCACTAGAGGGATCGAACCTCTGACCCCTTCCATGTCAAGGAAGTGCTCTACCGCTGAGCTAAGTGCCCGCCGCGGATCGGCTAGACCCGGCGCGGAAGCGGTTCGTATATCGGCTACTCACGGGCGAGGCAAGCGTCCGGTTGGCACACGGCCTTGCCCGGGAAACCGGGCCCACTATCATCACGGACGGGCCCAGGCCGCCCTAGTCGACCTCGGGCTCGCGGGCCGGAGCCGGCCTGCGCCGGCCGCGCTCGGCCTTGGCCCCGCCGCCGATCTTTTCAGCTATGTCGTCCAGCCGGCGCCTGGCGGCGTCAAAGGCATCGCGTATGGCGATCTGAAGATCTTCCTGCGCATGGCCGACACTGGCCTCGTGCGTAAGGATTAGCGGCGCGTGATCGGGAATGCCGATGTCGATCTTGATTTCGTAATTCTTGCCCTTGTGGGCGTGCTTGTTCGGCGCGGAAACCACCACTCTGCAATGCGTCATGCGATCGAAAATTTTCTCCAGCTTGGCGGCCTTGTCGGCGATCTTCGCCTCTATGACGCGGCTCTTGTCGAGGCCCTTAAAGGAGATTTCGAGTGGCGTATTCATGTGGATTGTCCTTGTGTCAGGCCGTTTGGGGGCGAGTGTCACGGAACTGATATTAGACTTCACCGAGGCAGCATCAAGGAGGGATTGGACTGCGGCCAGGAGCCCCGCAACCGCCCCAGCTCCTGGATACAGATTAGTTGTCCACTCTGAAACACGAATGGTGTTCCATGGGGGCAACGACTGCGTGTTTTGCCCGCCAGGTTCGATCGAGCGCGACAGCGACGAATCTGATGGTCATCCGCTCGCCGTCAACACATCCTGGCCGCGACGTCAACTATTTCTCGTCGCCAACGGCACCACGGCACGCCTCGTCTGGTTTCCGGCTCGCGCCACCAGCCCTCATTCCGCCGCCGACTTCGCGGCATCGAGAAATGCGTCAGCATCTTCCTTGCGTTCGAAGATGTGAGGAGCGAGGCCGCGCTTGTCCAAGGCTTCCTGCATCTTAAGGCGCATAAAGGCACTGGTCGTATAGCGAGCGGTCGTCAGGTAGTGATGCTCCAGCATGAATTGGATCATCTCGGCGTAATCGTCGTAAAGGTCCTCGGCGATACGGCAGCCGTCGTGATTGACGACGGAGTTGACGCGCCGGCCCGCCGCCACGCATGCCGCAACGAGAATATTGCGCAGATCGTCGATGTCGCTCTTCTTGCGCACGCTCCAGCCCTCGAGGTTGAGGAACAGGATGTTGCGGTCGCTGTCGTAGCTGACGCGTTCGGAGAGCTTGAGGTTCAGGAGTTCCGACAGCAGGTCCATATGATCATCGATGAATATGCGCCTGTCCATCGGCATCGGCTTGTTGATGATTGGCTTGAAATCCATGTGAGGCAGAATATGCTTCTCGATGTTTATGCCAGGAGCCACCTCGATCAGTTCGAGACCGCCAGGCGTCAACTGGAACACGCAGCGTTCGGTGACATAGATGACCGGCTGCGAGCGCGAACTGGCGTACTGGCCGCTGAACGTGATCTGCTCGACATTATTGACGAACTTGCGGGCGCGGCCTTCCTGTACGATCTTGAGCTTGCCGTACGACAGTTCGACCTCGAGGCCGCCGGCCGTGAATGTGCCCGCAAAGACCACCGCACGCGCGTTCTGAGATATGTCTATGAAACCACCGCAGCCGTTCAGCCGGCCGCCGAACTTGCTGGTGTTGACGTTGCCGAACTTGTCGCACTCGGCCATGCCGAGACAGGTCAGGTCCAGTCCACGCCCGTGGTAGAAGTCGAACATCTGGTTCTGGTCGATGACCGAGTGGGCGTTGGCCGCCGAGCCGAAACTCGAACCACCCGCCAGCACGCCACCGATGGCGCCGGCTTCCGTCGTCATCGTGATGTAGGGCGTGACTTTTTCTTCGTTGGCGACTGCCGCGACGCCGTCGGGCGCTCCGACGCCTAGATTGATGACGCCGTTCGGTGGTAGTTCGAAGGCCGCTCGGCGCGCAATGATCTTGCGCTCGTCGAGTTCCAACTTCGGCATTGCATCGACGGGAATACGGATCTCGCCCGACAGCGACGGGTCATACATGACGCCGTAGTTCATGCGATGCATCTCGGGCTCTTTCGCCACGACGACGCAGTCGACCAGGATGCCCGGCACCCTGACGTCCTTCGGCTTGATCGAGCCCTGCTCCACGATGCGCTCGACCTGCGCGATGACGACACCGCCGTTGTTGTGAGCTGCCATCGCCTGCGCGAGCACGTCGAGTGTGAGGCACTCCTTCTCCATGCTGAGATTGCCGGACGGATCGGCGCTCGTGGCGCGGATCAAGGCAACGTCGATCGGCGTCGCCTTGTAGAACAACCATTCCTGGCCTTCGACCTCGACCAGCTTGACGATATCTTCCTTCGTCACCTCGTTGACCTTGCCGCCGCCCAGACGCGGATCGACATAGGTATGCAGGCCGACTTTCGTAAACAAACCCGGCTGACCGGACGCGCACGTCCGGTAAAGTTTGGAGATCACGCCCTGCGGCAGATTGTATCCGGTGATCTTGTTCGCTTGTGCTGCCTGCCCCACTTTCGGCATGCGACCGAAGTTTGCCGCGATAACGCGCGAGAGCAGGCCTTCATGGTGGAGGCGGCCGGTGCCAAGCCCTTTGCTGTCGCCAGCGCCGGCGCACATGATGAGGGTCAGACCCTTCGGGGCCTTCGTTTCGACGAAGCGCCTTTCAAGCGCCGCGTGAAGTACCTCGGGGATGCAGCTCTGCACGAAGCCCGTGGTACACACGACGTCGTCGTCGCTGATCAGCGCAATCGCTTCCTCGGCCGAGATGACCTTGTTTTTCAGCATGTGCGGTGTTTCCCCGGATACTCCACCTGGATCGCATCGTGTCCTCAACACTTGGGACGCAACGTAGCTGGCGGATTGTCATGATTTCCAGATGCCGCACCTTGCGAGCGCGGGTTGCAATCACATTAGCTGCTGAGCCCTTCCGATGATCCTACTCGACCGGGTAATTCAGCACTATCCGGAGAATCTGACGCACGAGAACGGGGCGTCGTTGTGCCCTGCAGCATAAGTCGCGCCGGGTCGGAAAAAGCCCTTTTGGGTAAATAGCGTGACCTTCGAGGCGCGCTAGGCTTCCTGCTTCTCGACGCCGGTTATGCGAGCAAGGAGACCCGGGCGGCGGCGCGGCGCATTTGCGACATTTTCCGCCGCGGTGTTGCCGTTGGCCGCTTCCAGACCGGCCTCGGCCGACGAGGCTCCGTCGGCCGCAGCAGAAGACCGCATGAAGTCAGGTACGCGCGATGCTTCGGTCTTGGCCAGCGTAGCATCCGGGGCTGTGCCAGATGATGCAGCCGCGTCCGGGCTGTCTTTGGCCGGCCGCGGCGCGTTGATGCGCTCCGAAAGCGAGCGGCGCATGAACTCAAGACCTTGATTGCTCTGCGGGGCGCTGCGTGGTGAGCCGGAGGCGGGCCGCGTGCCTGATCCCAATTTGCGCATTTCATCCATGAAATGCGCTGCCTGCCGCGCCAGTTTCTCGTTGGCCGCAGCCAGTTCCGCGCGTAGAGACTGGATCGTATTGCTTTGCTCGTCGACCTGCGCCTGATACGAGCTGACGCGCGCTTTCAGCGTGATCTTGCTTTCTGATGTGGCGCGTTCGTCGTTCGCGCCTTGCTCATAGGATTGAAGTGAGGCCCTCAATCTCGCAATTTCCGCACCCTGGTCCTGTGTTTGCGATTTCAACGCGCGGATCTCGGTTTCGAGTTCGGTGTGGGACACGTGTTCGCTTTCAGCGGCACCCCGTACCGAACGCAACGCTTGCTCTGCTTCGGCGAGTGCGCTGCGTAGGCGGGCGATTTCCGCTTCCGGGCCGCTGCCTTCCGGTGTACCGGCAGATGACATCCCGGCGATCATGTCCGAGCGCGCGCCCGCCTGTGTCAATACACCCTGCAGACGACTGATAAGCTGCGATTGGTCGCGCGTTTTTGCGCGCAGCGCCTCGATCTCTGCCCTCAGCGCAACCTCGCCATCGAAGCGCGGATCTGCAATCGGCTCGCGGTTACGTGCGGCGCGCGTGGTCAATGTTGCCTTGAGACGGTGGATCTCGTCGCGCTGCTGGGTATTGATCTGAGTCGCCTCCTCGAGCGCCTGCGCCTGCCGATTAGCCGATTGCGTCAGCGACGTGATCTCGCGATCGCGCTGGAACAGAAGCTTCTTGGCCTCTGATAGGCGGAACTCCACCTTCGGAAGCCGCTCCGTAATGGTCTGCTCGAGCACGCGACGGGCATTCTCGTGTTCCTCGATGGCAGCCTTCAGCCGAACTGTCTCGCTTTCGAGTTCGCTGATCGCCGCATCGCGGCGGTTGATCTCGATCATCTGACGGGCAGACGAAAGAGCCGCCTCCTCGACTTTGGTTTCGAGCTTGTGAACCTTGATCGCATACTCGGCACGCAGCCGATCCTTGTCGGCGCTTATCTCGGCAGCAGTCATTGGCATCGAGCGCTTGAGCATGTCGGTCGCCAGGCGGGCAACACGGCGGCGATAAACCGGCGCGAACAGGCACGCCAGCAACGCGGCCATGCTGAAGCCGAGCACAACGAGCATCGCCGCCTGGATGGTGATCACCGGCGCATTCCCGTGCCGTTCTCCCTATCGCGCAAGGCCCCGAGCCGACGCGCCTATCACAATACGGGTTTTCAAACCCAGCATTACGACGGCGCGGCGCGGCCGGATCATGACGTGGCGGCTAAGGCTCGGCCCGCAGCCTCGTCACAGCGGGTTCCAGGTTGGCGCCCGCGTGTACTTAATATAGCCGACATTGGCGCCGAGCCGAAGCCCTACGCCGGAACGAATGACGGCAAGTGTGACATCATTGGCTTTTTGCAACTGAACGCTGACGCCGCCAACCAGATAGGCCGCACCCTGGACGCCTCCGAATCGTTCGTAGATTTCGGACGGATCATGGAGATTATAGACCAGCACCATGGCCTTGGAACCCTCCGCACCGGCGTCGTAGCCGACCGAGGGCCCCTGCCAAAAGACTTTGTGGGTTCCGGCGTTTTTTGTGTAAAGCGTGCCTTCGCCGTAGCGCAGTCCGAAGACGAGCGCCCCGCCCGCGTCCTCGCCCAGGATGTATCCGTTGGGCCGGCCCTGGCTCTGGAACACGTACTCGACGGCGCTGGCGAGTTCCTTGCTGACGGAACCGAAGAACTGATGACCTGCTGTGACAACCTCGTTCTGGCCGAAGGTGTTTGAGCCCTGCGGCGGCGGGACGGGTTCGGGGTAGCCCGGCTCCTGACCGGCATTTGCGGATGGCGGATTGTAAGGTTCGCCATAACCGTCAGAAGCCGGCGGTGGCGGCCCAGAGCTGCCGCCGAAGCTGTCGCTTACCCCGGCCGGCGGCGAATACGCATCTGATCTTGGCGCGCCGTTATCAAACGAGCTTTGTCCGGAGGCGGGCGGGCGATAGGCGTCGTTGGCCTGTGCCAGTTGCTGCAGGCCCGAATCAGACGGTGCGGCGGACAGGCCGACCAAAGGCGCCGAAGCTGTCATGGCGAGCAGCGCGGCGAGAGCGGTCCGTGAATGTCTAGGCATGGGTTCGAGTCGTCCCGTTGGAAAGCCGCGAAGACCAACCCGATTCGCGGCGCTAACCCCTGCCTAACCATCTTTGCAAAGTGTTACCAAAGTGTGGCCGGCCGAACGGCTGACGCGACATGAGTGGCCTTCAAAGGACCCGTAAAACCTGCCGTCTTCAATGCGGCGATCTCCCCCAGGCAACGAATGGCTGATTGAATATGTTCACGTCCGGAGAACCATATCGCAGGGGTGCCCCGCTGAGATCGGTCACGCACCCGCCGGCGGCGTTCAGAATGGCGTGCCCCGCGGCCGTATCCCACTGCGAGGTTGGGCCGAAACGCGGGTAGAGATCGGCGTCGCCGCGCGCCACCAGACAGAACTTGACGGACGAACTCATGCGCTGCTGGCGCGCGATCGTCAGACGGCCAAGGAAATCATCCTGCATGCTACCGCCGGAACGCTTGCTCAAAAGGGCGACGAGAGCGGTCGGGTCGGGTGCGCGTGTTTGCAATCGGCGAGGTGCGCTCGACCTGAACTCATCCATCCCTGCATCGGGGCTGATCGCGTACGTTACCGCGGTCTTCATATCGCGCGTCAGGTAGAGGTCGCCGGTTACGGGCACATAGATCAGACCGAAAATCGGCCGGCCCGCCGAAATGATGCCGATGTTGATCGTAAAATCACTTCCGCCCGAAACGAAGTCTTCCGTGCCATCCAGCGGATCGACCAGGATGTACTCCGATCCGGTCGATAGGGCAGCGCCCCCCGAATGGCGCTCTTCAGCGACGACCGGCACCCCCGGCAATTCGCTGGCCAGCGCTTCGAGCAGAACCGCTTCAGCTTCCCGATCGGCTGCCGTGACCGGCGAGGTATCCGCCTTGCGGTCGACTTGCATCTCCCCCACCTGTCTGTGGCCCAGTTCGATGCGCGCCGCCTTCAGGACCGAAGGCATCAGGGCCGCTCCAAGAAGGCCCGCATCGGAATCTGGCATGATAGGCAGGCCTCTTGATTCGATTTGAGGGACGAAACGGCTGACTGCGGGGTTGCGCCTCTACAAAACCATGCGGAACCGCCCGCGGGGCAACAGGGACTTGGCAATCCCGATCAGGCGCGTGTATCAGAGCACTTAATCGAAATGCAAGCGGCCCCTGTTAGGTTTGCGCCGGTTGCCTATGTCGCCAATCGATAGGCCGGGGACCTCGAGCCACCGCTCGACCATTCAGACGACGCATCGACAGGGGCACACACGATGAGCAAGCCGGCAGAGCTGAGCGATTTGGATCTCGCGGCCCTTATATCGAGCAAGATCTGCCACGACATCATCGGTCCGGTGGGCGCGATCTACAACGGACTGGAAATACTCGACGAGGACGACGACGCGGATGCCAAGTCCTACGCCATGACGGTGATCCGCAATGTCACGGAACAGGCTTCCGCCCGCCTCCAGTTCGCGCGCTTCGCATTCGGAGCGGCCGGCTCGGCGGGGGCGTTGATCGATCTCGGCACGGCCGAGCAGATCTCCCGCGGCTTCATCGGCCAGGGCAAGCACAAGCTGATCTGGCAGGGCCAGCCGGGCCATATGGTCAAGGACAAGGTCAAACTGCTGCTGAATCTCATCGCCAGCGCCGTGACCGCGCTGCCACGCGGCGGCGACATCGAGGTCGCTATGAAGGGGTCGCTGGAAGCGCCGAGTTTCGTCATCCGCTGCCGCGGCACCAGTGCCCGTCCGCCTCAGTATCTCGCCGATTTCGTCGACGGACAGAACCCGCCGCCGCTCGATGCCATGTCGGTTCAGGCCTATTACACGTGGCGGCTCGCCCGCAGCGCAGGCATGGACCTCGCCATCGTCAAGGACGGCGCCGACATCCTTCTTGCCGCGACCCACGTTTAAATTAGCCGGCGACGCGGACCCAAAGCCGCCAACACGGTCGGCCTTCATTGCGATATCCGGCCCGCACCTCCGCGTGGCGGATGGGTGGCTGTCGTTGCCATCGGCCGGCCCAGCACACAATCTCGACAGTCCCGGACCCTGCCCGGACTTGACCCGGCGATCGGGACGGCATTGTTGGAGACGGCGATCCGTTCCGGAATCGCTAGGAAGCTGCACGCACGCCGAGCGGGGATGCCTTGCTGAGGGTCGACAAGCTGAAAGCGGGACATCTGGCGCCGCTGTCGTTCGAAGTGGCGGAAGGCACCTGTCTTTCGATCGAAGGCACGTCGGGCAGCGGAAAGTCCCGTCTGCTGCGCGCCATTGCCGATCTCGACCCAGCACCGGGCCACGTCTTTCTCGACGGCGCCGAGCGCGACGAGATGCCGGCAACCGAATGGCGCCGCCTCGTCACGTACGTTGCAGCCGAACCGGCATGGTGGGCCGATACCGCGCGTCAATCTTTTCCCCAACGGGCGCTAAACAGCCCGCGTCTGGCGCGCCTCGTCGACTCATCAGGCCTCGACCTCTCATACCTCGACCGTCAGGTTGCTGAACTTTCCAGTGGCGAGCGGCAGCGGCTCGCGCTGGTTCGGGCACTCGCCGGAGAGCCCCGCGTGTTGCTGCTCGACGAGCCAACTTCCGCGCTCGACCCGGTGAGCACGGCGCTCGTAGAGGAGATGATCCGCTTCCAGATCCTGGCCGGGCGCTCGGTCGTCCTCGTGTCGCATAACCGCAATTTCGCCAACCGGCTTGCGACGGCCCGAAGGCCGCTTCCTCGATCAGAACAGACGCCCGCGAACGTCAGCGGTGTGCAGTCATGACGTACGTCCCACTTTCGTATGGAGGCCTTGCCCTCGCCGCCACGCTGATCCTTCTCAGCGGAGTGCTGTCGGTGGCATTCCGGCTTGGGCTCGAGCGAAACCTTTTGGTCGCCGCACTGCGAATGATCGTGCAACTGACGGCCGTCGGTTTCATTCTCAAGACGATCTTCGATCAGGCATCGCCGCTCTGGACTGCACTGTTCGCGGCGGTGATGCTGGCCGCGACGGGCTACGAGGCACGGCGCCGGCAGGAACGGCGCATCGAAGGCTGGCAGGCGTTGCTGCTCGGAGCGTCGGTTCCCTTCATGGCTGGACTTGTCGCCACGGTCTTCGCCGTGACGGCGGTCATCGGTGCCGAACCATGGTATGCGCCGCGTTACCTTTTGCCGCTGCTGGGCATGATGGCCGGCAACGCGCTTGCCGGCGTGGCGCTCGTGCTCGATACGATGACCACTACGGCAAGCCGCGAGCGCGTGGCGATCGAGGCGCGACTCGCGCTCGGCGCCTCGCGTTTCGAGGCGTTCGAGCATGTCACACGCCGCAGTCTGGCCACCGGCCTCATGCCGATCCTGAGCGCCATGTCGGTGTCTGGCCTGGTTTCGCTCCCCGGAATGATGACAGGACAAATTCTCGCAGGCGCCGATCCTGTCGAGGCAACAAAGTATCAGATCATGATTATGTTCCTGATCGCGGGATCGACAGCTCTCGCTGTCGTGGTGAGTGGCCTGGCGGCCGTCCTGCTCCTGACGGATCACCGCCACAGGCTACGGCTCGATCGTCTTGGACCTTCACGCCGGACATCATGAAGGCATGCGCCGGCCATCATGAAAAAAGGCGGCTCAACGAACCGCCTTTTGATCATTTCGAACATCGCCGAGCTTAGTTCTTCGGCATTGCCGGGATCACCGGAGCCACGGCGGCGGGAGCTTCGACAGCAGGCGCGGACGCCGGAGCGAGGGTTTCGACGGCGGCAGGCACGACTGCCTTTTCACTCGCGGCGGCGGCGCGCTCGGCGGCCTGCGCTGCGCGTTCAGCTGCGGCTGCCGCACGCTCTGCGGCGGCAGCGGCCTTCTCGGCAGCGTCAGGATCTGCTGCTGCGGCGGCCGGAGCGGCGACAGGCGCCGCTGCCGCTGCATCCGGGATGGCGCCAGTCTCAACCTTGTACGCGGCAGGCTTGTCTTCCTTGGCGGCGGTCTTGGCCTTCGTTTCCTTCGGTTTGTCCTCGCTCACCTTCTTCTTGGCGGGAGTCGACTGTTCGGTCGCCGTCTTGGCCTTGGTGGCGGCCGGCTTGTCATCGCCCCAGCACACGTCGGCGGAAGCCGTGCAGGTGTGCTCGTCGAACACGATGAAGTTCAGGAACAGTTCGCACTGCACGTCCTTCTTGCCGATGCGATAGTCCGTGATGTTGTTTTCAGACGCCCATTTAGCGACATGCTTGTCGAGTAGCTCCTGGGCGTCTTTCGTGGGGCCGTCCTTGCCGTAGTCGTTGACCAGGAAGCCCATGCGCTGGCACTTAGCGGCCGCAGGAAGAACAGATGCCGCTGTCATGGCTGCGATCGCCATCGCCAAGCCAACGAACCTTGTGGGAACGCGCATCCAGTAATCTCCTCTCCGACCCTTGGAATGCCCAAGAGTTGTCCACGCGATATAGCGGCGCCCGTTGTCTCTGCCTAGGAGCCAGACACCAATTTAGCGTTCAATATTAGCTGGGAGTGGGGAAAAGTCGTGGCAGTGCCAACGAGTGTGGCCGCAATACATCGCCGCCCGCCCATTAAACGGACGGCGATGGGGGATCAGTGCATGTACGGCGATTGATCGCCGTAGCTGGGGACCCCCCGATGGGCGGTCCCGTCGTCGAAGAAAAATCCACTATCGAAGGGACCGCCGGGGCTCTGGCGGGGCATGTCCCAGGGGGGATAGCCCATCGTGTCTTCTTTCTTGTAGGAGTAGCCGCCCTTCTTGTTGCCGCCCTCTAGTACGTAGCCGTTAGCCTGCTGCCCGTTGCTCTTTTTCTTGCCGTCGGCTGCATCGGCATGAGGCGCGAAACTCGCCGCCATCAACACTGCACCAAGAGCCGCAGCAAAAAAGGCGTAGCGCGTCATGTTTCACCTGATGAATATTATTGGTCGCTGAACAGTCCCATGCATATTACCCCATACGTCCGACAATCCCTTCTATAAAAAAAACTTCCCTTGAGCTTTCTGAATCTCATGTAACTCGCCGGGCACGGCTGCGTGTCTGGTGTGCATGGCGTTCTTGGAACGGCAACATCACACGCCTGTAGCAATCAGCCTGCATTTCGCCGCTATGGGACGCCGCCGTTCGCCGAACGCCAGGTTCCGCTCTTGATCCGACTCGCCAGCGGCGCAGTTGGCGGCAACATCACGGGGCTCTCCTCAAGGAACCTCAGCCTCGGTACGCTCGGCAACTCGCTGGCGGGTATCGTCGGTGGCGGCCTTGGCGGCCAGATCCTCGGTCCGCTTCTGGGCCTCCACGGGGCGGCGGCGACTGCCGGCGCCGGCTCGCTCGACATCGGAGCTGTCTTGAGTGTAGTCGCCAGCGGCGGCGTGCTGATGGTGGTCGTCGGCATCGTGAATTCCCAGTCCGCTAAGACTTTGTTACCCGTCAGCGGGAGACTTTTGGCCCCTGCGCCGCGGTCCCTCCCGTTTCCGTTCTGCAATTGTCGCTGCAGACACGGTGATGACCTAGCTTGTCGGCTGCAGATTGAACGCCTTCGGGCCCTTGCCGCGCTTATCTGGTTCGGTGGCGAACGAGATTCGGCTGCCTTCTTGCAACTGGCGCATGCCGGACCGCTCAAGGGCCTTGATGTGGACGAAGACGTCGTTTCCGCCATTGTCCGGCTTGATGAAACCGAAGCCCTTCTGCTCGTTGAAAAACTTTACGGTACCTGTCTGCCGCATTCGCCGTTTCTCCTAAATACCTTTCCGTTTCATGCCAGCGTGAGGCGCGCAGCGGTCACCCGCCACGTTGAATCGCCGAGATCGCAAAGCGATCAAATGTGAGTGGGATGTGACTTGGATTATTCCAGCAAGCGAGCAATCAACTCTATGAATAGGGGGAAGACTGTCGCCCTTTCCAATCCCTTGCCGGTCAAGATCAACCTACCCGCACAATTCTTATTCTGGATCTTATTCCGGAAGTAGTCGCATTGCGCAAGTCCGAGCTAATTAGCAAACGAACCGTGGTTGCTAGTGAACCGACCGGGAGTTCGAGCCACCCGATCCGCGGCGGCGCTGATGCTTCGAGCGCAAGCCTTTCGGCCAGGAACGGTAAAACCGCCGCAAGATTGTCGGGCAGCGTGTGGGGCGGATTTAGGATAATGAGACCTGTGCCGTAGAGCATCCCGGATTCCGCTCGTCTCACGAACAGTTCGGCCCCCAGGAGCTTCGCCAGTCCCATGTCGGACACCTCATGTCGGAAGCTCGATACCGCACGCGCATCCTTAATCGGATACCAGAGGATTATGGTGCCGGTCTCGAACCTGCGCTGTGCCTCGCGAAGCGCGCGGGCGAGCCGCGTGAACTCGCCGGTTTCCTCGAATGGTGGATCGACCAGCACAACGCCGCGCCGTTCCTTCGGCGGCAGGAGCGCTTTGAGCGCCGTCCAGCCATCGAGCCCCAGAACCTTGGTCTGTGGGTCGCCGGCGAACAATGATTTCAAGAATTCGCGATCCTCCGGATGCAGCTCGTTGACGACCAGCTGATCTCCACGGCGAAGAAGGCGGCGGGCCAGCAGTGGGCTTCCCGGATAGTTGGTCAACGCACCGGCTGGATTTTCGGCGGCAATAATGCGCAGATATGGCGCCAACAACAGCGCGATCGCATCTGGCAGGGGAACATTGAAGAGCCGGCCGATGCCGGACTGCCATTCTCCAGTCTTTTGCGCCTCGATCCCGGAAAGGTTATAACGACCGATGCCGGCGTGCGTGTCGATGACACGGAACGCAGCCGGCTTCAGCTTCAGGTGTTCGACGACGAGCGCGAGCACGACATGCTTCATGACATCGGCGAAGTTGCCGGCGTGATAGGAGTGGCGATAGTTCATGTGTACCCCAGGGCGGCGACGCCGTGGAGAAGCAAGGACTGGCAGACAATGTCAAGGGTTGCGAACTTGACGCCTTTTCGATCCGATGTTGCGGCCGGCTAAGAACAGCGGCTACGATCGAACAAGAAAAACCCGGAGCCCGAAATGAACGTTCAAGCCCTGCCCGTGACCATGCCCGAGAGCATCAGTTTTCAGGACCCACTGCCCGAGCCGTCGCGATATCGGCCAGACGCCGACCGCATCATCTCGGGAAATCCGGTGCAGACCGCATGGAACCTCTTCACCAGCGCCGACGGCCGCTTCAGCAGCGGCATCTGGGAATGCCAGCCGGGAAAGTGGCGGGTCGTATTTTCGGAAAGCGAATTCTGCCACTGGCTGGCTGGCGTCGTCGAGGTCACCGGCGATGACGGTTCCGTGCGAACCTACCGGGCCGGAGATGCTTTCGTAATGCCGGCCGGGTTCACCGGCATCTGGGATGTGCAGGAGCCGTCGAAGAAGTATTACGCCTTCTACGAGTAGTCCCCAAGGCGCTCGCGACGCCGTCGAGAAAGGCGTTGATGACGACGGGAAACACGCTATCGCGATCGACGAGTGCGAGCTTGGGTCCCAGACGGCGCGTCACAGGAAATAATCGTGGATCGAGGGCTGCGATCTCGGCCAGTTCCTCGGGCGGCGATTGGTTGAGCGTACCTCCGACTTCGACGACGCCGAAGCCGATCGACACCGTGAACAGGCCCATACCGTAGACTGCTGCATCCTCTTCGCTCATGCCGGCGTCGAGAAGAGCCGAATAGACGATTTCCCCGAGTTCGAAATCGGCCGGGCCGCTGGTCTGGTACCGCGAGACGATGGAGAAGGCTTTCGGATACTTCTCCGCCAGACGGCGGTACCGGTTGGCGACTTCGAGCAGAACCTCCCGCCAGGTTCCCTTCGGCCGCTCGAGGTCCAGTGTCGCCACCATCGCGTCGGCCACTTCGCGCAACAGCCCCTCACGCGATTTGAAGTGATGCAGGATAGTCATACCGTCGACGCCGACATGGGCCGCGAGCTTGCGCACGCTGAATGCCTGTTCGCCATCGACGGCCAACTGCTCGAGCGCCGCCTCGACTCTCGCCGCACGCCCAATGTCGATCATCGTGAGCATCGTGGTTCAGACGGTCACGCGATGTCTCGAGTGGCTCTCAATTGTCCGACGACACGTGTCAAACCGATCCCGATGCCGTGGCACAGCTGCAACCGTGGCCGGCAAGACAGCCTGGCCTTCGTCGCGCGCGTGCGCAAGCAGGCCCCGCAAGTGCGGTGACAGCAGGCAGGCTGCGACGACAATGATGCAGCTTAACGCCATCACTGCCACCGCGACCATCGTCAGCCCACCGTTGGCGGGCATCGACCTGACGACCGCCGTCGATATCGCGAGCGCGGGCGCCAGCATGGCCGAGCGCGAAAGGAACGTGACGCCCAATCCCCTGCCCGATCCCTCGCCAAGACGGGCAACTCGCCACGTCACATAGATCAGCGAAGCTATCTCCCCGGCAACGCCTGCCGCCGCGATCGCGACAAGCCCATAGCCGGCTGCTGCAAGAGCCATGACCGGAAGAATGGCCGATGCGCGCAGCAAACCTGCGACGAGGAACGGCCGCGTTTCGCCATGGGCGAGGAGCGCCATGCCGGGCACCGCCTGAAGCAACCTTATGCTCCACATCAGTGCGAGCGTCGCGGCCAGAGGACCGTAGCCTGAATAGTTGGGCCCGAATGTCACCCGCACAATGTCACCGCCGGCAATCGTCACGTTCGCGAGATAAAGCGCCGCGCCGAGTGTCGTTGCATCCGTCATCGCCCGGAAGCGCGATGCGAAAGCCTTGGGGTTCTCGATGACGCGCGAGAACAGAGGCAACATAAGCGCATTCCCGACCTTGGCGGCGATGAGCCCCGGTACCATCGCGATCATAAAGCAGGCGGCATAGGCGGCAATCGCCTCCATCCCGAGCAGTTTGCCGATGACCATGCGATCGCCCTGATAGACGGCGATGAGCGGAAACGCACTGAGCCAGATCGGCCAGCCGAAGGCGAACAGCCGCTTGAGGATTGCAACATCGAATGCGATTTCATAGCGGCGATCGGCAACCGCGTGCGATGTGAGTAAGAGCGCTAAAGCCTGCAGAAGCCCCATCCAGACGACCGACGCATAGCCTCCGAGGCCGTTGAGAACTGGAACAAGGAATGCAAGGGCCATTGCCTGCGGTATGATCTCGACCGCGAGATAGGGCGCATTGTTCATGTGCCGCTGAGCGCGACGGGCGTCGAGATGCTGGAAGCCCTTAATGAGCGGCACCGCTGCAATCGCAGCGAAGGCCCACGCCGCCTCCGGCACAGAGAAAAACTTCGCGGCGGACCCTGACAGCGCATAGATCGCCAACGCGGTCAGTACGCCACGCAGAATGAGCGCCGTGTGCTGACTGGCCATGAATCGCTGATCGTCGCCGTCCTTCGCCTGCACGATGAGGCGGTCGGCTCCCAGATCGGTCAGCGTCTCAAGCAGCTGCAACAGCAGCGTCAACGTCGCTGCGACACCGAAGTCACCCTTCGACAACCAATGGCCGAGTATCGCATTGCGGGCGAGCGACATCGCTTGCGCCATCGCGAACCCTGAAAACAGATAGGTGCCTTGTCCGACAACGAGACGCGCAAGCGATCGCGGCTGTGCTCCTGCGTCCGACATGCCTCAGTTCCCCCGCAACGTGCAGCGTTCTCGCCGCGTATTGGGCAAACGCCGCATCAGGCTTGCATAAGGCCGTTCGGCGATCAGGCCTGTTATTCCCCCCAGCGACGATCCCGACAGCCGCATGAGCGCGCATGTCGTTTGCAGCCATCGCGGGGACAAGGCGCGGCACCACTTCGACCGAAATGCGCGCTCGTTGTCATCAAAGGCTTTGCTCTTTCGCCCTGCAGACAAGTGAGCGAGATGGAAATCGATAACGTAGGCCGTGTAACCTGCGACCGCGGCATTGAGGCAGATATCGGCCCCATAGTAGTGAAAGCCCGACAGGTCGCGCGAGAACCCAACCCGCGCGCGGCGGCGCACGACGATGAAGTTTTCATCGAGGCTCTCGACCGCCTGAGGTAGATCGCCGGTATTCTGATCTGCGCCGTGCGGGTCAGTGATGCGCAAGGCAAGGCGGCCAGGAGACACACCTCCCGCATTGCCGGCGAGCGCCCAGTTCGCATCCCGTGACGACAACCCGGCAAGACGATCCTCGAGATCCATCCGCCCATCGGCCAGCAGGCGCACATCCTGGTGACACAGGATTACGTACTCTCCCAGCGCCACCTCGAGGATCGCATCGAGCCCGCGATACGCGCAGATCTGATCGCCGCTCGTATTATCGATCCAGAGATACTCGCAGGCATTGTCCGTGAACCCGCCGGCAATCAACGACGCGCGCATTGCCTCGTAGTGCGTACCATCCGTGACAAGCGTACCGATGCTAAACCGCACCGTCGCCGGTGCTGCCGCGTCGCCGGATATGCGGTGCAGGCGGGCGCTTATGCAATCGGAAGAATTGGCCGGACTCATGCGCCAATCCTCATGAGGCCAGGGGGAGTTCGCGCATCAGAGGCGTTGGCAAGTCCGCACCGCATATGGAAGGTAGAGCCTCGTACCCGGACCACCAGGCAGCGCGCGCCTGCCAGATCTGGCGCCAGACGCTCGCCGCCTGGCGGTGGTGAGCCGAGCGGGAGATACCGGCCGTGATCGACAGCGCGATCCAGCGCGACAAAGGCCACAGCGCGAGCAGTTTTTGGCCGGCACGACGCATACTGGTGTCCCAATGACGATCGATCAAAGACGCTTTGGCGACAAGCAGCTTGACCATCTTGCCAGCCTTCGTCTTTTCCGATGCGCCACCGTGATGGATGATGGTGGCATCCGGCGTGACCATGGGGCTGGCGCCGAGCCGCCGTGCTCTCAGGCACAGATCGGCCTCTTCGCCATACATGAAGAACTGAGGATCGAAACCGTCGAGCGCCGTCCAAACCGTGCGTGGGATCAGGAGAAAGCAACCCGACACGATGTCGACATTGCGCACGCTATCGCGATGCCAGCCACCGTAAGCCTCACCGTTGAATAACTCCGAGCCGGGAAAGAGTCCGGTCAATCCCGTGGCGCGGCAGAACAGGTTCCACGGCGTCATCCGCCGCCAGCACGAGGACGGATTGAGCCGCCGATCGGCAAAAAGCGTGCGGCCTCCCCAGATCAGGGCATGCCGGTTGGCGCGGGCGAATGAGACCAGCTTGTCGATGGCCCCGTCGAGAACGACGGTATCGGGATTGAGCAACAGGATGTAGTCGCCGCGCGCACGGGCGGCGGCCAGATTGTTGGCACGCGCGAAACCAAGGTTTTCGCCGAGCGCGATCAGCTTGGGTTGAGCGGGATGGTCTGCAATCGCGTCGGCTGAGCCGTCTTCGGAGGCGTTGTCGACACAGATGATTTCATAGGACACCTCTCGGGTTTCGCGCACGACGGAGTTGATCGCTGGCAGCGTCATGGCCCGCGTGTTGTAGCTGACGATGAGGACGGATACGTCGATCCGTTGACCAGCCGGCATGAGACGATCCCGAAAGCTGAGCTCCCGGCACGGCATGCCGGTGCGAGTCACGCTTCACATGACTTGAATCGAGCCTAACCGGCAGCCGTTAGCCCGGCGTTAACGCACCGGCCTCGCGCCCGGCCAGCGATGGCGAACGAAACATTAACGCCGAAGGCGGACTATGCGCTTCGCTTCGACCACTCAGGGCCCAGTGCATGACTACGCGAAAAGCCTTCGACGGCATCATATGTATCGGCGGCGAGGACTGGTGGTACCACAACCGCGGTCACTTCGATTTCCAGATCATGCGGCGGCTGGCGCGCAAGTGGCCGGTGCTGTTCGTCAACTCTCTCGGCGTGCGCATGCCAAGCCTGCGCGAGACGTCGCAGTTCGCCGAGCGGATCGGCCGTAAGCTGAAGAGCCTGGCCCGCGGCGTCGTCGAGGTGGAGCCGGGGCTCTGGGTGTTCTCGCCGGTGTCGTTTCCCGGCCCCGTCGGGCAGAAACTCTCCGGTTCCGCCTTGGCGCCTCAGATACGGCTTGCCGCGGCGCATGCCGGTATCAGGCGGCCTTTGCTGTGGATGCACTGCCCGGCCGGCGCGCGCCTCATCGGTTCGCTGAATGAAGTCGCGACCGTCATGCAGCGCACGGACCGCTTCGAAGCCTTTCCGGAAGCCGATCCGGCGATCGTCGGCCCCCAGGTCGCATTGATCCGCGCGGCGGCCGAGCTCGTCGTCTATGCGGCGCCCCACCTGATGGCTGAGGAAGCAACACGCGTTCGTCGCCAGATCCTTGTCACGCACGGCGTCGAGTTCGAACGATTTTCAGCCGTCGGCGACGCGCGCGGGTTTGAGCCGGACGATCTGGCAGCCCTTCCCCACCCACGCGCCGGATTCATCGGCGGCATCGATGCCCACACCTTCGATCCAGGACTGTTCGTCGACGCCGCGCGAGCCTTGCCGCATGTCCAGTTTGTCCTAATAGGAGGCTGTTCGCTTCCAGAAGGCTGGCTTGCAGGGTTCGGAAACGTCACCCTGCTCGGACGCAAGCCCTATGACGTCGTTGCGCGATACATGGCTGGCATGAGCGTTCTGCTGATGCCATGGAACAAGAGCGACTGGATAAAGGCCTGCAATCCGATCAAGCTGAAGGAATATCTGGCGGTCGGCCGTCCCGTGGTGACGACGGACTTTCCCGCGCTTGCGCCATGGCGGGATCTCGTTCGCGTCGGCGATGATGCGGCAGCATTCTCCGCCGCCATTTCCGCAGCGATTGAACAGCCTTATGACGCGAGGCCTGCGCGGATGCGGGTTGCGACGGAAGGCTGGGATGCAAAAGCCGAACTCGTCGGTAGGGCGATTCTCGACCTCGGCCTCGAGTTCGCTTCGCGCCGCGCCGCCTCGCCTGTTCATGGCGCAACGCTCGCCGGCGCCGGAGCCGTGGACGGCTGAAGACTTGCGCCACTCAGCCGGTCGAATCCGGATTGGACGTCTCCGGCACGGCCGTGCCGTCGCGTCGCTGAAACTCCAATTGCAACTTGCCGTCGCGCAGCTCCGAACACTCGACACTGGCGACGAATGGATCAGCGGCCTCGATGTCTGCTGCTTGCCGGCAATGTTGCACGGTCTCCATGGGTTTGACTTCGACGCTCGCTTCGCCATTCGGCATGGCAAGCGTAATGATCATGACGATAACAGAGGCTTCCATGGCGTGATCCTCTCGAAAAAGAAAAGACGACCATGGGCAGCCCCGCAACCTGCCCGGCATCAACGCGTATACGACTTCGAACAATACGCCAATGTCCTCCTGCGCGTACTTCGCCCCCGAATCGCGCCATCGAACGCGACGACTTGGCATCGTGAAAATGGCGAGAAGTAGAGCGCCGTAAGACCCGAGCCGTAGATAAGAGTAGCGGCAGTCCCTGCTTCAGTTGCCGTGACTGTGCACGCATGCCGAGGCTGCAAACGGCGCGCCCCTTCCACCGGCTTGTGCAATCGAGCGCATGACGTTGTGGGCACCCACCACGGCAAGGCCGGCAAGCAGTATCGCGACGAAAACGAGGCCTGCCTTGCGCATGTGCCTGCTCCCCGCTAATTCAAAAAAACTCGTTGCGACGTGAAAGGCTGTGGACAAAAAAAGTTTGGCGCACCATTCGAGGTTTTGCAACATCGCGCCGCCACGTTTTGGCGGCAAGGGTTGACGGAAGTCGCTTTTCCGCTGGCGCATGCTTTGCTCATTGCGATGAATAAACCGATTTCGGATGCGTTGTCGTTCAGGCCTCGTTCGTAGTTTGCGTCCGGAGCGTTTCATCTCGTGCATCTCGATCAGATCCTACTCGACATGCTGACGGGTCTTAGAGTCCAGCGTCTGGGACTTGCTGCCGCCGCCGCAAGCGGCCTGGGCGCGCTCGCGTTTGCTGTAACCCACACCTGGAAGCATGAGATCGACGTTGCAACGGATGTCGCCGTTATCCACGCGCCCGTGTTGATCGCGCCGCCTAGACCCGCCATTCCCCCGGCTGCTCTCGATCGCGTTCAGCAGAACAGCGCTCCGATTGCACCGGCTGATCACCTGGCGCTGGTACGCGCGTTGCAGAGGAACCTGCGCGAGAGGGGATGCCACGACGGCCCGACCAACGGCATCTGGACGGCCAATTGGAAGGCGGCCATGAGGCGCTTCGCCGACAATGTGAACGCGCGGCTACCGGTCGATGAACCCGACGGCGTGATGCTGGCTCTGGTGCTGAGCCGTCCTGACGCGTCGTGCCGTGCGGAGACGATGGCGGATGCAGCAAACGTGCCGCCGGAAACCGGAGCTTTGCCCTCGCCCTTAGCGATGCCGCCAGCACCTCAACCGCAGGCCGATCAGGCCAACGGCTCGGCGGCGGCCGGCGCAGCCGGGCTTGCCGCCACCGCGCTGACCGCGCCCTCCCCCGCCCGATCCGTTGCGACCATCAGCCCGGATGCCGACGCCGGGCAGCCGATCTATCGCAAATCGGGCCCTTCAGAGCCAACCACCCGCAAACCCCGGAGAGTCGCCAAACAAACCCAGTCTTACCAGTCGATTTCCAAATCGCTGAACAAGAGCTTCAAGTCCATCCAGCGTTCGCTCGCCTCCGTGTTCGACTGACGGGCAGGCTCGTTTTCGGGCGTGAGCGGCACCCTGCGGCCATGCCCCGCTCGCGCATGCGGGCTTCCCGTGCTATCGGCTCGCGCCATTGATATACGCGAACCGTTGAAAGCCGCCGCCATGACCAGGACCACCCGCACCGAAACCGACACCTTCGGCCCGATCGAAGTCGCAGCCGACCGCTACTGGGGCGCGCAGGCCGAGCGCTCGCTCGGCAACTTCAAGATCGGCTGGGAGAAGCAGCCAAAGCCCATCATCCGCGCACTTGGCATCGTGAAGCAGGCGGCCGCCCGAACCAATATGGGGCTCGGCAAACTCGACAAAAAGATCGGCGAGGTAGTCGTGACCGCCGCGCAGGAAGTCATCGACGGCAGGCACGACGATCATTTCCCTCTGGTTGTCTGGCAGACGGGTTCGGGCACGCAGTCGAACATGAATGCCAACGAGGTGATCTCCAACCGGGCGATCGAGCTGCTCGGCGGCGAGATGGGCTCCAAGAAGCCGGTCCATCCCAACGATCACGTCAACATGAGCCAGTCGTCCAACGACACCTTCCCGACGGCCATGCATATCGCCTGTTCGGAAGAAGTCGTTCACCGGATGCTACCCGCGCTGAGGAAGCTGCACACGGCGCTCGACGCGAAGGCGAAGGCCTGGTCGCACATCATCAAGATCGGCCGCACGCACACGCAGGATGCAACGCCTCTCACGCTAGGTCAGGAGTTCTCAGGCTACGCCAAGCAGATCGAGAATGGCATCAAGCGGATTGAAATGACGCTGCCGTCCCTCATGGAACTCGCCCAGGGCGGCACGGCAGTGGGCACCGGGCTCGCGTCGCCGACTGGCTTCGCGGAGAAGATCGCGAAGGAAATCGCAAAGATCACCGGACTGCCCTTCACATCCGCGCCCAACAAGTTCGAGGCGCTCGCCGCCCACGACGCCATGGTGATGACCCACGGAGCGATTGCCACGGTCGCGATGAGCTGCTTCAAGATCGCCAACGATATCCGCTTCCTCGGGTCGGGTCCACGCGCAGGTCTCGGTGAACTCGCATTGCCGGAGAACGAGCCCGGCTCCTCGATCATGCCAGGCAAGGTGAACCCGACACAGTGCGAGGCACTGACCCAGGTCGCCGCGCACATCCACGGCAACAACGCAGGCATCGGTTTCGCGGGCAGCCAGGGCCACTTCGAACTCAACGTGTTTAACCCGATGATGGCCTACAACTTCCTCCAGTCCGTGCGCCTGCTCGCGGACGCGGCCGTCTCGTTCACCGACAACTGTGTCGTCGGCATCGTGCCACGCCTCGACAATATCGCCGAAGGGCTTGCAAACTCCCTGATGCTGGTTACGCCGTTGAAGGAAAAATACGGGTACGACCGGGCAGCCAAGATCGCCAAGACCGCCCATAAGAACGGCACGACCTTGCGCGAGGAGGCGATTAAGGATGGCATCCCGCCGGAGGATTTCGATGCCATCGTGCGGCCAGAGATGATGATCGGCCCCGACGCCTGATACACGGCGCATTGCGTTCACGAAGGGCGGACTTCGCCGCCAATCCTAAAGATGCTGCCAGACCGGCGAGCGGCGACGTTGCCGGTTCCAGCTTGCGGCCATTGGCTTCGAGCACTTCGGTGACGATGGAGAGGCCGAGGCCCGTGCTGCCGCCTCGCCGGTCCAGCCGCTCGCCTCTGGCGACAACGGTCTCGCGTTCGCCGGGCGGGATTGCACCGCCAGCAACTATCAAGGTCTGGGGCCCGTTCGAACGTATTTTTCAGTGGAGCAACGTCGTGTTGTTCGCAGTCGCTCTGCTAACAGGCGACGAGATCGAAAAGGTGCATATCTGGGCCGGTTATGGAATCGCGGCTCTCGTTGCCCTGCGCATCATTTGGGGTTTCGTCGGTCCTCGGATCGCGCAATTTTCTGGTTTTGTGAAGGGTCCTCGCGAGGTGGGGGATTTCATCCTACGGTCGACGCGGCGCAAGGCGCCGCGGTCAATCGGCCACAATCCGGTCGGCGGTCTGATGATTGTCGCATTGCTTGCCATGCTTGTCGGGCTTTCGGTCACCGGATACATGATGACAACGGACGCATACTGGGGTTCCGGGGCAATCGAGGACATTCACGAGGCGCTTGCATACACGACGCCCGGGCTCGTCGGGCTCCATGTTCTCAGCGTTCTGATCACCAGCGTCGAGCACGGCGAGAACCTCGTCAAGGCCATGGTCACGGGCCGGAAGAAAGCTCCGTAGCAAAGATCGAATTGTCTCGTTCAATCAGTTCGGTGGCCGGGCGCTCCGCGTCCGGTCGAGTGCGTTCGTCAACACTGCGAGACTTCGCGCATTCTCGCAGCGCGCAATCGCCGCGTTCGATGGCCGCGTTGCCAGCATCCGCTTGCGTGAAAACGTGAGGCCGCTTATTGACGTTCCTGTCCTCATCGGATCGAGAGATCGCACCAATGTCTGCCGCCATCGTCAATCTCAGCAAAGTCCGCAAAGCCAGGGCGCGCGCTGAAAAGGATGTGCAGGCGGCGGAGAACCGCGCCAAATTCGGCCGTGCTAAATCCGATAGAGAGGTTGGCTCCGCAGTCCTTCGGCTCGATAAGTCGCGCCTCGATGGCGCCAAACGGGCAAATCCCAATTCAGACGACGATCTCGATCCCGGCAACGTATCGTGACACGGCCGATCAAACGCTCTTTTGCTCTACGCGGACATCGGACATCGATCTCGCTCGAAGCACAGTTCTGGGATGCCTTAAAGGATGCCGCCAGCCACGAAGGCATGTCCCTGGCAGCGCTCGTGGCCGATATCGACGAAAACCGCCAGGGCAGCGGATTGTCCGGTGCAGTGCGAATCTGGATCCTCGATTACTATCGCCGCCAGAACGCGCGCCAGAGTTACGACGGCGGCAACCGCGACTGACCACCGCGCAGTTGCTCGGGTTCCTCACTAATAGGGAGTGACCTGGAACGGCTGCCAGCCGGTCTCGGGCCTCTTCTTGCGAACAGCCGGACGAGGCGCCGGGCTCGCGGTCGATGCGCCTTCTGCCGCAGCGGCATTTGCCGCGTCCGTATTCAGTGTCGCGTCCTCGGACACTGGCGGAGCACCGTCGTTGGGCAAGGCGCTTCCCGGCCCGGGCGGCGCTATGGAGTTGGATGGCGCCGTTGCCGGCGCCTTACGCGCCTGCTCAGCCTCGAGAGCTTTCTGCCTCTGCGCTGTCTGCGCGGCCCGTTGCTGGTCGGACTTGCGCAGTCTTTCCAGTTCCTCGACGTCACGCTCCATCCGCCGCACGTTAATCTCGCGCTCCAGTTCAGTCACGGACACCATCGGTTCAGCCGTGCCGAGATCCTTGAGTTTGCCCGTATAGATGACGGTCACGGGCGGCAAGTACCGCTTTGCGGAGGCAGCCGCTGCATCTTTGGACTTGCCTGCGCCCACCGCCTCGATTTTCCATTCGCTGTCGATCTTGAACAACTGCAAATCCAGGAGCGCATCGAACGTAGCGCGACCTTCCGGCGTTTCCACCTCGACCTTGGCCAGCGTCATGTTGCCGTCACGGATCTCCACGGGGATCTGAACCTGACCGAGCTTCAGCTGGCTCTCCTTCAGGCCGGCTCGAACCGCCTGCAGAAGTTGATCACCGACCGTAGCCGACTTCACCTGCTGCATCGCCGCGTCCGCGACCCGGCTGACTGCCTGAGGTGCTACTCCCGTCAGGGTCACATCGCCGAGATGCAATTCGCCCGTGCCTTCCAGCACCGATATGAGGCCGAGCGGGGTGAGAGCATTGCCGGCAAACGAAACCTGCAATGCCGCGACGTCACTGGCCATGGTTTCGTCGCTGGCGGATGTCTCGGAAACACCCTGACTTGAAACGTCGATCCGCATTTTGCCTTCGCAGCGAGCGCCAGCGGGCTGGCGCTCGAATGACATCGTCGCCGATGCCTTGCCCCCCACCGCCGCACCCTCGAGACGGACGATGCGCACGCGCCCCGGCTCGAGAACAACATCGAGCACTGCGTCGCGCATGACGAGGCCCGGTTCGAGAGCCAGAGTGCGGATGTCAGCCTTCACCGTTCCGCCCAGACTGTCCAGCATGGAGAAATCGAACGTGGCATTCGGCCAGACCACATCTGCGGCGGGCGGCGACTTGGGGGCTGCGGCCTGCTGCTGCCTCGAACGCGATTGTTGAGGCGAGGCCACCGGCTCGGGAGGCGGTTCCGCACGGCCTGTCAGAGGCGACAGGAGCTGCGCCAGCATCAACTCATCGAAGGCAACGTCGGCGGCAATATCCGTGCGGCCGCCGTCCTTCGACAGGAGCGTCGCAATGCCCGTCACCTTGGAACTCGCAATTTTGAGGTTGGAGGACGCGAGTGTCAGACGGCCCTGCTCGCTGGTCACGGCAACGCGCCCCTCGACGGGCGCGCCTTCGAGACCCAAAGGCGAATTCACGCCAACGAGACGCAGCACGTCGCGCGCATCGGCGGAGACGACATCGAGGTCGCCCTGCGATCTCAAACCTTCATCACCGTCGGCGTGGAAACGGCCGTTATAGGACAGGTTCAATCCGGGTGCGACAAGCTGAGCGACTGAGACGAGCCCCTGTGCCGGCGTGCCGGCCATTTTGACGAATAGCGATCCCGGTCGAGCGGGTGCGGCGGCGGCTCCGGCTGACGGCCCATCCTTGCCGGCGACACTCGCCAGCAGTTTGCCCACGTCCGGACTGTCGAAGGATGCCGTAAGATCGGCAAGGGCGTCGCGCCAATTCGATCGGGCCGAGTCGAGACGGGCAGACGCGACGATGCGGCCGCCCTGGACCACGCCATCGACCGAGACATCGATTGCCGCATCGGTGCGTTCCCCAAAACTCACCACGGTAGCGAGACGCAGCGGCGCGACCCTCTTTACACGCTCAATGACGTCACGTTCGTTCTTAGATAGATCGAACAGCCTGGCAAAGTCTTCAGCGGCTTCCGGGTTTGGTGCGGAAACGACTCCACGCAAAGTGCCGACGCCGCGATCGGGCACACCGGTCGCGGTCCCCTCCATTTCGAGCGACAAGCCCTCCGGGGTCGAGAACTTGAGCACCGGCATCGTCAACCGCCCGCCATCCAGCGTCACGTCGGCCTCGACATCGCGCAGGCTGCGATCCCCGTCGACTAGCTCTCCCGCCTTGAGGCTCAACACGAGATCGGTGCCTTTGGGATCGAACAAACCGGCCGCGAAACCGCTCCGCTCCGGTTTGGTGGCGCTCTCTATACCCGTCACCAGACCGCGCAATCCGCTCAGACCCAGGCCGCCGGTCCAGAACTGCGCCGTATCGATCCGCTGCCCTTCCAGCGCCACGGAAAGCCTCCGCGGTGCCTTCAAGCCAAACGTCACTTCGCCGAGCAGCGGCGTGCCGTTCAGTTCAGCCGTCGCCTCGCGCAGGGCCACCACGTCAGACCCAAGCGACAGATGCCCCTCGATCGAAAACGGTCCGTCACTGCGGGCCTCGGCCAAACGCGAATCGCGAAAGCCCCAGTTGAGAAAGCGCAGCAGGCTTCGACCGCTGAGCGAGATAGCACCGGCGAACTGCTGCTTGGCGTCCACAGTGGCGAGTTCGCCTTGCAATGAGAGCTGCGCCCCGCCGGGCAGCCCGGCTCGCAGGTCTTTCAGCAGCAACGGGCCGCCCTCGCGAGAGGCCGTGAGCCTCACTCCACTGATTGCGTCTCCGCCGAGGTGGATCTGGTCGAAGGAAAGCGTGGCGTTCGCATCGAGTTCGCCTGGAAAGGACACGACCAGCAGATCGAATAGCCGGAGCGCGGTTTCAATTGGAACGCTATCGGAACCAGCCCCCGTCAGACGATCGAAATCGATCCACTTGGCGGCCAGCGACACATCGAGGCGTTTGCGTTCGGTCCAGTCCACCCGCGCCTCGCCTGTCACGAGTTGCGGCGGGCCATCATTGTCGACGCTGATCACGATGTCGGTAAGGACGAGGCTGTTGGTGTCGCCGTCGACTTTTGACCGGAAGTCGAGGTTGGGCGGAACCGTCTCAGTGGGTGCCAGTGCCGGGATAGGTGATGGCGTTGCGGCGTGAGTTTCAGGAACGGTTGCAGATGGTGACGGCCCCGGCGAGGATGCCACCGCTAATGCGTTCGTTTTGAGCTTTGCGGCGATTTCCCCGGTCAGCTTCGGCGCGCTGGCCAAGTCGCTGAGACGGCCGTCTAGCAAGAAGGCACCGCCAAGCGCGGCGCTGCCCACCGAGGCCTTGAAGCGGATATCACCGTTGGCCTCCGGCTTGGCCGTCGCCAGTTTGATCTGACGCTCATCGCCGTTCCACTCGAGCTTGCCCTTGAACTTATAGGGACCATCCAGTGCGTCGGCGGTCAGTTCGCCGGCGATGCCCTCAAGCCTGGTAAGCTGGACGCCATTGGGTCCACTGAGCCCGATGCTGCCATCGGTGATGTTGACTGACTGCAGCGCCACATCCTGCGGAATGAACGGGAGCGTCCCGGGGGTGATGCTGAACTTCGACCAATTGCCGCTTCCCTTGCCGTCTGTCGCAAGTTCCAGCACCGGCTTCACAAGCTCGATGTTTTCGGCTTGGATGATCCCCTTAAGCAGCGGGGGAATGGACAGCCACATCGTGAAAGCTTCGGCGCGGAACATGGGTCGGCCGGTCGCCCCGTCAACGTCGGCAATGCGCAGCTTGCCGAAGCTGACATAGGGAGACGGCAGAATGCGAAGGCTCACGTCTCCGCCAACGCGCACCTCGCGGCCGAGTACGCGCGAGGCTTCCTCCTCGAACACTCCGCGGTAGCCGTTCCAGTCGATAAAATGCGGCACGGCGAACAAAGTCGCCAGGGCAAGGATAAGAAAGCCGCCGATGTAGACAAGCGCGTTGTTCATTCGCGACCGTCTCGTCCTTTCGTCAGAACTCACGCACCCGCTTCGCCATCTATCGGCGCCTATGCGCGGCAACTTACCCCAAGGCGGTTCAAGTCTGAACCTCAATTAGGGGGATATTCCGGCACTTGGTGCGCGGCACGACGTTGTATCCCGAATTCTCATGTCAGGATAAGTCGATAAGTCGCCTCAAGTTCTGTCCGATGTCATGTGGGCAGGAACACTGCGGTGATTGCCGGGTCGCAGGGCGTGATATATTGCAGATGATGATCGAGAATCGAAAACAGTCCGCTGTCAATTCAAACGCGGAAACGCATGGCGCGGATGATGATTCTCCGCCGTTCGACTTGCCGCCGGCGCCCCAGTCGCAACGTGCAGCGCCGCCGCCTCTTGCCACGCCAGCCGCCGCACCGTCCGCCGGGTCCATCTCGTCGCGGGCCCTATCGGCGACAGCCCCGCCATATCTGTCGGGGCTCAACCCCGAACAGCGAGAGGCGGTCGAGACGCTGGACGGCCCGGTTCTCGTTCTGGCCGGCGCTGGCACGGGCAAGACTCGAGTCTTGACCACCCGCATTGCGCACATCCTGGCGGCCGGCCGCGCTTATCCCTCTCAGATTCTCGCCGTCACGTTCACGAACAAGGCGGCGCGCGAGATGAAGGATCGGATCGGCTGCTACGTCGGAGGAGCGGTGGAGGGTATGCCTTGGATTGGCACCTTCCACGCAATCGGCGTCAAGATCTTGCGCCGGCACGCCGAACTCGTGGGGCTGAAGCAGGGCTTCACTATTCTCGACACCGACGACCAGATTCGGCTGATGAAGCAGGTGATCGAAGCCGACGGTCTGGACAAGGACCGCTGGCCGGCGCGCCAGCTTGCCTCGCTAATCGACAGCTGGAAGAACCGCGGCCTGACGCCCAACAAGGTTCCCGCCGGCGAGGCCTTCGCATTCGCAGGCGGAAAGGGCGCAAAGCTTTACGCCGCCTATCAGCAGCGACTGAAGGACCTCAATGCCTGCGACTTCGGCGACCTGCTGCTGGAAAACCTGCGCCTGTTCCGCGATCGCCCCGACGTCCTCACCGACTATCACCGCCGCTTCAAATACACGCTGGTGGACGAATACCAGGACACAAACGTGGCGCAGTACATGTGGTTGCGGCTGTTGACACAGGGTTCACCCAACGTGTGTTGCGTCGGTGACGACGACCAGTCGATCTACGGCTGGCGCGGCGCGGAAGTCGATAACATCCTGCGCTTCGACCAGGACTTCCCCGGCGCCAAGATCATCCGGCTTGAACGCAACTATCGCTCCACGGGTCACATCCTCGCAGCCGCGTCAGGCCTGATTGCCCACAACAAGGGGCGGCTTGGAAAGACGCTGTACACGGACGGTGCCGCCGGCACGAAGGTGATGGTGGCGGGCGTCTGGGACGACGAAGAAGAGGCGCGCGGCGTCACCGATGAAATCGAAGCCCTGCGCAAGGCCGGCCACGAGCTGAACGAGGTCGCGATCCTGGTGCGGGCGTCAGCTCAGATGCGTGCACTCGAAGACCGCTTCATCGCGGTCGGCCTGCCGTATCGCGTCATCGGTGGTCCGCGCTTCTACGAGCGTCAGGAAATCAAGGATGCGATCGCCTATCTGGAGGTGACGGTCAATCCGTCGAACGATCTAAAGTTCGAGCGGATCGTGAATGTGCCCAAGCGGGGTCTAGGGGACACCAGCATCAAGCGAGTGCATGAACTCAGCCGTGCACGAGGCGTCCCGATGTATCAGGCCGCCCGCCAGATGATGGAAACCGAAGAGTTGTCGGGTAAGGCACGCAACGCGCTGTCGGGACTACTTGCATCATTCGACCGCTGGCGGGGTCATCTCGCGGCCATGCGGCACACGGAACTCGCCGAACTGATCCTCGACGAGAGCGGCTACACCGCAATGTGGCTGGCCGACAAGAGCCCTCAAGCCCAGTCGCGGCTGGAGAACTTGAAGGAACTCGTCCGCTTCATGGATGCCTTCGAAACGCTCGCGGGATTCCTGGAGCACGTATCGCTCGTGATGGATGCGGAGACGGGCGAAAAGGGAGACCGTGTTTCGCTGATGACGCTGCACGCGGCCAAGGGACTGGAATTCGACACCGTCTTCCTGACCGGGTGGGAGGAGGGCTTGTTCCCCCACCAGCGCGCACTCGACGAACAGGGCAACGACGGTCTCGAGGAAGAGCGCCGCCTCGCCTACGTCGGCATCACGCGGGCCAAGCGCATGGCGCGCATTTCCTTCGCCCAGAACCGTCGCCTTCGCGGGCTGTACCAGTCAGCGATCCCGTCGCGGTTCGTGGATGAGCTTCCCGAGGTTCATGTGGACGTCGTGGAAACCAAGAGTCCGTTCGGGGGCGCCTACTCCAACCTCGGCAGTCTCTACGGCAAGAGCCGGTTCGACGACGCACCGGCGGCATTCCGTTCGACCTACGATACCCCTGGGTGGCAGCGGGCACAGCAGAACGCCCGTCGCACCGACCAATCAGCTCCACGGCCGGCGCAGCCGCGCGCCCCTGTTACGATCGAGGGCACGCTCCTCGCTGCGACTTCGGCGCCAGGTTCCGGCTACCTCACCGGCGATCGCGTCATGCACCAGAAGTTCGGACCGGGCAAAGTTGTCGATGTGGACGGCAACAAGCTCACAATCGACTTCGAATTCGCCGGCCGCAAGCGCGTCGTCGACAGCTTCGTCGTCAAGCGGTGATGCGGCACGTGACTGCCGGTGCCGAAAACGCCGCCAACCGCGGCAGGAGTTAAACGTACTTCAGCAAGTTTAGGCGTTCGGGGCGGTTGGTTCTCAAATAGGAACACGTATTGGCCTCCTCATCATCAAATTGCGCGACAATGGAAACTATTCATTGAACCTGGCCCGCTGGAATTCCCTCGTGTGGGCAGCTTCAGAACGGCTTTTCTCTGGGTAACGGCACTTTCGCCTGGGCTCACTCGGACGTCGTCGCCGGCGGATTCGATACAATCGTCGACTTCGGTGCCGGCGACCGGCTCGACTTCGCTGCCGCTGACATCCACGACTTGGTCGGCGTCACCGAACCGGCGGGAGGAACCGTCTTGTGTTTCACATCCAAGGTGGCGTCAGTTCTATGGACGCGGTTATCCTCACGGACGTTCATGGCATGGGCCTCGGTCATCTGATCTCTCATGGCAGCGTCGTCGTCTGAGAGACCAACCATCTGCATCGCGGGCAAATCACGGCCCGCGATGCGCTTCATACGGCGCAATGGCTCGGGGGGAGCAGAACACACCGCTCATTCCGCGACATAATTCCACCACCTCACCGCGCATCACTCGGCTCCGGATCACACTGAGGGAGATGAGTATGGTGTTCAATCGCAGGCAAGATCCGCTACCCCCCGAATCAGCCCCGCAACAGATCAAGAGACCCGAACGACCAGTCGCCATGAACATGAAAATGGCGAACATGACGGGCCACAACTCCGGCCTCAGCGCTGAATCCGTCATCGGCAGCGATCTGTCGATAGAAGGTCAGACCATCACGATCCGCTGCAAGGGCGCGCTGAAGGTCAACGGCAACATCCAGGCGGATCTGCACTGCAAGCAGATCGAAGTCGGGCGCGAAGCCATCATCAGCGGCTCCATCTCAGCCGACGAAGTCAACGTGCTGGGCCGCGTCAACGGCGCCATACTCGGACAGAAGGTGGTGCTACATGCTTCCGCCGAAGTCGAGGGCGACATCCACAGCCAATACCTCTCGATCGAGCATGGCGCAGCCTTTGATGGCCGGTCGCGCCGCGTGACAGACCCGGCGGAGATCGCGCCCCAACTCGAACGCCAATCGGGCACGGCGTCGACGTTAGCAACACCTGCGAGCGCGGGCGCGTCTGATGTGCGCATCCCTGTGCCGCCACAGAACTACTCCTGACAGCATCCCGGGGTGAGAAAGCGAAAGGCCCGTCAAGGCATTGCTGCGCCGTGACAGGCCTTTTGCTGTTGGGCTATCAAAGGCTGCGATCAATCATCGAGCACATGGTTGCCGCGCTCGACTTGTCGTGAGCCGGCGGTGACTCGTCGATGTTCAGCACCTTGACCACACCTTCGTCGACCAACATCGCATAGCGCTTGGAACGAACGCCAAGCCCGATGCCTGCGTCGGTGAGATCGATATCTAGACCGATGGCTTTGGCGAATGCCGCGCTGTCATCGGTCAGCATCAGGATCTTGCCCTGCGCTCGGGTATCGACGGCCCAGCTGTCCATCACGAACACATCGTTGACGGCGGTGCAGGCGATCGTGTCTATGCCCTTTGCCTTCAACTCATCGATGCGATCGAGGAAGCCGGGAAGGTGCTGCTTGTGGCAAGTCGGCGTATAGGCTCCCGGCACGGCGAACAGCGCAACCTTCTTTCCCGAAAAGATGTCGGCAGTCGTGAGTGCCTTAGGGCCTTCCGGACCCATCGTCATGAATTTCGCATCGGGCAGCCGGTCGCCGACCTTGATCGTCATCTCGTTCTCCTGGACTTTCGTGAACTCTGGCTTCGTTTGGTTTGTCGTGGGTTCTGATGCCCGGCCGGAACGTCGCGGGACGTAGGCCGCTATCGCTTTCTATACGTCCTGCTCCGCTCAGTCGATCTTGAACGTAACCTCGGACGCTCCGTACTCGCCGACCAAAGTGGCGCGGACGGTCTGCCCTCTCAGGGTGTGCAGATCGACATCTGCAGTCAGATCCGCCTCGTACTGAAGGGCATCTCCGGTCGCTGACGTCTGGCGCGGCAACGGCAAATAGAGACCATCTTGTGCCTCGAGGAACACGTCGGCTTTGTCAGCGTTCCCAGGAAAGCGCCCCTCGATCATAATGTGTGGCTTTGGACCGGCCAGATCCTGCGTAAGACGGGTTACGACCGGGTCGCCTGGTCGCGCCTGATCTGCCGGGCGAGGGACGTGATCGAGCACTGCGTTATCCTCTGCCCCGGCGGCTTCAAGTCCCGTCGCGGGAACTTCGAGTTCGAGATTGGCTTCCGCGGGAACACAGATTTTTTCGCAGATCCCGTAGGCCATGCTGAGCCGGACGACCATGGGCTTTGCCGCTTCGGTGGGCTTCAGGCGCATGGGAAACACGACAGCGTCCTTGTAGCCGACTGTGTCGCCGGCCGAATCCGTCAGTCGCTTGGGCGCCGGATAGAGTACGTCCGCTGACGCCACGTTCTCGGATTTCGACCAGTCGAACACTGGCGGGATGCCGCCAGCCTCGCCGGGATTGCGCCAGTAGGTTTTCCAGCCCCTCTCCATTTCGAGGTCGATGAAGGCAACGACGCTGACTTCCCCCGAGCCGACGCTGCCCGCACGCAACTGAACACGGTTCTTATATCCTTCGACCCAGTCACTCTCCGCCGCGTCCGTGCGCATGGCCGCAAATGGCGTCACTGCTAAGATGGCAACGACCAACATGCACAACCAGATTCGCGAAATCATGGAGCGTGACCTCAATGCCTACGGGAAAACGCGAGCGGATAGAGCGCAACCTATATATCAGTCCGCGCGTCATGGCTGTGTGGCGCGCACATTGCTTATATTTAAGCTACGCCGTCCAGCGCGCGGGGTTTCACCCCCTTCACAGGTTCTGCTCGGAGGCGTTAAACTGAATTACATGAAGACTTTGAAGACAAAGCGCCGGATCAAGTGGCCCGGAACACTCGAAGGCCAGCTTCTGATCGCGATGCCCTCGATGTCAGATCGGCGGTTCGCGCGTTCGGTGATATATCTGTGTGCCCACTCGGAAGACGGCGCCATGGGTCTCATCATCAATCACCTTGCAACCCACATCAGCTTCCCCGGCCTGCTCGAGCGACTTGGCATTGTGCCGCACGGCGCCGAGGACGGGATTTCCAACGATATCCTGACACGCCAAGTCCATATCGGCGGACCGGTGGAGACAGGCCGCGGGTTCGTCCTGCACAGCTCGGATTACTTCGCCAACGACTCGACGCTCGAGATCGACAACGGCATCAGCCTGACGGCCACACTCGACATCCTGAAGGCCATCGCCGCCGGCGAAGGCCCGTCGCAGGCGATACTGGCACTGGGGTATGCGGGCTGGTCAGCCGGTCAGCTCGAGAGTGAGATGCGCGCCAACGGCTGGCTCCACTGCCCGGCCGATCTGGACCTCATCTTCGATGCAGACCTCGATGCGAAGTATGCGCGCTCGTTCGCCAAGATAGGCGTCGATCCGTCCCACCTCGTGAGCGAAGCCGGACACGGCTAACTCGACACACCCGCAGCGCAACGAAGTTACCCTCCCTCGATAATGCACGCAGTCTAGTCGCGATCTCCGCTGGCCTTCTTCACCGCCTGGGGCCGAGCTGCGGTTTGAGTGCGCGCTGCAGAACCGCCAGCGAGACGCGCGAGGCTTTGTGCGATGGACGGCGGCAAGGTCGAGAAATCAGGCACAGGCGGCGGCGGAACGGGCGGTGGGCCCGGTGGCAGGCCGCCGCCATTGCCGTTTGCAGCATAGGCCGGACGATTGTAGCCGTTCGTCGCGGAGGCCAGTTCGAGAGCCGCGGGAATTGGCGGTGTGGGCGCAGACGACTGCGGCGGAGCCGATAAAGTCGGCATCGGCATCGCACCAGGGAGCGGCGGCGAATGGAAAGCCGGCGCCGGCGGCATCGGGGCCATCGGCGGCGGCATCGAGTGTCCGTTCGGCAGTCGGTGCGCGCTAGGCATCGGCAGCGTTGGCGGTGGCCCCGCGAACGGCGGCATCATTGGCGGTGGAGGCGGAGGCGGCTGCCCCTGTCGCGGCATGGCGGGCTGCGGAACGGCAGTCAATGCATCAAGCGACGGCGGCATCATCGGCGGCTGTTCGCGTCCATGAGGCACGAGAGGTGTCGGCTGCATCGCGATGATCTGCGCAGGGCCAGGCCCGGCGTAGTTGGCGTATGGCGGACCCGGCGGTGGTGACTGCTCGGCCGCCCGGGAGCCGTTTGCATTGGCGGGGGGCTGCTGGCGCGAGCGCGATCGCATTGTCTTCGTCGTTGCACCAGGCGTTGCCGCAGCTTTGCCGTTGGACACCATGGTGGTTGACGGTGAAACTGCATCGGCGACCGGTTGAGCTTGCGGGGATCTGAGCTGCGCCACTGTTTCGGTCGCAGCATCGGCGGCGAATGCGTCTGCGCCCTGGTCCTCCCGGCGCTTCTTTGCCGTCGTGCGAAAGAACCCACGGGGCTGCAGTTTGCGTTCAGACTTGCGCACGAGACGCAGCAATAGGGCGACATCCTTGTCGGCAATGGGCTCGCCGAAATAGTGGCCCTGGGCGAACTCGCACCCGATCGATCGAAGAAAGCCAACTTCCTCGACCGTCTCGATGCCGTCGGCGACGACCTTCTTGCCCATTTCATGCGCCAGCACGACCATCGATCGCACGATGGCCTGACCGCCATCGGTAGCGCTCCGCCCGCCGCGAAGAGCCGCCCTGCCGATCTTGACGGTGTCGAAGGGAAAGCGGTGTAGATAGCTGAAAGACGAGTAGCCCGAACCGAACTCGTCGAGTGCAAGCTCAGCGCCCGCGCCGCGAAGCCACTCTAGGATTTCAGCCGCGCGCTCCGGATTTTCAAGCACGATATGTTCGGCGACTTCCAGCCTCATGGAGCCTTTGGGAACGAGGTTGCGGCCGAGGATGTGGCGCATCTCCTGGATCAGGTCCTGCCTGAAGAGCTGCGGGCTGGAGATATTGACGCTGACGAACAGCGGGGAATCGGCGCGCGGCAATTCCTGCTGCCAGGCGGCGCAATCGCGGGCGGCGCGCAGGAGCACCTGTGAACCGAGTTTGACGACGAGATCGCCTTCCGAATTGGCACTGACGAGCTTGGCCGGATTGACGAGACCCTGGCTTGGATGCTCCCAGCGAACGACCGCCTCGAAGCCGACGAGTTCCTCGGTCGGCAGATAGACGATCGGCTTGTAGAAGAACTTGAGCTGGTTCTTCTCGACCGCCTTGCGAAGCTCGCCCTCGACGTTCGACTGGTCGATGGTATCGCCTCTCATCTCAGGACGGAAGATCTCGATTCGGTCGGCCCCCGACCGCTTCGATCGGTACATCGCGATCTCGGCTTCCTTCAGAAAATCTGCGTGCGATTGCTCGCTGCCGGCGTAGACGGCGATACCGAGCGAGCCTGTGAGCACGACTTCCTGGCCTGCGATCTTTATCGGCGACCTGAGACTACGCCGCACACGCTCGGCCAGGGCGGCGAGATCGGTAGCGGACTGTTCGGCCGGAATGAGGATCGCGAACTGGTCTCCGCCGACGCGTGCCAGGCTGTCCTGGGGCCCGAGGTGACGCTGCAGCCGGCGCGCCACCGTGAGCAAAAGGCTGTCGCCGACGACAAGACCGAACGAATTGTTCACGCCCCGGAACTTGTCGAGATCGATGAAGAAAAGCGTCGGACGAATGTTGGGCTCGGTGCGCGCGCGCATGATCGCCGCATTGAGCCGGTCGAGGAACAGTTCGCGGTTTGGAAGCCCCGTCAGGCTGCAGTGGATGGCATCATGCAACAGGCGCTCCTGTGCCCGCTTGGTGTCCGTGACATCGCGCAGAAGACCGGCGCATTTCATCGAACGGCCGTCGGAACTTGGGATCGCGGCCGCATCGAGTTCGAACCAGCGATAGCTGTTATCGGCATGGCGGATGCGAAAATCCGAGCGAACCTTGCCGTCGCCGCGTTCCTGGATCGAGAGCAGCATTAGCCGGAACCGCTCGCGATCCGCACTGTGGAGATGCTGCACGAATTCGTCGACGCGCGTGCAAAGCTCGCCCGTATTAAGTCCAAGCGACGTTTCCACCGCGGGGCTCACCTTAACCTCGTCGCGCCGGCCGCTCCACTCCCAGACGGCAGCACCGGCTGCATCAACCGCGATCGAGCGCGCCTGCAGTTCCGACGGCGCCGCGCCGAACAGCGGCTCGAGCGAGCGGAAAGCGAACTGGGTCACGGTGAAACCGATAAGAAGGACGATGAGCACCAGACCGGCGACAAGCCCCGACACGACCATGTCGCCGGACAAGCGGCCCGTCAGTGTCAGACCGGCGCCGAATATCCAGACGAGGAATAGCAGCCAGGTTGGAATGAGTGACAACGCCCTGTCTTGGCCGCGTATCGCGAGAAACAGCGTCGCCGCACCACCCACCGCGCCGATAACGACGAACGAAACGCGCGCGAATGTCGACGCGAGCCTGGGATCTATGATTGCTACCGCGACAAGCGCCAGCTGGGCCATGATCCATACTGAAAACAGCATGCGCGCCAAGCCGTTCCACAGCGGAATGCGCAGAAAGAAATAGAAGAAAATCACAAGACTCGCTGCCATCGCCGACTCGAGCGCGGCGCGATAGACCCCGTTGTCCTCTGGTCTTAGCTGGAACAGTTTGTGAAAGAAGCCGAAGTCGACGCTGAGGTAACCCAGAACGCACCACGCCACGAGTGCCGCCGCCGGAAAGATGACCTTGTGGTTGGCTGCGAAGATCGCAGTCAGAAAGATTGCAAGAAGGCCTGTCAGACCAAGCATCACGCCGTTGAAAAGCTGGCGTTCTCGAACCTTGAGCTCGTAGTCGAGCGGCTTCCAGAGATACACGCGCGCAAAACGCTCCGAGGACAACTCGGCCACATAGGTTATGGTTTGGCCGGGCTCCAGCGTGATCCGAAACACGTCGGCGCGATCGCTCTTCAGCCGCTCGGGCACGAAACCGATCGACGGCGTTACGGCCTCGATACGGCGCGCGTCGAGATCGGGCCAGACCGCGCCGGATCCGATGATGTTATAGCGGTCGGCCGTAAGCCACCGCTCAATCGCCGTGTCGCTCGCGTTGGTCAGCGCGAAGACAATCCAGTTCGGATTGGTTCCCGAAGTCGCAGCACGCACCGACATGCGGCCGCTGACGCCATCGGTGCTGGCCGCCGTTTCCACTTGGAGCGCGTCGCCTCGACCTTCGTAGAGTTCACCGAGCGTGGTAATCTCGATGCGCTCCTGCTCGGGTGATATGGAGATGGCCTGCAATGCGTTGGCAGGCGTTGCGAGAATTATCAACACGGCAAAAAGCGCCTGCAAGAGTCCGACGGTTCCTGCCGCGACGCGCGCCAATCCGAGATTGCTTCTGAATACGCTGCGCCGGGATATCATCATCGCAGCCGCTCCGCGTCGGCCTGGGCGCCGGCGACCAGCCCGAACAGCACGTGATCCTGCCAGCGGCCGTCGATCTTCAGATAGCTGCGCGCAAGCCCCTCCTTGACGAAACCGTTGCGCTCCAGAACCCGCATGGAGGCGGCATTAGAAGGCTGTGTCGCCGCCTCGAGCCGGTGCAGACGCAGCACATCGAAGGCATACGGGATCAGCGCGCGCACGGCCTCGGACATATAGCCCCTGCCCGCGAACGGCTGTCCTATCCAGTAGCCGAGGTTTGCCGATTGAGCCACGCCCCGGCGCACGTTGGACAGTGTCACGCCGCCGACGAGTTCGTTGCTGTTCTGATCAAAGAGGCTGAACGCATAGCCGAGATCGTCGCGGGCTTCCCGCTGATAGTGCCGGATGCGCCTGCGGTAGCCGCCCGACGTCAGGTCATCGTGGGGCCAGTAGGGTTCCCAGGGCGTGAGGAAATCGCGGCTGGCCGCCCTGAGACGAGCCCACGCCGCATAATCCGTGATCAGCGGAGGGCGCATGTAAATGCCACGGCCGGTCAGTGTCGCGATGACATCCGAACCTGAGCTGATCCTGAGGAAAGCCATGCGGCCGCGCCCTGTTCAGAGCTGGATAGCGGCGAGCCGCTCGCCTGCGCGGCGCGCAAACGCGTCGGATTTCTTGCCAGCGCCCACGATGCTGATCGATGCCCGCCCGGCACGCAGCTTAGCGGCGAACGTGCTCAGGTCCTGGCGAGTGACGCTGTCAACTTCAGCAATGAGTTCGTCGCTCGAAAGCAGCCGTCCGTGGATGAGGAGTTGGCGGGCCATCTGCTCGGCTCGGGCGGAGGAGGACTCGAGGCTCATGAGCAAGCCGGCCTTCAACTGAGCTTTTGCGCGCTGAATTTCGGCCTCGGCGGGCCCGGCTTCGCTCATTTCCTCAAGCTCGCACGCGACCACGTCGATCAGTTCGCTCATCATCTCCGGACTGGTCGCCGCGTGAACTGCAAGCATTCCTGAATCCCTCAGTCCCCAAGCCGACGAATAGATCGAGTAACACAGCCCACGCCGCTCGCGGACCTCCTGGAACAGGCGTGATGACATTCCCCCACCGAACAGCCCGGAGAAGACCTGCGCCGCGAAGAAATCCGCTGCGTTGTAGGATGGACCTTCAAAGCCGAGCACAACGTGGCTCTGCTCGAAGGTCTTTGAACTGCAACGGATCCCACCGACGTAGCGGGCGGGCGCATCTTCCCCGACTCGGTTACCAGTGAGCCCGCCGAATAGGGCCTCAGCGTGGCGAACGAACGTCTCGTGGTGGACGGCGCCGGCCGCGGCCAGAACCATCCCGGCCGACCGGTAATGCACATCGAGAAAATTACGCAGGTGAACTCGTGAAAGACTTTTTACACTGCCAGGTGTGCCCAGAATGGTCCGGCCGGCGGGCTGATCGGGAAATGCGATGTCGTGGACCATGTCAAAGACTATGTCGTCCGGACTGTCCTGGGTCGCCGCGATCTCCTGCAGGATAACCTCGCGCTCTTTCTCCAATTCCTCCTCGGCGAAGGCCGAGTTCTGAAGGATATCGGCGATGAGACCGAGTGCGACTGCCTCATCGCCCTTCAGGACGCGCGCAAAATAGGAAGTTGTTTCGAGCCCCGTGGCGGCGTTCAACTCGCCGCCCACCGCCTCGATCTCCTCGGCGATGGCGCGGGCATCGCGCGTGCCGGTGCCCTTGAAGGCCATGTGCTCAAGCAGATGCGACAAGCCATGCTCATGAGGTGCTTCATGTCGCGCGCCGACCCCCACCCACATGCCCAGAGATGTGGTTTCCAGATGCGGCATGGTGTGAGTGACGATGCGGAGGCCGTTCGGCAGAACCGAAATCAAAAGGCTCATTTCTCCCCCTGGTCAGCCGCGCGCGCTGGCGGCGACGAAAGCCTCGACTGCGGCGAGGTCGTTTTCGAGAACCTCAAAGTGCTCCGGCTCCGTCAGCAGGCTCGGAAGCCGCGGCGGCAGATGCGGATGCTCGCCGGTGATCGCGAGCATGGCATCGGGGAATTTGGCCGGATGCGCCGTCGAGAGAACGATGCACGGTGACCGCCGGCCCGAGGCAGTCTTTTCGGCAGCAACCCATCCGCAGGCGGTGTGGGGTTCCATGACGTAACCGGACTGGCTCTTCACTGTCAAAATGGCGTCTCTAACCTCGTCTTCGTTGGCCGACGCAGCGTCGAAATCCCGATGAATGGGCCCCATCGCGCGGCCGATGTTGAACCGGCGCGACTGGGCGAGCGAGCCCATCTGGGCGCGCACCAGGGCGGCATCGCGGCCCGACGCCTCGAACAGGTAGCGTTCGAAGTTGGATGATATCTGAATATCCATGGACGGGGATGACGTGGCGACGACCTCGCGCATCTCGTAGGCCCCGGTCGCATAACTGCGCTGCAGGATATCGTTGGTGTTGGTCGCGATGATGAGCCGATCGATCGGCAAACCCATACGCTTGGCGACGTAGCCGGCGAATACATCGCCGAAGTTTCCCGTCGGAACGGAGAATGTCAGCGCGCGGTGCGGCGCGCCCAGCGCCACGCCGGCGACGAAGTAGTAAGTTACCTGGGCCACGATGCGGGCCCAGTTGATTGAGTTCACGCCCGACAACGCGACCCGGTCGCGAAAGGCGTGATCGTTGAACATCGCCTTCACCAGAGCCTGGCAGTCGTCGAACGTGCCCTTGATGGCAACAGCATGGACGTTGGCGTCGCACGGCGTCGTCATCATCCGGCGTTGCACGTCCGAGACGCGTCCCTCGGGAAACAGGATCACAATATCCGCGCGCTGCGATCCGCGAAACGCTTCGATGGCGGCGCCGCCCGTGTCGCCGGATGTCGCGCCGACGATCATGGCACGGCGGCCGCCGCGACCCAGAACGTGGTCCATCATGCGCGCGATGAGCTGCATCGCCACATCCTTGAACGCAAGTGTCGGCCCGTGGAAAAGCTCCAGCACGAACGTGGAAGGATCGAGTTGGACCAGAGGCGTCACGGCAGCATGTCCGAAGGAGGCATAGGCCTCGTCCGCCATCACTCGCAGGGCGCGCTTTTCGATAGCGTCGCCGGTGAAGGGATGGATGATCTCCGTGGCAACCTCGGCGAACGGGCGGCCGGCGAAGGCTGCGATAGCATCGTGCGATAGCACGGGCGGCGCTTCTGGCACATACAGACCGCCGTCGCGCGCGAGCCCAACGAGCAACACTTCCTCGAACGGCAGCCGAGGCGCTTCGCCTCTCGTCGAAATGTAATTCACGATGGCAGTGGATCCCAGGTCTTAGAAGCGGCCGATAGCACACGCACGCCGCCTTCAGGCGGGCGCCGGTGCCGCACGGGGTTTTTTTGCCGCCGAATGAGGCAAGCCGCAACACTAAAGGTGGGCCTCGCGCACCACAAGAAGCGGCGTTGTTGCACCACCTGCCAATCAGGCTTGCGCAGGCCCGCCCCACAGCCGGCCCCAAGCGTAGGCCAGGAATACCACGACGAGTGTCGCCGCCAGCCCGAACCACGTCAACGCATACTCGAGATGCCGGTTCGGCAGCTTCACCAGCGTCGTTCCACCTTTCGGCCAGCCGCCCGGATTTGTCGGCGCTTCATCCGCGTCGAGGACATAGGATACGTGCTCAGGAACCGAGCCCCAAAACGCGGCGCGCAGCATACCTTCGATGTCGCGCCAGTACCATTGATTGCGCGCGACGTCGTTGTCGGGCGTAAAGCTGCCCTTCTTGCCCGCCGCCCGCAAAAGACCCGTCACTTCAACGTCTCCCTCGACCAGACCGGGCGAGCGCGACTTTGGATCGCGCAGGGTTTCGGGCACAAAACCGCGGTTGACGAGCAGCACCTTGCCACCCTGAAGCTGCAAGGGCACGTAGACGTGAAAACCCGGCCCCAGATCGGGATCGGGTGCGTACATGTAAAGCGCCTTGTCGTGAAGGAACCGGCCGCGCGCCCTGACATGGAGGTACTCGGCCCCTCCCGCGTCGCGGTCGGCGGCTTCGAACGCCGCCAGTTGGACCGGCACTGCCGAGGTGCGCTCCGCGATCCTGGCGATCAGCGCCTCCTTCCAGGCCAGCCGGTCAAGTTGCCAGACGCCAAGTCCGATCAGCAGCGGCAGGGCCGCGAGCGACATGACGGCAGGCCACAAAAGGCCGGCTTCGCGAAGCCGTGACAGCATCCGCCCTATTCCTTCGTCAAACGGCCTTCCTCGGCCTTGTTGCGATACTGCAGGCCGATCAGGAGTGCCTTGAGGAAGCGCAGCAGAAAGACAGCGAGAACCGGGGTCAGCAGGCCCCACAGGATGACGTGGCCCCACCACGGCACACCGAACTGGAATTCAGCGATCAGAGCCCCGCCGAGCACCAGGAAGCCCAGAATGAAGATGGCAAACACGGCAGGCCCGTCGCCTGTGTCGATGAACCGGTAGCTCATCCCGCAATTCGAGCAGGACTTCGCGCAGATTGAGGAGTTGCACGAACAGCGGGCCCTTGCCACACCGCGGACAGCGGCAGGTGACAGCCGTCACGAGAGGAGACATGCCTTTATCTGCAGCGCTCATCGAAAGCTGTCCTTACAAAGTCTTTCCGGTCGCACCGGTGCCCTCAAACGTGAACGGGGCGATCACACGATCGCCCCGCCACCAGTTCAATCCAGTCGCCGGCCCTAGTGGCCGCCGGCCACGTGTGCTCCGGCGCCCCAGACGTAGATGCATGCGAACAGGAATAGCCAGACCACGTCGACGAAGTGCCAGTACCAAGCGGCCGCTTCGAAGCCGAAGTGCTGCTTTGGCGTAAAGTGTCCGGCCATGGCGCGCAGCAAGCATACCAAAAGGAAGATGGTGCCGATGATGACGTGCGCCCCGTGGAAACCTGTCGCCATGAAGAACGACGACCCGTATTTGTGGCCGGCGAAGCTGAATCCCGCGTGGCCGTATTCCACGTACTGCAGGAAGGTGAAAGCCGCGCCGAGAACGACGGTCAGAAGCAGCCCGATGATCAACTGGCCGCGCTCGTTCTTCAGCAGGGCGTGATGGGCCCAGGTGACGGTGCAGCCAGACAGCAGAAGGATCAGGGTGTTGACGAGCGGCAATCCCCAAGGATCGAACGTGTGCTTGAAAAAGCCGTTCGCCGGAGCGCCGGTGGCGGGAATGACGGCGTCCGTAGCCTCGACCGCTACTGGCGGCCATTGTCCGCCAAACAGCTCGTTTCGCTGAACTGTCCCGACAACACTATCGCTGCCTGCCAGCGTGTGAACACCGGCCGGAAATAGCGCCGAGTCGAAATAGCCCCAGAACCAGGCGACGAAGAACATGACCTCTGAAGCGATGAACAGTATCATCCCGTATCGCAGATGGAGTGCCACCACCGGCGTATGGTCGCCTCGGTGGGCTTCCTTGATCACGTCGCGCCACCACATGAAGGCAACCGCGATCAGCATCATCGAACCTGCCATGAAAACGCCCGGACCGCTCACACCGAACAGGCCGGCCGCGCCTTCGCCTAGCGAGCGCATCCAGATGATGGCGCCAAACGCCATCATCAGCGCACTCAACGAAGCCACAAACGGCCATGGGCTCGGATCAACCAGGTGATAGTCGTGGTGCTTGGTGTGGCTGTCGGCCATTTCTGTCGTCTCCCGTAGTCCCCGTTCGTCTTTCCCTGGAGCCTTAGCGCCTGCGCCCTTACAGCGCAAATCGTTTTCCCGGCCCCGCATGACGAACCCTCGAACCCCAGGGGATCCGAGAGTTCGTTAACTCAACCACCGCCAGCCTTGGCCATCGCCTCGGCCGTGCCTACATCGGCAGTCTTCGCCGTCGGATAGAAAGTGTACGACAGCGTGATCTCCTTGGTCCCGCGCGCATCCCGGTCCGCCTCGATCGACGGATCGATGAAGAACGACACCGGCAGTTCGACTGTCTCGCCGGCTTGCAGCGTCTGCTCCTTGAAGCAGAAGCATTCGATCTTGCTGAAGAATTTGCCGGTCGCATCCGGCGACACGTTGAATGCGGCCGTTCCCGTAACCGCCGCGTGCGCCGTATTCGTCGCCCGGTAGAAGGCCAGCGACGATTCCCCGATCTTCACGCTCATGGTATTGACGACCGGCTCGAACTTCCACGGCATGCCGGGGACGACGTTGGCGTCGAAACGAACGGTCACTTGACGATCCAGCACGACATCTGGGGCCTTTTCCGCCCGCTGCGTCGTACCGCCGAAACCCGTGACCTGGCAGAACATCCGGTAAAGAGGCACCGCCGCATACGACAGGCATAGCATCCCGCCGACGGCGACACCGCACGACAGCGCGACCAGCTTGTCGCTCCGCTTCGTCACGTGTTCCGAGACTTGGACCGTCATAATCGGCACCGTACCGCTTGGCCCTTACATGGGGCGGTTCAGAACATTGCCGCCAAGATGCACGATGGTGGCGGCATAGAACAGGAGCGCCATTCCGCCCAGCGCCAGAGCAATCGCGATCGACCGGCCCCGCCGTCGCTTCGCCTGTTCCTGGGCATTTGGAGCGCTGATTTCGGTGCTATCGCTCACGTCGAGATCCTCGCTCAGCCGAGCATCCTGCCGACTGCGTGCTCGCCAAGCAGCACCGCAAACAGCACATAGAGATAGAGGATGGAGTACCAGAACAGCTGCCGGCACAACTTGTCGGCCTCGCGGCCTTCAGTGATGCGCCAGACGTTGAACGCCAGATAAAGGAACACGCTGCCGAGCGCCGCCGACGTCAATCCGTAAACAGGACCGGCAAACCCCATGAAGTAGGGTGCGACCGCGAGCGGCGCCATTACAAGCGAATACGCCAGGATCTGCCGGCGCGTCTCGGCCGGACCGGCCACGACCGGCAACATCGGCACACCGACACGGTCATAGTCGCGCTGGCGCAGCAAGGCGAGCGCCCAAAAGTGCGGCGGCGTCCACATGAAGATGATCATGAACAGAACTATGCTGTCGATACTGACGCTGCCCGTCACGGCAGCCCATCCAATCATTGGAGGAAATGCGCCGGCGGCACCGCCGATGACGATGTTATGCGGCGTCCGCCGCTTCAGCCACATCGTGTAGACGAAGAGATAGAAGGCGATCGTCAGAGCCAGCAGGGCGCCGGCCGTCCAGTTGACGAGTACGCCGAGAGTCATAACGGAAAAGACAGACAAAACCGAGCCGAATGCCAGCGCCTCCGCCGGCGTGACGCGCCCCTGCGGAATTGGCCGAGCGACCGTGCGCGTCATCTGCTCGTCGATGTCAGCATCGTACCACATGTTAAGAGCGCCCGAGGCGCCCGCCCCGACGGAGATGGCGACGATGGCGACAACCGCCAGAACTGGGTTCAGGTCGCCCGGGGCCGCCACAAGACCGGCGAGCGCCGTGAGGATAACGAGTGTCATCACGCGTGGCTTCATCAACGTGAAGAAGTCGCCGACCGAGGGCTCAAACGTGGTGCCCTGAGCGTTGGTCTCGGCAGATATGCTTGCTCCCGTCATGAAACTTCCTGTCTTCATTCTTGATCCAGACCTTCTTGCTCGGGCTCTGACGATACGCCCTGCGAGCCTGGTGCTTTGCATTGGACGTCGGGCAGAACCGAAGTTCGCCCGACCGTCAACTTCAATACTGCTACGATCAGTGATCCGTGGCTGCGATATGGGGCAACTTCTCGTAGGAGTGGAAAGCCGGCGGAGACGGCAGGGTCCATTCCAAAGTCGTAGCCCCCTCGCCCCAGGGATTGCCCGCTGCACGCTGGCCTCGCACGAAGGCGTGCGCGACACCAAACAGGAAGATCAGCGTGCCGACCGCCGTGATGTAGGAACCGACGGACGAGATCTCATTCCAGAATGCGAACGCATCCGGATAGTCGACATAGCGGCGCGGCATGCCGGCGAGACCGAGGAAGTGCTGCGGGAAAAACAGGATGTTCGCGCCGACGAACGTGACCCAGAAGTGGAGCTTGCCGATGAACTCGGAGTACATATAACCGCTCATCTTCGGGAACCAGTAGTACCAGCCGGCGAAGATCGAGAACACGGCGCCGAGCGACAGCACGTAGTGGAAGTGAGCAACGACGTAGTAGGTGTCGTGCAACGCGCGGTCGACGCCGGCGTTGGCCAACATGACGCCGGTGACGCCGCCGACCGTGAACAGGAAGATGAAGCCCAACGCCCAGACCATCGGAGTGCGGAACGAGATCGATCCGCCCCACATCGTTGCGATCCAGGAGAAGATCTTCACGCCGGTCGGCACCGCAATGACCATGGTGGCAAACACGAAGTAGGCTTGCGTGTTGACGCTGATGCCCGAGGTGTACATGTGGTGCGCCCACACGATGAAGCCGACAACGCCGATGGCCACCATGGCGTAGGCCATGCCGAGGTAACCGAACACCGGCTTCTTCGAGAAGGTCGACACGATTTGGCTGATCATGCCGAAGCCGGGCAGAATGAGAATATAAACTTCGGGGTGGCCGAAGAACCAGAACAGATGCTGGTACAGCAGCGGATCGCCGCCGCCGGCCGGATTGAAGAACGTGGTGCCGAAATTGCGATCCGTCAGCAGCATCGTGATGGCGCCGGCGAGGACCGGTAGCGACAACAGAAGCAGGAACGCCGTCACCAACACGGACCACACGAACAGCGGCATCTTATGGAGTGTCATGCCCGGCGCACGCATGTTGAAGATCGTGGTGATGAAGTTGATGGCGCCCAGGATCGACGAGGCGCCCGCGGCGTGCAACGATAGAATGGCGAAGTCCATCGCCGGACCGGGGTGGCCCGATATTGAGAGCGGCGCATAAATGGTCCAGCCGGCGCCGACACCGTTCATGCCCGACGGTCCCTCCACGAACATTGAGGTCAGCAGCAGGATAAGGGCAACGGGAAGCAGCCAGAACGAGACGTTGTTCATGCGCGGGAACGCCATGTCCGGCGCACCGATCATCAACGGCACGAACCAGTTGCCAAAGCCGCCGATCATTGCCGGCATGACCATGAAGAACACCATGATCAGGCCGTGACCCGTCACGAACACGTTGTACATGTGCGGGTTGGTGAAATACTGCAGGCCCGGCTCCTGCAGTTCCATGCGCATCGCAACCGACAGGCCACCGCCGATCAGACCTGCGAAGATCGCAAAGATCAGGTACATCGTGCCAATGTCTTTGTGGTTCGTGGAAAGGAACCAGCGCGAGAAAAATTGGGGCGCGTGGTCGTGATCGTCGTGTGCGTATGCCGTGCTACCCATGGTGTTCAGCCTTCGATCTCGAATTGGGTTTTGAGCGCTTGGCTCCGGAGGTCGAGGATTGTGCGCCGCGACCTTGAGTGCCGTGACGGGCGGGCGCGCTACTGCGCCGAGTTCGCCACCGTCTTCACGCCCGCTTGTTCCAGAGCGACCTTGTCCATGATCTCCTTAGCCTTCTTGCGGTCCTTGGCCTGCAAGGCCGCAGCCCAGTCGTTGAAGACCTGCTCGCTCACCACGCGGATGCCGATGGGCATAAACGCGTGGTTCATGCCGCACAGCTCCGAGCACTGACCGTAGAACGCGCCTTCTTTTTCCGCCTTGAACCAGGTCGAGGTCACGCGACCCGGAACGGCGTCGACCTTCGAGCCGAACGACGGAATGGTCCAGTTATGGATCACGTCATTCGAGGTGACGAGAACGTGGACCGTCTTGTTGACGGGAACGGCGATGTAGTTATCGACCGAAAGAAGACGGGGAGCCGGGACACCCTTCTTGTTCAAGTCAGCCACTTCCTCATCCGAGAGAATATTCGAGGTGATGGTGAAGCCGCCCTGGTCCGGATAGGTGTGTTCCCAGAACCAGGCATTGCCGGTTGCCTTGATCGTCAGGTCGGCCTTGTGGTTGGCATAGTCGTACTGGAGCATCAGCAGCTTGAACGAGGGAATCGCCAGGGCAACGAGAATGAAGATCGGGATGACGGTCCAGGCTACTTCCAGCAGAGTGTTGTGCGTGGTCCGCGACGGGGTCGGATTGGCCGACTCGCGGAACCGGTACATCACGTAGAGCAGCAGGATCAGGACGAATACGGCGATCGCGATGATGATCACGTTCGCCACATCGTAGAAGGCGTGGATTTCATGCGCGACAGGGGTGACCGCCGCCTGCATACCCATCTGACCCGGTGCGGGTTGCCCGATGCCGGTGCCGTCGGCCATGGCCGACGTGGCAATCAGCAGCAGCGCTGCTGGAGCAAATGCAACTCCACGCAGCGCGCGACGAAGTAACGAAGTGGGCATTCACGGCTCCCCTATTCTCGCCGGCTGATTGGCTCCGGCTTCGACTCTCAGACTTCGACAGGCGCAAGCGGCGATAGCGCTTTCTGGAAGCGCTGCACCATTGCTGACATCAGACGAGCCAGCGTATCCCTAGGCAATTAGTCCAACATGTCCACACTTGCGGATGTACCTTCACTGGGCGAAAGCTCAATCGTCTTTTTGATCGCAAGTCAAGTTTTAAGCGCTGAATCTTATAGTTGATATTGCCAATCATCTTCGGTGTTTGATCGCGCTAGTCATGCTTCATCCACGCACCCCATCGCGGGAACGGCCGCCGGACCTGATTTGGCCGCTTTCGTTGGCGACAGGATAACTTCGTTGTGCGTCCGCTAAGACTTTCGGCCGTCCGGCGGCAGGAGGCGCGGCATTTCCGCAAGCGTGTCTCGGCTTCACTTTGTGGGAGACCCGCTGGTGCTGAAGCCCACTCGTGAAACCGAACGCCGGTGCCTCTGTCACAACCTCAGGAACAAAAGTCGCGATGCCATCAGTCCGCATCCACAACTCTCGACGCCTACTGCCACGCGCCGCCGTTTTGGCGTTGGCTGTGTGCATTCCGTTCATCTTGGCACCCGCCAGCGATGAGGGGGCGCGCGCCCAGGACGCGCCTGCCAAGCCGCCCGAAGCCGCCGACGGAACCGTTCGCGCTCAACACGGCGATTGGCAGGTCGTGTGCAAACCGCCTCCTCCAGGCGCCAAAAACGAAGTCTGTGCGCTGGTCCAGAGCGTGACCGCCGAGGATCGCAACAACGTCGGACTGACGGTCTACTTTCAAAAGTTTTCGAACGGCACGCGCGTGCTGCGCGTATTCGCGCCGCTCGGCGTCCTGTTGCCACCGGGGATCGGACTCAAGATCGACGATGCCGATGTCGGCCACGCGCCGTTCCTGCGCTGCCATTCGTTCGCCTGCTACGCCCAGGTCACGGTCGAAGACAAGCTCATTGACCAGCTGAAAACCGGCAAAACCGCCATATTCATCATCTTCCAGACCGAAGAAGCGGGCATCGGCATTCCTCTGTCGCTCAACGGGTTCGGCGACGCCCTGGCGGCACTCAACTGAACGACATAGTCCATTTGCAACAAAGCCCGCGACGTTGACGGCGCGCGGGCTTTGAAATCAGGCTTGCACCTGGGCGGTCAGGCGGCACTCAAAGCCCTACGGCGTCCTTGGGCGGCGTCCTGGCTGCTTGGCGCCGATGGCACAACCGCCACGTAATCATGCGACGGCCGCTTGGAGGCCTGGCTCGGTTCGGGCATGGCAAGGCCGGGAGCCGGGATAAGGGCTTGCAGCCAACTCTCGGTCAGGCGGCGAGAGCATTCCGCGTATTGATCGCAGGCCACCTGCCAGAAGCGGGTCTGCTCGCGCAGCAAGTCGCTGGGTGTCCGGCAGTAACCCATGCGGGCGGGAATATCGATGTAGGCCTGGGCACGCTGGCTTGCGAAGCTCATCATTTCGAGTGGCGTGCGGGCGAGCGACTTCAAGGGGCCCATGCCCTGCGAAACCTGGTCCATCGCAGAAAAATAGACTTGGAGAGGAAAAACGATCGCAGGCGAAGGCTTGTGGTCATATCCCGGATACGTGCTCATACTTCAACCTCCCAAAGTTTGTGCTCGGCGCTTGCGCGACTCCACTGGTCGCGTGCGCCTTCGTTTTTTTTGCGGCCATAACATTAACAGTCCGGCCACGCACTGCAAGACTTGGTGAACGCATGTCAAACGAGGTTCACTATTTTCTATATGACATCTTTTTCCCAGCATTCAGATGACGCACATCAACAATCTTAGATTTTATAAAATATATTAATTTATATCTAAGGTTGATATTGATCTTTATTTTGACCGCCTCCTGAATGAATCAAATGGCGGCGAAATTTGTCGGAGTGCAGCGCGACTGCTTTGACGATTTGAGCGATTACGAGTTTGCACCCTATGCGACCGTCAACTGGATCATGCAGTTCTAGCAGCACGCGCAGCTGCACGGCGCACGCCGCTTGCGCTATGCAGGCAAGGTGCGGTCCTGGAGTTAGCGAGAACGGCTACTAAAACCGGAATCATTACTGAATGTCTCATCGACGCATCATTGCCGCTGTCGGCCTGACCGCCGCCGCCGCATTCGCGGCTCCGCCCGCCCATTCCGAAACCTGCGCCAGCGTGGCTGTCGAAGCCAGGGGCGAACCGGCGAGCTTCATGTGGCTTGCCAAGACGAAGGCTCGGGCCAACTGGCGCCACAAGGTGCGCGAAATGACCGGCCTCGGGGCCGATTTCTCGAACTGGTCGCGCGCCTCCAATGCACAGGAGCGATGCTTGTCGGGTCCGAGCGGAACACTTTGTATTTTTACAGGATATCCGTGTAAGGCGAGCCCTTGACCCGGCGTTGAACTGCCGGCACCTAGCGGCTCTGTCAGCAGCGCACCGAAGCAAGCCATGGGATGGCTTTTCCATTTCAGCCCCCTTGATGTCCCGCTTGCAAACCGAACGATCGTTCTTCTTGACCGCGCCGAGAAAATGATCCAAACACGAACGAACGTTCGTTTTATCGCACAACATACCCCAAAAGGGCCATCAAAGTAGAACCATGCCCAAGCTCAAACCAGACACCCAGCGCGCCCGGCGCGAGCATATCCTCGACGCCGCCGAGTGCTGCTTTGCCCGCGCCGGCTTTCACGCCACCACCATGCATGACATCTGCAAGGAAGCGGCCGTCAGCCCAGGCGCACTCTACGTCTATTTCAACTCCAAGGTCGACCTGATCGCCGGCATTGCCGAGCGCGACCGGGGAGAGTTCCAGAGGCGCTTTGCCGAGCTTGCCGAGGCCGACGACTTCTTTGAAGCTCTTCGAGAGATCGGCGAGCACTACTTCGTTGAGGAACCGCCCCATAAGCGGCTGATGTGCGTCGAGATCGGCGTTGAGTTCGACGCGCAATCCGGTCGTCGGCGACATCCATCGATCGGTCGATAACTTCGTTAATGCCAGCTTTCGGGAACTGTTCCAGCGCATGAAGGACGAGGGCCGCATCGCGCCGCTGCTGGACATCCCTACTCTCGCCAACGTGTTCATGGTGATGGGTGACGGCATGTTCTGGCGCCGAGCCATCGACACTGACTTCGATGTCGAGTCGACGATGCCCGCCATCGTCGCGCTCGTGCGTCAGATGCTGAACCCCATCGAACCGGCCAGCACGCAGCCCGGTACCCTAACCCGCGTACTGCGCGAGGCCCGTTCATGAACAGAAAAACCACCATGGTCTTGTTCGGCGTCGGCGCATTCGGTGCGGCCTACGCCACGGGCTTGCTCAATGGCGTCGTCTCACACTTCGCTCATGACGGCAAATCGGCCTCGAAGTCGCATCACGCAGCCGAAGTCGACGCTCCCGCCGTTTCGGTAGTCCGCGTCGCGCCGGCCGATTTCGTCGAAACGGTTCTCGTCACCGGTTCGCTCGTTGCTCGCGAGGAAATCACCGTCGCCCCCGAGGTCGAAGGCCTCAAGGTTCTCGATATTCGCGTCGACCAGGGCGACGAGGTCAAGAAAGGCCAAGTGCTCGCAACGCTGGTCACGGAAGCTCTCGAAGCGCAGATCGCCCAGAACGAAGCCTCGCTGGCACGCAGCGTCGCCGCCATTGCCCAGGCGAAAAGCGTAATCACCGAGGTCGAAGCCCGACTGAGCGAAGCCAAGGCATCACTCGAACGCGCCCAGCCGCTCAACAAGTCCGGCTATCTCGCCGAAAGCGTACTCGATCAGCGGCGCGCGGCAGAGCAAACCGCGACGGCTCAGCTCGCCGCAGCCCGCGATGGTTTGCGCGCGGCGGAAGCCGAGAAACATCAGATCGAAGCCCAAAGGCGCGAACTCGACTGGAAGCTCGGCAACGCCGAGGTGAAGGCGCCGGCCGATGGCATCATCAGCCGCCGCGGGGCGCGAATCGGCGCTATCGCTATCGGCGCAATGATGGGATCTGGCGGCGAACCGATGTTTCGCATCATCAAGGACGGCGCCGTCGAACTCGACGCCGAGGTGACGGAAGGCCAGATCGCCAAGCTCAAGGTTGGCCAGACCGCATCGATCAAGGTCACCGGAAACATCGACGTCGAAGGCAAGGTTCGCCTGATCTCTCCCGAGATCGACCCGCTGGCCCGACTAGGCCGTGTGCGCGTCTACATTGGCAAGAATGAACGGCTGCGCATCGGCGCGTTTGCCACCGGCGTCATCGAAGCTGGCCGTTCGAACGGCCTCGCAGTCCCCGTCACGGCCGTCAGTTACGCCCCTGATGGCGCCACCGTGCAGGTTGTCGACACCGACAAGGTCGAGACACGGCACGTGAAGCTCGGCCTCAAGGCGGGCGGCCTCGTCGAGATCGTTGGAGGACTGAAGGATGGCGACATGATCGTCAGCCGCGCGGGCACATTCCTGCGCGATGGCGACCGAGTCCGCCCTGTCAGCCCTGCGGCTGAAAAGATCAGCGAGGCTCAATGAGCAGTAAGATCAATTTTTCCGCTTACTCCATCCGAAAACCCGTTCCCGCGATCCTTCTGTTCGTGGTGCTGTGCGTTCTGGGACTGATGAGCTTTCGCACGCTTCCCGTCACGCGCTTTCCCAACATCGACGTGCCACTCGTATCGGTGACGATCACCCAGGCAGGCGCGGCACCCGCCGAACTTGAATTGCAGGTGACCAAGCTCGTCGAGGACGCCGTCGCCAACATCAACGGAGTCAAGCATGTCATATCGACCCTCACCGACGGCCAATCGACGACTGCAATCGAATTCCGGCTGGAGGTCGATACCGATCGCGCCTTGAATGACGTCAAAGACGCCGTCGAAAAAATTCGGCCCGACCTGCCTCGCACCATCGACGAACCGATCGTTGAGCGCATCGACGTCGAGGGGCAGGCGATCCTGGCATATGCCGCAGTCTCGCCGGGAATGACACTCGAGCAGCTATCGTGGCATGTCGATGACGTCATCAAGCGTGAGTTGCAGGGCCTCAAGGGCGTAGGCCGCGTCGAGCGCTACGGCGGCGTCAGCCGCGAGATCCGCATTCTGCTCGATCCAGACCGGTTGCTGGCGCTCGGCATCACCGCAGCGGACGTTAATCGTCAGGTGCGCGCCACCAATGTCGACGTCGGTTCGGGCCGCGGCGAAGTCGGCGGCCAGGAACAGGCTATCCGCGTTCTCGCCGGAGCGCGCGAAGTCGAACAGCTTGCCGACACCAAAATCGCCATTGCCGGCGGCCGTTACGTCCGCCTGGGCGAACTCGGCCGCGTCATCGACGATGCAACCGAGCCGCGCTCGTTCGCGCGCCTCGATGCCCAGCCCGTGGTGTCGTTCTCAGTTTTCCGCTCGAAAGGCGCCAGCGAGATCTCGGTCGCGCGTGTGGTTGAGAAAAAACTTGCGGAGTTATCCGCGGCGCACCCCAACGTGACGCTGACCAAAATCGACGATGCGGTCGCCTATACCGAAGGAAACTACAAGGCGGCGATGGCCGCTCTCATCGAAGGCGCCTTACTCGCGATTCTCACCGTATTCGTGTTCCTGAAAAACTGGCGCGCCACGCTGATCGCGGCCATTGCGCTGCCGCTGTCGGCCATCCCCACGTTCTGGGCGATGAGCATGCTGGGGTTCTCCTTGAACCTTGTCAGCCTGCTCGCCATCACGCTTGTCACCGGCATTCTGGTCGACGATGCCATCGTGGAGATCGAGAACATCGTCCGCCACATGCGCATGGGTAAATCGCCCTATCGCGCCTCAATGGAAGCCGCCGACGAGATCGGCCTCGCCGTCATCGCGATCACCTTAACTATCGTCGCGATCTTCGCCCCGGTTTCGTTCATGGGCGGCGTCGCGGGTCAGTACTTCAAGCAGTTCGGCCTCGTGGTGGCCGCCGCTGTTTTGTTCTCCCTGCTGGTGGCCCGCCTCTTAACGCCCATGATGGCCGCCTACCTGATGAAGCCCGTGCCGCCGCAGGACCTCGAAGGCGGCATTATCATGCGGACTTACGTCCGCTTCTTGAAGTTAACGCTGCGTCACCGCTTCATGACGCTGATCGCGGGCGTCGCCGTCTTCATCGGCTCGATCTATGCGACGTCGTTGTTGCCGACGTCGTTCATTCCCGACGAAGATACCTCCCGCATCGTGATTTCAGCCGAACTGCCACCAGGCTCCCTGCTGGAAGACACGCGCGCTACAACTGACAAGATCGCCAAATCACTCATGGAAATTCCCGAAGTGACGAGCGTGTTCGTCCTCGGCGGCACGTCCCCGACTGGCCAGCTCGAGGTGCGCCGCGCCGGCATCACCGTGCGCCTCGTGCCCAAGTCCGAGCGCAGCATCAAACAGAAGGATATGAAGCTCGTCATCGCGGATCGGATCGCCGACATCCCCGACGTCCGCGCCTGGTTCGTCAACGAGCGCGGCGAGCGCGAACTTTCGTTCTCGATCCTGTCTCGGGATGGCGACGCCTTGCAGGAAGCCGTCGCGCGCATCGAAACCGGCCTGCGCCAGGTGCCTGGCTTCTTCAACATCGCGTCCAAGGCGGCGCTCGACAGGCCCGAAATCCGCGTCACGCCCAAGCTCGACAAGGCGGCTAACCTCGGAGTAACTCCCGAGCAGATCGCCGAGACCCTACGCGTCGCCACGATCGGCGACGTCGGCGCCAACCTCGCGAAGTTCAATGCCGGCGACCGGCTAATCCCGATTCGCGTCCAGATCGAGGAAAGCGCCCGCGAGAACCTGCAACGCATCGAGACCTTGCGCGTTAACAATGCCGCCGGCACCGCCATCCCGTTGTCGGCGGTCGCCGACGTCACTTTCGGACGCGGGCCCAGCTCTATCGACCGCTACGACCGCGAACGGCGCGCCGAAATCGGCGCCGACCTCGTGCGCGGCTTCGCGCTCGGCACGGCGCGCGAGAAGTTCCAGGAAGCCGTCAACAAGCAGGGCTTGCCAGCCGGTGTTCGCACCCAACCGTCGGGCGACGCCGAAATCCAGGACGAGGTTGCGACGGGCTTCATCAATGCCATGGGTACGGGTCTCATGATCGTGCTCGGCGTCCTGATCCTGCTGTTTGGCAGCGTCTTTCAGCCGATCACGATCCTGCTATCGCTACCGTTGTCGTTCGGCGGCGTCGTCGCGGCCCTTCTTGTAACTAACAACCCGGTCAGCATGCCCATCTACATCGGACTGCTGATGCTGATGGGCATCGTGACCAAGAATGCGATCATGCTCGTGGACTTCGCCGTGGAGGAGATCGCGCGCGGCACCGACCGCACGACGGCCCTTCTTGAAGCCGGCCGCAAGCGTGCACGCCCGATCGTCATGACCACGATCGCCATGGCAGCCGGAATGCTGCCCAGCGCCTATGCATTGGGCGACGGCGGCGAGTTCCGCGCACCGATGGCGATTGCCGTCATCGGCGGCCTTATCGTTTCGACCGTTTTGTCGCTCGTGTTCGTCCCGTCGTTCTTTACCGTGATGGACGACCTTTCGAATGTGGTGAGCCGCGTATTCTCGCCACTGGTCGGCAAAGGCGAGGCCGAGCAAGAGACCCCGGAACAAGAGCCTTCGAGCGCGCATCCGATGCCTCCGCCCCGGGACAACGCAGCCGCCGCACCGGTTCGACGTCCTCTCGCGGCAGAATGATTTAGCCGCTCTGGCCCCTTGTACTTGGCGTGGCGCCTGCCAACATGTTCGCCGCATTGTCCCGTAGCCGGAGTAGCTCCCATGCTCGACGCAAAATCGCTTCTTGAATTTATCGTGACAGGTGCACGCCAGCAGGCGGCTCCGAGCGCTCAAGGAGGTGGCGGACTGGCTGATATCTTTGGCCAGATCATGCAGGGCGTTCAATCGGGCCAGGGCGGCGGTGGCGGCATCGCCGACATTCTGGGAAAGATCGCCGCCGGCGCCGGTCAGGCCGAGAGCGGCGCGCCCGGAACCACGACCGGTGGCGGGCTCGAAGATCTGTTGCGCCAGATCATGCCGAAGGCCCAACCCGGTTCGGGTCCGGGTCCGGCTGGGGATTCTGGTTCAGCGTCGGGCGGCGGATTTCGGTGACATCCTCGGCAAGATCAAGGATCAGTCGGCGCAACTGGGACAGGGCGGCGCCGGAAGCATCCTCGACACTCTCGGCAAGGTGTTGACCCAGGCCGCAGAGGGCGCGCGCGAAGGTGCAGGCCGCGTCAGCGACGCGACCGGCGCGCGGGACATACTGACGAAGGCGACCGGAGGGCAGACGCCCGAAGATCTGATCGCAAAGATCAAGGACCTAATCGCCAACAACCAGATGGCGGCGGGAGCGGCCGCGGGCGGGCTCGGCGGCATCCTACTCGGCACGCGCACCGGGCGCGGTCTGCTCGGCGGCGCGGCCCAGATTGGCGCGCTCGCGCTGATTGGCGGCCTCGCCTACAAGGCGCTGCAGAACTATCAGGCCGGAAAGCCGCTCATAACAGGCGCGTCGTCGCTGGCGGCGGCGCCCGCGGGATCGGGCTACGAACCCGAAGCCATGACCAACGAAGATGCAACGCTGCTCCTCCGCGCGATGATCGGCGCGTCCGCCGCCGATGGCCGCATCGACGAAAACGAGAAGTCACGCATCCATGGCGCACTCGAACAGAGCGGCGGTCTGACACCTGAGGCGAAGATCTTCATCAACGCCGAGTTGCAGAACCCGGCGACACCCGCCGACCTTTCCGCTGCCGTGCGCACCCAGGAACAGGCGATGCAGCTGTACACCGCGGCCCGGGTGGCGATTGACGTCGATTCCCCGGCGGAAACCGCCTTTCTGGGAGAACTCGCCCGGCAGCTAGGCATGGACGCCAAACTCACGCAATACATCGATGCCACGGCTCGCTCTGCGTCGGCATAAGCGGCTCACTCGTACATCGGCGTCACGTGCACATGAAAAAGCGCGGGACCGTACGGTCCCGCGCTTTCTTTTTTGCGACCGTCTAGATCAGTTCGTCTTTGCCGGCGTGATCGACCCTGTGGCGTCGTTGCGGAAGAAAACGTCGACACGCATGCCCGTCAAAAGATCAGGCTGGCCGTCGAGTGACACCATGACCTCGAGCACTTCGATGTCGTTCGGCCGGCGCGGACCGCGCGAAAGGATGCGCGGCGGCCCCAATGCCGGCGCCAGCGACGTAACCGCGCCCTCGAAATCACGCCCCGGAAAAGCGTCGGCGCGCACAATCACCTTCTGACCGACACGCACCTTGCCGACGTCGCGCTCTTCGACTTCGGTGCGGACCCGCAGGGACGATACGTCACCGAACAGCACCAGCGCCGATTCTGGGCTCGGCATGGCGGTTTCGCCGATCTTTGCCCAGACGTTCAGAACCGTGCCGCCGAAGGGCGCACGAATTCGCATACGCTCGATGGCCGTCTCGGCCTGGCTGACGTCGGAGCGGGCGATCGTGAGCGAGGATTCGAGGCGCGTCGGCAGCGGCATGTCCGACTTGCCGTTGAGCTGGGCCAGCGCCACGCGCGCCGCGTCGGCCTTCGTTTTGGCCTCCGCGACTTTGGTCCGGGCGGAAGCGACGTCATTGTCCGAGCCCCTGCCGGCACGGCGTGCGGCCGCCTCGTCATCGAGATCGAGGCGGGCGTGGAATACATCGCGATCTGCAACAGCCAGCGCATCTTCGGCCGTGCGGCGGTCCTCGGCCAGACCCTTGGCGGCCGGTTCCTCGTCACGCTCGCGAACGCGGACGGCCTCTTCGGCTTCAGCGGCACGCAGTTTCGCCCAGATATCCTCGTCATCGAGGCGAACCAGAAGGTCTCCAGCCTCCACCTTGTCGTTTGCCTTGACGGTGACTTCCATGATTTCGCTGGCCGCCGGCGCAACGATACGCACTTCTCCGTCCTTGGGCTCGACGCGGCCGGTCGCGGATGCCGCCCACTGGCCGCGCGGGGTGTCGGCCGCCGGCGCGTTCGCGGTAACTGCCGCCTGCTGTGCCGTTGCGTTATCGCCGCTGTGGGAGCTGACCGTCATGTTCAACAGCGCGCTGATGGCGATCGCGATGATGCCCGCGACCGTCAGCGTCTGGATGGTTGGATCGACCTTAACCATGCACTTTCCGCCTCTTCTTGCTCAGATCAGTCACTTCGGGGCTATCGACGCCCTCTGGCCGCCGTGTTTCGCCGACGATCTTGCCATCCTCGATCGTGATGACGCGATCGGCGTACGGCAGGGTTCTCGGATCGTGCGTCACGGCCAGCACGCTCCGGAGCTGGTCCTTGGCGATGCGCGCTAGGAGCGCCATCACCGCATGGCCATTCTCGGTATCGAGCGCTGCGGTTGGCTCGTCGGCGAGAACGATCGACGGCGAGGACGCGATGGCGCGCGCCACCGCAACGCGCTGCTGCTCACCACCTGAGAGGTTGCCTGGATAGTTTTGCAGGCGGTGCCCCAGCCCGACCTCGCGCAAAACTTCCTCGGCGCGCGCGGCGGCCGGATAACCCTTCTGGCCCAGAACGTCGAGCGCGATGCGGACGTTCTCGAGCGCGTTCAGCGTCGGGAACAGGTTGTAGGACTGGAATATGAACCCGATGTGCTGCCGGCGCAGTTCGGCCAGCTGATTCGGCGACAGGCCGGCGGTGTCGTGTCCTGCGATCTTGATGGTGCCCGACGTCGGCGTCAGGATGCAGCCGAGGATCGACAGAAGCGTCGTCTTGCCCGAGCCCGAGGGGCCCATAAGAAGGGTCAGTTCGCCCGGGAAAAGCTTGAGATCGACGCCCTTCAGCGCGAGCACCTTTCCGGCACCCTTGCCAAGCTCCTTAACGACGTCTTGGGCGTCGAGAACCGGGGTATCGCTCATCTGTTGAATACCGTTGCAGGATCGATCTTGGTTACCTTCATGATCGCCGACACCGCCGAGATGGCGCACATGCATAAGGTGAGAGCGAACAGCCAGAACGCCAAGCCCGGCGTCATGACGAGCGGCAACGGCGAATTACGGCTCAGCAGCAATACCCCGAAGGCGATCGTCATGCCGAGCACATAGCCGATGACGGCGCTCATCCCGGCCTGGGCCAGGATCACCTTGTGGATGTAGCCTGAGGAAGATCCCAGCGCACGTAGAGTGGCGAACTCGTGGATGTGATCCTTCGTGCTGGAATAAAGCGTCTGGGCCACGATGACGGTGCCGACGAGAATGCCGAGGAAGGCGCCGCCGATCAGCGCAATGCCGGCGCCGGTCTTGAACAGCCACTGGGTCAGGCTGCGATCGCGGAACTCGACTTTGGTCAGAACTTCCGTGCCATCGAGCCGTCGGCGCAGGTCCTCCTGGACCGTCTTCACATCGGCGCCGGGCTCGAGCTGCACGAGCAGAAACGTGCTTTTGTCACCCTTTTCGCCGTCGAGGTTCATCAGGTTGCGCGCCCTCGACAGGGTCGTGAACACGTAGGGCGACTGCGTGAAAGAACGGATGCCGTCGGTGATGGCGCGAACCCTCACTCTGCTTGCGGCGATCTGGGCGGTGTCGCCGAGACCGGTGATGCCAAGGTCCTTGAGGTAGGACTTGTCCACGGCAATGGCGTCAGGCGCGCGAATATCGTCCCAAGTGCCCTGAATAAGGTTCCAGGGCGCCAGACCGCCATCCTCGGCGTCGATGCCGACGACGGCGACGCGCGTCGAGCCGCCACCGGGCTTGCGCCATTCGGCAAACGCTGAAATCATCGGAATGACCGCTTTCACACCTGGCGTCGCCAGTGCCTGATGACGTTCCCGCGGCGTCAGCAGAATGCCGCCCTCTTCGAACGACTTGGCGCCGAAAGCCGTGATCCACAAATCGCTATGCGATCGTTCGATCATGTTCGTGATCATGCGGCTCGATCCCAGGTAGAGACCGAGTTGCACGGCCACCAGGACGATCGAGAAAAGAATTCCGATCAGCGTCACCGCAAGCCGGATTCGATCATGGAACAGGTTGCGGAATGCGAGTGTGAGAATCATGGTTCTGCCACGTTCGCCTTATGTCTGCCGTGAGGACGTTTGTTCCTAAGCCCGAGACCGCCGGCCAGTCTCGAAAATGTATCCGCCTTGGCGAGCGGAGAGACACTCGCGGCGCTCCAGGTATCGACCTCGTTTCGGTCTTCTCACGCACGTCTGATGAGATAACCAATTCTGCGAGCTTAAGCCAAGAAGATCAAAACGCTTTGGCCGAATAATGATAGATCGAGCGTGATTGGACCTCCGCGAAGTGTCACATGACATTTTATCCGTAATACTAAGTCCCTGTTTTTGCCTCTTTCCGCGACTATGGACGCCGATGCGACAACAAAACCCAGCATGTGTTCGATGAATTGGCTCCGAAAATCCACTCAGACAGCGGCCGCTGGTGCTGCTGCCACCGGCATTCTGATAGCGGCGGCGATGAGCGCGTCGGCGGCTGGTCAATTGCCGGAGGTCGGCACTTGGATCGACCATAGCGGCAAGGGAGCGGTGGAGATCCAGCCGTGCGGTGACCGCTTGTGCGGCCGTATCGTCTGGCTGGAAAGCCTTGTTAACGCAGAAGGCAAGCCGCTCCGCGACCGTTACAATCCTTCACCCGAAAAGCGCAACCGGCCGATCTGCGGCTTGTCCGTCCTCGGCAATCTGCAGCGCTTGCCCGAAGGCGGCTGGGATGGGGGGTGGATCTATGATCCCAACAAGGGCGAGGCATATGACGTGGCCGTACAGGCGGTGTCGCCCGAGAAGCTCCAGGTCGTCGGCTACAAGGGCATCAAGCTGTTCAGCAGGACGTTCGTCTGGACCCGCGCCGAGGAGGGCCTCCCGCGCTGTGACGCCGCCCCCAGATCGGCGACCGGCCCGGCCGGCGCGCCGCCCACGGTAAGCGGGAAGACCGACAGCAAAGACGGTGCTAAGGTCACCCCCAAGACGCCGGCATCGAAAACGGTGTCAGCCAAGGATTCCGGCAGCAAACCGGCAGGCGCCAAGAGTACAGTCGGCAGCGCCGAAGCCGCAGAAGTTCCCAAGTTGAAGTCGCCGCCGAAGCCGGCGACACCGCCTCAACCGCCTCAGAAGAATTTGGCGCCCGACGCCGCGGACTAATCGCCCGCACGGCCCAGACCATGGCCGCAGGCACACCGCCGGCACCAAAAATGCCAGCGGCATTTTTCAGTGAACGCGAACGAGCCGCTGACTACTCGGCAACGCCCTTGAGGGCACCGCGCAGGGCCGACTTCTCTTCGAGGCTCTGCGTCAGCCGCGCGGCAAACTCGATCGAGCGATCGACGACCACCTGCCGCTGCCGGTCGAGCGTCACCATATGGTAGCAGTCGTCCAGAACCGTCACCTCAACCGGACCTGCCAGTTCCTTCTGAAGGACCAGCGCGTTGTGAAGCGAGCTCTGGTCATCCTGACGGGGATGGAAGATGGCCGTCGCCTGCCGGATGCGGCCGAGGCTACGGCGCACGTCCTTCGCAAGCTGCTTAAACTCGAACACAAGACCGCCGCCGCGTCCAAACAGGTCTTCCATCGGCCGGCCTTCGTTCTTGAAGCTCTCGATCACAAAGTTGCGGATGCGCTCATCCTTGATGCCGTAGGGCGCACGCTGGCGGAAGTGGAACAGTCGCGCGAACCACTTCTGATGGACGATCTTGAACAAATTGAATGTCCAAGGTATCGCCCAGCCGTTCGGCCAGATCGTCGGCGCGAATAACATCAAACCTTGAACCTGCTCAGGCCGCTCACGGGCAAGCCTCAGCGCTAGCATTGCACCGGCGGAAAGGCCACCGACGAGAACCACGTCGCAGCGCACCTTGAGTTCGTCGTGCGCGATCTCGACGGCATTGTACCAATCCTCCCAAGTCGACAGACCAGAGACGTCCGTACCGCCGCCAAGACCCGGCAGCAGAGGACAGTAGACGGTGTATCCCTGCCGCGCGAGACCCTGCGCCACGAACCGAAGTTCGATCGGGATGCCGCCAAGACTGTGGATCAAAAGGATACCGACGCGACCGCCTGGAATAACCAGACTACCCCGGAACCCTTTTATTTTATCTTTGTTATTCATGTAGATAGCCACGCCCGCTCGTACTCTGTACCAATTCAATAAAGCTCATTGCGCCGCGAAAGCCAAGAGCTTCTTTGGCAGCTGCCTCAATGCGACGCACGAAACGCTGCCAATGCCGTATTCGAAGTGAAACACCTTGCTGCTTCGATAGATGCCGATCGGCGTTTGCACGCCATCGCAAGTCTGGAGGCGCGATTGCAGCCGCAATGCTCATTCGGCATATGCTGCAACGCAACACGAACCGCGCCAAGTTGCCGTTACTCGCCCCCTTCTGCCTATGGGTCAGGGTGCCGCAACCAGCCAAAACGTTGGGCAAGCTCCACGGAAAACAGCCAAGCTCTTGTTTTAACTTGTTTTTAGCAGCCTCTAGATGGGCCGTCGACGTTGTCTCCGAAACTTTGGGCGCTAGCGCGATAAGGCAGAATTGTGGTGGCAACCCCGGATGTGCCCGCAGCAAAGCGCCCGTTTGTGTGTGCATGGCCCTGTCGCGCTCTATCTCTCGCGCGCAGATTGGCGAACGAAGCTGAAGAAAGAGCTAGCGGCGCCACATAGATGAGACCGCAACAAAGTATATCGCCCAATCCACTTGCATTTGTCTCGCCACTTCCGCCCACTAAATTTAACTTGGTAAAAGAAGCTGCCCGGCGGTGCCCCAAAACGCTGACTGAGGAACGAGGCTAGAGTTGAATAGGTTCCGCCCTGCCGTCGCGATTGCGTTAAGCGCCGTTCTTTTGTTGGACCACGCGGCGCCGGTGCTGGCCGGAGCGGTAACGGCGACGTCCCAGCGGATCGACTACGAATTGTGCCAATCGGTTGACGAGTCCGGCTTCCGGCAGGCCATCGAAGCGATCACAACCCAGGCCCTGCGGGATGGCCTTTCCGGCGTCGATTACAATGCCGCCGTTGCCGACGAATGGCGCCGCATCGGCTTCGACGACATTCTCAACAAGCGCGTCGAACTCGCGATCGCCGAGGTGCGCGACGAGACGAGTTGGGGCACGCTGATCCAGTCGCTGGCCGATAAGAGCAAGGCTCAGGAGCTGGCGGTCGCCGTCGCCGAGCGTGTCTACCGCTCGGAGGCGGTCAAGGCAGCGATCGAGGATCTGGCAACCGGCGTCGGCAACGAAGTCGGACGCCGCGTCGAGGAAGCCACCGAAGACGCGGCAAGTCCCGCCATCCGTTGCCTCAAGGCATTCATCGGTCCCCGCTATGGCGATACGGTCGCCGGCATCGTGTCGGGCGATGCCTCCCGTGAATTTACGATGGGTGCCGGCAAGGGGGCTTCGGTTTCGCCCGAAGCGGTGCTGCGGCAGTCTGGCCAGGGCATGGCGGGAGCCGCCATCCTGCTTATGCGAAAGCAGCTTGCCAACATGGCCCAGCGCGTTGGTCAGCGCATAGCAGGCAGCGTGTTGTCACGGCTGGTCTCGGTGGTTGCCGGCGGCGTCGGCCTCGTCCTCATCGCAAAGGATATCTGGGAACTTCGCAACGGTGTGCTGCCCATCATCGCCGGTGAGATGAAGTCCAGCGAGAGCAAAGAGAAGGTGCGCGAAGAGCTGGCCAAGTCGATCGCCGAGCAGATCGACGTGCACGTCAAGGAGATCGCCGCCAAGTCGGCGGACCGCATCGTCGAGATCTGGCATGAGTTCCGCCGCGCACATGCGGCAGCACTCGACATCGCGTCGCGAAATGCCAGCTTCAAGTCCTTTCTCGACCTTGTCCAACCGGCACAGTTTGCCCGCCTCGACGAGGTAACCGCCCTGCTCCTCGCTTCTGAAGGCGAAGCCGGCATCTTGAAGCGGTTGGAAAACGGCACCCTGCGGCAAGCGGTCCACACGCTGCCCGAACCCGCCATGACAATCGCGCGCGAGACGCGTTCCGTGGACCAGGCGATCAGCTGGAATGCCCTCGCGGGCGATTTGTTGCCTCAGGTGATCGAGAACGAGATCTACCGGCGCGGGCCACCCGACACGTTCACTCATGTCGAGCTCGAGCGGATCCTTGCGCTCGAGAACCGGTTGGCTATCGGCCGGATCGCCGCCCTCGACCGGCCCGTGCGCGATACACTGTTCGAATTGCCACCAGACAAGCTGGCAAAGCTCGCGCGGGGGCTCAGCGAAGCTGAATTGCTCGCCCTCAAGGGCTATCTGACAGGTCTCGCCTCCGCCCCGCGGTCTCAGGTTCTAGATGCGATCGCGCAAGCTCCGGAAAAGATGCTGATCCTGTCGTCGGACAGGGTCCGGGACGCCATTGTCTCGAGCACCGATCAGGCAGCGGCGGTGTCGATGATGTTGCGTCCCTCTACAGAGGGCGGCCCCCAGCGCATCGCCGACGATCTCCGGTTGGCCTGGGAAGGCCGCATAAATCCCCTGCTGATCTGGTCCAAGCACCCCGCAGCGGCGATCGCGGGCCTCGTCGCGGCCTTGCTCCTGCTGCTTCTGATGCGCCGACTGTTGTTTCCGCGCCGCCAGGCGACGGCCTGAAGCCATGTTAACAGCCTGAATCACCTTTGCCTTGGGGCCTATGTGGTCAGAGCGCTGAAAGTTTCCCACACACTTGTTTCCGCGTCGGTGTCATGGCTTTGCCTCCCTGCTATAACCCCGTGCGGCACCGAGTCTTTGTGAAGTTGCTGGGGCCTACCTAGGTGGGGTCAGAGGGGAGCACAGGCTATGGCTTTCAAGGGGGATAGACATATGGGACTGAAGGCACCGAGCATCCTGACGTTTATGCTCTCGGTCATTCTGACTATGGCCGTGCTGTTCACGATTTTCTTCAAGGCGGACATCCCGTTCCTGAAGGAAGCAGGCGGCTTTTGGGCCCTGCTCGTGGCCCAGTTCGTGCTCGTTCTCGGATGCACGATGCGGGGCTTGTGATCACACGGGCGCCGCACCCACGTTTTCTTCGCATTGCGAAATGCTCGCGTCGATTGATGTGCCGATCTGACGCGCGGCAGACGGTGCACTGGCGTCGCACTCGGCCTCTGTTTCAATCATGCTTTCGACAAGTAAGGGGCTGATGAGATGCAAGACCTCAAATTACGCGCTCGGCGCCTGCGTAGAGAGATCGGCATCGCGCTTGCGTTGACCTTCGCGGCCGGTGCATTCCTGGTCACCGCTCTGGATCGCAAGCAGGACAAGACGGTGTCCGTGGTGATGCCTGGAGCAGCGCCTCAGGGCGAGGCGAACTAAGGGCAACGCGAACGCCACAAGTCGCTTCAGGCGGCCTGTCCGGAGGACTGCTCAAGCGGCACGGCGCGCACAAGGCCTCTCACCGAGTTCCCCAGAAACACGCGATCGCCGCTCATCATATCTTCGAGGTGGAGAATGGCCTCGGTTGCTTTTCCCGAACTGATGAGTTCGTCACGCAGCACGCCCGGCAGCAGGCCGCAGGCAAGCGGCGGTGTCAGTAGCGCACCGCTCCGCTCGACGAAGATCGTGGTCCGGCTACCCTCCGCGAGATCTCCGCGCTCGTTGAGATACACCACTTCGTCCGCGCCCACGGTGTCGGAGTAGTGCTGCCATTCACTGTCGTAGAGTTCGCGCCGCGTGGTCTTGTGAAAGAGGAAGGCGTCGGTGCTGTCCAGCCGCGTCGGAGATACGACATACCGCATCACGGCCATGGGATCGCGCGGCCCCAGCGCTGTCGAAGTGATCGTGAGCGCCCCTTTTTCACCGAGCAGCAAGCGAACTCGCGCGCGGCCGGACGTGTGCTTGGCGGCCTCTGCGCGCAAAGCTTCCCGCACGGCGGCCTCGTCGTAGGCAAAATTGAAATAGCGCGCAGAGGCGGCAAGTCGCGCCAGGTGGCCATCGAGCAGCCAATAGCCATCACGCTGATCCCACAAAAGCGTCTCTATGAGCTCGAACGACTTCGGCGGGTCGGTGAGGAATTTCATCTTCAGCAGGCATTCGGCGTATTCCTTCGCCCCTTGCGAGTCGAAGACAACGCCTGATCCGATGCCCATTTCCCCCCGGCCGTCCCGGAAGATGACCGGCGAACGAATTGCGACATTGAACAAGGCCTCGCCGCCCGGCGCGAAATAGCCGATCGCCCCACAATAATGGCCCCGCGGCTCCGTCTCATATTCTGCGATCAGCTCCATAGCGCGGATCTTGGGTGCCCCGATGACCGAGCCTGGCGGAAAGATCGCAGCCAGCAGGTCCGTAAGACCAACATCCGGCCTTAAGGTTGCGCGCACGCCCGACGTCATCTGATGCAACGTCCGGAACGTCTCGACCGTGAAGAGGTCGGTCACCGAGACACTGCCGACCTCCGATATGCGGCCGATGTCGTTTCTCATCAGGTCGACGATCATGAGGTTCTCGGCGCGCTGCTTTACGTCCGTCGAAAGAACGCGCCGGGCTTCACTGTCGGCTGCCGGCGTTCCCGCCCGCGGTGCGGTCCCCTTCATGGGCCGTGTTTCGATCGTGCGTCCATGTTTCTCGATGAAAAGCTCCGGACTTGCCGACAGTATCGTCGCCTCGCCCGTATCCACGATGCCGCCGTAGCCAACGCGCTGGCGCTGGCGCAGGTCGCGGTAAAAGGTGAGCGGTGAGCCCGCTAGGCGGAAGCGGGCCTTGAAGGTCAAATTCATCTGATAGATGTCGCCGGCGCGGATCTTCTCCTGCACCTTGGCGAAACGGCTGACATAGTCCGCCTCGTCCCACGCGCGGCTAACGTTGGTGAACTGGTAGCTGCCGCTACGCGTGTGGGTGGATAGCCATCCGTCGACCTCGGTTTCGCCCATCTCTTCAGGCGACTTGTAGAGGCCGAACCAGAGCAGCGGTAGCGAGCGGTTGCGCGGAATGAGCCCAGCGAGCTTGGGCTCGACGACATATCCGAGTTCATAGGCGAAGAACCCCGCGACGTGGCATCCCGCCTCGATCCCCGCTTCAAGACGGCGCAACGCATCCGCCACGTCCTGCGGCTCATCGGCGCGAATGATTTCAATGGGCGATGTGAACAGCAGCGACGGCGGGCCCTTACCCGAGCTATTGTCGAGCAGCACGAACGTTTCGTCGAGCCGCCCGTCTGCGGTCGCCGGATCGGAAGTCCGTGTCTGGTGCGAGGCGGGCTTTGAGGCCATCTAGAACGGCGTTCTTGACCAAGGGACCGGGCACTGGCTGCGGCGCAATTGAAGATGCAGAGAAGACTTCGAGCCGTCGGGAGTGGCGCGCACTTGGGCTTCTACACGATGTGGCCGGGATACGGAAGTTCACCGAATTTAGTGCAACAGCGATCCCGCATGGAAACCATGGAAATCGTGCCGAATTGCCAGCTGGGCGGGCCGCTTCGGCGTCCCTCCCGGCGCTTCACGTTGCGGGTTATGGAAAAAGGTGCGCGGACACTCTTCACAGGCGGGAATTTCATGCTATAGACGCGGTTATCGGGCCGCCCTCGCAGGGCGGTTTTTGTTTCGGATGAATGCTAGAGCGATTTGTTCGATACTGTGCGCGGCTTTTATACAGCCGCCGATATCAGCGCACACGTTGGTGACGCGGGGTGGAGCAGCCCGGTAGCTCGTCAGGCTCATAACCTGAAGGTCGTAGGTTCAAATCCTGCCCCCGCAACCGCCTGAACAGTAATGGCGGTTTCACCAACGCCGGCGGCCTGTCCTAGCGCCAGCAGCGCGGCCAGATCGCCGGAAACCTCGAGCTCGACGGCGGAACCTCGCGGCGTCGGGATGACCCGGATTTCCGTGATCAAGGCGCGCACGAGCGCGATTGCCTCGTCGTTGCCGGCCTGGCCGGCCTGCAGGGCGGTGCGCAGGTTTGCAACCTTGTTCCGATACTGCTCGGCGGCGCGCGGGTGCAGGGCGACGACGTCGTCGCCTTTCGCCGGCAGGGTTGCCTCGAGCGCGGTTTTTCTCACCGCGAGCTCGCGCAGCCGGCGCGCCAAAACGGCCGCCTCGTCGTCGCCGTTTTCGATCGCACTCAACCAGGCGTGCAATTTTTCGCTCGAGCTCGGCGAGCTCGCGGCGCGTGTCGTGCTCGCCGCGTCGCCGCGCGGCGGCCAGGCGCTCGCGCTCGAGGCGATAGGCTTCGACCGCGGCCGCGACGACGTCAGGCTCGAGCAAATGGATCCGCAGAGCATTGAGCACGCGATTTTCGATTTCGTCGATCGACACTTGCCGGCGATTGTCGCAGGCGCCGGAATTCGTCACCGTCGAGCAGCCGAAATAACTTTGCGTCTTGACGACATAGGATCCGCCGCAAGAGGCGCACCGGAGCAAACCGGACAGCAACCGGCGCGGCCGGCGGTTGTGGCGAAACAACTGCGGCCCTGTTGCGGCCGCGGCACGGCGTGCCTGGGCCGCAGTCCACAAATCAGCCGGCACGATCCGCAGTTCTGGAACCTCGGCGCGGATCCATTCTTTTTTTGAGTTAAGCCGCGCCTGGCGCTTGCCGGTGTTTGGATCCTTCACAAAGCTCTGTCGATTATAAACGATCACGCCAACATAAAGCTCATTCGCAAGGATCCCGTTTTGCCGGGCCGGGTTGCCGTTTAAGGCGGATGAGTTCCAACGCTGGCCGCGCGGCGGCCGCACGGTTTCGGCGTTAAGCCGCTTGACGATCTGCAGCGGCGAGGCGCCGGCGGCGTAGTCCTCAAAGATCCGGCGCACGATCGCGGCCTCGGCCTCATTGATGGTGCGCCGGCCGCGGTCGTCGCTGCCGTCGCGGACAACGTCGTAACCATAGGATCGACCGCCAGGGATCCGGCCGGCGCGGGCTCGGCCGGCCTGGCCGCGTTTGGTCTTTTGCGCCAGGTCGTCGAGGTACATTGCCGCGATCAGGCCTTTGAGGCCGACGTGCATTTTGCCGACCTCGCCGTCGGCGAGGGTGATGATTTTAACGCCGCGGAATGACAGCCGTTTATAAATGCCGGCCATATCCTCGAGGTCGCGCGACACGCGATCGAGACTTTCCGTCAACACGGCATCGAAGGCGCCGGCGTCGGCGCCGGCGAGCAATTGCGAAAGACCTGGTCGATTGTGCAGGCTCGAGCCGGAAATCGCGGCGTCGCTGAATTCGGCGACGATGCGCCAGCCTTCACGGCCGGCGCGCTCGCGGGCTAATGCGACCTGGTCGCCGATCGAACGGGCGTCCTGCAGGTCGGAGCTATATCGGGCATATATGGCGACGCGCACGGGCGCGAATCCTTTCTAACTCTCAGGATAATCCTCGCGCGCGGCTGCCCGCGCAAGGGCGAGCGCAATTTGGAGGATCTTGGGCACGTCGCGAGCAGCCGAGGTAACGCCGGCAGATGATCGCAATCTACTCGACCTCGTCAATGTCGCTAAGACATCGCCCGAATCCGAAGAGTGCCGCCGCGCCTGGTTCAGCGTGGCGAAGGCGGCCGATGCGGTCGCAGAGCCGCCGGAACTTAAAGTACTTCTTAGGGCGCTTGAGCCGTCAGCCTGGCGGCTTTGCGTACCAGAATGGGTGGCCTGGCATTGCATTGTCTCATTGCCAATGTTGTGAAGACCATGGTTCCAAACTAAAGGCCAAGTTCCGCAACCGAATGGTCAGTCCATGTGCTGGCGTTTACAGAAGTTGCTTAACCCTTGATCACGATGTGGTGCTGTGTCGCAACACGGCCGTATCGCTGCAGCAACTGCAGTCATTTTGGCCGGGGCTTATGATGGAAAAATTCCGGGTTGTGGTGTGGAGCGAGTTCCGGCCAGGACGATCGAGACAGGTCCGCAGAGGTTATCGGCGCAGCGTTTCAGTCTTGGGAAGACGCTGCGAAGGCCGGCGCCGACTACTGCGGTGGCTTGCCCTATCGGTATCGCATTGAGCAGGACGATCCTGATTAAGCTGATGTCGGCTTAGCTAAGGTCCTGCGCTGCTGAGGGCGCGACGGCACAATTTCTGCTTCGGTCGGTGAAATTTCTACCGCCGGCACCCGGAAGATGTCTTCTCTTTGCCAGAGCCATCAATCATTGGTCCGCTTGCGGAAGGTTTGAGCGCTCTGAGGCCAAAGTTCTTTCAGCTCTCGTGGCAGCTGTTCGATCACATTGGCGATTTCGCCTGGATCACAATGGTGCGCCAGAAGAGTCCATGTGCTGGCGTTTACAGAAGTTGCTTAACCCTTGATCATGATGTGGTGCTGTGTCGCAACACGGCCGTATCGCTGCAGCAACTGCAGTCATTTTGGCGGGGGCTTATGATGGAAAAATTCCGGGCTGTGGCGTGGAGCGAGTCCGGCCAGGACGATCGAGACAGGTCCGCAGAGGTTATCGGCGCAGCGTTTCAGTCTTGGGAAGATGCTGCGAAGGCCGGCGCCGACTACTGCGGTGGCTTGCCCTATTGGTATCGCATTGACCAGGACGATCCTGATTAAGCTGATGTCGGCTTAGCTCTGAACTGAAGCTGGGATATGGCTCCGAACTCAAGGAAGACGACCTTCAACCGTTCGACCAAGTTAGGATCTCATGGTGTACCGCTGTGCAGCACGAGGTTGCGAATTTGGAGAAGATCGAACTCACCGGCCTGCCGGAACACGCGCCAACCCTCTATGAGCAGCTTCGATCAGACGCTGATGAGGAACAGGGCACTCCGGAGCAGTTTCTTGACGGCTACAAGGGCGGTCTCGCGGGCTATGTGAACGAACTTCTAGAGTGGTGCCAGACCGAACTGAGGCAGGCTGAGAAGCGCCCCAGAATTCAGGCGCTGGCTAGCCAGGTGCGCGCTCGACAGTTGATCCTATCTCGCGAGGCACTTGAGGTACTGAGCCGTTATCAGACGACTCTCGACAACCAGCTTTTTAAGGCACTTCGGGCGCTACGCGAGACGCAAGAGTGGCGGCTCAAGACGCTAAACGGGTCCGCTGAAGAGAACACTGGGTTGCAGGAGAAGGCAGCATGAACCATTGGCTTCGTTTCGCAAAACCACATTGAAGGGGCACACCACGCAGCAACTGAGCCGGCAACTTGCCAATTGATTTCGAGAAAATCCGAGCGAAAAATCTTATGGGTGGGCGTGGATCAGGAAGGACCGGCGGGCTGGGCATGCTCTCCGACAAGTGTCACGAATACCGCTCCATCGATCTGTCCTGGCTGCGCCGAAAGAAACTGCTGAATGTCGGCCGATGGTCGACGCTAACGTGGTCACGCTCTGGTCAGGTGACAGGGTCGATACGGATCGAATGCCTACCCCGCGGCGTCAAGCTGATCTATCGGCAGCGCAGGAACGGCGAGGATTGGCAGGATATAAACGAATTTGTTCCGTTAGTTGATACACCGACCCCGTTCGGCGGCAGCCGCCAGTGGTTCCAGTGCTTATCGTGCGGCTCCCGCTGCCGCATTCTCTACGGGGGCTCACACTTCCGTTGCCGGCGATGCCATCGTCTCAAGTACGACTCACAGTACGAGCCGGCCTACGCACGCGCAGCTAGCATGGCCCACAACATCCGAAAGAAGCTCGGATATATTGGATCCCTAGATGACCCATTCCCGCTCAAGCCGAAGGGTATGCATTGGCAAACTTATCGGCGACTCGAGGCGCGTGACGCACATTGCCAACAGGAATGGGCAGTGGGTGTGATGGCTTGGATCAGAAAGATCGACGAACCCAAACGCTAATTATTCTGCTGGCTCACCCCTGCTGACAATCGCACGGGCGGAAGGAATATATCGATACAGCGTACTGGGAGCCACGCTGAGCCTTCGCGCAATCTCGTTGACTGTCAGATCCCCCTTTTTGAGCAGTGCGACCGCCGCGGCCACGTCGTCGGCATCTAATGAGGGCTTTCGGCCCGATCGCGAGCCCCGTTCCTTGGCTGCAGCGAGGCCCGCCAATGTACGCTCCCGTATAATCGAGCGCTCGAATTCCGCCAGTGCAGCGAAGATGTGAAATACTAACCGTCCCCCTGGCGTCGTGGTATCGATCGCCTCGGTGAGAGATCGGAACCCGATCTTACGGGCCTCGAGCCCTTCCACTGTCTCGATCAGTTGCCGTAAGGAACGAGCTAGCCGGTCAAGTTTCCAAACAACCAGAGTATCGCCCGTCCGAGCATACCCGAGCGCAGCGAGGAGCTCCGGCCTGTCTCTTTGAGCGCCCGAAGCTTTTTCAACGAAGACCTTCTTGCAGCCGGCAGCCTTCAGCGCCTTCAGTTGCAGGTCTGGATTCTGGTCATCGGTTGAGACGCGGGCATATCCGATCAGCATGTCAGTCTCCGAAATCTCGTCAGAAATCTAAGTTATCGGAGAGCATATTTCAAGATACGGTTTTGAGAGACTTAAGCGGATGCCAAAGGGTGTATGGCGACCATATTATGGTGCCTCCTAAAAACGATCGTTTATCGGAGAAGTAGCCGCCGCAAATGTGGCTTCCACGTGCGCGCTCTGCTCACAAAATGTGTGGAGCCGCCAAGCGGCATCGGATCCGTGTGTGACGGGAACAAGCCCTGGCTGCCTCGCGCCCCCAGGCTTTCAATGTTGAAGGAATTTAAAATTGTAAGGCGCAACTTGAAGCCGGAAAAGAGCCATTGCAGTCAGGTTTGGCGCCATTATCTCTTCGAAATTATCAACTCGGCTGGCCGGAACAGTTATGGTTTGCCCCTCGGGAACTAGCAGTACTTGTCTACCGCAAATGGCAGCACCCAGCGAGGTTATATAATCCGCCGCGGGGATGACCGCTGATGCTTGGCGAGGCGACCACCGGTCGTGCTCGCTTGAACGTACGACCGCAAATCCTCATGAGAAGTCCGCTCGATGTGGCGCAGGCCGCAAGCTGCAAGCAGCAGCTAGCCGAAGGCTTGGTAGCAGTCGTTCGGCGTGTCGATGGCAGTAGCCGTCGGGGCAAGGGGTGGCTGTTCGACACCAAGAATAAGCTCTGCAAGCCGCGGCTCATGCACCTTAATCGCCGCCAGGCGCGGTTTGAACCAAGACCGCGCGCGTTCAGTCTCCTCACACCAGCTCTTCAGTTCCTTCTCGACAACGAGGAGAAACACCTCAACGATGAATTCGCGAGCCCCACTTGGGTGCGATTTGCGGTACCCATAGGTTCCGATTGAAGTCTGGGTGACCCGACCGATCACGCCGGCTTCTTCTTCCGCCTCACGAGCCGCTGCTGCTGCGTCGGCGAGACGCCTCGATGGCCAGCCCTTGGGGATGATCCACTTGCCCGTGCGGCGCGACGTAACGAGCAAGACCTCGAGCGATCCATCCTCTGCGCGGCGAACGGGAATCGCACCAACCTGCTTCAAACGTTTCATGAGCAACAATCGCTTCTTGCTGCTTCGGGCTGTCGAGCCGATCTCCGGCCAACAGGCGTACATCGGGGTCGAGAGACCTGTCGTTGAGCTTCGGCGCGGGCGCTGGACGGGCGTGCCGGTACGATCGGATCGGCCTCTGTGGCCCGCTTGACGGTTGCACCTAGCGGCACCTCTCCGACAGGCTCGGTGTCACGCACGGAATGATCTTTGCCGACGTGAAGGCGAGGACCGCGACCTGAAACTAGGGCCTGCGTGTCCGCGCATGACTTGAACTGTGATGACCCAAGGTTCAGGAGCAAGGGCGAGCCGTCGAAGAGAACAACAAAGCCGCGATCTGCATCATCCGAAGTCTGTTTTGGTCGGAAGCGACAGACGACGATGACCGATCAACAAAGAATACAAAAAGATTACAGCGCCGGCATGACAGTGCCGTGACCGTAGTAGACGTCTGGTGTCTGCGGGAACCTCGTGGACGGCGATGGCGGAGACCTCAGGCATCGATCGTCAGGCGCCCGGGCTTCGTGCTCTTCACCTCTCGTCAAGGACTCGAACGATGAAGCGTTGTGCGTTGAAGTCCATTCCGGGCGGAAGGGGTGCCGTCCAGACGTGCCAGGAAACGGCTGGGGAGACCCATGACTTCCAGGTCCTTTTGTGCTCCTCAGCGCTGACCCTCGTACCGTCGCAGGTGACTTAACGCTTGTCGACCCGGCTCGTGCTTCGATAGGCGAGTTGTGAAACTAGGCTTGAGAGTTTGGTTGGGCGGTTGCCTCGACTGGCTTTGACCTCTTGCTCGCGTTGGACTTGCCTTTCACCTGGGCGGCTTCACTCGTCTTCTTGGCTGGTTGGCTCAGCACTGCTCGGTCGAGATTGCAGCGTTGTGATTTGATTGATGAGAGCATCCTGCTGCTTTGCGAGCTTTTTGACCTCGCCTTTCAGTGCTGAAAGCTCGCTCAGTATCAAGTCGAGCTTCTTGCCCTTCGACATATCCTTGGCCATGGCCGTGCGCTCCACTGTTCCAAAACCAGCGGCCCTGTGCTCGGTCGCTGCGTGATCGGTTCGAGACGGCCCGGCTGCCGCAACCGCTAACCGCCGTGTTCAAGCCCCATGCGCCGGAAGGCCAGCAGCGCGACGTCTCGATGCGAGGGATCGGCAAGGAGATGGTTGAGACTTCGCACTGTCGTCGACAACTCCTTCCTTCCGCGCAACTGACGGATAATCTCAGCAACCTGCACGTCTGAAGATTGAGAAAGAATGCGTGCGATTGCGATTACGTCGTTGGGTTCTGGACGAGTTCCTTTGAGCATCAGCGAACGCCTACAATTAGATTAGCCGCGACCGTCACAATAGTTTCACATCAGTCGCCAGCCAAGGGAAAAGGGGCTTTCGTCACTTAACCTAGTCTTCGCGAGGCGCCCCTTGCGGGCCGCGTGCCGGAAATGCCCCTGTTCCTGCTCAGAACCTCTCGCCCAGAACAGGTCGCATGAGAACGAACTTCACCGCATTGTCGCGGGGATATTCACAAGGGTTAATAAGGCATCGGCGGCACCGTGAGGTGCCGCCGAATTTGAAACATGAAAGCATTCCCGACAAACTCGTCCGAGTAGGCTTTTCGGTGTAGCTTTCTTCGCGTAACAGCTAAATGACAACTCCCTGCCAACGTTTGCGCAGGTACTCACGGCGCACGTCACTGTCGCGGTCCAGGGCTGCAACGATGATTGCGTTCAGTACTCCCGAATTTCGTGACTGGAATTCCGGCGCATCGAATGGTTGGCGCCTGTAGCTTGCGCCAGTTGGCAGCTGGCCTCGTCTGATCGAGCGGTCAATGTCGAAGTCCATAATCGAACCTCCATGCAACTGCTGCGACAAAGGGATGGCAAGCCGCGAGGGGGCTGCCCAACCCCTCATTCGAGAAGGAAGCCCCGAAGCACAATTTAGGGGCGACGGAGAATGGCTTCGCGGCTCGGTTCGTCCCGCGCTATAGGCAGAGGGAAAATGCCAGGCGGAACCATTTTGCAGTTACACGAGGACCGTGACAGGCAAATAACGGTCACGCGCTTGATCTGTGGGCTGACGCGATTGACAGTATCCGTCGTCAAGGTCCAACCGAGATCGACGTCTTCCACGTTTGCTTGTCGCGCCTAAAGGGCATAAGCCAATTCTGCGGCTCAGGTTGAAAGGGACGCGCACCTTGCACCTGCTGATGACGGGCGCACGTCGCCGTGGCAAGCATCTCGGCTGAAGCGGAGGAATGAGCGATGCGGATCGATCACACGGCGTTTGGTGAGATCACGATCGATGGCAAGACCTACGATCACGACGTGATCATTCGACTCTCGGGCGAGGTCGCAAAGCGCAAGAAGAAGCTCTCGAAGCAGCTGTACGGTACCTCGCACGTCATGTCGAAGGACGAGGCCAAATTCGTGTTCGAAAAGGGGTGCAGGCAGCTCATCCTCGGTTCGGGGCAAGAGGGCAATGTGCGGCTCTCCCCGGAGGCAGAGGCCTACTTTGCCAAGAAAAACTGCCAGGTCGTGATCCAGCCGACACCGCAGGCAATTTGCGCCTTCAACGAAGCACATGGAAAGAAGATTGGCCTGTTCCACGTGACCTGCTGACCTCCTCCGACAATGGGATGGTCTGGCCGTCAATCGTAGATACCGTTTCAGAACGTATGCTGTCCCGCTTGACCCGGCGCTAGCGGACTACTGCCAGCAGGTCTTTGATTGGCCATTGATGCAGGAATGGACCAACGCCGCCCTGATCGAGCCCGATGAGGTCGTCGAACTCGAGGTCGAATTCTGAGGCGATCACCGCAATCCGCTAATAGGCACGGTCGGCGGTCTCTGGCATTCGTCGGTTTTCCGCGCACCTATCACTAAGCGTTCAGCAATCTTTGCGCCGGACGACCGCCGGCTGGCGGCGGTGAACTCACCTGTAGCGCAAGGTTTCATCGTATCGTCGTAAATCCGGCATTACCTTGCAGCGATCTAGATGATTGCCGTGGCACCTAATGCCGCAAGAGGGAGCAGGGCAAATGCAATTCCTTCTGTTGCCGCTAAAGCCGCGCTTCCTTCTGTTGACCATCTCACTGGTTGCAACGATCGCGATACTTCTCTTTGCCACCTGGCACCAGGACCTCAGCATTTACCTCGCTGCGCCGCTCGTCTTCTTTGGGGCCTTCGCGCTACTCGGCTTGCGGGACATCACGCAAACAAAACACGCCATTCTGCGCAACTACCCGATAGCGGCGCATCTTAGGTTTCTGCTGGAGAACATCCGGCCGGAAATGCGCCAGTACTTCTTCGAAGCCGAAAAGGACGGAACGCCGTTTCCACGCGACAAGCGCGCTATCGTCTATCAAGGCGGCTCGATAAGCGTCCCTTCGGCACGCACTATAATGTTTGCGGAGGCCGCGCCAGTGGCTGGCGCACTCGATGACGCCCAAGATGCCCTCACGTGAGCTGTTCCGACTAACGATCGGCGGCCAGCAATGCGCAAGCCCTACTCGGCCTCGATCTTCAATATCTCGGCGATGAGCTACGGATCGCTTTCGGCGAACGCAATCCGTTCGCTCAACAAAGGCGCCAAGCTCGGCGGCTTCGCGCACGATACGGGTGAAGGCAGCGTGAGCCCCTATCACAAGGAATTCGGCGGCGACCTTATCTGGGAGATCGGATCGGGATACTTCGGCTGCCGAACTCCGGACGGCAAGTTCTGCACCTGGAGACATTCTGCTCGAGGTCGCGGCCGATCCGCAGATCAAGATGATCGAGATCAAGCTCAGCCAGGGTGCCAAGCCCGGTCACGGAGGCGTCCTGCCGGGCGCCAAAGTTACCGAAGAGATCGCGCGGATCCGCGGCGTACAGCCGGGGCAAGACTGTATCTCTCCGTCGTGTCACTCTGCGTTCACCACGCCCTTGGAGTTTGTGGCATTCATTGCCGAGCTTCGCCGGTTGTCGGGCGGCAAGCCGGTCGGATTCAAGCTCTGCCTCGGTCACCCGTGGGAGTTCCTTGCCATCGTTAAGGCGAGCCTCGAGACCGGTATCGTCCCGGATTTCATCGTCGTCGACGGCAGCGAGGGCGGCACCGGCGCGCCCCTCTTGAATTCATGGATCACGTCGGAACGCCATTGCGAGACGGACTAGCATTCGTCAACTCGGCCCTGATTGGCGCGGGCCTGCGGGATCAAATCAAAATCGGGGCGTCGGGCAAGATCACCACGGGATTCGATATCGCCCGCGCCATGGCGCTCGGCGCCGACTGGTGCAATGCAGCCCGGGGCTTCATGTTTGCCGTTGGGTGTATCCAGGCCCAGCAATGTCATACAGACCGGTGTCCGACAGGAGTTGCAACCCAAGATGTGACCCGGCAGCGTGCGATCTCTGTGCCCGCCAAAGCGGAGCGTGTGGCAAGCTTCCACAAAGAGACCGTCAAAGCTCTGGCCGAAATGGTCGCAGCGGCTGGCCTTGAGCAACCCGCCCAGTTCTCTCCTTACCACTTCATGCATCGCGCCGCGCCGGATCGCACAATTACATTCGCTGAGCTCTACACGTTTCTGGGGCCTGGCGAATTAATCACGGGCACGAAGAACCCATACTTCCGCGCGGCCTGGGAAGCCGCGCGGCCCGATAGCTTCTCTCCTAATCCTATCGGGGCTCTCCGGTCGACGTTGGCGGCCGAGTAGCACGCCGGGCACGACGCCGACCTTGTTTCATTCGGGCTGCGGCGCTGGATGAGGGCTCAGTCGGCGTTATGCCTGCACTTTGGCCTGAAAGAGAAAGTCGCGGCGCGGGGCTGGCGTCCATTGATGCTACCCGTGCTGAGACGCCAGACTCAGTATAGATCAGGCACGTACATTTCATCAGGCACCGGGCCGCGGATATAGTCCGGATTATACATGCGCTCCGGCAGTGCCAACGGCTCGCGCTGGATCTCCTGACAGGGCAATTGCCCCAGCAAATGAGCGATACAGTTAAGGCGCGCTTTCTTTTTGTCGTCTCCGGCAACAATCCACCAGGGAGCTTCCGGGATATGCGACCGCTCGAGCATGGCTTCTTTTGCCTTGGTGTAAGCCTCCCAGCGGCGGCGCGACTCCAAATCCATCGGTGAGAGTTTCCACTGCTTCAGGGGATCGTGAATGCGCATCTGGAAGCGAAAATTCTGCTCGTCGTCCGTGATCGAGAACCAATACTTGATGAGTTTGATGCCCGATCGGACGAGCATCCTTTCGAAGTCCGGAACAGATCGGAAGAATTCCTCGACCTCATCATCTGAGCAGAATTCCATAACGCGCTCGACGCCAGCTCGATTGTACCAGCTCCGGTCGAAGAGCACGATCTCGCCACCGGCAGGAAGATGCGACGTATAGCGCTGGAAGTACCACTGCGTTCTCTCTCGCTCATTTGGAGCGGGCAGCGCCGCAACCCGACAGACGCGCGGATTTAAGCGCTGCGTGATCCGCTTAATGACACCGCCCTTACCCGCAGCGTCGCGCCCTTCGAAGATGACAACGACCTTAAGTTTGTGGTGAACGACCCAATCCTGCAGTTTCACGAGTTCTCTCTGCAGACGAAAGAGCTCTTTGAAGTAGAGCCTGCGGTCAACCCCTTCGACGTCAGGGTGTTCGGCCGCGTCATCGAGGGCGAGCGTGAGGCGCTCATCCTCGATCTCCAGCTCGAGCTCCTCGTCGAAGCTGTCCAAAACCTCTTTTTTCACTCTCTCTGAGAACGTAAGTGTCTGCTTGCGCGTCATCCTGGAGCACCTAGGGCGTCATGTGGCTTGTTCGGAGATTAAGAGCAAAAACGGAAGCGGCGGATCGTCCTTCTCGGGAACCAGAGAGACGATCGCCGTCACTATCCCCCGCTCCTTGTTCTTCATAATACCGTTGACCTCCCAATCGGCGTTCGATCAGAGAATGTCCTTCTCGACGTAATTAAAAAAAGCAGCCACGATCTCATCAGCCGTCTTGCGCATAAGGTCGAATAGGCCTTCAAACGCATAGGAGCCCTCGCCAGCAGCTCCGGCATCCAGCATTCGCGCATAGAACGTCGTGGCCACGGGAGTTTGGTCCCGAGACTGTTCTGCAATCGCTATTTCCATTTGCCCATTCTACCGAACCTGCTGATTTGGCTCTAGGTCATCGGCGTGATGCTTTGGCATTCGCCTTCCGTCTTTGGGGTAATCCGCGCATTGTGAAGTGGCGCGCTCGTAAGGGTGCCTTTGGTAGAGAGAATACTGAGATATTCCCCACTAGGAGCGTTGATACGTGGCGGTGCATGTCAGGATAATGACAGCTCTGCGCTACGAAAGTTCGGGTAGGGATCAGCATAATTAGTCAGCAGTCATAGGGCGCCGGTACAATGGGAAATGGTATCACGCAGATCTTCGCCAGTGCAGGCTTCGATGTCGTCATGCGCGACCTCAATCAACAGGCGCTCGACCATGCCCTGAAGACAATCCGCAGCAGCCCCGATTGGTCACCAAACAGCGTTATATAGAAGCCACTCGGGCGTGCCGGTACGATCGAGTCGGCATGTTAGGCCGTGACCGCAAGGGGGCATAGTCATCACTCAGCCCTTAGGTTCCGCCAATCGCATATCCCACGCCGCGTAGCCTACGGATGGATCCGCTTCGGTATTGATTAGCGAGATTTCGGTGCCTTCGAGCCACACTGATTTATTGCAATATTGTCACGTGGACGATGGAAATTGCGGGTCTCAGGCGAATCAAATCAGCTTGGCGAAGACATTTTCCGGTCTCGCTTCCTTCCGGCTGAGAGGCGAGCCATTACTACGAGGGGTTGAGATGCTCGGGGGTTACATGAATTCGGGGGCCAAACTTGCCCTTTTCGCCGCGGCAGGGCTGATCGTTGGCGCTAGCGCGCCCGCAAAAGCCGCCGACCTTGGGGGCAACTGCTGCGCCGATCTCGAAGAACGTATCGCTGAACTCGAGGCCACAACCGCTCGCAAGGGAAACCGCAAGGTCAGCCTGACCGTGAGTGGTTGGGTCAACGAGGCGGTGTTCTTCTGGGATGATGGCGTCGAAAGCAACGCGTACGTCGGCACGAATGCTCTTGAGCAGAGCCGCTTCGGTTTCACGGGCGACGCCAAGATCGATGGTGATTGGTCCGCTGGTTATCGTCTCGAAATTGGCGTCAATGGTGCTGATTCGAAAACGTTCAGCCAGGACTTCTCCGGCTTCGCACCTAATAGTGCTTCACCGCTGAACAACCTGACCGTTCGACAAAGCCATTGGTATTTAAAGAGCAAGACCTACGGTAAACTTAGTGTCGGGCTCGCTGGGACGGCAACGTACCATCTCCTTGATGATACCGACATTACCCAGACACGAAACGTTTCTGATGCTGAAGCCGGCCCTGTTGGCTTTGCCCAGTTCAAGATTCGCGACAACGGCTCTTACGTCAACAGTCTGCAGTGGCGCGATATCGCGCAGGGCGTGAACAATGACACGCCCGGCCAGAACGGGCGCCGCAACATCATCCGCTATGACTCACCCGAGCTTGCTGGCTTCATGATCACGGCATCATGGGGCGAAGACGACATGGGAGGCGTCTCCTTGAAGTACAAGGGTGATCTCCACGACTTCAAGCTAGCGGCCAGCGTCGGATACGAACATAATAACGACTCTACGATTTCAGCCTGCAATACGTCGAACAAGGATCTCGACTGCGAGTGGTGGGGTGCCGCGGCGACGATCATGCACGCTCCGACAGGCCTGTACGTTTACGCCGCATATGGCGAGCAGCAGGACGACAGCGAGAAGGACATCAACCCTGCGGCTGACGACACAGATACCATGTGGTACGTCCAGGCCGGCATCGAGCGGAAGTGGCATGAGCTCGGAAAGACGACCATTTTCGGCGAGTATCGTCACGATGATACAGGCTCGAACCTCGGCAAGAACACGGGGGGAACGAGTGCGACCTTCATCCAGGACGGAAATATTGACTACTTTGCTGCCGGCGTCGTGCAGGGCATCGACGCGGCTGCCATGCAGATGTACGTCGTGTACCGCCACTATGAGGGTGACTTCAACAACGCAGTTGGCACCAACTTTAATCTCGATAGTTTCGACATGGTCATCACTGGTGCTAAAATAAATTTTTAATCGCTGTCGTCAGGCAATCACATCATGGCGAGGGCTACCGAGAGGTGGCCCTTTCCTGTTCCGGCACCTTCAGAACTGCGTCAGCATACTGACAAACTGAGTTACGTAAGCGATATCCAAAGGCTGCTGGGGTTGGCGTCGTACAGGGGATCGATGCGGCCGCGATGCACGTGTATCTGCCGTACCTCCACTACTGGGGCGATGTCACTGCAGTGGACGAACAGGGCGCGGTCGATAGCTTCAAACTGGACGATCTGGACGTCGTTATGGGCGG
>CAVVRP010000015.1:0-52900 GCA_963750715.1 uncultured Alphaproteobacteria bacterium | reverse complement strand
GGGCTCATGCGCTTGCCGGTCGTGGGGCTTGCCCGGTTGAGGAGCTTTGCCAAGGCGACCGTAACCGTTCAAGTGACGGCATTCGCTGCCAACTTCCTAAGTGGGAAATCACACAGCGGCGCACAGGGGATGCTGGCACTCCATTCTGCAGGCAAGGCGTAACGCCGAGCCAATAACCCACGCAGATAGGAGTGACTACGATGAGTTCTCTTCAATACACGTGCTTACGGCTTCGCACGATTACCCGAACCTGGGTCATGCCGGCACTGCTCGCCACATCGCTGGCAGCGGGCTTATCATCTCCCGTGTCGGCCGGTCTTTTCGAGGATATCGGGAACGGCGTTGGAGGCGTTGTGAAAGACGTCGGCCGCGCTGCTGACGGCGCTGTCAACGGTGTCGGTAAAGGCGTCGAAAAAGGCGCAGAGGCGCTCGGGTGCGCCTTAGTGGTTGTAGGCCTTTCCGCACTGAACCGACTGGTTCGGTCACGCACGTTTACAAGGACGGTAGAGCGATTCCGCCCGCCCCCCAGTAAGACGACTTGGCAAGGCGGTGCCGGCCCCGCCCGCCCCCGAACGTTGTTCTGGCAGGGTGTCGAGCGAGCCTGCAAATTGGTGAGGGCTCTTGAGAGACGGCAAGCAGACCAGCAGGCCTTGAATGCTCAGATCCGCCAGATCGAGCAGCAGCAACAGACTCAGCGGAGGTCTCAGTCGTGGGTGCAGGCCGAACGGGATGCCCAACTTGCCCGAGCTGCCCGCCGAGAACAGCGTCGCACTGCGATCCGCGAAACCATACTGGAAGATCGTCCGCAACGCGGGCCAGTTCTGAGGTTCCCTTACGACGGTACTGCGGATGGCCGATCTACGGTGTCCGCAGTTCCTGAGATACGCCATCGCGATCTGTGATCGGGGCGAGGTTTGTCCCAGGGGGCCAGGCTCGCCCGCCGCTGGTTTCTCATTGAGCGTCGTCGGCTCCATGAAGTTTGAAACGCAGCACTCTGATTTGTATCTAGCAAGTCGCGATGCGAGAGGCAGCTCACTTGACTACTTTTGTTTAGCAACCGTTCACCCAAATTAAGCCGAATGCGTTGAGACGACTGGACCCGAAAACCAGAAAGCCCTATCGACCCGCCGCACTGCTAACCGCCTGTTCGTAGTTAGGCGCGATCCTGTAATGGGGGACACACTCGAACGTCGAAGTCCCGAAACGGTTATAGTAATTATACCCCCTTAATTTGCGGGCCTCCTCCTTGCAGGCCTCAACGCTTGGGAACTCTTTGGGTCCGGGTATTGGCGCACGGACCCGTCATAATTGAACGTGACCCACACGAACAATGTTGCCGCGTCCATAACTGAACGCCCCTAAGTTTCAGTCTTTAATTTTCCCATCCAATAACGACAGAACCATCGCCCTCAGTAACCGCAGCCGGGCACGCCTCGAGGCGTGCGGCGACAACTCGACGGTCATAGTCGGCCGAGGGTTTGTGCAAGACAGCGCGATCGGCGGCTCGCGGGGCCACTTTTTATGTCTTCTGCGTCACCATCGCGTCGATGCTTTTTGCGTTGAATGGCTGCCCACGCTCGTTGTGATGACCAGCCTCAGCGAGGGCGGCTGCGATCTTGCGTAGGCTCATGCCACTCGCTACAGAATGCTCTAACGGTAAAGTGTCGGGTCAGCCGTCTCGGCGCTGCCTACCTACTCGATCGCGTGCGCTTCCCACAGCATGTTGTCGGGGCACACGACCTTGCCCTGGTTGAGCTCGTCCATTTCGCGGCGGCAGAAGTCTCCTGGTAGGCATCCCACATCTTTCCCCAGTCGGCGAACGAGGGCGAGTTCAGCACGAAGTAGAAGTCGGACTGGCCCGTGTTGTTGACGACCGCGGGGAAGAACACCTTCACCTTGACCGCCTCACCTCCCGGCATCTGCCGGATCGCCTTGAGCCAGTCCTTGGCGATCGACTCCACCTGCTGCTCGGTCGTGCCGTCTTTCATCCCGCAGGCCCAGATCTGCACGACTTCGTACGAACCCCCTGCCGGCGCGGCTGCCGGCGCGGCGACGTCACCCGCCCGCGAGACCGGGGTCCCGACGATGATCAACATTGCGGTGACGAGCAGACCACGCAGCATCGTTTTCATGGACATCTCCCATCCTCGTTCGTCCGTTGAGCAGCGACCGACCCCAACGCCGGGGTGACAACGCACGTACCACCGGCGTGCACCTTGGTCCAGGACCCGGGCGGGACTGCGCCAGTGACGGGGGATTTCCCCCGGATGCCAAGGCTGCTGGCCACGGTGTGAGGAGCAGTCGGAGTGACCTGGCCGGGCAACGTCGAATACGAAAAACCAGGACGTCCACCGCCGATCAACCGAGAAAACGGTTCGACCTCACATCGCCGTGGGTCCAGCCCCATCGCGCAAGTCACCACCCCGGATGGGATTGACTGCGTTTCTGGCGAGCCGTCAGCGTCGACTATTTCGGTACACCCACGAACAGAGCGCCGGTTAAGTTACCGTCCTCACCGATAAGCGGTGCGTAGTAGGCTTGGTAGTCTCGACCAAAAACAGTGGCTGGCGGCCTCGGGGCGCAGCTCCACATGCGGCTTGCGCCCTTCACACTTCCCCTTCACTTGGCGGACGCGCTCGTTGGACTTGGCGTAGAAATTCTTGCTGTCCTCAGTCACCATTAGGGTTCCAGTCCTGATAAGCAAAACCAATAGCCGGCAGGCCCGCGGGGCTGGTATCCTGAAGTGGCTTCGATGATGACGTAGAGGCCGACGAGCACCGCCACGGCAAGGGCTAACCAAGGTTACGGCGTTTCCACCGTAACCTTGGATTTTGACCTCTAGTCCTCGCCAGCTGCATGGTTCGCCATCGCTACTTTACAGGCATCGCTAACATCGGCGACGTGAGCTTTTATGCACGCCTCAAGGCGGCCCTCGCCAGGCTTGGCGCGGCGACGGGAAGGATGAAGGTTTCGTCCGAGAGATCCTAGAATGGGTCAGGCGTCTGCCACCGTTGACGCGAGAACAGTTTCGCGCACTTACTTTACTCATAGCAATGGCGGCCACGTTGCCGAATTAGTAGTGGCCGAGCGCCTCTATTTCCAAAAGGTCGAGGAGCCCACATTCCCCCGCAAAGACCCTGGTCCGCGAACTCGCGAAGGCATTTGTACGGGCAATAGCAAACTAGAAAAGAAGCGGTGAGAGGCTTCGGTGAGAGAGGTCACCTGTGCGTGCGTGTCCCAACCCGCATTGTGAAACGCGGGCGTGATGAACTTGGAGCAGATGTCACGCTCGGAGAGCTGTTTCTTGTCCATCTAGTCTTCCGAGACCATGCGGGAGGGCTTAGAGGTTGCCCTTGTTGGCAGGCATGCGATGGCGCTTCCGGAGTTCTCCTGAGCCGTTCGGAGATCGTATGCGGCTTGTAGATTGAGCCAGAAATCCGGCCTCGTCCCGAACCAATGAGCAAGTCGCAGCGCCGTGTCGCCCGTGATGGCGCGTTTGCCGTTGATGATCTGGCTGATGCGGTTGGGCGGGACCGCGATCTGGCGCGACAGCTCAGTCGGCGTAACGCCGAGCGTTTCAAGCTCCTCGGCAAGGACTTTGCCTGGATGTACGGCTGAACGTGCCATTGGGCAGACCTCCCCCAAGCTGCAAGTTTCAGCTCGCAGGCTTGACGCACAACGTCAATCGTCCATCAGCAATCGGCTGTGGATGCCCCACGATCACCAAACTTGGGCAGGCTCTCTGGCGCAGGCCTGCTGGTTCTGGAGCAGGCCTGCTTGCTCCTGACCCAGGCTTGCTGGCTCCTGCCCCACGCTTGGCAGCAGAAAGAACTGAGGACGTACGTGGCGACATCACTTGGAGGTCTATCTTCCAAGTTGCATATCAATATGTTTCACGTAATTCAGAAAGGACGCGGCGATTAAAAAACGCAAGGATCGCACGGCCCTATCGAAATCTCTTGTCTAACCATGCCTCATCAGCCGGGCGACGGCCCCAAACAAGTGGTCGTCGAGGGTGTCCTCGTACCGGTCAAACCGCTCCACATGCCGGTTATACGTGCTCCAACGCATCCATGAGGGCTTCGGCGGCAGGTCCCAGTCATCGGGATCGCAAGTCCCGATTAGGCGGGATTTGATTTTCGCCTGGCCGCGATGGGCCCGATCCGCAGGAGTTTCAAACTGGGAGGCGTAGCCGACTTGCCTCCCCCATGTTTGACGGCTGCCAAAGCGCGTCGCGCCTGGCGGCAACCAGAGCATGGAACACAAGCGCGAGTCACAGGATACTCGAAGTACCAGTGTCGCCCCCCAAAGCGACGCGGTTGGGAGCGGAGCGTGATCAACTGGTCGTGGTTGCCGTGTTGAATCCAGGTGTGAAATCGAGTCCAAGCCGTGCCGGGAATAAGATCATGACCGACCCCTATTTTTGCCCCGTCAGTTCGTTCCACTTGTTGCCTAGCTGTTTCTTTAAGTCTTCAACCGTCTTTGATGCCTCGTCCTTCTTCGCGGTGAATGCCGCGCGGGCCGTCGTGTAGTCGGCCTCGGGCAGCTCAAACTCGGTCATGAATGGGCAGCCGCCGGAACTAAACTGCAGCGCGGCGTAGCGAACGCGGATCGTACCAGCAGCGTCACCTGGCCCGACTTTCATAATCACGGCATCTTTGTCCATCCGACACTTTTCGCCTTTTGCAATCGTCTTCGTGTCGATCGCTACGAATTTGCCGCCCTCGTTGAGCAGCGTGACATCCATCGTGCTCGGCATGAATGCAAGCTCGACCCCCGCGTCCGCACCCGCGGCGCGTCCGCACAAAGGGAAACCCACAATCGCAGAGACAATCAGTAAGATTATCATGTTCGATTTCATTGGCATCTTCCTTTTGTCGATCGCCCGGTTGGCCTCACTTAATCGTCTTTTTTCTCATCAATCGCTGCCAATCGGCGTAGCGATGGATTTTGTCAGATGTAATTTCAGCAGTGTATCAAGTCGATCAGCCCTGGAGACAAAATATGTCTGATCTCATGGTCATTGTCTATCCGGCTGAAGCCAAAGCCGTAGAGATGCGGACCAAGCTCTTTTCCTTGCAGAAGGAATACCTCATCGAGATCGGCGACGCGGTGATCGCGGTCAAACGCGAGGACTGGACCACGCGGGCCAGCCGACATAAAAAACAAGAAGAAGACCGAGTGGCAGGAAAAGGAGCTTGCGCATGGAAGCTGCTAATTCAATCTAATATGCCTGCCTCAGGCCATCGGCCCTCCCCCAACATCGAACATCCGTTTGCTTAACGCAATATTGAACACGTATCCGCCAAACAGATCCGTCGTTGTTACTAAAAGCAGAAGTAACGCGGCCGACCACCGCTCCGGCGTGCCCAACAGATGTGGGCGTCCAAATATCACGACGACCACGATCAATAGTGGAAGCAATGACGCCATCCCATCCATCACACCGATGAACCGGCCTTTAGGCGCGCGATTGGCGAAAGGGATTGAGATGAGTTGGAAGGCAAGATAGACAGCGGTTATCCAGGCCAATTGAAAGCCTAGCTGGTTCGGGTCAAATAACCCATAAAAACCTTGCCACCCGAAGAAGAAGAAGAACACTTCCCAGACCGCAAGTGCCACTGCCAAAGCTATACTGAGCCCACTCACTGTTAGATTGAATCTCTGCATTGTGGTCGCCTCTCGGTTATGCCCATTCGGGGGACCGCCAGTTCGTCGGCTCTTATCGTGACCAACACGAGCCACTCACCCGAGCGCGTCAGGGCAACGCAACAAAGCCCTGTCACAATGAAGTTTCTCCCAATCGGCGACGAAATTCCATAGTGATTGTAAGCGCCGGTGCAAAAGTGGGCCAGATGAGCCGCGGCATTGTGCTGCCGCGTGGCGGAGTAAAACCCGGCCACTGGCTAGTCTGATCTCTTTCCGAATTCGGGGGATTCAGCGGGGATGTATGCCGTGGAACAGTACGCGGCGGTTCGGCAATTTGTATTCGTTGAAGGTCGGAGCTGCAGAGAGGCCGCCCGGTTTTTCGGATTGCCATTATCTGTTCCGTGACCGCTTCGGTCGGGCCTGCTGGCTCCTGGCGCAGGCTTGCCAGCAGAAAGAACTGAGGACGAACGAAAGTGGACGACACTAATTGGAGGTCTATCTTCCAAGTTGCATATCAATGTGTTTCACGTAACTCAGAAGGACGCGGCGATTAAAAACGATGGGATCGCACGGCGGTATCGAAATCTCTTGTCTAACCATGCCTCCTCAGCCGGGCGACGGCCCCAACCAAGTGGTCGTCGAGGGTGTCCGCGTACCCGTCAAACCGCTCCACATGCCGGATATACGTGCTCCATCGCATCCATGAGGGCTTCGGCGGCAGGTCCCAGTCATCGGGATCGCAAGTCCCGATTAGGCGGGATTTGATTTTGGCCTGGCCGCGATGGGCCCGATCCGCAGGAGTTTCAAACTGGGAGGCGTAGCCGACTTGCCTCCATTTGCCGCTGCCAAAGCGCGTCGCACCCGGCGGCATCCACAATGAAGAACAAAACCGGCGAGTGACCGGGCATCTGAAGTACCACTGACGCCCACCGAAGCGACGAGGTTGGCTGCTGAGATCGATGCGCTGGTCGAGGCTTCCCATCTGAATCCTGAGCCAGCCTTCGTCTGTGTGTTCAATGTTGACGGTGATCAGCCCACTCGCGATCATTTCGCCGGTGCAGGTTTGGCTCCATTGGATGTGATTGGGACCGACCTTCGCTCGCGGATCGGACAAGGCCCTAGCCAGCTTGTTGATGTCCAGCTTCATTCCGTGCTCGATTCTATGATGGTTTGCAGCATGGGCAGGAGAGGCGCGGGCTGCTTGCTGCTTCGCTCCGCCAATCGCTGATCCTTAACCATGAACTGGAGTTCTCCTCGCGCAAGCCCGTGGACAGGTGCCACTCTTGCCGCCCCTGTCCAGATCTCGTTGAGGCCCCCAATGACCCGCAAGTCTCTGTTCGCAGCTGCGGCTGCTGTTTCCCTTCTTGCCCTGTCCTCCGGCGCTCAGGCCTGTCATACCGACCGTGCGCTCCGGCACGTGGGCGATGGTATCGCGCGCACTGGCGACTGCTTGTTCGGCTGGATGTTCCACAAGCGCGCGTAGTGGTGTCGCCCTTTTAAGACCTCACCAGGCCGTGTCAGCCACTTGGCCAGGCCGACGCGGCTCGCCGTGCTACCAGTCGTGACATACCGTCTTCACATCGGGTTGATAACGCCCGGTCGCACGCGGAGCCGGTGATTTGCGGTGCTCGCGCCCAAGTCGCAGGAGGAAACGACACCAGGTCGCCAGATCAACTGGCGATCGATCGGTGCATTGATTGGGCATCCGCATCGAAGTGTGCGGGTGCCTAAGTCATTTTCGGGCTGACCGGCCTCAGCCGGACTCGTCTAGGCTCACCGCCGACATAATTCAGCCGAAGTGTGTCTGCCCAGTGTGCGGCGCAGCATCACTTCTGGTGGTGTTGCAGCCCGACTTCGGGTGTTTCCTCCCTAGACTTGGGTCGCACGAGCAATCGCGCGGCCTTTTTTTATGGTGCGCGTGAGTTGTAGGTCGGAGCACCACGACGCCCATTGGAGAGCCCAGACGGCCTTGTTCAGCGGGATGCGCTGGGATGAACTTGATTTGAGCAAGGGGATTTGGACCCAGCCACGCAACTCCAACAAGTCCGAGAGAGAACATATCGTCCCCTTCAAATCAGCTCGCTCTTGAGATCATTCGATCCCTGCCCCCGAATCCACGACGAACTTGTCTTTCCCGCTCGTGGGAAAAATCGACCTTTGTCCGGCTACAGCAAATGGAAGCTAAAGCTCGACGAGCTTAGCGCCTACTCCCTTAGGCTTGCGGAAATTGCCAGACGAAAGTCTGCGGGGGGCCTACTGAACCATCAGGTTGACGTTGAGCTTGCCGCCGTTCGCCATGACTTCAAGGTCAAACAGAAAGCAATAGAAGCTGACTTTAGACGAGTTGAAGAGAGAGCGAATTCTTCAACATCTAAAGCCAAATTAGGGATCTTGTCGGCCGAAGACACGCAACTGATCAAACCGATGCGGGATTACGCTGAACGCTTTGCCATCATCAACACGGGTGGGAAGGCTGTGGTGATGAATCTCACCGAACCCGACCTCTCAAGGGCGTTGATGGCCCGCTCGGACTTCGAGTTCATGTATCAAGGCGATTGGATTGAGGTTGCCCCCAAGCACACAATCTATCCGGCCAAGGAATTCGTCAAGAAGCCACCCAAGAATACTCAAATCTATCATGGTGGCCTCGTCTTCCGTCCATCGGGCACCGTCGCCGCCAATCAGTTCAACCTCTACAAAGGAATGCTCATTGAGCCGGACCCATCCGGCTCATGCTCACTATTGTATGAATTGATCGAACAGGTCTGGGCCAGTGGTGACTCGGATGTGGCCGAATCGATTCGTGAATGGCTGATGCACACGGTGGCCCACCCCGGCGAAAAAATCGGCACCTGCGTCGCCATCCGTGGTGAACCAGGCGACGGTAAGAGCATCGTCTTTGAAAGACTGATGAGCACCATCCTCGGTGACATGTTGCTTCGCGTCACCAATCATCGGATGATTCTCGGTGACTTCAATGAAGCGTTGATTGGCAAGCTCGTCACAGTGCTGGAAGAGGCCGCTTTTTCCGGCGACAAGCAATCGTTCGATCAGATGAAGGAATTGATCACCGGCGACAAGGTTCTAATCAACCCGAAGTTCAAGGCACCGATCACCGTCGATAATTACTCCCGCCTCGTTGTGATCTCAAACCATGACCATTTTCTCCACATCAAGCCGGGGGACCGTCGCTACACGGTGTTGAAGTCGTCCCCAGCTTGGCAGGGGACAGAAAAATTCGAACAGCTTGTCGATCAGTGGTCGAACGGCGGAGCAGCAAGGTTTGTCCATGATGCCTTGAACCACTCCTTCCGCCGCTTTGACGACCGGAAACGCTTGGTCATCAACGCCATCATCAAAACTCCTGCCTCCGTTCGCCAGATGGCCTTATCCCGGTCAGGACTCGAGAAATGCATTGTCGAGTTTTTGCTAGCGGGATCACTTAAAACTGGAGACGGGTATCCCATCGTTTTCAATTCGGATGGAATTCGAAGCATCCCCAGCTGGGGTATGGACGATCCGCTCGACATTAAGTCCCAAGACCTTGAACGAATAGTTCGGTCTTGGTTGGATAGCTTCGACCGAATGGCCGCACGCCACGAAGCATCCCTGCACACGATCATCGGGACGCTGCACAGGTATATCGGAGCAACGGAAGAAGCCCGGCCCAAGGGTCGGGTTGATGATGATGCCGGACCACGAATTCAACTTCCCACGGTCCGCCGATTACCAACTCGTCGACAGGCCATTGAACATGCTTGGCAGAGCGGGCTAATCACCGAGGACGAGTATCGGGCGGCAAATACTGACACGAAAATGCCGGATGATCTTGAGTTCGAGGCATATGAAGAAAAATTTCGTATTCTCTGGGAAACCTTGAGAAGGGCGTCCCCCCTATCTGCAGGGGAAGTGCGGTCCATGGCGGTGGGCCGCTTACCGATATGACATCTAAGTTTGGCTCCACGATCCTGGAGCCACTGGGACACCATTTAAGGAGCATCCCAACTACTTATTATTTATAGAAAGGATTTTATGTATGAGTAAGATTAGAAAAGATAAAACAAATACTCGCTTCGGCGACATCAATGAAGAGGCGACTGAAGCCATTAATGACTTTGCGGAATCTAATATTCGTTTTCCTATAATGTCGGACTTAGTATGGCCCACCATTCAAGCCACATTTCATGAACGGCAGTTTTCCTATTGGCTCGTTGACACGGCGGTCAATAGCGAAATCCGGACGAAGGACGAATGACTAAAACTAGGGTGACAAAGGTGGAGACGGAGCGTAACCACGAGCGAACACCACACCACTAAACAACCGCACTGTCTCACCTGTCTCACCTTTGAAGGGCAAAATCTAAGTGGAGACTGTTGAGCGCGCGCCGATTTGGCGCGCGGGGAACACTCCATAGCTTTCCGGGCCTCGAAAGGTGAGACAGCCCCCTTGCCGGAAGTGGCAGAACGAGGCACAATCCATCCAGCATCAAGAACCGGACTGCCCTCTAAGCCAACGGTGCGAAAGGAGAACAACATGAAGAAGTATCTTATCGCTGCGACTTTAATCCTAGGTGCCCCTCAATCACTTCTAGCTGCCGATGTGTTTTACGTTATACGGGACAATACGGCTAAAGAATGCCGGATCGTGACCAGTAACGAACTAACTACGACACAGACGGTCAGATACACAGAGGTGGGCAAATACGCGACGATGGATGAGGCCAAAGCAGCTTTGGAGGCCATGAGGGGAAATCAGTGTCCAAGTTAATCGCAAAGCCCTTCAAGGCGCACCATCATCGTCGAGACGGCAAACCGCTTCGCCCGTGACTTGAACCGTTTGCCGATTTGACCTCTGTGTTGGCTCCAGGCCCCCTCTGGGGCCATCACTGTCTCACCTGTCTCACCTTTGAAGTGCAAAATCTAAGTGGAGACTGTTGAGCGCGCGCCAAATATCCAGTTGGATATGGCGCGCGCTCAACGCCCCATCAGGTCTCTGGGGTCGTCAAAGGTGAGACAGAGAGCCATCGGCCCGGTTAAAGCCCGACAATCCATTGGAGGTCGTCCAGTCGCTCACAGAGCTTAGCAGCCTCGATCCGAAGTCTCTTCGGGTCCATGCTCGTCGGCCAGCATTTCCGTGGCCATGTCCGCTTTTTTCTGGGCGAAACAAACGTCCAATGGGAAATATCATAATTACCAAAGCGAGTTTCAAAGCTAGAAATCAGGTTTTTAAAGTATAAAATCGTGATTATTTCAATTATGCATCTATTATTTGTTGATTGTGGGGCGGGAGGCGATTAGACTACTACAAATGGCTGGCCCTTCATATCCCAGCCTCGCAAGGAATGGCCACAAACGCTCATTCGGCCTGCCCTGGCACGCCGCCTACAAGATGTGGGCGCCCCTTCGGACCGCAACTCTAGAAGGAAAAAATGTATGGCTCGCAAATCCAGACGAAATAAAATCTTTGATGATACGAATTTAATATTCCACGATAATATAGAGGAGCATTATTACTCTAAGAAATAGTATGACCCAAATAGACTTGTAGCTTGGGACTACCGATTATGACATTGATGTTAGTGTATTTGATAATGAGATACTTTCCGACATAATATTAAACATAGAAGAGAAATTCCTGGTCTCTGATCCAAATCGTTATTTTAAGCGGAACTTACCTTGGTAATAAAGTGAAATCCTCTGTTGCCCGCCGATATTGATCAGCGGGCAGGAGCACTGCATCACTTTTTCAAGTTCACCAAAAGGTGAGACAGCACGACTTGTCCTACGCAGCGGAGCGAGGCATAATTTAACGAATACCAGCATCAAGAGACGGACCACAAGGGTCCGAGGTTGCCCGCACGATAAAGATCAGTGGGCAGGAGCACTTCATCACTTTTTCAAGGTCACCGAAAGGTGAGACAGCACGACTTGTCCTACGCAGCGGAGCGAGGCATAATCTACGGATCAGCAGCATCAAGAGACGGACCACAAGGGTCCGCGCCAACCTGCCAACCCTCGGCAAGGTGGAATCCGCAAGGAAGCGGGATGCGACCACAAACAGTGGTAACCAAGAGGGGAGGATCAGTCCTCCTCAGTCAAACTGATGGAGGACCGCCGATGCCTGAATTTCAGCAACCCATATTGGCCATCACGGTTCTGATTGTCGGACGATCCAAGGAACTTGGTCTAGGCAGAACCGAACTGGTTCGCCGTGCTGGTTATGCCAACATCGCTAAGGGCCTTCGTCGGCTGGATGAACTTTGTGACGGAGAGTTCCGAAGCACCCGAGGTCTTCTCAAGTCTCTACCATCCGTCCTTGAAGTTCCTGCTGATGTCGTGGTGAAGGCGGTGGAAGACACCAAGCGTTACTTCCGGGAGACCGAGGATGCTGCTTGGCGGGCGGCATTCGTCCCACATGCCATCATCATCACAGACAGGAAAATACCTTCTCCGATCTTTGCCGCCGCCATCATCGGTGTTGATCGGCTCATCCGTGTTGATTTTGATCTGACGGCAAGTCCGACGACCTTTGTAGAGCAGGCCCTTCGTGGTGTTCGGGAGAAGCTAGGCAAAGGGAGTTGCGGGCAGATACCAGCGTTCGGGAAGCCTACAGGGGTCATCGTGAACTACAGCCCAGATCACGCTGTTGAGTTTGATCTCAATGGGAATCCGCTGCGGGTCTTTGACCGAGCCCATCGGCCTGGAGTGGCAAGTTTTTCCCTCGGTGGGCGACCCCTCACTCTGGGCGAACTTGGGGCAATCTTTCGTGGTCACCGAGCAACCGCCACTCACATTTGATTTTTTATCTTTATCGCAATGCACAATTCATATTGTCTTTCTGATAGTTGGACGCCTTTCTTCAGTTGACTTATGATGGCTACTTCGTCCAACGCCTCTGCTTACCCCGCAGACGTGTCGGACGAAAATGCTCGGCAACTGAGCACCCGGTTGCCGGAGACGGGTGGTGGCAGGTGTGGTTGAGGGAATTACACCTGCCACGCTCTTCGACGAACAGATGAAATCTGACCATTAACCATTTGGACAACTATTTTCGCAGCGGTAACGAAACCGTAACAGGGGCTTTGTAAGTATTGTATGTGCTGCCCCGTCCCTCCAAGGCACTCCCCCGTGCCATTATGGGCAGCCGTGAGCCCTGAAGTTCTCCCCCCGTCTACATCAGCTTCAGGGCTCACACCCTTTTTATTCAAACAACACTTTGTCTTTCGGTTCGGGTGACGACACCTGAATTGGTCATACGTCACCAGCCCCGTCATTCGTTCGCCATGAGCGACATGATGTAGGCAATGATGTTTCTCAGGTCCCTCGTCGTGAACGACCCGAGGCATGTCGGGATGAGGGAAGATGATGGCTTCGGCCCACCTCTCCGGTGACCAGTGCTACGACTGTTGCTGTGGGAAGGGGCGAGTAGTGGTAGGATTACCTAGCAGAAAGTTCGTGCGTTCGGAGCAAGATCATGACCGATCATGTCTACAAGCACGTTACTGTCACGGGCACATCCGTAACATCGAGTGATGATGCCATCCGCGCAGCGATTTCTAAGGCTTCGAAGACAGTGCACGGTATTCACTGGTTTGAGGTTTTGGAGACCCGCGGACAGATTAACGGCGGCGAAGTGAAGCAATGGCAAGTGTCGATCAGAATTGCCTTCACTCTCGATGACTAATCTGGCAGAGGCGGTCTGTCACGCTTGGCTCACCCTTGAAGGGGAAAATCTAAGCGGAACTCCAGCCGGAACTACATTCTTGAGATCGTGCTGTGGCTGACATTGTAAGACTTGGCAATCGCAGCCAAGGTTTCTCCATTATCTCGTCTGGCTGGTGCCTCCACCGCCGCCTTAGGCTGAGCGTTGCCACTCTTCGTGTCTCAAGGGAGCCGAGTTTAGTTCGTCTCGATAAGCCCGCCATTGTGGCAGGTGTCGATCCAACAGCTTCACGAATTTCTCATTGTGATGCCGTTCCTGAAAATGTGCCAACTCGTGGACGATCAAGTATTCAAGGCATTGCGGGTTCTTCTTAACCAGTTCCAAGTTGAGCCAAATCCGCCTCCCCTTGATGCTGCATGATCCCCACTTCGTCTTCATGTGTTTGATCCGCCAATCGGGCATCGGGAGCTTCATGACCTTCACCCACTTTTCGATGAGTGGACCCGCAGCGGCTCGTAACTCCCGACGATACCAAGCGAGGAAGACCTTCTCACGTTGGCCTTCATCGCTGCCTTCTCTCACGTAGTAGTCGATACTCCTATTTCCCTTGATGAGCACACGGGGTGCCTTGGCGTGCTCAATCACGTTGAGACGAAATCGTCTGCCCCAGAGATAGTGGGTTTCACCCGAGACATACTGGCGAGGTGACTGACGCTCCTGGGTCTTGAATTTCCCTTGCTGCCGTTTGATCCATGCCAGTCGGGAGATCACGGCGAGACGCACAGCATCGTCACTGACGGTATTAGGCGCAGCGACACGTATTCGACCGTTTGGGGGATAGACGCCGAGATGGAGGTTCTTGATGCCCTTACGCACAACCTCGACCTGCAGGCCGCCTACGTTGATGTCAGTGGGCTTCAGTAGTCACGTTGCTCCTTCACGATTTCCATAATTTGGTCGGCAAGCTGCTCATCGGCAACGTGCTGCCGGATTGCATTGCGAACGATCCGCAGCTTCGTTTTGCTATTGCGAAAGTCATCCTGCTTCACCCTGCGAATTTCCGCATCGATAACAAGCGCAAGGGTCTCGTTCTTACTCAGGTTGTCGTAGAGTGATCTCTTTGCAGGGGTATCGATTCCGGGTGGATATGGGCCGGTGGGTTCCTTGATCTTTTGGGCCAGTTCCGTGATCTCAGCAAGGTAGGCTTGGTATTCCAGTGCTCCTTCTCGACGCTGCTTGATCAAGGCATCGAGGAGTTCGGACATCTTCTCGTAGTATTTTGGATTGATGGGTGACTCGTCGGTGATGACCTTGCGGACGTTGTTCTCGATGGTCTCAGCGACAGCTTCTTTCTTTTTACGAATCCCTTCTGGCAGTTCCTGCATAGCTTCTGGGCCTTGCTCAACGAGGAGCTGCACAAGGAACAGATCATCAAAGGCCGAAACGTTCCGGCTACCACTGCTCGGGTTCGGCGAAGAGAAGAAGTTTTGCAACTGGCCACGGGCTCTGCTCGCCTATGCGGTCCCCTACTGAGCAAGACACTTTGTGGGATCGGGGAGCCTGAATCGGCTGGAATATCGGGGGGTAGCTGGCCAAATCTGCTACCTATGTGCTACCTAAGAGGTCAAAGGAGGTAGTGTGGCATTCCAGAAACCCAGCAATTATTGGTGATCCCGGCAGGTCTCGAACCTGCGACCCTCAGTTTAGGAAACTGATGCTCTATCCAGCTGAGCTACGGGACCGTTGGCGAAGCGCTCCGCTCTTGCACACTAGCGCAATCGGGGGCGGGCTTCCAAGAGTTGCCGCGACGTGCGATCCGGCGGATGCAATGGCTGGCATTGCAGCGACTGTCAAATGCGTCAGGCTCACGGCGTCGCCTGCACCAGCTTGCCGGTGAACAGCATCGGACCGGTCGGCTTGCCCGTTGGCGATCCGCCCTCGGACTCCAAGGTGACCGCGAACGTCGCATTCATGAACATCGGCTCGTCCGACTTGCGCATCGGCATGACGTTCATGTCGCCGGCCGCCATGACGCCGAGCGACTTGGGCTTCTCGAGTTTGTCGTGGACCAGCCATACCTGATAGCTCTTGTCCAACTGCTTGGGTGCGCTGACCGCGGTTATGACGTAGGTATGAGCGCGTGTATCGACCATCAGCAGGAAGGCCGGCTTGTCGTCCCCCGCCTGCATTACGGCGACATACTGCGTCGGCATCTGGCGATACTCGTACACGCGATAGCCGAGAACGCCGACGACAGTTGCCGCCATGGCCGTCATGCCGGCGAACGCATTGCGCCACCGGTTGGCGCGCTGCACCAGTTGGCGCTCGCGCGCCTTCAGCGATTGGACGTTCTGGGCGAGACCTATCTGCGCGCGAAATCTTGCTGTAGAGCTGCGGCGGCGGCGAGACGGCCGGCACGGTTTCGATCAGCGGAGCAAGCCGGCGCTCCCAGGCCCGGATGGCTTCATCCAAAGCGTTGTCCGACAGTCGCCGCGCAACCACCGCGCGGCGTTCTTCAAGGCTCGACGTGCCGAGCACGTACTCGGCTGCCAGCGCATCGATGTCGTCGAGCTCCGTCATCGCTCGAGGCACCCCTTCAATAGTGCGAGGCTGCGATGCAGCCACGTCTTGATCGTGCCTTCCGGCCGGTCAAACCGTTTGGCAAGAGCCTCGCGGCTCATGCCATGCAGATAGGCAAGTTGTACCATCTGCTTTTTTTCCGGCTCGAGACCTTCGAGGCACCGCATTAGCTTCTCGACGTCTTCGCGCCGCTCAAGGGCGGCAATCGGTGGTTCGTCGTCACTTTCGATGTTGTCGATCTCCGAGACGTCCGCGAACGCCCGTGCCGGCCGCCGGCGCACCTCGTCGAGCGCGCGGTTTCGCACGATCGCCGCCATCCACGTCATCGGCGCCGCGATCTGCGGGTCGAATTCCGCCGGCTTTCTCCCATATCTTGAAATAGCATTCCTGCACGACTTCTTCCGCCTGATCCCTGCTTCGAAGGATACGCAGGGCGACTGCGAAGAGTTTCGATGACGTCGCCTGATACAGCTCCGCGAACGCGGCTTCGTCGCCCTTTGCAACGGCACTTAGCAGGGTCTCAAGCTCTTGCCGGGTCGTCGTCATCAAGCCTCGGTTGCCCCTCCGTGGGGTATGGTCGCTGTCATCCCGGTGCGTCAGCGCAGTCACTTAGCCCGCCTGTACCGGCCTTGTCGAGGTCGGACGCCGAGGGCCCTCGCACGGTTAACGCAACTAACAACACGCCGCACATGTGTCCGCCGTATCTGCGCATCGAAGTCGACCGGACGACGTCCCCAGGCGAGGTCCAATGCCCAAACGCCGAATGGCCCGCTCCGCCGGCTCGTACCTGTCTTCGCAGACCAGTTGACGCCGGCGCTGGCGAGCCTCGCGACGACCGATCCGCGCCGCGACGTGATCGTCGGCTGAGGTCGCGGCAGAGGCTGTCTACGTGCCCCACCACAAGAAGAAGATCGCATTCCTGTTTTCGGCGATGCGCCACTTCGCGAAAGAACTGCGCGGATCTCGACCCGCGACAGGTGCACGAGTGGTATCTGGCCGTCTGCGCTGACGCTTACAATGGGTCGAGTTGCCCAACACCCTCGGTATCGCCAGTTCGCGGACGGCGGATTTCTCGGCTCCAAGCGGTATGCCGCCGAGCTGCAACGACATCAACAAGGTGTCGGAACTCCTGCGGCGGTTGCCGCTGTGACGTGAAGAAGCGAACGGGAGACGATGCCTGCCCGTTCAACGCGCTCTACTGGGATTTTTTAGACCGCAGCGAGGATAAGCTCGGCCGCAACCCGCGCATGGCGCAAATCGACGCCACGTGGCGGCGCATGCCCGACGCTGACCGTCAGGCCGTTCGCCACAGCGCGCGGACATTTCTGGCCTCGCTAACGCCTTGGGAACCCTAAAAGACTCGGGGATACTCAATGTCTCGACCCAATCGGGCCCTAGCGTGGGGACGCTGGCGTTGGCAAACTGTGCTCAGACCGGCATACGAAGTGCCCGGGAGTGGCGCTCCCCTTCCGCCGGCCGAGGAGGCTGCAATGGATCCCATCGTCCCAGAACTCGAAGCGGAAACGCTGCGGCGGCGCCGGCGACGGTTGTTCAGCCATTCGCGCATTCCCGTGCGCATGCTGGTTCCGAACTTCTTCACGCTGCTGGGTCTCTGCGCCGGCTTGACCTCGATCCGCATGTCGATCGAAGGCCGCTGGGAACTGGCGCTTGCAGCAATCGTGTTCGCAGCCCTGCTCGACGGAGTTGATGGTCGCGTCGCACGCTTGCTCAAGGCCTCGTCGCGATTTCGGAGCCGAGCTCGACAGTCTTGCTGATTTCGTCAACTTCGGCGTCGCTCCCGCCATCCTGATCTTCACGTGGGGGCTCGGCGGGTTTAAAAGCATCGGCTGGATCTGCGTGCTGATCTTCGCCCTTGCTTCGGCGCTGCGCCTCGCACGGTTCAATGCGGCGGTCGATGAGGAAAAGCCGCGGTGGCAGTCGAACTTCTTCGTCGGCATGCCAACGCCCGCCGCCGCGATCGCGGTGCTGCTGCCGGTGTACCTCTCGCATGTCGGCTTCGACATTCAGGGCTCGCGTGTGCTGATGTCGATCGTGATGCTCTATACGATTGCCGTCGCGTTCATGATGGTGTCAACGATCCCGACCTATTCGGGCAAGCTGCTGGGAGAGCGCATCGGTCGGGAATGGGTTCTGCCGATCTTCATTCTTGCGATGGCTTATGTCGCACACCTGCTGACATTTCCGTTCGAAACACTCTCCCTTTCGACACTCGCCTATCTTGCCTCCATACTCGTCAGTTGGCGCTTCTATCGCCGCAAGGAGCGGGAAGGGCTGCAGGCTGGCGAAGCGGCAGGCAATCCCGCCGCGGCGGCGCCTGTCGTCGACACGACGGGACGGGTTGTCGGCTTGCGGCCGGGTGATACCAAACGCCCAGGAGCGACATGATCGTCACCAGCCTTGCCATTCCCGACGTCAAGATCCTGACGCCGCGCGTGTTCCGCGACGCACGTGGCCACTTCTGCGAAACCTGGAAAAAGACCGAGTTAGCAACGGCCGGCATCGAGGCGGAGTTCGTTCAGGACAATCAGGCCATGTCGCATGCGGTTGGCACGTTGCGCGGTCTTCATTTCCAGTTACCGCCGCGCGCACAGGATAAATTGGTGCGAGTGACGCGCGGCAGCATCCTCGATGTGGCAGTCGATATCCGCCGCCAATCGCCGACATTCGGCCAGCATGTCTCCGCCGTGATCTCGGCTGAGAACTGGGCCCAGATCTGGGTGCCGAAAGGCTTCGCCCACGGCTATGTCACGTTGGAACCGGATACCGAGGTTCTCTACAAGGCGACGGACTATTATTCCCCCGCGCACGATCGGGGCATGTCATGGAACGACCCCGCGCTCGCAATTGCGTGGGGGGTGTCCGAAATGGACGTCGTCGTGTCGGAGAAGGACGCAGGCCTTCCATCCCTGGCGTCACTTGAACAGGCGTTCTGAAACGGGCTTGCGGTCATCAAGCCTTGCACCGCGAGAGGAAGGCTTCAAAGGCCGCCCGCGCTTCGGGTGACTTAAGACATTGGCGGAACGCTGAGGCCTCCGCTTCCGTGCGCGCGAGCACGCTTGCCGCATCGCCACGCATCAGACGGCGTGCGGTTGCAAGAGCTGCCGGCGGCTTGTCGGCCAGGCGACGCGCCGCAGCGATTACCGTGTCCTCGAGCATATCCGACGGTACGACGGCGTTGACGAGCCCTGCCTGATGCGCCTGCTCGGCATCAAACGCTTCGCCCAGCACAAGCATCTCGAATGCGCGCGCATAGCCCATGCGCGCCGGCATCAGCAGGCTGGAGGCTGCTTCCGGTACCAACCCCAAATTGAGGAACGGCGTTGCGAACCGCGCAGCCGGCGTCGCGTACACGAGATCGCAGTGAAGAAGCATTGTTGTACCAATGCCGACAGCGAGACCATCGACACCCGCGATCAAAGGCTTGGCGACGACGGGCAACAGGCGGATGAAGCGAAGCACGCCGTCGGCCAACCCGCCCGCCCCTTGCGACGTGGCGAGAAAATCCGCGATGTCGTTGCCGGCTGTGAACACGCCCTGCGATCCGAAGATCACATGCGCGGCGATTGCCGTGTTCTGGTCGCCGCTTTCGATGGCATCGCAGAGGCCGCTATACATCGCCTCGGTCAAGGCGTTCTTCTTCGCGGCCCGGTTAATCCGGATGACCTGAATCGGACCCCGAAGCGTCACGCTGATATGATCGCTCATGCCGCGATCTCATCGAGAGTTGCGGACAGGATGCTGTCGGCGCCCGAGGTGACGGACCTCGCGAGCCCCGACCCCGCGACGCTGATGTTGTTAGCGAAAAACCGCGCCAAGGCGATCCGTGCGTCGTCCTTCGCTCCGGAGTTTGCCCGATAGGCAAGCAGCGCGCCCTTGGCCAGGTAGTGCCCGCCTGCGGCCAGACCGAACAAGCGAAGATACGGTGTCGCACCTGCAAGCGCGGCAGGATGGTCAGTCTCCAGCGCGCCGCCGAGCCAAGCGGTTGCTTGTCTCAGCGCTTGAAGCGTGTCGGAGAACGCCGCGGCCATGCCAGCGAACACTGGAACCTGGACCGCCTCGACTTCAGAGATCGTCGCGGCCATCTCTGCAAGGTACGATTTTACGACCTGACCCCCATCGAGCGGCAGCTTGCGAGTCACCAGATCGATGGCCTGGATGCCGTTGGTGCCTTCGTAGATCGGCAGGATGCGGGCATCGCGAAGATGCTGAGCGGCGCCCGTTTCCTCGACGAAGCCCATGCCACCGTGAACCTGTACACCCATCGAAGCAACCTCGACTGCGATATCCGTCGAGAACGCCTTGGCGACCGGCGTCAGCAGTGCGACGCGCTGTTCCGCCGCCTCGCGCTCCGCTTCACTTCGCGCATGGTGCGATAGGTCTGTCGCGGCGGCGGTCGCGATACAGATGGACCTTGCAGCCGCAGTCAAAGCCCGCATGACGAGAAGCGTGCGACGCACATCGGGATGCAACGCGATCAGCTCCATGTCGCCCGGCTTTGTCCCCGTGACTCGGCCCTGACGGCGTTCTCCCGCATAGCGGACTGCGCGTTGCAGGGCGCGGTCGGCCATGGCGACACCCTGGACGCCGACGGCAAGCCGAGCCGCGTTCATCATAATGAACATGATGTGGAGCCCGCGATTTTCCTGACCGACGAGATAGCCGATTGCGCCATCGCGTTCGCCGAATTTCATCACGCATGTCGGGCTAGCGTGGATGCCGAGCTTGTTTTCGAGACCGACACAGACGACGTCGTTGCGCGCTCCCAGGGTTCCGTCCGGATTGACCAGGAACTTTGGCACCAGGAACAGCGAGATGCCGCGCGTGCCGGCCGGCGCATCCGGCAGCCGAGCCAGAACCAGATGGATGATGTTGTGCGTCAGTTCGTGATCGCCATAGCTGATGAAGATCTTCGTGCCGCTGATGCGGTATGTGCCGTCGGTGGCCCGCTCGGCGCGCGTGGCAACCGCATTGAGGTCCGACCCCGCCTGCGGCTCCGTCAGGTTCATCGTGCCGGTCCACTCGCCGGAGATCATTCGCGGCAGGTAGGAAGCCTTCAATGCGTCCGAACCTCCGATATAGAGACTGTCGATGGCACCATTGGTCAGCAGCGGGCACATGCCGAACGCCATGTTGGCGGCATTCCAGATCTCGCAGACCGGCATGGCAACGATACTCGGCAGACCCTGGCCACCGAACTCCGGCGGACACGGCAGCGCGCTCCAGCCGCCTGCCGTGAACTGCCGGTAGGCCTCGGTCCAGCCTGGCGGCGTTTCGACCTTGCCGCGCTCCAGCCGGCAACCTGCCTGATCGCCTCGCCAATTGAGGGGCTCGAGCACGCCACCAGCGAACTTGCCCGCCTCGGAGAGCACGGCGCGGATCGTTTCCTCGTCCAATCCCCCGGCCGCCCCGGCCTCCACCAGCCGCGGCAAATCGGCTGCGGCCTTGAGCGCGAAAAGGATGTCCTCTACTGGAGCCTCATAGGTCATGGTGTGCGACTCGCCAATGTCGTCGTCGATGATCGAAGCATCTATTCAACCTCTCACGTCAAGATACGGCCGGCCATGCCAATAATTGCGGCAAACAAAACGACGATTGCACAAGCCGCCGCGTATCTGCGCGCCGGCCGCCTCGTCGCGTTTCCGACCGAAACGGTGTACGGGCTTGGCGCCGATGCGACCAATTCCCGGGCTGTCGCTGAGATCTTCGAGGCCAAGGGACGGCCGCGTTTCAATCCATTGATCGTGCATGTCGCCCGCAGCGCAGACGCGAGGACTTTCGCTGATTTCAGCCCACTGGCCGATCGTCTCTCTGGCGCCTTCTGGCCCGGCCCGCTGACGCTCGTCGTCCAGCGGCTTAATTCATGCAACGTATCCGATCTGGTCTCAGCCGGGCTCGAGACAATCGCCGTTCGCTCACCAGGCCACCCTGTCGCTCAGGCGCTTCTCGCAGCCGTGGCCGGCCCCATCGCCGCACCATCCGCCAATCGATCAGGGCATGTCAGCGCCACCACAGCCGCGCACGTCGACGCCGACCTCGGCGATCGGGTTGCAATGGTTCTGGACGGCGGCCCCGCTCCGCTCGGCATCGAAAGCACCGTCATCCAAGCGTCCGGCGCCACGCCCGTGCTGCTGCGCGCCGGCTGGATCACGGCGGATGCGATTGAACGCGCCTGCGGTCTGTCGCTCATTCGCAAAGAGACGGACAGCACCGCGCCCCAATCGCCGGGCCAGCTTGATAGCCATTATGCCCCGTTACGTCCCGTGCGGCTCGCGGCAATCGATGTGCGCCCGGGGGAAGCCCTTCTGGCATTCGGGTCCAGCGTGCCTGCGGGCGCAAAGGTAACATTGAACCTGAGCGAGGCGGGCGACCTCGTCGAAGCTGCGGCAAACCTTTTTGCGGCCTTGCGCAAGCTCGATGCGGCGAACCCATCGGCGATCGCTGTGATGCCTATTCCGGAGGCCGGCCTCGGCGAAGCGATTAACGATCGGCTGCGGCGCGCGGCGGCGCCACGCTTGTCGGCAACGTGATCTGCCGCGTATACGGTACTGCTGCCGTGTGCTCATGCATTCGCGTTCTGGGTTGAGTAGGCATCCGACGCTGGTTCCGTTTACTATAGCCCGTTCGGCAATGCTGGCTGGGTTAGGGATGCAGTGCTAGCGTGAGAAAAATCTGGGAAAAAGTATACCACACGGCAATTCAGAAATGTCACGGACCAAAGGCCGCCTGGTTGCGGCTTCGCCGGAGCTCATTGCAGAACTTTGTGCGGTTGTGGGGCCTCAGCATGCCGTGCGTGATCCCGGACAACAAGAGCCGTATCTGCGCGAATGGCGGGATCGTTACCGCGGGCGCACGCCAGTCGTCCTGAGGCCTGCATCGACCGAGGAGGTTTCGCGCATCGTCAAGGTCTGCTACGACGCGAACGTCGGCCTTGTGCCCCAGGGCGGCAACACTGGACTGGTCGGCGGGCAGATCCCCGCGATGTCGGGAAACGAGATCGTCGTCTCTCTCACCCGGCTGTCACACATTCGCTCCATCGACCCGGCCGACACGTCGCTGGTGGCGGAAGCCGGCGTGACCCTGTCTGCCGTCCACGAGGCGGCGGAAGCTGCGGGCCGACTGTTCCCGCTTAGCATGGCGTCACAAGGCAGCTGTACGATCGGGGGCAATCTGGCGACGAACGCGGGCGGAGTTGCCGTGCTCGCTTATGGGACCGCGCGCAGCATGGTGCTCGGCATCGAGGCGGTATTGGCGAACGGCGAAATCTTCGACGCCTTGAGCGTCCTGAAGAAAGACAACACGGGTTATGATTTGAAAGACCTGCTCATCGGCTCCGAAGGCACGCTCGGCATCATCACGGCGGCGACGCTGAAACTGTGGCCAAGGCCCGCCGATGTCGCCACCGCGTTTGTTGCGACCAGAAGCTTATCCGACCTCGCGCAGCTGTTCTCGATTGTGGAAACACAACTCGGCCCGACGTTGACGGCCTTCGAGTTCATGAGCGAACGCGCCATGCAGTTCGCGATACGCCATACACCTAATGTGCGATCGCCTTTTTCGGCGTCTCACGCCTGGTACGCCTTGATCGAAGTGTCGGCGTCGCGCGCGAACGCCGCCGCAGACCTCCTGCAGAACGTTCTCGAAAAGGTGCTTCACTCAGGTTCTGCTGCAGACACCGCGTTCGCGGTGACGCCCGACCGGCAGCGGGAGCTATGGCGCTTGCGTGACATCATGTCGGAAGCGCAGAAGTTCGAGGGCGGGTCGATCAAGCACGACATCTCCGTACCCGTGGCGGCTCTGCCCGCCTTCCTCATCGAAGCGGACGCGCTTGTCGAGCGGCTCTGCCCGGGCGCGCGACCGGTACCATTCGGACACTTCGGTGACGGGAACGTGCATTACAACGTGTCTCAACCGACCGGCATGGACAAGGCTGCCTTCCTCAGTCGATGGGAAGGGATCTCGGCGGCGGTGCATGATCTGGCCGTTGCCCACGGCGGCTCGATCTCGGCGGAGCACGGCATCGGCCAGATGAAGCGCGACGAGCTCGCCCGCATGAAAAGCCCCGCTGCGCTTGCCGCCATGCGTGCCATCAAGAGAGCCCTCGACCCACGCGGTATTCTCAATCCCGGCAAAGTGCTGCCCGACTAGTTGAGGACGTCTTTTCACTGTTGGCCAATCGGGACCGCCGGCACGTGTCGGAGCAGGACTTGACCTCGTCGCCCACGTCTTACGCCAGACAAATGGCCGCCCGCAGACCGGGCAGGTCTTCGACGGCAATTCGGATTTCTTGCGAATTTTCGACATGGCACCCATGTTACGCACATCCCAGCCAGGACGATGCCATGACGCCTTTCGAAATGACCATTGAGGCCATCGACGAGTCCAACGCCGCCGACCCGAACACAGTGCTTGTCGCTGGCTCTCCCCACCCCGCCGAATTCGCCTACGGACAGCGCATGTCGGCAATGCTCGACACCTTCGCGCCGGGTTCGAGCGACACCCTGAAGATTGCGGTGCGAGGTCAGCACATCCGCCGCTGGACCATCCCGCGTAATACCTATCCGATGGATAAAAACGGTTATCATCGCTGGCGCAATGAATTGAAACGCCGCCACGCCGAATGGACGGGCGAAATCATGGCTGCGTGCGGTTATGACGACGCCGCGATCGCACGCGTCGCAAGCCTCATCCGAAAGGAACATCTGAAGTCGGACCCGGAGGCTCAGTGCCTCGAAGACGTTGCCTGCCTCGTCTTCCTCGCGCACTATTCGGCGGAATTCGCCGGCAAGCATGACGCCGAAAAGATGATCGGTATCCTGCGCAAGACGTGGGCAAAGATGTCCGACCGCGGGCATGAGGCCGCATTCGGCCTGACACTGGCTCCGGCCGTCCGTCAGCTGATCACCCGAGCGCTGACCCCGGCCACAAGCGGAGACCACGCGGCATGATCGGCATTGCGCTCGGCGATATCGCGATCGTGCTTGCCGCGCACGGCGATCGTGCCGGCGAAAAGCCGAACGCGACGCTGCTGCGACATCGCGATGCGCTCGGCGCGACTGGCGAGTTCCGCTGCGTCACAGCCGGTGTGCTGAGAGCCAAGCCGATCGGGGGCGACGCGGCGGCGATGCCCGATGGCATCCAACTCGAGGATGCACTGGCGGCCGCGCAGCGCTCATCGGCGCGCCACATCGCGATTTTTCCAATGTTCATGTCTGACGGGTACTTCACCGGCAAGGTGCTGCCGGAACGTGTCGCCACTGCGGACCTGACGCAGATGTGCACGATCCTGCCGCCGCTGGGGCTCGATCGGCGCCTCCCGGGTCTGATGCTGTGCGAAGCGCTCGATGCCGCCGTGCGGGCGGGCGTGGACCCTAATGCAGCGCGACTGTTAATCGTCGGACACGGCTCGCGCGCAGATCCAGCATCCGCCCATGCCACGCGGCGTGCCGCCGCGGCCATCATGGGCCTAACGCGCTTTTCCGAGGTCGCGACGGCTTTTCTGGAAGAGCCCGCGTTTCTCGAAGATGCGCTGACGACGTGCCCGCTCCCCACGATCGTGTCGGGGTTCTTTTTAGGGGAGGGTGTGCACGCGGCCGAAGATGTGCCGCAAGCGATTGCGTCAACAGGCGCGAATGCCATCTATGCCGGATCGATCGGCTGCTCCGCCGAGATAGGGCGCCTCGTAGGCGATTGCGTGCGCCGGGCGGCGGGCGGGTGAACGGGGTCAGCCAAAGAAGTTGAGGTCCGCCATGCAATTCCGGCAGCGGGGGCTTCCGGATGGCAGCGCAGCGGACCTCTCCTTTGTCGGCGATGACCAGGAGGGCGGTTAGGTCATCCCCGATATTGGCGGCTCCTCCACATAAACCCGTGCGGGAAGGTCGATGCGTCTGAACCGCCAATGTCTTTGACTTTGGTTCTTGTTTGGCCCATGCGGGGCGGCACAGGCAGGTAAAGAACGTCCCGAGACGTTGGTTATTCCCGGGTGTCTGTCCCTAGACTTGGTTTTTTCTTATTGGCGCGGCGGGGTTCCGGCGGGTTTCCAGTCACGCGAAATCAAATCTGCTTCTTCCGGCAAACCCAGTGCGTCGCCTTCGATGAGGCGGCTGACGGCGGATTCCAGCGCCGACAGATCCAACTGGCCCTGGCCCGGAATTGCAGCGCTGCCGCCAAAGCTCGCGTCGCGGGCACTGGGGGTCGCGGTTTCAGAGTGGAACACCACACGCCAGTCATTGGCGCCCGCGCGGCAGGCGACACCGGCGAAGCGGCGGCTGTCATCGTCAGAGCCAACGTACTGGCGGCACAACTGACCGTCCTGACTGCGGAAAGTTAGAACCGGATAGATACCCGAGGCCGGCGAACCGGAGGCCTCGAGCAGCGCCGGCCCTCCGCTGCGCTGCGTTTCGAGCGCATGCTGGAGGCGATTGGAGGCTCCCAGAGATCCCTTCGCGTCGATCCCTGCGACAAGTCCGCCGGTTGGCCCCTGTGTCTGTCCCGCCAGCCAGCCGATGCCGACGCCCGCAATCAGGAGCGCGGAGTAGGCGAAGGCTGCGACCGGCCGGAAACCGCCGGGAAACAACAGGTCCCCCAAGGCTTCGAAGAGGCCGCGGCCCTGCCCGGCACTCGATAAGCCGGCTGTCGAAGGTCGGGCGGCGCGCTGTTGCGGCAGCGGCCGCGAGACCTCGGCTCGGCCAGCCTGGTTGATGACGGCCAGCAAGCGATCGGGAACGGGCTCTCGCATCGGCTGCCCGAAAATCTGGCGCAACGGCTCGCCGCTGAAGAACAGGTACGGGGCCAGCCGCTTGCGCAGCACCGCATCGGTGGCCAGAGCGGCCTCCAGCCACTCCACCTGGTCGGGCGGCAACTGCCTGTCGACGTAGGCCATCAGGATTTCTTCAGGAACGTGTGCCATGCCGACGCTCCTGTGTCAGGTTGGCGGTTTCCGGGGGGGTATCTTCAGTAGACAGCGCGGCGAACAGACTTTGCCGGGCGCGCGACAGTCTGCTCATCACGGTTCCGATCGGAACATCGAGCATGGTGGCGGCCTCCTTGTAAGATAGACCCTCGATGCAAACGAGGGCGATCAGGACCTGCTGGTCGGCGGGCAAGTTGTTGATCCCTTCGCTAACCGACGCCAAAGTCAGCCGGCTCTCGGTTACGGTTCGGCCGTCGCAACCGGGGATGTCGTCGGCATCCTCGATTGCCGCAGGCACGCCCCGGCCTTTTTCTGCGCGCTTTCGGTCCAGCCAGATATTTTGAGCAATGCGATACATCCAACTCTCTAGCTTTGTTCCAGGCTCCCATTGATCGAGCTTGTTCAGGGCCCTTTCGCAGGTGTCCTGAACCAGGTCATCGGCCTGGTCCATGTTTCTCGTAAGCGCGAACGCGAACCTGCGCAGCCGCGGCAGGAACTCGATCATTCGAGCTCTTATCTCTTCCGTCACGGACACCCCGTCTCCGCCCGATGCCAGAACAACGCCCCAATGCCGCCTTTATTCCATGGGGCGCCGGGAATTCGGGGCAACCGCATAGTCATGCCAGCCTTGGCTTTCGAACAAACCGGGGCCCGACACGACGGTGCCGCAAACGGGCCGATGCTGCGCCACAAAGGCACGTTACCAAGGCTTTCCGGACGGCGGCAAACCCTGTCGCCCCCTAGAACCGCCTGTGCCCCGCATGATGGCCGCATATCGACTTCTGACGCAGATGCTGGAGTTTGGCACCAGCCTGCCGGTGGCCGTTGGGCGGTTTTTATCTGAGCGGATCGCATTCAACCCCCGTCTCGGCCCCCTGCGCTACCTGTTCCTGGCCGGCATTGCCTACGTTCTTTTCGCGCTCGTTCTTGTTTATGTCGTGGCACCCTTGCGGGGCATCACGGGCGCCTATTACCTGTCAGACAAGCTTCGCTATGACGCCGAGCGCTGGCTCGCAACGGCGATCTACGACAGCAAGGGTGGATTCGCCGGGACGTTCGACCCCCGCCTCGATAGCCGCCGTGACGTCAACTACACAGACGCGGCCATCGAACTTGGCGACTACACTGCAAGTCCCGATCACAAGTCCATACCCGTTCGCGAGGTGCCGGAACACTACTGGAAGTGCCTGATTTATCACGAAGACCGCAACATCGGCAGCGCGCTCAACCCGTACGGCATCGACCTGCTGGGCGTCCTGAAGATCCCTTACTCCACGTTCAGGCGGTCTGTGGCATTGCATCGCCCCAGTGTCGGCGTCGGCGGTTCAACGCTGCCGATGCAGTTCGTCCGCGTCATCTACAAGAACTCCCCCCAATGTTGGCGAAAGCAGCCTGACGAAGCTGCGACGCAAACTGGGAGAGTGGTGGCTTGCCCCCGTCGTCTATTACGAACTGACCAAAGGGGGTGACATCACGCCCTTGAAGCAATGGGCCGCCAATCACATCTGGCTCGCCCAGCGCACGGGGGGCGCGCCGCTGCATGGCGTCGAAGTCACGAGCCGGATCGTCTTCGGCAAGGACAGCAAGGATCTGTCAGTCGCCGAGCAGTTCGTACTCGCCTCCGCCGTCAACAAGCCAATCATCCTGATGACGGGCAGCGACCGGCTCAATGAGGTCCGCCTCGACCGCTGGCGCTACATCACCGAGGTGCGTGCCCGGACATGCGCGGAAAAGCTGATCAAGGACGAAGCGGAAAAGTCTGCGGTCATTTTCGAACTCATCAGCCTCGGCGGCGGCCCGCCAGACCCTAAGGTGCGGCCGCGCCTGCAGCACGCGCTCGAGGAGTTCGCCCCCGCGCAGGCGGCAAGGGCTCAGGCAAATCCCGTGATCCGGGCCAATGCGCTGATGCCGGCGGCGCGGTTTGGCCTGCGCGAGGAAATGAAGCAGACGTACGGCTACGGCTGGCGCGCCTACGTTCGCGGCGTGACGACGACGTTCGACGCTTACGAAAATCTTCGCTTCGGCGAGGCCATCAGACAACGCCTCGCGGAGACGGACGCAAAGGTCCGCGACCGCATATCCGTCGGATACGCACTCGACCCCGCTCGCGCCGGCGGCGACACGAAACTGCCAAACGTCGTCGTGGTGGCCGCCAACGCCCAGGGCGAAATCGTGCGCTACTATGAGACCGGTGAAACGGCGGCGTACTTCGGCGCACCAGTGGCGCGCAACGCTGAAACGGGCTTTTACGAAGCCGAGCACGACCCGCGCATGATCGCCTCGACGGGAAAAATCATCGCCGCCATCGCCATTGCCAACTCGGGACGCGACACGGCGCAATCGCTCTACCTCGACACCGAAGCGCCGTTGAAAGGGCTCGACACCTGCGCCCGGGGTGGGACCGGGCGCCATGGCCGGCGCGCTGTCGTCGTCTTCGCCTGCTCGCTCAACAATCCCCTCATCAACCGAACGGCGCTTGTCGGACAGGATCGCGTCCAGTCGATCATCGACCGGCTCGGCTTCACGATGCCACCGCCCGACGCCAATGGCGAGCGCGTGCCCCCGTCGACCGCAGCAGTCCTCGGCCAGATATCGGGATCACCCCGCCGTGTGCATCAGATGTCCGCGGTCGTGCTGGCGTCGCTGCTGGGTCGCGGCGGATCGCCGGTCAAGATGCCGACGCTGGTCAAATCCTACGATTTCACCGGCAGCGATGCGCGCGCGGCGGCCGCCGGCCCGATGACGACCGGTATCGTTCCCGCGACCATCATTAGAGCCTCGGCCAAGCCGCTGCTGAAGACGCTACTCGAGGCACCGCTGTGCTATCGCACGGGTGCTACGGCGGCCGGCACGCTGAAGTCGCTGTCGAACTGGTGCGCGGGCCGGCGCGGTGACGTGCGGCTGCATTTCGCCAAGACGGGCACGCAGGTGACGAGTGATCCCAACGCCACCGTCGACGTGTGGCTGACCGGCGGGATACAATTCACCAACGGCGCCGCCTATTCCTACGTCGTACTCGTGGGAACCGGAAACGCGCACGAACCGTGGGCGAGCGCGCTGCATGCGGGGCAGATCGCAGCCCCGCTTGCCGAGGTTCTACTCGCCGACCTTGCGGCTCACGCCAGACAAAATCCGGCACCCCACCTGCTCCCGGCAACACCCCGCACAGAGCCTGTCGCCGCTCTGGGTGGCCCTGCCACGACCTCCGGCGCTTTCCGGACCGCAGGCGACGAAATGCTCAATGGCCTGACCGGCCTGCGCTGATAGGCCCTCGACCGGCTCAAGTCTCAGTCAGCATACTATCGGCGTGTTTGAAGTAGACACGCGCGTGCGCCACGATCTGCTTGTCGGAAGGATGGTCGGACGTCTCGACACCCAGAATACGATCGCTCAACTGAGGGTCGTGCCGGTGAACATGCTTGACGAACTCGAGCTTGGCGGAACCGGGGCCTATCACGAGCCATTCCTGCGCGGGCTTGATCGCGTCGACGACGCTGTGCAGGAAATGGTCGTCGTCCTTGGTGCGCTTGCCAGAAATACTTCCAGCCTTGTGATGTAGGTGCACTCCCGCGGTGGCGAGGTCCAACTTCTCGGCCGAGTTCCGGTCAACGAAAAACACCCTCGCTTCGCGATGATCCATCCAAACGATGGCATGGTAGTGCTGCATGGAAGCCCTCCAACTGAGTTGTCGAGTTTTGCGGGGTGAGCCTTGCCGCCAACCTATCCGGGTTTGCGCAAGCTCAGGATGTAAGCGATGACGTTGTCCATATCGTCGTTGGGAACGATAAGATTGGGCATCGTTGCGTGAGGTGTTCGCAGGAAGACAGCCAGCGCCACTTCGGTGATGCCGCGGGTCTTGGCGACGTCCTCGAACCGGGGCGCGTCGGCGTTGGGAGAAGGATCCGCACCTTTGGAGATTGCATGGCATTCGGCGCAATTGGCCTGCGCATAGGAAAGCCCCTCGCGGGCGTCTCCGACCTGCTGGGCCGACACGCGGGTCGCAAACAGCATGAATGCCATCGCGGCGGTGAACAGGGCAAATGCGATGGCTCCCAGCGCAGGATCAAGTGGGGAACCCGGCTTGCATGTCGTGCGCGCGATTTTGGTCATGAACAAAGCCTTTAAGGTCCTCGCGTTTCGTTTAAAACGCTAGCCGCTGGCCTGACTTTCCACTTTGAGGAAGATCAATTGGCACTGCCAAACATCACAGGTAGCCGGGGTGCTCAGTTGAAGGAGATCAGCTTGGCGTCGTCGGTCAGCACATACATGCGGCCGCCGGCCACGATCGGGGCGATATAGGTGGGATCGCCCAGATCCTGCTGGCCGGTTACCCGGCCGGTCAGGGGATCGACACCGGCAAGTTGACCTTTGTTCGATGTCAGCCAGAGCGATCCGCCCGCCAGCACCGGTCCCGACCAGGTCGCGGCGCCGGGCAGTTTCGCCGTCCAGCGGATCTTGCCGTCCGCCTTCGCGATCGCCATCAACTGGCCGGTCGTGTCGACAACGAACACGGTATCGCCCGCCACCCATGGCGTCTGAGTGCCGGGGACGTTGATCGACCAGAGCCGCTCGCCGCTCTTGAGATTAGTTGCCACCATGCGGCCGGCATGGCCGACAGCATAGACGACGCCATTGTCGATCGCGGGCCGGGCCGCATCGCTAAGGGAAGCGAGTTGCGACGTCGCTCGCGTGCGGGAGAGGCTTTCGGACCAGACCGGCGAACCATCGAGGACCTTGAGGGCGATCACGTCGCCGGACGGGTAGGGCGCCACGACAATATCGTTGTCCACCGCCGGACTCGTGTTGATGACCAGACTGGCTTGCTGCGGCAGTCCACGTGCCGACCACAACTCGCTCCCATCGGCACCTGCCAGGCAGAAGAAGCGGCCATCGCTGGCGATCACGTAGACCCTGTCCGAAACCGCCGTCGGCGACGAGCGAACCGGCACGCCCAGATTCTTTTCCCACAGTCGCTTGCCCGACGAGGGGTCGAGCGCGATGACGGCTCCATAGCCGCTGGCGGCGTAGATGCGCCCACCATCGGCCGCCAGACCGCCGCCATAACCGCCGCCGTCAGAGCCGCCAAGCGAGAAAAGACTGCCGGTCGTAAACGACGACCCAGCGCTCGCCGTCTTCTCCGGCGTCGGCTCGAGCGACTGGCGCCAGATGGCTGAACCGCCGGAGGCGGCAAATGCCGAGACCTTGCCCTCGGAATCGAGTGCGTAGATCTTCCCGCCGTAGACGATCGGACTTGCGACGACGCGGCCGGCCTTGTTGGAGCCGGTGCCCGCGCTTTCGCTCCAGGACTGGCGCACACCCGCCGACAGGGCAAGATGTCCCGGTGCGTTCGTGGGTTCGCCGCCCGGCTGGCTCCAGTCGTCGTTGGCGCGCGGCTCGGGAATGACGATCGGGGCCGTGGCGTCCGCCAACTCGCCCGGCAACCTTTTCGGTTGCGGGCAGGACCGGTATGCGGCGGCCAGGAAGCGGCGCCTGCTTTTCCTTAAACGGATTGAGATCGCCGACTTTGGGCAGGCTCGGCAGACTGTCCGAGCACCCGGACAGCGCGACTCCGCCGGCCAGGAGCAGCGTCGTGACAGCCAGCCGGGACGCCATGCCGGTCGTCATACGGGTCTTCTCCCTACTTCGGCGGCGCCTGGGGCGCTGCCGGCGATGCCGCGGGCGCTACTGCAGCGGCCGGAGTCGATGATACCGGTGTCGCGCGCTTGGATAACTCCGCCGAAGCGATCCCATCCATGATGACGCGGACCCGATTTGTGACGCCGCGCGACGATTGAGGATCGGCCAGAAGCGGCTGCAGCAGCGTACGCGCTTCCGCATAGTTCCCGGCTTTGAATGCCGCAGTCCCCAAAAGCTCACGGGCTGGAATACGCCATGCGCTCGTACCGTTGACTAGATCGTTGAGCCGATTCTGCAGTTCGGTAAAGTCGGCTGTCCCCAGCTTCAGCGCGGCGGCCTGGATGGCCGCGAAGTTGCGCAGCGACTCGTCGGCCGTGCCGCTTGTCGCGATCTTATCGAAGGCGGCAAGGGCCTCTGCGGTCTTGCCGGCCTTCAGGTCGGCGCCGGCCAGCCGCAGTTCCGACAGGCCGGCGTAACCGGCGTGGCTGCCGGCTGAAATCTCTTCGAGGGCCTTGCGCGCTTCGTCAGTCTTACCGGTGGCCAGCAGACCGACCGCGGCTTCATACTGGGCCGCACCCGTTTCGGCGATCGAGCGTTGCCGCGCTTGCCATAACTGGTAGCCGCCGACAAAAGCGATGACCACAGCAGCCATAACCAGCAGGTAGCCGCCATAGCGGTCCCAAAGCTTGGCCATGCGCTCGCGCTGCAGTTCTTCCTGCACCTCGCGCAGCAGCGCGTCGTTTCTGTCAACCATTCGGCGTCCTGTCCCGAAACGTGTTTCTTAGTGCCGCAAGGCCGGTCGTTCCCGGGTGCCCGAGCCTCTACGGGAGGCATTGATAGCCCGGAACACCACCCACGCAACCGCTTTCATGGACGCACAGGCCGGAGTTGTTGGATTTGCTCGTGACGATCTCAACTTACGGCCGGCCAAGCTACTCAAGTGGCCTGTGTTTTCGGCTTTTTCGTGGCCCGTCGCCGGACCGGCGGATCGTCGTCGCGCATTGTGTAGCTGTGCACGTCGTCGGGAAACCGCTTGGCGCGGACCTCCTCGGCGTAACGCGAAATCGCACCTTCGATGACCGCTCCGACGCGGCCGAACTCCTTGACGAACTTTGGCACGCGCGGTGACAGGCCGAGCATATCCTCCATCACCAGGATCTGCCCGTCGCAAGCGGCCGAGGCGCCGATGCCGATTGTGGGAATGTCGATCGAAGCCGTGATCTTGGCCGCCAACGGACCCGCGATCGCCTCCATCACGACCGCGAACGTTCCCGCCTCGGCGACCTGCCGGCCGTCTTCCTCCAGGGCCGCCCACTCGTCGACATGCCGGCCTTGGGTCTTGAATCCGCCCAGGACGTTGATCGACTGCGGCGTAAGTCCGATATGCGACATAACCGGAATGCCGCGCTCGACGAGGTAGTGGATGGTTTCGGCCATGCGCCGGCCGCCTTCGATCTTGACGGCCCCGCAATCGGTTTCCTTCATCACCCGCGCCGCATTGCGGAACGCAACTGAAGGGCTCTCCTCGTAGGTGCCGAACGGCATGTCGACAACCACCAGCGCCCGCTTCGCCCCGCGTACGACGGCGCGGCCGTGCATGATCATCAGATCGAGCGGCACAGGCACCGTGGTTTCATAGCCGTGCATGACCATGCCCAGGCTGTCGCCGACCAGCAGGAAATCACAATATTTGTCGGCAATAGCGGCGGTATGGGCGTGATACGACGTCAGCGCCACGATCGGCCGCACGCCCTTCATGGCCGTGATGTCGGGAGCCAAAAGACGGCGGGAGATATTCTGCACGGTCATGCGGGGTGTCGCTTTCGCCAAATCTCGACTGCACAGCAGCCAAGCGTAGTCACTCGCCGGGACAACTACCAGCCGCGACATTGGACCAAGGTTACGGGGCCAAGGTTACGGCAGGTAAAGGGTTGAAGGAAACCCTGCCGCATCGCCGATAGTTGATGCCGGGCAACACTGTCGCCAATCTTTCATACGACAGCGGCGACTGCGTTGCATCAGCTGCACGTAGTCTGATAACCAAGACTTTAGAGGTACGCTGCTAAATCGATCATGTTGCTCGCGTAATTTTAGGCATCGGGGGAGCAGTGCTGTGACTGTCGTCGTGTTGGTGTTGCAAGGGTTTAAGCGTTTTTCATACGACGCAGTCATCGGCGCCCTTGTCGCCGCTGCCGCGACGGGCCTGCTCATGGCGGGTGCCACAACTCCTGCTGCCGCCCAAGGCTATTTCGGATTTTTCGGCTACGACGACTACCGTCCCACGCGCGTGAAGCCCGTCAAAAAGGCCAGGCTGTCGAAAAACAAGACCGCTAAGGCGCTGGCCGAGGGTGAAACCGTAGCGCCTGCTAAGCAGGCCTCAGGCCCCCTCATTGTGTCCGTGTCGCTGCGCCGGCAGCGCATCGCCGTCTATGACATCAATGGCTTGGTCACCGAGGCCCCGATATCGTCGGGACGGGTCGGCTACAACACGCCGACAGGCGTCTTCTCGATCCTGGAGAAGAACCGGATGCACTACTCCAACCTCTACGAAAGCGCGCCGATGCCGAACATGCAGCGCATCACGTGGTCGGGCGTCGCCCTGCACGCCGGCGCGCTGCCGGGCTACGCCGCGTCGCACGGCTGCATCCGCCTGCCGCACGGTTTCTCGAAGAAGCTGTTCGAGATGACGACGATGGGAACGCGCGTGATTGTATCGCATGACCCCGTTGCACCTGTCGCCATTTCACATCCAGCGCTGTTCACCGGCTATCCGCCGGAGAATGACCTGAAGACGTCGTCGATTGCCACCAAGGTCGCCGACGCGGGCCATTCGAGCACACCGGCCGCACAGTTGATCGGCGTTTCGAGCGCCGAGGCCGCCAGCCACCTCCTGCCGGGTCCAGCCGGTCAGGTTTCGCCCTTCCGCCAGGCGTGGAAGGCGGACATGGCACGCATGGATGAGACGCTGGCGGCGAGCCAGAGCAAAAAATCCGAGGCTGCCGCAAATCTGGACGCCGCCACCCGCGCGGTCGACGAAATCAAGGTGCAGGACCGCAAGGTCCGTAACGAGGCCGAGCGGCTGAGCGATACGGCGCGCAAGGCGCAGATTGCCAAGGAGCGGGCCGACCGAGACCTTGCTGCGTTTGCCAGCAAAATGTCGAAGACCACGGATCTGTCGGCTGAGGCGACAGAGAAAGCCGCCGCCGCCGAAGACATTCTTGAAATCAAGGCGCTCGACCTTGCCGATGACGCCGAGGATGCCGCCGAGGACGCGGCGGTCGGCGCCAAGGCCATCGAGATGTCGAGGGCGGCCGTCACAGAGGCGGAAACCAAGCGCCGTGACGCTGCGGTGGCGTTCAACCTCGCCGGCCGCAACGTCGACACCGCCAAGGCTGCCGTCGAGGCCGCCAAGCGCCGCGAAGCCAAACGCAAATTCCCGGTCGCCGTATTCGTCAGCCGAAAAACCCAGCGGCTTTACGTTCGCCAGGGCTACGAGCCCATTCTCGACGTGCCCGTGACGTTCCAGGAGCCCGATAAGCCGGTCGGCACCCACGTGTTCACGGCGCATGAGATGAAGCCGGACCAGACGTTCGATTGGACGGTCGTCTCGGTCGCCACGTTGGCCAAACCGCTCTCTGAGGGCCTGAGCAAGACCAATCGGGACCAGCCTGTCAGCAGCGATCGCCCGCAGACGCCTCAAGCGGCCCTCGATCGCATCGCCATTCCGGCCGAGGTGCGCGAGCAGATCGCGGACGTCATGAAGCCCGGCTCGTCGTTGATTATTTCCGACAATGGCATGAGCAATGAAACCGGCAAGTTCACCGATTTCATCGTGCCGTTGCGGTGACCACTCAATCCTTTAGCCGAGCCCAGCAGGCGCGCCGCGCGCTCGGGCTCGGCCGACAGGATTTCAACTCGGTCGCCGAGGTGTAGGGTTCCACCTTCGCAAACCCGGCACGTCGCGCCACCACGCCATTGAGGATGGAGCGCCTTCAGGCGGCCCGCATGGGCTTCGTCCATGCGGCGGCAGGGCTGTGTCGGGTACGTCACGTCCAGGACTACGCCACTTCCAGGACGATGTCTCCGACGCGCAGGACGCTGCCCCTCACCCGGCCTGACGCGCTCGACCAGAAGATTTGCCCGTGGTCCACGGCAAAGGCACTGATCGAGCGAGATCGGTGAGCTCACCCAATGCTTGCCGCCAGTCCTCAAGCGACAGGATGGTGACGCCGCGATTGGGGAACTTGGCCCCCCTTGTGGTCACCCGCGACCCCGCCACCGGCGGCGATCGACACCGATGCCACCTCCTCCATCGGGGCGCGCGGGGCGGCGTGCGATGCCGATGAGACGGCCGGCCATCATGGGGTGTTCAGCAGCGGCACGCCGATCAGCAGCGCGTGGCCGGCCCACAGCATGAATGCGTAGAGAGCAAGCCCGACGGCGACGACGGTGATGTCGCCTGCAACGCCACCAGTCTTGTCTCCAAGCGGGCCCAGCGCACCGCGCTTCTTGACGGAGATCCGGTCGTAAACGGCAAAAGCGAGAAACCCTGCGAACAGCATCAGCGAGGCCAGATCGCCATTGGCAATAAGATGTGCCAGCGCCCAGATCTTGATCGCCACCAGCATGGGATGCTTCAGCGCCGTCCTGATGCGCGAGGGCACGTAAGCCGCGACGAGACAGATCATCGCCGGGATCATCAGCAGGAAGGCGATATGCTTGGTCCAGGTCGGCGGATCCCACAGAATGACGTTCTTGCCCGGCATCAGCTGCAGCTTGTGGTAGCCAATGACGATGAGAGCGAAGCCTGCCAGCGACAAAATCGAGAAGATGCCCTTGTAGGCGTTGGCGCCGAAGCGGGCGACGAGACCGTCTCGAACGTCCGGCGCCGTCGGCAGGAGATGAACGCCCAGGAACACGATCAGTCCGAGTATCAAGATCAGCATTTCGAAGTCCTACCCCTCTTGGCCGATCACCGCAAATGTTCGCAAGCCGGCTTCAATCGCGTCTCGGCTTGCGTGCTGCTCGGCGGTGGCGTCTTGGCAGATCTATGCAGATCTATGACGTAACGCGAATTGCGTTTCGCTTTTAGCCTTTTGCGGCCTCGTAGGCCGCGATGTGCTGTGCCAGATCGGCATAAGGCGGACATGCCGTACCGCACCGCTGCGCGATCTCCGACAACTCGGCTTTCGCCATCGCCGGCTCATCGATGGTGAGGTAGGCTTCGCCGAGGTAGGCGCGGGCAACCACATACCCCGGGTTGGCCTCGAGCGCCTGCCGGTAATAGCCAAACGCCGTGTTGACATCGCCAAGCTTGCGCGTCGCAAAGCCGATGTAGGTCAGCACCTTTTCGTCTTTATGATTTGCAAACGACAGATAAGCCAGGGCCTCGGCATAGCGGCCCGTCTTCGCCAGCCAGTAGCCGGCATAGAACAGCTCGGCATCGGGAAGATGAGCGTTGGCGATGCCGACGCAGCGCGTCCAGTCCGCCGATGCCTTCGGGTGCCCATCGCAAGCAGCGCTCGACGGGCCGACATCCTTCGATAAGGCCCGTGCCTCCCCCGCCTGTGACGCAGTCGCCCAAACGACGATGGCGGCGGCCCACACGGGTGCCAGAGCGGAACGGCTGACGGAGCTGATCATAAGCGGATTTCCTGCGACAACTTCCACAGCCAGACACCCGCCGAACCGCGAGCGCTGCCGAATGTGCCTCAGCCGAAGCCGTCAGCCAAGTGGTTTGATGCTGCCGGCTAGCCTTTGGCCGGGACGGCGGCCTTGAAGCTCGTGATGTGCTCGGCCAGATGGACGTAGGCCGTGCACTGGGTGCCGCATCGCTGCTCGATTTCTGCCAGTTCGTGCTGCGCGCTGGCCAGATCGCCGCGCGTCAGGTGGGCTTCGCCAAGGTATTCGCGCGCCAGCACGTAATCCGGATTGAGCGCCAGCGCCCGCCCGTAGTAGGGCAGCGCGGCATCGACGTCGCCGAGTTTGCGGGTGACAAAGCCGATGGCCGTCAGGATGGCCGGGTCGTTCTGGTTGGCCGCCATGGCCAGAACTTGCCGCGCTTGGCGGTACTGGCCCTGGTGCGCCATCCAGTACGCCGCATTGTAGATCTCCTGATCGGTCGCGTCGCCGTGCTTGGGCTTGCAAGCCGGCTTGTCCTTGTTGGCGGACTTGGTGCAATCGACCTTCTTGGGCGCGTCGAAATCGGCCAGCACGGGAGCCGGCAGGCCGAAGGCACCGAGGACCGCCGAAGCGGCAATCGCCGCCATCACACGCTTGGACTTGATCATCGATAGGCTTCCTCTCGAATGACACCGGTTGTGCGCGTCCGTGCGCGCTTTCCACGTCAACTTGCGCGACCTGATTGGGAGCCAGATCGCATCCGGATGGCTTTCAAACGCCAGACGGCGTCAAACGATCCCTGTGGGCATCGCCGCCGAGCCAAAGCTCTGCCATGTTTCAACGTCAATTTTGCGTCCGGGGCAAGACGGCGGCGGGGCACAGCCGGCCGTCGGGAGGGCTGACGTGGTTTGGTGGCGCCATCGAAACGAGGGATTCGAGTGGAAGACCTACGTCCGCACCACGATCCTCGTGCGGCGTGGCGAACGGCGGCGCAAGGTTGAGGGCCTCCGCCACGCAGCCGTCGACGGGCTGAAAATGGCCGGGCAGCGCGGCGTCGAAGCCGGGCTTGCAGGAACGGCCGCCGCCGGATCAGGAACATGGTCGGCCCTGAAATGGATCGCGGCGGCGCCCGGGCGGGCCTGGCAAGCGATGTCTCCGCAGCTGATCCCGCCGCTCACCCGATTGCGGCTCAGGCTCGCCGAAGCCCTGGCGCCGGCCATCGAGGTTCTGCTGCGTCCGCTGATCTACGTCTTCGTCGCGATCGTCGGCTGGGTGTTCGGCATCGGCGGGCTGTTGCGGCTCATGCGCACGGGTCTCGACGATGAGACGGTCGCTTCCCTCCTCATCGCTGCGGCAGCGCTGGTCTTGACGGCCGGCGTGCGGCTCCTCAGCGGACGAGGCCTCGCCGCTCTTCAAGAGCGCTGCCGGGCGAGCATTGTCAGACAGACTGCGTGCCGTCGCGGCCAGCCGTGGTGGCGTCCTGGCGATGGTGGCGGCCTTGGTCCTCGGCGGCGCCGGACTGTGGGTTTTGATGAGCCCGGCAACGACGCAGCCCTCGGTCCGGTCCGACCCCTCCGACCGCGGCCTATCGGGCCGCGCGACCGCGTTAACCGGCGATACCCTGCAGATCGGAGCAACCACCGTCAGGCTGGCGGGCATCGAGGCTCCCGATCCCGGACAGACCTGCCAGCGGGCCAACGCAAAGACGTGGTCGTGCGGATCCGCCGCGCGCGCCGCCCTCGATAAGATCGTGCGCGGTCGACGCGTGCGATGCGACGGCGACGAGGCGGCGGCTGGCATTGTGCAGACGTCGTGCACCATTAACGATCAGGATATCGCCGCCCGCCTGGTCCGCGACGGCCACGTCTTCGCTGAACAAGGCTGGCGATCGCCTTACGGCGCACTCGAAGCGCAGGCCCGCGAGGCTAAGTCCGGCTTGTGGGCCGGCGAAGCCGAACATCCCCACGACTGGAGAACGCGTATGTGGGAGGACGCCAAGCGCGATGCGCCCCAGGGCTGCCCCATCAAGGGCCGCATTACGTCCGGCAATCGCGTCTATGTGCTGCCTGGGTCGGCGTCTTACGAGCGGGTGAAAGTGCGCGAGACACGCGGCGAGCGCTGGTTCTGCAGCGAAGATGAAGCCCAGGCGGCCGGATGGACGGCGTCGCCGACTTATTGATTGGTTGATTGGATTTTTATTCGGTCTCGCTCGGCGGTACGAAAGAGCCCGCGGCCGGGGGAAGGCCGCGGGCTACCGGGAAACGCAGCCCGACTTTCGGGGGGAGGAAAGTGGAACGGGGCTGCGCTTGAGCCAATCAAACATCAAATGACCCGCCAAAGCAACCTGGCCGTCAATTGATCGTAAAAAAATAGCATGGCCGAACACATGACATTCGAATGACATTCTAACTAATTGCCTAATTGAAAACATTCCAATTGAAATCGAAACGATCCGGCGCGCCCCGCGCTTGAAGCCGGTTGCCAGAGCTCAAGATCGCCCGCCCACCGCCCGGCACAGCGCCAGCGTGCACACCAGCAAGGCTGGGAGATAAAGGGCGGCGCATGCGCCAACAGCGCCGGCCGCGTGACTGAGACCGTGGAAGGCGGATGCGGCCGTTTGAGGGGCCAGCTGCGCCGCGGCGGAGAGCGGAAATACGTGCAGCGCCAGCATCTCAGCCGGAACACTGCCGCCCGGCATCTGCAGGGCATCTGATCCGACCAGAAGTCCACCGGCGAAATAGAATGTGCCGGCGATGAGACCGAAAGTCCGGCGTGTCATCTCCATTGCACCAGCTTACCGGCACGCCATCGGCGGCGAAAGCTCAAAAAGCAATTGAAATTACTTCCAGCGCACGTTGAGGGGGGAAATCAGCAGCGCGGTGGATTTCGGCGCTTTTGCTGCCGGGTCGATGCCGCCGTAGTAGACATCGGCCAGAACGCCAGCGATTTTTAGCTCCTTGTCGAAGCTCCAGAAGATATCCTTCTGCTCGGCCTTCAAATCACCGTCCAGCCATAGCCGTAACGTGCCGTTGTCGAGGCTGTTGGAGTTGAGCACGACTTCCTGTTCGATGCGCGCCCAACGGCCGCGAGGTATGGCGAAGGCCCCGTTGGCAAGGCCAACCGTTTGCCACGACGTGCCCTGATTGGAGATCTGCGCCGCAACCAGCCCCTCACCGCCGGACCGCCAGCCAATCCGCGTGCCAAAGCCGCCGCGGCTCGAACTGACGTCGCTCGGATCGAAGCGATCTCCTCCAAACAGTCCAGGCAGCACGCCCGCCGCACCAAAATCGAAATCCTTCGGCAGCCACACGCTGTAGCTGAGACAGGCCGCGGTGGCGTCGTTCATGCCGCGAGGCAGCCAACGAAAGCCAACACCACCCTGCTGGCTGTCGGACCCGCCCGCACTGCCTGCCGCCATCTTCACGCGCAGGACGGCGGCTGCCGGTGCATTCTCGACATGGAAGACCCGGGCGTTTTTGAGAAGGCCCCATTCGTTCGAGCCGAGGCGCGCCTGCAGTTCGATCGGGGAAAGCGGCTTGCCCGACGGGTCGTTGAGGGAAAGTTCGGTCTGCGAGGGATAACGCACGTCGCAGCCAGCGACCGTCTCCGTCGACAGACTGTGGTTGATGGCATAGGCCGCGGAGAGACCAAGGGCCGCGATGCCGCAGATGTTGAAGACTAATCTTTGCGGCGGCTGTGTCTTCGTCAGGGTGGATACGACTGCCATGATTGAGCCCCGAAACGCGTGAAGACGATTAGGCAAGTGAAGATCGACCAGCGGATCGACGCCGAACAGGAACGCCGCACTCAGAGCGCAACGCACCTGCCTCAACATCCGTCTCGAGATACCGCATGACAAAACCCCGCGGCATTCAAGGCCGCCCAAGCGTTAGAGGGCAGACTAAGCCCAAGTCCTAAAGGAACTACGAAGCGAGCCTCGCTTGCGGTCCGGCTCGCGTTCTAAAAGCATCAATCGGCGGCCGGGATCAGAGCCCGGATCAGATCACAATCATATCTGAGGCCAGCACGTGCGCCGCATCGGTGTGCACGCCCTCCAACATGACGACGTCCACGAACTTCGAGCCGACCTTTGCCCAAACATGGCAGCCCTCGGCACTGTCGGTCACTTGCACCAGGTCTTTGACGGTAGCCGCCTTGGATCCGGTCGTGACGCTGCGCAGATCGAGCCTGTCGCCGGCGCTGAAGTCGGTGATGACGTCGACACCCAGGCTCTTATTGCCAGAAATGACGTCTTTCACAAGCCCACTGGAATGTATCGGCACCTTCACCTCCAGTGTAGGTATCGGCTCCGCCCATGCCGCGAAAGACGTCGTTTCCCGCACCCCCAACAAAGACGTTGCTGGTGTCGTCTCCGGTGAAGCTATCGTTAAATCGAGATCCGACGATCTTCTCGATCCCGTCGAAGTCATCACTCGCCCAACCGACCACCGACGTCTTATCGACATCGACTGTGACCGCCGCTTCGGCTGCGGAATAGTCGAGCGTATCGAAGCCGGATCCGCCGACATACTTGTCGCTGCCTGAGCCCGCGACGATCAGATCGTCGCCGGAGCCACCATCGACGACGTCATTGCCGGCACCGCCGTTCAAGACGTCGTTGCCCGATCCGCCGCTCAGTTTATCGTTGCCAGCTCCGCCGTCCAGCATGTCATGACCGGCACCGCCGAACAGCTTATCGTCACCAGAGCCGCCCGAAAGCGTGTCATCGCTCTTGGCTCCCCTGAGCGTATCGTTGAAGGATGAGCCGATCACGGCCTCGATGTTGACGAGCTTGTCGGTGCCCATGCCGCTGGCAACACCCCGCGACAGAGCCACCGTCACGCCGTCGAGCGCCGCGGAAAAGTCGATAGAATCGAAGCCGTCACCGCCGTCATAGAGATCATTGCCAAGACCGACGACGAACAGATCGTTGCCGTCTTCCCCGTAGGCCAGGTCGTTGCCTGTGCCATCGATCAGTCTGTCATCGCCAGCCCCGCCGAAAAGCGTATCATTGTCGGCGCCGCCATCGAGGATATCGTTAGCACCTGCAATCGTCGGGCCTTGGGATCCGAAGGCCATGATCCCGAGCGCTCCGGACGTCCCTGCATCCCCGAACTCACGCGAAGGTTTGAGGTGAGGGATGCCACGTCTCCGGTCGCTTCGAGTCGCCGTCGCCGTGACCGTCAACGTAAAATCCGACGTAGTCGACGCTGTCACGAGCGAGCCCGGCCAATTGAGCCGCTGTCAGGCTCCAGGATCCATCGGCGTTGCGTGTCCCCGTCGAAAGTGTGGCGTCCGCAGGCACCCCACCAATCGCAATCGAAAGGGTCTCCGAGCCGTCCTGATCAGCGAGCGCCGCCCGAATATCAAGCGCCATCGTCTTGACAGCGGCACCGTCGCCGCGAAGCGTGTCGTTGCCGCCGCCCCCGGACAGCGTATCGGACGCATAGCCGCCGATGAGGGTATCATTCGCGTCGGTGCCAACCAAGGTCGTGCCGGCGTCATAATAACGTCAGCAACGGCGAGCGATGGCGTATCGGCGATTGCGGCGATCGTCGACGTTCACGATCTGCGTCGTCAATCCGCCGGCGCCGTCGGATACGGTGACGGCAAACTTGTCCGCACCTGAGTAGTCGGAATTGCCGGTGTAGACATAGCCCCCCGTCGCCGCATCGAGCACGACGGCACCCTTGGCCGGACCCTCGGTCAGGCTCCAGGCGAGTGTGTCGCCATCAACGTCAGAGGCAACAACCTGGCCCGAGACGGGCGTATCCTCGAGCGTCGTCAACGTCACCGCAGCCGTCGCTTCCGGGGCATCATTGATGGCTGCAACGCCGACCGTCGTTTGCTGAACGGCAAAACCGCCGGCCGCGTCGGCGACCTTGACCGAGAAGGTGTCGGTGCCGTTGAAGTTGCTGCCCGGTGTATACGTGTAATGCCCCGTCGCACTATCGAGCGCGAGCACGCCATGGGACGGCCCTTGCGTGAGGCTCCACGTCAGGACATCGCCCTCGACGTCGGATGCAGCGACCTGGCCCGAGACGGGCGTGTCTTCGCTGGTCGTGAGTGTGACCGATGCCGCCGTCACCGGCGCATCATTGACCGAAGCAACGCCGACCGTCACTTGCTGAACGGCAAAAGCGCCCGACGAGTCCGCCACGCGAACCTGGAACGTATCCGTGCCGTTGAAGTTGGCCCGGCGTATAGGTGTACTGGCCCGTCGCGCCATCGAGCGCAACGCGCCATGGACGGACCTTGCGCCAGGCTCCAGTCGAGCGTCGCCATCGACGTCGGAGGCAACGACCTGGCCCGAGACGGGCGTGTCTTCGTTGGTCGCGAGTGTGACCGATGCCGAAGTCACCGGCGCATCGTTGACCGGAGCAACGCTGACCGTGACCTGCTGAAGGGCAAAAGCGCCCGACGTGTCCGCCACGCGAACCTGGAACGTGTCCGAGCCGTTGAAGTTGCTGCCCGGCGTATAGGTGTAGTGACCGGTCGCGCCATCGAGCACGACGGCCCCATTGGTCGGACCCTGCACGAGGCTCCAGCTCAGCGTATCGCCGTCGGGGTCCGTTGCGACCACCTGGCCGCTCACCGACACGTCCTCGTTCGTCGAGACACTGGTTATGGCGGCGGCTACCGGCGCCTGGTTGAGAATATCGGCCAGCGCCACCGGCTGGCCATCAACAAAAACCGTAACCTTTTCGATCGCCGACAGCGTGAGTACCAAGTGACCCAATCGTAAAGGAGCCGGCGCTCATCTGCGTCGCGAGCGTGTTGAGATCGCCGCCGGCGGCCTGCAGATTCTGCTGCATCCATTGATCAAGAGCTGAGAGATCAGCGCGCAGCTCGGGCGTGATGTTGGAAGCAGACAGTTGGATTTCGATCGTATCAACGCCAGCGCCACCGAATGCAGTATCGGTTCCCTCGCCGACCCGTACGATGATCGTATCGTTGCCGGCATCGCCGGACAGAAGATCATTGCCAGCGCCGCCTTCGAGGCGATCGTCGCCTGTGCCGCCGTAGAGCTTGTCGTCGCCCGCATCTCCTCTCATGACATCATTGCCGCCGTCGCCGTAGAGCGTATCGTTGTCATTGCCACCGGAAATGACGTCGTTACCACCGCCGCCGAACACGCCGTCGATGCCATCTTCACCAAAAATCTGGTCGTTGCCGGCGTCGCCAGTTAACGTATCGTTGCCAACACCGCCGTAGAGCCAGTCATCGCCCGCCTCGCCGTTGATGGCGTCGTTACCGAGGCCGCCGTAAACGACATCGTTTCCGCCACCTGCACGGATGGTATCGTTACCAGCGCCGCCATCGATGACGTCGGCATCAAGAGTCCCCGTTAGGGTATCGTTAAGTGCTGTTCCAGAAATCGACGCCATTCGTCCCCCGCTGGCATCCATAAGATGCCGCCCGAATTGTCCCCGAGCGTGAGGGTAACGGCAGCGGACTGATTTTCCGTTACGACGAGCACAAGTCTGCAATGAGACGTGCGCGGCGACGCACTTTGCTAAGGTGCCTATCAAGGTTGGATTAGACCCTGGCTACCTCTGCCTTGTCGGATGGCCGGTCATGATATGCTTCGAAAACGAGTGGTCAGAAGCCGGCCAACGAGCACGGCTGAGTTCGCTCAACCGCGCTGTCGCGGGGTTCATAAATTCGAGGATCGACGAACCTGCAAAGTCTTACCATGTGCCGGATCGCGTGCTAGAAACCTCGCGTCTCCGGAAATTTTATCAGTTTCAAGCTCCATATCAGCGGGGGACTGAGCCAGCATGAAAAGGTCCCGACATTGACGTCAAAAGTTGCATTGATCACCGGCGTGACCGGACAGGACGGCGCCTACTTGGCCAAATTTCTTCTTGATAAGGGCTACGTGGTCCACGGCATCAAGCGTCGTTCCTCGTCATTCAACACAGCACGAGTCGACGATCTCTACCTAGATCCCCACGAAGGCCCGACCCGCTTTTTCATGCACTATGGCGACCTCACCGATGCGACGAACCTCATTCGCATCGTCCAGGAGACGCAACCTGACGAGATCTACAATCTCGCGGCCCAAAGCCACGTCCAAGTGAGCTTCGAGACACCGGAATACACGGCAAACGCAGACGCGCTCGGAACGCTGCGGCTGCTCGAGGCCATCCGCATCCTCGGCCTCAATAAAACAGTGCGGTTCTATCAGGCTTCAACGTCGGAGCTCTATGGCAAGGTGCAGGAGGTGCCGCAGCGCGAGACGACGCCGTTCTATCCGCGCTCGCCCTATGCCGCGGCGAAGCTCTACGCTTTCTGGATCACGGTCAATTACCGCGAGGCCTACGGCATGCATGCCTCGAACGGGATCTTGTTCAATCATGAAGGTCCCACCCGTGGCGAGACGTTCGTCACCCGAAAGATCACCCGTGCAGTTGCCGCGATCGAGCGGGGACTGCAGGAGTGTCTCTATCTCGGCAATCTCGATGCCAAACGAGACTGGGGACACGCCCGCGATTTCGTCGAGGGCATGTGGCTGATGCTGCAGCAGACCGAAGCAGACGATTACGTCCTGGCGACGGGCGAGATGCACGCCGTGCGTGAGTTCGTGGAACTGGCGTTTCAGGAAGTCGGTCGCACCATCATCTGGAAAGGAAAAGGTGTTGGCGAGGTTGGCATCGATCAAGGATCCGGCAAGGAGGTGGTCCGGATCGATCCGCGCTATTTCCGGCCAACGGAGGTCGATCAGCTGCTAGGCGACGCCTCGAAGGCCCGCGCTAAACTCGGATGGCACCACAAGACGCCTTTCAAGGACCTTGTTGCGGAAATGGTTGCCAGCGATCTGGATTGCGTCGAACGAGAGACATGGCGCCAGGACCGCTCTGCGCGCTAACCCCCGGGTGGATGCATGACCCAAGACAGGACCACGGCAAGCCAGGTCTATGACCTGCGGGGTAAACGCGTCTTTGTTGCGGGACATCGTGGCATGGTTGGAGCGGCTTTGGTCCGTCGACTTGGGCATGAGGGCTGCACGATCATCATTGCGGATCGGGCCGAAGTCGACCTTGTTCGGCAAGACCAAGTGTTAAGGTTTTTTGAAGAGGGACGGCCGCAGGCGGTGTTTATGGCCGCTGCCAAGGTGGGCGGTATTCTGGCCAATGAAACCTATCCGGCCGAGTTCCTCTACGACAATCTTATGATTGCCGCCAATGTCACACGGGCAGCGTTCGAGACCCATGTTGAGAAGATGGTGTTTCTCGGATCATCCTGCATCTATCCGAAGTTTGCGCCTCAGCCGATCGAGGAGGCCGCGCTCCTCACGGGGCCCCTCGAGCCAACCAATGAATGGTACGCCATTGCCAAGATTGCCGGCATCAAGCTTGGTCAAGCCTATCGCCGGCAGTTCGGCTGCGATTTCGTTTCGGCCATGCCAACCAATCTGTACGGCCCGGGCGACAACTTTGACCTTAACCACCAGCCATGTGATTCCTGCCCTCTTGCGCAAAGCGCACGAAGCGAAAGTAAGTGGCGCGTTACAGTTCACGGTTTGGGGGACGGGCACGCCGCGGCGCGAGTTCCTGCATGTTGATGATTGCGCGGATGCCCTTGTCCACATCATGAAAGTCTATTCCGAGACCGAGCACATCAACGTCGGATCGGGCACTGATGTGACGATCGCGGAGCTTGCGTCTGTCATCGCAGATGTTGTCGGCTATGACGGTCGCATCGCGTATGACGCGTCCAAGCCCGATGGGACGCCTCGCAAGCTCATGAGTGGAGATAAGCTCGCCGCACTCGGCTGGCGTCCAAAAATCTCGCTACGCGACGGCCTCGCCGATACCTATCGCGCAGTTCCTCGAGACGAACTTGGTTCAATCCTGAACGGTCAAATCCTAAGGGACCATCAGCGCAGCGCGCCGCACGAAAGGGCTCGACGATGAAGCACTTTTCGAATCTTGAGCCGGGATCCAAAACGGGCGCTCGGCGCATTGAAGCCGAACCGCAAGGTCGGCTGAACTTGACCTGTGTCCTGTCCCTCCGTCGGGACCTTCTCTCCTCTCCTTGAGGTTGCACTGATGCGATCCCGCGTTACGGCCCAAATTGGGTTCGTTTTGCACACACTGGATCGTCCGTGCGTTGTATTTGCAATTAACGACGGGGTGGCCTTCTTAATGTGATGATCGGGCACGACTTGAATACGGGGGTCGCCTGGGCTACATTGTGGCTCACCTTAGGAGTGCAAGCCATGAATGCCGTTGTGCGCGCCCGCATCGATGAGAAGGTGAAGAATGACGCCGCTGCGGTGCTCAGTGAGATCGGGCTTACACCGTCAGATGCCTTTCGGATGCTGATGATACGGATTGCGAGGGAGAAGAAACTCCCGTTTGAGCCGCTTGTGCCGAACGCAGAAACAATCGCAGCCATGGAGGAGGCGCGTCGCGGAGGGCTGAAGTCTGTGGCAAGTGTTGATGAGCTTTTCGCGGATCTTAATGCCGAGACGGATTGAGCCATCGAGTGCGTTTCGGCGCGATCACAAGCGTGAGTTAAGAGGCGTCTACGGACCAAAGCTTGAAGCGCTCCTCCGCGCGGTGCTTGAAAAGTTGGTCGCTGATCAGCCGCTGGATCCGCGTCACCGCGATCATGCGATGATCGGCGAGTGGAAGGACCACCGCAATTGCCACGTCCGACCCGATCTCATTCTCCTCTATCGCAAAGTGGGGGACGATATCCTCCAGCTTGTGCGACTTGGATCTCATAGCGCGTTGGGCATCTAGGACGGCATCGTAAGGCAATTGCGGCCCGGCCGTTAACAAGGTGAAGGACGCGTCAGCGATCGCAACCCTGCAGGAGCGCGATCCTAAGAATACCAACACCGTGATCCGATGTGCGTCTAAGTCACTTTGCGTCCACGTCGCGGAGAACGTCCTGCCAGCGGTTCACGGCAACTGGCTTATCGAAATTCTCTTCAAAGGCGCGACGCGCCCGCACACCCATGGATACGCATGACGCACGATCCAGAGCCAGGCTTACCACCATATCCGATAAGGCTTTCGCGTCGCCGACCGGCACTGTGTAACCAATGTCGTAGTGCTGCAGCACGTTTGGGATCTCGCCCGTCTTTGTCCCGATGAAGATCGTCGGCCGGCCCGCGGCCGCAATGGCGTAGAACTTGCTCGGCACAATGAGGCCTTCAAGTTCGGGTTTCAACGAGACGAGGTGCACGTCGGATGCCGACAAGCTTTCCGCAAGCCGCTCCCGCGGTTGATAGGGCTTAAACTGCACCGAGGTCAGACCACGAGATGTCACGTCCCTCTTCATCGGTTCAACAAGGGCGCCGCCACCAATAAACACCCAGACAATATCGCACGGTGTGGCACGCGCCTGCGTGAGGGCGATGGCATCAACAAACGTCTCGAATTCGTGTGCCCTGCCAAGATTGCCCGAGTAGCCGACCACGAATTTATCATCGAGGCCCCATTCCCTACGAAGCCTATTGTCCGAATGCTCGATGGGAAAGACGAGACTTCCATCAGCCCAATTCGGTATTGTTGTCATCGTCGATCTCGCAATCCCTTCAGCCGCAAGTCTGTTTGCCATGAGGTCGCCGATCACAACATTCCGACGGGCGCTCAAAAGGGATCGGTTTCGAATTTCGGCGAGACCGCGATAGAGTGTCCGCGAAAGTCCTCCTGAGCCCAGTCCCGTTGCCTGCGCGACTTCGGGAAAGACATCCTGAAGCCAGTTGACGAGCTTAGCGCCGCGAAGACGGCAGACGATCGAAGCAACCGTGGACAGCATCGGCGGATCGGTCTTGGCGACAATGGTGTCGCCACGCCGTGCCAGACGCCAGAGCTTCCAGGTCGCCGAGAAATAAAATGTCGCGTAGTCGACGGCGCGACCCAGAAGATTGGCGCGACCGAATCGTGACGTCCAAACGCGGTGGATTTGAACGCCCTTGACGTCCTCGCGCGCCGCCAACTGCACGTCGGGCGCGTCGTAACGTTGGCGGCTGGTGACAACGCTGACCGTTTTCCCCGCTCTCGGCTAAGGCAAAGACAAGGTCCGACAGGAGCTGGCTTGTTGCGGAGTGATCCGGATAAAAGTAGCGATTAACAAAAATGCGCGCCATCGTGTGAAAACTGGCCTTCCGCATTTGTTTGTTGGGAAAATGTCTTTAAATGCGGCGCTGTTCAAACCGCAAAGACAGAGCCTTCGCCGACTTTGACCTTGACGCGCGAGTTGAGAAGGTCCATCAGAACGACCAAGCGATCCTTCTCGTCCATGTCAATGATCGTGGCAATGAGGTTATCGAATGCGCCCCCGCTGAAGCGGACCTTCTGACCAATCGTGTAGCGGCTTTCAGGGCGCACAATCACGCCATCGACTTCGCGGACTTTGAGGCTCGCGATAAAATCACGCGTCAGGAAACTTGGTTCGTCGCCACAGCGGACCACGGATCGGACGCCATACGTCGACAAGATCGACTGCCAGCGCTGATGTTCGACATCGACTTCGACGAACACGTAGCCCGGAAACATGGGGCGCAAGACAGTGCGAGCTTTACGCGCGTGACGGACCGTCTTTTGAAGCATCGGACAGTAGGATGTGAATTCCTGCCGATCAAGATTCTCAAGCGCAAATCGCTCTCTGTGCGGCTGAGTATTGACGACCATCCACTGGCGAGCGCCCTCTTCGTCGAGGGGCTGACCTTCGGCAAGACCTTGAGAGGTTGGATGTGGGCTGGCCATAGCGAGCAGACACTCATGCTAATCCTCAACAAGTCTAGCACACACTGAGACCAAAAAAGCACGTTCGTTGTCGCACCGCAGACCAGCAGAGCACGACGGGCACGAAAAAACGCCGTTCCCGCATCAGTACTGCCGCCGCTGCTGTATCCCCGTAATCAGTCCGATCCAGCATGTCCCGGATGACATGCCGCGAATTCCGATTTTGGCGACGAGGGAGACCGCTGAAAGGTGGCCAATTTTTGAGCGACGTCACAATAGTTTTCAGAGGTGGCTATCGCCTGGATATCGACGACTTCAGCCGCCCAATAGAGCCCGTCCTCTTCCAAAATCACGTACCGACCCTTGAGACTGTCAATCAATCCGCTTCTGATGTTGGCCATGACCTACCTTGGCAATCGATGTTTGAGACGGAAAAATCAGACTGCGGCAATGGGACATTAGTACGATCTCTTCTAAGTCTCGTCTCGTAGATAATGACCCGACGGTAAATGGTGCGCTCGAGTTGCGCTGCAAAGTATGTCATTCAAATGAGGAAGCTTGGGGTGCCCGAGCAGCCAGCGCAAGGCCTCCCCTAGCCCCCTCTTTCGGATCTCCATGTCGTCAAACCAAATGGATCCCGAAACCAGCTGGCGCTTCGTTGGAGGTGTCAGAAAGCAAGCGATCAAAGTACCCGATCGTATGCCGCAGTCCGTCTCTCAAGGGGACTTTTGGCTCCCAGCCGAGTCTGCGCCTGGCCAGTGTGATATCTGGTTGTCGCTGCTTAGGGTCGTCCTGAGGGAGTGGCAGGAACGTCAACGTTGATTTGGACCCGGTCATCTCAATGGCAAGCTCAGCGAGCTCCTTGATTGTGAACTCGTCGGGAGTGCCGAGATTGATTGGCCCCGTGATCTCCTTCGGGCTCTCCATTAGCCGGACAAACCCTTCGATCAGATCGTCGACATAACAGAACGATCGCGTCTGACTGCCGTCGCCGTAGATCGTGATCGGCTCCCCCTTGAGGGCTTGAACGATGAAGTTCGACACCACCCGCCCGTCGTTTGGGTGCATGCGCGGTCCGTAGGTGTTGAAAATCCGCGCAACCTTGATCTGCAGCTTGTGCTGGCGGTGATAGTCGAAGAACAGCGTCTCGGCGCAACGCTTTCCCTCATCGTAACAGGAGCGCGGCCCGATCGGGTTGACGTTGCCCCAATAGCTCCTCGGTCTGCGGATGGACGTCCGGATCGCCATAGACCTCCGAGGTCGAGGCCTGCAAAATTCTGACTTTCAGGCGCTTGGCTAGCCCCAGCATGTTGATGGCGCCATGCACGCTGGTCTTGGTCGTCTGCACGGGGTCATGCTGGTAGTGAATGGGCGAGGCGGGACAGGCGAGATTGTAGATCTCGTCGACCTCGACATAGAGCGGAAACGTCACGTCGTGCCGCACCAGTTCAAAGCGCGGATGGCCGATCAGGTGCTCGATGTTGCGTTTGGTGCCGGTGAAGAAGTTGTCGACGCAGATCACATCGTGACCCTCGGCGAGCAGTGATCGCACAGATGCGAGCCGAGAAATCCGGCGCCGCCTGTCACCAGTATGGACTTGCGATCCTGGCTCTTCTTCATGGGTCTGTGCCGGCTTTGTTCGGCTTCAGGATGCGGCCAATGTGCTGAAGAAACACAAAGCTACCGCAACGTCACACACATTCCCTTCTGTCCTACCGGTGGGGGACAGCATGGACTTCTTGTGGCATAGTCTTGGTCCGCGCGGCAAGACCAGAGCAGCTCAACCGCCCTTCGGATCTCCATGTCATCAAACCACATGGATCCCGAAACCGGCTGCTCCCGAAGCCGACCTCGCATCGAGATCCAATCGCACTTGTTGTGCCCGGCAACCCTTTTCCGGAACAGTCGAGGTGAGACTAGTTTCTCGCCACTGTGAGACATCGCCATTGAGGTTCTCGCTCTGGGCTAAGAGTTCTTTGCCAACGCAGGTAACGCGCATGCGAGCCCGCGCCGACCGACCGTCATGCCTTTGTATTTGCCTTTGAGTCATAGTACCAGGCGCAAGTCATCGTCAATCTCGTGACACCAGAGATCTAACCCGGCCCTGACTGA
>CAVVRP010000014.1:0-366799 GCA_963750715.1 uncultured Alphaproteobacteria bacterium | reverse complement strand
TCGAGATCTGTCATATCCGCGAAGGAGACGCCGCATGGCCAAAAGCCCAATCGATAGCGATTTGGGGCTCGCTCTGACATTCGACGACGTGCTGCTCGTGCCGGCAGCGTCGGATGTCATGCCGGGTGAGGTTAACGTCGCATCGCGCGTCACCAAGACCATCAAGCTGAACATTCCAATCATCTCGTCCGCCATGGATACGGTCACCGAGGGACGCCTCGCCATCGCAATGGCGCAGGAGGGCGGGATCGGCGTCATGCATCGCAACCTGGAACCGAAAGTCCAGTCCTCGCATGTCGCTCAGGTGAAGAAATACGAATTTGGCATCGTCCTCAACCCGGTCACCATCCCGCCTGGCGCCGCAGCCAAGGAAGCGCTGGCACTCATGGCTGAGCATTCGATTTCGGGGCATTCCCGTTGTCGAGGCTAGGACGCCCAGCGGTCCCGGTCGGCTGGTCGGAATCCTCACAAACCGTGACGTGCGTTTCGCCACCAATCCAGAGCAGCCCGTATCGGAACTTATGACGAAGGACAGGCTCATCACCGTCAAGCGCGGGGTAAGCCAGGACGACGCCAAGCGACTGCTGCACCAGAACCGGATCGAAAAGCTCGTGGTGGTCGATGACGACTATCATTGCGTCGGTCTCATCACGGTGAAGGACATCGAGAAGGCGCAGAAGCATCCCAATGCCTGCAAGGACGACGAAGCGCGCCTGCGCGTGGCGGCTGCCACCACGGTCGGAGACGAAGGCTTCGAACGTACCGAAGCGTTGATCGCGGCGGGCTGCGATCTGATCGTTGTCGACACCGCGCACGGCCACTCCAAGCGCGTGCTCGACGCCGTGACGCGGATCAAGAAGCTGTCGAACTCGGTGCAGGTCGCGGCCGGTAACGTGGCGACGGCCGATGCCACCCGCGCTCTCATCGATGCCGGCGCGGATGCCGTAAAGGTCGGGATCGGTCCGGGCTCGATCTGCACAACACGCATTGTCGCCGGCGTCGGCGTGCCGCAACTGACGGCGATCATGGATTGCGCCAGCGAAGCCAGCAAGCACGGCATTCCCATCATCGCCGACGGCGGCATCCGTTTTTCGGGCGATATCGTCAAGGCGCTCGCGGCGGGCGCCGACTGCGTCATGATCGGGTCGCTGCTGGTGGGCACCGACGAGGCGCCCGGCGAGACGTACCTGTATCAGGGCCGCACCTACAAGGCGTACCGGGGCATGGGGTCTGTCCGCGCCATGGCGCGCGGCTCGGCCGACCGTTACTTTCAGGCCGAGGTCAAGGATGCTCTGAAGTTGGTGCCGGAAGGCATCGAGGGCCAGGCGCCCTACAAGGGGCCGGTCGACGCGGTGCTGCATCAGCTTGTCGGCGGCCTGCGCGCCGGCATGGGCTACACGGGCGCGCGAACGCTCGAGGAACTGCGCAAGCGGTCCAAGTTCGTGCGCATCTCGCCGGCCGCCATGCGCGAGAGCCATGCCCACGGTGTTCTCATCACCCGTGAAAGCCCCAACTATCCGGGCGGCGGCTGAGCCCAGATCAGTTAATCAAAAGCGCTCGCGCTTATTAGAAAGAACTAAGTCATGCGGCCGGGCGCGCGCATATCCGCGGCTATCGAAATCCTGAGCGAAGTCTACTGCATCGGCCGATTGCCGAGGCTCTCAACGATTGGGGCAGGCGCATCGCTTTGCCGGCTCGGGCGATCGCAATGCGATCGGCGGTCTTGTCTATGACGCGCTCCGGCAGCGGGGATCGATCGCGTGGGCAATGGCGAATGACGAGGCGCGCGCGCTCGCTCTGGGGGCCGCTGCAGGCGCGCTCGGCATCACGCCGCAAGCCGTCATCGAAGCCTGCGACGGCAGCACGCACGCACCGTCCGTATTGAACGAGACCGAACGCGCCGGCCTGACGCGGATCTCGCCGGCTCGCCGCCGCATGTCCAGGCCAACGTGCCTGAGTGGATGTTTGAGAGTTTTGAACACGTTTTCGGAGCCCGCGCCATCGACGAAGGCCGCAAAATGGCCGAGCGCGCTCCGGCGGATCTGCGTGTCAACACGCTCAAGGCGACGCGGGAAAAAATGCTGAAGGCACTCGCGAGCTTCGGCGCGCAGGAAACGGCTTTGTCGCCGATCGGGGTGCGTATTCCCGCCGGTTGCCGCGCAGCGCACGCCCAATCTTCTGGCGGAAGCCGCATTCGAAGCGGGCTGGTTCGAGGTGCAGGACGAAGGCTCGCAGATTGCGGCGCTTCTCGCCGGTGCGGGACCGCGGCTGCAGGTTCTGGATCTGTGCGCGGGTGGCGGTGGGAGACGCTGGCCATGGCAGCCGTGTACTGGTAAAACAGACGGACAGATCGATGCCTACGACGAAGATCGCCGGCGCCCTGAAGCCAATCTTCGAGCGCGTCAAGCGGGCCGGTGTTCGCAATCTTCAGGTGCGCGGCGTGGTGGTGATCACGTGGCGTCGAGGTCTTCGGGGTCGACGTTTCGATCTCGCGCTGGCGATTTACCTTGCACCGGCACCGGAACATGGCGGCGGTGACCCGACGCGAAGTGGCGCCGGAAGGCTCACAGCATCGACAACCGTCAGGGCGAGCAGCGCGCCGTGCTGATCTTGCCGCGACGTCGTCAAGCCAGGCGGCTGTCTTGTCTACATCACGTGCTCGATCCTGCCGCAGGAGCACCTGCAGATCATGGCATTTCTGGAGCGCGATCCGACATTCCAGCTAAAGCCCTATGCGGACGTTGGCGCGAGAAGATCGGCACCGAGCCGCCGTACCGCGGACGGCAGAACCGACACGCTGTTGCTGACGCCGTCGACTCACGGCACGGACGGCTTCTTCATCGCCATCCGAAGCGAGCAAGGCATAAAGGTCGAGAACGAGTGGAACCGCATGAGAACCGCGTCATCGTGCCGCCCGACGGCCGGTGCGTTGGCTGGGCGGAGTATGGTGATCCCGCTGGTGTTCCCGTAATGGCGCTGCACGGCGTCCCGCCGTCGCCTGATGTTCGGCGCAGGTCATGTCGCGGCTGTCCGTCTTGGACCGCGCCTGATCGCACCCGATCGCCCGGGTCACGGTCTGAGACACCGCCGGACGCCGTGCCGACACTTGCAACCCGGACCCGATGGTATTCGCAGTCTTCCGCCGACGCAGTCGGAACTTCAACGCTTCGGCATCTTCGGTATTTCCGGTGGTGCGCCCTACGCTGTGGCCCTTGCCGCGCATCTGAAAGAACGCATCACCGGCCTGGCGCTGGTTTCGCCGATAGGTCCCGTCGCCGACTACATGGCGTCCGGCAGAGGCCGCGCCCAGCCGATCCCGCTCCTGCAGCGCCGATTTTTCTGCATCTTCCGGCAAGGCCTTGGCTGCTTCAGCCGATGGCGGTCCTTGCGGCCCGCACATATCTCGACCGCCCCCGACAGGATCGGATGGCTGGCGGTGAAAGCCGTGCGCAGTCCCGACGCGGCCATCCTGAACAAGCTGGACGTGCATAAGCGCATGACCGCCATGACTTGCGAGGCGCTGCGTCAGGGCAGTATCGGCGGCACTCGGGATCTCACGGTGTATTCCAAGCCGTGGCAGGTCGATTTTTCCTGGATCGCCGCACCAGCGGTGCTATGGCAAGGTACACAGGACGCCATTGTTCCGCCCGCTGCCGCTTTCTACCTCGCGCGCCTGCTACCACGATGCCGCGTTGAACGCATCGAAGGAGCGGGTCACTTTTGGGTGCTTGATCATGTCGAAGAGGTTATGACCCAGATCCGCTCCCTGGTCGCTCCCCCCTCATGATCCGCCCTGATCCCGCATCTGCGCGCCGCCGACATGCGTAACAGCGTCCGTCAATGGAGACTTGGCCTGATGGGTACGTATGCATCGTTGTTTGTCTTCATCCTGATCGTCGTGGCGGCGGCCTCGACGGGCGCTTTCTTCATGCCAGGCCCCTGGTACGATGTGTTGACGAAACCCTGGTGGACGCCGCCGAACTGGCTGTTTCCGATTGCGTGGACAATTCTCTATCTGATGATCGCCATTGCGGGCTGGCGCGTCTGGGAAGTCCAGGGCTTCGGGCCCGCCGTCGTCATCTGGGGCCTCGGCATCGTTTTCAACGCAGCATGGTCCTGGATCATGTTCGGCGAGAAGCAGATCGGTTTCGCTTTGGCCGATCTCATTCCGATGTGGGTGTCGGTTTTAGCCTTTATCCTTCTCGCACTGCCGCTCGACCGTCTCGCCGGCCTTTTGTTTGTCCCGTATCTGGTGTGGGTGACGTATGCCGGCGCGTTGAACTTTGTCATCTGGCGCGCTAACCCCTGATCGACGGGCGCCGAGCGCCGTTGTCGTGCTGTTTGGGGTCGATCATGGGCAGCAATGAAGCACTGGGGTGACGTGCGGCATCTGCGCGGGAAACTTCTGCTCCAATTGCGGCCATGATCGCGCAAGGCCGAAACTGAGCTGGGTCGAAAAGCGTCCCCTGGTCGGTGAACAGGCAGGCTTCCTCGCCACGGCATGGAAACTGATAAAGAGCCCGATCGATGGCCCGATTGCCATGACCTCGGCCGCCTATTGCGGTTACCTGAGTTTCCTTGTGTCGGCGGTCGCGGTGTGGGCGGGGCTCGTCTACTACATCACTTTGATCGGCGGCAACAACGCGGCCAAGGCCAGCATCGATACTCCGATCGACACGCTGAGTTTCGTTTCTTTCGCGATAACGGGGCTCATTGCCTACGTCCTGTTCCGTGTCCTGGCACCGGAATGTCGGCTGTTTGATACGCACGTCAAGCGATTGGTCCTGCTCGCTGCGTTCTGCTTCATCGTCTATGTCCTGATCGTCGTCGGCGTCAGCCTGTTGTTCCTTGACCTGGAAACCGTGAGGCCGGACATGGCACGACGCTTCTCCGCCTGGTGCCGACCGTAACGCAATGGATCTTGCGTGCGCTGCTGGTGACGAGCGTTTGTCATTATGCGCTCGTCTATTCCAAATTCTGACTGGCAGGCCGGGGTAGTCATGGCCTGGGCCTTCGCGATCCTTCCAACATACTGGGCCCATTGCGCCATCGCCTATGCCCGCGGCTTTCTGGCCGGACTTCGTGGCGGAGTTGTCTGCCCCGACGCCAGAGTAGTCCTGCCCCAATGCCGCAGCGGCTTGACGGTGCTTTGACGGGGTGATCTACCCCAACCAAGCCGTGCGGCAAAACCCGATGCGTCTCGGAGCGCCATGACCGACAGCATTCTCATCATCGATTTCGGCAGCCAGGTTACGCAGCTCATAGCGCGGCGCGTCCGCGAGGCCGGCGTCTACTGCGAAATCCACCCATTTCAGAGTGCTGAAGCGGTTTTTTCCAAGCTGAAGCCCAAGGCCGTGATCCTTTCGGGCGGTCCGGCCTCCGTTACCGAGCATATGAGCCCGCGCGCGCCCCAAGCCGTTTTCGGCGCGGGCATTCCGGTTCTTGGCATCTGCTATGGCCAACAGACCATGGCCGAGCAACTCGGTGGCAAGGTGGAAAGCGGACACCATCGCGAATTCGGCCGCGCGGTGGTCACGGTCGAGACAGCAAGCCCGCTGTTCGAAGGCGTCTGGGCGAAGGCTGAGCGCCATCAGGTGTGGATGAGTCACCGGCGATCGCGTCACGCGCCTGCCGAATGGCTTCAAGGTGATTGCCACGAGCGATAACGCGCCGTTCGCGGCCGTTGCTGATGAGGCCCGGCGCTTCTACGCTGTCCAGTTCCATCCCGAGGTCGTGCACACGCCGGACGGAGCAAAGCTGCTGTCGAATTTTGTGCATCGGATCGCCGGTCTCAAGTCCGATTGGACGATGGCTGCCTACCGTCGCGAGATGATTTCAAAAATTCGCGCGCAGGTGGGCAAAGGCCGCGTCATCTGCGGATTGTCCGGCGGCGTCGACAGCGCGGTCGCAGCGGTGCTGATCCACGAGGCGATCGGGGATCAATTGACGTGCGTCTTCGTCGACCACGGGCTGATGCGTCAGGCGGAAGCCGAACAGGTCGTCGATCTGTTCCGTGGCCACTACAATATCCCGCTAGTGCTTGTCGACGCATCGAAACAGTTTCTCGATGCATTGGCAGGCGTCTCGGATCCTGAACAAAAGCGCAAGACAATCGGCAAACAATTCATCGAGGTGTTCGAGGCCGAGGCGAAAAAGATCGGCGGCGCCGACTTCCTGGCGCAAGGCACGCTCTATCCGGATGTGATCGAAAGCGTTTCGTTCACCGGCGGTCCGTCGGTGACGATCAAGTCACATCATAACGTCGGCGGGTTGCCCGAGCGCATGAATATGAAGCTCGTGGAGCCGCTGCGCGAATTGTTCAAAGACGAAGTGCGGGCGCTGGGCCGTGAACTGGGGTTGCCCGAGGCGTTCGTCGGCCGCCATCCGTTCCCGGGGCCGGGCCTTGCCATTCGCGTTCCGGGCGAGATCACGCCTGAGAAGCTCGATATCCTTCGCAAGGCCGATGCGATCTATCTCGACGAGATCCGCAAGGCCGGTCTGTACCATGCAATCTGGCAGGCGTTCGCGGTGTTGCTGCCGGTGCGTACTGTCGGCGTCATGGGTGACGGGCGTACGTATGACCATGTGCTTGCCCTGCGCGCCGTCACATCGGTCGACGGTATGACGGCGGATTTCTTTCCGTTCGATATGGGCTTTCTCGGCCGCGCGGCGACCCGCATCATCAACGAGGTTCGCGGCATCAATCGCGTCGTCTACGACGTGACGTCGAAGCCCCCCGGCACCATCGAGTGGGAATGATCCCGGCCCGCGCCGCGGGAATTTGACGAAAGCCCTTCCTTGCTCGCACGAAGATGGGCTTTTTCGCATTTGCTGAATGCGTCAGTGCCTGTGGTGCCCGTGATGAATGAGGTGGTAGCCTCCGTGATAGATACGGTGACCGTAGTATCCCCCATGATAGCGATGCCCACCGTAGTAGTGGCGGCCGTAGTAGCGATACACCGGACGGTAATACCGGTAACTGGGATAATAAGAGGAGTAATACGAGTAGGCCGGATTGTAGCCGTACCCATAATCATCATAGTCGTCATAGTAGTAGTATGGACGGCGGTAGCCGTAGCCGTAGCGATACGTGTTTGCGATGATTGCACCGGTCGCAAGTGCTGCGATGCCAATGCCGATCCAACGTCCGCCGCCGTGAGCCTCGGCTTGCTGGGTTAGCGTCGCGGGGGTGCCAGTCATCAGCGCAATCGCCGCGATCGGAGCCATCAATCTCTTCATCTCAAGGCTCCCTTTGTGTTGGTTTTGGAGAGTTCTCGCGATGCAATCTCAAAAGGCGCGACCTCTCCATTAAAACATAGTTCCTTTGGCGCAGCGGTACGTTGACCTAACGCAAAAGCCCCTCGGGTGGGGGGGACCCGAGGGGCTCGCTTGATCCGGGCCAGGGAGAAGCCCGGCGGAACGATCGCGCGGTTGGGAGGAGGGGAGGCCAACCGGCGGCGATGACGGAACGCTATCCATTCGGCCTCTCGCATGCTGTTCCCTACGTTACACCCGGGGGCAAGGTCCTATTTGATGTACGCCATGCCGTAATGATAGAGAGCCAGAGCGCGATCGACAGGGCTGCCTGGGCTCGCGACTGAATCGGCGTCTGCATATCCGTCGGCCATGCCGCGGCCATCGCGCCGTAGTGTTGCTGGAAGATTGCCGCGTTGATGCCGGCCAGAACGATCAGCGCGAACTTGACCTGCAGGGCCGGCTTCACCGACGGTTCGACCGCGTCCGACATGAACATAATGACGCCGCTGACTGCGTTGAGCATGATGCCCGTCCAGACCCACGGCATGAGGTGATGGCCGAGCGCATCGAGCGGAAGTGACCGTTGCACGCCGAGGACCCGCAGGTCGTAGGCAAAGATCGACCCGAACAGGAGTCCAAGCCCGAAGATGTGCACAGTCTCAAGAAGAGGATATGCCCATTCGGCTTCACGGACGAAGACTGCAAGCCCTGTATCTTGGATTGTTTGAAGCAGACCGATCGCCGTCATCTTCGCTTGGCCTCATCGTGCCGTGCTGCGTGTGGTGACTGTGGGGCCGCCCGTGATGCTGATCGATTTCAATCCCATCTTGGCTGTGCCGTCGCGCGCCGGCCAACCGGTGGCCGTGACCTTGGCGCCTTCCTTCAACACAGTTGGCGTCAGGCCGCGCGCTATGGCGACCGAAACGCCCTCGGTTTCGACGGTCCAGTCGCGGCTGCCGCCGTCGATTGAAAAGAAGATGTGCGGGTTGGAGTAGTTCACCGAAGCGATCGTCCCCGAGACATTTACCGTCTTCGAGCCGTCGTACGGGCCAGAGCCGTGCCTGAGAGGGACAAGCCGCAAAGTCAGACAGCAGCGAAACGAGAAACGCACCCGGACTAACTCATTGAGCTTATCGGGTATCAGGCGCCGCGCGTTCTGAATAGGGTGGCTTGGCCGCAGACGCCCAAACATTATGCGGATTGGTCAACGTTCGTGGGCTTGTGCGCCCTTCACGATGGCAAGAATTGCCTCCGGTGGGGTATCCGCGGCGAGGCGCAGGAATTCCGCCTTCGCCTTCAATGATGCATCTAGCTTGTCATGGAACGTCTCGCGGCCAACTTCGATCGTGCCGAACTGACGGAGGTGGTCTGTCACGAATTGCGTGTCGAGCAGCGTGAAGTCACCATGAATCAGACGTGCGGCAAGGTAAACGAGAGCCACTTTCGAGGCATCGCGTTCGTAGGAAAACATGCTTTCGCCGAAGAAGGCCCCGCCAAGTGCCACCCCGTACAGCCCCCCGACGAGCCTGGCGCCGTTCCACACTTCCACAGTGTGGCAATGACGCAGGTCGAACAGTTCCCGGTAGAGACTGCGAATGCGAGCGTTGATCCAGGTCGATCGCCGCCCGCTACGCGCGGCGGCACAACCCTCGATCACGCCTTCATAGTCGGTATCGATGCGAATATCGAACGGCGCCTGGCGAATAGATCGCGCGAGGCGGCGGGGAATATGGACGTTGTCGAGGGGCAGCAGCCCTCGATGCTGCGGCTCGATCCAGTAGAGCGCCGGATCATCGGCGCCTTCTGCCATCGGAAAAATCCCGCAGCTGTACGCCTTCAGGAGAACCTGTGGCGTGATCTCGATCATGATATCGTCGCGTGACGTCACGGCAGGGCTTTCGCTGTCAGCTCGACGTGCCGATAGCGAAGGTAGCGGCTTCGCGCGCCGGTGTGGAGGCCCGATCGAGAGAAGCTACTGCTTGCCAAGGTGCTTTTCGAGCCAATGGATATCATACATTCCGTTGACGATGTCGGGCTGGCGGATCAGTTCCGTGAACAGAGGGATCGTGGTTTCTATGCCGTCGATCACGAATTCCGAGAGTGCCCGCTTCAGGCGCATCATGCACTCGTTGCGGGTCTTGCCATGAACGATCAACTTGCCGATGAGGCTGTCATAGTAGGGAGGGATGCGATAGCCCTGGTAGGCGCCGCTGTCGACCCGGATGCCAAGGCCGCCGGGCGGATGCCAATAGGTGATCTGCCCGGGTGACGGACGGAAGGTGCGCGGGTTTTCTGCGTTGATACGGCATTCGATGGCGTGTCCGGAGAACGTCACGTCCTCCTGCTTGAAGGTGAGTTGCGCGCCCGAGGCAACACGGATCTGCTCGAGCACGAGGTCGATGCCTGTGATGGCCTCGGTGACCGGGTGCTCGACCTGAATGCGGGTGTTCATTTCAATGAAGTAGAACTCGCCATCTTCGTAGAGGAACTCGACGGTTCCTGCTCCGCGATACTTGATCTTGCGCATCGCCGCCGCGACGGTCTCGCCGATCTTGGAGCGAGCTGCGTCATTGAGCGCGGGCGAGGGTGCTTCTTCGAACACTTTCTGGTGGCGGCGCTGTAGCGAGCAGTCGCGCTCGCCGAGGTGGACGGCATTGCCTTGGCCGTCGCCGAACACCTGGATCTCGATGTGACGAGGCTTTGTCAGGTACTTTTCGATGTAGATGCTGTCGTTGCCGAAGGCGGCCTTTGCCTCGGAGCGGGCAGTCGAAAAGGCGAGGCCCAGATCGGCTGCCGAGTGCGCGACCTTCATGCCCCGCCCGCCGCCGCCTGCGGTCGCCTTGATGAGCACAGGGAAGCCCATGACCTTGGCGAATTTCGTGGCGTCGGCTTCTGTCTCGACGGCACCGTCCGATCCGGGAACACAGGGAATTCCGAGTGACGTGGCTGTCTTCTTGGCCTGAATCTTGTCGCCCATGATCCGGATATGCTCGGACGTCGGCCCGATGAACGTGATCGCATGCTCTTCGAGAATTTCGGCGAAGCGCGCGTTTTCGGACAGGAAGCCGTAACCGGGGTGGACCGCGTCCGCGCCGGTGATCTCGCAGGCGGCGAGGAGCCGTGGAATGTTGAGGTAGCTTTCCGACGACTGCGGCGGACCGATGCAGACGCTCTCGTCCGCCAGCCGGACATGCATGGCGTCTGCGTCTGCGGTGGAATGGACGGCGACGGTCGCGATGCCGAGTTCTTTGCATGCGCGCTGGATGCGCAGCGCAATCTCACCCCGGTTCGCGATCAGGACCTTATCGAACATGCTTACAAATCGGGCATCGGGCACCAGGCAGCAGGCAGCGGGTTCGACGATCTCCACCTGCCTGTTGACTGATGCCGGTTGCCCCCTCCCTTATTCGATGATGACGAGCGGCTCGCCGTATTCGACCGGCTGGCCGTTTTCGAAGAAAACCGAAGTCACGGTTCCGGCGCGCGGGGCCGGTATCTGGTTCATGGTTTTCATGGCCTCGATGATCAGGATGGTGTCACCTTGTGCCACACGTGAGCCGATCTCTATGAATGGGGGCGCGGCAGGGTCGGGCGAACGGTAGGCGGTGCCGACCATCGGCGATTTGACGACGCCGGGATGCTTGCCCGGATCGGCAGCGGCCGGCGCTGCAGAGGCCGACGCCGGCGCCGCCGCAGGGAGTGGCGCATGCGCGTGGGCAGCGGGAACGGATGCTGCGACAGTCAGTGTGCGGGCGACGCGTATCTTCAGGCCCGCCTTCTCGATTTCGATCTCGCTCAAGCCGGTTTCGACCAGCATCTCTGCCAGGTCGCGGATCAGCTTCTGCTCGGCGCCAGGCTTCTCGCTCGAGTTGTTGCCGGTCATTTGGCGTCGTCCCCTTTTATTGTCTGTTGCCCACTTCGGCTTGGTTGCCCTTAATTTTGCTTTAGCCATTGTGCTTCGCAAGTAAAGCCATCGCTTCGAGGGCCAGTTCGTAGCCCTGGGCGCCCAGGCCGCAGATCACTCCGTTCGCGCCAAGCGACACGTAGGAGTGGTGACGGAAGCTGTCGCGTCTGAAGATGTTCGACAGATGCACTTCGATAACCGGCCGCTCGGCGGCTTGCAGGGCATCGAGAATGCCGATTGAGGAATGCGTCAGCGCGCCCGCGTTAAGGATGATGCCGGAAGCGGCGTCGCGCGCCTCCTGTATCCAGCCGATCAACTCACCCTCATGATTGGACTGTCGAAAGACCGTCTGGAGGTTGAGTGATGCCGCCCGGCGGCCCGCGCGCGCGGCGATATCGTCGAGCGTCTCATGACCGTAGACCTCCGGCTCACGCCGGCCGAGCATGTTCAGGTTGGGTCCGTTGAGAATGTAGACCGGCTTCGTCATCAGATTGTTTTCGCTGGTGCTTCATGAGGATGGCAGCGCGCGACGGAGCAGGAAACGCGACACGCCTCCGCCACGGGAGTTCATTCCTACAAGCACCTTTCCCCGATGGCTAGCCCCGTGAGGCGTGTATAAACAACCTTGTGTTGATGAAAATCGCTACTACCCGCTGACGGGGCAAACATGTCCCGCCAGCCAGTGGGCGTCAGCAATAGGCGCATCCCGTCTTGCGCAGTTCCGCGACTTGCGACGTCAGCAGCTCGAAAAGATGCTCGGGTGCGCCGCCGATGGCCTGGTCGCCGACGAGGAAGTGCGGCGTGCCGTTGATGCCCATCTTTTTGGCCAGTTCCTGGACGCTAGCAAGCTCACCCGTCACCTCGGCGCTGTCCTTGTCGGCTTTCAGCTTGGCCATGTCGAGGCCGAGCCCTTCGGCCGCCTTCAACGCGGCGGATTCTCCGACCTTGCCTTTCGATTCGATCAGGGCCTTGTGGATCTCCCAGTACTTACCCTGCTTGCGGGCAGCGAGCGCAACCTTGGATGCTTCCTCCGAGTCCTTGCTGAGGATCGGGAACTCCTTGAACACGACCCGCACTTTCGGATCGCTCTCGACAAGTTTCGCGACATCGGCAAAGCCGCGCTTACAGTAGCCGCAGTTGTAATCGAAGAACTCGACGACGGTGATATCGCCGTTCGGATTGCCAGCGGTCGGCGCATTGGGGCTGCGATAGATTTCCTTCGACAACTGCGAGACGAGCTTTCTCGTGCGCTGCGCTTCCTCCTTCGCCATCTTGGCTTCGAGAGCGCCTTGCACTTCAACTATGATCTCGGGATGTGCAATGAGGTAATCCTTCACGATCTGACCGATCGCCCCTTTCTGATCCGCGGTGAACATCGATGTATCGACGGCCGGCGCGGCAGGCTGGGCGGCCGCTGGCGCCTGCTCGCCGAAAAGCGGCGCGGGCTTGCTCACCAACATCGCAACGCCCGCGAGCAGAATCACCGGCAGGATGAGCAGGATGCTGGTGCGGCTGATGCCGGACTTGCTCTTGCCCCGAGGTTCGTTTTGGCCTTCGCTCTGCATAGTCGGGTCCCGAAATCCTGAAATAAAGGGTTGGTTGTGTGGCACGGAGTGCCGGCTGGACGCGGCTGACTGCCTGTAGGCTTTACGTCTGCGGGCGATAATTGATGATGTCGTCCGCCTTGACCCATTCGGGGCTGCCGGGTTTTAGGCCTCCCTGCGCACGCTTGGCGAACTCCTGCGCCTGTTTGATGGCGCCAAAGTAGAACAATCCTTGCGCTCGCGCCAACTCAGACTGCGGCAGCAGGCCTTTATCGTAATAGGCCTGCCCCAGCATGTTGTAGGCCATTGCGTTCTCGTCCTCCCGTGTCAACGCCTTGCGCAAGATGGCGATGGCTTCATCGGTTGCCGACTTCTGCTTGCTCTGAAGCAGCACTTGAGCCAGCTGTATGTTGATCAAGGGCGCTTCGCCGCCAGTCAGTTGAACGGCCTTTCGCAGAACCGCCACCGCTTCGTCGGCGCGACCGGCCTTCTGTAGAAAGTCGCCCTTCAGCTCCCAGAAATAGGGGTTTGAAGGTTGGTCGCGGATCAATGCTTCCGCATCGGTTATGGCAGCGTCAGGCCCGCTCGAACCGCCCATGCGAAAGCGCGCTGCGGCGCGCGCGTACCGGGCCGGCATCGACATGTCGCTGGACGGATAGCGGTTGAACACGGTCTGCGGGTCCTCGATATAGCCTGACAGTTTGGCGCGCATCATGTCGTGGCGCAATTGCAGTTCCGGGGGATCGAAGGCGCTGAAGCTGGGGCTCGATTCCACGAGTTCCCGAAGACGCGCGAGACGGTCCGTTGCCACCGGGTGGGTTCGGGCGAACGGATCCTTGTGCTGGTCGGAGAACATTTCCTGTCCCGCGAACCGCTCGAACGTCGCTAGCATGCCTCGGCCCGACTGTTTGGTTGCGTTGAGATAAGAAAGACCTGCCTGGTCGGCGGCCGATTCCTGCGATCGACGCTCGGCGGTTAAGCCGCGCATGATGACTTCCGTGCCGCCCTGCAGCACGCTCTGGCCGGCGCCGCCGAGGTCCCGGCCACTGTCGCCACCTGAAACGCCCCCGGCAACCATCAGGCCAAGTCCAAGGATTTGTGCGATGAGCGCGCGAGTTCTCGGTCCTTTGCGATGCGAGCCCGAAGCGCCGCCATGTGCCCGCCGGCGATGTGGCCTGAACTCGTGGGCCAGCACGCCGATAACCTCGTTTGGGGTTTGTGCCTGCAGCAGAGCCCCGGTGTGAATGTAGACGCTGCGTCCATCGACGACGAAGGCGTTGAAGGCTTCGTTGTTGACGATGCGGACGGCAACTCGGCCCGAACCAAGACCCGCCGCCTTGAAGATCGGCCGGGCATAGTCATTGAGAAGGTTTTCGATTTCGGTGTCGCGGATCAGCGGGATTCCCTGCGCATGTCCCTGCGCGGGAAGACACGCGGTCGCCGCGCTGATGGCGAGCCCAAGCACCACGAGAGCGGAGCGGCACGTCCCTGCCACGCGCTCGTTCGTGTAAATGCGACAGAAATTCAGTATGTGGTGAAGCTGCATCGCAAGCCCCGGCACGATGTTAGACAGGTAATTGCGCACGCCGCGCCGGTCGATGCGGCGCCGGGTTCAGCCCGACGCATGAGCCGGTCCCATTGGGGCAGGACCAAGGCAAAAAGCGCTGGCGCTCATGAAGCCTTGGTCTTGGAAAACGGGCGGCCTCATCAAAAAGGGGCGGGGCCGTCGCCGGCCCCGCCCCTGTAAAGCGATACAAAAGAAATTAGCCCCGACCGCTGTTGGCGCCCAGTGACAGGAACCGGTAGCCGATGTCGACGTGGATATGACACGCTGATGTCTGGCGAAGCTCCTTGCTGAGAACACTCGCCCTTCGTGCCAAATCCAGCGGAGCCAGCAGGTGCCGGATCGATCCAGGCGGTTGCTGCGATTTGAAGCTGCCCGTACTTCTTCGATCTGCGGTTTTTGCAGGGCTCGGGCACGGCGTGCCTCGGCTGCAAACCTGATTGTCCGACAGCAGTCAACACGGTAAACGCCGGTCCATAATGGCAAAAATGCGGATGAAAGGACGTATGAGATGCCGCGGCGGTGATCAGTAACGTTGAATTGAAACGCGGAGCTCAAGTGGTTCGGTATCTAGCTGATTTAAAAAATGAAAGAGGCCGAACAATTGGTCTGGCCTTTTTCCTATGTCAATTTCGCATAACCGTCATCCGCCACTTAGCTTGCGCTGCCACCAGCCCTTGCGCGATGGCGCGCCTGCGGGAACCGCGCTGGGCTCGGGTACTGCGACAACCTCGTCTGGCGCCACGCGCACGCGTTCGATCTTCGGCTCGCCGGCCGTTGTCTGGTATTTGGCGCGGGCCCTGCGCGTGTCGGGTTCGGCTGCCGCGCGTTCGGTTGAGGCAATGGTTTGGCTCGCCGCTGCCGAAATGACAGGGGCAGAAATGACCGGGACGACCGGTTGCTCGACCACGTTAGGCTGCTCCGTGGGCCGCTCGGGTCGGCGGGCAACCGGCGCGGGCGGCTGCTCGTCCAGATCGGATTCATAGTTAGATCCACCCGCGGCGCCGGAAAAGTCGTCGACCGTCAGTTCCGTGACGTGCTCGGCGCCAAAAGCCGCGGGCTCGCCTTCCGGTGCCCCGTTGCGATCGCGGCCGCGGCGACCACCGCGACGGCCACGCCTCCGGCGACGTACACTACGATCTTCATTGCTGTGCGGTTGGCCATCGCCGCACGCCGCCAACTCCGGACTTGCGTCCTCGTCATCCGGGCCGGCATCGGCGTCGTCGAACTCGGCTGGTGCGGAAGAGCGCACGCGAACATCGTCGTCGTCGACCGGCTGCTCGAACCGCGCCGCTGGCTGCTCGCCGCCAAATCCGTTGTCGCGATTACCTTCGCTGCCGCCCTGTCCGTCGCGACGGCCGCGGCCGCGCCGACGGCGCCTGCGGCGTCCGCCCTCGCGGCTTTCGCGGCCTTCTCGTCGCTCATCCGAACCCTCTCGATCGGCGTCCTCGTCATCTCGTATTTCGATGATGCGGCTGCCGGCCTCGTGACTGCCCTGATCGTGGTCGCCAGACGCGTCGGCGGCTTCGCCTTCACCTTCTCCTTCGAAGCCCCAGTCCATGTTGACGACGTTGCGTTCGGGGTGGCGGACGGGTTGCGCGGGAGCAGCGCCCTTCTCGATGGTGAAATTGGCGCCCTGCAGCTTGTCGCTCGCCTGCACAGCAATGGATACGCCGTTGCGGGCTTCCATGTCGTTGATGAAGGCGCGCTTGTTGTTCAGGATGTAAAGGGCAACCTGGGCCGTTGTGGTGGCGACCAGCGACGTGCGCGCGCCAGCCAGGAGCGTATCCTCTAGGCCGCGGATGACGGCGAGCGCCACGCTTTCGGTGGAGCGGATGATGCCAGTTCCCTGGCAATGCGCGCACTGCGACGTCGAACCTTCCAGAACACCGGTGCGCAAACGTTGGCGCGACATTTCCATCAAGCCGAAGTGGCTGATGCGGCCGAGCTGGATACGGGCGCGGTCGAAGCGAAGCGCGTCTTTCAACCGGCGTTCGACGGCGCGGCTGTTGCGCTTTTCCTCCATATCGATGAAGTCGATGACGACGAGGCCGGCGAGGTCGCGCAGCTTCAACTGGCGCGCGATTTCGTCCGAAGCCTCCAGGTTGGTGTTGTACGCTGTCTCCTCGATGGAGAACTCACGCGTGGATTTGCCCGAGTTGACGTCGATGGCGACGAGCGCTTCGGTTTGGTTGATGACGAGGTAGCCCCCCGAGCGCAGCGTCACGTAGGGGCTGAACATGGCGTTCAGCTGGCGCTCGATGCCGTACTTCGTGAACAGCGGTTCGGGGTCGCAGTGCTGAATGACGTTCTTGGTATGACTCGGCATGAGCATGCGCATGAAGTCCTTGGCTTCACGGTGAGCGTGCTCGCCCGCGACGACGATTTCCTCGACGTCCTTGTTATAGAGGTCGCGGATCGAACGCTTGATGAGGTTGCCTTCCTCGTAGACGAGGCTCGGCGCAGTAGATTGCAACGTCAGATCGCGCACGCTCTCCCACAGTCGTAGCAGGTACTCGAAATCGCGCTTGATCTCCTGCTTGGTGCGCGCCGCGCCAGCAGTGCGGATGATGAGCCCCATGCCTTCCGGCACTTCGAGTTCCTCAGCGATCGCCTTCAACCGCTTGCGGTCCTGCGGATTGGTGATCTTGCGGCTGATCCCGCCGCCGCGTGCGGTGTTTGGCATCAGAACGGTATAGCGGCCGGCAAGCGACAAGTAGGTGGTCAGGGCCGCGCCCTTGTTGCCGCGCTCCTCCTTGACGACCTGCACGAGAATGACCTGGCGGCGCTTGATGACTTCCTGGATCTTGTAGCTGCGCGGGCGGCGGCGCGGACGGGAGGGAAGCTCCTCCAGGGCGTCTTCGGTGCCAGTCTGTTCGACGGTATCGATTTCGACGGCGGCAGCAGGCACTTCCTGAACGCCCTCGTTCTCGACTAGACCGATCTCGCGCGGCGCGTCGGGCGCAGCGCGTTCGGAGCATTCCGCCTGATGCGATGACACGGCCTGCGGCTCGTCGTCGTTATCGGCGCCATCGCCCTCGCTGCTGGGCTCAAAGCCGCCTACGGTCTCGGGTTCGGGCGGTTCTTCCGCGACGACCTCCTCGGGCGCCATTGATGACTCGGCCATCGTTTCGTGGCGGCCCTGATGATCTTCGTCGTCATCATGGGGATATGACGCCCCGTTGTCGGCGCCGTAGTCCGCGTCGCTGGATTGCGGGCTCTCGCCGTTGGCATTCTGGGACGAGCGGCTACCGGGCTGCTGGCGACGACGTGCCATGCGTTCCGCGTGCGCATCGGCGGCCGCGTCCTCGGCGGCTTCTTCCGCGGCTTCCTGCTCAAGCAGGGCCTGCCGATCGGCCATCGGGATCTGATAATAGTCAGGGTGGATTTCGTTGAAGGCGAGGAACCCATGACGGTTTCCGCCGTAGTCGACGAAAGCGGCCTGGAGCGAAGGCTCGACGCGTGTCACCTTCGCCAGATAAATGTTGCCGCGGAGAATCTTTCGGGCGGCGCTTTCGTAATCGAATTCCTCTACGCGGCCATTGCGAAGTACCACGACCCGGGTCTCTTCCGGGTGGGTGGCATCGATAAGCATCTTGTTGTGCGACATGGTCCTGTATCCTTGGCGCGCCAGCGAGGCAGACGACACACACCGGCGGTCGGGCCGGATAGGACGAGGCGTCGAACATGGGCGCGCGCGCGAGTTGAAAGGTGAACTTGGAATGTGGGTTTTGTTCGGGCGCGCGCAGCGCCGGTCGCCGGGCGAGCCCGACGGTCGCCGTCATCCACTCTTGGGAGCGAAGCGGCGTTGCGGCGATGTGCGCGAACGTTCTGCATGACTGCCTTCGTTACGAAGCTGCGCGGCCCGCGCGATGTCGCCAACGGCGGACGGGCAGCCTGAGTGCCGACGGCGATAGCGGCCAGGTGACAGGCCAGTCCACCGTCCGGAACCGGGAGCTAAAGCTTCATGGGCGCAGAAGCCGAGCAGCGCCGGTGAGACTACCCTTTTCCACCAATGACTTACGATCAACCCATCCGGCCGACTGAGGCTTTTCGAATCGGGTAATGCCAGCCCAAGAGCATGCAGGATACGCCTGCTCGAATGGCGGAAAAGTGTGCGCCGAGACGCTTGAATACTACTACGGGTTCCGCGGCCGGGTGGCAAGAGTGTTAATTGGTGCCACGGCCGATCAGGAGACGCATGCTGAGGTTGCAAGATTACGGCAAATTTTGTGTTAACCTGATAAACTATAGGGCTTTTTCAGGGGTTCGGCACAAGGTCGGGGGCAAGGGATTGATGCGAAAACGGGTGGGGACCCGAGTCGCGCTCGGGACTGCCGTGGTCCTAGCATCGTTCGGCGGCGGCCATGCGGTCCGGGCTGAAACGGCGTCGCCGTGGGGCACGGTCATCTCCAAATCCCCTGCCCAGTCGCCGCCGGAGACGGCCGCCCAGCCGGCTGCCGAGGCAGCCAAAGCCACAGTTGCAACGTCAGCGAGTGTGTCGAGCGGCGCCGTGCTGACGTCATTTCAGCTGACGCTTTCGCGCGGCGTTCCAGCGGAAGTCTTCACGCTGGCCAATCCCTATCGCGTGATTGTTGACCTCCCGGATGTCTCCTTCCGGTTGCCAGACGACGCTGGCCGCATCGGTAGTGGGCTCATAACCGCGTTCCGGTTTGGGCAGTTCGAGGAGGGCAAGGCGCGGCTGGTGCTCGACAGCGACGGCCCCGTGAAGATTGCAAAGGCGGAGATGACGCCCGGTCCGGATGGGAGCGTCGTTCTTCGGATCGAGATGCAGGCCACCGAGGCGGCCGCGTTCGGTGCGGGTACCGGCAAGCCTGCGCCCAGTCCCGCCTCAAGCCCGCGTCCGGAAGAGCCATCCGCGGCCCTGGTCGAGCCCAGACAAGCCGCCGGTAAGCCAATCATCATGATCGATCCGGGTCACGGCGGCATCGACCCCGGCGCCGTCGGTGCGGGCAACGTCCTGGAAAAAAATCTCGTCGTCGAAGTCGCCCGAAAGGTCGAAAGCGCACTGCTTGCAACCGGACGCTATGACGTCGTCATGACGCGTACGGCCGATGTCTTCATTTCGCTCGACCGGCGGCTCAGCCTGTCGCGCGAAAAGCGGGCGGATCTGTTCCTGTCGATCCACGCCGATTCCATCGAGCAGGCCGCGCAGTCGGTTCGTGGCGCAACCGTATATACCCTCTCGGAGCGAGCCTCCGACGCCGCCTCCAAGGCCATGGCCGAAAAGGAAAATGCGTCCGATCTTCTGGCTGGAATCGACGTTGGCGAGGGTGAGGAAACAGGTGAGGTCCGCAACATCCTCCTCGACCTTATGAAGCGGGAGACGGCAAATTTTTCCGCAGATTTCTCCCGGACGCTCGTCAGTAAACTGCGCAAGACCGTATCCCTGTCGCGCGACCCCCAGCGATCGGCTGCCTTCAAAGTGCTGAAACAGACCCATGCCCCCTCGGTGCTGATAGAACTCGGCTACGTCAGTAATGAGGAGGACGCGCGGCTGATGCTGTCGCCGGACTGGCAGAAGAAGGTGGCCGGCTCGATCGCAACGGCCGTGGATACGTACTTCGAAAAGCGCGCCGCAGTGCGGCCCTGATCAGACCCGGCCAGCTATCGTCAGATCTGGATCCTGGCGTCGCCAGTCGACAGATTGTGGGTTGAGCCCTTGGCGCAGGCGGCGCGGCTCTGTCCTGCCATAATCCATGCTATTGTGCCCTACCAGATGCCATTGCAGCGCCGAAAGACACGGGCTAGAGACTTACAGCCGTTTGGAATTCGAGGCGCATGAGACGTCCGATCCTTCCGCCACCGGCCGAACCGTTCGAGAAGAAGCGCCGGCGCAAAAGCCTGCTGCTGAGCTTCCTCGGCTGGGGCTTTGCGTTGTTAGTGGTGTTGTTCCTGGTCGGGTCGGCCGGGATCGGCTTCTTATTGTGGAACGCATCCAAGGATTTGCCCGACTACGAGAGCCTCGCCAAGTACGAGCCGCCCGTAATGACGCGGTTCCATGCCCATGACGGTTCGCTGATCGCCGAGTACGCGCGCGAGCGGCGCATTTTCGTGCCGATCAACACAATTCCAAAGCGCGTGATCGCAGCGTTCCTGTCAGCTGAGGACAAGCGCTTCTATGAACACGGCGGCATCGACCTGCAGGGCCTCAGCCGTGCGGCACTCAAGTTCGTCGAAGCCAAGATGAAGGGCCATGGCAGCATCCAGGGCGCCTCGACCATCACCCAGCAGGTGGCCAAGAACTTCCTTCTGACCAGCGAACGCACCTTCGACCGCAAGATCAAGGAAGCCATTCTTGCGATCCGCATCGAGCGTGCCTACAGCAAGGACAAGATCCTGGAGCTGTATCTGAACGAGATTTATCTCGGCATCGGCTCGTACGGCGTGGCGGCGGCAAGCCTGAACTACTTCAACAAGGAACTTCAGGATCTCACGGTGGAGGAGGCCGCCTATCTGGCGGCGCTGCCCAAGGCGCCAAACAATTATCATCCGTTCCGCTTCAAGCAGAAGGCGACCGATCGCCGGAACTGGATCGTCGCCCAGATGTACGAGAACGGCTACATCACAAGTGAAGAAGCCGAAGCCGCCAAGCAGAAGCCGCTCACCGTCAACTTCCGCCAAGGCGGCGCTCACATTTTCGCTGCCGAGTTTTTCGCAGAGGAAGTGCGCCGGTCCATCCACACCGAGTTCGGCGAAGAAAAGCTTTATGCCGGCGGCTTGTCCGTGCGCACGACGCTCGATCCCAAGCTGCAGCGCATCGCCCGTCGCGCTTTGACTGAAGGGCTCGTGGACTTCGATCGCCGGCAGGGGTGGCGCGGTCCGGTGTCGAAAATCGATATCGCGGGTGACTGGGGTGTGCCGCTCGGCGCCATCGACGTGCCGTCTGATATCCAGCCCTGGCGACTCGGCGTCGTGCTGTCCGCCGAAAAGTCCAAAGCGATCGTGGGGCTGAGGCCGGCGCGCCAGCAGGATCAGACCCTTGCCAAGGAGCGCGAGGCGGTCGAGTTGACGCTCGAAGAGGTCAAGTGGGCGCGCGTGCTCTCCAGCAAGGCGCAGGCTAAAGCCGTTACCGACATCCTGGCCCCCGGCGATGTCATCTACGTGGCCCCCAAGGATCCTAACAAGCTCGACGGCGCCTGGTCGCTGATGCAGATCCCCGAAATCGGCGGCGGTCTGGTCGCGATGGACCCACATACCGGTCGCGTGCTGGCCGTCGCCGGCGGCTTCTCCTTCGCCATGAGTCAGTTCGACCGGGCCATCCAGGCGAAGCGCCAGCCTGGGTCGTCGTTCAAGCCGATCGTCTATACCGCCGCCATCGACAACGGCTACAAGCCGACCTCGATCATTCTCGATGCCCCCATCGAGATCGAGCAGGGTCCGGGACAGGACATCTGGAAGCCGCAGAACTACGACAAGGAGAAGGCCTTCGGACCGACGACCCTTCGTGTCGGCATAGAGAAGTCGCGCAACCAGATGACCGTGCGCCTTGCCCAGGACATGGGCATGCCGATCATCACGGAGTATGCGAAGCGGTTCGGCGTCTATGACGATCTGTTGCCGGTGCTTGCGATGTCCCTCGGCGCCGGCGAAACGACGCTTCTGCGCATGACGACGGCCTATTGCATGCTCGCCAATGGCGGCAAGCAGGTGCGTGCGACGCTGATTGACCGCATCCAGGACCGCTGGGGACGCTCGATCTGGCGCCACGACGCGCGCGACTGCCCAGAGTGCAAGGCGGACAAGTGGGACGGCCAGCAAGAACCTGACATTCCCGATGACCGCAAGCAGATCGTCGATCCCCACAGCGCCTACCAAATGACGTCCATCCTTGAGGGCGTGGTCCAGCGGGGTACGGCATCTTCTCTGAAGTCGCTCGGCATGCCCGTGGCAGGAAAGACCGGTACGACGAACGAGGAAAAAGACGCCTGGTTCATCGGTTACACGCCCGATCTTGTGGTTGGCGTTTTCCTCGGCTACGACAATCCTCGGCCGATGGGCAAGGGCCAGACGGGTGGTCAGCTCGCAGCCCCCATCTTCGGCGACTTCATGAAAGAGGCCTTGGCTGATCAGCCGCCTGTGCCCTTCCGCCAGCCTCCGGGGATCAAGCTCGTGCGGATCAACCTGAAAACGGGCCTGCGTGCCGGTCCGGGCGATCCACAGGCGATCATGGAAGCTTTCAAACCGAACGAAGAACCCGACGACGCCTATTCCGTCATCGGCTTCACCAACATCGGCGCCGAGACCACGGCCGCAACGGGCGGCAGGGATGCTTACAATCCGCCGCAGAATTCCGTTTCGCCCGGGGCGCCGCAGCCGCTGCCGGGTGGTGGATGGGCAGTGCCCTGATCACCACATTAGTCTGCGTGATAGTGTTTGCAGACATGACGTTTACAGATCAGGGCCGACTGTCTATACCTGCCGCTGATCCCCAACATATCGAGGGCCTGCACGATGCGTGCGGAAGCGCAAAAACTTGTCGACTCCATCGAAGAGGCATTGACGCTTCTGAGGAGGTATCTTTGACCCGGATAACGCTGAAGCCCGTCTCGCCGAACTGAACAGGCGTGCAGAAGACCCGAGCCTGTGGTCCAAACCCACCGAAGCCCAGAAAGTCATGCGCCAGCGTCAGTCGCTCGAGCGAACGCTCGGTGATTTTCGACGCATAGAGCGCGATCTCGAAGATAACGTCACGCTGATCGGCATGGGCGAAGACGAGAGCGACCCGTCGATCGTCGCTGAAGGCGAAGCCGCCCTTGGCAGGCTCGACGCGGAAGTCCAGAAAAAGAGCATTGAGGCGCTGCTGTCGGGCGAGGCCGACGGCATGAACAGCTACCTCGAAGTGCACGCAGGCGCGGGTGGAACAGAAAGCCAGGACTGGGCGTCGATGCTGCTGCGCATGTACATGCGCTGGGCCGAGCGGCGCGGCTTCAAGGTTAAGCTGATCGACGAAAGCCCGGGTGAAGAAGCGGGTATCAAGTCGGCTACTCTCGAGATCGAAGGCGAAAACGCCTACGGATGGCTCAAGACCGAATCCGGCGTGCATCGTCTCGTGCGTATCTCGCCATACGATTCCAACGCACGCCGCCACACGAGCTTCGCCTCCGTCACGGTCTATCCGGTCATCGACGACACGATCGACGTCGACGTCAATCCGGCGGACGTCGACATCTCGTTTGCGCGCTCGTCGGGCGCCGGCGGTCAGCACGTCAACCGTACCGAGTCGGCGGTGCGCCTCGTGCACAAGCCATCGGGCATCGTAATCTTCGCGCAGGAGCAGCGCTCGCAGCATCAGAACAAGGATATCGCGTTCAAGCGGCTCAAGGCGCGGCTTTATGAATTGGAACTGAAGCGGCGTGAGGAGCAGGCCTCCGCCGATCAGGCCGCCAAGACGGACATCGGCTGGGGCCACCAGATCCGCTCCTACGTGCTGCAGCCCTATCAGCTCGTGAAGGATCTGCGTACAGGCACTCAGAGCACCGCCCCCGACGACGTCCTGGACGGCGATATCGACCAGTTCATCGAAGCGACGCTGTCAGCCCGCATTAAGGGCGGGACACCGACCGGCGTCGTGGCGGATATCGAATAGCGCCCCACGCGATGGCAGCGCGCAGACAGGGACGGCCGCGACGCCCGGCCGCTCTAGGGGATCCATCCCTTATCGAGGTTCATGGCGTGGCGGGTGACGACTCTGCCGGTCTTGTCGCTATGCGTCGCTGTCCACGCCATGTGCGTGCCGGCCTCTTCCGAAGATGTGGTGCGCAGCGAAAGCGTCAGGCCTTCCCCGGGCTTGGTGGTGATCGGCGCGGCGAGCGGGAAGTAGAGCTGCTCCCAGTGGGTCTTGGGTGCGTCGGGCGCCGTCGACAGGGTAAGGCCGGGCACCAACTCGGCTTCCCACCACAGGGCGAACCCGTAAAAGGTGGCCGGTTTGGACGGTTTCCACGTCACGTCGCGCTTTCTCGCGCTCTTGGTTTCACGCGTCAGGTCGACCTCGTCCCAGACACGTGCGCTTGATCCCGCATCGAGCAAATCACGGGGCTCGATCGCCCGGACGTATACATTGTTGAGGCTCATGGTGCGGGCGGGGGCCAGATCAATGCCATGGCCGACATGGTCCCAGACGGTGAGTTCGCGATGGATGCGGTTCGAGACGACCGGAGCCACCACCTGCTTGATGGCCCGCGGGATAACCGTGCCGCCAGATTTCAGGTGCCGCGTGCGTGCGTCGGCAAGGGTCGCGATGATGTTTTCTTCCAGCGCGTAGTTGCCGAGCGTTTCTGAGACGACGACATCGACATGTGGCGGGTCCTGCATCTCGGTTGAATGGCACGGCATCAGGTGGCATTGGCACGCTTTGTTGGCCCTGATCGCTGCCGCCGCAACTCCTGCGACTTCGGCAGCCTCGTAAAGATAGACTTCCTTGGCTCCGAGCTTGGCAGCCATGATCCCGAGGAGACCTGTGCCCGCGCCGATGTCTGCGACCGTCGTTACGCCGGGCACGATCACCTGTTTCAAGGCTGAGAAAACCGCTTCGTTGCGAACCCGGTCCGCGATCAGCGTGCGATGATATTCGATGCGCATGACGTGCCGTTCAGACCGCGTTCAGATGGACAGATGCTTGCCGCGCAGTTGATAGAGGGTCAGCGCCGTCGCGACGGCAAGGTTGAGGCTGTCGAGTTGTCCCGCCATGGGAATCTTGACGAGCTGCGTGCACGTGCGCGTCAGGCTCTCCGACAGCCCCGGACCCTCGCTTCCCATGACGAGCATCACAGGTTCTTTTGGAACTGCGTTTCGGAAATCCTGGCGCGAGTCGAGGTGCGTACCGACGACGTCGCCCGGCCAATCGGCTCTCCACGCCAGGAATTCATCGCGCGGCATGCGCGCGATCGGCACGGCGAATATGGATCCCATGGTGGCGCGCACAGCGTCGCGCGCGAACGGATCGCAGCAGGTGCCAACGAGAATGATGCCCGCCGCGCCGACCGCGTCCGCCGTGCGAATGATCGTGCCGAGATTGCCGGGATCGCGAATCTCTTCTAACGCCAGCCACAGGCCGTCCTTGCCGATGCCTCGCGCCGCTGAGGGCGTCGCCCATGTTTGCCGGAACACGCCGACGATCGCTTGCGGATTTTCTTTCGAGGCGAGCTTTTCCAGCACTTGCGCGGAGACCGCCAGAACTTCCCGGCCGGCGTCGAGGGCAGCTTCGACCAGATCGCGTACGGGGCCGCCGGCGTTGGCACCGTGCTGGAAGACCACCGTTTCAGGAAGATAGCCGTGCTCGCGGGCGGTGATCAGGATTGCCGGGCCTTCGGCGACGAACAGTCCGGTTTCCTTGCGCTCCTTGCGCATATCGAGCGCACGGATCGCCTTGACGCGATCGTTCGTGAGCGACGTGATGAACTTGGGCTCTCTCGTCATGATGCGGTCCATCGTGTGAACAGCGACGTCGGCACAGCGTTGCCGCCCTTGGCCCGGATGGCGAGTTCACCTGAGTCGAATGAGCCGCCCCGCACGCGCAGAACTTCGCGCATCAATTGGTCGAAAGCGAGTGCGGAAGCGCGAATGGCATAAACTGTCAGCACCATCGAAGCCTGCTTCGGCGCCAGCAGTCGCTCGCAATCCTTGAGCAGTTGAGGCAGGTGAGTGAACAGATCCCAGACTTCGCCCTCCGGGCCACGGCCGAACTTCGGCGGATCGACGAGAATGACGTGATAGGTTTTGCCGCGTCTCACTTCGCGCGCGATGAATTTGGCCGCGTCGTCGAGGATCCAGCGGATTTTGGCGGCACCGAGCTTTGACGCCGCCTGGTTGTCGCGCCCCCACTGGATGGCCTTTTTCGATGCGTCGAGATGCGTGACCGCGGCCCCGGCGGCTGCGGCCAGCAGCGTCGCCGCGCCCGTGTAGGCGAACAGATTCAACACGCGAGGCGTCTCCTCGTTCACCGCGGCGATACGATCAAGCATCCACTCCCAGTGCGGATACTGTTCGGGAAACAGCCCGACGTGCCAAAGACCTTGCAGACGGCACAGCATGGTGGCCGCGCCGACCCTGACCGGCCAGCTTTCTAGTACCGGTCTGTCGATCCGCCATTTGCCTTTTTCCTCGTCTTCTCCCGACGCCGAGAAAATGCCGTGCGCCTTGCCCCACTCGGCCGAGGCGAGCTGGGGCGACCACAGCGCCTGCGGTTCGGGACGGTCGATGACGATCGTGCCGAAGCGTTCCAGCTTGCGGCCGTTCCCGCTGTCTAGCAGTTCGTAGCCATGAAAGCCGGTCGTCTCGATCAATCTCAAGCGTTGGGGCGTTGATGTCATTCTGCGGCTTGGTGGCGGGATGTTGCGGGGCAAAGCGGCATGCGCGGGTAGACGTTGGCAAGTTCACCTCGCCGGATCTCGTCTCACGAATTCCATTTAGCCAGGAACTCGGGACCGTGGCCGACGATCTTCGCGTCCGGATCGAGAACGACTTTGCCGCCCTTGCCTTCGTAATCGATGGCGTTGAGGATCACGCGCATCGTCTCCAGCCGTGCGCGGCGCTGATCGTTGGCGTGAACGATGGTCCACGGGCAGTCGTTCGAGTGGGTGAAGCGGAGCATTTCGGCTTCGGCCGCACTGTAATCGTCCCACTTGCCGATGGCCGCCATGTCGATGTCGGTCAGCTTCCACTGTTTCAACGGATCATGTCGCCTTTCGTGAAAGCGCTTTAGCTGCATTTCACGGCCGACGGTCAAATAGAACTTGATCAGACGCAACCCGTCCCGAACCAACAGACTTTCGAGCGCGGGGGCGTCGCGGAGAAAATCGGCAACCTGTTTCTGCGAGCAAAATCCCATGACGGGCTCTACGCCAGCGCGGTTGTACCAGGAGCGGTCGAACAGAACGATATCGCCGGCCGTTGGCAGCTGGGTGATATAGCGCTGGAAGTACCATTGGCCGCGTTCAGCCTCCGTCGGTTTCGTCAGCGCAACGGTGCGTGCGTGCCTCGGGTTCATGCGCTCGAGAATTCGTGAGATGCAGCCGCCCTTGCCCGACGTATCGCGGCCCTCGAAAACGACAACGAGACGCTCGCCCATTTTCTCGACGTGAGACTGGAGCTTCAGAAGTTCGACCTGCAACGAGACCAGCTGTTCTTCGTAATCCTTCCGCTTGATCTTCTGCTCGTAGGGAAAGCCTCCCGAAGCCAGGGCCGCGTCGGCGATGGCTCCAGGAAGCTCCGGCCTATCGATATCGAAGCCCTTGTAGGCGGCAGGTATAGCAGTCTTTTCCGGCTTCTGGCTTTTGTCCGGTTTCTTCGATTTGGTCATTCTCGCTGTCCCTGGTGATCCGCCATGTGTCACATAGCTGTTTAACAGTGTCGGCAAAGGAATGTCTGTCCGAACGCCAGCCACTGTAAGCGTTAGCTGCGCTCGGCGCATCAAAGCGTGCTGATGCCGAAACCGGGTTGGCACGAACGCCAGGAAGGATGCAACACCGGTGCATGGAAGAACCGCAGACCAGAGCCGCTGTCGCCCTTGAGGCCGTCAGGCGGGTCCAAGCGGCGTTGAGTACGCAATTGCAGCTGCTAATCCATCGGGCGGCGACCCGTCCGGCCGCGCTGTCCGTGGCAATCGCCCTGTTCCTCGGCCTCGCCTCGTTCGCCCATCTGCCTTATCTCGCCGCCCTCGTCGGAATTGCGGCGATGGCCGCGGTGATCGTGTCCATCGGGGAGGGGGGCGAGGAGACCGACGCGGCCAACGCGGCCGTGCGGCAGACCGGCGGTTTGGAGAAAGGTCCTCAGCGGTTGGGCGACCAAGAAGTGTGGCGCACGCTCGTCGATGCGTTGCCCGATGCTGCCGTCGTGCTCGGCCGCAGCGGCATGGTACTGCATCACAATGCTCTGGTACGCGACCTCTTTCCCAATATCCGCCCCGGCCAGCCGCTAGGTCTTGCGGCGCGCAACCCGGAACTGAATGCGGCCATCGATAGGGCTTATGGCGCCGCCGAACCTGTCGTCGTCCAATTCTTCGAAAGGGTGCCGGTCGAACGGCGCATATCCGTCACCGCCTCCAACCTTGGGCGCCTCGCCGCAGGTGCGCGACAGCAGCCGGCGCTACTCGTCACCTTCCGGGATCTCACCGAGCAAGACCGCCTGGCCCAGATGCGCGCCGACTTCGTCGCCAACGCGAGCCACGAACTGCGTACGCCTCTGGCTTCATTGCGCGGCTTCGTGGAGACGCTGCAAGGGCCTGCCAAGGATGATCCGGCGGCCCGCGAGAAGTTTCTCGGCATCATGTCGAGACAGGCGGCGCGCATGACGCGGCTGATCGACGATCTCCTTTCGCTCAGTCGTGTCGAGATGCGCATTCATCTGCCGCCGAGAGGCGTTGTCGATCTGAGCGACGTCGGAGGATTCGTCACGCAGGCTATGGAGCCGCTCGCCAGCGGTTCGCATATGACGCTGTCGTTCGTACGCGCTGAAGGTCCGGTACGAATTCGCGGCGAGCGAGAGGAAATCGTGCAGGTGCTGCAAAACCTCGTCCACAATGCCATCAAGTATGGCCGCGATGGCGGCCACGTTCAGGTCACGGTTTCGCGTGCCCTGGAGGGCCAGCCTTCCGTGCCCAAGCTGATCGTTTCGGTCCACGACGACGGGCCTGGGATTGCCGCCGAGCATCTGCCGCGGCTCACCGAACGGTTCTATCGGGTCAGTGCTGCCGCGAGCCGCGAAAAAGGCGGCACCGGCCTCGGACTGGCGATTGTCAAGCACATTGTGCTGCGCCACCGCGGTGATCTTAGGATCGCCAGCGAGGTCGGCAAGGGGTCGACGTTCACGGTGGTATTCGACGAGTTGACCACGGCACCGGGCGCGTGTCTCGAGCGGGCCGCAAGGCGCTAAGTTCCTTTCTTTCTCGTTAGTGTGCGCGGCTGATACAAAAGCCGATAACGTCCGCCAGCGCCGACTTCTGCGGGCTGTCGCGGAAGATCGCGAGCGCATCGCGGGCGATGGCGCCGTAGGAGCGCGCCCGTTCAAGCGTCGCCTCGATGGCTCGGTGCTTCTTCATCAGTGCGATCGCGTGTTCGAGATCGCCGTCGGCGATTTCGCCCCGCTGGATTGTCCGGTTCCAGAACTCGCGTTCGACTTCGTTACCGCGGCGGAACGACAGAATGAGCGGTAACGTGATCTTGCCTTCGCGGAAATCATCGCCGACGGACTTGCCGAGGCGTGTGCTATCGCCGGAGTAGTCGAGCGCGTCGTCGACGAGCTGGAATGCGATGCCGAGATTTTTGCCGTAGGACTTGAGCGCCGCCTGTTCGTCCGAAGGCCGTGCTGCAATCGCCGCGCCGACTTCCGATGCCGCCGAAAACAGCGCCGCTGTCTTGGCGTTGATGATCGCGAGATATTCGTCTTCGATGGTCGAGGTGTTCTTGGCGGCGGCAAGCTGCATCACTTCGCCTTCCGCAATAACCGCGGCGGCGTTGGACAAAATCTTGAGAACGGGGATCGAGCCGACATCGACGAGCATGCGGAACGCCTGGCCCAGCAGGAAGTCACCGACCAGCACGCTCGCCTGGTTGCCCCAGATCAGCCGGGCAGTCTTGCGGCCGCGGCGCGCGTCGCTCTGGTCGACGACGTCGTCGTGCAGCAACGTTGCTGTGTGCATGAATTCGATCGCCGAGGCGGTACGGATGTGGCCGCTGCCGGTGTACCCGCAGAGTTTGGACGATGCGATCGCCAGCATCGGCCTCAAGCGCTTGCCGCCTGAATCGATCAGATGGTGCGCGAGCACCGGGATCATCTCCACGTCGGAGACGGCTTTATCGAGGATGATGCGGTTGATCGCCTCCATGTCCTCGCTGACGAGGCCCATGAGCGGTTTCAAGCCCTCTACGGCTTCCCGCGCTTCATCGAGTTGGACGACTACTCCCACCGCTTGCCACCATCGTTTGAGTTACCGTCCCGAATATACGGGTTTGCTCATTGCCCACTTTAACGGCAGATTGCCGCACGCGCATCACCAAGATGGAGCGCCCGCTTGCGCGAGCTTTTGACCACCAACGATCCCGTCCTGCTGAGTTTTGTCGAGGCTGTGCTCCGCGATGCCCGAATCGGCTGGACCGTTCTTGACGGCAATATGAGCGCGCTAGAGGGGTCGCTGGGCATCCTGCCCCGCCGCGTTCTTGTGGATGAAAACCATTGGGAGCGCGCAGCGCGAGTTCTCAGGGACGCCGGCTTGTCGAAATGGATCAGCGGCAGCGAGGTTGCCCCTTGACCGAAACATATGTCGTAGATGCTGATCGGCCGGAGACGACGGATGACGCCTTCCTCGGCGGCCGGTTGATGGTGCTGCAACCGAGATCCGGCTACCGGGCCGGCATAGATGCGGTATTTCTGGCGGCCGCGACCCCGGTTTTCCGCGGTGCAGGTGCGCGCGTGCTGGATTGCGGATCCGGCGTCGGAACCGCGGGGCTTTGCCTTGCATTCCGCGTGGACGACGCTCGCGTAGTGTTGATCGAACGGGAGCCAGCTCTCGCCGCTTTGGCCGTCGAGAACTGCCGCCGAAACAAGCTCGACGACAGAGCTTCCGTGATTTGCGGGGATGCCACCGGGAAAGTCGCCGCCCTGCAGGCGTCAGGGCTCGCCGCCGACAGCTTCGACCACGCCATCGCCAATCCGCCCTACCATAGCGAAAGTCATGGAACGCCTTCCGCAGAACCCCTGAAATCATCCGCTCATGCCATGCCGGTCGGCGGCCTGGAGGCATGGGTCCGGTGTCTGGCGCGGCTCGTCAGGCCCGGCGGCACCGCGACGATCGTCCACAAGGCGGCCGCGCTCACTGACATTATCTCGCTCTTGGACGGGCGCTTCGGCGGTGTGAAAATCCTGGGGCTGCATCCGCGAGCCGGTTCGCCCGCCAACCGCATCCTCGTTCAGGGGACCAAGGGTAGCCGGGCTCCGATCACGCTTCTGCCCGGATTGGTCTTGCATAGCGACGCCAACGGCTTCACGGATGCGGCAAAGAGCGTGTTGAGCAAGGGCGCGGGGCTCACCATGTGAGCCGTCGTAGAGTTTTGCCGCGTGGCTCTTTGTCCACGCCGCCAAGAGGTTTTTTTGCATGTGGCCTTTCAGAAGTGCCCCCGTTGTTCCCGTCCTGCGGCTTGCGGGCGCCATCGGAATGGTGACGCCGCTGCGTCCGGGCCTCTCCATCGCCGGGGTGGCCGGCGCGTTGGAGAAAGCCTTCGAGATGTCGAAGACGCCTTCGGTCGCGGTGGTCGTGAACTCGCCTGGCGGTTCGCCGGTGCAATCGAGCCTCATCTTCAAGCGCATCCGGCAGCTGGCCGACGAGCATGGCAAGCGCGTCTACGTCTTCTGCGAGGATGTGGCGGCGTCAGGCGGATATTACATGGCGGTAGCAGGCGATGAGATCTATGCGGACGCGTCCTCGATCGTCGGATCGATCGGCGTCATCTCGTCCAGTTTCGGGTTCGACAAGGCCATCGAGAAACTCGGCATCGACCGCCGCGTGCATACGTCGGGCCTTTCGAAAAGCATCCTCGATCCGTTCCAACCCGAGAAGGCGGACGACGTCGAACGCCTCAAGGCCATGCAGCGCGACGTGCACGACGTCTTCATCGGCGTCGTCAAGGAGCGGCGCGCGGGCAAGCTCAAGGGGCTCGACACGGAGCTGTTTTCGGGCGCATTCTGGACTGGGCCTCGGGCGCTCGATTTCGGCCTCATCGATGGAATAGCGGACGTGCGCACCAAGATGCGCGAACTTCACGGCGAAAAGGTCCGGTTGAAGGCCGTGCCGCTCGATCGCGGCGGGCTGCTGTCGCGTCTGCGCCGCTCGCCGGCGCTCGGGACTATGTCGGATGTTTTAGGCGGTGGACATCTTGCATTGGCAGACGATCTGGTGTCCGCTTTGGAAGTCCGTGCGCTGTGGTCGCGATATGGGCTTTAGCTGGAGGGTCAGGCATGCCTCAGGTTTTTGCCTTCTTGCTCGCCGGTGCCGGCATCGCCGCGATGAAGTGGATCAACAAGGTTCTCCATGAGCAGGCGGCGGAAGCCGTGCGCCGCGCCGGCAATGCGTCGTCGGTCCATACCAAGGATCTCGGCACGCTCGAGTACGATGCGGATGCGAAAGTCTATCGTCCCATTAGCCGGTGATTGAGTTCGCCCCGGTCATTTCAAGAGCCAGCGATGACGCAACGCGCCCGCTGACTTATGTCAGTGCGACGAGGGCAAACCCGGTCAGCACCATCAGTGACATGAGCGTCGAGATATTGACGTCGCCGCGTTCCTTGACGCGGACGGTACGGATTACTTCGCGCACGTTGTCTAACGCCACTGCGCCAGGTTCGCGCTGTCGCATCCATCCCCACACCAACCGGCGGAGCTGATTAATACGGGCGAGGATTTCATAAGGTGCGCGGCGCCAGCCGTACTTGTAGAAAAAGATGATGCCGACAATGACCGCGATCTGGGCCAGTGTCGACACCCATCCACCGATCAGAAACCAGGCCAATGACCAGACGGCGCCGAGCACGGTCGTAATCGACCACCAGATCCATGCAAGAATGTCCACGACCTAAGGTCTCCCGCCGCCCGACCAGCCCGGTTCCAGCCGGTCACCACGGGACTTCTGAGATGACGAAATGGCAGGAATACGTATAGTGCCGCGACTTTTCCTGCCCGAAAGACTAACAGCTCTTATCCACTGCGGTCTGGAGCCCGTCTCCGCCATCGTAAAAACGCCAAGCCGGTTGAAATGACAGCCAAATCACTACCGCATCTCAAGCCCCGCGAAGTCCTTCCAGGACTTGATCCTGACACTCCAGCAGTTCTGGGGCGCGCAGGGCTGCGTGGTGCTGCAACCCTATGACATGGAAGTAGGGGCAGGTACCTTTCATCCCGCGACCACGCTACGAGCGCTTGGCCCGAAGCCCTGGAGCGCCTGCTACGTGCAGCCGTCGCGAAGGCCCAAGGATGGCCGCTACGGCGACAATCCCAACCGGCTTCAGCACTACTACCAGTTCCAAGTGATCATGAAGCCGTCGCCGGACAACTTTCTCGATCTCTACCTGCAGAGTCTCGACGCCATCGGCGTCGACACCAAGGTCAACGACATCCGCTTCGTCGAGGACGATTGGGAAAGCCCAACGCTCGGCGCCTGGGGGCTCGGCTGGGAAGTCTGGTGCAACGGCATGGAAGTAACGCAGATTACCTACTTCCAGCAGGTCGGCGGATTCGATTGCCACCCGGTCGCCAGCGAGATCACGTATGGTCTGGAACGCCTCGCCATGTACGTCCAGGGCGTCGACCGCGTGTTCGATCTGAATTTCAACGGCCGCACCGACGACCGCAAACTAAGCTACGGCGATGTCTTCCTGCAGGCGGAGCGCGAGTATTCGCGGCACAATTTCGAGCATGCCAATACCGACATGCTGCTGCAGCATTTCAAGGACGCCGAGGCCGAGTGCCAGTCCCTGTTGTCGAAGGGCGCTTCGGCGACCCAGGACGGCGGCGAGCATCTGATGACGCTGCCGGCCTACGACCAGTGCATCAAGGCGAGTCACGCTTTCAATCTTCTCGATGCGCGCGGTGTCATCTCCGTCACCGAGCGACAGAGCTACATTTTGCGCGTGCGGGAGCTGGCGAAAGCGTGCTGCGGCGCCTGGCTGCAGACGGATGGGGGACGGGCCTGATGACACCGCTGCTCATTCTCGAGACGAGCTACTGGGGCTTGTTCAGCGTTACGAGGCAACTCGCCGAAGCAACGCTGATCGCGGTCGGTGCCATTGCGATCGGCTATGTGGTACGGCGCAAGTGGCCGGCGACACTACGCCCTGTTCTATTCGGCAGCCTAGCCGTCGTCACGGTTGTCCCCGGATTGGCATATGCGGGCGTTGGTAGTGCCGGCATCGTACTGTGGATGTTCATCGCGGCGGCAGTCGTGCTTGGCGCGCTGGCGCTCGTCCTCAATTGAGTCGATCGTCGCTCAGAACCTTAATGAAAAGGAGTATTCGATAATGACCCCGACAATTGCTGGAATTCTTGCGCTTGCCATCCCGGCGCTGCTGATCGGCTTGCTGTTCCTGCGGCGCAACGGGCTCTTGCTGCTGTTTTACGTCGTGCTGTGCGCGGTTGGCATCGGCTACCTGACGACGACGGGCGCTGTGGATGAAATCGGCCGCAAGGCGTTCGAAATCGAGGGCCGCGTACCGTCCATCGCCCCTGCCGAGAAGGCCGCGGAGCCTGCCCCGGCACCAGATCCCGCGACTCCGGAACCCGCCCCCGCATCTGCTGCCGAACCCCCCGCGCCCACAGCGCCTGCTGAACCGGCGCCCGTACCTGCACCCGAGGCGGTGCCTTCCGAAACGGCACCGGCTCCCGCTGCCCCGTCTCCGGCCCCCGCTCCGGCGCCGTAACGAGGTCTTCTCTCTCCGCCGCGTTCGTGCAGCGGGGAGAGCACGGCTCCTTTCCATCCGGTGATTGATGTCTGAATTGCTTCTCGAACTGTTTTCCGAGGAAGTCCCGGCCCGCATGCAGGTGCGCGCGGCGGATGATCTGCGCCGCCTCGTTACTGACGCATTGAAGGCTCAGGGCCTCGAATTCGGGCAAGCCAGGTCGTTTTCGACGCCGCGCCGGCTGGTGCTTGTGATCGAGGGGATTCCGGCCAAGTCACCCGGTATGTCCGAGGAACGCAAGGGTCCGCGCGTCGGCGCGCCCGAGCAGGCGCTGACGGGATTTCTCAAGGCCGCGGGGCTTCTCTCGATCGCTGACGCAGAGATCGTCACGGACGACAAGAAGGGCGACTACTACGTTGCCCGCATCGACAAGCCGGGCTGCGCCGCAGCCGAGATCGTCGCCGACGTGATCCCGGCGGTGTTGGCCAAATTTTCCTGGCCTAGATCCATGCGCTGGGGCACAGGCTCGTTCCAGTGGGTTCGCCCGCTTCATTCCATTATCTGTCTGCTCGGCGGCAAGGTCGTGCCGTTCGAGGTCGCGGGCATCGCCAGCGGCAACACCACGCGCGGACACCGCTTTCACGGAAACGAACCGTTCAAGGTCAAGGATTTCGCTGACTACGTTGTCAAGCTCGAGGCGCACAGGGTGATGCTCGACCCCGCTGCCCGCATCGCAACGATCAACGAGCAGGCGCACGCGCTGGCCAAAACCGCCCGGCTGCAATTGGTCGAGGATGAAGGTTTGACGTCTGAGAATGCCGGGCTGACGGAGTGGCCCGTCGTGCTGATGGGTGAATTCGACAAGGCTTTTCTCGCCGTGCCCAGTGAGTGCCTGATGACGTCGATGAAGCAGCATCAGAAGTGCTTCTCGCTGCGCGATACCAAATCCAAAAAGCTCGCCAATAGATTCTTCCTCGTCTCGAACCTGACGGCGACGGACGGCGGCGAGCACATCATCTCGGGCAACGAAAAGGTGATCCGCGCGCGGCTGAGCGATGCCAAGTTTTTCTGGGAGCAGGATCTGAAGAAGCCTCTCGACGAGATGGCGATCCAGCTCGAGGGCATCACGTTCCACGAAAAACTCGGCAGCCAGAAGGATCGCGTCGAGCGCGTCTCTGAGCTGGCGTATCAGATCGCCGGCGCGGTCGACGCCGACCCAGAGGATGCGCGTCGTGCCGCCCAGCTCAGCAAGGCCGATCTCGTCTCCGGCATGGTCGGGGAGTTCCCCGAACTGCAGGGCCTGATGGGCCGCTACTACGCCGAAGCCGCCGGCACCAAGGGCGAGATTGCGCGCGCGATAGAGCTTCACTACAAGCCGAAGGGCCAGACCGACACGGTGCCGCGCGAGGACGAAGGCGACGCCGTGGCCATTGCCGTGGCGCTCGCCGACAAGCTCGACACGCTGGTCGGCTTCTGGGCCATCGACGAGAAGCCGACGGGGTCCGGCGATCCGTACCAGCTGCGCCGCGCGGCGCTGGGCGTGATCAGGATCGTGCTGGAGAATGATCTGCGGCTCCCGCTCATGGACGCCATGGAGAAAGCAGCGGATTACGTTGCTGTTTCAATAGCGAAAGTGCATCGGGCAAAGGAGTTGCCAAAAGGCAGGGGCGTCGTCCAAGGGGCGTTGACAGTGCAAACGGATTGGAATGAGCGTCGGGTGCGTGCCTTCTCCGTCGATCTCCTCTCCTTCTTCGCCGACCGCCTCAAGGTCTACCTGAAGGAAAAGGGCGCGCGGCATGACCTCATCGACGCCGTGTTCGCACTCGGCGGTCAGGACGATCTGGCGCTGATCGTCAAACGCGTCGAGGCGCTCGATGCGTTCCTTAAAACCGACGACGGAGCAAACCTTCTGGCGGGCGTCAAGCGTGCATCCAACATCCTTGCGATCGAGGAAAAGAAGGACAAGTCCAGCTACGCCGGAACCTACGACCTCTCCCTTCTCAAGGAGAAGGAGGAACTGGCGCTTGCCGCCGCCATCGAGAGCGTCAAGCAGGATACGGCGGCTGCCATCAACGTCGAGAACTTCAAGGGCGCCATGAATGCGCTGGCCGAGTTGCGCGAGCCGGTCGATCAGTTCTTCGTCAAGGTGACGGTGAACGACCCCGATGCGAAGTTCCGCGAGAACCGTTTGCGGCTGTTGTCGGAAATTCGGTCTGCGACCGTCAACGTCGCCGATTTTTCCAAAATCGCCGGCTAGATCCCACGGAAACGCGAGCCCCGACCTCGGCTGTCCACTGCAACCGTGCCGTCTACTCGGTGCCTGACGCCCGGCGCCACGTCTCGAAGCGGGGGCTGAGGCCTGATCGTACCCATAATTTTTTCCGGATTTTCAAGGCCGCGGTGGCTCGTCTATGCGACTTACCATCGACGGTTTTCGCGGTTCCCGGAAAGGCGGCTGCACAATTCGTACTCGGCCACAGTGATCTTGGATGAGCAATGTAACGTTTACCCCGGTAGAGCGCACTATATTGCGCCGTCACGGTGCGGGCTCGCCCGACGCGGCCATTTATGCTGGCCACGCGGTTCCCGCTTAACCAGATGAAGGTAAGGATGGCAATCGAAGACAACGCCAAGGTGCTGCATCTAGAGCGGTCGCAGGCCGAACCGGGGCCGCAGGGCGATTACGGGGCATCCAGTGCAGGTCACGGCGCGGCACGTCCGAAGACCCTTCCGCAGACCGTGCGTCCTGAGAAACTGATGCGTCTTCTGTCGGACAGGAATTTGCGCCTGTTGCGCATGATCAAAACCTCGGAGCCCAAGACGCTGGCCGAACTATCGCGACTGTCTGGTCCGGCCCAAGGCCAGCCTGACCCCGACGCTCGCCCGGCTGTCCTCCCTCGGAATCGTGGTGCTGAAAAAGGCGAAGGGGCAGGGCAAGTTCCCGACGCTGGCCTGCGACACGCTGCAGCTCGACGTGCCGCTGGTGCGACGACCAAGTATGGTTAATACAGAAACACTTTGCTTTGCGCCTTCGCAAAATCGTCAAGAATCAAGAATGTTGTCTCTCGCAGCCGGGTGATTGTTGAAAAAAGTTGCGCGAGGGCCGCAAGAACCGACTGGCCGCCGTTCAGTTTTTGACGGTGATTGGTGAACTGCCTTCGGCCGTCTCAAAGGCTTCACTGGCCAAGAGCCAATCTTCTTCCGCCTCGACGAGCTTCTTCGACATTATTCCACGCTCCAGAGACAGCTTCTGGGCCCGCTGGGCATCTTCGTACAAAGACGGATCTGCGAGCTTCGCGTCGAGCTTCGCCAGCTCGCGGCCGAGGTCCTCGACGCGTTTCTCGGCTGCCTGCATCGCTTTCTTGAGTGGAGCAAGTTCGGCGCGGCGGTCTGCGGCCGAGCGGCGTTGCGCGGCGCGATCGGCCTTGGCTTCGCCAGCACCTGCGTTCACCCGGCCGCCATCGCGCGACTTCCCCCCACGCTCCGCCAAAAGTTCCTGGCGATAGTTCTCCATGTCGCCGTCGTAGGATCGCACGGTGCCGTTGCTTACGATCCACAGGCGGTCGGCTGTCGCCTCGACCAAATGCCGGTCGTGGCTGATCAGGATGACGGCGCCCTCATATTCGGCAAGTGCGTGGATCAGCGCCTCGCGGCTGTCGATGTCGAGATGGTTGGTCGGCTCGTCGAGGATCAGCAGATGGGGGCCGTGGAACGCCGTCAGCGCAATTAGGAGACGCGCTTTCTCGCCGCCTGACAGATTACCGCATTTGGTGTCGGCCTTGTCGGCGGAAAATCCGAAGGTGCCGAGTTGCGTGCGCTTCTGCGCTTCTGTCGCTTCCGGCATCAGCCTGGCGATGTAGTCGTAGGGGGTCGCCTGCGGGGTCAATTCGTCGAGCTGATGCTGCGCGAAATATCCGACTGTGACGCGGTTGGCGCCGAAGACGCTGCCTGTTAACGGTGCCAGCTTGCCGGCAAGGAGCTTTGCGAAGGTCGACTTGCCGTTGCCGTTGGCGCCGAGCAGGGCGATTCGGTCGTCCTGGTCGAGGCGCAAATCGAGCCCTGTGAGGATCGGATGGCCAGTCGCATAGCCGGCGGTTGCGCTTTCGATGCGCAGCAAGGGGCTCGCCAGCATTTTCTCCGGATTGGGCAGCGTAAACGGCACCACCCGGTCCTCGGCGCTCGCCGCGATCGGCTGCATCTTGGCCAGCGTCTTGACGCGGCTCTGCGCCTGCTTGGCTTTCGTCGCCTTGGCTTTGAAGCGGTCGATGAAAGCCTGGATGCGGCGCCGGTCCTCGTCCTGCTTTTTCTTGAGTTTAAGTTCGAGGCGCTGCTTTTCGCGGCGCGCTTCCTCAAAGTCGTCGTAGCCGCCGGAATAGAGGGTGAGCTTGCCGCGATCGAGATGGAGGATGGCGCCGGGCACTCGATTGAGGAGGCCGCGGTCGTGGCTGACGATCACCGCGGTGTGCTGATAACTCTTGAGATAGGATTCGAGCCATAGAGTGCCTTCGAGGTCCAGATAGTTTGTCGGCTCGTCGAGAAGCAGGATCTCGGGCTCCATGAACAGCACGCTCGCAAGGGCAACGCGCATGCGCCAACCGCCCGAGAACTCCGAGCAGGCGCGTTTCTGCGCTTCGTCGTTGAAACCCAGACCAGCAAGAATCCCAGCGGCGCGAGCCGGTGCGGAATGGGCGTTAATATCGCTCAGGCGCACCTGGATCTCGGCGATGCGATGAGGATCGGTCGCCGTCTCGGCTTCCGCGAGCAGGCTGGCGCGTTCCTTGTCGGCGGTCAGCACCCATTCGAGAAGGGATTCGGATCCGCCAGGCGCCTCCTGCGCCAGGTAGCCGATGGCGGCCCCGCGCGACATGGTGATCGAACCATCGTCGGGATGGATTTCTCCAGTGATGAGTTTCAGAAGTGTCGACTTGCCCGCGCCATTGCGTCCGACCAGCCCGACCTTGTGCCCCGTCGGAATTCCGGCGGTGGCACTGTCGAAGATAGGCTTGCCTTCGATGCGGTAGACGAGGTCGTTGATGTGAAGCATAGCGTGCGGGATAGCCGGTCGCGCGGCCCCTGTCACGAGGGGTGGGTATGAAGTGCTCAGATTTCGATGCCGAAGCGCTTCAGAACCTCCAGCATGAGGACGTATCCGGCCACCGTCAGCGCCACGGACAGGGCGAGGCTCGGAGCAAATCCCACCCCCTTGCGCAGCAGAACCGGCAAGGTCACGAAAAGTATCAACGACGGCAGCACCAGCCAGAAAATTCCCGTTGCCAGACTGGCGACCTTCTCCGTATCGCCGGTCTCTGCAAACAGCCAGATCATGGCCAGAAGCGAAGTCAGCGGTAAAGACGCCAGAATTGCACCGAGTACCACGCTGCGCTTGCCGGCCTCCGCCACGGCGACAACGAGAACACTCGTCAGGGCGATCTTGATGATCGTCTGAAGCATGGGCGAGCCGTCAGCCGGCGACGATGGGGCGGATGGTCTCGAACAGCAGCCGCTCCTGCGCCGCGCCGTCCTGGATCGAAAGGTGAGCCGAAAACCAGTCCTGGACCATGTGGCACACCTTGTCACGCGGGGCCTGGGCCAGCGACTTGGGATCGGCGAAGAGCTGGATGTCTTCGCGGCTCCAGCCGAGTTTGCCGAGTTCGGCCGCGAGCATGTCATAGTCTTCCTTCTGCGGCGCTGCGTGAGTGACAGGCGTCGTGCGCCCTTCGACCACGGCCGTGAAGACGGCGGTCAGCTGCGCATGGATCGGCGAACTCGTTTCCGCTTTTTGCATCATTTCCACGGCGGCCGGGGTCGCTTCGCCTCCGCTGATGAACGCGAAACACGCGTCGATGCTCTGCGCCTGGAGTGCCTTGAGGTTGTCGAGGAATGCCGCCGCCACGTTCTTCAGCTGCGCCGGGCCTGCGGCAAGGGCCGACTTCGCGTTCTCCCGGCGAAGCGCAACGAGCGCATCGACGGTGCTCCTGGCGATCTCGGCATCGGACTTTTTCTCATTGGCGAGTTTGGCCGTTTCGCGCAGGCGCTCTCCGTACCAGTCGGGGAACTGCTGCTTCAGGTAGACCCAAAGCGGTGTCTTCTGGAACTCCACGTCGATGGCGTCGACGCTGACCGAAGGCGCAGGTGCCGGGCCAGGTACGGCGGTCGCCGGCTCGCCCGGGACGGCTGCGGGTTCCACGGCCGCCCTGATGATAGGTGTCTCGGTGATCTCCTGTTTTGCACCGGCCAACTGCAGAAGCCGGTCGCGGTTCTGGTAACCGAGCCACGACCCCCCGCCGATGACCCCAAGCAGAACGAGGGCGACCGCGGTCGTGCGCCTATGGCCGGACGACGACTCATGCAACGGCTCCACGGTGCGCTCGTGCACGGGCTCTGTTGTGCGTTCGCGCGTGGCATTCATCTGAGGCTGGGGCTGCGGCGAGGGCACTTGCTGCCGGGGTTCCGTACGGGGTGCTGCCTGCTGGCCGGCGGTCCGAGCCGCCTGCGGCTGCTCCGGCGTTTCTGCGGGGCGGTTGGCGATCGCGGCGGTGGGCGGGGCAGCAGGGGCCTGGAACACGGCCGGCGCGCTGCGCCAATCCGGGAAGCCCTGTTTCCAAACCAGGTCTGTCTGGCGTAGGTGGCCGAGTTCCACGAGCTTGCGCATTTCGGCGTCCGAAAGCGGGCCGTGTTGCTGGCCGTCGCGGGCGATGTACCACTGAACGGAAGAGTCCATGACGCTCACGGCGAGTAAGCCTTGCAAATGGGAATTGCGACAGCCATTCCCCCCGGGCCTTCACTTGAGACCGGCAAACGGCAAACCGCACAGAACCCGTCTTTTCTGGTCCGTTGCACCATGTTCGTCAATGCACCCGCCTGCCCGTTGTCGTCTCAAGGTCAACTGCGTGGCTGATAATGAGTTCAAGTGTTCTGGTTTTCCAGAAGAATCCGGGCAATAGCGGGGCGAGCGGCCGCCAAATCGCGCCTGTGGCACTGGCGCAGTGCGTCTGCCTTGAAGGCTAACGGCCGCGCCGCTATAACCCGCCGCAATCAATGGCACATAAGCCCGACCTCAGAAAGAAAGACCGAGATGGCCATCGAGCGCACATTTTCCATCATCAAGCCTGACGCGACCCGCCGCAATCTGACCGGCTCCATCAACGCCGTGATCGAGAAGGCGGGGCTGCGGATCGTCGCTCAGAAGCGCGTCCGTTGGACACGGGCCCAGGCCGAGAAGTTCTATGAAGAGCACAAGGCAAGACCCTTCTATGGCGAACTGTGCGATTTCATGACCTCCGGGCCGCTCGTGCTGCAGGTTTTGGAAGGCGAGGATGCCATCGCCAAGTATCGCGACGTGATGGGCGCCACGGACCCGAAGGAAGCCAAGGACGGCACCATCCGCAAGCTTTTCGCCTTGTCCAAGGGCGAGAACTCCTCGCACGGCTCCGATAGCGCCGCGGCCGCCGATCGCGAGATCGCCTTGAATTTCCGCCTCGACGAGATCGTCGGCTGACGTTCGCGGTTTCGGCTATATTGTGTTTCTGGCCCCTCATCGGGGCCTGAAGTTTTGACGGGGCGAAATGATATCTGCCGAACGCGTTGCCGCTCACCTCGACAGCCTCGCCAAGCCCAAAGGCAGCCTCGGCCGCCTGGAAACGCTGGCGGTGCAACTCGGCTCGATTCAGGGCACGCTCGCCCCCGTGACGCGCCCGCGCAAGCTGTTGATCTTTGCCGGCGATCACGGCGTCGTCGCGGATGGTGTCGGCATCTGGCCGAGCGAGGTCACCGCCGCCATGATCGGCGCCATCGCATCGGGCCGCGCTTGCTGCTCGGCATTGGCGGCTGCGTCCGGGACCGATGTGTCTCTCGTCGATGTCGGTTCGAAGACTGCCACGCCGCCGGGCGGCATCTATAGCGACCGCCGCATCGCGCGCGGTACGGCGAGCCTTGCGCACGGTCCGGCCATGTCGCCTGAACAATTCTGGGCGGCATGGACCGTCGGGCACGACGAGGTCGATGCTGCGCGGGCCGAGGGCGTGCGAATTCTGGCGCTTGGCGAAATCGGCATCGGCAACACTACTCCTGCGGCCTGCCTCGTAGCACTTGGCTGCGATGCCGAAGCTGGCGCCGTTGTGGGGCCCGGTGCGGGCGCGACGGACCAGACGTTGGCGCGAAAAAGGGAAGTCGTCGAAGCAGCCGTCGCCAACGCACGAAAGTTCGTCGGGGACGATCCCGTCGCGGCGATGGCCGGGGTCGCCGGGTTCGAGATCGTTGCGATGGCAGGCGCTATCGCCGCCGCCGCGCAGGCCGATCTGCCGATCGTGCTCGATGGCGTCGTCACGGGTGCGGCCGCGATCATTGCGCAGTCGGTAGATCCGGCGGCGCTCGACACTGCGATGGCCTCGCATGTCAGCGCCGAGCCCGCTCATGCGATCGCACTCGTGCGGCTGGGCCTTGAACCCTACCTCGACTGGCAGCTACGGCTCGGTGAAGGCACCGGCGCGCTGCTGCTGATGCCCATACTCGATGCGGCGGCCGCTCTTTCCGCCAACGTGGCGACCCTCAAGGATGTCACCGGATGAGCGACGCGTGGCACGATCAGCCGCATCCGCGCGCGTTTCTCACGGCCGTGCAGTTCCTGTCGCAGATCCCCGTGCCGGGCGGCAAAACGCGTGATCTCTCCACTTTCCCGCAGGATATTCGTCGCGGCCTGGTCTACTTCCCATTGGTCGGTGCGGCGATCGGGCTGCTAACGGCCGGCTGCCTCGTGCTGGGCTCCTTCGTCCTGCCGTTTCCGGCAGCCGTGATCGTGGCGCTCGCTTTCGAGGCGCGCCTGACGGGAGCTTTTCATGAGGACGCTGTCGCCGACTTCTGCGATGCATTCGGCGGCGGATGGACGCGCGAAGATACGCTACGCCTTCTGAAGGACAGCCGCATCGGCAGTTTCGGCGCGCTGGGACTTGGACTGGCGGTTGCCTTGCGTGCGGTCGGCCTCGTCACTTTCGACGATGCCTACGCTGCTGCTGTCGCGATCGTCTTGTCGGGGTGCATCGGACGTTTGACCATTCTTGGCGTGATGTCGGTCGTGCCTCCGGTGCCGGCCCGCGACGGGCTGTCGAAGGATGTCGGACAGGAAGCCGACTGGCGTACCTTCGCCACCGGATCGCTTCTGGCGTCGCCCGTGCTGGCCTACGGCGGCTGGTTTGACAGGACTGGCATGGGGGTGACGGCGGTTCTCGTTGCGGCGTTTGTCGTTTGGTTCCGAACGCTTCTCCTGCGCCGTCTCGGCGGGGTTACGGGTGATTGCCTCGGTTCGTCCGCCTATGTCGGTATGGTGATCACGACGCTCGTGCTTGCACGCGAGGTCTAGACGGATGTGCCGAATAATCCTAGTACGCCATACGCAAGTGTCTCCCCGGTGGAAGGGGCGCTGCTACGGGCAGTCCGATATTGCACTCAGTCCCGAAGGCCGTGTGGCCGCGCACAACCTCGCCGGCGATCTCGCATCGACATTCTCGCCGCGTCAGGTCGTGTCATCGCCGCTGCGCCGCGCACAGTTGCTCGCCGCGCATGTGTCTCGCCTCACGGCTTCGCCATTGGTCATCGAGCCACGCCTGATGGAATGCCACTTCGGCACATGGGAGGGGCGCCCGTGGGACGACATCTGGCGTGAGACGGGGGCCGCGATGATGGGCATGGTCGAGGCGCCAGACAACTTCCGCCCCGGTGACGGCGAGACCACGCTGGAGGTTCGGGACCGTGCCATGGCGTGGCTGGCCGAACTCGCTACAGACATCGACGTGATGGCCGTATGCCACGGCGGACCGATCGCCGCGATCCGCGGCACGCTTGCCGGCCTGTCCGTTGCTGAATGGTCGGGACTGGTTCCCAGCCCCGGCGAGGCAATCGTCTTGGAGCGCTAGCTCAGTTCGCGAACGCGGAACATGAGGCCGCCCTTCGGCGTCAGCGTCACGGTGCCGTTGATGCCTGGCGGCTCGGTGCCGGCATACTCGGGGCGGAAGCGCCGCAGCAGGATCGAGAGCGCAAGCGTGTTCTCAACCTGGCTCATCGCACCGCCGATGCACGAGCGCTTACCTGCGCCGAACGGCAGATACGAGTACTTCACCTGCTTCTTCGCCGCACCCGCCATCCAGCGCTCAGGCCGGAACTCTTCGGGCTCCTCCCAGAACTTCGGATTGTGGTGCGCGCCATAGGCGAACATGACCACGCGGTCTCCCGGCTTGATCTCCTTGCCGCCGATCACGTCGGGCTTCGAAGCGACGCGGATCAGGCCCCAGATCGGCGGATAGAGCCGCATGGTTTCCTGAATGACAGCGCGCGTATAGGCAAGCGCCGAATAATCGGCCGCCGTTGGTTCGCGATCGCCGTACGTCGCCTCGCCTTCCTTGCGGATGTGCTCGGCGGCTTCCGGGTGCTTGGACGTCAGGTACATGGCCCAGGCGAGCGTGAGCGCCGTCGTCTCGGTGCCAGCCCACAGGTATTGCTTCAACTCGTCGATGGCCTGCTGCTGGTCGAACTCGGGCACGCTGGGATCGGCGACGACCTGCTCGATCATCTTGAGCAGCGTGCGCTCGCGGGCCTCGCGCGGGTCGGCATCGAACACCGTGGGCGGTACGTTGGCCCAGACTTCCATGGCTTTCGCCGCGTTTTCTTCGGTCAGCTGGAATTCTTCGCCGGTGACGACCTTGAGGCGGATCGCCTTGTGGTTCATCACATCGGTGTAGGTCTTCACGCACTTGAACACGAAGTGCGGGTTGAACGGCATGTCGCGATCAAACAGCGCCTTGCAGATCATGTCGGCGGCGAGCGTCCACGTCTGCTCGACCATCTCGAACTTTTCGCCGGTCTTGGCGAGACCCGCCCACAGATCCATCTTGTTGCGGATGGCCTGGAGGAAATACGGAATGTACTCGGCGAACATGTCAGGATGGAACGCCGGCTGCTGGGGCATGCGGATCTTCTGCCAGAGCGCGCCGTCGTGCGTGATCATCGACTTGCCGAACACCGGCTTCAGGCCGTCGAAATACTTGATGTAGTCGTCGGCCTTGGCGACGAGGACATGCTTGAAATGCTCAGGCTCCGTGAGGAACACAACGCGCTGGTTGGCCATGTTCACGGTGATGACCGGGCCGTAGCGATCGGCCATCATCTGCAGCGTGCGCATAGGGTTCTCCGGATCGCCCTTGGCGAGCGCCGTTAGCTTGAACCAGATGCTGCTTTCTTCGCCGAGACCCTGTGTGTAGGCGGTGTTCTGTTGAATAGTCATAGCCTCTCTCCGGGTGGCCCCGTGCGGCCTGAACTCGAGTTCCAAGACCAAAAGGTGCGCTGCGAGGCGGTAAGCGGTCGACAATCGCGCAGGTCGGGAACGCGGAAGGCAGATCTCTTCACCGCTGAACATCGACGCGCCTGCACGCGATACCGATGTAGTATTGATCCGGGGTTCGGTAGCATCTGCGTCGGCGGGATGTCCATGCGACGGTAGCTTCCTGCGTCAATTTTGGCCCGGATATGCTGTTCTGCTGCAACTGTGGTGTACAACCGCCCTACAGGGCAGGCCAGAACAGTGCCTCGGGCTGGTTAACCATCGACGCGCCTTTAACTTTTTGTCCTTCGATGCGCAGCATTCCGGACGCATACAGACGCAGCATGTGCGGATACAATTTGTGCTCGGCGGCCAGAACGCGGGCTGCGAGCGTTTCGGGGTCGTCCTCCGGCAGGACCGGGACGGCTGCCTGCCCCAGAATTGGACCCTCGTCCATTTCGGGCCTGACCAGGTGGACGGTGCATCCGGCGAGTCGGACTTCAGCCGCGAGTGCCCGCTCATGGGTGTCGAGCCCCTTGAACGCGGGCAGCAGAGAGGGATGGATGTTGAGCATCCGGTCGCGCCACGTGCTAACGAACTCCGACGTCATCAATCGCATGAAGCCCGCGCAGCAGACGAGTTCGACCTGGGCCCGGGTCAACGCCGCTTGAAGCTCGGCCTCAAAATCGGCCCTGTCCTTATAGGCCTTGTGGTCCAGCCCGACGGCGGGAATACCCTGACTTTTGGCCCACGCGAGGCCGGCGGCGTCGGGACGACTCGAGATGACGACGACGATCCGAGCCGGGAAGTCCGGCGCGCGCGTCGCCTCGACCAGGCTCTTCATGTTCGAGCCGCGACCGGAGATCAGGATCGCGGTGCGCTTTTGTTCCATCTCTCTACAATCAGGGGTCAAGCAAATTGAAGACGGCCTTCATACTGCACGGCCCACGTATCGCCCTTGCCTTTGGCAGACGTTCGTTCGCCGCCGCCGGGGATTATCTCGCCAATGATGCGTGGATCCTCGCCGGCATCGACCAGGCTTGCGAAAACGCGGTCCGACGAGGCCTTTTCGGCAACCACGATCATGCCGATACCGCAATTGAATGTCCGCAGCATCTCCGCGTCACCAAGGCGGCCCGTCTCTGCAAGCCACCTGAAGACGACTGGCGGCTCGAAGGCGGTCAGATCGATGCGGGCGGTGACTTTGTTCGGCAGTACACGCGGTAGATTTTCCGATATGCCGCCGCCGGTGATGTGCGACATCGCCTTGATGGCGCCGTCCGATGCGCTCCTCGTCGCCTCGATCGCAGCCAGAACGGGTTTTACGTAGATGCGTGTCGGCGTCAGCAGATCCTCGCCGGTGGTAAGGTCCGAGTTCCAGGGCGCCGGGCTGTTCCACCCGAGTTTGGCTTCCGCGACCAGCCGGCGAACGAGTGAGTAGCCGTTCGAATGAATGCCCGACGACATCAGGCCGATCAGGACGTCGCCCGGCATGACGTCGGCACGCGGCAGGATTTCCCCGCGTTCCGCAGCACCGACAGCGAAGCCTGCCAGATCGTAGTCACCCGACTGATACATGCCGGGCATTTCGGCCGTTTCCCCGCCGATCAGGGCGCAACCAGCAAGCCGGCAGCCGTCGGCAATACCTTTGATTACGTCGCGCGCCGTGGCGACGTCGAGGCGGGCGGTTGCGTAGTAATCGAGGAAGAACAGGGGTTCGGCGCCCTGCACCACGAGATCGTTGACGCACATGGCGACGAGATCGACGCCGATTGTTGCGTGCCGCCCCGTGTCGATGGCGATCTTCAGCTTGGTGCCCACTCCATCGTTGGCGGCGACGAGGACCGGATCGCGAAAGCCCGCAGCCTTGAGATCGAAAAGGCCGCCAAATCCGCCGAGATCCGCATCGGCGCCTGAGCGCCGCGTCGCCTTGACCATCGGCTTGATGGCGTCGACGAGCTCGTTCCCGGCATCGATGTCGACGCCTGACTCGCGGTAGGTGATCGGGCGGGAGGAACCGTCTTTTTGCTGGACCATGCGGCCTCGGTGTGGTTTCGCTCTGGCCCTGAGCGGTCTTGGGCGGACGGCGGGCTGCGTCATCCCATCGTGGGGCATAGCGGTCGGACGGGTCAAACCCAACTTTTGCCCGAATGCTCGCTGGAGATAGGCGCGTCGTATCAGCTAGCTGGCCGTCGGGCAACCCGCGGACACGTACCGGGATCGACAGGTATAGGTTTCCGGCGCAGAAGAAGGATGACGTGTTGATTTCCGCAAGGGCCAAATTGCGCATTCTGGCGCTGACCGTGCCGGCGATGCTGACTGCGACCGGGGCTTCTGCCCTGGATGCCGCGGACAAGGTCTATACGATGGCGAATTATCCCGTGGAGGCGCGCGCGAACGATGCGGTCGCCGCCAAAGAGCAGGCGCTGGCGGATGGTCAAAAAGCAGCGTTCCGCTCGCTGTTGAAGCGGCTCGTTCCCGTCACCGCCTACAAATCAATGGAGCGCCTGAAGGGCGTCGACCCGGCGGAACTCGTCGATGGCGTGGCCGTGCGGTCCGAACGCAATTCGAGCACCGAATACATCGCCAGTCTCGATTTCCAGTTCCAGGCGGAAGCGGTCCGCAACGTGCTGCGCCGCGAAGGCGTACCCTACATCGAGATGCAGGCGCCGCTGGTCGTCGTGGTGCCGGTGATACGCGATACAGCTGCGGCGGGCACGGCCACAGAGTTTCGGGCCGCAAATACGGGATGGGCCGAAACCTGGAACGGCCTCGATCTGTCCAATAGCGTAACGCCGATCCGGGTCGAGCCGCTCAAGGCCGAGACGCAGCCCGATGCGCTGCGGCAGCTCATGGCGGGTGACGCAACCGCAGTGCGTGCGCTGGCACCGGCCTATCGCGCCGACCGCCTCATCCTCGCCATCGCCGAGATCGACCACTCGGACAAGCGCATCAACGTCACCATTGCCGGAGACGATGCCGTCGGTCCGTTCGTCTGGACTCGGGCCTACCGGATTTCGGATGGCGATACGGCCTACTCACTCGAACTGGCAGCGGTCGTGTCGCTCGGGGTGATCGAGGGCCGATGGAAAGCTCTCAACGAGGGCGGCCAACCTGCGGCTGCGGGAACCGGCTCCGTTTCCGATGTTCAGCTACAAGTTGTGTTCGCGACGCCGGACGAATGGAGCGACCTGCGCGGAAAGATTCTGGATACCTACGGCATCGACGACGTCCGCGTCGGAGACGTCTCGTCCAATGCCGCTCAGATGAGCCTGAAGTTCCCCGGCGGCGGCGCGGCGCTGGCGTCCGCGCTCTCCTCTCACGGGGTTTTCCTGCAAAATGCCGGTACCTACTGGACGGTGCGCAGCGGCTTCTGAGCCGTCGTCTCTCCGGCGCGCCTTGCATCCGCCAGGTGCTTTTCCGAAAAGGCCGCTCGTATTTGCTTCAATCCGGAGCCAACAGGCTCTAGTTTGGGGCCAAGGCCGAAATCATGGCTACACTCCTGCTCGAGCCCGCGGCGCGGCAACGGCGGGGACCGACATCAGGGAGAGGCGCCCCCGCCGAAGTGTTCTTGTGAATATTCCCAATCTCATCACGCTTGGCCGGGTGATGCTCGTGCCGGTCATCTTCTGGCTGCTCCTCACCAATCAGAAGCAACTCGCCTTTTCCATGTTCCTAATCGCCGGTATATCCGATGGCGTCGATGGCTTTCTGGCCAAGCGATACGGCTGGACGACGGAACTGGGGGCCTATCTCGATCCGATCGCCGACAAACTCCTCATCGTCAGCATCTTCATTGCACTGGGCGTCAGCGGCGCGTTGCCCTCGTGGCTGGTGATCGCGGTGGTCTCGCGCGACATCCTGATAGTCATCGGCGTCGTACTGACATGGCTGCTCGGCAACCCGGCCACGATCCGGCCGCTGACTGTAAGCAAGGCAAACACCGTCGCGCAGATCTTCCTGGCCGCGACCGTGCTTGCCGACGATGGCTTCGGGCTTGGCCTTCTGGCTTTCCGCAAGGTTCTGGAGTGGCTTACGGGGGCTCTCACGGTCGCCTCACTGATCGCCTACATCAACGCCTGGCTGCGTCATATGTCGGGGGAAGCGCGGCCCGAGGATGTGGTCGGCCCGTGAAACGGCCTGGCTAAGCCCCGTCAGGCCGAAACCTGTTGCACTGAGGGCGCCCGGTCTGCTTTCCCTGTACCGGGAAGGACGCCGGCCCATGGTCCAGGGCCCTTGTTGTTGCCCGCTTCAGTCGGGAAGATACCGTGCAGAGACGTGTCCCGGGAGAGAATGCTCGACAGACGTTAAGGAGTTCGGACTTGAGACATGGCCGTTGAAAACGACAGTCTTAGCGAAACCCAACTGGTCCTCGATTTGCCCGAGCGGCCGGCGCTCGAGCTGCATGACTTCCTGGTCAGCCGGTCGAACGCCGCTGCCGTCAAACTCGTCGACGGCTGGCCTCAATGGCCGGGGCCGGCGGCAGCGGTCGTCGGGCCGGCCGGCTCCGGCAAAAGCCACCTGACGCATGTCTGGCGGCTGAGGGCGAACGCACCGGGGCTCGCGGCGGTCGCGCTCGGAGAGGACGCAATCGGCCTTTTCGAGGCGTCCGGTGCGCTCGCCGTTGAAGACATGGAGCGAGGAATTGGTGACGAGCGTATCTTCTTTCACCTCCTTAATCTGGCGCGCGAGAAGTCGTACTCGCTGCTCATTACGTCGAGAGTGTCGCCGGGAAGCCTCGATATCGCGCTGCCCGACCTGCGATCTCGGCTTCGCGCCTTGCCGCTGGTTTTGATTGAGCCGCCCGACGAGGGGCTTCTCGGGGCGGTGCTGGTCAAACTTTTCGCCGACCGGCAGTTGGCCGTCGAGCCGCATGTCGTCGGCCATCTTGCCCGCTATATGGAGCGCTCGATGGAGGCCGCCAACAAGTTGGTGGCGCGCTGCGATTTGTTGTCTTTATCCAAGCAGCGCCGAATCACGCGGGCTCTGGCCGCGGAGGCGCTTGCGGCAGAAAAGACTTGACTGCTGGGTTGTCATGATAGCGTTGCGGGAGGCCATAAAGACAAAGCCTTTCGTTGCAGCGGGAGTTTACATGTCAGGGGTCAAAGGCAAGTCGACGAAGAAGGTTGAAGATGCTCCCGCGGTGACAGCCCCCGAGGGCGCTGATCGCTTTTACAACCGCGAGCTGTCTTGGCTGCAGTTCAACCGCCGCGTGCTGGAAGAAGCACAGAACTCCAATCATCCCCTGCTGGAACGTTTGCGGTTCTTGTCGATCTCCGCGTCCAACCTTGACGAATTCTACATGGTGCGTGCGGCCGGCATCGACGGTCAGGTCGCCGCCGGCGTCACGACGCTCTCGCAGGACGGGGCCACGCCCACCCAGCAACTCACCGCGATCAACCGTTTCGTTGCACGTCTTGTCGCAGACAAGCAGGCGATCTGGGACGTCATCAAACGCGAGATGGCCGAGGCCGGTATTGCGATAGTCGACGCTCTGGATTTGACTCTCGCCGAGCGCAAGTGGTTGCAGGGTCTGTTCATGACCCACATTTTCCCGATCCTAACGCCCATTGCGGTCGATCCCGCGCATCCCTTCCCATTTATTCTCAACAAGGCGCTGACGATCGTCGTCTGGATGCAGCGCAAGCGCGACAGCAAGACGATGGCCGGGCTGATTCCGATTCCAGGGCAGCTGGAGCGTTTTATCCGCCTGCGCAGTGGGGATGACGATCCAAAGCACCAGCGCTTCATCCAGCTCGAGCACATGATCGGGATTTTCCTTTCCGAGCTGTTCACTGGCTTCGAGATCAAGAGCCAGGGTGCATTTCGCGTGCTTCGTGACAGCGATATCGAAATGCAGGAAGAGGCCGAGGATCTCGTGCGTTCGTTCGAGACGGCGTTGAAGCGGCGCCGGCGCGGAGACGTGATCCGTCTCGAGATCGAAAAGCAGATGCCCGACCGGCTGAAGAAGCTGGTCGTCGATGAACTGGAAGTACGCGAAGAGGCCGTTTTCATTAAGGATGGGCTGCTCGCCTTATCCGATACGTCTCAGCTCATCGTCCAGGACCGGCCCGAACTGCTGTTCCGTCCGTTCAACATTCGCTTCCCCGAACGGATCCGCGAATTCAACGGAGACTGCTTCGCGGCGATCAGCAAAAAGGACCTGATCGTCCATCACCCTTACGAAAGCTTCGATGTCGTCGTTCAGTACCTGCGTCAGGCGGTGAACGATCCCAACGTCATGGCCATCAAGTGGACGCTGTACCGGACCTCGCGCGATAGCCCGATCGTGCAGGCCTTGAAGGAGGCGGTCGAGGCCGGCAAGTCGGTGACGGCGGTCGTGGAACTGAAGGCGCGCTTCGACGAGGCGGCCAACATCCGCTGGGCGAGAGATCTGGAAAACGCCGGCGTGCACGTCGTGTACGGTTTCATCGAACTGAAGACACACGCGAAGCTCGGCCTGATCGTTCGCCGGGAGGGCTCCGAACTCGCCACCTACTGTCACATCGGCACCGGCAACTATCATCCCCAGACGGCGCAGATCTATACGGACCTTTCTCTATTCACGCGCGATCCGACGCTGGCACGCGACGTGACGCGCATTCTGAACTTCGTCACGGGCTACGGAGAGCCGGCCGAACTGGAAGTGATGGCCGCGAGCCCGCATGGCATCCGAAGCCGCATCCTGTCACATGTCCGCGAGGAGATCGAACACGCGAGGGCCGGCCGGCCCGCCGCCATCTGGATGAAGATGAACGCTCTCGTCGATGGTCAGATCATCAATGCGCTGTACGAGGCCAGCCAGGCGGGCGTCAATGTCGATCTCGTCGTGCGCGGCGTGTGCTGCCTCAAGCCCGGCATCCCGGGCTTGTCCGAAAACATTCAGGTTAAAAGCATCATCGGCCGCTTCCTTGAGCACGCGCGGATTTATTGCTTTGGCAGAGGCGAGGCGCTTCCCTCCCCGCGCGCCGCCGTCTATATCAGCTCCGCCGACATGATGCCCCGCAATCTGGATCGCCGCGTTGAAGCCATGGCGCCGATCCTCAATCCGACCGTGCACGAGCAGGTTCTCAATCAGATCATGGTTGCCAATCTTCGAGACAATCAGCAGAGCTGGCTGATCATGCCGGATGGTTCTTCCGAGCGCATCAGGCCAAAACCCGGCGAAGAGCTCTTCAACGCGCATCAGTACTTCATGACCAATCCGAGCCTGTCCGGCCGCGGTCAGGCATTAAAAGAAAACTTCCCTCCGCGCTTCCGCTTCTGACGAATAGCCACGCCAGGAACCACCCGTGACAAGCCTGCTACAAGTGTTCGGAGGGGGGCGCACGCGAGCGTCTGAGCTGGAGCCGCTCGGCGTCATCGATATCGGATCCAATTCGGTGCGCCTTGTGGTTTACGACGGCGCCGTGCGCGCGGCCGCTCCTCTGTTCAACGAAAAGGTTTTGTGCGGGCTTGGGCGCGAGGTGGCAACGACCGGGCACCTTGGACAGGAGAGCGTGGACCGCGCGCTCGCCGCCTTGACGCGGTTCCGTGCTATCGCGCGCATCCTGCAGGTGAAAAATCTGCGCGCCATTGCCACCGCTGCCGTGCGCGACGCCGTCGATGGGGCGGACTTCATCGCACGCGGGCAGCAGGTGTGCGGCGTGCGAATCGAAGTGCTGTCGGGCGAGAAGGAGGCGGAGCTTGCCGCGCAGGGTATCCGCATGGGGTTTCGGGATGCCGACGGCGTTGCCGGCGATCTTGGCGGCGGCAGCCTCGAACTGATCGATATTTACAAAGAAAGCCTCAATGAGGCAGTGACACTGCCGCTGGGTAGTCTGCGGCTGATCGATACGACGGGCGACAAGATCGAGAAGGCACTGCAGTTTTCCGACGAGCAGATTGCCCAGTTGCCGTGGCTGGAGAAAGGCCGGGGCCGGACGTTTTATGCCGTCGGCGGGACTTGGCGGTCGCTCGCCAAACTCATGATGGAGCGGGCCAAGTACCCGCTGCGCGTCATGCATGGCTACGCGGTGCCGACCAAGGACGCAATTGCCTTCTGCGAAGAGATTCGCCGCGCCAAGAAGCTATCGGTGTTTCCGGGCATTGAGGAAGTGGCGCGCGCCCGCCGCGAAGTTCTCCCATACGGGGCGCTCGTGATGGAGCGCCTGTTGCGGCAGTTGCAGCCCTCGGAGGTCGTGTTCTCGGTTTATGGTATCCGTGAAGGACTGCTCTACAGTCTGCTGCCCCCGTATGAACGCGCCCGGGATCCGTTGCTCTGTTTCTGCGAGGATCTGGCGCGCCTGCGGTCGCGCTCGCTGGAGCATGCCCGCGAGCTGTGCACGTGGACGGATGCCCTCTTCGAGGGAGACGGTCCGAGAGAATCGCCGGAGGAACGCCGGCTTCGATATGCAGCCTGCCTCGTCTCGGACATCGGCTGGCGGGCTCATCCCGACTATCGCGGCGAGCAGAGCCTTAATGTCATCGCCCACTCGGGCATGGCGGGCATTGACCACCACGGACGCATTTTCCTCGCCCTGTCGGTCTACTACCGGCACGTGGGCGGGGATCAGGCCGCGGCTGACACGCTGTCGCAAAGCCTTATCAACGTTGTCAACAAGCGCGTCCAGAAGCGCGCCCGAATCATCGGCGCCGCCATCCGCACCGCCCACATGCTGTCGATCGGCATGCCGGATGTCATCGACGAGACGGCGCTGTCCTATGAGGGCAACAAGCTCGTGCTGATCCTGCCGCAGGCACACGCGGATCTCGACGGCGAACGGCTGCGGCGGCGTTTCGAAGCTCTCGCTCAACTGCTGGAGCGCCAAGCCGAGATCCGCGTTCAACGGTGAGGACAAAGGTACGCTGGCGGGCCGGTCATTCGCCGGAACGACACATTTGATGCTAATCTTGTGATGCTAATCGGATGTGCGAACTTCGTGCAACCAGCGTCTTTTCCGTCAGGTTGATCGAGGATCATGGCTGAAGACCCCTACCACCTACTTGGTGTCTCGCGAACGGCCTCCGACGAGGAGGTGCGCAAGGCCTATCGCCGCCTCGTCAAGGAGCTGCATCCCGACGTAAATCCGGCCCGCGCCGCCGAGGAGCGCTTCAAGAAGATCACGGCGGCGTTCGACATCATCGGCGATCCGGAAAGACGCCGGCAGTATGATCGTGGCGAGATTGACGCAGGCGGCGAGCCTCGGCGTCAGGCGTATCGCGCGCATGCCGGCCCCGGCGCCAACACGCGTTGGAGCGCCGGTGGCAGTATCTTCAATTCCGAGGACCCGTTCAGCGACCTGTTCTCCGGCTTGCGAGGCGCGCGGACAGGCTTTCGCGGCGCTGGATTTGCCACCCGAGGGCAGGATGTTAGGTATACCCTGGACGTTGAGTTCCTCGAGGCCGCGACCGGCACCAAGAGGCGCGTCACCATGCCGGGCGGCGGCGTGCTCGAGATCACCGTGCCGGAGGGTGTCAACGACGGACAGGTTCTGCGGCTCAAGGGCCGTGGCGCGCCGGGCGTCGACGGCGGAGAGCCAGGCGATGCGATGGTCGAGATCCGCATCAGGCAGCATGCTTTCTTCAAGCGGCAGGGCGACGACATTCTCCATGATTGCCCCGTGACGATCGACGAGGCGGTGCTCGGCGGCAGGATCGAAGTGCCGACGATTTCAGGCCGCGTGCAGATTACGATCCCGAAGGGGACGAACTCGGGCACCGTCTTCCGGCTGAAAGGCAAAGGCGTGCGCAGTGTCACCGCCGGCACGACAGGCGACCAACTCGTCAGCCTCAAAATCGTGATGCCCACCGAGATCGACGAAAGCATGTCCTATTTCATGACCGAGTGGCGCCAGAAGCACCGCTACGATCCCGGCCGGAAGTAGACGCTCGGCCTACGGTCCCGCAGTCGCAAAGCACTGCCGATCACGCTGACGGATGACATAGCCATCGCCGCCGCCGCGATCACCGGCAACAACGTGAACTCCCAGAGCCGGATAGAGCGCGCCGGCCGCGATCGGCACGCCCGCGCGAATTGTAGGCGAAGGCGAAGAACAGGTTCTGGCGAATATTGGTCATTGTCGCCTCCGACAGCCGCCGCGCGCGGGCAAGGCCATTGAGATCGCCCCGGACAAGGGTGATGGCGGCGCTTTCCATGGCGATATCGGTGCCCGTGCCCGTTCCCATGGCGATGCCGACGTCACGGGAGACAGGTCGTGCAGGGCACGAATGGCCCCTGCCGTGCGCTCGCGCGCCTTCTGTTCCAGAACCTGTCCGAGCGGGACCAGCACTGTGATGACGGCCGCGGCTTCGAAAGAGACCGGCACCGCGCCATGCGGGCCGCGCATCGAACTCAGGAAAGTGCACCGGGGCGAAAGTCGCGACGATGCTGGCCAGCCAGGCGATGCCTGGTCCCGCTCCAGTGCAGCAAGTTGAAGATCGCGTGAGCGTGATGGTGGTGGCTGTCGTGCTGCAGTCATGGGGCAATGCATTGTCCGATCACGGAATAAACCCCGTACGGTATCCGGGTTGACAGATATAACGTGTAGGGGTCAAGGCGTGCAGGACGATGCCAAGACGACGCTGTTGATACGCCTGAACCGGATAAAAGGTCAGGCGCGGGATCTTTTGCGAATGATCGGGGAGGAGCGTTACTGCTTCGACGTCGTGACGCAGATCTCAGCCGTGCGAGCAGCGCTGCGGCGCGTAGAGGCGCAGGTGCTGAATGATCACGTGGCGCACTGCGTCGAGCACGCTATCCGAAGCGGCGACACCGATTAGTAGCGCTGGAGGATTAAGAAGTGGATGGACGCCCTTGCGCGCTCCGACCGACAGAACGCCCTACGGATCAGGCTTGCGGCAGGCCATTTGCCGGCACGACCATAACCTCGCCGCGTACGAGCGTGAGGGCCAGTTCGCCACGCTTGAGACGGAGGGCATCTTCACCGAAAAGTTCCCGGCGCCAGCCCTTGAGAGCCGGCACATCCGGCTCCTTCTCAGCCGCGATGCGCTCCAGGTCCGAGCTGTCGGCGATGAGGCGCGGGGCAACGCGATGCCTGGCGGCCGATGATTTCAGCAGAACCTTGAGCAGTTCGATGGTCGCGGTTGCTTCCGCCGACATCGGCTGGCCCGGCGCTATGTGAGGCAGGGTCTTGAAATCCCGCTCCAGCCCACGGTTCACCGTATCAATGATTTCCTTGGCGCGCGCCGAGCGGGCAAAGCCGTCACTCAGGGTACGCAATTCGCCCAGTTGTTCGACGCTTGTCGGCGCCTGGTTAGCGATATCGTAGAGCGCTTCATCGCGAAGAATACGGCTTCTGGGCACGTCCTGACCTTGCGCGAGACGCTCGCGCCACGCCGCCAGTTCGATCAGAACGGCGAGCGACTTGCGGTTCTTGACGCGCAGTTTCAGCCGCCGCCAAGCTTCCTCCGGCTCGGTGACGTAGGTCGCGGGGTCGGTCAGCTCCGCCATTTCCTCGGCGAGCCACAGCGCACGGTCAGAGCGGTCGAGTTCGTTTCGCAGATGCCGGTAGACGTCGCGCAGGTGGGTCACGTCGCCAAGGGCATAGACGAGCTGGCGTTCCGACAGGGGCCGCCGGCTCCAGTCAGTGAAGCGTGACGATTTATCAAGATCGGCGCCGGTCACCTTCTTCACAAGGTTTACGTAGCTGATGCTCTCGCCGAAGCCGCACACCATGGCCGCGACCTGCGTGTCAAACACTGGCGCCGGGATAATGCCGGCTTCGCAGTAAACGATCTCGATGTCCTGACGAGCCGCGTGGAAGACCTTCACCACGGCATCGTTCTTCATGAGGTCGTAGAAGGGCGCCAGGTCCAGACCTTTCGCCTGTGGATCAACGATGACTTCCAGCGACAGCGAGGCAAGCTGGATCAGGCACAACTGCGGCCAGAACGTCTGCTCGCGCATGAACTCGGTATCCACCGCCACGAAGTCGGCTTCTGCGAGTTGTCGGCAGGCGGATTGGAGGTCGGGCGTTGATGAAATGACTTGCATGTGGGGTGGGTACACCTATCCGCGAGCAATTTGCAACAGACCGCTGGCGCTGACGTGTCATTCACCGCCGCGGATTAACCGGTTGTCTAACGTATCCGCTTGGCGGAACGTGATCATCTCGTCCGTCAACGAGGCGTAAACCCCAGTAGGACAACTTGTTTCGTAAAGTCGTGGAGAATCCGATCCGAAGGTACCAGCCCAACGAGCTTCTCGGCAACTCAGCGCGGGCGCATTCGAGCTGGATGATCGCGACTGATATCTTTTCTCATAGCGGTGCGGGCGGCTCCGATCCCGGCGATCGTATGGCGGCGGCGGGCTACGCCTTGCACCGGAGCGTGGACCTGGGGCGAGAACATCGCCTGGCAGGTCACCACCGGCACGCCTGGCCTGCTGGCCTACACGGCCGACCTGCACAAGAACCCGTTCCTTTCGCCGGGCCATCGCGAAAACATTCTGGGTGGAGATTTTCGAGAACTTGGAACCAGCGTCTTCAGCGGCCCGTTCACGACCGGCACGACCTACAACGCCGTGATGGCGCCCGAGAACTTCGCCACATCGGGCTCAAAGACCTTCATCACTTGCCGACTCTGATGCCGACAACTTTTACGATGTAGGGAGGGCCGTGCGGGGATCACGGCAACGGTGCGCTCCGGCACGACGGTGCTCGCCAGCGACACGACGGGGCCCGCAGGTGGCTATGCCGCCGCCATGGCCGGTGGGCACGGTCAACGTGACGTTCTCGGGCGCAGGCCTACCCGCAAACGTCAGCGTCGTCATTTATTCCGGTGTGCAGAATGCCAAAGTCGATCTCGTCGACAGCTCCGAGATCCTTTCCGGATCGGCGGCGCTGGGCGCGGGCGCGTCGAGCCTCGTCCTTCTTGGAATTGCCAACCTGAGCGGAACCGGCAACGCGGCAGCCAACACGCTGATCAGAAATCGTGGCGCGAATGTCCTCAATGGAAGTGGCGGCAACGATCTGATCGCGGGCGCCGGCGGCCGCGATATTCTGACCGGCGGTGCGGGATTGGGACTTCGGCGGTATCGCCGACCGCATCGACCTCGCAACCATCGACGCGAACTCGCTTGCGGCCGGCAACAACGCCTTCGCCTGGACCGGATCGGCGGCGTTCTCGGGGGTGAGAGGTCAATTGCATTGCCGCTGGGAGAACCTGGCGGGCACCGCCTCCGACCGCACGATCGTCGAAGGCGATATCAACGGCGACAAGTACGCCGACTTTCAGATCGAGATCACCGGGCTCAAGGCGCTGACGTCCGGCGACTTCGTGCTCTAGGTGTGAACTTTCAGGAGGTTGTCCATTCGGTCCAGGCCGGAGAGACCGTCGCTTCCGCGAGGCGGGCATTGCTGGGTTGTCGGACCGCTCGTCACGGCCGCTTTCATCGCCGAGCCAAACGCCGCTGGTCACCTGCGACGCCGTAGAGCGACTGCGCCGCGAGCGCCGCACGCAGGAGCACATCGCCCGCGAGATCGGCCTTTCGAAAGCAACCGTCTCGCGCATCCTCGCGCGCCGCGGCCGTCTCGGCGCTGGGCGAACTGAGCCTGCTCTCGGCGCTCGAGCCCAAAGAGCCGAGGCCTCGCTACGAGCGCGAGGCTCCCGGTGAGATCATCCACATCGACATCAAGAAACTCGGTCGTTTCGAGAAAACTGGCCACCGCATCACCGGAGATCGGCGCGGCCAGAGCAATCATCGCGGCGTTGGTTGGGAGTTCGCTCACGTCGCCGTCGACGACCATTCCCGCGTCGCCCGCATCGACATCTTCCCCGACGAGAAGAAGCAGAGTGCCGTCGCCTTCCTCAAGGCCACCGTGGCCTACTTCAAAAGCCTCGGCGTCAAGATCGATCGCGTCATGACCGATAACGGAAGCTGCTACCGATCGGTCGCATTCTGTCCGCGCCTGCAAGCGCCTCGGCATCCGGCACATTCGAACCCAGCCCTATACGCCGCAGACCAACGGCAAGGCCGAGCGCTTCATCCAGACTGCTCTGCGCGAATGGGCGTACGCCCAGGCTTACGAAAACTCAGACCAGCGCCGAGACCATCTCGCAGCCTGGTTGCACAGCTACAACTGGCACCGGCCACATGCTAGCCTCGGACACAGGCCGCCCGTCAGCCGACTAGGCTTGACCAGGAACAACCTCCTGACGCACCACAGCTAGGCGTCGCGGCGGAGCAGCCGTTAGTTGCGTTATTGCCCGGCCTTGAGCCGAAGGCCGTCATGGCCCGGCGCCATCTGTTCCCGGACCATCGTCATTTCCGTCATGATCTTTTCGACGAGGCGCGCATACGTGCCGACGTCGGTCGCGTTGCCGGCTCTCAAGACGCGGCGCAGCTCCTGGGCGAGAGGATGCTCGGCGCCAGCCTCGTCCGACGACCCGTCGGTTGGATCTTCGTTGCCGCCAGCTGTCAGGAACTGTTCGGCCAGTATGTGCTCTGGATAGATTTTCACGACGATACTCCTCGTGCCCGTAACTAAAAGAGGAACCGCATCCGCTCGCGGTTGACGAATCGTTACCGCGACGTGGTTAACAAACCGCTAATGCGACGAGGGGCAGGGCACCGATCGCGGACCGCCGCGACACTGAGGCCCGCCTTGACATTCCCGGGACCGCATGTGCTTTTCCGCGCCTTGAACGGATAGACTTAACGGACGCGGAACGGAACAAAACATGGCTGATGGCAAGTCGAAAACCGCATGGCCGGCATCGCGCGGGTTTTCCCCCAATCGCTATCGCACGCACACTTGCGGAAGTCTGCGGGCGACGGAGATCGGTTCGGCCGCACGGCTCTCCGGCTGGGTCCATCGCGTGCGCGACCACGGCGGCGTGCTGTTCATCGATTTGCGCGACCACTACGGTATCACGCAGGTCGTCGCCGACCCGGATTCGGGCGCGTTCAAGATGGCTGAAGCCTTGCGGTCGGAGTGGGTCGTGTGCATCGACGGCAACGTGCGCCGGCGTCCGGACGGAACCACGAATACGGAGCTGCCGACGGGCGAGATTGAAGTCTACGCGACTGCAATCGAGGTTCTGTCGGAGGCCAAGGAGCTTCCCGTTCCCGTGTTCGGCGAGCCCGACTATCCGGAGGACTTGCGGCTGCAGTACCGCTTCCTGGATCTGCGTCGCGAAACGCTGCACGCCATTATCATGAAGCGGCTCGAGATCAGCAGGTCGATCCGATCGGCCATGCATGATGCGGGCTTCAATGAATTCCCGACGCCAATCCTGACGGCGTCCTCGCCTGAAGGCGCGCGCGACTTTCTCGTTCCGTCTCGCATTCATCCGGGTAAGTTCTACGCGTTGCCCCAGGCGCCCCAGCAGTACAAGCAGCTGTTGATGGTGTCGGGCTTCGACCGCTACTTCCAGATCGCGCCGTGCTTCCGTGACGAGGACCCGCGCGCGGACCGCTTGCCGGGGGAATTCTACCAGCTCGATGTCGAGATGAGCTTCGTCGAGCAGGACGATATATTCCGGTCCATGGAGCCGATTCTCACCGGGCTGTTCGAGGAATTCGGTAACGGCAAGGCCGTGACGAAGACATGGCCGCGCATTCCCTACGATACCGCGATCGCGAAATACGGGTCGGACAAACCCGATCTGCGCAATCCGATCGAGATGCAGGACGTCACCGAGCATTTCCGCGGCTCGGGCTTCAAGGTGTTCGCGGGCATGATTGAGAAGGACCCGAAGGTTCGCGTTTGGGCAATCCCCGCGCCGACCGGCGGCAGCCGTGCCTTCTGCGACCGTATGAACTCGTGGGCGCAGGGCGAGGGTCAGCCGGGGCTCGGTTACGTCTTCTGGCGCAAGAAGGGCGACGACCTAACCGACGTAGATCTGCTTTTGCTTGCGAAAGCGCTGGAGCAAGCTCAGCTGACTGGGCAGATGGAAGAAGCTAACCGGTTATTCGAAAAATGGATTGCTGCTATTGAAGGTACCGGACCGATAGCTAAGAATATTGGTGACCAACGAACAGAGGCCATTCGTGCACAGCTCGGACTGAAGACTGGCGACGCCGTGTTCTTCGCAGCCGGAAACCCGGCTAATTTCTACAAGTTTGCCGGTGCGGCGCGCGATCGCGTCGGCCATGAGCTGAAGCTAATCAACGAAGACCAGTACGCGCTTGCCTGGATCGTCGACTTCCCGTTCTACGAATGGAACGAGGAGGACAAGAAAATCGACTTCTCGCACAACCCATTCTCCATGCCGAAGGGCGGACATGAGGCACTGGACGCAGCCGAGAAGCAGGGTCGCGATGCCTTGCTGGCACTCAAAGCCAACCAGTACGACATCGTCTGCAACGGCTCCGAAATCGCTTCCGGTTCTGTCCGCAACCATTTGCCGGAGACGATGGTGAAGGCGTTCGAGATCACGGGGCTGAGCCGTCAGGATGTGGAAGCCCGGTTCGGCGGTCTTTACCGCGCGTTCCAGTACGGCGCGCCGCCGCACGGCGGCATGGCGGCCGGCATCGAACGGATGGTGATGCTGCTGACCGACTGCAAGACGGTGCGCGAGGTTGCGCTGTTCCCGATGAACCAGCAGGCCGCCGACCTGCTGATGAACGCGCCGAGCGAGGCTTCGCCCAAACAACTGCGCGAACTGTCGATCCGCGTCGTGCAGGACCAGAAGAAGTAGCGCTGCGTCGGCTTACGATTTCTTCTTGCCCCGCCGGGTCATCATGCGCCGGTCGCCGCAGTCATCCTGCGTGATCACCATCGCGGCGGGATCCTCGTACGACGTCAGCCCAGCCGAAGGTTCGGATTGCGGCACGATCTGCCGGTTTCGGCAGATGGTGGCGTCCTGCACGGCCGGTGCATCTTCGAGCACGATCGGACGCGTTCGCAAAATCAGATTATGCGTGATCTCGACGTTCGATATTTGCCCTTTCTTGCCGGCGATCAGGATGCCGCCGCCGGCGTTTTCGAGGAATTTGGAATACTGAATCTGCAAGTTGGTGATCTTCTGGCGTGCCTCGTCCGGCTCCAGGTGGCCGGCCGCGTGCCCCTGGTTGCTACGGAAAATCGAGTTTGCCATGGTCATGCCGTCGACTTCGATGACCGACAAGCCTAGCGGCGATTGTATTTGGCGAAGACATCGGGGTCGCGTCGTCCTTCGCGCCGATCACGTAAAGTCGCCCCATATCTTGCGCGTGGTCGTGGCGCTGATTGGGATGGCCCGCGCATCGGGACCGATCTTGATGCCCATGGCCCATTTGAACATGGGCGTGTCCAAAGCGACGCCCCCGTCAGGCCCATGACCTGCCGCCACTCCAGTTTCGCACGATCAGGATTTTCTCACGGCGGCTGCGAAACGCGAATCGGCGCCCTTTCGCCAAAGCGCAGGGGCGCCGATGTTTGCAGCGGGAAAAGCGCCGCGCTTCGTGGAGGTCTTGCCTTAGTTGGTCAGCGCGGTCGGAGCATTGCGCGGCGGCATTTTGATCGCGACGCGAACCTGCTTGCCGTCCTTCAGTGCGGTGCCGACCCAGCGGCCTGCGTCGTCGCGGTAGAGGTCCGACGTCACGACGTAACCTTGTGCGGCGAGCAGCTTGCGGATCTGCTGCTGGTTAGCAACGGCGGTCTGCTGCGCCGTGAAGGCTGCAGCGGAGGCGGCGTCGGTCGCGGGCTCATCGCCGGCGAGCGCCGGTGCGGCAAGGCCGGCGGCGAGTATCGTAGCGATGAAAAATGCGCGGATCATGTCTCACTCCCAGATGTTGTTATTCGATGGACGAACTCAGCGGGCGATGCGTCACCCGGCATGAGTCACACCTAGCGGCGCTGCCTATTCACCACCACTCACAAGGGCGTTGGCGGGAACGCCCTCTGCGTGATCAAGCGTGATCGTTTGCGGGCGCGCCAATGCAACCTGAGCTCATTTTCGCCGCGACGCTCGATGAACGCGCGCTTTGTCGGTGTCCCGTAAGTCGCCTTGCTGACAGTTTCGTGATCAGACCGTGCCGGCGGCGCTCAGCCTTTCTCATATGTAATCTGATGACCGCCTGAGGCAACCGCACATCCGTTCGCGGAAGGCCCCCGTACTTCGCGCATGTGAAATGGGAAATGCGTGATGGTAGTGGAATTCGAAGCGGTGGCGATGTGTCGGCGGTGGCTTGCGGGATTTACGGCTTCAATATCTGGACTGTCAGTGCGCTGTCGCTATCGATCGCGGCTGCGGCGGGTGTTCGTTTCGCCTTCGACTTCAACAGGGCCGGAAGCATTCCGCGCGAACAATAGAAGAGTGAGAGCCTGCGAATTGGCATGCGCTACGTTGCTTTCATGAGTGCTCTCGTGCTCGCCTACGGGGGTGGAGCCTACATGGCCGGCAAGCCGTTGCTCCCCGTTTTTAGGCAATAGCCGAGGCGATCGCCACGAACGCTCTGGCGCCCGCCAGATGTGCCCCTCATTCATGTTGGCCCTCGATTGCGTCCTCGTTCAACTGGCCCTGTCACGATCCATGTGCGTCTGCACGCCGGCAACCGCTCGTCCTGTGGATAACGGGCCGCACTCCAATGAAATCGTTAACGAACCATTGACACCCATATAGTTCCATGAGATCCCATAGATGCCCGACCGCACCGGGTAGGGATCCGTGGTGTGGCGCCGCTCGGAGAGAGGGCCCGAGCCGAGCGACTGCCACGGCCCCGCCGGGTGCGGGCTGGTTCTTGGAGTTCTTGCGTCGAGGGTGAGGTTCGAAAACGGGGGATGGACCGCTTTGTCTCGACATACACGAACAAGATCGACGCCAAAGGCCGCGTCTCCATTCCCGCTCCATTCCGGGTCGTGCTCGAACGCGACGGATACGCAGGCGGCATCTACTGCTACCCTTCGCTCGATGCTCCAGCGCTCGATGCAGGCGGCGAGAGACTTGCGCAAAAGATCGACGGGCTTCTCTCGGGTCTGCCGGACTATTCGGATGAGCGCGATGAACTGTCTGTCTCGCTCTACGGCGATGTCCAGGTTCTCGCCATCGACGGCGACGGCCGTATCGTCCTTCCTGAAGGACTTCGCGCCCACGCCGGCCTTCAATCCCAGATCACTTTTGTCGGCCTTGGCGACAAGTTCCAGATGTGGGAGCCCGTCCGCTTCGAAGAAAGGCGTGCGCGGGCCCGGGAAAAAGCCCAGGAGCACAGAAAACTTTTCGGCGCGGGGAGCCGTCCGTCTGGAGATGGCGGCGACGAGGGGGCACGGGAATGAGGCGTGGGCGGAAATCCGGAACCGATCCGGACAGCCGCGCGGCGCGGACGAGGCACATTCCCGTGCTGCTCTCGGAAGTGCTGGATGCCCTGCAGCCGAAGGCCAGCGAAAAGTACATTGACGGCACGTTCGGTGCCGGCGGCTACACGCGCACCATTCTCGAAGCCGCGGATTGCCGGGTTCTAGCTTTTGATCGCGATATCACAGCCGTTCGCGCCGCAGCACCTATGTGCGCGGAGTATCCCAACCGCCTCAACCTGATCAACGCGCCGTTCTCGCGCATGGAACAGTTCGCCCGCATCGAAGCGTCGGCTGATGGAACGCCGCCGGGCGACGAACCATGTATCGATGGCGTCGTCCTTGATATCGGCGTCTCTTCGATGCAGCTCGATCAGGCCGAACGAGGTTTCTCCTTCCAGAACGACGGTCCACTCGACATGCGCATGTCCGCAGCCGTTGATCCGCTCGACCATCGCCAACTGGATGTCGGAGAGACCGCCGCCGATTTCATAAATACGGCGGATGAAGAAGACATCGCCAAAATCATCTACCAGTTCGGGGAAGAGCGCCACTCGCGCGCAATCTCCCGCGCCATCGTTGCCGCCCGCGCTGACGGTGGCATCATGCGGACGCGGCAGCTCGCCGATATTGTTCTCAGGGTTTTCCACGGCCGCCTGGAGGATGGAAAGCATCCCGCGACGCGCACGTTCCAGGCGCTGCGCATTTTTGTCAACGACGAGCTTGGCGAATTGCATCGCGGACTGGAAGCCGCTGAACGGCTGCTTAGGCCTGGAGGCAGGTTGGTGGTAGTGACATTCCACAGCCTCGAAGACCGGATCGTGAAGCAGTTCCTTGCCGGCCGTTCGGGCAAGACGGTCAATGTTTCGCGCCATCTTCCACAGCAGTCCGTAAAACTTTCACCGCCAAGTTTCCGGATTCTTAACTTTCGTCCGTTAACACCTCAGAAAGGTGAATTGGATGTGAATCCGCGTGCGCGTTCCGCACGCTTGCGAGCCGCGGTCCGCACCGAAGCGGTCGCTTGGCCCGCCGGGTAGGCCGCGCCGCAGGGTTCATGAGGCGTGACGGTTCGGAGAGTTCGTTATGCGAGTGCTCACGATGATGGCCATCTTCATGGCGCTCTCGAGCGCCTTCCTGCTTTACGGCCTCAATTACGATACTCGACTGATCGAAGCCGAGGTCCAGGCCAAGGAGCGCGCCGCGGAAGCTGCTCGCGGCGATATCGCGGTGCTCAAGGCGGAGAGATCGCATCTGGCGCGGCCGGAGCGTATTGAGCCGCTCGCGCGGGCATTGGGCCTCATACCCATGACGCAGCGCGACCTCGCCGATTATGAAGGCGCAAACAGCCTGATGACCGGCTCCACATCGAAGTGAGGCCTGCTGCCATGGCCGCTTCAGTGACCGAGCGGGACGAGTGGCAGCTGGCGCTATCGGCGCGGCATCGCCGCGATGAGCGGACGGGTGTCCCGCGGTCGCGAGCCATTGCCGTCGGCGTCTCGATCTGTCTGGCCTTCGGCGTCGTGGCCGGCCGGCTGGTACAACTGGCGCTCAAGGCGGAGCCGCTGGATTCTGTTTCCATCGCAATGATGGCGACCCCTGCCGAGAGCTATGCCCGGCCGGACGTCGTCGACCGAAACGGACGGCTGCTGGCATCCGACGTCATTGCTCCCTCGCTCTACGCCGACCCGGCGCTCATCCAGGATGCCGACGACGTCGTCGAACGCCTGGCTACTATTTTTCCCGATCTCGACGGCGTCGAGTTGCGCCGCGATTTGACGGACCCGGCCCGCCGCTTCGTCTGGGTGCGACGGGGGCTCTCGCCAAGAACGGCACAAGCCGTTCACGACCTGGGTCTGCCAGGACTGCGGTTCCGTGACGAACTGCGCCGCGTCTATCCCGATGGTCGCCTCGCCGGCCAGATCCTGGGGCAGGTCGATATCGACAACCGCGGTCTTGCCGGTATCGAGCGCCACATCGATGAGGCGATAGGAGTTGAAGCCGTGCATGGCGCAACGCTGTCCGCCCGCGCTCCCGTCAGGCTGTCTCTTGATTTGGGCGTGCAACATGCCGTCGAAAACGAACTTGATACTGCGATGAAGCGGTACGGCGCCAAGGGTGCGGCCGGGCTGGTGATGGAGGCGAACACGGGAGAGGTGGTCGCCTTTATTTCGCTTCCCTCGGCGGATCCCACCATCGCGGCTGAACGCGCCGATCCTGTGCGTGCCGACAAGCTGGCCGGTGGGACATTCGAACTTGGGTCCGTTTTGAAGACGGTCACCGTTGCCATGGCCTTTGAAAGCGGCAAGAGCCTGCATGCACTCGTAGATACGACGCAGCCTCTGTCAGCGGGCCGATACACGATCCGCGACCTGCATCCGCTCGGTCGGCCGATGACGATTGCCGAAATCTTCATTCACTCATCGAACGTCGGCGCGGGATTGTTGGCGCTGGAAGCTGGCCCTGAGCGCCAGAAGGCGTTCCTCGACAAGCTCGGACTGCTGCAGCCGTTAAAGACGGAGATTGGGCACACGGCGGTGCCCCTTGTTCCGGCCGCGTTTGGCCGCACCGAGCAGATTACCGTGTCCTATGGTCATGGGCTTGCGGTCGCTCCGCTGCAGTTCGCCGCCGCCACGGCAGCACTCGTCAATGGCGGACGTAAGGTCGTCCCAAGGTTCATCGTGGGTGACGCGGCCGAGCCTGGCGAGCGCCTGGTTACGGCTGCGACGAGCGCCAAGGTTCGCGAGTTGATGCGCCTCAACGTCACCAACGAAGCCGGTACCGGCCGTCGCGCCGATGTGCCCGGTTACCGCGTCGGCGGCAAGACGGGAACCGCGGAGATGCCGAGCCGGCGGGGTTATCAGGAAAAATCCGTCATTACTTCGTTCATCGCGGCGTTTCCCATGGAGGCGCCGAAGTACGTCACGCTTGTCATGCTGTTCGAGCCGAAGGGTACGACTGAGACGGACGATCGCATCACCGCCGGCGTCAACGCCGCGCCAACCGCTGGCCGGATCATCGAGCGCGTGGCGCCGCTTCTCGGCGTGCCGGCGGCCACGGGCACCGATCAGCCTGTCCGCTGATCGTACCGCCGAAAAAAAAGAACATTGGATCGTCCGGCTAAGCAGTCCCGGCGGCGCAGGAGTCCCAGACGTTGGGTTCCTCGGAGCGCCCGATTTGCCGCTCGAGATCGATTTCGAGCGGCACCAGTGCATCGTCGACCTCACAGGCGCCCGACTGCTCGAAACGCAGCCCGATCCAGTTCTCCCAGAACGCCACATGTTCGTGGACGACCATCGAGCGGTCGCGCACGGACCGACTACTTGTCGTCTGTCACCAGATGGCTGCGCAGCCAGGGATCGTAAGGATGTCCTTCGCCGCAATGCTGACGTCATCGCCTGCGAGCGGATGGCAATCGTCGAGCAGGAAATCCGCAGCGGCTATGCCGGCTTCGTATTCCTGACGGGCGCTAACGGCGCCGAAAATTTCGAGCCCCTTCCAAAGGCCGAAGCCGCCGGCCACCGGATGGTCACTTTTCGGGTGGAAGGCGTACCCCAGAAATTCTCTTCGGGAGGCAGTACCATCGTGAAATTGAATCTGAGCAGCGACTCGTGGGACGCATTTTTCAAGATGCTGTCGATCGTGCTCGTGCCGCTGACCGTCGCCGGCATGGGCTGGTACTGGACCAAGTGGCAGCAAAGCGTCAACGACCTGAAGAGCATGATCGATCTCGTCACCGATCCATCGGCCGAGAAACAGAAGTATGGGATCGCCATGTTCGAATATCTTGCCAAGAACGGCAAGGTGCCGGTGGAATTCGTAGCCGCGCAGATCGACTACGCCACCTCGGCCAAGAACCCTGAGCTCCTGCCCATGCTCGAGATTGCCATCCTCAACGCCGCCAAGGAAAACCCCGATGTCGCGGCAGCCTACAAGATCGCGCTCGAACGTCGCCCGTCACGCGTCTTCGTGCACGTGCCCGATGAACCCATTTACCAGTGCCTGACGCTGTTGCGCGACAGTTTCAAGGAGGAAGACAAGGCGACAATCCGTTTTCCCGCAGTGCGAATGTATGCGGACTATGCGCAATCGAACCAGGAACTGCGTTTCTTCCACCCGGGCGACAAGGTGCGTGCCGCACAGATCTCCGGTCTGTTCGCGTCGCTTGGGCTCCATCTGGAGGTGAAAGACTTATCCTCTTCGACCTGGGCGCGTTCCAATGCCCCCAACAGCTACGAGTTGTGGTTCAGCGGCCACAACTTGCCCGCTCTTTGCCGCGAACAGGCCAAGGCCAGCGGATAGCGGGTTCGCGCCATCGTGTTTGACGCATAGGACAGGGCGACCTAATACGTCGCCCTGGGACGCTGTGCATCGACAGGCGCCCCTTCCCGCCCCGTTGACCGGATGACGCCGAGAAACCGATCTAATGCTTTTGTCCCATCTTCTTGAAGCAGGGAGTGGTCAGCACCAGAGCGGGGACATGGATATCGTGGCGGTGACCGACGATAGCCGCAAGGTTGTGCTCGGCTCCCTGTTCGTTGCCATTCCCGGCACCAAGGCCGACGGTGGCGCCTATATCGCCGATGCCATCGCGCGCGGAGCCGTCGCGGTCATTGCCGGCATCTCGGCTCCAGTTCCCGATATGCCGGGCGTTCGGATCGTTCGCGTCGAAGATCCTCGTCAGGTCCTGGCGAATGTCGCCGCGCGCTTCTATCGGCATCAGCCGGGCATCGTCCTGGCCGTGACAGGCACCAGCGGAAAGACCTCGGTTGCGGAGTTCACGCGCCAGATTCTCACGGAGTGCGGGCGGGCGGCCGCATCGGCCGGCACGATCGGAGTCATCAAGCCGTCAGGCGCCGTCTACGGTTCGCTCACGACACCCGATCCGGTGACTTTGCATGCAACGCTGGCCGACCTCGCCGACGAAGGCGTGACGCATCTCGCGATGGAAGCGTCATCTCACGGACTGGATCAGCATCGCCTCGACGGCGTCAAGCTGACAGCGGGCGCCTTCACCAATCTCGGCCGCGACCATCTCGACTATCATCCGACCATAGAGGCCTACCTCGCAGCAAAGCTGAGACTGTTTAGCGAGCTTCTTCATTCAGGTCAGCGGGCCGTGGTCAACAGCGACGGCGACCGCGCCGCCGACGTGATGCGCGCCTGTAAATCGCGGGGACTGGATATCTTCACGGTGGGACGCACCGGTACAGGCTTGCGGCTTGATCGCGTTGCGATGGATGGATTTGCGCAGGTACTCGACATCACGACGGCAGGCGGCTTGGCGAAGTCGGTCAGGCTTCCGCTCGTCGGCGCGTATCAGGTCGAGAACGCACTGGTGGCGGCGGGCCTAGCTATTGCTGCCGGCGAGGATGCGGGTCGCGTCATCGCGGCGCTCGCGGCCCTGAAGGGCGTCAAGGGCCGGCTCGAGATCATCGGCGAGGCTCGCGGCGGCCTCGGCGTCGTCGATTATGCCCACAAGCCGGAGGCGCTGACAGCCGCGCTTGGCGCCTGCCGGCCTTTCGTCACCGGCAAACTGATCTGCGTGTTCGGCTGCGGTGGCGATCGCGATCGCGGCAAGCGTCTGATCATGGGCGAAATCGCTGTCGCCAAATCCGACGTCGTGATCGTGACCGACGACAACCCGCGCAGCGAAGCGCCCGCTGCGATCCGCGCCGAAATCCTCGCAGGCGCCACGGGCGCGCGCGAGATCGGTGATCGGGCCGAGGCCATCGCGGCGGCGGTCGGCATGATGGGACCCGGCGATGTCGTACTGGTTGCGGGGAAGGGTCACGAGACTGGGCAGATCGTCGGCGACAAGGTGTTGCCGTTCTCCGACCATGAGTTTTTGCAGACCGCTCTGGAGCGTGCGCGATGAGGGCGTTGTGGGGTATCGACGAGATGGTCATGGCGTCAGGCGGTGACATCGACGGCGGGCGATCGGTTGACGTCACGGGCTTCTCGATCGACACCCGCAGTATCGCGCCGGGCGACGTATTCGTTGCGCTCGCGGGAGCGCGTGACGGTCACGAGTTCGTCTCCACGGCCTTCAACGGTGGCGCGGCAGCCGCAATCGTCACGCAGAAATACATCCGGCAACCGTGCGATGGCGCACTGATCCGCGTCGCCGATACGCTGGCCGCATTGGAGAGTATCGGTCGCGCGGCACGTGCACGGCTTGACTTCGATGCGCGCGTCATTGCAGTCACCGGTAGCGTCGGCAAGACCGGTACCAAAGAAATGCTGCGCGCCTGCCTGTCGCCGCTGGGCGAGACTCACGCCGCCGACAAGTCGTTCAACAATCACCTCGGCGTGCCCCTCACACTCGCGCGCATGCCGCAGTCGACGCGCTATGGCGTGTTCGAGATCGGCATGAACCATGCGGGCGAGATCGATCCGCTGACGCGCATGGCGCGCCCGCATGTGGCGATCGTCACGACAGTGGAACCGGTTCACATAGAAAACTTCGCGTCCGTCGAAGGTATCGCGGAAGCTAAGGCTGAGATATTCGCCGGTGTTGAGCCAGGCGGCACGGCTGTGATCAACCGTGACAACGCCTATTGGGAAATCCTCCATCGGCGCGCCCGCGAGGCCGGCGCGCGCATCGTTCTGTTCGGTCAGCATGAAGCTGCGGATGTTCGCGCGCTGGCGATCGACCTCCAGCCCGAAGCGACGCATGTGACGGCGCGCGTGTCGAGCCGCGATGTTCGCTATGCGCTCGCCGCTCCGGGCCTGCATATGGCTCAGAACTCGCTTGCCATCGTTGCAGCCCTCGATGCCGCCGGGTGCGATCTCGACCGCGCGCTGGCCGCTCTGGCGGGTTTCGGCCCGCCGCTTGGACGAGGCCACCGCAGCGTCGTCGAACTCGAGGGTGGCAGGGCGCTCGTCATCGATGAAAGCTACAACGCCAATCCGGCCTCTATGCGCGCGGCGCTTGCCGCCATGGCATTGATTCCTCGCGACCACTATTCCCGCCGCATTGCCGTGCTGGGTGACATGTTGGAACTGGGGGCCGCCAGCGCCGAGATGCACGCCGGCCTCGCGAAAGCCGTCGAGGAAGCCGGTTGCGATCTCGTGTTTGCCTCCGGACCGAAAATGTCGCATTTGTTCGGCCGCCTGCCCACGCGCATTCGGGCGGCTTGGGGGAATGATTCGCGGGATATCGAAACCGCAGTCGTTGCGGCCCTCGGTGCCGGCGACGTCGTGATGGTGAAGGGCTCTAACGGCTCGCGCATGGCGCCGCTGGTCGAGGCTCTTAAGGCAAAAACTGTACGCCGCTAGGTCGCGGCACCGGGGGAACTGGATGCTCTATCAACTCGTACAGTTCAGCGATCAGATCGGGCTTCTGAACGTCTTTCGCTACATCACGTTTCGCACGGGTGGCGCGGTATTTACGGCGCTGCTGTTCGTAATGCTGTTCGGGCCCGGCATCATCGATCTGCTGCGCGTCAAGCAGGGAAAGGGACAGCCGATCCGCGACGACGGGCCGAAATCGCATCTGTCCAAGAAGGGCACGCCGACAATGGGCGGCCTGATGATCCTCGCCAGCGTCACCGTCGCCACGCTGCTGTGGGCGGATCTGGCGAACGCTTACGTCTGGATCGTGCTCGCCGTCACGCTCTGCTATGGCGCCATCGGATTCTACGATGACTACCTCAAGGTGACGAAGCAGGAGGTATCGGGTTTCGGCGGCAATGCGCGATTGGGGCTCGAGATCCTCGTCGCGGCCGTCGCAGCCTGGCTGATCATGCTTTTGTCGACGCCCGAGCTTTCGGGACAGCTCGCTGTCCCCTTCTTTAAAAACACGCTGATTGATCTCGGTTTACTGTTCATTCTTCTCGGTGTGCTCGTCATCGCGGGTGCGGGCAACGCGGTGAACCTGACCGACGGGCTGGACGGCCTCGCCATCGTCCCGGTGATGATCGCGGCTGCCACGTTCGGCCTGATCGCCTATCTCATCGGTAACTTCAAGTTCGCCAATTATCTGCAGATCCACCATGTGGCCGGAACTGGCGAACTCGCCATCATCTGCGGCGCCCTGATCGGCGGCGGGCTGGGATTTCTCTGGTTCAATGCGCCGCCCGCCATGATCTTCATGGGCGACACGGGTTCGCTGGCGCTGGGCGGGGCGCTCGGCGCGATCGCGGTCGCCACCAAGCATGAGATCGTGCTGGCTATCGTCGGCGGTCTGTTCGTGCTGGAGACGCTGTCAGTTATCATTCAGGTGACGTCCTTCAAACTGACCGGCAAGCGCGTGTTCCGGATGGCGCCGCTGCATCACCACTTCGAACAGAAGGGGTGGGCGGAAAGCACGGTTGTGGTGCGCTTCTGGATCATCTCGGTCATCCTGGCGCTGATAGGGCTCGCCTCGTTGAAGCTGCGTTGAGCCGCTGAGGGGCGCTCGCGTCACCACCGGTCCGGCGAATTCGGCTACATTCACGGCATGATTCGCATCACCATATTCGCCGGCCGCCGGGTTGCGGTTTTCGGGCTGGGCGCCTCGGGCAACGCCACGGTCGCGGCCTTGCTTTCTGGCGGCACGGACGTCGCCGCCTGGGACGACTGCGAGGCTGGGCGGCAGACGGCGGCCGCCGCAGGCTTGCCCGTCGTCGATCTTGCAAACGCCGACTGGAATAGTTTCGCCGCGCTCGTGCTGGCGCCGGGCGTGCCGCTGACCCATCCAAAGCCGCATTGGACCGTTGAGAAGGCGCGCGCAAGCGGCGTCGAGGTCATCGGCGACATCGAGTTGTTTAGCCGCGAGCGGGCGAAGTCGGCCCCCGATGCCCCCTTCGTCGCCATTACAGGCACGAACGGCAAGTCGACAACCACCGCCTTGATCGCGCACCTTCTGAAGGCGTCGGGACGCGACGTGCAACTCGGCGGCAACATCGGCCGCGCGGTTCTGACGCTCGAGCTCCCGGCACCCGGCCGCTATCACGTCATCGAATGCTCATCATTCCAGATCGATCTCGCACCCGGCATAAGCCCGTCGGTCGGCGTGCTAGTCAACGTGACGCCGGATCATCTCGATCGCCACGGCAGCATGGAGAACTACGCCGCTATCAAGGAACGACTTGTCGGCGGTTCGGCTACCGCTGTCGTCGGCGTGGACGACGAGTATTGCCGAGCGATCGCCAAGCGGATCGGCGGACGGCTCGTCACCATCTCGGCTGCAGGCAACGCCGACATTGCCTACTGCGATGGCAAGCTCTATCGCGCCGGGCAGGCGGAACCCGCCGCCCACCTTTCGGGAGTGGGATCGCTGCGCGGCGGCCACAACGGCCAGAACGCCGCCGCCGCTTTCGCTGCCGTTTCGGCCTGCGGACTTGCCGATGCGGAGATCGCAAAACATTTGCGCACGTATCCGGGTCTTGCTCACCGGATGGAAGAGGTCGGACGCCTGGGCCCCGTGCTCTACGTCAACGACAGCAAGGCGACCAACGCGGATTCCTCCGAAAAAGCACTGCTGTCCTGGCCGAGCGACATTTTCTGGATCCTCGGCGGCAAGGCGAAGGACGGCGGCATCACGTCGCTCTCGCCCTATTTCCCGCGCATCGCGAAAGCCTATCTGATTGGTGCAGCGAGCGACGCCTTTGCCGCAACGCTCTCCGGCCGTGTCGAGTTCGAAAAGTGTGGCACGCTCGATCATGCCGTCGCCGCTGCCTCGCGCGACGCGGGACGTAGCACCGCCGCCGAACCTGTGGTGCTCTTGTCGCCGTCGTGCGCCAGTTTCGACCAGTACAGGAACTTCGAAGTGCGCGGCGACCACTTCCGGAGGATGGTGGTGTCGTTGCCGGGCTTCGTTGCGCGTGGTGGCGCCGCATGAGACTCAGTCGGGCCGACCGCAGCCGCCTTACAGATTGGTGGTTCACTGTTGACCACGTGCTGCTCACGGCCATATTCGTCATCATCGCGTGCGGGCTAGTGCTGTCGCTCGCCGCGAGCCCGACGGTTGCCCTGAAGAAAGGCTTTTCGGCCTACTATTTCGTCGAGCGGCATGTGCTCTTCACCGGGTTGGGCGTTCTAATCATGCTGGCCGTTTCGCTGCTCGATCCGCAGGGCGTGCGGCGGCTCGCGCTGGTTTTGTTCGCGGTGTCGCTGATCGGACTGGTTGCGGTGCATGTGACGGGCCAGGAGATCAATGGCGCCCGGCGATGGCTGTCGCTGGCAGGACATTCGCTGCAGCCTTCCGAGTTCGCGAAACCCGCGTTCGTCGTGCTGTCGGCCTGGCTTCTGGCGGAGGCCCGGGCGCGACCTGAAATGCCCGCGCTATGGTTCGCCGTCGGGCTCTTCGTTCTGCTGGCAGGCCTGCTAGTGGCACAGCCCGATGTCGGCCAGACCTTGCTCGTCAGTCTGGTATGGGGCGCGATGTTCTTCCTGTCGGGCCAGCCGCTGGTTCGCGCAGCCGGCATCGTGGTCGCCGGGGTAGTGGGGCTCACCGGAGCTTACGCCATCTTTCCCCACGTGCGCCTCCGCATTGATGGCTTCCTGAACCCGGTCACAGGCGACAACAGCCAGGTCGACAGGGCCATGCAGTCGTTCGCGGAGGGTGGCTTTCTCGGCCACGGACCTGGCGAGGGTATGATCAAGGCCGTGCTGCCGGACGCCCACACCGATTTCATTTTCGCCGTCATCGCGGAGGAGTACGGCGCAGTGGCGTGCCTTGCCATCGTGGCAATTTTCGGTTTCGTGGTGATGCGCGCCTTCATGCGCTCGGCGCGCGACCCGATAGCGGCCAATCGCCTCGCCATCATCGGACTGGCCCTGTTGTTTGGATTGCAGGCGATCATCAACATGGGCGTCAACGTCGGATTGCTGCCGGCGAAGGGCATGACGCTGCCGTTCCTTTCGGCGGGCGGCTCCTCAATGCTTGCCATTTCCATCACGCTCGGCATGCTCCTCGCCCTCACCCGGCGCCGCCCGGACATCGGCAGCCTTAAAAAGCCTCGATTTGCCGCCAGCGTCGAGGGAACCGGATTAAGGGGACAGGACGCCACGTGACGGATCGCAAGGTTTCGGTGATGCTCGCCGCCGGGGGCACGGGCGGGCACCTGTTCCCCGCATTGGCGCTTGCCGAGGAATTGGCGCGTCGCGACATCGTGGTCGATCTCGTGACCGACACGCGCGGCGACCGCTATGGCACCGGATTCCCCGCTCGGCAGGTTTACCAGGTTCCCTCCGCCACGGTCGTCGGCAAATCGCCGGTCGCCATGGCACGAACGGGACTCACACTGGCCCGCGGGCTACTGGCAGCTCGCACGCTTTTGAAGAAGGTGCGTCCGGCTGTCGTTATCGGTTTCGGCGGTTACCCGACGTTCCCGCCGTTGCTGGCGGCGCGCCAGCTCGGCATCGCGACCGCGCTGCACGAGCAGAACGCCATTCTCGGCCGCGCCAACAAAATGCTAGCCCGACGCGTCGATGCCATCGCCACGTCCTTCGAGATGACCAAGCTTCTCGATGGGCCGCTCGCCGCAAAGGCCCGTTTCACCGGCAACCCGGTGCGAGATGTGGTCATCGGCGCAGCGGGGAGGACCTATGACCCGCCCGCCGACGGCGTCTTTCGCGTTCTGGTGTTCGGCGGCAGCCAGGGCGCCCGCTTTTTCTCCGATCTCGTGCCGCCAGCAATGGCTGGCCTTTCGCCGGATCTGAAAAGACGCATCGCCATCGTGCAACAGGCACGCGAAGAAGACTTGGACCGCGTCCGGGCCGGCTATGCGTCGGCCGGCGTCGCCGCCGAAATCGCTCCATTCTTCAGGAACCTGCCCGAAATCATGGCTGCCAGTCATCTGGTTGTCGGCCGCGCCGGTGCTTCGACGGTGGCGGAACTGACCGTGATCGGCCGGCCGTCTATCCTGGTTCCGCTGCCGCATTCGCTTGACAACGATCAGCTCCAGAATGCAACGAGGCTTGCCGAATCAGGCGGCGCTTGGTGTATCGAGCAGTCGAGCCTGTCGCCGGAACGCTTGGCGTGTGAGTTGGAGCGGCTTTCGGCCGATCCTTCACTTCTGGGTAAGGCAGCGGCTTCGGCCAAATCGCAAGCCCGCCCCGACGCGGTTGTGAGGCTCGCCGATCTCGTCGAGACGTTGATAACGAGGCCGCAGCAACGTTCCGCATTTTGAGCGGGGCGCCGAGGACGGCGGGGACAACGGGAAGATCCACGATGCAACTGCCACGCGACGCAGGCACTTTTCACATCATCGGCATCGGCGGCATCGGCATGAGCGCGATCGCCGAGATCCTGCTGGCCAAAGGCTTCGCCGTTCAGGGCAGCGACCAGAAGGATTCAGCCAACGTCCGCCGCCTGCGAGCGAAGGGCATCCGCGTCTTCATTGGGCATGATCCGATCAACCTTGTCGGTGCGCGCAACGTCGTCATTTCGACTGCGGTGAAGGCCGGCAATCCGGAGCTGGAATCCGCCCGGGCAAAGGGCCTCGCCGTCATCCGCCGGTCGGAGATGCTGGCCGAACTCATGCGGCTCTATTCCACGGTTTCGATTACAGGCACGCACGGCAAGACGACGACAACCTCGCTAGTCGCCTCGATTTTCGAAAAGGCCGGCTCCGACCCGACAGTAATCACCGGCGGCATCATCAATTCCTGGGGATCGAACGCGAGGCTTGGCAAGGGCGAATGGATGATCGTCGAAGCCGACGAGAGCGACGGCACGTTTGTTCGACTGCCAACGCAGATCGGCGTCGTCACCAACATCGACCCCGAGCACCTCGACTACTTCAAGACGGTCGAGAACATGCATCGCGAGTTCGAGGCGTTCTATCGCAACATTCCCTTCTATGGTCTGGCGGTGACGTGCATCGATCACCCGGTAGTGCGGGACATGATCGCGCGTCTCGATCTGCGCCGCGACGGCCGGCGCCTGCTCACCTATGGCAACAGCGAAGGCGCCGATCTATGTCTCGCCCACCATCGCCAGGATGGCTTCACGACAATCTTCGATGCTAAGCTCAGCGCCCGCGTCACAGGCGGAGAACGCATTCTGAAGAACGTGTCCGTGCCCGTGCCTGGACATCACAACGCGCTCAACGCTCTGGCTGCGATAGCCGTGGCGTCAGAAGCCGGCATATCGGACGAGGTGATCCGCACCGCACTCGCCTCGTTCTCGGGCGTCAAGCGTCGCTTCCAGTCGACGGGCTCGTGGAACGGCATCGAAATATTCGACGACTACGGCCACCATCCCGCGGAGATCGCAGCCGTGCTGCAGGCCGCACGCGCCGGCGCGCGAGGGCGCATCATCGCCGTGGTCGAGCCGCATCGCTATACGCGCGTGCGCGATCTGTTCGGGGAATTCTGCGCCTGCTTCAAGAACTCCGACAGCGTGATCGTCGCGCCGCTCTATTCCGCTGGCGAGCCGATTATCGATGGCATCGATCAGCACTCGCTCGCAGAGGGCATTCGCTCCACCGGCCATGTGGCCGTGACATCCGTCGAACGCGCCACCGACATCGCTCCGCTGCTGCGGCGCTACGGCCGCCCGGGCGACATGGTGGTTTGTTTTGGCGCGGGATCATCGACCGAGTGGGCCGCCGCGCTGCCTGAATGGCTTGCCGCGCAGGAGCCGCGTTTTGCCGGAGGCGCGCGATGACGCCGTGCCAGAGGCGCGCAACGATGCCGTGCCGGAGGCGCGAGAGAACACGCCAGGCCGGAGGCGGGTTGTGACGTTTGCCGATTTGACAGGTGAGATCAAAGCGCGCGCCCCAGAACTGCGTGGACGGCTAACAGCCAACGCGCCGATGTCCGAAATCACGTGGTTCCGTGTCGGCGGTCCGGCTCAAATGCTATTCGCGCCGGCTGATGAGGCCGACCTCGCATACTTTTTGAAGGCTATCGGCGACGATATCCCCGTATTCGTCGTCGGGCTTGGCTCCAACCTGCTGGTGCGCGACGGCGGCGTGCAGGGCGTGGTGATCAGGCTGGGGCGCGGCTTCGCTGAGGTGAAGGCAGAGCCCGGTCAGCTCTTGCGGGCCGGCACGGCGGTTCCCGATGTGAAGGTAGCGCGTGCCGCAGCCGACGCCGGCATTGCAGGGCTTGCCTTCTACCGCGGCATTCCCGGCTCCATCGGCGGCGCTCTGCGCATGAACGCCGGTGCGCATGGCCGCGAGACCAAGGATGTGCTGATCGGCGCGCGTGCCGTCGACAGAAAGGGCATCATCCACGAGCTGTCGCTGGCCGAAATGGGCTTCACCTATCGCCATTGCGGTGTGTCCGCCAACTGGATCTTCACCGAGGCGCTGTTTCAGGGTTCACCGGGCGAGCCGTCGCAGATCCTGCGTGAGATGGATGAGGTCGCCGAGTACCGCGAGAAGAGCCAGCCGATCAAGGAGCGCACCGGCGGCTCGACGTTCAAGAACCCAGCAGGACACAGCGCCTGGAAGCTCGTCAATCAGGCCGGCTGCCGCGGCTATCGCGTCGGCGGCGCCAAGGTTTCCGAGATGCACTGCAACTTTCTCATCAACGACCGGAACGCGAGCGGTGAGGACGTCGAGCGCCTTGGAGAAACGGTGCGCGCGCGTGTGAAGGCTGCATCCGGCGTCACACTCGACTGGGAGATCATCCGGATTGGACTGCCTCGAGACGGGCAGCCAACGGGCGAAGCGCTGGCGGAGACGACAACGACATGACGAAGCTGCAGCCGTCGCCGCCACGCATGCGCGACCATATCGCCGTTCTCGTGGGCGGATGGTCGGTGGAACGCGACATCAGCTTGAATTCCGGAGCGGCGGTTGCAACCGCGCTCGAAAGCGAGGGCTATCGCGTGACGAGGATAGATGTCGGCCGCGACATCGCCTTGAAGCTCGCTGAACTCAAGCCTGATGCCTGTTTCAATGCCCTGCACGGTAAGTACGGAGAAGACGGCTGCATCCAGGGCATTCTGGAATATCTCGCGATCCCCTATTCGCACTCGGGCGTGCTGGCCTCCGCGCTCGCCATGCATAAGGAGCGGGCCAAGGCCGTGATGAAGCCGGCCGGCGTCCCCGTCGCCGAGGCGGTGCTCGTCACGCGGGCGGAGGCCGCCTCGCACCACCCGATCGCGCCGCCCTACGTCGTGAAGCCGGTCGATGAAGGGTCGAGCGTCGGCGTCGTGGTCGTGCGGCCGGGCGCAAATGACATGGCCCAAACGATCCTCAGCGGCGGCAAATCCGACGACCTCGTGATGGTCGAGCGCTACATCGCCGGGCGGGAGCTGACCTGCGCGGTGATCGGTGACTTCGTAACCGACGTTATCGAGATCGTACCGAAGGCGGGCCTCGTGTTCTACGATTTCGAAGCAAAATATGCGCCGGGAGGGTCAATCCACGCACTTCCGGCCGAAGTTTTACCCGATGTTTACCAATTGATCCGGAAATACACATTGGAGGCGCATCGCGCGCTGGGTTGCCGTGGCGTCTCTCGGGCGGATTTCCGATTCGACGACACGCCGGGTGGAACAGGCGAGATCATCTGCCTCGAAGTGAATACTCAGCCGGGCATGACCGGCACGTCGCTGGTTCCGGAACTGGCGCAGTACGCGGGCTGGTCCTTTGGGGAACTGGTGCGCTGGATCATCGAGGATGCGAGTTGCGCGAGGTAGCCTCAGAGCTGAACTCCTCATGGCGGGCACTTCGGGTGCCGTCGCCGACCGCTAACCGAAATCTCTCCGCGCCGCTCGATCCTGCCCGCGTTGCCACAAAGAGGCACAGGAAGCCCCCGCGCCACGTTCTGCTCACCCTGACTGGAATTTGCACGGCCGGCCTGGCGGCGTTCGGCACAGTTGCCGTTCTGGCGCCCGAAAGGCTGGAGCCGCTTGGGCTTCCCGGTGCTGATCGCCTTGCGGTCATGGCGGGTTTCGGCATCGACCAGGTTTCCGTCACGGGCCACCGATTCACGCCAGACGCCGATATCTTCGATGCGCTCGATCTTGCGAACTCGCGCTCGCTCGTCGCCTTCGACACTGCGGCCGTCCGCGCCCGCTTCGAACGGTTGGCCTGGGTGCGGTCAGCCGAGATCTCGCGCATCTGGCCGGGAGAGCTGGCCGTCCGCGTCACGGAGCGCACGCCGTATGCGGTCTGGCAGCGGGGCGAAGCCGAATTTCTGATCGATGCCACCGGACGCGTGCTGTCGCCGATTAAACGCGAAGCGGGACTTGCTCTGCCGCGCGTGGCGGGAGAGGGAGCCGCCGCAGAGGCCCAGGCGTTCCTGACGCTGCTCGGCCGCTACGAAGCCGTGGCCAAACGCGTAGTGTTTGCCGAGCGCGTCGCCGAACGCCGCTGGTCGCTTCATCTCAACAACGGCACGGTGCTACACCTGCCCTCTGATCGCGAGGCGACGGCGCTCGATACATTCGTTACGTCCGCCGCATTTGGCCAGATGACTTCCGGTCCGGCCCGCATCATAGACCTGCGTGCGCCAGGCCGTGTTGCGGTTCGTCCTATTCAAGCCACGGCGGCCGGCGCCGCCGCGCCTCCTGCCCATCCGCAAATGTGACGGGAAGGCAAATGCGCGCTTTGAACAAAACCACCGGCAAATTCGGGCAGCCCATCGGGGTGCTGGATATCGGTTCATCCAAGATCACCTGCCTCATTGTTGGTGCCGGCGGAGACCGATCGCAGGGCAGCGCCGATCAGTACGGACTGCGCATCGCTGGGATCGGCCATCAGCGCGCCCGAGGGATCAAATCCGGCGTCGTCACGGATCTGGGCGAAGCCGAACAGGCAACCCGCGCGGCTATTGCTCAGGCCGAGAAGATGGCCGGCGTGACACTGTCGGAGGTTGTGGTAGCCGTGGCGTGCGGGCGGCTTGGATCGCGCAACTTCGCCGCCAGTGCCGAGACCGCCGATGGCATCGTCACCGCGAGCGATATTGAGCGACTGCTTGCTGCGGGCCGCCGCCACGCCGAGCGCGATGGGCGCTTGCTCATCCATCTCAACCGTTTCGGCTTCCGGCTCGACGGCGCACCCGGCGCACGCGATCCGGTGGGCATGGCTGCGCGCCGCCTGTCGGCGGATCTGCATGCGGTGACGGCCGACGAGGCCCCCGTGCGCAATCTCGTTCACGTGGTCGAACGTTGTTATCTGACAGTTTCTGGATTGGTGGCGGCGCCCTATGCGAGCGCGTTGGCCGCCACGACGCCCGAGGAACGGCGGCTCGGCGTGACGTGTATCGACATCGGGGGCGGCACTACAACAATCGCTGTCTTCGTCGACGGCGAATTTCTCTATACCGACGTCGTGCCGTTGGCAGGCCATCGCATCACCACGGATGTGGCCCGCATGCTCCAGACCCCGGTTGCGGAAGCCGAGCGAATCAAAGTGCTTTATGGCACACTGACGATCGCGCAGTCGGACGAGCACGAAGAGTTCTCCCATCCCCTCGCGGGCGAGGAGGAGGGCGCTACGGGCTGTTCGACGAAGGCGCAGCTTGCCCGGATCGTCCGGTCTCGCGTCGAGAGCATTCTCGCTCTTGCCGGTGAGCAAATGTCGAAAAGTCCAGCTAGGCTGTTCGCTGGCGACCGTGTCGTTTTGACCGGTGGCACCAGTCAGCTGCCCGGTCTTGCTGAGTTTGCGGCTCAAGTTCTGGCTCGTCCGGCGCGAGTTGCGCGTCCGCACGGTGTCTCGGGTCTGCCGTCGCTGCTGTCCAACCCGGCCTTCTCATGTGCGGTCGGATTGCTGGACGTACGTGTTGCAAACGGGGCGGAAGCGACGACAGCCCATCGTCGTTCCTCGCCCCTGCCGGATTACCTGAGCCAAGTAGGTCAGTGGCTGAGGGAAGGCTTCTAGGTGTGCTTTGCGTGTCCGTGCATATCGTGGTGCTTCGCGTTTAGCACCGAGTCGAGACGAGGATATCTGCCGGTTCCCGACAGGTTCCGTCTGGGACCCGACCGGCGACAAGAGGGCGACAATGAACATCAGGTTACAGCTTCCCAAAGTCATTGACTTGAAACCGCGCATCACAGTGATCGGGGTCGGCGGAGCCGGCTGCAACGCGGTCAACAACATGATTGAAGCTGGGCTAACCGGCGTCGACTTCGTCGTTGCCAACACCGATGCGCAGTCGCTCGCGGCGTCCAACGCTGAACACCGGCTGCAATTGGGGGCAAGCCTCACGGAAGGCCTTGGTGCCGGCTCGAAGCCTGAAATCGGCGAAGCGGCGGCTCAGGAAGCGATCGAGGAAATCCGGGCGCAGGTGTCGGGATCGCATATGGTTTTCATCGCAGCCGGCATGGGCGGCGGCACCGGAACCGGTGCGGCGGCCGTCATCGCCAAGGCGGCGCGCGATCTGGGCATCCTCACGGTCGGGGTCGTCACCAAGCCGTTTCAGTTCGAAGGCGCGCGGCGCCTGCGCATCGCTGAGGCCGGCATCACCCAGTTGCGCCAGAACGTCGACACGCTGATCGTCATTCCGAACCAAAACCTGTTTCGCATCGCCAGCGAGAAGACGACGTTTGCAGAAGCCTTCATCCTCGCCGACCAGGTGCTGTATTCGGGCGTTGCCTGCGTCGTCGACTTGATCATCAAGGAAGGGCTGATCAATCTCGATTTCGCCGATGTCCGAACGGTCATGAACGGCATGGGTTCCGCCATGATGGGCACCGGCGAGGCGACGGGGGAGCGCCGCGCGATCATCGCTGCCGAGGAGGCCATTTCCAACCCGCTGCTCGACGACGTATCGTTGAATGGCGCTAGGGGACTACTACTGTCCATCACGGGCGGCTCAGATCTGACACTCTACGAGGTCGATGAAGCGGCGAGCCGCGTAAGGGCTGAAGTCGATCCGGAAGCCAACATCATCGTCGGCGCGACGTTCGATCCGACTTTGGGCGACCGCGTCAGGGTCTCGATCGTGGCTTCCGGCATGGCGCGCATCGAGGCTCCTGGCGCCGCCCCCCAGCAGACGCCGTGGCCCTCACCCATCGGCGCCGGCGGACCGCCCGCCGGCCGTTCGCCCTACGCTCAGCTGGCGACTCCTCCTGCAAATCTGCCCTACGGGCAAGAAAGCGACGTTCAGCGCAGGCTTTCCGAAGCTCTGCAGCCCGAAACCCGGTTTGCGCAGGCATCCGCCGGTCCGCATTCCTACGCACAGGTTGCGCCGCAGGGTCATGGCCCTGCATCGGCCTCTATGCCGCCTTCGATGCCGCCCCCGATACCGCCGCGCGATAGCTGGTCGCGGATCGATGACGTTGAGATCGAGGAGGGCTTCCCACCCCAGTTCTCACCCGCACCCCAGAATTAATCGGGCGTCGCCCCGGCGCCGGGCCACCCGCCCTCGCCACAGGAAAACTTCGCGCCCGGTCCGCCGACAGAAATCCGACGGCCGCAGCGCCGGATGCCCGAGGTGGGCGATTTCCCGGCCATCGGCCAGCGCGAGTACTACGCAAAGTCGGGAAATATTCCCGATCGACGTCCCGCTCACGCCAGGCCCGAAGCTGCTCGTCCGGAGCCTGCGCGCAAACCCGGGCTGCTGGCGCGAATCACTGGCCGTGCTCGAAGTACGCGTGATTTGGGGGCGCGTGATTTGCATGTGTTGTCGCAGAAAAATCAAGTAGGATCCCTGGCGCATGATGGATTTGCCGCCGACAATGCTCCGAATGCTGAGCGGCGGCGTCATGTGCAGGCGCAAAACATCGAAGAAAGGCCCAATTTACCTGCGTTTTTCAGCAAGGACCGTCGCTGAGGTGACTGCCGGTTTCTTGTGCTCCGGGTGTGAGTTTGTTGCGCAATTTCGAACGTAACAGAGTGTAAGAAAGCGTGATTTGTAGCAGCGGGGTACGGCGGTTATCGTTCGTTTAAATCGACCGTATTCGCAGCGTTGCTGCGGTCTCGACCTAAGCGCCTGAAGTAGCGTGGGTGGGCTGCACAGGACGAGCAGCAAAGTGAAACGGCCGGGGGTGGCGCAGTGCCTTTGAGGAGAAGGGTACTGCGCTAGGGGACGAGATCGAGGGACGGCCAGGAATGTCCAATCGCTTTATCGGCGCACGACAAACTACGCTTGCTCGCGAAATCGAGCTTGCGGGGACGGGGGTGCATAGCGGAGCGCCGGTATCGGTGATCCTGCATCCTGCGGAAGCTAATACCGGGCTCCGGTTTGCGGTCACCAAACGTGGTCGGGTTATAGCCGACATTCCGGCCCACGTCGGCAAGGTCAAGAATCTTACCCTTTGCACGGTGATTGGCGACGATAACGGCGTCACAGTTGGAACCGTTGAACACCTTCTCGCCGCGCTGCGCGGGTTGTCGATCGATAACTGCATCATCGAGATCGACAGCAAAGAAGTTCCAATCATGGACGGCAGTGCGGCGCAGTTCGTCGAGGCCATCGACGAAGGCGGCACCCGCGAACTTCCCGCTCCGCGCCGGTTCATCAAGGTTCTCAAGCCGGTTCGTGTTCAGGAAGGCGATTGTTGGGGTGAGATTGTGCCCCACTCTGGCTTCCATCTCGATGTCGAGATCGATTTTGACACCCCGGTAATCGGTCGACAGCGCCTTGCTTTCGAAATGTGCCCCGGCGTTTTCCGTAATGAACTGGCCCACGCTCGCACCTTCGGCTTCATGAGCGACGTGGAGCGCCTCTGGAAGGCCGGTCTGGCTCTCGGCGCCAACCTGACGAACACGGTTGCCATCGGTGATGGACGCGTCATGAACCGCGATGGACTGCGCGACCCGCTTGAGTTCGTTCGCCACAAAATGCTCGATGCTGTCGGAGATCTCAGCCTTTCCGGTCATCCCCTGCTTTGCGCCTACCGCTCAGTTCGCGGCGGCCATCGCCTTAATTCGCTCGTGCTTCAGGCGCTGTTCGCGGATCGCACCGCTTGGACCCTAGTTCAGGCTCCCCATGTCCGGGGAGTTGCCCGGCCGGCTTTCAGCATGAGCCCCGCACTCGCCGCAGCCGAGTAAGCCGATTTCGCAGATTTTGGGTGCTGTTCCCGGGCTACTCGGCTGGACCTACGGTCTATGAGCGCCTGCCCTGATTTCCTTTGGAAACAGGGCCCTACCAGGCCAAACATCAAACACAATCTGCCGATATTCTTCGAGGCAGGGAAAAGTCGGCGCGATCGTCAGGACTTGTTACGCCGTGCTTGATTCTTGTGCTAGACGGGCATGGCAAGGCGGTTGGCTGCACGTCGCGGCAATCGCGCACAAGGCAAGGCTCATGGCGTTTCAAACCCGCTTTTTGATTCGACCGCCGGCGTTGCTGGCATGTGTTGCGCTAGCTAGTGCTGTGCTGATTGCGGGTTGTGCGTCATCTGGCGACGCGACCAGTGCTCTCAACACGGATCCGCCTGAAAAAATGTACGCCGATGCCGACGCTCTGATGAGCAAGGGCAAGTACGAATCGGCGGCCGCCAAGTTCGAAGATCTTGACCGCTCGCATCCTTACTCGCCCGAAGCGCGCCGCTCGATCGTGCTGGCCGCATATGCCTATTACAAAGCTGGCAAGGTGCCGGAGGCCATTGCTTCCGCCGAGCGTTACACGGTCATGCACCCAGGCACTAAGGATGCGCCGCTTGCGCACCATATTATCGCCTCGGCCTACTTCGACGAGATGAAGGGTCCCAACCGCGACCAGCAGAACACGCGCAAGGCGCTGGAGCAATTCAGGATCCTCAAGACGCGCTATCCCGACAGCAAGTACGCCGACGACGCCGATAACAAGATCCGCATCTGCGAGGACACGCTGGCCGCTTCCGAAATGGAAGTCGGCCGCTATTACCTGAAGCAGAAGAACTACATCGCCTCCATCAACCGCTTCAAGACGGTGGTGTCCGACTACCAGACCACGGCCCACGTCGAGGAAGCGCTCATGCGTCTGACCGAATGCTACATGGCGCTCGGCATCAAGCAGGAGGCACAGACGGCCACCGCCGTGCTAGGGCACAACTTCCCACAGTCGCGCTGGTACAAGGACGCCTATGCCTTGCTGCAGTCCGACGGTCTTGCCCCGCGTGAGGACGGCGAGTCGTGGATCTCCAAGGCCTGGAAGAGCGTAAGTCCGACGTGACCGCTTGCGCACGCGACAGCGCCCGACCAAAGTGCCGGCATGACGGCTCAAAAAACTCCCCGATCTTCCAGAACGAGGCAGGTGGCATCCGCTAGTCCGCCGCCTGTGCCGCAAGGCGCGCGCGCAGAGCATGAGCAGCTCGTCGCGGAGATCGCGCGCCATGACGTGCTGTATTACCAACAGGACGCTCCCGAGATCAGCGACACCAAGTACGACCGCTTGCGGGCGCGATTGATGGAACTCGAATCAGAGTTTCCTCAGCTTGAAAGTGTGGAAAGCCCCTCGCGCAAAGTCGGCGCCGCACCGGCCGAGGGTTTCGGCAAGGTGCGCCATGCGCGCCCAATGCTCTCGCTCGCCAATGCCTTCTCGGACGACGACGTGGCGGAATTCGTCGCTCGTGTGCAGCGCTTCCTCGGGCTTGCCGAAGCCGACACCCCGGACGTGACGGCGGAACCGAAGATCGACGGGCTGTCGATTTCCATTCGCTACGAAAACAGGCATCTGGTCCAGGCCGCGACCCGTGGCGATGGATTCGAGGGCGAGAACGTCACCGCGAACGTGCTTGCTATCGACAGTATTCCCAAGATCCTACATGGCCACAATATACCGGCGGTGGCAGAAGTACGCGGCGAGATTTATCTTAGCCATTCAGATTTCAGACGCCTCAATGCGGAGCAGGCGGCGAGTGGTGGGAAAGTGTTCGCGAACCCGCGCAACGCGGCGGCAGGCTCGCTTCGCCAACTGGATCCCAAAGTCACAGCATCGCGGCCATTGCGGTTGTTCGCCTACGCTTGGGGCGAGATCGAGCGATTGCCGTCAGCCACGCAGAAAGGGGTCATCGACGCCTTTGCCGACTGGGGACTGCCGGTCAATCCGCTGACGCGCGTATGCCGGAGTATCGAGGAGGTGCTGGCGTTCTATGCGCGATTGAGCGAGCAGCGCGCGACGCTTGGCTACGACATCGACGGCGTCGTCTACAAGGTCAACAGGCTCGATCTGCAGGACCGGCTCGGTTTCGTCTCACGATCGCCGCGCTGGGCCATTGCCCACAAGTTTCCGGCCGAGCAGGCAACGACCGTCCTCACCGATATCGAAATACAAGTGGGACGCACGGGCGCCCTGACCCCAGTCGCAAGGCTTGAGCCGGTTACGGTCGGCGGCGTTGTCGTGGCGAATGCGACGCTGCACGATGAGGACGAAATCGCCCGCAAGGATATCCGCATCGGCGATACTGTCGTGGTGCAGCGGGCTGGCGACGTCATTCCCCAGATCGTGCGGGTGATCGAGGACAAGCGCCCGCCGGGGGCGGCGCCGTTCACGATGCCTCACGTCTGCCCGGTGTGCGGCAGTCACGCCGTGAGGGAGGCGGATGAAGAGTCAGGCGAAGCGGATGTTGTGCGCCGCTGCACCGGCGGCCTCGTCTGTCCGGCGCAGGCCAAGGAACGATTGAAACACTTCGTCTCCAGGCTTGCTTTCGACATAGAAGGGCTCGGTGAGGAAAAGATCGAGCTGTTCTTCGACGAGAGCCTGATCCGCAAACCGGCGGATATCTTCACCTTGGCGGCACGCGATGCCGCCACGACTGAGAAACTGGCCGACCGAAAGGGTTTCGGCACGAGGTCCGTTCAGAAGCTATTCCAGTCGATCGACGCGCGCCGTTCGATTTCGCTGGAACGCTACATCTTCGCACTGGGCATTCGGCATATTGGTGAGACGACCGCCAAGGATCTTGCGAAGTCGCTCCATACCATCGAAGCATTCGATGACGCCGTGGCGCGGGCCGCTGAGGGCGGGCGCGACAGCGAGGCTTATCGCGAGATCGACGACATCGAGGGCATCGGCCGAGTTGTCGTGGACGCAATCATCGACTTCTTCTCCGAACCCCACAACGTCGATGCCGTGGCGGATCTGCGCCGCCACATCACCGTCAAGCCGTTCGAGCGTGTTGCTGCTGTCGTCTCCACCGTGACCGGCAAGACAGTCGTGTTCACGGGCACGATGGAACGGCTATCGCGCAACGAAGCCAAGGCGCAGGCCGAGCGGCTTGGCGCCAAGGTTGCGGGCTCGGTGTCGACGAGGACCGATTATGTCGTTGCCGGCGCGGATGCGGGTTCAAAACTGACCAAGGCTCGCGAACTCGGCGTCACGGTTCTAAGCGAGGACGAGTGGATCGCGCTCGTCTCATAGCGGAGCGCGATCGTTAAGCGCTCCGCCTTCTGACAATGCCGCAAGTTCAGCGGAGACCCCCGCCACCACCGTCCGTGGGCGGCTTGCTAATGCCCGTATCTGGGCTCATGCGAGGGAACGGCTGGAAGTTCACCGTGCGCGCCGGGGGCAGGTCAGGGCTCGTCGCTTCCACGCCACGGTCGGGCCGGGTTCTGATGCGATCGACGAGACCCGGCGCCATCTGTTCGGCATAGTCGAGCCACCGACGCTTTGTGCCTGTCACCTCTGCGTCGTCGCGCGGCTTCTTGGGGCGCTTTATGCGAGGCGGGCCGATGGCGACCAAATTCACGATCTTTCGCTTCGGATTCGGCTCCATCACGGTCGTGTTCACGGTTTTGCCGCCGGCCTGCGGATCGTTCGATGCCGTCCTGATGGGCTGGGTTTCCTTGTCGGGTGTCGACTGCGCCCGGCGCTTCTTTTTCGGCGCGGGCTCGTTCGGTTCGTTGATGAGCGCGTCTTTCGTGAATACGGGCTTGGGGCCAATTGTCGGCGGCGTCGACACAAATGGGAAGGCGGTATCGAAATCGAAGCCCTGCATGCCCTTGAGGCTCGACCAGCGGAACACCTTGCCGATATCTCCCGTGTCATTGATGAGAAGCATGTGGCCCGGATCATTGAGCTCGCGGCACGTTCCCCGCACGTTGCAGACGCGGACGCCGCCTTCATGCAGCAGTATCCAGGAGGTGCCGTTGTCCTGCACGAACACGTCGAAGATGGTTCCGCGCACGGTGATCGATGCGCCCGGGACGCGCACCACGTAAGACTGCTTGGTTGCAACTCCCGTCATGAATCGGAAGGCGCCCTTTGCCAGATCGACCGCGATGTTGCCGCTCGTCTTGACCGGATCGTAGACGAACTTGTCGAGCACCAGCCGCGCCCCGGGGCCGATCGCAAGTTTTGTATCGTCGTTCAGCTTCAATTCGCTGCGTGCATCAGGCGCAACATCGATGATCTCGTTCTCACGCACGCCGTCGCCAATGGCGAGATTGCGCGTTTCAGTAGACAACTCGGCTTTGACTAGATTGACGACAGCGACCGCTGAACCGATGGGCTCTTGGGGCGCGGCCACGCCTGCGGCAGCGTTGCCGAATAGCGCGCAAGCGCCGAGCGCCAGTGACAGGTATCGCATAGGCGATCTCTCCCTTTCTGTATGCATGTTGGCGAAGCAGCAATGCTCCGTTGGACTCGGCTCGAGCGTGTCCGAACCGCGCGAAAAAAAATCGCGCCGACACGCAGTCGTGCGCGGCCTAGCCTGGAGCAAGCATGTCAGGAAGAAGCGCTGTTGCCTGTTCCGGCGGTAACAGGCAGGAAGCTAAAGCGGCGCTGTCGCCGTGATCAGCCATTCGCGGGCCGCAGCATCCACATCGGGCTCGACGGCTTTGCGCACGCGCGCATGATAGGCGTCGAGCCAGGCGATCTCCGCCGGCTCGAGCATATCCTTGATGACGAGCCGCCGGTCGATCGGAACGAGCGTCAGCGTCTCGAAACCCATCATGGGGCGGTCGCCGCCTTCGGGGACCTGCGCCTCGCTTATGAGCACGAGATTCTCGATGCGGATGCCGTACTGACCTTCCTTGTAGTAGCCGGGCTCGTTGGAGCAGATCATCCCGGGCTCCAGGATGGCCATCCCGGCGCGCGAAATCGACTGCGGGCCTTCGTGGACCGACAGATAGCTGCCGACGCCGTGGCCGGTGCCGTGATCGTAGTCGAGCCCCGCGGCCCACAACGCGCGGCGAGCGAATGGGTCGAGATCCATGCCGCGCGTGCCTTTCGGGAACCGCGCCGTCGCGATCGCAATGTGGCCCTTGAGGACAAGCGAAAACCTCTCGCACATTTCGAGCGACGGCTTGCCGACCGCGATGGTTCGGGTGATGTCGGTGGTGCCGTCGGCATACTGCGCGCCGCTATCGAGCAGGAACAGCTCGCCGAGCTCGAGCTTGCGGTTGGTCGGCTCCGTCACGCGGTAATGGACGATTGCGCCGTTCGGCCCCGAGCCCGAAATGGTATCAAAGGAAATCTCCTTTAAGGCGAGCGTGCGCGCGCGTTGTTCCTCGAGCCGCTTTACTGCGGTGATCTCGTCGAGCGAGCCGGTTTCCGCTTTCGCATCGAACCAAGCAAGATAGCGGACCAGAGCCGCGCCATCACGAAGGTGCGCGGCCCGCGCGCCGGCGATCTCCGCAGCGTTCTTGATCGCCTTTGGCCCCAGACACGGGTCGGCGGCCCGTACCAGGGACTTCGGCCCCAGCTTGCGCGTGAACCACCAGGCTGATGTTTCCGGATCGATCCGGACCTTCCGGCCAGCCTTGGCATGTGCCCTGATGCGGTCTTCCAGCTTGCCAGCCCCCGAGATCTTTGCCACCGGCTCGAGGTGGGCGCGGGCGTCCTTCGTCACCTTCGCATCAGCAACGAACAATTCTGGCTTGCCATTGGCAGGTACGATGGCGAACGCAAGCACCACGGGGTGGTGGGCAACGTCGCTGCCGCGGATGTTGAAAAGCCAGGCTATGCTGTCGGGCAGCGTCAGGACGACGGCGTCCTGACGCTCGTCCCGAAGCGCGGTCTGGATGTCGGCGATCTTGTCGGCGGCGGAACGGCCGGCGAGTTCGATCGGATGGGGAACAATGGGAGCTTCCGGCGGGCTGGGCCTCTCTTTGGCCCAGATACGGTCGACGAGGTTACGGCCTACGGGCTTCAGCTTGAGGCCTTTGGGCTTCAACTGCGCTTGCAACCGGGCAATGTCGCCTGCGGTGTGAAGCCACGGATCGAAACCGATGACCGTGCCTTTGGGCAGCTTGTCGATCAGCCAACCGGCCATCTTGGCGCGCGCCACTCCGGGAAGATCGAATAGCCCGGGGTCGGTTTCCCTGCGCGCCTGCGCCGTGTAGCGGCCGTCTACGAACAGAGCCGCCTTCTTGCGTCCGACGACGGCGACGCCTGCGCTGCCCGAAAAGCCGGTGAGCCATTTGAGCCGTTCCGCGCAGGGCGCGACGTACTCGCCCTGATGCTCGTCGGAGCGCGGCACGAGAAACGCCTCGAGCTTGCTCTTGGCCAGCAGGGCCGTTAGCTTCTTCACGCGCTGGGGAATGGCCGCGGGATTGGCGGCGGATGTGAACGTCTGGAACATGTGCGGCTGTTTTACGCGTGCGGGTTCACTCGTGCAATGGCGCGGTCATAATCGTTTTGTCATCAGGAGGGTCGACCAGCCCGCGATCCGTCGTTGGTGTTCGAGCGCAAAACCGTGTGAGCAATAGGTCGAGATCACGGCGGGAGCCTGCGGGGTCAGTATGCCCGACATGACAAGTGTGCCGCCGGTGCTCATCGTCGTTGCGATGTCACGGGAGAGCTTTATCAGCGGTCCGGCGAGAATGTTAGCGATGACGAGATCAAAATCGGGCGCCGTGCGCAAGGTCGCATGATCGAGCCCCGCGGCGCACAGGGCCGTGATGCGCCGGCCTGCGCCATTGGCTGTCATGTTGGTACGGGCGACGAGGACGGACTGCCGATCGAGATCGGTCGCGATCACACGCGCGTGTGGCAGCGCCCGCGTCGCCGCGATGGCCAGCACGCCGGTACCGCAGCCAAGGTCTAGTACATGGCAATAAGGGCGCCGCCGCGTGATGCTGTCGATCGCCTCCAGGCAACCATAAGTGGTGGCGTGGTGGGCCGTACCGAACGCTTCGCCCGCATCGACCAGGATGGAGTTAGGCCCCCGTGCGACGCGGCCGCGGTCGTGGCTTCCGTGAACGGTGAAGCGGCCGGCGTGAACCGGCGGCAGCGCGGCCTGCGACAGCGCCACCCAGTTCTCGTCGGGAATAGCTTCGCGCGCGATGGTGGGACAGTTCAATCCCACGATCTCGCCCAATCGGGCGTTCAGGACTGCCAGATCGGCCGGCGCGTCATAATAGGCATCGATCCGCCAGCCCTCGCCTGGGATCTCGAACAGTGTCAGCGCATCGGGGGTTGGTTCGAGTAGATCCTGCAGGGCGCCGGCGAGAGTTCGTGCAAGGTCGCGATCGGGTATCGCGACCGTCAGTTTTTCATTTGTCATTGCGTTTGTCGCTGGCGCGTTGGCCTTGAGGTCAGGCTCGGGCCTATGCCTATCACGCTTTGGGCGGTTCCTGTGAACCCTCGAATTCGCGGCCTTCGGACGGTCCCGCGTCGATCAGATTGTCGAGAAAAACGTCCCACTTGGCGTCGATATGCTGGGCTGCTGCCTGGGGGGCGAGCGTGTGGAGCGTTCCGTCTGATTCCTCCACAACAAGATCATCTTCGATAAGACGCCCGAGGGCGTCCTCGAGATCGAAGTTCACGGACACGCCGAAGCTCGCCTTGAGATAGTCCTCGATGGCGGCGTCGATGGCAGGCAGGTCGTCGCGTCTGGCTTTTTCTTTTGCCAATACGGAGTAGAGCAGCATCTCTTCCTTCACGTCCTCTTCCGCCGCGCGCTCTGACAGCTTGATCAGCACACCACGATTGTCGGCCATGGAATGGAAGTAGAGGTTCTGCGCCATTACAACCATGTAGCGCTGCTTCTGGTTCATGAAATTGATGCCTTGCCGGAAGGCGATGCCGCCGAGACCAGCGACCGCGCCAGCCAGCGCGATCGGGTTCGTGGCAGCAAAGCCGCCGGCGGCGATCTTGCCAGCCGTACCAAACACTCCCATGCCGAAGGCGCCGCCGCCGCTCAAACCGAGTTTGATCTTATCGAAAAGCCGGAACTTCACGCGCGTGTTGGGGAACACCATCTCGACGTCGCTGCGCGGTATGTTCTTGAAAAGCTTCAGATAGATGTTGTCGTCCTTCAACTCGTTCGACATGAGCGTGCGTGCCCGCTTGACGATGCGCTCAGCCTCGCTTCTATCGACCTTCTTTTCCTCCATCACCTCGCGCACACGAGCGTCGAAAGGCTTCAGCTTGAACAGCAGTACGAGGCGCTGGAAGATCGGAACGTCGAACTCTTCCTTGCGCAAGAACTTGCGATAATTGCGCCGCTGGTCGCGCTTCTTGGACGCGCCGCGATAAAACACGAGGCAGTCGTCGAAAGCCGAGAAGTCCACTTGCAGGTCGAGCCCATAGTGGCTCTCCTTGGTCAGAATGAGTTCGACATCCTTGGTGTCGATGCGTTCGTAGTTCGCCTGCTCGAGAATTCTAACGACGCCGTCGACGACGCGCTTTTTCAGCGCCTGGCGTTCGTCCGGCGTGTACTTGCGGGTGATAAGCAAGTCACTGTCGGGGCTGAACGGTTCGTACGCTTTGAGCAGTGCCTGCAGCCGCGCGCTGTGCAGCTGTCGCCGCCAGTGCTCGAGATACCGGAAGAAGCGTCTCGCGGTCTTGGCGTCGCCGGCCGGCCAGGCCCGGTCGATCGTCAGCCGGTCTACCAATGCGTTCGTTGTCAGGGGAATAAACCGCTCGTTTGCGCGAATTTTTTCTTTGCTCAATACGTCGATCGCCGGGATTCCCTTCGACTCGGACATCGGGACGGGCGTCTGCCCGTTATGATGTTGCGCGAGGTGCTGTTCGTTCACCCTGTCCAGGCCGCCGGACGACAAAGCCTGAGGTGTCGAAACCGCGGAGGTCATTGTCGAGCTCCCATCATGCGACCTCATCGCTTAGAGGCCTTCCCGTCCTCGAGAAAGTTCGAGCCACGCCCTTTCTAGAGACATCCCCGTCCGGATGGAAGCGCGCGCCGGAGGGAAAAGTCGATCATCGCTAGTGCTCGGCTTGATGACAATTGTCGAACTCTAATTGGACTTGTGTTTGCCTCACTCGCTGTGACAGGATTTATACGTGTGCTTCGCGGCGAGGGGCAAGGATCTTCAATTTGTGAGCATAAGGCGGTTCAGTTGTGGGAACTTCAAGTTCGCCACAGTCGCGCCGTTGTTGAGCCGGACACACCTGAATAGAGTTAAAGGGGCATTGGCCGGGGCTGGGGGCGTGCACTTTTTGATCGGCATAGACTCTTGGCGTTTGGGAGGATGGGTGGTTCCAGCCATTCTTGCGCTTGGGCTGTCCACGGCCCGGGCCGACGACAAGCTGATCATGCCATTCGATTGCGACTTCCAGAGCAACCAGATCGTTATGAAGCCGGGACTCGACAGAAGTTACGCGATCGCCGGCCCGCGTGAAGAGCGCGGCTTTACGACCTGCAGCCCTCCCTTCTCCAACCAGTGTCGCACCATGATGGTGTATCGCTTTTCCATCATGTGCGGTCGCGCGCGCGTGCCTTGGGTGCGCGTGGTTGCCGCCGCCAGGCAGACTGGCGCCGGCCGCGTGTGGCTCGAAAAGGGCTATCTCAACATTAGCCGTCAGGTCGACAGCCCCACCGGCAGCGCCAGCAGTTGCGCGGACGCGTCCGCCCGTTCGGGTCTGGGCATGCGCGGCGAGTGCCTGCCGTGGCAACCGACACGTGAAGTCGAACGCATCGTGCTTCCGGCAGGCTTTGCGCCTGCCGCCGAAATCGGCGCGCGCTTCGTGCTCAGCGGAGCGGCAAACATTGCAGCCGCCGGCACGCCGATGGCACTGGGCGCGGTATCGGCTGCGCCCGCTGCCGCGTCTGGCGATACGGGCGGCGGCCGCTTTGACTTTGGCGTGAAGCGCAATCCCCTTCCCAAACCGGTGGTGTCGAATGAACTGGCGTCCGCAAGCGACGAGCGCAGGCCCGCGGAGTGGATCACACGCGTCGTCGAAGCGCACGAAGTCAGCGAAGCCGAAATGACTGCCGTGGCGTCGGCCACCGTGCATTATCCATGGCCGGCGTTGAGCTGGATCTTCGCCGTGTCACTGATGGCTGTCGGCGCCTCGTTTGCCTGGGTCAATCGCACGTCGCTACCGCAACTGCAGGCAGCCCTTCCGAACATCGATCGCGCGAAGATGCGGGAGCTGTGGATCGATGCCGGAGAGATTTATGCGCGCAGCGCCGCCGCCATCAAGGCGCGGACCTCGATGGCTCGCAACGAAGGAACCGGCGCCTCCTACGATCCCGAACTCGCCAATGCTGCAGAAAACGTCAACCTGCTCCTGGTCAAGACCGAGGTCGCGGTTTTTGCATTGAAGCCCGGTACACCCCTGCGCGACGTGCTCGAGCACGAGCTTGGGACAATCCGCCAGAGGCTCGCCTCCGCCAAAGCCCAGGCGATCGATGGCAAAGGATCGGTGACGAAGCTTGCGGCACAGTTCCGAGCCCTGATCCGCGAATTGGATCGCGTGCAGCGCATTACTGCGAGCGCGGCCCACAGTTTTTCAAGTTCGCGTGAGCCAGGCCGACTGCCCGAGACCAAGAGCGAAGCTTACGAGATTCTCGGCGTCAATGCCGATGTCAGCGACGCGACACTGAAGAAACTCATCGATGCGCTGCGCATGACTTGGCATCCGGATCTGGCGCGCGACGATGTCGACCGTGCCGAGCGCGAGCATCGCATCAAACAGATCAACGTTGCCTGGGAACTTATAACCGGCCGCCGCCGCGCGGTGTGATGCGCACCGACGCCGGTCCCCCTCCCATCAGCGTAGCCCCTTGAACGGCGCCATCCCCTCGCGCGCCAGTTCGTCCGCACGCTCGTTCTCGGTGTGCCCCGAGTGGCCCTTGACCCAATGCCAGTGAACTTCGTGGCGCTGGCGCGCTTCTTCGAGACGCTGCCATAATTCGACATTCTTCACCGGCTTTTTGTCGGCGGTTCGCCACCCGTTCTTCTTCCAGCCGTGGATCCACGCGGTAATGCCGTTCTTGACGTAGTTGCTGTCGGTGTGAAGGTCGACGTGGCTCGGCCCCTTCAAGGCTTCGAGCGCGCTGATTGCGGCCATCAGCTCCATGCGGTTGTTGGTCGTCACGGCCTCGCCCCCGCTCAGTTCCTTGCGGTGGACGCCCGAGGTGAGGATCGCGCCCCAGCCGCCGGGGCCGGGATTCCCCGAGCACGCCCCGTCGGTGTGGATGACGACGACGGGCGCGTCAGGAGCCAACTTGGTCATGAGCCGGCCCTCATACCGTAGTCCGCGATCGAGCGCACGGACTGATGGAAACGCAAGCGGCGCGCATACTCGCTTGGATCGTGCGGACTGACGAGAGCGCTGGCGGGCCGGTTCAGCCAGTCATAGGATCGCGTCAGCAGAAATCGCAGAGCAGCGCCGCGCGCCAGCATCGGCATCGCCGCACGCTCGGCATCCGACAGCACGCGCACGCTATCGTAGGCCTTGAGCAAAGCACGCCCCTTGGTGACGTTGAAGGTATGGTCCTTCTCGAAGCACCAGGCATTGAGGCAGATTGCGATATCGTAGGCGAGTGAGTCGTTGCAGGCGAAATAGAAGTCGATGAGGCCCGATAGCTTGTTGTTGAGGAAGAAGACATTGTCGGGAAATAGGTCGGCATGGATGACGCCTTGAGGCAGTCCGGACGGAAAGCGCGTGTCGATCTCTGCGAGTTCCTCGCTGATCATCATGCCAAGATCCGGCGCAACGTCGTCGGCGTTTGCGGCGAATTTTTCAAAGAGCGGACGCCAGCCCGCCGGGCCCAGATCGTTTGCGCGGCGCATCCCGAAATCTTGTCCTGCGAGATGCAGCCCGGCGAGCGCGCGCCCAAGGTCGGCACAGTGGTTGGCTTCCGGACGGCGGACGCAGTAGCCCTCTAGGAACGTCACGATCGCGGCGGCGCGGCCAGCCAGTTCGCACACGTTGCGGCCTTTGGCATCGCGCAACGGGGTCGGGCAGTTCACGCGGCGCTGGGCGAGGTGTTCCATCAGGCCGAGAAAGAACGGCAAATCCTCACGCGCCACTCGTTTCTCGTAAAGCGTGAGGATGTAGGACCCCGCGGTCGTATGCACGAGGTAGTTCGTGTTCTCGACGCCCTCCGCAATGCCCTTGTACGACATCAGCCGGCCAAGCCCGTAGCTGGTCACGAGTGCACTCAGTTCTTCGTCGGATACTTCCGTGTAGACGGCCATCTGATGTTCAGGCTCTGCCGGCGGGGTTTGCGCGCACGCCGACGCGCAGTTCGCGCAGCACCGGGAACACGACGCGCTCTTGCGCCGTGGTGACCGTTTCGATGGTCGTGTCGAAGCGGTCCTTCACCGCCTCTAGGATTTCATTGATGAGGGCCTCGGGCGCCGACGCACCGGCGGTGATGCCGAGCGTGCGGATACCTTCCAGGGCGTCCCACGGAATGTCCGTGGCGCGCTGCACGAGCAGGGCCTTCGGACAGCCGGCCCGCTCGGCGACTTCGACCAGGCGCACGGAGTTGGAAGAGTTGGGCGCGCCGATGACGAGCAGATAGTCGATGCGCGGCGCGATCGCCTTCACCGCGCCTTGCCGGTTGGTCGTCGCATAGCAGATGTCTTCCTTCGCCGGCCCGGCGATGTGGGGAAAGCGTTCCTTCAGAACGTACACGATGGCAGCGGTGTCGTCGATCGAGAGTGTCGTTTGGGTTATGAAGGCGACCTTGGCCGGATCGCGCGGCATCCAGGCCCTTGCATCCTCTATGGTCTCGACGAGATGAATTGCGCCATCCGGCAGCTGACCCATCGTTCCGGTGACCTCGGGATGGCCCCGGTGGCCGACGAGCACGATCTCGCGCCCCTGTTCGTAATGGCGCTCGGCCTCGAGATGGACTTTGCACGACGAGCGGGCAGGTCGCGTCGAGTGGCATCAGATTGCGAGTGCCGGCAGCCTCAGGAATGCTCTTGGCGACGCCATGTGCCGAGAAAATCACTGGTTGGGTGGTTTCTGGTATTTCATCGAGCTCCTTCACAAAAACGGCGCCTTTGGCCTTCAACTGGTCCACGACGTAGCGGTTGTGGACAATCTCGTGCCGCACGTAGACGGGGGCCCCGTACTTGGCGAGAGCAAGTTCGACGATCTGGATGGCGCGGTCGACGCCCGCACAGAAGCCGCGCGGGGCTGCAAGAAGCACGCTCAGCGCAGGGCGGGCTCTGCGGCTTGTTTCGTCTGAAGCCAATTGTGACATGCTTAAGATTCCGGGCCCTTTTTCACATGCGCAGGGGGCGAAGTCACTTTCTCGGCCGATCGGCAAAATGCTGCATTTCGAATCGTGTTACCTGCAGTCGAAACGCGGCACGTCCCACGAACGATGTCGGAGCTGCACGCCGTGAATACACTAATTATGCGGATTGGAGCGCGATGACGCAATCCATCACAGCGCTCGCACGAAAGCTGGCAATGCTGACCGTCAGCATCGGCGCAGCTAGCCTTCTGCCGGCTTGCGGCATGTCGTCCCTGACGTCGGGTTTGGGCTCCAGCGTGTTCAGCGGTGGGTCGTCCACCAGCACGACCACGACGGGAGCCGTTAACGAAGAGCAGCTTCTGACGGCGGCGAAGGATGGCGATTTGCCCGGCGTCGCTGGCACCGAGGTGTCCGCGGGTTGCCCCAAGTTCGTGCCCTGGCCGCGCGACAACTTCATCACGGTCTATGAGCAGAACCGCGTCGGCGACAGCCTCTCGATCATGCATCGCGGCGAGATTACCAAGACCGCGCGCGAATGCATCGTCGAAGGCAGCCGCGTGATGGTCAAGTACGGCTTCTCAGGCCGGGTGCTTCTTGGGCCGCGAGGCAAGCCGGGGCCGATTTCTCTGCCGGTATCGGTGTTCGTCACAGATTCCAAGCGTGAGCGCGTTGCCAACGACAAGCTCAAGGTCGACGTCAATGTCGCCGTCGAAAATCCGATCGGATACTTCTCGGCCGTCCGCATGGTCACGTTCGAAGTGCCGGAAGGCTCGCGGGCGGGTGAGTACCAGGTCTTCGTCGGGTTCGACAAGACCGTACCGGGTGCCGGCTGATCGCAGAAAGAAAAGGGTCGGATTGCTCCGGCCCTTGTGCCCGTCTCTCGCAAAACCGAACCGTTGAGAGGTCAGTTCATCAGTTCAATCGACCTTTGAGGTCCTGAATGTTGCTCTCAATGAGCGCGGTAGCATCCCCGCCGACTATCTTGGCCTGCAGCAGCTTTTCAGCAGCACTGATCGCGGCGTCCACGGCAGCCGAGCGAACTTCACCCAGGGCCTGCGCTTCCGCACGGGCAATCTTCTCCTCGGCAGCTTTAGCGCGCCGCTCAAGGGTTTCGGCAAGGCTCTTGCGGGTGTCCGCCGCCAGCAATTCGGCCTCGCGCCTGGCTTGTGTAACGATCTCCTTGGCCTCGTCCTCGGCTTCGCGGCTCTTACGCTGGTAATCAGCCAACAGCTGCTGGGCCTCTTCGCGCAGGCGGCGAGCCTCGTCGAGTTCTTTGCGGATCGAATGGGCCCGATCGTCGAGCTGTTTGCCGACCAGTGCCGGCACCTTGTAGTAGGCGAGGATGGCAAAGAAGATGACGAGCGCAACCAGCGTCCAGAATAATGGGTCGTGCGGATTTAACATTCAAGTCTACTCCCGAGCGGTGGTCTGTAGGGCCCGTTTGACTTCGTTCGGGCTCACGTCTTTGCCGAGCAACAGTTTGACGATGGCTCCGACGGTATCGGCGGCGATCTCATCCACACTTGCCAGGGCCTTGCGTTTCGTCTCCCCGATTCGGGCTTCCGCGTCGGCAAGCTTGCCCGCCAGCTGCTTTTCTACAGCTGCTCTTTCCTTCCCGGTTTCGCCACTTAGACGATCGCGTGTCTCCTTGGCGATGCCCGAGGCCTTCGCCTTCGCGTCGGCCAAGGACTTCTCATAGTTCCTGAGAGCAGCATCTGTGTCGCTTTTCAGGCGCTCGGCAGTGTCCAGATCTGCTTGAATGCGGTCATTGCGCTCTTCAATGACTTCACCAATGCGCGGCAGCACGACCCTGGAGAGAAGCAGGTAGAGCGCCGTGAACGTCAGCGCGAGCCAGAAAAGTTGAGGCGCGAAGTGCGCCGGATCGAGAGGCGGGAAAACCTTCGCGTGTCCGGCATCGTGCGGTACTTCCGTGCCTGCTGTGACGTTCTCTGCCATAGCCCATTCCGAATTTTAGCTGGAGATGGACGGCCGGGGGCTAAGGACATAGTCCCCTGTCCTCCGGCCGTCAGCGATCGGCAGCTATCAGGTGAAGAGAAGGAGGAATGCGATCAGCAGCGCGAAGATCCCCAGAGCTTCCGTCACGGCGAAGCCGAAAATCAGGCGGCCGAATTGGCCGTCGGCTGCCGACGGATTGCGCAGCGCTCCCTGCAGGAACTGGCCGAACAGGTTGCCGACGCCGATAGCGGCAGCACCGGTTCCGATGGCGGCAAGGCCAGCACCGATAAGCTTTGCGGAAGCGGGATCCATGGTAGTTCTCCTTTTGAGTAGTGTTGAAAGAAAAGGGTGAGTTGAGCGATCTTCGCTCCGGCGACTCTAGTGACCAGGGTGAAGAGCGTCGTTGAGATACATGCAGGTCAGCATGGTGAACACGTAGGCCTGGAGGAAAGCGACCAGAAACTCGAGTGCCGTCAGAGCGGTGGCCATGACAAGCGGAAGGGGAGCCAGGGCCTTTGCAGCGCCGGCCGCACCGAGCAGCATCACGACGAAACCGCCGAAAACTTTCAAGGTGATGTGGCCGGCCAGCATGTTGGCGAACAGGCGCACCGAGTGACTGATTGGGCGCGATAAGAAGGAGATGACTTCGATCGCCACAACCAGCGGCATGACGTAGATCGGCACGCCCGACGGTACGAACAAATTGAAGAAGTGAAGTCCGTTCTTCGCAAATCCGACAGCCAGCACGGTCAGGAAGACCAAGCCTGCAAGGGCAGCCGTCACCGCCAGATGGCTCGTCACCGTGAAGGCGCCGGGTATCATACCGAGCATATTGAGGGCGAGAATGAAGATGAAAAGAGTGAACACCAGCGGGAAGAACTTCATCCCTTGTTCGCCCATGCTCTCGCGGACCATGTTGGCCACAAACTCATAGAGGCCCTCGGCGACCGATTGTAGCCGGGTCGGCACCAGTGCACGGCCGCTCATGGCCCAGAGCAGGAAGCTGACGACTAACGCGGCAGCAATAACCATGAAAAGGGCCGAGTTCGTGAAGGTCGCGTCAATGCCGAAGACTTCGAGCGGGAATAACCGCTTTATTTCAAACTGGTGGATAGGATCCGGCATTCCGGAGCCGCCATGCGCGCCTGCTTCTTCTGCTGCCACGTCTCAACCCCTGCGATCAGTCGTCGTCATCGTCACCGCGAACATCCCGACCGATATTGCCGCCCGTCTGGCGCTTGATTTCGGCCTGCATTTTGCGGAAGGCCCGGGTCACATTGAGTACGCCAGCGGCCATGCCGAGAACCATGAACACGAGGAACAACCACGGAAGCGTCCCCAACCACTTGTCGAGGCTCCATCCGATCAGTCCCCCAACGAGGATTGCCGCTACGAACTCGGTAGACATCCGAAGTCCGTAAGCCATGCCCCGCGCCTGCATGGCTTTGTCTTCCTGAGCCGTTATTTCGGCCTTCTTTTTGGCGTGCTTCCCTTCGATCCTCATGCCGAGATCGTTCGTTCGCCGCTGGAATTCGGCGATCTCCTCCAGGCTCATCTCCCCTTTGTCAGGATTTGACCCGTCGGGTGCATTCGGCATTTGACATTCCTTGACAGGAAGCAGTTTGGAAGGCGTCGCCCCCCAAACGCGCCGCACCATATGAGGCACCCATAGGGGTGTCAAGCAAGCCTGACCCGAGCGGTGGAACAAGAGGGTACGGCGAAACCGCGCAGGGTAGGCGGGCAAACCGGCATCCGCTGTGGCGCGGCAGGAAGAGTCGGATTTGCCAAAGCTAATCGGAGCTTCCGATCAGCCCAGACCAACGACGCCGTCGATCGCGGTTGACACATCGATCGTGTACCTGTGCCCCTGTCGCCGCTTTTACACCGCTTCGCGGAACCTCTGCGCCGTCTCGAGATCGACGGAAACGAGCTGCGACACGCCGCGTTCGCCCATGGTGACGCCGAACAGGCGGTTCATGCGGGTCATGGTCATCGGGTGGTGTGTGATGACGAGGAAGCGCGTCGCTGTCTCCTCGGCCATCCTCTCCATCAGCGTGCAGAAGCGGTCCACGTTGGCATCGTCGAGCGGTGCATCGACCTCGTCCAGCACGCAGATCGGCGACGGGTTGGTCAGGAACACTGCGAAGATCAGCGATAGCGCCGTCAGCGTCTGCTCGCCGCCCGATAGGAGCGACAGGGTTGCTGGTTTTTTTCCCGGCGGCTTGGCGATGATTTCAAGGCCGCCTTCGAGCGGATCTTCCTCCGAAGCGATCATTTCGAGGCGTGCGTCGCCGCCGCCGAAGAGCGTGGTGAACAGCCGCTGAAAATGACTGTTGACCGTGTGGAACGCCTCTTCCAAGCGCTTCTTGCCTTCTTTGTTCAGCTGGACGATGGCGCCGCGCAGCTTGGAGATCGCCTGATCGACATCGTCGCGCTCGGTTTCCATGGCGGTCGCCTGCGCCTGCAGGACGGTCAGTTCCTCATCGGCCTGAAGGTTGACGCCGCCAAGCCGCTCCCGGTCGCCCTTGAGGCGCTGCACCTGACGGTCGATTTCTGCGAGCGACGGCAAGCTGCTGCCAGGCGACAGTCCCGCCAGAGTCAGGCAGTTCTCCGGCGCGACCTGGAACGTTTCGCGGATGCGTCGCGCTTCGTCCTGACGGCGTGCTCGCGCGGCTTCGAGGCGGGCTTCGGTGCGCGCTTTAGTCTCGCGTTCCTCCGATACGGCCGCATGCGCGGCTCTCAGCGTCTGGACGGCCGCGCGGACATTGTTTTCAGCCGTCGCTAGGGCGTCAGCGGCATTCCGCCGGGCCTCCTCGGCGGTGGCCAGCGCCGACAGGATCTTTTGGCGCTTGTCCTTGATCAAAGCCGGCAGATCCGCGAGCGTCTCCAGTTCCTTGACTGCCTCGGTGCGGCGGCTTTCGAGGGAGCCGACCTGCTGCTCGGCGCTGTTACTGCGCGTTGTCCAGCGATCACGCTCCGTGTTGGCCGCGGCGATCCGTTCGGCGCGCCGTTGACGCTCGCCTTCGAGCGCCGCAAGGCGAGCGCGGGCTTCGGCCGCATGGTTGCGGGCTTCGGCGGCTTTGGCTTGCGCCGCCGTCACGATCGGCTCCAGATCCTCGCCCTCGTCGAACAGGGAAATGGCGGCTTCCACTTCGGCAAGCCGCTCATTGGCTTCGACAAGATCGTCCTGGGCCGCGGCACGGGCTTCGGAAATCGCCGAGAGCTTGGTTTCGGTTTCGCGGGCCTGCCGTTCGATCAGCGTAAGGGCGTCGCGGGTTTGCGACATCCGGGTTTGCGTCTCCCGCCAGAGCTGGCGGAGGCGGCGTTCCTCAGTCTCGGCAGCGGCATGCGCGATGTTTGCTGCGGTCTCATCTGCCAGAAGCGCGGCGGCGGCCGATCGAGTCTCGATCTCACGCCGTTCGATGTCGTCGAGGCGATTGCGCTCGAACAGGCGCTGGGCGGCCGGCGTTGCCCCGCCTGCAATCGCAACGAACCCGTCCCAACGCCACAGGTCGCCTTCGATGCTCACCAGCCGTTGGCCGGGCTTCAAGCTCGGTTGAAGCAGAATGCCGACTTCCCGCGCCACGACGCCGACCTGGCTCAGGCGTCGCTGCAACTCGAGCGGTGCGTCGACGAAGGCGCTGAGCGCCATCACGCCGTCGGGCAACTGCGCGTCGATTGGCGGAGCCGCCAGACGCCGCCAATGCACAGGTGCATCGCTTGACGCGGGCGCTTCGAGATCATCTCCAAGTGCCGCGCCGAGCGCTGTTTCGTAGCCTGGCGCGACGGTCACCAAATCGACGATCGGTGGTACGTCGTCATCGCGCACGGGGACGAGCAGTTTAATCAGCGTTTCGCGCTCGGTCTGCATTACGCTCAGCAGCAGTCGCGTCGCCGCCGCTTCCTCGCGGTGCTGACGGGCAGCCTCGGCCCGCGTCTGGACGTTCGACTCGGCCTCCAGCGTCAGCGCTTCGATCTCCTCGATCTCCGCCGCAAGCTGTTGCCCAAGTTCGGTGGTGCGGGCGAGTTTGATCGTGTCGGGGGCTCGGCCGGCGACTTCGCGTGTCTGGGTCCCGAGCGCGGTCAGCTGCCGCTCGATCTTGGCGACGGCCTCGCTGCGCTCTCGACGTGATGTTTCCAGACTGCGACGCTTGGCGCGCGCCTCGGCCACCCGATTGGTGATCTCGGTCAGTTGAGCTTCGGCACGAGCGCGTTCGGCTTCGGACGTTTCGAGCCCCTTCCGCGCAGTTTTCTCGGCCGTCTCGGCGCTGTCCTCGTCCCCTGCCAGCGCTTCGATCTCGGCCTTGACCCGCAACACGATCTCTCGGGCCTCCGCGATGAAACTCGTCTCGCGGGCGATGTCCTTTTCCAACTGCTCGGCGCGCGCGGCCAGCTCGCGCTGGCGCTCCATGGCGCGCTGGGATTCGCGCTCGAACGACTCGCTTTCAATTTTGATGCGGCCGAGGGCGGCTCCCTTCTCGGCTTCGGTGACGCGCAGCGGCTGCACGGATTCGGCGAGTTCCGCCTCGCGCCGCAAGGCCTGCGACTCGGCTTCCGCCGCCATGCTCAGCCTCGTCAGGGCGTCGGTGAGGTTCTTTTCCTCGGCATCGACCTGAGCCTGCGCATCGGCCCACGACAGATGGCAAAGAAGCGCTTCGGATTTGCGGATCTCGGTCGAGATCTCCTTGTAGCGCCGGGCCTGGCGGGCCTGGCGCTTCAGGCTCTCTATCTGTGAGGTAAGGGCGCCGAGAATGTCGTTCAGACGCGCTAGGTTGCCTTCGGCGGCCCGCAGCCGCAACTCGGCCTCGTGACGCCGCGAGTGCAGACCGGCGATGCCGGCTGCGTCCTCCAGCACGCGGCGGCGCTGCTCGGGTTTGGCGTTGACGATTTCGGAGATCTGGCCTTGGCGCACAAGGGCCGGCGAGCGCGCGCCGGTTGCGGCATCCTCGAACAGGATCTTGACGTCGCGGGCCCGCACGTCGCGACCATTGATCCGATAGGCAGAGCCCGCGTCGCGTTCGATTCGCCGGGTGATCTCGATGACTTCGCTGTCGTTGAACTCGGCCGGCGCCAGGCGCTCGGCGTTATCCAGGAACATCGTGACTTCGGCCATGTTGCGCGGCGGTCGGTTGTTGGTGCCGGCGAAGATGACGTCGTCCATGGCGGCGGCGCGCATGCTCTTGTGGGACGTTTCGCCCATAACCCAGCGAAGCGCTTCGAGCAAATTGGATTTGCCGCAGCCGTTCGGTCCAACGACGCCGGTCAGCCCCGGCTCGATCACGAGTTCCGTCGGCTCGACGAAGGACTTGAACCCAAGTAGCCTCAAACGGCTGATTTTCATGCGCGTTTCTCGAACCTTGCGTGAAATAGGATGCCAATTTCACTGCGTCGCGTCAGCTATGGAATAAGCCCCTGCAAGGCAGATGTGGCATCCCGGAGGCGCCCAGTTGTGCCGACATTCGCCCGATTCTGGCGTTGCGAGCAAAGCCGGGCTCAGGAGATATCCGCCGGTTAAGTCATGACCCTAGAGCTTCATCGCCTTTTTGTGCCGTGCGATTTCCAGCGCCAGCCACTCCCGGAACTGGCGGACCGCCGGCAGCGCCGACGCGCCAGGGCGTTGCGCGAGACTATAGCAGCTGGCGATTCGTCGCCGCACGTCGAACGGCGCCACCAACAGGCCGCGAGCCAGAAAATCCTCGGCCATGATGTTGTCGGCCAGGGCGACGCCGCCGCCGTTGACTGCTTCGCGGATCGCCAGTGACGGGTCGTGAAACATCGCGCCCTCACTGGCATCGACGCCGCCGACGCCCTCTGCGGCGATCCACTCCTCCCACCAGGCGGTTGTGTTCTCGTGCAGCAGGCGGTGCCGCGCCAGATCCCGGGGCGTGCGCAGAGCTTGGGGCCCACGCGCGAGTTTTGGCGAGCACACTGGGATGATGATGAGAGAAACGAGTTTGGTCAGCGCTGGATTGTCGTCGTGCTCGTCGGCAAGGACGATCCGCAGGTCGGCGCGGGAGTTACCGCCACGTCCACTGTCGTCGTGGATCGAGATTTCGAGTTCGCAAGCAGTGTGCTAGTCGCGAAACTTCGGCAGGCGGTCCGCCAGCCAAAGGTTCATGAACGTGGCGTTGATCGAAAGTGTGACGCGGCTGGGATTGCGCCGTCGGGTCGGTCCGAGCGGGCTTATCTCGTCGGTCGCGTCATGGATCGCGCGAGGCGCTGATGATCCTGCGCCGGTTGGAGTCCCTCGATATCGTCGGCGCCGACGTCGTCGAGGTCGCCCCGGCGTACGATCACGCCGACATCACCTCGATCGCGGGAGCCGCCGTGCTGCAGCACTATCTGGGCCTCTTGGCTGCCCGAAAAGTGAGGTAGCGCGCTTTTGCCGGCCGGCACGACCGCACCGCCAGGCTTGCCAAAGCCGGGGAAATGGACCTTCTGGAGCTAACGCCGGTACACCGTTCCATATACGGTCGGCCGAAAGTTCAGTCGCAAGCCGGACAATTGCTCCGGCTTGCCTCCAGATTGGCGAGGTGTCCGTGTTTCCCCTGTCGCATATGCTTAAATCGTTCGTCCGCTCGGGCACCCTCAAGGTCATAGACGCCGAGGGCGGCACGCATACGTTCGGCGGCGTTGCGCCCGGCCCCAACGTGACCATGCGTTTGACCGACCCCACGCTCTACAAATCGCTGTTCTTCAATCCCGAACTGGCCGCCGGCGAAGCCTACATGGACGGCCGGATGAGTTTTGAAAACTCGACGCTGCGGGATTTCCTGACGTTGTTTTCGGTCAATCGCCTGTCGCTCGGGTCTTATCCGTTGCAGAAGCTGCTGCGGCGGGTATCGCGCGGATTGAAGCGGTTCCAGCAGGCCAATCCCATCGGCAAGGCGCAGCAGAACGTCGCCCACCACTACGACATCGGCAACGATTTCTACCGGCTCTTTCTCGACAAGGGCATGCAGTATTCCTGCGCCTATTTCACAAGCGACGACAATACGCTTGAGGAGGCCCAGCAGAGCAAGCTCCGCCTCATCGCATCGAAACTCAACCTGAAGCCGGGACAGAGCGTGCTCGATGTCGGCTGCGGCTGGGGTGACATGGCGCTCTACCTGGCCCGTATGGAAGACGTGAAGGTGCTCGGCGTTACGCTGTCGAAAGAGCAATGCGCATTGGCGAACGAGAAGGCGAAACAGCTCGGCGTCTCCGACCGCGTCAGGTTCGAACTGAAGGACTATCGCAAGGTCACGGAGCGGTTCGACCGTATTGTCTCGGTCGGCATGTTCGAGCACGTCGGTGTGCATCACTATGGCGAGTTCTTCGCCAAGGTGAACAACTTGATGACCGACGAAGGCCTGATGCTGCTGCATTCCATAGGCCACATGAGTCCGCCCGGCACGGCCTCGCCCTGGCTTCGCAAATACATCTTTCCGGGCGCCTACTCGCCGGCCTTGTCGGAAGTCTTTACAGCCGTCGAACAGAAGAGCCTGTGGGTCACGGACCTCGAATTCCTGCGGATCCATTACGCCAAGACGCTCGCCCACTGGGATCAGCGCTTCCAGGCCAATCGGGCGGAGGTCGCGAAAATGTACGACGAGCGATTCTGCCGGATGTGGGAGTTCTACCTGATCAGCGCGGAGATGATGTTCCGCACCGGCAGCCAGCTCGTCTTCCACATGCAGTTGGCCAAGAAGCGAGACGCTGTACCCGTCGTGCGCGACTACATCACCGATACGCAGCGTGCGTATCTGGCGCGCGAGAAGGAACGGCTGGGGTGAGGGAGACGCGCACCGGCCTTGACTGCCGCGGTTCAGCGCGGCGGAAACAAACTGCGGGCGGGGACTTCACTCGGAGGGCTGGCCCTAGGCCCAAGAATGTTTCTGGCCTATGCCGCAACAGTGGCGGCTTACCAGAAGCGCTACCTCGGGTTTCAGGACGAAACGGAAGGCTGCGGGTGCGCCGCAGCATAGATCGGGTCGCAATCTGGGTGTCCGAGGGGTCATAAGGGTTAAGCAGGACTAGCGTTCAGCTGCTATCGCAGCGCCGCCAGCCAATATCGGATCGACCATGGCCTCTATCTCCGACATCGTCAGCACGGACTTCACGAGCTTGCCCTGCACGAAGAAGTTGGGCGTGCCGATGATGCCGAGCATGCGGCCGCGCTCCTTCACCGCTTTCAGTTGACTGACGAGGGTTTGGTTCTGAAGACAAGCATCGAACTCAGGCCGCGTCAGGCCAACCTGCTGGGCGACGGCGAAGATCGGTTCAAGCCGCACTTCCTGGCTCACCCACGACGCCTGCTGCTCCATGAACTTGCCGTACAGCGTGACGTATTTGTCCGGCGCTGCGCAGCGCAGGGCGATCGTCGCGTTGCCGGATTGCTTGCCGATCGGGAACTCGCGCAGGATGTAACGCACCATTCCGGTGTCGATGTAGATGCGCTTCAGTTCGGGAAACGTCGTCGCGTGGAAGTGGCGGCAGTGCGGGCAGGTGAGGGATGCGTACTGCACGATGGTGACGGGCGCGTCGGCACGGCCAAGCGACATTTCGGGCAGGCCGCTGGTCTGCATGATGTCGGCGATCGTCGGATTGGCAATGACCACCCGGCCGCCGGGGGCAGGACCAGTCTGATCCGAAAACGGGTTGAAGCCACCCGCGCCTTGCGGCGCCGCGGCTGTCGAAGCGTCGGCATAGGCCGAGCCGCCTGCGGCCTGCTCCGTCGATACGGTCGAGGTCGACAGCCCCCCCAGCGATGACGGGTCGTTCGTGCAGCCGCCAAGCGCCGACGCGAACATCGCCGCCGAAATCAGGGCTGCTGCCGCTCTGGATGGTCGGATCGCTGGCAGCGAACGTCTCCTGCTACTTCAGCAGTGGTTCAAGCGTCTTGTCGAAGCCTTCGATGGTCGGTGGCTCAGTGAGCTTCTTGCCGTTGATGAAGAACGTCGGCGTGGCAGCGACGCCGAACACCTCGCTGGCGCGGCGATGGTTGGCGGTCAGCTTGTCGAGCAGAGCCTGATCGGTAAGGCACTTGTCGAACGTGTCCTGCGTGAAGCCTGCCTGCTTGGAAACTTCGAACAGCTTCGCCGTGGGGTTGTCCTTGACGAAGGCCCAGTCGGCCTGTGTTTCGAACAGAGCGCTGATCAGCGGGAACGTCTTGTCGCCGCCGGCGCAGCGCGCGAGCATCGACGCGGCGAAGGCGCGAGGGTCGAGCGGGAACTCGCGGAAGACGAATCGCACCTTGTTGGTATCGATGTATTTCTTCTTCAGTTCCGGAAAGACCTGAGTGTGGAAATGCATGCAGTGTCCACATGTCATCGATGCGAACTCGACGATCGTGACCTTGGCGTCCGCCGGCCCCATGGTCAGATCGGGCAAGTCGGTAGCCTTCATCAGTTCCTCGACGGGCACTTCGGCGGGGCCCTTGGCATCGGCGAACGCCGCTCCGGAAAGGCCCGAAAGACTGGCTGCGATGAAACCCGCGCCTGTCGCGATCAAAAGGGAGCGGCGGCGAAATGTGAACGGGGCTTCTGGCTTATCCAACACGGGGGTGCTCCTGAGCGATCGGCGAGCGGCCGGCGCCGCTTCGGGATTGTCAACGGCCGTTAGCACGGGCCGCACGCCGCATTAAGGCAAAAGCGGCATGAATGCCAACTGAATAGCTCGTAATGGCCGCAATCGGTGGCTGTTCAGACGCGCATTCCGCGCGCGCGCAGGCCGGCCTGCATCCGGGCCAGCGCCTGGCCCAGCGGGTCTTCGGCGCCAACAGTTGGACCCGGCTGGGGCTGGAAGGCGGCAAGCGTCGCCCGCGCGGGCTGCTGGGGGGCTACCGGGGCCTGGATCAGGCGAAGTGCCGCCACGGCCGCGTATCCGAAATAGCTGTTGATTTGGTCGATGACCTGGCGGGTCCGATACTCGATATCGAGGGCTGCCGCCGGATCCACGCGTAGAATCAGGGTTGCGCCGGGACGGGCCTCGCCGCCGGCATCGGCCTCAGGGGCATTTTCGAAGCCGCGCGGCCACTTGAGGCGTTCGGGCAGGCACACCCCGGCGAGGGAGGAGCCGACGATCTTGTCCCAGTCCATCAATAGCACGGCCGTCGAAAACCCATACTTCTCAAAAGCCTTGCGGGTCAGAGCGGGAACATACGATCCAACCGTGCGCGCGGCGACGTAGTTCCGCTTGGAAACCGGCTGGTAGTTCGATCGCGCGGGGAGCGAACCAGGAGCAGATGCCTGAGAGTTGCGTTTTCTTGTGAGCATCGTGGCGGCGGCCTCGAACTGCGCGTTGCGCGTATGTGCTGCGTACCCGACCATCAGAGCATTGATTTGCGTATGAACGCGAAGGGGGTCATGTGACGGTTGTTGTACGAAAGCAACTTCCGCTGAGGCCGGCCGGTCCCGATACGGTCGCCGCCCTGCTCAACTGGTATGACGCCGAGCGGCGGGATCTGCCGTGGCGGGCTGCGCCCCGGCGTAAATCCGATCCCTACGCGGTCTGGCTCAGCGAGGTCATGTTGCAGCAGACGACGGTTAAGGCTGTCATTCCCTACTTCCAGAAGTTTCTCGCGCGCTGGCCAACCGTAAATGACCTTGCCGCCGCGGCCCGCGAAGATGTTCTGGGCATGTGGGCGGGCCTTGGCTACTACTCCCGCGCCCGCAATCTTCATGCCTGCGCCAAGACTGTCGCGGCGTTGCCCGGCGCGAAATTCCCACGCACTGAGGCTGAACTGCGCGAACTTCCCGGTATCGGCCCCTATACCGCTGCCGCCATAGCCGCTATCGCGTTTGGCGAATCCGCCACTCCCGTCGACGGCAACATCGAGCGGGTCGTTTCACGACTGTTTGCCATGACACACCCGCTGCCCCAGTCCAAGCGCGAACTGAAACGGCTCGCAGCAACGCTAACGCCAGCGAAGCGGCCGGGCGACTTCGCGCAGGCCATGATGGATCTCGGCGCCACAATCTGCACGCCGCGAAGTCCGTCCTGCCTGATGTGTCCGCTGCAGCAGGATTGCCATGCTCACGCCCTCGGCATCGAGGCGCAATTGCCGCGACGAATGCAGAAGGCCCAGCGGCCGGTGCGCTATGGTCTCGCCTTCCTGGCGTTGAGCGAGGATGGCCATGTGCTGCTGCGCCAACGGCCGGACGCAGGGCTTCTCGGTGGCATGCTGGAGGTACCGTCGACCGATTGGACCGATGAAGAACTGCCCACTGGCATGGCCCTCACCGGCGCGCCCGTGCGCGGCGACTGGTGGCCGGTGCCGGGAATTGTCGTGCACACCTTCACGCATTTCCGTCTCGAGCTTCAAGTCGTGCGCGCGATCGTTCCCGCAGGCAGCGAACTTACCTTCTGGGCCTCGCCCGAACGCTGCCACTGGATCGCCCGTCGCGATCTCGACAAGGCCGCACTGCCTTCGCTCATGCGCAAGGTCATTGGGCATGCGCTCAAGGTGCAGTGAGCAGCACTAGTGCTGCTGCTCGGGCGGGTCGGGCTGCTCGCCGGCACCTTCGCGAAATTGCTTCGACATCAGCGGCGAGATGCGACGCACGGCGATGCGACGGTTGGCGCGCTCGGGTTCCTGGGTCTGGACCTTCAGGTACTCCTCGCCATAGCCCTGCGTGACGAGGTTTTCCGGCGGTACGCCGAAATTCGTCGTCAGGATCTCGGCTACGGCCTGCGCTCGGCGGTCGGATAAAGACAGGTTGTCGTCTTCGGAGCCGACGGCATCGGTGTGGCCTTCGATCATGAAGATCTCGTCGCCGTTGGCCTCGAGCGCGCGGTTGATGCCGCCCGCGATCTTGGCCAACGCCTGTTCCTGATCGGCACCGACCTCCCACGAGCCGAAGTCGAACGTGACGTTTTCGAGATCGACGCGGCGCATGCGGTCGCGCAGCGCCGGACTGTAGCGGACTTCTTCCAGCGAATAGATGCGTTCCAATCGCTCCACGGGCGGCGCGGTCAGTGCCTCGTAGATGTCTTCGTCCGACGCGCGGTCGTATTCGACGATGTATCTTTCACGTGGGATCTCGATGACCGGCGGGGCGAGGGCAACGATTGCCGCGCCGACCGCTAGCCCGATGCCGACGCCGAGCGCCAGATCACGACCGCGATATCGCTCCTCACGGTAGTAGTGGCGGTTGTCGATCAGCACGACGTCCCGTCCGTCCGGATAACGCCGCGAGCGATACAGAAGCCGCCCGTTGCGATCGGCGACGTCGTAGACGCGCACGCCGTCTCGCCGTGCGACGACGGTCTGGTAGGATCCGTCCGGACGTCGCAGCGTGCGCGCGTCGGGCGCGATGCGGCGAAAGCGTTCAGACTCGTCGTGGCGTATGAAGGTGCGGTTGCCCTGTTTGACGATAACGCGCTTGTCTTCTTCCTTGATCACGCGAACCTTGCCACCGGCAACTACGGTTTCCTTGCGGTTCTTCTTCACGTCATCGAGACGCACGGACGCTTTCGGCGGCGCCTTGAAGTTCTGCTTGACTACGGCCGGCTCCACTCGCGGCGCGGGCTTGACGACGGGGCGCAGCAGATTGGGCTTCGCCACCGTCGCCGGGATCTGCGTGACGGGCGGCACTACAGGGGTTACCGGCTTGGTTTGCTTCAACGGTGGCGGAGCTATGCCGATGGCGGGTGCGGGCTTCTTGGCGGGCTGGACCTGGCCGGGGCGCGGCGGCGGCGCGATGCCGAGGGTTGGCGGCGGTGATGCACTCTTGACTACGGCAGCCGGAGGCACGGCCTTCATGGCTGCTGCTGGGGGTGCGGTTTTGGCAGGCGGCGCCTTCGCGACCGGAGGCTTGGCGATGACCTTGGGCTTTGCCTGCTGCGACTTCGCCGGCGGCTGCTTCTTCGCGGCGGGTTTACCGGGGGCAACCGGTTGAAACGCGTTCGGCGGCTTCTTTTTCTTCTTGGCCTGGTCCTCTTCCGCATTCGCATTTCCGCCCACGGCCTGCGCAGCAAGCCGGACCTGCTTGCCCGAAGGCTCCGCCGAGACGGGACCGGTCAGCGCAAGCATGGCCACGGCGGCCGCGAGCGCGGCGAACGAAGGGAACGTGCTCATCGAGGCCTCATGTCATGATCGTCGGGAAGCGGCTGACCGAATTAAACTCGCTGCCACGCGAATATGTTTCCGGCATGGCGGGGGGCATCGGTCGGGAGGTGATTGCAGCCAACAGCTTGGTCATGCAACGGCCCTACGGCGTGCGTGAACCTCAATAGAACAGGCTCGACACGCTTTCCTCGCGGCTGGTGCGCATGATGGCTTCGCCGATCAGCGAGGCGATGGACAGAACGCGGATATTCCGGGCGGCCTTGACGGCTTCGGTGGGAAGGATCGAATCCGTGATGACGAGCGACTTCAGCTTCGAGTTCTGGATACGGCTGACAGCGCCACCCGACAGCACGCCATGCGTGATGTAGGCGCTGACTTCGGTGGCCCCGTACTTTAAGAGTGCCTCGGCCGCATTGCAAAGCGTCCCGCCGGAATCGACGATGTCGTCGATCAGGATGCAGCGCTTGCCGGCGACGTCGCCGATGACGTTCATGACCTCGGATTCACCGGGCCGCTCGCGGCGCTTGTCGCAGATTGCGATGGGCGCATCGATGCGCTTGGCGAGGGCGCGGGCGCGCACCACGCCGCCGACGTCCGGCGACACGACGACGACATCGCGCGGATTGGAGGTCTCCTGGATGTCGCGCGCGATGATAGGCGCGGCGAACAGGTTGTCGGTCGGGATGTCGAAGAAGCCTTGGATCTGGCCGGCGTGAAGATCAAGGGTGAGAACGCGATCGACGCCGGCGCGTTCGATCAGGTTTGCAACGAGCTTGGCCGAGATTGGTGTGCGCGGGCCGGGCTTGCGATCCTGCCGGGCATATCCGAAGTAGGGAATGACGGCGGTGATGCGCTTGGCCGAGGAGCGCTTCAAAGCGTCGATCAGGATCAGCAGTTCCATCATGTTGTCGTTCGCCGGAAACGACGTCGACTGAACGATGAACACGTCCTGGCCTCGCACGTTTTCCTGGATCTCGACGAAGATCTCCATGTCGGCGAAACGTTTGACTTGGCTTTTGGTCAGCGGAACCTTGAGGTAGGCGGCTATTCCCTCCGCCAACGGCCGGTTCGAATTGCCGGCAACGAGCTTCATGCGCGGACCGCTCCGGCCACCGTCTTCACGGGCATCGAACGGCATGGGGCGCCTCTTGCGAAGGTTTCACGACGGGCTTGTAGCAATCGGGCGGCGCTTAACGCAAGAGACCCGGGAGCGTTTTGCACCCGGGCCCTGGTATCTTGTGCGGTTTTCGTCGACGGGGTCTGAAGCGTCTGGGCTAGTTACAGGCCCTAATTGACCTTGCTTTGGGGCAAGAGCTTCAGGATTCCCTGCGCGGCTGCAGCGGCGGCCATGTCAGCCGTCTTGCCCCATGCGCCGTCCAGCGAGCCCTGTTGGATCTCGTTCTTCTGCGAGACCGTTCCAAGCTTCTTGCCGGTGGGATCCTTGACGTGCCAGTCGATCTGGATCGGCTGCTTGCCGTCCTTACCCTGGCCAACTGCAACCTTGCCCTCGACCTGATAGGTCTGGCCGCCGGGCGCGCTGGTCAGTGCGACCCCGTTCTTCGTCAGCTCGCGCTGGATCGCCGTCGTCAACGCGATACCTCCGTCGCCGGGCGCGCCCGTAACGCTTGGCACCATCGCCGTTACGGGAGCGGCCCGGGCAATGCTGCCCGTGGTCGGGCCCGCCGTGGCGACCGCCGCCGCCGTCGTCCCCGCGGCCGCAGTGGCTGCCGCCGCCTGCACCGGTGCTGCACCCGCCGACCCCGGAAGCGCGTTGTTCGCAATAGGCTTAGCCGCTGCCGCAGCGCCGGCCGGCGACTGCGTCGGTAGCCACGTTGTAATCTGCCCCGCGGTCTTAGCCGAAATCATCTCTACGGTCTGCGGCGTGACCGCGGCCCACGGATCCTTGCCCTGGCCGCCGGCAACGATCTCTTCCCCGGTCACGCGGTTGACGCGCTTGCCGGTCGGATCGGTGACGTCCCAGATGTAGGATACTTTGGTGCCGGTCTTTTCCTTGGCCGACACGATGTAGCCGCGTAGCGTGTATTCGGCAGGATCGGTCGCCTGCTTGGCGACGGTGATCTTCTGCTTTTCGAGTGCCGATCCAAGTTGAACCTGAAGCAGTTTCGCGACGGTATCGGGAGCCCCGATGACCGGAGCGATAGCGATCTTGGATTTCTGGCCCGTCGGTTGAGGCGCGAGCGTATCGGTCGCTACCGGCGTCGTCGCGTCGCCCGAACTTCCGAACAGAGTTGGACTGGTTTCACACCCCGCCACGGCAAGAGCCGTCAGCGCGGTGAGCAAAGTCAGCGTGTACGTCTTGTTAGCGCGCCACGCCGCAGCAGAAACAATGGTCGTCACGATGACGTCCCCCTATGTGACCCGCTGTTTTCCGGCGGCCGTCATACTGACTTTGCGGCCAAAATCTCCCAAAGATGTCCGGTACCCTACGGCTTCAACGCTCTAACCAACCCGCCATCGAGCGTCCAGACGCTTTCCCCTTCAAACTGCGTTCGCGCCTAATTACGCAGGCTGCAGACCCTTCTGGATTGTGGAAAATGCAGTTAGGTCACAACAATGGCGGAGATTTGGCGACCATAATCGGGCTCTGAACGGTGTGTGGCGCGCCGAAAGCTGAAGAAAAGCGATTCGCTTTCGTAGGTGCAGGGTGCGGAAGTAACTACCCCAGCAAGCCCCAGTACAGACAACCGGTGGCCGACGAAGCCCGGCAGGTCGAACAGCGCCCTTCCGCCCTCGGGCGTGGTGAAGAAGCGGGCGAAGGCCGGGTCCTTCCCCGTGAACGCCGCCTCGAACTCGGGTCCGACCTCGTAGAAGCGCTGGCTGATGGTCGGGCCGATGGCAGCCGTGATGTGCCCGCGCGCGGCGCCAAGCGTCTCCATGGCCGCGACGGTTGCCTCCAGCACGCCGCCGATGGCGCCCTTCCAGCCGGCATGGGCGGCCGCCACCACGCCGGTCTTGGCATCCGCGAACAAGACTGGCGTGCAGTCAGCGGTCAGGACGCCAATGGCGAGTTCCGGCACGCGGGTGACGACGGCATCGGCTTTCGGGCGGCTGTCGCGAGGGATTGGGCCATCGACGACCAGCGCGTCGGCGCTATGCACCTGGTAGAGCGTCAGCACGTCGGTCGCAGCGGCGCCCAGGTGCGCGGTGACGCGGGTGCGGTTTTCGACGACCTTGTCGCGATCGTCGTTGGATCCCAGCCCGCAGTTGAGGCCCGCATATAACCCGTTCGACACCCCGCCTTCGCGGGTGAAAAAGCCGTGGCGGATATTGGGCATGGCAGCCAGCACGGGGCAGGTGATGGGATTGGGTTTGGACATGGGAACGTTAGTTAGGGGCGAATTGGGTAATGGGCAGAGCGGAGCAAGGAGCAAGGAGCAAGGAGCAAGGAGCAAGGAGCAAGGAGCAGGAGCGAGCAGGGCAAGGAGCAAGGAGCAAGGAGCAAGGAGCAAGGAGCAAGGAGCAGCAGGAGCAGGCACTAGAAACCCGGCAGCTTCGGAATGTTGGAGGTACGAACGCCGATCGCCTTGAAGCGCGTGCCCATGCCGTTGGGGGCGATGAGGCGCGCGACGCCGGCTTCGATCCCGGCGGCCTTGACCGGATTGGCGCTCATCAGTTTCGAGGCGCGTTCGATGATGCCGAGACGGCCCAGAAACTCGGCCTGCGTTGTCGGGCCGTCGACGGCGAGACCGAGCGCCTCAGCCTGCTCCTTGAAGTCGGCGAAATCGACTTGCGCCGACAGGTCGGCTTCGCCCGGCGAGCAGAGCGGATCTTCGGCAACATGATTGCGCACCGCCTGCAATGTGTCGCCGGGTGCTCTCTCGGTATGCCCGTAGTCGAGAACGAGCGCCGCTATCGGAGCGCGTTCAGTGCACGATCGAAATGCGTCGAGCAGAGGAATGTGTGGCCGTTGTTCGAAGATCCTTCCCTCGGCAGTTGCGGGAAGGCGCTCGTCGGGTCGGGGGTTGTCGGCCAAGGCGCATGAAAGTCAACTGTCCGCTCGCATCCAGGCCGACGCCACGCTCGACCCCTTCGCCACTCTGTAAAACGCTCTGCGTGACGGGAACGGCATCGAGAAATTCGTTTGCAATATAAAGCGATGCATCCGCCGGCACGGTGTCGGGCGCGCGGTGCCATGTCGGCTCGACATCGCAGCCGGCAAGTCGAACCCGCTGCTCGACCGCCAGCGCCGTGCTCGTTTCAATGAGATGTACGGAGACGGCATTTCGAAACGCGGGCACGGCTTTGGACGCACGCAGCACATCCTTCATCAGTGTGCCGCGCCCAGGCCCAAGCTCGACGAGGTTGATCTTCTCCGGCGCCCCCATCTGCCACCACACGACGGCGCACCACAGGCCGATCAGTTCGCCGAATACCTGGCTGATTTCGGGCGCAGTGATGAAATCACCCGCGGCGCCGATTGCCGGTTGCTTGACGTAGTAGCCGTGCTCCGGATCGTGCAGGCAGGCTTGCATGTAGTCGTGGACAGTGATCGGGCCATCGCGGCGGATGAGTTTTTTCAGCTTGAGCGCGAGCGGCGTATCGCGCCGTGCATTCGGGTCGTAGGTCATGCTGTCTTGCCCGACCGCGCGCGCCAAACGAAGTAGAAGCCGATCAGCAGCATGGGAAGACTGTAGGCCATGCCCATCGTCAGGGGAGCCCCTTCTACGATGATGTTTTCTCCGGTGATTTTGAAGAATTCGCAGAAGATGCGAAAGGCTCCGTAGCCGATCACGAAGATGCCGGCTGTTAAGCCCGGGGACTTCAGCGAGCCCTGGCGGTGTGTGAACCAGCGCAGGATCAGAAACAGCGCCAGTCCTTCCAGCGCCGCTTCATAAAGCATCGACGGATGACGTGGCTCGGGACCAGCGCCCGGAAACACGATGGCCCAAGGAACGGATGACGGCGAGCCGATGATCTCGGCGTTGATGAAGTTCGCCACCCTCCCGAAGAAAAGCCCGATCGGCACAGTGGCGGCGACAAGATCCATCACGCTCCACATGGACACGCTGTTGCGCCGCGCGAAGATCTGCATGGCAAGCGTCGTTCCCAACAGTCCGCCGTGAAATGCCATGCCGCCATTCCAAACGGCGAGAATTTCCTGCGGGTGCTGAAGGTAGTGGCCGGGCTGGTAGAGGAGGACGTGGCCGATCCGACCGCCGAGGATCACGCCGATGGCGACATAGAGCAGAAGATCATCGACGGCTTCGAGCCCGAATGGCGTCTTGTCGTGCCGCCACAGCTGCGGGTCGCCCACCAATCGGCGGATATACAGCCATCCGAGCAGCAAGCCGGCCATGTAAGAGAGGCCGTACCATTTGAGGTGAAGCGGCCCAAGCGTGATGGCGACCGGGTCGATCTTCGGAAATGGAATGGCGAGCGCCGTCATGCAGAACCTTTGCTTGTCGCCGTTGCACGCATAGCGGTTGCGATCAGCCAAACGCCCAGCAGAAGCATCGGGACCGAATACAACTGGCCAGCGGTGAAGGGACCGAGATTGAGTGCGTGTGCCGTCTCGGGCTCGCGGAAGACTTCGCAGATGGCGCGAGCCACCGCATACCAAGCGAGCCACACACCGGCGACGAGGCCCGGGCGCTGCAACGCGCCAAACGTGTGCGTCAGCAGCCGCAAAAACACAAACATGACGAAGCCTTCAAGTGCCGCCTCGTACAACTGACTGGGGTGGCGTGGAAGCGGTCCACCGTTTGGAAACACCATGCCGATCCATGTGTCCGTCGGGCGGCCCCAATGCTCCGAGTTTATGAAGTTCGCGACGCGACCGAGAAATAGGCCGAACGGTACACCCGCGCAGCACAGATCCATAACCGACCGAGCCGCCACATCGCACGTCCGGGCGAACAGAACGATTGCAAGGCCGCAGGCGATGAGCGCGCCGTGAAAGGACATGCCGCCTTTCCAGACCTTGATGATTTCGGACGGGTTGGCCGTGTAGAACGTTGGATCATAAAGCAGCACCTGACCCAGGCGGCCGCCGAGGACGACTGCGACCATGATCCAGACGAGTAGGTCGTCCGCGCGATCGACAGGGAAGGGCGCGCCGCGCGCACCCCATAGGGCAGGCCTCGCCAACAGCGAGCGAATATACGTCCAACCGAGCAGTAGCCCGGCGGCATAAGCAAGGCCGTACCATTTTATGTCGAAAGGGCCGATCGAAATGGCCACGGGGTCGATCGCTGGATATGGCAGGGCGAACGGCGACATTGCGGCGGGCCTCGACGGTTGATCAATGGGTCGGCGACGAACGGGGCTCACGTTTCCGGCCACGCTGCCGTTTAGTCAATGCGGCGACTTCCACGGAGGTCGTCTTGAACCCTTCGGTCGGAACGCTCATACTTAATGGGTAAGGCATCCGTGCCATCAAGCCGGCTCATCTTCAGGACATCATCATGACCCAGACCACCAACCGCATCTTCGATGAACTGGCCAAGGTGATGACCGATGCGGCCGGCGCAGCCCAGGGCGTGCAGCGCGAGATGGAGAGCGTAATGCGCGCGCAGGCCGAGAAGTTTCTGTCCGGCATGGATCTGGTGCGGCGCGAGGAATTCGAGGCGGTGAAGGCCATCGCGGTCAAGGCGCGCGAAGAGAACGAACAACTCGAGGCGCGCATCGCATCTCTCGAAGCCAAGCTGTCGGGATGACGCGACAGGCCTCCTGAATCAGCCGCCACGAACATCGTCCGCGCGTCGAGTGCAGGCCGGCAATCTCCACAGTTCTCTCACAGCTTTTCAACAGTTGGCGGCGGGTCGTCGCAAGCAAGCCGCATTTCCCAGGATTGATTAGTGTTACGCGCGCTTTGCCCGTGGACAATGGGCGGGCGTCCTTGCGAACTCGTGACGCGCTGATGTTTCGTCGCCCTCGTTCGATGCGGCGCGTGCCAATGACCGCTCCGCCGCATGTGCTGCGGCGACCCTTCGAGGACCTACGATGGCAACTCAAGAGCCGGGCTACGAGCGCGTGACGAATCCTATTGATCTCGTCGAGCAGCTCGCGGCCTCGCACGACTGGGCGACCGAACGCACGGGCGACGATGAACTGACGCTGGTCGTGGGCGGCAATTGGACCGACTATCACGTATCGCTCAATTGGCGCGACGATCTGCAGGCGTTGCATCTGGCCTGCGCATTCGACTTCCGCGTTCCTGCAAATCGCCTGAACGAAATGTACCGCCTCGTGGCGCAGATCAACGAACAGCTCTGGCTCGGTCACTTCGATCTGTGGACCCAGGAAGGTCTTGTCATGTTCCGGCACGCGCTGTTGCTGAACGGTTCCGTGGTCAGCCCACACCAGTGCGAAGCCATGCTCAAAGCGGCCCTCGAAGCCTGCGAGCGCTATTACCAGGCCTTCCAGTTCGTCGTGTGGGCGGGTAAGGAAAGTCGCGAGGCTCTCGTGTCAACCATGTTCCAGACCGAGGGCCAAGCCTGACAACAGGCGCCACTCGCTCTTGGATTTTCTGTTATGTCAATGAAGCTCGATGGTCCGCTGCTACTGGCGGGAGCCGGCAAGATGGGCGGCGCTCTGCTCGCCGGGCTAGTCGAGCGCGGCCTCGATCCGGCGTCGGTCATGGTTCAGGACCCGTCGCCGCCGGCCGACGTCGCGGTACTTCTGGCGCGACTGGGGATAGACGCCGTCGCAGCGGTCGGCGCATTGCGTCGACCGCCATCCATCATCGTGGCGGCGGTGAAGCCGCAGGCCATGCAACAGGTGTTCCCGCCGCTTGCCGCCATAGCGGGCCCCGAGACGCTCGTTGTGTCGATCGCAGCCGGACGCTCCATCGCCAGTTTCGAAAAGCATCTGGCCGCCGCCACGGCCGTTGTCCGCGCGATGCCGAACACGCCGGCTGCCATCGGCCGAGGCATGACGGTTTGCTGCGCCAACGCCGCGACCAGCGCGGAGCAGCGTGCTCTTGCCACCGAACTGCTGTCGGCTGTCGGCCAGGTCATGTGGGTCGATGATGAAGCCCTTATGGATGCGGTGACGGCGGTTTCCGGCTCCGGCCCGGCCTACGTGTTTCTGCTGGCGGAGTGCCTGGAAGCCGCGGCCCGCGGTGCGGGGCTAGATGCCGATCTTGCGCGCGAACTTGCGCGGCAGACGGTGGCGGGCGCAGGCGAACTCCTGTTCCAGTCGGATGTCGACGCCGCCGTCCTTCGCCAGAACGTGACATCGCCGGGCGGCACGACCGCGGCCGCTCTTGCCGTTCTGATGGGTGAGCCGGGGCTCGACGACTTGATGAAGCGGGCCGTCCTGGCAGCGCGGGATCGCAGCCGCGAGCTGTCGAAGTAGGGGGTGGAGGCTACCCGTCTACCGCGCTCGCGGCCGCTTATCCTACATAACCTGGCAAGGCTGGCACCTTGGCGTACCCAGGCCGTTCGAGGAACCATGAAATGTCCGACGTGAGTGCACGTTCGAACAACCCACTTATGTAACTTTATTACATTGCAATCAACGGAATTTTTCCCGATCACGCGTTTGTGTTCAAGAATCGGCTGTGGGCCACCGCAGCGATATCGTGGGGTCTGCCTAACAATCCGGGGGCTGCAGCCTTACGTTCGAAGATGCAACGATGGAGCCCGGTTCCATGCTGGATGAAACGACGACGAAGGGCCGCGTGATCGCGGCGGCGATGCGGCTGGCGGCCCAGAAGCCCTGGAACGAGGTCAGCTTGCGCGACATCGCCGAGATGGCGGGAATTGATCTCGCTGGACTGCGCGGGGTGTTTCAATCGAAGGTGGCTATTCTGTCGGCGTTTGCCCGCGCCGCCGATGATGCTGTGCTCACGGCGGCGCCCAAGCCCCGGCCGGACCAGCCCGCCCGCGACCGCATTTTCGATGTGCTGATGACGCGGTTCGACCTGCTGGCACCCTACAAGCCGGCGCTGAAGTCGATCATGGCATCTCGCCCTGCCGACTTGGAGCTGCTGCGGCGGCTGATGGCGTCTCAGGCCTGGATGCTGCACGCAGCCGGCGTCGGCACGGATGGCGTACTCGGCTTCGCGCGCGTCGCCGGACTTTCCTCCGTATATGCCAGAACGATCGACACTTGGTTGGAGGAAGATGATCCGAGCCTCGGGCGCACCATGGCCGCTCTCGACCACCGTCTGAAGAGAGGCGAGCAGGCGATGTCGTCGCTGACGGACGTGTGCAGCAGCGTCAACTGGCTCGCGGACCGCCTGCGTGGTGTGGTCAACAAGACGAAGGCGTCCGAATCTGATGCCGCCTCGCCTCCGGTCGCGCCGATCTAGTCGGACTCGGCGCGCACCCAGCCGTTCGGGCCAAGCCGCTCCTGAGGGCAGAATCTGGTCTTGTAGTTCATCTTCTTGGAACCATCGATCCAGTAGCCCAAGTAAAGGTAGGGAAGACCAAGCCGCTTGGTATAAACGATGTGATCGAGGATCATGAGGGTCCCGAGGCTTCGGGCATCTTCGGTTGGCTCAAAGTACGAGTAAACCATCGACACGCCGTCCGAGAGGCGATCGCAAAGCGCCACGGCCGCAAGCGGGCCGGTTGTCGAATTGGTGCCCGGCTGCGCCACGCGGTACTCCGTGAGGAACGTTTTGATGACGCTGTCTTCCACCATCATGGCGTAGTCGAGCACGCTCATGTCAGCCATGCCGCCATCCGAATGGCGCGCATCAATGTAGCGCCTGAACAGGCTGTACTGTTCCGACGATGGCACTGCCGGTATGCGGGCCGGCACGAGATCCCCATTCGACTGCAAAACGCGGCGCATCGATCGCGAGGGCTCGAACTCGTTGACCAGCACGCGCACCGATACGCAGGCATGGCAGCCGTCGCAGTAGGGCATGTAGGCGATGTTCTGGCTGCGTCGGAACCCTCCCTTAAGCAGATTGTCGATCAGTGCATGCGGCTTGTCCTGCGTAAGATGCGTGAACAACTTGCGCTCGAGCCGGCCCGGCAAGTAGGGGCAAGGCTGGGCCGCCGTGACGTAGAACTCCGGAAAGTTCTTGTGCTGTTCAGACATTCCACCGCCAGCTTATTGGTCTCGGCCCGCGCGCGCTGTGTCCTTCGACTAAGGAACTGCGGTCGCACCAGCATCATGATACGTGCTGCGCAAAAGCGCAATCGGCCGGACGAGTTCAGATGCTGAAGCTGCTCGCCGGTTTAATCGCGCTTCGACTTGCCGCCACTGAGATCGGCAATGCCGGCAGCAGCCGGAGGCGGTATGCCGCGCTTGGGAGCAGCCGTGGCGTGCGTGCCCGCGGGCGCCGTTCCACCCGCTGAAGCTGGCGGCTGCCGAGCGGCCGATCCTCCGCCCGCCGAGGCGGCTGGTGGGATTCCGCGTGACCCGCGTTGGGGTTCCGGGTCGGATGCCTGCGGGTCAAACGGTGCGGGTAGCGGTGACGGCTTCGCGTAGCGATTTTCCTTGGCCACCGCAGCGCGACCCATCATATAACCGGCGTATCCAGCCAGCGCCGCGACGAGCAGGATGAGAATAAGCGTTGAAAAGGTCATGTCGCGATCCCGTTTAGGACTGCCGATACCGCTGCGCAATGCATGCGACAGCCCGCTAATACCTTAGACGTTTTTCACTGCGCTGCGAAACAGTTTGGGTTCGAACCTGTGGGGTCAATCAGTGTGGGGGGACGGGCGAGACCGCAACTTCGTCGGTGTCGACAGGTTCCAAGTTCGGATCGATCGACGCATACGTCAGCCATGCAACGCTGCCGACGGCCACAAAAAGGATTGCGAACTCCAAGAGCGGCGCGGCGGATTGCCCATCCCAGCGACGCAGGAGCACGAGCGGCGACGGCAGGAGGCGACGTCTCGTCGGTCACGAGCGTGGACATGGCTTCGGATCCTGAGCAGTGTTGGCACTCGATAGGCGCCCGGACCGTGAGCCGAGGTGGAAAGAAGGCCGAGACACGATGCGCTCAACTGGAATGATCCAACCACTGTCGAGCGTCAAGATTGCGGACGGTTTTCTGGACAATCACGCCGATTGCGTGACCGTGACGCAACTATTCCATGGCAGCGGTTCAGGTGTTCCGGGGAACGTCATCGTACCCGATGGCCGAATGCCACGATTGCCAGTAGCGGGAGCACAAGACCTAGAATCACCGACGTCACCACCAGCGGCGCGATCTGGTCGTACGAACCGCGTTCGACGACGAAGATCCAGTTCAGGTACTTGGTCGCGAGCTGCCCCGCGATGAGGGCGAGGTTGAGGAACGACGCCATCAGCGCGAACCATGTCGCCCGGTGGGACGGCGGCGCATACACAGCAATCAGGGTCAGAAGCGGCACCATGCTGAGCTGGGCGAGTGGCGACTGGGCGGCGCTGTCGATGAGGGCGATGCCGCGCGCGTCGAGGCCCAGAACCTGATCCGTGCACTGGTCAAGCCGATAGACCAGCATGATGTTGGGGATAGCCAGGACCGCGCCGAGAATGGTCAGCCACAGCAGAACGCGGGCAACCGGCATTCGCGTGATAACATCCGACAACAGCCACGCTGCCACCAGCGCTACTCCGGCTCCGATCTGCGCCAGCGTGCCGAAGAAGGCTTCGTCGAAGCCCAGCACGTCGATCGTGAACCAGCGGTAGCCCTCGCCCGTGCCCGGAACAGCGCGAAAGGAAAAGATGATGAGCGCGGCGTAGAAGATCCGCATGCGCACATCATGGTCGACTTCGGCGGTGACACGCGAGAGCATAGCGACGATGACGCAGAGCGAGATGACGAAAACGAGTTCCTGATTGAATGGCACGTCCACCAATCCAAGCACGGTGACCACCATGCCGAACGCAAGCCCGCCGCCAAGGATGCGCCAGTCGGTTGGCCGCTCCTCGGACGATTCCAGGCGCACCACGGCAGCGCCGCTCGCCGAGATCATGGGTATCACGAGACCGATCAGGAACACCTTGTCGTATGTGAATGCGGTCGCCAGCCAACCGGCGAGCCCGGCAACAGCGAACACGCCGATCGACAGCGCGAGCCGGCCCAGGATCTGCACCATGCCCAGATCGCGGTCGACGTCCGCCGTCGCACGTGGCGTGCCATCGGGGTTGGTTCGCGTCACCACCTCCGTGCTCATTGCATCAGCCACGACGTCCTGCAGGACGACGCCGAACACCGTCAGGAGTTGGGCTGCGATGTAGAGCTTTTCGGGAGTTGCGAAGGTCAGCCATTTGCCCGCAGCGCCCGCCATCAGCAAAAGTCCCGAGGCAACAAGGCCGGCACCGAGGAACACGTAGGACCGCCGGCGAGAGCCGAGCAACGGCACGGTGTCGACGAGTTCGCCGAAGACCATTTTCGTCGCCCACGGCAACGTCAGCCAGACGCCAAGGTGGGCGAGCGCCGCCGGCGACAGGGTGAGTTCCTTCTTTACCCAGAAGCTGTCCGCGACCGCCACCAGCCCGAGCGCGCCATAGGCGAAGTAGACCATCAGCAGCGGCAGATAAACGAGGCGCATGGCGCGGATGGGGGTTAGCAGGGCCGCCTCCAACGTGCGCCTTGCATGCGGGAACGCTGTCGAACGATTCGCTTCTGTAGTCATTCGGAAGACGTCACCGCGTTGGAGGGATAACAGAGCTCAGTGCTAGAGCAGAGCGCGCGTCGAGCGCGCCAGTTCCAATGTCGCGGCATAGTCGACTTTACCGGACCCGAGCACCGGAATTTGCGCCACCGAAAGCACCGCGCGCGGCACCCATAGCTCTGAAAAGCCCTCGGTGCGAGCGTGCATCAGCAGGGCGTCGCGATCAGCCATCGGATTGTCGGTGATCAACATGAGAAGTCTCGCCCTTCTTCGGATCGGGAAGGCTGACCGCCGCATGCGTGTTGTCCGGCCAAAGGCTCGATGCCATGGCCTCGATGGATGCCAGTGAGACCATCTCGCCGCCGATCTTTGCGAAGCGCTTCGCACGACCCCGGATGCTGACGAAGCCGTCGTCGATGGTGACGATGTCGCCCGTGTCGTGCCACCCGCCGGGAGGCGCCACGAGCTTGCCCGGTGCATCCGCCAGAATGTAACCGGCCATGACGTTTGGACCTTTCACGACGAGCTTGCCGCCCTCGTGAATGCCCTCGACCGGATCCAGACGCGCCTCGATGCCGGGCAGCAGGTGTCCGACGGACCCATGCCGGTTTGCCTTGGGCAGGTTGACGGCGATGACCGGCGCGCATTCGGTTGCGCCATAACCTTCGAGGATGACCGTGCCGGTTTTCTGCCACAGGAGTCGCGTGGCATCCTTAACTCGTTCGGCCCCGGCGACGACGTAGCGAATAGAGGCGAGGTCCGATGGGGCCGCCGCGCGTGCGTAGCCCTGCAGAAACGTGTCGGTCGCAAACAGCAGCGTGGCTTTGGTGGCAGCGATCAGCTTGGGCACCTGCCTGTAGTGCAAAGGACTTGGATACAGCACAACCTTGAGGCCGTTCAGCAGCGGCATGAGCGTGCCGGCCGTCAGGCCGAAAGAGTGGAACATCGGCAGTGGGTTCATCGCGATGTCGGCTGGCGAAAGAACATGCCGTGCGTGCTGGAAGATCTGTCGGGCGTTTGCGACCAGATTGGCGTTGGTCAGAACGACGCCCTTGGGTAGGCCTTCGGTGCCGGAGGTGTAGAGCATGATAGCTGGTGTTTGCGACGCGCCGGGCCGGGCGCGAAACAGCCATGGCGCGACCACGGCACGGAGCGCGCCTGCGATTTTTTCGCGAGTGCCGATGACCGCGCGAACATCCTCGAGGTAGACGATCTGAACTTTGCGACCGTCCGTCACTTGGGTATCCGCGATCGCGGCGAGGCTCTCGTCGAACCCGGCGGCCGCTACGAAGCGACGCGACGTGACGACGACGGGGACGGGTCCCGTCTTGACCGCGGAAACGAGGTTGCGGCTCCCGGACGTGAAGTTCAGCATCGCTGCTTGTCGGCCGAAGGCGTTGAGCCCGAACAGAGTGATCACGAGTCCATTGACGTTGGGAAGAAGGATCCCGGTCGCCTCGCTGGGGCGTGTCAGACGCGAAAGCTGCGATCCGAGCACTAGACTGCCTGTTATGAGCCGTCCGTACGTCAGGGATTGACCGTTGGCATCCTCGAGAACGTCCTTGTCGCGACCGTGACGGCGGGCGGCCTCCATCAGTGCTGCAAAGATGGTGGTGTCGGCGAGCCTTAGGTCGAATGCGTTTTGCATCTGAGTTCTTATATCTTGCGTACCCGGGCGGCCGTGCACCTTGCCCCCAATCGAGGGCCTCGACAATTGAAACGCACAAGGGCGCGTGGCTTGAACCTTCCGGGGATTGGTTCTAGGTCGAAACGCGCAGTGGCCGGGCGGGTGTGCCGGCGGCGAGAGGCGAGACCATGATCGACGCCCGATCGAGGACGACCAACGGTATGTCCATGCGCCGTACCGTGGCGATCGTGGCGGCGCTCAATTTTGCGTATTTCTTTGTCGAGTATGCCGCCGCTGTGGCTATCGGCTCGGTTTCTCTTTTCGCCGACAGCGTCGACTTCCTCGAAGACGCCAGCGTAAACATCCTCGTGCTAATCGCATTCGGCTGGACAGCGGTGCGGCGGAAGTGGACGGGCGTGTTTCTTGCCGGCGTGATACTGGTGCCGGGCATCGCCGCGCTTTGGACGGCATGGGAGAAGTTCGCCGCGCCGGTCGCACCTGAACCTTTTATCCTGACGATCACCGGCCTCGGTGCGCTGGCCGTCAACGCCACGTGCGCGCTGCTGTTGACGAAAGTGCGGACGCACGGCGGCAGCCTGACGCGGGCGGCATATCTTGCGGCGCGCAACGATGTTCTTTCGAATGTCGCGATCATCGCCGCCGGATTGCTTACGTTTGCGACGATGTCGGCCTGGCCCGACCTGATTGTCGGTGTCGGCATTGCGATCCTGAATGCGGGCGCCGCGCTGGAGGTCTTCCAGGCGGCGATGGGTGAAGTGGACGATGACGATGAGGCTGGGCGTGCCAAGGCATGACGCGTGCCTCCCCGGTCGATGGATCGCCGCACTGGCTTGCGCGGCGGCGGTGATGATCGCATTTCTGGCCTTGTCGCCGCCTGGTGGAACAGCGCGCGCCGAAGCGCCGAAGGCAGGCGAGTCCGACGGTCGTGACGCCTTGTGGCGGCGCATCTTTCAGAGAGACGGTGTTATCCCCGGCCTGCAAAACGAGGCGGCTCGACGGCGTGCGGCCCTGGGCTCACTTTTGTTTAGGGACGTGCGGCTTTCGGGCGCCGGCGACCGGTCGTGCTCCACGTGCCATCAGCCGGACAAGGGGTTCACCGACGGCAAGGCCAATGCTGAAGGCATCAGCGGGCGGCCGCTTCAGCGCAACACGCCGCACCTCTTCGATCTGGCGTGGGGGCAGAGCTTTTACTGGGACGGCCGGGCGCCGACACTCGAGGCCCAGGTGCATTTTCCATTGACGTTGCCCGACGAGATGAGCGGAGACTTCGCGGAAATGTCGCGCCGCCTCAGCGCTGAGCCGAAAATGGCGGCTGCTTTCGCTGAGGCATTCCCGGTATCGCGGGGCATTTCCGAGCCACTCATCGTTAAAGCGCTGGCTGACTACGTCCGATCCATCGTCGCGCCGGAAACGCGTTTCGATCGCTGGGTGTCAGGCGATGACGCGGCCTTGACCCAGCAGGAGTTGGCGGGCTTCAGCATTTTCGTCGGCAAGGCCGGTTGCGTGGCGTGCCACGGCGGCTGGCGGTTCACGGATGACGCCTTCCACGACATAGGCCTTCCGTCGACCGACCCGGGGCGCGGCGCGCTGGCGGGAAGCGACGCGGGCCTTCCCCAGTTCAAGACGCCCGGCTTGCGCGAGTTACTCCATACGGCGCCGTATATGCACGACGGAAGCCTCAAGACACTGCATGACGTCGTCGACCATTATGCCGGTGGATTGACCCTGCGTCCGTCGCTCGCCCCGAACATTGTCCGCGATCTTCGATTGGATGAGTCGGAGAAGGAGGCCCTGATTTCATTCCTTGAGTCGCTTTCGTCTGACGGTGATGCGCCGCACAATAACTGAGCAGGCAATCTTTATACACAGTCGATGCAATCATTTTGATATGTAGCATAATCGCATCAGCACATAAAATCAGTGTTGAAATTCAGTGACATCGAATGGGTGTTAGCGCGCCAATTGGCTTTGATTTGTGCAGTTTAAAATGTGAGCAACCACTGCTCATGTTTGAATCTTGTGCAGATGCGTATTTCAAGGTAGTTTTATTTCAAGAGCAAAAAAACTTCTTAAGGGAAGTAAGCGCCCACAACTGCAACAGGCCCTCATGAGCGGGCCCTAAGATCGCAGGGTGCTAGCATGCTCGAACTCGTCGTTTCCGTCTGCCTTATCCAAGATCCCTCCCGTTGCAAGGACGTCAGTCTCGTCTACTCAGCCGAGATGACAACGCCCATGCAGTGCATGATGGGGGCCCAGCCCGAAATTGCGAAATGGATGGAAGGCCATCCTAAGTGGGCGCTGAAGCGCTGGGCATGCCGGCCTGCCGGTCAAATCGCGAAAATCTAAGGTTCTCGTTTCGCCCATTTAATGGCGTACGCGCGCGATAGGGCGCGCCTACGCGGGGGACGGTCTTCCCTCTTCGATCGTTGTCGCACCGGATCGTCCTTTGCGCGTCGGCCTGCTGTTGACTTTGCCGCGCCTCCTCCCCTTTTCTCTGACATTCGCGAACCGCGAGTCCAGGAGGAGGCCATGGCCGACCCGATCGCTCCCCATTTTTCCACGCTTGCCGTGCATGCGGGCGCCGCACCGGACGCCTCAACAGGTGCACGCGTAACGCCGATCTATCAGACCACCTCGTTCGTGTTCGACGACGCCGACCACGCCGCGGCGCTGTTCGGCCTGGAGGCCTTCGGCAACATCTACACCCGTATCATGAACCCGACCCAAGGCGTCCTGGAAGGCCGCGTCGCGGCACTCGAAGGAGGCACGGCGGCGCTGGCGGTCGCGTCGGGTCACGCCGCGCAGTTCCTGGTGTTTCATACGCTGCTCGAAACCGATGACGAGTTCGTCGCCGGGCGCCAGCTCTATGGCGGATCGATCAATCAGTTCAATCACGCCTTCAAGAAATTCAATTGGAACGTGGTTTGGGCGGATGCCGGCAATCCCGCCTCAATAGCTGCGGCCGTGACGCCCAAAACCAAGGCAATCTTCATCGAGAGCATTGCCAATCCGGGAGGGCTCGTCATCGATATTCCGGCTATCGCCGCCATCGCCAAGTCGGCCGCCGTGCCGCTGATCGTCGACAATACGCTGGCGACGCCGTACCTGTGCCGGCCAAAGGAGCATGGAGCGGACATCATCGTGCACTCGTTGACCAAGTTCATGGGCGGACACGGCAACTCGATCGGTGGCGTCATCGTCGATTGCGGAACCTATGACTGGCTTGGCGCGAAGCATCGCTACAAGACGCTTGTCGAACCCAACGCCTCCTACAACGGCATGAGACTGGCCGAAACGTTCGGCAACTTCGCCTTTGCGATCGCCTGCCGCGTCATGGGCCTGCGAGATCTCGGTCCCGCCATCGCCCCGATGAACGCGTTCCTGCTGCTGACGGGTATCGAGACGCTGCCCCTGCGCATGGAGAAGCACTGTGCGAATGCCCTTGCCGTCGCGAGCCATCTGGAGCGGCATCCAGCGGTCGCCTGGGTCAATTACGCGGGCTTGCCGTCGAGTTCCAATCACGAACTTGCCGCCCGCATCTGTCCCAAAGGGGCAGGCGCCGTATTCGCATTCGGACTCAAGGGCGCCTACGCGGCCGGCGTGAAGCTGGTCTCCAGCCTCAAGCTGTTCTCGCATCTGGCCAACATTGGCGACGTTCGTAGCCTCGTCATTCATCCAGCTTCGACAACTCACCGCCAGCTCACCGAAGCGCAGCGGCAGGCGGCCGGCGCGGGGCCTGATGTGGTCAGATTGTCGATCGGCATAGAAGATGCGGCCGACATCATCGCCGATCTCGATCAGGGACTTGCGGCGGGGGCGTGAAGCACGCAAAGCATGTCCGACTAAGTTCTAAAGAAAGTGGGGAGCCCGACAATGGACTATCAATTTGTTGTTCAGTTCGAGGATGAGGGTGGCGAGACGCTGGAGGAACTGGAAACGCTCGAGGATTACCTGATTGATCTACTCGACGGCATTGCCGAGGTCGATGGTCACGACATCGGATCAGGTTCTGCAAATCTGTTCATTCTCACCGGCGATCCCAAGAAAACGTTTGAGAAGATCGAGCCGGCACTTGAGAAGGCCGCCGAACGCGGGCTCAATCCGATGGCTGTAGCGTTCAGGCTGGCGGACGCCGATGAGTACACCGTATTGTGGCCCGCGGATTTCGAAGGTGAGTTCGAGGTCACGTGACCTGATTTCAGCGCGCACCGGTGTTTAGCCTTCGTCTTCTCGGTACAGCGCCGCAAATCCAGACGCCGGCGTGTCATCGTCGGCGCCTAATTCATGCAGGCACGTCGATTGGCGAAGGGAATGACCGGACCTTCACGAAGCTGCCTGGTGCATCCTCGATGACGCCGAGGGTCTCGCCCGGCGTGCGCGGCAGCGTCCAGTTACCTGAGTGTTTCGACAGCCATTGGGCCCAGTTGCTCCACCACGACCCGGGGTTTTCCTTGGCGGTGGCGAGCCACTCCTCAAGACTTTCCTTCGAAAGATCGCCTCCGGTCCAGTACTGATACTTGACCTTGTCGGGCGGATTGATCACGCCCGCGACATGCCCAGAGCCGGCCAGAACGAACTCGACCTTCGCACCGAACATCCGCGCGCCGATATAGACTGATCGGGCCGGCGCGATGTGGTCTTCCTTGGTCGCCAGACTGTAAATCGGCAGATTGACCTTGCCGAGGTCGAGACGTACGCCAGCCATGGTCATTTCACCGTTGGCCAGACGGTTTTCGTTGTAATACTCGCGCAGATAGAAGGCGTGATTGGTCGCGCACATGCGCGTCGAGTCCTGATTCCAGAATAACAGGTCGAACGGGAACGGCTTGCGACCGAGCAGATAATTATTCACCACGTAGGGCCAGATCAGGTCGCGCGGGCGCATCATGTTGAAGACGTTGGCCATGCGCGATCCGTCCAGGTAGCCGCGTTCGGACATCGTCTTTTCCAGCGAGTTCGAGCTGCGTGTCGGTGGTGAATAGCAATAGGTCGCCAGCTTCCGAGAAATCGACCTGTGTCGTCAGGAACGACACGGACTTGTACGGCGTCTCGCCGCGCGCCGCGAGCCAGGCAAGCGTCGTGCCCAGAAGCGTGCCGCCGACGCAATATCCAAGCGCATTGCACTGCTTCAGGTCCGTTTCGCGATGTACGGCGTCGGTCGCCGCCAGCAAGCCTTCGACCATATAGTCCTCGAAAGACTTGCTGGCGAGTTCGGCGTCGGGATTGACCCAGCTGATGATAAAAACCGTGAAGCCCTGGTCGACGGCGTACTTGATGAAGCTCTTCGCGGGCGTGAGATCGAGGATGTAGAATTTGTTGATCCACGGCGGGACCATCAGCAGCGGAATCTCGCGCACCTTGTCGGTGGTGGGGCTGTACTGAATGAGCTGGAGAAGCTCGTTCTGAAACACGACCTTGCCGGGAGTGGTTGCCAGATTCCGGCCGACCTCAAACGCGCCAATATCGGTCTGCGTGATCTTCAGCAGGTCGCCCGAGTTCTTCATGTCGTGTGCGAGGGACTCGATACCGGCGACCAGACTGCGGCCGTTCGTGGCGAAGATCTCGCGTAGGATTTCAGGGTTCGTCGTCGGGAAGTTCGACGGAGACAACGCGCTGGTGATCTGCCGGAAGTAGAATTCCGCCTTGTGGCGCGAGTGCTGATCTAGGCCGTCGGTTTGCTGGAGAATGTTTTCTGCCCACGAGGTGGTGAGCAGATAGGCCTGCTTCCAGAAATCGAAGTAGGGGTTGGACGACCATTCAGCGTCCTTGAAGCGGTTGTCGCTGGGGTCGGGCTCTGCCACCGGCTCCACGTCCTCGCCCATCATGCGCCGCAGCGTATTGCTCCACAGTTCCGCATACGACTTCATCAACGCGCTCTGGGCTTCGGCCAGCTTGGTCGGTTCGGCCATCCAGATCTGTGTGATTTCGTTGACGGTCTGGGCCGCTTCGGAGAATTCGCTGGCCGCCGAAAACGGCGTCGCCGTCATGTCCGACCGCTCCAGGAACGCGGTCGCAATACGACCGCCCTCCTCGTAGAAGCGCAGGAGGTTGCGGGCGAACTCCTCGGGGTTCTTGATGGTGTATGGGATGGTGTAAGGGTTGTCCCGTTCGGGCACTTCGGCCGCGCGCTTGTCCATTTGAACGTCCCGGTTCACTCAGAGCCTAGCATGTAACAGATGCAGTCATGGCCACAATGGCGCCGTTGGTCGAGTTCGACCAATGCCTTCAGCCGGAGCTGAGAAGTCTCGGATAGCTAGTTAATTGGCTATTTGCTGCAACTTTTCAAGCAGGCCGTGGAACCCGCATGCCAATGTGCAGATTGCGTCGGATTTTATTCTTTCAACATTTCCATGGTCTTGCTTCTTTGGGCTGCGGCAGCGGTTGCGCTCTGCCGGCGTTTCCGCCCGCCATAGCAGAGGCGGCAAGCGCACTGGACGTCTATGGGGCGGCGAGCGTAAACAGCTAGCGCGCGCCGCGTTCCCCTGTCGTGCCCCTCTGCTTTGACGCGACATCGCGACCGCCAGCGGCTGGCAAAAGCGGGGCCGGTGTGACTTGCGAGTTTGTCCGCCCGCGGTCCCCGGCACCCCGCATTCGACCCGACGCGTTGAGATGAGGCATTCCGTGGCTGAAGATTTCCACCGCATCAAACGACTGCCCCCCTATGTGTTCGCCGAGGTCAACCGGTTGAAGGCCACGGCCCGCGCACGGGGCGCCGACATCATCGATCTGGGCATGGGCAATCCAGATATGCCGACGCCCCAGCACATCGTCGATAAGCTCGTCGAGACGATCAACAAACCGCGCACGCATCGTTATTCGGCCTCCAAGGGCATTCCGGGGCTGCGGCGCGCGCAGGCGGCCTATTACGATCGCCGGTTCGGCGTGAAGCTCGATCCCGAGACCCAGGTTGTCGCCACGCTTGGCTCGAAGGAAGGCTTCGCCAACATGGCGCAGGCGATCACCGCGCCGGGCGACATCGTCATCGTGCCCAATCCGACATATCCCATTCACGAGTTTGGCTTTATTATCGCCGGAGCCGGCATGCGCCACGTGCCAGCCGGGACAGGCGAGGAGTTCCTGCGCGCGGTCGAGCACGCGGTCAAGCATTCCATCCCCAAGCCGATTGCGATGATCCTTTCGTATCCGTCGAATCCGACGGCAATGGTCGCCAGCCTCGACTTCTACAAGGATGCCGTGGCGCTGGCGAAAAAGCTCGGCCTCATAATCCTTTCCGACATCGCCTACGCGGAACTCTACTTCGACAGCGAACCGCCGCCTTCGGTGCTGCAGGTTCCAGGCGCCAAGGATATCACGATTGAGTTCACGTCACTGTCCAAGACTTACAACATGCCCGGCTGGCGCATGGGTTGCGCCGTCGGCAACGAACGGCTCATAGGTGCGCTCGCCCGGGTCAAATCCTACCTCGATTACGGCGCCTTCACGCCGATCCAGGTCGCCGCCGCCGCCGCCCTCAACGGTCCGCAGGACTGCGTCGAAGAGATCCGCAGCGTCTACAAGGCGCGGCGGGACTGTCTCGTCGAGAGCTTCGGCCGCTCGGGCTGGAACATCCCGCCGCCGCCAGCGACCATGTTCGCATGGTGCCCGATCCCGGAACCCTTTAAGGCCCTCGGATCGGTTGAATTCGCGAAGCTTTTGATCGAAAAGGCCGACGTGGCGGTGTCTCCGGGGCTTGGCTTTGGCGAGTACGGGGAGGGGTTCGTCCGCATTGCCCTCGTGGAGAACGAGCACCGCACGCGCCAGGCGGCCCGCAATATCAAAAAGTTCTTCGCAGAGGCACCGCAAAGCGGGCATAACGTCGTTACGATTCCTCAAAAGGCAATCCGGTAGGTCTCGAGTAGCTTTCCATGAACGCACCCTTGCGCCTTGGCGTTGCCGGTCTTGGCACCGTCGGCACCGGCCTGCTGCAACTCATTGCGGTTCATGGTGAGCGTCTCGCGGAGACGTTACAGCGGCGCATCGTCGTCGCCGGCGTCGCCGCCCGCACGCGTGCGAAACCGCGCGGCGTTGAACTCGGCCAAGCCGTCTGGTTCGATGATCCGGTCGGCCTTGCAAAGGATCTCTCGATCGACTGTTTCGTTGAATTGATCGGTGGCGACGAAGGCGTCGCCCGGGCTTCCGTCGAAGCGGCCTTGCGCGCCGGCAAGCACGTAGTCACGGCCAACAAGGCGCTGCTTGCCAAGCACGGCGCGCAGCTTGCGGCGATGGCGGAGAAAAGCGGCGTCTCACTTAATTTCGAAGCCGCTGTAGCCGGTGGCATCCCCGTCATCAAGACGCTGCGCGAAGCGCTCGCCGCCAACGAGGTGCGCCGCGTCTACGGCATACTCAACGGCACCTGCAACTACATCCTGACTAAGATGCAGGACGAGAAGCTCGCCTTCGCCGACGTCCTCAAGGATGCACAGGCCAAGGGCTATGCCGAGGCCGATCCCGCATTTGATGTCGGCGGTTTCGATGCCGCGCACAAGCTCGCGTTGCTGGCGAGCCTTGCCTTCGGCACGCTCGTCGACTTCGACCAGATCCACGTCGAAGGCATCGAGACGATCACGGCGGCGGACATCGAGGCTGCGGAAAACCTGGGCTACCGCATCAAACTGCTGGCAGTCGCCGAGCGCACACCGTCTGGCATCGAAGCCCGCGTGCATCCCGCCATGGTGCCGCAGGACGCAACCGTCGCTCGCGTCTCGGGCGTTACCAATTGCGTGGCGATCGAGGGTGATTTCTCCGGCTCGCTGCTTCTCGTCGGACCGGGCGCCGGGGCGCTGCCGACAGCCTCGGCCGTGGCGAGCGACATTATCGACGTGGCGCGCGGACTGGTACTGCCGCCGTTCCTGCGTCCCGTGGCGCAACTCGCCCCCTATAAGCGCGCGAAGATCGGCACGCATCACGGGGCCTATTACGTTCGCCTTGCCGTTCTCGACCGGCCGGGCGCCATGGCGGCTATTGCCAAGCGCATGGGCGACCGGGAGGTTTCGCTTGAAAGCATCGTGCAGCGCCGGCCGCACGCCTCCCCCGATACGCGCGGCGAAACTGATGTCGCCGCTCCCGTCATTCTCATCACGCATGAGACCACCGAAGAGAACATTCGCAAGGCACTCGACGCGATCGAAAGCGATGGCAAGATCGCGGGTCGACCCAAGATGATACGAATTGAAAGCTTTTGAGGCTCGGCCCTGACGGTCAGCCAGAATGAGGAGACTGCACATGAGCAAGGATCGGATCACCGGACTCGATCGCGTACTCGTTCTGGAAGTGGCGCGCGTGACGGAAGCCGCGGCCATCGCCGCGGCGCGCCTCAGGGGACGGGGCAATGAGAAGCTGGCGGACAAGGCCGCCGTCGACGCCATGCGCCGCGAGCTCGCACGCCTCACCATTCGCGGCACCGTCGTCATCGGCGAGGGCGAGATGGACGAAGCCCCGATGCTCTACATCGGTGAGGAAGTGGGCTCGGGCGAGGGTCCCGAAGTCGACATCGCGGTTGATCCTCTGGAAGGCACGACCATCTGCGCCAAGTCGATGCCGAATGCGCTCGCCGTGCTCGCGATCTCGGAGAAGGGCGGCCTTTTGCACGCGCCCGACATGTACATGGACAAGATCGCCATTGGCCCCGGCTATCCCGACGGCGTCGTCGGTCTCGATCGGAGCCCAGGGGACAATATCATTTCGCTCGCCGAAGCCAAGGGCGTGCCGGTCGCGGAAATCACCGCCTGCATTCTCGATCGGCCGCGCCATGCCGAGATCGTCAAGGCCGTGCGCGACGCCGGCGCCGCCGTCCGCCTCATCCCCGATGGCGATATCGCCGGTGTCATTTGGACCACGGACGCGCGTGAAACGGGCATCGACATTTATCTGGGATCGGGCGGCGCACCCGAAGGCGTGCTCGCGGCCGCGGCCCTGCGATGCATCGGCGGGCAGATCTACGGCCGTCTGAAGCCCTCCAACAATGACGAGCGCATCCGCGCCGCCAGGATGGGCATCGGGGATATCGACCGCATCTTCCGCCTTGAGGACATGGCGTCCGCCGATGTGGTGTTTTCGGCCACCGGCGTCACCGATGGATCGCTGCTCGACGGCGTGCGCTTCCGCGGCGACTTCGCTGAAACAGAAACAGTCGTCATGCGCTCCAAGACCGGCACCGTGCGCCGCATCAAGACCAGCTTCAGGGATATCGGGGCTCGGTTCCCGGCTTGAGGGCAGGATAGCTATATTCTGCCTGTTGTGAAGTTTTGCGGGCCGTCACCCGTATTCCTGTTGATACAAGGCTTTGCCGTCTCGCCCACGCCGCCATCAGGTGGTGAACTGCCTCTACTGATTCGGGTGATGGGGGCGTTCATGGCGGCGATCACGAAAAGGCGCGCGACGGCGGGCAGCCGCGAGGCTGTCGCCGAGATCCCCGCCGATGTTTCCAACTCGAACAGGCCCTTTCTCGGCGTCGCGCATTCGGCGCGCGGGTCACAGTGGATAGAGCGGCTTGCCTCGTCCGCACTCAACACCGCACTCACCATAAGCCAGCACCACGGCCTGCCCGAGCTGCTCGGACGCGTGCTCGCCGCACGTGGTGTGACGCCAGACGGCGTATCGGTGTTTCTCGACCCGTCGATCAAGGCGCTGATGCCCGACCCCGCAGTGCTGCAGGACATGGACAAGGCCGCTGCGCGCATCGCGGATGCCATTCAGAAGCGCGAACCGGTCGCCATCTTCGGCGACTACGATGTCGATGGCGCGTGCTCGTCTGCCCTGATGGCGCGCTTCCTTGCGCATCACGGCGTGCCGGCGCGCATCTACATCCCCGACCGCATCTTCGAAGGCTATGGGCCGAACGCGACGGCGATAGATCTGCTCGTCAAGGAAGGCGCCCGCCTCATCGTCACAGTCGATTGTGGCACGACGAGCTTCGATGCGCTGGGCGTCGCGCGCAGACTCGGCACCGACGTTCTCGTCCTCGACCACCATCAGGCCGACGTGCGGCTGCCGGACGTGCACGCGGTTGTCAATCCGAACCGGCAGGATGACGTCTCTGGCCTGGGCCACCTGTGCGCGGCGGGGGTCGTATTTCTCGTGCTCGTGGCGGTGACGCGCGAACTGCGCGCACGCGGCTGTTATGCGAACGGAATGAGCGAACCGCCCTTGCTGCGTGATCTCGACCTCGTCGCGCTCGCGACCGTGGCGGACGTCGTTCCTCTACAGGATCTGAACCGGGCCTACGTCATCAAAGGTCTCGCCGTGATGCGCCAGCGTGAGAATAAGGGACTACGCGCACTGTGCGACGTCGCGGTGCTCAATCAGGCGCCGACCACATATCATCTGGGCTTTATCCTCGGACCTCGCATCAATGCGGGCGGCCGTATCGGCGATGCCGCGCTTGGCGCTCGGCTGCTTACCATCGACGACGAGACGGAAGCGCAGCGTATCGCCCAGTTGCTCGACCGTCTCAACAAGGAGCGCAAGGCTATCGAGACGACGATGCTGGAGGAAGCGATTGCCGTAGCCGACCGTCTCGTAACGGAACGCCCCGAGCTACCAATCGTCGTGGTCGGCTCCGACACATGGCACAAGGGCGTCGTCGGTCTCGTTGCCAGTCGGCTTGTCGAGAAGTTCCGCCGCCCAAGCTGCGTCATCGCCTGGGAGAATGATGGCAGCTCCGGCGCGCTGACGGGTACGGGCTCGTTGCGCTCGGTCGCCGGCGTCGATATCGGATCGGCGGTACGCGCGGCGGTGGCCGACGGGCTGCTGGCCAAGGGCGGCGGCCACGCCATGGCCGCCGGGCTGACGGTCGCGAAGACGAAGCTCGACGATCTGTGCGCCTACTTCGGCGAGGCTTTGAAACAGGCGAGCACCCAAGCGCGCGCCACGCACGGCCTTGAGATCGACGGCGCCCTGGTTCCGGCGAGCGTCAACGATGAACTGATCAACCTGATCGAGCGGGCCGGTCCCTACGGTCAGGGCAATCCGCAGCCGCGCTTTGCTTTCCCGGCTGTACGCGTGAAATTCGCCAAGGTCGTCGGCGAAGCGCACGTGCGCTGCGTACTGGAAGCCAGTGACGGTTCGCGGCTCGAAGCGGTCGCCTTTCGCGCCGCCGGTCAGCCGCTTGGAGAACTGCTCGTACAGTCGAACGGCATGCCCATGCACGTTGCCGGAAACCTGAAGCGCGATAGCTGGGGCGGGCGCGAGCGCATCGAGTTGACTATCGAGGACGCCGCCGACCCCCGACAGCAGGCCAAGCCCTAGGGATCTGGCGCTTTTCCGGCCACGGAACGCTTCCCAACAGCGGGCCAGATGTCGGTAACCGAGGGTTCGCTTGCGCCGCGCATCAAACCTCACTATACCCGCCCGCACGCTCCCTTCGTCTATCGGTTAGGACGTCAGATTTTCAATCTGAAAAGACGGGTTCAACTCCCGTAGGGAGCGCCATTGTCTTTTCTTAGTATATGAAACTATTGCACCATTTCCCAATCCTGCAGCGACGCCCCAACATTGGCCCCAACGCCGTGCAAGCTGTCACCGGCTCGACCTGGAGGTGGGTGACGGCGTCACCTTTGACGGCGCTCTCTCTGCCGTCCAGCCATGAGACGAGGCAAACAAGCTCAGCACCGAGCGTATCTCTAAGCCAGATCCACACGTCACGATACGGTAGGCCGGAGACGCTCAACGACGCTCGCGACTGATCTTAGACTTTCCTTCGCGCCCTTTGAGGTCCCGCGGCCAGATCGACCGCCCTCTTTGCGCTAGCCGCCGAGCGGCCAACTGCAAGCACCTGCCCGCGTGCGCCACGAGTTACAAATCCAATTATCTCGGAGGCGCTGGCTGTTAGTGCGGCAAGTAAATACGGTTTTTTGCATTTGGTATGCTCTCGAGGGGCAATTAAACGAATTGGTGCTATGCTCTCGCCTGACCTCCGCTCGCCGCGCCACAAACTGTCCGCAGTCGGACAAGGACAGGAGAAGCGCCAGCGGACGGTATTGAAGCAGCCGGTCCAAGCCGCCGGTTTCGAGACTCGAGGAGCACCTCTCAACGGATGCTCGCGGGAAGCGAGCAGTGACGACATCGACAACCGCCCCGGCTTTGTCGCCATGCTCCAGCGAATTGCGAGTAATGGTATCGGGGTCATCCTCGTTGAAACCGCGAGCCGCTTTGCCCGCGACCTGGTGGTGCAGGAGACCGCGCATAAAAAGCTTCGCCAGCTCGGCATTGAGCTGATTGCAGCGGACAGCCCTGACACGTTTGTGCATGACACACCAACGGCTGTCATGGTGCGGCAGATCCTGGGGGCGGTTGCCCAGTTTGAAAAGGCCGCGCTCGTTACAAAGCTCAAGGGCGCCAGAGCCCGCAAGCGAGCCGAGACTGGAAAATGCGAAGGCAGAAAGTCCCACGCCAAGACGCGGCCTGAGGCAGTTGCACTAGCCAAGCAACTCCGAAGAGTGAGCTTTAATAGTGGTAAGAGACTGAGCTACGCCAAGATTGCCGAACAGCTTGAGCAGGCAGGGAAATTCGAATGAGCGTGGCAAGAGGTTCACTCCAAAGTCCGTCAGAGCGATGCTCCGAGGCTAGGGTGCCGTGATGCATCCCGTTTTCGCCGTGTACGCAACCTGATCTTCCTCTGCAGCCCGCCCTGTAACGGCGCAGATATTGACCTATTCTGCTCCCATGTAACCCCAGGGAGCAGCCCCACCCCACGCTGATGTACCCTGATCACACTGTGATACCAGGCCGTCACAGCAGCAGGCTGCTGATCTGTCCCAAGCGTGTTAGATTTCACTAGCCTGCCCTGTAGTGAGGTGTGATCCGTGCAACACGCTCGACCTAGGATTGCCGAACTCAAGCCCCTTACGATCCGCGATGTGATCTTAGTCGCTCTGGTCTTTGTGCTGGGCACAGGCCTCATCTTCGCACTTGCCCGATTAGGAGATGAGGAGCACGCGGCCAAATATGCGTGCGATGTCCTCATGCGGCTCGCTCCCCACTACGAAGAAGACGAAGGCTTGAAGGGAGCGATGGATTCAGCACTCAAGAGCGGGCAGCTAGCACCGAATACAAGACGTGTCGGCTTCGACGAGGCGGTTGGTGCTTGCGATAATAAATCCCGAGAGGCTGAGCGAGTGTTAATTAGCACGGATGAGAAGGCGCCATTCTAAGCAGCCATGATGGGTCTGATCTCCGGGCCCGGCCCCATTGCGGGTCGGGTTCGAGCTGAGTTCATGCGGCGTGCGCCTCCCCCGCTATCGCGGACGCGACCGCCTTCGCGTAAGTCCAGGCCGAGAACACTTTGGGGCTGTGCCCCTCGATCCAGGGATCTTCGCCAAAGGACAAGTAACTCTCGTACAGTTCCTTGGCAGTCATCCCTGGCTTATAGGCGCTCTCCAGGTACTCAGCGACGATCCGCTTGCACTTGTCCAGCGCCTCATCGAGCGTAGCGAACTTGCCGCTGCAGTAACGCTGGCTTTCGTCCATGTAGTGGAAGTTGTCGTCAACCCAAACCGTAAAGGCCAGCACCGTCTCCGGCGCGGTTTTAGAGTTCTGGTTTTTCATGGGAATCCGCCCCCTGACGGACAAATGAAATATAGGTCTCCGGGCCACCAAAAGCGAGGCCCGGAAGGCTGCGACGTTACGGGATCAGAGGTCTTCGACCGGAAAGACCTGCATTATCTTGGGCGCGTTGCGCAGGAGTTCTTCCTGACGTGCCTTCGCCCCCGCCAAGGCCACTTCCTTAGAGAAGCCTCCAAATTAATTATCACGCTTTTCGCGTCTTTGTAATTACGGGGCAGACGGACGAACGCGGGTCTGTCGGCGAACACCAATAAGCAAGCAGTGACTACCACGGGTTCTTCACGGGTCAAGGCCACCCGGTCGCGAGGAGCATTCCCGTCAGGACGGAAAGCTCCAAGGCAAAGCCCCCGCGTCGCGCGCATCGCCCTCGCCAGGGATTAACCTCAGAAATGATCGTTTCTTGTAAGGTGCGTCCCAGCTTGCTGAACTTCCATCGCTGATGCAGATCGATCACGATAGCGTCAGTCTGAGAGCGAGCGCGAGAAGCAGGCGATGACCGGGGGGGTTCACCACCGGTGCAGCGGCGGTGCAACCCCGGCCCTCGCGCCCCACACTCTCAACGACGGCTCGCCGGGTCGATGGCACGAGGCGAGTGGTGCTACTGCGGGCCGGGCTCGCGCAACCAGATAAACCTGCTCTAGAAGACTCAAGGATGGCCGCTTGCGGCGATTTTGATCGTGTGAGATTCCCCTTCTCCGACAGTACTTAACAAGGGCGTCAAAGGGCTCTCCAATGGGCGTCGTGGTGCTCCGACCTACAACTCACGCACACCATAAAAAAAAGGCCGCGCGATTGCTCGTGCGACCCAAGTCTAGGGAGGAAACACCCGAAGTCGGGCTGCAACACCACCAGAAGTGATGCTGAGCCGCACACTCGGCAGTGACATTCCGGCTGAATTATGTCGGCGGTGAGCCTAGAGACCGGCTGAGGCCGGTCAGCCCGAAAATGACTTAGGCACCCGCACACTTCGATGCGGATGCCCAATCAATGCACCGATCGATCGCCGGTTGATCTGGCGACCTGGTTGTCGTTTCCTCCTGCGACTCGGGCGCGAGCACCGCAAATCACCGGCTCCGCGTGCGACCGGGCGTTATCAACCCGATGTGAAGGCGGTATGTCACGACTGGTAGCACGCGGAGCCGCGTCGGCCTAGCCAAGTAGCTGACACGGCCTGGTGAGTCTCAAAAGGGCGACACCACTACGCGCGCTTGTGGAACATCCAGCCGAACAAGCAGTCGCCAGTGCGCGCGATACCATCGCCCACGTGCCGGAGCGCACGGTCGGTATGACAGGCCTGAGCGCCGGAGGACAGGGCAAGAAGGGAAACAGCAGCCGCAGCTGCTAACAGAGACTTGTGGGTCATTGGGGCCTCAAAGAGATCTGGACAGGGGCGACAAGAGTGGCACCTGTCCACGGGCTTGCGCGAGGAGAACTCCAGTTCATGGTGAAGGATCAGCGATTGCCGGAGCGGAACCTAGAATGCCCCGTGCTGACTCTAGGATGTCCACTGGCGGCGATTTTGATGGGCACTAAAATCCGGAACAAGGGCCTCTAAGGGCTCTCCAACGGGCGCACCATTATTCGATATGCAACACGATAATTGGAGGCCGAGTAGGCTCGCCGAAGCGATTCGGATAAACAGGAAAAGAAAACGCTAATCGCCGAAATCAACACCACTGCCGATCCAATTCCGCCAGGTGAAAACCGAGAAAATTCATCTCATTTTTTAGACTTGCGCATCTGGCAACGAAAGACAATTGCACAAACATTGCGCAATTCGGAATTATGTTGTTATTTTATTGCAATCGCTCTTAATGGCTTTCCAGCCATTGCGGACCGCGAACCCCAGAAGGGCGCGCCCGCATCGCTGAATTGTAATCGCAGACGATGGCAGGCATACCGGCAAACTTGAGAAGACCAGCCGCGGGGGATTTCTTACGGTAGTTTGCGCGCGCCTGTGATGGGGTCTGGCTGGCAACCTTCATAAACCCGCCCACCCCCGCCTTCTATTGCAAGGTCCTCTTGTGTGCGGTGATCGGCGCCCGATAAGTCGGGGTTAGACGAGAGATTTCGATTGGGCGGCAACTTGGACATAGCTCTCATTGAAGCCTCTCATCGCTCCTTAATCTTGTTTGCTAACGCCCGTCCAAATGCCTTCGCGAGTTCGCGGACCTGGGACTTTGAGGGGGATGTGGGCTCCTCGACCTTTTGGAAATAGAGGCGCTCGGCCACTACTAATTCGGCAACGTGGCCGCCATTGCTATGAGTCAAAGTAAGTGCGCGAAACTGTTCTCGCGTCAACGGTGGCAGACGCCTGACCCATTCCAGGATCTCTCGGACGTAACCTTCATCCATGGTCCTTCTCCGGTCGCCGCGCGGGCGGCGAGTTCGGCAAGGACGCGGCTGGACGATGAGTGGAAGCGGTTAGCGGTGACGGGAGCAGACCTTAGGTCTGCCGTGCCGCACTCGCCTTGCCGACATGCGTTGTCATGTCGTGCCTTGCCGAGCCGTGTAAATGGTAATCCGACAACTGACTTACTAGGGGGCGAACACTGATCGCAGAACTATTCGCCACATTCTCCTCTCAGACGCGGCGGACGTTGTCTGAACCATGGAGGCGGGAGTACGAAACCGAGGAGCACAGGGAATACTTGAGGTACCTTGCGCGCGCGTGTCGGGGTCTGCCCCTTAAAGTGCAAGAAATCCCGCCACCCCGCTCTCAAGTTTTAACTGCGAAAGAACTGTGATCGCCCGGACCCTCGGGAGCGTTGCCGGTCAATTAAGTGCGCAGTACGCACGAGCACGCGCCCGCGCGCGTGATGGGCTTTCATCGGAAAAGTAGCATCGCCGACCCTCAGCTGGCTCGCTTGGTCCGCTAATGGGGAACGAGCAGTCCTGGTCGAGGCGATCCGGTATCTTCCGCCTTTGACCCTGGCTGTGTGAAAACGCAGGCGCGTTTATGATTTCCTTGATGATTCTTCGGGGGTGATCATGAAGCGGTTCGTGGAAGGGGTAGATCGGGTGCAGGCGACACTTTTACCAGAGTGTCTTGATGATTGGATTGATGAAGAGAACCCGGTTCTTGCAATAGACGCCTTCGCCGATGTTCTCGATTTGAAGCAGTTGGGCTTCGAGGGCGTGGCGCCAGCGGCAACGGGACGGCCCGCGTTTCATCCCTCAGTTCTGCTGAAGCTCTACATCTACGGCTATTTGAACCGCTTGCAATCGAGCCGGCGCCTGGAGCGCGAGGCGGGCCGCAATCTCGAAGTGCTCTGGCTGCTCGGTCGTCTCGTGCCTGATCACAAGACGATCGCCGATTTCCGCAAGGATAACGGGCCGGCATTACGCAGAGTGTGCGCTCGCTTCGTCGATCTCTGTCGCGAGATGGGATTGCTTTCGGTGGCGAGTGTCGCCATCGATGGCAGTAAGTTCAAGGCGGTCAACAATCGCGACAAGAACTTCACGAAGGGCAAGGTGGAACGTCGGCGAGCGCAGTTGGAAGAAAGCGTTGCTCGCTATCTCAGTCAACTCGACACGGCGGACTTGCAAGAACCGACCGAAGCGCTGGCGGCCAAGTCGAAGCACCTCAAGGAGAAGCTTGCGAAGCTCGAAAGCGAAATGCAACGGCTCGAAGCCTACGAGAAGCAAATGCTTGCTTCCCCCGATCAGCAGATCTCGTTGACCGATCCCGACAGTCGCTCGATGGCCACGAGCGGGCGAGGTTCCGGTATTGTTGGCTATAACGTCCAGGTGGCGGTCGAGACCGAAAACCATCTGATCGTCACGCACGATGTGACAACTTCGGGATCGGATCGGGCGCAGCTCTCACGTGTGGGCAAGGCCGCCAAGGCGGTCATGCGGGTTGACACTCTAGAAGCCGTTGCCGATCGAGGTTACTTCAACAGCCCCCTGCGTATGGGCGCGACCCACTTCCTGATGAAGACCTTGCCGAAGGTCGCGACCGAAATGGCGCTCCACATCCTCGCCTACAATCTGACCCGTGTCATGAACATCGTGGGCATCACGCCGCTGATGGCGGCCATCAGGGCGTGATCGGACCTCGATCCCCGCCATCGGCAGGGCCCGGTCCGCCTACTGCCCGATGGTCGCGTTCTTACACGACCAAGACCCTGAGCGGTCCTGTTGAGTTTGGGACCTGCGCTGTGATCTCCTCGTTGCTCGAGGGACGCGTAAGTGAACCGCTTCTGCAATTAGGCCGCGATTGCTGCCGTATGTTTCACTCTAGTCTCTTCTGCGGCGTCGGAGACTGCCTCGAGGCTGCGCCGGGCCCGGGCCAGGTCAGACTGAGCTTCCTCGTGCCGACCGGCCTGCACAAGAAGCTTTGCGCGCTCCTGGTAGGCAAGCCCGAGCCGAAATTCGGCCTTCACCTCACTGAGCCCGGCGATGGCCTGATCGTAGAGCGCCAATGCCGCCGCGGTATTGGAAACCGAGACCGATGCCATTCGCGCCAAGACGTGCAAGGCGAACGCGAGATCGACCTTGGCGCCGGTGCTCTGGAAGGTTGCCCGTGCCTCATCGACGAGGTCGACATCCCTGAGCCGGTCCCCCATCTCGAGGAGTGTCCGAGCCCGCTCGACGGGCATGCCCATGGTCTCGGCGATCGCAATGCTCTCCTGCCATCGAGTGATCGCCCGTCTCCTTGAGCCGCACATCCAAGCCAGCGTCCCATGCAGCCGAATTGCTTCCGGCCGCCAGGCCACCGCCGCCTTCCTGCTCAGTCGCAGCGCCGCTGCACAGGTCTGATCGCCGCGTCGCAGCGCCGTGCGGCGCGATGTTCCGGTCAGGCCGGCCGCCTCGATTAGCGAGAGCTCTGCGAAGCCCATTACCCCATCTGCCATGAAGAGGTCGTTCATTCTGTTCGCTTCGATCAGATGCATCGTCTCGTGCAAGATTCGCGAGGCGCTCCGCAGCCGCCCTTGCCTCAAATAGCACTTACCCAGAAGACCGCAGGCGCTGGCGTGCATGCGATGGGACGAGACCCGCAGCGTCACGGCGCGGTCGCGCTCGAGGTTCCTCTCGGCTTCATCCAAGGGACCGACGGTCAGGCGCAGGACGCCGAGCGAGTTGAGACCGTAAGACATGGCGTGCGGGTCCCCCGCGCCCTCACCCACTCGCACAACATCCTCTGCGAGCGCGAGCGCTTGCGCGAACTCGGCTCGATGCAGGAGAGCCCAAATGCGCATGGCTGCTGCGCCGCAGCGACCACGCAGATCGCCGATAGCCTCGTAGGCCGACGTGGCCTGCTCGAAGGTCCGGTCTGCCTCTGCGAGTGATCCTGCCGTCAATGCGACCCAGGCGCAGGTAAACTGGGAAAACGCAATGGCCGCAGGGGCACTGGCATCTTGCGCGATCGAGTTAGCCATGAGCGCATGTCGATGCGCGAGCCTGTGTCGTCCCAGTAGCATCAGCACGATGCCGAGGCCAGCCAGACCACGACTGCGCCCGAGCGCGTCGCCGCTGCGCTCGCCAGCATTGAGCTCGATCAAGCCGTCGAGCGTCATGCGTTTCTCATCGGCAAAATAGTCGAGCCATGTGAGCGACTGGCAAATTGTGGAGATCTCCCTGGCGGAGGCGACGTCGAGCCGGGGTCGGGCGATTGCGTCTGGCAGCCGGACTAGCGTGCGCAGGAAGTGCGCAGAAAGATAGCTGACGATCCCGCGGAGCACCCCCCAGTGGCTCCTTGGATAGTGGATATCGAAATGCGCCAGGGCCCGCGCGAAATGATCAACGGCCTGCTCATAGTTACCAACGCCGTAGTACGCCTGCCCGATTTTGCGGTCCATGGTGGCGCGCTGGAGTGCCGTCAACTCCCGACTGGCAACCTTCATGAACATCGCCTCGGCCTGCCGGTAGTGCTCCAGCGCCTCGGCATCAGCAGCAATGCGGCCGGCCTGATCTCCGGCGGAAAGCAACGCGGCGTACGCGTTCTCCCAATCCTCGGCGCGCGCATAGTGATAGGCGAGCAGGCTCACGAACTCATCGCGACGATCGGCAAACAGCTGCTCGATCGCGCGGGCAACGCCACGGTGGATCGCGCGGCGACGTTCGGCGAGGATGCTTCCATAGGCCGCTTCTTGGACCAATGCATGTTTGAAAATGTATTCTATCTCGGGGACCTGCTGTCGCAGCCGGATCAGCTCGGCCTCCTCGAGTCGGCTCACACTCTGCTCCACATTATCAGCGGACTCGCTGATAACCTTTAGAATGCGCAAGAAGAAGTTGCGTCCGATGACGGATGCGAATCGAAGCACACTCTTGACGCTGTCCTCCAACCGATCGATGCGTGCAATGATCACGTCGTGCACGGTATCTGGAATGTTGAGCTCAGAGACCGGAGCCGAGAGCCGCCATCCTCCTGCCTCTGCATGCCGCACCAAAGTGCCGTCCGCGATCAATGTGCGCACAACTTCCTCTATGAAAAAGGGGTTGCCCTCTGTGCGTCGCTCGATTTGAGCTAGTGCAGGCTCCGGAAGGTTTGCGGCACCGAGGAGGTTGACGATCAGGGCTCGGCGGTGCTCTTCGTCAAGCGGAGCGAGTGCGATTTCTTTCAGCTTGATTTCCTGTAATGCTGCCACAGTCGTCCTCAGGCGCTCGGCAGGCTCGGGTGGCTCGCTTCGCGTAACAAGCCAAAACGAAACCGGCAGGCTCATTGCAAGAGGAATCAGATGCTCGCACAGCGCGACCGATGACTGGTCGACCCAGTGCCAGTCTTCAAAGACCAACAGAACAGGTTGACGCTCGGCAAGACGCTCGAACAGCAGGCGCATGGTCAGGAATACCTGGCGCTTCATGGCCTGTGCATCGAGAAACCTAACTCGCTGCTCATATTCCCGGCTAAGTTCAAGCGACATGACAGCTGCAAGATAGGGCACAATTTCTGATCCGCGAGTATCGAATAGCGCGCGAACGCCGGCCTCGAGTTTTCTCCTGGCCTCCGCCTCGGTATCGCTCTCCCCGATATCAAACGCGGATCTCAGAATCTCGATGAACGGCCAGTAGCTCAGCGTCCGACCAAATGATATCGCGCGCCCCTCGAGCCAGAGAATGCGCGCCGCCTCATCGCGCCGTCTGGCTTCGGCGAGGATGCGTGACTTGCCTACTCCCGGCTCTCCGCGAAGGAGTATGATCTCGCCGCGTCCGTCGCCGAGCGCGGAGAGCGATTGCACCAGGGTGGAAAACTCCTGCTTACGGCCGACGAGTTCCGAACCGATGCGTTCTCGTCGCCGGAGCGCGTAACTCTCCTTCGTCGTTCTAACCGTCAGCGGTTCGAACACAGCGACACGGGCATCGATGCCCTTTAATGCATGTCTGCCGAGGTCCCTGAACGTGAGGTGCGTTTCCGCAGCGCGACGGGTCGTCTCGCTTACGCGGATCGTGCCGGGTTCGGCGAGGCTCTGCAGGCGCGCGGCAAGGTTGGTCGTATCGCCAACGGCCGTGTAGTCCATGCGCAGTTTGTCGCCGATCTTGCCAACCACCACCATCCCAGTGTTCAACCCCATGCGCAGGCGCACGTCACACAGCGCCTGGGCCTCACCTTCAGCATTCTTGATCCTTTGCATAATGGAGGTAGCTGCCAGCACGGCGCGGCCCGCGTGGTCTTCATGGGCTATCGGCGCCCCGAACAGCGCCATGAACCCGTCACCCAGGAACTGGTTGATGGTTCCCCCGTAGTGGTGCACCTCCGCGAGTGCGAGGTCAAAGAACTGATTGAGCAGCTTGTGCATGGCGTCCGCCCCTACACGTGCGGCGAGCGCCGTCGAATTGGCGATGTCACAGAAAACAACTGTCACCATCTTATGCTCTCCCTCGAGAGCGAACCGGGATTTCAGGACATTGCGTGCGAGATGGGATGGTGTGTAGGACTGTGTCAGATTTTCTGGAATGCCAGTGACCGCCTCGGCAGGCAGACGAGCACCACACTCTCCGCAGAACCTCTGAAGGCTGACACTTTCATGTGCACACGAGGGACAGCGATCCATCGACGCCCCGTTCGTCTTGAGCGCCTGCTTCAACGTCGTCGGCTCAAACACAGCTACACGTTTGTCAATGCCCTTCAGCGCACGTCTGCCGAGGTCCTTAAATGTGAAATGAGTCTTCGCGGCACGGCAGGTCGCCTCGCTGACGCGGATCGTGTCAGGCTCAGCGAAGCTCTGCAGGCACACAGCCAGGTTGGTAGTGTCACCGATGGCCGTGTAGTCCATGCGGAGGTTGTCGCCGATCTTGCCTACCACCACCTCGCCGGTGTTCAACCCCATGCGCAGGCGCACCTCGCGCAACGCCTGAGCGTCACCTTCAGCATTCTTGATCCTTTGCATAATGGAGGTAGCTGCCAGCAAGGCCCGCCGCGCATGGTCCTCGTGCGCAATCGGCGGCCCGAACAGCGCCATGAACCCATCGCCCAGGAACTGGTTGATGGCACCCCCGTAGCGGTGCACCTCCGCGAGTGCGAGATCAAAGAATTGGTTGAGCAGCTTGTGCATGGCGTCCGCGCCTACACGCGCGGCGAGCGCCGTCGAGTTGGCGATGTCACAGAAAACAACTGTCACCAATTTATGCTCGCCCTCGAGAGCGAAGCGGGATTTCGGAACATCGCGTGCGAGATGGGATGGAGTGTAGGACTGTGCCAGATTTTCTGGAATGCCAGTGACCGCCTCGGCAGGCAGACGAACACCACACTCTCCGCAGAACCTTTGGGAGCTGACAATTTCATGTGCGCACGAGGGACAGCGTTGCATCAACGCACCAACTCGTTTGCAAAATAGACTGCACGATACAGTCCTTGGGAATCGGCGTCAAATCCCGTCTCTGTGACGGAGATGAGATTGCGGATGGCGCCCAGAATCAGGGTCATTTGCTCTGCTGCATCCAGAGTACAGACGGAATTTTAAACACGGGTATTGCTCAGCGTTGTCCACTGACGATAATGCTGGTCGACGAATTACCGCCAGCGATCGTCTACGCAGGGCTTGGGTGCTTCGCCCCCTTCCTGTTCAAGCGTCGGGTAGTCCGTGTAGCCCTTCGCGCCTCCCCCGTAATAGGTGGTCGAGTCATCGGCATTGAGCTGCGTGCGCTCGCGCAGGCGCCGGGGCAGGTCCGGGTTTGCCAAAAACTTACGCCCGAAAGCGATGATATCTGCGGCACCCTTCTGAAGCCAGGCCTCGGCACGATCGCGGTCAAAGCCGCCAGCCAGCATCAAGGTTCCGCGATACTTCGCACGCATCAGATCGAGGACGGCGAGGGCACGGGGATTCGGCTCGCGGCCCTGGTCAAGGTCGGCCGTCGCCGGATTGACGAGATGAAGATAGGCGAGGTCTTGGCCCGAGAGCTGCTCAGCAATTGAACCGAACGTGACTTCGGGATCTGAATCGCCGATGTCGTTGAACGTCCCAAGCGGCGACAAGCGAACTCCGACGCGATCGCCTCCGCACACGCCCTTGACCGCCTCGACCACTTCCAACAGCAGACGCGAACGACCGGAGATCGAGCCGCCATAGGCATCGGTTCTGGTATTCGTCAGCGAATTGATGAACTGGTCAAGCAAATAGCCATTTGCCGAGTGAATCTCGACCCCATCGAAGCCTGCCGCCAGGGCGTTGCGAGCACCTCGTTCGTACTGCTGCACGATGTAGGGCATCTCGACGATATCGAGCGCCCGCGGCGTGACGAAGGGAACGAGCTCCCCCTCGCCGCGCTCGTTTTCGATGAACGCCTGACCGGCCGGGCGGATGGCGGATGGTGCGACGGGCAGCATCCCGTCCGGCTGCAGCGCTGGGTGGGAAATGCGTCCGACATGCCAGAGCTGGAGGAAGATCCGACCGCCCGAGGCGCGCACCGCGTCGGTGACGAGACGCCAGCCCTCGACCTGCTCGCGGCTGTGAATACCGGGTGTCCACGCGTAGCCCTGGCCTTGCATCGAGATCTGGGTCGCCTCGCTGATAATCAGCGCGGCAGATGAACGTTGCACGTAGTAGCTGGCATTGAGCGGCGTCGGGACGTTGCCGGGCTGGCGTGCCCGCGAGCGGGTCAACGGCGCCATTGCGATGCGATGAGGCAACGTCATTCGGCCCAAGCGAATCCGCTCGAACAAATGCTCTGCGGGCTTAGCCTTGGATGGGGTGAAATTCGTTTCTAGAGACATGTTCACTCCGTGTTCGAGATCGACTTCGCGCAGCCGTAACTCTCTTAAAGCAACACGTCGCTGTTCAACATCGAAAATCCGGTCGAACGCAACGCAGTTCGGAACGATACCTGCCTGCTAGACCGACCTGGTCCCTCACGTATTTTGTTACACCTTGGAGTTCAGAAACTCGCGCACAATCGAAATTGTTGCCGAGGGGTTCTCCTCCATGATCCAATGTCCCGCGTCTGGAATCACGCCTGATTGGACGTTGTCGGCTGCAAAAGCATAACCTCCGCCATGGTGCTGCCGAACGACTTTTCACCACCTATCGCAAGCACCGGCATGGCAAGCTTGCCCCTTTTCAGAAAGCCTTCGTTGAACGAGTAGCATACCGGACAGTTGATCAACAAAGGCTCGTGAGGTCTGGGCCGACTTTGGTGGGGGATGGATGCTGAGAAGATGGACGCACTTGCTGTTCACGCTGTTGATACCAGCAGTCGGAGCAGGTCCCACACTCGCTCAACACCGTCCCGCCGACCTTGCTCGTGGGCAAGAGCTAGCAGCGTACCTTTGCTCGCTCTGCCACGACGTGACGCGCGACCAATCTGACAACACAGAGAACCAGGTGCCGAGTTTCGTTACGATTGCGACCAGACCTCACCAATCAGCAGAAAGATTGGCCGAAGCTATAATTTTTCCTCATCCCGACATGCCTCGAACGTCATTCACGACGAAGGACCTGAGCGACATCATTGCCTACATCATGTCTCTCAAGGCGACGGACTAATTTTAGGGTCGCTTGAAAGCTCTGACGCCATCCGACACTGGAGACAATCAATGCTTGAGAAGATGGAACCCACGGCTGGTCACATTCTTGATGGCAGCCGTCATGGTAAGTCCCGCACTTGCCCAGTCCGATGTTGCCGACCCAAGCAGAGGGAGGGAACTGGCCGAAAGCCACTGCTCAGTCTGCACAATGTGGGTCCCTATCCGGGGCAAGTGGGGTCCCGAGCTTCCTCTCAATTGGCAACCGGCCTGATCAGGCACCAAGTCGTTTGGCCGGAGCCCTTGTCAATTCCCATCCTGAGGCGCCGAAGCTGTCGTTCCACCTCGGGGAACTGAGAGACATCATTGCCTACATCATGTCGCTCAAGGCGAAGGAATAAGCGACTTCCAAGTGGTTGCCTTCGGATCAAGGAGCCTCGTCAAGTGGCCTGCTACGAAAAAGCCCTCGGAGACCGAGGGCTTTTTTTATGGGTGTCTCGTAGCGGAGCATCAATAGCCGACACAGGCGTTATAGCGTCTCCACCAATAGGGGCGGCCCGTATTTATAGCCTTTCTATAAAGCCAGCCGCATCCACCATCGTAGTAGCCATAAGAGTAGCCGTCATAGTAGTCGTCGTAGAAGCCGTATCCCCCGTATCCGTACCCACCATAGAAGCCGTAGTAACGGCGGCCATTGTGGCCGTAGTAATGCCCGTTATGACCACCGCCGTAATGTCCGCCACCACCGTAATGGCCTCCACCATGGCCACCGGCAAATCCGCCACCACCATGGCCAGCTTCAGCCACGGGATTGACAGCCGCAAGTCCCAGCGAAACCGAGAGCAAGGAGGTTCTTCATTCTTTTCATTATTGATCCTCTGTCTCCAAAACGAGCGCGCTTCGTCTATCGTCGTTCGGCAGTATTTTTCGTAATTCACATATGGTCACATTAGATGCGATCGTCCGGAAGGACCGCTCATCACGATTAGGTTCCTTTATTCTTTTCCTTATATTTCCTTATTTCCTTATTTCATTATTCAGAACGGACCCTGATCATTAGTCCGAAAATATCCGGGGCAGGATCAGTGGTGACGTCCATGATGTCCGTATCGATGGCCGTAGTGCCGGTAGTGGCCATAGTGCCGGTAGCGGGGCCGATAGTAATAGCCGCCTCCGTAGTACGGATACCCCCCATAATAATTGCCGCCGTAAGGGTATCCGCCGTAATAGTATCCGTAATGATGATGGCGATGATAAACCTCACTCAATATTATGGCGGCGGCAACGCCCGTGGCGACGCCACCCCATCCCCCCCACCCGTGGTAAGCCTCCGCCCGGTTTGTTGAGGTGACCATTAACGCAAATACAGCGGCTGCAGCGACAGCCGTAAGGCGGCGCAGTTTCATTTTTTCCTCCACCAAAAAATTTTTTGTGTCTTATGACTTTGCCCCAACTGAGGGACCAAATTAAAAACTAGTGCGGATCCGATTTCTTCGCATTGACCAACGTCAATCGGTGCACTCGCTCCGAGCACTTCGCCCAATTGCTGCATTCACCCGGCTTCGGTCTCGTCGGAGACGTCTTAGGTGTAGTCGGCCCTGTGGCGGGTTAGCGAGCGGGCTGTAAGTTCCGTCTCTTAATGCCGGTGCTCTGCGATTAGTGAAATAGTTACTAGACGTGTGGTGGGTCAGTGCCTTCTTCAAGGGCTGGCAGATAAATTCAGGTTTGAAAGAAGCGATACATCTGTGTGCTATCAGCCTGAGATACTGAAGGTGTAGTCTTTCACAAACGGGGAAATGAGGGACATCATCGCCTACACCATGTCGCTTAGATCGAAGTGGGCGGGCCGCTCGTCCGCAAGAGTTTTGCCGTTGGTCAGAATTACGGACCCGGCAGTTGTCTCAAATCAACTTCGGCTCGGCCTGAGAAATGTTAAAAAAACCCACTGAGGCGAGTGCCATGACCATTCCCCCATGAGTTAACTCGCCTGAAAGTTCCTCGCCCCCCTGAGGAGCTTCCTCAAGGAGCCCTCGGTGCCCCCACCGAGGGCTCTCACTTTGTAAGGGGCTGATGAGTTCGTCAGAAGTCACCATGTGAGAGAAGCAAATCGGACTTTGCCGCCTTCACCTTGCACGTCCCATAAGAGATGCCTTGCAGGTCATCCCCCTGTCGCAGAATCTTCTTCATCTCGCCTGTCTTTGTGTTCATCACATACTGCATTATGAACCCGCTATAGGGCTCTTCCTCGCACGTGAACGATAGTCTTGGATCATTCGGCTCTTGAATCGCTATGCGGTGGTGAACCCATTCAGTGCCCTGAGCAACTCGCCGTTCAAGATCAAGCGGCCGGAAATTACGGCGACAGGCCTGCTGGCCCACTCCTCTCTCCAGAAGTTCGCGGACACGTGGGACAAGGACACCATCATCACGCGGGCTGAGCAGCTTTTCGACGTAGATGGTTTGGCCGCATCCAACTGCGAGTAAATTTGCATGAGCCAGACTAACCCTTCTATTCGTTGGGCTATGCGATGCGTTGAGCGGCCACCAAGCCATTCGACGAGCGTATGTTTTGTTGTCGAGACAGAATGCTCTGCGAATTCTGTCACATTTCGCAACTGCGAGATGCCGGCCGGTCTAGCCACCTTCAGCAACTGGCCGAAAGCGTCGGCGTAAGCGTAGAGAGCCGATAAATCGGCCATCCGCGACCAAACTGCGGTGTTAAAAGAATTATGTTGCAGTGCACAAAATTGGTGCTATGTTCCTTTATCGAACTGCGACGGAAGTGTCCGTCGCCCAAGATGCAACCCAGGCCATCTATGGCCCAGAGAGGCGCGTCTCGCCTCGCCCGAAAGGAACGCACTATGAACGCTCAGTTTACTCGGCAGGCCGAGGATGTGTTTGCCGCTGCCAAGGATGCCCGCATCCCCGAGAACATCCAGGCGATCGCCGAGGACAGCGTCGCCAAGACCCGTGAGGCCTATTCCAAGTTCAACACCTTCGCTAAGGATGGCGTGAAGGTGATCGAGGACATGACGGTCGCCGCCCATGTCAGCGCCAGGTCGATCGGCGAGAAGGTCCTGCGAAACACGGAGCTGAACACGCAAGCCGCCTTTGACGCCGCCCAGGCTCTCGCCCGTTCGAAGTCTATCCCCGAGGCCCTGCGTCTCCAGACAGTCTTCGTCCAGCAGCAGTTCGCTATTGCCGGCGCCCAGACGAAGGAACTGTTCGAGCTCTCGACCAAGCTTGCCAAGCAGGCTTTCGAGTCCGTGAACTCGGCCGCCGCCAAGGCATTCGACCAGGTGAAGACCGCCCGCTGATCGCTGCGTCTTCACATTATTGACGTTTCCATGGCCGTCCGGGGCTGCAAGGTCCCGGACGTTTTCGTTACCCACCCCGATGCCGCCGCAGGTTGGGGCGCTGCTACCTTTCTGCGGTAGGACTTCGGCGCCGGGCCATGTGTGGGACGGCTCCGGATTGTCAAGCGTCGCTCGCGCGGTGCAGCGTTGGTCGACGCAGCTATATGTTCGGCCTTTCGATGCGGCTCACATGGCCGCTGCTCGGTGCCGTGAACCTTTGCGTATTTGATCACCGACAATGCGCCGCCCTTCAGAGGTGAGACAGGTGAGACAGAACTCCCCGCGTCAGTCTGGGGGGCAATCATTGAGGTTAAATCGGCAGTCGGTTCTGGACGGGCAAACCGCCCATCTTCGCATCGAGGATGAAGGGCAGCCACAGCTGACGGCGTTTGGCGAACCGTTCCTCGACAGATTTGGGGAAGGCCTTTCTGTAGCTCTCCTCGAAGGACATGACCTACAAGCTCCCCATCATCGGGCATCCTTGACATTCCCGTCGGTCCAGTCGCCGCTCGATATTCGCCCTCGGTGATAAGACGGTTCTTCCAAGCGTGTTCGATGGCGTGCTGACGGGGCGGCAACACACGAACTGTCGGGAGCTGCGTCCGTCTTCCGGTCCCCCCATCGGCTGGACCCTTAGGCCGCTTCTCCTCCGTAATGCCGATATACCTATGCAGGGTTCCGATGATCGTATGCAGCGTCCCTTCGTGGCGTGCCGCCATCGGATCGAAGTCGCCGAGCCAGGACTTGACCATCTGTTCGAGTTCTTGAGACCGAATGTCCATCGGTTCGTCCAAGCCCCAGGAGACTACGTTCCGAACCCCCACCCCATCCCTGACGATGGGAAACCCGCTTCGATTTTTCAATTCACCCGTGAGCAGCAACTCGACGATGCATTTTTCCAGCGATGAGCGTGACAAGGCCATCTGCCGAACGGAGGCCTGCTGCAGCGGAGCATTCTTCGGACCTGCAGCAGGGCACTATTTCCTGCGCCGCTCGAATGCGCGCGACAGGAGCCGACCGAGCCAAGTCGCCGCCGCGAAATCCGATCATTGGTGGCCTCAACACGGGACCGAAGGCCGAACAGTAGAACGCTCCCACCCACGGCTCGCTGCGCAACTCATGAAACAGCACACTGACGATCACAGGCCTAGATGCAGGCGCATGCCCTTCAGACGCAGGAGCTTGACCAACTCGTGATCCAGGCTACCCTGAGTATACAGCCCCGCAACTAGACCTACTGCTGCTATGCATTTCACCAGGAGGGCATCATAGGGTTCCCTTTCGCTGCTTGCCGCTAGCTGGCGCCCTCAAACTTGAATGAGACCTTCACTTTGATGCGATAGGCCTTGACCTTGCCGTCGGTGATCACCAGGTCCTGTGAAACAACTTCTGCGACGCGGAGATCCCGAAGGGATTTCGCCGCCCGGTCAACCGCTGCTTTCGCGGCCTTCTCCCAGGAGTCTGTGCTAGTCCCAACCAGCTCGATCACTTTGTAAACGCTTTCGGCCATCTGAACCTCCTTCGACCACCGCACACAAATGTCAGGCAGCGCCCCCGGAGGCGCTCACGCGTCCGCTTAGCCCGCGCTTCTATAATTTGTAGCAGGGACAACGAAGATACGCTTCGACTTGTTTGTCAGTCCCCAGCGCGCACTGATGAGACAAGACTAGCGACATCTAGCGACATAAAGAACGGAGTATTTTGGGCTCATCGTCACCGCCTGAATGCCGGTCATCGAAGAACACGGGCGCACCTATTCCAGGGGCAGGACCGACATTGTGACAGACGAACAGAGGCTATCGGCCAGTTCCTTTCCCCTGCTTGGATCAGCGACATCGGACTGGGCAAGTGCGGGACTTGCGACGACGGCTACCATCAAAAATGTGCCCAGCAGTTGGTTCCATCTTCCAGCATTGATTGTCTCCAGTGTCGGATAGCGTCAGTGCTTTCAATCTTGCCCTAAGAATTCCGAGCCGAGTTTTGAGAGACGGGGATCCACCGCAAACGTTGCCAAAACAAGAAGGCCCTCGGCCGGGGGGGGGCCGAGGGCTCAATTGTTAAGCTCTTCTGGGGGAGAAGAGCTTTGAGGCGGATACCTACCTGAGGGACATGAAATGCACCCGCCCTCGTAATGTCCATGTGGGGATCAACTCAGTCAGTCACAAGGGGTCGGGTTTGTCGCATGTGCGCTTAGCCTATTCTGAAGGGGCGCGCGGCGGCTCCACCAACAGAAGCCTGAGGGCAATCGCCGCCAGATTCCCGAACCGACGGCCCAAATCGGTTTGCCGACGATGTAAAGTTGGACGTATCGTAACAGCGCCAGCGGGCGCTTCACGGAATTGGCGAGCAAACTATGAGCGATGGAACGAAGAAGACCCTTTACGATCGCCTTGGTGGGTATGACGCAATCACGGCAGTGGCCAATGACCTCCTAGCCAGGCTCCGGACCGATCCACAGCTTGGGCGCTTCTGGACGCATCGCGGAGAGGACGAAATCATGCGCGAAAAGCAGCTCCTCATCGACTTTCTCTGCGCCAGCGCAGGCGGCCCAATGTACTATCGCGGTAGGGACATGACGGTCACTCACCGAGGGATGCGCATCAGCGATAGTGACTGGGATGTGTTTCTCGGCCATGCCGCTGCGACTCTGGCGAAATTTGAGGTGCCTGAGGCCGAGCAGCGCGACGTGGTCGCGTTTGTTCAGGGTCTCAAGAAAGAGTGCGTTGAATGTTGAGCGGTTTCTCGGAAGGTGGACCTCTGTAGGGCGACGGCAATGCTGCGCCGCCAGATCGGAAGGGTCGGGCCAAGTGCTGAAGTTTTCCATAGGGTCGGTCGGAAAGCCACGGACTTCGAGCTGGCCATCGGAACCTGCGGATAGGCCCAGGAATCCTGTGGTTTCGAAGCTAAAATTTCCAATTCGTGTGATGCCAATGGTTGTGCCGTCAGCTCTGCGGGCTGCGCCGATCGCCAGCACTTCGGCATCGGGGTCCGAGCGATTGCCGAAGTTAAGCGCCGGATGTGCGTTGAAAATCTGCAACCCGCTCATCAGCAGTACCAGCAGGCACAGGGCATTGACCCAGTGCGTGATGCGCACAACCTTAGAGTGCCTGTAGAGAGTGCCTGTAGATGATGCAATCCGAGTTCACTGGAACGGCAGCCTCAAGCGTGGTTGTCATGTGTCGGGTCCATGGCCTCAAGTGACGGCACGCCAACCGGCGCCGTTGGTCACATTCTAGTGCAGCTACGATTTAGTCGCCTACACCGTTTCGCTATTGAATTGATAATCATCGGGAACCCCAAGTTCGTGTAGTGTAGTCTCATCGTATTCAGGTAACCTTGGAGTCGCCGATGACGGACGACGAAACTGTTTGGAAAGCGAAGCTAACGCCAGAACAGTACCGGGTCTTACGAGAAAAGGGCACGGAACAGCCGTTCACCGGCGAGCTTCTGCACTCTGACGCCGACGGTAAGTTCGCTTGCGCGGCGTGCAGCAACATACTTTTTTCGTCAGATGCCAAGTTTGACTCAGGAACGGGCTGGCCGTCCTTCGAGCAAGCGCTTCCCGGCGCGATTGAGTATCACACCGACACCTCCCACGGTATGATCAGGACGGAAGTCGCCTGCGCGCGCTGCGGGTCTCACCTTGGCCACGTCTTTGATGACGGGCCTGGTGATAGTGGTAAGCGCTATTGCATCAATTCGGTGTGCCTCAAGCTCGACGAGGCGTGAGCGGGGTCACAACTGACGCCATTCGGCTAGGAGCTAGTCGATCAGTACTGCGCGATAGAGACCAGGGCTCTCAAGGTCTTCGCAAAACCGCTGGCCTCAATCGAGGCGCGGCTTATGCGCGAACAACCCAGGAGGAGCAAGGCAGCTTCGGTAATCAGTCCATAGACCAAAATTGTCACTTGTCTGTACGAAACTGGGCCATGGCATGGGCGCTCACTTCAGCACTATAAAGCCCTGCTTTGTGAACACCTCCGCAGCCTGTGCTGATCTCAAGAAGTCGATCAACGACTTCGCGGTGTCGGGAGCGCTGGCCGCCTTGGTTACAGCTACCGGATAGATGATGGGTGGATGAGTGTTGGCGGGAAACTCCCCGACGATCTTGACGTTGGGATCGGACGTCGCATCGGTCTGATACACGATGCCAAGCGGCGCTTCTCCCCTTGCCACGAGTGCCAGTGCTGCCCTCACGTTCTCGGCCTGCGCCAACCGTGGTTCAACCGCTAGCCAGATACCCAGAGCTTCCAAGGATGCCTTGGCATACTTTCCAGCCGGGACAGCCTTCACGTCTCCCACCGCGAGGCGGCCTTCACCCAATGCGGCGGCAAGTGCAAATCCCGGCTCGATCTTGAGTGAAATGTTACTCGAAGTTGGCGCGATTAGTACGAGGCGGTTGCCGAGAAGATTGACCCTTGTGTCGTTCGCGGATCAGCGCTTTACGGGCCAGATAGTCCATCCAGTCCAGATCGGCCGAGATGAAGACATCGGCGGGAGCACCCTGCTCGATCTGCTTGGCGAGTGCGGAAGACGCCGCGTAGGAGCTCAGCACCTTAGTGCCCGTGCTCTTCTGGTACTCGGCAACCGCTGCATCGAGCGCATTCTTCAAGCTCGCGGCAGCGAAGACCGTGACGGTTTTCGTTTCGCCACCGGCAAGTTGAGCTTTTCCTGCTGCCGGCAGAACGCCGATCAGCGCAAGAGCAAGGGCAGTCAGGAAAGCTCGTCGCCACGTCTCTGTCATCAAACGCATTTCCATGCACCTTAAATTAGAAGCTTCGCTCGGGTTCAGTATGGGGGTCTTGTTCGGAACTTGATGATCCGACCACCCAGATCGGCCGCTGCTACCGGTGCTATCGACGCCAGCACCAAAACGGCAGCTGCAATGACTGAAGTGTCTCTATCTTGCATTCTGAATTCCCTTCAACCGCGGCCTGCGTTATAGTTCTTCAACTATATCGAGTGCGGCAATGCAAGCCCGGACCTATCGGACGCACTTAAGAAGAGCGTCCTGTGCCGGTTGCAATTCGCGCCTGCTCGCCCGTTGCGTGAGGGACACTTTGGACGGCGTGACGATTTTGTAAGAAATGATGCTGGACGAACTGTAGGAGAAACCCATGAGGATCAGTGCTCGGAACGTCCTGCGAGGAACCATCGTCGATGTCGTCGAGGGCATGACGACTGCTCACGTACGGATCGATGTCGGAGGGACGATCGTCACGGCTTCAATCACGAATGAAGCAGTCGCCGATCTGGGTCTCAAGAAAGGCATGCCCGCAGCAGCGGTTATCAAGGCTTCGGATGTAATGGTGGCCGTGGAATGATCTGGTCGAAACGTCTGACGTTGCTGTTTGCGCTCGGCGTATGTGCAGTTTGTACGTCGCCGACCTTCTCGGCGGGCACAGGTGGCTGCGACAGTTTTGCTTGGCCCTTGGATATCGAACGAGCGTGGTTGCGCTCAGAAGATGCGAAGCAGCTGCAGTCCGGCGATGTTTTGTCGGAACCGCCCTCTCAGGCGCTCAGTATCAAGCTGAGGCCTACGGCCGAGATAGCGTACCCCGTGACGCCAACCGGACAGCCGAAAGGAGAAAGCTCACAAACCTACGGGGGCGTAGTGAGCTTTTCTCACGTTTCGAGGCCCGGAGTGCACCAGGTCACTCTGTCGGGTCCGGGTTGGGTGGATCTTGTTCAGAATGCAAAGCCCCTGCTTGCGAGAAGCCATACGGGCAAGAGCGACTGTGAGGGTGTCAGAAAAAGCGTGAGGTTCGATGTGCAGGATGGCGCCTTCGTCCTCCAGTTAAGTGGCATCCCCACAGATTCCGTCAGGGTCGTCATTCGAGCTCCGGGAGCACCGTAATTAGCCTTGCGATGTCTGATTTGGGTCAGACTTGCCCCTTGCTGGCAGTCGCCCGACTTACCGCTATCCTACCCGAAACCAGACGTCTGCAAGTGCTGGCCGCCGACGACGGGTAGCCGCGTTTTTCCTGTTCCACATCTTCGACCGCATCGGACATAAGTTGGCGGGCGCGCTCTACAGCAAAGTCGTGGAGGTCAGACCGGAAGCCGGCACGTTGGCTTCAATCCAGTTCACGTCGATGTCGCCGGAGATTGAAAGCTTCATCCGCAACCTGGTCGAAAACCCCAAGGTGGAGACAGCAGCAAGGGCACGACGCACGTTGCCGACGAGGTCCAGGCTGCACCCAAACGCTAGACAGCAGTCGTTGCCGTTTTGTCGCTCGGAATGTCGGTGTGGCAAATGCCACAGCGTCTATGGGCGTGATGCTCCATCCTTCACCCATCGCAAGCGCCCAACCGGGACGCGATGGCAACCAACCTAGGAGCACACGACAATGACCAAGACATCGAAAGGCAAGTTGATCTCGTCAGGTCTCGTGTCCGCAACTCTGGCTTTCGGCGCGAGCGCTTATTCCCCATTGAGGAGTCGCCCAATGAAAAAGCTAACAATTGCACTGGCCTGTCTGCCATTGCTGGCAGGCGGCGCAGCACTCGTCCAAACACCGGCTTTCGCGGAGGACCCCGACCTGCTCACGCCCAAGGAGCGAGCTTTGGGTCGCCGTCCTGATCTCAATCCAGAGTGGACTTGGATGACAGAAGGCCAAGCCATTCAGATCTTAAAAGGCAACGGCTACTCTGACGTTTTAAGTCTCGAAAAATATGGAGAATTCTGGCGAGGAAAGGCCCTAAAGGATAATGCGTCGTACCATGTTGCGATCAATCGCTACGCCGAAGTGGTCGACCACATGGATAACAAGAGCCTGCTTATTGCAGCGGAGCGCAGTGAAAAAGCGGTAAAAGCTTCGAAAACTATGCTGGCGACGGTGAACGGCCCTGTTGTCGCTTTCTCATCGCGAATGGCGCCGTCCGAACTGACAGTAGCCAGGCCGGTTCCCACTGTTATGGGTGAGGTTGGATGGACGTGGATCACAGAAGACCAAGCGGTTCAGATCTTGAAGGGCAAAGGTTTCACTAACATCGGTACCCTCAGGAGGGATGCCCAGGGGATATGGCGCGCAAAGGCGATCAAGGATGACTTGGCATTGCGTGTCGCCGTCGATGTCTTTTCCAACGTGGAAACTCAGCCTGAGAGCCACGGTGGTCTGGCTCAAGCGTCGCCGTCAGATTGAAGCCAACATGGCCTATGGCGGTTGAACAGCGCTCGTTCGCTCTTCGACCGCCCTACGGCACCTTAATTCATCAGCTCGCAAAAGATTGATGCGCAACGGAGAGTGGCCCAGGCGCACGCAACACCTGTGGACGCTGGACGCACTGAACCGCACTAAAGACAATAGCTCAACGCCCGCCATAGGCCCTGCGCTCATCTGCTTAAGAGCAGGAGGGGACAGTGTAGCCTTGCTGGCTTCAGAATGAAGAACCCTTCATGTCGGGTAAGCGCTGGATGGCTGAAACAGCATAGCTACGAGGTAGTCTGATAACTTTGACTTTAAGCCGGGCAGCGTGCTCAGAGCTCAAACCCGACCGCCCACGTCCCACTCCAGAAGTCGATAGGGGAGGCCAAACCTGAGGTCGTACCTTCGCTCTGAGAGTTGAGGTGTGAGGACGTTCAGATGCTAAATCGTCTGCCCCAATCGCAGTGCAGAGCCAAGTCACCGACGTAAGTGCTTTTTCTCGATAAAGTACAAGGCAACTGCGAGACACGTACTCGTCGCTGCGATCACGCTTACCGACACACCAATGAATATTGAGAAATCCGACATACAAGACCCCCACATTTACGACTACAAACTCAAAAATAATGTTGTTGGTGCGCCGCAACAAGGACCTTTTTATCACAGTTCACAGTTGTGACTTTGCAACTGCCAACTCCGAGTGGGTAGGCAGCACAATGGACGGCACGAACGTGGGGTAGGTACCACTTACCGCGTCTCGAGGTTGAGTGCTAAACTCAGCTCGGAAAGTCCCTGCTACGCATCTCTGTCGGACAGGGATCCTTGAGGGGCGCAGCAACCAATTTCCGGTAGGCTGGACAGTTGAGACTGTCTATTGGAGGACGACCAATGACTGATGGACAATTAGTCTTATATTTCTGGAAGTTGGGCACTTTTGTTGATGTTGATTTAGCGTATCAACTTCGTCCGACACCTCTCTACTCACCCCAGCTAGGGGTGGGGCGGGTGTGGTTGAAGGAATTACACCTGCCACGCTCTTTGAACAGAAGAAGCTGGGCCGTTATTTCTGAGCGGCAACGAAACCGTAGCAGCGCTTTGTAAGCATCAGATCTGCTGCCCCGTCCCTCCAAGGCACCCCCCCGTGCCGCGATGGGCAGCCGTGTCGGCTGGAAACAACACTCAGGGGAAACTTGGAATAATCTTCCATGGTCACTGAGCAAACTCCTCTCACGGGGCTAGGTGGCGAAGGAGCTCTCCAGGGGCAGATCCTTACGAATTTGTATGCTGTAGAACACATGTCCGTAAACTTTCCATCATATACTTGTATTTATTGGAGAATTCGACCGAGATGTCCTGCCTACCCCCCGCTCGTGGATCATTTTCTCTACCGAGATGTCTTGGCTTCCCCCGCTCGTGGATCATTTGCTCATTGGGTCGGACTCGAGATTTTGAAACTAGTTCCATTTGAGGAAAGGGCATTATTCCAGTAGTTCAAAATGCGGAAAATCCACCATTCGGCGGGTTTACGACTGAGCCGTATAAAAACTGTCACACGGCTTTGCGAAGGTGCGTGGGGCGGTCCTGTCGCTCAAGGCACTCCCCCCGTGCCACATAGGGCAGCCATATCTTTTGGCTCCGACACCACGGAGTGTTGACTATGGAGAAGAAGCAGCATTCAAACTGCCTCGGCTGAAGACGAGAGACTGTACTTCACGCTCTACCTGCTTCGGCATTGTCTGGCAGAGCTAATCGGCGATTTGGACTCTGGGCAAATGTCTCACAACCAAGTCTTAGCCGAAGCCAACAGCCTTCTTCGTTTGGCGATGGAAGTGATGTCCGAGGATGATGGGCCGAAATCAGTTTTGAGACATTGGCGCGAAGAACGATTAGGCCAACCTTGAAATCGTGCTGTGGCTGACATTGTAGGACTTGGCAATCGCAGCCAAGGTTTCTCCGTTGTCTCGTCTGGCAAGGGCTCCACCCTTTGGTGATTGGTCAGCTTTATCTTACGACCAAACTTTACACCATCCCTCATTGCCCGTTCCGACCTTCCGAGGTCACGGTTCGGATCAGGCTTCTCTCAAACTCGGGAAGTCCTCCAAGAACTGTGAGCATCAGACGAGACGCATTGAAGTATCGGCCCACGGGTCATGGATGGATCGGAACTTTGCATCCTTTGTGCTGATCTCGTGGAGGGTGTTCAACAAGTCCCGATTGGATCGTGCCAGACGGTCCAATCGGCAGACAATTAGTGTGTCGCCCTTGCCGATCTTCTCCGTCAGCCGAGCAAGTTCCCGACGATCACATCGAGCCCCACTGATCTTCTCCTGGAAAATCTTCTGGCAACCAGCAACCTTCAACTCGTCAAGCTGGGCATCAAGGGACTGCCCATCGGTGCTGACACGAGCGTATCCGGAGATCATTTCAAGGATCTATTTTGCACTTAATATATGCACAAGATAAGTCCTTGGAATCTTTTACCGTGTTGATCCCGATCAATGGTCAACTGAGCCCGTTGCGCGACACAGGATTGGAGTGTTTGTCTTCCGATCTATCGCAGCATAGGGCTCAGTCTGGAATGGACCTCGACCTCTCGGATCGCCTGCGTCTCCATCATGTCGAGGGCTTCCCCGCACCCTTGCTCGAAACGCCGTCATCCGACCTGTGGCGTCACCTTCCCGGGCCGACGCTGTTCCACGTTCCCGGTCGCCACGAGCCACCATTGTTCGTGAGCGTCCTCCTGCACGGCAACGAGGATACGGGTTGGGCGGCCGTGCAGGCGGTTCTGGAACGTCAACGCCGCCACGGCCTGCCCCGTGCACTCCTGTTGTTTGTCGGCAACCTGGCAGCGGCCAAAGACAGCGTCCGCACACTGCCTGACCAGACCGACTACAACCGAAGCTGGCCCGGCACCGCCCATGAAGCAACGCATGAAGCGCAGTTAATGCGCGAGGTGTTGGAATACGTTCGCGCCTTGAAGCCTTTCGCGAGCATCGATGTCCACAACAACACCGGCCACAATCCGCACTATGCTTGCGTGAACCGGCTTACCGGGCCCTATCTCCACTTGGCGCGGCTCTTCAGCCGAACGGTCGTATTCTTCGAGCGGCCCCTTGGCACTCAATCGGCGGCGCTGGCTCACGTGTGTCCGGCCGTGACCGTCGAGTGCGGTCGCGTCGGCGGACCTGAAGGCGTCGCGCATGCCGCCGAGTTTATCGAGGCCGCGCTGTTGCTCGCTAATTTTCCCGATCATCCCGTTCCGGACGGCGACCTCGACCTCATGCAGACGCATGCCATCGTCAAGGTCCCTCCCGCCGCGACGTTCTCCTTCGGCGACGAAGATACGGATTTCCGGTTCCGGGCGGATCTCGACCACTTGAACTTTTCCGAACTCGGGCCCGGCACGTCATTCGGCTGCCTTGGAGGCGCACGGTCCGCGAGGCTTTCCATCGAGCCCGGTGGGCCCGTCGCCGATCTTGAGACATACTTCACCTACGAAGACGGCGAGATCCGCTTGGCTCAGCGCGCCATTCCGGCGATGCTCAGCCTCGATCCGCGAGCCATCCGCCTCGACTGTCTCGGCTATCTGATGCACCGCATCGCTCGGGACGGGTCGCGCGTGGAAGGCAGCGAATGATGCTCCAATGGGAAGGAAACGGGGTGGCCCCGCACGATCCCCCCTCTTCTGGCAGCGAAAGGGGCGTCCTGCCGGGTGCAACGGAGCAGGAGCGCTTCGCCACCCTACAAGCAGAACTCGTCCGCCAGTATCAGACCGTCTTTGACGATCTGAGCGCACCGCGCACAGTCCTCATCCTTCCCAGCCTCAGTCTCGATCCGCAGGTGATGGCGAAGGTCTCAGGCGTCGCACACTACGAAGAGCGGATGTTGTGCCTCCTGATGCTGCTGCGGATGCCACGAACGCGGGTCATCTACGTCACGAGCACACCGATTTCCTCGACGATTATTGATTATTATCTCCATCTCCTGCCCGGTGTGCCGGGCGAGCACGCTCGCCGCCGCTTGACACTTTTTTCCTGCGACGACAGCAACCCCGCGCCGCTGACGCAGAAAATTCTCGATCGCCCGCGGTTGGTCGACCGCCTGAAGGAAGCCATCGGCGATACCGCCCTCGCGCACATAACCTGTTTCACGGTCTCTGAACTCGAGCGGCGGCTCGCCCTCGTCCTCGGCATTCCGATCTACGGCTGCGATCCGGCGCTGCTGCACTGGGGTTCGAAGAGCGGGTCCCGTAAGATCTTCCGAGAGGCCGGTGTCGACTTGCCCGCAGGCTACGAAGACCTCGGCAGCAGCGAGGACGTCGCGCGCGCACTGGCGGAATTGAAATCGGAAAAGCCCGATCTGGCAAGAGCCGTGGTGAAGATTAACGAAGGCTTCTCGGGCGAGGGCAACGCGGTGTTCGATCTGCGCGGCGCACCCTCCGGATCGGACCTGTTGCCGTGGGTACGGTCGCGGCTTCCCAGCCTCGCTTTCGAAGCCAACGACATGACCTTCGAGCTTTACGAACAGAAGCTCACCGCGATGGGCGGCATCGTGGAAGAATGGATTCCCGGCACCCTGAAGGAGAGCCCTTCAGTGCAGTTCCGTGTCGATCCGGCCAGGCGGCTCGAGGCGATCTCGACGCATGACCAGGTCCTGGGCGGCAAGAACGGTCAAATCTTTCTTGGCGCACGATTCCCTGCCGCCGATGCCTACCGGCTCGACATCCAGCGCGAGGGACTAAAGGCCGCGGAAGCTCTCACGGGCAAAGGCGTGCTCGGCCGCTTCGGCATCGATTTCGTCTCGGTGAAAGAGAACGACGCCTGGCGGCACGTCGCCATCGAGATCAACCTGCGAAAGGGCGGCACGACACATCCTTTCCTCATGCTGCAGTTTCTGACAGACGGCCGGTATGATGCCGAAACGGGACAGTTCTTCACGCCATCCGGTCGCCCGCGCTGCTACTACGCCTCCGACAATCTCGAATCGCCTAACTACCGCGGTCTGACGCCCGACGACCTTATCGATATCGCCGTGTTGAATGGCTTGCATTTCAACGCGGCAACGGCCGAAGGCGTCGCCTTCCACCTCATCGGCGCACTGTCGGAATTCGGCAAGCTCGGCACCGTCGCGATCGGAGAAACGCACGGCCGCGCAAACGCGCTCTACCGCAAGACGGTAGAGGTCCTCGATCGCGAAGGTTCACGATCCTTCGAGGTTTGAACGGAAAAGAACCGTCCGCAATCCGACGCTGGCTGGCGGCGAGCAAAGCAATCACTAGCTCGCGTGGCTGCGTTGCCATAGTCTCGACGAAAGCTGAACGCGTGGTCATGCCAACGAGCTGGGATCGCGCAGCAAGCAGCGCGCGAGCACGACGGGCCTCGAATGACTTGACGTGCACGAGACGGAACCGCGCCCCGTACGCATGATCTGCGCAAGGCCTTCTGCATCGTTCTGATCTGTTTTATTGATCTGCATCTTGAGAGCGGCACGAGCGTGTCGCGCACCCGACCTCATTTCACCATAAGGTCCATTTGTACGCCTGGTTAGCTTTGCGTCCCTGAACTACGCGGGCTCTCTGGACGGGCTTTGCCTTCACGTCGTCTCCGTCCGTCGTTGCGGCAACGGCGATCGGTCGTAGCGCTGTCTTTGAAATTAGATGCACAACCTTGAAATTATTCTTTTTGAGAGCTTCGAGTATCAGGGGGAGCGCTTTTGCGGTCACGGCGTGAATGTCATGGAAAAGTATGATGCCGCCACCAGTCTTGGCGAGGCCGGTCATGACATTGCGGACGACCTGTTCCGCGCTCTTAGCGCGGTAATCCATCGAGTCGACATCTATAGAGAACACAGCAATCCCGCGCGTGCGAAGATACTCGCGCATGAGCCGTGAATCGCTCAGATACGGAAAGCGGAAGAACGGTGCGACCCCGCCGGGGAGGATCTTGTCCTCGGCTGCTATGGCTCGTTCGATCTGAGCCTTTCCGGCAGTTGTGGATAGAGCGGCCAAGTTTGCGTGAGACCACGTGTGGGTGCCGATGGTGTGACCTTGCTCAAGTACGTTGCGGGCAATCTCCGGATGATTTTTGGCCATCGAGCCAACGTTGAAGAATGTCGCTTTGGTGCATTGGGCAGCCAAAGCGCCAAGAATGGCCTCAGTGTATTCGGGGAAAGGGCCGTCGTCGAAGGTGAGCACCACCTCGCCGGGCTTCAGGAGTTTCTTGCCAGGGTACTGCTCACCAAAGGTCGGACCTTCTGTTGTATCTATTTCTTCGAGGCGCGAAACACCCAACTTTTCCGGCGAAGATGGGCAAGGCATGGGGCTATCTGCAAAGGCGGGGCCCGCCAGAATGAGCAGAAAGATGGCCGAGTAGAGCAAATTCTTCGAAGCACCGAGATGGTGGCAGCGCGCCCCCTCTCCTAGAGCTCGTATCCGTGGAATGGCAGCGGAGACCGCACCAACATAACTCGTCCGAAAATCACCCGAGTAGTGCGAGACCAAGGATTCCGGGTGCCATGGCGGTCCTTCGCGTTCAAGCCGCTCTCCTGCGCTGGAAGTTCCCAGCACCTCACCGGGTGACATTTGGAATACCCGAAATCTTTTGCACGCGCGTCGTGTCGAATTGGACGCGCCACCAATTGGTACAGCGGGCCACCGACCTTGTTCTTGCTGGAAGTATACATTTACGTAAAGTTTCGCAGTGCGTGGTCTTACGAATCCGAGCCGACGGCGCCAGCCGGGGCGTAGTAGTATTGGGAGGCCTCCAATTTCATGCGTTGACGTTGGCGGCGGCGAGGACCTTCAGCTCCTGGCTCTGAGCAGCCGGAAAATCCAGCAGGTCGGATGGTCAGCTAATGGGGTTCCCGATATGATTCTTCGGGTGACTGGACTTAGTCTTTGAGTCTATCGTCGTTTGATCGGAACAACCTTAGCCGTCGAATCCGCCGCTTAACCCGCCGGCCTCAAACAACAGTTTGTTGGCTGAATGGGTTTCCTTCATGGACATCGGCGCGCGCGGGCAAATTCGCCCGCTCGCCGGGAAGTGCTGGAAAGGAGAAAAAACTCAGGCTCGTTCGAACGGCCTCGCATCGGGCCAGAACACGCGGGCGCGCGCGCTGATCGCTGCGGGGTCTCCAGTCGTGAGTAGCGTCAGATGGCCGGTGTCGCCCCCGATGTAGTGCGGGCGTCGTGCCAGATAGTCTTCGAGACTGTCGGCGACGATCTCGGGCTGCGATAAAATTCGCGTCGCCGGCGGCAGGTGCGTGCGAAACAAATGCTCCACGAGTGGAAAATGTGTGCAACCCAGTATGGCGCGGTGCGGCGGCAGTCGGCCCGTCTGGGCCATGACGCCGTCGATGCCGGTTTGCACCAGAGCGTCGAGTTCCGCCTCTGGCCGCTCATCTTCGATCGCTCCGGCGAGTTCCGAGCAGACCTGCTGTATCACCTGCACCTTCGGACACCGCTTGCGTATCTCCTCGGGATAAACGCAGGACGAAACCGTCCTCGTCGTGCCGAAGACAGCAATGCGATCGGTCAGGTTCTTCTGCGGATACTGCGGCGTCGTCACGGACCATGGCGTTTGCGTGGCGGCTTCCACGGTCGGCGCGACGATGCCGAGAATGTTGTGCCCCGACTGCTTCCATGGGGTACCCGGCAGCCAGTTCTGCTGCAGCCGGCGGGCGGCGACGGCGGTCGCCGTGTTGCAGCCCAGAACGACGAGCCGGCACCCGCGAGCGAACAAGGCTTCGCTCGCCTGACGCGTCAGGTCGATGATCTCCTCGGAACCGCGGTTGCCGTACGGCACGTGAGCGTGGTCGCCGAGGTAGGTGAAGGATACGGACGGGAAGCGTGCGACGAGCGCGTGCAGCACCGTCAATCCACCAAGTCCTGAATCGAAAACCCCTATCATGGGGCGGATCAATGCGTGGCGAACACGATGCCGTCAAGCACCGCTAGATCACTCGGCTGCTTCACCCGAAGACCGTCTGGCAACGGCGTGCTCCTGCTCTGCGGCCTTCAAGGCCTCGAGCGTGGGCATCGACACGGTATTGTAGCCGCAGTCGACGAAATGAACTTCGCCCGTGACGGCGCCCGAAAGCGGCGACAGCAGATAGAGCGCCGAGCCGCCGACTTCGTCCAGCGTCGGCGTGCGCTTCAGGGGAGAGTGCTCTTTCTGGAAATTGAAGATCACGCGTGCGTCCGAGACGCCTGCCCCAGACAGCGTGCGCATGGGACCGGCCGACAGCGCATTGACGCGGATGCCCTGCGGACCCAGATCGGTTGCCAGGTAGCGGACCGAAGCTTCCAGCGCGGCCTTGGCCACGCCCATGACGTTATAGGACGGCACAGCGCGGGTCGCGCCGCCGTACGACAACGTCAGCAGCGAACCGCCGTCTGGCATCAGGTCAGCCGCGCGCTTGGCGATCTCCGTGAACGAGAAGCACGAAATCACCATCGTATTGGTGAAGTTTTCACGCGTCGTGTCGGCGTAGCGTCCCGAGAGTTCGCGTGGGTCGGAGTAGGCGAGCGCATGTACGACGAAGTCGAGACCGCCCCAGGTTTCTTTGATGCGGGCGAACACGTTGTCGACGCTAGCAAGGTCGAGCACATTGCACGGCTCGATGATGTCGGAGCCGAGCGACTGCGCCAGCGGCACGGCGCGTCGGCCAAATGCGTCGCCCTGATAGGTGAAGGCGAGCTTCGCGCCCTGCCCCGCCAGAATGCGTGCGATGCCCCAGGCAATGGAGCGCTCGTTGGCGACTCCCATGATGAGGCCGCGTTTTCCGGTCATCATCGGGCCGGGCTTGGCAATATCGAATTCGGCCATGGGGGCCCTCGTTCTTGCGCCTAATCTGCGACCCTGGACTTCAAACCAGCCGCCGCCATTCCTGTACAGTCGCATATCGGGCGATCCCAGGGGAGACGCATAAGGGTCGTCTCCGTAGAGCCGCGATATGGCAGTTCGTTAGCCATCCGAGCGGCGGAACACCAAGGTGGCATTGGTTCCGCCAAAACCGAAGCTGTTCGACATCACACAGTTAAGTTGCGCGTTGTCCATTCGACTTCTGACGATGGGCACATCGGCGAATGCCGGGTCAATTTCCTCGATGTTTGCGCTTTCGCAGATGAAACCGTTGTTAAGCATGAGCAGCGAGAAGATCGCTTCCTGGACGCCGATCGCGCCGAGCGAATGGCCCGTCAGCGGCTTGGTCGCCGCGATCGAGGGGATATTGCCGCCGAAGACCTCGCGGATGGCCTGGATCTCGCGTTCATCGCCGACGGGCGTGCCGGTTCCGTGCGGATTGATGTAGTCGATGTGCGGCACGCCCCTGCCGTCGAGGCCTTGCATCGCGAGCTTCATGCAACGCACGGCACCCTCCCCGGATGGCGCCACCATGTCGAAGCCGTCCGACGTCGCGCCGTAACCGGCCACTTCGCCGTAGATTTTGGCGCCGCGAGCCTTGGCGCGGCCGAGTTCTTCGAGCACGACGACGCCCGCGCCCCCGGCGATGACGAAGCCGTCGCGGTTCTTGTCATACGCCCGGCTTGCCGATTGCGGTGCATCGTTGAAATGCGATGACATGGCGCCCATGGCGTCGAACAAATTCGACAGCGTCCAGTCGAGCTCCTCGCAGCCGCCGGCGAAGATCACATCCTGCTTGCCCCACTGGATGAGTTCTGCGGCGTTGCCGATGCAGTGAGCGCTGGTCGCACATGCGGACGAGATGGAGTAGTTCGTGCCCTTGATCTGGAAGGCAGTGGCGAGCGCTGCCGAAGGGCCCGAACACATGGCTTTGGGAACTTCGAACGGGCCGATTTTCTTCGGGCCGCCGGATTTAATGGTCGTCTCGGCCGCCTCCACAATGGCGCGCGTCGATGGCCCGCCGGACCCCATGATGATGCCGGTCCGCTCGTTCACGACGTCGGAAGGATCAAGGCCCGCGTCCCGGATCGCCTGGTCCATGGCAATGTAGTTCCAGGCGACGCCGGGGTTCATGAAGCGCTTGGGCTTGCGCGGCACCATGCCTTCCAAGTCGAGCTTCGGCTCGCCGTGGACTTGGCACTTGAAGCCGAGTTCGGCGTACTTTTCCGCCCGCACGATGCCGGACCGGGCCTCGCGCAGCGATGCGACAACTTCCTGGGTGTTGTTTCCGATCGACGACACAATGCCCATGCCGGTCACGGCAACCCGTCTCATCCGCAAACCCTCTTTAATCGCCGCATCGTCGAGTGGCCGGATCGCCGGCCGCCTATTCGCCGTCGCTTAAGCCGGGGCTTCCCCTGCCTCGAACAATCCGACGCGCATGTCCGTTGCCGTGTAGATGACCTGACCGTCCGCCTTCAATTGACCGTCTGCGATCGCCAGCTTCAGCTTGCGCAGTATGACCCTCTTCGGGTGTACGACGTACTCCAGCTTACCCGTCGTTTTCAGCACCATGCCGCTGAATTTCACCTCACCTACGCCAAGCGCTCGGCCCCTCCCGGGGGCGCCCAGCCAGCCAAGGAAAAAGCCGGTCAGCTGCCACAAGGCGTCGAGCCCGAGGCAGCCGGGCATGACAGGGTCGCCGGCAAAGTGACAGTCGAAGAACCAGTCGAGGCTCGTGTTGCCCGCGACCGGTAGTTCCGCGATGATCTCGCCTTTGCCGTGCGCTCCCCCGGTGTCGGAAATGTGGGGGATGCTCGTAAACATGAGCATCGGCGGCAGGGGCAACTGCGCATTTCCCGGACCGAATAGCTCGCCGCGACCGCAGGACAGCAGATCCTCGTAATCGTAGCTGGAACGGCGCTCTGCCATTGCTGCCTTTGTCTTCCCTGTTATCGTTGCCGCGCCGGCACGATGCCGCGTTGCCCGGCGGGGCGCCGGGTTCCTAACACACTCGCCCCCCCTTCAAAAGGTAAACCCCCTGGTCGTCAAGATGCCAGCCGCCACCCACTGCCCACTTGACGGGGACTATCCACGTCGTTAGCGATCGTTTGGTTGCAGGATAAGTCCCTCACACATATACTGTGTGTTGTCGTATACTGTGTGTTGTCGAACTTGGGTCCCGCGGGTTTCCTTGCCGTGTCTGCTGCAGCCTAAGCGGGTTGAAGAGGCTTACGAGTTCCTTGGAAAGCACGTCTCACCAGGACGAAGAGTCCATAACCGATATCTTGCGGTCAGCGGGCCTGCGCCCGACGCGGCAGCGGCTTTTGTTGGGCGGCCTTCTGTTCGGCTCGGGGGATCGTCACGTTTCAGCAGAATCGCTGCATGCTGAAGTGGTTGCCGGTGGCGAGCAGGTGTCTCTGGCGACTGTCTACAATACGCTGCATCAGTTCACGGAAGCGGGCCTTCTGCGCGAACTCGCGGTCGATGGATCGAAGGCCTACTTCGACACCAACATTTCAAATCACAATCATTTCTACGTGGAAGCTGAAGGAAAGCTGATCGACATTCCCGGCGATAACGTCCGGGTCGACGGCCTTCCCGAACCGCCCGAAGGCATGCGAATCAGCCACATCGACGTCGTCGTGCGCCTGGTGGCGAAGTAAGCCGGCCGGGCCTGTGCCGATCGGGGTAACCCTCTCACTCCAGCCTTTCACCCTCGTAGACGCCCCACAGCTTTTTCTGCTCGATGTAGCCGCGATAGGCATCGACGGTGATCTGACACCACGTGCCGTCGCAGGCATGCACGTTGGCGATCACCCCTGCCTCGACGATTGCGACGGGCTTGGCGCGCACGCTGTCGCTCATGCGAACGGGGATCTGCGGCAAGGGCTGATCGGCCTTCACCTCCCATGGCAACACTAGTGCGGTGCGGCGGCCCGACAGCAGGCTGTTCAGCACCCAGCCGGTCACTCCCTCCGCGTCGCGCACCTTGCGCCAGGCGTCGAATTCAGCGGTCACTTCGACCGGCAACCCGGCGCGCCGGTAGACCCAGGTCGCCGGGTATTCCGTTCCCGGCCCGGAACGAAGGTTAACCTTGTCGGACTTCAGACTGACGAATCGGGGAATGGGGAGCCCGCTCCCAGGCTTCGTCGCAGGCCCCGGCGGGTCGATGACGGGATCCGCCGCCGCGGCAATGGTGCCTGCAAGGCAAATGGTGATGCCGATTGCAAAAAATCCGAATGAGAGCCGCCGTAGCGAAGCAATGATGCCTGTCATGCTAACGACCTAATACAACAGCCTTGGGCGCGGCAAGCCGCTGTCACCGTCGACGGCCAATGCCACTGTGGACGTCAATATTTCCGGCCACCATGGCATCCCGCTGCTTTGTTTTCCTTGAAGCCATCTGTTAGACACGAAACAGGAGACGTAACCGGCGACAGCGCTCTCTTCTCCAGGTCCTCAAATCGCCCGTTACCGTGGCACGCCCCTCTCACGCCAAAGGATATGCCAAGGTCCATGCCAAGCAGTGCAAAGAAGCCGGTTGTCATCGTCACGCGCAGGTTGCCCGATGTCGTTGAGACGCGAATGCGCGAGCTGTTCGACGCGCACCTCAATGTCGATGATAAGCCGATGACTCATGCCCAGCTCGTGGAGGCGGCCAAGATCGCCGACGTTCTTGTTCCGACCGTGACCGACCGGATCGATCGCGGTATCATTTCCCAGGCCGGTCCCCAGCTCCGTCTGATCGCCAACTTCGGCACGGGCGTCGATAACATCGATCTCGATACGGCGCGCAACCGTGGCGTCAGCGTCACCAACACGCCCGGCGTGCTGACGGAAGACACCGCCGACATGACCATGGCGCTCATTCTGGCCGTGCCCCGCCGCTTGGCCGAAGGAGCGGGCTACCTGAAGGACACGAGAAACCACTGGGCCGGCTGGTCGCCGACGTGGATGCTCGGCCATCGCATCTTCGGAAAGCGGCTCGGCATCATCGGCATGGGTCGCATCGGTCAGGCCGTCGCGCAACGCGCCAAGGCGTTCGGCCTGCAGATCCACTACCACAACCGCAAGCGCGTCTCGCCCGATCTCGAGCGTGAACTCGAGGCGACCTATTGGGAAAGCCTCGACCAGATGTTGATGCGCATGGACATCATCTCGGTCAACTGCCCCCATACCCCGGCGACCTACCATCTTCTGTCGGCACGGCGTTTGAAGCTGTTGAAGCCGACCGCCTACATCGTCAATACCGCCCGCGGCGAGGTTATCGACGAGAACGAACTCTCGCGCATGATCGAGTCGGGTTCGATCGCGGGCGCTGGTCTTGACGTGTTCGAGCACGAGCCGGCAGTAAATCCGAAGCTCCTCGCCTCCGACCGCGTCGTCGCTTTGCCGCACATGAGTTCGGCGACCATCGAAGGCCGCATTGAGATGGGCGAGAAGGTGATCATCAACATCAAGGCCTTCCTCGACGGCCACGCGCCGCCCGACAAGGTCCATCCGGCGATGTTCTAGGCGCCCGGCGCGATCCGCGGCATTCCGAGACGCTCGCGTACTGCGCGGAACGCCCCAATATCGCCGTCATGTCGGCGAACGAAAAGTTTATGGGCGAGGCGATCTCAAAACCCGGCAAGGATGCCTACGACCTCGCCATCGTCAAATGCGAGAACGCCCTTTCCAAAGACAGTGTGCTCAAGGACATCGGCGATACAATGTTGATGGCTGGCCGGATGCCACACGAGCTCCAAGGAGCAGGACTCGACGATGATCGACCTCGATCAATTCGTGAAGCAGGCGGAGAAGATGAACGACTACTGTGTCACCAATCCGCAGGGCAGTCTCGTCACCGCCAGCGAGAAGTTCATGGCTGAATAGCGCACGTTTCGACGCCGCCAGTGGCAGTGTGAAGAGACAGATCGTGAATGGTCGGCATGTGCCCGGACAAGGGATTATCCGCGTCCCAGCCGACCCGAATGCTCTCGAAGCGCGCATCCTTTGCATCATAGAGCAGCAGCCGGCCGGCGAGGCTGTCGCCAGCGCCGGTGATCTCCTTGATGATCTCGGTCGCCGCTAGCGTTCCTATGACGCCGGCCACCGACCCGAGTATGCCAACCTCGGCGCAGTTCGCTACAGTGCCCGGCGGCGGGACATCTGGGAATATGCAGCGATAGGTGGGGAAAGGCATTCCCTCTGGCGTCTTGAGATGCGGCTTCAACGTCGTGACGTAGCCATCGAAGGCTCCTAGGGCGGCGGACACCAGCGTCGTTTTTGCGAGATAGCAGGCATCCGATACGAGATAGCGCGTCGCGAAATTGTCCGAACCGTCGGTAACGATGTCGTACCGGGAGATAAGATCGAGAGCGTTCGCCGCATCGATGTGCGTTGGAAATGTCTCGACCGAGACATGGGGATTAAGGCGCGCAACCGCAGCCTTTGCGCTGTCGACTTTAAGCGCACCAACGCGCGACGTGTCGTGCACGATTTGGCGTTGCAGGTTGTCGAGGGACACCGTATCGGGATCGATGACGCCGAGCGTGCCGACGCCGGCAGCCGCCAGATACATGAGAATGGGCGAACCAAGACCGCCCGCACCGACCACGAGCACGCGCGCCGACTTGAGCGCCTGCTGGCCCTGGCCGCCGATCTCCTTCAGCACGAGGTGGCGCTTGTAGCGCTGGATTTCGTCGCTTGTCAGCGCCATGGCAGCTACGCGGGTTGAATGGTTGGCGTATTGTTTCGCAGGAACGTAGTACTGTTGCTAGTGTAGCGATCTCCGTCAGTAGGTTAGCACGCGCGGTCCCATATGAGCCAAGGTTCCGCCGCCGGTGGGCGTGTCACTCTCGCCGGTTTCGATTTCGGATCAACGACGTCGAGCGCCCTCGTCGCGCGCGCGGGCGTGGGCGTCAATTGCGCGACCGGGCGCATGGAGTTTGCGACGCCCCAAGTCGTCTACCGCTCCGATCCCGTGTTCACCCCGTTCGTGGGCGAAGCCATCGATATCGCGGCGGTGCGAGACCTGCTGCTGGGTTGGCTCGATCAGGCGGGCCTCGATCGCGAGTCGTTGTTCGCTGGCGGTGCGATTGTCACCGGGCTTGCCGCCCGGCGGGAAAATGCGGATGCCCTGACACGCCTGGTGGAAGAGACAGTCGGCGAAGCCGTGGTGGCGACGGCGGACGACCCGCGTTTTGAATCGTGGCTCGCCTTCATGGGTAGCGTCTCCGGCCTGTCGCGTGCCTATCCCGACCGGGCGATCCTCAACCTCGACATCGGCGGCGGCACGACGAATCCGGCGCTCGGGCTCGCCGGAAACGTGCACTCCACCGGTTGCTGCTTCATCGGCGCCCGCCATTTCCGTTTTTCGCCCGGCACCTTCGAAGTTGTCGCGGTCACGGACTTCGGCCGGGCGATCTGTAGGGAACTTGGCATCGACGCCAGCATCGGCTCGATCCTGCCAGATCGCGACGTGTCGCAGATCGTATCGTATCTCGTCGCCGGACTCGAGGCGCTGGTCACAGGAGACCGGGGCTTCTTCGCAACACCCGCCGGCAGGGCAATCGACCAGGTACCTTTCGAAACCGCTGCGGCAGACGAGGCCGTTGTAACATTCTCCGGCGGCGTCGGTGAAATCGTCTACGCCGTCGTGTGCGGTGCGCCGCGCCCATCGACCACGGCATACGGTGATCTCGGCATCGAGCTGGCCTATGGCATTCTGGAGTCACCCCGCTTGAGGCGGGACCTTACTGAGTTTAGGCCCGAAACAGGCGGCCGGGCCACAGTGCAGGGGTTGACGCTGCACAGCACGGAAGTCTCAGGCACCACGTTATTCCTTCCCCGACCTGAAGTCCTGCCACTGCGCGACCTCCCGGTCGTCGCGTCGTTGACCGCACCCGCTGACGTCGCGACGCTACAGGCGGCCGTGACCCTCGCGGCCGTCGCGCCGCGCGGCGCCTGCCTGCAGATTGTCTGGCCGGACGCTCACCCGGCCCTGGACGGAGTCAGGACTTTCGGCCTCGATCTTGGCAAGGCGCTGGCCTCTGTCGAAACCAACGGTCACGCTATAGTCTTGCTGACAACCGCGAATGCCGGAAAGGCGATCGGCAATTACGCAACCGGGTGGCAGCAGGGGCATCACAACCTTGTTGTCATCGACGAGATCCCGGTGCGCGATGCGCAGTTCGTCAACCTCGGACGGCCGCGCCACGGCGTCGTCCCGGTCTCGTTCTACGGCATGACGGCGTGCGCGAACCCGCAGGCCGGAAATTGATGCGACCAAGGCACCGACCACGACCCAGGAGATAGTACATGATCGCGCTGAAGCCGCTCAACGAGATCCCGGTTGCCAATCCCAAGCCCGACCAGGTCTACGAGGTCACCCTTTTCGACCGCCCGTTCTCATTCCGGGGTCTGAAGGCGCTGCTCGGCGCGGCGGACCTTCAAAAAGCGGGCGATCGGCTAAGCGGAATGGCGGCAAGGGACGAGGTCGAACGCGAGGCGGCGCGTTCCATTCTGTCGGGGCTGACGCTGCAGCACCTGTACGACCGGCCTCTCACCGACGCCGCCGGCCGGGTCGATAGCATCATGCGGGTCAATTACGACATCGACCTTGGTGTATTCTCAGGTATCGCGGGCCTGACGGTCGGTGACTTGAAGAACAGGATCCTGGCCTCGAAGCCATCGCAGGCGCGTGCCCTCTGCCGTGGCCTCACTGGCGTGATGGCGGCAGCCTTGGCCAAGCTCATGGATGTGCACGAACTCGTCTACGCGGCCAAAAAGCTGAAACGCAGCGGCAAGGCCCGCACTGCCGTCGGATTGCCAGGAACGTTGTCGTCGCGCCTGCAGCCGAACCATCCTACCGACGACCTCGGTACGATCACGCTTCTGGTCTATGCCGGACTCTCGGTCGGCAGCGGCGATGCGTTGATCGGGCTCAACCCGGCCATCGACACGGTCGACAACATTGGCTCGATCCTGCGCCATCTGGATAGCCTGCGCCGCGCCACCGGGGCGCCGACGCAGATCTGCGTGCTGTCTCACGTCAAGACGCAGATGGCGTGCCTGGAACAGGGCGCACCGGTCGAGATCATGTTTCAAAGCCTCGCCGGCACCGAGCGAACATTGACCGAGGAATTCGACTGCACCGTCGATGTTTTGGATGAGGCCTACCGCACGATGGCCGAGAGGGGTCCGCTCGCTGGAACCGCCGAGCAATTTATGTACTTCGAGACGGGTCAGGGCAGCGAACTCACCTACGGCAAGCACAACGGCATCGACATGACGACCTGCGAGGCACTCTGCTACGGGCTGGCCCGGCGCTACGACCCCTTCATGGTTAACAATGTCACCGGCTTCATCGGGCCGGAGACGCACCGGTCCAACTTCGAAATGATTGTGTCCAATCTTCAGGACCATTTCATGGGCAAGCTGATGGGCTTGCCGATGGGCATGGCGCCCTGCTACACGCTCCATTCCGAGATCACGATGGAGGGCCAGCAAATCGCGACCGAGTTGCTGACCGCCGCTGGCGCGAACTTCTTCATGGACGTGCATCTGAGCATCGACCGCATGCTCGCCTATTTCGACACCTGCGGGCACGACGATCAGACGCTGCGGGAAATCCACGGTCTCAAACCCGCGCCCGAGTATCTGGAATGGGCCATCTCGCGCGGCATCTTCGTGCGCGGCGAGGACGGCGAGATCGAGCGGGGGCCGAACTGGGGCAATCCCCGAATTTTCTGCGGTTCGGACGCCGAGTTCGCGCGACTGCTGTCGGGAATGCCGGCGGCCTACGGTTTCGAGACGGCGGGGCCGCGTCCGGCCGAGCACGTCTCGCGCGCCGTCAAGGCCAATCTTGCAGCGGCGCGCGATGCCACGTACGCCGAGATCGCGCCGGAACGGCTGGCCGGATTCGATTTTCGCCGCATCAGGACGGCGGCCGATACCAAGGAGGTCCATCTCGACCGGCCCGAAAGCGGAGCCAAGCTGGCCGAAGACGCCCTGGTCGCGATGTTGCCGGAATCGGCCGATGTCCAGATCATCGTCTCGGATGGGCTGAGCGCCGAGGCCGTCCACCACAATATTCCCGAACTGCTCCCTGTGCTTCTCGACGGTCTCGACCGGCAGCGCATCAACGTCGGCCAGCCGATCCTGGCGCCGTACGGCCGCGTCAAGCTCGCTGAGGCCGTGGGCGATGCGCTGGGTCCCAAGCTTATCATCAACCTAATCGGCGAGCGGCCGGGCGGTGACGCCATGGCATCACGGAGCATGTCTGCCTATCTCGCGTATCGCCTCACCGACGATGACGCGCGCCGCGATGCGATCTCGTTCAGCGGCAATTCGGATATCCGCTACGAATACACCGTCATCTCCAACATTTATCGGGGCGGGCTGCCTCCGGTGGAGGCCGGCAGCCTGATCGCAGAACGAGCCCGTCAAATTCTCCATTTAAAGGCGGCAGGCAATCGTCTGGAAAAGGCGCTGAACGCGTCGTCAGTTCGGAAAACATGACGAGACGCGGGACGATTGCTGCGTATTGCGGCAGCAACTGATGCATTTTCGGCCTGTTATGGCCACGCGTGATTGACATGTGCTGGCGACGCAACTCATCATCGCTTCGCGCGTGCCGGCGACTGGGGATGGTTGACGGCAAAGTGCTCGGTTTCGGTCGATAAGGGCCGCCGCCACAGGGGATGGGGAATAAAAAATGTCTCGAAACGCCAACGACCACGTTCACGATCAGGACGTCAAAGTCCTTCACGAAATGGGCTATGCGCAAGAACTGTCGCGAAGCATGGGAACTTTCCAGAACTTCGCCATCTCCTTCTCGATCATCTGCATTCTGTCGGGCGGCATCAATTCGCTCGGTCAGGCAACGTCCGGCGTCGGCGGTGCTGCCATCGGCATCGGCTGGCCGGTCGGCGTGCCTCATGTCGCTGGTGTTCGCGCTCGGCCTGGCGCAAATAGGATCAGCTTATCCGACTGCCGGTGGCCTCTACCACTGGGGCTCGATCCTCGGCAACCGCTTCACGGGCTGGCTTTCCGCGTGGCTGAACCTGCTTGGCCTCATCACCGTACTCGGCGCCATCAACGTTGGCACTTTTTACTTCTTCTTCGGGGCTTTCGGTCCCATGTTAGGGCTCGAAGACAATCTGATGACGCGTGTTGGCTTCGTCGCCCTGATCACCGCATTGCAGGCGCTGTTCAATCACTTCGGCATTGGCCTCACGACGAAACTCACGGACATCGCTGGCTATATCATCTTCCTCGGCGCGATTTTGCTGACCGCCGTGTGCCTCTACTTTGCGCCGAGCTACGAATTTGCGCGGTTGTTCACCTTCACGAACTACACAGGGACCGAAGGAGCCAGTGCCGTCTGGCCGAACGCCATCTCCATGCAGATGGCGTTCCTCGTCGGTCTGTTACTGCCGATTTATACCATCACGGGATACGATGCCTCGGCGCACACGGCCGAAGAAACCAAGAACGCGGCAATGGCCCTGCCCAAGGGCATGGTTACGTCGGTGATCTGGTCCAGTCTATTCGGCTATCTGATGCTGTGCGCGTTCGTGCTGATGATCCCGAACATGGACGACGCTGCCAAGCAGGGCTGGAATGTGTTCTTCTGGGCGATGAATGAGCGCGTTCCGGAAGGTATCCGCATCGCACTCTATGCGCTGATTTTTGTCTCGCAGCTCCTGTGCGGCCTTGCAACGGTCACGTCCGTGTCTCGCATGCTCTATGCTTTCTCGCGCGACGATGGCATTCCCGGCATTTCCGGTCCCCTGGCCAAGGTCAGTCCGAGGTGGCGCACGCCGGTGAATGCAATCTGGGCAGGCTCGATCTTTTCGGTCCTGTTTGTCTGGTTCACGTCGTCGATCACCATCGCCGGAACGCCGGCCTACTCGATCGTCGTCTCGTGCACGGTCATCTTCCTGTTCCTGTCGTTCGCGCTGCCGATCCTCCTCGGGCTGTTTGCCTACGGTGGGCCGAAGTGGCCGAAGCCAGGTCCGTGGAGCATGGGTGGCTTCTTGTTCCGGATTGTCGCGATCCTGTGCATCATTTCCATGGCGCTGATGTTCTACGCCGGTATCCAGCCGCCGAACGACTGGGCACTGGAGATCACCGTCGGATTCCTTGTGCTGTCGCTCCTGATCTGGGTGCTGTTTGAGAACCGCCGCTTCAAGGGTCCGCCCATCGGCGACGAGATCAAGCGCCGCCAAGCCGAGATCGCCAAGGCCGAAGCAGCCCTCGGCGGGGCCGGCTAAACCGCCAAACTTGACACGAGAAAGGTGGGCCGGATCTTCCGATCCGGCCCATTGCCGTTCTACAATGTCATAACGCAGGCTTTTCACAGCAAGGGGAACGAGACATGGCAGGCCGTCTGGCAGGAAAGGTGGCGCTCATTTCAGGCGGCGCGACCGGTATGGGTGGCGCATCTTCGAGGCTGTTCGCGGCGGAGGGCGCAATAGTCGGCGTTATCGACCGCAACGAAGAGGCGGGACATGCGGTGGTGAAGGAGATTCGCGCCGCAGGCGGCACGGCCATGTTCGCGAAGGCGGATGTCTCCAACGCCGACGAAGTCGACGCCGCGGTCAAAGCCGTGATGGCGGAGTACGGCAACATCACCGTGCTGTTCAATCATGCCGGCACCATCATCATCAAACCGTTCCTCGAATGCACGCTGGCGGAGTGGGAATGGCTGATGGCCGTCAACGTCACCAGCATGTACCTGATGACGCGCGCCGTGCTGCCGGGGATGCTTGCAGCCGGCGGCGGCTCGATCGTTTGCACGTCATCGATCTCCGCGATTGCAGCGACGCCGCGCGAGGTGTTCTACAACGCGACCAAGGGCGCCTGCCACATGTTCGCCCAGTCGATCGCCGTCGAGTACCGCGATCACAACATTCGCTGCAACACGGTGTGCCCGGGCTTCGTCAAGACGCCGCACGGCCTGCGCGAAGTGAAGGAACTGAGCGCGCTCGGCGTCGACATGTCTGACGCCGCAATCGCCGTCCAGCAGGGCCGTCTGTGCGAACCCGAAGAAGTCGCGCGCGCCGCGCTGTTCCTCGCCAGCGACGAAGCGAGCTTCATCAGCGGCACGCATCTGTTCGTCGACAACTGCTTCACGGCCGTCTGAAACGAAAGAGGCCGGACCTTTCGGTCCGGCTTCGTTATCTCAGCGCATCGAGTGAGCTCAGCTCTTGCCGCCGAGCGGATCGAGGAACAGTTCGCTCGAGTAGTAGCGCTCCGCGCTTGACGGCGCGAATGTCACGATGATCTTGCCGGCCATGTTCTCGCGCGTCGCCACGGAAATCGCGGCAGCTACGTTGGCCCCAGTCGAGATGCCGCCGGGGATGCCTTCGATCTTGGCGACGAGGCGCGATACATCAAACGCCTGTTCGTTGGATACGGTGACGATCTCATCGATCAGCCCCGTGTCAAGGACGGCCGGAACGAAGCCCGCGCCGATGCCCTGGATCTTGTGTGGCCCGCGGCCGCCGCCCGACAACACCGGACTGCCTGTCGGCTCGACCGCGATGATCTTGATGTTGGGATTGCGCTTCTTCAGGACGCGGCCGACGCCGGTCAGCGTGCCGCCCGTGCCAACTCCGACGACGACGGCATCGACTTTGCCGCCGGTGTCATTCCAGATTTCTTCCGCCGTCGTGCGCTCATGCACGGCGGGGTTGGCGGGGTTTTCGAACTGGCTCGGCTGAACCGCGCTCGGGATCGTCGCCAACATCTCGTTGGCTTTCGCGATCGCTGCCGGCATGCCGCCTGCCGCCGGCGTCAGAACGAGTTCCGCGCCCAGATGCCAGAGGATCTTGCGCCGTTCGATCGACATCGATTCAGGCATGATCAAAACCAGCTTGTAGCCCCGCGCGGCGGCGACGAAGGCGAGGGCAATGCCGGTGTTGCCCGAGGTCGGTTCGATCAGCGTACTCTTGCCGGGCGTGATCTGGCCGCGTGCTTCGAGCACGTCGATCATCGACACGCCGATACGGTCCTTCACGCTCGACAGCGGATTGAAGAACTCGAGCTTCAGCAGGATGTCGGCTCTCGCGCCGGCCTGTTTGCCGACCTTGGCAAGGCGCACCAGCGGTGTGTGGCCGATCGTTTCCGTGATGTCGTTGTAGACCCGTCCGCGGCCCCAGGATGCCGTGGCCTTGAGGGTCTTGATGTCTGGAACTTCGTTCATGGCTGAACCGCTCTTTCGCGTCGGGGTTTATGGCAGATAGAGGAAATAGCCTTCCCTATGGAGAGCCTGCAATGACGCTTTGTTGCAAACGGACTGCGGCCGGCTAGAATTTCAGAGAAAAATTTTCCCCATGACGTCATCTTTTGCCCGGTCCACGCTGCGCAGGTTGTGGCTTTGCGGGCAAGCCGGTTCTTTTTCGCGCATCCGGCGATTTCTGCTTGGCGGCGGCCGTACCGGTTGAACCGAAGCCGCCGCCGCCGCGCTCCGTCGCGGAAAGGCTCATTGCGGACTTGAATGTCGCCTGAGTGACCGGGGCGATAACCAATTGCGCGATGCGTTCGCCGCGTCGGATCTCGAACGGCACATCTCCAAGGTTGGCCAGCAGAACCTTCACCTCCCCGCGATAGTCGCTGTCGATGGTGCCGGGACTGTTCAGCACCGTGACGCCGTGCTTGAGGGCGAGACTCGAGCGCGGTCGCACCTGCGCTTCCGTGCCGAGAGGCAACTCCATGACGAGGCCGGTTGGAACAAGCGCGCGGGCGCCGGCGGCCAGGATCATCGGTTCGCCTTCGCCGACAGCCGCGACAAGATCCGCGCCCGCTGCTTCGGCGGAGTGATACGTGGGAAGCGCGAGGCCCTCCGCGTGGGCAAGGCGCTGCACGCGGACGACGGGCCGGGCCGGGGGCGTCGGCTTTGGCATCAGATGAGGACCTGGTTCACGTCGAGAAATTCTGCTGCGCGTGCCACGAGCCGTCGGGCAACCTCGTCCTTAGCGAGAGAAGGCCAGCTTTCAATGCCATCCGCCGTGACCAGGTGGACCGTGTTGTGGTCGCCGCCGAATATGCTCGTCTCCTTGCCCACATCATTGGCGATGATCCAGTCGGCCCCTTTGTTCTTTCGCTTAGCTATTGCGTTGGCCACGACGCTCCCGGTCTCCGCTGCAAAGCCGATGACGAGCGCAGGACGACGAGGCGTACGCGCGGCCAGATTGCGCAGAATGTCAGGATTCTCGCACAGACCGAGCTGCGGCGGGCCCTTTGAGCCCTTCTTGATTTTTTCGGCGGCTTCCGTCTCGACCCGCCAGTCCGCTACGGCTGCTGCCAGTATGGCGACATCGGCCGGCAATGCCGTCTCGACCGCCGACAGCATGTCGCGTGCGGTCTCGATCCTGACGACCCTGACGCCCACTGGATCGGGCAGCGTCACCGGTCCCGTCACCAGCGTCACACGCGCTCCAAGGGCGGCGGCCGCCGCCGCAAGGGCATGACCCTGCTTTCCCGATGAACGATTGGCAATGTAGCGCACCGGATCGATCGGCTCATGCGTCGGCCCGCTCGTGACGAGGACGTGGCGGCCGGCAAGTGGTCCCGCAGGGTGGTGGGGCGACGCCTCGAGGAGACGCTCCGCTGCCTCCGCGATCTGCAGCGGCTCGGCCATTCGTCCGGGCCCCGCTTCCCCGCGCTCGGCCATTTCCCCGGAATTTGGGCCGATGAACTTGATGCCGTCACTGGTCAGTTGGCGGATGTTGCGCACAGTCGCTGGATGTAGCCACATGCTCGGGTTCATGGCGGGCGCTGCCAGTACAGGCTTGTCGGTGGCGAGGAGCACGGCTGAGGCGAGATCGTTGGCGTGTCCGCCGGTCATCTTGGCGAGGAGGTCGGCTGTGGCCGGCGCCACGATGATCAGATCGGCGTCGCGCGACAGTCGGATATGGCCGATCTCGCGCTCGTCATCGAGGTCGAACAGATCGGTGAACACCCGGTCATTTGTCAGTGCGCCCACCGAAAGGGGCGTCACGAATTCATGAGCCGCCCTGGTCATGACGCCCCGGACGCCGTATCCCCGCTCCTTCAGCCGGCGCACCAGGTCGAGCGACTTGTAAGCCGCGATACCTCCACCAATAATTAAGAGAATGCGCTTGCTCACGTCGGGTCCGAGGTCCGCTGCGGGATCTGTTGCGCCCATCTCTTAGCACGACCGACCGGGCGCATTGGTTAAGCTGTTCCGCCGCCATATTACGGATCGAGCTTCAGGTTAACTTAACATAGTACGTTGTTCAGGGACGGCATACACCGTCCCAGCTGCTTGGCGGAAGCGCCGCCCTGTCTGAGGCCGGCAAGGACATATGCGATCATTTCGGTTCAGGCCAAGTTGGCTGATTACGGCGATGGTGGCTTGGCTGCTGCCGGCGCCGGCCAATGCGGATTTCGTTTCCGACTGCTTCAGCACCGATAACGATCGCCGCATCGCGGGATGCACCGAACTGCTCGACCGCAGCGAGCTTTCCAATCGGGAGCGGAGCATGGCGCATGCCATGCGCGCTCTCGCCTATTCCCTCAAGGGCAACTACAAGGATGCGATGCCCGACTACGATCGCTCGATCGAACTCGATCCGACGTCGGCCATTGCCTACAATAACAGGGCATGGGTCCATTACCGGATCGACGATCTGGAAAAAGCCATCGCCGATGTCGAGCGCGCGATTGCGCTGTCTCCGGCAAGCGCACACGCCTACGATACGCGGGCGCATATCCGCCAGAAACTCGGGCTCGTACCGGAGGCCATCGCCGATTACATGAGAGCGATCAGGTTCGGCGGCGAACGGATGGTCAAGCTCTACCAGTGCGGCCTTCAGGCGCAAGGCTTCTACGACGGACCGCTCGACGGGCGCTATACGGTCACCTTGGCGGAGGCGCTGGGCCGGTGTACCGAAGCGAAATCCTGTGATCCCCTTCCGCCGGATGAGGAATGCCGGAACGCGACCTCGTGACGACGGCCGATCTCTCAAAGTTATCATCCCGACAGACCGGAGACCCTGACTATGCCGTTTCGCCTGATCGTGTCGTCGATTTTTGCTGCAGCCAGCCTCTTACTTCTGGCTGGTGCTGTGGCGGCCCACGAGTATGAAGGTAAGGCGGTGACGATTGCTCATCCGTGGGCCCGGGCAACCCCGGGCGGCGCCACGGTCGGCGCGGCGTTTTTCCAGCTCAAGGCCCCAGTGGGTGCGGGCGACAGGCTCTTGTCGGTCGCGTCTCCTCTAGCCGGTCGCGCCGAGATCCACACGCACATCGAAGAGCAGGGCGTCATGAAGATGCGCCGCCTCGATAGCCTCGATGTTCTTGCTGGCAAGTCGGTGATCTTGCGGCCGGCAGGCGATCACATCATGCTGTTCGATCTGAAGGCGCCCTTGAAAGAGGGCGATCTGCTGCCGTTGACGCTGACGTTCGAGAAGTCGGGCGATATCAAGATTGAAGCCAACATCGAGCCGGTGGGAGCGAAGGGACCGCATGGTCTCGAACACCAACCGGACGACGACGCAGCCGGCTCGGATGAGGGTTCGCATTCGGGTTCGCATTCGGGCACCGAACATGAGTCCATGGGCGGCCAAGACCACGGCAGTCACTAGCCGAACGAGAGCCGAACGAGGACAGTTCAGTCGGAGGGGCGATGTTGCAGATGCTGGCCGGGCTGCTGATTGCTGGCGTCGCCGCCGTTGCGGCGTCGGGCGCGCTTCGGGGATTTGTCGCGTTGCCACCAATTGGCCTGCTCGTCTACGCAACAGTTGCCGTATTTGGCCTGGTCATTGCCGCGCATGGCTATGTGCGTCGTCGCCGCCGTCTGGGCACAGGCGACGTGGGCTTCGTGCGCAAGGTGGGCGTCGCGGGTTGGGCGCTCGTCATCCTCGCCGCCGCCGTGCTCGCCATGCCGGCTGTGGCCAGCACGTTGAACCTGATCCAGGTCAACGGCTTTCCGCTCGGGTTCTATTGGCTCGCGCAGGGATTGCTTCTGGTGCTCGCCATGCTGTTGTTCTACGTCGCGGCCAAGCAGGATGCGATTGACCGCGACGAAGCTGAACCCGGCGAGAGTTCGACGATATGAGCGATCCCGCGCCGCAGGAAGCCAGCATCGCCACGGTTGCCGCGCTATTCGGCTGCGCGGGCCTCGCTGCATTCGCCATGCTGTGCATTGCCGAAGAACTGGGCGCCGACAGCCAGAGCATCACCCTTGGCGTGCTGCTTCTGACTCTGGTGATCTATGCTGGAATCGGATTGGTGAGCCGCACGGCGGGAGATCCCGCCAAGCTGGTCGCTCCGCCGCCCTCCTCGCCTGTCATGGCGGGAATGGCGATGGCCGCGGGTGGCGTGCCTGTTCTGACCTTCGCTGGCCTGTCGGGCGCCGCCTACGCGCTGGGGTTCGACGGCCTTGCCTTTATGGCGGGTTGGGCCGGTGGGCTTGCACTGTCAGCGATCCTGATCTCGCCGTATCTGGCGCAGTCGGGAGCGCGAACGCTGCCGGACTTCTTTGCTATGCGCTTTGGCGCGCTGGCGCGCGTTCTGGCGGTTGTCGTTCTCATCGTGTGCTCATTCCCGCTGCTCGTCGCCATGCTGTCGGAGGCTGCGGCTGTCCTCAGTCGCGACTTCGCGCTCAATGATATCGCCGCTCATGCCGTCGTTGCCGCTGTCGTGCTGCTGCCGGCGCTGCTTGGAGGTGTCCGTGCCGTCGCCTGGACGCAGGTTGCCCAGTACCTTGTCCTCGTGATCGCCGCGACCGGTTCCCTGGCGTCCCTGTCTTACAATCTGACCGGCATCCCCGTTCCACAACTGGCCTATGGGACTGCGCTGCCGAAGATCGATAATCTCGAACTGGACATGATCGAGAAGGGCATCGCCAATTTCATGTCGCTGAAGACCTACGCGAAGCCCTTCACGCAGTTCGATGAACTGAATTTCATGGCGCTGATCGTGTCGCTCGCAGCCGGCACGGCGGCCCTTCCGCATATCGCATCCTTCGCCTTCTCGACGGCCAAGGCGCGCGATGCGCGGGTGACGTCGGCTTGGGCGATGCTGTTTCTGGCGCTGATGCTGACGGCCGTTCCCGCGGTTGCCACCCTGGTGAAGTGGCAGGTCTACGAGACCTTGGCGCGGCCGACGGCATTCAACGATGTGCCGGGCTGGCTCAAGTCTCGCGTCGTCGCTGGCGATGCCCACATCCATGGCCTGTCCGTGCCGCTCGTCGAAAGCGTCGCGCAGGCGGCGGCCGGCGGGGCCAAGGATGCGCGCGATGTGAGTGAATGGATTGCGGCCAATGCCGTGCCGCACGCGCACGAGTGGCAGTCGCTCAGCCTTCAAGGACGCGACGCGGTTTTTGCTGCGGCGAGAACGCTCGGTGTCACCGCCAGCAGAGCCGACGATACGGCTCGCTGGAAGGTTTTCGTGGATCAGGTTCTGCCTGCTGCGGCCGTGGCCGATGGCAATGAGACCGGCGCGCTGACACTCACCGGAGTATCCATGCAACCTTCTGCCGTCGTGGCTTCCGTCCCAGCGATCACGATGCAGCCCAAAGCCATTGCAGGAGCAGTCAAAGCTGGTCTGCTGGCGGCGTGTCTCGCTGCAGGGGGCGCGCTGCTTATGGCGCTGGCGCGCGCGTTCGAACACGATGTGCTGTGCTCGAACCGAACCGGGGGGCGCAGCCCAAGGGCAACGGCGATCATTCTCCGGTTGGCGCTGACAGGTATGGTCGCGCTGGCGACGGCCGTTGCGATCACCACCCCCGGAGACGATGCGGCGCTTGCCGCGTTGGGTTTTACCTTCGCCGCATCGTCGCTGTTTCCGGCGCTCGTGCTCGGCATCTGGTGGTCGCGGATCAACCAGTGGGGCGCTCTGGCGGGTATGCTCGGCGGGCTGGCCGTTGCCGGCTACTACGTCATTGGCACACAGCTCTTTCCCGTGACCTTCTACGACACGTGGAGCGATCTTTCGAACGCGGCACCGATGGCGGAAAAGGAATTCGCTGATCTAGGCGCCGCATGGCTCGGCGCCGACGGAGAGGCGAGGACGGCGGCGTGGCGGGCCCTGGTGCTGCATGCGAGCGGTACGAGCGTTAAGCCCGGCATCGCGAACTGGTTCGGCATTAGCGCCATGAACGCCGCAGTATTTGCGCTGCCGGGTGGGCTGTTGCTGACGGTGCTCGTCAGCCTGGTGACGCCACGCCCGCGCCGGGAGGCGATCGGCGTCGTCACCGCCATGCATGAGCCGAGCCTGCCGGATGCGGACAGACGGCTCACGACATTTTAACGGCCGGGGCCTAACGTCTGTCCGTTCATGCAGCCCGCCATTCTGCCGGTTGCCGCTCTGCCCAACGGGCGCCTGCCCCCATGACACCGGCCATTTACGACCTGGCGATTGTTGGCGGTGGTATTAATGGCGCCGGGATAGCCGCGGATGCGGCCGGCCGTGGGCTGAAAGTGCTGCTCGCCGAAATGGGCGACCTCGGGGGCGCCACCTCGTCGGCCAGTTCCAAGCTGGTCCACGGCGGGCTCAGATATCTCGAGACTTATGAATTCCGGTTGGTGCGCGAAGCCCTTGCCGAGCGAGAGATCCTGCTCGCCGCCGCGCCACATATCGTGTGGCCGTTGCGCTTCGTGTTGCCTCACGTCCCGGGCATGCGGCCCGCGTGGCTCATTCGCTCAGGCCTGTTTCTCTATGATCACCTGGCCCGGCGGCGTCGCGTCCCGGGCTCCTGCGCCATGAATCTTCGAACCGACCCAGCCGGGCGGCCGCTAAACCCGACATACACCCGCAGCTTCGCCTACTGGGACTGCTGGGTGGATGACGCGCGTCTGGTCGTTCTCAATGCAATTGCCGCGGCCGGCCACGGCGCCGACATTCTGACACGCACACGCGTAACCGGCCTCATCCGAGATGGGGCTCTCTGGCGGATAAGGCTGTCGGGCGATAACGCCGTCGGGGAAGTATGGGCGCGTGCCGTCGTCAACGCCGCGGGCCCATGGGCGAGCGGCATCGCAACGATGGCCGCCGGCAATCGCTGCCGGCCCGCGCCGCGCTCGCGACTGGTCAAGGGCAGCCATATCGTCGTGCCGCGCATCGCGGGAGCCGAGGATGCCTACCTGCTGCAAGGCGGCGACGGACGGGCCGTATTCGCTCTGCCGTTCGAGGAGAGATTTACTCTAATCGGAACGACGGATGTCGCCTTCGAGGGAGATCCGGCAACGGCGCGGATCTCGGCTGACGAGGAGGCTTATCTGCTCGACGTTTCGGGTGCGTTTTTCAGGGTGCCGATCCACTCTGCCGACATTGTCTGGAACTTCTCGGGAGTGCGACCCCTCTACGACGATGGTGGCTGCAATCCATCGAAAGTCACTCGTGACTATCACCTCGACGTCGACCGTGAACCGGGCGAAGCGCCCCTCGTTACTGTGCTCGGCGGCAAGATCACCACCTACCGGCGACTTGCCGAAGCCGTGCTCGATTTGTTACGGCCGGAGTTCCTCGACATGAAGCCGGCGTTCACGGCCGGCGCGGCCTTGCCCGGCGGCGGGATCGGCGACGGGGGTATGGCGATGTTTGTCGAGCGGTTACGCGAATGCCGGCAGGGGTTCTCCGGTTCGTTTCTGACCCGGCTTGCGCGGCGGTACGGGACGTTGACCGACAGGGTCATCGGGGATGCGCGCGACCAGTCCGAGATGGGTGAGGATTTCGGGGCGGGCTTGACAGAACGTGAAGTTGTCTACCTCGCGCACAATGAGTGGGCGCGGACTCCCGAGGACGTCCTGTGGCGCCGTACCAAGGCCGGGCTGCACATGAGTGATTCTCAGCGATCGACGGTCAGCGAAAGAATTGCCCGCGTTTTGTAACGCAATATCCTTACTTTACTTTGACAGAATGTCGCACCTGAGGCGCATCGCGAATACTTCGGACGTGGCGCGCCGGCATCTCGAACTCAGTTCTATTAACAATTTTTTATACAACTGAAGAATGGAAATATTCGAGGAAATTACGGCGCTGCTATAGCCAGATTAATCTCCGTGATCGGCGCGACTTTGGATTGCGGCGTCCGGGATAAAGAAGATTTACAGGTACTTGCAGCCGGCCAGTATGTGCTTCGACGTTAACCTATGTAAACAAAACCCTGTTCCCCACTTGACACCCCTCGTGCACCTCTCCGCCCGCGATTTTGAGTTAACGCGACGCGCCAACCGGCCGTACGAATTGGCGAAAAGCGTTAGGGTGAAGGGATCAAGCGTATGGGTAAAGATCATCTTCTTTTCGGGCGTGCTGGAACCTTTCGCAGGGCGGTGCGCCTCATGTCGTTGGGCTTGGCAGCGTCGTGGCTCGCTGCCTTCGGCATTTCGACGGAGGCGGCCGCCAAGCCGACCGGCTGGATGAGTGAGTTGGAGATGAAGGGTTCGTCTGCAGCGCAGGCCTGGGCCGGATACAGCGACTCCGGTTACACGGCGCGTCCGACGAAGCGCACGTCCAAGCAAGCCTACAAGTCCAAGAAGAATTTTGCCAGCGAGTACGCGCCGCCGAAGAAGATCAAGGGCAAGCGCTACGCCGCCCTCGGCAACACGATGATCGATGCGTCCCCTCCGGCCAAGAGCCTGACCGGCGGCGGCGTTCGCTGGGCGGCCTCGTCCTCGTGCCTCAACGGCACTTTGGTTTCGATGGTCGGAAACGTCGCATCAAACTTCGGGCCTGTTACCGTCACGTCCACCTGCCGCAGCAAGGGCCACAACGCCAAGGTCGGCGGCGCCAAGCATTCGCAACACTTGACGGGCGACGCCGTCGACTTCCGCCTTCACGGTAACTATGGCGGCGTTGTCGCCTACCTGCGCAGCAGCGGCTCGATCGGTGGGGTGAAGCACTATGGCGGCGGCCTGTTCCACATGGATACGGGTCCGCGCCGGTCTTGGTGAACTTCGCCGGATTGCGGCGGCTTAACCCCGATCCGGCAGCGCCCCAGTGGCGGCCGGTTCGGGAGCCGGGGGGGTGCTTGGCGATAAAGGTTGGGCAGAACGATCGGGCTGCAAGGGCGAGCGGATCGTAGGATTCAGCCAAGGCCCGCGGATCTGAACGATCCGGGTCGACGGTGATCCCGCCCCGACACGGCTGAGCAAGGTCTTGGTGGCAACGGTCATACTCATATCAACGGCTTTGTTGCCGACGTCGATCGTGCCCTCGGCGGCGACGTCCAATTTGTCCGATTGGCCAATTAATGCGCCGGTGGCGAACACGCCCCGAGACGCGGAGAGCTGCGCGCTGAACTGATTGAGCGTCGTCGCCCCGCCTGCCGGCGGGCTCCATCCGGTGCGCGGCGCCGATGTCGCCTGTGAAGTGAGCGCTGCGATATCGACACTGACCGTGGCGCCTTCCGTCATAATCACCGATACTTTGCCGGCCAGCGACGCGCGCAGAGCCTCCTCGCTGCTGCCGCTGGACGCCAGATCGCCTTCGATCGTACCGATGCCGGTTAAGATCGACGTGCCGAAAAGCAGACTGGCGGCGTTGCCGACTTCAATGCCGTCGAGACGGCCGCGAATTCCGTAGCCCGGTTCGATGCCCGTCATGTCGCATTCGAACTGGAATGCGCCGGTCCCTTTGTCCGCGAACTCGAACTCCGCCAAGTCAGCCTGAAGCTTCCCGTCGCGGATCGACACTGCCGCCGCTCCCCTGCCGACGTTTTCACCCTGCAGGACGATTTCGCCGGCTGAAATGCGGATGTCCGCGTCGATCTCTCGAATGAGCGACGTCGAGCGATCGAGGGCCATCGCCAAGGCGGCGTCGAGCATGCCGCTGAGCGACTTGGCGTTGCCTGCTCCCGCCGGCTGTTCGGGAAGATATGGTCCGAGATCGAGTGTGTCGAATGCCAAAGTCCCTTCGATCTGGGGCCGCTCCGTCAAGGAGAGCGAAAGGCCGCCCCTTGCCGTGTTGCCATCCAGTTCGATGTTGGCTTTCTCGAACGAAATCGTTTCCCCCGACCATTCGAGGGGACCCTCCACGCGCGCGGATGCGAAACCGTCGCCTCGCGGCCAGCTGCTCGCCAGCCATCGTGCAGCCTTGCGCAGATGCGGCATGGAGACCGTTGCGCGGGTGGCGACGAGCTGAATGGACGGTTCGCCGAGAACGAGATGGCCGTCGATGCTCGCATCCATCAGCGCGCCCTTGAAGCTGGCCCTCAGCGGCAGTCGCGTCGCGGTCGTCTGGCCGCCCGGCTTGAGCGTCGCCTGGAATGAAATCTCTTCGCCGCGCAGAACAAAATCGCCGCGCGCTTCCATCTTGCCCTGGCGCTTCATGGCAAGCTTTCCGGAAAGCTGTTCGATCACTTCCTGCCGGCTGCCGGATTTTTTGACAATGACACGGCAGTTGCGAAGATAGATCGTGCCGAACTTCATCTGCCGCGCCGCCGACAGCAACGGACCTAGAGCTTCGTCGGCGCTGGCGCCGTCCGACGCGACGGGGTCAACGGTGAATGTCGCGCCGTCCAGCACCATCGCCGCCGAGCCCCCCGACAACAGGGCAAACAGCGCTTCGACCGTTCGCGCCCGATAGCTCTGGCTGCTTGCAAGGGCGATGGTGCCGCCTTCGACGCTGACACGGGGCGTCTGGAAAAGTGTGACCGCGCTGCCGATCTTGTAGCTCGAAGGGCCGTCGGCCAGAACTGCAGACGTCGGGAAGAAACTTGGTGCGTCGCTGGCGTCCCAGACGAATGGCGCAATGATTGCGGCTGCGGCGATGAACATCCCGGCCGAGATCACGACGGCTGGCCTTTGTCGAAGAGTTCGACAGGTTCATGAGCGGAGCGTCACCTTTGCTTGCCGTCGATGTCTGGCTGTATGCAGGCAGCGGCTGGAGCCCAATTTTGTCTGATCCAGTTTCCACGGGGTGCAGCGCGGGGCCACGAGAACTATGTCTAGAGACTCGAATGCCGCCACGCAACACGCAAGCGCAAATCGTCCAACACTTAGAAGGTTCAAGGCCGTAGCGGCTCGCGGTTCGCGATGGAAAATCCTAGTCGGTTCGCGCAGTTCGACGCCACGACTGACACATTTTCATCAGCTGGCGCTTGGAGCGGATGTGGTGCGACGCGGTTTGCGTCGCTGCTGGCCCGTGTTCTTGACAACTCGGAAGGCTCGCCCTTAATGCACTGAACACCGGGGCCGTAGCTCAGATGGGAGAGCGCTGCAATCGCACTGCAGAGGTCAGGGGTTCGATCCCCCTCGGCTCCACCAATAAAAACAGCATCTTACATTGCTAGTACATACCCAGAGCTACCTACCCTGAGTAGGTGATGGCTAAAAATTCGCCTTCGAACACAATTGCAAGCTTCCATCCATCGAGCGTAACGGGGTCAGTTTAGCGACCGTGGCCCAGGCGTTAGGCAAGTCGACGCTCCAGGCTAAGCTTTCGTGCTTTCCAGTCAGGCATCACGCGCGTGAGAAGGCCAAAGAACTCGGGGCGGTGGTGGTGGAATGCGCGGTGGCATAGCTCGTGTGTAATGACGTAGTCGATCTCTCGCACCGTGGCTTGGATAAGAGCCCGGTTGAGCACGAGTTGTCCTGATGGGCTCATCGAACCCCAACGTTGCTTCAGCTGTCGTACGATCATCGCGCGAGGGCGGAAATCGTCAGGGCAAGAGAAATGAGTCAGGCAGGCTTCCAGTCGTCTATTAAAGCAGTCATGAGCACGCTCCTTGATCCACGCCTCAACTTGAAGGCGAACACCGTCCTTGCTGTCCGGATGGTAGGTGTGGACCTCGATGTAACTGCCCTTGACCTTGACCTGAGGTTTGACGGAACGTTGGACTTTCAGCCGATAGCGCCGTCCCAGGTACAGGTGCGTCTCTCCGGCAACGTAGCGACGCTCCGGAGTTCTGGGATGGAACTCGCGAGAGAACTGTATCTGCCGCAATATCCATGCGGCTCTCTTACCAATGCGATGACGGATCGCCTCGTCCGTGGCCGATAGCGGCGCCACCACCTCAACGGACATGTCCGGCAACACAGAGATCTGCATCGTGCGGCGATTGCGCCTTAAGACACGATACGCGATGCATTGAGATCCGTAGTCCAGTGAGCAACGGCATTCATCCCGGGAACCTCGCCCGAGCGAGATTCATGATCTTGGTCTCCAGCTCGTCCAACTGATCGACTGCCAGCTCGATGCCCTTTTGATCGTGGACGATCAGCTTCCTGGTCTGGCGTGAGGCCGGCGGTGATCATCTCGAACCACTTGTCAATGACCTTGCCGGTGATCTGTTGTTCAACCAGTCGCCCCTCGTAGAGCAGGGGGACGACGGTGTTAAGGCCTTCACCGACGTCCTTGTTCGGCGGGTTGGGGAATTTGTTGATGAGGCGGACGATCTTACCGGGTGCCGAACCGCGAAAGGTTCGCCAAGACTTTCCGCTGTGAAATGTGAAGCGGACGACGTGTGGATGTGGCGCTCGCACGTACTGTTGACCCACAACATACATCGTCGATCTCACCCGGTTGACGGCGGGCTTGCACTTCGTCGAGGACGTGCGAGCCCTCGACGAAGTGCATAGTCTTGCAGAAGTTAGTGCTCACGCCTTCTTCGCCTTCCAATGCCCAACGTATGACGGCCCATGCAGCACCGCCGATGAACCACTTGAATTCCACGTTCAGTGACACCATCTACAGCGGGCGACTTTTCAGACTTGCAGCACCTTCGGTGAAGGTCCGAATAGGATCAGGTTTGATGCTGACCCATATAGAAATGATGGGGATAGCATGCACATTAACTGCACAGACATTCATGGAGCAGAGCAATGGGTACGCAAAGCAGTTCCCACTACTATGTTAATTGGGCCAAAGAGCGCCTTGATGAGATGGATGCCGCCCTGACATCGCTCGAAGGGAAAGTCGGTATCGTGCAAGCCGATGCCCGCGATAAGGCCAACAAAGCTCTCGCTGACCTCCGCAAGAAGCGTGATGACTTCCGGGACACCGTCAAGAAGCAGTCGGAAACTAACGAGGCGGCTTGGACCAGCGCAAAGACAAACTTGGAGTTCTGAGTGGAACGCCTTCGAGGCGGAGGTTAGGAAGTACGTGGAGAGCTTTGGCAAGCAAATCGAGCAAGAGCAGGCGACTTTCAAGCTTCAATCCTCCGCCCAACTGAAAGCGTGGCGCGAAGCGGCCGACAAGTTTGCAAGCTCTGCCAAAGAATTCACAGCCGAACGTCGGGGCGAACTCGATGCGGTCGTGAAGCGAATGAACGCCGACGCCGCCACAGCGGAGGAAAAACTCCAGAAACTGAACCAGGCAGGGGGCCAGTCATGGTCCGCACTCATGGCAGCCCTGACGGAAAGCCGCGCGGCATTTGATCGTGCCAATCAGGCAGCGAGGGATGCGTTCAAGCGAGCCACCTGATCAAAGGAGCTGATCGGAATTGGAGAGACCGCCGCGAGGCGGTCTTTCTTTTTGTGCGCAAGGATAAAGACGTGACATTTGGCTGATAACCGGTATTGGCCCGAGGCTGAAGTTGGCCAGACAGAGGCAGCTTGGGGGCATGCGATCCTGAAGCGAAGGACGGCAGAGGCTTTCCGTTTGTTGGGGCAGAGCTGCCGTCATGCGGACGTTGCTCGGATGGCAGAGTTTGACCCGAACCGGACCTAGCAACTGGTGACGCCGCTGGCACTTCATGCGCGCCCGAAGCGTGGCCGCCCGCGCGTGTTGGCGGTCAGCGATGCCAGCGCGATTCATGGCAGCTCCATCTTGCCTGCGCACCTGCCGCCTTGCAGCGTGTCTGTCAGTTCATCGATCTTGCCCGGGAAGAAGGAACCCGGTCGCAGGAATCCGTACTTCAACCCGCTTGTGCAGTGGTTGGGCCAGCAGCTATCGCCTCGAAGGAACTTCCATTCGGCGCCGAAGCTCGTCGCGCTCTTCCGCCAGTCGACGTCTCTTCGATGAAGGCGATTAAGACCCTGACGGGCACCCAGGCCAGACGAGTACTGAGCGACGCGAATGGTCGTGATCCGCAACTCTTCACAGGATGTGAAGTTTCGCCGCTTAAACTTCAATCGCCTGCTGTCCCCGGAAGCCGCCGTCGTTCGTAGTAACTATTTGGCCGTTTGCGGCCCGCTCGCGCCAAGCAAAATCACGGCGTGTACCAGATGGGCGACGTGTAGGCGCGTTCTTGAATGCTAGAGGGTACGTCCGCCGGTCGCTTCACGCCGAAAACTTTCGCATCATACGTCGTCCAGCGCGGTGTCGGAATTTCGATGGCGCGGACATAGTAGAAGGCGCGTTCCTTCGGATCGAAATCCGGGTCCTTCCAGTAGGCCTTAGCGCGCTCGGCGTGGACAAGAGCGTCGCGCTGGACGGCCCTTCTCACCAGCGCGCAAATATCGTTTTCTCCAGGCAGAGGGGAGTACCCGCGATGCAGTCAGAAAATGCGTCACTCCGAACACGCATCGATCTTGTCCGTAGGCACCTTAGTGTTGCATTGCGCGCCCTGACACTCGAAGATGCCAATTAGTGATGCGGGGTCCCGCCGTGGTCGAACGCTTTGAGGTGTCCGTTGATCACACTCATAATCCATCATAAGACAACCTATCGCTACCGTCAGTCAGTGAACCTCGGCCCCCACCGGTTGATGCTTCGCCCACGTGAGAGCCGCGATCTTCGCGTGATTTCGAGCAATGTAGCGGTGATGCCTGACGCGGTGGTTACCTGGGCGCATGATGTCTTTGGCAATGCCGTCGCGACGGCCACTTTTCAGACAATGGCCGACTATCTCGTGATCGATAGCGTGACAGAGCTTCAACTCGATGCTGCCGCCTGGCCTGTGTTTGAGATCGCCGCCTCCGCTATTTTTTATCCCTTTCAATACTCCAACGACGAGCAAACAGATCTTGGCGCACTGGCGATCCAGCAATACTCTGACCCTGGCGGCCAGCTGGCTAGTTGGACGCGGGCGTTTGTTCGAAGCAATCCGACAGATACGCTTGCCCTGCTCAAAGACCTAAGCGCGGGCGTCCCAGCATGTATCAGGTATCAAAGCCGGGAGGATGAGGGCACCCAGACACCGACCCAGACTCTCACTTGTGGTTGGGGCTCCTGCAGGGATTTTGCTGTCCTATTCGTCGAAGCATCTCGCAGTCTCGGTTTTGGAGCGAGGATTGTTTCCGGCTATCTCCACAATCCGGCGCAGGCATCTGTCGGCTCGAGTGGCGCGGGCTCGACCCATGCCTGGGCGGAGGTATATGTCCCGGGCGCAGGCTGGATCACCTTCGATCCCACGAACCGGAGTGTCGGCGGCATCAATCTGATCCCCGTCGCCGTCGCGCGCGATATTAGGCAAACAATACCGATTGCGGGAAGCTTCAATGGAATGTCAGACGCCTTCCAAGGAATGTCTGTCGAGGTCAACGTAACATCAGTCCTTTAAGCCTTGCGATATCCAGCAGCACGCTGCGCCCGTTTTGTTGGTCCACCGAAACGGAAGCTTCGTGGCCTTCGCCGGGCAGGGCCTAAGGCAATAGAAAATGACACCCTTCATCGTCGATCAGCTGATCACTGTCGTTGAGGCCATCGCTCAGTTCTGATGCGCGGATCCGAAGGCGTCGAGCGCCCGACTGAGCGACGAAGCAAATCCAGATGATGCGCCGGAAGCTACTCACGTGAGCCAGATGAGTACATTCCGACTCTATTTTGTACCGCACGGCATGAGTTAGCGTCTCAGTGTGGTCGGTCCCGGATCACCGCCACAGGCTCAGTACGGTTCGCCCATTCCCCGAACATCAGAACGCCGGCTATTTGTCGATGACATAGGGAAGTAATCCCGGATACATGGCCCCTTACCTCATGAAGGCTTTGCTCATGGATGATCGCATCAAGTCCGTTGTGGCTGACACTTGGAACTGGCGCACCATAGTGCCGTGGATCGTGCCGCCTGTGGTCATTCCAGTTCTTGTTGTTCTACTGGTTGCTGCCAACGTCCTCTATCAGCACCTTCGATAGATCTTTTCAACCTTTTATCGACTATCGACGAGCATCATTCTGACGATGATCGTCGGTGGCCTGACCGGCGCGGCCTCTGGAGCCGCTTTGGTCGCCCTTCTCATTGCGCAGCCCATTCTCGCGGTTTCAGCGGCTTTCCTGTCCATCCTCTGTGCGGATTTGGTTGAGATCAATTGAGTCCACGGCCTAGTTGATAGGCCACGATCCGCACCACAAGCGCGGATTCGACCACAGATATTTGACATCCGTGTGTGATAGATCTCGCCAGATCGTCTACTTTCTAACGAGGACAGCGCTGTCCTCGATGTCTTCGTATCCCGCTAATGCCTTGAGCGCGGTTCGATCATGAATCGACACCTTGTGCTCCTGGACAGTCAGGAGCTTGAGTTCACGCAGCTCTCGCAGCACACGGTTGATGTGGATAGCACTGAGCCCAAGCGCATCGGCTAGGTCGTACTGGCTGAGCGGGCAACTAAACTCCGTCGCGCTTGCAAGCCCAACCAATCTGAGGCGCTCGCAAAGCTCGAGAAAGAAGTGGGCGGTTCGTTCGGTTGCCGTGCGGCGCCCGATGCTGGCCAGGTGCTCGACAGTTATGGCCTCATCTCTCGACGTCGCCCAAAGTATGGCTTCGCCGAGATGGGGGAACTCATTGAACACCTTCAGCATTCGCGGAACTTCAACCGGACTGACCACGATGTCGGTCAAGGCGCAAAATGAGTGATCGGACGTGCGCAACAGCACGCTTCGTAATCCAACGCAGTCGCCCGGAATTGGAAAGGTTATGATCTGTCGCCCGCCGTCTCGCAAGATTTTGAAGCTGCATCCCCATCCCGACTGCAGGATGTAGGCAATGTGGCCTGTCTCTCCTTGGGTCACGAGTTCGCGTCCGCGTTCGACGTGAACTGGGACGGCTTGAAGATCGGAGATACAGTCAACTTCGCTATCCGACAGTTGGACGAACGAATTCAGCTTCGTTGCAAGGTGACTGCTCACGAGCGGCATGCGGTAAAACCTCGCGATCCGATGGCTGGTGGACGTAGGAGCGGCATCGCCCTAGCCGTTGCTCACTATGCTTTAGCATTCTTAGGGAATGAGTGCCCGCTAACCCACGTTAGTGCCGAGGTCTGTTAATGCGTTTAGATTGTTGGCTGAAACAGGGGTTCCGATGGAGTGCCCCGTCACAATGAGTATCACACGTTGACCAGTTCGACCGATAAGTTCAGTTCTGCCACCGGCATGGCGGCTCTTTCGATTTGCGAGTCGCTCCTGCTTGCGATGGGCGATCTCAAGATCATGGGCGAAAAAGACGCGGTCGATGTCATCTCGGATGCAGCTTCCGCGCATCGCGTAGCAGGCTCATCTCCCGAGGACATCGCTCTGCATCTTGAAGTCGCTGCAATACTGGATCGGATCATTACAGGCGGCAATTCAATCCGACGTCCCTGACAGCAAGTCGCGGCTTGCTTCGCGACCCGTCATTTCAGCAGCAGCAATCAACCCGACGGTTCGGCAAAATCCACCACAAACAGTATCACTGGCAGCGGAGAGTGCCCGTTGAGCGACCGCATGTCATATTGTCTTTGAGGTTCAATCATGAGTACGATGGCGCAGCGAAGTGCCTCATTCCAAGCAGTTTCCGCGAGTGATGCCGCGTTAGCGGGCGTGCCTCGGATCGTCCGACCAAAAAGCCTGAACCGCAACATAACAGCGGTGAGCGACGCAGCGTATTCAAAGCTCGTTGATGTCCGCAGCGCGGCTTCACGCCACCTCGCGCGGTTAACCCCCAGGCAGAACCAGGTTCTGGACCTCATCGTGGCAGGCTACGCGAGCAAGAACATCGCCTTCGCGTTGGGCATCAGCCAGCGAACGGTTGAGAACCATCGCGCGGCGATTGCCAAGCTGACAGGCGCCCGATCTCTGGCAGCGCTGGTGCACATCGCGGTCTTTGCTCGTCACAATCTCCACGATAAGATTTTGATTTCTGATGATCACGCAACGCCGTCCGCATTCGTCGAGCACCGGTCCCCTCCAACATTTCCTCAAATCGCGTTTGTGGCGAAGGCGGCCGAAGCGAGTGTGGATCGTGAATTGAATAAAATTACCACCGGAGAAATCCGGCACCGTGTAAGAAACATGTTCGCCGTCATCCAGGCGATTTCGCGTCAGACGATGCGTCACTGCCCCACGAAACATGATTTCGACGAGCGGTTCAGCGCCCGCCTTTCCTCCCTTTGTCGTTCGCTGGATTGCTTGATTGCAGATGAGCGACACGGAACTAGCATTCAGGAACTTGTTCGTTCCCAACTCGCACCCTTCGGCGCACTTGACGGTGTGCAGATATCAGCGAATGGACCAGAGCTCTTCCTGACCCCAGCAGCGACCCACAATATCGGTCTAGCGCTGCACGAACTGGCTGCAAACGCCGTCAAGTACGGTTCTCTTTCGGTGCAGGGGGGGCGGGTTCTCATCGGGTGGCGTACCATCAACAATGAGGGTCACCATCGCTTCGAAATAACATGGATTGAGTCGAATGGTCCGGTCGTGCTCGAACCGACGCGCCGTGGGTTCGGTCGACAGATGATTGAACAATTGGTTGCGCTGGCGCTTGGAGGAACGTCAATTCATGAGTTCAAGTCGACTGGGGTCAGGTGGACGCTTGATGCTCCAGAATCCGCTGCGATCGTGGGTCAAGCAAAGCGCGTCGCGATTATCGGGAACGTGCATCCAACGCCGTTGACGTTTGACAACGACGACCAAACGCGCGTCAGGGTATCTGCCTAAAACAAGGCTTGCCTACATCCAGATTAGAAAATGCGACCCCGGGGTCCAATTGAGACGCCGGGGTCGCCGATCATTGGTTGTAAATCTTAAATCCAAGGCGCTGCTAGGCGGGGGAAAGGCAGGCCTCCCAATGAAAGGACCGGCCAGTAATGGACGGTCACCACATAAAAGCGCCCTGGCTGATTAATGTTCCAGACTCGGAATGTACCTGTGAGCAGGTCTGCTCGATGTCCAGGCGGACATGGTGCAGCTTGTCGCGCTCTAGGCGCTTCCAGACTGCGGGGCCTCGATAGAAAACTCTCTCAGTTTATCAGCTAGGTATTTCCCGATTCTGTCTTCTTGACGCCTGTTCGCTCAGTCTGAGCGAACAAGATGGCTCCCTGGGCGAATTGCTTGGCAACTTGTCTAGAGCGCCCGGCCGAGCCGGCCAATAAAATGGAGACAAGCAATGAACATCAGAAACATAACGACAGAGATCGCAGCCTCGGCAGCTCTGGGTGCCATGCTTGCAACCTTCGGTCCAGCCCAGGCGGCCCAGTCCCACCAGGGCACTGGCATGCAGAGCGACCATAGCACTGGAAGCATGCAGGGCTCCCATCGCGGCAACGCCCCGCACTACGATCTTCATAGCGGTTCGAGATACAGTGACTGGAACCACCATAGGGGTGGCCTGCGTTATGGCATTCCTGGCGTTTACATCTATTCCGGCGAAAACAATGCTTGCGGGGTTTACTATCGAAAGTGGCAGGTCAGCGGCAGCCGGTATTGGCATGATCGCTTCTACGACTGCCGTAATGGTTGATGCTGGTTGGCGGATCAAACATTCCTGCTTTTCCGATCCGGAGCGAACGCCGTCGGACTGAGTAGAAACCGATCCGGCCCGAGCTGAAACCACTAGGGCTAAGATATGACTTGACGCGACTTCGCGTCGGCGAACCTACTTCTCGAAAAAGGCGCATTATTCACACGGCAACCGAAAGGCTCATCACATGAACTGGGATCAAGTCGAAGGCGACTGGAAGCAACTCAAGGGCAAGGCGCAGCAGCAATGGGGAAAGCTAACTGCGGATGATCTCGATGTCGTCAATGGAAAGCGTGTCGAGCTGCTCGGCATTCTTCAGAAGCGTTACGGTCACGATAAGGAGCAAGGCGAGCGCGCAATCAACGAATGGTTGAGCAAGGTTTCGTAGGGCGAGTGTCGCTCGCGGCTGTCGAAGCGTGGTCAGCGACAAACCAGTCAAAACATCAACCGCCAGGAGACAAGTCATGCGAGTCGAAGCTCTCGTTATCTTGTTGCTGATCGGTGCCGCTGCAGGCTTCCTGGCAGGCATAATCGTCGAAGGCTACGGTTTTGGAGCCGTTGGCAATATTGTCGTCGGCATCGTCGGAGCTGTTTTTGGCGGATGGCTATTACCACGGCTCGGTCTCTTTACCAGCGGCAATATTGCGGGGCAGATCATATCCGCGACCGTTGGAGCGGTGGTACTGCTCGTGCTGATTAGCTTCATTCGCAGGGTCGCCTGAGCTGTAAGATGGTAGAGGTATGCGTGGTGTTACGGATTGTCCGCGCCAAAAGCCACGCGCCATCTGGCGGTCATTTGCTCTTCAGCCGCGCGTTTTCGGCATCAGTCAACGCACAGTTGGAACCATTGCACCACGATCATAAAACGAACCAGTGCAAAGTCGCTACCGGCATTAGCTCGTTTGGCGCTGGCGGCCACATCTAGGGCTGGCAAAGCCTGCTAGGCAGAAACCTAATAGCGCTAGCCGTCAGCCGGCGATGGCCTCCATCAGATCGTCGATCCTGATCGTCGCGAAGTTCGAGAACGTGTCCGATATTGCATAGGGCAAAATGATATGGTCGCCTTGGCGCATCCCACCGCACGTGTAGACGACGTTGGGTACGTAGCCTTCGCGTTCCGGAGGCTCGGGATGCACCAGCGGCTCACGGGAACGGGCGAGAACTTTTGAAGGGTCTTTCTTGTCCAGAAGGACCGCGCCGATCGAATACTTTCTTACCGGTCCGACCCCATGTGTAAACAGCAACCAATATTCGTCCAACTCAATTGGTGATCCACAATTGCCGATCTGCACGAACTCCCACGGAAACTCGGGTTGAAGGAAGGATTGACCGCCATCCCACGTGTAGAGGTCGTCCGAATAAATGAGATACAGGTTCTCGTTGTCCTGCCTCGCAATCATCGCGAAGCGGCCGTTGATCTTACGCGGGAACAGAGCCATGCCCTTGTTTCGCGATGCTGATCCGCCAAGGGGCGTCATACAGAAGGATTTGAAATCCGTCGTCTCGAGCAACTCGGAGCGGATCGCCCGGCCGCTATAGGCTGTGTACGTTGCGTAGTACGTCGTTCGTCCCTCATCTGTGAATTGAACGAAACGCGCGTCCTCGATGCCGTTGGCTTGAGAGTCGGTAATCGGAAAAATAACGCGTTCACTCAGGTCGTCTTCGGGTCCGAAAATCAATTCAACGCCATCACCAATTAGACCGGACGTACGCTTGGAAACCTTAGGAACCGACGCTAGACGCGCGGTCGGGTCAACGCTGACGCTGCCGTCAGAACCGATGCTTCCCGATCGAAAGGTCAGCGATGAAATGTGCCCTTCGCCAACGGCACGAAGGCTCAGAATGAATCGACAGCCATTGTCCGGTGCACCCGATTGGTCAGGGTGATGCACGATACTCGGATTGAATAGGGCCGACGCCTCAAATGAATACTCGTGGAGAAAGTAGGCTCCGATCAGACAGCGTTGCGTCCTGTTCAACGCGGCATGGGGCGTCAACGCCTCTTCCATCTCCGCGGCACGCGTCTCGAAGATCTCCAGGAGGTTCCTATGGCGGCCTTCGAAGTTCTCGAGTACGTCAGCAAGTTGACGACCGGCAGCCCCGGCGTCGAGCCGAAGGACCCTGTCGACGATATGGTTAGCTCTGGTCTTATCGGTTGGATTCAGATCCCTCGGTTCAGTCGCCGGTTTGAAGGGTCTCACGACAACCCTCGCCGGATCTGGGCGCAGATGCAGGATCTGGCGATTCAGAAATCGTGATTGAAGCAAGGTGGCCCCCTGGGTTCGTTCCCGATGCGATCGAGCGGCTCGTGGTGCTGCGCACCAACGTCGATGCGGATCTTACCATATTCAACATAGCAGCCCCCTTGAACTCCCGTATCTCAATAAGCCCAAGAAGGTAAGACAGAGTTCGAACTCAGCTCCCCTGTTCTCGTTGGGTCGGTCGGGATGAAGTCCATCCAAGCAGGCTCCGGTTTCGACGTCGATTAGTGGTGTCTCGAGGTCGTTTTCGCCCAGAAACCAGTTGAGCGCGCGCATCGCCCCTGCTGGCCACTCCGCGCTGTCGTCGGCCCGTTTGGCGGCGAGGCATGCAGAAATTGTGGCAGACGCCTCGACCGGTTGCTGATCGAATGCTTCCGGCTGCTTGCGCACGCTGCCGAAGCTCCCAGTTCCTACTGGTCTGAAGTATCCCGACGGTGCGGTCTGCAAGGACATGAGCCAACGTAGAGATCGAAGGCCGCCCGCGACATAGGATGGCGTATGGGTCGTCAGGCCTGTCTGGATCAACGCTTGGGGAAGACGCGCGTTGTCGTAGGCGAGCACGTCTTCGAACCAAGGCCAGTGTTCAGCTTCCCGATCGCAGAGGAGTGCCAAAAGCCGGTCAGCTAATTGTGTTCGCAACCGATCGGCGAAGAGGTCGTCACCGTTCATTGGGCAATAGGCATCCAAACCAAGCAGACAAAAGGCCCATGCCCGCGGTGAGGAGAACTCCTCGACGACTGGAAGTGCGTTCTTGAACAGCTCCGCAGCCCATCTGCGGCGAGATGGCTCGGCATCCTTGAGAGCGCAGTCGCCCAACGCCCAAAGCGTCCGCCCGTGGCTGTCTGGCGAGCCCCTGTGCTCCAGCCATCTCCGGTCGTAGCTCATGAAGTTTCGGAACTGGCCGGTGTCTGGGTTCCATGCGTGCTGAACGAAAGCCGCAAAGCGCGAAGTTAGATCATTGGGCAAATGCGGTTCGCTCGAGTTTGCGAGCGCGCTTGACAAGAGCAAGGCACGTGCGTTGTCGTCGACACAGTAGCCATGAGAGCGGTCGGCGACGGAATGAACCGCATGCTGGAGCATTCCGGTACCATCGCAAAGCGACATGAAGTGGCCGATCCGGACTTCCGGAACCGCGTGTTGCTTGCGCCGCGAGGCAATGCGGTCCACCACCGGAAGAACAATGGCCAACGGTGTGTGCTCGCGTGCGGCCTCGAAGCTCGCAAGATAGCGTTCAGCCGTTTGGGCCCAGGTCATCGATCGGCTAGCCGCATAAGCCCGTTTGCACATAGCCCGCCGACGAACGTCGTTCGTCAGCAGGCCGGCAATTTCGGTGCTCAGCGCGTTGGCATCCCCGAACGGAACCAGGATGCCTCGCCCGTCAGCGAGCAGTTCCTTGGCGTGCCAGTAGGGGGTCGAGACGACGGCCTTGCCCAATCCGAAGCTGTAGGCCAAGGTGCCCGATGTCATTTGGGTCTCATTGAGATACGGCGTCACGTAGACGTCGCACATCGAAATGAAATCCAACAGCGTGCCTTGCTCAACGAACTGGTTGACGAAGACGACATGATTGTTGATGCCAAGTTCCTCAACCCGCGCGATAAGCCCCTCGCGATAGGCCTCGCCATGATTCCGTACAAGGTGAGGATGGGTAGCACCTAGAATAACATACACAGCATTAGGACACGTTTCGATAATCCTCGGCATGGCATCGAGAACATGCTCGATGCCCTTGTTAGGCGACAGAAGCCCGAACGTGAGGATGATCTTCTTTCCGCTTGAGCCAAATTCCTCTTTGGCTTGATGGGTTTCCAGGTAAGGGAAGTCAGGTATCCCGTGCGGTATCACCTCGACCTTGCGGGCTGGCACGTCATGAACAGAACGGAGCAATTCCCTGCCCTTTTCCGCCATGACGATGATCTTTGACGACGCATCGATGATCCGATCCATCACTTTGCGCTGAGTATGCGTGGGCTCAGCGAGTACGGTGTGAAGCGTGGTCACTATCGGCATTTCGAGGTGGGACAAGAGGTCGATAATGTTGCCACCGGCCTCGCCGCCGAAAATTCCGTACTCATGCTGAAGCGAAACGACGTCGACAGCGGCCTCGTTAAGGAAATGGGCAGCGTTCCGATAGTCGCCTATCATTTCGTCGCGAACTGAGACGCGCACGACCTTCGGGTAATCGTACGTGGCGCCCGGGTCCGTCATGGCAACGACGCAGGTGTCCAGATCTGAATGAGCTGCCGCGACCGCTCGGTGTAGGTCGCTTGTAAAGGTAGCGATACCGCATCGCCGCGGAAGATAGTTTCCGATGAATGCGATGCTCTCGATTGGTTTCATGAAATGGCTTCCTTGAATCCGATTGCAGGGCTCGCTGATTTGCTAGTCAGGGAGGGTGGCGCATATTCCAGAACTGACGATTTCACATCAGCGGGACCCGGCTCTGACAATCGCTGCAGAAACTCCGGAATAGGCCCGCCCAATCCGGTGTACGCCACTAGTCCCACGACGCCCTCTGGGCCGGCGTGAATGGTGATGCCTTCGCATTGGGCGAAAACGGTATCCGCCGTCGCCACATTGAAGGAACCGGCTCGGGTGCTCCCGCTGAGAATGAGAAGCCATGTCTCTCGTTTTGCTGCCAGGCACCACGAATCTCCTGGCGCCAATTCGACCCGCTCGATCACGAAAAAATCGTTAGGTCGAACCGGTTGCGACTGAGAATCTGCCGGTCCGGCATTCGCAACAGCAACCGCGTTTTTCATGTCCAGCTCACGCTTGCGACCGTGATCGAACAGGCGGAGCGTTGCATCGCTGTTCTGTTGAACTTCTGCAATGACAAGGCCGGTTCCAATCGCGTGAATCGTACCGGGTGGCACGAATATGACGTCGCATGCCGACACGGTTCGCCACACGACAAGCTCTGAAATCGAGCCGTCCTGCGCGGCCTGACGCAATTGCTGCGGCGTCCGCTGCTGATCCAGTCCGAGGGCGACCTTGGCTCCAGGAGCAGCGCTCAAAACATACCATGCCTCTGTCTTGCCGCTCGCCAGCCCAATTGAATAAGCATAAGCGTCATCTGGAAGGACCTGGATGGAAAGGGGCTCATTGGTGAGCAGGATCTTGAGCAGGAGCGAGGGTTTTGTGGCCGGATTGCCAGGTCGCTCGTACCAGATTTCTCCAATCGCGGTTCCGTCATGAACACGATTGTTCCACGGTCTCAGGTCCACAATTCCCCAAGGCTTGGGTATGGCCCGCGCATTTGCGAGTTCGATCGTCATCGTGCTCCACCTGCAAAACCGAAACTTGGGATGGATGACACCAATGGCGTAACAACACCCAGTTATTGGGTAGGCGGGTACAGTCGGCCTTGGTACCTTCGGAAACTACTCAAACGATGGGTTACAGCGGTCTCAACGCCGACGCGTCGTGCGAAGTTCCGCCTTATGACTGGGCGGACAGGTTCCGGCCGCGGGAAGGGCAGCCACTTCTGCTTTGCTGTAAGGAGGTATCTTTCACCTTCGGCGTTGCTCCGACTTGACGTGCAGTATCAAAATACGACCCTCCAGAGCCTCCAGACGGCACAATCGAGCGCGCGGCACGATCTCTTGTCGACTCCGCATTGTTTCATGACTTAGACGCCGTCCGGTTATTGGTTCTCCAGTTCGATCGAACATGACACCGGCAACAAAAGCGCGCAGGCTTTAGCAGATAGGCGAGCCGTGTCATCGATCCTGTTGCGCATCGATATGTGGTTGTACCACACAACGGACCGGTCAGAGATCAGGCCATCAAGGAGCCTTCCAAGCATGAAAGCTGTGACTGTCGGCGGTGCCATGATCGACACGATCGCCGTGATCGCCGACGAGCGCATCGAACATATGACCATGCGCAACGCGGATACCTCGTTTCTCTTGCTTGAGGAGGGTCGCAAGATCGAGGCGGAGGACATCTCAACCCATTGCGGAGGCGGTGCCGTGAATGCGGCCGTGTGTCTCGCGCGATTGGGGCACGACGTTTCCGCGCTGATCAAGCTCGGCCAGGATGAGCGCGCCGAGACGATCCTGACTCGCTTGACCGATGAAGGCATCTCCACACGGCTCGCGCAGCGCGATGCCCGCGCGCCAACCGGCGCCTCGGTTCTCGTCTCGGCGCATGATCGGAATGCCGCGATCTTCGCCTTTCGTGGCGCTAACACGCTGCTCGAGCCGAAGGATCTGAAGAAACAGACCTTCGCTGCCGATCTCGTCTATGTGTCTAGTCTCTCGAACGAGTCCGCCGACTGCTTCCCACTGATCATCGAGCAGGCCAAGGCCGAGGGTGCGCTCATTGCGACCAACCCCGGAATCCGCCAGCTTTCAGCACGCCAGGGGCCGTTCCGTGACGTGATCGCGAAGATCGACATCCTCGCGGTGAACCGTCTCGAGGCCGGCGCGCTCGTCCCATGGCTGTTCGCGCGGACAGGCGATAAAGGCCCTCCCATCGAGCATCAGCGCGGGGAAGAGCTCCCGGAACTCGCCAGGCGTGGCTTTTTTGCTGGAGGCTTTGAATTGTCGCTGGCTGGATTCTTCAGCAGCTTGCGGGAGCTCGGTCCGAGGTGGGTTGTGGTTACCGATGGCCGGGACGGAGTGTATGTCGGCGCCTCATCGGGCATCGTGCACTGCCCTGCTCCCGCTGTGCATGTTGCCGGGACGGCGGGCGCGGGAGACGCCTTCAACTCGACCTTCGCCGCCTACATCGCCGAATCCTCTTCGGTGGAGACTGCTGCGATGGCGGCTGTGACGAACTCGGCCTCCGTGATCACGCATATCGACACGCAGACAGGGCTTCTTCGACGAAAGGAACTTGAAAATCGTGCGGCCGGGCTGACTGATAGGGTGAAGCTAAAACGCTGGATGGCGTAGATATCGACGCAAATCAGCGCGGTGAGAGCCGGGCAACGAAGCGATCTCTTGGTATCACTTGAGAGCGGCTTCAGCCTTGTGGAGATAAGCCATCGCCGCCTTAGCCATCTTGGCAACATTCGACCTTTGGGCACTTTCAAACCTCTCAAAGGCGATGTCCTTCTCGGGGCCTGTCGGCGCCCTCTTCCAAGCGGCCTTTAGTGCCTTCATGTGTTCTACGCGAGTTGTCATTGTTCAACCCTTTGGCTTTGGTTTTTGATCGTCGGATTGGACCGTCGGCCAACGGTCGTACGCCCTGCCTCTCGGTGTCCGGTTACCGCTGGGCAGATTAGGTCTAAATCTCGCGCGAATGCTTGGCCACTTGCGAACCGCCGCCCATGAATGTGCGAACCGAGCGGAGTGACTTGCGGAGCTAACGCTGTAAAATTCAACTACGACACGCATCCGGGCAGCTGACCAGCGTCGGAAACTACCTGGGCCAAGCTCGCCGCGGTGGGATGATCGAGACCGGTTCCTTCAATCTCTAGCGCCGGGCTTCGATCCTGGCTCTGCCTGCCGCGGTTTGCTTCATGGAAAAATCCAGATCATCAAACAGTTGCAAGACAGATTCCACGGCGCCCGCCACTTGTAAGGGATCATCTCTCAATCGATCTGTACTGATGTGATCGAGGCAATCGCCCATCCTGCGAAACTGGCTTCGCGAATAGATCGACAATGTCTCGACAAAAGCCAGCTGCGAAATCTTCTCTTTTAACTCGGCAATGGCCGGGTTCAAGGTGAGAGCGTTTCGTTCCGACGTGATGGCTGTACGGAACTCCGTTCGCAGCATACCCAGCACAACGTTGTCCTTTAGAATTTTCACAATACTTTCCTCAGTTAGCGGCAAAGGCAATGCCAGAGCAGGTTCGATTTGAAACCCGGTCTCACGGCGGCGATCGGATCGCAATGTCTCGAAACCTTCGACCGCACCTTTGGCTTTCAGCGCTCGCCCCAAACAGAACGGCGTCAAGAAGGCGGCGCTTGTTTGGAGCCGTCATTATGCAGAAAGGCATGAACTTGGCTCGATACATATTTTGTCGAGTAATGATGTTGCATTACGATCATCCGCAGCTTGCCCCGTTGGCAGCGCCAAAACGGGGTCCGGTCTCCAGCAAACTCAGTTCGAGTGCTTCGACGGATGAGGATGCTGATTCTCGTGAAAGAAGCGGATCATCTCACGTGATGCGTCCGGCCCAAGAGGGTCCGTGAAGGGGGTCTCGGCGCGCCGCCCAAGCTACCGTATCCGGGCGCACTCGATCGTATCTCATGATCAGTAGATAACTGCAGAATGTGGGCGCGCATTTGAGCGACAGTCACCTTGGCCATTGTCCGCCCCTTGCCTTCGCGCTCAACGCCCAGCGGCAGGCGCGTTCAATTGGGATGTGATAATGCGCCTCGATCGTGTGTTTAAGGCTTCTCACACCCACCATCAGCGCGGTCATCACACAGGCTTAGTCGAACTGCTGAATGTAACGGAAAAGAGATTAGCGCTCATGCGCATGATAATCTACGGTCATTCATGAGTTGCACGTGGTGCAGCAAAAACAAAATGAGTGAACAATCATGAAAATCTGGAACAAGCCGCAGGTTCGCGAGCAGGCTGTTGGCCTTGAAGTCACCAGCTATCTGGCAGCCGAGATCGACCTAATCTAATTTGGTCAAATACATTTCAAGAAGAGCTTCTTTGATGCGGCGGTCGAGCAATCGACCGCCGACGCCTTTGTGGTGCAAGCAAAGGCGGGAAGTTTGGTATTGACGTTCACTGTCAGCGCGGCGTTGAGTTGAGCCCATCGATTGCGCGTGGGCAACATTACGCCGTGCCGGGGCCGTGCCGCCAGTAGCGTTACGCAAACCCAGCGTCACTCGCGTCGATCATCACCTGCCCCGGGAAATAAGGAGATGCAGATGGCAATCCGGGCGATGCGCATCTCACTCCGGGCAAGTGCGCCATGTCTGCGGAAGTCTTTTGTGCTTGTGTGCTTGGACCGCCTACCCTCAACTAAGGAACCTCTGAGTAACGCCAACTCTTGACAGTCAGGTTGGTCGTGGTGACGGTTTTTCTTCGTTGGTCGAGGTTCCTGCATCGTCGCGACCTTTCGTAGGGAGGCATTTGCCCCCATCCGGGTCACGCGGACGCGAGTGTCCTGCGAGCGAGGAACAGGTTGGCGAGCGCGAGCAGCGCAAAGACTTGTGCGCCGTTCTTGGCGATGCCGCGATAGCGAACTTTGCGATAGCCAAACTGGCATTTCATCACGCGGAACACGTGCTCGACCTTGGCGCGGATTTTCCCGAACCGGCGGTTGCGCCGGCGTTGCGATGCCGACAGTTGGCGCCCCGGCTTGGCTTTCGCCTTCACTCTACAATGGTCCCTCCCCGCAGCAGCGCACCGCGCGCCTCCAGATGCTCCCCAACCGCTGCGAATACCGCCTTCGTCAACTCATGGCGCTCCAGCAGATGCCGGAAATTCAAGATCGTCGTCTCGTCGGGGATTGCGTCGCGACCGAGTTCCAGACCCGCGAACGCGCGCATCGAGCAGATGTCGTAAAGGGCTTCCTCTGCACCGGGATCGGAGAGGGTGTACCACTGCTGCAGACAATAGATCCGCAGCATCACAGCCAGTGGAAACGGCCGCCGCCCGCCGTTCGGACCAGCCTTGGGATAATGCGGCTCGATCACCGCTTCGAGTGCTGCCCACGGCACCACTGCCGCCATCTCGCCAAGGAACACATCGCGCTTCGTGCGCTTCTTCTTGGCCGCATAGTCGAGCGATGCAAAGCTCAGCTGGTCCATCGGAGCGCTCCTCGAATCAATGATCCAAGTGTGCCATGATCGCGAGGTTGTTCAGAGGTTCCCTAAAATTATACCGTGACTTCAGTCACGTGCCTTTGAGCCAGATCATGGACGAGGAATGACCGTTCCCGGCACCGTCACTGCAGTTTTCAACTTCGGCGTGGTCAATTGCGAGAGTTGCGGGGAGGTAGCCCGATGTGATGAAGGCTTTGCCGGGATCGCCCAGACTGCTTTCCAGGCGAAAGCTCTTGATACGAAGGCTAAAGAGCTGATCGCGCTGGCCATCGGTGTTGAGCTGCCGTATCCATAGCAACAGCGTCTGCCGCTAGGGCCCAAGACGCTTGCGCCATCTTTACGCCCGGAGCGACAGAAAGACACGACGCCAGACAGTGCGCTTCAGCTGCTCAACGATGGCAATGCGCGGTTTGTCGCCGGCAAGACGGTTAATTGTGATCTGGTGGCACAAGTTCATGCAACATCGAGTGGCCAATCCCCATTTGCTGCCGTCGTCGGCTGCATTGACAGCCGGGTTCCGCCTGAGCTCGTCTTTGACCAGAGGATCGGTGACGTCTTTGTCGCTCGCATCGCGGGCAACTTCGTGAACGACGAGATCATCGGGAGCCTGGAGTTCGCGACCAAACTCGCTGGCGCCAAGGCAATCGTCGTTCTCGGGCACACGGAGTGCGGTGCGATCATGGGCGGTATCGATGGTGCGAAACTTGGGCTCTTGACCAAGATGCTGGAGAATTTCAATCCGCCTATCGAGGCTTCACGCGATGTCGAAGGTGAACGGTCTTCGAAGAACAAGAAGCTCGTCCAGGCTGTTGCCGATACAAATGCGTTGCTAGCTGCAAAGATGCTGACCGACAGGAGCGAAGTCCTGCGCGAACTGGTTGCGCAAAAGCAGCTCGTCATAGCCGCCGCCATGCACGATATAAGTACCGGTAGTGTGAAGTTCCTCTGACGGCGACCGATTGTTGCGCGCAGCTTTCTCGTCGAACGCTTTGAGATAGCTGGCGGTGTGATTGAGCGGAGGATGAGGCTCAACTGGCTTCGAGCCGGAGCGGCTTTCGTTTGGGGCAGCAAGCGGCGTTTGCTAATGGTGTCGGGTTTGATCCTTTCTCCTTGCAACAGGTTGGCTTGTCCTCGTCCAAAGTAGACGTCGGTGGGGTAAGGTCCCTTAGGCTCTCGTGGTAGCGGCGATGGTTGTTGTGGTTCACGAAGCGGCCGACGTCGGATTCAAGATCGCCAGGCACGTAGTGGTTTTCAAACACAATGTGGTTCCGAAAGGTCTGATGTCAGCGCTCGATCTTGCCCGGGGCTTGCGGAAGCTGGGGTGGGCCGCACACGAGATCCATGCCATTGCCGTCAAGCCATTCAGCGAGTTCTGCAGAGACGTAAATCGGCCCGGTGTCGCTCACGAAGCGTGCTTATGAACGACACGCGCTTGGTCACAGCCTGACGCGGTGAGCGCCACCTGTAATGTATCGGTGAGGTCCTCGACTTCAGGATGCCCGGTGGTAGGTTGATCAGAATTCGGAAAGTATGATACCAGACCGTGCTGTGTAAGTTGATTACGTGCAAACCAACATTGATTTGAACGCGCATTGGGGGTCGTCGTGTCCTACGATCGAGGTTGCGTAACTGGCGGCCGCGATGGCCTCAGCTACGATTTTAGGAATTGGCGGGCGTTGAGCGTTTTACGAACTGCATTGGCAGCAATTAAAAGCGCCTTTCGCGCCATCGTCCACGACAGTAGTACGGCTAAGTTCGATGGTAGCCGGAGTTCGTTCGTCAGGTCTGAGCAGAAGCTTCTGCGTCAGCGGCGCTCAGCCTTGCTTGCGACGGCTTTGTTGTCTGGACTGGTGGCGGGTTGTGATCGGGGCGACAAGGAAGCCGAGCCCGCTGTCCGACCGGTCCGTGTTGTCACCGTCACCGAGCAACAAGCTGGCGAGACTATATTGCTTTCGGGCGTGATTGAAGCAAAGACGGAGGTTGATCTCGCTTTTCGCATCGGCGGACGAATGGTGAAGCGTCTTGTCAGTGTTGGTGACCGGGTCGAGGCCGGCCAGCTGATTGCGCAACTGGATTCTCAAGACGAGGAAAATGCCGTGCGCGCTGCGCAGGCGAATTTGTCGGCTGCTGAGGGGAAGTATCTTGAGGCAGAACAGAACTATGATCGGCAGAGACAACTCCTCAGCCGCGGTCATACGACGCGTCAGCGGTACGATCAGGCTGTGCAGGTATTGAATACGCTTCGTGGCCAGACCGACGTTGCGGTTGCACAGTTGGGAACTGCGAAAACTCGCCTTAACGACACTAGTTTGTATGCGGATGCACCAGGAGAGGTAACGGTTCGCGCCGTGGACGCTGGAGAGGTCGTCCAAGGGGGACAAATGATCGTGCGGATTGCACGCAAAGACGGCCGCGATGCCGTCTTCGATGCGCCGCCTAGTCTTATCTCCCGGGGAACGCGCGATGCGATGATAGACGTGGGACTATCGATCGATCCGTCTGTCAGGGCCAGCGGCCGTGTCAGGGAAGTCGCGCCGCAGGCTGACGCGCTGACTGGGACTTTTCGGGTTCGTGTCGGTCTGAAGGATCCTTCACCCGAGATGCGTTTGGGGTCTACCGTGACAGGCAGGGTCACCCTAGAGGGCATCGCTGGGATGGCAATTCCCGCAAGTGCACTGTCACGTTCGAACGGCTTGCCTTCCGTATGGGTGGTGGATCCGGAGGCTGAGACCGTCTCCCCCCGACCAGTTGAAGTAGCGGTTCACCGTGCGAGCGAGATCATCGTGTCGGGCGGGCTCTCACCAGGTGACGTTGTCGTCACCGCCGGTGTCCAAAGCTTGAGACCTGGTCAGCGCGTCCGTCTTCTCGGACAACAATCATGATCGGCCCAAATCTTTCCGCGTGGGCAGCCGCTCGACGGCCTCTTATCATCTTTTTTATGCTGACTGCACTGGTGGCGGGTGTGACCAGCTTCATCAAGCTTGGCCGAGCAGAGGACCCCGTTTTCACCATAAGAACCATGTTGGTGCGCGCCATCTGGCCAGGAGCGACGCTGCCCGACATGCTCGATCAGGTCACCGAGCGGATCGAGCGCAAACTTCAGGAAGTCAGCAAAGTCGATGTCGTGCGGAGTTCGACACGGGCCGGTGATACAACGATCTTCATCGACCTCGAGGGGGGCGTGACGTCGCGCGAGATACCTGCGATCTGGCAGGAAGTTCGCAACAAGGTCGGAGACATAAGGCATACCTTGCCACAGGGCGTCCTTGGACCGTTTTTCAACGATGATTTCGGCGATACCTTCGGCTTCATCTACGGCTTCACGGCGGACGGTTTCACGCATCGGGAATTACGGGATTACGTGGAGGACATCCGCTCGAAACTTCTGACCTTGCCCGACGTCTCGAAGATCGAGATCATTGGAGCCCAGGACGAAGAGGTCACAATCGAGTTTCGCCATGACAGGGTTGCTGCGCTCGGGATCGACTATCCCGCCCTGTTCTCCGCCATAGCCGCGCAGAATGTGGTAAGGCCGTCGGGAATCATCCGCACAGGTGCTGAGAACGTCTCGCTTCAGGTTTCGGGTTCTTTCGCGTCCGAGGCGGACATTCTCGAGGTCAGCATCAACGTCGGTGATCGCGTCGTGAGGCTCGGCGATATTGCCGAGGTGATCCGCGGCTACTCCGATCCGCCGCTGCCGCTGTTCCACGTCAACGGCGAACCTGCGATCGGGCTTGCGATAGCAATGCGTGATGCCGGCGATATCCTTGGGCTTGGTCGAAACATCAAGAGCATGATGGCCAAGATCACCGCCGACCTTCCGGCCGGTATTGAGCCAATCTTGGTCTCCGATCAGGCGGTCACTGTTGATGACGCCATAGGTGAGTTTACGGCCTCACTCTGGCAGGCAATCGCAATCATTCTGGGCATCAGTATCTTGATGCTCGGGGCGCGTCCCGGCGCAGTTGTGGCTGTAGCGATTCCGCTGACACTCGCCATCGTCATGGTCGTAATGGACGTGCTGAATATAGATCTGCATCGCATCTCGCTTGGAGCGTTGATCATTGCCCTTTGCCTTCTTGTTGACGATGCGATGACGACCGTCGATGCCATGATGCGCCGATTGGCAGCCGGCGATGACGCAGCGACCGCTGCAAGCTATGCCTATTCCAATCTAGCCGCCCCAATGTTGATCGGTACGCTTGTGACGATCGCCGGCTTTGTGCCGATCGGCTTTGCGCAAAGCGCGGCGGGCGAGTACACGTTCTCGATATTTGCCGTTGTCGCAATTGCACTCATCGTGTCGTGGCTGGTCGCCGTTCTTTTTGCTCCGGTGGTGGGCGCGGCAATTCTGAAGCCGCCCAAGAATGAAGGCAAAGGTGCTGAGCCCGGCGTCGTTCTGCGAGCCTACAGCAATCTGCTCGATTGGGCCCTCTCGTACCGCTGGCTCACACTACTGGGCACCATCGCCTTGTTTGCAGTCGCGATCTGGGGTTTGCGGTTTGTGCCACAGCAGTTCTTTCCCGCATCCGATCGCACGGAGTTGCTTGTTGATCTCACCCTTCAGCAGAACGCCTCTCTTAGGGCTAGCGAAGATGTGGCCAAGAAGCTGGACGAAGTCCTTGCCAAGGACCCCGATGTCAGTCGTTGGAGTGCCTATGTCGGCCGCGGCGCCATACGCTTCTATCTGCCGCTCAATGTTCAGCTACCTAACGACTTCTTCGCTCAACAGGTCATCGTGGCCAAAGATGTCGCCGGCCGTAAGCGACTTCAGGCCAAACTCGAGAAACTTCTGGCCGAGGAATTCCCCGGTCTCGTTACGCGTGTCTATCCCCTGGAATTGGGTCCGCCAGTTGGTTGGCCCGTCCAGTATAGAATGGTTGGGCCCGACATTGACCGTTTGCGGGATCTCTCTTCCGGTCTCGCAGACCTTGTGGCGGCCCATCCCGAAACGCGTCGGGTCAGCTTCGACTGGAATGAGCCCGCACGAAGCGTGCGCATCAGAATAGATCAGGATCAAGCAAGGCGTATCGGCTACTCGAGCGAGGCGCTCGCTGCCGTGCTTAATACCGCCATTAGCGGCACAAGGGTCACCCAGTTACGAGATGGGATCTATCTTGTCGATGTCGTTGCGCGGGCTCGCCAGGAAGACCGCGTTGCCCTCGAGAATCTCCAGACCCTCCAGGTTCCACTGAGAAATGGCCGCACGGTTCCGCTGAGTCAGTTTGCCACCTTCGAGGCAGAACAGGAGCAGCCGATCGTCTGGCGAAGAGGGCGCATCCCGACGCTCACCGTGCAGGCGGACGTGGTGGAGGGAGCGCTTGCCGAGGGTATTGTGGCCGACCTCGCACCTGGGATCGCAGAACTCAACTCTCGCCTGCCGGCTGGCTATCGCATCGAACTAGGCGGTGTCGCCGAAGAAAGTGCGGACAGCCGCGCATCGGTTATTGCCGTGGTTCCGTTGATGATCGTTTTGATGCTCACGCTGCTTATGCTTCAGCTGCAGAGCTTTGCGAGCCTCGCCATGGTGTCGCTTGTGATGCCGCTGGGGCTGATCGGCGTCGTTGCCGCATTGTTCGTCGTGCAGAAGCCGCTTGGCTTTGTCGCAGTGCTCGGCGTCCTCGCGTTGCTCGGGATGATTGCCAAGAATGCGGTGATACTGATTTCTCAGATCGAGGACGAGCGGAGCCGGGGGGCGCCGGTCAGGGACGCGGCGGTCAATGCCGGGATGTCGAGGTTTCGCCCTCTCATGCTGACGACGCTATCCACGGTTCTGGGACTGGCTCCCATCGCGCCCACCGTGTTCTGGGGGCCGATGGCTTTCGCGGTCATGGGAGGTCTGCTTGTCGCGACGGTTCTGACGTTGATCTTCCTGCCGGTTCTCTACGTAGCATGGTTCACGTGGAGAAGCGGTGAAACAGCAAAGCCAACAGCTGTATCGGTTTCTTAATGGTGCAGCCGGCGAACCTCACGAACGACTATGCATGGCTGTTCATATCGAATGTCTTCGGAATCTTTGCCACAGGTATTGCAACCGTAGCTCTTGCGCTGTTGGCATTCGACTTGGCGGGTGACGACTCCGGGATTGTGCTGGGCACCGCGCTGTCTCTCAAGATGGCGGTGAACATACTCATCGCTCCGATCGCCACGGCCTATGCGACCGGCATCCCGCGGCGATCATGGCTGATCTTCCTCAACCTCACGTGACGGGAGCTTTGCTGCAAGATTATGCATCCATGCTGGCTCTGTGGTTTGCGCTCGGAGCTGCATCCACGTTGTGCCAGCTTCCAATCGAAACGATTCTGCGCCGAATGACCGACAGTGGTAATCGCCAGATACTCTACACTGCCCATTAGTGTGTCAGCAGTGCACTGCTTTTGGTCGGCTACCTTGCCGCAGGTTGGGTGGGCGCAGAAGCGGGAATGATTTTGGCGTTCGTGTGTCTTGGTCTCTTGTCTGCAACTATGATGGCAATTGCAGCAGCGATTTGGCCGGATGATGATGCGGGCGGCCGATCACCGTGATGCTAGAGTGCTGTTGCCAGCAATGAGCCTCCAAACTATCTTCCTACTATTGTAATCGGTTGGAACTTTCCAATGAGAGGTATTTGATGCCCGATAACGTCGCTACGCCGACCGGGCCCGTGGTTTCTCCCAAGCGCGGTCCTCGCTCATCAAGTGAACCTCTTCTTGTCGACCTGGCGCTGCAGGGCGGCGGCTCGCATGGGGCCTTCACATGGGGCGTTCTCGATCGCCTCCTGGAAGAGCAGGGGGTAACCCTGGAGGCGATATCCGGCACCTCCGCTGGCGCCATGAATGCAGCTGTTCTCGCGCATGGCCTGTTGGTCGGCGGCCGGGACGGTGCACGCAACGCGCTCCACGAGTTCTGGCGGCGCGTGGCAGACGCTGCAACGTTCAGCCCGTTTCAGCGCAGTCCTTTGGACCGTATGATGGGCCGGTGGTCGCTGGACTATTCCCCCGCGTACATCGCAACCGACCTCATCGCGCGGCTCATCTCACCTTACTCCTTCGGCGCAAACGGAGCGAACCCGCTGCGGGACCTCTTGACTGAGATCGTCGATTTCGACCGTCTGACATCGGGCCGCATCAAGCTGTTCATCACATGCACCAACGTCCGAACCGGGCGTGGCCGAGTGTTTCGCAATCCAGAGATAACGCCAGACGTCCTGCTCGCCTCGGCCTGTCTTCCGACGATGTTCCAGGCGGTTGAGATTGATGGCGACCCCTATTGGGATGGAGGATACTCGGGCAACCCCACCATCGCGCCGCTCGTGCGCGAGTGTCAGTCGCACGATACAATTCTCGTGCAGATCAATCCGGTTCTTCGTGCCGAGGCACCGATGACAGCCCAAGAGATCAACAACCGAGTCAATGAGGTCTCGTTCAACGCGCCGCTCCTCAAAGAGCTCAAGATGATCGCGCTGCTTCGCAAGGTTGCGGACCAGGGCGATGGTGAGGGCTGGCAATGGGGCCAGATGCGAATGCATCTGATCAAGAGCGACATGCTGGGCACACTGGGAGCCACGTCCAAGCTCAATGCGGAATGGGAATTCCTGACGATGCTGCGCGATGAAGGCCGACGCGCGGCAGATGAATTCGTGAAAACGCACAGGAGCGACATTGGCGTCCGCTCCACATTCGATCTCGATAGTCTGTTGGAAGGAATTTGAGCAGTGGGCTTGTTGGGCATCCTCGTAGGCCTTGCGTTTCTCATGTTCCTGGCCTTCCGCGGCTGGACGATCCTGCTACTCGCGCCCGGGGCTGCCTTGATCGCCGCGGCCTTTGCCGGTGAGCCACTGCTGGCCCACTGGACCCAGACCTTCATGACGGCCGCTTCAGGCTTCATCGCCCAGTTCTTCCCGATCTTTCTGCTGGGCGCACTGTTCGGAAAGCTGATGGACGACAGTGGGTCGGTCAGGACGATCGCTGACTTCATGACGGAGAGGCTCGGACCCAGTCGCGCCGCCCTGGCTGTCGTTCTTGCGGGTGCCCTGGTGACCTACGGAGGGGTCAGTCTGTTCGTTGCCTTCTTTGTGCTCGCTCCGATGGGACTTGCCTTGTTCAAGGCAGGCAATGTGCCACGGCGTCTGCTCCCTGCAGCCATTGCGCTCGGGACTTCGACATTCACGATGTCCGCCCTGCCGGGCACGCCGGCCATACAGAATGCGATCCCGATGCCGTTTTTCGGCACAACACCCTTCGCGGCGCCGGGCCTCGGGGTGATCGCCGCGATCGTGATGTTTGCCTTCGGCATGTGGTGGCTGGGGATTGCACAGGCCCGAGCACGCCGTGCCGGCGAGGGCTTTGAGAATGCTGAGGCTCAAGCTTCCGTTGGATCTGCGGCACCGGTCGATGATCTGACCGTTCGGGAATTGGCTTCGACGGCGCGGGAGTTCGACCCTGCCGAGATCGATCGCGGCAACCGCGCCACGCAAGGCCCGCCGATCAGCATTGCGGTTCTCCCGCTTGCTGTCGTTGTCTGCACCAACTTCATCATGACGCAGGTCGTGCTGCCCAGCATTGATTCATCCTTTCTTGCAAAGCCGCAGTGGGGTGCGACCACGTTGTCGGCGGTCGGCGGCATCTGGTCAGTCTCGATCGCGCTGTTTCTGGCAATCCTTGTCCTGATCGGTCTCAATTACAAACGGCTCCCGGCTCTTCGTGAGTCGATTGACGCGGGCGCCAATGCCTCGGTACTGCCCGTATTGAGCGTTGCAAGTCTCGTGGGGTTTGGAGCAGTCGTGGCCGCTCTGCCTGCCTTCGAAATGGTGCGGGATTGGGTGCTCGGAATTGGTGGCGGGCCGCTGGTATCTCTCGCGGTAGCGACCAACATCCTGGCCGCGCTGACAGGGTCGGCGTCGGGAGGCATGACAATCGCCCTCGATGCTTTGGGCCCCACTTTCATGCAAATCGCCCAGGAGACCGCGTTGAGCACATCCTTGATGCACAGGGTTGCTGTGATCTCTTCCGGCACTCTCGACAGCCTCCCACACAATGGAGCTGTCGTAACGATGCTAGCAGTCTGCGGGTGCACCCACCGCGAGAGCTACTTTGATCTTGTGATGGTTGCAGTCGTCAGCGCCACTATTGCTCTCGTTACCGTCATCGTACTGGGGACCATGTTCGGCTCGTTCTGAAGCTTCGTGCAAGGTCGCACATCGCTCAGACTTCGCCCGTCCAGCTCGCAGACATCTTAGTCTGACGTGTTTACCCTGGCAGGACCATGATTGGTCGCGATCTTGTGGCCGCTGCAGAAAAAGCTGCAGTACGTTATGCCCAAACTTATCGCGCTTGCTTTCACCTTCCTCGTTCTCGTTGTGAGCTTCGCAGCCTTCGGGTCGTTGATAGTCTGGAGTTTTAGTCGCGTTGGGACTTCGCAAACAACATCAGGAACCGCGAGATGTCCCATGTCCTTCTCGACGGCGGTATGGGCACCAAGCGTCAGAAGTCGGAACACTAGGCGCAAATAGGGACCTCTCGAACGGCCACTTCTTGCTTCGAAGCATGCTCACCCTATTCGCCAAAGCCGGGAGGAGACTTATGCCACGCGTACCCTTTGCGACCCATGTCGTAGCCATATGCAAAAAGCTTATTCATATATGCGCGATCGAAAGGACCTTTGTAGGGCTCGGTGAAGCCGTCGTCGATATAGGCAAGATTGTAGCCGACGCCATCCCGCTTGGTCGTAAGATAAATGCGGAACGTATCGTTGGCGCCATTGGCCGCTATCATCGTCGACGCAGCTTCCGCGGCCACCGATAGCGTCTGGCGCTGCACGTCGGCTTCGTCCCGAAACAGGCGGCCATTTCGGATGATGTAAGCAACGCGTTCGCGAGTGATGCCCTCTCGATTTGCTACCCGCTTGAGGTTGAATGTCGGAGGGTAGAGGAAGGCCTGGGCTGTCGTCCCCCCATCGACATGCATCTCCTGGTACTGCCGGCCGCTATGGCTTACATCGAGCATCACGGGCGGGAACACGCCGGGGATCGCGGCAGAAGCCATAAGAATGTCGACGATGAACTCCCGCGCTTTGGGATGACGGCTCTCTGCAATTGCACCGATATTCCAGACGACGGGGCGCCCCTGATCGAGATTTGTCGTCATGATTAAGAGAAGCCGGCCCTTGGCGTATTCCTCCGCGATACGCGCGATCATCCGCTGATCGACGAAGCTGGAGACCATGCTACGTAATGGCGCACTGTCGGTCATGGCGTCGGCAGCTATCGCTGCCATCAGTTTTCCACGCGGCTCAAAAACGTCAGAAGCCTCCGTCGTAGTGTAGACCTGCGCCAGCGAATGATCGTAGTCAGAGCCCAGGAACACAAACGGTGCTGATAACGCTCCAGTGCTAACTCCCGTTACAAGCCTGAACTGGGGCCTGTCGCCCCGCGCACTCCATCCACACAGAAGTCCGGCACCAAATGCTCCGTTATCGCCGCCGCCAGAAATCGCAAGAAAATTGGCCGGCGGCAACTGACCCTTCGAACCCTTGCTAACTAGGGACCGCCGTTCCTTCTCAATTGCAATCCTGCCGAGAGCTTCGAGTTGCTTTCCGTCGGAATCCGGATAGAAGCGTGCGTCAGGAATATCGAGAGGACTCGTCTCGGAAGCCAGTGCCAGCGGGAGCGGTGGTAACCGCTGCATGGCGGCACAGCCAGAGAGCGCCGCAAGGGCGAGCCACACCACATAAAGAATTCTGATCAACCTGGCGCCCCTATCCAGTTTGCGTCAGTATCAACCCCACGTTCCCCTGCAAGATACGGCCTCTCGGGCCGTGAACGCTTAGTGTTACAGCCTGACGGTTCTCGTCGCGCCGCCAACAAATGCCTGAGTGCCGCCACCGGTTGATGTATCGACTGAGCCGTCAGCAAATTGACCAGCCAAGTTGCTGGCTGGCAAGTTAGATATCGAGAACCACAAGCTCTGCAACGCTTGGTCCGTCGTCTTGATGTCAGACTAGAATTGTATCTCCAAACTCGCATTTTCCTGGCACCATATCAGTGTCAACCCATCGCCGCTACATGCAGCATTGATAACCGCGCTCCGACAGATCGGCTTCTGACCCAAGGATCTGCGCCACAAAGACGAGACGTTTCTGCGTTCTACTGCTGATCGATGCAAAGGCAGTTGCGCGTCAACTGATGGTAGAATACTAACTTGTCATGTGCCGTGAGTAACCGTGTAGCGATAATATGGGAACGGACGATGATTAGCGTAGCAAAATTCAGAGCGCTTACCGTGTGTGGCGTCGTGCTTGCTCTTTCTGCAGGGCCGGTGTGGGCGGAAAATGCACGCCTCGTGGCGGGGACTTTGACATGCCGTGGTAATGGCAGCATCGGACTGATACTCGGATCAAGTCAACGACTGTCATGCGTGTTCGAGCGGGTAAAAGGTGGGGCCTCGGCAAATTACAATGCAAGAATTACTCGAATTGGTCTCGACTTGGGCGTCCAAGGCAGGACCGTGATGGTTTGGACGGTGCTTTCCTCAACGGACAATCCGGATACCGGCGCGCTGGCAGGACGTTATGCAGGCGTTTCGGCGAGCGCAGCCGTCGGGGTTGGAGTGGGCGCCAATGCGCTTATCGGCGGCTCTAGCAACTCAATCGTACTACAGCCATTGAGCGTACAAGCTCAGACCGGCGTCAACGTAGCCGTCGGAGTCAAGGGACTGACGCTCAGTCGTTGACCGAGGGCTGCGACCTGTCGTGTCGAAGATGAGGCCGACAAATTGCTCGTAGTGTAACTGGCCAAAAATTAGGTGGAAAAATGCTCAATCATCTAGGTTTTCGTAGGTACCAATCACTGATTGGGGCTTCACTGATCGCAGCCGTTGTCATTACTTTAATCGCTTCTGAGGCAGATGCGCGGCGAGCGCGGAACATGGTCTTAGGTGGTACGATTGGTGCCGGGGTCGGAGCACTGGTCGATGGAGGCAGCGGCGCCAGGACAGGCGCTGCCGCAGGCGCTCTCATTGGCGCAGTGGCTCGCTGATAGATTGCGGCAATGAGATTTCTGATCGAGAGATCAGAAAATGGCGATCAATCATGATCTACATGTATTTCCTGAGGACATCATGAACAAACACTGGTTCTCACTGTTAGCAGTGCCTCTTTTCCAACGAGTGCTCGTTCGGCCCTACAGGTGCCGCCTCCCCCAGGCATTCCACGAACGTCGTCGGAACATGCGCTCGGCGTGGTGGCACCCGCAGCCGCCAGAGATCTCTCAATCTTCACCAATTTAGACAAAGCCAGCGCCCGTTTACGGCGGGCACTGGCTACGCCTTCTAGGTAATTTTGTCCCCGGCAGGGATGCTGCGGATCCGCTTCTTTGAGGCGGTGAAGACTGCATTGCACAGCGCACCGATCATCGGCGCTATGCCCGGTTCACCGATGCCGCCCGAATGAGTGCCTTTCGGCGCATCGACTATGTGGACGGAGACTTTCTTCGGGTAATTGCTCATGCGCGCCACATTATAATCCGTGAAGTTCGACTGCTCCACAGCGCCCCGTTTGAAGGTGATGCCGCTATAGAGAGCGTTTGACATACCCATTACCGCCGCGCCTTCCAACTGCGAGCGGATGCGTTCGGGATTGACATAGAGGCCGCAATCGACCGCTGTCGTTACCTCCGGCACACGAATGGTCCCATCATTGTCGATCTTGGCGTGAACGACGGTCGCAACGTAACTTGACCATGCACAATGCGCGGCAATACCAAGGCCCTCCCGCTCGGGCAGCTTCTTGCCCCATCCGGATTTTTCGGCCGCAAGGCGAACGACATTTTTGAGCCGCGTCGTGTCGATTGGAAATGCCTCGTAGGGATCGCCGTAGTTCCAGAAGTCGTCCGGGAAGCCCAAGGCTTTCGGATCAAGCTTGCGATCCGAACCGATCAATTCGAGCAAGAAATCTTTCGGATCTCGGCCGAGTTTGTCGGCAAGTTCTGCGACTGCGGACTGCACTGCAAAGGTATGCGGTATCGTCGACACGGAGCGGAACCAGCCAATGCGTGTGTGCGCCATGGCCTTACCGTTCTCGCAACGCACGTTCGCGATCTCGAAGGGCGTGTTGACGAAGCCCATGCCATACTCGATCGGGAACGAATAGCCATCGTCTGCCTTGAATGTGGAAATGATTGACGGCGCCACCGTGCGATGCCGCCACCCTGTCACGTTGCCTTTGTCGTCGACCGCGGCTTCGATGCGCTCAACGGAGACCGTGTGATAGAACGCGTTCTGTATGTCGTCTTCGCGCGTCCACTGCAGAAGCACCGGCACACCGCCGTGCTTTTGCGAGACGAGCGCCGACTCGACCATATAATCCCACTTGGATTTGCGGCCGAACCCGCCGCCGAGCAAAGTCACGTGGACCGTCACGTTCTCAATCGGCAGTTTCAAAATGGACGCGATCTCCTTGCGTGCGCCGTACGGACTCTGTATGGGTGCCCAGAATTCTGCCTTGCCATCAGCAACGCGTGCAATTGATACGAGTGGTTCCATCGCCGCAGGAACCATGTGCTGCGCGTGGTAGTCGGCGCTGAAGACCTGCTTTGCGGCCTTGAACGCGGCATCCACATCGCCCTGGTTGCGGATGACCTTCCCCGGCTGCGCGGCGGTCGCCGTCATCTCATTGTCGAAGGCGACGGATTCGTAGCTCACATTCGCGCCATTGTCCCACTCGATCTCAAGTGCCTGACGTCCCTGGATCGCCGCGTAGGTCGAATTTGCGACCACAGCGAGTTCCACCCAGGATACCGAACGCGCGGGGCACGCTGTAGACGCCTTCAATCTCGAAGACCGCCTCAACGCCCGGCACTTTCAGTGCCTCCGACGCATCGTACTTCTTCAGCTTTCCACCCAGCACGGGTGGTCGCGCCATAACCGCGTACTTCATGCCGGGGATGCGGATATCGGCACCATAGTGAGCTTTACCAGTCGTGATGTCGTGCAGATCGGCAATCTGAATGTTGCCCTTGCCAATGATCGTGAACTCTTCCGGTGACTTGTAGAGCAGCGTCTGTTGCGCTGGCACCGGGAGCGCCATGGCCTCGGCCGCCAGTTCGCCAAATCCCAGAGCAGTGCCGGTTTCCTTCTGATCCTTATCGAGCAGAACGACGCGATGGTTCTTGGCCTTGCACGACGACACGTCGGCGTTCCATCGTATCGACGCTGCCGTTTCGAGCATATGACGCATCGAGGCACCACACGTGCGCATGGCCTGGATGAAATGGCGCATACTACGCGAGCCGTCGGTATCTTGGTTGCCATAGCGCGGTTCGTCGCCGGGCGCCTGTAGCAGGCGCACGCGCGACCAGTCGGCCTCCATCTCATCGGCAACGACGGCGGGAAGACTGGTGCGGATGCCAGTGCCCATCTCGGAGCGGTGCGTGACAATCGTCACGGTGCCGTCTGTATCTATGGCCACGAAAACCTTCGGATCGGTCACCCACTTGCTGGGCATACCGTCGGCGCCTGTCGGATAAGGCGTCAGCGGTTCGCGCGCGTTGGCGGCCGAGAATCGGACCGACAGCACCAGCGCCGACGCGCTCAGCATGCCACCAAGAACGGCTCGCCGGCTAGCGTTCTCAATGATCGCGTTGCCGCGCGGTTTGCGAACGGTGAATTCGGCTTCTTCGAAATACTGATGCATGGTCATACACCTCCCGCCGCAAGACGAACTGCCTGATGGATGCGCTGGTAGCAACCACAACGGCAAATGTTGCCAGACATCTCTTCGGTAATTTGATCGTCGCTCGGTGCTCGGTTCTTGGTCAGCAGCGATACAGCCTGCATGATCTGTCCGGTCTGGCAGAAACCGCACTGCGGGACGCTCAGCTGACGCCAGGCTTTCTGCACGGGATGATCGCCATCTGGGCTCAGCCCCTCGATCGTTGTAACGCTCTTGCCATCGGCGTCGCTAATGGCAGTCTGACACGATCTCACCGCAACGCCATCCACGTGAACGGTACAGGCGCCACAAACACCTGCCCCGCAGCCGTATTTCGTGCCCGTTAGATTGAGTTCATCCCTGATAAACCAAAGCAACGGCATGTTTGCATCGCCGCTGAATTCCCTGGCTTGCCCGTTCACCGTGATCGTGGGCATATCACTACGCTCCCTTTATATGGCTACAAGAACGCCGCTGCTTCATTGCGAATACTCGAACCAAAAAGTTTCAACACATTCGTTATCTGCCTAAATGGCCATAAGCGTAAATGGCCAGACATACGCCTGACCCATTACGAGAAGACCGACGAGTGCTGCAAGAGTGATCGAATGGAAAAACACGAAGCGCAGGATCGCGCCTTCGTGGCCGTACCATTTGGTTGCCGTAGACGCGACGACGATCGATTGCGCGTCGATCATCTTGCCCATCACGCCGCCGGAGCTGTTGGCTGCCGCCATCAGCAAGGGACTTATGCCGAGCTGCTCAGCCGTGATGCGCTGCAATCCGCCAAACAGTACGTTCGACGACGTATCCGAACCGGTGAGCGCGACGCCGAGCCAGCCGATCATCGTGCCGAAAAACGGATATGCGTAGCCTGTACCAGCAAGAGCTAACCCCAGCGTTGCGTCAGATCCTGCATATCGTGTGATGAAGCCGATCGCCATCATGCAGGCGATCGTCATCAGCGAAAAGCGGACAAGATACAGCGTCCGGCCGTACATGCGCACGAGGGCCGCAGGGCCATAACCGAGGAACAGTCCGGAGAGGATTGCGGCGATCAGGATACCCGTACCCGTTGCCGACATGAGATTGAAGTTGAAGACCGCGCTTTCGATTTTTGGCGTTGTGACCACCGGCGGAACTTTTTGTACGAGTTCATGCAGTCCGGCGACCGGCAGCTTTTCTATCCAGATGCCGTCAAGCGCGGCACGGAATTGTGGCGTGCCCCACAGAAAGACGAACACGGCCAAAATGGCCCACGGGGTCCACGCGCGACGCACGGCGCCCGGTGTGTCCGCAACGGCGTAAGCCACAGCCCCCGCGCCCGGTGCCGCGGGCTCGCACGGGATCTCAGTCATCGAACTTGCCGGCTGCCAAACCCTGAGGAACAAGGCGAGCCCGCCCATCGAGCAGATGGCGGCGACGACATTGACCAGCCACGGACCGTGATAATTCGAGATGATAAATTGCGGAATGGCGAAAGCCATGCCGGCAACCAGGATCGGCGGCCAGACCTCAATCATCTTTCGCCATCCGGCAAAGGCCCAGATCAACCAGAATGGAACGATGACCGAAAACGGCGTCAACTGCCGCCCGACCATCGCGCTCAGGTCGTAAAGATCGAGCCCGGTAACCGCGGCGAGTGCAATTACGGGCGTGCCCAAGGCGCCGAACGCAACCGGTGCTGTGTTGGCAATCAGCGACAGGCCCGAGGCGGACAGCGGCGAGAAACCAAGCCCGATCAGCATCGCGGCCGTCACGGCGACTGGTGTGCCGAAACCGGCTGCGCCTTCGAAAAAGGCGCCAAGCGAGAAAGCAACGAAAAGTAGTTGCAGCCGACGGTCATCGCTGATTGCGCCGATCGAACGCTGCAGGACCACGAACTCGCCCTTCTCCTGGGCAAGTTGGTATAGGAAAATAACGTTGAGAATGATCCAACCGATCGGCAGTAGCCCGAAGGCCGCGCCATATCCCGCCGCCATCACCGCCATCTGCGGTGGCATGCCATAGCCAATGATTGAGACGAGCAAGGCCGCGATCAGCCCCATCAACGCTGCCACATGCGCGCGAACTTCGAACAATCCGATGGCGCCGAGCAATACGACAACTGGAATAACCGCCACGGTTGCCGACATCAGCATATTGCCGAACGGGTCATAAACCTGCGACCACATGCAACGCCACCTTACCGCAAGCAACAATCTGGTAAAATAATTATACCAACGCTATGGTGTGGTCAAAATGTTCTTCCAGTTAGGCAGGTTTTGTTTTTTCGACTTGGTGATCTGTGTGTTGTTGCGCTTTGCGCAGAGCGGTTATCTCGACTTTGAGGTCCACGATGGTCGCCATTAGCTCGCAGAAAATCGCCGAAACGATCGCCGCTCACATCGAGAAGTTCATTCTTGAAGGCGCGCTGCGGCCGGGCGAAAAACTTGCGTCCGAGCGCGAGCTTGCACACAGGCTCGAAGTGTCACGGCCATCGCTGCGTGAAGCGCTTGAGCTTCTCGTACAGCGCGGATTGCTGACATCGAACTCGGAACGGCACCTATGTTGCGCAGTTTCTGGCGCCACTGATAGCGCCATTGGCGCATCTCTTCCGCGACAATCAGAATGCGTTCAATGACTATTTCGAATTCCGACAATGCGTCGAGCCGCAGGCAGCGCGTGCTGCTGCAATCAGGGCCACGGATGTCGACAAAACCGCAATCCGAGGGTGTCTGGCCGAAATGCGCAAGGCTCACAAGATACAGGATACGACGCAGGAGGCCCAGGTCGATGTGAACCTTCACATGCTAGTTTATGAAGCCGGGCACAACCTTGTCATGCTGCATGTGATGCGGGCATTGAGTGAGCTGCTGCGCAGCAACATCTTTTTCAACCGCAACAATCTGTATTTGCGCCCTGGCGTTCGCGACAAGCTACTGGGCCAGCACGTCGAGATCGGCGAAGCCGTACTTTCTGGCGATCCAAATCGCGCGGAAGCGGCCGCTGCGGATCACATTCGCTTCGTGTTCGGTGAAGTGGAAGATCTTCAGAGTGACGGCCGTCGGCGGAAGGCGTCAATGTTGCGCGTGAAGCGTGGGGACCTGCTTGCAAGCTGAGGAACGCTTCATGTGCAAGGATTTCGTGCTGGGGCACTGGCAATGACGCACATCTTCCAGCGCATTTCCGAACCCATCAGCCTGCTGTCTGAGGAGGACGTGTTGCCGCGTATGCAGTGTTGGCAGGCCGAAGGCCGGCGCACCGCGCTTGTGACGCTCATCGGCGTCGCAGGTGAGGCGCCGCGGCAGCCGGGTGCGCTGATGGCGGTGACGGAGGACGGGCGGTATGCTGGCTATTTGTCCGGCGGGTGTCTTGAACAGGTCGTCGTGCTTGAAGCACAGGCAGTCATCGCGAGCGGGGCCAATCGAATTCTCCGCTACGGTCGGGGTTCGCCGTATTTTGATATCCAGCTGCCTTGCGGCAGCGGGCTCGATATCCACTTCGATCAGGCCATTGGCGCAGCGCCACTGGGCGCGATGATGGCGCACCGTGCGGCGCGGCAGAGCTTCGTACTACGGACCGATCTGTCATCCGGTCATAGCAGCGTTGACCTGCTGGAACCGAATGCCGTCATCGAACAGTCCAGGCTTGAGGCTAGCGTGTTCAACCGCGTCTATGTGCCAACGCTTCGCCTTCTGATGATTGGCAACAATCCCACGCTCGTCGGCTTGGCGGCGTTGGCCGCAGCCACGGGTGTCGAGACCAAGGTCGTTACGGCCGATAGTCTAATTCACGCGGGGCTTGCGGCATCGTTTCCACGGATCAAAGTGGCGATGGCACTCGAAGCAGACATCGTCCGGCAGCTGGATTTCGCAACGGCAGCAGCTCTCTTTTTTAACGTTCACGATGACGAACTGGAGATATTCCATCGTCTCGTAAAGACCGACTGTTTCTACATCGGCGCGCTTGGCAATCATCGGGTGCATCGCGAGCGGCTAGCGGCGTTGTCTGCACGCGGCATTTCGGATCGTGAACTTGCGCGCATTCATGCTCCGGTTGGGGTGATTTCAAGTGCCAAGTCTAAGGCAACGCTAGCCGTCGGTGTGCTGGCCGAAGTGTTGCAACACGCCAAAGCCTTAAACCTAATATGCTGACCCTGTTCGACGCGTCGCCGACCCATCTCAACGTGGGTAAGGGCCACACATGGTTGCGGCTGAACAGACAACATGGAGACTGCTGTGCGACTTGATCAGTGCAACAACGTTGCTGACTTCAGGGCGCTTGCGCGTCAGCGTCTGCCGGCGCCGATATTTCATTACATCGATGGCGCTGCGGATGATGAAGTGACCCGTCGGCGTAATACGGATGCCTATGACCGCTGCGACCTCGTGCCGAACGTGCTCGCTGGACTCAATGGCGTTGATCTGACGACGACGGTGATGGGTCAAAAACTTGCGATGCCACTGTTCTGCGCACCAACCGCACTTCAGCGTCTTTTCCATCACGATGGTGAAAGAGCCGTGGCGCGTGCCGCGCAAAAGTACGGCACAATGTTCGGCATTTCGTCACTCGGGACCGTCAGCATCGAGGAAATCGGCACCTCGATCACAACGCCGAAGCTCTTTCAATTATATTTCCACAAGGACCGCGGTCTGACGAATAGCATGATCGAGCGCTGCATTGCGGCGAACTTCGATGTTCTGGCATTGACCGTCGACACGATAACTGGTGGGAACCGCGAGCGCGATCTTCGCACCGGCTTCACCTCGCCGCCTCAACTGACACTGAAAAGCCTGCTAAGTTTTGCGCTACATCCGCGGTGGGCGATCAATTATTTCACGCACGAAAAATTCGAGCTGCCGCAACTAATGGCGTACGTCAAAGAGGGCAGTGACGTCGCGATTTCGGTTAGCGACTATTTCAGCAAGATGCTAGACCCCTCCATGAGTTGGAGTGATGCTGAGAATGTCCGCAAGAAATGGGGAAAGTCTTTCTGTTTGAAGGGGATCATGAGTGTGCAAGATGCGCGCCGCGCGGTCGATATCGGCGCAAGTGGGATCATGGTCTCCAACCACGGCGGACGCCAGCTCGATGGGTCGCGAAGTCCTTTCGATCAGCTGGCAGAAATCGTTGATGCTGTGGGCGACAAAATCGATGTCATCTGCGATGGGGGCATCACGCGCGGTACGCATGTGCTCAAGGCGCTATCGGTCGGTGCAAAAGCCTGCTCGGGCGGGAGGATTTATTTGTACGCCCTTTCTGGCGGAGGGCAGGCAGGCGTCGAGCGAGCCCTTAGCAATCTTCGGCGCGAGATTGAGCGTGACATGATGCTGATGGGATGCCAGTCCATCAACCAGTTGACCCGGCAGAATTTGCGCTGGAGATGACGTCGCCGATGGCCGAGACACACGTCGCTTTTCGAGTTGCACGACGTCGACTAGCGACGACGGCGGGCTCGCCGCTTCACTAATGCAACGCCGCCGGAACGTATCTTGGATAGCGGCACGCCGACCTCCGATTGGCGGCACCACTTTAGCCCAGTTTGGTGCATACGCGACGTCCCCCATGCCAGGCGCGCCAGATGTCTGCCTGCCAAGCCAACTGCGCCCGTAGCGATTAAGACCAACGAGCGCATAGATGGTGGCAACCCAGTTATTTTTTAGTCCCGGTGACCTCGTCCCACTTTTCCCCGAGGTCCTTCTTGATTTCATCCACCTTCTTCCAGGCGTCATCCTTCATCTGCACAAACGCCGTGCGGGCGGCGGCGTAATCGGCATCGGGCAGATCGAACGCCGTCAAGAACGGGCATCCACCCGTGCTCACCTGGGCCGTCGCGTAGCGAACGCGCGTCGTTCCGGGACTAGCACCCGGGCCCACCCGCGCGATCGTTGCATCCTTATCCATCCGGCAGGTTCCTCCTTGCGGGATGTGCTTCATGTCGACGGTTACGTATTTGCCACCCTCGTTGAGCAGAGTAACGGTCATGGTGCTAGGCATGAACGCCAATTCGACGCCAGGGTCGGTAGCCTGCGCTTGTACCGAAAACGCGGTGGCGATTAGTGCAGCGGTGGCAAGCATTCCACATGCGATTTTCTGCATCGACATACTCCTGCATTGACGGGACTTTCTTTGGATTACCTGCGCCAGGGCATAGATCGCAGCGATGATGTAAATCAAATCCTCTTCGGGCTCATCATCCCCGCCACGGCCGTACGGTAATCACAGCACCGGCAAGGGCGGCGAGATACAGCATCAACCGCGTCGGCAGAAGACCGAGATGACCGCGACGTCAAATCCCATCAACGTCCCCGCGATCCCGACGCGCGCCCAAAAAGGACGGTCTCAAGAATGCGGGGCTTGTGTGGAGTCCTCACTATGCAGGAAAGCATGAACTTGGCTCTACGCAATTTTTGTCGAGAATTGCGTCTTGAATTACGGTTATTCCCCGTTTGCTCCGTCGGTAGTGCCAAAACGGGGTCCGGCTCAGTTCGAGTGCTTCGACGGATGGGGATGCTGATGCTCGAGAAAGAAGCGGATCATCTCGCGTGATGCGTCCGGACCAAGAGGGTCCGTGAAGGATCCAGCGGGGCTTCCGCCGGACCAAGCATGTCCTGCGCCGTGAACGACCCACATCTCGAGCATGACGCGCCCGCTCGGGTCGAAATGGTTGGTTCGGCTATAGGCATGCCCGCCAGGCACATGCCCGCGTTGGGTCACAGAACGCAACTCTGCGAGACCGGCCGACCGAACCTGTTCGATGACATGATCGCCGTTGCGGGGATGTACGGTGGCGTCCTTTTCGCCATGAAAGACGATCGTCGGGACAAGCCTGTTGCGACCGTGAAATCCGAACGAACGAGGTGAACGGTTTGCCGCAGCTGAGCCCTGACGCATGGCGGAGAACGCCGAAGGAAGGTCGCTTGCCGCACCGCACTCGAGTCCGGAGTGCACACCTACCGCCGCGTAGATGTCGGGGTAGGTTGCGCCCATGATTGCGGCAGCCGCACCGCCCGCCGACAAGCCAGCGACATAAATGCGTCGTGGATCGATCGCGTAGTTGCGCGATATCTGGCCAGTAATGCCGGCAATCAGCGACGGCTCCCCGCGATCGCGTTGCTGGTCGCGCGGGTTGAACCAGTTCCAGCATTTGGAGCCGTTCGCGGACTTCGGTTGCACCGGATAAGCGAGAAAACACGCTCGTTCCTCAGCCACCATGTTCATGCGTGTGCCGGCGGCGAAGTCTTCGGCCGACTGCGTGCAGCCGTGCAGCATGACGACCAGCGGAAGCGGTTGCCCTCGGTAGGTCCGGGGAATGTACAGCTTGTAATCACGGGTGCCGCCGTGGCCTGTATATGTGGTAGTGAGGAATTCGCCGCCTTGGGGTAAAACGTCTGGGCCGTTCTCCGGCGAGAGCGGAGAAGAACGGGGGACCTCCGAGAAGTTTTCACCAACGCCACTGAAATTCTTTAGCAAATCGGGTAATTGGCCGGTTATTCGCGGCTGGAAAACACCGCTTGTGTTAGCCGCCAGACTGTCTTCCGCATCGGGTCTGACACAGCCGGTGCCCATGGACCGCCGACCGTTTGGCGGCTCGATCATATCAGGGGTTATATCAATGACGCTGGTTGTACCAAACGGCGGATCGCCGGCAGCGGCCCCGCCGGTTTTGACGTCTGCGTTTTTCCAACTGTGGAGCATACGTTGGATGAGCTCAGTGGCTTCGACGAGACGGCCATCACGTGTTAGGCGAGTTGCTTCGATCACGGCGGGATGAATGGTCAGCCTCATCGCTATTTCCCTCTGATCAGACGTAGGTCGGGCCCGTATCGCGGCGGCACCGAAACCTCGTCATTTAAAAAGTGCGCGACTGCGCCTGATGGCGGAGTCGGTCGTGTCTGCTCAGCGAGTTCTGTCAGAAAGCGCCGCTTTGACCTCCGGCCTCGCATGCAGCGCTCCCAATACCTCAATCGACGCAATCGTTGCCCTGGCGAGCTCGGGGGTGACGTCATCAGCTATGCTCGCCAGGCCCAGCACGCGAATTTGGAGGGTCCTCCCAGCGCTGCGGACTTCCTCGAGGTTCGCCCGCGAAAAATGTCTAAGGCCAAGGTCGAGGGTCTTGCGGGCAACCGATTGCTTGGTCACCTCGACATGACGGTCGAGCTGGTTTCGGATCGCGGTACGGATGAAGTCGGCGCGGTTAGAGTAGAATTTTTCCGCTACCAGAAGGTCGACGTGACCCAGGTCGACAAAACCTAGGTTGATCGTGATCTTCTCGGAGTCTGCTGCTCTTGTGCGCAGTTCATGAACACTATCGGTCACAGGCACAGGCCCTCCGCGGTTGCAATCCATAGGGATGGTATATGGATGGTCAGTGGCCGATATTCAAGGGCAGTGGCCCATATAAGATGATCTTGCGCTCTCCAGCGGCGGCTTTGATGGCGACTACCTGTTTTTCGGGGGTCTAAAGCCCTGAATTATTGACATTTTCCTGGTGCCATTTTGCCGGTCAAACCAGCCAAATTCTCAGAAAATCGGGCAAGCCAGCTCTGTTCCGAGACCGCCTCGCTCGCGACTGCGTCCGCCACCAAGGCGTAAGTCGACGAAACTGCGGATTCCGGCGGGCCACCTGCCCCTTGATTTGGTACCCAGAACTGAAGTCCGAATCCGGCTATTTCCGACGTCCTGACTGGGGACGAGGACATGGCAGGCAAAGGCACGTCTACGGAAGATAACATCGCTCGTTTGCGTGAGGCGGTGGCTTTCACCCAGAAGTCTAGACGGCGCACGCCGTGCATCGCGATTTTCGCTCAGACCATCTTACCGATAATGTTCGACATCTCGGACGCGGAGAACGCACGTAATGTCTGTGTCTTAACGTAGCCGCGCGCAGCGATGCTCATCGACAGTGCGGTCGCAGTATCGTCGTCTGCGGCCTCGCAAATGGTGACCACGTCCCAGGGTCCGAAGTCCAGTACATCTCTTTGACGGTAACGCCAGCCTTCTTGGCCATCTCTTTGAATTTCTCCGCACGACCAATCGTGTCCTTGGCGGCGTGAACGCCCTTTTCAGTGAAGTTGGCTAGTACGATGAAGGTCGCCATGAGTGCCTCCTTGAGACTTTGCGCCGCCCCGCCGCCCTTGACGAATGCTAGTCCCATCGGGGCGCTAAGTGTAAGCTACTTTGTATTGTGTGGACGGTACGACACGCCAAATCTGGAGTCGCATAAGGGGTGATCGACACAAACCCTGGTTGCGGAGCGAGCACCTGCAACACAATTCCTTCACCATGGATTTCAGTTCTCCTCGCGCAGGACGGTGGTCGGGCGCACACTGGGCATCCCAGCCAGGTTCACGTGGAGGAGCCCCGATGCACAAGTCCCTACAAGCGGCTGCGGCCGCTGTTTCCCTTCTTGCCCTTTCCTCCGGCGCCGAAGCCAATGATTGCTTCCGTGGCGACCGCATGGAGGCCAGGGTATCGGCTGCCATCTACCATTCCGACCGCATGGTCAGGCGCGTTGGTGATGGCATCGTTAGCGCTGGCGACCGGATGTTTGGCTGGATGTTTCACCGCAGGCCCCGCACGTAGCTAAGCCCTCCTGGCGGCCGGTGGTCTTGGCGACTGGAGTGCCAGCCAGCCTTCGGCAAGGGCGTCTGCTCGCGACTGCCGCGGTATCGTGCCTCCAGCACCATATTGAATGGTGTCTCGTCGGCTCGATGAAACCTGGGGAGCCCTTCCTGGCAAAGCACGTCGCCTAACCGCTAGAATGCGTAATAGACTAGCCCGACAGAGTTGAGGTTGTCGCTCAGACCTTCTCCCGCCATAGGCTCAACCAGCATCAGCGTTCCGTCTGGTTTTAGCGTCTGGGGCGCTTTCCGCGCGGCGCCGACCGGATCGCCCATGTCGGGGAGAGCATCGAAAATGGTGACGAGGTCGTACTCGGAGCCCGGAAGATCCTGCGCCCGCGCCTCTTCGAAGCGAATATTCGAAAAACCCTTCGCGTTCTCGCGAGCACGATTGATCGAAGACTCATGGAAATCGATCCCGACGAATTCTGTCCTGGGGAATCGTTGAGCCATGATCACAGCCGAAGTGACCGCAGTCGAGCCGGGTCGAAAAAAAGCGCTCGACGCCGCAGAAGAGGCGATTGCAATGGTCGGCCCATCCCAAACCCTTACCGGTCTTGAAGGCCTCAGCCAACTTCGTTTGGTCGGCGAAGACGGCGGCCACAGTATAAAACCCTCCGGCCATGTAGACGGGGCTGATTTCGTCGGCAAAATATGGCAGCCTGCTCGGGGGGAAGTGCGAATAAGCCGCATTCGCTGTTGATCGTCACAAAACCGGACGCTGCTTGGGCTGAAAGCCACTCTCGCACATACCGCTCGTGCGTCCCGGTTCTCGCAGCGAGATTACCTGCGGTCAGGTATGCGGCCAGGCCTCGATAAAGCTCCAGCTTTTCGCCGAGATTACGAGAGCAGCATGAGCCGCTGCTCCGAGCTCGTTGACCATCGTTCGAGCTTCGACATATCTAGCTTCATGGCCCCTCTCTATTTACAAAATAGCAGGCGCCCATGTGATTTCGTGCAACCTTTTGAGGCAAGTTCTGCTTCAGCGGGCTTGCAGCGTAACCGGTATGCCGTTCGTCGGTTGCAATGTGATTTGCGGATTGACCCGTATCGCCGCACCGGGATCAAGAGTGAACCGAAGCTTTTGTCCGATAGATGCCAGGATGATTGCCGCCTCAGTCAGGGCGAACGTATTCCCAATGCACATCCGCTGTCCGCCACCGAACGGATAATACGTATATTTGGGTATGCGCTTGGCGAGGCCATCATCCCAACGCTCGGGGAGGAATTCCTCTGGATCGGGGAAGTACTTAGGGTCGCGGTGATTGACCCACTGACTCATGAAGATCGTGTACCCTCGCTTCACCCGGTATCCGCCAAGTTCCAGATCGGTCGTGGCTTCGCGGCCGATCAGGTACACGGGCGGAAACAGTCGCATGGATTCGGCGATCACCGCGGCCGTGTACGTCAGGCGCGGCAGGTGATCCGCAGTCGGGGCGGCTCCGTCGAGGACCTCCTGCCATTCCGCCGCCAGTTTCTGTTCAACACGAGGGTGCTGGGAGAGAAGGTACCAGGTCCATGAAAGCGTCAGGGCGGTGGTCTCATGGCCAGCCAGATAGAGCGTCATCGCCTCGTCCCGCAACTGTTGCTCGCTCATTCGGGATCCATCTTCGTGTTGGGCGTGCACGAGACGCGAAAGTAAGTCACGTCCTGGTTGTGGCCGGGCTCTGGCGGCGGATATGAACCCGTCCACCGTTAGGTTCAGTTCAGCAACTGCGCGCTTCAATCGCATGTTTGCTGCGGTAGGAAACCAGATTGGCAGCGGCAGCAGCCTGCGCAGTTTCGCAGCCATCAGGTCGAAAGCGAGTTGCACTGCATCGTTGAACCGTTCCCGATCACCCGTCTCATCGATGTCAAACAAGGTCTTGAGGGCAATCGCGCTGGTCAGGGCGCTGAACTCGACGTCAATGAAGACCGACTTACCCGGAATCCAGCGGGCGATCATACGGTCGGTCAGTTCGGCCATTACCGGGACGTAGGACAGTACGCTGGCCCTGAGAAACGCCGGCTGAATAAGTTTCCGCTGGCGGAGCCAGAATTCTCCTTCGCTGGTAACCAAGCCGTTACCGAGCACGGGTTTGTATGCACGAGCTCCAAAGTGTTTGATGTAGTGCCTAGCGTCCGTCACCAGCACCTGCTCGATCAAGTCGGGGCCGCTCGCCAGGAATACTCGCCTGGGCCCGAACCGAAGGCTTGCAAGCGGGCCGTATTCCCGGGCTATGTTCAGCAGATAGTCAAGCCGACCACCGCCAAACTGGCGGATATGCCCGCCGATCAGCGTGCCCTCTGGACCCGGCGGCAGGCCGGTGCGAGCTGATGCAACGTCAACGCTCATTTACGGTCTCGGCGGGGCATCGATGTGCGTACGAGCGAAGAAGAGAGTTCACCATCAAGTCTGATGCTTTAGCCACAAGAGGTCGATGTCGCGCATGAAATTCGTCACTGCTCCACGACCTTGCGATAAAGATGCCACGTCGAATGGCCTAGCACAGGCAATATGATGGCGAGGCCAACGAAAAATGGAAACGAACCGACCAGGAGAGCGGCCATTACAAAGACGCCCCAAACCGCCATTGTCACAGGGTTCTCAATTACGGAGCGAATAGATGTGCGAATTGCGGTTGCGGCGCTGACGTTGCGGTCGACCAACATCGGGAAGGACACCACGCTAATTACGAGAACCAATGCAGCGAAGAGTATGCCGACAGTATTGCCCACAAGGATCAACTTCGTCCCGGCCGGCGTCGTTAGAACTTGGCTTACGAACTCTCCGACAGTATCGGGATGTAGACTGCCGAAGACCTGCGAGTAAATGGAACGGGCGACAACCAGCCACGTGACAAAAATCGCCAGAAGCAGAAGGCCAAGTCTAAAGATGGAACCAATTGACGGTGACTGAAAGACATCGAGAGCGTGCCAAGCGCTGACGTCCAGGCCCTTCTCGCGCCGGCGGCTCAACTCATAAAGACCGATCGCGGCGACAGGGCCAATAAGGGCAAACCCGGCTACCATGGGATACACGAGTGGCATTAGGTCTGAGCCGGTGGCCAGGACGCTCAGAACAAGGCCAACAAGGGGATAGATAATGACAAGGAAAATTGCGTGGCTGGGCATGACCATGAAATCGTCGATCCCTTTCGCCAACGCAATTTTCAAGTCGGTTAGCCCGATCGTGTGAATGGCGGGCTCGCCGGGTCTCCATATAGCTGAGGCAGGCCATCTCAAGTCTACGCCAGCTTGAAGGTGTTTGACTTCACCTTCTGTGATTGGATCTGAATGCATCTTGACACGTCCTCCGGAGCCGATGGCGGAGCACTCGCGTCGCCAATTCAGAAACCGGGCGCCCATTCTTCAATGCAGACGGCGAGACGACGCAGCGCAGCCAGCACAAACATGCGCTCGCGGCGCGCTGAATTCAAGTCGGCCTGAAACGCATTTCGGCCGGTAAATACCGTGCGCCCATGCGCTCCATGCAGGCCCACGCGCTTCATGTAGATTGTGAGTGCCGGCTGCTCTCAAGGCGGACACCACATCATCACCCACGTGCAGAGATCGGAAAATATCGAGGCTGGATCTCGAAATTGGCGGCTAGCGACACTACATAGGATGACATGCGGGCGCATAGGTGAGGCGCTTCGAGAGTATTTGGGACAAGCGGCTGTAGCTATGGCAACGCGCATGCGGCTTTGCGCCTCTTCTGAGTGAGTCGGCCTCTTCTCAATTTGGTAGGGAGAGGAGTTCCAGCCATGTCGAAAATCGTTTGCGTCCTGTACGATGATCCGGTCGACGGATATCCAAAGTCCTATGCTCGCGCTGATGTTCCCAAGCTTGACCGCTATCCGGGTGGCCAGACGCTGCCGACGCCCCAGGCGATTGATTTCAAGCCCGGGGCGCTGCTCGGTAGTGTGTCGGGCGAGCTGGGCCTCCGCAAATTCCTAGAGTCCAAGGGCCACACTCTGGTCGTCACATCCGACAAGGATGGTCCGAATTCCGTCTTCGAAAAAGAGCTCGTCGACGCAGACGTCGTGATCTCTCAACCTTTCTGGCCTGCCTATCTGACGGCAGAGCGGATCGCCAAGGCCAAAAAGCTAAAACTCGCCATCACTGCCGGTATTGGATCGGACCATGTCGATCTCGCAGCAGCTATGGATCGGAGCATCACCGTAGCCGAGGTGACATACTGCAACAGCATCAGTGTGTCCGAGCATGTCCTCATGATGATCCTGTCCCTCGTGCGCAACTACATTCCGTCGTATCAGTGGGTCGTCAATGGAGGCTGGAACATCGCCGATTGCGCCGCCAGATCGTACGATCTTGAAGGCATGCATGTGGGAACCGTGGCAGCCGGACGGATAGGCCTTGCTGTGTTGCGCCGGCTAAAGCCATTCGATGTCAAATTGCACTACACCGATCGCCACCGTTTACCGCTTGATGTCGAGAAGGAACTGGGCGTCAAGTTCCACGCAAACGTCGCGTCGATGGTCAAGGTCTGCGACGTGGTCACGATCAACGCTCCATTGCATCCGGAAACCGAGCACATGTTCAATGATGCTCTGATCGCCAAGATGAAGCGCGGCGCCTATATCGTGAATACGGCACGCGCCAAGATCTGCGATCGAGACGCCATCGTCCGCGCGCTCAAGACAGGGCAGCTTGCTGGATATGCCGGCGATGTTTGGTTCCCGCAGCCAGCTCCGCGGGATCATCCCTGGCGGACCATGCCGCATCACGGCATGACGCCGCATACCGCGGGAACGTCGCTGTCTGCCCAGGCGCGGTATGCGGCTGGGGTGCGCGAGATACTCGAGTGCTGGTTCGACAAGAAGCCGATACGGCCTGAGTACCTCATCGTTGAGGGCGGAAAACTGGCCGGCACCGGCGCGCACTCCTACAGCGCCGGGGACGCAACCAAAGGCTCAGAAGAGGCTGCGCGCTACAAGCGGGCCTAGCCGGTATCTTCGCTTAACGACAGGACGGAAGGCACGCCCAAGGGATCTCACCGCAGCTTCCGACGGTGCCAATGTCTGAATCAGACCGGAGACGCTGTTTTGGGCGAATACGAGTTGGCGTCGAGATTGGGTATCAATTCGTCCTCATCTCTTGATTTGCGCAAGCGGCCTTCGACTTGCGCTCCTTCTGCAATGGATATCGTTTGATGGAGGATTTCCGCATCCACTTGCGCCGTAGGGTGTAGCACGACCACGGCTGCTCTGATGGCTCCCTTGACACCACCGTGAACTTCGATTTGCTCGGCGGAGACCGTGCCGGTCACGGAGCCGTCTGCACTTATGGTGACCTGTTTGCCGTTGACGTCACCGCGAACATCGCCATCAATCTGAAGTCGGTTCTGGGAAATGATGGCGATGTTCTGGCCGAGAATTGTGAGGTCAGTTCCAATGACTGATGTACCTATCGTTGCTGCAGGCCCGAATGGTGACGCCATTGACGCGCTTAACGCGAGCCGCGGTCCTTGCCCCGTCGATAGCATGGTGGGGTTCTGGGTCGGCAGCGGATTACCAGCCATGATGACAAACTCCATTTGCACATTTTGTTTTGACACCATGCTTCAGCCCATCACGTCAACGTGGTCGCGTTGTGGCGCGCGTGAGTGAGAGAACATCGCTTGAACGTGACCGACAGAGGCGAGTCTGCGGGCCCTAGTTGAATTGCATGCGAGTCGAAGATTATAACGGCTGTGGGCGCCAACATATTCCATGTGGTATGTCATATTCTTTCTATTCAGAATTCTTTAGTCATGCAGCTCTCAGAACTCCCCGAGCCGAGACGTCGACCCGCACTCGCGTCTCGGTATGTTGGGAGGTGGTTCTAGGTCGTCCCCGCGTCCGGAGCACCTCTTCCAGGGCAAAAAGGTTCGACCCTGCGACCTAAATAGGGGTGCATCTCGATACGAGTACAGCCATGGCTCAACAAGTCGGACGCAAGCACGCCGAACCCAAGCTTATAAATCTTGCTATTCAGGGCGGCGGGTCGCACGGCGCGTTTGCCTGGGGAGCCATCGACCGATTGCTCGAGGATGGCCGAGTCTCTCCTGAGGGGATAGTTGGCACAAGCGCAGGAGCGATGAACGCAGTCATTACCGCCTATGGCTTGGTGCAAGGGGGCAACGAAGGGGCTCGAGCCGCGCTACGGAGGTTTTGGACGGCTGTCTCCGAGAAGGGCGCGTATTCCGTCTTGCGGCCATCGTGGCTCGATCGGTGGATCAATCCAGGCAGCATGGACTATTCGCCAGCCTGGCTGATGATGGATTTGCTCTCGCGAATGATGTCTCCATATCAGACGAACCTTGGCAACTATAATCCATTACGCGAAATTCTCACCGACCAAATAGACTTCGAACAGCTTCGCCGTGCGAGCAGCGTCAAGCTTTTCACAAGCGCGAGCAATGTCACGACCAACCGCCTGCGCGTGTTTGAACGTTCAGAGATGACGGTCGATACGGTCCTGGCATCTGCGTGTCTACCAACTGTTTTCCAGGCCATCGAGATCGACGGCGCATACTATTGGGACGGCGGCTACATGGGTAATCCGCCGATCTTTCCACTGATCTATAACTGCCACTCGCCCGACGTCGTCCTCATCATGATCAACCCCATACAAACCGACGAGGTGCCAAGGAGCGCGCAAACCATCATGGATAGGATCAATACTCTGAGTTTCAACTCGAGTTTGATGCGCGAGATGCGAGCTATTGCATTCGTAACCCGCATGATCGATAGGGGCTTCAACGATGAAGGTCGCCTGAAAAAGGTGTTCATGCATTGTATTGATGCCGAGCAAGAGCTGCGCAGCCTCGGTGTTTCCAGCAAAGTCAATGTCGAATGGAGCTTCCTGACGCGGATGTTTGAGCTTGGCCGTCGCAAGGCAGACGACTTTCTACGAGATCATTTCGACAAATTAGGAAATCAATCGTCCGTCGACATCGAGCAGCGGTTTTTGTAGCGCTGGGATGTGCTCGCTTCGTCCGAAGTACCTCAAGACTTTTGCGTCCGGCCTGTGGCTCAATTCATGGCGCTACGCCAGTTTGCGGTGCGCCGCGCTCTCGCTCTCGAGACTGAAAAAGAGAAGCCCCTGAACCTGACAAGGGCCTCTTACTCGTCGAACACCCTCTTGGCCCAGCCCGCCCTGATCCTGTTCGGCAAGAGCCCCAATCTTCCGCATTGTGATGCGGGCGTCTACTATTGCCGCTTGTCAAATTTGGCGGTCATTCTGCAATGAAATTTGAGGTCTGGGTGCAGGTCAAAGCGGCCTGATATCAGGCTCGTGGATCGATCGCTGCACCAGCCAGTCCGACGATGGGTGCCCTGGAGAAAGTGTTGCAATCCCGGCAACGGGATGCCGGAACGTGTTGGTGAAATCCCGGGGCCCGATCCTTACGGAATAGTATGCTGCAAGACAAATCCAGGTGAGTTCACAAGCGCAGGTTGCTTCAACTCGGGGTTTACCGATGGTCGGCAGCCTCGGCTGAAAGAGAACAAGGGAAGAATTGACCCATGAAGAAGTCGCTAGCCGTTCTCGGCTTGGCCCTCGCGATGTCGAGTGGACTGTCGCTGGCCGCTGATGCTCATACCTACGACACTCATCACGACAATCTTCATCATGGTTACTATCACCATGGATACCATCATGATCATCATCATTGCTGGTGGCGCGATGGTCATCGGCACTGCCGTTGGTGGTAAGGCTTCGCGGACTTGCTATATCAGCCGGGTCGGCTCGCAGACACGTTCCGACCCGTCTGGTTTCTCCGCAAAATCGGAACACCATTTCGCCATTCCCACGCTGGAGCAGTAGCGGTTCCTTGCCTGTCCATGAACTGTCAGAGAGGTTGCGCGTGCAGACGAACAAGAATTCTGAGCATAAGATCCACGACGAGCTTAGACGGATCACCGCCCTCCAAAGGCAGTGGAATGCACTCAGCTTGAGTGAACGGGCCTTGATTGCGAGAAGCGGCCCCGATCTTACGGCCTTTTTTCGCCGCGATATGGGAATTCGGAAAGAGAGACCCGCAGTTCCGGGAAGAGATCGTTGAGTTGGGTCTCCGCCGAGTGAAGTCGCGATATTGTTCTGCAGCCTCTGGGGCGGTATTCAACTCGAGAGTTGATTTGCTGAACGCTAACGCGCCGTCACATGCCAATAGGAAAATCGACCGAGATGTCCTCGCACACTCCCCCGCCTCCTTGGACACATGTCGAAGTGTCCGGCAGGGGTTCGCTCGCTATTGGCGAGCGAACTTGGGCGTGTCTAACGCTTTTCGGCGGCATCCATGAGATGAGCGGAGCTTGTTTTGGATCTGCTCTCAATCAGGATTAGGCTGGACTAGGTTGCCTTTGGAGCCCAATTTAGCAAAGCGGACTGGGGACGACTATCCCATTCGCGCTCCATTTGAGAACGGCGGCCCTTGCGGAGCCGCCGTTCTTGTGTATTTGCTCGGCTGGCTAACCGCAGCGGTGGCAGAAGCTACCGCACCGGCGAATACCATTGCGCCACCAGCAGCGACGATGGCAATGACGATATGCCCTACAATGGACCGGGGTCGCGAGTGAGCCGCCATCATAGAGCATTGTAGTCGCTGCAGCAGGAAGCGGCGCGGCCTCAGCCGTTCCAACAGACGAGACTGTCAAGCCGACTGCTACGACCAGCCCACCCAGTACCCAGAATAATGTCCGGGTTTAGCGTGCGCACCATCCAGTGACGCTCGAAGCTTCAGTCAGCCCTTGGCCAGGCTGTCCAAGGGAACGGCTTTTCTTCTGTGGCGCAGCACAGAAACCTTGCAGTCTCAGCAAGCCAAAGCGCCAGCGATTTGCCGAACCCCGCTAGAAGTCTGTTCGGTTCTTTTGCAAACAAAAGCCAGAGGAACTGAATCAGGGCTGTCAAGTACAAGAGGCTCTGACCCACGCCGAATGCAAAAATGAAGACGAGCATAGTGAGCCCGCGCTTCCACGTGTCGGGGTTGCCTAGTGCAGGCACAGATTGTCCCATGTTCTTGTCTTCGGATTCCATCTTGCCGCCTTTCCCACATAGCTCCTGGAGAACTTCAAAGCTGACTTAGCCGATAATCGACCGAAGAAACCGCTGATGCCCTCGAATGCAATCGATTGCACGAGCAGGTGTCGCATGATGGCAAGGGCAGCGGCTGCGAAGATCAGGTGCAAATTGGCCCGGCTGGTCATGGAATGTCCTCATGATATCTGCATCCAGTTCTATACCGCCGGAGCCGATTAGACACTAAAGCACGCTTGAAACATTGTGACTTTAACTCAATGCGAGGGTGAAAATCCTGCGGTGCGAGGACGTCTCGATCTTTTTCATTGGCGTGATTGAAGACGTCACGTGATTTGACGTCATAAGTCGCGAGCCGCCAAAAAGGTGAATAACTCAGAGGACTGCATAAGCCCCGGACGTAGTGCGGACGCCGATCGCCGTTGGCGGAATTGTGATCTAGAGCAGAAAAACCGGCCGCTCGCCCACTTCTAATTATGCGATGATTGGGCCGTTGGCTAAGGTAATTTTTCTTTCCAATCCGTCGGGCCGAGGAGAATTCGCGAACGGCGATCTGGGACGCCATGCAGCGGCGCGAGGTTTATGCGACCACCGGGCCGCGCATGAGGGTGCGTCTCTTCGGCAGGTTCGACTTCTCCATGGATGGCGAGAAGCGCCGCGATCTGGTCCTGATCGTCGGTTACACTAAGGGTGTGCCGATGGGGGGCGATCTCACGGCTGCGACCGGCGCCGGGTTTCCGGGTCTATGCCTTGCGCGATCCCGACGGCGCAGACCTCGACCGCATCCAGATCATCAAGGGCTGGCTCGACAAGGACGGCAAGGCTCAGGAGAAGGACCACGACGTTGCCTGGTCAGGCGACCGTAAGCCAGGCGCCGACGGCAGGCTGCCGCCGGTCGGCGATACGGTGGATCTCTCGATCCCGAGTTGGACGAATACGATCGGAGCGCCCGAACTCGGCACGGTTTGGACCGATCCTGACTTCGATCCAAAGCTGAAGGCCTTCTACTACGCTCGAGTTCTGGAAATCCCGACCCCGCGCTGGACGGCCTATGACCGCGTCAAGTTCAGGCTCGATCTGCCCAAGGACATCCCGCTCAAACAGCAGGAGCGCGCCTACGCACGGTCCGATGCAAGGAGACGGTGGAAAATCGGAGAACTGCCTTGCCAGCGATGCCTAGTTTTCCGACGCTTGAACAGGCTGATTCGGTCCGGATTCGGCTGTGTCGGCGTTTGGCAAACGACGTTGGGGATACTTCATGTTCGCCGTTCGCACAGGTGTCCTTGCGGGACTGTCCGCTTTTCTTCTGACTGCCGCGCAGCCAGCTCTGGCGCAGCAAGTCGCGACTTCGCCTCGCAAGGCGTCCGAAGATTCCTCGAAGGTTGCTCTCGAGGCCTATGAGGCGGGAGTGAAGGCCTATGAAGCGGGCAAACTGGGTCCTGCGATCACGTCACTGTCGACGGCCCTATCGTCCGGCGGACTGCCTCCGCCACAAATGGCCAAGGCGTTCTATTACCGCGGTGTCGCTCATCGTATCCGAGGCAACTCCACGCAGGCTATTTCCGATCTGGCCTCTGCGATATGGCTGAAGGGTGGTTTGTCGGACGCGGATCGCGCAGCCGCAATCGGGCAGCGGCAGGCCGCCTATCGCGAGGCTGGCCTCGGTGATCGCGCCGCGCCGGTCGCTGCTGCTGTTTCCAGCGTGGCCCCAATGCCGCCTACAAGCCCCGCACCGTCTCCAGTCGTGGCGGCAGCGCCATCGACCTGGAGCGCGCAGCCGTTGCAGGGCGCGGCAGCTCCAAGTTCGCCAGCCGAACCGTCGCCACCATCCCTCGCCAGCTCTGCGGCGGTTGCTCCATTCTACTGGAGCGCTCAGCCGCTGCCGGCAGCTCCGAGCGCGCCAACTCCTCCGGCCGCGTCGTTACCGACATCCGTGGCCGTTGCCGCGATGGCTGCCAAGCCAACGCTGCCGGCGGAGCCTTCGGCTCCAAAGCCACCGGAGCAGATTTCGCAGGCAGAAAAGCAGGCGGAACCCCAGGCGAATGCCGCAGCACCCATCAGCAACGCCGTCCAGGTGACCAGCAGTTTCTTTGCTGGCCTGTTTTCAGGCTCGTCCGTCACGAGCGGTTCGTCGTCTCCCGTGGAGACTGGCGCGGTATCTGCTGGTCCGGCTGGTTCAGCCCCGGATTGGCACGGCCAGACGAGCGTGGTCGCGTCTGCCTCAAACACCAGTCCAGGCGCGCCAGCTATTCCGAGCGTGCCGGTTACCAATCCCGCGCCATTCTCGACAGCAACCGAGGTCAGCTCGGCGCCTGCAACACCTGTGACGACGTCCGCCCCGATTGCGGCGTGGAACGTGCAGACGTCGAAAAGCGAAGCCGCTCCGGCTTATCGGCAAGCTCCTGCGGCAGCGGCCGTGACACCCGTAGTTCCCGCATGGACGCCGAGGGAACTGAAGCCGACGCCAGTCGTGCTGGCGCAAACAGGCACGTCGACGGCCAACACACCCGAGCCGGAACCTCTCGCCGCCGGCAATGCGGGTCAGTCAATCGGAAGCTTCTTTGGTGGCAACGTCGCAGGCACGCACGCGCCCAGCCCGCCTACGTCGGTGGCCGCGATTCCGGCGGCAAGCCCGGTAACGGGGACCGCTACTGCTGCAGTTGCGGGTTTGCCCGCCGCGAGCACGCCTTCCGCCGGGTCATATCGCCTTCAGGTCGCGGCACTTGCGACGCGGGCTGAAGCCGAGCAGGCCGCTCAGACGTTCCAGAGCAAGCACGGGGCAAGCCTGCGCGGTGCCACACCCGAGGTGGATACGGGGACCGACGGGTCCATCTTCGGCGGAATGGGCACGGTCTACCGCGTGACTGTCGGGCCCTATGCCAGCGCCGCCGAACCCGGCCGCCTGTGCAACATCCTTCGACCGCAGGGCTATGACTGCCAGGTCACGACGCGGTAGCCACGACGGTTGCAGTTCGGGCGCTGTCTCTGCGATCAGCGGGAAAAAAGACGCCTAGCTGGCCATGAACGCGACGGGACGGGCTTTGGTTTGCGCATGCGATAGACGAGGTCGGGTGGAAAAAGGAACTCGCCCTCGCGCAGGGCTCCGACGTTGATTTTGCCGTTCCAACAGCGTGGCGCGACGCTGACAAAATCGTAGCGTCGTCCAAAGCCGTCTTCGACGGAACTGGGAATGTCGCGACCCGAATAGGTCCCGATGCTGGGGCCTGAAGATTTTGCATTGAACAACGTGACGTACTCAAGCGGTATGTGTGGCCGGTATGAGGCAAGCGGCATGTGTACCTCCGCAATTGTCAGATTGGCAGAGCCATACGCTTAAACGGATGAGCAGCCGGACCGTTCAGAAGGTTCTCACAGATTTCCAACGAGTCGCCCGGCAGCGCCATGATACTGCGGTGCGGGATCATATCGCGATTGCGATGTCACTGGAGTGGCAATTGAAATGGTTGTCACAAGAGATTATCTTGATCTCATTACAGCGACTGAGCGGCCACTGCCTGCTCCATTTTTCGCATTGCTGCGAAACTGTCATGGCCTTCGGCCGTCTCGACACTTCTGACGTTCCGCGTGGCCGTCGCGAATGGCACGGGCGCGGTCCAGGCGCGCGCAAAAAATTAGCACGCAGAGGAGGACGCGATGGCCGTCATTGCTCTGACACGTGAGACAGCAACACGCGGAAACGAAGTGGCATCGGGCCTGGCACGTCGCTTGGGCTTGACCGTCGTCGACGACGAACTCTTCGAGCATGACATTGCCGACCGGAGTGGGTGGCGCGAAAGCGAGGTGCATCGGTATCTCGAGGGCAGCGCGTCGCTGATGGAGCGGCTGAAGCTCGATCGGACGCGGTTGTCGAGATGTACGGCTCAGGAGGTTCTGGAACTCGCCTCCAGAGGCAATGTTCTAATCAGGGGCTGGGGCGGAACGTATCTTTTACAGTCGATAGCTCACGTCGTCTGTGTTCGCATCTATGCGCCGATGTCCTACCGCGAGACCGTCATGATGGAGCGGCTAGGCCTGGACAGCGCATCCAAAGCAAAGCGTGAAATCGAGCGCAGTGACGCTACTCATAATGGAACGATGCAGAAGCTCTTCGGCCTCAATTGGGAGGACCCGAGCCAATATGCGATTGCGCTCAATACCGCGAGAGTGGCCGTCGCCGACTGCGTCGAGCACATCGTTCGCACGGCTGAGAGCCCAGCCTTCCGCGAAACCATTCGCTCTCGCAGCGCATTGAAGGACCTGGTAATACAAGCGCGCGTACAGCAGGCCCTTGACCAGCGGTTTGGTTCCAGGTCGATCCAGAACGGGATGGAAGCAAACGTCTTCAACGGCAAGGTCCTGCTGACGGGGGCCACGACGGACGAGTTTATGGTCGTCGAGGCCCTGCGTTTGATCCAGGGCATCGAAGGCGTGAGCGGCGTCGAAAGCAAGGTCGCGCATGTTGCATTCGTTCCCCACGCCTACTGATCGCCGTCCGGAAAAAGTCTCCGGGGAGTGATACAACATGACTACCGTCAGGGACGTGCTGATTCAGAAGGGCGGGGTGGTTCATCACATACATCCTACCGCTTCGGTTTTGTCTGCGCTCAAGATGATGGCGGAACATTCGATCGGCGCGTTGGTCGTGATCGACAATGGCCATCTCGCGGGGATCGTCTCCGAACGGGATTATGCCCGCAAAATCGTTCTGCGCGGCAGGACATCACCGAACTCGGCAGTGCAGGATATCATGTCGAACAAAGTGATCTGTGCGCGGCTCGATCAGACCGTACAGGAATGCATGGCGGTGATGACGGCGAGGGCCGTTCGGCATTTGCCGGTGCTCGAGAGCAAGAAAGTGGTCGGCATCGTCTCGATCGGCGACCTCGTCAAGAGCATCATCGCGGAGGAGGAGTTCATCATCGAACAGCTCGAACATTACATACAGGGTGATCTGTGAAGCCCTGTGTGCGCCCCATGGTGTTCGGGGCTGCACCGAGAGAAGCGAACGTGAAGTCTAAAAGTCTTAATCTGGAGTATCTGCCATGAAAGTCAAAGATGCGATGCACAAGGGAGTCGAATGGGTTGACCCCGCGACGCCGATCGCCGAAGTCGCAAAAATGATGAAAAAGCTGGACGTCGGCGCAATTCCAGTTGGAGAGAACGACCGGCTGGTCGGCATGGTCACGGACCGGGATATCACGTGCCGGGGCGTTGCCGATGCCAAGGACTGCTCGGGGTTGAAGGCTCGAGACGTCATGACGAAAGGCATTGTCTACTGCAGCGAAACGCAGGATCTGGATGATGCGCTCAGAATCATGGAGCAAAAAAAGATTCGCCGTCTGCCGGTGTTGAACGAGTCAAAGCGCATGGTCGGTATGCTTAGTCTTGGCGATATCTCCCACGCCGCGTCGCATCTTCTCACCGGTGAGGTGGTCGCTGCGGTAGCCGCTCACCATGCCTGAAACCATAAGCTCGGTTGCCCGGCAGGGGCTGAGGAATGCAAGCCGCATCCTCAAACAGCGCTTTCTCCACAATCCCGATCGGATGCGGCGGAATAGAGCACCAATTCGGACTGCAGTCGCAGATGCCATGATCACCGTACATCAAGGCAAGCGCTACTCGGCAAACATCGCGCTGGGATTTTTGACGCGCTTTGCAAGCAACCAGGCCATTCAAGACAAATTCCGTGCGGCCGGCTTCACCGAGGTTGAGGTCACGGGCACCGGCAGCACGCGAACCGCAAAGGGTTTCTGGCCGTGGCCCGACGACTGCGGACTTGCCGGCTGAAGTCCGGGATGTCTGCGTCGTCGAGGCGTGAGCTCGTACGTCCGGCGGAAATCCTTTCACCTTCAGCAGCACTCGCGTTGGCGAGTTCCGCTCGGGAACCCACCTTATTTGACGCAAATCAATGAGGTGGCGAGAGGGACATTCTACCTCATGACATATGGGTTGTGTTGCGTCGCAGTCGCCTCACGAGTTGGGGGAGCCTATAGGAAATCGCTGGCGCCATGGGAACAATGGCACATCAAGGGTCCTTACGTGAGCATCGCGGCCTCGGTGCTCGCTGCGGTCGTTGTCGCGATAATATTTTTCGCGGTACCAGACTGGAGTTTAGCGGGTGACTTTCAGATGCGTTCCGATTTCGCCGTAATGTGGCTGTTGCTGACATATTTGTGAGTGCAAATGGCGGCTCACATCGTTTTCACGCCTCGCCGTCAGACTTAATCGCTGCCGTTCCCTGCGATGCGGCCAGAACCAAACGGAGAGATGTAAATGTTTCAAAAGCCGCTCACGCTGCTTTCCAAACACTCGATGGCCCTCGTTTTCATGGTGGTCGGTTCGCCGTCGTTCGCCGATAGCGCTAACTCGCTCTTGGGCCGATGGCATGTGCCGAGCTTTCAGCAGACAAAAATGAAGATGAGTCCGCAGTGCAGGCAATATGCCGATACAGAAGCGCAGATGGTTCCGGAAAGCGAAGTCGAGATCGTATCGTGCGATGATCCTGCCTTCGCGCCGCAGAAAGCACGGATCGAGGCGTTCGTCGCGGCCGTTAATCAGGTCTATCGTGCGCAGAATAGACCGCTTTATTCCGAGACGGTCTCCGGGTTGTGCGCGGTCGTGCGAAGTACGAAGTCGACGCGCAAGACTGACGTGTGTAGCCCCAGTGAGCAGCTGCGCGAGGAGCCGATCGAAAATCTGCCGATCATATGGAACATAAGAAATTCAGGCAATGAAGACTGGCCACTGGCAGGTGACAGCTATTCTCCGTCATCCGGCTATGGGGCAATCTCATGTTTCAAGAAGCCCGTTGCCGGCAAGCTCGTCACCAAAGGATGCCGCCGATGGGGATTGGAACTGCCGCTCTTAGGGTCTTCCCCGTGCGATTGCGGGTGCACTGGCATCGTATGCGAAGAATATGCGTGGGATCGAGAATAGCCAGACAGCATGAACCAGTCATGGTGGGCAACTTGAAACGACCGAATGCCATATCGATTCTGGTTGCCGGGATCGCGCTGCTGAGTACGAGCGTCGTTCAGCCTCTCGCTGCGGACGAAGTAGACGGATTGTCGGGAAAGGCGATACTCCAGAAGGACTGCAGCCGCTGCCATTCGATCGAGGCAACCGGTGACAGTCCCCTGGCGGTAGCGCCGCCGCTTCGCGACATCTACCGCAAGCGCAGCCTCGAGCGACTGGAATTCGAACTGGCAGAAGGCATGGGCTCGAGGCATCAGGAGATGCCGCAGGTGCAATTCTCGACCGAAGAAATAGCTGCGATCCTTAACTACCTCAACGGTATTGCCACCACCAACTAGTCAATGAGCAATTCTGAGACAGTCTCCCCGTAATGACAGCACTACCAACGATGCGGTACGCTGAACTCCCTCGGGCATCCTGTTCGCGGGCCTGCCGGGTCTGACACCGCACTTCGATCCACGCGGGAGATATCATGGAGTACAAGGACTACTACAAGGTGCTCGGTGTCGATCGCGAGGCGGCACAGGACGAGATCAAGCGTGCCTATCGCAAGCTTGCGCGCAAATTCCATCCCGACATCAACAAGGAATCCGGTGCCGAGGAAAAATTCAAGGAACTGGGCGAGGCCTACGAGGTGCTCGGCGACGCCGAGAAGCGCGTAGCGTATGACCAGCTGGGCAAGGACTGGAAGTCGGGACAGGAGTTCCGGCCGCCGCCCGACTGGGACGCGGGCTTCGAGTTCTCAGGGGCATCTTCCGAAGCCACAGGCGGCGCCGCCAGCGACTTCTTCGAAGCCCTCTTCGGCCGCATGCGCCGATCTGGAAGGGCGTCGCAAGGCGGACCGGAGTTCCACGCTCGTGGCGAGGATCATCACGCAAAGATTCTAATTGATCTGCGCGACTCCTTCGAAGGCGCCACGCGCGCGATCTCGCTACGAGTTCCCGAACTCGATTCCTCGGGCCACGTAACTGTGCGCGACCGCAATCTCAATGTGCAGGTTCCCAAGGGAGTGATCGAGGGTCAGCATATCCGCCTGAAGGGGCAGGGCGCGCCCGGAATGGGCCAGCTGCCCGCGGGTGATCTGTACCTGGAGGTCCACTTCAAGCCCGATCCTCTCTATCGTGTCTCCGGCCGCGACCTCTATGTCGAGTTGCCGGTTGCACCCTGGGAGGCGGCGCTGGGCGGCAGCGTCAAGATGCCGACACCGGCGGGCGCGATCATGCTCAAGATCCCTTCAGGATCAGCACCGGGCCGCGAACTGCGAATCAAGCGTCGCGGCATTCCGTCTGCCGAGCCCGGTGATCTCTATGCAGTCCTCAAAATCGTCTTGCCGCCCGCCAACACTCAGAAGGCCAGAAAGGCCTACGAGGATATGGCGCGTGAGCTCGCTTTTGATCCTCGCGCCAAGTTCGGAGAGTAGGCCGCCATGATAAGCAACGCTGGAAACGACTCTGAAATTGCCGAAATGGACGAAACCTGTACGCTCGAGGAACTCTGCGACGCCTGCAGCGTCGAAGCCAATTGGGTTGTCGAATTGATTGAGCATGGAGTTGTCGAACCGGTGGGCCGCTCGGGCGATTGGTACTTCGCCAGAGTCAGTATCATCCGCGTCGCCAAGGCGAAACGTCTCGAGCGCGATCTCAGCTTGAACCTGCCGGGGATTGCGCTGGCGCTTGATCTGCTTGAGGAAATAGAAGGCCTGCGTTCTCGTTTGAGGATGCTGGAAAAGCCGCCCCGACTGGAATCCGGCGGCTAGCTGCTCGACCAGCAAACGGGCAGAGTTGCCCTGCAACATGAGGTGCTTCGATGAGACTAGATGAAGTAGAAGCCGAGCTTTCCCTGCTCTTCACCAGGATGCAAAACGAGCCCGAAGATCGCCACGAACTCTACCTTCAGATCCGCGAGCGCATGAACGCGATGAAGGCGTTTGGCATGCCAATTCCAAAAGATCTCCTCGATTTCGAAACCGCACTCGAAGCCGAGTTCGCAGAAGACAATGCGGCCGCTCTCGCCGAGCGGAACTCAGGGAATCCGAAAGGTCCGACTTAAGCATTTGAAATGAGTTGGGACGCCGGTGACGGTGTGTTCTTTCTCTCTCTCTCTCTCTCTCTCGACCCGAGTGCACGTATAGTGGCTGCGTTGAATGCATCGACGGGTTGCGCAATGGGCAACAGGCGTCTGGCTAGTCTGCACAAAGGCCCTGACAATTTTTTACTGATTAAAGCGGCAGTAGTTGCCGCGGCACTTTTTTTGGTTGGATATTGCAGCCATGACGTTTCTGCCGAACTCCTCATGGGAAAGGCAGCGCTTGAACCGCCTTCCGCCGGCCGCCGCAAGCGATGCTGCCTTCCGGATTTTCTGCACGCCCTCGATGTCCGAGTGGCGCGATCCCAACTACAGCCGCTTGAGCGAGCGGGCGCGCTTTCATCTGCGCAACGCCAATTGGCGGCGGATCAAGACCGCTGTTGGCGACGTGCAAGCCTATATCTTTGAACCCGATACGCAGACGCCGACTGGAACGGTGCTCTTCGTTCACGGCTGGACCAGCGAAGCGGCGTTCATGACGGCGCTGGCCGAGCCGATCCGCAGATCAGGGTTTCGCGTTGCCCTGTTCGATCTGCCGGCGCACGGGCGCAGTTCCGGCCGGCGGACCAATCTTATCGAGTGCGCCAAGGCTACCCTCGCGGTGGCTGAAGCCGTGGGCCCGATTTGCGCCATGGTCGCGCACTCGTTCGGCGGCATGGTTTGCCTTCTGGCGGCAGATGGCAATAGGCCGATGCCTAGAGCCCTTCGGGCCGGGAACGTAGTGTTGATTGCTTGCCCAAACCGCCTGTCGGACGTGACGCGGGAGTTCGCCGACCGCCGGGCGATGACAGATTCAGCGCGGCGAGGCTTTGAGAGCCGGCTGGAGCGCGTCGGATGGCGCTCCATCGACAGGTACGCTACGAGCGAGTTGCTTCAATCCAGCGGATGCAGAGCTCTCGTGGTGCACGCACGTGACGATGACGAAGTCCCATTCCGATGCGCCGAGGAAGTGGCCGCTCAAAGTCGGGCAAAGCTGGTGACCTTCGACGCGTTCGGGCATCGCAATATCCTGTACGCGCCGCCGGCTGTTCGTGCCGTCGTCAAGCATCTAGTCAACGTCAGCAGGCAGTGCGAAAATGCCGATGCCGTCGACCGGAGCTAACACGCACGCTTCGGCGTGAGGGCTGCCCATATCATCGTTCAGGGGCTTGAGCTACGTCAAGGACGCCATAGCGCTACGACCTTACGTTTCGAAACGTTCGGAGCACCCCGCTTGTGCCGGTGGGTTCGATGCCGTCGCCTGCGCGGCCGCGCCAAACGATCTTCGATTACGTGGAGGTTGTGATGATCGAAGCAGTCCAGGACGACTATCCAGAGCATGTGAGAGGCTACAAGTACTTTGTTCGCGGCGTACGGCTAGTCGTCGCCGGGTTGGCAATTCTCCTTCTCCTGCTGGCCTTTTTTCTTCTTTGACGCGACACCATAGCTAAAGCAGGCGGCCGCCCAGTGCCGCAATGGTGCCGAACACGATGGCAGCGGCGGCCGCGAGACACGCAAGCGCGCGCCATGCCGTTCGCTCGGCGATGTTCGCCCGCGGCGCGTCCACGTAGGCCGCTTCGGGCTTGCGGCCGGTGATCATCGCCGCAATCAACGGTTCGCGTTTGACGAGGCCGTAGAGCAAGTTGATCGCAATGTGCAGCCCGGCGAGCGCCAGAAGGACGTAATAAAAAGTCCAGGCATGCCACCGCGTCAGAGACTTGTTCATGCCCTCGCTGACAAGACGGTGGAGCGCGCCGCCGGTCAGGTCGGTTTCATCGACCGCGAACAGGCCGAGCGATCCCTGCACGGCTGCGGCCAGCAGCAATGCAAGGATCATCAAAGAGCCGAGGGGATTGTGCCCGAGGTATTGGGGCGCATTCCCCCTTGCCAGGGCGCCGGCATAGCCGCCGATCGCTGACGGGGCTCGTACGAAACTGGCAAAGCGCGAGGTCGATGAGCCGAAGAAGCCCCACAGCAGCCGCCAGGTCAGAAAAAGGAGAATGGCGTAACCATTCCAGCGATGCCATTTGAGAAGCGTATCCCCGATCAACTCGGCGTAGCGATAGCTGACCCACGCCGAGACGATGCAAAACACGAGCGCCCAGTGGAACAGCCGTGTCGGCAGGTCCCAGGCGGGGACCGCCCCACCAGCCGAGCCACCACTGGACGCCATGCCTCGTTATTCCTTCGGCTTGCGGTACTTCTTGTGGCAGCTGCTGCAGTTACCCATCACCTTTGGCCATTCACCTTCGAACGTCGCCGCATCCGTGATGGCGCCGTCGGCAGCCTTGGCGTCGGCAACCAGTTTCAGGAAGCGGTCGGTGAAGTCTTTTTTTTCGTCCCAGATGACGGGCAGCGCCTCGGTCTTTTCGCCGGTCTTGCTGTCGTCGGGGAACAGTTCGCCGAGCTTGGAGGCATTGTTCTGATAAACCTTCAGGGAGGCCTTTATCTTCGCAAGATCGAAGTCCTCCTCGCCCTTCATCATCATGCCGGGGTCCTTCGCCGCCTTACCCATGGCTTCGAGGAGAGACTGGCGTTCCTTGATGACGGCTGTGTTTTGGGCAAGGGCCATTCCCGCGCCCGAAACGATGACCGCGGCGGCAAGCAAAGAACGAAGCATCTCGAAAACTCCCGATATTTGGCCCATGAAGTGCACGGCGCTGCTTGGCTGAAGCCGCCGGCTGCGAAACTTGCACCGTGCACGGCGTTAGTTAAACACGCTACGTGTACGCAATTGTTTAGTTTGCGCTGTACCGGCAATTAGGGATCAGATGGGTGGGTAATGTGACGGCGAAGGTCCGCGCTCGAACTGATGCAGCGGTGGGGCTCCCGCGTCAGGCCGTCGCCCGGCCGGCCCACCACATAGTAATGTAGTTCCGGATCTGCTGGGCGCGTGCCTGTTCGGCGAGTTGGCTCAGAGCGTCGCTCTTGGCAGCTGTCGTGCCGGAGATAACGATGGCCTTGGACGAAGGCCCCAGGCAACGAACATCGAAAGGAATCGTTTCGCTAGACGAGATGTGCGGCACGGCCCCGGTCAGGGCGTCCCCGTCGCAATCGTCGAGCACCATGGCGAAACCGGCAGCTCTTTCGACGGACATCAACTGCTCGATACTCATGTAGGCTACTCCGAGGAGGCGGGAGGCTGACCATCAGTTCGAGGATCGGCGTCCCGTTTTTATGTTGATGCAGAACTACTTCGCGTCAAGTAGTTTTTCATCTAATTCTTGATAATGACTTTACGAAACAAAAGTTCCGCTGCTGCGCCGCAATAAAGTCGGTTCAGCGCAAAGAAAGATCATCTTCCTCGTTTGTTGATCCGGTTGGCTCTTGCGCAAGACCGGGTCCGGCGCGACCATGAGGCCGTCGCGCTCCTCTCCGAGGCGCCCAGGGAGCGCACCGCGACTGCGTCCCTTGCTGCGCCTCGTCAATCTCGCGCCCTGAACAAGCAGCGAGAAGAAAAAGGAGGACACCATGGGGACTTCCGATCGCCCGCAAGGCGGGCATCCGTCGGGCCGCTCTTCCCGCTGCATCGCACTGATCGGCCCGTATCTCTCCGGCAAGACGACTTTGCTCGAAGCCATCCTCGCCCGTACCGGCGCCATCGCGCGACAGGGCGCCGCTCTCGATAGGTCGACCGTCGGCGACGGGTCGGCGGAGGCCCGCGACCACGGAATGAGTGTCGAACTCAACATCGCCAACGCCGAGTTTCTCGGTGACACGTTTGCCTTCATCGACTGCCCCGGCTCAATCGAGTTCCAGCACGAAGGCGCGCTGGCGCTAACCGCTGTCGATGCAGCCGTCGTTGTGTGTGAGCCCGACCCCAAGCGCGTTGCAGCACTGCAGGTGATCCTCAAGGGCCTGGAAGATCGCGGCATCCCCCATTTCCTGTTCCTGAACAAGATCGACAGTTTTTCAACGCCCGTGCGTGACATCATTCCGGCCCTGCAGCCGGCTTCAGCCAAGCCGCTGGTGCTGCGTCAGATCCCGATCTGGGAAAATGGCATCGCAACCGGCTTCGTCGACCTCGCCTCCGAACGCGCCTACGTATACCGCGAGCATGCGCCCTCCGAAATTGTTGAGCTCCCTGCTTCCGTGATGGACCGCGAGAAGGAAGCCCGCTTCCATATGCTGGAACAGCTCGCCGATTACGACGACGACCTGATGGAACAGTTGCTGACCGATATGGCGCCGCCTCGCGACCGCATTTTCGACGATCTGTCCCGCGAGCTGCGTGAAGGGCTTATCTGCCCGGTTCTGCTCGGCAGCGCTCACAATGGAAATGGCATTCTGCGGCTGCTGAAGGCGCTTCGCCACGAGGTGCCGTTCGTCACTGACACGGCAAAGCGCCTCAAGGTCGAGAACGCGAAGAGCGCGGCCTACGTCATGAAGACACTCTACACGGGACACGGCGGCAAGCTGTCGATCGCCCGCCTGCTGACGGGCGAATTGGCGGACGGAACGACCGTGTTCGGCCCGAACGCCAACGACGAACGCATTGGCGGCCTGTTCAGCGTCAAGGGCCAGGAGACGATGAAGCGCACGGCGGCGCACGCTGGCGACACTGTCGCTCTGGGGCGGCTCGACCACGTCAGAACCGGTGACACGATCACGGCGGAAAAGAGCGGCATCGTCCAGATCGCGCATCCGCCGATGCCCGAGCCGGTGCTCGCCTACGGAATAGGGCTCAAGGACCGCAAGGACGAGGTCAAGCTGTCGGCCGCCTTGAACAAGCTTATGGAGGAGGACCCTTCGCTCTCCGTCGACAATCACAAGGACACGCATCAGACCCTGCTGAGAGGGCAGGGCGAGATGCACCTGCGCGTGGCGTTCGAACGGCTGGCTCGCAAGTTCGCCGTGACGGTCGATCGCCTCCCCAGGCAGGTCCCCTACAAGGAAACAATCCGTCAATCGGTGGAAGTGCGGGGACGGCACAAAAAGCAGTCTGGCGGGCATGGCCAGTTCGGCGATGTCGTCGTCAGCATCGAGCCGATGCCGCGCGGATCGGGCTTCCGCTTCGGCGACAGGATTACCGGCGGCGTGGTACCCAAGCAGTACATTCCTTCCGTCGAGATCGGCGTGTCCGACTACCTCAAGTCGGGGCCGCTCGGTTTTCCCGTCGTCGACGTAGCCGTGACGCTGCTCGACGGCTCCTTCCATACGGTGGATTCGTCCGACATGGCCTTCCGGCAAGCGGGCCGGCTCGCCATGAGTGAAGGACTGCCGAAGTGTTCACCCGTGCTGTTGGAACCGGTAATGGCGGTCGACATCGCCGTGCCATCGGATGCCACCGCTCGGATAAACGGGATCATTTCCCAGCGGCGCGGACAGATCCTTGGCTTCGATGCGCGCGAGGGGTGGTCCGGCTGGGATGTCGTTTCCGCCCAGATTCCGGAATCGGAAATGGACGACCTGATCGTGGAATTGCGCTCTGCGACGGCCGGCGTCGGCACGTTCACGGCGCGCTTCGATCATCTTGCGGAGTTAACCGGCCGGCTCGCCGACCAAGTCCTCGCAAGTCACAAGCAGGCGGCGGCTGAATAGCCGCCGGGACGCGAGGGGCAGCCTTACGGCCTTTCGTTTGTTAGTCGAAGCAGAACTCCGGTCGCGTCGTCGTTCGTCTTGGCACGAGCATGGCGGATGCAGTCGGCATCGTCGGCTTCGATGCGGCGAAGTTCCTTCACGAGGGATGACAGGCCGCGGCTCCAGGCGGCGTCAAAAAGCGCACTTGTCCGGTACGTGGCGAAAACGTCGACGAGGCGCGTCAGGCCGTCGGTCGCCAGCAGTACGCGCGCCGTTTCGTCCAGCTCGATCGTTGCGGTCTGAATGAAAGGTGGCGGCGGGACCGTCAGAGAGAACACGCCGTATCCGTCCGGCATGTTCATGCGTCGCCGCGCCGCTCTCAGTTTGGCCCATAGATCTTCGCGTGCTTGTGAGACGCTCGCCGCAGGATTGGCAGCGCGACTGCGGCGGATCTCATCCGCGACCCAGGCATCGCCGGCGCTGTCCTCGTCGATCCCGACACGGAGAAAGCCGGATCGGGTTTCGGCAAGGAGCACGCAATCGCCGAGGCTCACATATTCGAGCGTCGTGCCGCGAACACGAACGATGATGCCGGAGGCGGATGGGTGTTCGCCGCGGTCGAGCGCCGGACGCTGCGCAGCTTGATCGAACGTTCGCTGCGCCACGGCAGCCAGACGCATCGGCAATTCGCTGAGCGGGCCGACTCGAATTGCTGCCAGCCGGCGAAGTTCCAGATCGAGCAGGTCCGCGAACCACGCCGCGTCGGACTGGCTTCGTGTCAGAGGTTCGGCAACGACATCCGTAGCGCCATCGATCACCCAGGCCAGATCGCCTGCGGACCCCGCCCGATCCTCGTTCGCGGTTCCGGCGGCAGAACTGATGATTTCGACGATTTTGAAACACTGTCTAGCGTGTGCCAAGCGTTACGCATCCTGTAATGTGTTATGAACACGATCACAGATAACAATATCTCGCCGCGAAATCGCCCTTGCACAAAATGATGCCCGCTCGTCAACGCCGTTGCTTCCTACAAGGTCGCGCCTGGCGTCGAGTTCTACGGCAGAGTTGAGAACCTGCTCGACCAGGATACCAGGAGGTCTTCGGGTACGAAACGGCGGGCATGCCGGCCTCCCGGTTTACATACGAGGAAGTTGCCACATGTGCCTGGGCCGAAGGGCGTTGGAATCTGATGGCGAATGGAGTTTGCGTGAGGCGGTCTGCGAGAAAAAAGATCAAGGCAAGGGAATTTCTTGCGACCGGGGTCGCAGGACTTCTCGCTTTGTTCGGCAGCGGCGTGGCGGTGGCAAGGTCCGCCGCGGAGAAGCCATCCCGCATCGTCAGTCTCAACCTGTGTACCGATCAGATTCTGCTCGATCTCGTGCCGAGGGAACGAATCGCCGGTCTGAGCTTCCTCGCCACCGATCCGATGATGTCGCCGATCCCGGAACAGGCCGCTGGCATTCCCGCCATCCGGGGTACGGCCGAGGAAGTCCTGGCGCTCGATCCCGACCTGATACTGGTGGGTCAGTTTTCGACGCCCGCGACCGTCGATCTTCTCCAGCGCATGGGCCGTCGTGTCGTCAAAGTTCCGATGGCGTCTTCGTTCGACGGCGTTCGCGAAAGCGTGCGGATCATGGCCGATGCCGCCGGAGTTCCGGCGCGCGGCGTGGAGATGATTGCGGAGTTCGACCGGCGGCTGGCGGCGGCCCGCGCGCCTGCGGGTTCGTCCCAGACCGCCGTCGCCCTCCAGGTCGGCTCAATCGTTTCGGGCCGCGGCAGCATCATGGATGAGGTGTTGTCGGCGGCCGGCTACACCAACACGGCGACGCCGGAAATCCTGGGCCGCGGCGGACGTTTGGCGCTTGAGACGCTTCTGACCGAGCCCCCAGATCTGATCGTGCTGGCCAACACGGCGGCCGACTTCCGCACCGTGCTTGCCGATAATCTGCGCCATCCCGCATTCCGACAGTTACTTGCGGCGCGGCCCTCGCTGCAGCTGCCGATGCCGCTATGGCTGTGCGGCACGCCGCGCATCATCGAGGCTGTCGAGCGGCTGGTCGCGGTGGAGGCTCCAAAAGTCACGCACGGAGATACCAACCGATGACGGGGCGGATGCCCCTAGTGTTTCTGGCGGTCGCCGCCTCCCTCGCATTCTTCGCGTCTCTAGCCATCGGCCCGCTCGCGATCGGCTGGCCGACGGGCGGTGCCGCGCGTCTCGTCTTCATGGAAATACGCCTGCCGCGGGCGGTGCTGGGCTTTCTCGTCGGCGGCGCATTGGGTCTCAGCGGTGCGGTCCTTCAGGGCTATCTGCGCAATCCTCTTGCCGAGCCAGGACTGCTGGGTGTGTCGGGCGGTGCGGCACTCGGCGCCGTGATTTCGCTTCATTCCGGATTGGCGGCGACCTTCGCTTTCGCTCTCCCCGCTGGCGGATTGACGGGCGCCTTCATCGCGACCGCCGCCGTCCTGGCACTCGCGGGTACCAGCACAGGGCCGGTAACGCTGATCCTCGCTGGCGTTGCGGTTTCGACCCTCGCAGCCGCGCTAACCTCGCTCGCGCTCAATCTCGCGCCAAATCCATTCGCCGCTTCCGAAATGCTCTACTGGATGATGGGCTCGCTCACTGATCGCAGCATGCTGCATGTGCGGATCGCAGCGCCTCTGATCCTTGCCGGGTGCGTGCTGCTAATGTCGACGGGACGCGATCTCGACGCGCTCGCGCTCGGCGATGACGCGGCCCGCAATCTCGGCGTCGACACAGCGCGCCTGCGCCATAAGATCGTCGCCGGGACTGCGCTGGCGGTTGGGGCGGCGACGGCGGTGTGCGGCGCGATCGGATTCGTCGGGCTGATGGTTCCGCATCTTCTTCGCAGCTTTGTCGGGTCGGAGCCCGGACGGCTGTTGTTTCCGAGCCTACTGGGCGGCGCGACGCTGGTCCTCGTCGCCGATACGGGCCTGCGCCTGCTGTCACCGTCGGGCGATCTGCGGCTTGGCGTGGTGACCGCGCTGCTCGGCGCGCCGTTCTTCCTGTGGCTCGTTCTGCGCACGCGCGGAGAATTGCCGCCATGACGCTCGAAGTTCGTGACGTCAGTGCGAGGCTCGGTGGTCGCGAAGTTCTCAAACAGGTGAGCCTGACGGTGTCGCCGGGAGAGATCGTCGCCGTCGTCGGTCCCAACGGGGCCGGCAAGTCGACCCTTCTGCGTATCATGGCCGGGCTGCTCGAGCCGGCAGCCGGCAGCGTGCGTCTCGACGGTCATGCCCTACCGGAACTTGACGGCCGGTCGCGTGGGCGGCAGATCGCCTATCTCCCGCAGGATCGCATCATCCACTGGCCGATGACGGCGAGCCGCATCGTCGGTCTCGGCCGTCTGCCTCACCGCTCGGCGGTCGCTGCCGAATCCGAGGACGACCGCCGCGCCATTGAAACCGCGCTCGTGGCCATGGATGCGCAGGCACTGGCCGGCCGGTCCGTGCTGGAGCTGTCTGGCGGCGAGCGTGCGCGGGTTCTTGTCGCGCGGGCCCTCGCGCAGGATGCGCGCTTTCTGATTACGGACGAGCCGACTGCCGGTCTCGATCCCGCACATACGCTGTCGTTGTTTGCGAAGTTCTCGAAACTTGCAGCCGAGGGTCGCGGGATCGCAGTCGCTCTGCACGATCTTTCGTTGGCCGTCCGGTATTGCCACCGTTTGGCGCTCGTCAAAGACGGCGTCATGATGGCCATCGGCCCTCCGAGTGACGTTTTGACCGAGGACATGCTGGCGCGTGCCTATGGCATTCGCGCAGCCCTGATCCGCGTCGGCGATGCTGTCGCGGTCGTGCCTATCGAACCCTTGCCGCGCACGGTGTAAGTTCCTTCCTTAACTCATGGTCGGGTTCAGTGTCCGGACACGGACTGCTGCTCGTCGGCGGGAGGCATGAACCTGGTGCGGCTGTTCCGGCGTCATCACAAGATCAATCTTGCACTCCAGGGCGGTGGCGCACACGGCGCCTTCACGTGGGGCGTGCTCGACCGGCTGCTCGAAGAACCCGATCTCGATGTTGCGTGGATCAGCGCGACGAGTGCAGGCGCCGTCAATGCCGTGGCGTTGGCGGCGGGTCTTGTCGATGGCGACCGTCAGGCGGCGCGCGCAAAGCTGCGCGAGGTGTGGGAGGCCGTTCACAAGGCAGGTGTGCCCGATCTTCTCAGGCTCAATCCGTTCCTGTTCGGAATGACCCAGTCGGCGCGCATGTCTTCGGTCGCGAGCTTGTGGTCGCCCTATGATTTCAATCCGCTGGGCTTCGATCCGCTGCGGCGTCTGCTCGAGGAAACGATCGACTTCGCGGCGATCCGCGCCCGATCCCCGGTCGAGCTTTTGATTGCTGCAACCGATGTCGCGTCAGGGCGTGCGCGGCTGTTCAAGCGACAGGAACTCACCGTCGAAGCTGTCCTTGCATCCTGCTGCCTGCCGACGCTGCACCACGCCGTCGAGATCGGTGGATCGGCCTATTGGGACGGCGGATTTTCCGCCAATCCCGATCTCGTCAATCTGGCGCTGGAAAGCCAGGTGGACGATACTCTTATCGTCCAGATCAGCCCGCTCGCAAAGAGGGACCTGCCGACCGGCGTGCGCGCCATTCAGGGTCACGCCAACTGGCTGACCTTCAGCGCGCCACTATTGCGCGATGTCGGTATGATTGCGGCGGTGCGCGAGACGTCGCGCGGCATCGGCCTGCCGCGGCCGAACAAGTACCGGGCGCTCGTCTCGCACAGGTTCCATCTCATCGACGCCGGGCGGCACACGAGCACTCTGGCCGACGAAACAAAGATGAAGCCGGACCTCGGGCTGCTCACGTATCTTCACGGGGCCGGACGAACTGAAACGCACAAGTGGCTTTCGAAGAACCGCGACCAAGTCGGCCGCCGGGAGACAATCAATCTCGAAGCGCATTTTCTGAAGGACAGCGAGAGCGTGCCGGCCGAAACGCCGCCCACTACGGCCGCGACCGCGCTTTCGAGTGGCAAACGATCCGGTGAGGGCGGGTGAATACGTCACGACTGCACGTCGCGACGGCGAAGTCGATCAGGGGGCAACGAGCTTGGCGTAGCCTTCAGACATCGTCTCGTCTAGGAACCGCTTGTACGCCTTGCCCTCCGTGCTTTTCATGCCGATCTCGCCGAAGGTGACGCCTTTGAAGTCCGCGCGCTTGACGTAAATGATCGGCGCCGAGACGGGGCTGTAGTAGCGGCCCTGCTTGTTCAGCGTCGTTATCAAGCCCCGCATCTCGCCGGCGGTGTCGATCTGCGACACGAGCACCATGCGCATCGCGCCCTTGGTCAGCGACACCAGATGCACGAACATCGAGGAGGCGGGCACGTACAGCCGTCCGCGATGGGAGTAGGGCGCGTCGGGCCGATCCCGCTCCTCGAACAGGAGGCTCGGCCAATCCGGATCCCATACGATGTCCGTCCGGTAGGCGACGATCGCGCCCGCTTGCGCGAAGGCCGGGCGGATTGTGAGATAGCTGCCGATGTAATGATCGACAGCCTCGCGCGTATAAGCGCCCATGTAGACGGGCGCGACGATGCCGCCGTCACCCTTGAGGTCCATCGGCTGGGAGGCCGTCATGGCCCCGAACCAGAGTTCCTTGATACGCTGGAAGTCGAGCCCGAGCACCATGCAGACGTCGAAGAGCGTCTGGTCGCGCACGGGGCGGCCGCCGAACAGGTTCTGGATCGTCTTCTCGTGGCACTCGGCGGCATCGGCGAGCTCGGCCTGCGTCAGCTTCTTTTCGACCATTACGGTGCGCAGCAACTGGAGCGCAGCGGCGCGGTCGTGCCGCGACGGCGGCTTGGGCTCAGCGGCCATGTGGGAAGCTCCGACGATAAGGACTTATCGCAGGATACGGGGTTTTATCCCCGCTCAGCAATCGGGATCGCAGGGCCTTAGTTGCTTACGACATCCACCCGGACGGGCGCCAACCCGCGCTCGCGCATGCCAAGCACGTCGGCGGCGGCTTCCGACACGTCGATAACGCGGCCGGGGCTGTAGGGGCCACGATCGTTGATGCGCAGGATTGCCGAGCGGCCGTTAGTGAGATTGGTGACCTTGACCTTCGTGCCGAGTGGCAGAGTTTTATGGGCCGCCGTCATCTCGCGCTTGTTGAAGACCTCGCCCGAGGCCGTCATCTGGTCCTGCCAGTAGTAAGAGGCGATGCCGTCGAGCGCGTGGGACTTTTCGCCAGTGAGTTCAGCGGCCTTTTTCCCGGGCACGGCTACGCCGAGCGAGGCCGTTTTGGCCGCGTTCAGTTGGCGGGCCGTGACAAAAGCCGTCCAGTTGGGGTCCTTCACAGCGTCTGATGACGCGTCGCTATCGATTGTGGCGTGCCACCCGGCGGCTTCGGCGTTGCCGAGCCGGTACATCGCGGCGTCGTCCGCGCAAGCCGCCGCCGGCGCTACAGCTGTGACAGCAAAAACCGTCCATGAGGTCAGGCGATATCGCAATTCGAAGCCGAAGGTTGAGCAGACCCAGCCTCAACGGTTAAACCGATTTGCGGCGACAGCCAAAAAAAGCGGGCGGCAGAAGCGTAATGCTCCCGCCGCCTCAATGACTTAAAGCGAGGCGTATCAGCTGCCGACGACGGCCACGCTGACAGGGGCGACGCCCGAACCCTTCATGCCGATGGCGCCAGCTGCCGCCGACGACAGGTCGATGATCCGGCCCTTCACGTATGGCCCGCGATCGTTGATCTTGACGGTGACCGACTTGCCGTTGCGCAGATTGGTGACGCGCACGACCGTACCAAACGGCAGGGTCTTGTGGGCCGCCGTCATGGCGTTCGGGTTGAACCAGCCGCCCGAGGCGACCCGCTGGGGCTGCCAGTAATATGAGGCCATGCCCGAGTAACTGCCGCCACCGGAATAGCTGCTGCCTGAACTCTTATGCTTCTTGTAGCTGGCGGTCTGCTTTGCCTTGCCCTGGTACTTGGCGGTATGGGTTTTCTTCGTGGTGGCTGCGCCCTCGCAAGACTTCGGGGGACCCATGCACTCCCATGCGGCGTTCGCCGGGCGAACGTCGGTCAGGCCATATGCGAGGATCGTAGCTGCGGCGGCAATCATAAATCGCATGTTGTCGTCTCCATTCCGATGGCGCTGGCGCTTCGGGCGGACGGGGAAAGGCCAGCGGATGCCGGTCCAGATGCTCAGCGAGCAAGTGTGACTTTTCAAACAGTTCGTTTGAGAAAGCGGACCCCGTTAAGAAAATGCCGTAGGCGAGAACCAGAACTACTTCCAGCACTGAGAGATTAGGGGCCTCATATTTCATCCCCCTGCTCTGGCCCGCGAAACGAACCATCCAACCGCCGACCCGTCAACGTAGGAAACTGAACATCATTCAGGACCAAAAAGCGAAGTCATTGATCCTGAAGCGCATTTTCATGCTGCATCGCAGCAAGGTTGCGACCGCACGTCGCACTTTTTCAATTAAGCGGTGAGCCGAAGGATCTGACAAATCGGAAAAAAAGTGACTTGCAAATGACGTACAGAAGGCGGCGGCGTCCACCAGGTCGGAACGGGGCGCGGCGGTTGTGGTCCGCTGTCGGGAAAAGTGTGGAGCTTTGAATCGTTGATCACCGGGGGCAGCGGATGACTCAAGCCACTGAATCGACGGCGGCGGATACAAGCTTCGGCGAGGCGATCGCCGTCTGGACGCGCATTGGCTTTCTGTCGTTTGGCGGACCGGCCGGGCAGATCGCCCTCATGCATCGCATTCTGGTCGACGAGAAGAAGTGGGTCGACGAGCAGCGTTTCCTGACTGGTTTGAATTTCTGCATGTTGCTTCCGAGCCCGGAGGCGATGCAACTGGCGACGTACGTCGGCTGGCGCATACACGGCGTCAAAGGAGGACTGGCGGCAGGACTGCTGTTTGTCCTGCCGGGCGCCTGCCTGATGCTCGCACTGGCGCTGCTGTATGCGGCGTTCGGAACTGTCCCGCTGGCGCAGGCGCTGTTCGTCGGCATCAAGGCTGTGCCGTGCTTGCGATTGTCGTGGAGGCGCTGCTGCGCGTCGCCCGGCGTGCGTTGCGGCTCAAAAGCGATTGGGTGATCGCCGCGGCGGCCTTTTTGGCGCTGTTCGTCTTCGCCGTGCCGTTTCCCGTGATCGTACTGGCCGCCGGGCTGGTCGGCTTCCTGCGCGGCAGCACGGGTATGGGGGTGCAGATGGCAACGAGGGTCAACGTATTCTCGACGGACACGGCGCGCACGGTCGCGATCTGGCTCGCGGTCTGGCTCCGGCCGCTCCTTGCTGTCGCGTCGATTTTCGGACGCGACCACGTCCTCTCGCAGCTGGCGTGGTTCTTCTCGAAGCTGTCGGTCGTGACCTTCGGCGGGGCCTATGCCGTGCTTGCCTACATGGCGCAGGAGGTGGTGCAGGGGTACGGCTGGCTGAAGCCGGGTGAGATCCTCGACGCGAGTTGCCACCATAGCAAAACCCGCCCGCCGACGCTTGCGGCCGGTAACCAAAACCATGCCCCTGCTCAGGCTTTCACGGTTTCAGCATACGGTCGGCTGGCACAGATTGATTTCAACCTTCTGATGCGGCTGCTTGCGGCTGAAATCGAACTCGCGGCCGTCTAGGCACGTAACCCGGCCGGAGATCGAAATGTAATCGCCCAAGGGCATTTCATTGTATGCAAGGACGTCCAGCATATCGCAGGTCTTTTCGGACCTTAGCTGCTGAGCCAGCAGAATCCGCCACCGGCGGTCCCCCGAGTTGGCGGGAGCGGCATTGTCGCTGTCGGCCGCGCTCACCATGCCCGACTGCATGAGGCTCGCCAGCAGGGCTGCGGCAAAGATCGGCAGGGCCACGTTCAACTTGAAACTTGTCATGCGCCGCTCCTCTCGTCTCGAGGCGTTTACTATCAAGGAGAGGCGTCCGACACCGTTGATATGCGTCAATGCAGTAAGTGCTTGCCCCGGCAATGTGGCAGGATAGGTTCAAGCCGGGGTCGTCCATGACATCTAATGAGCAAAAGGCGCTTGAGCTCAAACTCCGCCGGATCCGGCTCGAACTTGCGCGCGACCCCGAGTATCCGGATGGCAGCCATGAGCGCGGCTACGATTTCATCGCCCCGCTTGATGACCAGGGCCACATCGATCATGAAGCTTGGAAATACCTCAAGGCTTCCTGCCGCGTGAAGCGCTTCTGGGCGGGCGAGTCAAGCGAGGTCGGTCATCTCGTGGCCAAGCGGAACGGGGCATGGGCGTTCCACTATGATATCCACGGCGATCCTGCGCATGACGAAGCCGGTTTCCGCCTCAGCACACACCGTTTCATACCGGGCGACTACGTGTCCATCCGGGAGCAGAATGATACGCTGAGAACATTCCGGGTCGTTTCCGCAGTCGAACTCGATTGATACGGGATATCGCCATCAGCCGGACATTGAAGGGACCAGACGCATGTACAAGAACATCCTGATCGCCATCGACGGTTCGGATCTGTCGAACAAGGCGACAGCCCACGGTCTGGTCCTGGCCAAATCGATCGGTGCGCGGGTCAAGGTGCTCTACGTCACGCCGCCATGGGAGAGCCTCGCGTTCGGGGAAGCGGCCGTGATGTTCCCACCGGTCGACTACGAAAAGAACATGGAACAGGCGGCAAAGTCGCTGCTCGATGCCGCCGCCGCCGCCGCTGGCAAAGAAGGCGTGCCGTGCGACACGCTGCATCTGACCGACGTGCAGCCGTACCGGGCCATACTCGAAGCGGCGACCAAGGCCGGCAGCGACCTGATCGTCATGGGCTCTCACGGACGTCGGGGTTTGGTAGGGCTTGTACTGGGAAGCGTGACAACGAAGACGGTAACCCACTCCAAGGTTCCGGTTCTCGTGTACCGCGAGTAATCTCTGTCTATTTTAGAAATTTAGACATCTTTGACCTTGCGAGCCTGTGACAAAGCATGTGGGGTTGCATTGCAGATCGAGGATGACCTGCCGCCGAATGGCTGCTAAGAATTAAGCATTAAGAGCCTCAATATTAGGCGAATTTGCCAACGATCCCGATTTTGTGGAAGTGTTCTAATGACCCAGGCAGCAATTCGTTGTGATACGTGCGCTGTTCGCCACCGCTCGGTTTGCGGTGCGCTATCCCAGTCGGAAATAGGCCGGCTGAACGCCATCGCTCACCACAAGACAGTGCCGCCCGGGTTTGTCATTTTCAGCGACAACGAAAAGCCCGGGTACTTCGCGAACATCATCACGGGTGTCGTCAAACTCACAAAGTCACTGGGTGACGGCCGCCAGCAGATTGTTGGATTGCAGTTCCCCTCTGATTTTCTTGGCCGTCCCTATCGTCCGGACACTCCCTATTATGCCGAAGCCGTAACGGATGTCCACCTGTGTACGTACGAACGCTCGAAGTTCGAGCATCTGGTCAAGGAATGTCCGGGCTTCGAGCATCGGCTGTTCGAAAATACGCTCGACGAACTCGACGCCGCGCGGGAATGGATGGTGCTGCTTGGGCGCAAAAAAGCCGAGGAACGTGTGGCAAGCCTTTTGCTAATGATCACGCGTCGGATGATGTCGGTCGGATACAAGACGGCGCACGCAGAGACGCACCCCGACCCGCACGCTGCCGCGACGTTTGACTTGCCGCTGTCGCGTGCTGAAATTGCCGATTTCCTCGGGCTTACGATCGAAACCGTAAGCCGGCAGTTCACCAGACTTAAGGTCGCCGGCCTGATCGGCCTTGAAGGCGCCCGAACGATCGTGGTGCCAGATCTCGCGCGGCTTCAGGAGGCCGCCGAGCAGTCGCTCGAATAAAGTCGTCCGCGCCTGGAATGCTCATGCGTCTCGCGCTATGCGCGGCGGAATGATGAGGCGCGGGGTTGTCGTTCGGCTCGATGCGCACGTGTCGCAAACCTCGGAGGCAGACCGGGCGCGGCGGATTTCCATGAGAGATTTACGGGTGCAGCGCGGTCTGTCGCTTGTCATGATCCAGCCCTGCAGCCAGGCGAGATCGTCCGTACTGAGAACGACTCTCGCGACCGGGAGCACGACTTTGTCCTCCCACGCCATGTGGCGCCGCTGGCCTTCGAAGAAGCCGCGCAACAAGTAACCTAGCATCTCCGCCCGGCCGCTGACGCCCGATTCGAGTGCCGATCGCAAAGCGTCCGCCACCTCGGCAATCGAACCCAGTTCGCGGTCGTGCTCATCGCCGAGGCAGTTTAGGACATGCAACAGAACGTCTGTCTGGGAAAGGCGTGCTCTCAGTAGCGGGAAGAACGCGTCTTCCTCGAACCTGATATGACTGGGCAGGCTTTGTTCCAAGAGGTCTAAAGAGATCAACACAAGCGCTGGATCCGGCGGTTTCGGAAGATCATCGGCTAGCGCTTCCAGCACATCACACAGTTCGCGTTGTAGTGCGTGCTCTTCCGCAACGATACCGATTGGATCGGGGGCACTGCACAAAGCCGCGACGGATGCGGCTGACCGCATTGTGCCAGGCGGTGCTTCTGCTTTGGCCATTTTCTTCGTCTCACCCTGTCTCTCGCTTCGACTAAGGTGGGAGTGAAAGTAGTTCACATCGGCGGGTATGCGTTGATCCAGGTCAAGGATGCTTGGCCCCAGTATAGGACACTGTACCATCATCCGCGTGCGTACGAGCGTTGGATGAAGAGCACGCTGTAGGAGGGGAAGACCGTCGTGAATACCGAAGTCGAAAGATCAGCCTTTGGCGACGCCATGGCGATAGCCAGCGCCGTTGTCGTAGCGTGCATCGGGTTTCTGTGGGCGCTTGACGGCATGGACCTCGGCTTGAAAATCCACGGCGCCATGTTCCTCGTCGCCGCCGCGGTGGCGGGCATCTACGTTCTTTCCCATCCAACAGACGCGCGGGCCGACAAGAGCGAGGGTTACTTCGACGGTCCGATCAAGGTTGCGGCCATCGCGTGTGCCTTCTGGGGCGTCGTCGGATTTCTGGCCGGCGATGTCATCGCCTGGCAGCTGGCTTTCCCCGATCTTAACTTCAACCTCCCATGGACGAACTTCGGACGGCTGCGTCCCGTTCATACGTCAGCGGTGATCTTCGCGTTCGGCGGTAACGCGCTACTTGCCACGTCCCTCTATGTTGTCCAGCGCACCTCGCGCGCGCGCCTCGCTGGCAAATGGGCGCCGTGGTTCGTCGTGTGGGGCTACCAGCTGTTCATCGTGCTGGCTGCTTCGGGCTACGTTCTCGGCATCACCCAGGGCAAGGAATATGCGGAACCCGAATGGTACGTCGACCTCTGGCTGACGATCGTTTGGGTCACCTATCTGCTCGTTTTCCTCGGTACGTTGGCCAAGCGCGAGGAGCCGCACATTTACGTCGCCAACTGGTTCTATCTGGCCTTCATCGTCACGGTGGCGATGCTGCACGTCATCAACAACCTGTCGATTCCGATTTCGTTGATGTCGAGCCAGAGCTACTCGCTGTTCGCCGGCGTGCAGAGCGCCATGACGCAGTGGTGGTATGGCCATAACGCGGTCGGTTTCTTCCTCACGGCCGGCTTTCTCGGCATCATGTACTACTTCATACCCAAGCGCGTGGAGCGGCCGGTGTATTCCTACCGGTTATCGATCGTGCACTTCTGGTCGCTGATCTTCCTCTATATCTGGGCCGGTCCCCATCACCTCCATTACACCGCGCTGCCGGAATGGGCCCAGACACTCGGCATGACGTTCTCGATCATGCTGTGGATGCCCTCGTGGGGCGGCATGATCAACGGCCTGATGACGCTTTCGGGCGCCTGGGACCGCTTGCGCACGGATCCCGTCGTGCGCCTGCTGGTCGTCTCGGTTGCCTTCTATGGCATGTCGACCTTCGAAGGTCCGCTCATGTCGATCAAGGCGGTCAACTCGCTCTCGCACTATACGGATTGGACGATCGGCCACGTTCACTCGGGCGCACTCGGCTGGGTCGGCATGGTCTCGTTCGGTGCGCTCTACTGCCTCGTCCCGTGGCTGTGGAAGCGTCAGGGCCTGTACTCGATCCGTCTCGTCGAATGGCACTTCTGGCTCTCGACCATCGGTCTCGTTCTCTACATCACCTCGATGTGGGTGTCGGGCATTATGCAGGGTCTGATGTGGCGCGCCTACGACAACCTCGGCTTCCTCAAGTACTCGTTCATCGAGACCGTCGAGGCAATGCATCTGCCCTACGTCATCCGAGCCACGGGCGGCCTGCTGTTCGTACTGGGTGCGGTCATCATGGCCTACAACTTGTGGCGGACCATTCGCGGCGATGAATTGCTCGACGTGAAGGACCAGCCGCGGTCTGCTGCTGCTGCCGAGCTGCGTTACGGCGCTGCCGTCCTCCCTGCAGAATAAGAACGAGGCTACAGTCGTGAATCACGCAATCTTCGAGAAGAACTCTCTTATCCTGCTGCTCGGCACGCTCATCGTCGTTTCGATCGGCGGCATCGTGCAGATCGCTCCCTTGTTCATGCTGGATTCGACTATCGAAAAGGTCGAGGGCATGAGGCCCTACTCGCCGCTCGAACTCGCCGGGCGCGACATCTACATCCGCGAGGGATGCTATAATTGTCATAGTCAGATGATCCGCTCGTTGCGCGACGAGGTCGAGCGGTACGGTCACTACTCGCTTGCCGCCGAGAGCATGTACGATCATCCGTTCCAGTGGGGGTCGAAGCGCACGGGTCCGGATTTGGCCCGCGTCGGCGGCAAGTACTCGGATGCATGGCACGTGGAGCACATGCGCCATCCGCGTTCGATCGTTCCAGCGTCGATCATGCCGGGCTATCCGTTCCTCGAGACGACGCCGCTCGACTACAGCAACATCACCGCGAAGATGACGGCGCTCAAGCTTGCCGGCGTTCCCTACAGTGACGACATGATCTCCAACGCCAAGGCCGACATCGAGGCGCAGATCGCGCCCGACAGCAAGGGCGTCAAGGATCTCGTCGCACGCTACCCCAAGGCACAGGTGCGCAAGTTCGATGGCGTCCCGGGCGAGGGGGTCAAGGCGAGCGAACTCGATGCGCTCATCGCCTATCTGCAGATGCTGGGCACACTGGTGGATTTCACGAAGTTCGATGCCAGCGGACCCAACCTGAGGTGAGGAGGCTGCCATGACCTACGAAACGGCGCTGGCAATCTCCCAACTTACGGCGATGGCGATCTTCTCGGCCGTCCTCATCGGTGTGGTGATCTACGTATTCCGTCCGTCGAACAAGCAGCGTTTCGAACGAGCCGCCCGCATGCCGCTCGACAATGACAACGAACTCAAATGACGAGTGAATCATGACCTACAAGAAGGAAGTCGACAGCGTCACGGGCGTCGAGACCACCGGACACGTCTGGGATTTCGATCTCAAGGAGCTGAACAAGCCGCTGCCGAAGTGGTGGCTTTACACCTTCTATGTCTGTATCCTTTGGGCGGTCGGCTATTGGCTCGTCTATCCGGCCTGGCCGACAATGAGCGGCTACACCAGGGGCTATCTTGGTTACAGCCAGCGCCAGGCGGTCGCAGACGACGTCGCGGCCGGCAAGGCTGCCCAGGAGAAGTATCGCCTCGCGGTCGCCAGCACGCCGCTGGCGGACATCCGCAAGGACTCCAACCTCCTGCAGTTCGCGACGACTGGCGGCGCCGCCGCATTCCGGGAAAACTGTGCCGGATGCCACGGCCGCGGCGCACAGGGCGCCATCGGCTATCCCAATCTCAACGACGACGATTGGATCTGGGGCGGCGAACTGGACCAAGTCCTTTACACGGTCCAGCACGGCATCCGGAACGGTGGCAAGGATGCCCGCGATTCGGCGATGCCGCGCTTCGGCCTCGACGGCGTTCTGGAGACTGCTCAGATCAACGATGTCGCAAACTACGTGCGCTCGCTCTCGGGTCTCGATGTCGACAAAGAGGCGGCCGGGCGTGGCGCGGCCATCTTCGCCGAACAGTGCGCCGCATGCCACGGAGAGAACGCCAAGGGCAACCTCGAGATGGGCGCGCCGAACCTGTCCGATGCGATCTGGCTTTATGGTGGCGATCAGGCCAGCGTCATGCAGAGCATCAAAACCGGTCGCGGCGGCGTTATGCCGACTTGGGCCGGTCGGCTCGACGACGTAACTATCAAGATGCTCGCCGTTTACGTGCATGAGCTCGGCGGCGGCAAGTAGCTCCGCCGCTGACATGCCCGGTGCGGGAGAGGACTATGAATGCCTTGGAAAAGCCGACGCAGTTCAAGCCGGACGACTTCATCATGGAAGCCGCGCCTGGGATCGCTCGCTCCGACGTCAATGCAATAGACAGAGGCGCGACCGGCGGCTCCTATGCGACCCGCACCAAGATCCATCCCAAGCTCGCCCACGGCAAGTTCCGTACGGCGAAGTGGGTAATTATGGCGATAACGCTCGGCATTTACTATCTATTGCCATGGCTCCGCTGGGACCGCGGCGATAGCCTGCCGTCACAGGCGTTCCTGATCGATTTTTCCAATCAGCGGCTTCTGATCGGTCCGCTCCAGATCTGGGCGCAAGAGTTCTACTACGTCACGGGTCTGCTGATCATTGCCGCGTTCGCGCTGTTCCTCGTCACCTCGGTCGCTGGCCGTGTCTGGTGCGGATATACTTGTCCTCAGACGGTGTGGACCGACCTCATGGTCGCCGTTGAGCGGTTCTGGCAGGGCGATCGCAACGCCCAGATCCGCCTCGATAGCCAACCCTGGACATTCGAAAAGATCTGGAAGAAGTCGATCACGCATTTATCCTGGCTGGTGATCGCGCTTCTGACGGGTGGCGCCCTTGTTTTCTATTTCTGCGATGCCCCAACCCTCGCGCACGAACTACTGACGGGCGAAGCATCGACGGTCGTCTACACGTTTGTCGGCATCTTCACGCTCACAACTTACCTGCTGGGCGGAATTGCTCGCGAGCAGGTGTGCATCTATATGTGTCCGTGGCCGCGCATTCAGGGCGCAATGCTCGACCGCGACTCGCTCCTCGTCGCGTACCGCGACGTGCGCGGCGAACCGCGGGGACCCCACAAGCGTGGCCAGACATGGGACGATCGCGGCGATTGCATCGACTGCAAGGCGTGCGTAGCCGTCTGTCCTATGGGAATCGACATCCGAAACGGCCCGCAGCTCGAATGCATCCAGTGTGCGCTGTGTATCGATGCCTGTAACGAGATCATGGAAAAAGTCGAGAGGCCGCGCGGGCTCATCGCCTATTCGACGGAGCGCAACCAGCACACCGCGACAACGGGACCGCGCGATGGTTTGCGCATCGTCCGGCCTAGAACTATACTTTACAGTGTATTGATCGCGGCGGTCGGCGGTCTGATGCTGTGGGGTCTGCTCAGCCGGTCCGACCTCGATCTCAGCGTGGAGCCCGATCGTAATCCACTTTTCGTCAAGCTGAGCGACGGCGGCGTGCGCAATGGTTACACGATCAAGATCGTCAACAAGGCTCAAGCCACCCGCCGCTTCGAACTTGGCATCGATGGCTTGCCGACTGCCCGCTTCACAATCGCGGGATTCGATGGACCTGATGCGGTGATCGCAGTAGAGCCGTCGAATCTGCGCGCCTTGAAGCTGTTCGTCACGCTGCCGCCCGAAACGGTTCGCTCAATGCTGTCGAGCCCACTTCCACTGAAGGTCACGGTGAAGGACCTCGATCACGATACCCATACGGTGCGCGAAACCTCATTCCACGGACCCGCACCATGACCCTGGCGCCGCGAAAGATAACAGGACGGCAGGTGGCGGTTGCCGTTATTGGCTTCTTCGTCGCGATCACGGCTATCGACGGGTGGATGGCCTACACCGCCGTCTCCACCTTCGGCGGTGTCGACACCCAGGATGCCTATCGCAAGGGGCTTCGCTACAACGAGCGCATTGCCGAGGCGCGGAGCCAGGATGCCATCGGATGGAGCGATAAGGTTTCATTCGAGTCGAACTCCGGTCTCCTCCGCCTTGTCGTCAGCGACAAAGATGGCAAGCCCATCGAAGGTCTAAATGTCGTCGCCAAGATCGGCCGGCCGGCGACGAACGCTCACGACAACGACATCGCGCTCAAGAGTGACAGTCCGGGAACCTACGTGGCGTGGCTGCCCGCGCTCGAAGCCGGGACATGGTTCGCCGCATTCGAAGCGCGCAAGGCCGGCGCGGATGGGGCCGACGTGGCCTATCGGACCAAGGCGCGTCTGTGGAGACAGCCATGAGTGGCGCGGCAGTCGCTCGCCAGGCCGACGTCGCGGCCGCCGGTGCGCCGCCGCCCGATGTCGCCTCGGTGACGTTGACCGTCGCCAACATGACCTGCGGCAGTTGCGTGCGTTCCATCGAAGACACCCTGATGTCGGCTCCCGGTGTCGCTGCCGCCCGCGTCAATCTCGGCGCCCGCCGCGTCAACGTCCAGTATGACCCTCAGCGTTCCGACATCATCGCCCTGGCAGCTGCCTTGAAGAATGCGGGTTTCGATGCCGCGCCGCTCGACGAAATGGCGGTTCGCGCCGGGTCGTGGTCGCGCGATCAGGATCTGTTGCCGCGAGTCGGGGTCGCCGGTTTCGCCGCCGCCAACATCATGCTCATGTCGGTCTCCGTCTGGTCGGGTCATTCCACCGATATGGACGCCTCCGTGCAGACGCTGTTTCATTGGATCTCGGCGCTCATCGCCCTACCAGCGATCGCCTATGCCGGCCAGCCGTTCTTTCGATCGGCACGCACCGCGCTTGCCGCCCGCCGGCTCAACATGGACGTTCCCATCTCCCTCGGCATCACGCTCGCCACGGCGATGAGCCTCTTCCAGACCATGCGGGGCACCGAGCAGGTCTACTTCGACGCCGCCGTTACGCTGGTGTTTTTTCTTCTCATCGGCCGCTTGCTCGATGAGCGAATGCGCCTGCGCGCCCGAGGGGCCGCGGAAAACCTGATGGGCCTCAACGCGATCACGGCGACCGTGATCGAAGCCGACGGTGCAGCCCGTCTCGTCTCGGCGCGAGTGCTTCAGCCCGGCATGCGGATCCTTGTCGCCGCGGGGGAGCGGATCGCTGCGGACGGGATCATCCGCGAAGGCGTCAGCGACATCGACGAAAGCCTGATCACCGGCGAAACGGTGCCGAGAGCCGTGAAGCCCGGCGAGTGTGTTCACGCTGGAGCCGTCAACGGTGGCGGCATCCTGAAAATCGAGACGACGGCCAGCGCCGACAATTCGCTTCTCGCTGAGATCGCGCGCATGATGCAGGCGGCCGAACAGGGCCGTGCGACTTTTGTGCGGCTCGCGGACAGGGCGGCTCGGCTCTACGCGCCGGCGGTGCACGTTCTTGGCGCATCGACCTTCATTGGATGGATGCTGGCGGGCGCCGGCTGGGAGCCCGCGCTTACTGCCGCGATCGCCGTTCTCATCATAACCTGCCCGTGCGCTCTGGCGCTCGCAGTGCCCGCGGTTCAGGTCGCCGCCATGAGCCGCTTGTTCGCCGGGGGCGTCATCGTCAAGTCGGGTGACGGATTGGAACGGTTGTCCGAGGTCGACACCATCGTCTTCGACAAGACGGGAACTCTGACCGTCGGCAATCTCGAGCTTGCCGGGAGTGCCGACATCGATGCCACCGTGCTGTCTCGTGCCGCATCACTCGCCATTTCCAGCCGGCATCCCTACGCCCTTGCGCTGGTGCGGGCTGGCGAGGTGCGGGGGCTTCGGATCAGCCCCGTCGAAGGTGTGCGTGAAGTTCCTGGTTGCGGTCTTGCTGCCGACACGCCGCAAGGCGAGGAGCGTCTAGGCTCGGCGGATTGGGTTGGCATCGAGGCGTGGCGCTCGGACGTCGCGTCGCTTTGGCTCTCGCGGCCGGGAGACCAGCCCATCGGGTTTCGCTTTGAAGATCGGCTGCGCGACGACGCCGTAGAAACCGTGGCATCGCTGCGCGATGCGGGCTACGCGATCGAGCTTATGTCGGGCGATCGGCAGGCAGCCGTGGAGCGCGCCGCCCGAGCGCTCGGTCTCGACCGCTGGCGCGGGGCGTGTCGCCCCGAGGGAAAGCTTTCCCGGCTTTCGGAGCTTGCAGCGCAGGGCCGCCGGACGCTGATGGTAGGAGATGGCTTGAACGATGCCCCCGCGCTTGCGGCGGGGCACGCCTCGCTGTCGCCCGCCAGCGCAGCGGATATCGCACAGACTGCGGCCGATGTGGTGTTCCAGGGCGACAACCTGGCGCCGGTCGCGGAGGCGCTGCGGGTCGCTCGCGCCGCTCACCGCATGTCGCTTCAGAATTTTGCCATTGCCATTCTCTATAATGTGGCGTTCGTTCCTCTGGCGGCCCTTGGCTATGTCACGCCGTTGATTGCCGCGCTCGCCATGTCGACGTCGTCGATCGTCGTGACCGCCAACGCCGTGCGGCTGAGAAGTACGAAACTGTATCTGGCAGCGCCTCGTGCTGCCCACGGAGCCTGACAATGACAGCGCTGGCTTGGCTCATCCCCGCTGCCCTGGCCCTTGGACTTCTAGGGCTCGCGGCGTTCCTGTGGGCATTGAAGAATGGTCAGTTCGAAGATCTGGAAGGAGCGGGATGGCGCGCCATCGACGACGCCGAGCCAGGCCCCCGTAAGCCGCGTCCGCCCTCCGAACCCGAGAAAAGCCCATGAACGGCGGTGAACTGACCCTGCTGGGCGGCTTCGTGTTTGGACTCGCAAGCGCCCTTCACTGTGCTGCGATGTGCGGCGGCATCTCGAGCGGCGCGCTGCTTCTACTTCGGCCCAACGGCTCCGGCGAGCGCGTCGTCGCACTGCTGCTGATGCAACTCGGACGCATCACCGTCTACACGAGCTTTGGCTCCATCGCTGGAGCTTTCGGCTCGCAACTGTTCGGGTCGATGGATGCGGGTACCGCCACCCGGGTCCTGCAATGGGCCGGCGCCGTCTCGCTCATGTGGATCGGCATATCGATGGCCGGGTTTGCGCCTCGTCTCGCCGTGGTCGACCAGGGCGTGCTGTCGTTCTCGCGCTCGCTTGATCGTATGGCGGCGTCGCTTCGCTCTCGCCAGTTGTTCGGCCCCTACGCTCTCGGACTGGGCTGGGGCGTCAGCGCCTGCCCGATGGTCTACGGCGCCCTTTTCACAGCCGCATTGACTGGCACGGCCGCCGGTGGCGCCGTGTGGATGCTGGGCTTCGGGCTCGGCACCGTGCCGGCGGTGTTCGCCGCCGCCTTCGGCGTTACATCGCTGACGCGCTTCGCCAAACGGCACGGACTGCAGACCATCGCAGGGCTGACCATTGCGGCTTTCGGCTTCATGACGGTGTATCTGCCGTGGCCGATGTCCTCCGTCCTGTGCGCCATGCGCTGACATCGCCAGCCTGGGTTCTAGTGCATATGATCGAAGCTACGGTGTGTGCGCAGGCGTCTTCCAGCCATACAGCCAGTCATATCGCGCCATCAGCCGCTGCGGCGGCACCAGGCGCATGGCCGTGTTGCGCGCCGTCCGCATCATGCCGCCCAAATGATAGATGCGGCCGTTTTCACGCGACGCGGCGGCGACGGATAGCGCCCTGGCCCGGCGCAAACTCTCGTACTTGCGGAGCGCGTTCGGCACAGTGGCGGATGAGGCGCGCGCAAGACAACCAGCCAGCACGACGGCATCTTCGAGTGCCATCACCGCACCCTGAGCGAGAAACGGCAGCACGGGATGCGCGGCATCCCCTAGGAGCGCAGTCCGCCCGTTGACCCACGCGCCGGTGCGGGCTGACTCATACAGCGGCCACTTCCGCCATATCGCCGGACTTGCCATCAGCGTTCGAAGGGGGCTGGGAAACAATATCGTTCGGGCGGCGATTTCATGCTGATCGACTGCGGCGCTCCATGTCTGTCCGGGGTCGCTGTCGGACAAAATTGCGACGAGGGCGATCTCCCGGCCGCCGCGTACGGGATAGTGGACGACATGCTCCTTCGGCCGCATCCAGATGTGTGCGGCGCCGGCCTCTACCTCAAGCCCGGTCGCGCCAGCGGGAAGAATGGCGCGGAATGCGCATTTGCCCGTAAATCGCAGATCAGCCGCATCATCAATTCCGTCCCGCAGCTGCGACCACAGACCATCGGCGGCAATCAGGCCGTTCGCCCTCCACGCCCGGCTGTTGGTCGACAGCACCTCGACCTGATCGCCATGTGATCGCACGCCTTGAACCGGCGCATTCAGTGTGAGCGAAGTCGAAGGAGACTGCCGGACGCGATTCAGAAGTGCATCGTGGAGATCCCGCCGGTGGGCGACCCAGTAAGGGGCGCCGTGGCGGGCAGCCATGAAGGGGCCGAGCGGCAGCCGTGTGAGTTCCGTGCCGCTTAGTCCGTCCATCACCCGAAGAACAGTGGGCTCGGCAACGTGAGGCCGCAGCAGGTCCGAAACTCCGAGTGCGGCGAGTATCCTTGTGCCGTTGGGGCCAATCTGGATGCCGGCGCCTTCCTCGGCGAATTCCCCTCGCCGCTCCAGAACATGCGACGCGATCCCCACCCGAGCCAAGGCGAGGGCGGCGGCAAGCCCGCCAATGCCGGCGCCAGCGATAATCATCGGCCCGGTATCGGACAAAATGGTCGTCTCCGGAGACTGACCTGCCGTCATTTGTTGCTGAGGATCGGCCATTGGGGTCGCGTTCTCGTCAAGGAAACGGCGACGTCACTCGCTGGCACTTAGCTGCGTCAGGCTGCATCTTTGTCGAGATCGACGCGGCACCCCTTGGGATCGCTGTCCTGCGCACCCAGGCGCGGATCGAACACATACAACGTGGAGCAGTACGGGCACAGGATCTGTCCGTCCGCACCCATGTCGAGATACACATGCGGGTGATCGAACGGCGCGCGGGTGCCCATGCACTGGAATTCCTTGACGCCGACGAAGATTTTCTCCGCGCCGTCGTCATTGGCAAAGTGTGGCACAATGCTAGCCGCCATATTCATCCATCCAGCAGATTGCCGCGTCAAAAACAGGGCGAACATAGCCGCACCGCCGGCCAAATGGTAGGCCAAGTCGCAAGGCCACAGGGACGCGTCGCGGGACAGGAACGCAGCACGTGCAGAGTTTTAATTCCTCAGGCGTCGCCATTGCCTATCTCGACGAGGCGCCCGCCGCCGTTTCGGGGCTGCCCGTTCTGCTGATCCACGGGTTTGCGTCCAATGCCGCGACGAACTGGGTCGCGACGGGGTGGGTTTCACAGCTGAAGGCCGCCGGCCGCAGGGTAATCGCGCTCGACAACCGCGGGCATGGGCACAGCGAGAAACCTTACGACGTATCGGCCTATGGCGCCCCGCAGATGGCCGAGGATGCAAGCCGGCTTCTTGATCACCTCGGCGTCACCCGGTCGCACGTTATCGGCTACTCGATGGGCGCGCGCATCGCAGCGTTCCTGACTTTGGCGCACCCTGGCAAGGTGGCATCCGTCGTCTTCGGCGGCCTTGGCATCAACATGGTGCGCGGCATGGCCGGCACCGGCCCGATCGCGCATGCGCTCGAAGCGCCCTCGATCGACGACGTGAAGAACCCTACGGCGCGGACATTTCGGGCCTTTGCTGAGCAGACCGGAAGCGATCTCAAGGCGCTGGCGGCATGCATCCGGTCTGCGCGTCAGCCTATCACAGCCGAAGCGCTCGCCCGGCTCGACGTGCCGGTGCTCGTTGCGGCGGGCACCAACGATGTCATCGGAGGTTCGGCGGAAGAGCTGGCCCGACTGATCCCCGGCGCCAGGGCCTTCGACATCGCTGGTCGCGAGCATCTGAAGGCCGTCGGGGACCGCTCGTTCAAGGCCGCTGTGATTGATTTTCTGCGCGCCAGCGAACCCTGAAGGGGAAGATGACAGCCCCCGGCCAGGCCGAACACGAGTTTTGCAAGGACAACCGCGGGGATGTCGGCAGAACCACGCTCGGCAAAACAGCCAAGGCCTTATGTTTAGACTACGCCTACGCAACGCCCACTGTACGCATTAATTCAAGCCGGTGTTCGCTACTCACTGCGCTGGCGGGAACGCTACACTACCAGCTCTGCACTACGAACTCCGTGCTCCAACGAGTTGACGAGCTAACTCTAAAAAATCAGACGGTCGTGACATATTCTTTGTAAAGCGGATTGGATTGTGGATAGCTCCGCCTCTTCGCCATCATTGCCACGCGGATGACCACTTTGCCTCTGTTGCGCCTTTGATTTGCTCGCAATCGCAGCAATGCCGCACAGTGGCCGCGCCGCTAGCCTAAAACAGTCCGAATATGTCAGCAGTCTGATCACATGCGTGTCCCGAACCTCGCCGGTCGTTCACGCGGCGTTAGGGTTATCGGGCGTACTGTTTCCGGCCATGTCGTTGCGTATCAGTCTTTCCTGTCTGGCGGTTGCGTTCCTCGTGGTCCTTGCGGGCTGCAGCACGGGAGGCCCGGATTTTGTCGCCAAGTACGAGCCTTGGCGCGAGGAAGAGGAAAGCGTCTGCCTCGCCACTGGCGTCGTACGCCAGACACGCTGGATCGAGGCGCGCTCCGCCCTCGGCGGTCCCAGCGTCTGCGGCGCATCGCGCCCATTCTCGGTTTCGGGCACTGCGAGCGGGCGCGTTTCGATGCGGCCGCCGGCCCTTTTGCGATGCCCTATGATTCCGCAAGTGGACCGCTGGGTTGCAGAAACGGTCGAACCGGCCGCCCAATACTACTTCGGCTCGCCTCTAGCGGAGTTGACCGTCGCCGCGTCCTACGCCTGCCGGCCGATGAACAATCAATCCGGCGGGCGTCTGTCGGAACACGGCTACGCCAATGCCCTTGATATCGCCGCCTTCACGCTCGCCGACGGCCGTCGCATCACCGTCAAGGCCGGTTGGTGGGGAGACGACCGCGAACGGCTATTTCTACGTCAGGTCCACGACGGCAGTTGCCGGGACTTCACCACAGTGCTTGGACCCGAAGCTGACAGCTTTCATCGCGACCATTTCCATCTCGATCTCGCCCGCCACGGCCGCGATGGCCTGAAGCGCATCTGCAAGTAACGCCGCGCCTGGCCATTGGATGACCCCAATGCAGCTTTGGGCTACAAGATTCCCATGAGCTGGCATAAAAGCGAAGGGCCGGGCGCGAAGCGCGGCTATCACCATGGCAATCTGCGGGAAGCCCTGATCAAGGCTGCGCTCGAACTGATCTCCGAAAAGGGGCCGGCTGGTTTCACATTCGCAGAGGCGGCCCGCGCTGCAGGTGTTTCGCCGGCCGCACCTTATCGCCATTTCCGCGATCGCGACGCGTTGATCGCAGACGTGGCGCGACAAGGTTTCATCAGCTTCACGGCGGCGCTGTCCAAGGCCTGGGATAATGCACGACCCTCGCCCCGCCCAGCCTTCGAACGGGTCGGCCGGGCATACCTCGAGTTCGCGCGAGCCGAGCCCGCCTACTTTTCCGCGATGTTCGAATCGGGACTGGCGCTGGCCGAGTATCCCGAAGTGCGGGCGGAGGGCGACAAGGCGTTCGGCGTGCTGCGCGAAGCCTGCGAAGCCGTTCTGGCGGAACTGCCGGCATCAAGGCGCCCACCGGCGATGATGATGGCGCTTCATATCTGGTCGCTGGCGCATGGAACGGCTGCCCTGTTCGGCCGGGGCGACCGGGCGCGGCGGTCAATACCCATGGCTCCCGAGGAGCTGCTCGAGGCGGCGACGCTGATCTACCTTGATGGGGTGGGCGTGCCCCGCGCCCAGTCCTGATACGCCGCGGCTGCAGGCCTAGTCTCTCTCGATCTGCGAACATTCCTTAGCTCCGGTCTTGACGTCGAGCCAGCGCGGGGCCACATATGTGAATGTAATATACATTCACATCTAGCAGGTCAGCCGGTGGCGCTGGAGAGAGGATGCGATGAACGAAGCGATCATGAAGCTCGACGAATGGGGCAAGCCGGCTTGGATTGCCCTGATGGTTTCCGGCTTCATCGTCTTCTGGCCCGTTGGGCTTGCGGTTTTGGCTTACATGATATGGAGCGGACGAATGGGTTGCGGTTGGAATGGGGACAAGAGCCGGTGGCAATCGCGGATGACCGGAAAGTGGAGCAACACGCAAAAGTGGGGCAGCGAAGGTGGGAAGCGCGCGTCCGGCTTTGGTTCATCCTCGAGCGGCAACGCCGCATTCGACGAATATCGCGAGGACACTCTTCGCCGGCTCGAAGAGGAGCAGCGGGATTTCCGTGATTTCCTGGAGCGATTGCGTCACGCCAAGGACCGGTCGGAGTTCGATCAATTCATGACAGAGCGCCGCAACCGCCCGGCGACGCCGCCCAAAGCGGAGCCCAACCCCGCTGCCTGAGGTCGCTGGCCACACAATCGCACGCGCATCGCTGGGAAACCGGCGGTGCGCTCTTTCACGTGTCAGCGGCGCGCCTTGTCGAGATTGATCGCTTGGTCGAGGCCCCTCACGGCATCCAGGCCGCGAATGCCCGCAAGATTGGCGCTATCGAGGTCCGCGCCAGTGAGGTCCGCGCCGGTGATGTCGGCTCCCGCGAAGTCGGCATGTGAGAGATCCGCGCCGCTGAAGTTTGCATTGGTGAGTGTCGCGCCAGTAAATGCTGCGAAGGTGAGCACGGCGCGCGTAAAGTTGACGTTTCCGAGCCTGGCGCCGGCAAAGTTGCACGACTTGAGCACATTACGCGGCAGCGTCACCAGCGTGCCCTGTCCAGGACGGCCTTCGAGAGGACTGAAATCCGCATCCGTCAAGTCGGCGCCACGGAAGTCGGCGCCGGACATGTCCGCCTGCATGTGAATGCCGACGAGGTAGGCGCCGGCGAAACGCGGCGCGTCAGAGTAATGATTGTTGAGATCGGAGTACACCGTTGGCCGATAGATCGTCGAACCCTGGAGGTTTGCGCCCGAAAGATCGGCGCGGATCAGGACAGAACGATCGAGACGGGAATTCGAAAGATCCGATCCCTTCAGGTTGGCGCCCGTGAAGTCCGTGCCATAAAGGTCTGTGCGCGCGAGGCTCGCACCCTTGAAGTCGAGCCCCGACAGATCGAGGTAGGTGAGGTCGTGACCGGAGAAATCGGGCCGCGCACCGGTGTCGGCCCTGTAGAGCACCTCAGTAATCTGACGCGCAGTGAAATCCGCATCCGGCGAAACTGGCGCCAGGATCTCGGGCCTCGGCTCGATGGCGTGGGCAACCGATGCGGCGAGCGCGATTGCAAGTGTGCAAATCCCGAGGATGTGACGCACGAAGTCCTCCCTTCCAAACTCCAATCGATAGTTCGCATAATCTTGCGCGATTTCAATGGGAGCGGATAAGTCCGACCGCGCAATTATGGCGGGCGTTGCCAAATAGTCAAAGTGCGCCAAAGCCGCCGCCGGTGGGCGTCTCGATCACGATTCGGTCGCCCCGGTTCATCGACGCTTCACCGCATTCGGCCATCGGCTGCGTCTCACCGGTTGCGCGCTCGATGATGTTTCGGCCGCATTGTCCGGGCTTTCCACCGTTCACGCCCGGTGGCCGCACGGTTCTGTACCCCGACAGGATCGAGACATGCATCGGTTCGAGAAAGCGGATGACGCGCCGTGTGCCGTCGCCGCTACGCCAGCGGCCCTCGCCGCCCGAGTTTCGGCGGATGGAGAATTCGTCGACGACCACGGGGTAGCGCAACTCCAGTACTTCCGGATCGGTGAGGCGCGTATTGGTCATATGGACTTGGACGGCGGCGGCGCCGTCGAAGCCGGGACCGGCAGGCGCGCCGGAACAGATGGTCTCGTAATATTGCACCTTATCGTTGCCGAACGTGAGGTTGTTCATGGTGCCTTGCGACGTGCCGAGTGCGCCCAATGCCGCGAAAAGGGCGTTGGTGACGACCTGGCTCGTCTCGGTGTTGCCAGCGACGACGGCGGCGGGATAGCGCGGGGAGAGCATGGAACGCTCGGGGATAACGATCTTCAAGGGCCGCAGGCATCCGGCATTCATCGGGATGTTCTCGCCGATCAGCACGCGGAACGCATATAAAACGGCGGCCCGCGTCACGGATTCTGGGGCGTTGAAGTTGCTCGGCTGCTCATCGGAGGTGCCGGTAAAATCCACAAGCGCGGTGCGGTGGGTGTGATCAATGGAAATGCGGACCTCAATGGCGGTGTCCTGGTCGGTCTCGACGCGGGCATGCCCGCCCGTCAACCGCCCGATGAGCCGGCGCACGGCCTCCTCGCCATTGTCGAGAACATAACCCATGTAGGCTTCGACGCCGGCGTGACCGAACTGGTCCACGGCCTTCTTCAGCTCCGATGAGCCGCGCTTGTTCGCGGCCACCTGCGCCTTGAGATCGGCGATGTTCTGCACGGGATTGCGAGCGGGATAGGCAGCGCGCGTCAAGAGATCGAGCGTTTCGGCTTCCCGGAAGCGGCCGGCTTCGACCAGCTTGAAAGTTTCGATGTAGACGCCTTCCTCATCGATATGCCTGGCACGCGGGCTCATCGACCCAGGAGCGATGCCGCCGATATCGGCATGATGGCCCCGGCTGGCGACGTAGAAAGATGGTGAGGCCTTGGCGTCACCGCCGTGGGACGGCGCACCGGCATAGACCGGAGTGACGACCGTGATGTCGGGCAAGTGGGTGCCGCCATCGTAGGGCGCGTTCAGCATGTAGACATCGCCCGGCTGCATACTGGCGCTGCAGTCACGCATCACGGTGGCGACGGCGCTGTCCATGGAGCCCAGATGCACGGGAACGTGCGGTGCGTTGGCGATCAGCCGCCCTTGGCCATCGAAGATGGCGCAACTGAAGTCGAGCCGCTCCTTGATGTTGACTGACTGGGCCGTGTGGCGCAGTGCCTCGCCCATCTGTTCGGCGATCGACATGAAGAGATTGTGGAACACTTCCAGCAGTGCGGGATCAGCAGCCGTCGTCACCACTTCCCTGGCGCGCGGCATTGAACGTTGCAGCACCAGATCGTTGCGCGCAGTCACGCTGAGCGACCATCCGGCTTCTAAGACCACGGTCTGGTGCGGCTCGATGACGAGCGCGGGACCTTCGAGCCTGTGCCCTGTACGAAGCGCCTCACGCCGGTACGCTGACGCTTCATGCCAAAGGCCACGGGAGTAGAATGGTGCCGGGCGATCGGATGCGGGCTCGCCCGCTGCAATCATGTCCGCTTCGGTTGGGTCAGCTTCCACCTCATTGAGTCCGCCCCCCAACCCCTCGACCTCGATATGGGAGACGACCATGCGTTTTTCAGGCGAGATGAATCCAAAGCGCTCGAGATGCAGACGTTCGAATGCGGAACGGATGCCGACCGGATCGGTAAGCGGAACACCAATCGCCGTATCGGTCGCTTCGTAGCGCACATGAGTGAACACCGTGGTCTCGATGCGGGCTGCGTCGACGCCCTCGCTCTGGAGTTCTTTGGCCGCTTCTTCGGAAAGCCGCCGCGCCTCACAAGCCATGTGAGTCATGGTCGCGTCGTCAAGTTCGCGCTCGATGGAAAGTTCCCGATGCGCGCGGATTTGGGCCAGCCCGATGCCGTATGCCGACAGCAATCCCGATAGGGGATGCACGATGACCGTGTCGATATCGAGGGTGTCGGCGACCTGACAGGCGTGTTGCCCGCCGGCCGAGCCGAAACATTGCAGCGCGTAGCACGTCACGTCGCGCCCCTTCGCAATCGAGATGCGCTTGATGGCATTCGCCATGCTTTCGACCGCGATCCTGACAAAGCCGTCCGCCACCTCCTCGGCGGTGCGGTCGTTGCCGATTCGCGCGGCAAGCTCGGTGAAAGCCAGACGCACGCCGGCAGCGTCGATCCGTTCATTGCCCGCGGGCCCGAACAGGGCTGGAAAGAAATCGGGCCTCAGCTTGCCGAGCATCACATTCGCGTCGGTCACTGTCAGGGGGCCGTCACGCCGGTAGCACATCGGGCCGGGGTTTGATCCGGCGCTTTCAGGGCCGGCCCGAAATCGCATTCCGTCGTAGTCGAGAATGGACCCGCCGCCCGCGGCGACCGTATGAATGTCCAGCATCGGCACGCGCAGGCGCACGCCGGCAACTTCGCTTTCGAGCGTACGCTCGAAGCTGCCGGCGAAGTGGGAGACGTCGGTCGATGTGCCGCCCATGTCGAAGCCGATGACGCGATCGTATCCGGCGGCGCGCGCCGTCAAGGCCATGCCGACGATGCCGCCCGCCGGCCCAGACAGAATGGCGTCGCGGCCATGGAACATGCCAGCTGATTTCAAACCACCCGACGACGTCATGAAGTGAAGCTTGGCGCCGCCGTCGGTCATCGGCTGGAGCAGCGCAGTACAGCGTGCGACATAGCCATCGAGAACCGGGGAAAGGTAGGCATCAGCAACAGTCGTGTCGCCACGGCCGACCAGACGGACGAGGGCCGATACCTCGTGGCTGGCCGAAATCTGGGCGAAGCCCAGGTCCCGCGCAATTGCCACGGCCATACGTTCGTGTTCGGGAAAGGCGTAGGCGTGCATGAAGACGATGGCGACCGAGCGCATGCCCTTGGAGCGCGCGGAGGCGAGGTCGGCGGTGAGCTTTTCGACATCGAGCGGCAGTTCTACAGTGCCATCGGCGCGGACGCGTTCACGGGCTTCAACGACGCGGCGATAGAGCATGTCGGGCTTGACGATGCGGCGGGCGAAAATGTCGGGTCGCGATTGCGTGCCGATTTCGAGCTGGTCCTTGAAGCCGCGCGTGATGACGAGAAGCGTATTCGCCCCCTTGCGCTCGAGCAGAGCATTGGTTGCAACCGTGGTACCGATTCGAACGGTTCCGACGGTGTCTTCAGCTGGCGCGGCCGCCATGATCTGGCGTATCCCCTCGATGCCCGCGTCCTCGTACAGCGCGGCATTTTCACACAGAACCTTGCGGGCGACGACACGCCCATCCGGCGCGCGTCCCACGACATCCGTGAAGGTGCCGCCGCGATCGATGAAAAACTGCCAAGCTGGTCGGTTCGATGGCCCCACAGCATTGTCCGGTCGCTATTGTCGCCCGTTGATACACCACTCACGACCTCCAGCGCAGGCCCGCACAACGCCTCCGGGACGCTACTGCCTATGCAACGTGAGACATTCAACGTCGGTGGTGGCTTCAAGCGCAGCGGTGAAGCAGATAATGTCCGCCGCATGGATGATCGAATACGAAGCATCGAGACGCCCGACGCGGATGCAGCACCGGGCGGCGGCTGGGGGGGCTGGTTAAAGTCCCTGTTCCGCCTCCCCTCCCGCAAACGCGGACACGAGACAGCGGCTTTCACATCGGCTTTCGTATCGCTCGCGGGGAAGCTTGCGGCGGCCGACGGTGTTGCGGTCAATGCCGAGGCCGAAGCCTTTGAGCGGTTTCTGGAGGTCGGCCCGAGGGACCGCGAGAACGTTCGCCGCGTCTACGATCATGCCAAGCAGGACGTGACTGGCTTCGAAGTTTACGCTGACCGTATCGGCGGCATGCTGGCGGACGAGCCGGCCATCAAGCGAAACGTATTCGAGTGCCTCATGTTCGTTGCATGCGCCGACGGTGTCCTGCATCCGGCTGAAGATCACTTCCTCAAGACCGTAGCCCATCGCCTCGGCTATTCCGACACGGATTTCCGTCAGATCCGCGCCTTGTTCGTGCACGATCCCGAAAGCCCCTATGCTGTCCTCGAGATCGAGCCGGATGCATCCGACGAGGCGATCAAGGCCCGCTACAGGGCCATCGTCGCCGAACATCATCCCGACCTGATGATGGCCAGGGGATTGCCCCCCGCCGCCATCAAGGCCGCCAACGCCAAGCTCGCATCCGTAAATGCCGCTTACGAAGCGATCCGTCAGGAACGACGTGCAGGAGCACAGGCTTGATTTCCGCACCCGACAGCCCGTTGGTTTGCGATCTCTTTCCTTCGCCCAACATCGAGCCGCGCAGCCGCGGCCTAGCGCCGAGCATGCTCATTCTTCATTACACCGGGCTTGAAACCGTCGAACGGGCGCTCGACGTGCTGTCGCGGCCAGATTGTAAAGTTTCGTGCCATTACGTCGTCGATGTCGACGGCCGTGTCATTCAGATGGTGGCGGAGAGCATGCGGGCCTGGCATGCCGGCGTGTCCAGCTGGCATGGCGACGCGGACATCAATTCGGCGTCGATCGGCATCGAGATCCAGAACCCCGGGCATGCCTTAGGCTATCCGGAATTTCCCGCCGTCCAGATGCAGGCCGTAACGGCCTTGTGTCAGGACATCGTCGCCCGCAATGCGATTTCACCCGAGCGGGTTCTGGCCCATTCCGACGTGGCGCCGTCACGCAAAATAGATCCCGGCGAGAAGTTCGATTGGGCGGGTCTCGCGCTCGCAGGCGTCGGCGTGTGGCTGCCGCCGGAGCCGGCTGACGATGCCGACGCAGGCTTTGGTCCGGGTTCAAGAGGCGACGAGATCGCGCAAGCCCAACGGATGCTGTCGCGCTACGGCTACGGCGTGCCGCAGTCGGGAGAACTGGATGAGCGGACGGGGTTCGTGCTGCGCGCTTTCCAGCTTCACTTCCGTCCGGAGCGGATCGACGCTCGTCTCGACCGGTCGACGCGTTTGACGCTAGTACGACTGCTCGATGCGCTTCCCGCGCCGCAGGTAGCCTGAAGCGCCTGTGAACAACGCAGCGGTCCGCGAGCAATCATATAAGGGAAGAGGTGAGTCCGGGTCCATTTCCGGTTAAGGTAAACGGCATCGAATGCGGTTGGTTCGCTGAGCCATGTGGAGTTCTGGATGGACGAGAACGACACTTTCGAACCCGGACAGCATACGTTTACCGGCACCATAAGATCATGGAGCGGCAATACCGGCGAACTCCAGACCGACAGCGGGCTCGCCATCATCTTCGTTGCCGCCGCCCCGCCGGGTCCTGTCGGTTCGCGCGTCACGCTGAGCACGCGCCGCTACAGGCCGCGCTATCTGGTGGTGAACACCGCGAAGGCCTAAGCGGCCGTTGGATTTTCAAATTTTGTCGCGGAGCGGCTTGACGTAGGGGCGGCCAACTCCTCTATTGCAGCCATCAGTTGGCCGGATGGCCGCCGTTGGCACGTGGGCGTTATGGCCCGTTGAACGTGCGCTGACGGAGGAAAGTCCGGGCTCCTTGGAGACATGGTGGCGGTTAACGGCCGCCGGGGGCGACCCCAGGGAAAGTGCCACAGAGAACAGACCGCCTCCCGCGGCTTCGGTCACGGGCGGTAAGGGTGAAACGGTGCGGTAAGAGCGCACCGCGGCTCCGGTAACGGCGCCGGCAGGGCAAACCCCACCAGGAGCAAGACCAAATAGGGGCGGCCGGCGAGCGGGGAAACCCGGCTTGCAAGCCCGTCTTCAGGCCCGCCGCCCGGGTTGGTTGCACGAGGCGTCCAGCAATGGGCGTCCCAGATGAATGGCCATCGCGGGGGCAGACCCCAGACAGAACCCGGCTTACAGGCCAACTGATGCTTTACGCTTTTCGTCAGATCGGAAGGCTTGTTCGAAGATCGGGTGTTCAACTTCCTGCGATCTTTGCTTAAACTCACCTTGAAGCGGGAAGGCTAGGCGCGGTCTCACGCAACAGAGCGTTGTAATGCGTCCCAGGGAGGTTCTGTAGAATGTTCGGCTCGACGAAAACCATGCTGCTGGTGATAGCGGCACTCTTCTCGCTAGGCGCAGCAGGTTGGATGAATGCCGCGCGCAACGAATCCGTCCGCCAGTTGAAGGCGGCCGAGATGGCCCGTGATGCGGCTGAAGAAAAGTTGGCGGCTAGCCAGCAAGGAGATCGAAGTTCTCAAGGCTGCCAAGCAGAGCGCCGATGAGGCCATGAGCAAGGTCGAAGAGATCTTGTCGAAGCGCTTCGGCCCCGCGAAGGAAGCGGCGCCAGCGACAACTCCCGCCGCGCCGGCCGAATCCCCTGCAGCGGAAGCCAAGCCGTCCGAGCAGCCCGCTGCTGCGCCGGCAGAAACGGCCCCGGCATCGGATTCCGCCGTCGCGCCTTCTGAAACACCGCCTGCCGCCGCGCCGGCGGCTCCCACGGAAGGTGCGGCCGCTCCGGCAGAAACTCCTGCAGCGCCCACGGCCGAGTCGACAGCACCAGCGCCAGCCGCAACGCCGGCGGAAGCTCCGGCTTCGACGTCTGCTGCTCCCGCTGCAACGCCAGCGGCGCCCGAAGCCGTACCGGCATCCACTCCACCGGCTGACAGCCAAGGTGCCGCGTCCCGCAACTCTTCAGCGGCCTCGTCTTCGGGCGACACCAAACCCGCTGATGCGGCAAGCCCGCCAGCAGCGGATGCCGCCGCTCCCTCCACGCCGTCCGAGACCACAACGCCGCCGGTGCCCGCCACGACGCCATAGTTTCGCAGACTGCCGGACCTGAACGGTCGCCGCGACCGTTCAGGCTCACGGCGCGTCCTCGCGTAATTCATCGACGTGAAATCGTCATGGTAATAGGCAGCCGGCTCCTCGGAGTGCGCGACACGCCCCGGTGCGCCTGAGGCCGGAAGACGCGCATCGAAAAGGGCGACCCGCTCGTCGCGCGATAGGTGTCGGGTCTTCAGCCAGATGGCTGAGGCAATGGGAGCCGGCTCCCAGCTCCTATTTCTTTGTGATGTCAAATGGCAGTTCCGACGATGTGGCAGCCGACAAAATGCGGTCCAGATGCTTGATGGCCGCGGCGAAGGTTGCATCCGGACTGGTGCCTGCATGGATGCGGTTCCACGATATGTCACCTGTGTCATGGGCGAGTTGCAGTTCGACGACCGCTGGCGTGGCGTCGGAGGCATCGCCCCGGCGCGATGCCACCCGGCTCATGAGCATGTCTTTCCCGGCCTCGAGCCATAAACATACACACGGCACGCCGGCAGCCGCCGCAACTGCCTCGAGGGAGTCGCGTTCGAAACGCTTGAGAAACACGGCGTCTGCGATGACTGCGTGGCCCGCGGCTAGTGTGGCTGCCGCCTTTTCGATCATGATGGCATAGACCTTCGCTGATACGGCGGCGGTATAGGCGTCCGCCGGCAATCGCTCGGTCTCCCCAGCGCCGAACAGTGCCTTGCGCTCCAGATCGCTTCTCAAATGCACAGCGCCGGGCGAGGCGCCCAGAGATGGCGCGAGCCGCGCCCCCAGCGTCGACTTACCCGTTCCCGACAGCCCGCCGATCGCAACCAGGAGGGGCGGTTGGGGGCTGAGGTGATCGATAGCCTGTGCGAGGTATGCGACGGCGCCCCGCCGGTTGGCTTCGGCCGCGTCCGGCTGTGCGGCGCGCTGGGCGAGGACCATGGCGCGCACACCCGCGCGCAAGGCCATGAAAAGAGGTAGCGCCGCAAGTCCTGCCAGATCGATGATATTGTTGGCGCGCCACAAGTAGCGATTGAGCACGGCATTCGCAGCCGGTGTCTGATCGCAGTGGATGAGGTCCATGAGCAGAAAGACGAGGTCGTAGAGCGTGTCGACGGTGGCGATGCGATCGTCGAACTCGATGGCGTCGAACGGGATGGGCTTGCCATTCAAGACCACGACATTGCCCAGATGCATGTCGCCATGGCAAATGCGAACGCAGCCGTGCTGCGAACGGCGGTCGAGAAGGGGTGCAACCCGCTCCAAATGCAAAGTCACGTCGCGCGCAAAACGATTGATCTGAGCGGAGTAGCCGGGCAGCGCCATGCGCAGGGCGGAGACGACATCTTCGCCGATTTTGCGCAACTGGCCGGTCGCGTCATGCCCGGGCACAACCTTGGCACTTCGATGAAGGGCAAAGGCCGTGTCGGCCAAGTCGAAGCACAGTGCCGGCGGCAGGGGCAACCGCCGAGATACGGAATCCAGCATCTGATCCTGATCGAACCGCCGCATATGGACCGACCATTCCAGAACGTCGCCCGTACCGCCGATTGCAAGCTGACCGTCAGCTCCGCGGGTGATCGGCACGACGCCCAGGTAGATCTCCGGCGCGTGGGGTCTGTTGATGTCATACTCGTGCTCACAGGCCCGCCGCCGAAGTTCGCGCGTGGAGAAGTCCATGTAGGTGAAGCGCACAGGCTTTTTGATTTTATAGGCGTTATCTCCGGCCAGAAACACGATCGCACCGTGAGTTTCATGTCGCTCGACAGACGAGGGATGCGAGGTGTGGGAGCGGGGATCGGCAAGGAAGGCCACGACGGCCGCATGATCTGCGGCTTCGTTCTCGGTTGGAGCTTGCCCTTTAGCCGTCATGCAATGCCTTGATGTCGGTGGCGCTACGTCCTTTGGTGGTGCTCAGTCGCTTGTTTCCTGTGCCGTCGCGGTCGCGAAGCGGTGCGAGGATCCTGTCGCTGTTCAGGATTTCAGCGATGGTCCAGGTAATGACAACCCCGACAAGGATGAGCGCAAGACTAGAGAGGTCCAAGGCTACCAGACCGAGAAGCGTGCGCAACGGTGCGACAGTGACCGTCAGGATCTGCAGCAGAACGCCGAACCCTACCGTCACGTGTATCCATGGATTTGAAAGCGGCGTCACGCCGACGCGGCGCGAGGGATACGCGAAGACCAGCTGCAGCATGGATTCAAAGAGAAACAGTGCGGTTCGGGTTTCTTCCAAGCTGTAGTCGAACTGCGGCAGCGCGGCAAAGATCGCCACGCCGCCAGCCGCTTTGGCGATACCACTGATGGCTATGAAATGCATCGAGGCTGCGTCCAGAAGCTTCGACCGCGTTGGACGTGGCGGCTTTTCCATCAAGCCGGGATTGCGGTCGAGAGCGAGCGCCAGAGCCGGCGGGCCGTCAGCCACGACATTGATCCATAGCAGCTGCACCGCCGTCAGCGGCAGCAGGAACGTCACCCCGGACGGGTCGCGCATGCCGAGCACATAGGCGATGCCAAGTCCGCAGACCATGAGAGCGACGAGCGCTAGGTCCGTGGAGAAGAAGAAGCGGATGAACTTCTGGATATTTTCGTAAATGCTGCGGCCTTCCTCGATGGCCGCGACGATGGTTGCGAAGTTGTCGTCGAGGAGAACGATATCGGCGACCTCGCGTGTGACATCGCTCCCCCGTTGCCCCATCGCGATGCCGACGTCGGAACGCTTGAGCGCAGCGGCATCGTTGACGCCATCGCCGGTCACCGCGACAATATCGCCGTTGGCCTTCAGCGCCTCGACGATGGCGAGCTTGTGTTCGGGCGCGACACGGGCAAAGACGTTGACCTCAGCGATGGCATTGCGCACATCGGCCGGGGACATTGCATCCAGCTGTGCGCCGGTCACGGTCCGGTCCGTCTCGATGCCGATGGCGTGGGCGACGGCCCGCGCCGTTGCGGGATGGTCGCCCGTGATCATGATGACGCGGATGCCGGCGGATTTCGCCCGTTTGAGGGCATCGCGCACTTCAGGACGCGGCGGGTCCCACAGCATGATGAGTCCGAGAAAAATGACGTTGTCGTCGCCGCTGTCGGCCTGCCAAGCCATCGCGATTACGCGGTAGCCCTCGCCGGCGTGCCGCAGTGCCTTCTGTTCCCAATCGCGCCTGTCATCTGGCGAAAGGCTGCTGCGCTCGATCAGAACTTCGGGGGCTCCCTTGAGGTAGGTGATATGCCGGCCCGCATCGCGCACCGTGACGCTCATGAAGCGGCTGGCGCTGTCGAAGGGCTGGGTTGCCACGCGCACTGACGCCGCACTGAGCATCGCCGGGTTGGCGCCGCGGCTCTGCGCATATCGGAGAAGTGCAACCTCCAGAGGGTCGCCGGCGCCTGTCGCCAATTCGGCGTCGTTCGCCAGAACCATCGCAAGCATGGCGCGCTCATCGTCGGGCGCGTCGATGGCGCGAACCTGCATCCGGTTCTCGGTCAGCGTACCAGTCTTGTCTGTGGCGATGACGGTGACAGAGCCGAGAGACTCGACTGAGCTCAGTCGCCGAATCACTGCCTTGCGGCCAGCCAGCCGTTCGACACCAATGGTGAGGGTGAGTGTCAGAACCGCCGGCAGCCCCTCGGGCACCACGGCCACCGCCAGTGCCACCGAAAACAGGGCAACCTGTCTCAGATGCTCGAAGCCCTCGATCACCACACCACCGATGGTCAGCGCCACCCCAACGGCAAAAATCCCGATCGTGACCTGCGTGCCAAATTCGCCGAGCCGTCGTTCGAGTGGCGTCTTGCCGACCTCTACGCTCTCAATCATGGCGGCGAGGCGGCCCATCGTACTGGCGGCGCCGGTATGGGTGACTTCGATGTAGCCCTTGCTACGGACAACGAGCGTGCCGCACGACATATCGCTGCCGGACGACTTGTCGACGGGCAGAGACTCGCCGGTAAGGATCGACTCGTCGACAAGCACCCCATGCCCCTCGACAAGACGGCCATCGGCGGGTATGCGACCACCCTCGTCGATACGCGCGATGTCGCCGGGAACGATGTCGCGCAGCGGGATGTTGGCAAGTTCGCCATCCCGCATCACCCAAGCGAAGGGCTTGGCGAAATCTTTCAGTCGCGCCAGAGCCTCCTCCGCCTTGCTCTCCTGAAAAGCCCCGAGCCCCGCATTGAGAGCGAGGATCAATCCGATTGCGATGGGCTCGAGAGGAATGCCGGCCGCGCCTTCGTGAGCCCACAGCACAAGGTCCAACGCCAGCGCGAACAGCAAAATGTAAATGAGTGGACTTTGGAACTGTGCCAGCAGGCGGCGCAGGACGCTCGTTCTCGCTGCTTCGGGCAAGGCATTTGGACCCACGGCCGCGAGCCGGCCGCGGGCTTCGCTCGACGTCAGCCCGCCCAGATCATTAGTTCCGCCGGATACAGCCATTGCGGAGCCTACATGAGACGCCTCAGCGTATCGTGTATTGCGCTAGGTCAAGCCGGATCGTCCGTCTACGGCTTATTCTGCCGAAGCCCGGCCAGCAGCTGGACCACATCCGTGCGGTTCGGTTCGAGAGTGTTGAGGAGTTCCGCGTGGTCGCGGGCCGATGTGTAGTCGCCTGCCTCGACCTCATAGGATGCCAAAGCCCACAGGATGTCCCGGTCGTACGGGTGACGCGCAAGCGCGTTTCTCAGCACGCCGAGCGCCTCACTCGACTTGCCCGTGTCGTGAAGTGCAATCGCAAGGACGTAGTTGAAGCGCGGATCCTCGGGGGATGCTTCGACCGCGCGAGTCAGGCTGTCCAGCGCCTCAGCGGTCCGTTTCTGACGGATGAGGCTGAGACCGAGCGCGTGCAGCACGGGGCCTGCCGAAGGATTGGTGGAAAGGGACTTTCGCAGAACCTGTTCCGCTCCACTTTCATCGCCACCCGCTCTCGCAACGTCGGCCAGCGAGATACTGGCGGCGTAAAAGGTAGGATCCAGTTCCAGCGCCTTCGCAAAGGACTTGCGGGCGTCATCCATCTTGCCCCGTTCTCGATAGAGGGCTCCCAGATTGGATTGGGACTCGGGCCGCTCGGCGTTGAATAGCTGAGCCTCGACATACTCGGCGAGGGCGGCCTCGAGTACTGTGCGCTCCTGATCTGACAGACCGGCTTCGGCTTCTCCTGCTATCGCGCGTGCGGCGTCCATGCGAACTAGACGGCTGCTGTCGGACAGAAGCGGCGCAAGTAGCGTTCGCCGCACGGATGGATCGGCCCCGGCGATAACGGAGATGGCTGCCGTCTTCACGGCCGGATCGTCGATCTGCAGAGCTTGCGCCGCCGCAATCAGCACCTGGGGTGACAAGTAACGGCCGAGCCGCGTCAGCGCACTGGCGCGGGCGATTGTTGAACCGGTTTCGGCCGATGCGATGCTCAGCAATGCCGGCAGCGCGCCTGGCGCGCCGCGATCGCCGAGGTCGAAGGCCTCCGCGAAATCCTGCGCGCCGGATTTAGGTGAGGGATACCACGTCTTTATGGCGTCTCTGGCCCACGAGGCGTTCTTGTCGGTGTGGCACTGGTTGCAGGCGTTCGGCGTGCCCAGCATCACGGACCTGTCGGGCCGAGGAAGGCGCATGGAATGGTCGTGGCGCGCGTCGATGCCCATGTATGTCGCTGTCGGCATGTGGCACGAGGCGCATTGGCTGCCGGCGGACCCTGCCGCATGATGATGATGGGCTTGGGTGTCGAAGTGGTCCGGAGCATGGCACTGAGCACATACGGCATTACCAGTTGCACGCAGCTTGCCAGAGTGCGGATTGTGGCAATCGGAGCATGTCACGCCCGCCGCATGCATTTTGCTCTGCAGGAACGACCCGTAGTTATAGACCTCGTCGCGCTGTTGTCCGTCACTGTGATAGAGGCCGGCATCCAGGTTGGAGGGACGAAAAGCGTCGAGGAAGCCGCCGACTGCGCGCGGGTTGTCGGAGAACTGCTGGCGGCGGGCGTGACATTGCGCGCAGACGTTGATCTCCTTGGCTGTCGCGCGCGGGACTGATCTGGCCGCTTGGCCTCCTGCACCCATGATCCAGCTTGCGCCCTTGCGCTCGTCGAGGCTCCAGGCGAAGCCTTTCGCTTTGTCCTCGGATAGTCCGGCGTCCTTGGGCCTCGACGCCCATTCGACGTGTTTGGAAGCAGGGCCGTGGCAGGCTTCGCATCCGACGCTGATCTCGGACCATGTGGTGTTGAAATGCCCGGTATCTGAACTGAAGTTCTTTCTCAAGTTCGTCGAGTGGCACCAGGCACACTGGTAGTTCCAGTTCTGGTCGATTCCGGTCCAGTGAAGCGGGTTGCCGGCCTTCAGGGATTGATTGGGATAGAGATGGTACCAGCGCTGCCCGCCGCTCTCCTTGGGCCGCGCATCCCAGGCAATGCCGAGCGCCTGAGCCCGGCCGCCGGGAATCTCGATCAGGTATTGCTGCAGCGGCGCGATGCCGAATGTATAGCGGATCTCGAAATCGGCGAGTTTCCCGTCAGCGCCGTCGGTGCGAACCCAGAACTTGCCGTCCTTCTTGAAGAAGGTACTTTCGACGCCATCCTTGCTGAAAGTTGCATCGTTGAAGTCGCCGAGAACTGTCGCTTCGGTCGCGAGAGCCATCGCGGCTTTGTGGTGGGAGCCAAGCCAATCGGTATGCTCGGCGGTGTGACACGCAACGCAACGCTCCGAACCGATGAACTGAGCTTCGGGCGATGTTGTCGGCTGCGCTCCGGCGGATGTTTCGGCGGGAGCCGGGTCAGGTCTGATAGACAAGCCTGCTGCGAGAAACAGTGCAGCGCACATCAGGCTCGGGAGAAAGACGAGAGCACCGCTTTTGACGAAGCACGCCGCGATCCATTTGGGTAACGTCATCGAGATTTTTGCCCTACGGGTCGCAAATGCCGGCCAGACCTTCCGGGGAGTCTACCGGGTGAGGTTGGGGTCCTCAATGACGAAATGAATGGAGGCAGCCCCCGTCGCAGGCGCGGGCCGTCACTCACCTAGTTCTCCGTTCTCGCCGCCCATTCGATCTGCTACTTGACTGCGTCCAGGTTAAAGGAGCCCGGGGTCTGGTTCGGCGGAAGATCCTTCAACGTTGTGACACGCGGTCGCCGCGCTTGGCGCCCGATTGCGAAGGCCTCACTCGACAGTCGTTTCCGTGTCGGCGATGTGGACTGCCAGCAGGCAGCCATCAGGCGTGTATGAGGAGTGTTCCGTGCCGTCGCGGAACCAGACCAGATCCCCTACCCGGAACACGATGCCATCGTTGTCTATCAGTTCACCCTCGAGCACGAGGAACTGCTCATGTCCGTTGTGCCGATGCGGTCGCGTCGTCATTCCCGGCGGCATCCGGTAGACGTGAAACCCGATTCCAAGCGGCAGCTGGTCATCGAGCTGCAGAACGCTGTCTCCGAGTGCGACCCCATCCTCATAGACATAAGGCTTGAAAACGCCGGTCTTGATATTGGCAATGCGCCGATCTGACGGATGCACGGGCTTCATGGTTCTATCCTCCTTTTAATTGATGAACCCAAAGCGCTGATCTCATCGGCGAGCCCCAGCAACTCGAGAACGGGCCGCGGGTCTTCATGGTCGAATACCGAACAAGTCCGATACACTTCAAGGCTGTCTTCGCTGATGAGGCCTCGGTGGTAGAAGTACATCGCTGCCGCATAGCGGGCGCGACCCGCCAATGGCTCATTCGATGTAGAATTGAGCGCCGCCAATTGCCGGGCATCTTCCTCCTCGGTGACCGGATTCGCCTCAGCCATTGTTTTTCTGCGCCAGCTGCGTGTCGAGTTCTTTCCGCGCTTCGAACCGGTTCATTATCATGGTGGCTGTAATCACGACCACCCCGACCGTCAGAACAATGATTGTAGCCAGCGCGTTGATGTCCGGGGTCACGCCCAACTTGACCTTGCTCCAGATGAGAATCGGTAAAGTGGTCGATCCGGGCCCCGTCGTGAAGCTCGTGATCACGACATCATCGAGAGAGATCGTGAATGCGAGCAACCAACCGGTGACGATCGCCGGCGAGATGACAGGGAGGGTGATATCCAACAACACCTGCCATGGCTTGGAACCGAGATCGAGGGCGGCTTCCTCTATCGCGATATCCGCTTCGGACAGGCGCGCACGCACGATGGTCGCGACGTATGTCATGGAGAACGTGATATGCGCGATGGTGATCGTGGTGAAGCCGCGACTGCTGGGCCAGCCGATGACTTCCGCCATGACGATAAAGAGCATGAGCATGGAAATTCCGGTGATGACCTCGGGCATGATCAGAGGAGCCGTCACCATTCCGGAAAAGGCGGTCCTTCCCCGAAATGTCTTAAATCGTGCCAGTGCAATTCCTGCCATGGTGCCGAGGATGGTCGCCAACGTGGCGCTGACGACTGCTATCTTCAGCGATAACAACGCGGCGTCCATGATCTGGTCGTTGCGAAACAGGCGGCCGTACCACTCGGTCGAGAAGCCGCCCCAGACCGTGGCGAGCCGAGACTTGTTGAACGAGAACACAATCATCGACAAGATCGGTACGTAAAAGAACGCGAATCCGAAGCAGAGGCAACTGATCAGAAATACGGGACGCCGATTCATTGATCTGCATCCCTGCGTGACTTGGCTTTCGTCTCGAAGTGGCTGTAGGCCATCATCGGAAACACGAGAAGAAACAACAATGCAACTGCGACGGCGGATGCCATCGGCCAGTCGCGCGCCGCAGAGAACTGATCGGAAATGACGCGCCCGATCATTGGATCGGCGGAGTTTCCAACAAGGCTCGGGATGATGAGTTCGCCCGATGCGGGAATGAAGACCAGGAGGCCTCCTGCGATGATGCCGGGAATTGAAAGCGGCAGCGTGATGTCGCGAAATACCTGCCAAGGACGTGATCCCAGATCGAGCGCGGCTTCGTTGAGAGAACCTTCGAGTTTCTCCAGGTTGGCGTACAGAGGCAGGATCATGAAAGGCAGGTACGTGTAGACCATGACCAGAACGACGGCGAAGTTCGTGTTCGTCATTTGTATGGAGTGCAGCGCCAGTTCCTGAGGCAATACCGTGTTTATCGTTGACGTGAGCCACTTGTTGAACCAGCTGTTCGTACCCATCAGCCCGATCCAGGCGTACACGCGCAACAAAAATGAAGTCCAGAAGGGCAAGATGACAAGCATCAGCAGCAGGTTTCTCCAGGACCGGCTGACGCGCGTGAGCCCCAGGGCCATCGGGTAGCCGAGCAACAGACACAGGATCGTGGTTACTGAGGCGTTGGCCAGAGAAATGAGGAAGGACCTGAGGAAAAGGTGCTCCTGGAACAGCCGGGCAAAGTTATCGAACCGCACGTACGGCCAGCTATCGAGAAAAGCGAACGGCGGTGATTGAGAGGCGGTGGTGGCGACGCTCATCGCAACGACGATCAAAAACGGCAAGAAGAAAAACGCAATCAGCCAAAGGTAGGGCGTGGCGATGATCATGCTGCGCCAGCCGGACTTGTCGAACCAGTTGCGGATGCTCACGGCGGCGTCTTCAGCGGTGTCTTTCATGATCACTCCAGCAGCAGGATCACGGACGACGGATCAAAGGACAGCCAAACCTCATCCTCCCATTGTGCGATGCGTTCGTTTTCGCTGGCGCGTCGGGAATTGACACTGTTGACAGATAGAACCGCGCCTGTCGGCAGCTTCACACGGTAGAGCGAATCCTTGCCGAAGTAGCCTAGATCGTGAACATGGCCCAGGATGGCGTTGTCCGAGCCCGTTGGTTGCTCGCGCGTGATTGCTATCTTCTCTGGGCGTATCGCGACATTGATTTTGTGTCCCTCGGAAAGTCTTTGGTCACGGCGCGCTTTCATCGTCATGCCGATCTTGGGCACGGCGATCATGGTCGAATCCTGCGAGCATGAGATGACGCTGCCTTCAAACATATTGATCGACCCGACAAAGCCGGCGACCATCGTACTGTTGGGGTACTCGTAAACCTCCGTCGCGGTGCCAATCTGCCGGACAACGCCTTTGTCCATGACGGCAATCCGGCAGGCGAGGGTCATTGCCTCCTCCTGATCATGCGTAACCACTACAAAAGTGATGCCGGTCTTGTACTGGATGTTCGAGATCTCGAATTGAGTGTGTTCGCGCAGTTTCTTGTCCAGCGCGCCGAGGGGCTCGTCGAGCAGCAAAACCTTTGGCTGTTTGGCGAGGGCGCGGGCAAGAGCAACGCGCTGGCGCTGCCCACCCGACAGCTGGTGGGGTTTGCGTCCTGCCAAGTGCCCCATCTGAACAAGGTCGAGCATCTGACGAACTCGATCCCGCCGCTCGGCTTCGCTCATCGCTTCGTGCTTGAGGCCGTACCCGACATTTTTCTCGACCGTCATATGCGGAAACAGCGCGTAGGACTGAAACATCATGTTCACGGGCCGGTCATAGGGCGGCACGTCAGCCATGTCCTGACCGTCTATGAATATCGTGCCGCTCGTCGGATGTTCGAATCCGGCGATCATACGCAGCAGTGTGGTCTTGCCGCAGCCTGAACCACCCAGAAGGGCGAACAATTCCCCCTGATTTATGTCGATCGAAACATCGTCGACGGCAACAAAATCACCGAACCGTTTGGTAACCGAGCTTATCCGGATCAGCGGTGCCTTGCCGCTTGCCGTAGACTGATTAACCCCCGTTCCCGTCATGGTGTCCTTTATACTCCGCGACCTGAACAGGAACCCGCTACGGCGAGCAGGTTGTCAGCCGGATTTGATCTCGGTGAAAATCCGCGTTAGCGCCCGGTCCTGTTCCTCCGTCAAAGGCTTCGGCGCCCAAAGCCGCTTCATCGTAGCCTCGTCGGGATAGATGGCGGGATTGCTGAGAATCTCCGGTTTGACGAATTTTTTCGAGGCTAGGTTGGCATTTGCGTAGTTGACGAAGTTGGTACAGCCGGCGATGACTTCGGGCTGGAGGAGGAAGTTGAGAAATTTGTGAGCGTTGTCCTTGTGCTTTGCGTCGGCAGGGATGCACATGCAGTCGATCCACGCGGGGGCGCCCGTCTTGGGAACGAAGTAGGCTAGATTGATCTCGACCCCGGCCTCTGCCGCGCGCGTCTTGGCGGTCGCATAGTCACCCGACCAGCTATTGATAACGCACAATTCCTTGTTGGGAATTGCGTTGAGGTAATTGGTGCTGTCGAAGGTCCGAATGTACTTGCGAATGGGTTTGTAGAGGTCGACGACTTTCTGATAGTTCGCGATATCGGGCGTGTCGCTGTCTATGCCAAGGTAGCCAAGCGCCATCCGCAGGATGTCTTGCTGCGAATCAAGCATCGAGATACCGCAATCAGCGAGCTTTGCCGCAAGCTCGGGCTTGAAAATCAAATCCATCGAGTCAAGATCGGCGTCGGGAACGCGCTGCTTGACCATATCGACATTATACGTAATGCCGGTCGTTCCCCACAAATAGGGCATGCCGTACTGGTTGCCCGGATCCCACCCATTGAGGATGCGGATGATTTCGGCATCCTGACTGTCCCAGCCTGACAGCTTCGAACGATCGAGCTTCTCGAAAATGCCAGCCTTGATGAAGCGTGGCACGTTGTTGCCGGCCATGTTGACCACGTCATAGCCGGTTCTCCCCGCCAGCATCTTGGCTTCCATCTCTTCGGTGGAGCTATAGGTGTCGTACGTGACTTTTATGCCGGTCGCCTTTTCGAAGTCCTCGATCGTTGTTTCGCCGATGTAGTCGGCCCAGTTATATACGTTGACGACGGCATCATCCGCGCGGGCGCAAAGGACGAACGGCGAACTGAGAGCGGCGCCACCAACGAGGCTCAACGCCGTGCGTCGTGAAAGTTTGGTCATTGCGGATGCCTTTCCTGAGTTTGGATCACTGATGCAAGGCCGGACTTTGCGAGCAATTCGCAATTCAACTCGCCGATGAGCAACTCGGGCGGCGCCTTCTCCAGCGTCATGATGGGAAGCAGGCGCCGCAACTGATCATGATGGCTGCGGACGCCATACTCCAGATCGGACAGGTGGAAGCCTTCGAACGCTGCGGATTTCATAGCCTCGTTGGACCAGATGGTGAGCTGCAGATCCTCACGGGACGTTTCCCTATCGATTCTTTGCGCCAGATAGCGCGCTATGCGCAGTTGTCTGCTTTCATCGCGCCGCCGGTAGGTTGCGCCGCGGATCACCGTCTCGTTCGGGGAGACGGGAAATTCCTGATAGAACTGTACGAGTTCGGGCGTGGTCGCGATCACCGCGTTTGGAAAAAGTCCGTAGTACGCCCACTGCCGTCGCATGTCTTCCGGCAACCAGGTTGCCTCGGGAGCCAGCTTGACGTAGTTGCGCACGCTCCAGCGCCGACCGGCATGTCCGTTGTAAGGTCCCTTCGAAACACTCAATCCGTTGGGATAGGCGACATCGCGGTAGCTGGCTCCGTACAGGTCCTGAAGACCTGGGTGAGCCATGGCAACGTGGTAGCCTTCGTTGTCGACGTCGCGCACCGACTTCCAGTTGACGGGTGAACGCATCGTCAAAAAGCCGCTTGCGGGAACGAGATCCTCGATCATGAAGTGCGATAGATCCTCTGCATATGGCGCCAGAAGATCGCTGACCGCCGGCTGTGGCCCCGGTCTGAACCGAACGAAGATGAATCCAAGCCAGATCTCGGCCTCGAGCGGTTTCAGCCCGAATTGGCTTTTGTTGAGTTCGCCGAAGCTTTTTGGCCGGGCGGGGCCCCGCAGAGTTCCGTTGAGATTGTAAACCCAGCCGTGGAACGGGCAGACCAGTGCATTCTTGCATTGCCCCTGGGCGTCCGGCGCCACGCGCGCGCCGCGATGGCGGCAAAGATTATTGAAGGCACGAATGACACCGTCATCCCCGCGCACCACGACAGCGCGTTCTTCGCCGATATCGAACGTTACGTAGGAACCAGTTCGCGGCAGATCACTTACATGCGCAGCAATTTGCCAGTGTGTCTGGAAAACTTCTCGCTTCTCAAGTTCGAACAATGCTTCACTGCTATAGGTCCAGCCGGGAAGCCCGCGGCGATCCCAGTTCTTGGGCGGCGAAGTCGCAACGTTCATGACAGGGCCTCTTGCATTTGACGACGGACCCATTCGTGGAATTTGAAGATAGCATACTCCTGCGGAACGAGAATTCCCCGCTCGAACCTTTTACTGCGCAGACCGCGCTGGTTCATTTCGCAGGCGTCGCCATCTTCGCGGATGACGGTGGCGGCAAATTCGACAACGTTGTCGAGATCGAAATCGGGCGAGTGCAAAGTGTCTTCAGTGAAGAGCCATTCAGCTGTTAGCTCGGTTCTCTCCGGTCCGAGCGGCCTCAGCGATACAGCCCGGACGTAGTCGACATGCGCAACGATAAACATTGTTGGAAGCAGAGTGACGAAGGTGTATCCGGCCGTCCGCTCATCAGCCGTGAGCCGCGGAAACGTCGGACCGCATGGACGTCCGTTCCTGGTCCACGTGCTTGCGCCGTCTTTGATGTTTTGTGTCGGCCGCGGCGTTTGCGGTGTCCAATCCGCGGCCTCGTCATAGGCCATCACGCCGCGCCGATAGATGGGTACCAATTTGCTCAGCTCGGGATGAATGCCCGGGCAATGCAGGCACTCATTGAAGTTCTCCCAGAATATTTTCCAGTTGCAGGCGAGTTCCGTGACCAACTTGTGCCCGGTCATGAGATCTCGCATTGGCCAATTGTCAAAAACGGCAAGACCTAAATCCGGCACGCTGGAAAACGCCGGGGCCACGTCAGCAAGGCTAACGAAGACAAAGCCGTTCCATTCGGTCACGTGGACGCGGAAAAGGCCAAGCTGCTCCCGTTTTAAGTCATCGGTGACCGTAATGAACGGCGTCCCAACGAGGCCCCCCTTCAGCGTGTAGCTCCACTGATGATACGGGCAGGTGATTAGCCTCGCGCCGAGCTTTGTTTCCACAGCCGCACATAACTCCGACCCGCGATGCCGGCAGGTATTGTGAAAGCAGGTGATAGAACCGTCCTGATCCTTCACCAGCAACAGGTTCTGCCCGGCAACGGACACCCGGCGCATCGTCATGACGGGTAGATCGTTTGTGTGGCCGACATAGATCCAGTTGTTGGACCAGACCTTGCTTTGCTCCTGCTCGTACCAATTTTGGTCGTAATAGGTATATGCCGGAAGCGACGGCTCGCAATGCCGGAGCAGGGGCGAAGCAGGATGAAATGGAACGTTCTCGTTCATGATCGCCTCCCTTTCATCAAAAGTCTGCGGGCGGTGTTGCCCGCCGCCGCGGTGGGGCGAAGAAGGGCCGTGGAGTAATTCGGGCCCGTACCATCAACTTGTGATACTGCAGCTCGCGCAGGGCGTAGATTTCGACCCACAGGTCATCCGATTTGCCGGCGAGAAAGGGCCGCTCCAGCATGGCAAGCGCTATGCTCCGCTTCACCGTCGGCGACCAGATGCCGCCCGTAATGTAACCCGCTTCGTGCCTCTTGTTATAGTAGACGAGGGAGTTCTCAGCCGAGACATTGCCTTCAATATTGAGGCCCACCAGCGCCCACTTCGACGTGTTGCGTGATTTTTCCTGGAGCAGGGCGCGACGGCCGTTGAAGTGGCCCTTACCGAAGTCGATCATCCAGTCGAGTCCCATTTCGAACGGTGATCTCGTGCGATCATTCCGAACGGCCTGTTCGGCTGCGATGAAGTCGACGTTCGTGATGATGAAACCGGCCTCGATCCGGGCCATGCTGAGCGCGCTGGTACCAATGGCGCGGATCCCATACGGCGCGCCCGCACTGAACAGGATATCCCAGAGTTCTATTGCGCGGTCGGGCGTTGTCCAAAGCTCATAACCGAGGTCGCCGGTAAACCCCGTACGCGAAATCGTCAGGGTCCCCGATGATCCGAATGCGAAGTCCGCCATCTGGAACGGCTTCAGCTGCGCGGCGTTCGAGAAGCCCGCCTGTCGCAGGACTGCGCCGGAACATGGCCCTTGCAGCGACAGGGCCGCGATCACATCCGTCTCTTCTTCAACGGTGATACCAAATCCGATGGCGCTGTCGAGCAGCCACGGCAGGTGGCGTTCCTGGCAGCACAGGCGGAAGTCTGTCTCGCCGAACCGGAACAGCGTGCCATCGTCGAGCAGCTTGCCGTGTTCGTCGCACCATGCCGTGTAGTGAATCTGCCCGACTTTCAACTTCTCGACATCTCGCAAGGTCAGCCGGTTGAGATACGCCACCGCATCCTTGCCGGTGACACGGTACTTGATCATCGGAGACAGGTCGTACACGCTCGCCTGGTTGCGCAGCGCGGTGTACTCCATCGAAAGGTCGTCGTACTCGAGTGCTGCGATATAGCCCGCCCACGGCGCCCAGCTATCGAGTTTGTTCATGGCCGCCGTTCGTACGTGAAACGGCGAGCTCAGCAGAGGCGTCTTGAAATGCAGGCGGTGATCATTCATCGGCCGCCCTCCACACTGAGGATGCGCTCAGCGGCATTCCAACCTGCGGCACCAGAAATGCCGCCTCCCGGATGGCAACCCGCGCCGGCGAGATAGAGGCCGGGAATTGGTGTATCATATTGAGATGCGCCGATCATCGGTCGCAGGAACAGCATGCGCTCGGCAGCCAGTTCGCCGTGATGCCAATTGCCGCCCACGAACCCGAAGCGCTGCTCGAGGTCGACGGGAGTGAGAAGCTCAGCCTTCACGACAAGTGAACGAATATCGGGAGAGTAGGTCTCGAGCGTCGACATGATCCGCTCTAGGAAAAGTTCGCGCCCAGTCTCCCAGCCTTGCCGCAGATCGTAGGGCGCGAATTGCACGATTGCGGAGAGGACGTGACGGCCTACCGGCGCGTGCCCGTCTTCGAACGCACTTGGCAAGATGATTTCCATGACGGGATCATGCGCGTACTCACCGTACTTTGAGGCATTGAATGCGTCTTCCACCGCCTTCAACGATGGCGCGATCACGAGCCGCGTCGCCAGATTGGCACCCATGAAGTCGGGTGCCGCGCTCAATGCCAGATGTAGCTTGCAGGCATTGCCCCGCATTCGGATGGCGCGCGACCGGCGGATTGTTTCCGTGTCGAGGTTGCCGGCGCCGACAAGGTCGAGGAATGTGGTTCTCGGGTTGACGGCCGAGATAATCACTGTAGCCGCGATCACTTCTCCGCTCTCCAAAACGACGCCGACCGCGCGATCATTTTCGATGCGCAGTGCTTGCACCCGTGCGCCCGTTCGTATTTCGACGCCACTGGCTTTGAGAGCATCGCTCATTGAATTCGCAACCGCGCCCATGCCACCGCTCGGCAGCGCCAAGCCCGCGGCTTCGCCGGCGGCTTCGGCAGAAAGGCGATTGAGAAGAAGCAGAAGGGAATTGGGTGAGCGTGGCCCCAGGTGCGCGCCCAGAACAGCGTCGAAGGCAACAAGGCCTTTCAAGCGGTCGTCCGTGATTTCGTCGTCCAGCGCATCGGCGACGTTGATCAGAAGCATACGCATGAGTTCGCGCATGTCGTCGCGACCCAGCATGCGGGTCTTGAGACCGAGGTTGGCAAGCTTCATCAACTCGTTGTTCCGGCCGCCACCGGGGCTCGGCGGCGTCATATCCTTCAATGGACGTAGAACGGCGGCAAATCGCAGGAGTTTGGCGCGCAGAGCAGCCCAGTTTCTGTGATCGGCATTGGAAAGTGAACCGCGAACACTGGCGCCGTATGCGCCGTCGAGTACAAGATGATCTCCGCTGGCGCAAAGAGCCGTCGTCGCGACGCTTCTTGCCGCGTAGGACAACCCGTGGCGCGCGAGTTCCAGGCCATGCTCGACGCGGGGATCGAGCATGGTCAAAAGGTGGGCGACCGGACTTGTTTTGAAACCCGGTGCGAACTGTTGTGTTTGCGCTCCGCCGCCGGGGACTGCCGCACGTTCGAGAACCAGCAGCTTGCGTCCCGCCTTGGCGAGTCGTCCTGCGGCCGCCATGCCATTCGATCCGCCGCCGATGACGATTGCATCATAGGACGTCATAGGCATCCCTCACCGGAACGGGCCGTTTGAGATTACGAAGGATCTCCGCCGCGGCGTTGCGGCCTGGAGCGCCCATCACACCACCACCAGGATGGGTGGAAGAACTGCACATCCAGAGATCCTTGATCGGCGAGCGATACTGGGCCGCCCCCGGCACCGGCCTGTTGAACAGGAGCTGATCGAATGTCAGTTCCCCTTGGAAAATATTGCCTTCCGTAAGACCGACTTCTCTCTCGAGTTCCCGCGGCGTGCGCACCTCGGCATGCAGGACGAGGTTCTTGAAACCGGGTGAATATGCCTCAATCTGTTTGATGCAGGCGGCACCGAACGCGTCCCGGTCTGCGTCTGTCCAATCGCCATTCTCGAGTTTGGGCGGACAATACTGAACGAAGCAGCTCATGAAGTGCTTGCCGGGCGGCGCCATGGTCGGATCGATCATTGTCGGGATCATCACGTCCTGGAATGGATCGCGTGACCAACGCCCTGCCTTCCAGTCGTCATAAGCCTTTTCCATCCGCTCGACCGAGTCTGTGAAATGCAGATCTCCGCGAATGCACGGCGAGCCGTCGGGCAGCGCTGGAAACTTAGGCGCGGCATCGAGCGCGATATTGACCTTTCCCGATGATCCGCGGATCTTGAAGTTTTTTACGCGCTTGACGAAGGATCCAGGCAGATCCTTCTCGTCCATGCAGGTCAGGAACGTGCGCTTAACGTCCATGCCTGATATGACGCGACGGGCGGAGATCTCGTCTCCACCTTCCAGACTGACGCCCGTGACACGCCCGTTGCGAACCAGGATGCGTTCGACGCCTTTCCCGGTGCGGATTTCCCCGCCGGATGCGGTCAGAGCCTTCGCCATGGCCTGGGTGATAGAGCCCATTCCACCGCGTGCGAAACCCCACGCTCCGACATTGCCATCGACGTCGCCCATGTAGTGGTGGAGCAGGACATAGGCGGAGCCCGGCGACATCGGTCCGAGCGCGGTACCGATGATACCGGACACCGCCAGATAAGCTTTGATCACCGGGTTCTCGAAATATTCGTCGAGGTAGTCGGAAATACTCATTGTGAAAAAGCGGAACATCTCATTCAGCTCAGTCTCGGTACGGTCGGAGAACAGCTTGCCGATGTAGATAAGTTCCCGAATGTCGCGCAGACGGAACGATGTCGGATCGGGGGGCGTACGCATCAGGAGCGGACGAATGAACCGGCAGTACCGAAGGATATCGCGCGAGTAACGGTCGTAGGCTTCGGCGTCGCGCTTGGAATAGCGTGCGAATTCACGCCTGTTTGCGTCGTGGTTGCGATACATCGCCAAAAAGCCGCCCTGCTGTGTGAGCACGGCGCCGCCCTCGTAGGGCAGGATCTGCAACCCATACCTCGGAAGATCGAGATCGCGCATGATCTCTGGGCGTAACAGGGACGAGACATAGGAGCAGTTCGAGTACGTGAAACCCGGATACAGCGATCGCGATACGGCGGCGCCGCCAACCCACTCGTTCTTCTCGACCACAACGACGCGCAATCCTGCCTTCGCGAGATAACACGCCGCCACGAGGCCGTTGTGGCCGCCTCCCACGATTATGGCCTCATATGTCGTCACGCCGTTCTCTCAAATTTGACCTGTTCGAGCGTGAGATCGATGGCCGCTTCGACGGCGCGCAAGGAATCGTCAAGGCAACTCTGGTCATGCGCTTCGCACATGAACCAGGGTTCGCGCGAATCCGGCTCGCAGATGATCCCCATGTCGTGCAGGTGATAGGCCATCTTGTCGTAGAAGCTGTAATCCGAGCGCTTCCAATCGCGATAATTGTCGGGTGGCCTTTGCGCAAAGAATAACCCGAACATCGACGGGTGGCCGGAGAATGAATGCACGATGCCGCGGCGATCGAGTATGCGCGAGATCCCAGCCTTCAGCTTCTCCCCATAGTCGGCGAGAGTTCTGAAGCGCGGGAGTTTCATCGAGGATTTCGAGGCATTTTTCGGCGGCCGCCAATGATACCGAATGGGCGGTGTACGTGCCGCCATGCGCCGCACCGCCATAGCGAAATGTGCGCATGATGTCTTCGCGCCCGCCGACGGCGGCAATCGGATAGCCGTTCGCCATGGCTTTGGCGAACGTGCAGATATCCGGGCGGACACCGTGAAGTGAGTGCACACCGCCTTTGGCGACGCGAAATCCTGTCTTCACTTCGTCGATGATAAGCAGCACGCCGTACTTGTCGCACAGCGCGCGTGCGGCCTTTACGAACTCGGTGGTCGCGGAGATCGCGCAGCAGTTGCCCATCATGGGTTCAAGCAACATGGCGCCGATGTTCTGGCTGTGCTTCTTGAAGATATCCTCGAGCCGATTTGCGTCGTTCATCGGCGTCAGGTAGACGAGATCCTTCAAGCGTTGCGGAATTCCGTGCGAATAGGGGGCGACAATGGGTTCGAGCCCACTCGCCGGGTCCCAGTCTGCGAGATTAACCATCCACATCGCGGCGTCGAACAGCCCGTGATAACTGCCCTCGATCAGGATGTAACTTTCGCGCCCGGTGTGGGCGCGCGCGAGCCGCAACGCAGCCATCACGGCCTCGGTGCCGCTGTTTGAAAATCTCACCAGATCAATCGAGGGGACCATCTTGGCCATGCGATCGGCCACGATCAATTCGCGTTCGGTCGACAGGGCGAAGACGCCGCCGACTTCCATCCCCTTGCGCGCAGCCTCGTCGACGCGGTCGTCGGCATAGCCGAGAATAGCAGGCCCATATCCAAGCCGGTAGTCGACGTAGCAGTTATTGTCGATATCCCAGGTCCGCCCACCCTTGCCATGATGGACATAGATCGTCCGCTCCTCGCCCCAATACCGGAACGTCGAGGCCACACCTAGCGGGAGGCGCTTCAACGCCTTCCGGAATTGGGCGTTCGACTTGGTCAGGTTGCGAGTCTGAGGCGGCGCCATGGACGGCTTCCTTCCATGTACTCTGGACACGGCGGCCGAAAAACCAGACCAGGCATTCAACCACTTACAGAGCCAATGTCACCGTATTTTGATTGTCTTGTCAATCAAGATTGGACTTGCCGTGGCGTCGATTTCGGTCTTTTCATTTGCTCTCGCCTCTGCGAGGAGAAGCACTGCGTTACAGAAGGTCAATATTGATGGCCGCACTCATGAAGACAAAAGCTGCATCACCTGTGCCGCGTAAGGCAACCCGCCAGATCCGCCAGCAGCAGCTGATCGAGGCGACCATCACGATGCTCGCCCAGAAGGGGCAGACAGGCCTGAAGCTGCAGGACGTCGCAGAGGCCGCGGGCTTGTCTTATGGCCTTGTCAACTTTCACTTCGAAACCAAGGAGAAGCTGCTGATCGAGACGCTGCGCTATATGGCAGCGGAGTATCGGGCGAACTGGCAGGAAGCATTCGGCAACGCAGGTGACCTTCCCGCGCGCCAACTCGATGCCCTCATTCAGGCCGACTTCAACGAGAAGATCTACACGCCTACCCGCCTGATGGCTTGGTGCACGTTCTGGGGTGAAGCGCAAAGTCGTCCGTACTACCAGCAGGAATGTGGAGCGACGGACGCAGAATACATTCGCGTCCTCGAAGGCATTTGCGCGCAACTGATGACAACGAGCGGCAGCAAGCTCAAGCCTGTGCGCGTGGCTCGCGTCATCCGCGTCACCATGGAAGGGCTCTGGCTCGATCTGATCACCACAGGCGCGCCTTACTCCCGCAAAGAATGCCTGCGCACAGTCTATACGTGCGCATCGGCGTTCTTTCCCCAGTGCTTCGACGTGGAAGGGTTGAAGCGCTAGCGGCCTTTCCAATGCGGTTTGCGCTTTTCCGCAAATGCGCGCGCTCCCTCCTGTTGGTCTTCGCTGGCGTATAGTGTGTCCACCGTCTCGAGACGCCGCTTCGTGACGAGGTCGAACGCCTCCTGAAATCGGTAGATGCGCCGTCTCTCGCACGATTTCCTTGATCGCCGCAAAGACGAGCGGCGGCCCGTCGGCAAGTTCAGCAGCCAACGCGCGTGCGCGCTGCATCAGCCCGTCCGCCGGTACGATCTCGTTCACCAGTCCCCACTGCTTGGCTTCGATAGCGTCGAACCTGCGGCCCGTGAAAAGAAGCTCCATAGCTACGTGATAGGGAATGCGGCGAGGCAGCTTGATGCTGGCGGCGTCCGCCACGGTTCCGGAGTTGATTTCCGGCAGGGCGAACGTGGCGTGCTCGGCTGCGATGATGATGTCGCACGACAGCATGATCTCGAAGCCGCCGCCGAATGCCAGACCGTTCACAGCGCAGATCACCGGCTTGTTGAGGCCCGGAAGTTCCTGCAGTCCGCCAAAGCCACCGACACCGTAGTCGGAGTCCGGCGGCTCGCCGTCCGCAGCTGCTTTGAGGTCCCACCCCGGGCAAAAGAACTTCTCACCTGCCGCGGTAAGAATTGCGACCCGCAGTTTCGGGTCGTCGCGAAAGCCGGCAAATATCTCTCCCATGATGCGGCTGGTCGCGGCATCGATAGCATTGGCTATCGGCCTATCGATGGCGACCTCGAGAACTGGGCCGCTGCGCTTCGTTACGATCGGTGTGGTCATGGGGTTCTCATCCGGATGAAAGCATCGACCGCGATGGCGCCGTCCGGAAGGACGAGTAGCGGATTAACGTCGAGTTCATCGATCAGGCTATCGTGGTTCTCCGCGAAGCGTGCGACCGCTTCGATGGCGTCGATCGTCGCTCTGGCGTCCCCCCGCTTGCCTCGATGTCCTTCGATCAAGGTCCAGACTTTCAATGACCGTAGTGCTTGCTCTATCTCGGCCCGATTTGTCGGAAGCAGCAGCGTTGCAGTGTCCTTGAGAAACTCGGTCAGCACGCCGCCGGCACCAATGACCAATGCCAGGCCGAACTGCGGGTCCCGCGAGACGCCGACAATGAGCTCGGCAACCGCGCCCGTCACCATGCGCTCGACCAGTAGTTCCTGCCAGAGCGTGCCGAGTCTCTCTGCTTCGCGTGTGACATCCTCCCGCGTGCCAAGGTTTAAGGCGACGCCGCCGGCCTCTGTCTTGTGGACGATTGTCGACGAAGAGACCTTCAAAGTGACAGGGTAGCCGATCCGATCCGCCGCTGTTGCCGCGTCGTTTGCCGCGCAGATCGTTCCATCCGGAACATTGAGTCCATGGACCTTCAGAAGTGCCTTCGCCTCGAACTCGCTGAGCACCGAGCTGTCCTTGCCACGCCGCGCAATCGGCAACAGGTCCAAGGAATCGCTTCGATCCCAGTGGCGGCCGATGGTGGCCGCGGCCTCGAAGGCAGTCAGCGCATCATCAAGACCCATCATGGGGGCGATGCCGTGGGCGGCCAGTTCATATGCCAGGTCGAGCGGCATGCACTCGGGCAGCGTCGCGACGATCGCCGCGCGCGCCTCGGTTTCGGTCGCCGCCCGCTGAAATGCGCGCGCCGTCGTCAGCCATGCAGCGGGGCTCATGTGTGATCTGGTGGGAACGTCGAGAACCAGCAGACCGAGATCAAAGCCGCCGGAAAGGGCTGCACTGAAGGTGGCTGCCAGCTTATCTTCCTGCCGCCAAATGAAGGTGTGGTAGTCGAGCGGGTTGTCGATGGTAATGAACTCACTGAGCGTCGCGGAAACGTTCTGCCTGGTCGCCTCATCGAAAGGCGGAAAGCTGACCTTCCTGTCGAGCGCCATATCTGCGATCAGCGCTGCTTCACCGCCTGAGCAACTCATCGACACTAGGCGGCTGTCGGCAAGCGGACCGCAATAATGCAGAAACTTCAGCGTCTCGACGAAGGCCGTCACCGAGGCCACGCGGGCAATGCCGTAGCGCGCAAAGAGAGCATCGTAGAGGGTATCGGCACCTGCCAGTGACGAGGTGTGGCTGAGCGTTGCCCGTGCTCCCTGCTCCGAGCGGCCGGTTTTGAGCGCGATCAGCGGCTTCTTTCGGGACTTTGCGAACGCCGCCGCACGGGCAAAGGCTCTCACGTCCCGCAGGCCCTCTATGTGAAGGCCGATCGCGGTTACCCGATCGTCCGATGCCAAGGCTTCGACCATGTCGCCAATATCGACATCGGCGATGTTGCCGACGGTGAAGATACCCGCGAGCGGCAGCGCACGCCGCGTCATGGCGAGGTTACAGGCGATGTTACCCGATTGACTGACGATCGCCACGCCGCGATTAAGCACATCAATTCCGTGCTCATCGGGCCAAAGTGCGACTCGCGCGATGCTGTTGACATATCCGTAGCAATTCGGTCCCATCAACGGCATACCGTCGGCGGCAGCCAGCAGCGCATCCTGAAGATCCTCGGCCCCCGCTTCAGCAAAGCCGGAGGCATAGATCACGGCGCCACCGCATCCCTTCTTACGCAATGTCCGAACGATCTCGATCGTCGGTTCGCGCTTTACGGCAACGAAGGCCGCATCGATCGGACCTTCGATCAGATCGACTGAGGCGACCGTCTTGATCCCGCCCAATTCGTCCCGCTTCGGATGAACCGTATGAATGACACCATCAAAGGCAAACTCCCGCGTCCGGCGGACCGCGATATCGCACTCGCTGCCGCCGATGACGGCCAGCGATCTTGGAAACAGCAAACGGGAGAGATCGCGCCGCACTGATCAGCCTCCCAGCGGTCTCAGCAACGCGCGCGAAATGATGTGACGCTGAATCTCGGAAGTACCTTCCCAGATACGTTCGACCCGCGCGTCGCGCCAGATCCGCTCGAGGGGCAGGTCCGACATCAGCCCCATGCCGCCATGAATCTGGATCGCCTCATCGGCAACAAAGGCGAGCATCTCGGTGGCCTTGAGCTTTGCCATGGCCATGTCCGTGTCGGTCACCGTCTTCTGATCGAACTTCCAGGCGGCTTCGAGCGTCAGCAGTTCGGCGGCCCTTAACTCCATCGCCATGTCGGCGAGCTTGAATGAGATGCCCTGGAATTTTCCAATCTGCTGGCCGAACTGAACCCGGTCGACCGACCACTGTTTGGCAAGTTCGAGCGCCCGCTCCGCTCTGCCGAGGCAGGTGGCAGCAACCTGCAAACGCGTGGCGCCTAGCCACTCGTTTGCAACGTCGAAGCCCTTGTGAATCTCACCGAGAATCTGGGACCTTGGTACGCGGCACTCATTGAATTCAAGAATGCTGTTGTTGTAGCCCCGGTGCGACACATTCCTGTAGCCGTCGCGCACGGTGAAGCCGGGCGTGTCCATGTCAATCAGGAAAGCCGTGATTAGTTTCCGCTTGCCGCGCGGGGCGTCTTCTTCACCGGTGGCGGCAAACAAGATGACAAAATCCGCCTCGTCCGCATGGCTGATGAAGTGCTTGGTGCCATTGATGACGAAATCGCCGCCATCGACGCGCGCCGTGGTCTTCATGCCGCGCAGATCCGAGCCTACGTCCGGCTCCGTCATCGCAAGACAGTCGGACGTTTCGCCCCGGATGGATGGAAACAGATACTTTTCTCGCTGCTCGCCGTTGCAGGCCAGCAGAATGTTCGAAGGCCGAGCCACGCAGTTCCAGTGAAGCGCATAACTGGTGCGGCCAAGCTCCCGTTCATATAGGACCCAGGTCACCGTATCGAGCCCGGCACCGCCGACTTCAATCGGCATGTTGGCGGCATACAGCCCGAGTTCGATGGCCTTTGCCTTGAGTTCATCGCGTAGTTCGTTGCGAAGAACCCCGGTGGCCTCGATTTCAGCTTCATAGGGAAAAAGTTCGTTGACGACGAAATCCCGCGTCGTGCGAACAATCATCTCTTGTTCTTCGGAAAGAGCGAATTCCATCCGGGCCTCGCGGCGAAAACTGGTCCGGTCTCACAAAGCGTGTGCAGGCTCTAGCACGAACGCACGATCTGCATCCAGCAAAAATTGATTGGCCAATCAAAATAAATCTGGCATATCCCTCGAAGCGTCCGGAGAGCAACCCTTCACCAGATTGCAGAACGGAGAGAAGTGATGAATTCGGAAGTCATCATCACCTGTGCGGTCACAGGCGCGGGCGACACGGTCGGAAAACATCCGGCTATTCCCGTTACGCCGCGCCAGATTGCCGATGCGGCGATCGAGGCTGCAAAAGCAGGTGCTGCAATCGCTCATTTGCACGTGCGCAATCCGATTACCGGAAAGCCTGCACGCGACCCCGCGCTTTACAGGGAAGCAGTCGGTTACATTCGCGCCACCGACATCGATGTCGTTATCAATCTCACGGCCGGCATGGGCGGTGATTTCTTCTTCGATCCGTCGAATCCGGTGGCGGGCGGTCCCAATACGGACATGGTAAACGCTGCGGAGCGCGTCGTTCATGTCGAGGAGTTGCGGCCAGAGATCTGCACTTTGGATTGCGGGTCGCTCAACTTCGGCGACGGAGCATTCATTGCAACGGCCGATGTGCTACGAGAGATGGCGCGTCGAATTCAGGCGGCCGGCGTCAAGCCGGAAATCGAAGCTTTCGAACTTGGCCATATCTGGCTGGCCAAGCAGTTGATCAAGGACGGACTGATCGACGAACCGCCGTTGTTCCAGATCTGTCTTGGCATCCCCTGGGGCGCAGAGGCAACGACCGATGCGCTTCTCAGTATGCGAAATCATTTACCGCCCGGAGCCAGTTGGGCCGCGTTTGCGATTGGGCGGCTGCAGATGGCCTTCGTTGCGCAAGCCGCCGTTCTCGGCGGCCATGTCCGTGTAGGCCTGGAGGATAATCTCTGGCTGGATAAAGGCGTTCCAGCCTCAAACGGGAACTTGGTCGCACGCGCACGCGAGATCGTTGAGCGCATGGGCGCGCGGGTTCTTTCACCTGCCGAAGCGAGAGTGAAGCTGCGACTGACGAAGCAGCGATGACTTGAATAGCAGCAGCGGGTCGAGCTCCCATGTGAGCGCGCATTTCAGGCGGATTGAAAATCCATGTCGTCGCAATCTTCGCAGAAGACTTCCACAATGGCCATCATCGGCACCGGCGTCATCGGCGCCGGATGGGCCGCGCGCGCCCTGTCGAACGGCCTGGACGTGCGCGCCTATGACCCCGATCCATATGGCGAAGCCCGGCTGCGCAATGCCGTAGCCAATGCGTGGCCTGCGCTGCAGCGCTCCGGCCTGATACCGGGTTCGTCGCCAGATCGCATGCGCTACTGCTCGACAGTCGAGGAGTGCATAACCGGCGCCGGCTTCATTCAGGAGAACGCACCGGAGAGAGAAGACCTCAAACAGGCACTGCTCGCGGGGATAGACGCTTCTGCAGACCCCGATGCAATCATCGCATCGTCGACGTCGGGACTTCTTCCAAGCCGCCTTTCGGCACGTTGCAGGCGAGCCGACCGCTTCGTCGTCGGCCATCCGTTCAATCCGGTTTATCTCTTACCGCTGGTGGAGGTCATCGGCGGCGATAAGACTTCCGCGGAGACCATCGAGCGGACGAAAAGCTTCTACTGTTCGATGGGCATGCGTCCACTCCATATCAAGCGCGAGGTGGAGGGTTTCGTGGCCGACCGTTTGATGGAAGCCCTTTGGCGTGAGGCTCTGTGGCTCGTTAATGACGGCGTCGCCACGACCGAAGAAATAGATGCGGCGGTCGTTTATGGATGTGGTCTCAGGTGGTCGCTCATGGGAACGTTCCTCACCTTCCACCTTGCGGGTGGCGACGGTGGCATGCGCCACATGCTGCATCAGTTCGGCTCGGCACTCAAACTGCCATGGACCAAGCTGGTAGCTCCTGAACTCACGGAAGAGCTGATCGACAGGGTCGTTGACGGCTGCGAGCATCAGGCGGCCGGCCGGTCCATCAAAGAACTCGAGCGCCGTCGCGACGACTTCTTGATCGAGCTTCTAGCGCTTGTGAAAAAGTATTGGCCTGAAGCTGAAGACCGGCCGGGCCATATCTGACGGAATTCCATACGAGAGCCAACGATGTCAGCAGTTGCTCCATTTCCATTGATGGAAGTTTCGGTAAAGCCCGAATGGCTCGACTTCAACGGTCACATGAATGATGCGGCATATGCTGAGGCGTTCAGCGAAGCCCTGATGGTGATGACCGATCACTTGGGGTTGGATGCCTCTGGCCGCGCAGATACGGGGCACACGATCTATACCGTCGCCATGATGATCCGTTACTTGCACGAAGCAGCCGGAAATGCGCCGCTGGTTCTGTTCGGCCGTATCCTCGAGGCTGACAACAAGCGAATGCGGGTATGGGCAGAAATGCTTCACGCTGGCGATGGGACGCTTTTGGCGACGACCGAGCAACTGCTGCTGTGCGTCGATACGACAGGCGCAACGCCGCGCGCGGCGCAATGGCCAGAGCCGTTTTCTGGCAGGCTCGAGGCCTTGGCCGCCGAACACGCCGAACTCGCAATTCCTGACGGCGCGGGAGATGGTATTCGCCTGAAGCGCAGTCGATCCTAGGTAGGAAAACAGACCATGACAGAACTCGCCGCAGACCCCTCGGTCGACACATCTGGTCGAGCCTTTGCGGTTTCCGCCGCAGACGTCCCGCGTGAAGGCGAGGAGCACCCGATCCACGGGAACGTGACGTGGCACACGCTCATATCATCCGATCGCACCCCATCACACGGACTGGTGCTTGGCGTCGCCGAGGTGAAACCAGGCGGATGGCTCGGCCTGCACCGCCACGATCCCGCGGAGTTCTACCTCGGGCTTGCCGGAGAAGGGATCGCGACCGTCGACGGGAAAGGAGTTCGTGATTGCCGCCGGAACCGCTCTTTTCATCCCCGCCAATGCCGAGCACGGCATCAGGGCCGGAGCCAGCGGGCTACCATTCGCAGATGGTTTCAGCGTCAATGCGTTCACCGAGATCGAGTACCGATACACGGCGGAGCAGGTCCCCGGCGCCTCAGCCCCAAGCCCTGACCAGAAGGTGCGATCCACCGCATTCCGACCTGGGTCGACGTCGACCTCGGGTTCCGGTCACGCGATCCGGTTTCGGTCAAGGTCCTTCAGCACGGGTTTAACACGCTGCATGGGCCCGCCAACCTCATGGTTTCCGCGAGCGACTCGACCGTCGCCAACCGCACGGTTCCCTACTCCCAGTATGACAGCAAGAACCCGGAGGATCTCTGGCGGCACCTTGCCGATTTTGAAAAGCAGAACACGCTCGGAGGTGCTTGCCATTCCGCATAACGGCAACCTGAGCAACGGCCGCATGTTTACGGTGGAGAACTTCGACGGCACGCCGCTCGAACTGCTGCGGCACTCGTTTACCGGTAGGACCGGGCTGACGACTGCGGGATTGAGCGACCGCCTAACCTGACCCGAACCTTACTCAACTTTGCCTCAAGCTGACTTGATTTCGGTGAACCTGACCTCGGGCTAACCAATCGATGCCCGAGCTGGCTCAAGCTTGCGTGAGGCTGACCTCTGCGGTATCGGCGATATGCCTGCCACCGACCTTTGAAGCATGGGCGGAAACATGGGCTGAGCGCCCGAAAGTTGAAATATACTAGCACGTTCAATGAGTGGTGGCGGAGAGAGTGACCGTTAGCAATTGGGGCCGCCGTTGGGGCCGGTCCAATTCTGATCTGCAATATATCAAGAAAATCAAAGGATTAAATCTTGATTTTGGCGCCCCGTAGGGAATTCGAATCCCTGTTGCCCACGTGAGAGGCGGGTGTCCTAGGCCACTAGACGAACGGGGCTGGCGCTGCTTTTCGTATAGGGGACTAGGAATGAGTGATCAAGCTGGATGTTGGTTTGGCGCTTGGTGACGCTTCCGGTTTGGCCGCGTTCGGCTACAACACGCCCATGACAGACCTATTGGACGAACCAGAAGCGATTTCACGTCCCGTGGCCGTGACGGTCGGACGGGAAGAAGACGGAATGCGTCTCGATCGCTTGCTGGCGTCGCGCGTCGGCGCGCTGTCACGGGCGCGGCTCCAGGCGTTCATCAAGGCCGGGCATGTCATGTCCGCCACTGTCGCCGCTGTCGATCCGGGCGCCAAGGTGCGAACCGGCGATGTCTTCACGTTGACTGTTCCGCAGACTGAGCCGGCGGTGCCGGCCGGCGAGGATATACCGCTCAACGTAGTCTTCGAGGATGCCCATCTCATCGTCATCGACAAGCCTGCTGGTCTGGTCGTGCATCCGGCTGCCGGCCACCAGACCGGAACGCTCGTCAACGCACTCATCAAGCACTGCGGCGATAGCCTTTCGGGCATCGGCGGCGTCAAGCGGCCCGGTATCGTTCACCGGCTCGACAAGGACACTTCGGGGCTGCTGGTGGTGGCAAAGTCAGACATATCGCATCGCGAACTGAGCGAGCAGTTTGCCTCGCATGGTGCTGATGGCCGCCTCGAGCGCGCTTATCTTGCGCTCGTCTGGGGCGAGCCGATTCGGATCAGCGGCAGCATCGACGCGCCGCTCGGCCGCTCGGTCGCAAATCGCACGAAGATCGCGGTGGCGCGCGGCCAGGGCGGCCGCCACGCAGTCACGCACTACGACGTGCTGCGGGTTTTCCGGAATGCAGATGGCAAACCGGTTGCGTCTCTCGTGAGGCTGCGGCTGGAAACCGGCCGCACGCATCAGATCAGGGTGCATATGGCTCATATCGGCCATCCGATTTTGGGAGATCCCCTTTATGGAGCCGGTTTCAAGTCGGCGCGCGGGACCTTACCGACCGAGGCACGGGCCGCGCTGGATGCGCTGGGCCGGCAAGCGCTGCATGCCTCCGTGCTCGGGTTTGCTCATCCGCGCAACTCAAAACCCTTACGCTTCGAAAGCCTGATTCCGGAAGATATGGCAAGTCTTGTCAATGCGTTAGGCGTAGAAAGCCCGGCGCATTCGAAGCGCTGAAAAGCAACTCGCTGCCTGCCCCCTCCCGCTGCGTCGCAAGGTGTGATGCGCCGTGATCGGTATTTCCGCGTTGTAATTTGAGGCGCGACAATGCGGCGGATACAATCTCACGCGTTGTGATGGCGTATGATTGATCATGGCAAACCAAGGAGCGGGCCAACTGCACCCGAAGCGGCGCCCGATAAGGACGACATGGCGACCAAGACACTTCCGACGATTGCGAACGGCTCGGTGGGCCTTTCGCGCTATCTGGAAGAAATCCGCAAGTTCCCGATGCTGCAGCCGGACGAGGAGTACATGCTGGCCAAGCGTTGGCAGGAGCATGGCGACACGAACGCGGCGCACAAGCTGATCACGTCGCACCTGCGGCTAGTGGCGCGCATCGCCATGGGCTATCGCGGGTATGGCCTGCCGGTGGGCGAGATCATTTCCGAGGGTAACGTCGGTCTGATGCAGGCTGTCAAGAAGTTCGAGCCTGATCGCGGCTTTCGCCTTGCGACCTACGCCATGTGGTGGATCCGCGCATCAATTCAGGAATACATCCTGCGCTCGTGGAGCCTCGTAAAGCTCGGTACGACGGCCGCCCAGAAGAAGCTTTTCTTCAATCTGCGCCGCACCAAGAGCCAGTTACAGGCTCTTGAAGAGGGCGACCTCAGGCCCGAGCACGTCACGGCCATCGCAAAGAAGCTCGGCGTCAGCGAGGATGACGTTGTCTCGATGAATCGCCGGCTTGGCGGCGACAGCTCGCTGAATGCTCCGGTACGCGCCGATTCTGAAGTCAGGCGAGTGGCAGGACTGGCTGGTGGACGATCGGCCCGACCAGGAACAAATCCTGGTCGAGACGGAGGAACTGTCGCGCCGCAGGGCCTATCTGCAGAATGCCTTGTCGGGCCTCAGCGACCGTGAGCGGCGCATTTTCGAAGCCCGCAGGCTGGCAGAGGAACCAGTCACGCTCGAGGATCTTTCCGCGGAGTTCGGTGTCAGCCGCGAGCGCATCCGGCAGATCGAGGTTCGTGCCTTCGAAAAGGTTCAGAAAGCTGTCCAGGGGTCGGCCGGGAAGGATCAGCGGCTGCCGCGTTGACGCTTCGGCTGATGCATCTTTAACGCTGCCGCGCCGCTGTGCATGCAATGCTTGCAAAGTCGTCATACGCAGCCTCGACGAATCACTTAAGATTCAGATTGTGAAGAGAGCATCTCTTCCGAACCATCGCTAGCCTAACGGCTGGTGGTGGATTGGCGAGTGCGTGCGTCGGAGACCCGAGGGGGACATCCCTTGTCTGCTCTGAGCCAGCGCTTAAAGCTGGCGAACAACGTGGTCGACGCGTGGTGGGCCTGGACGGCGCCGCCCGAGGGAGCATCGATCATGTCAGCACCACGTCTCTTTAAAACAGCCGTCCAAGATCGCCGCACCACGTTTTCCAAATCCAGCACGGCCATCGAAGGAACGTGCCGACCCAGGCGCTGTCCATCGTGCGTTTCTGTGTTTCCGGATGAGGAATCGCGCGCTCCGCGGGGCGCACGGAGCGGTCCTCTTACTGAAGATGGAGTGCCTTATGCTGAAGCACTTTCGTCCATGGTTCGTACCATCGTTTCTCTTGTCGTCCCCACAGCGCAAACCAACAAACAGGTTCGATCCATACTGGGATTTCGTGCTTCTCTGGCGACTTAAACCGTCGCATCCTCCAAGTAGCATCTGATTGACCTCTTGCCGGCGGGTGTGCGATCCGCGCCGGCCACGTAGAACGGGAAAGGCCGGTCCCATCGGACCGGCCTTTTTTGTCGTGCGCGGCAAACGGCGGGCGTACCTGCAAGCTACATCGGCAGCCGGGCGATCTGATAGCTGAAGTAGTTTTCGACGGCCGTGGTGATCGAATCCGCGACCTTCTCGCGCCACGTGGTCGATTTCAGCTGTTCGGCGTCTTCCTTGTTGGTGACGTAGGCAAGTTCGATCAGAACGGACGGGAACTGCGCCGTCTTCAGGACACGGAATGCGGCCTGCTGATCGGGATCGTCGCGCATCTTTGTGGTTTCACCCATGTATTCGATGACGGAACGCGACAGGATGTTGGTGCGCTCCACAGTCATGTCGACTTCGCGCTGGGCGAGATCCGCCAGAATGTTGCGCACCACCGAGACATCCTCATCGCCCTCGCCGACTTTCTTTACGGCGGTCACTTCGTCGCTCGACAATACGTTGTCGGATACATCGCCCTTAGCGGATCGCTTCAGAGACTGGGCTACCTTCTCACGCAGCGAATAGATCGTCGCGCCGCGCGCCCGCGTAGTCGCGTAATCGGCGTGGACGGCGATGAACAGCGCCGCATTGTGGCGTTCGGCGAAGGCGCGGCGCTCGTCGAGAGGAATGAACGTATCGGTGTCGCGCGTCATGAGAACTTTGTAGCGGCCCGTGGCCTCGATCTTATCGCGCAGCACCTTGGCAAAGGCGAGCACGACGTCCTTCTCGACGGCGCCGTTCTTGACAGCGCCGGAGTCGTCGCCGCCATGGCCCGGATCGATAACGATGATCGGCCGATAGGCCTTGGCCTTCATCACGTCGGGGCGGATGGCGCGCTGAGGAAGGGGAGGCTGCGGCATGGGCACCGCAAGACCGGTAGCACCGAGAGAGTATGGGGCGATTTTGAAAGGCTTCCTGGCGGTCTTCACCAACGAACGCGTGGCCACGATCTCGAGTGCGAGCTGATGCGTCTTGCCGTCCCTGCTAGCTTCGATCCGCGAGCTGTCGACGACGACGGGCTCGGTCACGTCGATGACGACGCGCGTCTTGCCCGCCCCTGACTTGCCGCCCCGGAAGCCACTCACTAGGCCGACGGCGCTCTTGGGCTGCTCGGGCAATCGCAGAGAGATATCAGGAAGCTCGATGACGACGCGGTTGGGATTGGTAAGCGTGGAAACGTCAAACTCGACGGTCTTTTCCAGCCCTATGAGGAAGCGCGTTCGAACGGTGTCCGCTTTGGCGGCAGACGTCGCCTGAGTGGCGGGAGGGGGAGACGATGCGACGGTCATGGCCCTGTCGGCCACGGTTCCGGCGGACATCGCCGCCAACGGGTCGACGTCTTCAGCAGAGGCTAAACCACTGCACGCTGTCAAAGACATGAGTGTCAGCGATGCGAGGCATCGCGACCAGCCAGTCCACATTCCGACGACCCCCGTCTACGCAATACAACAACCGATTGCGGGAAAGTCTGTAGCGTGCCCGGCGATGATGGCGTTTTCCGGGACGCTATTGGACTTTGTTATGGAACAGGAAAGGTTAATCCTTCACTAACGCGGGCGAGCCGGTTGCCCATCGGGCCATGGCTTCATCGTCGCTATCGCGCGAGTCTACCCAATCGCTGCGCCCGTCGGGGCTGGCTTCCTTCTTCCAGAAAGGTGCGCTCGTCTTCAGGTAATCCATAAGGAATTCCGCTGCTGCGAATGCTGCGTGGCGATGCGCGGATGCCGTGACGACGAGCACGATGTTGTCTCCGGGGTGAAGGTCTCCAATCCTGTGGACGATCAGGCTTGCCTGCAGGAGCCAGCGGCGATGTGCTTCGATTTCGATGCGCTCCAACTCGGATTCGGTCATGCCAGGATAATGCTCGAGCGTCATGGCTATGATCGGGTGGCCGTGGGACGTTCCGCGCACTGTCCCTGTGAAGGTTACCACGGCGCCGATATCGGACCGGTTCTTCGTCACCGCTGCCACTTCGGCCCCGATGTCGAAGTCACATGTTTGCAACCTCACGCTCATGCGTTCATCCACCGGTAACGGGCGGGAAGAAGGCAATCTCGCGCGCGCCCGCGATGCTGGCCGTCGCCTTGACTTGCGTCCGGTCGACAGCGGCGCGGATCAGCTGGGGGCGTGCGAAAGCGGCTTCGAATTCCGGCCCGCGCGACGTCAGCCACCCAACCAGGTCGGCCACGGTTGCCTCCGCGATCTGCGGCGGCAGGACAACGGTTTCCTCGGCGCGGCCGACCTTCTCGCGAACCCAGGCAAAATACAAAAGCCGAATGCTGGATCTGCCTGTGCTGGACATGCCGATTAGCGCTCCATCGCGTGACGGACGCCGGCCTTCAGATAGTCGTACCCGGTGACGAGCGTCAGCAGGGCAGCGAGCCACAAGAGCAACAAACCGGCAATGGTGCAGCCGGGGACGATCTTGTCCGCTGCGGGACCGGCTAGGAGCACGGCAAGCGCAACCATCTGCAACGTGGTCTTCCACTTGGCGAGTTGGGTGACGTAAATCCTCACCTGGAGTTCGGCGAGAAACTCCCGCAGGCCGGATACGAGGATCTCGCGGCACAGAATGATGACGGCGGCCCACACCGAGATGCCGGTGATGGTGTTGTCGTGGACGAGCATCATCAAGGCCGCGCCGACGATCAGCTTGTCGGCGATCGGGTCGAGCATGCGGCCAAGCGTCGATTGCTGCTCCCACGCCCGCGCCAGGTAGCCATCGAGCCAGTCCGTGATGGCGGCGGCCACGAACAAGCCGAAAGCTGCCCATCGCGCCACGTCGCCATTCAAAAAAAACAGACAGGCGACGAGGCCCGGAACCGCCGCGATTCGCGCATACGTCAGCACGTTAGGAAGGCTCAGCGACTGGCTGCGGGAAGCTAATTGATCCATAAATGAACTCTAACACCATCCGAAGCCTTCGTCGTCAATGGGGCCGTGCCGACTGCCGGCGCGGTTAAGTGATCCGCCAGCGCAAGAAAGACGTGGTGAGAGGGGTTGCATTGCGGGGGGAAGAATGCGGATTGCAGTAAATATTGCTGTCTTTTATGCCGCTTGGATCGTCAGCGTTCTGGCTGCTTCAGCGGGCTGGCCAGTGGTGGCTGCAAGCGTCTGCGCTGTGGCGATCATGCTTCACTTGGCCGTGACGCGCCACCGTCGCTTCGACGCGGCGGTAATTGGCCTCGGCATGCTGATCGGCCTAGCCGTCGAGGGCGTGCTGATGGCCACGTTCGTAACGTACGCTTCGCCCGGCCCCGTCGCGGGGGTGCCGCCAGCGTGGATCGTTCTGCTGTGGGCCGTGTTCGCTACGACGCTCAACGTCAGCCTGGTGTGGTTGAAGACGCGACTCCTGGCGGGCGGCGTACTCGCTGCGGTTGGTGGCCCCCAATCCTATGTGATCGGCGAGAGGCTGGGCGCCATCACGATAGCTGAACCACGCTGGCTTGCCTTTTCGGTCATCGCAATGGTTTGGGCATTTGCTTTTCCTGTGCTGCTCTGGCTGGCCCGGTTTTTTGAACGTGACGCCGGCCAGATCGGGAACTAAGGCTCCTGGGTCGGCGGGGCAAACCCGCGCATCGTGACGCTGCGGGCGTCTGCGGGAACGACCGGCTGGGCATCAGCTGGCGGCCCCGCCACCGTCGTCTTTGAGAACAGCGAGAACAGCGGTCCCCCGAGGCCCGCGGCGAATGAGGGAGAGCTTGTGACGTTCGGTGCTGATTTGACCTCCATGGCTGGAGCAGCAGGCGCCAGCTTGGTCTTTGAAACAAGCACGACTTTCGACGGCATTGCCTTTTTGGCTTCGGTCGATTTGCCCTGCGGTGCCAGCTGCCTCTCTTCGGATATCCTCTGAGCCATTTTCTTGACGGCCGGTTTGGGAGTGGGTGGCGTCAGACGCTCGGCCGGCCTCTCGGGCGGTACGGCATTTCCTTCGACATGCGGGCTCACGACCGGCTGCGGCGGCGGTGGCGGGACATCGAGTTCGACGTTGAATGTGCCCAGCGGCGTGCCGTTGCGATTGACAATTTCTACTCCGGCACGCACCCGGCCTGTCGTGCCTTGGGGCAGCGTTACTGTCAGGTTCGACGTATCGCCCAATGCAACTGCCCACCGCGTCAGCGACGATTGAACGCCTGCTGACAGCGTGGTCCCGTTCGGCAATCCATTGACGACGATCACGCTCAGAGGATCGAGCTCCTGAGGTGGGGCGGCAGGAATATCCACGAGAAACTGTTTCGTGCTGACGGATGACTCGGCGCGCGACGGCGTCGCAACATCGCCCGCAGTTGGAATCGTTAAGTTCTGTTCGAGCTTTAATCCCTCGGGCGCAATCGTGCCGCTATAAGCGGTTTCCACCGAGGCCATGTTGGTTGAAGCGCGGGATTGAGTTTTGCCGATCCCCTCGCGTTCGATTTGCAAGCTTTCCCATTGTGTTTCTGTGGCTTTTTCCGCGTTGCCCTCGAACTTGCCTGCCAGAAGATAGCCCATGGCAACGAGCGCACCCGACACGCCGAGCTTTGCCCCGATGCGGCCTGTTTCGCGCAGCAACAGGGTCGCATTGCGTTCGTTGCCGGTCACGTGATGTAACCCCTGCTGCTGGCGGGTCTGCGATCGCCATTCACCGCCCGACGCGGCTTGTGCAAGTTGATCCGGCATCATGGCGATCCCCAACGGCGCCCGCTGATAGTCACGCTGTGTCAAGATCCAACCGAAGGGCGGTAAGTTCAATTGGCGGCCGATGCCCAAGATCGTCGTGAGCGCGGTCGGCATGATCCCCTGACGGGGGGAACCCGGCGGTGTCCATTCCGTCGAGCCAAGCAAGGCATGCTCAGCGGCCGTCAAGCCGGCGAGAGGTAGCGGCTGCTGGTGCCGAGAGATAATCTTGCTTCGCGTGCGACTTGGCGAGTGGGGGAATGTAGATCCGGTATCGAGCGCGTCAGGCGCGGGAAGCATACTTCGTCTCCCTTTGAGTTATTCAAAGCCGTAACATTGGCTTTTGAACGCATATTGTCTGGCCGCCCGCCATCAATGAGTTTGAAGATCTATATTTGGTATTTTTATGTACTGGACACGGCTCCGTCGATTGACGTCCGTATTGCTGATTTTAAAGCAGATTGGCCATACGAATTTGCTCGCCGCCAGGCGAGGAAGCGGCAATTGAAGCCGAAATGCGGCGGAACCGATGGTTATTTCTCCTGAAAGAAATCGTAGATCTTTTGCGCCATCTCGGCGGAAATGCCGTCGACCGCTTTCAGATCCTCGATTCCCGCGCGGCTGACGGACTTGGCCGAGCCGAAATGGGCCATAAGAGCCCTGCGTCGCGTCGGGCCTATGCCGTCGATCTCGTCCAGCGGATTGGCGCTGATCGACTTGGCGCGCTTGGCCCTGTGCGTGCCGATGGCGAAGCGATGCGCTTCGTCTCTCAACCGCTGCGCGAAGTATAAAACCGGATCGCGCGGCTCCAGCATGAACGATGCGGAGCGGCCCGGAACATGGAAGTGCTCCCGTCCGGCGTCGCGGTCAGGGCCCTTTGCAACGCCTATAAGAGCGATGTTGGAAAGGCCGAGTTCAGCCATGACTTCGCACGCCACGGCCAACTGGCCGGCGCCGCCGTCGATCAGGACAAGATCCGGCCCGGCGGGAAACGCGGTTTCATCCGCGAGGTCCAGATCCGCTTTGTCCACCGCTCCTGCGAGAGCCGCCGCCGGATCGTCAGTCCCGCTTTTGCCGCCGCCCACGCCCGCTTGCGCAGAATTGACCGCTAGTCGCTTGAAGCGGCGTGTCAGGACCTCGCGCATCATCGCGTAATCGTCGCCGGGCGTAGTCGTGTCCCAAGTGATGTTGAACTTGCGATATTCCTTTTTTACGAAGCCCTCCGGTCCCGCGACGATCATGGCGCCGACGGCGTTTGTGCCGGAGATGTGGCTGTTATCGTAGACCTCCACGCGGCGCGGCGTCTCGGCAAGGCCAAAGCGGTCAGCCGTCGCCTCCAGCAGGCGCATCTGCGACGAACTTTCCGCCAGCTTGCGGCCGAGCGCCTCTCGGGCGTTGGCAAGCGCATGTTCGACCAGAGCAGACTTCGTGCCACGGCTCGGCACCCGAATCTCGATCCTGCGCGCGGTCTTGGTGGATAGCGCGTCGGCCATGAGTTCACGCTCAGTTATGTCATGTGACAGCAAAATGAGTCGCGGCACCGGCTTGTCGTCGTAGAACTGAGCGATGAAGCTGCCGAGCACTTCCTCCACGGGAAGCGACTTGTCGGCCTTGGGGAAGTAGGCGCGGTTGCCCCAATTCTGTCCGGTGCGGAAGAAGAATACCTGTATGCACGTCTGTCCGCCTTCCTGATGAGCGGCGAAGATGTCGGCTTCCTCGACACCTTCCGGATTGATCGATTGATCGGCTGTAACGTGGGCGAGAGCCCACAACCTGTTGCGGTACTTGGCGGCCTTTTCGAACTCCAGCGCTTCCGCTGCTTCCTGCATGATGCGCTGATACATCTCGCGCACGTTCTGGCTTTCCCCGCGCAGGAAGCGCACGGCCTCGTCGACGAGTGCCACGTAGTCTTCGTGCGCGATCTCGTTGGTGCATGGGCCGGCGCATCGCTTTATCTGGAACAGAAGACAGGGCCGTGAGCGGCTATCGAACACACTGTCCGAGCAAGTGCGCAGCAGAAATGCGCGCTGCAGCATGGTGATGGTGCGGTTGACGGCGCCTGCCGAAGCGAAGGGACCGAAGTAGTCGCCTTTTACGTTCCGAGCGCCGCGATGCTTGACGATCTGCGGCGAGGGCGTGTCGCGGCGGATCAGAATGTATGGGAACGATTTGTCGTCGCGCATCAGCACGTTGAAGCGCGGGCGAAAGCGCTTAATGAGGTTAGCTTCAAGCAGCAACGCCTCGGCCTCGGTGCGAACGGTCACGAACTCCATCGCCGCCGTTTCCGAGATCATGCGCGCGATGCGGTTGGTATGGCCGCCCATGCGCGCATAATTCGACACCCGCGCTTTCAGGCTACGCGCCTTGCCGACATAAATGACGTTACCCTTCGTATCGAGCATGCGGTAGACGCCGGGCTGAGACGTCAGCGACTTGAGATAGGACGCGATGACGTCGGGTCCGGTCGGACGCAGCGTGGCGGCGGCCTCCTCGATGGGTTCCGAAACCGGATCTGCTGGAGTGTCGGACATGGCTGGGAACATTGGCTTCGTTGCGCGCGGCGTCAAGAAGCGTATGGACCGGTCAAGGTGTAACCGAATCTTTTGCGGGCGCCAGCGGGGATTTGATGAAGGCCGTCATGTGCTCGAGCACCGGCGCGCGCCAGCGCAACGGCCGGGCAATGGCCGCGACGATGCCGGTGTGGCCGATACCAGGAAGCTCGATCGCTTCCGCACGCGAACCGGCGCGATTGAGCGCTTCGGCCAGCGTCTTCATGTTCCATTGCCGCGATGTGTGCTCCTGCCGAATGACCGGCAACGATGATCGGCCGCAATACGGCGCCGTTCGCCGCGACGTTTTTCGACGCCCATGCATAGGCAAGCGCTGCGTCTTCGACAAAGGCGGAGAAAGCGACTTGGGGATAGAATTCGGTAATCGGGGATGATGGTGGTGATGCCGCGACTGGCCAGCACGGCGCCGATGAATGCGTAGTAGGCTCTTTCGCCCTCCGTCCATCCGCCGCCATAGTAGAAGATCGCGACGGGGCCATTACTGTCCGCCGTTTCCGGCTCGTAGACGTCGAGCCGGTGGCGCGCGTGCGATCCGTAGGCGATGTCGCGCGAAACCCGCACGCCGCCTTCGACAATAAGCGCATCTAGCGCGGCGCCGAGGCGCGCCGCCGCCGGTCCGTTCGAAACAGGAAGGGCGATGCCGCCGGCTACCAGCAATGTGATGCATGCGACGACTACGTTTTGCATCATGCTTCAATATACGCGAAGTGGTCGCCGCGGTTCAGGTATCGTGTTCCAAATTGCCCAACCTGGGCCGCTTGGGCGGCGAGGATCAAACGGTTGCGCCACAAAATGGCCACGCCGGGGCTGACCACTCGTCCGGCGCGGCGTGAGGACCTGAGATCCAGCCGCGCGCAACAGGAGGATCCGTTAGTGCGCATCGTGCCGATCTGTCTGGCGGCGTTCGTACTGGCACTCGCGCTGCCCGTTTTCGCCAAGACGAAGGCGCCATCCGTCAAGGAACAGTTTCCGCGGCAGGAAGCGGTCTTGAAGTGGATCAACGGGTACCGCGCCAAGCCCGAGCCCGAGCTTCTGCCGGTTGCTGTGAAGGCGATGGGAGACCTTGGGTTGCTGCGCGAGCTCGACAACGCGGGCGTCTATACCGGCTTCATCGCCGGTGTGTTGAGTAACAACGGCGACAAAGCCGAGCGCTTGATTTCGGCCATGTTCCCGATGCCGCCCGAAGATCAGGTGATCCTCGTCAAGGCGATTGCGTTCTCCGGTCTTCCCGAATGGAAGCCGTTGCTGTCGGCCTTCGTCGAGCGCATGCCGGCGCGCAAGGTTCTCATCGAAAAGTACCTGTATGGCGACGGAAAAACCCTGTTCGAACTGCCTCTTAACGAAGGCTCGTTCGTGCTCGACGCGCACTGGGGCTATTACTTCGGCAGCGGCTCACAGCAGGCGATCAAGCGCATCGTAAGTGCACTCGCCTGGTCGACGGACAAAAACGACGTCGAAAAGCTCACCATCGGTGCGATGGCTAAGTGGACGGTCGCCAGCAACGCCTCGCGGGACAAGGAACTGCTCGATGCCGTCAAGGCCGAGATGAACACTCAGCCCGAGGAAGTCCGCGCTCCGCTGCGCGAGGCGATCCTCGCCGCCGAGACCTTCGAGTTCGGTCGCATTCGCAAGTATGCAATGGCCTCGATCGACGAGCTGAAGGCAAAAGGTCCCGAGCAGAACCGTAATTTCGCGTGGTGGGGCCAGACCGGCCAGACGGTTCTTGCGCTCGGATGCGTGGCCGCAAGCGTTACCGGTCACGTGGAGCTTGGCTTGCCCTGCGTGGTCGGCGGAGCTTTATCCACCGCTGCACTCAAGTATCTGACACCGCAATAGCCTTAGACCGCCCGGTCAAATGCACCGTTACAGTTGCGGGGCGGCCTGTATGCCAGCACGTGGCGGCTCGGAGCGGGCGGGACGAGGGCGACACGCGGCGAAGATATCCAGCGCCGGATCGTAAACCTTGGTCTCGACGCCGAGCATGCCGAGTAGCGTATGCGAGAGATTATCGTGGCTGAGTTTGAGTGCTGTTTGATTGCCTGCGCAGGCTGCATCGAGGCCGGTCGCGCTGCGGAACGCGGGCGAGAACCACGCCAGCATCGGCACGTGGGTCTGGTAGTCCGGCGCGATCGCGTAAGGCATGCCGTGTAGGTAGATGTTGTTCTCGCCGAGCGACTCGCCGTGATCCGACACGAAGATCATCGACGTCGGAACGCCCTGCGCATCTCCCCTGCGAAGGATGTCGATCAGTTCCGCCAGCACGTGGTCGGTGTAGGTGATCGTGTTGTCGTAGGCGTTGCGAAGTTCGTCAGAGGTGCACCGCGACACGTTCGTCGACTTGCACGCCGGTGTGAACGTTTCGAACTTTCGCGGATATCGCTTGAAGTACGCCGGACCGTGGCTGCCCATCATATGCATGACGATGACGGCATGACCCTGCAAACCAGCAATCGTTTCCGGCAGGCCGGACAGCAGAACTTCGTCATGGCTCTCGCCGTTGTCGTAAAATGTCGGCGTCTTGGATTCGGTCAAAACCTCCACGCGAACGCGCTCACAAACGCCTTTGCAACCGGATTGGTTCTCGCGCCACAACACATCGAAACCAACACGCTTGAGGATATCGAGCAATCCTTCCTGTCGACGAGCGATGTCGGAACTGAAGCCTTTGCGGCCCACGGTTGAAAACATGCACGGCACGGATTGCGCCGTGTCGGTTCCGCACGATCTGACTGACGAGAAGTAGAGGAGGTCCGGTACGGCCGACAGCCGGGGGTTGGTCTGGCGATCGTAGCCGTTGAGCGAAAAGTTGGCGGCCCGCGCCGTTTCTCCGATCACGAGCACGGTAAGGGACTTGGTCTTGTCGCGCGCGAACAGGTTGCCGAGTTTCGCGTCTTCGCCGACGGGAGCGGCGATGGCACGTTCCGTGATTCGGTGTTTCGCTGCATAGCGCTGCAAGGCGGCGAGATAGTTGGACGGCGTGAGCGTCAGGCGCAACTCGGTATGTTCGCGGAACACCGATGTCGCCGCGCCCATGAATGGAACAACAGCAAGAGCGGCGAGCACGGCGGAGACGACGCCGACGCCGGTCTTGTACTTCACTTCACTCCAGAACGGACGGTAATCGATCGGCCAGAACCACACCGCAACGGTTGGGAGGACGCCGCCCAGAAGCACAGCAACGATCATATGCAAAGTCGTGAGGTCGCCGGCCTCGCGCGGGTCCGTCTCGAACACGTTGCGGATCATGTGGACATCGATGACGATGCCGTATTCCCACATGAAATAGCTGGCAGCCGCCGTTACCGGCAGCAGCAGCATGACCAGCGGTTTGAACGTGTGGCGCGTGCCCAGAATGGTCAGCACCAGGTTGAAGACCGCTACGACGGCTACGGCGACGGCGGCGAGGAACATCACGTCGTACAGACTGTGCGGGTCCACGGCCCGACGGACCGCGCGCCAGAACGGCAGGTTCAGAATGGCTGCGAAATAGATAGCGACCGCCAGTACCGCGATCTCGAGACGTATCTTGCGTTTCAAGTTTGCCATGTCCCCGAGGCTGGCATCGCCGCCAAGCACCCCTGGTATGACAGGGATGTGGCAAGCTCGGGTCGGACGCAAAAGAGAGCTTTTTGGTCGCAGGAGAGAAAAGGCAATGAAATCAGGTCACGATGGCGGACAGAACTCGCGGGCCCTGGCCAGCGCCGTGTCCTGATCCGGGAACTCGCCGACGGTTACTCCGCCGGGCGCCCGCGCGTTCAGAAAGCTCTGTGTCATGCTTTTCTCGAAGCCATCGAGAACCGTGAGCGCGGTGAACTGCACCACGCCCTGATCTTCGGCGCGGATCAGGAACGTCTTGCGGCCGCCATAGCTGGCGCTCTGGATGGCGCAGGTGCGGGGCGGCGACATGCCCAATCCCGCAGGCGGAGATTTCGACAAGTCATGCAGCGGAGCCACCTGCGCAACCGAGGCGGCGGGTGGCGACCATGTGCTGGCCGGCTTTGAAACGGTGGCGGTCTGGGCCGGGCCTGCGTCTGGCCTGGCCTGGGGCGAGGCCTTGTCCCGCGACCACACCGTACGCACGGGTGAAGCCGGTTGTGGCTCAGACTTGAGCACCGTCGCCGCCGGTTGGGCAGCAACACGTTGCATTTTGGCTGGAGCCTCGGCTGCCGGCTTCACGGCAGCCGGCCTGGCAGCAACCGGGCTTACTCGCGGCGTTTCAATCGCGACCTGAGGGGGCGTCATGCCGTTGCCGCAGAAGACATCGCGATATGATCTGGCAACCCATTCGATGGACGATCCGTATGCCTTGTCGACGGCCCATCTGCGCGCCAGATCCGAGAAAAGCACCGGGCGGTTGAGTTGAAGGGATGCTTCGATAATGTCGTTCTGCTTTAGGCGCGTGCGTGACGCGACGGGGTCGGCCAGCCGTTCGCCCGAGTACGCGACAAGGTGTTGGATGTGGGCCAGCACGCCGGTCTTTATGTCGGCATAGCTGTCACCCGGCACCCCGCCGCCGGTGGTGCCTATGCCGGCGAAGTTGTTCTGCTTGGGATCGACATCCCCCATCCGACCGTCCGGTCGGCGGTAGGACAGGAAGTTTGTTTCGACCGCCATCTGGAAAATCGCGTAGTCCCACCTTACGCGCCAGCCCTCGCCGTAGTGCTTGTAGACCTGGGCCAGATCCTTGTAGCGCACATCAAGCCTTGGGTTGCGGCTCTTGATGAACGCGTTCATGCGTTCGGGGGTGACGCAGGCCGGCACCTTGTTGGCGTCGGTGATGCGGATCTCCGGAAGGCGCGGGGCCGCCCCGGCCGCCACGGACAATGCGGCCATTTGGCCAGCAGCAATGCCGAGCGCGGCGAGAACGCCTGCCGTGAGGGATCGATTGTTTCGGGAAGCCTGCACAGTCATATCGCCAGCGCCAATCCAACGCGAACTACCGTCCGTCACCGGGGCCGCGTGGCCCGCGCACCCATGCATCAGCCTTCCGGGCAAAGTTCGAAGGCCTTTTCCAGGGCCTGCGCCTGACTTGGGAACTCGGCCAGCGTGGCGCCGCCCTTGGCATAGGCGGTGATGTAGGCTTCCGCCTCGCGCTTCTCGGCGCCTTCGTTCACGTCAAGCACCGTGTAATTGACCTGATCCGCCGAGGGCGCCTTGATAATGATTGCCTTCGCGCCGCCGTAGCTCGCCGTCCACACGCGGCATTTGCCGCCGCCCGATTTCGCCGGTCTGGCTGCGTCCTTCGCAGCGCCGGCCACCGCTGCCGTTTCGACCTTGCCGTTACCTTCGAGTTCCAGAGGCGACGCCTCGGACGTCGTGGGCGCCGGATTGAGGATTTTGACGGACGGTGACGGCTGCACCGGCTTGTCGGATTGAACAGCGGCGACCTGAGCGTCAGGTTTGGTCGCCAGATCGCCGGCGCCAAGGCCGGACTTGCCAACAGTTACAAGCTGCTTCGCGTCCGTATCCGTGCCTTTGACGGCAATCACCGTCTTGGGGGCCGCCTTGGCCGTCGCGACCGCCGACTTCGAGGCTTGACCATGCGCCTCCGCCACAAGTTCGGGCTGCGGATCGGGCTCTTTACAAGGACCATCGTAGAAGTGATCGGCGACGGCTGCGATGTCGCGGGGATAGCCGCGGCTTTTGGGAGCCCACTGTTTTGCCAGTTGGGCATAGGTCATGGGACCCTTGATGTTCTTTTGCCAGGAGGTGAGGACGCCCCATTCTTGGATATTGCGGGTCCGCTCGGCCACCGGATTTTCGAGCATCTCACCCGTGTACATCAGGACGTGCTCGAGGTGGGCGCGCGCGCCAGTTGGCACGTCCTTAAAGCTCTCGCCGCGTGCGCCCCCGCCGGTGGCGCCCAGGCCTGCGAAGTTGTTCTGACTGGGCTTCACGTCGCCCGTGTAAGAGAGGCTGCCGGTCTCGACCATCATCTGGAAGAACGCGTAGTCCCAGCGTAGTCCCAGTTGTTCGCCGTGGCGCATGTATGCCGTCGCAATGCCAGAGAACTTGTCGTCGATTTTGTCGTTGCGGCTGCGCAGGTACGCCATCAGGCGGCCGGGGGTCGCACAGTCCGGGACCGGGTTGACCTCTGAGGCTTTGATTGGGGGAAGGTCGGCAGCGTGGATGGCCGAAACGGACGTGACGAGCGCGAATGCGGCGAGCAAGGCTTTGGCGCAAGAGGTCATGGCAAACACCTGATGATTACGCGGCGCCTTCTGTGGCGCCCAAACATGCCAGGGACCGTTTCTAAGGCCTTAACCTTAACGATCCGTTTACGACTTGGGCCCGCACGACAGACGCATCGTTGGTGGCGGATGTTTGGGGCGCGAGTTTGGCCGGGCTATGGGGAATTGTGGCGATCAGCCAGACCCGACCATTCCCCTTCGGACTCTTCACTTCGGATCAGGTCGATTTTCGCGCGGCTTCGGAGTCGTGAAGGCTGTCGTGGAAACTCAGGTGCTGACCGCCGTCGAGCGCGATCATCTGACCCGTTAGTGCCGGCGCCGCAATTATGAAGCGCACGGCGGCTGCGATGTCTTCCGGCGTCGGGCCGCGCTCCAGCAGAGTAGAGCGCACTTCATCCGCGAAGTCGGCATCGGTCTGATAGACGCTCTTCAGAACGGGTCCTGGTCCGATGGCGTTGACGCGGACCCGTGGCGCCAGTGCCTGGGCGAGGGTGCGGGTCGCGGTCCAGAGGCCCGCCTTGGAGATCGTATAGGAGAAGAAATCGGGAGTGAGCTTCCAGACGCGCTGGTCGATGATGTTGACCACGTTGCCGCAAGCACCCTCCGGTAGTCCGAGGAACATTGCCTTGGCCAGGAAGACGGGGGCCTTGAGGTTGATATCCTGATGCAGATCCCAAGTTTCGGCGGACGTCGTCGTCACAGTATCGGGCAGAAACTCGGACGCATTGTTGACGAGGCAGGTCGGGGGGCCGAGCCGATCCAAACAGCGGGGCATAAGAGCCTCGACATCTTCATGTTTTGTTAAGTTCCCGCCGATTGCGATGGCCCGTCCGCCGCGGGTCTCGATCTCTTGTGCAAGGCTCTCAGCTTCGCGTTGAGAACGGCAGTAGTGGATGGCCACCTGCCAACCGTTCCTGGCCAGATCGAGCGCTATGGCGCGACCGATGCGCTTTGCAGCGCCCGTAATGAGAGCGGTCGGTCGCAGTTCAGAATTTGTCATTGGGGAGCATGCTTTTCGGCTTGAAGCGTCAGTAAAGTCGAGTCTTTCAGTCTACGGACTTGCCAGCAGGATCGACTAGGCCATTCTGCCATGCCAGTTATCGAAGATGCATGCCGGGATCATGTGCGAAGATTGTACAAAATCTGACCAGAAAATCATGATTGTAGCGATTCTGTAACAGTAAAGCGCAAAGCGGGGGCGAGGGGGTGCTTCTCGCTTGTGGAGACGCTCGCTTTTGGGGTTTTCTCTCCGCAAGGGCACCGGGACTGGGTGCTCGATTTCGGTTAAGAGAGGCTATCTCGCGCTCTCATTGGCCAAAACATGATGGGGGTACGCGTACGATGAAGAGCTCCAACAAATTCCTTGGCGCTGTTGGCGCCGCTGGCTTGGCTCTTGGGGGCTTCTCGAGCGCTGCTCTCGCCGATGACGCCGCTGATCGTCAGTTCGGATACTCGATCACGATCACCGGGGTCAGCGACTACATCTTCCGCGGCATCTCGTTCACGAATGAGAACCCAGCATTCCAGCCGTACCTCGAGTTCACCTACGGCATCGCCTACGTCGGCTTCTGGGGGTCGAACATCGGTGATGGCGACACTGGATACGGCCCTTGGGAAGTCGACTACTACGCTGGAATCCGTCCCGTCACCGGCCCGGTAAACTGGGATCTCGGAGTCCTGTACTACACCTACGGTGCCAAGGACCCTGGCGTGAGCACCAGCGACATTTCGTATGCCGAATTCAAGATTTCGGCAACGACCTCGCCGGTGGCCAACCTGACATTGGGCTTGACGGGCTACTACACGCCCGATCAGGACTTGGCTGTTCCTGAGACCGGCACCGTCGAAGGCTCCATTGCCTACACTCTGCCCCAGTTCACGGTGTCTTCCGCTGCATGGGTTCCGACGCTCAGCGGCATCGTGGGCTACACGACGAGTAGCACTTCGTCCGACTATCCGTTCGGTGGGTTCCTCGGGCAAGAGGACTACACCTACTGGAACGCTGGTCTGAAGATTGGCGTCGACAAGTTCTTCATGGACTTCCGCTACTGGGATACGACCATTGAAGACGACCTTGCCGACTCTCGCTTCGTGTTCTCGGCTGGTGTGACGCTGCCCTAATCCGTCGCGCACCTCTCGAATGCGGATCGGGGCCCTCGCGGGCCCCAATTTGGTTTGAGCGCTCGTCACACGCTGTTGTCGCCGTCGAGGATGCCGCCCAGCGAGCCGAGAACCGAACCCCGCTCCCCGGCGCCGCATTGGCCAGCACGCGCCTGCCCCAGCCAGACTTTACCCGGTCCGGTTGCTTCGGCGAAGAACGTGCCATTCCCGCGGCAAGAAAGATGTCCTTTTGGAACGATAAGCATGCCGCCAGTCGCAATTGCTTGTTATTCTTGCAACTTAGCCAAGTAGTGCTTGTGGCCCATGGGCCACATTCAATCCAAAGTGGTTCGGAAAGACCCTTCGCTTCTTGTTCAAACCCTCGAATCACCGCTGGTCTTAGGACAGCGAAATCGATTTTCACGGGGGTACTAACACGATGAAGAGCTCCAACAAACTTATTGGCGCTATTGGCGCTGCTGGCTTGGCTCTCGGAGCCTTCTCGACCGTTGCGCTTGCGAGCGAGGAAGACGACCGCAAGTTCGGCTACTCGATCACGCTGACTGGCGTTAGCGACTACATTTTCCGCGGCATCTCCTTCACGAATGAAAAGCCGGCATTCCAGCCCTACCTCGAGTTCACCTACGGCATCGCCTATGTCGGGTTCTGGGGATCGAATATCGGTGATAGTGTCTACGGAGACGGATCTATTGGCCCCTGGGAAGTTGACTACTATGCCGGTCTTCGCCCAACCTGGATGGGGGTCAATTGGGATCTGGGCGTCCTATACTATACTTATGGCGAGCGCGGCGGCGGCTTTGGAGAAAACTTCGACTATGTCGAGTTCCAGATTGCGGCGAGCTATGCGCTTCGCGATAATGTGACACTTGGCCTCAAGGGCTACTGGTCGCCCGACGCCGGCGTTGCGTATCCGACTACCGGGACGATTGAAGGTAGTGTTGCCTATGTGTTGCCAAAATTCTCGGTCAGTTCGGCCGAATGGGTTCCGACGTTAAGCGGCATCGTTGGCTACACGGATAGCGCTACGACATCCAACTTTCCGGACGGGGCTTTCCTCGGAGAACAGAATTACACCTACTGGAACGCTGGCCTGAAAATCAACGTCGACAAGTTCTTCATGGACTTCCGCTACTGGGATACGACTATTGAAGACGACCTTGCCGACGCGCGCTTCGTGTTCTCGGCTGGCGTGACGCTGCCCTAATCCGGTGCTCACCTCTTGAATACGGATCGGGGCCCTCGCGGGCCCCGCTTTCGTTTGAGAGTTCGTCACACGCCGTTGTCGCCGTCCAGTATCCCGCCCAGCGGGGCTAGAACTGAGCCCTCACCCGGCATTGGCCAGCACGCGCCCTGCCAGCCGCGAGAACGGCAGGCTCTGCGGCCAGACTTTGCCCGGTCCGGTCAACTCGGCCAACACGTCTTCACCGCCGAAAATCATCGATTTCACGGAACCCGCCCGCACCACGTCGAAGCAGACGCTCGGCATCATGGCCGCGACGCATCCCACCTACCCCGGCGCCAGCTTACGTTCGATGATCGCGCCGCCAAAGTGCACGTACGCGTTACCATCGTCCTCGCGTTTTTGTATGATGAGGCCCCCCTCCGAAAAGTCCGGTCATGATCCGTTTCTGGAAGAAGATACCGACCGACACGCAAACAATTCCAATGACTCATCACGTCGACTCCGGCTGCATCTGATCCTCGGCCTGCGTGTCGGGCGTCGCGGCCGTCGGAATGCTGAAGCCGCCCTCGGACACCATGGCGGCGAATAGGCCTCCGGCGCTACTCAACTCCTCGAAACGCCCCTGCTCGACCACATGGCCCTTGTCCAGAACGTAGAATTCTGTCGGCGTTGGAGACGGTTGACAACCGATGCGCGATGATAAAGGTCGTGCGGCCCTGACGCAGCCGGTCCAGCGCACGCTTGATCCTCGCCTCAGTCTGGGCGTCGAGCGCGCTCGTTGCCTCGTCAAGTATCAGGACCGGCGCATCCTTCAGAATGGACCGCGCCACTGCCAGCCGTTGGCGCTCACCGCCCGACAGCGATAGCCCGCGCTCGCCGATCACGAACCGGTAACCGTCGGGCTTTGCCATTATGAAATCGTGTGCTTCCGCCATTTGGGCCGCCCGTTCGATCTCGTACTGCGATGCTCCCGGCCTGCCGATCTCGATATTCTCGGCGATCGAACGGTTGAACAATCCGGCGTCCTGAAACACCACCGCGATAGCTGAGCGCAGTGACGCCATCGTGACGTCCGCAATGTCATGTCCGTCGACCAGAATATGTCCGCTGTCGGGCGCTCGCAGACGCTGCAGCAGAGCCAGCGTTGTCGACTTGCCGGAACCGGTCGGTCCGACTATCGCAACCGTCTCGCCGCGGTTGGCGTGGATGGACACGTTGAATATGCCCTGCTCGCTGCCGGGAAAGCGGAACGAAACGTTCTCATATCGAACATCGCCCGCCAGCCTACGCAATGTCAGCGCACCGGGCATGTCTTCAATGAGAGCCTGCTGATCGAGCAGCGCGAAGAAATTGCGCAGCGACGGGGCCTGACGGTTGATGCTCATGACGAAGCTCGACACCTGGTCGAGCTTGCCGATCAGCAACCCTGCGAAACCGACGAAGCTGACGATCTCGCCGACTGTGAGTTCGCCGCGCTGGGCCAGCACCGCGCCGATCGCGAATACAGCGACCATTGTGGTAGTGGCGGCCGCGCGCTGGAGGATGGTCAGGATGCCCCACCACGTCAGTACCGGATACTGGGCTTTGAGAAGCTGTCCCATGATGCCGCGCATGGCATCGGCTTCGGCGGCGAGGCGTGTGTAGCTCTGCACGACCGTGACGTTGCCGAGCACGTCGCCAACGCGCCCCGAGACATCCGCATAGTAACGCTCGACAATCGCCTGCCCGCTCGAAGTCTTGCGAACCACGATGACGTTGATCAGCACATAGGAGGCGGCAAGAACAACCAGGATCAGAGCCATTCGCCAGTCCATGCTGATCGCGGTGGGCACCAGGAAGACGATGCCGGCGATGGCGGTGAGCTGCTCGCGCATGGCGCTGAGCCAGATCCAGAAAAGGCTATCGGTCCCTGACAGCACGGTGCGTATGACTGCGCCGGATCCGCGCTCGGTGTGGTAGCCCAGAGGCAGCGTCATGGCGCGCTCGAAGGCTTGCGACATGGCGGAAAGCCGCTGGCGATGCGCTAGCCTGTCGGCGATCACGGCCACGGCGACACTTGAGGCGATGCCAAACAGGCCAAGCGCCGCCCACAGTCCGATGATGGGAAAGGCAGCGTCGCCTTTGGACAGCGCATCGACAACCTTTCCGAACAGGATTGGTTCGGCGAGCTGGATGAGACCGATGACGACGCTGGCGCCGGCTAACGTGCCGGCAAGCCAGCCTTCGCGCGACAGCATCTTGAGGGCGCGGATGTAAAGCGATGTAACGGACACGGGCAGATCCCCCGGGGACGTGCGCTAGGTTGGGGCATGCCCCCGCCGCGCAGCATCCGACCAAATGCCGCGTGGCGCTAGCCGGTCTGCGGTGTGGCCAACAGATCAACTTGCGCGACGCGCAGACCCGAACGCACGCGACTCGCCCAGGCATCGAGGCGTGCGTCGTCGACATCGGGGTTGGAACGCGCCAGATCTGCCAGCGCTGGCGTCGCGGCGGCAATCGTGGTGGCATCGCGCCCGTCCAGCACCAGCGTTGCGTCGTCGCTGAGTACGGAGAATCCGGCGAGCCGCAACTGATCTTCGAACTCCGACGCCGCGATCGCGCCGGCGGCAAGGCCGAAGCCCAGATCGCCGATCAAGTACCGATGATAGGCGGCTGTCACGGCGCTGTCCGTTGCATGATGCGGCGTCCAGTTGAGGCGCCCGGCGTAGGTCGCCGCCGCATGCACGACGGCCCGCTCTGTGTCGCAGCGCTGGGCCAGCGTTCGCATGAACGCCACGGAATAGCGAATCGCGTCCTGCGATATTGTGATGAGTTGGGGCGACGGATTGAACAAGGCGTCGAGGTTATCACTAGGGGATGTGATGCGGAATTCGACGACGATGGTCTGGCTGTCGCGAATAAGCGTTAGGCCGCCGTCCGCCTTGATCTGTCCCGCCCAGGCTTGCAGGGATGTGCGAGCCGCAACGGCCGCCGCCTCGCTCGGCATGATCAGCGTCCACCCCTGATGGAGAGGCAGCAACGGGGCTGTCGCGCGAAGGTTGGCGCCGGTGTCACCCGACAGGTCCAAAACAGTGATCGACTGGCGCGTGGCGAAGCGCGCGCTCAGGGCTTCGGCGATATTGCGGCTGCGGGCCTTTGCGCTCGCGGCCTCCAAGAGCCGCGCCAGCGCCAGTTGTGCCGCGGCGGAACCGAACGCGGGGCTCTCTACCATTGCAGTTCGAGCGTAGCGAAAAGTGCCTTCGGCGTACCGGGCTTGAACAGCTTTGCCAGCTTCTCCTCGTCGACCTGGCCCTCAACGACCGTGTCGTCCCGGTGGATGCCAGACGCGACAAAGAGCGCGTCGACACCGTAGTTGTGGGCCGCCTGGATATCGGTCCGCAGCGCATCGCCGATAGCGAGAATACGCTTCAGGGGCACTTCGACTTCCCGAACGGACTCGGCCACCTCGTGCGCGGTGCCATAAGCGGACGGATGCGGTTTGCCGGCCCAGAACACTTCCCCGCCGAGGTTCTGATAGAGGTCCGCCAGCGCGCCTGCGCACAGATAGAGTTTGCCGCCGACATCGACGACAAGATCGGGGTTGGCACAGACGAATGGAAGTTTCCGCGCCAGGGCGTCCTGCAGCAAAGCCCGGTAGCTTTCTTCCGTCTCGTTTATGTCGTCGGTGAGGCCTGTACAGACGACGGCTTCTGCATCCTCTATGGCGGCGGGCTTGGCGGATGAATTGGCAAAGAACGCGGCGTCGCGCTCGCGCGGGCCGATGTAATGGACGCGCTCGTAACCTTGGGCCGCGACGTGGTCGAGGGCGATGGCGCCCGACGAGACAATCTCGTCCCAAGCTTCCCGCGGCACGCCCTTGCTGTCCAGCATGTCGGCAACTCGGAACGCTGGAACAGGTGCGTTCGAAACGAGGATCACGGTGCCGCCCTGGCTGCGAAACCTGGCGAGCGCGCGGTTTGCGCCTTCGTAGGCCGTGTGTCCGTTATGGACGACGCCCCAGACGTCGCAAAAGACCACGTCGTAACGCTCGAGCAACAGGCCGGCGCGCTCGATGATGGCTGGGACAGTGTGAGTGGACATGGATGGGTTTCAGTCGCCTTCAAGGAGTCGTGCGGGCAAGCCGGGAACTCACGACGCCTGATATATCGTGCCGGCTGCAGGATTTGAACCTGCGACCCCCTGATTACAAAGAGAAAGCGAAGCAAAAACACCCGACAAAACAGCACCTTCGATAGCTACGTGCCTACTGTATTACGATTGTCACAGGATCCAGCCAATTTCTGACGCGTCCTTTTCTACTCCCAAGCACCGCCAAACTGCAGTTCGGTCCGACATTTATATAAGGAGCCAGACCGTAGAGTTCCAGTTTCAAGAGCTGCGGCACGCGGTGCGCCGCAACTCAACCCACACCCGTGTTGGTATCTCAGAATTCGCTAACTATGGTTGGGAATCAGGATGGCGAGCCTTGCGACCCAGCCCCTCATCAGCAAGTCTTGACCTACTTCTGACGGTAGCTTAAGCGCCTCTCTCTCTCACTCCAACACCCTTGCCCCGCCCGGCAGGGGTGTTGTCGTTGTGGGAGCGCGCAGGGGGTGCTCGCCTAAGGGACGTTTTAACCCTGATAAGGAAATGCTAGGACGTCGTCACATTAGCTTTACCTTTCAAGCGCAGTTTCCCAGAGCGGTCTGGGGAAGGCTCTCCCAGTTGCGCTCAATTTGAGTACGGCGGCTTCGCAAGGAGTCGCCGTTCTTGTGTTCGCGTTCTCAAGCCAAATCCACAACCCGCTTGTGTGTCCACGTCAGCTTCGATGTAGCGCTGGGTTGTGCTCAGCGCTCTATGTCCAACCAGGTTCTCCTACCCGCTCACCAGTCTCCGATCTGCCTCGGGAGCGGCGCAGCAAGCACAACTTCCCTCGCCCATTGACCACTAGTACACTCCGCTGCAGTCCTGGTTTCGAAGGCCTTTGACAACTGCGCAAAAGGATTCGATGGAAATGTCCGGAGGTAACGCTCAGCAACGTGAGCAGGATCTCGACGAAATCAAAGGCGCACTCGACGTTCTATTCACCTTGCGCGAGGAGTTCGCGCAGTGGGTGGAAGAGGCGCAAGATGAAGCGCGTAAAGAAGAGCTGGACAATGTCTACCAGCACGTCGTCGCAATGGAGCGCGAATACCAGCGCCGGCGTGAGCTTGCAGAGAAGAACCTGAGCGCCAGCTGATGCCTTTAGCGGTGCACATTTTAGATTAGAGGCCGGTCTCCAAGGCGACGTGACCCAGCCGACTCAGGCTATGGAGGGCCTGCTGCCCAGAAAGTGAATTTGCAGCGGGGGGATCGAGCATTGAGGACGGACACCATGTTTCTGGCGGCAGGCGGGAACTAAGATCGGTGGAACGATCATGGAGACACACGAGGTTTCCCAGAGCAAACCGCCGCATGAATTCACCGCGGCGGAAATTGGTGCGCTCGCACACCTTTATCGAGGTGAGGTCTACCGGAGCACAATCTGGCGCACGCGCCTAGATAACACGACCAATTGGGCAGTCGCGGCTCTTGGACTTGCGATGTCAGCCTCGTTCGCCCACCCCGAGGCATCCGTTTTGCCTCTGGTGCTCATCGGCATCCTAATCGTCGTCTTCTTGATCTTCGAGGCAAGGCGCTACCGCTACTTCAATGTCTGGCGGGCTCGAGCGCGATGGCTTGAGACGAACTTCTACGCACCCATGTTGCGTGGTCAGGGATGCACCGGCACCGGCTGGGAACATGTGCTTGCGCAAGATTATTGCGAGCCTCGCCATCATATCAGTATGGCCCGCGCTATCGGTCGAAGGCTGAGGCGCACCTACTTCTGGCTCTTGACGATCCAAGCCTTGGCTTACCTTGGCAAGATTGCCATCCATCCGACTCCGGTGACCAGTATCACGGAGTTTGTGCAGCGCGCGTCCGTGGGGCCGATACCTGGCGAGGTGCTGCTCACGAGTGGGTTGATTTTCAATGGGGCTTGGCTCGCGTTCGCTCTTGTCACGTTCCATTTAGACCGTGTCGCCCACGGCAAAGGAAAACGCGTCAGCATGGGATAGCTGAAGCGCCCGACCGGAGCTTATGGCCTCATGCGCTTACCATTAAGATGTAGCTTTTCGCCTCTCGCCCTGGGAGGTCTGCTGTTAATGATGTGAACGGCTCGTCCGACCGGCGCGAGCGCCAATAAAGTGGTTGCCGATGAGGTGACCACATTCGGAGGAGACATGGGTGCAGGCGGTCACGACCATCGGGCTCGATATAGCAAAGTCAGTCTTCCAGGTTCACAGCATCGATGCAGAAGGCAAAGTCGTGGTTCGCCGGCCGTTGCGGCGGGCCCGAGTCCTTCCCTTCTTCAGGAAGCTTCCGCCCTGCGTAGGCGGCATGGAGGCCTGTGCCTCGACACACCATTGGTCGCGCGAACTGCAGACCCTTGGCCATACGGTCAGGCTCGGGGTGCTGTCGTTTTTCGTGAACGGGCTAGTTGGGGTTCGCCTGGAGCGGAGCTGGCTCAGAAGGCTCGTCCTAGTAGCTGCGACGTGTTAGAGAGCTTCACAAGACCTCCACCTTTGAAGCGCAGTTTCCCGAAGCGGTCTGGGGGAAGAGTCTCCCGGCTGCGTTCAATTTGAGAGCGGCGACTTCGTAAGGGGTCGCCGCTCTTCGTCATGGCGCAGTTCTGGACATACCTGTGAAAGCGCGGGCAGCACGCTTTACGGTTTCAACCAGCTCCTGCCTTCCAATTAATTGGGCGCATGTTCGCTGCCAAACCCGTTGTGACGCCAATCGCCCTGCCGTTGCAGCCGCTGAGGTTCGCTGAAGCGATCGTCCACGACCGACGCATCGTGTTTTGCGTGCGGCGAGCTTAAGGCGTCAGCGAACTTCCTCATCTCAGCCAGCAGTCCTTCGCGCCGCTGTTCGTATGCTTGCATCGTGTCTCGAAGTTGCTCGAGCAGACCCGTCTGGAGCCTATCCATGTCTGCGGCAAGCCGCACCATCTCGACTTCACCTGCTCTTGCATCCTCAGTCATACGCTGTCTGAGCCACTCAATTTCTTGGGTCAATTTGGTCATTGTCGCTCCCTTTCGCGGTGCAGACAGCAATACAAGTTCCGAGTTCCGTCTCTCTTGGAACTCTTGGCATGCAAACAAATCGAGAATTAGAGCGATTCGAGACAGCCCCGCTTGGAATTCGGATGCGGTCGGTGGGGCATAGTTGGTTTCGGTGTAGATTTAGGCGTCGCGAGCTTCGGCAAGAGCACCATATATTTCTAAATTTGGTTTCAGGCGGGGTCGCGTGGGGGCGACAGTGTGAGTCCAGCCCTTTCAATGCAGCTGTCCATGTAGAAGTCCATGCTGCTATAGCCACGTCCGTCCTCTTCGGACCAAGTGGCAGCCATCAAATCTCCCCACCCACGTAATGAAAAGAAGCCGATTGCGCCGTCATCAAATACAGGCACGCCGTCGGGTGCATTCTGATGCCAATCTCCTCCACGACGCAGTCCACGGGCAATAATGTCTTTTCGCAATGCCTCGAAGTAGGGGACGAACTCGTCGATCATGCCTGAAACGTAATCGCCCCATCGATGTATTGGCTGGATGAAGCCACCCCACCCGCCAATGTCCATCAGATCTTCAGACTTAGTGCTTGCGGCTGAAACCCAGCCAATCACGCACCTTGAAGTGTCTCCTTCCGGAGCAGGTGCATCGTCTTCCAGTGAGCTAATAAGGGCGTCGTAGTCCAAAGGAACTCCCGAGATGGGTTGACTGCGCTCGACGCTTCAACCAAATGGTGGATATTGCATGCCAAGGAGTCGCGTCCACGTCAGCCTCGATGGCGCTGGGCCGTGCTGAGTGCTCCATGTCCCGCAAGCATTTGAACGCCCCCTAGCGATCCACCAACTGTTGAGATCTTTCCCGCTGCGTTGGTGATGAAGGTGCGCGTTTTGAACACTTGACGTCTACAGCCTTGAACTGCTTGAGCGCGATGTGCCTAATTCTCGTCAATGTCCTCAATGAGCTGAAAAGCATCGACGGCTTTCTGCGTGAGTTTCTCTGGGTTACGCTCGCCTTCATCGACAGCGTACATGATGGCTCCCGCTATCGCTCGACTGAGTTCACAGGGCATCTGCTTTGAAGCCCCAACGAGGACGCGTGCCCGTTCGAATGCGGACAGCATCAGGGCTAGTGTTTTGTCATCGTAAGCTGATCCACTGAATGGCATCTCTTTGACCCTCTGGTCGATTTGCGATCAAGGCCGCCGGCTTCCGGCAATCTCATATCTGTCTACCTGACGAAGCCGCTCTCCAAACGATTAGTCAATGTCTCAGAAACTCAACTGCTCATGTGGAAGTGTGCGGCGAAGCAATTGAACGGCATTCTTTTAGCGCCCCTTGACATCGAGGTCTATTGAGGGAAGTTTTATGAAGTGACGCCATCGCTTCCGCTTTGTTTGCGCGGACTGATCGCCTCCTCAGGGATCGCAGACGCAGATAATCGGAAGTACCGCTCGGTTGTGAGGGTGAGTGTCGCAAGGATCAACAGCGAATGGAGGGAGATTGACACCACCCATCAGTCAATTCGGATCTCACGCTGACGTGAGGTCCGGGCTCTGTTAGCGAGCTGCAGCATATTGGTCGCGCTGATCGAGCTGAACACATCACAAATTGAAATCTTCATGCGAGGGTAAGCCTCGCCTTATGAGCCCGGCTCAGCTGGGCAGGTTATCAATGACGATAGCCCCGCTCGAGGCATATGCGCTCGGCGGGGCTTATTTTTTACGCCAACACTTGGAACAACGCCGTTCCAAATGGAACTCGGAAATTGCAGGGCTTGGCATAGAAGCGTTCGATTTGTGCGACGAGGCAGCATGCTTGGCGAAGCCGAAGTTATCGCATTGCTTTCTCGAAAGGTTTCGTTGGTCTGGTCTGCATGTCGGTGGACAACTGCGATAACTGACGAGTTCATTTCGCACTGCAACAGCTTTGCAATTTGTCAAGAGCGATAAGAAATAAAATGTGGGAAAAGCAGAGAATGTCGCCTTTGTGTCACGTTTTTTGAGCAATATGGCGAGGTCGAGAAAATGCTGTGTCCATACTTGGGCGCAGTTGCCCTTTGGGCGCTGCAAGTCGCATAAGGCGTTCTAGTCCCGAGCAGACGAAGCTCTCGTTAGCAAAGGTAGCCCATCTGCTTGCCGCCTACTCGTTCCTGGGAGGTTGTTATGGCGTTTCCGACGATCGAAATCATGGGGAAGAAAGTCATACTCCTGAGCGGATACCAGAGATGTCGGCAGATTGGCTACGCCAAGATCAAGCCTCGCCCGTTCAAAGTTGAGGCTTTACAGAAGCTTTGGCAATCCGCGAACGAAAATCCGGACGCCGTGGCATTTGGATATACCGCAGGCAAATGGGTGCCAGGAGCCTAGCTAATTATTGCTTGGTCGATAGCAGCAGGAATTCTTCTTGCTTGGTGGTGATCAGTTTTGTATCAATACGCACGATTAGCATAGCTGCTCCTCGATCCAGAGCACGACCCCCGTGCACTTCCAGAGCAGCTTGTGAGCCCTGAAGCCTCTCCCAACATCATCGGGCTTCAGGGCTCACCCCCTCCTTTCTCGTGACCATCGGCAAAATTGCGGAAGCTACAATTCAACAATTGTTGCCGTGCACCGTCGTGCAGTCCGTGAAGCCCTGTCTACTCCACGTCCGAAGCTCGGCAGGTTCTTCGCCATCTCGCATGACGTTTCCTTCGCGCTCCGCGATCCCAATCGCAAGCCAGTTCAACGGCCCGCTTTTGTGCGTCCACGTTAGCCTCGATGCAACGCTAGGTCGTGCTGAGAGCCTTGTGTCCACTTGGGTGCCTGTACCACCTGATCCGCGGATCGCTTACCACTGCGAGAAATTCCTGCAGAACGATACCAACTTCTATAGGGCGGATAATAGCGCGGCGGGGCGTTAGGATTTTCCTGGGGCCGGGTTCGACCCGTGAGGCCAAGTGCGCCAGCGAACTTCCAATCGATCCCTTTTGCGCCGGCAAGCCGTGGCAACCATCCGGGTCTGATGTCGCTGTTTAAGTAGAACTCCAATGCTCTGCGTCACAGCCGCCATGGCTTCGTCAGAAGCAGCCTTAAATAAGCAACCGTTTCGCGATTGACTTCGCTGGCGCCCCCATTCAGCCGCACCTTCGCAGATGAGAGCGGCACGACGACAACGTCGTCTTGCTCCGTCCCAGCCCCCGACGCGACCTTCTTGGCATTTCGTGGCGGGTCTACTGGTTGCGATATTCGGTGCCCTTGAGGTGTGGCAATACAGCTTTCGCAAAAAGGACCAACGAGGCCACCTCTCAGATCCACGGGCTACGGGTGATCGCCAGCGCTGCGCAACGCGACCAGTAGCATTGAGCTTTATGGGTCGGTTTCAGAATAAGATATAATAGAAGAAAATGAACGACCATCCTCGTTCACAGAACTGGCGTCGACCGCACCGGGCTCGCTTGCCGTCTTAGACTTAGTAGCCTTATCAGACTTGCTTCTGTTCGCGGCCTTGTCGACGCTGGCGACCTTCGTAGCCTTGCTGCCGTTGCCGGTCTTGTTGGCCTTGGCGGTGCTGCCTGCCTTCGCCGTTTTGTTCGAGTTCGCGGCCTTGTCGACGCTGGCGACCTTCGTAGCCTTGCTGCCGTTGCCGGCCTTGTTGGCCTTGGCGGTATTGCCTGCTTTTGCGGTTTTGTTCGAGTTCGCCGCCTTGTCGACGTTGGTGCCCTTGCTCTTATCTCCCACCTTGCTGGAGGCAGGTGCCCGCTGGGCTTTGTGCTCATTCTGGCCGCTAGACGTTTTATCACCTTCAGTTTGGCCCGCTTGGTAGCGCACTATGTCGGCCTTCGTGATCTCACCCTCCTCAACGAGGGCCAAAATGCAAGGTGACGACAGCGCTGCACCCACGTTTCGCATGCATTGACGCAGTGATGCGCTACCTAACGCGTGCTCGCTGCAGTGTTGGAAATAGTCGTCTTGACACGCGGTTTTGACCTTGTCGCTTACGGCATAAGCGCCGTCGCTCGACATAAGGAAGATGAGGAAGGCGCTTAGCGCTGCGGCTAGGCAAATGCACCTCCGAAACGGCCACGAACTCATTGCACTCTTCATGTTAACCCGCCCGGCTAAGTGGCTGCCTCCGTCCGATGAACCCAGGGCCGAGCGAAGACTGTCACCATAGGGAGGCACTGGCAACAGTGAGTTGGTTCCTCGCCGCCGGGGAGCTAGTGTCCGTGCCCGTACTCACGATTTCTCACGAAGCCTCGTCTCGTCCTTATTTGTAATCAGGGGGTCGCAGGTTCAAATCCTGCAGCCGGCACCAGTTTTTCAATATGTTAGCCGAGTTCTCGTTCCTCGGAGCGATCGTCTGGGCAATTCCGGGGCAATAAGCTGCTGCTAGACCAGCCTCGGTGAGGGCGGATTGAGTTAGAGTTCGGGCTGCTTGAAGCGTAGGTGCACTTTTTTTCCAAACGGCTCCGCCCGTCTCTAACCGGACGCCGATCGCATGGAACATCCCATGATTAGCCGGGCCGAACTGCGCTTGAGCTCATTCCCGACGCCGAGTGGTCTACGCGCAACTCGCGCGCGCCGATCTGATGCTAGCCTTATCGGCTCTGATTCTCGAAACGCTGCCCCGAGCACGAGGTGACGCAATGAGCCTTAAGCGCTTTAGCGCCGCACTATTGAGCGCGATTGTCATCTCGCTTGCACAGTCGGCCGCGCACGCCGATGAGGCGGAGGAACTGGCGAAGAAGCTCAGCAACCCCATCGCATCTCTGATCGCCGTTCCCTTTCAATACAACTACGATCACAACATCGGTCCCGCTGAAGACGGCACCCAAAATTATCTCAAGTTCCAGCCCGTGATCCCGATTTCGCTGGACGCCGATTGGAACCTCATCTCGCGCACCATCCTACCTATCATGGATCAGCACGAGATTTTTCCAGGGGCCGGCGACCAGTTCGGTCTGCAGGACACGCTGCAAAGCTTTTTCTTCTCGCCAAAGAAACCGGCGGGTGGCTGGCTGATCTGGGGAGCGGGTCCCGCCGTCTATTTGCCGACAGGCACGGATGAATTGCTGAGCGCCGAAAAATGGGGTCTTGGACCGACAGCAGTCGCGCTGACGCAGACCGGTCCGTGGACCATTGGCATTCTCGCCAATCATATCTGGTCTGTGGGAGGCGACGAAAATCGCCCGGACATCAATTCCACCTACCTGCAGCCGTTCGTGACGTACACAACCAAAGATGCCTGGACGTTTAGCCTCAACACGGAGTTGACCTACAACTGGGTCACCGATGAATGGTCGGTCCCGATCAATGCGCAGGTGACCAAGCTGTTCAAGATCGGGGATCAGCCAATCAGCATGGGGCCCGGTGTTCGGTATTGGGCTGACAGCCCTCAGAGCGGAGCGGACGGCTGGGGTTTTCGTTGGACGACGACGCTTCTGTTCCCGACAGGAAGCTAAACGCCCTTCCGGCTGGTCGCTATACGCTGCCCGCCCTCCTGACGCCAGGGTTGTAACTGGACATGAAAAAGCACCGTCAGGCCATCGTCACGGTGCTGTCACTGGTGAACCCCGTGGTCTGTGGCGCGACGTTCGTGCGGATCGAGACCAATCGCTCTCGGGTTGAGCACAAAACAGCTGCCTTCGTGCCCTGCGGAGTTAGGACAGCACCTTCCGGAAGGCGCTTTTGAGAGATCGCGCGAAAGCTACCTTGGCGAAGCCTGTACTCAAAAGGTTTGCGCCAATCAGGACACCGACTGCCCACGTTCCCGACACCGGCCACTGACTCCAGATTAGAAGGCCCAGTAGCAGAGACAGGGCGCCGCTAGCAAGTAGCCACAGCCAGCCGGGGACAGATACATATTGGAGCGACTCGATGATCTTCCATAAACCATCGGCGCCAAAATAAATCATCAACAAGAAGGTCAGAAAGCTGAGTCCCAACAGCGGATGTGCGAGCACAAGAAAAGCGCTCAGCGTGCTGATTGCGCCATGGACCGCGTTCAACCACCGTGGACTTCCAACTTCGCCACGGAAGGCCGCAAGCAGTTGCCCTAGTCCAGCGGCAAGCAAGATCAGGCCAACGACAATTACGGTAGTCTCGCCAGCCACAAACGGGGAAAGTATAGCCATGAGGCCTAACGCCATAAATGCAAAGCCGAGCCACATCATGCGGTTTATCTGAGCGATGTTTGGAAGGAACTCGGTGGCCATGATCACCTCCTTTGACCTGCCACGATAGGCTGAAATCGGCGACGCGTCGATGGGGCTCGCGCCAACGATTGTGCAATCAGCGAAGGCCAATACACTGCTCGCCGAGCAGAGGAAGAATGATGAAGACAACCGGAGCTAACCTAGCTGCAACACTCATGTTGTCGCGGTGGTCCGATCAGCGGCGCGAATGGTTTTGCAGTTCCAGACGGCAGCTTCGGCGGATTCCGGTAGGCTTGATGCGGGCTGACGACATAAATCAGACCCGCTCAAAGCAATCGAGCTTGTCGTGAGACTTCAATTAGAAGTGCAACGTGGCCCCAATGACCGGGCCCTGCATGAGCACGTCGAATTCGTATTTCGAATTTCCCGAGCCTTGCGAATAGTCGACGGACAGAGCGCGATACCCGAGATAGCCGTCAAGGACATATTGGTCGGTGAGGCAGAGCTGGAAGTTATAGGTGGCAAGCACTTGCCAGGTGAACTGGCTGCCTACGTCGAACCCTCCAATGTCGCCTCGCAATGTCAGGTCTTGTCCGGGGGCAAGCTTCTGACGAAGGCGTGCGCCGATAAAGGGATCGACCCAATCGACCGAACCCGACCGAGCAATCACGCGATTTCGAGTTTGAGTAAGATCGACGATGCCAAGAGGCCCTGTGACATTGAGCGTCGCATTGAGGTCAGCAGAAACGCTCGTGTCCTGATACCAGTACCGACCGCCGCCAAGCACATCGACCGCACCCTTGCCAAGTCCCGCCGTCTCACCGGACCACACCTCATAGGCGCCACCAAGCTCGATGGTCGCCTGCTCGTAGTCGGCCTCGACCGTGCCGCCGAGCGACAGGTTCGCGAACCGTCCCTGCCGCGCAGTGGCAAAATCTTTCGATCCGGAAATGTTGGCGTAGACAATATCGTTGAACAGCGAGATCCGCCCATTGCGGGCCTCCGCGTAGCTCATCCAAATCGGAATGCCTGACCAATCCAGATTCTGAATGATCTGATCAGGCGAGATATCGACATTGAACGGGCGGCCTTTGACGGCCATGTCCCCGGACATCCAGGGAAGCCAGCCGTAGAGCGTGAAGGTGAAGGACCAGGGGCTAGCGCGAGTTGCGGACTCGACGGGAACTTGCTCCTGTGTCCCACCAAGGTCTGCGCTGGCGGCCGGGCCGGTGCAACCCATTAGTGCAAGAAGCGCCGAAGCGATCAGTCTGAACTCTCTGCAGTTGCCAATCATTCATGGACCTCGCTCGCGCACTGAAGCCCTCCGGCGCGTTGAAGGAGGAGAGTTCCCTAAATTGCGGCGGAGGTTACCGCGAATCGCGAAAGCCCGTCCGTTGCGCTGCGGACACGGCTACTAAATTTGAGCGGCTTTGTGCGTCTTGCGTCAAGCGCGCTGCCATGGCGAACACGCATCACGTGGCCAGGAACGTGCTTGCGGTCCACCCGAGACCGGCGGCCCCCCTGCTAGTAGCACGGAGGATATGGGTAATAGCCGCACCGAGGCGCGTATGGGGCGGCATAGTAGGGAGCTGCCACGCCGGCGGCACCAATCGCTGCGCCTCTGTACCATGCCGCCCTGTAAGCCGTACGGCGAGCTGCGGACAAGTGTGAAGTTAGGTCCAATCGGCGAGGAAACCGAAAATATGGATGATGTCACTCGACAGCTGCTGGTCATCGTCGCCGCCCTTCTACTTGGTTACTTGGTCGTCGCTTATCTCATTATGCCAGCCCATTGGCGGCGCTACGCGACACGTCATCCGTCTTTAGAGGACGTGCCTGGGGTCACCCATACGGCGAGCGGCATTCCCGGCGACCCTCTAAACGTAGCTTTGGTCGGCACTGAGGCCGAGATCAGGACGCTGATGGCATCGGCAAAATGGTACCCGGCAGACCCCCTCTCGCTACGCAGCGATCTTAGGATTGCCGCCGACACGGTTCTTGACCGGCCTTACGATGATGCGCCGGTTAGCAGCCTCTATCTATGGGGACACAAAGAGGACCTTGCCTTCGAGCAGCCAGTCGGGAACGACCCGCGACAACGCCATCACGTTCGCTTCTGGCAGTCTGACCTGACGGAACCCGACGGACGTCGGGTTTGGGTTGGATCGGTGACCTACGACACAAAGGTCGGGATCAGCCGGACGACGGGACAGATCACACACCACATTGCCCCCGACGTCGACGCGGAGCGTGATCACCTGTTTCATGGCCTCGAGCAGACAGGCCGACTTTCCCAAGTGTATCCAGTGAAGGGATTTCACAAGATTCTCGAAGGAACAAACGGCGGCGGCGACCCTTGGCGCACCAATGGCACACTGATCATGGGCGTGATAGCCGCCGGAGGCATGCGCTGACCTTCTGGCCATCCAAGAGAATGCACTTTAGGATTGAAACGCGAGTGGAGCGTCGGCAAGCTTATCAACCGGCGCGATTTGATCGTCGTCGCGTTAGGTTCTGGCTCACGCGCGACCAATCATTCGGATCCAGTTTCGGTTCGCCTGCCAGCAAGCCAAAACACAGCAATAACGATCAACAGTGCCACAGTGCAAAGTAAGAGCAGTGTTGCAGCTTGGTCCACCCACGCCACCGCCGGAAGAGCAAGGCCCATCACAACGCCGATCACGCAGGGGCCTCCGTTCTGCGGCATCGGCCCCGACACGTAGCCCGAATATTGATCAATAGAATTGACGTAGGTCAGGCTATCGGGCCCTGTCCGTCGACTATCCCAAAGGCTCGGCAACAACCGGTACGGGTTCGATGCGCTGACGCAGGGCCGGATCATTGGCACCCGCATAGACTACCAGCGACGCCAGCCTGGTTCGAAGCAGGGCCCATTATAGAAACGCGGGCCTTTGTAAAAGCTGGAGCCGCCGTCCCACCACCAGCCCTGACCTTTGGGCCCGTCTACCTTTGTGTTGCCGCCGCGTTTGGGCCACCAGACGATGTCGTTATAGTTCGCCTTCCCATCGCAGAAGTAGGCCTGCCGAACCGTCTCCTCGCCCACGAGCGGCAGGCCCCAAATGACGGCGTCCACGGCGTGGCGATGAACGGTTCGCCTGGCCAATTCCTCGGAAGTAAAGGGTGTCGCAGCGAGCCTCTCTTCAACCCGCTGCTCCACACGTTCTAATTCTTTTTTTAAAACACCTTCTGCACGTGCTGCAGCCGGTGGCAGGCCGGCCAATAGGGTCATTAAAGCGGCCCCGAGCTTCAGGGCTTCCTGGCCGTTCATGATAGCATTCCCCTAAGGAGTGATGATTAGCTGAACTAACCCTGCGGATCAGAGTCGATGGGGAGACGGGCGGCCCATTCGGCTCGCCCGCTTAACACATCACTAATGGATTACTAAGCTCTGACTCGCTACGTCCTAGTTGTCTTTGCTTCCCGTCCTCGCCATTTGATCCTTTACCTCCTGGAGGACCTGGGCAAGGCTGTAGGATGCCGGGGACTGCAATGCCGGATATGGCCCGTAAGACTCAAGTTCCCTCAGCCACAGCGCTTGGCCGATGGGAATGATGTTCCAGTCGTAGATATAGGCGGTCATTGGCCCGGTCAAGTGCGCCGCCCTGGCCTAAGAGGGTCTTCGGTTCGAAACCGACGGACCCCTCGAAGGGATCTCGTTTGATGTTGTTGACCAAAGGCCAATGGAAGGTATGGACCCCCATCAAGCCACCGGTCGCGGCCTCGGATGCCATCGCGAAGTAGATCTTCCAGTTCTTGTAGCGCACTGCCGACGGAACAGGTCCTCCGTAGTAGAAGAACGTATCGCGCGCCGATTTGTCCGACTTGCCGGTCAGATAGTCGAGCTGGTTGACCCCCTGGAGCTTGGTCTTGACGATGCCGGGATATTTGCCCGCCATGATCTGCTCGTTGAGGTCATTGCCCTTGGCCCCACCGGCGATTTCAACAAAGGTCGGCATCCAGTCGTAGGACGCGAAGATGTCGTTCAGGACCGTGCCCGGCTTGATATGGCCCGGCCAGCGGATGACTGCCGGTGCGCGCATGCCGCCTTCCCAGGTCGTCAACTTGCCGCCCTTGAAGGGGGTGTTGCCGCCATCGGGGAAGGTGATCACTTCGGCGCCGTTGTCGGTGGTAAAGACGACGATGGTGTTGTCCAACTCGCCCATGTCCTCCAGCTTCTTCAGGACATAGCCGATGTTGTCGTCCATCTGCTTCATGCCGGCTTCGTTGGCACCCCAGTCCTTGCCGCCGGGCGTACCGACCATGGCCATGTACTTGTCCGACAGCATGGTGGTGATGTGCATGCGCGCCGGATTGTACCAGACGAAGAACGGCTTGTTGGTCTTCTTCGGGTCGTTGCGGTCGAGGAAGTCGATGACCTTGGACGAGATTTCTTCATCCACCGACTTCGAACGGTCGAGCGTCAGCGGCCCTTCATCCTTGCAGGTCTGGTTCTTCTCCGTGCCGTCGGAGGACGTGCAGGCGATCACCGGCCGCGGCGGCATCATGCACAACGCTGTCTTTTGATCCACCGCATCCGGGGGATCACTGAGACCGGGGACCGGCGTGTTCTTGCACGGCGGCACAATCGCCTGCTGGGTTGGGGTGTTATTGATGTCGGGGAAGCTGACGCCCTGCATCGCATCAAGGTGATAGAGATAGCCCCAGAACTCCTGGAAGCCGTGCGCCGTCGGCAGCGCTGCCGAGTGGTCGCCCAGATGGTTCTTGCCGAACTCGCCGGTGTTGTAGCCGAGGTCGAGCAGGAACTTGGCCAGCGACGGCGTGCCGGGCTGCAGGAAAGACGGGCTGCCGGGTAATTGCGGCGGGATCATGCCGGCGCGCAACGGTGTCATGCCGGTGAAGAAGGCAGTGCGCCCGGCCGTGCAACTTTGCTCGGCATAGTAGGTCATGAACTTGGCGCCCTCCTGCCCAATGCGGTCGATGTTGGGCGTTTCGCCGACCATCAGGCCTTGATGGTAGATGCTCGGCTGCATCCAGCCGATGTCGTCACCCATGATGAAAAGGATGTTGGGCTTACTGGCTTGCGCCAGTGCGGCCGGCGCGATCAACGGCAGTGAAGCCAAGCTGGTAGCCAGAACAAGCGGCGCCAGAACTCTGATTCGTCGCAATAAGGACATCATACAAACCTCCTTGCTTTGGAACTGTCACACTCGCATTTTCTTGGAGTTTACAGGCCGTGGACGGCTCTTGTGGGCGGCCACCGTACCATGTCGTGGGTCGTCGGTCAGGAAAAACGCGGGCGTCAACCGCAGCGACGTGCCGTAGAAGTCCAGGAATTTGGTAATCGCAAACGGCAAGGAAGGTGGGAAGATTTTTGGGGTGGAGCATCGGCACCGAGAGATCCAGCGGCTCGCCGAACCTCTTCCAAACGTTCTCCTGTATGAACTTCGAATGCGGCTTGTTGAGCGTAGTCTTTTCGTCCCCTCTAACCTCCGCCGCTAGCGGTCTGCGTCCGTCGCTCAGTAAGTACAGTGACCAGATAGCCGTGCCGAACGGGCCTAACTGGTACACGGCCGCGCCGGCTGGTGAGAACGTGAACGGTTCGAACGGTTCGGCGATCATCTTGTCGAGGTATGCGCGGGTGGCGACACCAGTGCTGACGTGCGGATTGAAGTTCTCTCCGGACATTTTCGGCACAAACGTTGACACGTAGTCGATAATGCCCGCGTCGATGGCGGGATCTTCGTGCGGCGCGGTAAACGCGCCGATGGGGCCGGTATGCACCATGAACGGCTTCGCGGCGGCAATGATCTCCGCCTGCAGCTTGAGTATCTCCGACGTCGGCTTCGCGCTGATGCCGGCGACGCCCGTCGCGCCGGCCGGAGCGTAGTAGAATTTGAACGCCTCCAGCTTCATCGCGTTCACGTTGGCGGCAGCGAGCACCTTTTCTTCGGCCGCGTAAACTTTGTCCAAGTCCGCCGTACGGACGAAACACTGGAGCATCGTGATGTGCGGACGGTGCGCGGCATCTAGGGCGAAACCTTGCGGGTAAACCTTGAGGAGCCGGGTGTTGTTGGCCTCGGCATGCCGGAGCATCGTGGCGTCCGGTGCCAGCAATATGTCAATGGCAGTGATCGCGGTTTGATTGGCCGGCGGTGACGCCGCCTGCGCGTTTGCTGCCTGCATCGCCAAGGCACAGACCATCGCCACTTTGAGCAGAAGATGGCTGAGCGTCTTGATGGTCGGGTTCATCGTTGTTTTCTCCCCGGTCTGGCTATAGCTCAATGGCGAAAATGCGCTTTCAGTCAATCGATATGCGTTTGCCATCGTTTGGTCCAATAAACGCAATGCTGCCATCGATACGCAAGGCTAATGCTCTACCTCCTCAAACTTCAGCTCCTGGCCCTTCGCAGTTTTCCACGCAGTACGCGCAGAGGCGCGCGGGCGCGCGTGATGGGGTTTCAGCGGAAAAGTAACATCGCCGACTCTGCCAGCTCGTTCCATCAGCTGACTTGCTTGGTCCGCTAATGGGAACGAGGAGTCCTGGTCGAGGCAATCCGGTTTCTTCCGCCTTTGACCCGATTTCAGACATTCCGACTCATTTGTCGACAGGATACTCGGTGGTTGGGCAATCACCGGTGCTTCCGATAATGGCGGCGCGAACGTCCGGGTCTTCGGCGTTATGCCTCTTGAGAAAGGTGTCGAGTTTGGCTCTTCGGTCTTCATCCGTAGTGCCCCTGATGTCTCTGACTATGCTGTTGGCGATGGATCGAGGAGGAAAAAGAGACCCCGTCCGAAGTCGAGCGGCCTTTGATTTCTCAAGTGCGAGCCGAAATAGGTGGATATCACGTCAACCCTGATAATGCGCGGTTGTGTTCTACGGGAAACGTAGAAGTAGTGACGAGCATCCGACATCGCCCGGTCGGTCAAAGCCTACCTCGAGTGTGATGGGGCTGGATCCGGCAAAATGAAGTCCTACAGCTTTGTCCGGTCAATGCAGCTCCTTGACAGCAAAATGCGCCGCCGCCCGGCGTTGATGGCAGATTGGCTAGGGGGATAGGCGAAAGTAATGCTGGAAAGCATCGCATCTCGACATCAGGGCTCTGCTGGGCATCACCGGCCGACGTCGGAAGAAGCGCTTCCTCGCCCCGCTCGCTGATCGCGGCTTCCATCGCGTTGACCGCGGCGCTGCTTCAGTGCGGTTGCACGACGATGATGGTCGGCGAGTTGCGCCAGCAGTGCCGGAATCGCTCGTCGAGACGGCGAGTATCGACCACTTCGAGAACGTCCGGATCTGGGGAGACGGCGCCCCCGAGTACTACCGCGAAGTAGTTCAGCGCCGTATCGCCGCTGTGCGTGAGTCAATGGGACCTGGCGTCAAAGGCAAGACGCGCGAAATCCACTTCCTATCTCTATCCGGCGGCGGCAGCGATGGCGCATTCGGAGCCGGGCTTCTGGTGGGTTGGACGGAGACCGGCAAGCGGCCCAAATTTGACGTTGTGACGGGTATCAGCACCGGGGCGATGATGGCGCCGCTGGCCTTCCTCGGCCCGAAGTACGACGAGAAACCAAGGAAGCCTATACCACACTCATTACGAGGAGCAAGTCGCCGAGTCCCAAGTGTTCGCCGCACTTGTCGGCCAGGCAATCGCCTTGCCGACACGAAGCCGCTGCAACAGGTCATCGCACGATTCACAAGCGCCGAAATGTTGCAGGAGATCGCAGAGGAACACCGAAAGGGGCGCGTTCTTTTGATCGGGACGACGAACCTGGATGCCCAACGATCGGTGATCTGGGACATCGGCGCGCTTGCCGCCAGCGGACATCCCGATTCTGGCTTTGATGCGCCAGATCATACTGGCGTCGGCGGCGATCCCGGGCGCGTTTCCGCCGGTCGAGATCAATGTGACGGCGGGCGGCAAGAGCTATAAGGAAATGCACGTCGACGGAGGCGTGAACCCGGCAGGTGTTCATGTATCCGCCGGGCTATACGCCGAAGGAAGTCAACAAGGCCATTGGCTGGAAAGCAAAGCGCCACGTCTACATCATCCGCAACGCAAAGCTGTCTCCGGAGTTTCTCGCTACCAGCGACAACTTGCTCCCCATCGCGACACGCTCGATTGACACGCTCATCAAGACGCAAGGCGTAGGGGATCTTTACCGGATCTATTCGACGGCAAAGCGCGATGGCGTCGACTATAACCTCGCCTACATCCCCGTCGACTTCACGGTCAAAAGCAAGGACGCCTTCGACAAGGCTTACATGAATGCACTGTTTGAAAACGGCTACGAACTCGGCCGTTCCGGCTATCAGTGGCGCAAGGCGCCGCCCGGTCTCGACCCCAAGTCC
>CAVVRP010000013.1:0-185123 GCA_963750715.1 uncultured Alphaproteobacteria bacterium | reverse complement strand
TAGAGAGATGTGGATCTGACAGCTGCGGATGTATTTGTGCTCAGACCCACCCCCGGTTAACACCATGCCGTGACTTCAGTTACGTGCCCTTGAGCCAGATCATGGACGAGGAACGACCGCTCCTGGCACTATGACAAAAGTTTTCAACTTTCGGCGTGGGCAAGGCCCTCCCGCTCCCGCCATCGAATTGAGAGGACCACTATGACGACCGATTGGATTGGCATGACGAAGGAACTAAGTGCATCTTTGCGAGAGTTGCGGGGAGGTAGCCCCGATGTAATGAGAGCATTCGCCGGGATCGCTCAGTCGGCTTTGCAGACGAAGGCTCTTGATACGAAGACTAAAGAACTGATCGCGCTGGCCATCGGTGTCGCTACGAGGCTGCGACGACTGCATTGCATTCCATGCAAAAGCAGCCGTCGAGAAAGGCGCGACGAGTGCGGAGATTTTCGAGACCCTCGGAATGGCCATTTACATGGGGGCGGGACCGTCGGTCATGTATGCCGCGCATGCCATCGACGCTTACAAGCAGTTCGCTCAGCTAAGGGAGCAAGAAGTGCACGAAGGCACTCTGACCGGTGAGTAACGCACCTATGGGTACGGACTGGGGTCAGTCTAGTAAGTTTGGGCGAAGGCCCCGAAACCGGAACAGTCTGATTTCGGAGCTTGTGTCTCAGCCAATAGATATAGAACCCTCACTTTAGGAGATCAGTCAGTGCGAGGTAGCGACAGCGCCCCCATGAATAGGTGAACAAAAATGGAAAGCGCGACGTTTCGAAAATGGCTATCGGAGCAAGGCTGTCGCTTCGACCTCCCTGAGCAGGAGCGCGGCCAGGGTCACGTCATGGTGACGGTGCATCGAGAAGGGCGGACATCACAGGCGCCTCTTGGTGGTTCGCACAAGGACCTCGATCCGCGCGACGTGCGCCGGGTCTGCGAGGAACTCGGTCTCGATTGGTCCGAGTTGCCTGGACCGAAGGGATGGGCGTGAGGTACGGCGCAATGAACGACCCCGGAGTGATTTGGGGCTCATAAAGGCCCGCCGTCACGATACACTGCAGGCGACCGGCAACGGCGAGAATATTCTCAAAGCCGCGGCGGTAAAATTCGACCATGCAATCGACGCGCTCCGCGACAGCACGCGAGAGCGAAGCCGTATAGAGCGGGAGCAACAGGAGGCGGCCATGGTCGATTGGAAGCTCAGAGCGTCGCCTAGGACTTGGGAGGATTGGCTCGGTATTACCTTGGGTATTGCGATCGTGTTGGCACCCTGGATAATGCGGGAGATCGCTATTCAAGCGGCGGTGGTCAATGCAGCGGTGGCGGGTTGCGCAGTGATACTGCTCGCGGAATTGGATCTGGTGTCATTCCGACGATGGGCTGAGGCTGGTCTATTAGCTTGCGGCCTCTGGGTTGCGATCTCGCCGAACGTCTTCGCGCTCCGCGCCTGGCACTTCGTGGCGGGTCTATTAGTTGCGATGATTGGTATCCTTGGACTTCTGGCAGTCTCGCACAGGCAAACAAGACCAATAGGGCCGTCATCGCAGATCAGATCGGCGACGTGAGCCAGCCGATCTGCTATCAATTGAGCAACGCGATCTCCGAGCGGCAGAATTCAGGTCATGCCCCTTGCTTGCCGCATATCAGCTGTAGGAGATGCAAATGCAAATGTACACGCCGGCCGAGCGTATCGCGGACGGCATCATCCATGCGGTCGGGATTTGCGCAGGCTTTGTTGCGGTCGTTGCAATGATGATGGCCGCAATTCCATCACTGCCGGTCTCCGCCACACTAAGCTTGGCTATCTACGGCATCGCCATGCTTGCCATGTTTGGCTGTTCAGCTGCCTATCATTTGATCCCGACACAAGCATGGAAGGGCACGCTGCGTCGCTTGGACCAAGCCGCCATCTTCTTGAAGATCGCCGGCACATATACACCGTTTGCCTTCATCAAGATGGGCGGTGCGGCGGGATATGCGTTACTCAGCTCGGTCTGGATCGTTGCTCTGCTTGGCGCCACCGGTAAACTGCTGTTCGGATCTGCCTGGATCGATCGGCAATCGCCATTTATCTGGCTTTGGGTTGGGCAGGCATGCTCGCCTTTCAGCCTTTGTCAGCATCAGTAACGCCACCGGTTCTCGCACTTTTGGCGCTCGGAGGCGGTCTCTACTCTATCGGCGTTGTTTTCCATGTTGGCGAAGTCTGCCATACCAAAACGCCATCTGGCACTTTTTTGTGCTTGCTGGGACGTGCTGTCATTTTGGCGCTGTTACGACGGCAATATTTGTTTAGCGTCATCGGCAAGGCATAGACCACGCTTCACGCCTCTTCTGCGGATGGGCTGGCGACGGAATTGCGAGCTTCTGTTTCATTGTTTTTTCAGCTCGTTGGTGGAGGCACGGCGTCGAAGTGGTCACTCAATCCAACCCGAACCTGCGACTGAACCATGTCTTCATGAGATGCGTCATGACCGCATAGCCCAGGAGGATCAAGCAAAGCAGCACCCAGTATTTCGGTGGAAGCGGGACAAAGCCCAGCGTACTGCCGAGCCAGGTGAATGGAAGGACAATGCCAACCGCGGCAATGATGAGACTGGTTGCAATCACCGCTGTGCTGGCCCGGCTTTCAAGAAAAGGCACCTTGGCCGTGCGGATGATGTGGATGATGAGCGTTTGGGTCAGCAAGCTCTCCACGAACCAACCGGTCTGGAAAAGTGCGGGCTTGTCCCACGCCTGAAACACGGTGAGCATCATGAAGAACGTGACGTAATCGAAGATCGAGCTGATCGGCCCGATGAGAAACACGAACTTCGAGATGTTGCCGATGTCCCACCGTCGTGGCTTGGCCAGATACTCGGCATCGACGTTGTCGGTCGGGATGGTCGTCTGCGAGAGGTCATAGAGCAGGTTGTTGGTCAGCACCTGGATCGGCGCCATGGGCAGGAACGGCAGGAAGATACTGGCCCCGATCACGCTGAACATATTGCCGAAGCCTGAACTCGCGCCCATCTTGATGTATTTCGTGATGTTGCCGAAGACCTTGCGACCCTCGAGCACGCCGTCACCGAGCACCGCCAGGCTCTTCTCGAGCAAGATGATGTCGGCCGTTTCCTTGGCGATGTCGACGGCGCTGTCTACGGAGATACCTACATCCGCTGCCTTGAGGGCGGGACCGTCATTGATGCCGTCCCCTAAGAAGCCGACAACGTGGCTCTTTCTGTGCAGGGCGTCGATGATCTCGGCTTTCTGAGAAGGCGACACCTTTGCGAAGACCGTCGCTGTCTCGGCCAGATTCGCCAGTTCATCAGGCGACATCTTCTCGATCTCATGGCCAAGGACAATATGATCGACAGGCAGTCCGACGTCGTGACAGATCTTCCGCGTGACAATGTCATTGTCACCAGTGAGAATCTTTACCTGCACGCCGCGAGCTTTCAGCGTGGCAATGGCCGGAGCGGCAGTCTCCTTCGGTGGATCGAGGAACGCTATAAAGCCAAGCAACGTGAGCTTGGCCTCGTCCGCTACGGAATACGCCGCCTGCGCTGGTGGCATCTCTTTGAACGCGACTGCAATGACCCGAAAGCCGTCGGCATTGAGCTTGGCCGTCGTTTCCTTGGCCTGCGCAAAGTGGCCTTCGTCGAGAGTACCCAACGTGTCGTTGATGACGTAACGTGTACAAGCGCCGAAGACTTCCTCGACTGCTCCCTTGCAAATAAGGATGTGGGCCTCATCACCTCGCTCAAGAACGACCGACATCCGGCGCCGTTCGAAGTCGAATGGGATCTCGTCGATCTTGTGGAACCGCTCTTCGGCCTTCAGCTTCTCGTGAAGCTCGACGTGTTTCAGGACTGCGACGTCGAGCAGGTTCTTAAGCCCGGACTGGTGGAAACTGTTCAGGTAGGCGTACTCCAGAACGCGGTCCGATTCCTCACCGCGGAAATTGAGATGGCGCTTGAGGATGATCTGGTCTTGCGTCAGCGTGCCGGTCTTGTCCGTGCACAACACGTCCATCGCCCCAAAGTTCTGGATGGCGTTGAGGCGCTTGACGATGACCTTCTTTTTCGACATCGCCATGGCACCCATGGCCAGATTGACTGTGACTATCATCGGCAGCATTTCTGGGGTAAGCCCCACCGCCACTGCCACCGCGAAGAGCAGCGCCTCAAACCAATTGCCCTTGCTCAGGCCGTTGATCAGGAAGACGAGGGGAACCATGATCACAATGAGACCGAACATCATCCAGGTGACCCGGGTGATGCCCTTGTCGAAGCTGGTGAGGACGCGCTGAGCGGCGATCGTGTCCGCCACCTGGCCAAAGGCCGTTCGGGCTCCTGTGAGCACCACCACACCACTGCCGACGCCGCTGACGACAGCGCTGCCCATGAAGCAGATGTTGGGGAGATCGAACGGTGTTTCCGCGTTGCCAACATGGGGCTCAGCATTCTTCTCGAGCGGCATTGCTTCGCCGGTGAGCGTCGATTGGTTGATAAATAGATCGTTCGCTGAAATCAGCCTCACGTCGGCCGGGATCATATCTCCGGCCGACAGCAATACGATGTCACCGGGGACAACCTGCTCAATCGGCACGTCGCTGTGCCCATTCGCGGTCGCACGATCCTGCCGGAGCACAGTCGCGTTGGCCTGCACCATCCGTCGCAGAGCGTCGGCAGCCTTGGTCGAGCGGTGCTCCTGAAAAAACCCGAGTGAGACGCTGAGGAGGACCATGATCGAGATCACGATCGCGGCTCTCTGATCGCCAAGAAAATAGGACGCCGTCGCGAGTGTCAGCAAAAGCAAGTTCAAAGGGTTGATCGAGCGGCTGATGATCTCGCCGGCGATCGTGTGGCGCGTTTCATGAGCGACCTCGTTGGGCCCTACCGAGCGCAGCCGCGCGTCCGCCTCCTCCGTTGTCAGGCCGTTCGCCGAAGTGATGAGTTGCTGCAACGCCTCGTCCGTAGACAAGTGCGCAATTTCACCAAGTGTTACACCGCTCGCTACAGATCCTGCTGGTGACCTCGTCGACGGCCGTCCGAACCAGTTCCAAATGGACGCGGGGAGGGCACTGAGCGCTGGTCTGTCCAATCACGGCTCTCCCGAGTGCAACACGTTACCCGATACTCAGGCTATTCAGTCGTCTTGCCGTCGAAGTGCTCCTTCGAAGCCTCAGCCTTGGCCTTGGTGGCGGCAACAAACGTATCGTGGTGTTGGGGCGGGCTATAGAGCGTGTAAAGCTTCAGTGGCTTGTGATTTGTATTGATCACGTTGTGGCGCGCGCCGGCAGGAATGAGAAATGCGTCATCGCTCTTTATCTTCGTTCTCTGGCCGTCGACCCATACCTCGCCTTTCCCCTTCTCGACCCGAAAGAACTGGTCGCCATCTTTGTGAACTTCTTCACCAATTTCCTCACCGGGGGCCAACGACATGAGCACCAATTGGAGATTTTTCCCGGTATAGAGCACGCGCCGGTAATCGCCATTCTCCTCCGTTAAATCTTCTATGTCGCCGACAAAACCCTTCATGTTGCGTGCTCCTTTTGACGCTTCGAAACCATCTCAAACAAACACAAAAACTCTGATTTAGAAATGAGACCCGTCATTTCGTAATGGCCAGAACGAAATAGTTCTCGCCGCTCGTCTTACTATTTCTTCTCAATCGACACATTTGGAAGCTGTATTTCGATCGTACTCTGCCGGTTTTGATAATAGAAATAGCCAAGCACGGCGACGCCTGCGATCAGGGCGCCGATTAGGATGTTTTTCATTCCAGCCATTGTTTCAATCCTCCACAAACGTAGGGAAAGCTCATCGACTGACCGTCAGCCGCCGACGCCAAATGCGGGAATACAGATTGGTCAGCCGCGGCGCACGATGCCGCCAACCAAAGTAAGACAGTCATTATAGGGGATGATAGGGGATGCGTCAGCACTCATGTTTGCGTGACCACGATATATGAATTAGCAGAGCCCAACGCTAACCTGGGTTAGTGAAAGACTAACGAGCACGACGGAGCGCGAGACCGTGGGCAACGGCATGTCCCGTGCGACTTCGTTCGTTGCACTAGCCTTTGGATCACGACATTGAATCAGATGCCGAGTGTGACTAGTCATCTTGCAGCGAAGCTGAATTCGTTCGTTCAGTTATCCGATTCCGAACTCGCATGCATCGCCGAGCTTCATGCCGCTCCTGTTCATGTCGAGCGCGGGCGTGAACTCCTGAGCCAGGGAGAGAAAGGCCACGTCGCCTATATCCTGCAGGCGGGATGGGGGTGCAGTTTCAAGATTCTGCAGGACGGCGGGCGACAGATCATAACCTTTCCAATTCCGGGCGACTGCGTTGGCTTGCGAAGCGTGCTGCTGCGCACGTCCGATCACTCATTTTGCGCCTTGACCGACATCGTCGTTTGTCCGGTTGAAATTCCGCGAATGCTGCAGTTGTTCAATGAGTTCCCACACCTCGGCGAAGCCATACTTTGGGCGACGTCGAGAGACGAGGCCATCACTGTCGAGCACCTGGCCAGCATCGGGCGCCGCACGGCAACCGAACGAACCGCCCACTTCTTTCTCGAGCTTTGCGAGCGCCTCAGATTGGTGGGGCTTGCAAGCGGAACGGAGTTTACCTGCCCGCTCAGCCAGTACGACCTAGCCGATGCGCTTGGGCTAAGTGCTATCCACGTCAACCGTGTTCTGCGAGAGCTGCGTGAACTCAAGCTCCTGACTGTCCAGGAGCACAAGGTGTCGATTTATGATCGAACCGCACTCAAGGCATTAGCGGGATACGAAGACATCGAGGACAGCGCAGTGCTAATACGAAACAAATAGCCGCCTGAGCGCTTCTGAGCCCGCCGCGCCATTCTCTACGGACCCGCGCGGCGGCTTAAGTCCTAAGATCACGCCGCCACGTCCCCGTTGACGGAGGCGACACGGCATGACGAAGCTATGGAAGCGATCGAGCGAGAGTCCTCGCAGCTACCGACTTAACACCGAAGAGCGACCAGTCTGATCAATTCGGACGCGGCCCAGGTCGGAGAAACTCCGGCGCGTTGAGATTGATCAAATAAGCCGCTTGAAGTTCGTGCTACATTGTTTTTAGCCTTAAAGAAGCTATCCGTCCACGCAACGAAATATTTCGCGGCAGCGATGCCCGGTCTCAAAGCTGTGCGGCGCCTGCCTTTGCCGCAGACATGACTGCAACGAAACAGCCGAGGTCAAAATGCACGAGATAATCTATCTCATTGGGCTCGTGGTCGTAGTGCTATTTATCTTGGGGCTTCTTGGCCTCCGGTAGACCAAAAGGAGAGTTCGCACTATGGCTAATGGTCCTACGACGACTCCTGCGCGAGCAGGAACAAGCTACGTGGATTGGGGTCCAATCTTTGCTGGCGCAGTCGCGGCCGCCGCCTTGTCCTTTGTGCTCTTGACCGCCGGAGCGGCAATTGGCCTGTCTCTCGTCTCACCCTACCCGTCACAGTCCTTCGGAAAATCGGCAGCGACGGTGGCGACGTGGTGGGCGCTCGTTGTCACCATTGGCTCGTTTCTTGTGGGCGGGTACATCGCCGGGAGAATGCGCCTAACCTGGGGTGAGGGAAATCCAGATGAGGTTGAATTCAGAGACGGAGTTCATGGGTTTCTGGCGTGGTCCCTGAGCATTCTCATAGGCGGGCTGCTTGCTTCCATCGCCGGGGCGACGACGACCCTGGTTGGCGCGCAGGTTGGAAAGGCATCCGTTTACTCCTCTGAAAGGGGCTCGGTGCTCGCCTCACCACTCGATGTCATGCTGCGCAGCTCACAAGGCACATCAGCAACAACTGGGCAGCCGGCTAGCGCCGACTTGAGGGAGGAGGTAACACGGTGTTGGTTTCCTCGATCTCTAGTGGCCAACTCACTACCGCCGATCGAGCCTATCTTACTCAGATTGTCGCGCTTCGCGCTGGAGTGTCTCCAGCGGAGGCCGAAAAGCGGGTAGATGTTGTTTATGCTGAAGCCAATCGCGCAATCGATCAGGCGCGAAAGACGGTTGTATTGGTGGGCCTTGTGACTACGACAGCGCTGCTGTTTGGCTTAGCGGCTAGTTGGTATGCCGCTCAACGCGGCGGCCACCATCGCGATCACAACATTCCTGCCAAACTAGGACTTTTTCGCAAGCGTGAAGTGAAGACACGATAAATCGAGAATGTAAGGAGAACTATTATGGGTCGTGATCTAATACTCTGGCTCGCTGGCGTACCCATCGGAGTTATCATTATTTTGCATCTCTTGGGCGTGCTGCGTTGAAAGAAGGTCGTTTAGCCTTTTCCAATCACGTCGGTAGGCCGCTTCTCGCTTTTAGACCCCTAGGCATCAGTTCTCATCTGCTTTGGACTGGAGCTCCTGATCTTGAAGCTCCCGGAGCATCTCCATAATCCTGCCTTCCGAGCGATCCCTGGTTTGATTGACTCCGCCGTGCACGCACCGAGCGCGGTAAATACATAAAAAGAACAGAGCTCAATGGCCAAATGTGACACCTGCGGTAACGACTACGATAAGGCGTTTCAGGTCACGATGGGCAATCGGACGATGACATTCGATAGTTTCGAGTGCGCCATTCAAGCGATGGCGCCCAAATGCAGCGGATGCGGATGCCGTATTATCGGTCATGGCCTGGAAGCTAATGGCCGGTTTTTCTGCTGTGACCACTGCGCGGAAAAAAATGGAGTAAAGGGCCTCAAGGACCGGCTCTGAGACGATCCTGTGAGCCGAAGTACCTATTGTTGTGCCATCATCGATGTGGCGTCATCAGTACAAGCAAGAAGGCCGCCATGTCGGGGGCCTTCTTACTTGTCGCGCTTCAAGTCTGAGGGCGGTCGTCGAGCGACTCTGCCCGGGCGCCACGCGACTGGCGAGCCGGCTGAAAGCCGTCGCCGTCGATCTTTAGCATGTGCACGTGGCCAAGTTGTTTGTGGCGCCCTTCTGAACTCACATGCCGTTCAACCAATCGTCGACATCCTTTTTAACCTGATCCTTCGCATAACCGTAGCGCTCCTGGATCTTGCCTTCGAGCTGTTCGCGCTTACCCGTAATTGTGGTCAGGTCATCATCGTTGAGCTTCCCCCACTTCTCCTTGACCTTGCCAGCGAACTGCTTCCAATTGCCTTCAACGCGGTCCCAATTCATCGCGAAACTCCTTCCGCTGCTAAACAACACGGTTGAGCCTTCATCCACCGCGCAATCATGAGTTATTTTTTCGCCCCGGTGACCTCGCCCCACTTTTCCCCGAGGTCTTTCTTGATTTCATCTACCTTCTTCCAGGCGTCATCCTTCATCTGAACAAACGCTGCGCGGGCGGCGGCGTAATCGGCATCGGGCAGATCGAAAGCCGTCAAGAACGGGCATCCACCCGTGCTCACCTGGGCCGCCGCGTAGCGAACGCGCGTCGTTCCGGGGCTAGCACCCGGGCCCACCCGCGCGATCGCAGCATCCTTATCCATCCGGCAGGTTCCTCCTTGCGGGATGTGCTTCATATCGACGGTTACATATTTGCCACCCTCGTTGAGCAGAGTAACGGTCATGGTGCTAGGCATGAACGCCAATTCGACTCCAGGGTCTGTAGCCTGCGCTTGTGCCGAAATCGCGGTGGCGATTAGTGCAGCGGTGGCAAGCAATCCACATCCGACTTTCTGCATCGACGTGCTCCTAGATTAAAAAAACTAAAATAATATTCACACTAAGGCATGCATCGCAGCCATGATGTAAATCAAATCTTTTTCCGGCTCATCGTCCTCCCAGACCAGACGTTGGAGATTTGACTGAGACGCGGCTCCGCCAGCGGGTGGACGAATTCGCAGAGATCGTCATTAAACGCGACGTAGCCTCATCGATCGCGTATTTTGAAGACATGCGTGCCAAAGGTTTCTCTGTAGAGGTGCTTTTCCAGGACTTACTCGCGCCGGCAGCGCGTCGATTGGGTGAGCTTTGGGACGAAGACATCAATGACTTTATGGATGTGACGCGCGGGTTCGGGCACCTTCAGCTAATCGTCCACGGCTTCAGCGCAAAGTTTTGGTCCGATGGCCGCCAGCCCATTTCGAACCGGCGCGCACTCCTGATGCCCATACCCGAAGAACAGCACAGCTTTGGCGTTTCTCTGGTCGCCGAGCAATTCAGACGTGAAGGATGGCGCGTCTGGACTCGGGCCGCCGGAACTCAATCGACAGACATAACCGAACTAGTGGCGGGTCAGTGGTTCGACATCATTGGACTGTCTGCTGCCAGCGTTGCGGCGCCTGAAAAACTGGCCTCGCAAATTCGAACTATTCGCCAAGCCTCTCGCAACAAAGCCGTCAACGTTTTCGTTGGCGGGCGAGCTTTCGTCGACGAGCCGCGTCTGGTGGAGACGGTAGGAGCTCTGATGCGACTGCGATAGATGGACGGCAGGCGGTTCTTCACGTTACCGAACTCATCGGATCAAAACCCAACGGCACCTGATCGCCATCGTCCGGTGGGTGCTGATCTTCTGGGCTAAACTTCGTGGGTTTGCCACTGTTAAGTCGGCCATAATCCCGACAATCAGGGCGCGCCAAACGGCAAGGCCTCAGCAGGGGTGTCACGCCCATTGGAGAACCATAGTGAATTTTTGGACCATCATTGGATCTAGCCTGGCAGCGGTCGTTGCACTCATCGCTGGCGCTTTTCTGATCTTTGGACCTGCAAGAATTTGGAGCCTGTTTGGGCCTGCAGATCTGGGCTCGGTAATATTTGAACAGTTGGAGCGGCGGGCCACGCCCAATGATGCCCTGGCCTGCCCGCAGGGGCTGTGCAAGGCAAAAAGCGATATAACGTCTCCCCTCTTCAAAAGCAGCGCGCGCAATCTTCGAGCCGCGTTCGAAAAGGTGATCTCGTCAGAAGTCGAGATTGTGCAAGTGGATTTAAACGACGAGGTGTTGACCGATCGGTACATCCAGCGCAGCAGGTTGATGCAGTTTCCCGACACCGTCGTCGTGCGTTTTCTTGACCAACCCGCGGGCCAGTCGACACTCGCGATTTATTCGCGATCGCAACTGGGTGAGAGTGACCTCGGCGTGAACCGGCAGAGGATCGAGCGATGGTTAGAAAAACTCACCAACGCTGCTGGCGCGTCCAAATAAGTCTAAGTCTGCAATCTGCGACTAAGTAGCTGAGAGAGCCTGCATCTTGCTCTTGGGATTAGCGACTTTCTCTGACTAATCGTCTGATAGCCCAACAGTGCACCAGAGCCGATCATCGCGACCGGCAAGAGGACCATCTCGACTGGCCAGCGATAACGACGAACTGACAATAGATAGATCCAAGTCCCAAGGTCATGAGACAACTGCAAAGCTCAGTTTGAGAAGACTTGCTACTGACTGCTCCTAGCGATCCTACTGGTTTCTGAAAATCGCTACGAGCTGTCTGGCATGCGGGATCACTTGCCTGAGCCTTATGTGCGCCGACGGCCATGGACCCAAGGTCGGTCCAGTTCTACCAACTTTGCCAGTCCTGCAACTCACCGATCTAGGAACGCCTGAACAGGCGGCAGCGATGCAGCGGGCGCTTCCTCGTGAGGAACGTGACCAAGATCTGGCAGGGTCACGAGCGTCGCGTTCGGCAAGTACTTGATATAATCGGCAGCATTGGAAACCGGGATCATCGCATCTTTCTCGCCCCGAAGTACAAGGACCGGCGCCTCGATGCTTCGCAATATGGGCTCGGGCTCCACCAACACGGTCTGCCCCATCCGAGCAAGCATGGCGTCGCGAACACCAGGTGCCAACATGAGGTCATGGTAGCGGGTCAAGGCCTCATCGCTCAAACGAGACGGATCCGCATAGGCTGGCTGAAGATTTGTTCGCAGCATCGCTTTAGGTAGGACGTACCGCATCATTTTGAGCATGGCAGGAACAACAGGTGCTTTTCCGTACTCAAAGCCGGGACTTTCAAACCCATCCGGCGAGATCAGGACAAGCTTCTCAACCCGTCTTGGGTACTCTGCCGCAAAATTCCACGCGGAGTCGGCCTCCCATGGAATTGCCAATGAGGCTGCTCGTTCCATGGCGAGTTTGTCCCTGAGAGCAGCCAGAACTTCCATGCCGCGAGCATCTGTGTAGTTGCTGCTTGGATCGGCGCCGGTTAAACCAGAGCCCGGCAGGTCATAGCGGATGACCCGGTACTTATCCGCAAGTGCCAGCGCCCAAGGCTCCCAGGTGTGCAGGCTTGAGCCCAATCCGTGTAGAAGGATGACGGCCGGCGCTGACGTTGGACCGCTGTCGCGTACGTGGAGTTGGATGTCTGCCACATCGAAGTAACCGGAGGTCGCATTCAAATACTTCGTGTCCAGTTCACTTCTGGACTTGTCCGGCGACCACATCCACATACCGGCCGCCACGAAAGCGAAGAGCGCAACAGTCAAGATTGACAACAAGGATGACCTCGCCCGGGACATTTCGCTCTCGCAAAGCGGCAGGATTTCAACTGTGGTGGTGACACCGGCCAGCCTTGGCAAAGCTAGCAACTTGGTGTCGTTCGCTAGGCACAGTATTGTGCTTCGCAAATATCACGCTTCGAGTTGGATTGGATGGCGTTTTTCGAGCCCGTTTCTCTGAGCATCGCTGAGTCTCGCCGTGTTCCACCGGAAACCGCCGTTTCCAGCCCGGGTCAGGGACAGGCCTCGACTTCACTAAAGATTTGATGTCCCTGTGGGACGCCAGCACCCACAGTGAACTCGGCCTACCGCTCAATGCATTTGATAGGGATAGCCAGCGCCGTGTGTGGCTCAATCGGACGGTGAGTTCTGTTGTCACGAGCAGCCGAGACCTGCAACCAATTGGCACTGCATTGGCACTACGGCCACCGCAGCTCATCTCGGATTTTAGGCTAACTCATTGAAACTGTTGGCGCGCCCGAAAGGATTCGAACCTCCGACCCCCAGATTCGTAGTCTGGTGCTCTATCCAGCTGAGCTACGGGCGCTTTTTCTTGCTTGATGCTGGCCACCTGGCAGGGCCGCGCGCGGCGCGCCCGGGTTGGGCGATCCGGCAAGAGCGCCCTTACTAGTCGCTGCACGCCATCCGCGCAAGGGGCTGTCCTGAACCAGGATCCGGGCGGAAAGCCGCATTTGGAAGACCCCATGGCGCGGAACCGGCAAAGCCCATCACCCTGACGAGGAAAATGCCAGCCCGACGCAACAGGCAGGATCGGTGTCGTTGGGGTAACTGGGAGCTACCGGCTCGATCCGTGGTGCACGCACACCAAGTCCGGATCTCGCTCTGCATCCGACATTGGGCCCGTCAAGGCCGGGAATCACTTCGGGGTGCGGTCGGGAATGTCGAAGCGGAACACCGCGCCGCGCTCGCTTTCCAACAGCTGCAAATGTCCCCCGTGCGCGGCGACGAGTTCGGCTGCTATGGCGAGCCCCAAGCCGGTGCCGCCCTTCTTGGTCGAGCCCTGGAACGCCTTGAACAGGTTTTCCCGCGCCATAGCCGGCACGCCGGGTCCGTCGTCGGCGACCTCGACCAGAACGCGGCGGCCTTCGCGCCGGGCACTCAGCCGGATGGTGCCGCGCGCGCCTTCGTCCTGTCCTTCGATCGCCTGGGCCGCGTTGCGAACGAGGTTGCTCAAGACACGGAAAAGATGATCGCGATCGGCATCGATGCGCAGCCCATCCTCCATGTCGACTTCCCAGGCGATGATCCCATCGCGCGGCAGTGCAAGGCTATCGGCAACCTCATCAGTGAGATGCTGCAGCCGCAGCAACTCGCGCCGAGGCGCCGCCTCCTCGGTGCGTCCGAAGGCCAGCGTGTCGTTGCAGAAGTTGATGGCCCGGTCGAGGGAGGCGATGAGCTTAGGTGCGAAGCGCTGCACCGTGGGATCGGGAATGGTCGTCAGCCTGTCGGAGATCAGCTGAGCGTTGGCCAGCATGTTACGCAGGTCATGATTGATTTTGCTGACCGCGAGGCCCAACTGCGCCAGTCGGTTTTTCTGCAGCAGCAGATGCGACAGCTGCCGCTGCATCAGCGCCAGCTCCGACTCCGCGCGTCCGATCTCGTCGAAACGACCCGATGGCACGATGATGCGGGACGTGTCCTCGGGGTTTTCGCTGAACTGCACCATGTTGCGCGAAATGCGCAGCATCGGCTTCACCAGAAGACTGTTGATGGCGAAGTAGACGAGGGCGGCGGTAATCAGCGCGATCATGATCGACAGATAGAAAATGTTCTGCGCGTACTTCATCATCGCGCGCCGGAGCGGCTCCTCCGGCATCACCACCTCGATGGTATCGTCGAAGCGCGGACCCAGGAGGCCAATAACGCGGATCGTCCGGTCGTCGGGCGCGAAGAACACCGCCACCGCATCGTTAATCTGCTGCAGTTTTTGCGTCAGAGCCTGCCGGGTCGATAATCTTGGGATCTCGCGAAGATCATAGTGGCTGTCAATTGTAAGCTCTTGGACCGGCGGCAGAACCAGACGGCGCGCTCCGCCCCGGCGAATGGCAATGGCGCGGACAAGCGCCGTACGCAGAAGTTCGTTGCGCAATGCCGGTGGCACGCTCTGGCTGGGTACCGCCTCGGCGGCAAGCGCTGAAACCTGCGCAGCCATCAGCCTGTCGTTCAGCCAGTTGATGCGGAAGTTCGAAACGGACGGCAGAAAGATCAGGATTTCCGCCAGCATCACGAAGATGGCCGTCAGAACCAGAAGTTTTGCCGGCAACCCAAGTCGCAGCCAACCGCCCGACAGAGGCGGCGGTAGGCGCATGAAGCGTTTCCAGGACGCGGCGGGTGCGGCCTTGGCGCCTTCGGGCTGTTCTTCCATATCGCGGGGCACGTCTTAGGTCGCAATCCTATGAGCCGCCGATTGTAATGCAAATGTCGCATTTCAGGGCGCGAATGTCAGCTTCGAGCCGGGGCCACGACGACCCACCCACCGTTACTCATCCCAATTTGGCAAGCCAACCGATGACTTTGCGCACGACCGGGTTGGCCGGAGCGGTAGCGTAGAAGCGGTAGGCCGCACGTTTGTTGACCTCGCTCAGGGTCGGATACGGGGAGATCCATCCGGTCATGGCCTTGATCTTCAGGCCCTGTGAAATCGCGAGCGACCACATCTGGATGATCTCGCCGGCCCGTTCGCCGACGATGGTCGCGCCGAGGATGTGTCCCTTCCAACTCGTAATCACCTTGACGTGGCCTTCGGTCGACCGCTCGGCCTGGGCGCGGTCGTTCTCGTGGAATGGCCAGCGCAGCACGTTGATAGCGATTTTCTGTGTCTCCGCCTGCGCCTCGCTCAAGCCGACATGGGCAAGTTCGGGCTCGGTATAGGTCACCCACGGGATCAGGCGCGTATCGACTTTGGCCGGAATCCGGAACAGGGTTCGCCGGATGACGATACCGGCGTGGTAATTGGCGACGTGCGTGAACTGCAATCCGCCGGTGACATCGCCGATCGCAAATACGCGTGAGTTCGAAGTGCGCAGGCCGCTGTCAACAGCGATGCCGCCTGGGCCGTATTTGATGCGTGCGGCCTCCAGATTCAATCCCGAAACATTGGCACGTCGACCTGCCGCGACGAGAATGTGGCTGCCTTCTACGGTGGCCTGCGCGCCGTTGCTCTCGATCTCGACCGCGATCTTGCCGGCGGTGCCGCGCACCGCCTTAACCATCGAACCTTCGCGGATGTCGATGCCCTCCGTTCGCAGGTGATGCAGAACGATCGCAGTCAGCTCCGGGTCGTCCTTGGCCAGTGCGCTGACGCCTTCCAGCACCGTGACGCGGCTGCCGAGCCGCCGGTGCGCCTGCGCCATTTCCATGCCAATGGGGCCGCCGCCGACAACAATCAGATGGTCGAGCCGCTGTGTATTGTCGAAGATCGTTTCATTCGTAAAGTAAGGCACCGTGTCCAATCCGGGAATGGGCGGCACGAACGGCGAGGATCCGGTGGACACGACGAAACGGCGCGCGGTAATGCGATATTCACCCGCTTCGACGGTCTTCTTGTCGATGAAGCGGCCGCCCGCAAGGATGACGCGCACGCCGAGTCCGGTGAAGCGCTCGACGAAGTCGTTCGGCGCGATGGCGGCGATCACGCCTTTCACATGACGGTTGACGGCGGCATGGTCGATCACGGGCTCGACGGAATTGATGCCGAATTGGGTGGCGTGGCGCATGGCGTGTGCCCGCCTCGCCGCCGCGATCAGCGCCTTCGACGGCACGCAGCCGTAGTTCAGGCAGTCGCCGCCCATCTTGTGCTTCTCGATGAGAACGACTTTCTGCCCGAACGATGCGGCCGCCGCCGCGACCGACAATCCGCCCGAACCCGCGCCGATCACGCAGATGTCGACGGAAAGCCGCTCGAAGCCTGCCTCGTCCCGCGTCGTGGAACTGGAAGCGCCGGTCGAAGAGGGTGCACCGGTCGCCCTACCGCCGTCCCGGGCCGCGAGTGTGGAGTTAGCTTGCTGTTGCATGACGCTTGTTCCAGACCTTGTAGGCTACAGGGATGAGGGCAACGACAGCGAGAAGCGCGAACGCGGTCAATAGCTCGGGCGTGACCAGGGCCTTCGTATCGATAGTGTAGGGGCAGGCTTGCGCCGATCCCGCATTCTTTTCCAGACACGCCTTGTACAATGCGTTCTGTGCCTCGACCACGCTGCCCAGGCCCGATCCAAGGAAGGAGAAAGCCGTCGTCGCCGGAATGATGCCCAACAGCGTTCCGACCACGTAGGTTCGCAACGGCACGCCAAGCAGCGCCGGCACCAGATTGACGACGAAGAACGGGAATGCAGGCACCAACCGCAGAAACAGCATGTAGCTGAGCGCATTCTCGCGAAATCCAGCGCTCAGTTTTTCCAGCCACGGCCCGGCCTTGCCGGCCAATGCCTCGCCCAGTGAACTGCGTGCGATCAGGAATATGATCGTTGCGCCCACGGTGGCGGCGACGACCGTTGCGGGAGCACCAATCTGCCAGCCAAACAGCAAGCCCCCGGATAACGTCATGATGAGTCCGCCCGGGAGCGACAGGGCGATGACCGCGGAATAGACGAGAACGTAGATCGCCACGGCCTGAATGAGATTTTCAACGATGAAAGCGCGTATCGCCTCGTAATTGACACCGATCGTCTTGAACGACAGCAACTTGTGCCAGCCCATGGCGAACACGAACGCCGTGACTGCGGCGAGGGCCAGAAGCGGCAGCCAGCGCTTCAGGCCTGCCGCCATTGTCGAGCCGTTGGCAGGCTCATCGGGCTTGAGGAACGTCATTGCGAAATAGCCTTGCTGGTTCGGGTGAACGCCGCTGATGCGAGGTCCATGTTGTCAGAGAGCGAAGCTTTACTTGGCGTCGTTCAACGACCAGTCATAATCATAGTCGCTGATTTGGGTGATGCTTTCGAGCTTCCGTTTCAATGCCGGTTCGGCATAACGGCGAGTATGGTCCAGCACACCCGCCTGCGAACCGCCGAAGTCCGCCGCGAACCAGTCGTAGATCGATGACGCGGTTGCTTGCCAATTCGAGACACGGATCCCGCGTGGAGAGTTGACGTAGGATCGTGCCGCCGCATCGAGTTGGATCTCGAGCGCGGAGCCTGTGAAGGCCTGCGTTCCGAGGTTGGGGCAGCCGATCGACGCGCAGTTGACGGCGTAATGCACGCGCGGGTCCTTGAAGATCGGGCGCAGGATGCCGTGCTCGATGTCGTCGAGGCTCAGGTCGCGGCCCGCCACTTTCACGACTTTGGCTTTCCAGGGACCGCCTGTGACGACGGCAAGCAGGCCGCCGCCGAGGCTGATGTCCTTGATCGACGAGACGGGGTAATGGTCGAGAACGATGTCGATCGTCTTGGCGTTATAGAGGTTTGCCCAGAAGGCGAACTGTTCGGTGCGGTCTAATTTCCCGGGAGAAACGGCCTCCAGGGCGCGGATGTAGGACTTGAGTTCTGTCTGGCCTTCCGCTTTGAAACGGGCGTAGGCTAGGCGGTTGATGCCGTCCGCCCCCGGCCGGACGAAGGAACTCAGCAAACGGCTCCACACCGCGTGGTCGACGACGGCCTTCGAGCCGGCGGTGAATGCGGAGAAAACCTCAGCCGGCGCCTCTGCCCGTACGGGTGCAACACCAACCCAGAATGTCAGTATGACGGCCACGAGTGAGGCAATCGACGGACCCTTGACAGAGTGCCGTTCCAGGCGTCGTGCGTTGGCGGCCATGCTCGCTCCCCACGTATCATGTAAAGGATCAGAGACTGTACGCCTACCCAGCTGCAGAGTTTCGGCAACCCGATAGCTTGCCGGTGCCTCACGCGCTTCATTGACACTCCGCCGAGCCCCCCGTATAAGCCAGCGTCTTCCGGACGAGACAGGTTTGGCTGGGTCCCTCTGGCATGTCCCGATGGGACTCATGAGCTTGATTTCGTAACCTATTCAAAACGTTGCCCGCGCGCCTTCACAGTCGGGGCGTTACGCTGGGCCATCCGAGACGGAGAGTGTCGTGAAGCGGACGTATCAACCATCGAAGCTCGTGCGCAAGCGCCGTCATGGCTTCCGCAAGCGCATGCAGACCGCCGGTGGTGTCAAGGTTCTTGCCCGTCGCCGGTCGAAGGGCCGCAAGCGCCTGTCGGCGTAAAGCTCTGAGCTGTAACGGCGAACCCGTTCGGGAGTTGGCCGTGAAGCTCGCCACGATCAAGCGTCGGTCAGACTTTCTGCGAATTCGGGGCGGGGCGAGATGCCCGACGCCCTCTTTTGTTTTGGAATGCAAGGATCGCGAGCCGGGCACGCAGGCACCGTCTGGTCCCCGCTTCGGCTTTACGGTCACCCGGGCGCTGGGCTGCGCCGTGGACCGCAACAAAATCCGGCGGCGGCTCAAAGCCGCCGTTGGCCGCTTGGCGGAAACGTACGCACGTAGCGGCGTCGACTATATCGTCATCGCCCGCCGCTCGGCCATCGATCGAGAGTTTGCCGACATCGAGAAAGACCTTGAACGCGCCTTTCAACGCGTGCATCACCCAACGGGCTCGAAGGACCGGTCGAGCTCGTCGAGATGAACGCGGCTGCGCTTGGGTCATGGCAACTTGCGTGGCGATCACGTCGTTGATTTGGGTTGGGGTGACCCAGTGTCCACTATCCAGGTTCGCCGGATCGTGGAAGTAGAGCCGATGACGAAGACATGCATCGGGGCGCGCGGCGTCCCGCCCATCCGAGGCTACGAATGCAAAGCAAGCAGCCCGAAAATCAGTTCAATCTGCTGATCGCCGTCGTCCTGTCGATGGCCGTGATGCTTGGATGGCAGTTCTTCTTCGCCGCGCCACAGGTGCGCCAGGCGAAGGAACAGATCGCACGAGAGAAGCAGGCCGAAACGACGCCGACGGCGCCGGGAGCGGTCGCAACGAGCGGGGCGGAGTTGAAGAGTGGTGCTGCAGGCGCGACGACGGCGACCTGGGCCGCGACACGCGAGGAAGCCCTGGCGCGCTCGCCCCGCTTGCCGATCGAGACGCCCGCGCTCAAGGGGTCGATTGCCTTGAAGGGCGCTCTGATCGACGACCTCGTGCTGACCAACTATCACGAGACGGTCGACAAGCAGAGCCCAAACATCGTTCTGCTGTCGCCGCCTGAAGGACCGGGCGCTTACTTCGCGCGCCACGGCTGGACGTCGGCCGATGCACAAGCCGTCAAGCTGCCCGGCGGGGATACTGCATGGACCGTGCAATCGACTGGACCATTGACGCCTGCGTCTCCCGCCGTGCTCGTGTGGGACAACGGTGAAGGCTTGAAGTTCCGCCGCAAGATCACGGTCGATGACAACTATATGTTCTCGATCGTCGACGACGTGGAGAACACGACGCGCAACGAGATAAAGCTAGGGCATTTCGGACGGCTGTTCCGCTTCGGCTCGCCCAAATCCGCCGCACAGTACATCCAGCACGAGGGATTGCTGGGTGTGCCGGGCGACGCTGGCCTACAGGAGCTTACCTTCGGCGACGCTCTCAAAGACGGTGGCGACAAGTGGTTCGACAACAAGACCGGCGGCTGGATCGGAGTGTCGGATAAATACTGGGCCACCGCCCTGATCCCCGACCAGAAGATGACCTACAAGGCGTCGCTCCAGGGCGAGAAGTCGCCGTTCGATCCGCATCGCGACGCTTTCCTCGCCGACTACGAGCAGGTCGCCATGTCCGTTCCTGCGGGCGGCGCGGCGACGTCGGAAAGCCGCATGTTCGCCGGCGCCAAACAGGCTCAGCTCGTCGCGCAGTACGAACGGCAGTACGAGATCAAGAAGTTCGACCTGTTGATCGATTGGGGCTGGTTCTACTTCATCACCAAGCCGCTCAACTCGTTCATCCACTGGCTGTACGGCATCCTCGGAAACTTCGGGCTGGCCATCCTGGCCGTGACGGTGATGGTGAAGGCGTTGTTCTACCCGCTGGCCAACAAGTCCTACGCATCGATGGCGAAGATGAAGAAGCTGCAGCCGAAGATGGAAGAGCTGCGCGCACGCTTCAAGGACGATAAGGCGCGACAGCAGCAGGAGCTGATGAAGCTCTACCAGACTGAGAAGATCAATCCACTGGCGGGCTGCCTGCCGATCCTGGTGCAAATCCCGGTGTTCTTCGCGCTGTACAAGGTGCTGTTCATCTCAATCGACATGCGCCACGCGCCGTTCTTCGGCTGGATCAAGGATCTCTCGGCGCCCGATCCGACGTCGTTGTTCAACCTGTTCGGCCTGCTGCCGTTCGCCGCGCCGGACTTTCTGCATGTCGGCGTCTGGCCGATCATCATGGGCATCACGATGTGGGTCCAGATGCAGTTGAACCCGCCGCAGCCCGACCCCGTTCAGCAGCAGGTGTTCGCCTGGATGCCGCTGATCTTCACCTTCCTGCTGGCGTCGTTCCCGGCCGGCCTCGTCATTTACTGGGCCTGGAACAACCTGCTGTCGATCATTCAGCAGTGGCACATCTCCAAGAAGGTAGGCGCGGAGGTCCACTTGTTGGGCAACATCAAGCGCACGTTCGCGCCCGTCATAAAGATGTTCAGCAAGGCCGACAGTGGACCGGGCAAGTCTGAATGAGGACGGAATGATGCGGCCGGGCGCGCGGACATGACGACGATCGAGGCGCTTTTTACGCCGGACGAACTCGCTCGCGGCACAGACTTGTTCGAACAGCCATGGCTGTTCGTGAAGGGCGTGGTCGATCTGGACGGCCTGCCGCCGGCCGACCGTCCGGAGATCGCGATTGCCGGCCGCTCCAACGTCGGCAAGTCGAGCCTCATCAATGCCATTACCCGGCAGAATACGCTGGCGCGGACCTCCAACACGCCGGGTCGGACACAGGAACTCAACTACTTCGCGCCCGAGGAGTCGTCGTTCTACCTCGTCGATATGCCAGGCTATGGTTTCGCCGAGGCGCCGAAGGACAAGGTCGAGGCGTGGACGCGCCTCATCAAGGATTATCTGCGCGGCCGCGTGACGCTCGCCCGCGTCATCCTGCTGATCGACGCCCGCCACGGCATCAAGGCTGTCGACGCCGGCATCATGGCACTCTTGGATGAAGCTGCCGTCGCCTACCAGATCGTCCTGACGAAGATCGACAAGATTGACGACAAGGCACGCGCCGACGTGATGGTCGCGACGCAGAAAAAAGTCGCCGGACATCCCGCAGCCTTTCCTGTGGTGCTCGCCACATCATCCGAAAAGTCCACCGGTATCGAAGACTTGCGCGCTCAGATCGCCGCCGTCGTCCGGGATTACTCGGGCCAGGGCTGATCTTGCCTGTCGATTGATGCGACCGGGCTTCGGAGATAACCTCGGCGCGACTGATTCAGGTTATCCGCAGAGGGGATCACACATGTCCAGCAGAGCAATAACGCGGGCCGCGGCTTTCGGAGTGGCGCTACTCGTGATGAGCGCGGGTGCGGGCGCCGAGGAATCGGGTCTTGCGGCATCTCACGATCTCGGTCGCGAGAACGGCAAGCTGTGCATGAGCAATCATGCCCATAGTGGCAGCGGTACCGGCGCGACGAAGCAGGCGGCGCGTGCAGCTGCAATCCGCTCTTGGATGGATTTCACGGACCTCGAGTACGGCCGCGCGTGGGCCAGCTTCTCGGCTGCCGCCAGTTCGAAGACGACCTACACGAAGGAAGTGACGGGCTGGAGCGCGAACGTCGACGCGCGGCCTTGCAAGCGATAGTGCTCCGTCGAGCCAGCGCTAGCCGCCGGTGACGTTCATATGTCGCGCGACAGCCGGCCTTTTCGAGCGCCGGTCGATGATGAAATCGTGACCTTTAGGCTTGCGTGAAATGGCCTCGCGAATGGCCGCCGTCAACAGCGGCGTCGTCGGTCGATGATCGCAGCGGTGCGCGCAGGTCGGCGGCATCGTCCTGACCGAGGCACATGTAGAGTGTGCCGGTGCAGGTTAGGCGCACGCGATTGCAGCTTTCGCAGAAGTTGTGCGTCATCGGCGTGATGAAGCCGATGCGGCCGCCGGTTTCTTTGACCGTCACGTAACGCGCCGGGCCGCCCGTGCGATAAGGACTGTCGACAAACGTCCAGCGGTCCATGAGACGTGCACGCACGATCGACAGCGGCAGGTACTGATCGATGCGGTTCGCGCCGATTTCGCCGAGCGGCATGGTTTCGATGAACGTCATGTCGGCGCCGCGATCGTGCGCAAACCGAACCAGCGTCTCGATCTCGTCCTCGTTGACGCCCTTCAGCGCCACGGCGTTGATCTTGATCTTGAGCCCCGCGGCTTCGGCCGCTTCGATGCCCTTCAGCACGATGGCGAGATCGCCCCAGCGGGTGATGGACTTGAACTTGTCAGGGTCGAGGGTGTCGAGCGACACGTTGATGCGTTCCACGCCGCAGGCCTTGAGGTCGGCGGCGAAGCGGGCGAGCTGGCTGCCGTTGGTCGTTAGCGTGAGTTCGTCCAGTCGGCCAGTGTCGAGATGGCGCGACAGGGCCTTGAACAGCCACATGATGTTCTTGCGAACCAGTGGTTCGCCACCGGTGATCCGCAGTTTGCGGACCCCCTCCGCGACGAACGCGCAGCACAGCCGGTGCATTTCCTCGAGCGTGAGCAGATCCTGTTTGGGCAGGAAGGTCATGTGCTCGGACATGCAGTAAACGCAGCGAAAATCGCAACGGTCCGTTACAGAGACGCGCAGGTACGTGACTTGCCGCCCGAACGGGTCGACAAGCTCCGGCGCCGCCCCTCCCGCGACGATACTGTTTCCCGGGCCTTTCTCGGCCGAGGCAAGCGGCAAAACCGATGGCAGGTCGTTGATCATATCCGCAACCTAGCGACCCGCCCACAGAGATCAAGGCCCAGCCGGTGCGAATGCTTGTTCATGACGGAAGACCGGGCTAGAGCTACCGCCATGGAAACACAAATATGGCAGCCACAGAGCCCCGAAAGAGCTGGGCCGGGCCCACCAACAGGGAAATCCAAGGATGACGGTAACGAATTCAATCGATGGTCAATAGTCCAGGTCTGCTTGACCGCGAGAGAATTGTTGCTGGCCCCGGCTTCAACCGCTGGCTCGTGCCGCCCGCCGCCCTTTGCATTCATTTGTGCATTGGTATGGCCTATGGCTTCTCCGTGTTCTGGAAACCGCTTCAGGGCGCGCTGGTGGGCGCCGACGGCAAGCCGCTGCCCGAATGCTCGGCCGGCGCTGCCACGTTCGGCGAGAAGGCGGCCGGGACGCTCAGGGCGTTGACGGCGACGGACTGCAACTGGAGCCAGTTCGATCTCGGTTGGATGTACACGTTCTTCTTCGTGCTGCTCGGCGTATCGGCGGCGATCTGGGGCTATTGGCTCGAACGCGCGGGCCCTCGCAAGGCCGGCCTCGTCTCGACGGCGTGCTGGTGCGGCGGACTCCTGATCGCCGCGCTGGGCGTCTATTTCCACCAGTTATGGATGCTGTGGCTCGGCTCGGGCATCATCGGTGGCATCGGCCTCGGCCTTGGCTATATCTCGCCCGTTTCGACGCTGATCAAATGGTTCCCCGACCGGCGCGGCATGGCGACCGGTATGGCGATCATGGGCTTCGGCGGCGGGGCCATGATCGGCTCGCCACTCGCGACCGTGCTGATGAGCCAGTTCAAGACGGATACGTCGCCGGGCGTGTGGGAGACGTTCGTCGCGCTCGCCGCCATCTATTTCGTCTTCATGTTCATCGGTTCGTTTGGCTACCGCCTGCCCCCCGGCGGCTGGAAGCCGGAAGGGTGGACGCCGCCCGCCAACGGCAACGCGATGATCAGCTCCAAGCACGTCCATCTCAAAGACGCTCACAAGACGCCTCAATTCTGGCTGCTGTGGCTCGTGCTGTGCATGAACGTGTCGGCCGGCATCGGCATCATCGGGGCTGCCTCCCCCATGCTGCAGGAAACCTTCGGCGGCGCGCTCGCGGGCGCCATGGGCGTCGGCTATCTCGACATGAAGAAGGATGCGGTGCTTGCGGCGGCCGCAGCGGCGGTCGGTGCGGGCTTCGTCGGCCTCATCTCGCTGTTCAACATCTTTGGCCGCATCGCCTGGGCGTCATCGTCCGACAAGCTCGGGCGCAAAGTCACGTACTTCATATTCTTCGTGCTCGGTGCGGCGCTCTATATCCTGGCCGCGTTCAGCGCCGACTGGCAAGATCCTGGCGCTATTCGTCACCTGCTTCTGCGTCATCGCATCGATGTACGGGGGCGGCTTCGCGACCATACCCGCTTATCTCGCCGACATGTTCGGAACGCAGTTCGTCGGAGCGATCCATGGCCGCCTGCTGACGGCGTGGTCGACGGCCGGCATTCTCGGCCCCGTGGTCGTCAATTATCTACACGATACGCGACTGGCCTCAGGCGTGCCGCCCGATCAGGTTTACGGGCCGATCTTCTATATCCTCGCCGGCATGCTGGCGGTCGGCTTCATCGCCAATCTTCTCGTCAGGCCGGTCAATCCGAAGTGGCACATGAGCGATGTGGATGTCGCCGCCGAGCAGACGAAGCTCAAGTCTGCGAATGCCACCGTGGATAGTGGTTCGTTCGGCATCGGCAAGGGTGGGCTCGACGGGAAGGCTGCCTTGTTCTGGCTGTTTGTCGGCGTGCCGCTAGCGTGGGGTGTATTGAAGACGATCGAGAAGGCCCTCGTCCTGTTTCAATAGGTGGCGTTGCCTAGCGCGGCTGGCATGCGGCCTTGATGGCCTCGACGACGCCGACGTCCTGTGTGCCCCTGTCATCGGCGTCTCCTCTGTCTGCGTCGGCGACAATGACCGACAGGACGCCGAGATCGGCGGGAAACACGGGGGCTGTGCCGGCTCCGCCGGCCGTGCAGCGCACCGTGTAGATGGCAAGATCCTTGAAGTGCCGGGCGGCCTCGCCGAATGCCGCCCATTGCGCGCGATCCGTACTGCGGAAAGGAACCAGAACCCGCCGCGCCGGCGTGCGCGCCGCAAACGACAGCGCCTTGGCGAACGACACCGGATCGGCCGCGTCGATCCGGATCGGCACGATCGTGTAGCCCGGTTGGGTTACGCCGGATGCGGCGGGCGAAGCTAAATTCGCGATCACCGCAGCGTCGTTGCCAAGCATCGGCGGCGGCGCCGCGGCCGGGCTTGCGACATAGGGCATGCGGTCATTGTCGACGAAATCCCACCCGATCAGTTCTGCCTCGCCGTCGCGTGCAAGACGCGCGGCGATCTCCGGCCGCGTGTAGTCGATGCCGAGAGTAAGGACGGCGACAGGCTCGCCAGCAGGGACATTGCCTGGCGGAACTTTAGGATCGGAAGCCTCGGTGGCAACGGTTCCGACGAGCACCATCCCCGCTGCAACTGCCGATCGTGCCGCTGTTGCCATTCCCACGTGCTCGCCCCGCCTCTTTGATTACGCAAGCTATGACGAAAGCCGCTCGTGCGTTCAACTGCCTGAAGAGGGCTCCTGCGATCCACCAACATTTCGTGCTGTCACCCCTGAGCGTTGGCGATTGGACCTGCGACTGTCTATAGTCCCGCCGATCGATTTGCCGGATCCGCCACAGCGCGGGCCTGGCTGGCTGGGGGAGTGGCCGACGTGATGAAGCTTGATCGCCGCAAGTTCATTGCGGGCGCTGCGACTGGCGGTGTGGGCATCGCCGCTGCCGCCTGTGACAACACCCCCAAAGCACCTGCCATTCTTTCGGCGATGCCCGAAATCTACTGGCGAATGACGTCGAGTTTTCCGCCCTCGCTCGATACCATCCATGGTTCCGGGAAGGTTTTCTGTGACAGCGTCGCGGCAATGACCGACAACAAGTTCCGCATCCAGTTGTTCGCGGCCGGTGAGATCGTCGGCGGTTTGCAGGCTGCCGATGCGGTCACCGACGGAACGGTCGAGAGCTCCCACACGGCGTCTTACTATTACTGGGGCAAGGATCCGACGTTCGCGCTGGCCACCGGCGTGCCCTTCGGTCTCAATAGCCGCATGCAGGATGCCTGGATGTACGAAGGCGGCGGTATCGAGCTCATGAATGCGTTCTACAAGAAGTACAACATCTACGGCCTGCCCGGCGGCAACTCGGGCGCGCAGATGGGCGGATGGTATCGCAAGGAGATCAATACGCCCGAGGACTGGAAGGGATTGAAGATCCGCATCGGCGGTTTCGGCGGCGCCATCATGTCGAAGCTGGGCGCGGTGCCTCAGCAGATCCCGGCGGGCGAAATCTATCCGGCGCTCGAGAAGGGAACCATTGATGCCGCCGAATGGGTCGGTCCCTACGACGACGAAAAGCTCGGCTTCTATCGCGTGGCGCCGAACTACTATTACCCCGGCTGGTGGGAGGGGCAGGCGATGCTTCACTTCTTCTTCAACCTGGAAAAGTTCGAGAGCCTTCCGAAAAACTATCAGGCGATCATCCGGGCGGCCGCGCATACCGCAAACACGATCATGCTGGCGCGCTACGACATGCTGAACCCGCCGGCCCTTCGCCGTCTTGTTGAAAAAGGAGCCAAGCTCCGGCCATTTTCCGAACCCGTTCTGGACGCTTGCCTGAATGCTTCCAACGAAGTTTACGCGGAGCTGTCCGCGAAGAATGCGGACTTTAAGGGCGCCTACGAGGCCATGACTGCGGTGCGCGCGGAAAGCTACATCTGGCATCAGCTTTCCGAGCACACCATGGATACATACATGATGATCCAGCAACGGAACGGAAAGCTGTGATTGCTGGCTCTGGCAAAGAGCGGCGCGGCTGTTTCTGCGAGCTTGCAGACGCGATTCCGCGCCGAGAATTGCGGTCCGCACGAACGTGCGCTTTGCGATCAAGGCGGTCACGCGGATTTGAAACAGCCGCATGAACGCACCGATCAGCACGACGCCCTAGAACGATCAGTGCGAGGACAATGTGCAGTGGTGCGGAGCCGGTGAATGCAGCCTGGTTCACCAGTACTTGAGAGGCGAACGGAAGGGCGACGTAACGACGCCCAGGGCGAGGGCATAGACGAACAGAGGCCGAGTTCGCCCCGTTTGAGCGTGCTTTCGCCGGCCACTCGTTCGAGCGGAAGGTCGGACGCGGCCCCCTATAGCGGCGCCTGACATACGTGTTCGTGTCTCGGGTTCAAGACGAGTTATCTGCAACCTGAACCGCAAAAGGGCAGCCCGGGAACAGCTTCCGAGGCATGCATGCGGGGCCCTTCTTCGGCCGGCTGAACGCTGGAATGATCAAAGTCCAAAAAGCTGTTGGGTGGCGGCGGCAAAGGCGGGATGGAGGTCGTCCTTAGCCTTGCTCGCGAAAGCGAGCGTGCATGTCGTGGCTCGTATGTGCGGATGCGGCTCGATTGGTGCTATAAGGAGCTTTCATGATTTGAATGCCAAGGCGTGATTGAGAAAACGTGCGGCGCTTGGATTATGGGCTATCATTCTATCGGCGGGAATACTGTGCCATGAACACACGAACTCACTTTGCATATGCCTTGGGCCTGGCTGCGATGGCTTTGGCCATGCCGTCCGGTCAGGAAGGCCTGCTGAATGTTTCCGTCGCCCGTGCAACCGACTCCCTGGAAATGCCGAAGGACATTATCGCCGACCAGATTCGCCGGCAAGGTTTCGCCTGCGAAAAACCGGCGAGCGCCGAGCGCGATCCGACACTCTCCAAACCCGATCAGGCCGTCTGGATCCTGAAGTGCGAAGGCGTTTCGTACCGGGTGCGTTTGATCCCCGATATGGCGGCAACGGTCGAGCGCCTCGACTGAGGTTGGTGCGGCTTTCCGGAGCGATGCAAGATGGGCCGTACTGCTTGGCGGCTGACTGTCGCCGTTGCCACCATTGTCGCTGCTTATGTGGCGATCGCGTATCTGCTCATGCCGACGCTTTGGCACCGGTATGCGGAACGTCATCCCTCGCTCGATTCCGTGCCCGGAATTACTCAGACCGCCAGTGGCATTCCCGGCGACCCACTCAACGTCGCATTGGTCGGCACCGAAGCCGAGGTCAAGGCGCTGATGGCGGCGGCGAAATGGTCCCCGGCGGATCCCCTGTCGCTGAGCAGCGATATCGAAATCGCCGCCGACACGGTTCTGGAGCGGCCCTACGCAGACGCTCCTGTCAGCAGCCTTTACCTTCGGGGACGCAAGGAAGACTTGGCCTTCGAGCAACCGGTCGGCAACGACCCGAAAGAGCGTCATCACGTGCGCTTCTGGCGATCGGACGTGGTCGAACCAGATGGACGCAGCGTCTGGCTGGGTTCGGCGACGTTCGACACAAAAGTCGAATTGAGTTCGGACGACGGGACAGTTCACGCACCGCATCTCAGCCGACATCGACGCCGAGCGCGATCATCTGTTCGAAACGCTGAAGCAAACAGGGCGGCTTGCCGAAGTCTATCCCGAGAAGGGATTCCACAAGGTTCTAGAAGGCCGGAATGGCGGCGGCGACCCTTGGCGCACCGACGGGACGCTGATGGTCGGTTTCATCTCCCCCGGCGGCTCCAAGTAGGGGCGTGCTTCGAGACTGAAGACGCCGGATAGGGAGACGCCCCGGGCCCCAAGCCTCGATCGCAACGCACTCGGCCCTCTGCCTAACTCAAGCCTCTTCATCGTCCGAGAACACCTTGCCCATCCAATCGTCGACGGTGATGTTGCCGGCCTTTTCGACTTCAGCCCTCTCCTTCGGCCGCAGCACATCTTGCAGCCCGTCGATGCGCTTCCATTCGCACAAAGGGGTCTCGGCCTCGGCGCGTGGCATGTAGCGGGAGGGCGAGACCTTTTGGAAGCGATGCATGTAGCGCGGGCAGTTCATCCAGAGCTCATGCAGGTCACGGCGACGATTAGCTCCGCCTCCTTGAACATGGCGAGCGCCTTCGGGTCCCTCGTCACCTGCGCGCAGCCCTGCAGGCGCATGCGGAACGGCCGCACGAAGTCAATGAAAAGCATGCCGATCTCGGGATTGGCCGAAATGTTGCCCATCGACAGGTACATGCCGTTGCCGTCGTAACTCGGAAAGCCGATCGTGCCGGCGTCACCGCTATTATAGGAAACGGTCGGCCGGCCCATATGGTCGATGGTTGACACAAAGAACATGTCCCGGCTTTCGATGAAGGCCTTCTCCATGTCCGTGATCTCGGTCTTTACGGTTATCGTCTCGATGCGATCGGCCATGCGTCGGCTGTCGAACTCATCTTGCAGGGCGCGGGGCTGGCTCCGTAGATACGGCTCATGATCTTCTCCCTGGGACTTCGTTGTCGTGCCGGACGTCACTGTGCTGCAACGAGGCCGCCATGGTCCAGCGCCTCCGGGAGTGGCGACGCCCACGCGATTGGCGGTTTCACTCGGGCGGCTTTTTCGCCTACGATTGCCGTCCCGCACCTGTTTCCCAAAAGGCGACACCGCTTGCCGCGCTCCCCCCTGCCCTTCGGCCGCCTCAGTGTGCGTACGCCTCTCGTTCTGACCGGCCAGCGCGTCGGCATCATGGGCGGCACGTTCAATCCACCGCACGAGGGGCATGTGATCGTTGCCAAAACGGCGCTGCGGAGGCTTGGCCTCGATCAGCTCTGGTGGGGGGTGACGCCCGGTAATCCGCTCAAATCGAACAGCACCCTGCCGTCCCTGTCCGCACGAATGGCGGCGTGCCGGGCCCTGGCTCATGATCCGCGAATGAAAGTCACCGGGTTCGAATCCGAACTTGGCAGCCCGTTCACTGCGGTCACGCTGGGGTTCCTGCGATGGCGCTACCCGGCAGTGCATTTCGTCTGGGTCATGGGAGCGGATAACCTCGCCACTTTCGACAGCTGGCAGAATTGGCGTGGAATAGCTGAGACCATGCCGATAGCCGTGGTGGATCGGCCGGATTGGCGGTTCGCCGCCCTTGCGTCTCCCGCAGCCCAGGCTTTGGCCCGGGCGCGGATCCCCGAAGCCGAGGCAGCGGCGCTCCCGGCACTTCGGCCGCCGGCCTGGACGTTCCTGACGACCCGCTTGTCCAAGCTGTCGTCGACGGAACTGCGCAGCGCCAGTCGTCGTTAACGAGCCGCATGGCGGTCTGAATGCTCCACGAGGCGCTTTGGCAACAGTGGACGCTCCAGTCCCTATTGTCGCAGGCACGCGCAGCACTTACTCTCAGACTGCGTCGGTTATCGTGATTCAGCGCAGATGGTGTCATAAAGCCCTGGTATATCGTTCGGGCGCGGAGCCCGGCGAGGGTCGATTGATGAAAGGACAGCACCAAACACATGCCAACCGCTATTGAGGCGGCCCGTAAGGGCAAGTCTCCCGCCGAACCCCTGTCCAATGGCAATGGTTCGGACCTTCTTCTGAAGGATGTGATGGCCTGGCTCGATGAGGCAAAGGCCGAGAAAATGGTTTCGATCAACCTTGCCGGCAAGTCTTCGCTCGGCGACTACATGGTGATCGCCACCGGCCGCTCCGACCGTCATGTCGGCGCCATCGCCGAACAGCTTCGCAAGAAGCTCAAGGATCGTGGCATCGAGCGGGTGCGCGTCGAGGGCCTCGAAGCATGCGACTGGGTTCTGGTCGACGCCGGCGACATCATCGTGCATGTCTTCCGCGAGGAAGTGCGAGAGTTCTATAACCTCGAGAAGATGTGGTCGGCCGAACGTCCGGTCGAGACGTCGCACTGATCTGCGCGCGAGCCCGGTCGCCCGCGCCAGCAAGGGTCCGGAACCGCCGCAATGAAGTTGATTCTTGGCCGCCGTCGGCCGTTTGAAGGACGGCGCCGAAAGAGATCTTTATCACCGCTACGCCGAGCGACTCGATCAGCTCGGACGGTCGCTGGTTCTTGGACCCCTGCAGCTCGTTGAGTTGACTGAAAGCCGCGCCGCGACCACCGACATGCGTAAATCCGACGAAGCTCAGAGGCTTCTAAGGGCTGCAGCAAGGGCGGATGTCGTCATCGCCATCGACGAGGGCGGCCGCGGTATGACGAGTGCTGGCTTTGCGGAACTGCTCCGCGTTCACAAGGACGAAGGCCGCAAGGCCATAGCCTTCCTCGTTGGCGGTCCGGACGGACATGGCGAGGCGGCCCTGACGGCCGCGCAGGTTCGCATGTCACTTGGCCCCATGACGCTCACCCATGGCATCGCCCGCATTGTTCTCGCCGAGCAAATCTATCGCGCTGCCACCATCATCGCCGGCCACCCCTATCACCGCTCCTGAGCGTAACAGTTATGCCATTCCGGCACTAACTCCAACTCCGCTCTGCCACTCAAGTTGCCTCGGCGCCGCAGCCGCCCCGTGACGCGGCGTCATGCGGTGTGCTACGGGAGCGCTTGGGGAGTAAAAAGTAACCCCCACCGACAGGCGAGAACGAGGGAGAGTAGAATGTCAGCAAGCCTCATCGAGACGTTGCAGGGTCTCGTGACACCGGCACTTATGCAGTCCGTGCGCGCGGCGCTCGGCGAGCCTGAGAGCGCGGTGCGAGCCGGCTTTGGCGCAGCGATCTCGCGGATTCTCGCCGCTCTCCTGAACGGCGCCGGTGACCGCGACCTCGTCGGCACCGTCGCCTCACTCGTCGGTGACATCGCGCGCGAGCCAAGCGCCATTTCCAATGTGGCGGGCCTGCTGACCGGTGGGGTGCCGTCGTCGACGGCGGCTCTGGCCGGCAACAAGCTGCTCGGCACGCTGTTCGGATCGCGCCTCGGCGGCGTGACGCAGGCTGTTGCCGCCGCGTCCGACCTGAAGCCGCAGTCGGCGTCGGCGCTGCTTTCCGTGGCGGGCCCGCTTGTGTTGAGCGCGCTGGGCAGCAAGCTCGGCGGCGGCTCCGTGTCGGGTCCCGCGCTTGCGGGGCTGCTGACGCAGGAAGCGTCCGCGCTCGGCGCAGGCTTCATGCCGGCGCTGTCGGGCGCGGCGCAGACTGCAAAACCCTTCGCCGCCACCAGCGCTTCTCCAGCGCGCGCGGCTCCCGCCTCGCCGCCGGCGGCACGGCCCCAGCCCGCCGCAGCCTCGAACGATGGTTTGTTCCGTTCGTTCCTTTGGCTGCTGCTGCCGCTCGCCTTCATCGGCTGGCTGTTCTGGCAGAAGATTTCCGCGCCGGTCGAGGCTCCAGCCCCGGCACCCGCCGCAGCGCCCAAATCCGCCGCACCGGCACCGGCCGAGGAAAAGAAGGCCGAGGCTGCTCCTGCCGCCGCAATCGCACCGGTGCCTGAACCGGCTCCTGCCCCCGCACCTGCTCCCGTCCCGGCCACCGCGCTAACCCCGGGGCCGAACGGGCTCATCCAGCAGACCCTGACAGGCGGAGAGGTGATCGAGATCGCCCCCGGCGGCGTCGAGAGCAAGGTGATCGCGTTCCTGGAGGATCCAACGTCCGTCGTCGACAAGAACGTCTGGTTCGATTTCGATCGACTGTCGTTCGAGACGAGGTCCTCGACGCTGGTCGCTGAACTCGATGGCGCAGGTGAAGGCGATCGCCGCGATCCTCAACGCCTACATTTCGGCCAAAGTGAAGATCGGAGGCTACACGGACAACGTGGGCAATCCAAAGTCGAACCTGAAGTTATCGGATGATCGCGCCAAGCAGGTGATGAGCGAACTCATTGCGCTCGGCATCGCGGCTGACCGCATCGAAGCCGAAGGCTACGGTGAGCAGCACGCAATCGCACCGAACGACAGCGCGGAAGGGCGGGCCCAGAACCGTCGTATCGCAATCAGCGTGCGCGCGAAGTAAGGTACCAAACCGAAGTATGGCAGCGGCGGGCGCGATCGGATCGCCCGAGGCGCCCGCCGCTACATTTTACGCAAGAATGCGTCCAGCACGAATGCCGGCGCCAAGCGCTTCACTGCAGCAGCAAGATAGGTCGGCGTCGTCACGTAATAGCGTGTCTTTGGGCGCGGGCATTCCAGCGCGTGAACCAGCTTCGCCGCGACCGCCTCAGGCTCCAGCTTGAATGTCGATTTGCCGCCGGCCTTCATGCTCACGAGACGCGCCCGATACGACTCGCGGTGCGGCGATGCTTCGATGTCGACTGTCGCGACGAAGTTCTCCAAAGCGCGTTCGACGAAGCGCGTGCGGATCGGTCCGGGCTCGATCAGGGATACGCGGATACCCGTGCCGGTGAGTTCGAGGCGCATGGCGTCAGAAAGCGCTTCGAGCGCGAACTTCGAGGCGCAGTAAGCCCCGCGAAAGGGGCCCGTGACGAATCCCAGAACCGACGAACATTGGACGATGCGACCTTCGCCAGCCTGCCGCATCGAGGGAATGATGCGACGCGCCAGTTCATGCTGGGCCACCACGTTTGCTATGAGCTGCTGAGTCAACACGTCGGACGTCAGGTCCTCGACGGCGCCGACCTGTCCATAGGCGGCATTGTTGAACAGGGCGGTCAGGCGCCCGCCTGAGAGGGCCAGCGCCTTGTCGGCGCAGGCTGCAACCGAGTTCAGATCAGTCAGTTCCAGAGGCAGGGCCGTCACGCCGACGTCCTGCTCCAGCATGTCGAGATCCACCTGCCTCCGCGCGGTCGCGAAAACGCGCCAGCCGCGCGCCTTCATGGTGCGGGCGGCGGCCAGCCCGATACCCGACGAGCAGCCCGTGATGAGAATGGTTCGCTGGGTCATGACTCACGTTCGAATGACGCGGCCGAACGAGGCCGCCGGCGATGAGGGAGGATGATCCGGATCTCTATCCGGTCCAGCGAACGTAACCGATGCCTTGATGCCCGTAGTCGCACAGTTGCCGGTGGAGCGTCTCCGCCACAATCTCGGCGCTCTCGCTCAACCGGGGGCCCGGCCGGTTGAAGTAGGCATTGCCGTCTGCCACATAAACGCGGCCTTCGACGACGGCGCGTAGGCCGCGCCACAGTGGATTTGTCTTCAGTGGTTCCATCTCACGCAGCGTGGTGGCGATATCGTATCCGCACGGGGCTACCAGGATGACGTCGGGATCCGCGGTCGCCACGTCCTCCCATTTGATCCATGGCGAGTTGGCGCCAGTCTCGCCGAATAGATTCTCCCCGCCGGCGGCCTCGATCAGCTCCGGCATCCAATGTCCCCCCGACATGGGCGGGTCGATCCACTCGATGAAAGCGAGACGCGGCTGGCGGTGGCCCCCGACGGCCCGCGTCACGCGCCCGATGTCGCGGCGCATGCGGTCGACGAGCGCGGCGGCTTCCGCCGGACGCTGCAGCGCTTCGCCTACGCGGCCGATATCGGCATATACGTCGGCCATGGTGTGAGGCCGCAGAGAGATGATGGTGGCCGACCCTTCGGTCCAGCCGCACACCGCGCGTTCGACGTCGGCGAGCGAAACGGCACATACCTCGCACTGGTCCTGGGTCAGGATTACATCCGGTGCCGCATCCTTCAGTCTCTGGCTGTCGACCTCATAGACGGCAAGCCCCTGCTCGACGAGCGACTTGATCGCATGGTCAATCTCGATGCTGGTCGTGCCGTGCACCTCGAATTTGGTTCGTGTCAGTGCAGGAAGATCGAGGACCGCCGGCGGCCAGTCGCATTCGTGCGAGCGGGCCACCTGCGTATCTCCGGCGTTCATCGCATGTACGATTTCTGTCGCGCTCGCGACGAGGGATATGACGCGCGGTCGGCCGGCATCGGGCATAGGCGGCGTCCTATTTCTTGAACTTCGCAAGCACGCTGCCGTTGGGCGCGAGCAGTTCGAGGGTATTTTCCGCCGACGGGTTGAAGCCGCGAGAGGATCTCAGGATAGCGAAGTACTGCGACTCCAATTCCATGCGGCCTTCGCATGCCATCCGCGTCGTCACGACCTCGCCGATGGCGCCGGCCGGGTTCTGACGATCGAACTTCGCCGAATAGCGGTTGCACGGGCCTTTGCCGAAAAGGCCATCCTTGGCGATATTTAGTGTCGTGCCGGGCGGCACCGGCTTGGCTTCCAGTTCGACGAGCTGCCATTCGATACCTTCGACAACGGCTAGCTTGCCGGTCGATGTGCCACCCGCGGCCAGGCTGAGGGCCGCGACTAGACCGGCTCCTGCCATCAGGTAATAACGGATCATGGTCGTCTCCTCTGTACCGTCAGGCGGCTATCTACTTCACGAATTCGAGGTACACATTGCCGTCGCCGAGCTGCAGCTTCAATGTCGTCCCTTCGATGACGTAGCTGGTCACCATCTCGAGGGCCGCGAAATATGCGCGCTCCATGCTCGACCGGCCAGGACAATAAACGCGCGCGCTTTGTGGTGGACCGACATCGAGGCCCGTTTCGCCGTCGAGTTGGAAAGGTGCCCAGAAGTTGTTGCATCCGGACGTTGCCGCCATGCGGTCGTCCTCGAACTTGATCGTTCCGCTGGCATCGATCGCCACGCCCTGCACCTTGACGAGCTGCCACTCGACGCCTGAGAGCGAGTAGCTCGCTGCTGCCGCCGGATTTTGCGGCGTCAGAATCATCATGACAGCGAGCGCGGCTGGTATGAGCTTCATGGTCATCGGTCCGGTGTGGTTCACGCCAAGGGCCTATCAGGACCGGACATAATGCCTCGATCGAAATCTGTGAAGAGACTACCCGCCGATCCAGCCAAGCTGATGCAGCGCCAGCGCGGCGAGTGCCAGCGCACCAAGCCACAGCGCCAGGGTGCGGCTGCGGCCGTTTCGGGCCTCAAGACGAGCAATTTCTGCTACGGTTTCCTGATCGAGGCGGATGCCCGACTGGGCCATCTCCGCGAGCGATCTAAAGATGCCCTCTGCCTGTGTCAGCAGATTTGGAACATCGGCGAGCATCTTGGCGACCGTGCCCGCGCCTTCACCCGCCTCGCGCAGTCGTCCCGCCGCACCGAGATTGTCTTCCATCCATGACTTTGCAACGGGTTCTGCCGCAGTGAATAGATTGAGGGCGGGATCGAGCTGGCGCGCGACGCCTTCCACGACCACCATGCTCTTCTGCAGCAGGATCAGCTCCGGCCGCGTCTTCATGTCGAAGACTTCCGTGTAGGCGAACAGCTGACCGAGCAGGTCGGCCATCGAGATCTCTTCGGCCGTTTTGCCGTGCAGCGGTTCTCCAATGGCGCGCAGGGCCTGGGCGAAAACTTCGACGGGATGATGCGGCGGCACGTAGCCGGCCCAGAAGTGGATTTCAGCGGCGCGTTTGTAATCGCGCGTGATGAGGCCGTGGAGGATCTCGGCGAGAAAGCGGCGCTCGCGCGGGCCGAGCCGTCCCATGATGCCGAAATCGACGGCAACGATGCGGCCGTCGCGGTCGACGAACAAGTTGCCCTGATGCATGTCGGCGTGGAAGAAGCCGTCGCGCATCGCATGGGTAAGGAAGGATTGGAGGACGATGGAGCCGAGCTCCTTGAAGTTGTGGCCCTGGGCGCGGATCGACTTCTGGTCCGATATCGGCACACCATCGATCCATTCCGTGGTCAGAACTCTCTTGGCGGTGCGGCGCCAGTCGACATCGGGCACGCGGAACATGGCGGCTTCGCCGTCGGCTGCCGCCTTGATGTTGTCGTTCATCTCGGAAATGGCCGCAGCTTCCAGCCGCAGATCCATCTCGAGCTCGGTGGTGCGCTCCAGGTTCTCTACCACGGCGACGGGCCGCAGTCGCCGCGACGGTTCGTGAAAGCGCTCCATCAGTTCGGCGGCGAAAAAATAACTCTCAAGATCGCGGCGGAAACGCTTCTCGACATTGGGACGCAGGATCTTGACGGCCACGGTTTTTCTTGCGCCCGACCGGTCGATCACCACGGCCTTGTGTACCTGCGAGATCGAGGCCGCCGCGACTGGCGGTCCGAATTCGGCAAAGTGATCCTCGAGCTTGCCGCCGAGGGCGTCCTCGACGGCGCGGCGCGCCTCGTCCATCGGAAACGGCGGCAGCCGGTCCTGCAGATGCGAAAGGTCAGACGCGAGTTCAGACCCGATGACGTCGGCACGGGTGGCGAGGAACTGGCCGAGCTTGATGTAGCTCGGACCGAGCGATGCCAAGGCGCGGGTCAACCGCGTTTCTTTCGGCTTGCCGGCGTTGAACGGCCAGGCAAGCACGCGGATCGGCCATGTCGCGGCGCGCGCCAGCGTCAGGACGAACGGCACCTTCTGCCCGGCCGGCACGAAGCGGATGCTGTGCCCAGCAAGTACGATGCCGGCCTTGGCGAGCCGCAGCGAGTTGATCAAAGCTTTGCTCATCGGCAGAAGCGGTACTTGCACTGTGGGAATATGACAAGCGAAGTCGCGGGCGATGCTTGCTGGAAAACTGCGTCGCGGCCATTAACCGCTGTAGCTGCATCCGTCAGGGGCCGAATATCGGCGCGCCGTTGTCTTCCACGCATCGAACCAGCCTAGCCCTTCAGCCGTCGTGGTGCGCGGTCGGTATTCGCATCCGACCCATCCAGAATAGCCGATCCGGTCGAGATGCCGGAACAAGAAGGCAAAGTCGACCTCGCCCGTATCCGGCTCGTTGCGGCCGGGATTGCCGGCAATCTGGATATGGCCGATGCACGCCATATTGGCCTCGATCGTCCGCGCCAGATCGCCCTCCATGATCTGCATATGATAGGCGTCGTATTGCAGATCGAGATTGTCCGCGCCGGCTTCAGCCATAATGTCGAGCGCCTGACGAGTGCGGGTCAGGAAGTAGCCTGGGATGTCGCGTGTGTTAATCGGTTCAATCAACACGCGGATGCCGAGTGGGGCGGCCACGACGCAAGCGTGGCGCAGATTTTCCAGATACGTCGCCCTGAGTTCGGCGTGGTCGGTGCTTTCCGGAGCGATGCCGGCGAGGCAATGGATCTGCTTGCAGCCGAGCGCCGTCGCGTAGGCGGCGGCTCGGGTGACGCCGTCGCGGAATTCGTCCTTGCGTTCGGGCAGTATCGCAATGCCGCGTTCACCCGCTGCCCAGTCGCCGGGCGGCAGGTTGAACATCACCTGCGTCAGGCGATGGGCCTTGAGGCGATCAGCAATGTCGGCGGCATCATGTTCATAGGGAAACAGATACTCGGCGCCGGTAAAGCCCGCGTGCGCCGCCGCCTCGAACCGTTCCATGAACGGAACCTCGTTGAACATCAGTGACAGATTGGCAGCAAATCGAGGCATCGCAGTCGATCCCAGGCAGGGAAGGTTCGCCTGTTACCTCATCGGCGATTGGGTCGCTAACGGATAACGCAGCCGGAGGATGGTGCAGCGTCCGGCTGCCCGCAGCGCAAAACGCGGTGGAACGCGAACCCCATCGGTTCAAGGCGTTCAACCGCGTGCGCGACACCGGGGTACGCGAAACAGGTTTCCCCGACAGTCGCAATATATATAACAGGAAAAGTCTTGAGAGAATGCAAACGCGAGTGCCGATTTTCGATAGGAGCGGCTTTAAATTAATTTTAATGGTGGCACGCCTGTGTGGTCTGATCTTGAGTACTCGCTTCGATATTCGCCTTTTCGTGTGATAGTGAGCGGACGGTGACCCGCGCCTCGAATAATCCGTACGGCCGCGAGCGTACCTGTGTTTGGCGACTGCGGGTCATTGTCGGAACTCACAGTTCCGTTCCACCTACGACGGGTCCATCCCCAATTAGCCGCCTACTGGGTGCGATGCATCGAATAGCTGCGATGGTCAAGCGGCTGAAGCACGCACCCCAGGAATCTTGGTCCCCCGAGAAAATCAAAAGCCACTGCTCTGCTCATAGCGTAAGGTCTATTTACCCAATGCCCGAGATAATACAGGGAGGTGCGCCATGGCTTTTTGGTCAAAGAAATCCGACGACGGCAAGACTGCGGGTGCGAAAGCTGAGACAGCCAGGGCAAATGGGGCAGCCTCCCAATCCGCAGGTCCCACATACGCCTCCGCGGCGCTACAGTTTGCCGCCGGCGCGCGCGTGAGTGGCGAGTCGACGCCTGATGGTGCTGCGCATATCCCTTCAGGTCACGGACTGTCGGGGCAACTGTCTTCAATAGCTCAGGCCGCAGCTCAAGCACAGGAGGAGTTGAGCGCGACGGAACTCCAGAAGCGGGCGGCGGCATCGAAGATGCAATTGATGTCCTTTGGCGAGATTGTCAGCGTTCTGATGCGAAGTCAGCAATTCCGTGCACTTTCACTTGCTGACGTTGAAGCCCTGGTGGTCCCCGCCGTGATGACGGGTCAATTTCTGGTGGCCGAGGCGCAATCCAAAGCAAATGGCTCCGTCGTGCCCGTGGCTATGGCCCTTTGGGCAAGCGTGTCAGAGGATGTCGATCGGCGACTGTCACAGAACCTCGATCAGCCGTTCCGGCTGGCAGCGAATGAATGGAAAGGCGGTCACATCGCGTGGTTGGTCGCAGTGGCCGGGGATCAGCGCCTGATCAATCCGATGCTGAAAAAGCTGCAAGACACGACGCTCCAGGGACGGCCGCTCAAGATACGGGCCAAGGGAAAAGACGGTAAGGAAATCGTTGGGACATTTACACCCAGCACGGCTGAACCCGTGCCGGGGGCCTCATAACTCGCTACATCATCAGTCCGGCACCGCGCAGGACGTTGCTGCCCGGTCATTTCTCGCGGAACGCCCGCGTAATTTGATCGTGAAGAGGTTTCACAAGATACGACAGCACATTGCGATCGCCCGTTTGGATGAAGGCCTCGACCGGCATGCCGGGCACGAGCTTGACGTTACCGAGACGGGCAATCTCCTCAGGCGTGAGGGCAATCCTGATGGTGTAATAGCTCAGGCCGGTGCGCTGATCGGTTGTAACATCGGCAGAGATCCGGCTGACTTTGCCATTGATTTCGGGTGTGGTCCGTTGGTTGAAGGCTGAGAAGCGCAACACGGCCTTATGACCAAGCCGCAGCTGGTCAATGTCCTGGGGCGCGACCTTCGCTTCAACGGCGAGGCTATCGCCATCCGGGACGATGAGCATGATCGCCTCGCCGCTAGCGGCTATCACACCGCCCACAGTATGGACAGTCAACTGATGCACCGTACCATCCTGCGGAGCGCGGATGTCAATGCGCTTCAGCAGGTCCTCGGCGGAGACTTTGCGCTCGACGAGTTCGCCGATCTTACCTTCGGCTTCGCGCAGGTCCTTGCCAACCTCACTGGCAAGGTCTCTGTCAATCTGGATGATCTGTAGCTCCGTCTCCGAGGTCTTCTCCTTCGACTGCGCAATGGAAGCGACCAGCTGACCGCGCTCGCCTTCGACCCGCGTCGCCTCGCGTTCCAGCGAAGTCAGTTTGGAGATCGGCATGAGGTTTTGTTCCCACAGCTTCTGCGCACCTTGCAGCTCGCGTTGGATCAAGACGATCTCCTGAGCCTTGGCGCGCTCCTGCAGCATCAGACCCGTCGTCAGTTCGCCGAGCTGGTCTATGCGTTGGCGAAGCTGGGCCTTCTGCCCCATCCGTGCTGAGCGGCGAAGCTCGAACAGCTTGCTCTCCCCCTCCATGACGTGAGCCACTTGGGGATCGCTTGAGCGCTGGAGAAGTTCGTGGGGGAAGGTCAGGTCCTGCTGTCCATCTCGCTCGGCCTCCAAACGCGCCTTGCGCGCCGTCAGTTCATCGAGCCCCTTCGTGACGATCGCCAGATTTGCCCGAGTGACGGTGTCATCGAGGCGCACGAGGATGTCGCCGGCCTTGACCCGGTCGCCGTCGCGCACGTGCAGCTCACCAACAATTCCGCCAGTCGGGTGCTGCACCTTCTTGACATTGGAGTCGACCACCAGCGCCCCGGGCGCAATGACCGCCCCAGAAATCTCCGTTGTCGCTGCCCAGCCACCCACACCTCCGGCGAGGAGCACAACGAGGGCCGCGCCTGCTCGCAGGTGGCGGCGGATCGACTGGCGTGTTCGTGTGCTCGGCTGGGCCATCATGATGCGGTTCCTTGTTGAGCATCAGGAACAACTTTGAGCGGAGCCGGAGGAGAAGGACGGACGAGCTTGGACAGCACCTCGTCCTTGGGTCCGAAAGCCTGGGCGCGCCCCTGGGCCAGGACCAAGAGGTGATCGACCCCAGCGATGGCGCTTGTGCGGTGCGCAATGACAACAACGATACCCCCGCGTGCCCGGATACCGAGGATGGCCTGGGTCAGGGCCGCCTCGCCCTCCGCATCGAGATTTGAGTTCGGCTCATCCAACACCACCAGGAACGGATCCCCGTAAAGAGCTCGTGCCAGTGCAATGCGCTGCTGCTGTCCGGCCGACAGGGCCGATCCCTGCTCTCCGATCTGGGTCTCGTAGCCGTCGCGCAGATTGACGACGATGTCGTGCACGCCGGCAGCTTCGGCCGCCGCAAGAATAGCTTTGGGGTCTGCGTCAGGATCAAACCGGGCAATGTTCTGAGCAACCGTGCCCGCAAACAGCTCGACGTCCTGGGGCAGGTAGCCAACATAACGGCCCCGCGATTCTGAGGACCACTGGTCGAGGGATGCACCATCGAGTGCGGATTTTCCCGCGCACGGGTTGCCACACGCCAACCAGCATCCGCGCCAGAGAGGTTTTGCCCGATGCGCTCGGTCCGATAACGCCGACCCCCTGGCCGCTCCGCAGGTCAAGGCTGACGTCCTGCACGACAACCCTCGTGTCACCTGGTGGGGTAGCGCACACGCCTTCGAGCGATATCCTGTTCTTGGGAACCGGCAACTGCATGGGCGCATTTTGCGCGGGCAGGAGAGTCAGCAGCTTGTTAAGCCGCTGCCATGCCTGCCGCGCGGCGACAAATCCTTGCCAGTTTGCAATGGCAAGGTCGACGGGAGCGAGCGCCCTGGCGGTCAGGATGGAGCCGGCAATGATGATGCCCGCCGTCGCCTCTTGATGGATCACCAGATAGGCGCCGATCCCGAGCATGGCCGATTGCAGCATCATGCGCAGGACCTTGGAGAACGCCCCGAGGCCGCCGGCTACGTCGCTCACGCGCTGCTTGCTCGCCAGGTAGCTCTGATTAGCCTCGCTCCACCGGGTCTCCATCCGGTCAGCCATGCCCATGGCCATCAGCACCTCGGCGTTGCGCCGGCTGGTTTCGGCGAGACCGTTGCGAATCATCGACACCCCGGTGGCCGCCTTTGTCGGCTCACGGATCAATACTTCGGTCAGAATTGTCAGGATGACCAGGATGATGGCCCCGCCCAGAGCGGTGAACCCGAGTATAGGATGGAAGGCGAAAATGATGCCGAGGTAAAGCGGCATCCAGGGCATATCAAACAGGGCGGTCGGACCCAGCCCCGAAAGGAACGACCGGATCGCGTCCAGATCGCGAAGCGGTTGGTTCCCGTCACTGCGATTGCCCGTCTTGAGCGGCAGGCGCACAATTACCTCGTACACCCTCGCGCTCAGGGCCTCGTCAAGTGACGCGCCGATCCGAATTTGAAGACGCCCTCGGATCAGGTCGAGAACGCCTTGCGCTACAAACAGACCGCCTGCCAAGAAGGCGAGACCAACGAGCGTCGGCACGCTGCGGCTCGGCAGCACGCGGTCGTAGATCTCCAGCATGAAGAACGAGCCGGTCAGCATTAGGATATTGATCATGCCGCTGAACAGCCCGATGCCGAGGAATGCGCCTCGACATGAGGTCAGCGCCGCCTTCAGCTCGGAGCGCGGCGAGGCTCCCGGACGCGTTGATTTAAGCTGCGGCGTCGACTTCGGCGCATCGGGACCGGTTGCTGTGGATGACGCCGCATTGCGTCCGAGATGCGCCGGCCCAGGACAGCAAAAAACCGATCAGCCCGAACAACAGCCACACCGGCATTCGCAGCATTGTCGTGATCCCGGGGTCCCAAAGCCGCGACGACAGGTACGTCTCAACCGCCTCGCGAATAACGTCAAGGCTTGCAGGATGCGTTGTTGCCCAAACCTCGCCGAGAAGTCGTCCTGGTCAGACTGGTCAGACCGGTCTGGCTGCTAGGGCTATATTTCGAATCGAAGAAAAGTGCGATGAAAGCCGCAATCAGAAAACCGCAGCCCAGGATACGCCGCACACTCATAAAAACGGCCTTTTAACCACGCTCAAATTCTACATTGTCTCGAGCCTGTGATGAAGACGGAGCTTGTTTCATCGGCTCCTCGCAGAGCCGCGGTGGCTTCGCGTTCAGGGCGTGCGCCCGGGAGATGCTTGTCGACAGGCAGCCTGCATCCAGGTGGCGCGGCCCACCGCGTCCTAAATGGAGGAGAACGACCAATCGCTCATGGACCTGAAACGGCGACTTAGGAAGGCGGAAAGACCATGGGGCTCCAGTGGCGGCCAGAAGCACTCAGGGAAAGCGGCTGGCGCCATCGTCAGTGACGTCGTCGTCCTGGATTCCACCTTGACCAGAAGTGGCCGTGCTTGCCGTGCGCGTGTCCTTTTCTGCGCCATCCTTCTTTCCCAGCGTGCCCCTCGCGCCCGCCCGACTTTGCGAGTGCGTCTGACGACAGCGACGTTGAAAGAAGCAATGTGATGGCGGGAGGCGTGATCACGGCAAACCGACCGCATTTCTTGAGAAACTCACGTCGGTCTTGTTCTCCCGGGGCCTGCGGCTGATCTGTCATTGTACCCTCGTTGAAAAGTGGGTTTCATGATCCAAAAACCCTACCAGAATCCTTTGCGGTTCTAATGGCGCATGAGGTCTAGAGGACTACCTAGTTGGAGCTACTCGCCTCGGAGTAGATACCTTTGCCGTGCGGATTAGACTTTTGCTCCCGTGCTGGTTTCCGTCAGAATACGCCTTGCGCGCAGTGCGAAGTACAATGCCCCGCGCCCATGGAGACCATCGGCCGCAAGCATTCGTTTCCAGCCCCAAACCAAGTTTCCCGCAAGGCGTAGGGGCCAGCCAGCGACAGGGTGCGTCGCGACCATCATCCGTCTCCAGCACTGCAAGAGTGCCATCGGACGGTGACAGTCCATTGGCGGAATTTTCGATTCCGAAGAGCACCTTCAGGGTCAGCAGCTGTGTTTCGAGCGCATTCCGTTCGGGGTTGCGCGGCATGGTGTCTCGCAGGCATTTCCAGTCGACACCCTCGTCCGTGCCCGCAAGTTGCGCGAGATCATGAAGATGCCGCAAGTCGATCCGCCCGCGCCAGTAATCGCCTTCTTTGAGCATGTCATGCCTGATCATGTGTAACGCTTGACAGGTCGGCGAGGGGACCCATGCCCTTGCTGTTCCGGACGCGATAAGTCTGGGATGCAAATTTGGCGGCCCACCTGTCAGGACCGCGGGCTCAAACACATGCGGGCGCAGTTCGAGCATGGCCGCGTCACCCGGCCGCCCCATTCCGCGGTCGCCGTCGACAACTTCGTACCCGAGCTTGAGTAAGCAAGATCGCGCAGCCTCAAACTCGGATGGTTGAACTCCCATATCGATATCGCTCATCAAACGGCTGCCGATCTTCGCGTCGGGAGAGGTAAACAGGCCGACAGCCCCCTTCAGCAGAATCGGGCGGATCCCGACACCGTTCAGTGCCGAAATCGCTTCCAGCAGCTGATTTCGAAGGCGCAGGTTGCGATCACGGTTTCGCGCGTGAATGAAGGAAAGATAGTCGCGAACGTCCCCCGGCAGCTCGCCAAGCCGTTCCGAGCTGACGAGGGAACAATACAATGCCGGGCTAAGCCAAGTTCTATTCGCTAGTTCGAGCACCTCAGTCCAGTCAGCGGCATCCGTCGACACTCCGCGAAGAGTACTCGTCAGCGCATGCAATGCGGCTGCGGCCCGTGTCATTGGCAGGCCTCCTGTAACCGCGCAACCGCATCGTCAAGCCGCGAGAATGACAAGCGGAAGTATTGCGCGTCCTCCACTGCCGAGACCAGTGCCGCAAACCCGGCTTTCGTCAGCCGGTGATGGCGCGCGTAAGCACCTTCCAGAAGCCCCTGCAACGCCTCGGCCATGTCGAGCGGCCGGAGCACTGCTTCGCCGTCGCCATTGCAACGGTGAAGCAGGACGACCCATCCGACAGGACCTGTTCGAACAGAGTTCGGTCCGTTCGGCGCCACATAGCGGACCCGTTTGCGGTCGGGCCGTCGAAAGATGGGCAACCCGAAAAGATCTGGCCGGAAGTCAGCTACCAGCGGCCAGGCGCCCCTTTTCACCGCCGCGGCGAACGGAACACCAGTTACTCGACCGTTGGAGTCTAGGAGCGCCAAATCGTCGCCGGCGAAGCCGAAGCCGGCATGCACCAGTGCCAGTGTGAGTGTCGTCTTGCCCGCGCCGGGCGCTCCGGCAATCAGCAGCAGGCGTTCGTTCCGAACGAGCGAGGCCACATGGAGAGCCAACTCGTGAGCACTGTTGTTCAGAACCTCAGTCATGAGGCGTCCCTTCAGGACCGGCGCAACCTCCTCGGCGGTGCAGGCGTCGATCCATAGGCCATTTCGGAATATGTGGTGCTCCAGCCCGCGATCCACCACGTCTAACAGAAGGTCCGGCTTCGCCGCTTTGATCTGAAAATTCTGGAAGATCCGCGCACACTGGTGCGCCTGAGCCGTCCAAAAACGGATGCCGATCTGCAACCCTGCCAGTTTGATATTTTGACAAAGCTGCGCAGCACCTCGCGTCGAGATTGGCGAGGACGGTCGTATGCCGCGCCGACTCCATTCGGCAAGCATCGACCGAACATAGCTTTCGGCCGTTTTTTGATCGAGCCCCTGCGCGACCAAGTCTTCAACCACGTCTTCTGGTTGACTTCCATCGCGGATCGACCGCCAGATATAGGCGGCGGTGTCATTGAACTCGTATACTCTCTGACGCGTCTCACTGAAGACCATGTTGCGTCCGGCAATCACTGCAAGAATCGCATCAGCTTCCGACGTTGACGTCTCCTCCTCTGGTTGCCTATGTCCCATGTGGTCCTACACTGCGGGTTGGCAGAAGAAGTCTTGCAGCTGATGAATGATGTGACCGGCGCGAACTGCGTCCGCCACCGCCCAACAATGGCCCCGCGGTCGCACGATGCCGCTGGAATTCAATCATCATGAGGAACCTGCGGACCTCGCTGGTCAAGGCTTCGCATAAGTCGTGGCTCCTGAAATGTTGCTGTCCAGCCGTTGCCCACTCGCGTTCTTCTGGCTCACAGTGTGACGGACAGGACGCAAGTTGATCCGTTCTCCCGCCAAGACTTCGGCGGCATCTCCATTGCGGTAGGCAGCATGCTTTTTTAGGCTAACGTTCGTAATGACGGCGTTGACAATCGCCGCAGGATCCCTCCCGCGAAGGTAAGGGCCAAGCAGGCTGATTGCATTCTGCGCGACCTCTGGCCTCGTACACCCCCACTTCACGACAAGAAGCACCTTGTCCACCATCGAGACGAGCAGCCGCGCCGATGTGGCGCTGAGCAGTGAGTCACTGTGGATCACCACACAATCGTAGCTCTCGCGCACCTGATCCAACAGCTGCGGCATCTTGGTGCCGCTCAGTAGCGCAACCGGATCGGCAGAGCTGGTCTGGAGTGGCAGATAGTCGATTGCCAGGTCCGGAATGCTCTGGATCGCTTCCTTCCAAGGCCGGCCTTGGAAGACATCGAGGCCCTCCGGCATGGACTTGCCTTTGGCTTCAACAAAGATGGCAGGGCGCTTGAAAGCGAGATCAACCAGAATAACGCGGCGTTGGAGGCAGGCAGCAAATGAGGCGAAACTGACCGCTAGTGTCGTCTCGCCTTCTCCCGGAATGCTGGACGTAATCAGGAAAACCTTGGGTTGGGGAGGAGCCGCTGCCAATTGCAGCGCGGTGGTGACGACCGAGCGGATTGCCTCTGTGTATGGGGCACACGGCCGCTGAATAAGGTATTCTCGGACTCGCGCGGTCGACAAACGACCTAGCGGCGGCACGAGGCCAATGCAGGCAATTGAGAGCGCATCCTCGACGTCGCGCGCGCTTCGCAGTCGTCGATCCAGCCCTTCGAGCACGGTTGCCAGCAAACCTCCAGCAATACTGAAGGCGACGAACGCAGGTAAGACGAACAGTATCGGATTGGTCGTGCTTGGCCATTCGGGCGCCTCGGCCACCGCAAGGATGTGCATGCCCGGAGAGATCTCGGGTTGCTCGCGCATTTCTCGCTGCTGGCGGTGCAGCATGCTCACGTATGGATCTTCGTCCACCACCGCCGCCTTCCGCTGGAGCGGCGGCCGCGCGACCTCAAGCTCACGTACTTGCCTGCGAGCGCCTTCCACCGTACCCATGCGCTCCTCCAGCGAGCGCACGCGGGCGGCGGCGATCTGCGTCTCGTGCGCTAATTGCCCCATGATCCCGTCGGCCTCACGGTCGATCTGATGGCGCAGCTCCTGGAAATTAGCGGCGGGGGCTTGCGCCGTTGGCGTCTTTGCGGTTGCAGTGGATGGCTCACCTTGCGATTGCAGTTGCGCGATTTCGTATTGGCGCAATTCGCTGAGGACCAATTCGCTGACGACCGATGAGTTGAGGGCCGCAATGAACTCGTCTCTACCGCCCGAGCGGTGCTGCAGTTCTTGCAGTGCGGCTAGCTGCGTCTGCCGACCGGCCAAGTCGGATTTCGCAATCGATAGCTGGTGCTGTAGGTATTCAAGTTCTTGCTCGAAGGATGCGCTGCCCGTTTCCGCCTTCTTCAAATCTGCGGTTGACGCCACGTGCATCCTGGCCAGCTGGTTTGCGATTACGGCTGCCTGCTGGGGGCTCGTCGAGGTGAATGTTACGGCAATAACACGTGACCCGCTCTCTTGATACGTCTTCAGCCCTGCCTCCAGCTCGTCGACACTAGGAATTTCTACTCCTGCTGCCTGGGAGCGCTTGATTGCATTGGCAGCGGCCGTGCTGACGGCCCCTTGCTCGGGACGAGCGGCTGGCACTTGAAATTCGGGTTCAGCCAACAGGCTCTCGCGCACGTGCCGCAGGTGGTCGCGCGACGAGAGCATCGCCACCTGGGTCTCGATGGCAAGATCGTTCACCGGCAGCGCGCTACCCGTGCTCCCGCTGGTCAGGCTGATCTGCTGAGGGTCAATTACTATCTGCGACTTGGCAGTGAAACCGGTCGGTATGAGCAGGCCGACGGCCCACGCCAGCGTCGCTCCGAGCAGGCCCGTGGTGAGGATCAGCCAGCGCCGCCGAGCCAGCATGTTCACCACCTGCTGTAGCTGTGTATCAACTGTTTGCTGCATGGTCATTCCTCATTTGGTTGGCCGCCGATACCGGCAGTAAGCCGACATCGCCAGCCGACAGGTGTGGTTGCGCCGCGCGCGGCACGCTCACCGACATGCCGCCGTTGGGTTATCGACGCCGGCGGTCCGCACGCGCTTGCGCTGCTCGCACGCGGGCACGAATGCCGGTGACGTGGCGTGAAGGGGATGCCAGCGACAGCACACATCTCAACGGCTCCAAGTCTCGGCTGCACTCTGCTTTCGGACGCCTTCCGCGGTCGCAAGGCAGAGCGCAATGGAGAACCAGAATATCGGGTGGCGTATGATGAAAAAATGAAACATGGAGAAAACGAAAAGGCTAAGGATGAGCGTCATCAACCCGATTAGCCGGGCCTTTTGGGCCACAAAGAAGGTCGTTGCGACGAGCCAGAGATAGCTCACGGACGCAAGAATGCCGCCCTGGACGAACAGGTCGAGGACTACGAAATGGGCCTCGAACTTGTCGGGAGGAGGTCGCTTCCATTTCTTGTTGACAAGATGCGGGCCCGGTCCGAGGCCCAGCATTCCGGCCCCGACGCCCACCTCAATCGCCTCGCGCCAAAGCTTGAATCGATTCTCGGCCTGATCATTCTTCTCCATCGTCTCGACGGCGAATTTCTCGGCCTTCTCGATGATCGTGGGGGCGAACGGGGTGGCCGATGCCACCAGGGCCGGAATCGCGAGGAAAGCCAAACAACCAAACGCCGTGCGCCACGACAACCTGCGCTCAACCAAGAACAGCCACGTCCAAAGTTTGAGCCCGAAAAACATCGGGCCGGCAATCAGAACAATCAGAATGAACGTATCACTCCCACTGAGAACGCCGGCAACGAAGCTCGGTGCAGCGGCCAGGACGGCGGCAAGCCTAGCGCCGGGCCTTGCTGCCGTCTCGGCGAGATGCAGCGACAGGAGTACGAGTGCAGAACAAAACAAACCGAACTGGTTTGGGTTGTCCGACCAGCCGCGCAGCCTGTTCCAGCCATTCCACCACGGGTCGACCCCCGGGATGTGGAACAAGCCGAGCGCACTGGCCACCAGCATGGCAAAAGTTGCGGCGCCAAAGATGACGGTGATCCAGGTCGCCCGGCGCAAGCGGCGCTCGGCCTCGGGCAGGATCACCATGAAGCACGACACGGCGGCCATGAGCACGTAGGCAAACGTATCATGGAGACACGAAGCCGTATCGCGAAAATCCTCAGTCGCTAGCCCGATGAGAAGACCGAGACTCTGGGCGAATGTGAACGCCACCCAGAAAGCGAGCAACCGCGCGAGAGCCGCTGACGAGGGCGGGGCGAGCCGCCCCGCCTCGTAGCCGACCGCCAGGGCGACCCAGATCGCCAGGAGCAATTCGCCGGGGCCGATCGGCGCACCGGGAAGGCGGAGTTGCTGCGCTGTCGACAGCACCAGCCCGAGCGCGAGCAGTGCGTCGCGTATCATCGGCCAGCCCCAATACCAGGCTGCATGAGAAGCGCGGCCCGCGGCTGCGAGCCGGCTTGTTGGTGCCTCTGCTCGAGTAGCGCGGAATACAACGCAGCATACCGCTCGACCGTCAGCTCAAGGTTAAACTCTTGGCGCACGAATTTCGCCGCGCGCTCACCCATCGCCTTAGCAGTCTCCCGATCGCGCAGCAGATCAATGATCTTTGCTGCCAGCATATGCGGCGCACGCGGCGGAACCAGGACACCATTCCAGCCGTCGCGAATGACATCGACGCAGCCGGGCATCCTTGTTGCCACGATCGGCAGGCGCGCGATGGCGGCCTCGAGGAGGACGCGCGGAATGCCCTCGCGATACTCGGTCGGGAACGCGAACAGGTCGGCCAGCCCCAGCAGCGCCGGCACGTCCGATCGCGGCCCGATAGCCATCACATAGGGAGCGTGGCGGTCAATCACGGCCTGTGTCACGGCGAGCCGCCCCTCGCTTTGGCGCGGCCCCACGAGCAGAAAGCGGACTCCGGGCCGCGCTTCATGGACAATCGCGGCCGCCTCCAGCAACGCCAGGATGCCCTTGAGGCGGGTCATGCGCGTGACCGTGATGACGACCTCCGAGCTGCCCAGACCAAGCTCCTCGCGAAGCTGGGCCGGCGATGGTCCGTCCGCGCGAGCCCGTTCGAAGCCCTTGGTGTCGACGCCGGAGCCGGGGATCAGTCGACTGAGACCTTTGCCTGTCATGCCGTGGCACTCAAACAATGTCTTGTCGTCTTGGTTCTGGAATATGGTCGCCGTCGTGGAGCGAGCGGCCAGTCGGTGCAACGCACGGTAGATGGGCCGTACCCCGAGTGCCAGCAGTGAACGCGATGCATAGGTCCAGGCCAATCCGTTGATCGTGCGCACGACCACCATGTCGGGGTGGGCTCGCGCCGCCAGCGGGACCAGCAGATTGGGCTTCGGATTGAAGCTTTGAACAAGGTCGGCTCGCACCTTGGCGAGGAGATCGGAGAATATCTTGATGGCATTCAGATCGGCCAGCGGGTTCATGAACCGGTAGCAACGGAAACGATGGAATTCGATGCCGGCGTTCACGAATGGGGCCGGATCGGCGGTAGCGGCCGCAGTGACCCAAAAGCCGCGGTCACGCAGGGCTAGCAGGAAGGGGATGCGAAGTGCATGGTCATCACCACCGATGCAGAGCAAATGCGGCCGCATCTGACTTACCTCCTCGATACCAGCCGGGGCGCAGCTCCTATACTGGAAGTGCCTGCGCTCCTATGCGGCCTCATCAAAGTGCATGACCGCCGGAATGGTCTTCACCAGGATGAGCAGATCTTTCCAGATCGACCAGTGCCGGACGTAGTCGACGTCGAGAGCGACCCGGTCCTCGTACCCAAGCAAGGTTCTTCCGCTCACCTGCCAGGCACCAGTCAGACCGGGCCGGGCCTGCAGATAGTCCAGCGCGCTCACCCCGTAGTGCGCGAGTTCAGCGGAAACGATGGGTCTCGGTCCGACGCAGCTCATGTCACCGCGCAGGACATTGACGAGTTGCGGAAGCTCGTCGATGCTGGACTTGCGCAAGAAGCGGCCCAGTCGGGTTATCCGCGGGTCATTTCTGAGCTTTTGCGTCTCGCGCCACTCTTTTTCGGCCTGCGGATTGCTTGCCAGATATTTGTGGAGGGCCTCGTCGGCACCTACGATCATGGTGCGAAACTTGTAACAGCGGAAAACTCTCCCGTTGTGACCAATTCGGTTATGGCCGAAGAGAACGGGCCCGCCCATCGTAAGCCGTATCAGAGCTGCAACGATCAGCATGAGGGGCGAGAGCAGGAGGAGCGCAATCCCGGCAATGACAAGATCCATAACGTGTTTCCAGAAGCCTCCGACCGGACGAGGCCTCGCGATGGGATCGCGATAGGCATAGGACGATAAGGGAAGTTGGTGTGCACGCATAACCCAAGCTCCTTGGACGGCCGCCCGCCTTCGGTCGACTTCGAAAAGTCGCCGCTGCAAACATGCAAATAATTGTCACGGGCTTGAATTAGATCTGTCACAGACTAGTCATGTTGGCGGCCGCTCGGCAGTGCGAATACGGATAGTAAATAGTTCCCTAAGTAGTACCTCGGAGCGCCGGTGCCGGTGTCTGTGCCTATCCATAAAGGGGCAGGCCTTGCGAGACCCGTTTGACAAAGAGGGCTGGGAGCATAGGTTGCGCGCAGAGGATGTGTCAGCTTGCGCGAACGTGCTCGCGCCGACTCAACCAGCGGAGAACTGAAACGGTTGGCGCGATCGTGCGACCGGGAAGCTGCCTGATCCCAACCGTTCGATGCGGCAAGGAGATTGGCCTGCCGTATTTCCCGAGGGACGGACATCCGGCGGGAAGAAACGTCGGGCAGATGATGCCCCAGCTGATCAAGCAGTTGCTGAAGTAGGAGAGATCGACAGCGGGAGAGATCGATTCATGCAAGGTTGCCCTTACGGGGCCCGGCCGCTGCGACGATTGTCTGGTGGCCGGGCTTGCGCGCGACCGGGCGCTAGCAAGTCGCCCGCATGGACGGCGAAGGCCATGCTCTGCGCTGCACTGCTGTTAGCCGCAGGTGGCGAAGGACGTGCCTATGAGGGACCGGCAACGGCAAAGTTCGTCGCCAAGTCCGAGACGCACATCGTCGATGCCGATCCGGCGCGCGCCAGGCGTCTTCAGGGATCAGTTCCAACTCCGCAGACTGAACCTGCCTCCGCCACCAACGCTTTCGCCTGCTTGGAGGCGGCTTCCGACATCGTCGCTGTCACCGGATTTCACGACACCAGGTACACCACGACGAACGCAAAAAACAGAGCCTTCGATGCTCGGTCGGCCACGTTCTTGATCGAAAAAGAAGCGCACGGGATGATTCTTTCCCGCGGCGATGCCGGCCAGTCCGGCATGTGCTGGGCCGGGGGCTATTCCTACTCAAACAAACCGTGGGACGCCTCCTGGGACGACCACAAGGACTTGGCTGGTCCAACCCGGAATAGCTCGGTCATACACATTGCTTCACCGGAAATGACCGTAACCGGTATGCATTTTTTCAACGTGCATGATGGACCAAGAAGCGGCGCAACTGATTGGACGGTCCAGCACGTATGGGGTGAGTATGTCAGGGATGATTGCATCGAGAACGACCTTCTTCTGACCGGCCGCGTCTACGACAGTCTGTTTGATGGGTGTTTTACAGGCATAAGCACGCGTCCGTCGAGCTATGCCAATGGACAAGGCCATGTAGTGACCCTTGAAAGGCTACTGCTCAGATTGCAGCCGATGCCCTATCCCTACAAATGGCGGTCAAAGACGGGGAACATTGATGAGAACGGCAATCCATATAACGGCCGCGGGATCCCCTACCGCCATGGAAAGTTCTTCAAATACGAAGAGCAGAACCGGGAAATCAATAACCACTTTGTATTGAAAGACAGCGTACTTGCTGCCGGGTTCGAGCACATCGCGAGTGGCAACCTCAATATCCCGCCACCGGACCTGATTGATCTCTGCCATGGCGTTACATTTGCCTGGCTGGCGGACAGCCGTTTTCCTGGTGGCGAGAATATTGCTGCGGTGCAAAGGAAATTTCCGGGCTGCATCACAATACTGGAAGGCCAGGCAGCGCGCGAGTTCTGGCGGCAAGAGGTCGCCGACTGGCATCAACGACATCCGGACGTCGGCAAGCACCGCAAGCCCGCCAAGCCAGGCGAGGTCGTATTCCCGTTGAAGTTCTAATCCCATTTATTCGCCGTGAGATTCGGACCGTAAGCCCGTCCCGCCCCACTTGCTTCTGACGAAAAAAGACTAGGTCCCCGGCTACCGAGCTTAATGCAGATGGCAACGATCGCGAGCAGCGGCCTTCCAGGAGAGTTATATCGGGTCCCGTCCAATACCCATTTCTGGGTATTGCAGAAATGATTGCCTGTTGCGATGGTGTGAGTGTTTGAGGTTTCGCGTTTGCTTAATCGTGTCTGAATATTGCCGATTTTGGAGAAATTGTATTGTTAGCCGTGCATTGGTTGGGCCAGCCGATCCCGGCTAGGCGAAGTGGCATGGATTTGAGTGAGGAAGAATAACAACTCGAATCAAGGGCGGTTAGGGATAGCTGAATTTGAGATTCCACGCGAAAACACTGATATTTTTTTAGCGTGATGATTTTCTGTGTCGCGCAATCAGTTTTTGGCATGGGTCTGCTGGTTTTCGGAACGCAAACGCTGATTCTCCTCGATGTAACCTTCCCCGACTGCTTGCTATTTCTCGTTCACTCTTGCCGCGGACTGCCATCTTAGGAAGCCCCTTTGCGCTCATTCGCGCACAAGCGCCAATTGAGCTCGAGACATACGCATCAAGCTAGAGATCGTAAGGCGGGCATGTTCGCACCTCCTCGCCAGCGTGCAGAGCGGCAGCTATTAGGTGAGCCGTCACCTCGGCTGTACTGTTCGTTGTTGGAGACGTAGGCCGGCACGGCCACAACGCGCGCGGTCGATCATCCGCTACGAATGCGAGCGCTACGAATGCGGGGTCGGATATCTACTTCGAAGAAGCCAGCACCACAGGAAGTACGCCCAAAAGTTTTTGCGTCCAGATCGCGGTCTAATGCATGCCTTGCGAAAGCAATCCTGGAGCGATATAATTAATTGTAATATACTTCACTTCCTGCGTGCTGGCTATCTTGCTTGGGCCAATTACAATGACCGACACGCTGAAGCCACCAATTATTCTGATTGGCAATTATCGTTCCGGAACGTCGATCACTCAGAAACTAATAGGCTTGCACCCCGATATCGCCACTTGGTACGAGCCAAGGACCCTGTGGCTCTACGCCGACCCGCGGCGTCCCCATGACGAGTTTGACGAGACGGACGCGACGGAAAAGGTGGTGCGATACATTCGCGGTCGTTTCCTCAAATACCAGAAACGCCATGGCAATCGGCGGATCATGGAGAAAACACCTGGCAATATTCTGCGGGTGCCTTACGTTAGGGCGATCTTCCCTGAGGCAACCCTCCTGCATATTACTCGCAACCCGTTTTCTTACATGAGCTCGATGGAGTTCAAGTGGCAGCGGACAAAGACATTGAGGGGCATCCGGCGGTCCATTGAGGACACCCCCATAACGCAACTGCCCTATTACCTGGGACAGTTCGCCAATGACATGGTCCGCAAAAAGCTGCTGAAGACAAAGTATGTTTCGATCTATGGCCCGAGATACGAGGGCATCTACCAGGACCTGAAGACTACCAGCAAACTCAGAGTGATCGCGCGCCAATGGGCGATCGGTAATCGCATGGCGAGGGAGGATCTCGGCGCGCTGGGGCAGGGACGGGTGCTCTCGTTGAGATACGAGGATCTGGTAGCATCCCCGCAGGCTTGCTTTCGCCAGATCTATGATTTTTGCGGGCTTCAATACGATGCCGGCATGCTGAGTACGGCCGAGAAGATGGTCGATCCTGGCCGGCAGGAAAGATGGCGCCGTCTCGACCGGCAGCAGCTCGACGCCATCATGGCCGAGATCGAGGGCGAGATGGAATTCTACGGATACAAGATCCCGCAATCGCTGCTTTGAGAAACGGGACGGGGGCAGCTCAGCCGACCGCTACTTGGCTCGCTTGAGGCTATGCATAAGTGGCGCGTGGGTCGCTGTTGGTCGGGTGCCTACTGCGCGCGGTTATCGAGCAATCGCCTCTGGTATCATTCGACATTCGTAGCCGGAACGGGCTGCTCTGATATCGATGTCGAAATCGGTGACCCTCGACTTGCCGGACGTTAGACAGAGGAGATCCGAACGATGCGGCGCCGAACGCCAGGCGCAACCGCAAAGGGATATTCAGATTGAGCAAGACGGTTGCAGATCTCAAGTGCGACGGAATCGACTGGAAATCCCAAGCGCCTGCTCATGGCCGACTACGACATTATCGATTGAGGCCTCGATAGAAAGTATCACGTTGCATATTAGGTTCAGTCGACAGGAGGCTATTCTTGGAAGAGCTTGGCCTTCGTCAACTGCTTCGAGCGGACTACTTCCTGCACCTCCGATCGCATCATCCAGTTCGGCAACGCCTCACCCTCTGTCAATGCCCGTCTAATTTCCGTGCCGCTGATGGACGCCGCGCCCTTGACGAGGCTCAGCTCGATATAGCGCTCGCCCTGAGCGTCGTAGCCGATTGCGTCGAAAAACACGGGCTCGATCCCGATGTCGCCCAGCTTGTCGAAAAGGGCCCTGCCATCATGTGTGCCGTAGAAGCCGCCGACTCCGGCATGATCGCGACCGACAATGAAATGGCTGCAACCCATGTTTTTTCTGCAAAGCGCATTGAATACGGCCTCGCGCGGACCGGCGAACCGGGGGTAGGTGTTGAGGCTCGTGAGAACCACCCGTCCAGGAGGATAGAGCTCAAAATCAAGCATGGCTTGGTAGCCGTCGAGGATAATGTGCGGCAGGAAATCTCCGCGCCGCGTGGTGCCTAGCACGGGGCTGATCAGCAGCCCATCGGCGTGCGTGCGTTCCAGGGCGGCGAGCTGGACCGCCTCGTGGCCGCGATGGACAAGATTGCGGCTATGGAATCCAACAACCCGGCTCCAGCCCTTGTGTGCAAAGACCATGCGTAGCTGCATCGGTGTGAGGTCATAGCGACGGTGTGGCAGAGGCAGGGGATTGAGCAGGGTCACCTCGCCCGACAGGAAGTGATCCCCGCGCGCAAGTGCACGGGCCACGCCGGGATGTTCCCACGCGTCGGTCCCGAACCACTTGCGCACTAGCGTTTCCGTGTCAAAGCGGTAGCTACCCGAGACATCAAGGAAGGAGTGCTTCAGTCCATCCCGTCTCGTAAGGACAACGCGGTCGCCTTTTCGGTAGCGCATCGCGGTCTCCCTGGGGACGGCGAGGACTATCGGCATCGTCCACGCCAAGCCGCAAGGAAGTTGGCAGTTTTCGAGAACGGACTCCAGGCATTCGGAGTCCATGAAGCCCGCGATGGGCGAGTAGGTGCCGCGCGTGATCTGTTCGACATCGGTTAACTCGTCATCGCTGACCGCAATTGCCGGCAAACCGGAGATTGCGGCATCTGCTGATGACAGAGAGGCGCGGCTCACCAAGCGCCCACCATGAGGCTCGACGAGGAGCGACGTTGGTTGGACCGGAAAATCGCGCGCTCCGATGTCCGCCTTCTGCTGAAACTGCTGTATGACCTTCACCACCATATTGGCGCAGTTTACCGGATATTGGCCAATGGCCGTTTCCGCTGCTAGCACCAGCCCGTCGGCCCCGTCCTCGAGCGTATTGTAGATGTCGTTCACCTCGGCCCGGGTCGGAGTCGGCGAGCTCGTCATGGACTTAAGCAGGTTTGTCGCAACATAGACCTTCTTGCCATAAGATTTGGCCGTGCGGATGATCCTTTTCTGCACTGCCGGGATCTGCTCGATGGGCACCTCACGTGAAAGGTCGCCGCGGTCGATCAAGATGGCGTCCGACCTTAAAGCAATCGCGTCCAGATTCTTGAGACCGCTCAGGCATTCGATCTTCGAAATGATGACTGCCCCGGCGCCAGCTTTATCGCGGATGAGATCGACATCCAACTCGCGATTGGCGAACGAGAGCGCGTAATGACGGATGTTCAACTTGCGGCCGATTGAGATGGCTGCGATGTCCTTATCGGTCAAGGGTTCCATGCAGAGGTTACGCAGCACGGTGACCGCCTTGTTCTGGCCGATTTCTCCGCCGTTCAGGATTCTCAGGACCACGGCGTCGGCCGTCTTCTCCACCACCTCCGACAGAACTGCATTGAAATCCATGCTGATGAAGTCGCCCACCTCGAGCGCCTCGACGACATATCCCGGATAGAAACTGATATTGAGCGGATCGCCTGGCACTGGCCGCGCGTGTGCCTTAATGAAGCGGTTCTCGCGAACGGCGACCTTACCATCCACCATTGGACCAGTCCGAAGCTGTGCCCCTTCGGTGTCGAGGCAGATGGGCAGGCTGCTTCGCCTCTGGATGAACGACACGATCCGCTCAAGGTCGTCGATCCTGGTATGAGACAGATTGATGCGCAGCAGGGAAGCGCCGGCGCGCTCCAGGCCACAGATGACTCTCTCGTTGAGGGAGGCCGGCCCCAATGTGCAAAGAAGCTCGACTTGAGGCGAATTCATGAACGGACCCCTCTTGCTGTTGCGACACTTGGAAGTCGTGCTGCGGCCAGAACAGCAAGGTGCCCCGGCACCTCGTGGACCTTGCCGGACGATGGAACCCGTCCGTTCAGGCGACGCTGTGAATCTTCCGACGCTGTGAATCTTCGGTCGTTGCGTTCAGACTATGCGCCGCGGTCGCGGTTCTGCGTTGCGAAGGAGGATAGTCGACCGTTTCATCCGAGGTACTTTGGTCCACCTTCCGCACCTCCGATTGGGTATTGCCCGTACGATGCCCCTCTGCGACTTTGGCGACTTGACTAGCCCCCGCTTACGAGAGGCATGCGGTGCGCCGGCTATCGCAATTGGTCCTTGAGGCGGCATGACGCACCCACGCGGCGCGCGCCAAGAGGAAAGTAAGACCCGTTAACTGACCATTAACGCCTCAAGAGCCAAATCAATGCGCCGACAATTCTTAGCCGAACGTCGGACGTAGGAAGAGCCTGAGAGGTTGAGCGCCAAGCTCCCCCGGGCTCTTTCTTTTTCGTGCTGCCTCGCTTTGAGTCCCCTGAGTTGTGTTTGCAAGCATCGCCGCTGGGGCCTCGGAGAGAGTCAATGGCAGCCGTTTGTCTTCTTACGTCCTTTTTTGAAATAGAAAATCGGCCTACGCGGCTTTCCTAGGTGCGGGAAATGCCCGATCGCGAACCCAATTAGCGGTTGCTTATTTCTCGAAACGTCTCCAACGCCGCTATTTGCCGCGCGCCAACTGTCGGTCTTCACCTTCACCCAGACGGGATTGATCCGTGACACGTACCGCTGGTCGACACGCTTGCAGACGATCCCCTTCCGCCGCCTCGTGGTGCGTGACCCGGTCGCTGAAGTCGCACGAATACCGAAGGACACTGTGCTTGACGCTCGAAAGCAGCACCTCGAGGCATTGTCTGCGCCTCAACAATGGCAGCGACCGTAGGCCTTCCCGTTGAGTTCGAGGAGATCGAAGCACCAAGCGCAGAGATCCTCGTCGCGATGGCGGGACATCAGCCCGTTGAAATCGGAAAACCTTGGCTCAAGCTACCAGCCAGTCGCCGAGATGAATCTCGATCACACGCCCATCGTGGTCCTGATCGCTCCGTAATCGGCGACGTAAAGGCTCAGACTGACCTGGATCGTCGTTCGGGTTGCTGCTCGGTGCAACTCCGAGCTCCTTGATTTTGGCTTTTGCGCCGCTAACGGGTTGCGGTAGCGTCTCCAGAATATTGATCGTGTCCAGGATCGCACCGCTGCGGTCAACCTTCCACGAAATTAGGTTGCTGGATGGCGCCGCCGACGTAGAAGACGTCTGCGTGGGCGTCGTAGGCCAGCGCGTCGGGATCCTTAATCGCCGACGGAAGGGTAATGTTCGAGAACACCTAGCGTGCCGGTGCTGTTGGTCTCGACGATAGTGCGCCGGGGCGCCGTTAAGGATGAACAAATGTGCCGTTGATCGGGTCGACCGATATGTCCTCCGGGTCCGTGACGCCCAGGGGCGTCGTAACGCGAACTCTCCGAGCTTGACCGTACGGGTTGGCCGGATCGACCCAGAAGACCCTGTGTTTGCGTCGTCATCGGACGATGTACAGAAACCCGTCGTCGGATTGAAGGCCAGGCCCGTCGGCTTCTCGGTGAAGCTGCGTCAGGCTGTACGACTGGATGAGGGTGCCGTCGGTCTGCAGAGCGAACAGATTGATCGGAGCTGAAATAAGGGCTCTCGTCATGTTCCGAGTCGGAGAGAAGAGGGTGCCCGTGGTGGGCATATAGGCCAGCCCCGACGGGTCCCCGGCGCCGAACGGCCACGTGTCGTGGATCGCGACGACGCTGGGCGTAGGTGCGCCGTCGTCATTGGTGATGGTGCCGAGCCCCTGGTTGTCGACGATGGTGCCGCCGTTGGTCGGGTTCGTCAGGTTGACGAAGAACGTCTCGTTGGCCTCGACGGCCGTGTCGCCGTTGATCGTCACCGACGACCGTCTGCGACGGCTGGCCCGGAGCGAAGGTCAGCGTGCCCGAGGTCGCCACGTAGTCGCTGCCGGCCGTGCGCCGTGCCGTCGGCGGTGGCGTAGTCGACGTTGACCGCCGCAACGTGCCGGTGCGGCTCACCGTGAACGTCGCCGTCTTGGTGCCGCTGTTGCCTTCCGTGATGGTGACGTCGCTGATCGCAGATGCTGCCGACCACGTCGTCGTTGGTGATGGTGCCGACGCCCTGGCCGTCGACGATGGTGCCGCCGTTGGTCGGGCTGGTCAGGTTGACGAAGAACGTCTCGTTGGGCTCGACGGCCGTGTCGCCGTTGATCGTCACCGACACCGTCTGCGTCGCTGGCCCGGCGGCGAAGGTCAGCGTGCCCGAGGTCGCCACGTAGTCGCTGCCGGCCGTCGCGGTGCCGTCGGCGGTGGCGTAGTTGACGGTGAAGGCCGCCGTGCCCCGGTGCGGTTCACCGTGAACGTCGCCGTCTTGGTGCCGCTGTTGCCTTCCGTGATCGAGTTACGTCGGTGATCGAGATGTCGCCAACCGACCGGCGCGGCGCGTCGTCGTTGGTGATGGTTCCGACGCCCTGGCCGTCGACGATGGTGCCGCCGTTGGTCGGGTTCGTCAGGTTGACGAAGAACGTCTCGTTGGGCTCGATGTGCCGTGTCGCCGTTGATCGTCACCGACACCGTCTGAGACAGCCTGGCCTTGAGCGAAGGTTCAGCGTGCCCGAGGTCGCCACGTAGTCACTGTCCGCTGTCGCCGTGCCGTCGGCGGTGGCGTAGTTGACGGTGAAAGGCCAACGCGCCAGTGCAGCTCACCGTGAAGGTCGCCATCATGGTGCCGCATCGCCCTCGGTGATCGAGACGTCGCTGATCGAGATGTCGCCGACCACCGGCGGCGGCAACAACCCATTCGATATGCAGCAGCGGCGCTCTCGCCGGCGCCACCCTCGAACGAACTCGCGCGGTGCGGTCGCCGGTGCCGGTGATGATGAAGGCCATGCTCGTTGAGCGCCGACCAGCCGCCCGCGGCTGACGATCTCCTGCACGATCGCCGAGAGGTCCGGCGTGCGCTGGGCGAGGCCGGCCTCGCCCACCGTGGTCCACGCCGCCGGCGACCAGCCTGGCGGCGGCGTCGGTGCGTCGTGCGGCGAGGACACGTTGTTGGTCGACATTGGCGAAGGCGGCCGTGTCGTCGGCGTCCTCGCCCCGGATCAGCAGCGAGGTCGCGCCGGTCCTGACTTCGTCGGTCTGGAACTGGATGATAGGCGCTGGTGATGATGGCGCCCTGCGGGATGTCGATGCCGGTGAAGCGGATCCCGACGGTCTGGACTTTGGTGCCGTCGGTGCCCAGGTTCAAATCGCCGCTGGTGAATGACATTGCACCCGACGAGGCGTTCTGCTCGACATAGTCTCGCCCAGGACACCACCCGCTTTTCGAATATGGTCATGAGCTTTTACCCGCTTCTTGAGCTGCGACAGGCTGATTGCTACCGCGCAAAACCCGCGCATTGCCGCTGCCGGGGTTGCGCGTGGAAATCTCAGGTATTAATTATCTTAAGCTCCCCCAAATCTTAAGCTCCCCCAAGAACCCGCAACATGGTGGCATCCGAGGTACCCTTTTGTGGTTATGGCTTGGGGCAGTGAGTAATCGATCGTCGTGGCTTATCTTCAAGCGTCTTTCTTTGATCGGCCACACGCTCCTGCGTCTCACCGACAGCAAGCCGATGGCGCTTCTCCGAAGCGTACGCGGGAAGATGAAGTCGAGGCCGAGTGCCACCGGCCGTTGGGAGGGTCGATCGCCGCGAAGTTATGTCGGCACTCGTCGTTGTGGAAATCATCTACTGACCATCGCCGAGCTTGTCGTAACGCATTGCGATGCGCCGGAACTGCTTCAGCTCGATCAGGTTTCGTTGGTGTTGTCTTTTTTCGGCCCCGTCATGGAACACCGCCCCGAGGCCGCAGACCTCGGAGATCTCACCTCTCATGGAGGCTTTCATGCCCGTATTTGACGAGCGGTGAGATCAGGTAGCTGATCAATCGACGGGATCCGGTACTGATCTCGACGGTGACGGCCATCCCTGGTGTCAAATTGACGAGCTTGTCCTCGATTTGCATCTGAGCGGTCGAGCGAAATGCGCGCCGCGTAGACAAGCTCCTGCCCTGTCGGTTCGCTGCTCGGTCTCCACGCGGCTGCCGAATTGTCTTGCCTACGATCCCGCGCAATCGCGTCGGACGAAACACTCAGCACGCGACCGTGCAGCAGGCCGTAACGGGTGAAGTTGAAGGTGTCGACCTTGATCTCCGCAGCCTGTCCGGCGTGAACGAAGCCGATGTCGCGGTTTGACACCATGGCTTCGATCTCGAGATGGCTGTCGTCAGGGACGATGGCGAGCAGAGCCTGTGCCGGCGTTACGACCCCGCCGACGGTGTGGACGGCAAGCTGCTGAACGACACCGTCGACTGGTGCGGTCAACAGCTGCAGTTTGGTCCGCTGCTCGGCCTTAATTAGGTCTTCGCTGATCCCCGCAGCCTTGCGTTCGGCCTCGGCAAGCTCTGCGTAACGCGATCGGCGGTATTCTTCGACGGTCTGCACCCGCGTGTCGGCAAGGGCCGCAACCGCCGCCTCTGCTTCATGCAAGTGCGCGGTCTGGACCTTGCGGTCCTCTTGTTGTTCGGTCAGGAGCTGCAGGGTTTCGAGGTAGGCGAGTTTAGTGCCGAACTCTTTGAGGCTTTGGCGTACGGAGACACGCTGCTGCACAATAGGAATGGTTGCTTCGAGCTTCTTGATCGTGGCGGCGATGGTCGCGACTTCGCCTTCCTTCTCGGCTTTTTGGCCATCGAGTGCCTTGAGCTTGGCGCGGTACTCAGCAACCTCAGAGGTCAGATACGCTTGCTGCATTGCAATGAGTGAGGGGCTTGCCCCTTCGGGGGGGTGGAAACTGACGAGGGGGTCGTCAGCCTCGCTGAGCGCCGCGTGCAGCCGCGCCATTTCCAAATTCGCGGCGACCAGATCGCTCTTCAAATGGTCGCGTTCGGCGGCGTTGATGGTCGCATCCAATTCGATCAGCGGCTCGCCGGATTTGACGCTTTGGCCATCACGGACGTGAATCGTGCGAACGACTCCGGTTTCGAACGCCTGAATCACTTTGGTTCGCCCGGTCGGTAAGACCTTGCCGGGAGCCGAGGCGACGATATCGATCGTGCCGATCGAGGCCCAGGCCAGCGCCACGCAGAACACGGCGATGATCGAGGCGGCGATGGCCCGGCCCGTTGGCGATGGGGGTGTCTCAACGATTTCAAGCGCCGCAGGGAGAAACTCCAGCTCTGCCGCCGCCTTCTTCGATGGTCTGGTGTCAACGGTTGTCTGAGAAACCTTTGACCCTGACTTTGGCTCTGGTTGCGCGACGCCGCCTCTCTGAGCCCCTGCAAGGTAACCAACCCCACGCCGCAGCAACTCTCCAAACAGGAACAAGATCGCGGCAAGCCCCAATGCAGCCTGCCAGACAGGGGCGCCCTGGAGCCCCTCGACCGCCTTGCCGGCTATCGACAGTGTGCCGTCGGAGGCCGTCTCCCTCATGATCCGCGACCACATCTCGGGGCCCGTCACCGTCACCTCAACGAGCGGCGCGAGCGCAAGCCGCCTGGCGGCGAGAAGCTGGTTTTCCTTCGGGATCAACAGGGCAACGGAAGCCAACTGAAGAGGCCAATGACGATCGCTGACACCGTACGACGCCGCGCCGCCGACCGTCATTGTCGAGCCTCACGCACCCCAAGTGTGTCAGTGGACTTCATAGATGCCAGCCTGCAAGCGGTGAAGCGACGCGTAACGGCCGCCGGTGGTGATCAACTGATCATGGGTCCCGTCCTCAACGAGCCGGCCACGCTCGATGGTCAAAATGCGATCCGTCCACCTGACGGTGGAAAGACGATGCGCAATCACGAAGACGGTGCGTCCCTCGACGATCTGGCGCATGTTGTCCTGGATGATCCGCTCGCTCTCGTAGTCGAGCGCGCTTGTGGCCTCATCGAAGATCAAGATGCGCGGGTTGGTGATGAGCGCCCTGGCGATGGCAATGCGCTGGCGCTGTCCGCCAGAGAGGCTCGACCCGCGCTCGCCGACGAGCGTGTCGTAGCCTTCGGGCAGTTCCAGAATGAATTCGTGAGCGCCGGCGAGCTTCGCCGCGGCGATCACTCGATCCATTGGCGCTCCCGGATCGGCGAGCGCGATGTTCTCGCGCACCGAGCGGTTGAACAGCACGTTCTCTTGCAGTACCACCGCCGTCTGCCGACGCAGCCAGCCCGTGTCGACGACCGACAGATCGACGCCATCGATCAGAACGCGGCCGCTTTCTGGCACGTAGAGGCGCTGCATGAGCTTGGCAAGCGTGCTCTTGCCCGATCCCGACGGTCCAACGATGCCGATGACCTGACCCGCTGGGACCGCGAAGCTGACGTCATGCAGAACCTCGGGTCCGTCGACGCGGTAGCGGAAGGTCACGTGTTCAAAAACGATGTCGCCGCGGATCGCCGGCAACGCGGCGCGCGCCGGATTGAAGACGGGCTCGGCGGGCGTGTTGAGAATGTCGCCTAGGCGATGCACGGAAAGCCGCGCCTGGTGAAAGTCCTGCCAGATCTGCGCCAATCGCAGGACCGGCGTGCTGACCCGGCCGGCCAGCATGTTGAAGGCGACGAGTTCACCAACCGTCAAGTCGCCGCTGACCACCAGCTTGGCACCGTAGAAGAGCGTCGCCGCGGTCACGAGCTTGCTGATGAGCTGCACGGTTTGGCTGGCGACGTTGCCGAGGCTCAAGACACGGAAACTGGATGCGACATAACCGGCGAGCTGTTCCTCCCAGCGGCGCTGCATCTGCGGTTCGATGGCCATCGACTTCAACGTCTCAACACCGGCGACGCTTTCGACGAGGAACGCCTGGTTCTCGGCGCCGCGCCGAAACTTCTCATCCAGCCGGCGGCGAAAGAGCGGCGTCAGGCCGGCGGAGATGCCGATGTAGAAGGGGAAGGCCGCAACGACGATGGCGGTCAAGGCGGGGGAATAAATCAGCATCACGCCGAGAAAGACGAATGTGAAGAAGAGGTCGATGACCAGCGTCAGCGCCGAACTCGTGAGAAACTTGCGGATGTTTTCGAGTTCGCGCACGCGCGCCACCGAGTTGCCGACCCGACGCGCCTGGAAATAGCCGATCGGCAGCGCCACCAGGTGCCGGAAGAGACGGGCGCCAAGTTCGACGTCGATGCGGTTGGTCGTGTGCGAGAAGAGATAGGTGCGCAGGATGCCGAGCACCGTCTCGAAGATGGAGATGGCCACGAGGCCGAACACCAGCACCTCAAGCGTCGTCAGGCTGCGATGCACGAGCACCTTGTCGATGACGACCTGGAAGAAGATCGGCGACACGAGGGCAAAGAGCTGCAGAAAGAACGAAGCGACGACGACCTCGCCGAGCAGCTTGCGGTATTTGTGGATGGCGACAGAAACCACGTGATATCGAAGCGCCGGGTGAGATCGGTCAGGCCAGCGCGACGCGTCATCAGCACGAGCCGGCCGGTCCAGATGGCTTCGAGTTCACCCTGCGTCAGCAGTTCCGGCCGCGCTCCCGGCCGTTGCACCAGGACCTTGTCCTCGCCGGCTTTGGCGAGCAGCAGGAAGCCGCCATCGCGTAGTGGGGCGATGCCAGGCAATGGCGTGCTCTGGAGGCGTGACCACTTCGTGGATAGTTGCGCGTCTTGAGGCCGAACTCGGCGGCGCAGCGCAGCATTTCTGGGGTCCCGATCGCTCCGCCACCGAAGCGATGCTTGATCTGCGCAGGGTCTGCCGCGATCCCCTGGAAGCGCAGCAGCATCACAAGAGCTTCGAGACCCGGGTCGATGGTGAGGATGTTGGTTTGTTCACTCACTCAAGCCGCCACCGGTTGGGTGAGGGTTGGGGTCTGTGTCGTCGCCGCCGTCGTTGGATCAACGGTCGATGTCACCGTCTGACTGCTGCTGGCAACAATCGTTGACGCCATTAGGTTCACGAGAAGGTTGGTATTCGATGCTTGGGTGGTGTCGAGAGTGGGGCTGGTCCCAGTCCCGGTCGTGGTGTTGCCAGCCACAGTCATGGCTTGGTTAGTAGTGGCACTGGCCGATTGATCGACAACCGTCGTGTCCTCAGATCCTAGCGCGAGCGCAACGGAATTGCTGTTCTGACTTCCCCCTATGAAGTTATCGTTGTGGAACTGTTCCTCCTGAACGCCGAGAAGCGTGATCTGGTCTCCGCCGCCCAGGGACGCCACGACATTCGAGCCCTGGTTCGTGGCCACCTGCTGGAACTGGCTCGCGTTGTTGATGCCAAAGGCTCGTGAGATCGAGGACGTCGCCGGTGCCGGCACCGGGCAGGAAATTCGCGATGGTGTCCTGACCATCGCCGACGCCGAACACGAATAGATTGTGCTGGTTGCCGGCAACCAGCATGTCGTTTCCGCGCCCGCCGATCAGTGTGTCGTTACCGCCCAGACCCCACAGATAGTCCGCGCCGGCGGTGCCGTTCAGGACGTAGCCCCCGTTGACGATTGTCGGCGTGCGCCCTGCAGGCGTCGGGACGAAGTAGGAATCCGTGAGGACGCTGGTGGCGGTCGTCCCGTTGAAGCTGCTCACCTTGTAGAACTCGATCAGCATGCCTGCGTCCGTGACCGTCACCAGATTGGCGCCAACGTTGGGAACGCTGCGGCCGGCACCGCCAAGGCCGGTGGTCGTGTATGGAAGAAAGACGCCGTCGCCGTTGTCGTCCCGATTCTCCCGGTAATAATTGTGCTGATGGCCGGCAAAAACCGCGTTCACGCCCCATTGCTCGAAGGGCCATTGCATGGTGGCAGTGCTGCCGCTCGGGTTGTATGCCGTGTGATGGAAGTACGCCACGTCGAAGCTCGCGTCGGAATTCGCGAGAAGGGATTGCAGCCAGTGGCCCTGCACCGAAGTCGAGCTGCGGCCATCCGGCTCCTGCTTGTTGCTGCTGAGGGCGAAGAAATGCACCGGCCCGATCTGGAAGTCGTAGTATCGCTCATTGTCGGGCAACGTGAAATAATTCAGATAGGTGGGAACGTAGCCTTCGTCGTATTCGTGATTGCCTAGCGCAGGAAAGAAGCGGTTGATGGTGCTGCCGCTCCCGTATGCGCCCTGATAATTGCCTATGTAGTCATGGTACTGTTGGCCGACGGCGGCATCTAAGGACTGCGGTGCATATACGTTGTCGCCTACGGTGAGAATGAAATCGACGTTCCAGCCATGGACCATCGCCGACACTGCTTTTTCGCCGGAGAGATCGGTGTCTCCATAATCACCAAAGATAGCGAACCGGTATAATGTCTGCGGCGCCGCCGTCGGAACAACGCCGACAGTAAAGGCGTGGGTATCTATGCTGCCGTCGGAGGAGGTGGCTGTGACCGTCAGGTTGACCGACGGCTCGGTCTGGGCGTTGAGCGTGCCGGTGGCCGAACGCGTGATGACGCCGGTGGAATTGATGGCGAAACGCGAGTCGTTGAGGCTGTAGGTGACGGTCGAGCCGGCGTCGGGATCCGTGGCCGAGGCGGTGATCCCGATGGCCGTGCCCGCCGCGGCGTTCTGGGCGATCTGGTTGACGGCAGTGTCGGTATCCGCCGGGGTGTTGAAGGCGACCGGCTCCGGGCTGTTGAGAACGGCGAGGGCGAAGCTCTGGTTGGCGGTGCTTCCGTCGGAGGAGGTTGCCGTCACCGTCAGGTTGATCGACGTCTGGGTCTCGAAGTCGAGCGTCCCGGTGGCCGAGCGCGTGATGACGCCGGTGGAATTGATGGCGAAACGCGAGTCGTTGAGACTGTAGGTGACGGTCGAGCCGGCGTCGGGATCCGTGGCCGAGGCGGTGATGCCAACCGCCGCGCCCGCCGCGGCAAGCTCGGCGATCTGGTTGACGGCAGTGTCGGCGTCGGGCGGCGTGTTGAAGGCGACCGGAGTGCCGGCCGGACCGGGCATGACATATTCGATATGCAGCAACGGCGCACTCGCGGCGCCACCCTCGAAGGCCTCGGCGGTGCGCGTGCCGGTGCCGGTGATGATGAAGTCCATGTCGTTGAGCGCGGTCCAGCCGGCCCGGCTGACGATCTCCTGCACGACCGCCGAGAGGTCCGGCGTGCGCTGGGCGAGGCCGGCCTCGCCCACCGTGGTCCACGCCGCCGGCGACCAGCTGGCGGCGGCGTCGGTCTTCGTGCGCGAGGACACGTTGTTGGCGACATTGGCGAAGGCGGCCGCGTCGTCGACGTCCTCGCCCCGGATCAGCAGCGAGGTCGCGCTGGAACCGACCTCGTCGGTTTGGAACTGGAGATAGGCGCTGGTGATGATGGCGCCCTGCGGGATGTCGATGCTGGTGAAGCGGATCCCGACGGTCTGGACGGTGTTGCCGTCGGTAGACAGTTCCAGATCGCTGCTGGCGAGTGACATTGCACCCGACGCAGCCTGCTCGACATCATCCAAGCCGGACACCACCCGCTTCTCGAATATGGTCGGGGCGCTGCTCGTCACCGTTACCGAGACCGTGGCGCTCGAGGTGTCCCCGTCGGCGTCGGCGATGGTGTAGCCAAAGGTATCGGCGCCCGTAAAGCCGGCAGCCGGGGTATAGGTGAAGGTGCCGTTGCCATTGTTGACGACGGTGCCGCCGCTGGTGCTGACGGCGGCGAAGGCGGTGATGGTGGCCGGGGCGTCGCCCGGATCGTCGTTGAGAAGAACATTGCCGGTGGTGACGGCGGTGTTCTTGACCGTTGTCGCGATGTCGCCCAGGGCATCGGGCGCGCGGTCGATGGCGATGGTGGCGACCGCAATGTTGGAATCGACAATGCCGTCGTTCACCGTGACGTTGATCAGCCGGGCGGTGGTCGCGGGGGTCTCACTGGTGCTGTTGAAGGAGACCTGTCGCAGCGCCGTCTGATAGTCGGCTATGGTTGCCGATCCGGTCAAGATGACGGTGGTCGCCGTGGATGCCGAGGAGACAGTGATGCCGGCCGGCAGCGCGGCGGCGTTCACCAAGAGCTGGTCACCGGCTTGCGCATTGGTGAGTGTGAGAGTGGCCCGCTCCATATTGACATCATCGGCGTCGGCGATGAGGACGTCGACATCGGCGATCGCTACCCCGCCCGCATTCTCGGTGAAGGTGGCTGCATAGCCGGCGCCGGTAGCCGAGGCGTCGAGATCGAGGGTCGGCGCGGCATTGCTGCCCGTGGGCATGACATATTCGATATGCAGCAACGGCGCACTCGCGGCGCCACTCTCGAAGGCCTCGGCGGTGCGCGTGCCGGTGCCGGTGATGATGAAGTCCATGTCGTTGAGCGCGGTCCAGCCGGCCCGGCTGACGATCTCCTGCACGACCGCCGAGAGGTCCGGCGTGCGTTGGGCGAGGCCGGCCTGGCCCACCGTGGTCCACGCCGCCGGCGACCAGCTGGCGGCGGCGTCGGTCTTCGTGCGCGAGGACACATTGTTGGCGACATTGGCGAAGGCGGACGCGTCGTCGACGTCCTCGCCCCGGATCAGCAGCGAGGTCGCGCTGGAACCGACCTCGTCGGTTTGGAACTGGAGATAGGCGCTGGTGATGATGGCGCCCTGCGGGATGTCGATGCTGGTGAAGCGGATCCCGACGGTCTGGACGGTGTTACCGTCGGTAGACAGTTCCAGATCGCTGCTGGCGAGTGACATTGCACCCGACGCAGCCTGCTCGACATCATCCAAGCCGGACACTACCCGCTTCTCGAATATGGTCATGAGCTTTTCCCCGCTTCTTGAGCTTCGACGGGCTGATTGCCACCGCGCAAAACTCGCGCACTCCCGCTACCGGGGTTGCGCGTGGAAATCTCGGGTAATTAATTATCTTAAGCTCCGCCGAGAACCCGCAACATGGTGGTATCCGAGGTACTCTTTTGTGATTATGGCTTGGGGTGCGGAGTGGCCGATCGTCGTGGCTTATCTTCAAGCGTCTTTCTTTGATCGGCCACACGCTCCTGCGTCTCACCGAAGTAGGCCGAAGGCGCCTCTCCGAAGCGCGCTTTCGGCGATACGCGGGAAGATGAAGTCGAGGCCAAGTGCACCAGCCGTTGGCAGGGTCGATCGCCGCGAAGCTATGTCGGGCACTCGTCGTTGGAACTCATCAACTGACCATCGCCGAGCCTGTCGTAAGGCATTGCGATGCGCCGGAACTGCTTCAGCTCGATCAGGTTTCGTTGGCGATAGAAGTTCCCATCTAGTTATAGCGCATGATCCAGGTTCCGATGTTTCGAATTTTGAATCACTGTTCGCTAATTTAAGCTACTCACAATTCAGTACACAGCCTAGATCCTCCCGCCGAACCATGGCGCCCGCGCTCCTAAGCAATGAGCCAGTCGGGTCCGAGATCAATCTCGAACACACGCCCGTCATTCTGCTGGTCACTGCCGTAGTCGGCCGCATACAGGCTCAGATGATTACCGTCGTTCGGATCACTGCTCAGCGCCAGCTCCAGCCCCTTGATCTTTGGCTTGGAATTGCCGTTCGGGTTAAGATAACTATTGAGGGTGGTGTTCGTGGCCAGTAGGTTGCCGTCACCGTCCAATTCGAAAATCGCGCCGCGGGTGGCGCCGGACGCGATGAAGAAGACGTCGTGCTGGGCGTCATAGGCCAGCCCCTCTGCGTCCGTGATCGCCGACGGCAAGCCAAACGACCGTACCAAGGCGCCGGTCGGGGTGAGCTCAAAGAAAGTGTGCTGGCGCCGCTGAGCATGTAGATGTTGCCGGTGACCGGGTCGATCTTGGGATCCTCCGCGTCGGTGATTCCCAGGGCACTAACGCTGAACTCCCCGAGCTTCACCGACGGATTTGCTGGATCGACCCAAACGACCTTACGGGCGTCGTCGTCGGTGATGTAGAGAAGTCCGTTGATCGGATTATAGGCCAGGCCTGTGGGTTCTCGGGTGAAGCTCCTCAGGCTGTACGAATTGATTTGGGTGCCGTCGGGCCGGATAGCGAACAGGTTAACGGAGCTGAAGTAGGGACTTTCGTCATGCTCCGAGTCGGCGATGAAGAGGGTGTTCATGCTTGGCACATAGGCCAGTCCCGAGGGATCGCCGCTGCCGTATCCTGAGGGATCTCCGGCCTTGTATTGTGTCGTGTCGTAAACGTGGAGAACGTGCACGTTGAGGGCAGGAGGAGCGCCGTCATCATTGGTGATGGTGCCCTGGCCCTGGCCGTCGAGGATGGTGCCACCGCTGGCGCTCGTCAGGTTGACGAAGAAGGTCTCGTTGGGCTCGACGGTCGTGTCGCCGTTGACCTGGACGGTGACGGTCTTGCTGGTCTCGCCGGGGTTGAAGGTCAGCAGCGTGTCGGAGGCGGCGGTGTAGTCGGAGCCAGCCGTGGCGGTGCCGCCGGCGGTGGCGTAGTGGACGGTGACCGGCAGGCCGGACGCGGCCGACAGGGTGACGGTGAAGTTCAAAGCGGTGGTTGCGCTGTTGCCCTCGTTGCGGGAAACGTCGCCGATCGACAGGGTGGGTTGGGCATCGTCGTTGGTGATGGTGCCGACGCCCTGGTCGTCGCTGATGCTGCCGCCGCTGGCGTTCGTCAGGGTGACGAAGAAGGTCTCGTTGGCCTCGAAGGTGGTGTCGCCGTTGACATCGACGGTGACGGTCTTGCTGATCTCGCCGGGGTTGAAGGTCAGCATTCCGGAGGCGGCGGTGTAGTCGGAGCCAGCCGTGGCAGTGCCGCCGGCGGTGGTGGCGTAGTTGACGGTGACCGGCAGGCCGGCGGCGGCCGACAGGGTGACGGTGAAGTTCAAAGCGGTGGTTGCGCTGTTGCCCTCGTTGCGGGAGACGTCGCCGATCGACAGGGTGGGTTGGGCATCGTCGTTGGTGATGGTGCCTTGACCCACGCCGTCGAGGATGGTGCCGCCGCTGGGGTTGGTCAGGGTGACGAAGAAGGTCTCGTCGGTCTCGAAGGCGGTGTCGCCATTGACCTGGACAGTGACGGTCTTGCTCATCTCGCCGTCGGCGAAGTCCAGCGTGCCGGAGGCGGCGGTGTAGGTGTAGTCGGAGCCGGCCGTGGCGCTGCCGCCGGCGATGATGTAGCCGACAGTGAAGGCTGCGGTGCCCCCGATGCGGCTGACGGTGAAGGTGAAGGGGGTGGTGGTGCCGCTGTCGCCTTCCGTGATGGTGATGTCGTTGATGGAGATGTTGCCGACCGGCGGTAGCGAGGCGTCGTCGTTTGTAATGGTGCCGGTACCCGAGCCGGTTGCGATGGTGGCGTTGATTGCGCCCGACAGGTTGACGAGGAAGGTCTCGTCGTACTCGGAGTTGGTGTCGCCGTTGACATCGACGGTGACGGTCTTGCTGATCTCGCCGGGGTTGAAGGTCAGCATTCCGGAGGCGGCGGTGTAGTCGGAGCCAGCCGTGGCGGTGCCGCCGGCGGTGGTGGCGTAGTTGACGGTGACCGGCAGGCCGGCGGCGGCCGACAGGGTGACGGTGAAGGTGAAGGGGGTGGTGCCGCTGTTGCCCTCGTCGAGGGAGACGTCGCCGATCGACAGGGTGGGTTGGGCATCGTCGTTGGTGATGGTGCCTTGACCCACGCCGTCGAGGATGGTGCCGCCGCTGGCGTTCGTCAGGGTGACGAGGAAGGTCTCGTCGGTCTCGAAGGCGGTGTCGCCATTGACCTGGACGGTGACGGTCTTGCTCATCTCGCCGTCGGCGAAGTCCAGCGTGCCGGAGGCGGCGGTGTAGTCGGAGCCAGCCGTGGCGCTGCCGCCGGCGATGATGTAGCCGACAGTGAAGGCTGCGGTGCCCCCGATGCGGCTGACGGTGAAGGTGAAGGGGGTGGTGGTGCCGCTGTCGCCTTCCGTGATGGTGATGTCGTTGATGGAGATGTTGCCGACGACCGGCAGTACCGCCGTGATGGCGAAGTCGGCGGTACTCAAGACCGTTCCTGAGTTGAACGTGGCAAGTGCGATGCCGGCGCTGGTGCCGGCTCCATCCGCATCCCACAGGAGGGTGCCGGTCGTGGTGTTGTACGCGAACTGACCGTGACCGGTCGCCGTGCCTTGGATGCTCGACCCCGACACTGTGGCGAAGTAGGTGGGGTCCAGGACAAGTGTGCCGGAGCCATCGAGCACGAGACCACTGCCCACACTGAGCCCATAATCGCTCGCCTTGATCCCCACCCAATCCTCGGCCGTGAAGTCAGTAACCTTGTCGGTGCTGGTCGCATCGGCTGGACCAAACATGAACGTGTCGGCGCCCAAACCACCCGTGAGCGTGTCTTTTCCACCAAGGCCGGTCAGGATGTTGGCGGCGGAGTTGCCAGTGAGCGTATTTGCCAGATTGTTGCCCGTGGCATCGATAGCAGCCGAACCGCTGAGCGTCAGCTTCTCGACAAAAGCGGGGAGGGTGAACGTGACCGAGCTGTATACGCGGTCATTTCCGCCATCGTCCACGCCGGGCACGGTCTCCTCGCTGATCGTGTCCCCGGGATTATCGACGTAATAGGTATCGTCGCCGGACCCACCATACATGATGTCCGCACCCGCATCGCCGTGCAATGAGTTCTTCCCCGCCCCACCATAGAGCTGATCATTGCCAGCCTTGCCGTTCAGCTTGTCATCACCGCCAAAGCCGTAAATTCGATCATCTCCGGCGCCGCCGTTGAGAGTCTCAGTGGATTCTGTGCCCAAAACGTCCGCCACGGTTCTCTCCCTTCAGAAATGATGGAATCAGTCGTGGTCTTGATGCTCCTCCCGCATCTTGAGCTTCGACGGGCTGATTGCCACCAGCGCGCACTGCCGGAGCTGCGCGCAGAAATCTCGGGTATTAGTTATCTTAGGCTCCCCCAAGAACCCGCAACATCGTGGTATCCGAGGTACTCTTTTGTGATTATGGCTTGGGGTGCGGAGTGATCGATCGTCGTGGCTTATCTTCAAGCGTCTTTCTTTGATCGGCCACATGCTCCTGCGTCTCACCGACAGCAGGCCGAAGGCACCTCTCGGAAGCGCGCTTTTCACCGATACGCGGGAAGATCAAGTCGAGGCCAAGTGCACCAGCCGTTGGCAGGGTCGATTGCCGCGAAGCTATGTCGGCACTCGTCCGTTGTGGAACTCATCCACTGACCGCCGAACGGCATGGCCCGCGACTGACCTGCGTCCCGAAAATTGGCCCTGCGTCAGGTCACGGAATTTTCTATCTCAACTGAACCAAGTTTCGGGGAGCAGGCCATGCCGTATCGACTGTGATGCTGCGCCGGCGGCAGGAGACCGGCGTCGTCTGGCACTGCATTGCGCGCGGCAACCCAATCCAGTGCACGTTCGAAAAGAGCTTCAACGGACGGCTGAGGGACGAGTTGCTGAACGAGACTCAATTACCATCGCGAGGGCACGTGAGAGCGCGGCGTGCCGAGGGGCTGGAGGACTTCAACGGTTGCCGCCCCACACGGGTGGCCTGCCCCACGCAGCGATACCCAGGGGTCAGCTTCGAACCCGGCCGCTGTCGGCCAGCAATGAGTGCGGTCTGACGGCTTTTTAGTGGCAGCGCCACCGCTCGATGAGCACCTGGCCGCCCGTAGCGTCGAGAATAGCTCCCGCGCCAGGAAGTTGAAGCTCTCGCAATGGCCGTCTCTCATGGTGTGAGCCTGTCTCGATGTAGAGCGACTTCACGCCGATCTTCGCCAGCAAAGTCCGCACGTTCCGGGCCACGAACTCTGGGCCGCTATCAGACCGAACATGAGGGTGGACCGTGGGCGACGAAGAGTCATCGGACTTCAGCCGCCGCGCAACGACGATAGTCAGGCAGCGCCGCGTGAACTCGTCGATCACAGTCAGCATCCGAAAGGGCCGCCCATCCTGCGTGCGATCCTGGACGAAGGCGTACGACCAAACATGGTTCGGCCGATCTGGCCTGAGACGAACACAGGATCCGTCATTGAGTCACAGACGGCCCCCTGCTTCTTGGGAACTTTGAGCCCTTCCCGGCGCCAGATCCGATAGACGCGCTTGACGTTCTCAGCAGCTGGCGGGCGCGCCGGTAGCCGTAGCGGCCATACTGGCTGGCCAGCCGCACCATCGCTTCTGTCAGCTGAGCCTCGTCGCCACGGACCTTGGCCCGCCGTCGCTGCGTCGCGCGCGGCTGCACCCAGGACAATGCACGCGCGACGCTCCGCTACCGGCAGTTGCGAGCGCACGTGCGTTGATTGACGCACGCCCGCTTGCGGGAAGGGCTTAGTATTTTCCCTCAAGGACCTCCATGAGGATCAGCTTTTCGAGCGTCAGTTCCGCAACCGCCTGCTTAAGGCGATCGTTCTCGCGTACCAGGTTTTTGAGCCGCTCAGCCTGATCGATCTTCAGCCCGCCATACTCGCGCCACCAGCGGTGGTACGTCTGCTCCGTGATCCCGAAGCTGCTGCAGATCTTGCCGACCGTCTCGCCCTGTCCGCGGCGGACTTCCGCCTCACGCAAACGAGCGATGATCTCTTCCGTAGACGTGCCTTTGCCTGCCATGTCCTCGTCTCCAGTCTGGACGCTGGAAATAGCCGGATTCCAACTTCAGTCCTGGGCCGGACCTGGGCCGGAAGCAGGCCGTGGGTCTGTGCGGCTCACTGCGAAGGATTCTGCAGTCCTGCCCGGATCGTAGCCAGAATGGGCTCCACTTATGAACGAGTACCGGTGCGACCTCAACCTGACGGTGAGAGTGGTCCGCCATCTGCTCCCCGAGGTCGCTAAGCGCCTTTAGGCCAACCAGAGCGCAGACACGACAACGCGGATAGTTCTTCTTCTCGATCGCCCGGTTGCCCGGCTCACAGCAAGCCACCTTACGGCGGGCCTTGGCGGCTTTTTGTGAGCATCTCTTTCAGTGTGGCGTTTTCGATGATCTGCTCCACCAGAATCTTTTTAAGTTTGCGGTTTTCGTCCTCGAGCTCCTTCAGGCGGCTTGCTTTTGAGAACTCGCCGCCATACTTCGACTTCCAGCCATAGAAAGTCGCTTTACTGATCCTGTACCGGCGACAGATCTCCGCCGTCGGTATCCCCGTTTCCTGCTCCTTCAGGATTGCAACAATCTGTTCGTCGCTGTACCGGCTCTCCCGCATGATGTCCGTTTCCTCAAGATTGACGGACTCTAACTTAATTCGAACTCAAGCCTTGGACCCTGCTCCAGCTTGGGCCGTTAACCTTCTGAGGTACAGCATGACGCGGTCGTCAGAAGTAACCATGAGCGGTCAAATGTACTTTTCTTGACGGCTGACCGATCTCTCGGACCGATATGCCAATCCGACACCATAAATCCGACTTGCTACAAGAGAGTCCAAAAGAAACCGAGGCGGTCCTGGACAACGTCCAGCGTACGCTTCGTTATCAACCGGACGGCTGCACGCTAATTGGTCAATCAACGAAGTACAACTTGTTGCAGAGGAGTACTACTACTGTGCACCGTTCCGATAATGCTATCTTCCGCGTTCGAGTCTGGCCACCGGAAAGGTCTCGCCAACGTGCATCGCAAAAAGCTTTCTAATGCTAAATGGTTATTGGATTCCTCTCTGTCATGCAGTTAATATGACAAACAAGTGACCGTCGTGGTTAGAAAGCCTAACCTATCAGTCTTAGACGACGGACAACTTGACTCGCTCTGAACACGACGCTCTCAACGGCTGCTCAACCGTGGTAGTGGCAAACTCATGATTGATGCGGAACATGTCACTTTGCCGGACGGCAGTTCATCGACCGAGCACCCAGGTACTTGCGTCGATAGCTCGCCAGCCAGCCTTGGTCTTGATTGCAGTTCGAACTTAGCAAGTCTCTAAGCAGGCTATTTCTGGAATGGACGGTTTCCGAACCTTTTTCACAGGTCGTTTGCCTACGGGAAATTGGAGAAGATCCCTCCCTTGTGCATGCGGAGGTTTGACCAATGGAGTACATCGACAAGGCTGTAGTAGTGGATTCGAATCCTATTTATCGCGAGGGGCTCATAAAGGTTCTCTCGGAAGCCCTTAGCGTGGACTGTTTAGGATTTGCTTCCTTAGATCTGATGTTAGGATCAGCAACTGGTGGGTGTGAACGCGCGTTGCTCCTGCTCGATTTTGGCGGCAATTGCGTCATCGCTGCCAATTGTATCGAGCACCTCAGGAACAAGTTTCCGCAGTCCCTCGTTGTCGTCATGTCCGAACTCTACAACGATGACCACATACTCTGTGCTTTCAGATCTGGGGCCCGGGGATACATTCTGAAAAAAACCAACTGCGAGGCGATTATCAAGTCCATCCAGCTGATTTGTCTCGGCGAGCGAGTATATCCGTCGCAGCTCGTGGAAGCGCTCAGTTCTGCAGAACCTCATGACGCCCTTGGCATGCGGATCGCCAATCAGTTTCTCGATGTCCTCTCTCCCCGCGAAGTCGAGGTTCTCGCCGTCCTGTGCGAGGGACAGAGCAACAAGCTGATAGCGCGCCGTTGCGGGATCACCGAGGCGACTGTAAAGGTGCACGTGAAAGCCATTCTGCGGAAGCTCAAAGCCAGGAACCGAACCGAGGCAGCCGTGTGGGCACATGATCACAAGCTCTCGCTCAATGGCGTGCCAGGACTTGATGTGGGAGGCGGAGTGACGGCGTTGGGCGGAGGGAGGCCGTAGGCCGACCGGAGAGCCACGCCGCGTGTAGTCTGTTCCCCAGACCTTCCACAGCTCGCGTCCCGCGGGAGGTCATGACCCAAGTCGAGGTTGGTGCGGGTTGCGAAGACCAAACGCAACCAAGAGAGCACGACGATCGACAGAATGGCTTGAAGGCCCGCCTTGAGAAGGGCTCTGACGACGATCTCCTCAGGACCTACGTCGCCAACCGCATGATGGACATGTAGGTCGAGAGCCTGACCGGCGCTGCCCATGGCGAGTGATCGCCCGCGCGCACCACTCAGCGTAAAGCTACCGCGAGCGCGTCTGGGAGGCGCGTGTGGGAACCGTCGACCTGGAGATCCCGACGCTGCGCAAGGGCAGCTACTTCCTGGGCTTCCTGGAGTCGAACTGGGCGTCGGAGGAGGCGCTGATGGCCGTCGTCTAGGAAGCGTGCGTTCATGGGGTTCGAAGCTGGTGAAGGCCATGAACAGCGCCGGCATCTCGAAAAGCCAAACGTCCAGGCTCTGTGACGAGATCGACGAGCCCGTGCAAGCCTTCCTCAGTCGCCCTATCGAGGGTTCATGGTCGTATCTGTAGATCGACGCGACGTGCGTGAAAATCCGCGAGGCGGGGAGGATCATGTCCGTCGCCGTTGCCGTCAACACGGACGGCGCCCGCGAGGTGCTGGCCATGGAGGTCGGCTCGTTCGGTGCTTCTGGTGCAGGTTTCTACGCTCGCTGACGTGGTGGGGTCTGCCCGCCCACAGCGAAGGCCGAAGCGCATCGCGGCGGCTTGGGTACTGGCCCGAGCCAATATCGACCTCAGGCCATGACCGGCGCTCTTACACCGCGGACCGGGACGCGATCTCCCGTTCAAGTGCCACGATTGAGGAGAATGATCTGCAGTGTCAGAGTTCGCCCCAAACGTGCCGTTTGGCGGCAAGGGCTATCGTGTCGAGACCGTCATCGGCATTGAGTTCGATGACCTTCGTCATGGACTGAAACTGAAGTTCTTTCACCGCTTTCACGCGCCGCTGCAGTCCTTCGCGGCTCATTTCCGGCCGTCGCTGGATTGCCACCTCAGGTGTAGCCACGAGCTTTATAACAAGCTCAGGTGCGGCTTGACCGGCCTCGATATATGGCCTCGCCTCCCAATCGGCGATGGCACGACAAACACGCCAGCGGTGGTCGTACCAGTGGGTGAGCAGCGGACCGTCGTTGAAGCCCGGAAAATCATTTTGCGGGAAACGGTCACAGATCACAACCATGCCGCGGTTGCGCGCCTTAGTCATGCAGCGCAACTTCCCCCGCTTCTCTAAGCTTAAGGTCAAGGCCCAGAGGACAAGGGCGGCCGCACGCAACGAACCGTAGCGCCTGACCTGTGCCACGGGGAGATAGCCGGCTCGACCCTCAGGCGCAAATGACCGGGCTGACGCGGTGCCTCCGAGAAATGGTCGCAGGACGCGCTGAGCGAGCCGCAAGGGTGCCCTGTAGAACGCGGCCGTCCCATCGCCGCTGCCAAAATAGATAGGCATCACGTCCAGTTTCCAACCGAGCCAGCTCTGGAGCGTCCGGGCAAGCGTGGACTTGCCAGACCCGTCCGACCCCACGAGCGCAACAACCGTGCCTCCTCGCGGCGAGACGCGCCGGAGTGGGGTCGGGCGATGCAGGTAGCGCCGGTTGATGGCATCGGCGTACCCGTGCAACTCGCGCATCCAGGTGCGCAGCGGCGCCTCGAGTCGTCCATAGGTCCGCGTCCACCGCAGCATCGGGCGGACCGCAGCGGAGAAGGTGGCGAGGTCGTTCCCAGCCGGTGGTGCGGCGAGCAGGCCGAGCAGTGGCTGGTCCACTTGCGGGCCGAGAAGGCTGCGCGCTGTCTCACGCACCGCTGCCTCGTCGATCTGCCCGCGTAGCCAAACGAACTCGCGCTCGAAGTCCGCCGTGCCTGATGGTCTGCTCGAAAAGATTCGCCACAGTCGATCCCGTGCTCGCTCCTTCAGCGCGGCCCGGACTAGAAGCAGCAAGAGCTCAATCGCCGGCTCGGTGACGTAGATGCCGTACTCAGGGTCGAGTCGACGCGTCTTGAGGATCCGCGTCTCCCAAGGCAATCGGTAACCCTTGAGGTGCCGTTCACCCAGCGTGAGTTCATAGTGAAGGTGGAGGTGCGCAAGCCGACCGGTTTCATGGTCGAGTCCGATATAGTCCTCGATGGCCGGGTATGCGCGCAACGGGGGAGCAGCAAACCGCTTGAACCCGCAAGCCGAAAGAATGCGTTGCAACGCCAGGCCGTGACGCCGATCGACCAGGACATCCAAGTCCGTCAGGCCAGCAACAGCGGCGCCGAGGTGCTCGTTACTCTTCCAATGACAATAGGTAATGTCAGCCTCGTTCAGGCGCTTGAACAGGACGCTGACTAGGCCCAGACCACTCGGATGGACCGGCGGCGGCGGCCCGCCTGTTGGCTGCGGTTCCCAGCTCGACGTCGATAGCTCTGACGTCACCATTTCGTTCATCTGCGTGCCTTTCTGTCATCCATTGCATGCGGGTTTGGCACGATGCCGGTGCCAATTCCGCCATTGCCCGTACCAATAACTGCCCATCGGACCCGAGAAAGGTTTGTGGGAAATGCCACCATAGTAGCAAGGCTGCGGCAGAGGCGGTCAAGCCGACCACGACGAGGAGTAAGATGGGCGCGACCTGCAGCTCGCGGAGCCATGCCGCGAGGAACCAAGTTAAGGCCCCGAGCGCTACCGCCAGCGCGAGCCCCGGAACGTGTGCAGCGGCGAATGCCGACCAATGCATGCCCGTCAGACGGAGACTGAGCTGCGCCATCAGGATGAAATTGAAGGCGACAGCCGCCACGACCCCGAGCGCGACGCCCTGCAGTCCCCAATGCTGGCCGATAAACGACAAAGCAAAAACCGCGCCCGCATAGGCTCCCTGTCGCCAGGCCCGGGCGTAGACGGCCCCGGTCGCCCGGGCCACAGTGTCGCTGAGCTTGTAGCTCGTGCGGAACAACATTCCGAGGGTGAGGATCTGGAGCGGAACGACGGCACCGGACCATTTCGTTCCGAGCAGAACCTCAACGATCTCAGGGGCAACAATCGTCAGCACGACGCTCACCGGCAGAATGAGCAGAGCACAGACAGCAATGCTGGTGCAGTACGCGCGGGCGAGCCGCGTGGGCTCGAGCTGAACCATGGCCATCGTCGGAAACATAACGCGGTCGAGCACTTGGCCGAAAAGGTTCGCCGGCGTGTTAACGAGCTGGTAGGTGAGCGCGTACAAGCCCAGTGTCTGGGCGCCGAGCCAGCGGCCGACGACGAGTTTGTCGGCCTGACTGGCGAGGTAGTTGCCTATTCGGGCGAGCGTAAATCCGCCACCGAAATAGAAGAGTTCGCCAATCGTGCGAGAATCGATCTGCGGCTGCTTCTCGTGTGGCTGGCCAGCAATCAAAAGAACCATGCGCAGGATCTGCTGGATAAGGAGCGCACCGATGAGCGCCCAGACCCCGTATCCAAGCCAAGCAAGGAAAGGACCAGCGATAAGGAAGCCCGCCGCGAAGGTGCACGCGTCCACCGCCGCGAGCCAGCGGAAGCGTAGTTCGCGCTGCGCCAACGCCTGCGCTACCATTGCAGGTCCTTGGCAGACGAACACCAGTGACGTGCCACGCACCAGCGGCGCCAGGTCGGGCAACCGGAAGAAAGCGGCGAGAGCCGTAGCGCTAATCCAAATAACTCCGGCGACGACAAGGCTCAGCAGCACGGACAAGGTGAAGCCGACGCGGAGATGGCGAACTTCAAGATCCGGCCGCTGGACAATCGCGGGGCCGACGCCGAGGCTTGAGAAGATCGAGGAGAAGCCAACGACGACCATGGTGGCGGAGAACAAGCCAAACTCGCTTGGGGCGAGCATCCGAGCTAAAACAATTAAAGCGATGACCTGCAGCGTGGCTTCGGCGCCTGCAGAGAGCGCTGTCCAAAGCACGCCAGCGACGCTTCGCCCGGTTAGACCACGGTGCGTACCGCTCACAGCCCCGTCCTCCTCATGATCCATTGACGGATCGGGTCGCGTCAGCGTTCACTTGCGTCTGGAGCAGCATCGGCAAGGCAGGCTGGTGAGCTAATGAATTCACCGCCGGTGAGGGGCGCTCGGATGCGATTATCTCAAGCGGACACGCCTTGCTGGTGCCGCGGGAGAGGTGCTGTCTTCTGTTCGCTAAGACCGGTCATGATCACGGTGGCAATTCGACTGGCGCCCAGCGCGAGCTGCGCGACATCGTTGTTGTCGATCTCGATCACCGGGACCCCGATCGCCTGGAGCCTAGAGACAATCAAATCGACAATGTTCTCGGCGCGCCGCAACGCCTCAAGATCGCGGCCGACTGCGTCCATGCGGCTGACGCGGCGCTTTCGTGCGCCTAGCCGATCGCCGATCGTCGCGAAATCGGCCCGAACACGGACAACGAGGTCCGGCATAGCCGCGGCTTGCTTGTTCCTGGTCGGTAGCAATTCAAGCCACGAACCGCGCTGGGCGGCAAAACCTATGGTCCATATGGCTTGCGCAATGCCCTGGTCGAGGACTGTAATTATACTTGGCGATTGCTTTCGCGCCACGACAGACAAAATGACAACCCAATTGAATCCTGCTCTTCTCAGGTCGGCAAGCGACGATTGCCGTGTTCTTGCGATCGCGAGCAGATTAGAAAGCACGCTGTTTGGGTTTCGTGCGGCAAAGGGGAAGAGGTAAGCGAGCTTGGCACACTGCCGCCCCAGCTTGCGGCGCCGGTGATCAAGGTCGTAAGTCGTCTCGTCAACGACGAACCGCTGCTCCACCATTAGATCCGCAAGGCTGCGCGACAGGGTGGATTTCCCACAACCGGGCAAGCCGAGGAACTCAATCAGCATTTTCCTCACTCCGCACATATCGTTGTTGGCGATGGCAATGCCTATGGTTGGGGACCGAGATTCCGCTCGGCCTTTAGCGGCTAGGCGGTCGCATGGGGACGTCTCCTGCTTTCGGTCTTCGGCTTACCGACAGATGGTCTAACTGGGAAAAAAGCTGGGAGCAGGGCGCGACCTAAACGCATCCGCATCACGACATGTAGCCATGCTGCGCGTGAGTTGAGCGGTAAATGATGTAAGGCCACGACAGCTGTATCGTCGCGAGTGCGCATTATGGCACCGCTTCGCCGTGGGTTTCGCTTGGCACCAGGACGACCGCGACGACATCGCCAGGCTGAAGCTCGGTGTCGCCATTGCCGGTGAAAGTACGCTCCCCACCGCGCAGGTCATTCCTGAAGACGGTAATCCTCGGCGTCTTTTCGATATCCGTGGCAGCCACCGGCTTTATTGCATATGGCAGCTTTTCACCGATAATCTGCAGTTTCTCCTGGGCAGTGGTAAGCCTGACCCGGGCCTCCTGCAGTTCCTTGAGTAGGCCGATTTGGAGCTCGTCAGGGAGCTTCTCAAGCTTTCTGGTAAGATCGGTACGATCTCGCATGGCCTGGATCAACTGTGATCGGGTTTGCACTTGTCTCGTTGTCGAGAGCAGTACGGCCCGGCGCGCTTCCGTGATGCGCGGCATAACCAAGTTGCCTCCCTTGAAGAGGTCGGTAACTCTCTCTAGCTCTTCAAGATCGGCTTTGATTCCCTCGTTCTCTTTCTTCTGCTGTTCTTCGAGAGCCGAAATTTGCTCGCCCGATTGTACGATAGAGTGCGTCAGATAGGCATTCTCACGTTGAAAATCGGATTTCCAGACCTTTAGATGTTCGGACTCCACGCTTATGAGCTGGGCAAGCGTTGTCTTGGGCAGCGGTACGTCCTCCAGCACCTTCGGGTCAAGCTCAGTGGCCTCCCCGAGCTCGGAAGTCAAACGCCAAACGAGCAATCGTTCTCTGGCGAGTGATGTCCAAAGCGCAGCGTATTCGCCCTGCAAGTCAATCAGGTCGCGTACGGCGGACATTGTCTGAAGCCGCAGCTGATAGTAGCCACCGGCTCCACCAACAGCTTGGCGTACCGTCATATGCGGACGATAGGTCAGCTCACCGGGTTTCATCACGTCGCCCTGGACGTAGATTGGTCTGTACTCGACAACAGACGCGGAGACCTCGTCGAATTTGATCATAACCGGCCGCTCACGACCGTCCGCTGTCGTGAGGCGGAAGACCTTGGTCGCAAGCGCTGCCTGGATCTTCGCGCGAGCGTCGGAGGTCGTCGATCCGGCGACGACGACAGTCCCAAGCAACGGCAACGAGATTTCGCCATCGCCCTCAACTGTGACGCGCTGTTGAAGCTCTGGCATCCCCGCGACCCTGACCTCGATAACATCGCCGATTTGCAGTCGATACTCCGTTTGGGCGGCAGCAGTAGTGGCGGCCGCGAATGCCGCCAGCACGAGGACCAGCCAAGTCGAAGGGGCCGCAATACGAACGCGCGATGGGACAAGGAATATCATAGCAGCCATGCAAAGGTTCGAGTCGAACAGGATCGTCTCATCTTACGTGGGCGCGAAGGGACGTGTTAATGGCCAAGGGAGTTAACTCGCAGGCGTAAATAAGTTGCCTAGGAAGTAGTACCACCACGGTCGTTCGTGACCTCCCTAGCGGATCCCATTCGGGATAGATTGGATCATTTGAGGTCCGCTTTGGGCTGCTTCTCCGGTTCGAAAGCCGGCGGTAGTGTATTTGGCGAGAAAGTTCCCCGCCCACACGGTTAGCACAAAGAAGCTCGCTTGATGTCCAACAGTGGCCTTTCTGGTTGCTGAGGGCTTACTTCTGTCCGGGCTCCAGGCTGCTTCGAGCGCGCTCATAACTGGTGCGCGGCCCCCTAAGGGTTTCATCCGGCCAAGCCACCACGTAGTCGGACCGAAGATGTAGGCCGTATTCGTGCGATCCGGCATCTTCTGGAAGCAGAAGATATACGTCCCCGAAGCGTCGGCGGTGCGGGAGACGGCGCGCGACTGCGTAAGTCTCGCCCTGCCTGCGGCTGAGCCGCGGCTGCCCCAAGCAAGGATACGAACATAACGGTCTTTGAAATCCATGCCTTGGTTATGCCGCCGACGCGCGCATTCGAGATTTGCTTCGGCTACCGCCGGTCAGATGAACCCGATGACTATTCTCTTTGCTCTCTTTGCGCGGTTTTTTGCGGTGGCCTGCCTCTCGTAAGCGGGGGCTAGTCAAGCCGCAGAGGGGGCATCATACGGGCAATACCCAATCGGAGGTATGGTAGATAGGCCAAAGTACCTCTGATGAAACGGTCGACTATCCTCCTTCGCAACGCAAAACCGCACTGCGGCGAATAATCTGAATGCGACGACCCTAAGACTAACGCCTCTGGATGAACGTCACGATCCGCTTGCTGGTATGGGACAGATTGATGCGCAGCAGGGAAGCGCCGGCGCGCTCCAGGCCACAGATGACTTTCTCGTTGAGGGAGGCCGGCCACCTCGTGGATGTTGCCGGACGATGGGGCCCGTCCGATCAGGCGACGGCCCCGCGCCGCCCGGGCGATCCGGCCGCGATCGTCCCCAAATTGGACAAGATCCGCAATGCGCTCGGTTGGCAGCCAGAGCACGACGAATGGGATCTGATTGTCTCCCACGTGCTTGCCTGGGAGAGCCGGATCGCGGAGTTGAAGCACGCTGCAAGCTGAATATGCATTTGGCCGTGGTTTGTCTTCCCCATCCGATATCGATGTGAGGCGCGTTGGGGTGCTGTCATGCGAAGCGTACAAAACATTGTCTGGCAACATGCGGCAGTAACGCGGCAGGGTCGACATGCCATTAATGGCCACAGGTCGTGTGTCTTGTGGTTCACGGGGCTTTCCGGTGCGGGAAAATCGACACTCGCGCACGCCGTCGAGGAAGAGCTTTTTCGCAGTGGGTGCCGAACCTTCGTTCTCGATGGCGATAATGTCCGCCACGGGCTGTCCTCGGACCTTGGCTTTAGTGAAGCCGATCGCAAGGAAAATATTCGTCGAATTGGCGAGACGGCCAAGCTCATGATGGAAGCGGGCATTATCGCTATAACGGCCGTTATCAGCCCATTCGCCGAAGAGCGAAATGCCGTCCGCCGCCTCGTGTCCGAGGGCGATTTCCTGGAAGTCCATTGCAACGCGAGCTTGAAGGCCTGCGAAGCACGCGATGTGAAGGGGTTCTACAAAAAGGCCCGAGCCGGAGAGATCAAGAACTATACCGGAATCAGCTCTCCCTATGAGCCGCCCGAAAATCCGGAACTCGTCGTCGATATCGAGCAGAACAGTCTCAATACGTGCGTGTGGATGGTCATGAAGTTGCTAGCGGATAGAGGCATCATCGAGATTGCGGCCGACCCAATCATATCTAATGCGGTGGTCGGCCGGCGGAGACCTTGATCCGTATCGAGCAGAGTTGGCAGCCTCGCTGATACTGTCGATTTCAAGCGATCAGAACGGGAGGCGCGACCTTCGGATCCGGTTTCCGATTCCTCGAAGGGCTCTCCTCGGCGTCTTCACCGTCCGTTCGGCACTTCCCCTGAGCAGCAATGGCCGCCTGCCAACAGTCGCTGTAGGAGTTCTCACATATTTCAAGCCAATCCTTAACAGAAGCAAACGCATTTATGCTAAGCCGCGGCTCAGAATTAAGGGTACTACGTGTTCAACCCAAAAAGCCATCGCCCTTGCCGTCTCCTCGGGAACTGCGGCACAGGCCTACGCACCGAACGTATGCTTAAGGTCGTAGCACGGACATGTCGGACGCCATCGGAAGACGATGACGATACTGTCTATCGATCATCCGGCGTCTTTGTAGATTCCGGCATTGAGAGAAGTGCCCGAACGATGGGCACCGTGATCGCGTGCGGGAGCAAACGCAGCGCGATCTGGCCCAAGGTTGGCAACATTCCCGGAACGATGACGCAACGGCCAATCACGAACCCGCGATATGCGGACGCTGCCACGCTTTCCGGCGAGACGGCCCTCAACGCGGTGCGGTAGAGCGCATGTTCCGCACCCATCGCAGCATGAAACCCGGTTTCCACCGGCCCCGGCGCGACAACTGCAATCCGCACGCCCCGGCCCGCGTTCTCCGCCGCGATCGCCTCGGTCAGCGAGACCACGTAAGCCTTGCTGGCATAGTAGGCAGCCTGGCCCGGGCCCGGCACCATGGCGCCGAGCGAGGCTATGTTGAGAATGCCGCCCCGGCCGCGCGCTAGCATGTCGGGCAATGCGTACCGCGTCAGCCGTGTAACCGCCGCGATGTTCAGCTGCACCAGTTCGTCGATCTTGACCGGGTCTAGGTCGGCAAAGCTCCCCGACAGGCCGACTCCGGCGTTGTTGACGAGGATGTCGAGATACAGGAACTTGGCAGCGAGGCGCTGATCGATGAGGGCAATGGCGTCTTCTCTTGTGACATCAATTGCCATGGACACGTGCGGTCCGGCCGGAACCGCCGGCAGGCTCGCGGTCCTTTCGGCAAGCCGCGCCTCATCCCGGGCCACAAGGACGAGGCGATGACCTGCCCGCGCAAATCGATCCGCCAGGGCCAGCCCGATGCCACGCGATGCTCCCGTAATGAGGGTGGCTGGAGACAGCGAGGTCCCAGCTTGTAAGGCTGGGTGCAACGGCCTAGCGCCAAGTCCCACACGGCGATCGCCAATACATCGCAGCACATTGGTCATGGCGGTCATCTCACCGGATCGGTCTTCTCGGGCCGCCGCGGGTTCATTATGCAGCAGAAACGCCGCTGCACCTGCACGATTATCGCTAACCGGCAAGTTGCTGCGACGGCCGAAAGTTCCCAAGCAGCGATATTCAGGAAGCGGCGCGGCGCAATGGTCTTGCGGAGCGCTTCGACGGCGTTTTCTGCCACACGATGGGAGCTACTCCATCGGGCCGGTTCTGCAATGCCAGCCAAAGGTCGTATTGAGCCTGCAGGCCGATCCAGTAATGCGCACCCTGACCTAGCGCGACGCCCAGGCGCTGGGCGAGGTCGACGCTGACGGGATGGCGCTCTTCGAGCAGGGCTTCCAGATCATAACGCGAGACGGCAAGGCGGCGCGCCAATTCGCTTGCCGCGAACGGCAGGCAGGGGAGAATATCCTCGCGCAGAATCTCACCCGGGTGGGGCGGGCTGTCGTCGGCTCTGGCAGGCGTCTTATACATGTGTTCCCGTGACACTTTCCGGGCGGATGGTCCGCCCTTGCCGGCGCGGGTTGTTTCTTGCGCCGTCCATCGAGCATCACGGTTTGTTTGACGTTTTTACGGCTGAACGGATGTTCATGATGCCGTGATCAGCACTGCGGTACGGCGCCGCAATAGGCTGGGCAAACGACCCATTCCGTCTTCGAATGTCTGCGAGACGATTGCCGCGATCCCGAGGTTGAGCGGCAGGTCAGAAAACCCGCAAGGAGCGGTATACTGATCGCCACTGCTGACCGATCCAGCCTTCTTAGCAGACCAATTGCTGCAATACGTCGAACAGCCGCAATGGGTGTGGACCGTCAACTGACGCACCCCGGCGAGCGGTCTCAGCACCGCATGATTGCTGGTCCTTCATCCAGCGGAACAGCAGGCTCGGGCTAATGCCATACCGCCGCTCGACCGCCGAGACGTTCGTGCAGGGTACAGACGCGATCACTTGCTTGTCGACTTGGCTCCACCGCCACCGCATCTCCGCAACGACATCGAGCCGGCGCGGGCCCAGATCCACCCGCACTAATTTGGCTTGGACCCGTCGCTTGGACCCGTCTATGACTTCGCGGAAGGCGCGGCTCATGGTGTCGCGAACCGGCTTGACGAGGTATTCGAAGAACGTGCGCTGGCCGGTCTTGATGAAGACCTCGGCTGGCATCCCTGGCGTTGGAGTGAAATTTCGAACTTGGCGTGCCACGGTCGTATCGAGCCGGACGCGGGCGACGTAAATATTGTCGGCATTCTGCTTCTTCTCGTTAGGGATCGCGTCGGCCGAGACGTAGGTTACATTGCCTGGAAGCATGGGGGTTAAGCGCTGGTTGAGCGCGGGTAGACGGACAAGCGCCTCCTGTCCGATCTTGACATGATCGATGTCCTGCGGGCGCACATTGACCTCGATGATGAGCTCGTCTCCGAGGGGCAAGAGCGCCAGAATGTCGTTACCGGGCCTGATGACGCCGCCCACCGTAAAGTAGTTGAGTTTGACCACAACGCCGGCAACAGGCGCGATGATGTCAAGGCCGACGACGACCCTACGCGCCGCCGTGATGCGCTCACCGACGTCCTTGAGCTCGTTGGCGTTCGTCTGCAGGTCTTCGACTGCCTGCTGCACTGCCATCGTCTTCAACCGGCTGATCTGGTCCTCCGAGGCCAGGATTTTCTGCTGGCTGTCAGCGATCTCGGATTTGATCCGAGCCGCTTCGCCTCTGAGATTGGCCTCCGCGCGCTTTACTGCGAGGTACTCGGGCTTGCGCATGAGGCCCTGCCTCATCAGATCGGTCTTGCCAACAAGTTCCTCCTTGATCAGCGCGATCTGCTCGTTGATCGATTGCAAGCGTTCGGTGTCGCCTGTTACATGTTCTTGGAACGAGGCGATGCCTTTCTCCTGAATGCTGATATCGCGCTCAAGCTTGTTGAGGTGGGTGTCGAAGACGGCTTTCTGGCTATCCAAAATCTGCTGGACATTCTGGCACCTCGCGGTTCTCTGCGACCTGATTGGGAAAGACGAGGGCTTTGTCCTGCGCGGCCTCGGCATTGAGGCGCGTGACGATGGCCGTGAGTTGCGCGCGACGCAGAAGCAATCGCGCCAGATCCGCGCGCGGGGACGTTCCGTCAAGTCGCATGAGCACCTGCCCAGCGCGAACCGTCTCGCCTTCGTGGACCAGAATTTCCTTGATGATCCCGCCTTCGAGGTGCTGGACGACCTTGTTTTGAGTCGTCGCGACGAAAATGCCCGGTGAGACAACGGCGCCATCCAAAGGAGCAAGACCGCCCCATGCTATGAAGCCGAGCACACCGACCAGGAGGATGGCATAGCCGCAAAGCACCAGCGAACGCGTGCCGCGTGGAACATTCAAGTACCATTCCGGCAGATGCGGAACTGCGACATTCGACATCCCGACTTCCTCCTTCCTCCCCTGCCGAAATCTAAATACTCGCTCAAATCAATCTCAAGCTGCGCCCCCTATTGCCTCCGTTCCCGGCGGCGGAGCCATGAGCTTGGGCATGATCTCATCGCGTGCACCGAGCGCCTGAACGCGCCCCTCGGTGAGCAACATGATCTTGTCGACACTCCTCAGCAGGGCGGGGCGCTGAGTGATGGCGACGACCGTGATATGCCGACCCTTCGCGCGCATCAGCGCCGCGGCGAGCGCCGTTTCGCCTGCCGTGTCGAGGTTGGAATTAGGTTCGTCGAGGACCACGAGGCGGGGTACGCCGAAGAAGGCGCGCGCCAGCGCCACTCGCTGTCTCTGCCCGCCTGAAAGCGGGCTGCCGTCCATGCCGACCGCCGTCTCGTAGCCGTGCGGCAATTGTGAAACCATGTCGTGGACGCCTGCGAGTTCGGCCGCGTCAAAAATTGTTTCGTCCGAGACGTCCTCGCGCATGCGGGCGATATTGGCTTTGATCGTGCCGGGAAAAAGTTGGACCTCCTGGGATAGGTAGCCGACCGTTTCACCGAACTGGCGCGGGTCCCAGTTGCGGATGTCCATGAGATCGAGCCGCACGTTGCCCGAGGTTGGCGTAATTGCGCCGACAAGCATGCGGGCGATCGTCGATTTTCCGGTGCCGGATGGACCGACGATCGCGAGTGATTCTCCGGGCTCGAGCGAGAAGTTGACGCCGTTGAGAATCACCTTCTTGGTCGGCGGCGGTACGAACAGCACGCGCTCGACTATAAGCCGCCCTTGAGGGCGCGGCAGCACGAGCCGCTCTTGATTAAGTGGTGTGCTGTGCAAGAGCGCCTTGATGCGGCCGTAGGCGCTGCGGGCGTTGACGAAGCTGCGCCAGCCCTCGATCAGTCCCTCGACGGGGGCAAGCGCGCGGCTGGCGATGATCGAGGCCGCGATCATCATGCCGGCCGTCAGCTCGGTTTCGAGAGCGAGGTGCGCGCCCCAACCCAGCATCGTTACCTGCGTGCACAGCCGGAAGAACTTCGTCAGGCCTGCCATCATGGCGTTCAGGTCCTGGGCCTGGACCTGGGCCCTCAGCGCTTCCGCCATCTCGCGGCCCCACAATATGACTCCTTCTGGGATCATGCCCATGGCGTTCACCGTCTGGGCGTTGCGGGCCATGGCCTCGGCCTGCTGGTTGGCGCGCAAGTGAATAGGCGCTTGCCCGTGCGAAGGGGATTGCGGTGATGCGCTGATTGATGAGTGCGAAAGTGACGAGGCCGAGCGCGGCGACCGTCACGATGACCCCGAGCTGCGGATGGATGAGGTAGACAGCGAGGAAGTAGATGGGTGCAACGGGCGCATCAAACATGTTCAGAAGCACGGGCCCTGTCAAAAAGCTGCGCAACTGAGCCATATCGGTCAAGGCCTGGAATTCGCGGGCCGAACCGAATTGGGCGGCCTTGGTCGCCGCGCTCAGGATAGGAGCGCCGAGCGCTGTCTCGACCTGAACCGCGACGCGCATCAGCATGAAGCGGCGTACCATGTCGAGAAGCACATGCACGAGGATCACACCGATCACAACGGAAGTCAGCATGATCAGTGTTTCAATGCTTCGGCTCGTCAGCACGCGGTCGGAGATTTGGAAGAGGTAGATCGGCATGACAAGGATCATAATGTTGATCGCCAGGGAGAAGACACCGATCGTTAACAAATGCCGCTGGAATGATTGGATGGCCTTGTTCAGGGCCTCCCGGAAATCAATGTCGCGCGTGCGCTGCTGCATGCGCAGCGACCCTACGGATGCTGGCCTCGGGTCAGGTGCCGCCTTACGTTCGTCGGCTGGCACCCTACGCTGCGGATTGGATGTTCTCTCGTCAGGTCTTGTAACCATCTCCGGCACTTCGGAGCGAGCGGATTGGTCGGGCACCGGTTTGCTGGACTGAGGATCGAATGTGGCGGAGTTGGGGGGTAGCGGTGGAGGTCCGGCTGATGACGCCGGTGGATCACTCAGTGCGCAGTCGATCTCGACAGTGCTGCGGTTGGCGGGCTCGGCGTCGCGCGACCTAAACCCGTTACCCGCAGCAACGGGGGCGATGTTGGCCTCACTGGGTTGAGGTCTTTTATCTGAGGCGTCGACAGATCCACGAAACCACAAAGGCACGTTACGTGGCCGCCACACCAAGTCGGAAGCGGTCGGCCAGGCTGGGGTAAAGACGGTAGCCCCCATGTCGAGAAGCCCCTGCAGCCCGATTGCGCCGATCCAAAGGCAGCTCAACGTGATGAGCAGAGTTTCTGCGCTTCCGCTCGTCATCATCCGGTCGGAGATCAGGACGAGATAGGCCGGCATGACGAAAATGAGGATGTTGAGTGCCTGCGAGAAAATACCAACCATCAAGAAATGCCGGCGGAATAACTGCATGGCCTTCTTCAGAGAATTCAGGAGAAAAACGGCGCCGGCAGCTGCGAATTGGGGCTTTTTTCTCTTGGCGCCGCTGTCGGGGAGCCCTCCCGCTGACGCGAAGGCTTTGGCAACCAGGTTGAGGAGCAGTTCCAAAAGCAAACCGCCGATCACAAGGCAGCTCAGCAAGATCAGCGTTTCTGCGGCTCGGTTAGTCAGGAAGCGGTCGGAGTTCAGGAAGAGGTAGAGCGGCAGGATGACGATTAAAATGTTGAGCGCCTGCGAAAAGACGCCATCTGTCAGGATATGATGGCTGCTGGTCCCCCAAAGCAGGGGGCGGGGCGGGGCCAGGCTCACGTCGGACATGACAATGCCTTCTTAGTCAATACACATCATACTCCCCCTTACTCCATTGCCTTTCGAGCAGCCGGTCACCGCGACCTATCTGCCAATGTTCCCCGTGCGCGCTCGCTCAATGCATGAGGCCTCCCAACATATCATGCGTTGCCGCGGGATCCGCGACGATTGCGGTCACGGGGTGAGTGATGCTCGAGGTATCCGCCTCCGAACCGCACATCGCGGCAATTGCCGCAACAGCATCGGGATGCAAATCGCTCGCCGTGAAGACGTTGTCTGTGTCCGTCAACGATGTTGGCTTGCACGAGGAGCGTGTCCTCGTAGTGGGTGCCGCCGAGGAACTGGTAGTCGGAGGTGCTGTTGAAGTTGACGAGCAGAGCAAGGTTCGTTGCCTCGTTACCCCCCGTGGTGGCCGTTTGGGCGAGTCCGCCCGAGGTGTCGGCACCCGGAAGGCCAACGGCGCCGAGCGGCGCGCACTGGACGACCTTGTTCGGGTCGATGATGACATTGGTCTGCGTGAGCAAGTGCTCGTCGTAGTAGTCACCGCTAACATAGAGAACGTTGAAATTGTCGGTGCCATTGCCGGGCAGGCCGAGCGAGTGGCTGAAGTCGATCGAGGTGTCCTTGTGGGCGATGGCGTCCGCGAGGGTTTGGGCTTCCCCACCGAGGGTCTTGAAGGACTCGCCGCCGATATTGGCGATTGCGGCGTCGTTGAGGAGGATGTTGCCCCCGGCATTGACGGATTGAGAGCCGTTGCCGCCGAGGATCTGCTGCACGATGTCGTCGTTGAGGACGACGTTCAACTGCACGACGCAATCGATCTTGTAGTCGTTGCCGGCGACGATGACGAGTTCGAAATGGCTCATCGCGTCGGTGACGTTGACGAAGTTCAGCTGACCGTTCGCGCCAAGCGTCGCCGTGAAATGCATGCTGGCGCTCGACTGCTGCGCGAGATCTCCGTCGATGAGTACGTTCGTCTGGTGGAGCGCGTCGACGCTGCAGTAGTCGCCGTTGACGTAGTCGACGTGCCAATTGACGGCTCCTGGATAGCCGTACGCGATATTCCCGTAGATCTTACCGGGATCATTAGCGAAGGTGGCGCTGTTCGTTACGGTGTCGTGGCCCGTTGAAATGTGCTGCGTGTCGGCGCCGGCAGTGCCCCACACGGAGACCTTGTCGTTGTCGTGCAGGAGGTTGATCTGCACGATCTTGTCCGATCTCGTGCAGATCGCCCTTGATAATGATCGAGCTTGCCGCGTTCGTCTCATTCGACATGACGGCGACGTTCAGCGCCTTGTTGTCACCCGCAATATCGGTCTGCGTGTAGCCGTGTGTCGGAGCAGCTGCCGGTGAAATCTGCGTGCACAGTGTTGGAGCCCGGATCGGGAAGGATCCTGTCGGCGGCCGGATCGAGCACTGGCTTATCGAAATTTGCGAAGGCATCAGAGATCTTGTTGACCTGCTCGCTGATGACTTGGTCGACGGTCGGCGGATTGACGCCATTGTCGACGAGGTCGCCGTTGACGAAGTGGCCGCTCGTTGGCAAGTTGCGTGCCCGTCCCGGAAACGTGGCGGACGACCAGAGTGCCGGGATCGTCGAAGCTCGCTTCGGGGCTCGAACTCGATGAGCTTGTCGACAGCCTTCACCATCTCCGTGATGGTGGTGGCCACGCCTCCGTAGAGCCCGCCTCCAAGTCCAGGCACGGCCGCGTCGTTTAAGAGCACGTCGGTGTCGAGCATGTGGTTTTGTTGGAACATCTCGGCGTCGAGGCTGACGCCCTTGACGTCGGTGTAAGTGAGCTTGATCGGGGGCAAATCAAAATCGCTGACCGAGTATTCGACCGGCGCAGTGGGCTCTAGTAGGTGCGCCAAGTGCGTCGGGTAATTCAGAAATGCAGCATGATTGGCAAGATGGTCGGCAGCGTAGCCCCTCAGGTGAATTGGATCCACGAGGTCATAAGGCTCGGGCCCATCGAAGGTCGGGTGAGGGGTGGGGGCGCTGCCCTGGGGCAGCAAAAGCACGCTAGGCTCGCCATCAGGCGTGGCATTCCGGAGGGACATATCCCGCCATCCGGTAGGTGAAACCGCCCCAGTAATGGATGGGATCGGTCGCGAGAAGCTCAGCTATGTGAGTGTACCCGGCAAAGTGCCAGATCGTTTCGACCACGAGCTGCGCCATCGCCGTATCCTCCCGGTCCCCTACCGACGCAGGGGTCCTGTGTCAGGAGACTTTTTGGCGAAGGAGCCGCGCGGTGCAAATGCATCGCGCGGCCCCTACTAACCGTCGTTGACGCTACAATGAGGCCAGTGTCGTCGATGGTCAGAGCCGATCGCCGAAACGTCGGCATGGTTCGTCTGCATGTTGGCGCCCATGACGATGTTGTTGCTGAAGGCCGTGAAGCTCGCATAGCTGTCGGCCGGGCCTGAGATACGCCGGCAGAGCCGCCGCCCGACCACCGGTCAAGCCGCCCGTTAGGCCATTCGAGGCGGCGCTGCTGTAACCATTGACGTTCGCCGTCCAACTGAAGAGGCTGCCGCCGTTGCCGCCGCTGCCTCCGGCTCCGCCGTAACCGTAAGAGCTAGCATTAGTTGCGGTGCCTGAACGTCCCCGCTGCCAACAATGCGTCCGCCACTGCTGCCGAGGGCGCACCTGTCACTGAGACGCCGCCCGCTCCGCCGCCTCCGCCCCCGCCATTGCCCAAGTCATTCACGGTGAAGTTGGCGGAGTTGAGGTAGTCGTTATCGACGAGGTTGTTGACCTCATTGAAGCTGAACGCCTGGCCATCGCCGTAGTTCACCGCTCCGCTGTTGGTCAGGGCATCGCCATAGGCACCCGGAGCAAACGTGTCATCGCTCGCCTGGTCGATGACCGGCTTCAAGTCGAGACCGTTGAGCCCCAGGTCGATGTCGACATGCACTTGCACGTCGATGACAGTTGAGTTGACATTGTCGTTAAAGTTGGAATCCCAATTGGAGTTCGTGTTCGAATTGCGAGTTACACGGATTGGGGTCGCACGGAGGCGGTTGATGTGGCCTGCAGTCCTCTTTTTCTATTTTGCAGTCTTGCTCTGTTTTCGTAGTCATAACGAATCTCCTTACTCGACCGTGACAACGTCACGGAGTTCACATAAGGAGCACCGCAAATGAAATGACCCCGCCGATCTTCTAATTCAGCAGTTCGTCACCATTCAACGATGCTTCGGATTGCAAGCCCATTAGAAGGGCCTGCTTGTCGTGCCGCTTTTGGGGAGTTAGGCGGCCGCAAACGCCAGTCGCGCGCACACCCTAATTACGGCGAAGTCGTTGCGCTAATTTCTGATCAGCACCTCCCTTTGTTAGAGGAATTGGCGCTTTCGTTTTTTGAAACTTGAATAGATTAAAGGTAAATTATAACACAATTTCTTCCCCGTGTCCAAATGAGTCTCACCTATTTCGGTCGCAAATCATGCCGGAATGCTCTTGCGCGCGTCAGTGAGTGGGGTCGTCACGGAGACGCGAAATTTTCAAACCTGCGTCGGGCAGCCGGGAGAGCTTTCGGAGAGCCCGCAGCAGGTTGTGCTCGCGGCGCTAAAGAGCGAGGGCTCGGCCGGCAACGCGATCCGTCGCCGGCCCACAGCAAGCCTCCTTGGGCGGGCGTTAGCGGCTTTTTTCGAGCATCTCTTTCAGAGTGGCGTTTTCAATGATCTGCGCCACTAGAATCTCTTTAAGTTTGCGATTTTCGTTGGGGTCGCAGATTGTGGTGGGTTCGTAAGCTGGGGGTGGTACGCATTCTTTGGGTTGTTCGTGTATGCGTTTACCCATAACGAATCTCCTTACTCAACCGTGACAACGTCACGGAATTCACATAAGGAGCACCGCAAATGAAATGACCCCCGCCGATCTTCTAATTCAGCAGTTCGCCATCATTCAACGATGCTACGGATTGCAGGCCCTTTGGATCGGCCTGCTTATTGTGCCGCTTTTGGGGAGTTAGGCGGCCGCAAACGCCAGTCGCACACACACCCTAATTACGGTGGAGTTGTTCCGCTAATTTCTGATCAGCACCTCCCTTTGTTAGAGGAGTTGGCGCTTACATTTTTTTTTGGATAGTAGATAATTATAGCATAATCTCTTCCCTGTGTCCAAATGGTTCGCTCTTAATTCGGTCGCAAATCATGCCGGAATGCTCACTCGTGCGCGCGTCAGTGGGTGAGGTCTTCACGGAGACGCAAGATTTTCAAACCTGCGTCGCGCAGCCGGGAGAGCTTTCGAGCCAGCAGCAGGTTGTACTCGCGGCGCTGAAGGCCGAGGGCTCGGCCGGCGACGCGATCCGTCTGATCGAACGGAAATTCGAAGCGGACCCGTCGTGCGGCCGCTGCGGCGAGTGCTCGTTCGGGGCTTGGGGCACGTCGGGGAACGGTTTCAAGTGCTACCAGTGCAAGTGTTGAGCAAAGATCTTCATCTAACCGACACGACGCCGTCTGGTTTGAACAAGCGTGACCGCCTCCGTGTGCTCGTCGATGGCATCAGCTTGGGTTAAAGTCGGGCTCGCGAAACGGTGCATGATCGTTGTGCATTTGAGATGGAAGACAGAATTGGCCCGATTGAGACTGTCTCGACTCGGCCCCCAGTTGAGCCGGTATAGCAGTCTGGGACAGAGCTCCAGCCCTCAGGGAATCTGTTCGTCGAAATAGCGGCTCCAAAGCAAGGCGGCGACAGCGCCGCCACGGCCAAAGGCTCCCAGTTCACCAGGCCCGAACATGGGGGCTTCCTGCACGGATGCGATCTCGCAAGTCTCGCGAATATCGGCGTCGTCGGCATCGTGGACACCCCAGTAGGCCTCGAGAAAGCGGCTCGCGTTGCGGCAACCCTGCATGAAATCCTCATCGGCTTGAGCGCTCAACAGACAAATCTCCTCGCCAATGCGGTCGTCGTATTGACCTGTAATCTCAGTCCAAGCGTCGACCTGCGCGAGGCCAAGCTGATGAGTGCCGATGCGTCCACGGGTCTCGGATTTGGCGAGAACCGTAACGAGCATGGCGACAAAGCCAATCATGTAAGGGCGCCGCCATACGACGTCCGGGATACCTCCGAGACGAGCGCGGCTCTGCGTCACCATCGGCGAAATGACGGCGACTGCGGCGCGGCGCACCCGCGATATGGTTCCGAACCGGAGCACGTGCGGAAACTCCTCCCAACCCGCACCAGGCCGCTTCTCCTGAGAAAATGCGCGTAAGGCTCCTAAATCCGCCGTAGAGCCGAACGCTATTGCAGAGCTTAATCTCTCTCACACTTAAGAGTTGGGAACGCAGATACGCGTAAGCGTTAGGAACAGTGAGCAAATGATATTATTATAGGAAGGTTTTCGGCAAGCGCGAGTTCAATGCACGAGTAGCGCGGTTAACAGTCAAACTAAGGCGATAGCCCTCCCAGGCGGACGACAGTGCCCTCAAAGCTTCCTCCAGCGCCGGACTTCGCCGCGATCGAATCCATCTCCTCGCGGACTGCGCTGCAGCGCACCGAGATACTCGCACTCATTGGCAACTTGATCTTCACTTGGTCGAACAACGAGAGCATGTTCCTCTATCTGCTGATGATTCTTCTCGAGACGGACTTCGAGGCTGCTGCGATCACCTTCGTGTCTCTGAACACGACGCGGGCGCGCTTGGATCTCATCCGTCGGCTCGCCAAGGCGCGGCTCAAGGACGCCCAGACCATCGACAAGGTCGAGGGGCTCATTGAGCGGTTCAACGACTGCACTAAGATCCGGAATGAATTCAATCACTGCATCTACCAACTCAACGAGAAGGGCGCGATCACACACACGAATGTGCTGCGTCTCAGCGAGACGCGTCAAACAGTGCAATTTGCGGTAACGCGCGAGTTCGACGACAAACGGCGGCGGGAGATCGTAAATACGGTCCGGAAGCTGACTACCCTCAACCGCGACCTCTGGAGCTTTTTACCGGAGCTCGAAAATAAGGTTCGTGCCGGACGGTCAAAGGCGGCTGCAACGCACAAGGCCTGAGCAGAGACGAGTGCAGTCCGCGCGATCTCTTCAGGCGCCGACACGTGCAACCAGTGTCACTCGATTGATTTCGTCTGGTTGTGTCGAATAAGGCTACTGCCCCCCTGGCCGACCAGGTCAAGCGCATGAAGGAGCTGGAGGTTGAGAACCAGCGTCTGCGCAAGGCGGTCTCCGACCTGACGCTCGACAAGCTGATCCTGGCCGAGGCCCCCAAGGGAGCTGAGCCCCTCACGCCGCCGCCGGTGCATTGATCATATCCGGCAAGTTGTTGAACGTCTCCGAGCGCCGCGCCTGCGCGGTGCTCGGACAACATCGCTCGATGCAGCGCAAGGTGCCGGTAGGATGCGATGATGAGGAACGGCTGACCGCCGACATCGTCGCACTTGCCCGGCAATACGGTCTCGTAAGATCGCCGCGCTGCTGTCGAGTTGGACCACCTCATTGGGGGCTGATCAGGGTCCAATCACGGACCGCTCTATGACGTGCGCGTTGTCCGCGAGAAGCATGAGCCGGATTGGACGCAATGAGCGTGCTGCTTAAATTGTGGTGCCGCCTGCGTGACTCGAACACGCGACCCCGTCATTACGAATGACGTGCTCTACCGGCTGAGCTAAGGCGGCAATCCAGGCGTCCGGGTCGGCAGGGAATACCCGTACCGGGGGGCGATTGCAAGCGTCCCGGCGGAATGTAAGCGGCAATCGAACAAATGCTTGTGTGGTCGGGAAAATCTCGTGGTGGGTCACCTTAGACGCCCGCTGACTCGTCTTGTTGGTGATTTAGCACCGGGTTGGGTGCTCTGGGAGTTGGAGCCGGGATCTGCGGCCTCCTTAAGCCACCTATCTGCCACCTGGGGGCGGCATGTCGAAGATCTACTAGCCGAGCCCCAAAATTCTAAGCTGAAGGTGATGTAGGATGGCTCTCCTGTCATTGCTAAAAAAGCTCCATGACGGGAGCTTTTTCACGTATCGAACATCCGCTCTCCCGGACCCCCGAATCCGGTCTGTTCGACAAGTCTTCAACTTCTGCCTTGTCAGGGAGTCGTCCTGAGACCAGAGTTTAACGATAGTGTTTTTCGTACCACGGAACGTTGTTTCAAATCTCGTTGCAGAGTCATCGCCACATTAGAAGGTGGGAAGGCTGCCCCAGTTCTTCGCACCGCTTAGCGATGAGTTCTGCAATTGGCAGTGGGGTTGAAGAAGCTTCCACGAACTCCTCCTCAGGTTGATCATCAACCCGCCTGAGAAACGTACGACAATGTCACCTGTTATCAGGAACATCACGGCAACCTGCTTCCAGTGGTTAGCGCCAATAGGGGCAGCCGGGCTGCATTACCCCTGACCATACCTATATCTCCACAAAGTGATGTGGTCGTTTGCAGTATAGATACGTGTAATGGTGGACAGACTTGGTCGCCGACAAAAGTCGTTCTCAAAACTTAGGATTGCTCAATTTTCAAGGCGTGACTTCAAATGCGATTATCAATTATTTTGGTCTTCTGTCTGGGGATGCCTTCGGCTCTCCAAGCAGCGGCAATATGGAACTGCACCGTAGAGACGCTTCCTCTTGAACGTGGAGACGTGACCAACAAGACAGAAAATATGAGAGTGAAGGTGTACGACGGGAAAATTCAATTGACTGGCACTCAATGGATTCACCACTGCATAGCTCTTCAAGAGCCGAACGATCCAAGACTATCGTTCACATGTGAGGAAGAGCCTTACGAAGGGCTCATCATGCAGTATGTGATGAACACAAAGACAGGCGAATTAAAAAAGATTTCTACGACAGGGGGATGACCTTCAAGGCATCTCCTATGGGACGTGCAAGGTGAAAGGGGCAAAGTCGGACTTGCTTCTCTCACATGGCGACTTCTGACGATCGTCCTGTGACTGACGTTGTAGCGTCTGGCTAGAGAACTCAATGTCTCTCCTGCCTAACGCCTGACGAGTGTTTCACGCTGCTGGTGGCTGGTCAGCTTGGGCTGCCAACCGTCCGTCGATCAGTCAGACAAAAAATCATATATTTAAATGATTTCATGCCATTATCTTTGGTGGCCAGCCTGCAATGAGATTTGAAAAAGTCTGGCTGCAGGTTCCGAGCGGCCTGCCATCCGGCTTCTGGAAAGATGGCTGTCATCGCTGCAGCAATCGGCCTGAGGTTGGTTCCTCTGGAGAGAGTGCGGCAGCCCCAGCAAGAGGATGCCGGGATTTATGGGCGAACGAGTCTTCCGGAGGCCAATCCTTACGGATTTGTATGTCGCAGAACAATTACCCGTAACCTAACCGTCACATACGTAGAGGAGAATTCTACCGAGATGTCCTGCCTTCCCCCGCACACTCCCCCCGTGTGCCTACTTGGACATCTCCTGAGCCCTGAAGCTTCACCCCGCTTCAGGGCTCCCCTCTCAGTCGGGCCGCGGCGTGAAGCTGATTGTGCGACTTCTCGTCAGCGCCAACTCAGTCCTTCGCCTTGAGCGACATGATGTAGGCAATGATGTCTTTCAGTTCCCTGTTGCTGAACGAGACCTTCGGCATCTCAGGGTGAGGGAAAATGATGGCGCCGGCCAAACGATCTGGTGATTGTTCGGGCCGGTTAGCAATTGAGTAGAAGCTGGGGACCTCACTTGCCGCACTTATTCCCGGGGCAGGACCGACATTGTGGCAGATTGAACATAGGCTATCCGCCAGTTCTTTCCCCTTACTTGGGTCAGTGAGACCGGACTGGGCAAGTGCGGGACTTGTGAGGAGGGCTGCCATCAAGAATGTGCCCAGCCGTTGATTCCATCTTCTCAGCATTCTTCCTCCACCGGGGTTCGCCCAGACCTCCCGAACGAACCCGAACTCGTTCCCAGCGACGACATTGTAAGACTTAGCGATCACTGCCAAGGGCTCTCCTCCTCTTGTCGGGCAATTGTTTCGACGCCGGGTAAGGATCTTCGTGGTGCAGTGTACGGCCGCAGCGCGGTTAGCACGTCAAAAAGGAGGACTGTCTAACCCTGTAACGGCACAAACGGATTAGCGCAGTGTCTAGGATTTTTCGGGAGGCAAAACCTCTTGAGTACAGACTTGGTCGATCAAGTGGCCACTTTTTAGATCGGTAAGGTGTGCTCGCTTCTCATCGTTTGTTAGGTTCGAACCGATCCCGCTGACCATCACGCTCACAAGCGTTCGATCACCCCCATATCCATCCAATACGAGCGTCGAACGAGCTTGTTATCGCTGTCCCGTACAAAGTTCACGATATTGGAAGTTAAAGTGCCGCCAGTGTCCCTACGGATGACTCCCCCGTCATTACGAATGACGTGCTCTACCGGCTGAGCTGAGGCGACAATCCCGGTGTCCCGGTCGCCAGGGAAACCCGTAGCGGGGGGCGAACGCAAGTGTCCCGTCGGAATGTCGCGGATGGGACGCCTCCGCATCCGCAGGCTTGGCCGAATTAGGCGTAATCCGGTCCAGGCTCAGGCGCGAGCCTGCCGCGCAGGCGGCTCTGTTTCTTCCGCGCTGTCGACACCATCCTGCCGGGAATCGGCGGCTGCGTCTCGTGGCGAGGCCTCAACGCCCGCCGGCTGATGGGGTGCCGCAGTTTGGGTCGTTTCCTTTGCAGGCTCGAGATCGAGCAAAGGCGCCGAGCCGTCCGAGTCGTCGTCCATGGACGAGGGCACATCGAGGGCGGCAAAGGCTGCGAGCTTTTCCGACAGGCTTTCGGCTTCCCCATGCGCCGGTTCTTCCACCGGAACCTTCCACTGGAAGGCGTCCAGCGCACCCGTGACGGGCGAAACGGCCGACCATTGTTCTGAAACGATTCCATCCGCCGTCCAGGCGGGGTCTCGCGGCGCGTTGGCCGCACGCACGATCCATTCGCGTACACGGCCCTTGTCGCCGTTCTGCTCGGCTTCGAGACGCGCCATCAGCATTGCCGCGCGACGTGACATCTGCTCGGGCTGAAGGCTTTCAAGGGCCGAGCGCGCTTCGTCATAGAAACGCGAGTCGAGTGCGGCCTCGGCGATCGCGAGCGTACTTTCGGTGGCATGGGGGTTCAATGACGCGAGATGCAGGACACGGTCGAAGCGGTCGCGCGGACTATCGCCGATGCGCGCATAAGCGTAGGCGGTGGCAAGTTCGGGATGCGGGGCTTTCGTCCATGTCTTCTGCAGCACTACTGCCGCCTTGCTCGTGTTGCCTTTCGACGCCAGCAACCGGCCGGCGATGGCCGCGGCGGGAATGAGGCTCGACGCCAGTCCGTGAGCCTCCAGCGCCAGCGACAATGCCTTGTGCGAATCCAACTCTTCGAGTGCCTGCGCCTGGGCCGTCAGCAGAACGGCGCGGCGCCGATCGGCAATCGAGTTCTCGATTTCGCCGTTCCTGCGCAGCAATGACAAGCTCTCCAGAGCGCCGGCCCAGTCCTGCGCCTTGCACTGCAATTCGAACAAGGCTTCGAGCGGCCAGGCGAGCTTGGAGTTGATCTGGGCCGCGCGTTCGGCGAATTGGCGCGCCGCTTCCGTTTCGCCTTCCCGCGTTGCTTCGAGAAACAGGCCGCGCAGGCCGAGCTGCTCGGTGTCCGGTGACGCGAGCATGGCCTCGAAGATCCGCCTCGCTGTCGTCTTGTCGCCCGACAGATGGGCGGCCTGAGCGCGCAGCAAATGCGTCAATGGTTCGTTCGGCAGCGATTTGCGCGCCTGAATGGCGTAGCGCGTCGCCATGCTGCGGTCGCCCGCTCCGACTGCGATCATGCCGCTCGACAGGGCGTCCAATCCGCGCCGTTGCCGCCGCCGTGTCAGGAATTGCCCGAGTGCTGCGGGACTAGACCAGAACTGCTTGAACAGAAGATACAGGAAGACGCCAAGCGCAACGAGCAAGCTCAGGATGACCACGGCCTGCAGGATAGTAGGTTCGGCGCGATAGCCCTGCCAGTCGATGGTGATGGTGCCCGGATTGTCGGCGAGCCAAGCAAACCCCATCGAGGCCGCCAGCACGCCGAACATGAGGAGTACGAGACGCAACATGATGGCGAGCTCTACTTCTTGTCTGCCGGGGCGGGAGCCGCGGGTGCTTCGGGGGCAGCCGACGCGGCGGCCGGGGATTGCGGTTCGGTGCTGTCGGCGAGTGAGGCTTTCAGTTCGCTTTCGATCTTGAGCATGGCTTGGTCGACAGCCAGACGCGCCTGGACTTTCTCGAGCCACGGTGCGGCCGCTGCGGCCGCGCCCGGCGGCAATTGCTTGGCTGCTGTGATGACGTCGGCGAGACGGCCCTCGCCTAGTGACTTCTCCATGCGCGATACGATCGCTTCAGCGCTACTGTCGCCTTCAGCGTGGTCGACTTTGCGCACCCGCACGACGGACTTGGCGCTGGCAATGAGGCGGTCGACCGCGGATTGCCCTTCGGTGTGCTTTTCGGCGTAGAGGATCTGATCGATCACAGGCCGAAGGTTGGCCTGCAGTTCGGGCAGGGTCGCCACGCCTTCGATCTTGTTGCGGTCGAGATCGGCAAGCGACAGTTCACCAGCCGAGGCGCGCCGCACGGCATCGAGTTCGGTCGCATATCCGCCGCCTCGTTCGATGGCGCGCTTTAGATTGGCGAGTTCGAGCGAGACGACGATGCGCTCGGTGCTGGCCTTGCGGTCCGCTTCGCTCTTCATCACGCCCTTGATGGCGGTTTCGATATTGGCCAGCTTCGCGGCAACCGGCGCCACCGCTGCGGTGACCTGTTCGGTTTTGACGAAGGCTTTCGTCTGCGCGGCGATGGTACCGGAGATGGCAGCGAGCGAAGACGATACCTTGGCGGCTTCCTCCTGCGCGGCGAGTGTCGTCTCGCGCAAACGTTCCTGATCGGTCTTCACGCCTTCCATGCGCTGCGTCAGACGCGCTGCGTCCGTTTTGACGGCGGTCAGATCCTTGTCGATCCGTGTTATGCCGGACTTGGCCTGCTCACTCGTCTCGCCGATGTTGCCGAGCCGCTGCTCGAGATCTTGCGGCAGCGTTTTTCTGAGCGCCGTGATCTGGCCCGTAAGCGATGTTTCGAGATCCGCGATCTTGCCTGTGACGGCGGTCAGTTGGGCGATCGGTCCGCCGGTTTCTGTTTTGGCTGCTTCCGCGATTGTGGCGAGCCGTTCCTCCAGCCTCTGCACGCGGTCGGCTGCGGCGGACTCCGCCGGCTGCGCATCGACGCGGGCGGTAAGCGCTGTGACGTCGCCGTCGAACTTGCTCTGTGCCTCGCTCAGCGCCGTCACCTGCTGACGCAGGCCATCGACGCGGGCGAGCGCGGCTTCGGCGTCTGCAAGGCGCTTGGTCAGGTCTTCGGTCGACCCAGGCTGTTCAGCCGAGCTTTCAAGTGCGGCGATACGGTTCGCGAGCTTTTTTTCCGTCTCAACGAATGCGGTCGTGCCGACCGGGATATTGAGATGCCGACCGATCCAGTCGGCCCCGAACAGCGCCAGCAGGGCACCGATCGTGCCCGCGAATGCGTGAGTTGCAAGGCGCCCCAAGGCTGATGGCGGCCGGGGAGGCAGCGCGGCTGGAGCGCTGGCCGCGCGCTTGTCGGCCGCTGCTGGCTTGGGCGCCGCAGCGGGACTGGCCGCAGGCGTCATTGATGGCTTGCCCTCAGCGGCCGTCTCGGCCACCGGCGCTGGTGCGGCCTTGGCCGGTGCCTCGGAACCAGCCGACTTCGCCGGCGCTGCTGCGGTGTCCGGTTTCGCTGTCTCCGCTTGCCGGACCTCTGTTGCCCTCAGGTCAAGCATTGCGTGCGGGCGCTTGACCCCGGCGGCGTCGGCAGCCGGCTTCGGCGCAGTCGGCGCGCCGGTTGGCGGAGTGTCTTTCGGATCGGCCATTGGCTGGTGTGTCTCCAAAGTACGCGAGCCCGGTCCAGCGTGCTGCTCGTGGCATGGTCGGCGAACCCCGGGTCGGCCGCGTCGCGCGGAAAATCCCTTGTCGTTTCCGAGAGTAAACTAGAGCTAAGCTGATTTTGGTGCCAGTGGGCCGGTGAGAGCAAGTAATTCTTCCAGATTTGGATTGCCCGCAATCCGCACTTTTGGCGGGGATAGGTCGGAAAGGCCGTCGGCAACCGCGGCCGACAGGCACAGATACTGAAGCCTTGCAGCGGCCGGTCCAAGGCCCGCTGCCTTGACCAGGCTCGCGAACGCTCGCGCGGTCCGAGGCGACATTAGGATGACCCCGTCGAGGTCGCCATTGCAAATGGCTTCCGTAAGATCGACCGGTAGGTGCTCCACTGTCACGGAGCGATAAACCTCGATCCGGCGCACGGTGAAACCCAGCGGTGCGAGGGCGCCCGCGAGATCGAATGCGATCTCGTCTCCGCTCAGATGAACCAGTGGCCCGTCTTGGGGTCTGACGAGACCAATGATCACCGGCACGAGGTCGCGCGCGGATGCTGGACCCGACACGACGTTGGCAAAGCCAAGGTCGCGGGCGAGTCTCGCCGTTCCGGGGCCGACGACGAACAGCGGGCGCTTTCCAAGCCGAGCCGGCATGTCCACCGTCGCGGGATCGAGCGCCCGCAGTGCATTGCGACTGGTCACAATAAGCCCCTGCAGGCCGTCGAGATCGATCGGCGATCCGATCGCCGGCTCGACGGTCAGCAGCGGCACAACGACAGCCGTGTGGCCTATTTTCTCGAGCCGTCGTCGCATTGCGCTGCCGTCCGGTTCGGGCCTCGTGACAAGCAGGTGCATCAAACGTGCTGGCCGAGCAGCTCCCGACCGCCGCGCTGCAGAATGTCGTCCGCCGCGCCGGTTCCGAGAGCGGCAGCAGAACGAACGACCCCGCGCGCTTCCGAGGTCAGGGAGCGGCGTCCGTCGGGCGACATTGTCATGCCGCGAAAGCGGATCGCGCCGCCGTCGAGTTCGGCGAGGCCGGCGATCGGAGTGCGGCACGAACCCTCGAGCTTCGCCAGAAACGCCCGTTCCGCCGTGACACAGATCGCGGTCGCCTCGTCGTTCAGTGGCGCGACGAGGCGTGCGGTCCTGTCATCGTCGATACGGCTCTCGATGCCGATAGCGCCCTGGGCGACGGCCGGGAGCATGATGTCGGTCGGCACCGGGGACGTGATGCGATCCGCGAGGCCGAGGCGGCGCAGTCCGGCACAGGCGAGGAAGGTCGCGACGGCAACGCCGTCCTCCAGTTTCTTCAAACGGGTCTGCACATTGCCGCGAAACCCGACGACTTCAAGATCGGGCCGCACCTGCTTGATCTGAGCCTGTCGGCGAAGCGACGACGTGCCAACAGTAGCGCCTTGGGGCAGGTCTCCGAGCGATTTGTACTTGAGGCTGATGAAGGCGTCGCGCACGTCTTCGCGCGGCAACGTCGCCGTGATCGAGAGCCCGTCCGGCAATGCCGTCTGCATGTCCTTCATGGAATGCACCGCAAGATCGATCTCGTGCGACAGCAAAGCCTCCTCGATTTCCTTGGTGAACAGGCCTTTGCCGCCGACCTCGGCTAGCGGCCGGTCGAGGATCATGTCGCCGGTCGTCTTGATGATGCGGATCTCAAAGGCCGTCTTCGGCAAGCCGTGCGCCGCCATCAGGCGGGCCCTGACTTCGTCGGCCTGGGCCAGCGCCAGGGCTGAGCCCCGGGTGCCGATGCGGATTGTCGTCGCTTGCAAACGTGTTTCTCCGGGTGCTAGGCCGATCGCCTTGTCGGTGGAGCCCCATCTATGCCCGCGGAACGCTGCGTTGGCAAACAACAGGATCGAAACAGGTTGACCCTACAGCATGAACGGGCGGGCGCCGGCGGCGCGCTGGTTCTCGGCGTCGAGACCAGTTGTGACGAAACGGCAGCCGCCGTGGTTCTTTACGAGGCCAGCGGGAAGGGCCGGATCCTATCCAACATCGTTCGGTCCCAATGGGAGGCCCACCGAGCCTTCGGTGGCGTCGTACCGGAGATTGCAGCCCGCGCCCATGTCGAATGTCTCGACGAATTAATCGTCGCCGCCGTACGTGGAGCCGAGATCGGCTTTTCCGGCCTCGATGCCATTGCCGCCACGGCCGGGCCAGGCCTCAACGGCGGTCTCGTCGTCGGCCAGGTGACCGCAAAGGCCATCGCGCTCGCCCACGGCAAGCCGTTCATCGCAGTCAACCATCTGGAAGCACATGCGCTCACGGTCGGCCTGACCGAAGGACTGCTGCCGCCCTATCTGCTGCTGCTCGTTTCCGGCGGCCATACCCAGCTTCTCGTGGTCCATGGCGTCGCCCGGTATCAGCGAATTGGCACGACCATCGACGACGCCCTCGGCGAGGCGTTCGACAAAACGGCCAAGCTGCTTGGCCTCGGCCTGCCCGGCGGTCCGGCCGTCGAGCGGGCAGCCGCCACTGGCGATGCAAAGCGTTTCGATCTTCCAAGGCCGATGTCAGGCCGGGAGGAAGCCCATTTCTCCTTCGCCGGCCTGAAGACGGCCGTGCGCCACCGAGCCCAGGCGCTGGCCCCTCTCAGCGATCAGGATGTCGCCGATCTGTGCGCGTCGTTCCAGGCCGCTGTGGCCGATAGCGTCGTCGACCGGGTTTCGCGTGCGATGTCGGTCGTGGAGGAGCAGGCGCCGGATGCCCCGCGTCATCTCGTGGTTGCCGGCGGGGTCGCTGCGAACCAGATGCTTCGGCGAGCCCTGGATAAGCTGGCGGATCGCACCGGGTACGTACTGCACGTACCGCCCGTGGCCCTGTGCGGCGACAATGCCGCCATGATCGCGTGGGCGGGCGCGGAACGATTTGCCCTCGGGCTCACCGACCCCCTCGATTTCGCCGCGCGGCCGCGCTGGCCGCTCGACACCATGGCGCCGCCCGCGATCGGCGCGGGCGTGAAGGCATGAACGGCGGTCGTTTGCCAAGCATCGCCTCTTGCCACTCTCGCATAAATGCAATCAATCTCGGGCATCGCGTGGTTGGCCGATCCGCGGCAGAACGGGGTGGAACGTGAAGATCGACAGCGTCGGCGTGATCGGTGGCGGCGCCTGGGGAACGGCCCTGGCGCAAACATTGTGCATGGCCGGCCGCCAAGTCGCGATCTGGGCGCGGGAAGCCGAGACCGTGGAGGATATCAATGTCCGCCATATCAACCGCGCCTTCCTTCCGGGCGTGGCACTCGACGAAAGACTAAAAGCGACCACGATCCTGGTGAATATCGCCCAGAGCGATGCGATCCTCATGGTCGCGCCCGCACAGCATGTGGGCGCGATGGCGCGTCAGTTGTCCGGAATGGTGCGCGCGGGACAGCCGATCGTTCTGTGCGCCAAGGGCATAGAGCAGGCCACGGGACGCATGATCGGAGACGTCCTCGCGGAACACCTGCCCGAGCAGACCCATGCCGTGCTTTCGGGTCCCAGCTTCGCCGCGGACGTGGCGCGCGGTCTTCCGGCCGCGCTGACTATTGCCTGCCGCAACGAGCGCGTCGGCCGGCTTCTTGCCGAACGGCTCGGCTGCAGGCAGATGCGACTGTACTGGTCGAGCGACATGATTGGCGTCGAACTGGGCGGCGCGTTGAAGAACGTGCTGGCAATCGCCGCCGGGATCGTCGACGGAAAGGGCCTTGGCGCGAGTGCTCATGCCGGTCTGGTGACGCGAGGGTTCGCGGAGTTGCGCCGGTTCGCGGAAGCGCATGGCGCAAGACCTGAGACGTTGATGGGGTTGTCCGGCCTCGGTGACCTGATACTCACGTGCGGCAGTTCGCAATCGCGAAACATGAGTCTGGGACGCGCGCTGGGCCAGGGCCGCAGTCTGCAAGAGGTTCTCGGCAGCCGCACGTCGGTGACGGAGGGCGTCTTCACGGCCGCGGCAGTAACCCGCATAGCAACGCAGAAGGGCATCGAGATGCCGATTTCAGAAGCGGTGACGGCGATTCTCGAAGGTGAAATCACGGTCGACTACGCGATCGCGCAGCTGATGCAGCGGCCGCAGAAGGCGGAAGACTGACGCTGGCCCGGAGCTCAAGGCTTGATTCGCCAGACTTTGAGCGGTGTCTTGCCAATCAGCGCGACGGGTTCGAGAAAGTCCGGCACATCGCCGCCGTGCAATCGATTGTAGAACCCTTGCTCGCGCAAGCCCGGCATGCCCCGCAGATGCTCACAATCGACGATGTATGCAGCGCCGATGGCCGCGAGCCGCTGACGTGCCGCCGGCGGATCGGCGTTGGCGATTGCATTCAGCTCCAGCAGGGCCTTGTCCAAACGGTGATAGGGGCCCGCCAGAGCATCGAGCCCGGTGTGAGCGATCAGATGGGGTGCCAGATCGTAGTGACTGTAAGCGAGGCCCGGCGGCAATGACCGCAGGGGCTCGATGGCATCTGATCTATTGCAGGCTTCGGGCGCTTCACGTGAGGGTCCCGATTCCGACGCCGTGAGATCGCGGGAACCGGTATGCGGCGCTGTTATTGCGAACATACCCAACAGCGACACAAGTCCGGCGAAGGTCGCCAGCGTCGTCTGCTGGTTGACGACCAGGAAAACGAGGAGGCGGCGCGACAGTGCGGAGACGTTGGCCGTTGCTTCGATCCGCGCGATTGCCATGGCCATTGCCGGCAGCGCAAGCAGACTGAGATAGGGAATGAACTTCGCCTGCCATGCAGTCAGCGCTGCCGCCGTCAGAAACAGCAACAGGAGAAAGCGGTTGGCGTCATCGTTTTGTCGGCGCAGGGCAGAAGTCATGGCCAAGAGGCCGAGGATCAACGTGGCGACAGCAAGTACGGCGAACTCGGGCTGCTCGCGCGCCATTTCGATCAGCGTGTTGCCTTCCTGAACGTGCCACAGCCACATGGGGCCAATAGCCGGGTCGACCTGTCCGAGCGGACCGGCAAGGCATCGGGGCTCGACGGCGGCGAAAAGCACAAATCCCGCCACGCCGAAAGCAGCCAGAATTGCAAGCTGGGACCTCATGCCCCAGGCGGGCGGCAGACCCTTCACGACGTAGAGCCCGGCAGCGCCCACGCATGCCAGCACGACAAGATTGACGGACAGCGCATCGCACGATGGCGCGAGCCAAACGGCTGGCGGCTGCGTCGCGATCACGGCCAATGCCGTGGTGACGGCGAACGCGACGGCGCAGTCGACGACACCATCCTGACCGCGCTTCGTGATTGTCGCCATAATGGATGCGATGCACAGAGCACCGACAGTGAGCGGCAATGCCTCGAAGCCGACCGCCGTTCCAAGACCGAGCAGAACCCCGGCTGCATGTCCAGATCGCCGGTCGGTGAATGCCAGGGCAAGGAACATGCTGCCGCCAACGGCGCACAGGATCATTGCGTTATGATGATCGACGCGGCCGATGCGGAATTGGACGGTAGCGGCGCTGGCGTAAACGACCAGTGCGATCGCGACGAAGGCCGCGATCCGGCCACTGCGCTTTTCGGCGAAGCGCGCGCAAACCCACATCAGTGAGAACAAAAGCATCAGCGGCCAGGCGGTGCGGGCGGCAAGCTCGGCCGTCGGCGCCGGCACTATAAGTGCGAATAGCGTTATGAGGGCTGCGATGGGCGCATCGATCAGGCGCGACCAGTGAGACACAACGTGCACGTCTGGCAAGCCGATGCGCGTATAGACGAGATCCCACCATGACGTTCCGGCCAGAAGATCCCGAACGGCGACGAGCCGCATGGCATCGTCCGCGTCACCGAGTGATGTCCATAACCGGTCCGGTTCCAGCCGCAGATCCATGAGTGCAAACAGAAGCGTCCCGGCGAGGCAGAGCAGCCAGATCGGGGTCGTCGTCACAACGGACGTGGCGCGATCCGTTGTGCCGGGACTCGTCGGTGCGGTCGGCACGCTCTCCATGCTATGGCGCCACCGGTGCCGTGCGTATGCGCCAGACGGCAAGAGGCGACGTCCTCGTGAGCGCCACTGGTTCCAGATACTCAGGTGCCTTGCCCGTCGCGAGCGCGGCTTTCAGCGTGCCATCGGGTTTTCCACCCATGCCCGCGCACGAGACGACGTAGCGGGCGCCGCTGTCTTCAAGCAGGCGGCGGGCGTCGGCGATATCACCGTAGAGCATCCGGTCGGTAGCGATGATCTGTCGGTCGAGACGATGGTAGGGCGCCACGTATGCGTCGAGCGACGTCAGTGCCACCAGATAGGGCCCGATGTCGATATCGCTGACCGCAAGGCCGGGCGGCAGGTCCGCGAGCGCTGAAAGGGCCGATGTTGCGGTGCACGAATCAGCCGAATTGCGGTCATCGGCAAACTTGTCCGTCACCACCGGCGTGAACAGGCTGGCGCAGACGATCAGCATTGTCGTCTGGTTGATGGCGGCGACGATTGTCGCGCGCAACGTGGCGTCGGAAACATTGGCGTTGCCTTGGATGCGCGAGATTGCGGCGGCGATCAGCGGAAGGCTGAGGATCGCGGCGTAGGACATGAGCTTGATCTGCCACACGCTGAGCGCTGCCGCGATCACGAAGATCAGGCTGCAGTACGACGTTGCGTCGGACGGCTTGGACCGCGCGAGGGCCGCGCCGGCAATGCCGCCTGCTACTATGTTGAACAAGTAGACGGCGGCGAGAACTGGCATGGTCGCGGCGAACCACACCATGCTGCGCGCCTCGAACACCTTGTCGAGCCAGATCGGCCGCAGGGCAGGATCGACCTGGCCGAACGGACCCGCCAGACACGCCGGCTCCATGGCACCGTAGATTGCAAGCCCGGCCGCGCCGGCGGCTGCCATGGTTGCAAGACGCCATGTTGCCGGCCACTGCGGCCTTGAAAGAGCAAACGTCACAGCAGGACAGACAACGGCGGCCAAAACCACAAGATTGGCTGAAAGAGCATCGCAGCTCGTGCCAAGCCATTGCGAGGGTGACTTGGTTGTGACCAGCCCTACCGCGAGAGCCGTCACGAAGCCGGCTGCCCCGTTCTTGGCGTTGCCGGCGCCCCGGCCGGTCCATACGGCCCATAGGCAGACGACAGCGAGTGCAGCGATGGTCAATGGCAGAGCTTCATAGCCAATCACCGAGCCAAGCCCGAGTAAGGCGCCACCGGCAAAGCCGAGACGATCAGTGTTGAAGCCACGCGCCAGCAACAGGATTCCGCCGATAGCGAAAAGTATCTGAGCGTTGTGGTGGTCGATGCGCCCGATCTTGAATTGGACGGTGGCGGAGAAGCTGGCCAGCGCCAGCACCAGCATGATGACGACGGCCGCGCGGCCGCCCCACTCGTCCGTCGCCTTGGCCAAGGCCAGGAACAATCCGAATAGCAGGATCAGAGGCCAGACGGCGCGGGCGGCGGTCTCGGCGTCCGAAGGATTCATCACCGCGCCGAAAAGGGTTATCAGGGTTGCGATCGGCAGATCGATGAGACGTGACCAGTGAGAAACCAGCGGCGCTGAGCCGCCGAACCTGTTCAAGGTCGTGTCGAACCATCCGCCGCCGGCGAGGAAGTCGCGGACCTGGGCGAGCCGCGTCGCGTCATCGGTATCACCAAGCGATGTTGCGAGGATCGCCGGATCGCAGCGCAGGCCGAATGCGGCAAACAGCGCCACTGCGGCCAGGCAGTAGACCCACAGTGGCATCGCCGCGATCCGGGCCACCACTTCGGCAGGCGTTACGCAAAAGTTGATGGGCCGGCTTTGCATCGATGAGTTCCCAGAACGAAGAACCGTGACCCTACGCCCGTCGTCGTTGCGGCACGGTAAACGCCGGCAGGTCGAAAGCTTCAATTGGCAAGAGTTTATTTAGGCTCTGTCAGTACCATCCGAGCGCGTCGGGTCCTGACCAGAGGCGGCTTTTGCTGCGCGTTTTGGAGCCCGACTGATCAGTCGGCGGGTCTTTCTGGCCCGGCTGCTACAACTGGAGTTGGGCGTTGCACATGAGCCATTCAGAAGTCTTCATCGTCGGAGCGGGTCCCTCAGGACTGACCGCTTCCTATCTTCTGACCAAGGCTAGTGTCTCGACCACGGTCATCGAAGCCGACCCCGACTACGTCGGCGGAATCAGCCGCACGGCCAACTACAAGAACTTCCTGTTCGACATCGGCGGCCATCGCTTCTTCTCCAAATCCAAGGAGGTCGTAGACCTCTGGAAGGAGATCCTCCCGCAGGATTTCATCGAACGCCCTCGCCTGTCGCGCATCTACTACGATGGCAAGTACTACTCCTATCCGCTGAAAGCCTTCGAGGCGCTGAACAATCTCGGCGTTGTCGAAAGTGGCCTCTGCGTCTTGTCGTTCATGTACAAGCAGGCGTTTCCGCACGAGAAGCCGGTGACGTTTCACCAGTGGGTCTCAAACCAGTTCGGCGAACGCTTGTTCTCGATCTTCTTCAAGACCTATACCGAGAAGGTGTGGGGCATGAGCTGCGATGAAATCTCGGCCGATTGGGCCGCTCAGCGCATCAAGGGTCTCGACCTGTGGAGCGCCATGTCGAACGCGCTGCGCAATTCGATCGTGCCCAAGGGCAAGAAGGACGGCACCACGGCTCACGACGGCGAGGTTATCAAGACTCTCATCGAGAGCTTCCAGTATCCCCGCAAGGGTCCCGGAATGATGTGGGATGCCGCTGCCGAAAAGACGAAAGCACAGGGCGGCGTGATCCACATGGGCCATACCCTGTCATCGCTCTCCTTCGACAAGGTCGCGAAAATCTGGACCGCAACCGTAACGACCGAGGCTGGTGAAACGAAAACGTACACGGCGAAGCACGTCATCTCCTCGGCGCCGATCCGCGAATTGATGCTGGCGATGGACGAACCGCCCAAGAGCCTGCCGGCCGCCCAGAGCCTTCGCTACCGTGACTTCCTCACCGTCGCCCTGATGGTGAACGAGCCGGACCTGTTCCCCGACAACTGGATCTACATCCACGAGCCGTCGGTGAAGGTCGGCCGCATCCAGAACTTCCGCTCGTGGTCGCCGGAACTCATTCCCGACGCGAATTCGACCTGCCTTGGTCTGGAATACTTCTGCTTCGAAGGCGACGGCCTGTGGGCTTCGAGCGACGCTGAACTGATCGATCTTGCCAAGCGCGAGCTGGCCCAGATCGACCTTGCCCAGCCCGACGACATCTTCGACGGCTGCGTCGTGCGCCAGAAGAAGGCCTACCCGGTCTACGACGACAGCTACAAGTTCCACGTCGATACGATCCGCGAGGATATCGAGGCGAACTATCCCAATCTGCACCTGGTCGGCCGCAACGGTATGCACAAGTACAACAACCAGGACCACGCGATGATGACGTCGATGCTTACGGTCAAGAACATCATCGCCGGCGAGCAGCTCTATGACATCTGGAACGTCAACGAGGACGCGGAGTATCACGAAGCCGGCGCCTCGGGTGAAGATGAAGCCCTGAAGAGCGTCCGCATGGTTCCCAAGCGTATCGCCGGAGCCGGTTGATGCTGGCGGTTCTAAAAGAGCGCTTCGGGCCCGACGTACTCGAGTACACCCAGCAGTTTGCAGGTTACGTGCTTGTGAGCGGCACCGCGCTCGTCGTGGACGTGTTCGTCTACTCGTCGCTGCTGGCGCATGTCGGCTATGCGGTGGCGGCGGCTGCCTGCGGATATATATGCGGCGTCATCACGCACTATCTTCTTTCGTCGCGCATCGTGTTTCGCTCGCGGTTTTCCAGCCGGGGCGTCGCGGCGGAAGCGCCGGTATTGGTGAAGTTCTTTGCAGCAGGCCTGTCTGGCCTCGTCGTCACGTCGGTCGTGATCGGCGTGCTGGTTGACATCATGGGCTTCGACCCGTTGCTCTCCAAACTCTGCGCTGCCGCAGTTTCATTCGTGACCGTGTTTACGGTTCTGCGGGTTTTCGTCTTCAATCTTGCCGTATCGACTAGACCTTCCACCGCGTAACCGGGATACCGCGACAATGTTCATCTCGAACTACCCTCTCAAGAGCTTCGTCCAAAAGTTCGCGATGACGGCGCGGCTGCCGATCGGCTATGCGCAGAACCATCCCTATACCGGCCTTCAGGCGCGTGCCCACAGCGACACGCTCGAGTTCATCATGAGCGAGATGCCGGACGCCATCGCGTTCGATACGCCGCGCGAAATGATGGGCTATGCGCTGGAAAAATCACGCTTGCGCGGCCTTTATGCCGAATTCGGCGTCAACAGCGCCGGCACGACGAACTTCATCGCAAGCCGCAAGCCGGACTATATCATCCATGGATTCGACAGCTTCGAAGGGCTGCCCGACGACTGGAGCGGTAATCAGATGGCGGCGGGCTTCTTCCATCGCAAGGGCCGCCTTCCAAAGGTGACGCGCAACGTCCGTCTTCATGCGGGCTGGTTCAACGAAAGCCTGCCGCTGTTCGTCGCGGCGAACAGCGGTCCCGCTGCATTCCTCCACATCGACTGCGATCTTTACTCCTCGACCAAGACGATCTTCGAGAATTTCGGTGACCGCATCGTGCCGGGCACCGTGATGGTGTTCGACGAGTACTTTAACTACCCGAACTGGCGGGCCCACGAACACAAGGCGTTCGAAGAATTTCGCGCCGCCTCGGGCAAGCGCTTCGAGTTCCTCGCCTACTCCGTCCAGCAGATAGCCGTCATCGCCGTCTAGACGTTCTTTCACCGAGACCTTGAGGGCACCGCCCCGGTGGGCTAGCGTCTGGGCTAGCGTCGCGACGAACGTCGATGCTGCTCAAGCCACCGGGTGCTCATGCCGAGTTACTGGCTTTTCAAGTCCGAGCCTGATGTCTTTTCCTGGGACATGCTTGTCGCCAAGGGTGAGAAAGGCGAGGCCTGGGACGGCGTTCGCAATTATCTGGCGCGCAACAACATGCGTGCCATGACGATCGGCGATCTGGGCTTCTTCTATCATTCCAACGAGGGTAAGGAGGTGGTCGGCGTCTGCGAAGTGATCGCGATTGCCCATCCCGACCCCAAGGACGACAGCGGCACATGGGAGTGCGTCGACGTGAAGGCCGTCCGGTCCTTACCGAGACCTGTGAAGCTGGCCGACGTCAAAGCCAATCCGAAGCTCGCCAAGATGAGTCTCGTCACCTCGATGCGCCTTTCAGTGCAGCCGGTGACCCCCGATGAATGGGACGAGGTCTGCCGGATGGGCGGCGCGTCTGCCGGCAAGAAGCGGCGGGCATGAGTTCACATGCAACTTTTATTCGAGCAAATACCCGGCTTCTAATCCCTCCGCTCGTCCCCGAGATCCGCCTGCATCTGGCCGAAGAGTCCCTGCCGATCTGGCAGAGGACTGAGGAAGAACTGGGCGAAACCAACGTGCCGCCACCCTATTGGGCCTTCGCCTGGGCCGGCGGACAGGCACTGGCCCGCTATTGTCTCGACAATCCGTCTGTGCTGGCGGGGAAGTCCGTGCTTGATCTCGGCAGCGGTTCGGGCCTGACGGCAATCGCTGCCGCGCTCGCCGGGGCGCGAAGCGTGCTCGCATCTGACATAGATCAGTTCGCCCTTGCTGCCATTCAGCTAAATGGCGAAGCCAACGAGGTCGAGATAGAGACGACCGCGCAGGATCTTCTGGCGGGTCCGCCAGGAGCGTTCGGCGCCGTGCTGGTGGGTGATCTTTTCTACGAGCGCGAGCTTGCGGAAAAGGTGCTTGCATTCATCGAGACGGCGGCCGGTAACGGGGCTCGGGTTCTGATCGGGGATCCGCAGCGCAATTACTTTCCGACGCAACGGCTCGAGCGGATTGCGGCTTACGAAGTACCCGTGACGCGTGAACTCGAGGACGCCCTGATCAAGAAGACGGCCGTTTGGACCTTGCAGGGGCCGGCAGCTGGTTAACCGCACTCTTGTCGCCGCTGTACCGTTGGCCGCGGCGGTTAATGCGGCCTCCCTTTCCGACCTATAGACGAAGGGCGTGGTTGTGGGCGCGGCGGTGCGATTGCATAATGGAAAAAATTAAAACTTGGGAGGAAGAAATGACCGAGGCGATCTATCCGGTGCCAGCGGAGTGGGCGAGCCGTGCATGGCTCGACGATGCCAAATACAAAGCCCTCTACAAGCGGTCTGTTGAGGATCCCGACGGCTTCTGGGGCGAGATGGGCCGCCGGCTCGATTGGATCAGGCCTTACAATAAGGTCAAGCACACATCATTCGACACGCACAACGTTGCAATTAAGTGGTTCGAAGACGGCACGCTCAACGTGTCGGCCAACTGCATCGATCGTCATCTTGCGACCCGCGGCGATCAGGTTGCGATCATCTGGGAAGGCGATGACCCGACGCAGGATGAGAAGATCACTTACAATCAGCTGCATGAGCGCGTGTGCAAGCTCGCGAACGTGTTCAAGGCGCACGGCGTCAAACGCGGCGATCGCGTCACGATCTATCTTCCCATGATTCCGGAAGCTGCCTACGCGATGCTGGCCAGCGCGCGAATTGGCGCCGTGCACTCGATCGTCTTTGCGGGCTTCTCTCCAGATAGCCTGCAGAACCGGGTGGAGGATGCCGAGTCCAAACTCATCATAACGGCCGATGAAGGACTGCGCGGCGGCAAGACGGTTCCGCTCAAGAAGAATACGGACGAAGCACTCAAGAAGTGCAAAGGCGACGAAAAGGTCATCGTCGTCCGCCGAACCGGCAACCCGGTACCCATGACCGCTGGGCGCGACCACTGGCTGCACGAGGAGATCATCAACGTCTCGGCGGATTGCCCGCCCGAAGCCATGAACGCCGAAGATCCCCTTTTTATCCTCTATACGTCTGGTTCGACCGGCAAGCCCAAGGGCGTCGTGCATTCGACCGGTGGCTATCTGCTGTTTGCGTCGATGACGCACCAGTATGTCTTCGATTATCACGACGGCGATATCTACTGGTGCACGGCCGACGTCGGCTGGGTCACGGGTCACAGCTACATCATCTACGGGCCGCTCACCAACGGCGCCACCACCATTATGTTCGAAGGCGTTCCGAACTATCCGACGCCGTCACGCTTCTGGCATGTGGTCGACAAGTGGAATGTCAACATTTTCTATACCGCTCCGACCGCCATCCGGTCGCTGATGGGCATGGGCGACGACTTCGTCAACAGAACTGACCGCTCGTCGCTGCGGCTGCTGGGATCGGTCGGCGAGCCGATAAATCCCGAAGCCTGGGAATGGTACTATCGCGTTGTCGGCGGCGGCCGGTGCCCGATCGTCGACACATGGTGGCAGACCGAGACGGGCGGCATTCTGATCACGCCGCTGCCCGGCGCCACCGCCTTGAAGCCAGGCTCGGCGACGCGTCCCTTCTTCGGGGTGCAGCCGGCCCTCGTTGACGACAAGGGCGTGACGCTCAAAGGCGCGGCGCAGGGTAACCTCGTGATTCTCGACAGCTGGCCCGGTCAGGCGCGCACGATTTTCGGCGATCACGAGCGCTTTGCGCAGACCTACTTCTCGGCCTATCCCGGAACCTACTTCACCGGCGACGGCTGCCGCCGCGATGAGGACGGCTATTACTGGATCACCGGTCGCGTCGACGACGTCATCAACGTCTCGGGTCATCGCATGGGAACGGCGGAGGTCGAAAGCGCACTGGTATCCCATCCCAAGGTGGCCGAAGCAGCGGTGGTCGGCTACCCGCATGACCTGAAGGGCCAAGGCATCTATTGTTACGTCACGCTCAACGACGGTATCGAGCCGACAGACGCCTTGAAAAAAGAACTCGTGGCGCACGTCCGCAAGGAGATAGGTCCGATCGCCTCGCCAGACCTCATCCAGTTCTCCCCGGGTCTGCCCAAGACCCGTTCTGGCAAGATCATGCGCCGCATCCTGCGCAAGATCGCGGAGGACGAGTTCGGCACCCTCGGCGACACCTCGACACTGGCCGATCCTGGCGTCGTCGACGATCTGATCAGCAACCGGCAGAACAAGCGCGCTGGCTGAAGCAAGTGTTCTCAACGCTGGATTAAGGGCAGGCTGCCGGCGGCCTGCCCTTGTTCATTGAATCGCCCCCGGCTACTTGCAGGTCCAAAGTAGGCCACGGTCGAAATGGAAGTGATTGGCGTGGGCGGGGTTGAAGTCGGGACCAAGCGTAACGCGGAAGTACCGGCACGCGGCCCGGTGAACCTGATGCAGGAATTTCGCCTCCGGCCCGTTGCCCTTCCAGTTGCGCAGAACGGAAATCTCGCGGCCATCCTCGAGCGTGAAACTCGAGACATCGACCGCGTTGGCGGACGCATGCTGACTGCGCACGTCCTTCCAGATCCGGTTGCCCACGATGTTGCGGCAATCGTAGGTGCCCATGTCGCCGATGCCGGTGACGCGCTTGTCGAAAGCCGCCAGGGCAGCGGGTTGCAACTCGCGCTCTACCCATAGCGTGAGACCGGCGGTCATCTCGCAGGTCAGGGGTTCAACGCCCATCCTCGCCCCGCCGATTTCGCTGAACTTGACGCTGTTGACCCAGCCGCATCCGTTCTTTGCAGGACTATCCGGTATGGGCGTGGCGTCGATGTGGGGTTCCTTCAGGATGGACTGGCAAAGGGCCGGATCGCGGCGCAGAGCCGCAAGCTTGGGATCCAGGAACCACTGGTTTTCCTTTTCCAGCGATAGCGGGCTGAACGGGCTCAAACGCTGCGGTACCACGCCGAACCAGAATGCGGCGAAAACAGCGGCGCATATCAAAATAAAGAGCAGGAGTTTGTAAACAATATGCCGGCGCCGTTTCATTGCGTCGCTCCGTGATGAGGGGCGATGCTAGCCGAAGCGTTCCCATCCAGCCAAGTGCAGCTTGGCAACAGACAGGCGCTTATGGTCTCGAATCAGCAAAGGGTGCGGACGTGAAGGCCCGCACCCCTCTATTGCTCCGATCCGTGACCATCTTACTGAGTCAGGCGGAGGTTGTTGAGGCTGGTGGCGATCTGCTGGAACGAAGAGCGCAGTTCATTGCCGTCTTTGGCATTGAAAAAATGATCCGGCGACGTTGCGCAGCTCTTGAGCAGCGCTTCGGCAGAGCCTGGAGACTGGAACGCGACCGCGTAGATCAGGACGCCCTTGGTCTTCATGGTGCGGCAGACCTCGAGGGCCTGCCGGGGTAAATCGCCGTTCGCACTGACGTAAGACGTGTTGAACTCGCCGTCCGTCATCAGGATGATCGCCTTGTTCGTCTTGCCGTCGTTGTAGGCGACGGGCCGGCTGGCGCTCGGCCAGATGCTCGCCCATTCCGGCGAAACGAGGTACCAGGCCCACGCCGCGCCGAGGTGGCCGGCGGTGCCGCCGTTTGCGGTGTACCCGTCGACCCGGCTCTTGAGGATGCCCTTATTGTCTGTCATAGGCTCGACCTTGGCCGACGGGCAAGTCAAGCTCTTGCTCCAGCCAAGCCACTTGCCGGTTGTCGGCAGGGCATCGGAGAAAGCATCCGTGCCGCTGCGTTCGTGCACGCAGGAATTGCTTGTGCCGCCTGTGACACCTTTCGCATACGAACCGGCGTTTACGCTCTGGGCGTAGGGCGCCAGACCAATGCGGATCTTGTTCTCCGTGCCGCTGTCGGGCAGCAGAATGTCGATTAGGTCTTTGGCGGCGAGCTTGAGGTCTGCGATCTTCGAGCCGGCCATCGAGCCCGTGATGTCGAGGGCCATGCCGAGCTCGATATCCTTCTGGTCGAACAGGGTCGAAGACTTGACGGGAAAGCCGATCTTTTCAAAGCCAGCAACGCGCATCACCGTCATGGGCACTTCCGCGTTGATGTCCACCGTCACGCTGCCCGTGAGCCTGTTCACGTTGACGTCGATGGTTTTGACCTTTCCAAGTTTGCTGTCAGCGGGGATGTTCTGCTCGAACAGTTGAACCGCCATGCTCTGGACTTCTGTGTCCGTCAGGCGGCCGTCGAGCAGCGCACGTCCTGCCGCAAGCGCAGCTGCGTCGGCCGCAGCGATGACCCGGGTCTGCATCTGCTGCACGCGAGCGTAGTCAATCGCCATGCCGCAGAACATGATCAGGATCATGAACATCAGACCGAACAGAATGGCGATGGACCCGCGTTCGTCAGTCGAGATGTCCGCCAAGAGCTTGCGAGGCGAGGACGTCATGATGTGTCTCCCTGAACCAAATTGGAGTTCATGGGAGGGAGTGACGCAAACCCAGTGCCTCGAGAACGAAAACCGCCGCAATGCGCTCGAATGCCGATAAACTTAGTTACGTTCTTTTTAATTTACTTTTCTGAGGCGTTAACACGGCACCGTTTTCGCTCGAAAGGTCATGATTGAACCTTGATGTGTGCCGTTTTGATGCGTTGTCCAGGAGGCCTCCTGACCACGGCAGTGCGCTGGTTTGGGAACGCGTTCGACAATGGGACACACAAAACGACACATGTCTCGGATCAGAAGTCAGAAGCGATGCCGCCGGTCTCCCAGTCGCCATAGCGGACGGGATCAGGGCCGCCGCGGCCGCCGAACTCGGCGGGAGGGGGTGACTGCGACGCCGCTTGCCGTCTGCGTTCCCCGGCTTCGGCCAGAGCGCGCTGGGCTTCCAGGGATAGCTGGCCCGCCTCGTTTTCGATAGGCGTCTTTGGCTTCATCCCCTCTTCGGGCTGCTTGTCGTCCGGCTGCATGACCAACCCTGTTTATTTGCGGCTCAATCACCCATATACCATGCCGCTTGCGACCGTTTACATGCAAGATCGGGGCTGTGGATCGGCCCGTTGCGCTGACGACGTCATGAGGTGACTGAGATGCCGATGAACTATGCCAAGACCGGACTGCTGATCGCGGTGTTGACAGCGATTCTGGTCGCCATGGGCGCGGTAGTGGGCGGCACAGGCGGGATGATGATTGCGTTCGTGATGGCCCTAATCATGAACGTGGTGAGCCTGTGGAAGTCCGATACGATCGTTTTGCGCATGTTCAATGCCCAGGAGGTCGATGAGACCTCCGCACCCGACCTGTTCGCCCTGATCCGCGAACTTGCCCGGCGCGCCGATCTGCCGATGCCGCGCGTTTACATCTTCAACAACGCCCAGCCCAACGCCTTCGCCACGGGGCGCAATCCTTCGAGTTCCGCGGTTGCCGCCTCCACCGGGCTGCTCGATATGCTGACGCGCGAGGAGATCACCGGCGTCATGGCGCATGAACTCGCACACATCAAGAACCGCGACACCCTCACCATGGCAATGGCAGCGACCATCGGCGGCGCCATCTCCATGCTCGCGCAGTATCTGCAGTTCGGCATGCTGTTCGGCGGCCATCGCGACAACAACAACGGTGTCGGCTGGATTGGCGCACTCGTCGCCATGATCGCGGCGCCCTTTGCGGCCATGTTGGTACAGATGTCGATCAGCCGGTCGCGCGAATATCAGGCCGACCGTCTCGGCGCGATGATGTGCGGCAATCCGCGTTGGCTCGCCTCGGCGCTTGCCAAGATTCACAGCGCCGTCCAGCGCCGGCCCAACATGCAGGCCGAGAGCATTCCCGCCGCCGCGCACATGTTCATCATCAACCCCCTGACCGGCCGTGGCGTCGACAATTGGTTCTCGACCCACCCCAATACCGAGAACAGGATCGCGGAACTTGAGGCCCTCGCCCGCGAGTGGGGCCAGCTGTCCGATGGCCCTGCCGTGAGCGATGGCGCGCCGTTCGCGGACGCTCCGGGACAGCAGTCAGGCGCCGGCCCATGGGGCGGCACGGCCAGTAGCGGGTCGGCTAGCGGTTCTCGGGGACCGTGGGGGTGAACAATTCAACCGAGCCCCGCAAGGCAAGACCACATGGTAACGGCGAAGAACGTCCCCGCTCGCGTGGCCCCACGGATTCGAGGCCCGCGCGACCGCCGTTGCCGCAAGGACTGCTGGCGCGGCAGGCGGCTTGCGAAATCGTGTCGGCCGTTCTGGAGCGTCACCGGGCCCTCGACGATGTCCTGACGCGGGTCTTCAGCGAGGCGCCCTATGCGGCGCTCGAACCCCGCGACAAGGCGCTGGCGCATCTTATCGCTTCGACGATCTTGCGACGGCACGGAGAGCTTGCCGCCATCGTCCGCACCTTCCTCGCCAAGCCTTTGCCTGAAAAGCGTGGACAACTCTGGCCTATCCTGCTTTCGGGTGCGGTTCAGCTGGTGCTGCTCGATACGCCGCCGCATGCAGTGTTGAATATCGCCGTCGAACAATGCCGCAAGGATCCCGGCGCGTGCCGCTTCGACAAGCTCACGAACGCTGTGCTGCGCCGCGTGAGCGAACAGGGTCGCAGTATCCTTCAGGGACTCGACGGACCCCGTCTCAACATTCCCGATTGGTTGTGGACCCAGTGGACACGCACATATGGCGACGCCATCACGAGGCAAATCGCAGTGGCCTCCTTGCGCGAGGCTTGTCTCGACCTCACCGTCAAGGCGGATCCCGGCACATGGGTTGAGCGGACCGGCGGCATACTGCTCGCTACCGGCTCGATCCGCGGCGCCCCACAGGGACGCATAGAGGACATACCCGGGTTCGCCGAAGGGGCGTGGTGGGTCCAGGATGCGGCGGCGGCACTTCCGGCGCGCCTGCTCGGCAATGTCGCGGGGCGGTCGGTTGCCGATCTGTGCGCGGCCCCGGGCGGCAAGACTGCCGAACTGTGCGCCGCCGGCGCCCGCGTCACCGCCGTCGATCAGTCGCAGACCCGGCTGTCGCGCGTTGCCGCGAACCTGACCCGCCTCAACTTGTCGGCAGAACTGATCGCAGCTGATGCGACCCAGTGGCAGCCGGACGTCCGGTTCGACGCCGTGCTATTGGATGCGCCGTGCTCCTCGACTGGCACCATACGCCGCCACCCGGATATTCTGCACCTCAAACGCGCGGATGATCTCCAGCCGCTTGTCGAACTGCAGGCACGACTGCTCGATAACGCGGCAAGCCTCGTCAAATCCGGAGGGCTGCTGGTTTACTGTACGTGCTCGCTCGAAGCAGAGGAGGGCATACGGCAAGCCGATGGCTTCCTTCGTCGGCATGGCGAGTTCACGCGTCGACCCATTCTCGCGAGCGAGATCGGAGCCGAACCCGACTGGCTGACGCCCGAAGGCGACCTCAGAACGCTGCCCTTCCACACACCCGGACCCACAGGTGTGCCGCCGGGAATGGATGGCTTTTACGCCATCCGATTGAAGCGCAACGGGTAGGACCGGCACGGGTCATCCACAGCGACCACCTTTGGCCACCTTGTCATGCTCCAAGTATTTGACGTATCGGCGTAACCGGACGTGATCCGGGAACGCGAACTTTTTCGAACGGTGGGGCCTGTCCCACCGCTCGTGCGGGGCGGGGCATATGTCACGGTTCAGTGTTTCGGAACGCGCGCGGATCGCGTTGCTGTCTGCCGATCGTTCGCGGCGCACGCTCGTTGCCCGTGCCCTCTATTCGCCGCTGGTCCGTTGGCGTTTCGGTTCAGCCGCCGCGCGCGACCTGCTTATCGTGCCGCAGGATCTGAGGACGGCCGATCCGAGCTTCTGGCAGGAAATGCAGCTTGGCCACTTCGGCCTCGCGGGCAGCAATGCCGCGCTCGGCACGCGTTCGCCGTTCGAACTGAGGCCGCCGAATGAGGCCTGGTCGCGAGCCCTGCACGGCTTTGGTTGGCTTCGGCATCTGGAGGCTGCGGGCGACGACGAGGCCAGGACCGCCGCGCAGCGTCTGGCCGTCGAGTGGACTGTCAGGTTCCGGTCGGGCGGAGGTGTAGCCTGGCAACCGGCGGTTATCGGTCGCCGGCTCATTTCGTGGATCTCCCATTCCACACTGCTTCTCGATGGCACCGACCACGCCAGTTATGATGCCGTCACGCAAAGCCTGGGTGCACAGATCGTCCGCCTGTCAGCAAGCTGGCGCGATGGTCCGGACGGCTACCCGCGCCTTCTGGCGCTCACCGCGCTTGTGCTGGCCGATCTCAGCATCACCGGACACGACCGCCGTCTGGCGGAGGCGGAAGCGGCGTTGACGGCGGAACTGCGGCGCCAAGTGCTGGCCGATGGCGGCCATATCAGCCGCAATCCGGCTGTCCTCGTCGACGTCATGCTCGACTTGCTGCCGTTGCGCCAATGCTTCGTGGCGCGCGGCCGTCAGCCACCCGCAGTTCTTATTGACTGCATCCAGAGGATCATCTCGATGCTGCGCTACCTGCGAATGGGGGACGGACTGCTCGCGCGCTTCAATGGCGTCTCCGTCGCCTCGCCCGCTGGCCTCGCAACGGTTCTGGGCTACGACGATCGGCCAGGCTTCATGATCGGGTCGGCCCCTCAATCGGGCTACGTTCGTCTAGAACGTTGCCGCAGCGTCGTCATCGTCGACGCCGGTGGTCCGCCGCCGATCGAGCTGGCGGGCGAGGCCCATGCGGGCTGCCTGTCGTTCGAAATGAGTTCCGGCACCAGCCTGATCTTCATCAACGGCGGCGCCCCGGTTGCGAGCGGTCGCGACTGGCGGCCTGTCGCCCGGGCGACGTCGAGCCACAATACGCTGTGTCTGGGCGAAGCCTCGTCATCGCGGCTGGTGCGCCATGCACGGCTTGAAAGCCTGATCGGCGCGCCCCCCATCCGGCAGCCCAACGTCGTGACCTCCTATCTCGAGGAGCACGGCGGCAATCTCGAGTTTACGGGCACCCACGACGGATACATGGAGCGCCAGGGGCTCGTTCACTCGCGCAGCCTCGTCTTGAACGCCGCCGGTACACGCCTTGCTGGCAGCGACAAGCTGAGCGGGTCGCGCGGCCCCGTGAGGCTGAGGACCGATGTGCCGTTTGCCATTCACTTTCACCTTCATCCCCACGTGTCATGCAAACGCGGCCAGGAGGTGGGCACGGCGGAGATTGCAACTCGGGACGGCCGCAGGTGGTCGTTCACCGTGTCCGGATCGGCGCTGACGATTGAGGAAAGCACGTACTTCGCCGACAGCGCCGGTCCGCGACGATCCCTCCAACTCGTTGTCCGGGGTGCGACTTTCGGAGAAACCCATGTCCGCTGGGTCATGGAAGAGAAACTATAACGGAAGCCGAGGCCGCATTGCCGGTATGGCGCATTCCCCAGCCTCAACCTTCGTGCTAACTCGCGTTGCCAGCACATAGAAGGATCGAGCCCGGTAATGACCATCGGCCTTATGAAACTGCGGCGCACGCTCATCTCCGTTTCCGACAAGACGGGTCTCCAGGATCTCGGCTGTTCGCTTGCCGGTTCGGGAGTTGAGCTACTTTCGACCGGCGGGACCGCGACGGCACTGCGCGACGCCGGACTGATCGTCAAGGACGTATCCGAACACACCGGCTTTCCCGAGATGATGGATGGACGGTTGAAGACGCTCCATCCGAAGGTGCATGGCGGTCTGCTCAGCGTGCGGGGCGACGCCGAGCATGAGGCGTCTGCTAGCGAGCATGGCATCGCGCCGATCGATCTTCTGATCGTCAATCTCTATCCCTTCGAGGATACGGTGGCGAAGGGCGCGGGCTACGACGTGTGTGTCGAGAATATCGACATCGGCGGACCGGCGATGATCCGCGCGGCTGCCAAGAACCACGCCGGCGTCGCCGTGATCGTCGATCCTGCCGATTACGCTGAGCTCGTCGAGGAGATCGAAACCCACGGCGGCGCTACGTCGCTGGACTTCCGCAAGCGTCTCGCGGGCAAGGCCTTCGCGCGCACCGCCGCTTACGACGCTGCCATCGGCTCGTGGTTCGCGGCGCAGCTGGGAGATAACGCGCCAGCCTATCGCACTGTCGGTGGCCGGCTTGCCCAGGAACTGCGCTACGGCGAGAACCCGCACCAGAGCGCCGCGTTCTACGTCACGGGCGAGAAGCGCGCCGGGGTGTCGACGTTGACGCAGCTTCAGGGCAAGGAACTGTCCTATAATAACCTCAATGATACCGACGCAGCCTTCGAGCTTGTCGCCGAGTTCGATACCAAAGCATGTGCCGCCGTTGCCATCATCAAGCACGCCAACCCGTGCGGCGTCGCCACGGGCGAAACGCTTACCCAGGCGTATCTGGCGGCGTTGCGCTGCGACCCCGTGAGCGCCTTCGGCGGCATCATCGCCGTTAACCGCCCGATCGACGGGGGTGCGGCCGAGGAGATGACGAAGATTTTCACCGAAGTCGTCATCGCGCCGGATGCGACGCCGGCAGCGAAGGCGATCTTTGCCGCCAAGAAGAACCTGCGGCTGCTGACGACGGGCGGGCTGCCCGATCCGCGCGCGCCAGGTCTCGTGGTGCGGTCCGTATCGGGCGGCATGCTGGTGCAATCTCGAGACAACGCCGTCGTGGATGACCTGGTCGTCAACGTCGTAACGAAGCGCGCGCCGACTTTCGCCGAGCTGGCCGACATGAAGTTCGCGTTCAAGGTCGCCAAGCATGTGAAGTCGAATGCCATCGTCTTTGCTAGGAACGGCTCGACGGTCGGCATTGGCGCTGGCCAGATGAGCCGCATCGACTCGACGCGGATCGCTTCCTGGAAAGCCGAGGAGGCGTCTCGCGCGGCAGGCGCCGCCGATACCCTGACGAAGGGTTCGGTCGTGGCGTCCGACGCCTTCTTCCCGTTCGCCGATGGTCTGATTGCAGCGGCGGATGCCGGCGCCACGGCCGTCATCCAACCGGGCGGCTCCATGCGCGACGATGAGGTTATCAGGGCCGCCGATGAGCGGGGCCTCGCCATGGTGTTCACCGGCGTTCGCCACTTCCGGCACTAGCGAGGTCGCATGGCGCACAGCGATGAAGCATCGATTGCGCTACGGCCTGCAATCCGGGGCGACACGCCTCTCATCCGGTCATGGCTCGTGCGCCCCGACATCGAAGCCTGGTGGGGTCCGGTTTCCGCGACGGAAGCCGAAGTCACGATCGCGCTGGCAACGCCAGGGGCAATCTGCCGGATCATAGAGGCCGGCGGCAAGCCTGTTGGCTATTGCCACGCCATCGATGCGACGGCGTGGGGCGATGCGCTGCCCGATGATCTGGAGCCCGGCACGTGGGACCTCGATCTGTTCGTTGCATCGGAGGAGCACCGGGGCAAGGGCGTTGGGCAGATTGCGCTCGCATTGCTGAAGGACGAAGTGTTCTCCACGACGCTGGCGCTTGCGGTCTGCGTCTTTCCCTCGATCCGGAACGAGCGCGCGGTCAGGGCCTATGAGAAAGCGGGCTTTCGCTGGAAACGCATCTGGGACGATCCGGCGGCCGGACCAAGTTGGTTCATGATCGCCGAGCGGGCGAGACACTGATCGCAGACGATCGTTGGTCAGCAAAAAAAAGAAAGGGTCGGACATCATGTCCGGCCCTCAGCTTTTCAGGGCTCGCGACTGCGCGTCATCAAACGGCGATGTAGTAGCCGCCGTTGACGTAGAGGCAGGCGCCAACGATGAAGCCGGCTTCGTCAGCACGCGGGACGTGATCAGTCGCGCACGCGATGCTGTTTTTCCAAGCGGTCGGCCGGATAAAGCTCAGGCGACGTACTGGCCGCCATTCGCCGAGATCGTCGAGCCGGTGATGAAGCCGGCGTCGTCGGAGGCGAGGAACACGACGCAGCGGGCGATCTCTCTTGGTTCGCCGAGGCGGCCGACCGGGATCTGCGGGAGAATATTCTTCTCCATCACGTCCTGCGGAACGGCCTTCACCATCTCGGTGCCGATGTAGCCCGGGCAAATGACATTGACGGTAATGCCCGCACGGGCGCCTTCCTGGGCGAGCGCCTTGGTGAAGCCGATGTCGCCTGCCTTAGAGGCAGAGTAGTTCACCTGGCCCATCTGGCCCTTCTGGCCGTTGATCGACGATATGTTGATGACGCGGCCGAACTTGCGCGCGCGCATGCCTTCCCAGACCGGGCGCGTGACGTTGAAGAGGCCGTTGAGGTTCGTGCCAATGACGGCGTCCCACTGCTCCTTGGTCATCTTGTGGAACATCACGTCTTTGGTGATGCCCGCGTTGTTCACCAGTACGTCGATGGGACCCAGATCCTTCTCGACCTGTTTCACGGTCTTCTCGCTTGCCTCGTAGTTCGACACGTCGAACTTGTAGACGGGAATGCCCGTCTCAACCTGGAACTGCTGGGCCGCGGCGTCGTTGCCAGCGTAGCTCGCGGCCACGCGATAGCCAGCGTTCTTCAATGCGATCGAAATCGCGTGACCGATGCCGCGCGTGCCGCCGGTGACGAGGGCAACTCGTGCCATGTGGAACCTCCCTGGAGCCAATTTTGTTTTATTGGAATGCGGTGATGAAGTAACCGGGCCCGTCGCTCTATGGAAGACGGGCCCGGCTGAATGACGCCATCGACACTATCAGTGTCAGTCGCGCTCGACACAGATGGCGACACCCATGCCGCCGCCGATGCACAGGGTTGCGAGACCCTTTTTGGCGTTGCGGCGCTGCATTTCATGCAGCAGCGTCGTCAGCACGCGGGCGCCAGACGCACCAATCGGATGACCGATGGCGATGGCGCCACCGTTGACGTTCACCTTGTCGGTATCCCAGCCGAGACCCTTGTTGACGGCGATTGCCTGAGCCGCGAACGCTTCGTTCGCTTCGATCAGATCGAGATCCTGCAACTTCCAGCCCGCCTTTTCGAGCGCCTTCTTCGAAGCGGGAATGGGGCCCGTGCCCATGATCGAGGGATCGACGCCGGCATTGGCCCACGACACGATGCGGGCGAGCGGTGTGATGCCGCGCTTCTTGGCTTCGGCCGCCGTCATCAGTACGACGACCGCGGCGCCGTCATTGAGGCCGGATGCATTCGCCGCCGTGACTGTGCCTTCCTTGGGATCGAAGGCCGGACGCAGCTTGGCGATGCTTTCCAGCGTGACGCCGTCCTTAATGTACTCATCCGTATCGACGACCGTATCGCCCTTCTTGGTCTTGATGGTGACGGGCGCGATCTCGGTCTTGAACTTGCCGGCCTTGCGCGCGGCTTCCGCCTTGTTCTGGGAGGCGACGGCGAACTTGTCCTGCTCTTCGCGGGTGATCTGCCACTGCTTGGCGACGTTCTCGGCGGTGGTGCCCATGTGATAGCCGTTGAAGGCATCCCACAGGCCATCCTTGACCATCGTGTCGATGAACTTGATATCGCCCATCTTGGTGCCTTCACGCATATGGGCGGCGTGCGCCGCAAGGCTCATGCTCTCCTGACCGCCGGCGACGACGATCGCCGCCGAACCGGTTTGGATCTGCTGCATGCCGAGTGCGACGGCGCGCAGGCCCGAGCCGCAGATCTGGTTGATGCCCCATGCCGGGGCGTCAACCGGAATGCCAGCGCCCACCGCTGCCTGACGCGCCGGGCCTTGGCCCTGAGCGGCCGTCAGAACCTGACCGAGGATGACTTCGGAAACGTCACCTGGAGCAACTCCGGCACGCTCGAGCGCGGCTTTGATCGCGACCTTGCCCAGTTCGTGGGCGGGCAGCGAAGAAAGCGAGCCACCGAAGGAGCCAACAGGGGTTCGAGCGGCGCTGGCTATGACGATGTCGGTGTCCTGGCTCATGTAACGGCGTCTCCTGAATTCGGCGGGTTTCTGGCGGGAACTATAAGCGGGGGCGGCAATACGCAAAGTCGGCAATGCCATGCGACCCTTGAAATTACCTTATCAGTATCTTTTCCCTGCCCGCAATTCCGTCATCTGGCGGCAAATTCGCCCAATTCATTCGCAGTAGGGTCTGGTCCCCGCACAAAAAGCTGTGCTACGATGACGCATTGCAGCAACGCTGCTGTGCGATGCGGGTGCCAGAAATATGCTCAATAAACCAGAAGCGCAGACCGAAAAGCGCGAAGCGGTTGTCATCAAAAAGTACGCGAACCGCCGTCTCTACAATACCGAGACCAGCACCTACGTGACGCTGGAAGATCTTGCGTCGATGGTCCGTTCCGATCGAGATTTCGTCGTCTATGACGCCAAGACGGGCGACGACCTCACCCACGCCGTTCTGACCCAGATCATTGTCGAGCAGGAAAGCCGCCAAGGCGGACAGACGCTTCTGCCGATACCGTTCCTGCGCCAGCTCATCCGTTTCTACGACGATCAGATCGGCCGCATGGTGCCGAGCTATCTCCAGTTCAGCCTCGAGAATCTCGTCAAGGAACAGGAGAAGTTCCGCGCTCAGTTCACCAACGCGTTTACCAATCCTGCCGCTGCCTTCGACGCCTATCAGGAGCAGGCCCGCAAGAACATGCAGATGTTCGAGCAGGCGATCTCAATGTGGACGTCATTCGGAGCTGGTGGACCGCGCCGGACCGATAATGCCGGGGCTCAAGCCGCCGCTGCGCCAGATGCGGTCACGCTGCCGGGCCAGGCGTCAACCCATGCCGAGGCGCCTCGCCACGAGATCAACGATCTCAAGGCGCAGCTTGAGGCGATGCAGGAGCGTATCGAGCGGCTTTCCAAGGACCGCGCTTAAGCGGCGTCCCGGCGGACTTCAGGTCGTGGACGACGAAGATAGGGTCAGATCCTCGGCTTCGATCGGCTGACCGAAATAGAAGCCCTGCAGATAGGTGATTCCGGCCTTGGTGAGGTACTCGGCCGTCTCCGCGTTGCCGACCCACTCGGCTACTGTTTCAATTCCGAAGGACTGAGCAAGCTCGACCATGGTGCGCACGAATACCTGGTCGCTGCTGTCGTCAACGAGATCCTTCACGAAAGCGCCGTCGATCTTTACCATGTCGACATTGAGCAGCTTCAGATTCCGGAAGGATGTGTAGCCGGCACCGAAGTCGTCAATGGCGACCTTGCAGCCGAGTTCGCGCAACGTGTCGACGAACGCGATGGTCAGGTCGATATCCTGGATTGCGGTTGTTTCCGTGATCTCGATGGTGAGACGATTGGTGATCTCGCGGCGTCCGCCCGTCAGGCGATGCAACGCTGCCACCCAGTCCTGATCGTTCGCCGTCAGGCTGGAGACGTTGAGCGACAGGCCTAGTTCTGGGTGCTTCTTCAGCAATGCGACGGCAAGTTCGAGCGTCCGCCGGTCGATCAGGCGCGACAGCCCGAGTTGCTCGGCGATGACGATGAACTCGCCGGCGGAAACGACATTTCCATCCGGCCGCTGCATGCGCAGCAGGCATTCATAAAGCTCCGGCTTTCCGGTCTTCGTCGAGACCAGCGGCTGCAGAACAAGCCGCATGCGGTGCTCGTCGAGCGCGGAGATGACTTCGTCCGACACCGTGACGTTGCGCTGGCGGGCGCTTTCGCGGGCCTGACTCGGTTCGAACGGCACAAAGCAATCGAACCGCTTCTGCTTAGCCTGCTCCAGAGCCGATAGCGCGTTACTCAGAACCTGGTCGATCGTAGTGGCATGGTCCGAGATGATCACGCCACCAATAGAGACGGTGGGTGTGAGCTGGCCGGCGGACGTGCGGATGGTCGAGTCGCGGACCGCCTTCATGAAACGGTCTGCCGCGATGCGCATGGCGCCCGGGCCGCAGTCGTTCAGGATGATGCCGAACTTGTTGGACGAATAGCGGCCGAGCGTGTCACCACCCCGCAGTTTCTGTTTGATGACCTGCGCCGTCGCGGCGACGACTTCATCGCCGGCGTTGAATCCGAACGTCTCGTTGATGACACCGAGATTGTTGACGGCGGCAACTAGGAACGCGCACGGCTTTCCGCCGCGCTGGGATCTGAAGATCAGGGCCCCCAGGGCTTCGGTCAGCCGGATCCGATTGAGCTGGCCGGTGAGTTCGTCGTGATCGTTGCGGAATAGCAGTCTCTGCTCTTCGATGAACTGTTCGTTGATGACCCGCACCACGCCGCGTGCGCGTTGGGGCTGGCCGTCGCTGCCGCCCCACCACTTGCCGTGGTCCTCCAGCCATATCGACTGATCGCTGCGGGGACCCGACGTCATGAGCTTGTATCTGACGCGATAGGAGACCCCACGTCCTGTCGGGTCCGTTACGTTGAAGCCCATCGCCTCGGCCCGCCGCCCCAGATGCTGTGGCGCGATCAGCATCTGGTAGGCGGAGCCTGTTTCCACGTCGGCGATGCGAGCCATGCGTAGCACGGTGGCGGCGTTGGATTCCCATTCGATGTGGTCGGTCGTCAGATCCCATGTGTAGGCCGTCTCATCGACAGCCGATAGGATGCCGACAAGATCGAAACCTTCCGATTTAAGCAATGGCTCGTCCATGCTCGGCTTGTTCCGGCCGCCATCTGAAAGTGTGTGTGCGCCCGCCGGTTCGACAACCTGAGCCGCGGCAGAGGCGTGGAAGCCAACAGGATGATGCGATTGGCTCACGCCACTCTACCTCAAGTAAACGCGGTTGGGCCTGATCCAAATGGACAAGCCGCATCTTTGCACAGTTCAATTGAAGTTAGGCTGAAAGTGCTAACAAGACTTGAATTGGCCGCGTCCGCTGGCTGTCGCCGTTCACAAAAAAACCGGCCGGAAGGACATCGCCCCGGCCGGTTTCAAAGAGAAGGAAGCGTCGAGTATTTCGACGACTTTGACGGGATCTGATCAGGTTGCGTCACTGCCAAAGCCGATATCGCGCTTGGCGACGCGGATGCCGATCGTAAACCCTGCGATGACGTCGATCATGCACGCCATCATGATGAGGAAGAAGACGGACGTGGAGGCCTGCTTGACCATCAGGAACACGACCAGGCAGGCAATGAATACAAGCATTGACAGACCATGATCGATCATCGAAGCCGTGGTGGTGTAGGTCGCCTTTACGATCTCAATAAAGAGTACGACGAGCGTGATGAGAAGCAGCAGATCACCGAAAGTGAAGCGCCAGATCCCGCCGCTCATCATCGTGATTCCGTCGCCGACGAGTGACGTGTCGAGGTTTATGCCCGTCAGGACGAAGATGCAGTAGAGAAGGAACGGAATGATCGTCAAGGGAATGGAACTGAGCGACATGGCCATTCGTCCTCTCTAGGGCGGGCTTAATGAAAGGTTACCAACGCTAGACCTCGGTCTTGGGCTCGAGGATCTGCCGGCCTCGGTACTTGCCCGTCTTGAGGTCGATATGGTGAGGACGGCGGCGTTCGCCGCTGTCCTTGTCCTCGACGTAGGTCGGAGCAGTCAGCGCGTCATGAGATTGGCGCTGGCCCTTTTTCATGGGCGATGTCTTCTTGCGCGGTACGGCCATTGCAAACTCCAGTGGCGGTGGCGGCGTCGGCCTGCAGGTGCTCTAACCTACTGAAGGGCCATAGTAAATTACGCCTATGGTTTGACGGATGCGCCAACGGACCCGTCTGCGCAAACACGTTTTGCGCGGACACGCCTGCCGGTTCCACTTGGGCCGGGCTTATACTCACAATCCGGGGGGTGCGCCAGTCCCCTTGTTGTGCTCGACGGAAGGCCGGGGCCGCCAGGGTTCGCGTTTCAGCACACAAGCGGCGACCGGGCCGGACGTTCGCACGCGGGCCTGAATGATGGACGCCTTGCGGCGGGTCCGCGGTCCGGGATCGCCGGCGTCGCGGATCATCGGATTGGGCAGGGACGCGGCGAGCTGTGCTGCCTCCCGTTCGCCCAACTGGGCGGCGGGTTTATTGAAATGGTGCTGGGCTGCGGCTTCCGCTCCGAATACCCCCGGGCCCCATTCGGCGATGTTGAGATAGATTTCCAGCATGCGCCGTTTCGGCCAGACCACCTCGGCCACGAGCGTCAGCGGCACCTCGATGGCCTTGCGCACGTAGCTCTTCGATTGCCACAGAAAAAGGTTCTTGATCACCTGCATGGAGATGGTACTGGCGCCGCGCGGAATGCCGTCATTGGCGTTCTCGATCGCTTCTTCGATCGCGGCCACGTCGATACCGTTATGGGCGCAGAAGCGCCCATCTTCCGAGATGATGACTGCGCGCACCAGCTGGGGCGAAATCCGGTCGATCGGCACCCACCGGCGGTCAACGTCGACGCCCGTCAGCCATTGGTAGACCATCAGGTTCGACACGGGCGGGTCAACGAAGCGATAGATGCCGATCAGCAGCAGAACCGCCCCCATCCAGGCGATGGCGGTCATTCCGGCATATCGCGCAGCAGTGCGGATTTTGTCCCACCGCCAGTCATTAGTGATGCCTGGCACGCGCTGTTTGTCCTGAAGCGCGCGGGTAAAGTCGCGAGACGGGCGGCCGACAGGTGCTGCATCGAAGCCGACAGGGTCGAGCCGTGTTTGATCTGTCGCGTCTTCCATATCGACGGCGACGGCCGCTGGTTGTGCGTCAGTCGCGACTGGGTCCAACTGGATTGCATAGGCGTCGGTTGCGCTCGCATCGACCAGCGGATCGAGTGCCGGGAAAGCCGTTTGCTCCGTTGGTGCCGTGGCAGCCCGATGTTCGCCGATCGATGCATCGACGTGGACGGGAGGGTCTGTGGAGTGTTCAGCCGCTACGGGCTCAGCAGGGTGAACCGGCGGTTCAAGGAGTGCGCCCGATAGTTGGGCGGCATCGGTATGTGAGAGCTGCCGCGCAACCGGCACTTCGGCGGCATCGTACACCGGCGTGGCAGGGGGCGGTGGCTCCGCTTCGGGCCGAGCGGCTTTTACTTCCTTCGACGTTTCTGCTTTCTCGACGGCGGCAAGGCTGTCGGGCTGGTCGTCGGCCATGACAGTGCGCGGTGATTGCAACGCAGCGACGATCCTCTCGACAGCGGCGGCTATTTCCGACGAAAAAACTGGATCGCCGGTGGTCGTGACCAAGGGGGTCGCGCCATCAGAACGTCCGAGCTGTGGCGGCTTAGGCTCGGTTGGGCCAGTTCTGCGCACTTGGGGCTCATCGCCGAACAGGCTGTCCTTATCGTTCACCAATGCTATATCCCGCCCCGATGCTCGAGACTGCGTTGATCTGGCCATGCGCACGGCTCGGCGACCGTCAGGGCCCAGTAACTTCTCGTTCGTTCTTTCGACCCTTAGGTAAGCCTTTCATGACCTTCGCGCAAAGGTTGGCGATCGCCGCCCAGCAGATCGAGCAACGGTTGACCCTCCTGCTCGCCGAAAGCGCCCTTTACGGGGAGGCGCCCCGGCCGGAGGCCGACCGGTTGCTGGAGGCGATACGCTACGCCGTTCTGTCGGGCGGTAAACGGATCCGCCCTTTCCTCGCCATGGAGAGCGCTGCCCTCTTCGGAATTAGCGCTGACCGTTCGCTCGATGCCGCGCTCGCGCTCGAATGCATCCATTGCTATTCGCTGGTACACGACGACCTGCCGTCGATGGACAACGACGAGTTGCGGCGCGGCAGGCCTACCGTCTGGAAGGCGTTCGATGAGTGGACAGCGATCCTGGCGGGCGACGCCTTGTCCACGTTCGCATTCGAAGTCCTTGCGCGCCCCTCGACGCACCCCGATCCCGAAGTCCGGACCGAACTGGTGTCGGGCCTCGCGCAGGCATCCGGGTCGGCCGGCATGGCTGGTGGTCAGTCCCTCGACCTAATGGCCGACAAGCTCGGGCAGCCCGCCAAGATCACTGTCGACTACATTCGCCGGCTGCAGGGCATGAAGACCGGCGCGCTGCTGATGTTCGCCTGCGAGACCGGGGCCATACTCGGCAAGGCGACGCCGGCGCAGCGGGACGCCTTGCGCCGCTACGGCCGCGCGCTGGGCCTGGCCTTCCAGATCGCCGACGATCTGCTCGATGCCGAAGGCGACGTGGAAACGGTCGGCAAGGCTGTTGCCAAGGATGCCGCAGCGGGCAAGGCGACATTCGTGTCGCTTCTCGGTCTGGAAGCCGCACACGCCAAGTTGAACGAGGCAGAGACGGAGGCACTTGCCGCGCTCGAGCCGTTCGGCGCCAAGGGCGACGTCCTCCGCGAAGCCGCAAGGTTCGTGGTCCAGCGAAAGGCGTGAGCCGATGGAGATGAGCTGGGAAGCGGCGTTCCAGATCGCCAGCACGCTGGCCTTCGCGGGCTGGGTGATGCTGGTGGCGGGACCGAGAACGCCTCGACTAGTGGGGGTCGTCCGCTACGGTATCGTGGGACTGATCGCGGCGGCTTATGCAGGTCAACGCTTATGCAGGTCAACGGTTGTGAGTGCTAAGGCATCATGCATGCCTAATCAGATTTCATTTGCCATTCGCGCTGCCAAATCCACGGACGAGGCGACCGTCAGCGCCCTGCTTCGTGAAAGCTACTCGCGACTGATCGAGAAGGTGAATGAAGCAGCCGTACGCGCGTTGCCGCTCATCACGAAGGCTAGGTCAGAGCTGCTGGGATCGAAGACCTACTTCTTGGCTGAGACGGCAGATGGCCTTCGTATCGGCGCCGGCGATTGGACGCCTGAGCCGCCACTAGCAGGCTGTTGAACTTGAGGACTAGATAGCATCGTTGCCTTCGGAGGGAGTCAGCTGAGGGGCTTTTTGTGCTCGCTCGATAGGGCGGGCCGAGGTGGTGGTGCCTGCTCACGGGCCCTGCCTCAGGCCTCGGCCAGCAACCTCGGCATCCGGATCAGGTTGTAGGCGGCCATCGCGAAGGTGAACTGGAAGCGCACGCGCGACAGCCCGCGCACTTTCACCTTGGCCAGCCCCGCGATCGTCTTCGCCCAGCCGAACGCCTCCTCGATCAGCTTGCGCTTCTTCTGGCTCACCGCGTAGGTCGCGTGCCGGGTCGTGCGGCCATCGATCGCCGAGTGCTTCATCTTCGCTGCAACGTGCGGCGTCACGCACATGCGTCTCAACTCGCCGACGAAGCCGTGCGTGTCGTAGCCCTTGTCGGCGCCGAACGTCAGGCGCCGTTCCGAACCCGGCGAATGGCGCTCGATCATGGACAGCGCCGTCTCGCGCTCGGCCTTGCTGGACGCCGTTGTGGCATCGGCTTTCACGATCAGGCCGTGCCGGTTTTCGGCTAGCGCGTGGCCGATGAAGCAGAGCTTGGCCGCCGTGTTGCTGCTCTTGCGGTAGAGCTTGGCGTCCGGATCGGTCATCGAGGCGTGCGTGTCATTGGTGCGCTTTTCGCCGTGGAAGTCGCGCTCGCCGTTGCGGCCCGCAGACGGCGGCTCGTCCGAGCCGTCCTTGGCGCGAAAGCTCTTGAGCGAGGCCCAGGCTTCCACCAGCGTGCCATCGACCGAGAAGTGCTCGTCGGAGAGAAACCGCTTGACCTTGGGGTGGCGCAGCACGGCTTCCAGGAACTTCGCGGCGACATCGGCGTCGAGCAGCCGGTCGCGGTTCTTGGAGAACGTCGAGTGGTCCCAGACGGCATCGTCGATTCCGATCCCGACGAACCAGCGGAACAGCAAGTTGTAGTCGATCTGCTCCATGAGCTGACGCTCGGAACGTACCGAGTAGAAGGCCTGCAGCAGCGAAGCGCGCAGCAAGCGCTCCGGTGCGATCGACTGGCGGCCGGTGCCCTCGTAGAGACGCTCGAACTCGGCATCGAGGGAGGCGAACACCTCGTTGACGATGGCGCGGATCGTGCGCAGCGGGTGCTTGGCTGGCACACGCTCCTCGATATCGACGTAGGAAAACAGAGAACCCGACGTCCGATCCGATCCGCGCATGTGCCGCCCCCATCCCTGGATGGGCAGACGGAATCATATTCGCCTGGGGCTGTCAGCAGGCGCGAAGTTCAACAGCCTGCTAGCCGCGAGCACCCGCCCGATCGAGCGCACATCCGCCACTTCGCGACACACCCGTGAGAGGTGCATGAGAGATGCACAGTCGCGCGGCTTCACGAGCTTGGAAGGCTTCTCGACGCTCTTGGCGGAGCCGGTCTACCCCAACCAGGGGTTCGTGTCCCGTGATGCCATCGAGCTGAAACTGTCAGGCAATGTTACATTTCCAGCCGTTCCGATGGAGAGGAGCTTTAGCACCTCAATTCTCATCCATCTTGAGGGCGGCGATGAAGGCTTCCTGCGGGATCTCGACCTTGCCGAACTCGCGCATCTTCTTCTTGCCGGCCTTCTGCTTGTCGAGCAGCTTACGCTTTCGTGAGATATCGCCGCCGTAGCACTTGGCCAGAACGTCCTTGCGCAGCGCCTTGATGGTCTCGCGCGCTATCACCTTGCCGCCGATCGCGGCCTGTACCGGGATCTGGAACATGTGCGGCGGGATCAACTCCTTCAGCTTTTCGCACATGGAGCGACCGCGGCTCTCAGCCCGCGTGCGATGCACGATCATCGACAGCGCGTCGACCGGCTCGGCGTTGACGAGAATCGACAGCTTGACGAGGTCGCCCTCCTCGTAGCCCTGGATGTGATAGTCGAACGACGCGTAGCCGCGCGAAACCGACTTTTCAGGCGGTCGTAGAAGTCGAACACCACTTCGTTCAGCGGCAGTTCGTACACGAGCATCGCGCGCGTGCCGACATACGTCAGGGTCTTCTGGCGGCCGCGGCGGTCCTGGCACAGCTTCAGCACCGAACCCAGGTATTCGTCCGGCACGAGGATCGTCGCCTCGATCCACGGCTCCTCGATATGATCGATCCGCACCACGTCGGGCATGTCGGCCGGGTTATGCATCTCGATCATCGTGCCGTCGGTCATGTGCAGATGGTAGATGACGGACGGCGCCGTCGTGATGAGATCAAGATTGAACTCGCGCTCCAGCCGTTCAGTAATGATTTCGAGGTGCAGCAGGCCGAGGAAGCCGCAGCGGAAGCCGAAACCCAACGCCGCCGAGCTTTCCGTCTCGAACGAGAACGAGGCATCGTTGAGCCGTCAGCTTGCCCATCGCCTCGCGCAGATCTTCGAAGTCGGCGGCGTCGACCGGGAAACAGGCCGCAGAACACGACGGGTTGTGCCGGCTTGAAGCCAGGCAGGGCCTCGGCTGTCGGATTCTTCTCGTCGGTGATGGTGTCGCCGACGCGCGTTTCGGCCACTTCCTTGATGGCGCCTGTGAAGAAGCCGACTTCGCCGGGACCGAGTTCGTTCAGCATCTCCTGCTTCGGGCGAAAGATGCCGACGCGCTCGACCTGATAGCTGGCGTTCGATGACATGAGCCGACGCGCTGACCCTTTTTCAGCGTGCCGTCGATGACGCGCACGAGAACCACGACGCCCGAGATAAGCGTCGTACCAGCTGTCGATCAGCATGGCCTTGAGCGGCTTGTTGGCGTCGCCCTTGGGAGGCGGCAGCCGCTCGACGATGGCCTCAAGCACCGCTGCAACGTTGAGGCCCGTCTTGGCGGAGACGCCGACGGCATCCGAGGCGTCGATCCCGATGACGTCCTCGATCTGCTCTTTGACCCGGTCGGCATCCGCCGACGGCAGGTCGATCTTGTTTAGGACGGGCAGGATTTCGAGGTTGTTGTCGATAGCTTGATACACGTTGGCCAGCGTCTGCGCCTCGACGCCCTGGCTGGCGTCGACGACCAGGATGGCGCCCTCGCAGGCGGCCAGCGACCGGGAGACTTCGTAGGCGAAATCGACGTGGCCGGGTGTGTCCATCAGGTTCAGCTGATAGGTCTTGCCGTCTTTGTACTTGTAATCGAGGCGTACCGTCTGCGCCTTGATGGTGATGCCCCGCTCGCGCTCGATATCCATCGAGTCGAGGATTTGGGATTTCATCTCACGGTCTGAGACGTTGCCGCACAGCTGGATCAGCCGGTCAGACAGCGTCGACTTGCCGTGGTCGATGTGCGCGATGATGGAAAAATTGCGGATCAGTTGGGTGTCGGTCATGCGCGCTCGTGTAGCACTGGGTCGGGACCCGCAAAAGGGGCGTTTCGCCAACCCGTCAAACTGCCGGTGCGGCGTCATACCGCTTTGGACTCGGGGGTTAACGGCCACGGCTGGCCAATGGATTGAGCATATGCAAAGGTACGGTTCGATACAGAAACGCCGTAGAGGAGTTCCGCCATGTCCAGCAGTGGCCGTCAAAAATCTCCGTTCAGTGATTTGAACCCCGCCATGAACGAGGAGGCTCGCCGCGCATTCACTGCCGCCTCCGATGCCATGTCGCAATGGCGCGACGAGCTGACCACCATCGGCGAGCGCAATAGCTTGCGCGTGTTCGACAAGATGGGCGCGGCGGCGAAAGCCATGGGCTGGCCGGGCGAGTTCGTCGACATGACGCGGTCGCAGCTGCAGCAAGCAAGCAAGATCCAGGCGCAGATGATCGATCAGGTAATGAGCGTATGGGAACAACAGGTTAAGGCTCCTGATGTCGGCGTTCCCAATGTCTTCGCCGATCAGATGAAGCAGTTCACCGAGCAGATGCAGAACATGGGCAAGGCCGGCGGCTTCCCAGGCATGCCCGGGATGGGGGCGATGCCCGGAATGCCCGACTTCACCAAGATGATGGACATGGGCAATCTCAGCGGCATGTCCATGGCTCCCCTGCAGTTCTGGATGCAGGCTGCCGACATGTGGCAGAAGAACTGGCAGCAGGCGGTAACGTCTATGATGGAAGCCCAGGCCGGCATGATGGGTCAGTCCGGTGGTGGCGGCGGACGTTCCGGCTCGTCGCGCTAGTTTCTGACCTTCGTCACCAATCGCAGGCCTGCAGCGCCGCGAACGCGTTGCGGGCGGCGGAGTGTGCGTCTACGGTTGCGCCCTTCGCCTGCAAGCCGGCGGCTGCAGCGGCAGTTACGCCTGGCCCTGCAATGTAAAAACGGGGACGGGGGACCTCACGACATGACTGTCGCGCCATCACCACCGACGAGCCGGATTTCAGACGCTTGGCGCCGATCTTCTGGCGTCCGTCGTCGTGTTCTTGGTGGCACTGCCATTGTGCATGGGCATCTCGATCGCGTCCGGTTTGCCACCGACAGCGGGCATTATCACCGGCATCATCGGCGGACTCGTGGTCGGTTTCATTGCCGGCTCACCGTTGCAGGTCAGCGGCCCGGCGGCCGGCCTTGCTGTCCTGGTGCTGCAACTCGTGCAGCAATACGGCGTCGAGATGATCGGCGTGTTCGCCCTGTTCGCCGGCCTCATTCAGATCGCTGCCGGCACGTTCAAGCTTGGCCAATGGTTCCGTGCGGTCTCGCCCGCGGTTATTCACGGCATGCTGGCCGGCATCGGAATCCTGATCTTCGCGGCTCAGTTCCACGTCATGCTGGACGGAAAGCCGATCGGCACCGGCATTCAGAACCTACTCGGTATTCCGGCCGCGATCGCAAATGCCATTGCCGCGGATGACTTTCATCTGACGGCTGGCAAGATCGGCGTTCTGACCATCGCGACGATTTTCGCGTGGAGCGGATTGACGCCTAAGAGCTGGCGCATCGTGCCGGCGCCGCTCGTCGGTGTTCTTGTAGCCATGGCGGCGGCCGCCTTCTTCAAGCTCGACGAAATCAAGCATGTCCATGTGCCCGACAACATCTGGTCGACGGTGATCTATCCGACGCCGGACAGCATCATGCGCTTTTTTGGCGATCCCCACATGATAATCGGGGCGCTCGCCATCGCCTTCATCGCGAGTGCCGAAACACTGCTGTGCGCCACCGCCGTGGATCAGATGCATGCAGGACCGCGCACCAAGTACGATCGCGAACTGACGGCGCAGGGCATTGGCAATGCCCTTTGCGGTGTACTTGGCGTTCTGCCGATGACGGGCGTCATTGTGCGTTCAGGCGCCAACGTCGAGGCGGGAGCCAAGACACGCGCTTCGACGATTTTTCACGGAGTTTGGTTGCTGCTGTTCGCAAGCCTGCTGCCGTGGACACTGAGCTATATTCCGTTGTCGGCTTTGGCCGCCGTTCTCGTCTACACGGGCTACAAGCTGGCCTATCCGAAGATCGTGCCGACCCTGCTCAAGTTCGGCAAGGGCGAAGTGGCGATCTACGCCGTCACGATCGCCACCATCGTTCTGACCGATCTTTTGAAGGGCGTGCTATTGGGACTGTTCCTGTCGCTCGCCAAGCTGCTCTATGCCTTCTCCCATCTGGAGATCCGCAAAGAGGAAACGCCGAACGAAAACCGTATGGACCTCTATCTCAAGGGCTCCGCAACGCTGATCCGCTTGCCGATGCTGGCGGATGAACTGGAGCGTTTGCGGCCCGACGCCAACGTCAAAGTCCACATTCACGACCTCGACTACATCGACCACGCCTGCATCGACCTGCTGACCAACTGGGACAAACAGCGCAAATCGATGGGTGGTTCGCTTGAGATCGAGTGGGAGGAACTGACGGAACGGTACAAGGCTCGCGGCGGCAATCGGCCGGCTGGTGCCACTGCAGCGGCAGACAATGAGGGGGACGTGACTGCCACTGAAAAAACGCCCGCTTGATCGCGGGCTTGCCCATTTTTTAGAATGGTTCTAATTAATTTCGGTTGATTTCAGCCGGAGGCAGACGAATTGCGCAGTTTCGCCGACCTGCAGGAGCCCGAGATCCTCGCCCTGGCCATTGCGATCGAGGAGGAGCACGGCCGGATTTACGCCGAGTAGGCACACGGCCTTGCCGAAAGCTATTCGGCGTCCGCCAAGGTCTTCACCGAAAATGGCCGAGGAGGAAAACGAGCAACCGGCGCTGGCTGATCGACCTCTACCGGCAGAAGTTCGGCGAGCATATTTCGCTCATCCGGCGGCAGGACGTGCGCGGGTTCGTTCGTCACGAGCCGATCTGGATGGTGCGACCGCTCGGCCTGGAGAAAGTCCGTGCTCAAGCCGAGGCGATTGAACGGGAAACCCGTCAATTTTACCGCTCTGCAACGGAGCGCGCCGCCGATGCGTCCATCCGCAAGTTGCTCGGTGATCTCGCCGCGATCGAGGAAAAGCATGTCAGCATTGTCCAGCATCTGAGCGAGAGCGAGTTGACGGTCGACGTCGTACAACAGGAAGCTCACGCCGAGCGCCGTGCGTTCGTGCTCCAGTACGTCCAGCCGGGACTTACGGGACTGATCGACGGCTCGGTCTCGACCCTGGCGCCGATCTTCGCGGCCGCGTTCGCCACGCACAAGCCGTGGCAGACATTTCTTGTCGGCATGGCGGCTTCGGTCGGCGCGGGCATCTCAATGGGAGTTGCCGCGGCGATGGCTGACGACGGCATGATCTCGGGGCGCGGACACCCCTGGAAGAAAGGCTTCATCACCGCATTGATGACCATGTTCGGCGGGTTGGGCCAACCCTGCCGTATCTCATTCCGGATTTCTGGACGGCGACGGGCATCGCGATAGTGGTGGTCCTCATCGAGCTTTGGCTGTTCGCATGGGTCCGGGCCCGCTATATGGACACCCACTTCTGGCGCGCGGCCTTCGAGGTCGTCGCTGGAGGTCTCGTCGTGTTCGCGGTCGGCATCAGGATAGGCAGCGCCTGATCGTCTGCGGGCTGGAATTCGGCGGATCAGTCTTGAACTTGCCACAAGTGTCGGCATGACTGATTTTGTTGTGCGGGTCGGGGAGATATCGAGGGGCGCAGGGCCATGGCCGGTAATTGGATTCGTCGTGGCACATTTATCGTCGCCACGGCGTTCATGATCACGTCCGCGCCCGTTGCGGCGCAAGACATCATGTTCGGCCCGACGGACGAGCAGGCGCAGGAGCCCAAGCCGGTCGCGCCGGCACGGCCCCAAGCGAAGGCTCCGGCCGTCGGCGTCGATGGCGTCGGGCCCGCATTGACCCCGCCCAAGCTGCCCAAGACGCCAGCGCCGGCGCTTCTCCCCATCGATCAGCTTTCCGCCGCGACCGGGCCCTCTCCAGCCATCAAGGCCCGCTCGTCAACCTCCGGAATGCCGCCCCCGCCCAAACCAGCCAACTGCCGGAACAGCGGCGACTTTGCGGGCTGGCTCGCTGCTTTCAAGAAGGAAGCCGCAAGCCAGGGCATCAAGCCGTCCACGATCCAGTCCGCGCTCGGCAGCGTCACGCTCGATCAAGGCATTATCGCCCGAGATCGCAAGCAGGGAATCTTCTCGATCAGCTTCCTCGACTTCTCCAACAAGCTGGCAACCCCGGGTCGCGTTCAGAACGGTCGCAAACAGATCAAGGCCAATGCCGCCGCGTTCGCGCGCGTCGATAAGGAATTCGGTGTTCAAGCCCCGGTCATCACGGGATTCTGGGCGCTTGAGAGCGACTTCGGCGCGGGCATGGGCAATCTGCCGATTATCCGTTCGCTGGCGACGCTCGGTTATGACTGCCGGCGTGGTGAGATGTTCCGGGCCGAGCTGATGGCAGCCTTGCAGATCATCCAGCGCGGCGACATGACGGCCAATGAGATGATCGGCTCGTGGGCCGGCGAACTCGGTCAAACGCAATTCCTGCCGACGCGCTATCTGGAGCACGCCATCGACTATGACGGAAATGGCCACCCCGATCTGTTTCGCAACTCCACAGACATCATCGGCTCGACCGCGAACTACATGATGCACCTGGGCTGGCGGCGCGGCGAACCATGGCTCGAAGAGGTGCGCGTGACGAAGTCCTTGCCGTGGGATCAGGCCGATCTCGACATCCGCCTGCCACGAAAGCAGTGGGCCGAATGGGGGGTGACGCGGCCCGATGGCTCCGCGCTCGAAAGCGATGCGCTGCCGACCGCGCTGGTTTTGCCCATGGGCCGCAAGGGTCCCGCGTTCCTGGCCTACCAGAACTTCGACGTCTATCTGCAGTGGAACCAGTCGCTGAACTACGCCATTACCGCAGCTTACCTCGCGACCCGCATCGCGGGGGCGCCGCCGATGAGCAAGGGCAGCGCGGACATCCCAGTCCTCAGCGCCAACGACGCCAAGGAGCTGCAACGGTTGCTGGCGCAGCGGGGCTTCGATGTCGGAGAAGTCGACGGCCGCATCGGTAAGAAGACGCGCGATGCCGTCAAGGTGGTTCAGAAGAAGCTCGGCCTGCCTCAGGACAGCTATCCGACGCCCGAGCTGCTTGCTGCGCTCCGCGACAATTCCTGAACAATTCTACTGGTCTTGCCGGGGCAGTTCGTCGGGGCTGGGCTTCAGTCCATAGGGTTCGACCAGACGCCAGACATGCGCCGGGATCATATGACGCACTCGGCGCGGGCGCTCCCGGCGCAGGTGAAGCACCGTCTCGATCGCCTTCATCTCGACGCGGGCACGGGCAAACTCCAATCCGCGCGGTCCGATTCGGGGCATCAGCCAGCCGACGATCGGCCGCAGCCAGTCGGGCATGGCGCGCAGCGGCAGTCCGCCCGCCGCGCGTTCGACGTTCTGCATGAAGCCCTTGACCGGCCCGCGCCGGTTGCCGGCCTCACCCGGCGATTCCAGACGGACCTCGCCATCGAGCAAGGACAGGAGTTCTTCGCCGCGCTCGTTGCGCACGAGAAGCCATTGCCAGCCCTGACCGCCCATGTATCCGACCGTGACGTCGGCCAGCACGTTCGTATAGTCGACGCACGTGCGACAGGTGAGGGGAAAGAAATCCGGCGGCAGCTTGGACAGCGGCAGCATCAGAAACGGAATTTCCTTTTTGCGCCCATCCGTGAAGCGCAGCTCGACATGGTAGTCGACGCGGAATTCCAGGTACGTGATGGTCGCCGGGTCTTCCGACAAAAGCTCGATGAAGCGATGGAAGTTTTGTGTCGTCGTATTGTCGGAGCAGGGCGTGCCGATCACATACAGCCGCTCCAATCCGAGTTCGGCTTCCAGCGCACGCAGGGCATAGACCTGGCATGGGATGCCGATCATGGCGAGGCGCTTGTGGCCTTGCGCGCGCGCCGGTTCCAGTAGGGCGAGCAGGGGCGCGTAGCCCATGCGCATGCCGCGGCACTGAGCCATGTCGGCCGCGCGCGTGACGATCACCGGCATGGGTTTCCATGAGTCAGTTGGATCGGGCGCTATGGTCAGCACGGCGTCGACGGCACCCGATTCCAGCAGCCTTTCGCCGAGCCTCGTCGTGATGCCGGTCCACTGCGCGTTCGGGCTCGGAGGGTTGAGCGATGCGCGCGCCATGCGGCGGAACGGGCCGAAAAACATCTCGTCGGTCTTGGTTGCATCGCGCTGGCGTCCATGAACGCGCGCTTCGAGTCGCGAGTAGTTCGGCTGGATGAACTGGCATGCGTGGCCGCAGCGCTTGTGATCGCCCGTGCGCGAGATGCCGCAATCGGTGCACAGATCGCGAGGTGCGGCATCTGACAGAGGCGGCGCGAAGGGGCCTGCGGCTTTGTCCTTCGCTTCGACGGTCAAATCTTCCATCCCGAATGGATCGCCGCGATGCCGCCGGAGAGATTGCGATAGCTGACCTGGCCGAATCCAGCCGATCGGATCATCTCCGCGAAACGGTCCTGCTTTGGAAACTTCCGGATGCTTTCGACGAGGTACTGATACGGCTCGGCCGCTCCCGCCGTCAGCTTGCCCAATCTTGGGATGACCTCGAAAGAGTGGAAATCGTACAGCCGGTCGAGCATCGGCATCTGGCATTCGGAGAATTCCAGGCACAGGAAGTGCCCGCCCGTTTTCAGCATGCGGTGCGCCTCGGTCAACGCCGTATCGATATGGGTCACGTTCCGGATGCCGAACGAGATGGTATAGGCGTCGAACGACTTGTCGGGGAACGGCAACGCCTCGGCATTTCCCTCGATGAGTTCGATGCGGTGATCGAGGCCCGCTTCGCGCACCTTGCGCCGCCCCACGTCGAGCATCTCCCGGCTGATATCGCAGATGACGGCGGTCGTATTCGGGCCCCCGCGCCGGGTGTAGCGCAGGGCCACATCGCCCGTGCCGCCGGCAACATCGAGCAGCCGGAAGGATTGGTCGGCGCGCGGCGGGTTTATGGCGGCGATCAGGTCATCTTTCCACAGCCGGTGAAGGCCTCCCGACATGAGATCGTTCATCAGGTCGTAGCGTTCGGCTACCCCGGCGAAGACCTTGTTGACGAGTCCCTGCCGGTCCTCCGCACGGACTTGGCGGAAACCGAATGATGTGCTCGTGTCGCCGGCTGTCTGGTATTCGGAATGAGTCATGGCCCGACCATAACGGTAGCAGCCCGAACGCGCTACTGCGGCATGCGAGGGCCGTCGAAGCAACTAGCCATCCGGGGGTCGTCAGACCACGTCATCCGGCTCCAGGGAACACGCCGGGCCGTCCCCCCGCTCGATCTGCAGCGTCATATGCTGGATATTGAAGCGGTCATGCAGCAACTGGGCCGTCTCCGCCAGAAAGCCGTCGCCCGGACATCCCGCCGGCATGACGAGGTGGCAGGTGAGTGCCGTATCCGTCGTGCTCATGGCCCAGACGTGCAGGTCGTGAATGGCCGCAACGCCCGGCAGGGATGCGAGCGTATGCCGCACGTCCCCCTCGCGAATTGCAGGCGGTACGCCATGTACGGCAAGCGTCATCGAATCCCTGAGCAAACCCCAGGTACCCCAAACGATCACGCCGGCAATGATCAGACTGACCAGCGGGTCCACCCAAAGCCAACCGGTGACAATGATGACGATCGCGGCAACCACCACTCCGAGTGAAACGGCGGCATCCGCCGCCATGTGCAGATATGCGCCCCTGATGTTCAGATCGTCGTACCGGCCGGACATGAACAACCAGGCCGTGGCCGCATTGATCACAATGCCGATGGCTGCGACGATCATCACTGTCGTGCTGGCAACGGGCTCGGGCGCGATGAAGCGTCGGATCGCTTCCCAGACAATCGCGCCGACCGCCAGCAGCAGGACCATGGCATTGGTTAGTGCGGCAAGGATGGACGACGAGCGAAGCCCATAGGTGTATCGCGCGGTCGGGGCCTGTTTCGCCAAAGTGGCAGCGCCCCACGCCACCAGCAGTCCGAAAACATCGCTGAGGTTGTGTCCGGCATCCGCAAGAAGTGCCATCGAATTTGAAAAGATGCCGTAGACGGCTTCGATTGCGACGAAGCCCGTATTGAGCGCGATACCTATGAGAAAAGCGCGGCCGAAATCTTTCTGCGCATGGGAATGGCCGGTTGCGGCCATCGCCTCCCCGCCGTCATGGTGCGCCTGCGCCTGATGTCCGTCATGCTCATGCGAGTGTTTCTTCACCGTTGCTTATTACAAGGCCGCCAATCTCACCACAATGCTTGTTTGCTGCGGTTGTCGTTTCGAGATGTCGAAGCGTTGCAGGACTTGACGCGCGGCGAAAGACTCGGCATGGCGTCGACGGAGCGACTGCCAGCGGAGTGCCCGCTCAGCTTTCGATCGAAATCAGCGGGTGTTGCCAGCCTTGTTCGATGAAGTCGCGAACCGCGGCGGCGAGCACGGGCGCCAAAAGGTAGCCATGCCGGTAGGCGCCGTTGACGTAGATGCGCCGGCCGCTATCGCGCACGATAGCGCGCGGAACATTGTCGGGAAAAGCTGGGCGCACGCCCGCGCCTGTTTCCAGGACCGCAGCTTCACCGAATGCGGGGTGGACAGCGTAGGCCGCACCGAGAAGCTCCAGCGCCGAACGCACCGTGATCGGACCCAAGTCTTCGCTCTCGACCATAGTTGCGCCGATGAGATAACGGCCGTTCCCCCACGGCACGATGTAGAGCGGGTGTCGCGGATGCAGCAGCCGCACCGGTCTCGATAACCGGATGTCGCGGGTCGCGATAAGCACCCGCTCCCCACGCACGCCGCGCAGATTGGGCAGCGCATCGCGCGCGCCCAGCCCCGTACAGTCTATGACGATATCGCCATCTTCACTCCGGTCGCACGGTGTGCCGAGGTGAATGGCAGCGCCGGCGTCACGCGCGGCACTCAGCAGGAATGAAAGGGCTTGCGGCGTGACGACATGGCCCTCATCCGCAAAGAAGAGCGCTGTCTCGAAGCGGTCTGCGAGATCGGGTTCGAGGCGAGCGACACCGGCGCGATCGATGGTGCGATGGCCTTGCGTCATGCGGGCAAACCGCGTCAGTTCCGGTTGATCCCGGGCACCGGCGACAACGAGACTGCCGCCGCCGACCACTTGGGGATAGTACGCTCGCCACAGATCGAGACCCTGGCGTCCGAAATCCCGCACTTCGGCCGGTGTGGATTCTGCTTCGCAATCGGGCGCCAGCATCGCGCCTGCATGACGGCTCGTGCAGGTCTCGGCCGGTTCAGAGCTCTGATCGACTAGCCGGACGCGATGTCCGCCTCGGGCCAGGGTCAACGCTTGCCACAGACCGAGGATTCCCGCGCCGGCGATGGTGATCAACGGCCTCGACATCTCAATCTCCAAGTGCCGCGCCCTCGCGTCGGGGATCGGCTCCGCCGTCGACCGTGCCGTCCCGCCGCATCACGATTTGTGTGCCCGAGTTCATCAGATCCGGAACGACTGCATGGCCATAAGACTTGAGCCTCAGGCCGTACAGCAGCGATTGCCAGCTGTATTCGATTTCCACGGCCCCGCCCATGCTGCCGAAGTTCGGTTCGGCGGCCGCTGCCTGCGCATCCATCTTCCAATCCAGCAGGGCGACGAGGCTTTTGACCACATAGAGAATGATGCGGCCGCCGCCGGGCGAGCCGAGAACCGCGACGACGTCGCCCTTGTCGTCGAACACGATCGTCGGGGCCATGGTGCTGCGCGGGCGCTTGCCGCCCTCCACCCTGTTCGCTGCCGGCGCACCGTCGAGGCCCGCCGGTCTGAATGAGAAATCTGTCAGTTCGTTGTTGAGGAGAAAACCTGCGGCCATGACGCCGGATCCGAACGCGCCTTCGATGGTTGTTGTCATGGCCACCGAGTTGCCCTCGGTGTCGATAACCGAGATGTGGCTGGTGCCGGAGCGCTCGAGTGTTGCGTCGTCGCCGAAGGCTCTACTGTCGGTGCCGGGCGGCACGCCGAAGGACGGCCGTTTCATGGCAGTGCCAGCGTCGATTAGGTGACGGCGCTCGGCGATGTAGCCGGCATCCGTCAATCCGCCCGGAACGGCTACGAAATCGGGGTCGGCGAGGTAGCGGTCGCGATCCGCGTAGGCGAGCTTCTCGGCTTCGGCGATCAGGTGCATCGCGTGTGCGGATGGCGCGCGGCCCAGATCGAAAGGTTCGAGGAACTGAAGGATCTGGGCAACCGCGACCCCGCCCGACGACGGTGGACCCATGCCGCACACGCTGTAAACTCGATAGGGCACGCACGCGGACGGCCGCTCCTTGCTGGCGTAACTTTCGAGATCGCCGGCCGTGATGTCGCCGGGCGCGCGCGGTGCATTTTGCGCGGCTTCGACGATCGCCTGTGCGATCCGACCCTTGTAGAAGGCATCGGCACCCTCACTGGCAACCATTTTGAGCGTCTCCGCGTAGGCTGGGTTCTTGAGGACATGGCCCACCGGACGGGCGCGGCCGGCGTCGTCGAAGAAGTAGCCCCGGGCCGCCGCGTCGAACTTGTCCGCGCCATTCCATGCAAGCAGGAAACTGAGCCGGTGGGAGACTACAAATCCGTTCTCGGCAAGGCGGATCGCGGGCGCGAATAGCGCTGGCCAGGCCAGCTTTCCGTGCGCGCGGTGAGCGGCCGCCAACAGACGCACGAGACCTGGTGTGCCGATCGACAGCCCTGAATGAACGGCGTCGTCGAACGGGATCGGCGTGCCGTCGCGTAAGAACCGATCCGGTTTGGCGCTCGCGGGCGCCGTTTCCCGACCGTCGTAAGTGACGAGTTGGCGCGTCTGCTGGGCCCAATGCAGCATGAAGGCGCCACCTCCGAGCCCTGACGACTGCGGCTCGACAAGGCCGAGCACCAATTGGGCCGCGATCGCTGCATCGACGGCCGAACCGCCCGCCCGCAGCATCTCGCGGCCTGCCTCGCTCGCGAACCGGTTGGCCGTGGAAATCATGTAGCGCGAGGCGGTGGCAAGGTTCTGGTCGCTGCGGCCGGTCTCCGTCTCCGGAGAAAGCTGGCGCTGCTGGCTGGAAGTCGGCATGGCTGCTGATAAGGCGAACAAGCCGGCAAAAGCCAGGCACGCCCATCGGCGCGGGATCGTAGCGGCATTGCGGGGGGAACGAGAAACAGGCAGCGTAGTAGGGGGCATCATGCGGTGATTATAGGGGGAACTCGATGGCATGGAATGCCCGTGAAGGACTGTGTCCGTGGGCTCGCCTTCTAGAGCTTGTGCTGATTGCGGCAGCGACCGGGTTTGCTGTGGGTACGCATGCTGAAGCTCCGGCTCAACGCGCCTTGCCGACGGTGACGCCGCTGGTGTCGTCGGGACAAACCATCAAGGGCGAGACGATCGCATATCCGGCAGGGTCTCCGCGCGTAATGGCGGTGGTGGTGGCATTGACGCCCGGCCAGGAAAAGGGATGTACGCATGGCGTGCCAGCCTTCGGTTATGTGCTGGAGGGCGAGTTGACGGTCGACTATGGCGACAAGGGCGTTGCATCGATCGGGCGGGAGAGGCGGTTCTGGAAGCGATGTCGACGCCCAACAATGACCGCAACACGGGTGCCGGCACAATGCGCATCCTGGCGGTTTTCATGGGTGTGGAAGGGAGGTCCACCAGCCAGACCGTGAAGAACTGATCGACGTGACGCGGATCGCATCAGGGCGTTCTCCGGCCGCATCGCTCATCGCGCGGTTCCGTGAGCGGCCCGGTCAGTGGAAATCCCTTGATTTAGGAATGACGTCCGGCACCCGCGTTTTCGTAATGATGCGTTCGCCGCGCGGATGAACGGGACGCGGACGAGGTGTGTTGCGTGTCCAGCGGGGATGATGGTTCCGTTGCGTTGCTTCCGCCGGGTCGGGACTGGGATTGAGAACTTCATCGGCGCTGGCAAGTGCAAGGCGCAGTTCTTGGGCGTCCTGCGACAGTAGCGCCAGCCATTCGCTGCGATCCTCGAGCTTTGCCGACACGACGTGGACGATGTTCTCGTGGCGCTGGATGCGACCGGTGATGACGATGAGGCGCGCCTGCATCACGACCTTGCGGAAACGTTCCAGCGTCTTTGGCCATACCACCGCGTTGGCGACGCCCGTCTCGTCCTCGATGGTCATGAACACGACGCCCTTCGCCGAGCCCGGTCGCTGGCGCACGAGGATCACGCCGGCGACCGCGACGCACGCGCCATCCTTCAAGGTGCGCACGTCCCGGCAGGCAAAGATGCGTTCGCTCTCGAGGCGCGCGCGCAGGAAGCTCATGGGATGGGCTCTCAGCGACAGCCGCAGGGTCTGGTAGTCGCACACGACGTGCTCCGACTGGGGCATGCATGGCAAGGCGACCTCCGCCTCGATGCCGGCTTCTCGCGTCTGGCTCCATGCGAACAGAGGCAGCGGCGGAGCGTTGGCGAGCGTCTTCAACTCCCACAGGGCCTGCCGCCGGTCGAGGCCGATGGACCAGAAGGCATCGGCGGCGGCGAGCTTCTCCAGCGCGGCAAGACGCGCGCCGGCGCGCATCCACAGGTTGTGCACCGACGAGAATGGGCGAGCCGCGACGAGCTTCCTGATTTCCTCTTCCTGCATGCCGTCGATCTGGCGCAGGCCGAGACGCAGAGCCGGCCCCTTATCCTCTTCCCATCGCGAAGAACGATGGGGAGAGGGGGTTGATGATTCCAGCGTCGAATCCCAGTCGCTCAAGTTGACGTCCGCGGCGCGCGCCTCGACGCCATGTTCGCGCGCATCCCGCACGATCTGGGCAGGGGCATAGAATCCCATCGGCTGAGAGTTCAGCAGCGCGCATGCGAAGGCCGCGGGATAATGGCATTTGAGCCAGGCCGAGACGTAGACGAGGTGCGCAAAGCTCGCCGCATGGCTTTCCGGAAACCCGTATTCGCCGAAGCCCTTGATCTGGTTGAAACAGCGTTCGGCGAAGGCGCGGTCGTAGCCGCGCGCCACCATGGCCATGATCATCTTCTCCTGCAGCAGGCCGATGGTGCCGCGGCGGCGGAACGTGGCCATCGCCTTGCGCAGTTCGTTGACCTCTTCGTCGGAGAACTTCGCCGCCACCATGGCAATGCGCATGGCCTGCTCCTGGAACAGCGGCACGCCCTTGGTCTTGCCGAGGATCTGGCGCAACTCGTCGGCCGGGCCATGCTCGGGCGAGGGTGCCGGATAATGCTCGGACTCCGTGCCTGAGCGGCGGCGCAGATACGGATGTACCATGTCGCCCTGGATCGGGCCCGGGCGCACGATCGCGACTTCGATGACGAGATCGTAGAAGCAGCGCGGCTTCAGGCGCGGCAGCATGTTCATCTGCGCGCGGCTTTCGACCTGGAACACGCCGATCGAGTCGGCGCGGCACAGCATGTCGTAGGTCGCCGCATCCTCGCGCGGCACTTTCGCCAGCGTCATGTCGAGGCCGTGATGCTCGCGCAGCAGATCGAAGGCCCGGCGGATGCACGACAGCATGCCGAGCGCCAGCACGTCGATCTTGAGAAGCCCGAGTGCTGCGATGTCGTCCTTGTCCCACTCGATGAAGGTGCGGTCGGCCATCGCCGCGTTGCCGACCGGAACGACTTCGACCAGCGCGCCGCGCGTCAGAACGAAGCCGCCGACATGCTGCGACAGGTGCCGGGGAAAGCCGATCAATTCCTCCGCAAGTCGCAGCACAGTTGCAAGCAGCGGATTGCCCGGATCCAGTCCGGCTTCGCGAACATACTTCTCCGGCAAGGCGCCGCCCGAGCGGGTGCTCCACACCATGCCGGCGAGGGCTGCGACCGTGTCTTCCGAAAGTCCCATCGCTTTGCCGACGTCACGCACCGCGGAGCGGGCGCGGTAGGAAATGACGGTCGCGGCGAGGCCGGCCCGGTCGCGGCCGTAACGGGCATAAATGTACTGGATGATCTCCTCGCGCCGGTCGTGCTCGAAGTCGACGTCGATGTCGGGCGGCTCCTTGCGTGCATGACTGACGAAGCGCTCGAACAGCAGCTCGACCTCGGCCGGATTGACCGCCGTGATGCCGAGGCAATAGCACACGACCGAATTCGCCGCCGAGCCGCGGCCCTGGCACAGGATGGCGAGCGAGCGGGCGAAGCTGACGATATCGTGCACGGTGAGGAAGTATGGCGCGAAGCCAAGCTCGTCGATGAACTTCAATTCGCGTTCGATGACGGCCTGCACCTTGGGTGGCACGCCGTCGGGAAAGCGCCGACGCGCGCCGTCCACGACGAGGCTCTCGAGGTGGGCCTGCGGCGTGGTGCCGGGCGGTACCGGCTCGCCGGGATACTCGTAGACGAGTTCATCGAGGCAAAAGCGGCAGGCGTCCGCGATCTCGGCCGTGCGTGCGATGGCATCCTCGAAACCTCTGAACAATCGCGCCATCTCGGCCGGCGGCTTAAGGTGGCGTTCGGAATTGGCTTCGAGCAGGAAGCCCGCTTCTCGTATCGTCGTGTGGTGACGGATGCAAGTCAGCACGTCTTGCAGCGGGCGGCGGCACGGCTCGTGATAGAGCACATCATTGGTGGCGACGAGCGGTGTGCCGCAACGCCGTGCGATTCCGGCCAGAGCGGCGATGTGGGCGCGGTCATCGCCGCGGAATCGATGCGTGGCTGCCAGATAGAGCCGTGACGGTGAGAGCGCGGCCTTGACGGTGCGCAGGCGACTTTCGAAGGCGATATCCTCGTTCGCTCCTTCGGCGCCGGGCGGCGCCAGCGCGATAAAAATATTGCCGTCCGCGTGCGCGGTGACATCGGTGAGAAAAAGCGTGCACTGGCCTTTCTCCGCGCGGCCCTGGCCGAGCGACAAAAGCCGGCACAGGCGGCCATAGGCGGCGCGGCTGGTGGGAAAGCAGAGCAGGCCGGGCGCATCCTGGAGATCGAGGCGCGCGCCAACGATCAGGCGGATCTCTGCTTTCTTCGCGGCGACATACGCGCGCACGACGCCGGCGAGCGTGTTGTGATCGCAGACGGCAATCGCGGAAAGACCAAGGATCTTTGCCTGCGCGACGAGTTCATCGGCGTGGGATGCCCCGCGCAGGAAGGAGAAATTGGTCGTCGCCTGCAACTCGGCATAACGCATGGCACGCCTTCACCTCACCCGAACAGGCCATGCACGAACCAGCGCGGCGTGCCCTCCTTGGCACTGCATTGGTAGAGACCCTCGCGGAACACCCAGAACTGCCGCCCGTCGTCGCTTTCCAGGCGGTAGTAATCGCGCGGCCGGTTTCTCGAGGGCGGCGGAACGAGTTCGCCAAGCCCGTTGTCGTCATTGCCGTCGCCGCCGCCTGCTGTCTGCGTGTTTGGCCGGGCGAGCCAGCGCCACCATTCCGGTTCGATGCGCTCGGGCCCCTCAGCCTTGACGATGCGATGCAATGCGCGCCGCCAGGTGAACTGGCGCGGCGGACCTTCTGGCACTTCGGCCATCACGCTGATGGTTTCGGGTGAGGCGAGCAGCAGGTGCGGGCGCAGATGGCCACCGCTGGCCTCGGTGAAATCGCCGGTAGACGCCAGCGCCGGAGCGCGGACACTCGCGCGCTCGGGCATATGGCTTGGCTGGGGAGCGAGGCAGTAAACCCGTGAGGCGCCGAGCCGGTTGACGAGCCGGTCGACAAACGTAGCGCAATCGCCGCTCTCGGCGCGGCCGCGGCCTGCATCGAGGGCGATCTGGCTGGCATCGAGCCGCTCCACGGCGATCGCGTCGAGCGCCGCCACGTCGATGCCGAATCCGGCTTCGACGCCGGCGAGCTTTTCACCTAGGAGGCGGGTTACATGGCCGGCGTCACGGCTTGCACGTCCAAACCCCGTCTCGATCTCCGCCGTTGTACCGTCGGCGCGATAGAGCGACAGACGCACGCGCCTGAGCCCAAGAGCTGTGTCTTTCAAAGACGCGCACATGTCCTCGGTCAGCCGGACAATTTCGGCGACCAGCGCATCAGAGGAGATCAGCGGCTCGGCCCATGTGCGGCGCACGCCCAGCAGCGGGGGCTCGCGCAGCGGCCGGCGCGGTTCCTCCTGCATGCCGAGCGCCTGATCGAGACGCGTCAGCACCGCGCCGATGGCGTCCGCCGCCTTGCGCTCTCCTTGTCCGTTCTGCCGGGAGGGATGGAAGCGCTTTTCGAGCGCGGCGCGCGGCAGGTCATACAGCTGGCCGATGCGGCGCAGGCCGAGACGGCGCAGTAGCAGCACCGCATCGGGCATGAGGCGTAAGGCCTCGACCGGAAGACCTTCGAGAGCCCGGCGTTCGTCGCCCGGCGCGGCAATCACCCAAGGGGTGCGCGCCGAGGTGGAAAAGCGCGTCAGTGCGTGTGCAGCACCCAGCGTACCGGCGATCGCGGCGCGTGCGGTGATGCCGAAGCGCTGCAGGCGCCCGACGAGATCCGTCAGCAGCGCCTCTTCGCCGCCGAACAGGTGCGCGACGCCGGTCGTATCAATCCACAGGCCGTCGATGCCGTCGCGGTTGCGCGCCGGTCCATAGCGGCCGGACCAGCGTGCCAGCCGCAGAAGGGCGCGGGCGTCCAGCACCGGCTCGGCAGGCTTCACGACAAGCCCCGGCAGAGCCGCCCGGGCATCCGCCAGAGCGGTTCCGATATCGAGACCCTCCGCGGCAGCGCGGAGGTTGACGGCGGTGATGCGCAGACCGTGTGCATCGGCTTCGACCAGTGCGAAGGGCCGGTTGCCGGGCACGCAGCCGGGCTCGTGACGTTCGAGACGTTCGACCGGCCAGGCCGGCAGCCATACCGACAGAAAGCGTTTCATGGCCGGCCACCGTTTGCGGTTCTGTGCCACAAGGACCGGCTTTTGGCGATAGGGTGCAATTGAGAAGAGTGCGCGGCAGGATGGAAGCCGCCCACGCTCGCCCCGACGCGCCATTCCAGCAGGCAGTCGACGTCGGCGCCGGCCCTCGCCGAGCGGCATCGTTCCAGCATTGCCTCGCAGCGCATATCGCCGGGGGCAAGCGGATCGAAGGCATGGGTGGCGCTGGCTGCGGTGGCGATACGCCAGCGCGTTGCCGTTGCGGCGCACCCAGGCACATGAGCGGGAGTTAAAAGTACGCAAGGCGTGCCGGTTTCTTCCGCCGCCAGGCTCAATCGGCGCGCCGGTGTCAGCCCGACATCGTCATGATCGCCCAGGACGAGCGCCAGGCTGCCGGAGCGAAGCCCTTCTTCCATGGCCCATAGCACCTCGGGCGTGCGCGCGGCCTCAGCGACGATGAGAGATCGGGGATCGAGGCTGAACGCTGCAAGGCCCGGCCCGTAGAGGTGTCCGTATTCGGCTGCCGCCGCCGTCGTCGTGCACCAGAGAATGCGGGGATCAACCGCCGGTTTGCCGGCGCAGATGTGCTGCAACCGCCGCGCGGCGAGCCGCAAGGCGAAAGCGAGCGCTGCGCAACGTGCCCCGGCCCCGGTCGTCTTCGGCTTCACTTCATGGATGCCGCCGGGATCGAGACCCAGGGGCCCAAGTCTGGCATCGATCTGAGGCACGCCGAGCGTCCAGGCGTTGCTGTGCGCTTGGCCGGCGCCCCGATGGTGACCAAGCGGGGCCTGCCGCTCGATTCTATCGATGGCTGTGCGCAGGCTCTCGAGAAGTGCAGTCCGTGCGCTTTGCGATGAAGAGCAAGGGGCCGGAGCGAGAGGGGGGGATTCTCGCTCCGGCGCACCTCGAGCCGGACATTTCCCGAGGAGAGCGAAAGCCCGGCTTGCGCACGCGAGACCCTGAGGTCGCATCCGGCGGTCGAGGAATCGGGGGAGGAGGCCGCCTGGAGCATGAGGGACGCTCTCGCACAACTGGGGTGAAGACTTTGAAAGAGCAACGATGTTCTTTTTTTGTTCTATTTTGAAAGCGCCCAAGCGTCAAGTCAAAATGAGAACAAAACATGAAAATTTTATCAGCGCGACGGACAGAAAATTTACCAAATCTTAACGAATGGCCTGTGACTCACCGGCCACTGCCACAATTCTGACACTTCTGCTCAAGGCACAGACAAACAAGGAGAAAAGGCATTCTGTTGCAAAGCATCAATTGGGCGACAAGTGTTGCATCCTTGCTCTCCCGCTGAAAACGGGACCGGGTTATACGAAGCATTCATCATACTTGCGCAAGGATGGCTTGAGCCCGGAAGGCGGGTTGAGCCGGCTTCCAGCCAAAGTCCAATGCGTAGCGATAAAAAATGCGGAGTGTAGATATGTCCGTTCGCAAGATCCTGACCCGACTCGCCCTTGGCGCCGTCGTTGCCACGTTTGCTGCCGGTATGGCGCCTGACGGTGCCCAAGCCCAAGGTGCGATCGATTTCCTGTGGGGCGGAGATAACGAGTGGGGCGGCAAGCGCACCCTCGTGTCCTTCAGCAAGCAGTACAAGCCTAGCCAGATCATCGTCTCGTTCGGGGACCGCCGACTGTATCTCATCACCAAACCCGGGCAGGCGCTGAGTTATCCGATCGCCGTACCGCGCGAGCAGAGCCGCTGGCAGGGTCGCACGGCTGTCACCATGAAGCGTGAAAACCCGTCATGGACGCCGACGCCTGACATGATCCGCGAGAATCCCCGCCTGCCGAGCTGGGTGCCCGGCGGACATCCAATGAATCCACTTGGCGTGCGCGCGCTTTATCTGGGCTCGAGCACCTACCGAATCCACGGAACCGATGCGCCCTGGACCATCGGTCAGGCCGTTTCGAAGGGCTGCATCCGTATGTTCAACGAGGACGTGCTCGATCTGTATCCGCGCGTGCCGGTGGGCACGACGGTGACGGTGACCTGGCAGCGCTTCCAGACCGGCACGGTAACGGCCAGCTATGAAGAAGAGCCCACGCCCGCAGCGGAGCCAGAGGAGAAGCGCGTCGTCAAATTCCGCCGCGCCAGCAGCAACACCGTGACCGTCCCGCAGAAAAGCGCTTCGGTGCAGTAATAACAAACGCCGCTTGGCGGGAACTCCGCAACCAAAACAGGGCGGTCCTACGGGCCGTCCTTTTTCTTGTCGTCATGATTTGACGAGACACGACTTCAGACCGGTCGCGAGATTTCGCAGAAGTGCGGCGTAGGCCCGCGGTCCGGGCTCGACGAGGGCGCCCTCGGGATCGAGCGTTCCGGCCCGCACACCGGTTCCTTCGATCACGGTTGACACCAGTTTCGATTGGAACTGCGGTTCGGCGAACACACATTCCGCCTTCAGCGTTTTGATCTTTTTGCGAATTTCCGTGAGCCGCTTGGCTGATGGCTGCACCTCAGGTGAAACCGTGATCGAGCCGATAGCCGCCAATCCGAAGCGTCGCTCGAAGTAATGGTAGGCGTCGTGGAAGACGACGAACGGCTTGGCCGCGAGTGGACCTGTCTCGACAGCGATCTCCTGCTGCAGGGCGCCGATTTCCGCAGTCGCCTTAGCCGCGTTTGACTTCCAGGTCGCGGCATGTTCGGGGGCAACCTCACTTAGAACCCGCGAGATCTCTGCAATCATCGCCTTGGCGTTTTCAGGGTCGAGCCAGATGTGGCCATCGCGCGGTTGGCCCTCGTGATGCTGGGATTCGTGCTCATCGGAGTGACCTTCAAAAGTTTCGCCCTCGCGCACGTCGAGGAGTTCCAGACCGGGCGCGTTGGCCAACGTCACGACCTTCACCGATTGCGGCAGAGCCTTCACGACTTTGGCGGTGAAGGGCTCCGTCTGCTCCGAAACGCGAAAGAATACGCCGGAGGAATGCAGTGCACGGGCGTCTGACGGCCGCATGACGAAGGTATGGGGCGAGTTCTGGCCCTGAATGAGAAGTCTGGGCGTTCCAACGCCTTCCATGACTTGAGAGACGAGGGCGTGAATCGGTTTGATAGTCACGGTGACAACGAGGCTGCCGGATTGAGCACATGCCCCTGACCCTCCCCAGATGGTCGCCGCCAGGATGGCGGCGGGAAGCGCCGCCCGTGGTGTCAAACCTGACTTCCGCCAGATCGTGATGCGGCCCTTCATCGATTGCCCTTTGCGGAGTTTCGGTCGCCTCTATCCTGCAGAGACCGCCACCTTGCATTCTTACGAATGGATTATATAACATCCAAGAGGGGCCGAACAGTGTCCGATGCCCAAGCCATCCTTCTGCTCTAATCTCGGCCAATGAAGCGGTGGCAAGTGATCCGCCTTCGGCGCCTCGCCGGTCTTGCGACGATCGTTGGCCTTCACCATGTCAGACCGAGCCAGAATGCGGGGAGTGGGTTGATATGCGGCGGACACAATTGTGGCAGGCTGTCAGAGCCGCTGGGGCATTTTACTTGCTTCAGAGCCCGTCGGTCGCCGAGGCCCATCCCCATGTCTGGGTCAATGTCGAGACGACCGTGCTTTATGATCAGGGAAAGGTGACCGGTCTGGAGCACCGCTGGACCTTCGACGACATGTACACGTCTATGGCCATCCAGGGCCTAGACAAGAATGGTGACGGCACCTACTCGCGAGAAGAGCTGGCCGAACTCGCCCAGGTCAACATGGATGGACTGAAGGAGTTTGACTATTTCACGTTCGTCAAGCTCGGCGACAAGCCCGTGCCCCTGGCGCCGCCCAAGAACTATTGGTTGGAGCACAAGGATGGCGTTCTGGCGCTCCATTTCACGATGCCGCTGGCCGAACCCGTCCCCGCTGACGCGCCGGGCTTCAACTTCGCTGTCTACGACCAGAGCTTTTTCATCGCCTTCGACCTCATCAAGGACAACCCCGTGAAAATCAGCGCCGGGGCGCCCGCTGGATGTTTGGCCAGCGTCGGCAACGCCGACAAGGACCTCGAAGACCTGCAAAAGCTGAACGATGCTTTCTCCGGCTCTTTGACTGCGGGCAACCAGAACATGGGCACAGGCCTCGGTTACGCGACAACCGTGTCGGTGAGCTGCCACAAGTCATGAGCCGGCAATTCGGTCTCGCCCTCCTGACAGCGTTTCATGGCGCTGATGCCGGTGCTCGCGGGACCTTCCGTCGCTCGCCCTGAGCCCGGGCATGCTTTGGACCCTTTGGACCGTTGTGTTTGCAACTTTCGCCATGGCCCGGGGCACTGCAATCACGGTTTCAGCGCTGGCAGCCATCGCGGTCGGATCGCGAGAATGGGCGGCACGGCTGGGCGGCGACAGCGACCGCTGGGCAACCACCGTTGCGGCCTCTGCCGGCATTGCGGGGTCGGGTTTGGTCTTCGCCATGGGAAGCGCGTTTTTCATGGCCTCGCTGAGCGGTCCGGCCCCACTCCAATCGAGGCCCGGAAAGAAGGCCGGTGCAGCGCCAGCCGCGCGTACGTTTCACAATACGCGGCGGTTTAACCAGCTCTTCATTTCTGCCGCCAATTGCGACGGCGCTCAGCTAGCATTATCCGGCGGGGCGATCAGCGAACCCGCGCGTCATTCGAGTAGCGTCATGTCACGGCTTCTTTTTGCAATCTGCTTGTCGGTCGCGGTCCTGGGATTGACTGTCGCGGCCCGGGCGGCGCCCGACCTGGAAACCGTCGCCCTTCCCGACAGCACGGGTCTCGAGATCATCGTCATCGAGGTCGACGGCTGTCTCTATTGCGACGTGATCCGCCGTGATGTGCTGCCGGCCTACCAGATCTCGGGGCGCTCCAAACTGGCGCCGATGCGGTTCATTGATATCAATGCGCCTGACGTCGACCGCTTGTCCCTCAAATCGCCGATCAATACGGTGCCGACCGTTCTCATCCTCGAGAACGGCCGTGAGTTGGAGCGGATTCCCGGATACGTGGGCCGTGAGGTCTTCTTCAATGTTGTAAACCGGTTCCTACCGATGCAGCCTTGATGGGCCCACCGGCCTTCGGTTGTTGTTATTTCGCCGTCGTTGCGGTTTGATGCGTCCGGCCTGGGTGACTGGGCAGGAACCTGAACGATGGACCGTCGCGACTTTCTCAAGACGACCAGCGCTGCGGCAATCATGGCCGCCGGGGCTCTTGCTCCGGCCGCTACGAGCGCCGCCGTTGGATCGCCCGCCGCTCCCGCGATTTCCGTGCGCCGATTGAAGTTCGCCATGGCGTGGCCCGATAACGGCGTCGGCCTCGGCGACAGCGGCCGCCGGCTTGCGTGCCGCATCTCTGAACTCACAGAACGCCGCATCGTGATCGAGCATGTCGACGCTGCCGCGCGCGCCAGCGCCGACCTCTACTTCGACACCGACCATAGCCGCATCGACCGGCATCCCGCCTTCGCTTACTTCGCGGGCTTGCCAGGAAGCAGTGCTCTGCCGCCTGGGGATCTCGTAGGCTGGCTGACAGTCGGCGGCGGTGAAGCGTTGTGGGATGATCTGGCTCGGCCTTTAGGCGTGAAGCCTTTGCTTGCGGCCCACGCGGGTGTTCGTCCGATCGTGTGGTCGAAGCGTCCCATCGCAACCCTGGAAGACATCGCCGACCTGAGACTGTTCGTCCGAGGGCTGACGCGTGACGTCGCGCGCGGTCTTGGAGCGGAAGCCGTCGTCATGCCGGAGGCTGAACTCGCGTCCCGCCTCGCGGCCGGCGTTATCGAGGCTGCGGACGGCGGCGACGCTTTGCGTAGCTCGGTAACCGGCATTGCGGCCAACGCGCCTCACGGCATGGCGGGCTGCTTTGGCACAGCCGGCAGCACGGTCGCGCTGAACGTGACATTGAGCGTCTGGGAGAGTCTGGCAGAGGGCGAGCGCTCGGCAATCCGTGCCGCCACTCGCGATGAGTTCCGAACGAGCATGGCGGAAGCCCGTACCCTCGACGTGATCTTCCGCGACATCCTGCATCAGCGGCACGGGGCGACGATCGCCAGTGCCACGCTCCAACTGCGCGCGACGGTCGACCGGATCGCCGAGGCGACTATTGCTCATGTCGCGGGATACGACGGCATGTCCCGCCGCATCGACACCAGCTACACGGCCTGGCGGCGCGCTGCGGCCGGAACCACGCCCGTCGTGTGATTTGAAAACAGGTGCCGAAATCTGGCGTTCGGTAAGCAAGATTTTCAAACATGCGTTTGGCATTCTGCGGTTAACCCCCGACGCGGCAAAAGCCACCACGATCGGGCGCCGCTGTCGATCGCGTGATGGCGAAGAAACCGCAGATCGATTTTCTGGCCGACTTGTTGAAGCCCTCCGACACTGCATTGCAGGCCATTCCTTATCTGCGAAGTGCTGCGTACGCGGGACCCATCGTGGTTATCAGCGGTCAGGTCACGAAGAAGCGCCGCATCGCTCTGGAGGCGGCTGGCGCCAACGATGTCATCCATAAGGACGAGGACACACTGTTCGGCTCACGGAAGCGCTGTTGCCACAGGCACCCCGGCACATGTGAAGGCGCAGAAGCCCAAGCCCGGCGGCGAGTTAGCTTAGACACTGCAAAAGTTCCGAGCGCGCACGAGCTGCCTTTAACGCAGTTCATTTTCCGCACGGTCTGCAACATTGTTTCATGCTTTGCTGGGGTGAGTTGTCGCGCTGCACCAATTTTGCCTTTATCGCCGGGTTAGCACGTGCTGCAGTGCAATTATAAAAAGCAGTCAAAGGATGTGATGATGTTTTCAAAGGGGGCAATCGCCGCGGGTGCGGTGTTGACGCTGGTAGCGTCAGTCGAAGCTCAAGAAATCCAACTGCCGCCGGAAGTGACGCCGGCACTGCGTGCAGCCTGCGAGTCGGACGTGCGCCGGCTTTGTATCGGGGAAAATCCGACGGTCTCGAAGGTGAAGAGCTGCGTTCGCTCGAAGTTCATGCAGCTTGGCAATCGCTGCAAGATGCAGATCACGATTGCTGGCCTGAAACCCTGATCTGTCACGAAAAATGGCGGCTGTTTCCAGTCGCCATTCGCTATTCCGATGCTCTGGACTTGAAAATTACGCGGCCTTTGCGGCAGCCGGCTTCATACTCTGCGTCAGAACCGCCATCGCCGCGTCGACGCCGCCCTTCTTGTGCGGCACGCCAGCGAGTGATAGCCCCATCTCCACGCCGGTCAGAGCCCCCATCACAGTCAACTCGTTGGTATCGCCCAGATGGCCGATGCGGAATGCCTTGCCGGCAAGCTTGTTGAGCCCCGTGCCGAGCGACATGTTGAACGTGTCGAGCACGACCTTGCGGTACTGGTCGGCGTTGTGTCCGTCCGGCATCAAAACGGTCGTAACCGCCGGCGAGTAATACTTTGAATCACGGCAGTTGAGTTCGAGACCCCAGGCGCGGACGGCGGCACGCGTTGCTTCCGCCAGACGCTCGTGACGGGTGAACACGTTCTCGAGGCCTTCCTCGTTCAGCATGTCGATGGCTTCGGCAAGGCCACACAGCAGACTGGTTGCCGGCGTATAGGGGAAAAAGCCCGTTTCGTTGGCCGACAGCATGTCATCCCAGATGAAGTAGGCGCGCGGCAGCTTGGCGGTCTTGGAGGCGGCGATCGCCTTGTCGCTGACAGCGGTGAACGACAGGCCGGGCGGCAGCATCATGCCCTTCTGCGAGCCGGCGACCGTGACGTCGATGGCCCAGTCGTCGTGGCGCAGATCGGCGGCGGCGAGGCCCGAAATTGAATCGACCATCAGCAGGGCGGGATGGCCCACGTCGTCCATGGCGCGGCGCACGTCGTCAATCCGCGTGCGGCATCCCGTCGACGTCTCGTTATGGACCACGCACACGGCCTTGATCGTGTGCTTCGTATCGGCCTTGAGCTTGGCTTCGATCAGATTGGCGTCGGCTCCGATGCGCCAGTCGGTCTGGATCACGTCGGCGGCGAGACCAAGACGGTCGGCCATCTGCTTCCACAGAACGGCGAACTGGCCGGTCTCAACCATCAGCACGCGGTCGCCGGGCGACAGCGTGTTGGTCAATGCCGCTTCCCACGCGCCGGTGCCCGACGCCGGATAGATGATCACCGGGCACTTGGTCTTGAATAGTGTCTTGACGCCGGACAGAACGCGTTGGCCGAGCTTCTGGAAATCAGGTCCGCGATGATCGAGGATCTGGCGCGACATGGCCGCCAGGATTCGCTCCGGCACGGGCGTCGGCCCGGGGATCTGCAGAAAATGACGACCGGGGCGGCGAGGTTCTTTCGACATGAAGCGTCCTTTGGCATCCAAGGCTGAAGGCCGTCTGTCCGCGAAGGCGGCCGGTTTCCGCTCGGGCGATTGCCCACGGATGATCAATCCGGTCAAATAATAGTCCCTCGCAGACGATGGGATGGCAGCTATAGGTACAGTTGCCGAACGGCGTCAAGGTGATCCGAATTCCATTCCGCCTGATTGGACCGCAACCGAGCCGCGCGGCGCAGGTGACCCGCGGAACATGCTGCCAGCTGTCGGCGAAAGTTGGGAAAGAATGCGCGACCTTCACAAGCTTGCGGCAATCGAAGCGGCAGAACTGATCCGCACCGGAGCAATTTCATCCGAGGCACTTGTCGCAGACTGCCTGGACCGCATAACCGAACGCGAGCCGATCGTTGCCGCATGGGAGCATCGCGATCCTTCGCGCGCTCTGGCCCAAGCACGGGCGGCCGACACAAAGCGTTCTACCGGCGCTCAGCTGGGGCCGCTGCATGGCGTACCGGTCGGCATCAAGGACATCATCGACACGGCCGACTATCCGACGGAGAACGGAACGCCGATTTTCCACGGGCGGCGGCCGGGCGCGGATGCCGAAGTCGTGCATCGGCTGAAAGCGGCGGGCGCTGTCGTTCTTGGCAAGACCGTCACCACGGAGCTTGCTTTCTTTGGGCCCGGCAAGACGCGCAACCCACGCAATCCCGAGCACACCCCGGGGGGATCCTCCTCGGGATCGGCGGCTGCCGTCGCAGATTTTCACGTCCCCTTGGCGCTCGGGACGCAGACCGCAGGCTCCATCATCCGCCCCGCATCGTATTGCGGCACCGTCGGCATGAAGCCGACGTTCGGCACGGTGCCCCGCGACGGTGTGCTTGAACAGTCGCCACCGCTCGACACGATCGGCGGCTACGCCCGCAACGTGCACGACATGAAACTCCTCATGGATGTGTTGCGCGGTATGAACGCTTCGCCGCTGAATTTCAGGGACAGGGTTCGCTTTGCATTCATCAAGTCGTCCGCCTGGCCGATGGGTGATCCGCAGATGCGCGACGCGTTCGCGGCGCTTGCGGCCAAGCATGCCGCCGTCATCGAGGAGCGTGATCTGCCCGAGCTGTTTGCAGACACCAGCGGCCTGCAGCGCGCCGTGCAGTTTCGCGACATCGCGCGCAATTACGGTCCACTGTGCGAAGCGCATCCGGGTGCAGTCAGCGCCAAGCTGCTCGAGGTTGTTGCAGAAGGCCGCACGGTGTCGGATGCCGAGTACGCTGCCGCGCTGAACCGGCGTGAGGCGCTGTATGAAAGCCTCAGCCCGATCCTGGCTGCGTATGATGCGATTTTGACGCCGTCGGCGCCAGGAGTTGCCCCGCGCGGCCTCTCGTCGACGGGCTCGCCGATGTTCAATTTTCTGTGGAGCTATCTGGGCGTACCGGCTGTCAACGTGCCCCTTTTGAACGTGGATGGCTTGCCGCTCGGCGTTCAACTCGTCGGCAGACGGAACGAGGATGCGGCCCTGCTCGCTGTTGCCGCCGCTTTGCAAGTTCACGCCGCCTGAGTTGGGACGCAGGCAGATTAAAAGGCTCATCTGATTTGTGATTTTCGTCAGGTGGCTCGGGTACCAGCGCGTTCAGCGCGAGGTTCAGAGTTGATGCGCTGCGTTCTTGCCCCCACCCCGAATGGGGGGCTCGTCGTGCGCTGGAGGGTACATGCCGTTGCCGCGCAAAACCGGTGGTCAGCCGGTCGCAACCTTACTCTCCGTGGCCCTTGTGATCCTGGTGTCCCTGGCGATTGCCCGGGCGGGCAGCGCGCTGTTCCTCTCCGTTGTATTAACGGCGACCATAGCGGCATTCGCATTACAGATGCTGTTTCCATCGAGCAGACTGTTGTGGATCGCTTTCGTCAATCGTCGCGGTCTACGCCTCCGTGTTCGCCTTGTTCATCGAGCAAGTCTTTCCCGGCGTCACGCCGGGTATGCTGGCGGTGGGCTTCCCTCTCTCCGTTCTCTTCTTTCTTACCGGCTGCTGGTTGAGGCGATCTGAGATCGAAGCCCTAGTGACGAACCCGGCATTAAGAAGTGACCGCGGCGTCCTCAAGGCCGCAGTCTGGCTGGTGCCGATATGCTTTGTCGGCGGGGTTGTCCTGACCTTGTCGCAGATCTCACAGTCCGCGGCCGCTACGCAATTTGCGTTCCTCGTTGCCATGCTGACGATCGGGATGATCGTCCTCGCCGTCAGCACGAATGTTGCGATTTTCCTCGTCGATACGGGGCTGCTGTTCGAGGAATTATTCCAGCGGATTTTCCCATCTCATCATTTCCGCTTTCGCATTCCTCACGTTCTATTCGTAGATCGCGGTGGTGGTTGCCTCGCTCTACACGATCATTTCGAAATACTCGATCGAGCCGCATTTCCGTATGGGAATGACGTCGGAGCATCTATCTCAGCCTCTCGGAGGCCCTTCATTTCTCAGTCGCGACACTGAGTACTGTCGGTTACGGGGATAACGTGCCGAGCAGCAGCGGCGGGCCTGTCGACCGGTTGGCGTCCGCAACGGTCACCGCCAAGCGGCTACGCGCTTGGCGAACGGGCTTAAGACCTGGTCGGCGAGGCCGTGGTCGTCCTTGATGATGTCGATGCCGCCTGGCGCCAAGGCTTAGCAACTTTTCGCCAGCTCCCACGAGGCCAGCCCTTGAGGTTTGAGCGCGGTCGCGGTCAGCGCCCGGCGGGATGCGCCGGTCACGGTTCGAAAGCCGCAAAGCCCGACGCGCGGTCCGCCAAAGGCTGTCAGATACGAGTTTGGAAACTCGGCATCGATAACCCTCACGTCATCCAGCAACGACGTGTTGCCGAACAGCATGTTCATCACCTGACCGGCCTCGGCGGCATGGTCTCGGCCGAGAGCGCGATGCGAACATCGAAAACCCCGGCATTTCGCGGATGTCCGCCACCTGGCCGACGATTTCGTCGAGCACCGTTTGATCGTCGATCGCCTCCAGCGGCAATGCCGCGCTCTGCTCCATGGCGATGGCCTTCGCACGTGCGTCGATGGTGCGGCTCGATACGATAGGTGGCCAGGACACGCCCTGGTCTGCCGGAGACGGTTCTGGCATGCGCATCCGGCTTCTGCACAATGTCGTGCAAGGGTCGTTCTTCCTCCTAGGCTTTGGCGGCTGCCGCCAGATAGTTGACGTCGGTGTCCGCCGACAGCGTCCATGTACCGCGCAGCGGATCGTAGACAAGGCCCGCGAACGCCGGTGCGCCGAGACCGGCCGCCCCCACGAAGCGCGCCAGTTCGTCCGGTGTCACAAAGCGTTCCCATTGATGCGTGCCGCGCGGCAGCCAGCCGAGGATGTATTCCGCGCCGATGATCGCGAGCGCATACGATTTCAGGTTCCGGTTGATCGTCGACAGAACCATCATGCCGCCGGGCCTGATTAGCGCGGTGCAGGCTTTGAGAAATGCGCCGACATCAGGCACGTGCTCGACGACCTCCAGGCAGACCACGAAGTCGAAAACCTCTCCCGCCGCCGCCAGCTCCTCGACCGTCGCCGCGCGGTAGTCGATGGCGAGGCCCTGCGGTTCGGCGTGCGCGCGCGCGGCTTGCACGTTTTCCTCGCCTGGATCGATGCCGGTCACGACTGCGCCCAAGCGGGCCAGCGGCTCCGATACGAGCCCGCCTCCGCAGCCGATATCCAGCACACGCAGACCTTTGAGCGGTTTGAGGCCGCCTTTGGCAAGCCCGAAATGCTTGACCAACTCGTCGCGCACGAACGTCAGCCGCGCCGGACCCAGTTGGTGAAGGGGCCGGAACTTTCCTTTCGCATCCCACCACTCCGACGCCATGCGCCGGAAACGCTCGACCTCTGCTTGGTCGACGTTACGGGACGGCTGCCCCTGAGGCGGAGTGACGGCTGTGCGCATGATTGGAGGCGATGTGTCCATGAGGTCCATGAAGGGCGGTACGAGCCCGGATTGTCAATGTGCCAATGCACTGTTGCGGTTCGGGAGCGATGACAGTATGAGTGCCACCGCAGCCGCCATTCCTACGCACGTCGGCCTGGCCCGCTTGTCGCCCGCTAGGGAGATATCCGCGTGGGCGCAGGGCGGCGGAGTCAATATGGTGGCCGGAATCGGCAGGCGAGACGCGCTAATGGCTGTGGTCGTTATGAAATTTGGCGGCACCTCGGTCGCCAACGTGGACCGCATCAAGAACGTCGCGCGGCACGTCAAGCGCGAGGTCGATGCCGGTAACAAGGTGGCGGTCGTCGTCTCGGCGATGTCGGGCGCGACCAACCAACTCGTCGCCTGGGTCAACGAGGCCATGCCGCTTGCCGACAAGCGCGAATACGATGCTGTCGTTGCGAGCGGCGAGCAGGTGACGGCCGGCCTGACGGCGATTGCGCTTCAGTCCATTGGTATCAAGGCGCGCTCCTGGCAGGGCTGGCAGATTCCCATAGAAACAAGTACAGCGCATGGCGCAGCCCGCATCACCGGCATCCCCGGTGACGAGTTGCGCCGTGCCGTCGAAAGCGGCGAGGTTGCCGTCATCACTGGATTCCAGGGTGTCGAGTCCAGACGCAAGCGCATCTCCACGCTGGGCCGCGGCGGATCGGATACGAGTGCAGTCGCCGTTGCGGTCGCGCTCGATGCAGACGTCTGCGATATCTATACTGACGTCGACGGCGTCTACACAACCGACCCGCGCATCGTCTCCAAGGCGCGCCGCCTCAGCAAGGTGTCCTACGAGGAGATGCTGGAAATGGCGTCCTCGGGTTCCAAGGTGCTGCAGACGCGTTCCGTCGAGCTGGCCATGGTTCACGACGTGCGCACGCGCGTTCTGTCGAGCTTCGTGGCGCCGGAGGCGATGCAGCCCGTGCGAATGGACAATCTCGACAGCATCGGCACTTTAATTTGCGACGAGGATGAGATCGTGGAACAGCAGGTCGTCAGCGGCATTGCCTACGCCAAGGATGAAGCCAAGATCACCATACTCAAGGTCGAGGATAAGCCGGGCGTCGCCGCGAGGGTTTTCGGGCCGCTGGCGGATGCTTCGATCAACGTCGACATGATCGTTCAGAACGTCTCCTCCGACGGCAAGGCCGCCGACATGACCTTCACCGTTCAGGCGGCCGAATTGCCGCGCGCGCTCGACGTGCTGAAAGCGGCCAAGAAAGAGATTGGACCATGCGAGATCGTCAGCTCCGCCGATGTCGCGAAGGTTTCGGTTATCGGCATCGGCATGCGCAGCCACGCCGGCGTCGCGGCTCAGATGTTCAAGGCGCTCTCGGAAAAAGGCATTAATATCCTCGCGATTACCACGTCCGAGATCAAGATCAGCGTGTTGATCGATGCAGCGTATGCGGAGCTTGCGGTCAGAATTTTGCACACGCTTTATGGTCTCGACGCAGACTAGGAACTGAAAACAACTTTATTCTTTGTCCGGCGTTGCCAAGGGATTGTCCCGCTCTTGGCGGCATGTTCATTGGTTCATCTCGTGTTACAGGTGGGCAAGCGGCTGGCGCGTTTCCGCCTGCGATAGTCATCGCCGACGTTGGGGAGAATATGGTCACGAAACGAGGGGATGAGCCGAGGGTCATGTCCTCTGAACCGGCGCTGCGTGTCATCATGCGGCGTCTTCGGGAGATCATGTCCGAACCTGGTGATGGCCAGGAGCGGCTCGATCGCATCGTTCGGCAGATCGCCGGCGTCATGGTCGCCGACGTGTGCTCGCTTTACCTCAAGCGCCAGGACGGCACGCTGGAACTGTTCGCGACCGAAGGGCTGAACCTCGGCGCGGTTCACAACACCCGCATGAAGCGGGGCGAGGGCCTCGTCGGCCGGTGCGCCGAACTGAACGTCACGATCAACGAACCCGACGCCCCCAAGCATCCCGCGTTCTCCTACCGGCCGGAAACCGGCGAAGAGATCTATCATTCGCTGCTTGCGGTGCCGATTCAGCGCAGCGGTCAAGTCCTCGGCGTGCTCGTCGTGCAGAACCGCACGGCGAAGGAATACTCCGACGAGGACGTCGAGGTGATGGAGGCGACGGCGATGGTGGTCGCCGAACAGCTCGTCTCGGGTGCTGTAGCCGGTACCACGGCGGCGCTGGAGCTATCCCGCTCGCTTGCCACCGTCATCAAGGGCGACGCGATATCGGAAGGCATCGCGCTCGGGCACGTCGTGCTGCATGAACCGCGCATCGTCGTCACCAAGCTGATGGCCGACGATCCGGTGCACGAGATGCGACGGTTGGAAAACGCCCTCATCGAACTGAGGTCGTCGCTGGACGAAATGCTCAATCACGAGCAGCTGTCGGCAGCGGGCGAGCACCGCGATGTGCTCGACGCCTACCGCATGTTCGCCAACGACCGCGGCTGGGAGCGGCGTCTGCGCGAGGCCGTCCAGGGCGGGTTGACGGCGGATGCTGCCGTCGAGCGCGTGCAGAACGGCAACCGTGCGCGCATGCTGCATCAATCGGATCCGTTCTGGCGCGAGCGCCAGCGGGATCTGGATGACCTGTCGGATCGCCTGCAGCGCATACTGGCGGGGCGGGTCGGCGGGCCGATCCAGGATGCGGACCTGCCGCCCGACATGATCCTCGTCTCGCGGACGATGGGGCCGGCTGAACTGCTGGATTACGACCGCACCAAGCTGCGCGGCTTGGTGGTGGAGGACGGTAGCGCTCAGAGCCATGTCGCCATTGTCGCCAAGGCACTGGGTATCGCCGCTGTTGCACGCGCTATCGGCATCGTCGAGCGAGCGAGTACCGCTGACGCCATCATCGTCGACGCGGTGTCGGGCGAAGTCCACGTGCGCCCGTCCGCCGAAGTGGTCGCGGCCTATACCGACAAGGTGCGGTTCCGTGCGCGGCGCCAGCGCCAATATGCGGCCCTGCGCGATGTCCCAGCGGTTACGAAGGATGGCAAGCGGGTCGGCCTGCATATGAACGCCGGTCTGCTTGTCGACATGCCGCATCTGGTGGAGTCGGGCGCCGATGGCGTTGGGCTGTTTCGTACCGAACTGCAGTTCATGCTGTCGCATACGTTCCCGCGCCACGAGCGCCAGCTCGCGACATACAGCGCCGTGCTGGCCGAGGCGGGAGGCAAGCCGGTCGTGTTCCGTGTCCTCGATATCGGCGGTGACAAGGTTCTGCCCTACCTGCGCCAGATCAAGGAAGAGAACCCGGCCATCGGCTGGCGCGCCATTCGCATGTCTCTCGACCGGCCCGCGCTGTTCCGTTCCCAGGTCCGCGCCTTCCTGCACGCAGCCGGCGGCGGCGAACTGCGCATCATGATCCCGATGGTTTCGGTTGCTGAAGAAATCGACCTGACGCGCGCGCTGATCTCCAAGGAAATCGGCATCATGAAAAGGAAGGGCCTGCGTGCGCCCCGGAAACTGCTGGTCGGCGCCATGATCGAGGTGCCGAGCCTCCTGTTCGAACTCGACAACCTACTTCCTAAGGTCGATTTCGTCTCAGTTGGCAGCAACGACCTGATGCAGTTCCTGTTCGCGGCAGACCGCACAAATGCGCTGGTCGCCAACCGCTACGATGCCCTATCGATTGCGCCGATGCGTGCATTGCGTTCGCTCGTCAAAGCCTGCACGAAGCATAAGGTGCCCCTGACGCTGTGCGGTGAGATGGCCGGCCGACCGCTCGAGGCCATGGCGCTCATCGGCCTTGGCTTCCGTTCGATCTCCATGGCGCCGGCGTCCATCGGGCCGATCAAGTCGATGATCCTGACGCTCGACGCGGGGGCCGTAACGGAGCTTGTCGAGGAACACCTGAAGCTAGGCACACTAACCCTTCGGGACGCGCTAAAGAAATTCGCGCGGTCACAACGCGTGGAATTCTGAGGCGCAACTAAGTGGCACCTTATGCTCCAAATTGCGTCAACCCGGCACGCACGAACCCTTTGACAGCAGGAGAAGATTGTCTGAAAGATGGGGTTGAGGCGAGGGCACGGAAACCCGTCAGGCCGTCTGTACTGCTCGCGTGTAATCGTAGGGTGTGGGATGCGTCACGGTGCTGCGCAAAAGCACGGTTCCAGTCGCTTCGCCGCGTGCTCAGCCTGTATCGGCTCCGCCGCGCACCGTCGAACCAGTCGAAGCTCAGATCGCCCAGCTGTTCCGCGACCTGCGTCGCCTGAAGCAGCAGTCGATCCCCAACATAGCGGCCATCTTCCATACCCACGTCGACGCCATTCAGGCTCTTGAGCAGGGTGATGTCGCCCGGCTGCCGCCGTGGCCCGAAACCGTCCGGCTGGTCAGCGCCTACACCGCCTCTGCCGGCATCGACGCCGGGCCCGTACTCGACCTGATGCGCTACCGGTTGGAACAGCTCGTTCAGTTGCATAAGCCGGCCGTAGCTAGGTCGGAGCCGCCCGCCGTGATCGCCAAAATTCGAACGACCTCCACCCGCATGTCGGATTGGGTGGGTGCCGCATCGTCGCGAGCCGGCAGCGCTATGTTGGCGGCGAGAACATCGGCTCCGATAGAGGCTCTGCGACGCCTGCGCCGACCGTCCGGACGCCTTATGGTGGCATTGGTGGGGCTGCTGCTCGTGGTTGGAACGGTTTCCAGTGCCACCATGCTGCAGGCCTCCGTCAGCGGGTTGCCCCGGCCCGTGTCCGGGCTGCTGCGCGGCATTCGAGATTTCGTCGTATGGCAGATGGCGCCCATCCGGGAAGGCCACCGCTGGATCGAGGTCGACGATCCCCGCTCGCGGCGCGGCGATAAATTGCATTCCCCCCGTACTTAGGCGTATAGCCCCGCAGGCGAACGCCGCCGCTATTGGCGGCTCTTACCGCTGCACTAATAAAGCCCCTGCACGGATGATCCAACCTTTGGAAACGACCAGCTCTGCCCCATGACGTCATTCCTCTCCGATAAGCTCGACCGCCTCGTGGAGCGCTGGGAATCCGTTCAAGCCGAGCTCAACCAGGGAGTTGGTCAGGCGGTGTACGCCAAGCTATCGAAGGAGTTCGCGGATCTCAGCCCCGTCGTTGCGGCGATCCGCGAATTGCAGGCGGCCGAAAGGGAAGCGAGCGACCTCCAGGCTTTGATCAAGGACCCGTCGGCTGGCCGGGAAATGGCCGCCCTCGCCCGCGACGAACTGGCGACGATCGAGCCGCGCCTGTGCAAGCTTCAGCAACGGCTGAAGCTGCTGCTTCTGCCCAAGGATTCAGCCGACGAGCGCAGCGCCATTCTGGAAGTGCGCGCCGGCACGGGCGGCGACGAAGCGGCACTCTTTGCGGCCGATCTGTTCCGCATGTACCAGCGCTATGCCGACCTCCACGGCTGGAAGACGGAGATCATCTCGCTGTCGGAAAGCGAACTTGGCGGCTATCGCGAGATCGTCGCCTCGATCTCCGGCCAGGGCGTGTTCGCGAAATTGAAGTTCGAAAGCGGCGTGCATCGCGTGCAGCGCATTCCCGCCACCGAAAGCGGCGGACGGATCCACACCTCGGCAGCGACCGTCGCCGTGCTGCCCGAGGCCGAAGAGGTCGATATCGACATCCGGCCCGAAGACATTCGTATCGACACGATGCGCGCCAGCGGCGCCGGCGGCCAGCACGTCAACAAGACCAATTCCGCCGTGCGCATCACTCACATCCCGACCGGCATCATCGTCGTCTCAGCGGAGAAATCGCAGCATCAGAACCGAAGGCTTGCGATGCAGGTGCTGCGGTCGCGGCTGTATGAGGTGGAGCGGGAGAGGGTCGACAGCGCACGCAGTAAATCGCGCAAATCCCAGGTTGGATCGGGCGACCGTTCGCAGCGGATTCGCACGTATAACTTCCCGCAAGGGCGCGTCACGGATCATCGTATTAATCTGACGCTGCACAACATCGAGCGCGTGATGGATGGAACGGGCCTCGACGAGATCATCGATCAGTTGATCACCGAACAGCAGGCCAGCCAGCTGGCCTCGGTTGAAGGTCATGGATAAGCAAGTCCCGATGGACAAAGACTTCTCTGGCATTTCGATCGGGGAAGCGCGCCGCCGGTTGGCGCAGCTGCTTGCCGCCGAGGGCTTTGAGACGCCGGGCACGGATGCGCGTCTTTTGGTCGGCGCCGCGACAGGCATGTCGTCCATCGAAATCGTGGCCGGCGATGAAACGCTCTTGCCAGCCGAGTGTGCGGCAATTCTCGGCGGCTACGCGCGGCGCCGCTTGCGCCATGAACCTGTGTCCAGAATCCTGAGTCAACGCCACTTCTTCGGGCGCAGCTTCCGGATCACGCGCTCGACCCTCGACCCGCGACCGGAAACCGAGACACTCGTTGAACTCGCGCTCGATCTTGTGCGGGATGAAGGCTGGGATGCGCGCCCGCTGAGGATCCTGGATATCGGAACCGGCAGCGGCTGCATCCTGGCGACGTTGCTCGCCGAACTGCCGATCGCAAGCGGGCTTGGAACCGATATATCGGCGGAAGCGTTGGAGGTTGCGAGGGACAACGCACGTCGTCTGGGCGTGGCGGAAAGGGCTGAATTTTCGATGGCTCGATCTCTTAACGGCGTCCCCGGGAATTACGATCTCGTAGTCTCGAACCCGCCCTACATCGAGAGTTCAGCGATCGCAGGGCTGGCCGCCGACGTGCGCGATTTTGATCCCGGGACCGCTCTGGATGGAGGGGCGGATGGTTTGTGCGTCTATCGAGAGATTGCCCGAGAAATTGGCCGCGTGATGCCGTCCGGATGGGCTGTTTTCGAAGTAGGGGCCGGTCAAGCCGCTGATGTTACGGCTCTGCTCGGGGCGGGAGGTGGACTGGACACCAGCCTTCCGGTCCGCCTGCGCCGCGATCTCGGCGGGCAAACACGCTGTGTGGCTGTTTCGACACAAAGATAACCGTGATCGCAAAAAGTCTTGGAAATTGTGGGTAATCGCGCTAACCTGACTTTGGCGATTTAAAGCGAGCGCATATAGCTTTCAGCACCCGATTGGTTGGAAAGTTCGGCTCTCGCTTCCGACAATGCGAATTGCGGCCGGGCAGCCATGTTAGGGCAGTTACGGCGCACGACATCGGGTGAGGGCCCGTCGTCAGCTTCGCGTACACGCCGCTCCTTAATCGACTATCGGAATGGCCATCGACGCGTGATCTGGAATTGGGATTACTACGGGCCGGGGAGCCCAAGGGCCTAGAGCCGCCAAGGCTCGGTTCAACCCTCTGCGCGCGGGCTGAGTGGTGAACAGTAGCAGCGAACTGCCGGGATCACGCGGAGCGCCAGGCATCAGACCGGGCACCGTCAAACTGGCCGGACGAGAAATGTAAACGCGTCTCAAACAATTGAGAATGGAGCCCATGAGGCAGGGACAGCAAAACCGCAGAGGCCGCGGCCGTAGTCACAACAACGGCCATCATCAACACAACAATAATAATCAGCGCCGGGGCCAGAATCCGCTCACCCGCAGCTTTGAAAGCAACGGGCCGGAGGTCAAGATCCGCGGTACGCCGGCGCATATCGCCGAAAAATACATGACCCTGGCCCGCGACGCCTTGTCGAGCGGCGACCCGGTACTGGCCGAGAATTATCTACAGCACGCAGAGCATTATAATCGCATTATCCTGACGTTCCGTGAGCAGCAGAGTCAGCAGGGCGGCGAAGTCCCGAGCGGCGGCGGTAACGTCATTGCCCGGCACCGGTCAGACCCGCACGGCTCCGGAGACGACCTCGATGACGAGGATGGCGAAGATATCGGCGCCGATGGCCTGCCCCAGATCCGGGGCGTCGAGCCTCAGCCCCGCACCTTCGACCAGCCCCGCTTCGACGATCGTCCGCAGCGCGCTCCGCAGGGCGGCGAAAGGGGTGGCGAGCGTCCGCCCTACGATCAGCAGCGGCCGCAGCACCAGATGAGGGACCGCCACCAGCAGGGCGGTGGCGACAATCGTCCTTATCCCGAACGCTTCGACCGCGGCGACCGGCCCGATCGCCAGCCCCGCCATGACAGGGCCGAGCGCTTTGACCGGCCCAATCGCGCCGACCGACCGGACCGGCCGGAGCGCCATGACCGTCCCGAAGGTCAGGATCGCGCCGAGAGGATCGACCGGCAGCCCGTACCGCCGGTGCCTCAGGAAGTGGCGCCTGTCGAAGCCGGCGTCGAAAAGAGGCGCGAACCCCGCCCCGCGCCAGCCGACCGTCTCGGCCCAGTGCACGAGCAGCCCGAGTTTCTGCGCCGCCCCGTACGCCGTCCCCGCAGGGAACCGGCCGGGGAAGATGTTGCAGCTGTCGCCGCTGTTCCAGCCGTTGACGAGGACAGCCAGGAATAGGCTTGCCGTGCTTGCCTACGCTGGCTGTTGCCGCTCGTTCGGCATAACCGCCAAACGATCGCCGACGGCCAGCGCGCCGTCGGCCGTGACGCGCGCATAGATCCCGAAATCGGTGTGGCCGAAGGCGCGCGCAAGTGCGGCGGGAATGTCGAGATCACGCTTGCCGGTTTGCGGATCGACGTTCGTGGCCGCGCATCTATCGGTGCGGGCGAAGACGGACAGATTCGCGCCGCCCACAACGATGTCCTTGCCGACCCAATTGAACTCGGCCCATGGCGGCGCCCCGATGATCACGACGTTGGGCCGAAACCGCAGATGGCTCACCGGGCGGCCAAGCAATCGTTCGAGATCCAAAACGGATGCCAGATTGACGATGTGGAGGCATTTCGCCGCCATGTCGGAAAAGCTGTGACCCGCGGCGCTGACAACTCTCGGCGGTCCGCGAAGGTCGTCCTGCATATAGGCGGCGAAGAACTGCTCGATGATGGCCCGGCCGGCACTGGTCGTTAGATCGCCGCGGGCGACTACCCGGCCGCCGCGCTGGATGGCGAGCGTCTGCTCCGCTTCGTCAAACCGCGTCTCGAGGGCCGCCAACCGCTCGTTCCGCATTAGCATGAGAAAGCTGACCTTCGGCAGATGTGTCGGTGCATGGGGGAGAAACCGCCCCGGTCCGTTCTCGATCGCCCAGGCGCGGTCGAACGCGATCGTCTGGTTGGCCAGCAGGTCGGCGCGCCGCAGCGGGTCGGGCGATAGCCCCTTGACAGGATATCGGTAAATAGCTGCCACATTCATGATCATGTGCCCCCTTCCGTCGACATTTACCAAAAGCCGCGGCGGCAACTGGGGAATGCCCCCCTTTTTACCGCCTCGAACCATCCTATATCCCAGCTTGAGGTTGCAGCGGGATGCCATTGGGTCTCGTCATCAGCCTGGAGCATTGATCCTGATGTCACGGCGTCTTTGCCAGGCCCAAGCGGGGTGGCGGCGACGCGCTTGGAGGGACTTATGAATTTCGAGATCTATACCGATCGCGCCAAAGGTTTCGTGCAGGCGGCGCAAAGTTTGGCCCTCCGGGAAGGGCACCAGCAATTCACATCGGAGCACCTTCTGAAGGTTCTCCTCGATGATCCCGAAGGGCTCGCCTCTGGCCTGATCGACCGGGCCGGCGGGCATCATCGCGAAGCACTTGCCGCTGTCGAGAGCGCGCTGGCGAAAAAGCCGAAAGTATCAGGTGGCGGTGCCGGCCAGATCTATCTAGGGCCCGATCTGGCTCGCGTGTTCGATGCCGCCGAGAAAATCGCAGGGAAGGCCGGCGACAAGTTTGTCACCGCCGAGCGCCTGCTGTTGGCACTGGCTCTAGAAAAGGGCTGCGAAGCCGGGCGCATTCTCGCCGCGGCTGGCGCGACGCCCGACAAGATAAACGCCGCCATCAACGATCTGCGCAAGGGACGAACCGCGGACAGCGCGTCGGCCGAACAGGCCTACGATTCCCTGAAGCGCTATGCGCGCGACCTGACCGAGGCGGCGAGCACGGGCAAGCTCGACCCGGTGATCGGGCGCGACGAGGAGATCCGCCGAACCATCCAGGTGCTGTCGCGGCGCACGAAGAACAATCCTGTGCTGATCGGCGAGCCCGGCGTCGGCAAGACGGCCATCGCCGAGGGGCTGGCGCTGCGCATCGTCAAGGGCGACGTGCCCGAAAGCCTGAAGGACAAAAAGCTACTGGCCCTCGATATGGGCGCACTCATCGCCGGTGCCAAATATCGCGGCGAGTTCGAAGAGCGATTGAAATCCGTGCTGCAGGAAGTGCAGGCGGAGGGTGGCCGCATCATTCTGTTCATCGACGAATTGCATACCATCGTCGGCGCCGGCAAGTCCGAAGGCGCGATGGATGCCGGCAACCTGCTTAAGCCGGCTCTGGCGCGCGGCGAACTGCACTGTGTTGGCGCTACGACGCTGGACGAGTATCGCAAGCACATCGAGAAGGATGCAGCCCTCGCGCGGCGCTTCCAGCCCGTGTTCATCAACGAGCCGACAGTGGAGGATACCATCTCCATTCTGCGCGGCTTGAAGGAGAAGTACGAACTGCACCACGGTGTGCGCATCACCGACAGCGCGCTCGTCGCGGCCGCGACGCTGTCTAACCGTTACATCACCGACCGGTTTCTACCCGACAAGGCCATCGACCTGATGGATGAGGCGTCCTCGCGCCTGCGCATGCAGGTCGACAGCAAGCCGGAAGAACTCGACGCCATCGATCGCGATCTCATGCAGATGATGATCGAACGCGAAGCGTTACGGAAAGAGATCGATGCGGCGTCGAAGGACCGCCTCGCCAAGCTCGACAAGTCGATTGCCGAACTGGAAGAGAAATCCAAGGTCATGACGTCGCGTTGGGAGGCTGAGAAACAGAAGCTCGGCTCTGCCCAGAAGCTAAAAGAAGAGCTCGACGCGCGGCGTAACGAGCTCGAGCAGGCACAGCGCAAGGGCAATTTGGCGCGGGCGGGCGAGCTTGCCTATGGCGTCATACCGGATCTTGAGAAGAAGGTGCACGCCATCGAAGAATCCGATGGCAAGGGCGCCATGCTCGAAGAGGCAGTGACACCAGACCAGATCGCCGGCGTCGTTTCACGCTGGACGGGCGTGCCGGTCGACAAGATGCTGGAGGGCGAGCGCGATAAGCTTCTGAAGATGGAAGATGCCATTGGCAAGCGTGTCGTCGGCCAGAAGGAAGCAGTCATCGCCGTGTCGACGGCAGTGCGACGCGCCCGCGCGGGACTGCAGGACCCCAACCGGCCAATCGGCTCGTTCATGTTTCTGGGACCGACGGGTGTTGGCAAGACGGAGCTGACGAAGGCACTTGCCGCGTTCCTGTTCGACGACGACACGGCCCTGCAGCGCTTCGACATGTCGGAATACATGGAGAGGCACTCGGTGTCTCGCCTCATCGGCGCGCCTCCGGGGTACGTAGGTTATGACGAGGGTGGCGCGTTGACGGAGGCGGTCCGCCGCCGACCGTATCAGGTGATCCTGTTCGACGAAATCGAAAAGGCGCACCCGGACGTGTTCAACGTGCTGCTTCAGGTGCTCGATGACGGCCGTCTGACGGACGGGCAGGGCCGCACGGTGGACTTCAAGAACACGCTGATCGTACTGACGTCGAACATTGGCGCCGAGTATCTCGTCAACCAAAAGGAGGGCGAGGATACGGAGGCCGTGCGCGATGAAGTCATGGCTGAAGTCAAGGCCCGCTTCAGACCAGAGTTCCTGAACCGCTTGGACGAGATCATTCTGTTCCATCGCCTGCAAAGAAGCGATATGGGACGGATCGTCGACATCCAGCTTGGCCGCCTAAACAAGCTGCTCACGGATCGCAAGATCACTGTCCAGATCGACGATTCAGCGCGCACCTGGCTTGCCAATCGCGGCTACGATCCGGCGTACGGTGCGCGACCTCTGAAGCGCGTCATCCAGCGCCACGTGCAGGATCCGCTCGCCGAGCAGATTCTGGCCGGCGGCGTCAAGGACGGGGATACGGTGAATGTGTCGGTCCGCGACGGGGACCTCACAATCAATGGCTGGCCAGTAAAAGCTGCGGCCTGACGCGTTCAACGAAAGTCGCGCGCAAAGCACAAGAAAAAGGGGCCGGATATGCAATCCGGCTTTTTTCCCATCGCTTGATGGTGACCGCCGTAGATACGCGGTCAGAACTTAACCGTCGTGATCAGCTAGGGGATGTGGTCGATCGTGTCGCCGCTGCTGCGCCAAGTGCAGATGTTCATGTAATCGGCTTCGAAGGTGAGATTTTCGCTGATCTCGAAATTGAAGCCGCCGAAGTTGCGCCACCGCTCCAGCCCTTGATCGGCCCGCTCTGTAGTATTGAGCCGCCCGAAGGCTACCGTCCACAGCACGCCATGAACATTCTTGAAAGGCAGTCGAGTGGTCAGGCGCAGCTGCTCGCGCCAGCGCCAAATCGTTTCAGCATCGCCTCGCGTGCACCAGTTGAGCGTAGGCTGCTCCTTGCCTCCGAAAACACGAACAAGCACCTGTTGCCATGTCCGGCTTTTCGGCCCGGAATCCGCCGAAGGCAGAAAAGCTTCTGAGCTTATGAAGACTGCACCGAACAGTTATTTTCCGGCATGTTTGCTGTTATACTGACATAATAGAGCACTCGTCCCGCACGTGCGGAAATGCTACTTGCTGGCTGTCATGACCGGGGCGCGGCGCATCAAATCATCGATGCGCGCGCGCTCCTGTTGAAACTCGGCGAGTTCCTTGCCGCCGAGCTGGCGTTCTCGCGGGACTTGGATCGAGAGCGGATCGACGAAGCGTGTGTTGACGAGCACTTCAAAGTGGAGGTGTGGACCCGAGGAGAGGCCCGTCGATCCGACGTACCCGATCACCTGGCCTTGGCGGACCTTTACGCCTTCGCCGACGCCTTCGCTGATCCGGGCCATGTGTCCGTACGCGGTCTGATAACCATTGGCATGCCGGATGCGGACATAGTTGCCATACTGACCCTTGCGGCCTGCCTCTTCGATTGTACCGTTACCCGCTGCTACGATCGGCGTTCCAGAGGTTGTCGCCCAGTCGACGCCCGTGTGCATGCGCCGCTCGTTGAGCAGGGGGTGGAAGCGAATGCCGAAGCCGGATGTGAGGCGCACGTCGTCGCCGCGCAGAGGTTTACGCATGAGGAATTTTTTGGAATTGTTGCCGTCCTGATCGTAATAGTCGATGACGCCATCGGGCGTGCGGAAGCGATAGAAACGCGCGGTTTCTCCACCGGCGGTGATCGACGTCATCAGCAGATCGCCGGGCGGGCCGTCCGTACCGCTCTCATCCTTCAAGTCGAAGAAGAACTCGGCCTGGTCGCCGGCGCGCAGGCGCCTGCGGAAATCCGTTTCCGAGGCATGAACCTTGAGGATCGTTTGAATTGTCTCGGGCGGCACACTCTGAACGAGGCTCGCGTGATACAGGCTCGCGTAAAGGCTCGACATCTGCTGGTCGCCGTCGGAAATCGCGGCGCGCACGGCTGCTGCATCGTCGGGCGGAGTTGCGCTCGCCACGAACTCACCCGCAGCGCTGCGGGACACGGTCACGCGATGTTCATGACCATCACCGAAAACGGAAAAGCGCACCGGTTCCATGCGTCCTTGCTGCGTCAGCGATGGCACGAGTGTGATGTGGACTTCCTGTCCCGGCTCCAAAGCAGTTTCCGGGAAGATCGTTTTGGCGGGCTCCAGCATTTCGCGAACCTGCCACTTGTCGGCGCCCGCGTTCATGAGGATCTTGGTGAGAGTGTCGGACGGCCCGGCCTTGACCACCCGCACCTCGCGGCCTTCGAGATCTTCCGTGTCGTCGTCCTTTTCAACGGCGTTTTTGGGAAGAACGGTCGTTGCGGTCAGTTCTTCCTGAGGCGCCGCTGCCGGGCCAGAACTCGGTCCCCTGGTTCGCCAGTTCGCCGACCGTCGCTTCCGCTGAAAAGGAATGTGTGAGTGGGTTCAGCTCGCCGGTTTCGGAAACCGCGTCGGACTTCTGGACGATCTCAGTGACTTCTGCCGTGTCGAGTTCCTGTCCGTCCTCGCCCGGCAAGATGCCGCCCAGCAGTTCGACAACGCGAACGGAAACATCGCTGCGATCGCGCGCAACTTCGTTGTCTCCGTCGCCGGAGCCAACGGGATTGCTATTGCCGTAGAGCTTGAACGGATTGAAGGGCGGTATCACGTCGGCGTAGCTCGGCGGCACCGGCGCGAGGCGCGCGACCAACCGCACGTAGGGCTTGGCGTAGATGTATTCGCGGCCGTTGCGGCGCTGCTTCAGAGTTTCATGGATGATGAAGCGCGTCGACATCGCTCCTGTCGTGATCTGCAGCCTGTCCGACTTCGGGATCGCCCATCTGAGACCGTCATCGCGGCGCATGGCGGCGGCAAAGTCGTCGCCGTCGGTCGTTTGACTCATGCGTTTCAAGGTGGGCAGCAATCCGCCTTGGTTCTCCATCGGGTCGGCGGACCCATAGATCACAACGACGATAGCGAGTGTGCCGACCGCCGCGGCAAGACACGTACTGACCAGCCAGCGGAAGCGGCCGGTTCCGCGGGTGTCGGCATGGTCCTGAGCGTACATGTCTCGAAAAGCGCTGCGGCTGCGCCCGCCACGATACAGGCGCGGCAGCGTGTTTGCCGAGCTTGGGCCCGGCAGCGATGCGCGTTGTCGCGCGCTTGCGGATGCTCTGCGCTGATCGAGCACCAAACCCTTTTCCCCCTGCCCCAGGCCCGCGCGCAGTCGATGTCTCGACGGCATCCGGCGTGCCACACAGTCCCCGAGCCGGCTCCGATTGTCGAGATGATCAGTCCCGAAAACGGCTGCAAATCACTGGGCGCCCCGTTGTTTATGGTTGGAAAAGCGGGCGGTCTCGTGGCGTCGCCGGTCGTGTGGCGCTGCACAAGGTCATGCTGCGCTGCGTTCTGTCTTTGCCGTCGTCGACTAGATTTTCTGGTTTCGAGGCACAAAAATAACCGACGGTTGTCCTCGGGAAGCCAAGAAATTTTTGTCTTATTATCAGACGTTTGGTTGGATAACGGCGGTCACCGGTAAGAAATTTTAATGCAGGTGTTGACAAGGAAGGGGCGTTGCTATTTATTCGTGACTTGTGCGGGGCACATGAGTGCTTCGCCGCCCTTGACGGGCAACGTTCTCTCGATGACCTTTGTGGTTCTCTACCGGGCCACCCGGTGGGAACTTCGTCGTCTCGAAAGCCATCCGAAAGGATTGGCTCGCGTTGTCGTCGTTGGGTCGCTCTTTGACAATTGAAATTTGAAGGAAGGGAAACGCAGGCGGCGGAGTCCTGGCGAGATTGCGACTGGTAACGGTCGTGATCGAACGAGACTCTGGCGATATCTGCGTTTCAGCCATCACCATGGCATGTGCCGAGCAATCGGTGCGTGCCAGAGTGTGAAGGTGCCCGTTACGCAGTAATATCCTTGGAGATACCTCCAAGCCAAAACCAGAATCCAAACTTTCAATCTGAGAGTTTGATCCTGGCTCAGAACGAACGCTGGCGGCAGGCCTAACACATGCAAGTCGAACGCTCCGCAAGGGGAGTGGCAGACGGGTGAGTAACACGTGGGAATCTTCCTATCGGTAC
>CAVVRP010000012.1:0-1253671 GCA_963750715.1 uncultured Alphaproteobacteria bacterium | reverse complement strand
TAGCTCGCGGCACACGGATAGATCGACGCTTCATACCGCCAGGCCAATCTGGCAATCCGTCTGGCCGACCTCGCCGAGACGCGGACATTGCCGAGCTTTCCCGCGAGCACACCGAGGAAGTCCTGGAGACGCTGGCTGAGTATTCTCCGCAATGAGAAAGCTAGCCTGTCTGCTCGCATTTCAGCGGCGTCGCTTCTGCTGGATCGCGGCTATGGGCGGGCGCCGCAGAGCCTGGCGGTTAAGGCCGACGAGAACGCTCTGTGGAGATCTGGAAGTACATCGGAAGCCAAAGACAGGCCAACCTCCGCAAAGCCGCGGACGAATGATAGCCAGAAATGCCGTCACCATTCACAGATCCCCTCGTCTTTCGCCCGCTTTTTTTCGAGGCCTACAAGCCGATCTGTGGCGCCAAGACCCGGAAGGTCAGCCGTGCCGCTGCAAGCTCTTCCACAAAGGCAGCCGCTGCCGGTTCCACGGCGGGAAAATCCCGCACCTCGAACACCGGAAGGCGCCCGCATCGCAAGAATCGCAATCGCAGACGATGGCAGGCATACCGCCACACTTGAGAGGACGGCGGGGGTTTTGTAAGGTAGGTCGCGCGCGCCTGTGACGAGGTCTGGCTGGCAACCCGCAAAAAAATCCGCCCAGCCCGCTTTCTATTGCAAGGTGTGTGGGATGGTCGGCCGCCTGATGAGCCGAGGTTAGACAAGAGATTTCGATTCTTATCTGGTCACTGCCCTTACTGAGCGACGGACGGAGACCGCTAGCGGTGGAGGTTAGAGTCCGCTAGCGGCCCGCCCAAGGCGCGGCGAGACCAAGCCTGCGCGCTTCAACACGAAGTCCGAGCACGGGGACCTCGCTTTAGTCGATCTTGCCGGAAGCGACGGCCTTCAGTGCCTTGAAATTCATGGCCTGAGCATCTGCTGCGCAGCCGAACTCGAACTCATGGCCATCCTGGGAATAACGGGTCGACTGACCGGCGGCGACAGCGGCCTCGTGGCGAATTGCAGTGAAGCTCGCGGCATCGTCCCAGTTCGGCTCGGTGGCAAGCGTCAGGACAAGGTTGCAGCGGCCGGTATCGTTTGTGAAGTAGGCAACGGCGTGCTGTTCACCAGCGCCGAAGCTGATGCCGTGGCCAGGCTTGAAAGCCCGTGCGTCGCCAGCGAGCGATGCGCCCGTGTCGGCAGCGACAAAGAGGCCAGAGAGGGCGAGAGCGGAAAGGATGTTCTTGCGAATGGTCATGGCGGTCTCCTCGTGATCCTGGGGTTCGGTTGTGTCCAGCACCGTTCCTTGATGCTGGTTGGATCATGAGGGCCATCGCCAATCCGGGCTGTGGTATTTGTCACATGCGGAAAAAAATGAGCAGCCCGATGGGACGGACGAAGCAAATTGGTCGTCCTGTGATGAGTAGAGGCGGCTGACATCGCGTCAGCCAGCTTATCCGTCGATTGCTGCCGAATTAGCAAAGCTCAGCGGATGGCCGCTTATGCACTACAAGCGGACGCGGTCGACACGCGCGAACATTTCCGAAACGGGCCAGAACCAGAAGTATAGGTCGCACAGCTTTGGGCCCGCCTGAAGAGCGGGCCCAACTAGCAATCGTTCATTACTCGCTGGACTTCTTGCTGAGCTCCGCCTCACTGAGTTTCCACTTTCTTGGTGCTCTCGCGCCGGTCGGAGGAGCCGTCCACAGCATCAGAACCGGAGTTAGAGCGCCGGCCCTGGCAGTCCTGGCCATCAGGCCTTGACGATAATAATCTCGGCGTAGTCCGAAGGAACCCGCATCGAACCGTCCCTGGCCGTGTTGAATTGCGCAATCGTGGCCTGCAAATCGGCAGCCAACGCCTCCTGCCCGGCTGAATCAAGCGCAAGGAATGCCTTGTGGACCGGGCCGTAGTAGGTACGAAAAAAGTCCACGAAATGCTCCGGCGACCGATACCGGAAGATAAAGGCGCGACGCTCGAACACGATCGAATAGGCGTCGTCCGCAAAGACTGCGTCGATCCAGGCCTCCTTGCCCCACATGGCCGGGGACCTGAGGCCCGGCGGCCGGAGCAACGTGCTTTCCGAGCGTTGCGAACACCTGACCGATGAAACCCTCTGGCGTCCAGTTTGCCATTCCGATGCTGCCTCCAAAACGGCAGACCCGTAGCATCTCACTCGCTGCCTTGAGCTGATTGGGCGCGAACATTACTCCGAACGTCGAGACCACCGCATCGAAGGAGCCCCTCTCGAAAGGCAGATTTTCGGCATCGGCAATCTGGTAGGTCACATCGAGCAACTCGCTGTCTGCCCGGGCGCGACCGCGCGACAGGAGCGTGCCGACATAGTCAGTCGAAGTGACGTCGCACCAGCGCCGCGCCAAGGCGAGTGTGGCGTTGCCGTTGCCGGCTGCCACGTCGAGCACCTTGGAATTGGGGCTGAGATCCATAGCCTCTGCCAGCGTCTCGCCGACGATCTGCAAGGTGGATCCGATTTTGGCGTAATCGCCGGATCCCCAGGCCGCATTCTGTTTCGATTTGATGACGGCGTAATCGGTCACCGTCGGCGACTGTATCATAGTGAACATTGTACTCTCCTTCGCGCAAATTCGGACGTTCCAAAGCCGCTTGATGGTGCCGAGATCGGATGCACGACTGTGCGAGCACCCGGCTCTCGCGTCACCGTCCACCGGCTGTGAGTGGATCGATAATCCCAGAAATTTCGGTCACCTTGCTGGTCGGAATGCCGCTGATGCGGCCGTGCTCGAGCACCGCAGCTTCGTTCTCGGCCAAATAAATACAGAACGTCTTATTGTCGGCCACGAACGATTGGACCCATTGGGCCTTGCCGCCCAACTTGGCGATCGCCTCATTCGACTTCGTCGCCGCTTCTGCGAGCTGCTGGCCAGTCATGCGGCCAACACCCTCAAGTTCGCGCTCGATGACGTACCGCTTCATCAGTGCCTTCCCCTGCCTCGGAGGCAGGGTTTTCATAAGGGTCATAGACGTACTCCTATCGCTGTTGATCCGTGGCACCCAGCAGAACGGTCCCGGCCGCGAGCATCGCGGCAACACGGGCCAATCCAGGGAGATTTCTTGGCGTCGTCATAAAATCGCTCCGGTCGAGCCGCAGGTGGGAGGGGGTGGGGATGCGGACTGGTTTTTACAAACCCGCCCCAATGGGCGCCGGCGGGATTAATGACGATGCCGCACTACATAAGTATTTCAGCAATCGGCAATCGTGTTACGGCTGTAACGTGCCCGACCAGTGCAGGCAGCGTGCCAGTGCCACGGCGAGTTCAGTGCTGGCCAGGGGCCGGCGCAGCACTTCGGAGATTCCAGCTTCCGCAAGCGCGTTGACGTTGCTGTCGATCGAGGACGCGGTGGCGAGCAGCAGGGGCTGTCGTGGCGCGATCTCGTGCAGCGCGCGTGCCGTATCGAGCCCGCCCTGGTATTGCGACTCGTGGCCGACCAGAATGACATCGAACCGGTCGGGCGCTGAACGGCACGCAGCGATCGCATCGGCCGGGCGCTCGAACCCCACCGGCTCGTATCCCAGCGCCGCCAGCATCTCCTCGATACGCAGCAAGCGTTCCGGTTCGATCTCGACGACCAGCACCGTCTCGCCGCGCCCGAGTGGCAGCATCGCAGGGCCAACCACTGCGGCACTGTCCGCTGCTGCAGCGGGTAGCCAGGCCTCGAAACGGCTTCCATGCCCCGGCCTGCTCTGCACGTTCATCGCTCCGTCATGGTCACGAACGATCTCGTGCACAGTTGCGAGGCCGAGTTCCGTACCCGTCAATCGGGTCGTGAAGAATGGCTCGAACAATCGTCGCGCTACGCTTTCGTCGAAGCCGTGCCCGCTGTCGATGACAGTCAGGCATACATAACGGCCTGGCGTGAGCTCGCCGTGGCTCATCTGGCGCAAAACGGCCACGTCTTTCTGCTCCGCGGTTACGCGGATATATCCGCTGCGCTCCATCGCTTGCGCCGCGTTGGAGCATAGATTGAGGATGACCTGCTGCAGTTGCGCCGGCTCGCCGGACACGGCAACATCACCCGGGACGTCCTCGATGATGAGCTCGACGCCGGGGGACAGCGAGGCACGTAGGAGCGAGGCCGCCTCCTCGAATAGGGTGCGCACCTGCACCGATCGGACATGCCCGTCACGCCGCCGCCCGAATGTGAGGATGTTGTCGATCAGATCGCGCCCGCGCTCCGCGGCGCGTCGGATCTCATTGATATACTGCGCCGGCCGGGTTCCGGGCGTGAGCTGTGGTTCGACCATCTCCGAATAGCCAAGAATGGCGCCGATGAGGTTGTTGAAGTTATGCGCAATCCCGCTTGCCAATGACCCGATCATTTGCATGCGGCGTGCCCGTTCCAACCGCGTCGTGAAGTCTCGCCCTATCGCGCTCGAGAAACTCGCGCTCGATGGCATTGGCCACTGCGTCGCCGGCAAGCCGCAACACGGCTAACGGGAAAACCCTATCCAACGCCGGACGGAAGGCATCGAACCCCATGATGCCTCGCACCCGGCCCGTTCGGAGCAGTGGCACGCAGGTCCAGGCGCGGACGCCAGCGCCTTCGAGCATGTCCTTTGCTGCGCCGGGCGGCAAGGTGGCGACATCCGGCAAGGAGACGATATCAGATCCGGCCGTGCCGAGCTGCGCGGACAGTGCCAGCGCCTGATTGGGCCAGCCCGGCGGATACGCTTTTCCATCCGCGGACCATGCGTGCACTCGGGTGGGGTTCTCATCTAGCACCACATAGGCGCGTTCCGCACCGATAGCCCGACAGAGCTCGCCCAGAACTAGCTTCAACCGCGCGTCGGTTCCCGCCGGTGGGCAATTGATCAGAAGCGTCGAATTCTCGGCTATGACGCGCTCGAGTGCTGCCCGCCGTCGTAGCGCAAGGGCGCGGGCACGGAGCTGCAGGCCGAGATACACGAGCGTGACGAGCAACAGTATCGAGACTAGGTATAGCAAAAGCCTAAAGCGCCGTGCCGTCGCTTCGACTGCGGATTGATGGGAGGAGAACAGTGCGCGGATCTCTTCGAGAGGATGCCTGCTTGGCGCGGCGACGAGGGCCTTCAGCGTCTCGTCGACCGAAGGCAGAAGCTCTTGCAGTAGACGGGCATGCGAGAGCAGTGCCCTTGCTGCGCCCGCTTCCGGCCCGACAGCGGGCGCTTGCACCGCAAATCGGTCGATTCGTTCCTGAAGCGCCTTGACGGCGTCCGGTGATGTGTCGCGCGTGAGATAGAGGATCGCCGCTGCCAATGCGCCGGCAGCGGGTGCGAGTTGTGCGTCCTGGGCGCCGAACTCCGGACTAGTGCTCAGTAGGCCGACATAGGAAATCGAATTCTGCAAGAGTGCGTTGTTGCTCTTGAAGCGCTCCGTCAGTTCCTCCTGCTGCGCGACCGCCGCGGCCAGCCGGTCCGCCGGTCCCGCGTCGAGGCCCTCTGTCTGCACGTAGGATCGGAGCCGGGTGACCGCGTCCTCCATCGCCGTGACGGCTTTAACGAGCGTGTCGTAGTCGCGAAGCAGACCGGCGCGCGCCTGCAGGACGTCGCGGTGGAGAGTGGCCTCCGCGAGCGCGAAATCGTCAAAGGCCCGGAGCGTCACCGCATAGGCTGGCGCATTGGTGTCGATTCCCCGCAGCAGCAGCCAGGTCAGCAGCCCGAGCAGCAGCGTCACCCCGAGGGCACCTGGCCAGAGCCTCATGGGAGCGCCGTACCTGGTGTGGCGGTGGCGGGCGCGATTGCCCGACCTCGGTAGATGCCGGTCAGTGTATTGAGAAAGGCGACGATGGGGGCGATTTGCTGATCGGTCAACTCGCGGTCAAGCTGAGCAACGCCCATCGTCTTCACCGCCTTCGACAGGGTAGGCGCGCTGCCGTCGTGGAAATAGGGCGGCGGTCGTCGCCACGTTACGCAGGCCCGGGACGCGTACGAATTCGGGGCACGCAGAGCCAATTGGATAGAAAATGCCGTGTCGCTGAAATAGGTTGCCGCCCACATTGACGCCTTGGTGGCACGAGATGCAGCCAAGAGACTTGAACAGCTGATAACCGGCGAACTCCTCCGTTGTGATCGCGTTGGCGTCGCCCGCAAGCCAACGGTCGAATTGGCTGCCCGGCGTGACGAGCGAGCGCTCGTAGGTCGCGATCGCATCCAAAAGGGCGGTAACGTCGGGTACCCTCCCATAGGCGTCGCGGAATAGACGTACCGTTTGGGGATCGGCGCGCAACTTGCGAACGACTTCGTCTGCACTCGACGCCATAATGCGCTGGATTGCGAAGCGTCTGCTCGGCGTGGGTTTCGAAAGAGCGGAATTTCCCTGCCCAGTTTAGGCGAAAGTTCAGGGCTGCATTGAAGATCGTCAGCGTATTGCGCGCCAGCGGCTGCCCTTCGGGCGTCACGTCCCGGGCATTGCTGGTGGCACCGTTCGTCCGCAAATCATGGCAGGACGAACAGCTGCGTGTGTTATCGTGAGACAGGCGCCGATCGCCAAACAATTCTTCGCCGAGCGCCAGACGCCGAGTGTCCTGGGCAGGCTCAGCAGCGATTGGCGTAATTGGTTCCTGACCGGCGCGGGGCGGAAGGGTTGGCGATTGCGCGGCCGCAGGCAATGCGAGGCAAACGAGCGCCAGCAGGAGGCACGCTATCCTGCAGCCGGATACGGGCGTGACCGCCGCCGGCGGAATTAAAGCAGGAGCCGGGTGGCATGGGACGAGACATCGTCAAATGACCTGAGCTTTCGTGGGAGCGGTGATAGCCAAATGTGCGTCCTCGTCGTCGAGGATGATCCTGCCCTGCAGCGTATGATCCTAGATTATTTCGTAGAGAACAACATCCGCACCCTAGTGGCGTCGGGCCGACGAGAGATGGTCGGTCACCTCGGTAGCGCCGAGGTGAATCTCGTCGATCCTCGATCTGCGGCTCGGTCAGGAGGACGGCCTGGATTTGCTACGGGAGGTCCGCTCGAGCTCCGACGTACCGGTCATCATCATCACTGGTCACCGCCGCGACGACATCGATCGGGTCGTCGGGCTTGAGCTCGGCGCCGACGACTATATGACGAAGCCCTTCAATCTGCGCGAATTGCTCGCGCGTGCGCGCGCGGTGTTGCGACGTTTCGAGATAGGACGCGCCGCGCCGGCGCGCGATCCCGAGCGCGGCCACTATCGATTTTCCGGCTGGCTGCTCGACCGGAAGACCCGGCAGCTCACCGACCCGGACGGCGCTCCGGTAGCACTGACCAAAGGCGAGTACGCACTGTTGCTTGCCTTTCTCGATGCGCCGCAGCGACCACTAAGCCGGGAGCACCTGCTGCAAGCCACGCGCGTGCATGACGACGTCTTCGATCGCAGCATCGACGTGCAGATTCTTCGCCTGCGACGCAAGCTCGAACGCGAGCCCAGCGCGCCGCGAGTTATCCAGACCGAGCGCGGCATAGGATATGTGTTCGCCGTTCCGGTCGAGCGGGTCTGACAGTCGCCCTCTCTGGCAACCGACATTTCGGCTAGCTATTCATGGCAGAGCCGCCGCGAACATCGTGCTTCTCGATCGGGTGCTGGCCGACTACGGACCGGAGGCGATGTCGTTGAGTTGAGACGGTTAACGATAGGTTTTCCCGGTTAATACGGGCGGCAAGCGCAGCGCTGTTGGCTCCATCGCAGAGTATCCGGGGAAAGGCTCTTGAACACTATTTCGTTCGAGTGAGTGCAAGGCTTGCTCTGCTTTCGATCGCGACATGACCGCTGCGCCTGCCGCTCGCTCGTCCTTTCGAAATTGGCGTCCAATTGACCTGCGAACGACGCCGCCGCGCTGCGGAAATGCCCAAGGTTTCTACTTGCAGTTCCCTTCGGGCCTATATCCCGGCTCAACCTACTAAAACGCTGGCAATAGCACTTCGGGCCACCTCAATGTAACAGGAGGCATAGGCACCATTAGCGGTAAGCCAAAGGAACTCGTTTGTGGGTCATGCAACAGGCAGCATCTTTCCCAATTTTTCCGGGCAGTGGGCGGATCCTTTTGGCGATTGGCGATCCCTCCTGCTAGGACTTCGACAGGCTGATAGCTTTTCCGATCCTGGCGACGGGGACCTGGCGTCAGCCATGGCCGGTTCGATTCGCGCAATCATGGCCTTGGTGCTATATTTAAAGCTGAGCGGGCTGTCGCCCATTCCGCCCATCAAGTCGTTCAAACATCAGATATGAATTGTGGATTCTACCGCGATCGTCACCGCGAGGGTGCTTCTGTAGAGGACGACTTGTTGCGGCACGGCGGATCGATGAACTGCAGAGCTTAGCCAGCCCGCCTAAAAGGGACGGACGAGGGCCGCGATTTTGCAGCGGCCGCTTCTCTGCTAGCCGCACTCCCGTTGCATCGCTAGAAGGATGGCAGCAACGGCGGCGACCACTGGTCACGCCGCGAATGAGTGAGCGCATGACCCCCGATATCGCCTTCTGTCTGACAATCCTTGCTTTGGCCGTCGTGGTCTTTGCCTGGGACCGCGTGCCTGCCGACGTTGTGGCGTTGGGCGTCATGCTGGCGGTTATTGTCACAGGATTGCTGCCAGCCGACAAAGCCTTCGCCGGCTTCGGCAGCGATACGGTGATGATGATCCTGGGCCTGCTCGTAATGTCCGCAGGCCTGATCCAGACCGGTGTGGTGGAGATCGCCGGACGCTACGTGTTTGATCTGGCCGGCAGGAACCCGGCGATCTTTCTGCCTGTCATCATGGTGTCGGTAGCGGCGGTGTCGGCCTTCATGAGCAATACCGCCGCAACAGCATTCTTTGTGCCTTTGGTCATCGGCTACGCCGAACAAGATTGGCGTCAGCCCCTCGAGGTTCCTTCTGCCGCTAGCGTTCGCATCAATCCTGACCAGCTCCGTCACGCTGATCAGCACCTCGACCAATCTGGTGGTGAGCGATCTTCTCACCCGCTATCAGCAACCGCCGATGGGGATGTTCGAGCTTGCACCGGTCGGCATCCCGATCGCCGTCATCGGCATCCTGTATGTTTGGGCGATCGGTGTGCGCCTGATCCCGCAGCGTGAGGACCAGAAAGCAGAAGAAAAAATCGGTGAGCGCAAGTATCAGGCCGATGTGATGGTCGTCGAGGACGGCCCGCTGGTCGGCAAATCGCTCAAGGACGCGAAGATCACGGGCGATGCAGAGCTCACGGTCGTCAAGCTCATCCGCGGCGCCGAAACGGTGCGCGGGGAGAAGAAACTGGCCGATCTCGAACTGCAGGCGGGCGACGAGCTGTTCATCGAGGGGTTGCGTGCCGATCTCCTCAAGATCAAAGACATCGAGGGCCTCGATTTCAAGGCCGATGTGCATCTGGCCGATCCGGACGCCGAGAAGGAGCAGACCACGATTGTGGAAGGCGTGCTGCTGCCGCGCTCGCCTTTGATCGGCCAAAGCCTGAGGAGCCTCGAATTCAAGGAGCGCTATGGGTTGCAGGTCTTGGCCATTCATCGCGCTGGCCGGGTGCCGCGATCGATCAGTTCGGCGCGGCTACGCATGGGCGACGTGCTGCTGCTGCAGGGTACGCCTGAAGATGTGAAGGCGCTGGAGCGAGGCAACCTGTTCAACATCTTCGGTGGCGTGGAAAAGGAGCGGCTCAATCGCTCGCGCGCTCCCCTAGCGGCGGCCATCTTCTTGGCTGCGATCGCGCGCCGCCACCTTCAAGCTGGCATCGCTGCCTGTCGCGGTGCTGGGTGGCGCGTTCTTGATGCTGCTAACGAGGTGCTTGTCTCCCGAGGAGGCTTACCGACAGGTGGAGTGGAAGGTCCTGATTCTGATCGGTGCGCTGCTCTCACTTGGGGCTGCCATGGAGGCGAGCGGAGCTGGCAAGTATCTCGCGCAGCAGCTGATTGGTATCGTCGGCGCTGAGAGCCATTACGGATTGCTCACCTGCTTTTTCGTCCTAACCGTGGCGCTGACACAGCCGATGTCGAACCAGGCTGCGGCCCTCGTGGTCCTCCCCATCGCCATGCAGACCGGCCTGCAAGTCGGCGTTGACCCTCGCGCCTTCGGCATGATGGTGGCCGTGGCCGCAAGCTGCTCCTACCTGACGCCTCTCGAGCCCTCCTGCCTCATGGTCTACGGACCAGGCAAGTATCAGTTCTCCGATTTCTTCAAAATTGGGATGCCACTTACAGTGTTGATCTATGGGTTGGCCATTGCGCTTGTTCCTTGGATCTGGCCAATGTGAGTATCCGAGTTGTGGGCGGGCATCCACACTGTGTTTGTCTCCTCTTGATGCTGTGGACAGCTCCTCCGACCGGCGCGAGAGCGCCAAGAAAGTGGTTGCCGATGAGGTGACCACATTCGGAGGAGACACAGATGCAGGCGGTCACGACGATGGGGCTCGATATAGCAAAGTCAGTCTTCCAGGTTCACGGCATTGACGCAGAATGCAAAGTCGTGGTTCGCCAGCAGTTGCGGCGGGCCCGAGTCCTTACCTTCTTCAGGAAGCTACCGCCCTGCCTCATCGGTATCGAGGCGTGCGCAACTTCGCATCACTGGTCGCGCGAGTTGCTGGCTCTTGGGCATACGGTGCGTCTCATCCCTCCGGCCGACGTGAAGCCTTACGTCAGCTTCTGACCGTCGCGGCGCTCATTGCCAATCTCTCATCCAGCGGATTTACTGTGGGGGCGTCCGCCGACGAAACGCCTGCCATTGACACGGCCAAGATCGAAACGAAGACGGGGCTCAAGGGTAGCTTCAACAAAGAGGAGAACGTGTTCAAAGTGTCGAAACCCAAAGCCTTTAGCCATCCACGTCGATGGATGGCAGATGCCGCCGTTCATGGGTCTCACGTCATGGGCGGCGTTCACACCGGGCCATGATGGAAAGACGATGATGATGGGCGATACGGTTCTATTCGAAGACGAAGTGAACCCAGCGATGAGTGCAGCTTTGGAGGACGGCTTTGAGGTGACCGCGCTCCACAATTCACTTTTTCTTCGACGACCCCAAAGTCTATTTCATGCACATCGGTGGTAAGGGCGATGCGGGTGCCGTCGCCGACGGAGTGAAGAAAATCTACGACAAGATCACAGAGATCCGCGCGGCTCACCCGGAGCCGCAGAAAGCTTTTGCGGGTGGAAAGACTGGCTCCCCGAGCACGATCTCACCCGATTAGGAAAGGAGCTGAGGCGCGTCCTTGACGCGCAAGCCGCCGCTCCCAACTAAGGCTTCAGATTCGCCGGTACCAAGTGGGCGGCCCGTCTGTGGACGGCTTCAGGGACTATGTATCCTACTGGCCCTAACTCCCGGTCCGCTGAGGCGCAACATTCCGTCCGCTATGTGGGTTGACCTGACTTGCATACTGCGCGGCCGTCGTACGCGGATGCACACGGCTCTCATGTTACGCAGCCGTTCCGAAGCACGCATTTTGCGAACGCAGGCCCCCAAAACACCAAACTAACGTATTGAAAACATTGGTGCCGGCTGCAAGATTTGAACTTGCGACCCCCTGATTACAAATCAGGTGCACTACCACTGTGCTAAGCCGGCGATCCGAACTGTTTGCTTCGACGGCGGACCCGCGGGACGCCGGTCGACGTGCGCCCTTATAAACCGATTGCGGCTGCCCGGCCAAGCGGGGCCGCGTCACCCCAAGGACGCACCCGCCAAGCGGTGCAGTCGTGTGCCGGGCGCCGCTTCGGCGAGGCCGGCCGGCCAAATGTTCCATCACGAAGGCCGCTGTGGCCCGTTTCCCAACCGTTGGGAGCAAGTTTGCGCGGCTTATCGACGAGCGGCTGCTTGACGCTCCCGAGCAGGGAATAAGCGGGGTTGCCGGCTGCATGGGCCGGCAGCGGCGGCGCCCCCGCTGTGTTGTCTCGGATTTGATAGGAATAGGGTTTTAAATTATTAAGTTCGATCCTCAGCCTTCAAACAATCGGGGCTGAAGCTCAAATTGTCTTCAAGAACGTGAGGGGACGTCGGCGGCTTAAGAGCATGTTATTCATTTTACGTAATACTTACGGCACCTTGATGTATCACGTCAGTCTAGGAGTTGAGTTATGCGTAACAAGATCATGGCTGCCGTGGCCGTTGTTGCCGTCATGGCGATGGGCCTGGTAGCCGCCGGTCCGGCCGACGCCGGCTATCGTCGGGCCTACGGTGTCGAACGTACCGTTGTTCATCACGGTTATAGTCCGAGCTATCGCCACATGTACGTGACGTACGGCGACCCTTACACCTATCGCTATGAGCCGCGTGGCTACTATCCCTACTACAATTCGGGCTATTGGCGTTCCGCTGCGGAAGCCCGCGCACGGCGTAACTACGATCAGGTCCTGCCCCCCTACTATCAGGCCTGGGGCTACCCGAACCGTTACTACCACCACCGCGCGTGGCATGCCCGGCATCATGGACATATCCGCCATCACCACTGGTGACAGCATGGGACTGAGCGCGGTTCGAACGGATCGCGCTCAGCCTAACTCTCAACCTAACCCATTGATTTACGACGTGTTCATGCCATATTCATGTGGCTCCTGCTAAACCCCGAACAAGTGCCGGCCAAGACCCGTTGTCTGGCCTGAAGGAATGAGCTGGCGGAGTTCCGCCGGCGCGAAAAGGGGTTAAGCCATGCTCAAGAAATTCATCAGCCCGTTGTTGGCTCTCATCTTGGCCTTCGGTGCCGTAGCAACGGCTTCCCAGGATGCAGAAGCGCACGGTCGTAACGTCGGTGTGGGCATTGCCGCCGGCATCATCGGGTTGGGCGTACTGGGCGCCTATGCCCACGCCCGGGATCGCGAGTACTACAGCAGCTACGGTCCCGCCCGCGAATGCTACAAGGGCCCGGAACAGTGCGGTTGGGTCAACCGCCGCTGCTTCGAAAACAGCTGGGGCGATACGGTCTGCCGCGGCGGCCGCTGGACTTGCTGGCGCGACACGATCTGCGATTAGGATATTCGCACGCAGTGATTTTGGGGGGTGGCAGGCTGCGCTTGCCGCCCCCGGTTCGTTCTTGCACGCCGTTTTTCTTGAGAGCGTTGCACCGCCGTCCTTTTCGCGCCTGTCTTGCAGTGCTACGCAACAGAGGTGAGTTGGAGGTGGTTAATGCGTGTTAGTTGGGTCTGCGCGGCGTTCAGTTTGACCGCGTGCATCGCTGGGCCTTTTGCGATCGCCGGCGCTGCCCACGCTGATGGGGCCTTTGGTCCTTGGACGGGACTTTATGCCGGCGTTCACGGTGGCTACGGCAGTGTTACGAGTGCGCCCGAGCCGTTCGACGTCGATGGGTTTGTCGGCGGCTTTCAGCTCGGATACCTGCACCAGTTCGACCAACTCGTGGCCGGTGTCGAAGTCGATTATTCACCGACCGAACTTTCCGACACCGAATCCCAAGACGCCGGTCTGCTGGGGCCGGTCTCCGCTAAGCTCAGCGGGGATGATCTCGTCAGCGTCCGCGCTCGCCTTGGTACGACGTGGCAGGGCGCCCTCATTTATGCGACCGCGGGATATGCCTGGGCCGATGCAAGTGTTAAAGTTTCGCTCCCCGCTTTTGGCATCAGCGAGACGCGGACCGAAGGTGTCGATGGCTTCGTTGCGGGCGGCGGCTTTGAAATGATGATCATGCCGAACGTCAGCGCGCGGCTGGAAGGTCTGCGGTATTGGCTCGACAGCTCCGAAATCGACGGCGATTTCGACGTGTCGGTGGTGCGCGCGGCCCTCAATTACCGCTTCGACCTGAATTGAGTTCAGCGCGCGAAATCTTGCCCCGTCCGATCATCGCCGTGTGCAGGGCTATAGCTGCCGCATTCGATACGTTGAGGCTGGCGAGAGTGCCGGCTGTGGAGATGCGTGCGAGCAAGTCACACGTGTCGCCGGTCAACTGGCGCAGCCCCTTGCCTTCCGCGCCCAGCACGATAGCGACCGGGCCGTCAAATTGCTCCGCTTCGAGAGCGAACTGAGCCGTTCCGTCAAGGCCGATGAGGCGCACGCCCTGCGCCTTCAGTTCTTCCATGGCTTTGGCGAGGTTCTGGACCAGAGCCACCGGCACCATCTCCAGCGCGCCGGACGCGGATTTCGCCAGAGTGCCGTTGAGGGGCGGGCTGTGGCGGCGAGTCATGATAACCCCGGCGGCACCGAACACCGCCGCCGATCTGAGGATCGCGCCGACGTTGTGGGGGTCCGTTACATGATCGAGCAGGATCAGCGGGCCCGCGTCGACGGCTTTCTCCGCAAGGTCCGCCAGTTCAGGTTCGGGCAGAGGCTCGCATTCGGCCATGATGCCCTGATGCACGGTGTCCTCGCCGAGACGCCGGTCGAGATCGCGTGGCGAGACGCGTTTTACGGAAAGCCCCGATGCTGTGATCGCCTCGGCGAGCCGCCGTTCGGCGTTCTCCGTCGCCTCGATGCGAACGATCTTGCGCTTGCGATTTGCAAGCGCGGCTTCAACGGCATGGATGCCGAACAGTCGAACAAGGCTATCATCAGCAGGCGCGGACTCCGGCGTGCGCGCTTGGCCTCGATGCGGACCACTTTTCCGAAAGGTCTTGGGCGGACGCCGATCGGGCCGCTTGTCGAACGAGCTCATTGATTGTGATACTCTGCGGCTGTCTGAATGCGGCTCCGGCGAAGTGTGGGAACAGGCCATAGACCTATCGCCATCTGCTTGCTTTTCCAATTGACAATCCGGGCCTTGCTCACGATAACGGCGCCGTTGCCCTGCCGCTCTGGCTGAGCGCAGGGCACTTCTATTTGGGGTGGCTCGCAAGCCGGTCCCGGATGGTGGTGCGGAGAGGTGCCCGAGTGGTTAAAGGGGACGGACTGTAAATCCGTTGGCTTCGCCTACGCTGGTTCGAAATCAGCCCTCAAAACCAAATCACCCCACCTAACCCATTGATTGCCGTTCGATTAGCTAGCCCCAGTCCTCCCTGTTCCCAGCATCGTTCCCAGCACGTCTGAGTGGCGGCGTCGTCGCACGTGCCACCTGTCCACCTATACCATCTTTTTGTCCCCGACATTGCTCCACGCCCCTGATCCCTCGTGGATACGCGGTGACGTGTTCGGTCTGGACACGGGGTCACCGAGGCTAGTGTCGAAGAGGCGGGGAACCGGGGAGCGCTACTAATGGCAATCAAGAAGTCCGAACTCTTCAAGCAGAACGAGAGCGAAGAGCAGGCTTGTGGGAGCGACTAAGAACGACACAACCTAGCGATCTGAAGGCATCTTTTTTGCGGGAGCTTCGGGTTTACGGAGGAGCCCAAGGTATCTGGGTTGATGCCCAGATCACATCGTCTCTATCGCCCGACGCTCAGAGCATCACCGTCTCAATCCTCCACACGGGCGAACACTACCCAGACGACCTATCCGAGCAGGGACTGATCTACCACTATCCGGAAACTCGCCGCTCTCCAGGCAGAGATCGTTCAGAGATTGAGGCCACCAAGGCGGCGGGCACTTTGGGTTTGCCGATCTTCGTGATCCTGTCCGAGCCAACAGACGAGACACTTCGGCAGGTTCGGCTAGGTTGGGTTTCTGATTGGGACGACACAGCCAAACAATTCTTGGTTTTGTTCGGAGAGGATAAGCCCAGCTACCAGTCGGCCCCTTCAACGGACCAGCCATTTCAGCTTCAAGAACAGAGGCAACGAAGGACGGCACTGACTATGGTCCGTGTGGGTCAGCAGAAGTTTCGCTTTCATATTCTCCAGCAGTATGGACCCAAGTGCTCTGTCTGCTCCATCACGATCCCAGAACTTCTAGCTGCCGCCCACATCTGTGGGAAAGAGCACAACGGCTCGGATGATTGGCGAAACGGACTCCCACTGTGCCATACGCATCATGCTGCGTTTGATGCTGGGCTCTTCACAATCAATCCAGAGACTCTTCAGATTGAACTTCAGGAGGGCCTACTAGCGGAACAGCTTTGCCTGACCGAAGGGGCTATTCAACCCATCAGAGGAAAGCCGCACCTTGAAGCACTGAAGTGGCGTTACGGATCGGTGAAACGGTGACAAACGTCATGTCCACGGGTCAGCTTTGATTAGCGAGAACTCTGGAGCGATGAATGCCGAGAAGGTGGGGGCACTGGCTGGTCACGCTGTTGATGCAGCCAGCAGTCCCGCAGTCCGTGCGTCAACTCACCACCTCTCGTCAGAGCTAGCAGCCTCCCGATTGCGACCAACCTCACCAATCAGCAGAAAGATTGGCCGAAGCTATAATTTTTCCTCATCCCGACATGCCTCGAACGTCATTCACGACGAAGGACCTGAGCGACATCATTGCCTACATCATGTCTCTCAAGGCGACGGACTAATTTTAGGGTCGCTTGAAAACTCTGACGCCATCCGAGACTGGAGACAATCAATGCTGAGAAGAGGGAACCCACGGCTGATCACAATCTTGATGGCAGCCATCATGGTAAGCCCAGAACTTGCCCAGTCCGATATTGCTGACCCAAGCAGAGGGAGGGAACTGGCCGAAAGCCATTGCTCAGTCTGTCACAATGTGGGTCCCTATCCGGGGGGAGGTATGGCAAGTGGGGTCCCGAGCTTCTTCTCAATTGGCAACCGGCCTGATCAGGCACCAAGTCGTTTGGCCGGAGCCATAATCAATTCCCATCCTGAGGCGCCGAAGCTGTCGTTCCACCTCGGGGAACCGAGAGACATCATTGCCTACATCATGTCGCTCAAGGCGAAGGAATAAGCGACTTCCAAGTGGTTGCCTTCGGATCAAGGAGCCTCGTCAAGTGGCCTGCTACGAAAAAGCCCTCGGAGACCGAGGGCTTTTTTTATGGGTGTCTCGTAGCGGAGCATCAATAGCCGACACAGGCGTTATAGCGTCTCCACCAATAGGGGCGGCCCGTATTTATAGCCTTTCTATAAAGCCAGCCGCACCCACCATCGTAGTAGCCATAAGAGTAGCCGTCATAGTAGTCGTCGTAGAAGCCGTATCCCCCGTATCCGTACCCACCATAGAAGCCGTAGTAACGGCGGCCATTGTGGCCGTAGTAATGCCCGTTATGACCACCGCCGTAATGGCCGCCACCACCGTAATGGCCTCCACCAAATCCACCGCCATGGAAAGCAAAGCCGCCACCACCAAATCCGCCACCACCATGGCCACCGCCATGACCACCACCAAATCCACCGCCACCATGGGCAGCAAATCCGCCGCCACCAAATCCGCCACCGTGGCCACCGCCAAATCCGCCACCACCATGGCCCGCTTCAGCCACGGAACTGACAGCCGCTAGCCCCAGCGAAACGGCAAAACTGAGAGCAAGAAGGTTCTTCATTCTTTTCATTGTTGCTCTACTCTCTACAAACGACCTGCGAGCACAGCAGCCAACTCGTATGAATTGGCTCCAGTTAAGGGACGAAATGTCAAAAAGAACTAGTGCGGAATACAAATCTTCGCATTGACCAGCATCAACTGGACGCTCTGCGATTAGTTGAAGAGCACTTAGACTTGATGTTGGTCAGTGCGGTATTCAAGGTCTGGCAAATAAATCCGGATTTGAAATAACCAGTTCATCTAAGTCTTCGGCACAATGGAGGGGGGAGCCCTGAAGCGGGGGAGGCTTCAGGGCTCAGGAGATGTCCAAGTAGGCACACGGGGGGTGTGCGGGGAAGGCAGGACATCCCGGTAGAATTCTTCTTTAGTTATGTGACGGCTAGGTTACGGGCAACGGTTCTGCGGCATACAAATCCGTAAGGATCGGGCCCCAGAGGCCCCGCTCACCAATAGGTGTCCCGGCATCCACTTGCTGGGGCTTCTTCTCGACGTCCCCGTCCCCAGAGGAGCGTCTCCAAATAAGCCCTCGGTGCCCCCCGCCGAGGGCTTTCTTCGTGGGTTTGGGAGACTACATAGACTATGAGTGCGTCTCCCACAGTAGAGAGTAAGCTCAGGCCAAAAATGCACTGCTCGGCCAAAAACATCCAAGCCGGAGCCGAGCTTAGGGTACAGAGGCTTCATCGGAGCGGAGTGTATTGCGGTATTTATTCGCCATTCTTGCTTTGTGCACCATGTTGAGTCAGGTGCCCAATCGGGCGGCGGCAAGATCATTTCAGGCCCCCGTCGGCGAACTCATGTGCAATCCAGACGTGACTACCCCGCCGACTACGGAAGAAGAATCGTCACTACGTTCGGTCATGTGCACATTTAGACCTGCTGAGGGTGCAGCCGAGGAGAGATATGTGGGATCGTTGAGTGCTGTGGCCGCAAGCAACCACCTTGAGCAACGCCCCCTGCTTTTTGTGGTGCGGGCATCAAAATCAAAGGCTGCTCAGCCCGGATTTCTTCAGCAAGAATACTTCGGCACTGGTCCGAATGACGCCGGAAAAGCACAACTGCTAGCTGGAGACGATCCCGGAGTTACACTTCAACTCGACATGCCCGGCTCGCAGTATTGGATAGTGGGAAAATTGAGCCTGAAACTTGACATGGCTCTGGGGTAAAGCTGCACCTCTTGGTGCTCTCATCACGGACCCCCGCCTTCTTGGAAAGCAGCAACGTGGCCGAAGACGAAGAACATCTCAGCTTCCGTCCGGTTACCGTAGGCGACCTCGCACGAGAGGGCCGCCTCTTGTGGTGCTACTGCGTAGCGTGTGGTTATGAGCGAGAGATCGAGCCGCTCTCAGTTGGCTTCGAGGAAGACCAGCCAGTGCCTACCGCAGGCAAGCGCATGAAGTGCTCTCAGTGTGGATCACGTGACATCGAAACGAAACCGCAGCTTCACTCGGAACCGCTTGAAGTCTTGCGGCGTCGCTATCGTACTACCATCCGAACTTAGCCCTAAGACTGGGCCGGGCAGTGAGCCCGACTGTTAGACGACGAATCAAAAGGGGCCGCATCAGCGACCCCTCCTGACTGGTTCTGCGACCGGCCCATCCGGCGTCTGTGTGATCCGGATCGTTCCAATTTCTCCAACCTTTTTCTGCGGCGTCCTACCAATCCTGCGATCTTCGTCTGACATCTGGAGCCTCGGGTGCAGCGGGTCGGTGGCTTTGAACCTTTCTCAGAAATCAGAAGTCTTGCACGGCCTTCTTGAACCTTAAATTCCAGTGATTTACGTTGTGCACATATTATGTGCAAAATATAGGTCCCTTAAATGATTTACGGATACGCCCGTGTCAGCACCGATGGGCAGTCCCTAAATGCCCAGCTTGATGAGTTGAAGGTTGCTGGTTGCCATAAGATTTTTTAAGAGAAGATCAGTGGGGCTCGATCTGATCGTCGGGAGCTTGCTCGGCTGATGGCGAAGTTTGGGAAGGGCGACAGTTTGGTTGTCTCCCGATTGGGCAGGCTCGCACGGTCTTCTCGTGACCTCCTGAACCTGCTTCACAAAATCGGTCTTAAAGATGGGAAGTTTCGTTCCATCAACGATCCTTGGGCGGACACGTTCACTCCACATGGACGATTGATGCTCACCGTCCTCGGTGGTTTGGCAGAATTTGAGCGAAGTTTGATCCGATCCAGAACGGCGGAAGGCCGTGAACGAGCGATGCGGGATGGAGTTAAGTTTGGTCGGAAGCCGAAACTTACTGTCCATCAAAAAAAGAAGCGGTTTGCAGAAGAGAAGCCGGGGAGACACTCGCCTCAATTGCGAGACTATTCAACGTGAGCCATAGCACGATATCTCGACTGTAAGGGTGGTTAGAAATGGAAGGCATTAGGCCTCGACCAGTTGCACGGTGCACGAGATGCGGCAAGGCCACAACCCTGATCGATGCAGTCAACAAACGATGTTCGCACCGTGTTGATCGAGTGCGTTGCGGAGGGGTATTTCGAAGTGCGATAGCCGACGCTGATTGGACCCAATGCCCAGACTGCGGTGCCACTGGGACTGCTGGCAAAAGCAGATGTAACGAGTGTGATGGAGTCGGGTGGATCTATGCACGTGATTTTGATGGCTAGTCGAGGCGTCATCGTCCAGTCATGGGTCAGACGAATACAAAGACAATTGAAACGCCGGGGGTTTCTGCTTTCAAAGCATTTATTGGTGCTGCGTCCCAGCTCGATTGTGCGGTACCCTAGACTGTGATCCAAGCTCCTGTGCGACGACAATATCGGAAGACGCATCGATGCCACGCTTTTACGAGCCAAATCTCCATGAAAATCCCGATAGTCCGTTTGTACGGGACAGCGATAACAAGCTCGTTCGACGCTCGTATTGGATGGATATGAGTGATCGAACCCTTGTGAGCGTGATGGTCAGCGGGATCGGTTCAAACCTAACAAACGATGAGAAGCGAGCGCACCTTACCGATCTAAGAAGAGGCCACTTGATCGACCAAGTCTGTACTCAAGAAATTTTGCCGCCCGAAAAATCCTAGACGTGGGCCCAATAGCTAGGCCGTGTTGGGAGTTACAGGCTTGAACGGGGCTGAAATTGCCATTTTGGCCGTGCTGATCTGTGGGGCGGCTGTGCTCTACACATCGGTGGGGCATGCCGGGGCTTCTGGCTACATAGCTGCCATGGCTTTGATGGGCCTGCCCCCGGATGTGATGAAGCCTACGGCACTTACCCTAAACATTCTTGTCGCCACACTCGCAACGGCTCGCTGGACCTCCTATGGGCGTGACCTAGCATGGAAGGCACTCCTTCCACTCGTCCTTGGCTCTGTCCCTGCGGCATTCATTGGTGGAGCATTTCAGCTTTCTGAATCAGCTTACAGAATACTTGTTGGCCTTGTGCTTCTGGTTGCCGGGTTGAAGTTTCTCTGGCAACCACGAACGGATCAGGAAAGTTCGGGCATTGTAACGAACATTCCTTGGATGCCGGGACTGGCAAGTGGGGCATCTGTTGGGATGTTGTCAGGTCTGACAGGCACGGGAGGTGGCATCTTTTTGACACCCCTGCTTCTGCTGTTCCGCTGGGCCGGTGCTCGCCAGGCTTCCGGGCTAACGGCCCCATTCATCCTACTGAACTCATCGGCAGCACTGGCTGGCAACGTCACCGCACTAAGGAGTCTTCCTCCTGAACTACCGTTCTTTGTTGCTGCTGCTTTGGCTGGTGCCCTGCTCGGAACCCAAATTGGAGTTCGATGGGTATCATCCGTGACGCTACAGCGGCTTCTTGGAGTGGTGCTTTTGATCGCTGCTGGCAAGTTCTTACTAAGTTAGTCGCTTGGCTCAAAAGGATTGAACAGCCTTCGTCTAATCGGCGTCACCAAACCGAGTGGCAAAGTGTTTGTTTGAATAAAAAGAAAAGGGTGTGAGCCCTAAAGCTGATGTAGACGGGGGGAGAACTTCAGGGCTCACGGCTGCCCATAGCGGCACGGGGGAGTGCCTTGGAGGGACGGGGCAGCACATACAATACTTACAAAGCCTTGCTACGGTTTCGTGACGCACAGAAAATAGTCGTCCAAATAGTAAACGGCCTGACTTCATCTGTTCAAAGAGCGTGGCAGGTGTAATTCCGTTAACCACACCTGCCCCACCCCTTTCGGCAACCGCTGCTGAGGTGCCGAGCATTTTCGCCCGACACTTCGGCGGGGGTAAAGCAGAGGCGTCGGACGAATGTTGATGATAAAATGGGCAATTGAATAATGTCTAGTCTTATCAAGAAATTGGTTACTACAGGCTCTGGTTCAGCATAAAGTTGCGAGCATAAGATCGCTGAAATGAGTTATCTTTTGTCTGACCTGCTGACGGCTAGAATGCCAAGTAGACCAACCATCAAAGACGTGAAGCCATTGCTAGACGTGAGACGGGGAGACGTTGGTGGCGATTGCTAGGTCTTACAAGGTGAGCCACAGCACGACATCAAGGCTGGCTTAGTCGTACTTCGGGTCGAAGTCTCAAAACTGATTCCGGCCTATCATTCCCGGACATCACTTCCATCGCCAAACGAAGAAGGCTGCTGGCTTCGACGAAGGCTTGGTTGTGAGACATTTGCCCAGAGTCCAAACCGCCCATTATCTCTGCCAGACAATGCCGAAGCAGGTAGAGCGTGAAGTACAGTCTCTTGTCTTCGCTGAGGCAGTCTGATTCTTCACTGAGGCAGTTTGAATGCTGCTTCTTCTCCATAGTCAACACTCCGTTGTGGCGACAGGACCTCCCACGCACCTTCGCAAAGCCGTCTGACCGTTTTTAGTCGTAAACCCGCCGAATGATATATTTTTCGCACTGTGAAATACTGGATCAATGTCGGTTGCTCAAATGAATGTTAACGACAAAAATCAGAAATTGAATAATAGTTTTGATTATCAAGAAGTTGGCTACTACGAACGCCGGGTAAACATAAAGATGTGAGCGTAACATCTTTGAAATTAACTACTTTTTGCTTGACCACCTGATGGCTGGATGCCCGAAAGGCTAGGCATTATTGAAAGATTGTTCCAAGTTGCCCCTGCGTGATGGGTCGCCCTCCGATTTCCGGCCCGAGGATTGGACTCTCATCAAAAAACCTTGAGTGGGTTCCCCTTCAGGTCAAACGGGACGGCACCTGTCGGGAGTGTAGTTGGATCACCTGAGTGGGGCTCAGGCCAAGTTCCTTACCCCATCCGACAACCAGAGGCTTTATGGCCAATACGGGTTACTGAGAGTCAGGCATCGGTGGTCCTCCAGTCGAACTGACGGAGGACCACCTTTTCTCCCTCTTGATTGCTACTTTTGTAGCCGCATCCCGCAGATTGCAAATTCCACCTTGCCGGGAGAGGCAGGTTGGCTCGGACCCTTGGGGTCCGCCTCTTGATGCTGGTGCTTGGCGGATTAGGCTTGGCACCATTTATAAACTTGATCTCGGTCAACGCTTTCGTCAAGGGCTGAGGGCCAGAAGCCCGAACCCACCAGCCACCCAAAGACGAGTAGCAATTAACAGGCGGGACAATGGGGAGTCATTGGTTTCCATAGCGAAAAAGCAACAACGCCAGTCACAGCACGATCTGAAGGCTGGACTATTTTGTCGGCCGCCGGGAGAGAAACGGAGCGAAATGCCCCGAACCTTCTCGTCAAATTTTTCGTACTGGGGGACTGGGGTCGGAGGTTCATATCCTCTCGCTCCGACCAATCATTTCAATCGGTTAGAGGCAGGCCCAAACCCTCTCCGTAACCCCTAGGTAGCACATAGGCAGCAGATTTACCAGCTAGCCCTATGCCGTGATGAGTACAACCTTGCTCTCCCTATTCGCCATTCTGGCATAGCCGATCAGCGGCTTAGGCCGGGCTATAAGCCATCGGCGTCCCCCGTTTGACGTTCGAAGTCAATAGAACTCGCTGGTGGATTCGCTGGGGCGCTTTATTGGTCCCTCGACCTGCCGAGGCCCACAGCACGATATCAAGGCTTGGCAGCACATCGGCCGGAATGGCGTGATTCAGAGTAACTTGGCTGACCCAAATTTGCCGCTGAGTGCTGCGATTTTTTTTTGGATCCGCCGTTCTCGGACAAACCGTTTTCGCCCTCTATTTTGCCCTGAGAGGCAAGAACAATTCTTAGAGCGGGCTGATGGTTCTTCTGTTCAAAGAGCGTGGCAGGCGTACTTCCCTCAACCACACCTGCCACCACCCGTCTCCGGCAACCGGGTGCTCAGTTGCCGAGCATTTTCGTCCGACACGTCTGCGGGGTTAAGCAGAGGCGTCGGACGAATGTTGATGATAAAATGAACAATTAATGAATGTCTAGGCCGATCAGATAGTTGATTAACAAAGGCTCAGGCTGAATATCAATCTGTAAACATACGATAAGTAGCCGGCATCTCTTTTGTCTGACCTGCTGACGGCTGCAAAGACGGACACAAATATGTCTTGCGTTCCCCGTAGTGGAGCCTCTCGTCTGACAGCTTCGTTGTGATCTCCCAAGAGGGATGAAATGGACGCCGCAACTCTGTTTATGTGGGTGACGCTAGCCTCAGATGGCTCAACACGCCAATTTCCAAACCCGAGGGTCTTCCCAAGCGTGGAAGCCTGCGAGGCGGCTGGCGAAGTTACGGTTTCGTGACCGCTCAGGTGTCCAATTAGTAAACGGTCAGGCTTCTTCTGTTCAAAGAGCGTGGCGGGTGTAAGTTCCAGCAACCACACCCGCCTCACCCCCTATCGGTACCTGCTGCTCTGAGGTGCCGATATCTTCGCCCGACACTTGCTGGGGTAAACGAGAGACGTCGGACGGATGGTGATGATAAAACGGGTAATTTATAAATGTCTCGGTTTATCAATGAAATGATTACTAATGATTAAGATGAAACATGAAGATAAGAACGTAAGATCAGTAAACATCAGTAGAATGAGTTATCTTTTGTCTGACGTACGGATGGCTGGAAGCCCAAGCTAACCAAACACCAAAGACGGGAAGCCAAAGCTCGGCGTGAGAATGGAGACCCCCTTGGTTGCCATCGTCGCTGTAATCACTGTCATGATGCGATCTGATTGAGGGGGAGCCCTGAAGCCTCGACGCTCGTTCAGTTGACCTGCGGGATAGCCGTCACGATCCTGTTCTGACGTGCTGTTCCCGCAAAGCCACTGGTCTCAATCCGGGGGCTTTTCTTTGGGGAGGTTCAACATTTAGTCGGCAGAACTTCGCCACAGCCATATGTGACCAACTAAGCACGATCACGGCATATTACATTGCCTGACAGGGCAATTGACTGGACCCCAGCATCGCAACCGGGAACTGTTAGGCTCTTGTTTGAGCGAACTGGCAGCGGGGGCTGGATCAGAGGGTGCTCGGCAGGGAAAAGCCTCTCGTCCCATAGTTGGCGAGGGGCTTTTTCTATTCAGGAACCGGGGCAGGCGTAATCGCACCGACCACACCTGCCCACTAATGTCGGCAACCGAGAGGGCGATGATTGCCGTCGTCTCGCCAGACCCGCTCAGCGGGGTAAGCAGTGGGGACTGACGAATAATAATTATAAGTCGGTCAGGAACAGACTGTCCAGCCTTTTCAATATGTTAGTTTGGAATTTTTCAATCCGAGCATAAATCAGCAAACGTAAACTGGGCGGAACATCCAAGCCTGCTCTGAGTTTAAGGCGCTGGGCCTCGACGGAGCCAAGTGTCTTGCGTTGTTCAGTTGCCATGCTGGTTTTGTGCACCTTGTCGATGCCTTGTTCAGCGGCGGGAAGATTGATTCAGGCCCCCGTCGGGAGCCTTTTGTGCAATCCAGATATGTTGACCCGTCCAGCCGCTGACGAAGAACTATCTCTTCGTACGGTGATGTGCACGTTCAATCCTAGTCAGGGCGAAAGAGAAGCGAGATACATAGGAACGTTGAGCGCTGTGGCAGCAACGAACGTTGAGCGGCGTCCTCTGCTTTTCGTGGTGCGAGCATCAAAAGAGAAGGCTGCTGAACCCGGGTTTCTTCAGCAGGAATACTCCGGCACTCGCCCTACCGAAGCGGGAAAAGCCCAACTGCTGACTGGCGAGGACACCGAAACAACGCTCCACTTAGACATGCCCGGCTCTCAATATTGGATCGTGGGAAAATTGACCCTGAAGCTTGAGATGGCAATTGGTGCTCTCGAAAGCTCGAAGGGAGCGCCGCCCCATTGGAGGTGGGTAGACCCATGAGACGATGAAGTCTGAGCGTCTTTGGCAGTGAGAAGCCACCGATCTCTTTGTGCGGTGATTTCTTTGCCGTTCTATGGGAGCAGGGCAGAAGCACTCAGCAATTTCCAGGCAGTGCCAAATAGGGTGACGGTAATGTAATCCGGCTTCCCCTATTGGCGCTAACCACTGGAAGCAGGTTGAAGCTTCCGTGTGGGGCTATCATCCCGGCAGATCAGCGTTGCGATGATGGCCAACATTCCTGCCGAGCTTTCGGAGATAGCGGGTCCTCAGCCGATTTTCCAGGTGGGTCTCTTCTGGCCGGTATGCTCGATCGAGAGCTTCAACTGGGTTGCCTTCTAGGTCTAAACGCACTGCACGATCCGGGGTAAAATTAATCACGACGCCCGTGGGATGCCGGTAGGGAGGCAGTTTAGTTGATCTGCTCCATTCTAACTTGGCGCTTACAACTTCGATGGCCTGTCTCAAGAACGTGACTGCGTCATTCGGGTGGTCAAAGTCGATACGATTGAAATATCCACTGCCAAAGGCGGTTACAAAGCTTGGGGACGCTTGATTGGTGTCCCTGACGATGATGGCGTGCGGGACAAATGAAGCTCGCCAGCGAGCTTCCTCGGAGACACGGACCACAATCTCCGAGGCGTCGATGGCTTGTTGCACTTGTTCCTCGGAGACCTTGATCGCCTCGTGCAAAGCCTCGATCATCCTCTCAGGCCCGTCCAACTGACCGTCGCAAAACTGCTCCAGTTTTTTCAGGCCTTTTTGAACATTCAAAGAGCCGCAACGTTCTACAACGTCGGCTCTGCTAATCCCAAGTTCTTCGCACCGTTTGGCGATGAGTTCTGCAATTGGCAGTATCGTCGAAGAAGCTTCCACTATTTCTCCACCTTTTGATCATTTAACCAACTGAGAAATGTACCACAAAACCGGTAGCGCCGGTCATCAGGACCACCATGCATCTCGGAAAGGTGATCCTTCGCATAGTTGGATTTGGGGGAGATATCTCCGATGCCTTGGTCAGGAACATTCCTGCGAGACCAGCGTCTTAACCGACAGTGTTTTTCGTTCCACGAAACGTGTTTCAAATCTCGTTGCAGAGTGCTCGCCAAATTTGAAGGCGGAACGGCTGGACAACTCCCGTAACAAGGCAGACGTTGAAGACTTGTCGAACAGCCCGGATGCGGGGTCCGGTTAGAGCGGATGTTCGGTAAGTGAGAAAGCTCCCGTCCGAAAGGGCGTGGAGCTTTCCGTTTTTTGGCTGACCCCATGCTCCACACTCACGTCGTGGACCGCTGGTTTTTGTTTTTCCTCACTCATGATGCGGCGCCAGACTGCTGTGGAGAGCAAGCTGTTGCGCAACAGTTGCCATACGGGCTCGGGCGGCCTGCCCCGGCCGTTACGAACGAATTGAAGTCGCCACTGTTGGCCCGTTTTACTTGTCGCACCGATGTTGCGAGCAAGGCGACCAACAATCTCCGCTGAACACGCCATTGAAATCATCCCAGTCCGGAGCAGGCTATGGGGCTGATGGGCAGCGGCCTTAGGAGTTCAAATATAAGGCCCATTCCTGCATGAGCAATCGCCGCTTTTCGAGGCTGTCCAAACGACGATAGGCTCGTTCAACCGCATTGCCGACGTTGTGCGCTAGAGCCAGTTCGCAGGTCTCCCGGTCATAAGTCGTCATCTCGCCGGCCCAATCCCGAAAGCTGGAGCGGAAGCCGTGCGGAGTGTAGTGGCCCAATCGCATGCGCCATAAAAGTTTGGCAAAAGTCATGTTCGAGAGCGGCTTGTTCAACATCTTGGAACGAAACACGTGGCTGCGTGGGTCAACAGGTGGGTCACACGGGCGAATGACTTTCAAAATTTCGAGGGCTTCGTGCGACAGCGGGACCCGATGTTCCCGGGATGACTTGGTCCGGTGCGCCGGCACGGTCCACAAACGGCACTCAAGATCCAATTCTTCCCATCTGGCGTTCAGCACCTCCGAAACACGAGCCGTGGTCAGGATCGTGAACCGGAGTGCAATAGCGGTCGTCGTTGGGATCGTTCGCAACTGGGTCATGAACGCCGGGACATCGATGTACGGCATCGCCGCATGGTGCCCACGGCGAAGCTTCGGCGGCCGTGGAAGGAGCGTGTCAAGGTGGCCCTTCCAACGTGCGGGGTTGTCGCCCGTCCGCAAGCCTTTCGTGCGAGCGGCATCAAGCACCCGCTCAATGCGTCCCCGCAGTCTGGAGGCCGTTTCCGGTTTCGAGGTCCAGATGGGCGTCAGCACGCTCAGGACCTCGTCGGTCGTAATGTCCCGGATGAGTTTGCCTCGGATGCGGTGACAGTAGGCGTCCCCCAGCGTATGGGTCCATTGGTAGACGTGCTTGGGGTTGCGAAAGCCTGGGCTCAGCGCATCGACCAACTGATCGGCAAAAGTTCCAAAAGTCGGTGCGCTCGCCGTGGCCGACGCCTCCGTCCGTCGGGCGTCGATCGGGTTCCTGCCCGAGAGCAACACGCTACGGGCTTGCTGAGCCTGTCTCCGGGCTTCCGCCAGCGACACATCATGAAAGCTGCCTAGGCCCATCTCGGGCTGGCGGCCCCTCCAGCGGAAGATGAAGACCCAGCTTTTGGTGCCGGATGGTTTGACTACGAGATACAACCCGCCGCCATCGCCATGACGGCCGGGCTCGGTCAGGCTCCGGACGGCGGCGGCGTTAAGTCTGTTGCGGTCCCGGCTCGTTCTCTGCGGGCCTAACTCGCTTCCGTTTGTTCCCAGCATTGTTCCCAGCACCCGTGCGCGCTTGGCCTCGATGCGGACCACTTTTCCGAAAGGTCTTGGGCGGACGCCGATCGGGCCGCTTGTCGAACGAGCTCATTGATTGTGATACTCTGCGGCTGTCTGAATGCGGCTCCGGCGAAGTGTGGGAACAGGCCATAGACCTATCGCCATCTGCTTGCTTTTCCAATTGACAATCCGGGCCTTGCTCACGATAACGGCGCCGTTGCCCTGCCGCTCTGGCTGAGCGCAGGGCACTTCTATTTGGGGTGGCTCGCAAGCCGGTCCCGGATGGTGGTGCGGAGAGGTGCCCGAGTGGTTAAAGGGGACGGACTGTAAATCCGTTGGCTTCGCCTACGCTGGTTCGAAACCAGCCCTCTCCACCAACTTTCCCCGCAGGACCTCAGTGTAGCGGGTGTGCGTTTCCTTCTTGGTTATTGAAATCTGACCGGCAAGACGGTTGGACGCCGTAAGGCAGATCACTGCAGCGGAGAGGGATGCCAAGGGCCTTTAAATTCCATCTGATCAAAGAGCAATTTTGCTCGATAGTCTCTAAAGCGGAGTTTTGCAACAAAATCGGCCCGTTGCGGTCGTGGGACCCGCCGCCCGTGGGCTCAGCGAGCGAACGTCAGCGCCGGGCCGCTCACAGGCTTATGCGCCGTGGCGGAACTCCTTGCGGCGACACACGCGATTAACGCGTAGGTCTCGATGGTCAACGGTGGTATCTGTTGCCGCGGAGCCCGGCCCGTCTCTCGCTCGATAACCGTAGTCTCTTAAAGCAGTGGAAACCGTCGTATGCCGCCGGTTTCACCAAGCAGGCCACCCTCGCTGTCGTCTCAGGCGGGCTCGGCCTCGTCGTTGCCTGGATGACGTCGGACTGGCGTTGGGGTCTCGGCGCGATGCTCATGCAATACCTTGCTGGTCATCATGCCGACCAACAACCGGTTGAAGGCCATCGCCGAAGCCGACGCGGGACCCGGTTCCCTATACTCACCTATAAACGGTCAGGCCCTAAGTCGGTCGTGCCAGATAGGCTTCAAGAACTCGAGCACAACGAGTACCAGCGCGCCGGCTGCAAGCGTCACCGCCAGGTCATCCCAGTGCAGAGGCCCGAAACGGAAGAGACCGGTGGCGAGCGGCCAAAGCAACGTCAGGCCCAACATCACCACGACGATAAGGAGCACCCAAGCGAGCGCCGGATTTGGCCGTCGGAGAGCCGTGAGCAGCGAGGCGCTGAAGGAACGGTTTACGAATATCAGACTGACAATCGTCATGACCAACGAAAAGAAAGAAAGCGCCCGCAGCTCTGTTTCCGGCATGCCTCGCCGGAAGCCAATCACGAAGATGGCTGCTACGAGCGCAAACGCGAAGGCGCCTTGCAGGAGGCTCCAATCGATCAGCTGTCTTGAGAATAGCGGTTCATCGGAGGATCGCGGCCGGCGCCCCATGACATCATCCTCCTCGGTCTCCGCCTCGAAGACGAGGGAGCAGACTGGATCGATGACCATTTCCAGAAACGCGATGTGCATCGGCCCGAACAGGATGGGAAGGCCGAAGAGCAGCGGCAACAGAGCAAGTCCCGCGATCGGAACGTGCACCGCGAAGATGAAGCCCATCGCTTTGCGTAGGTTGTCGTAGATCCGGCGGCCGAGTCGGACGGCTGTGAGAATCGAACCGAAATCGTCGTCGAGAAGCACGATCGAGGATGCCTCGCGCGCCACGTCCGTCCCGCGTCCACCCATGGCTATGCCGATATGCGCGGCCTTGAGCGAAGGCGCATCGTTGACGCCATCACCCGTCATGGCCACGATCTCGCCGTTCGCCTTGAGAGCATTGACGATGCGGAGCTTCTGTTCTGGCATGATGCGCGCGAACACTGTCGCAGTGCGCATGCGCTCAGCCAGCTCAGCTTCACTCATGTGCTTGAGTTCTTCGCCGGTGACTAGATCTTCCGCATCGAGACCGGCTTGGCGGGCGATAGCTCTGGCGGTTGCCGGGTAGTCGCCCGTGATCATGACCACTCTGATGCCGGCCGTGCGGCATTCGCTGACAGCATCGAGCACGCTCGCGCGCAGCGGATCGGCAAGACCGACGAGCCCCAAGAACTCGAATGCGAAATCCTGCTGCAGAGTCCGGCCAAGCGGTTCCAACGAAAGCAGCACGGGCAACGCCCAATACGCGCAGCCCCTCGGCGGCCATGGCGTCGACCGACGTATTCAACGCGGCGCGATCGGTGACGCCGAGACGACAAAGCTCGGCGATGGCCTCGGGGGAACCCTTAGTCGCAACAACGAAATCCTGTCGGCCATCGGCTGTCTCCCATATCTGCGACATGGCAAGGAGACCAGGGCGAAGTCCATAGGTGTGCACGAGCGTCCAGTCTGGACCATGCAGATGCTCGGTCTCGCCAAGACGTTCTCGGCCAAGATCGTGAAACGCTTTCTCCATGGGATCAAAAGGGTCAGGTGCACTGGCAAGTAGGCCGAACTCGACCAAGCCATGGAACTCCTCGGGTATCTTTGCGCCTGATGCCTCGCGGGGTCTAAACAGTTCCCTGCCCTTGAGCCGCAACTCGGCAATGGTCATGCGGTTCTCAGTGAGAGTCCCAGTCTTGTCGGTGCACAAGACGGTGGCGGACCCGAGCGTTTCAATCGCAGCGGCACGCCTCGTTAGCACACGCGCCCGCGAAATCCTCCAGGCGCCCATCGCCATGAATACAGCCAGTACGACCGGTAGCTCTTCGGGCAGCATCGACATGCCAAGCGCGATACCGGCGAGCACTGCCTCCAGCCATCCTCCTCGCATGGCGCCGTAGAGCAGAACCACGAGGATGCTTACGGCACCACCAACCATGGCGAACACTTGCACAAGCCGTTGGGTTTGTGCCCGCAGCCGTGGTGGCTCCGTCTCCAATGTGCTGAGTGATTGGCCGATCTTGCCGATTTCGCTCTGGGCGCCAATCGCGGTCACCTCGCCTATTCCGGACCCGCGCACGACCAGCGAGCCGGAAAACACGCAAGGCAGGTCATCGCCACCTGGTCGGTAGTCATTGGACAAACCACCAGGTCCAACAGCAACCTTGCGTACGGGCACGGACTCACCCGTTAGCAGCGATTCATCCGTCTGCAGGTCGTGACTTTGAACGAGCACAGCGTCGGCCGGGACCCGGTCTCCCTCGCCAAGAACGACTAAATCGCCGCGAACCACCTCCCGGCCAGCGATACGCTGGCGTTCGCCGTCACGAATGACAAGTGCTCGCGGACTGGTGAGGTCGCGCAGCGCCTCAAGCACCCTCTCGGTGCGACTTTCTTGAACGAAAGTGATCGCAACTGACATTGTCGCAAAGGCGAGCAGAATGAGTGCTTCCTTCAGGTCCCCCAGCAACAGGTAGACCAAACCGCCACCGAGCAGCAGGGCGAGCATAGGCTCACGCAATACTTCCAGGATGATACGAAGAGTGGTGCGCTGATCAGGCCGAGGCAGCTCGTTGTATCCCTCGTTCATCTGCCTGACTTGAACGTCTGCGTCGCTGAGACCCCGGATTGACGGTACCGACAGTGGATCGTTGGGCATTTCAACCTTGTCAGTTAGGGACAGCCGCATTGCGGCGGAGCGGATCGTCGTGCGCCGCTCTGCGCGAACAAAGAGCACAATACAGCCAGCGTTCCATTATTGAGCAGCTGTCAGCCGATCGCCCTTCCGCAAGCTCGGCCAATCAGCAAATGCGAACCAGTACAGAAAGATTAGATTGACGACAGGGATGAAGACCAGGAGCGCCATAATTCCGGGATACCCCGCCGAACTCGCGCAGACGGCGCTTGGAGAGCGGATACCCCGCCGGAGCATTCCCCTGTATTCCTATCGTCCGAGGCGGGGCTCGTCCCGCCCGGTGCCGTCAAAGGGCAAGACGTCAAAGTACCTCATCCTATCGCACGTGTTTCAGAACTGAAGGGCTAAAGCGAGCATCTGATCCTGGTCGATGCGTCCGATCGCGAGATTGGCACGGCGGAGAAGGTCCGCTTGTGAGGGTTTAGCTGTGAAACAGGCGCGGTACTTCTGCTGGCAGAGGTAGAGCTGCCGTCACGCGGACGTGATCTGACCGGTGAAAGTTGACCCAGTGCAGACATGGCCCGTGTCACTCCCGCTTACGGCCTGTGACCATGGACTTCACAAGATTTTCGCCATGCTCAACGCTCGCGACAACGACGCCGAGGACGTGGAGCGCGATCAGGACCAGCGTACCATTGGCGAGAAACTCATGAATTTCTTCCATCGCTTTAGATCCCCAGAATGCATCAGTGGTCATCAGGATGCCGGTAACCGATAGGCCAATCAGCGCGGCAATCAAAGCTACGATCATCATGCCGCCCGCAGGATTGTGACCCAGGTGGCGTGGTGCTTCGAGACGCGCGCTTTGTTTGAGAAACGTTGCGACCGCGCGCGGTCCTTTGACGAAGTCCGCAAACCTCGCATTGCGCGGGCCAATGAAGCCCCAGACAAGTCTAAGTGCAACAAGCCCTGCGATCGAATAGCCAGCTACGAGATGCAGCCACTCGATTTCGTCGCCGGTGACAAACGCGATGGCGAAAAGCGCGACCAGGCTCCAATGGAAGACCCGGACGAAAGGGTCCCAGACCTTCACCGTTGCCGGCGGCGCGAGGCCGCCGGCAGTTTCCAACTGTTCAAGATGCATCATGATACTTAACCCTTCTTCGCGGGGGCCTTCCATTCGGTGCCGACAGGATTGCCGGTCGCCGGATCGATGAAGAATTCTATGCGCTTGCCGTCCGTGTCGCGTGCATAGATTTCCGCGCAGGTATCCTTCATCTTCGCCTTGGCGACTTCATACCCGTGGTCTTTGACGTTCTTCTCGATTGCCTCAAGAGTCATCCACTTGGTTTTTGGCTCTGCAGTGCAGGGCTTGCCGTAGCTTTCGGCCATTGCACTACCACTGAGGGCGGCGAGTGCTGCCGTGGCGATGATCATTCTCTTCATGGTGCGTTCCTTTTCAATTTTCGGTTTGCGAGGTCCGCAATTTGCGGTGCATGGGAAGTATTGCTGGGTGCTGGTGATCGGAACCTGACGGTCGATGTCAGCATCCGGTCATCAACGGAGGTCGGCGATCAGCCCTCGGACTTCACGACAGCCGCGGTCACGGGATCGAGCTTTAGTTCACGTTTTTTTCCGTCCTTGTATTGGACGTCGGCTTCAGCGCAACCGTCTTCGAATTCAATTTCCTTGACCTTGTAGCCCTGCTCGACCAGCTTTGATTTCAGCTGGTCAATTGCCTGCCACTGCTCTTTGGGGGCTTTCGTGCAGAGCTCATCGTCACCAGCCAGCGCGACTTGACCAAAGCCAATGGGGCTGAATGCCGAGAGCGCTAATATTGCTATACGCATGGTCGTCTCCTTCTGCTTGGACAGTCCGCCAGTGGGTCCGGCGGACTGTCCGAGATTGCAGAAGGGCGGCTGACCGGGGCGTGATGCGTGACGTCAGCCTTTCGTCATCTGGCGAGACGTAGGTACAAAGTCGAAGAATTCCATGAGATCGTTCAACATGTTGCCGCGCCGTGAAACACTTCGCCAATTCACCGCCTTGGTTGCGTTCATGTTCGTCGCGTGGCCCGCGATGGCTGACGATGACGATCAAGACGGCAGGCGTGAGCGCAATCATCATCGACCAGATCAATTGCGCGAAGCGGTCGAGCGTGGCGACATCAAGCCGCTCACCGACGTGCTGCGGATCGTGCAGCCCAATCTGCCAGGCGAAATCGTCGGTGTCGAAGCGGAGTACAAAGCCGGCGGGTGGATCTACGAGTTCCGCGTTTTGGACTCTCATGGACGCATATTCGAGGCTCACGTGGACGCCGCGACAGCAACAATCACCAAAATCGAGGAGAAGTAATGCGGGTTCTCGTCGTCGAGGATGATCCTCGGATCTCTGCGGATGTCTGCACCGCGTTGACAGCGGCGGGATACCTGACAGACGCTGCAAGCGATGGCGAAGACGCATGGTTTCGCGGCGACACGGAAGAGTATGATGTCGTCGTTCTTGATCTCGGATTGCCGCACATGGATGGCTTGACCGTTCTCAAGAAGTGGCGCGAAGCTAAACGCAAAATGCCCGTCATCGCACTCACGGCACGAGGTAGCTGGATGGAGCGCGTCGAAGGCATTGATGCCGGGGCCGACGACTATTTGCCCAAGCCATTCCGGATGGAGGAACTGGTCGCGCGCATCCGTGCGCTCGTCAGGCGTTCGAGTGGTCACTCCTCGCCGCTGATGATGACCGGCGAATTGACGCTTGATGAACGCCAGATGCGCGTGACCGTGTCAGGCATTCCCATCGATTTGGCTCCACTGGAATATCGCGCTGTTGCGTACCTCATGCACAATCTCGGCCGCGTCATCCCTCAGGGAGAACTCAGCGAGCACATCCACGGCTCGGCGGACGCCTATGATTCCAACGCCATTGAGGCTTTGATTGCGCGTATCCGGCGTAAGATTGGAGGTGATATCATTAAGACGCGGCGCGGCTTTGGATACATCGTCGAGGAGACGTCGTCGTGAAGACCGGTTCTCTTCGTCTCCGGCTCGTAACAGGAGGTGCCGTCGCCATCATCGCAGCTCTCGTTCTCGCCGGAATCGGACTGAACTACCTTTTTGACCGGCACGTGACGCGGTCGCTTGCCAGTGATCTTGAGGTGCACCTTCGGCAGGCTTTGGCATCCATCGAACTGAATGCTGCAGGGCAGCCGCACCTTCTTCGAGAACCAACCGATCCACGATTTGTGGAGCCGTTATCGGGCCTTTACTGGCAAATGAGTACCGGCGGCGGCGTCGCGACGCGTTCGCGCTCACTATGGGACGCTGCATTGCCGCTCCCGAGCGATGAGTTGGCTCTCGGCGACGTCCACCATCATCGCATCCCAGGACCCGGACGAACCGAACTGTTGGCCATCGAGCGAACGGTTTTCCTGACAGCGAATGGCACGCGAACTCCCGTCCGGGTTGCCGTCGCGGCAGATGTCGCACACATCACAAAAGCGCGGCAGGCATTTGTGCGCGAGTTGGTTCCGTCGCTTGCGTTGCTAGCGGGCGCCCTTGGGGCTGCCGCATGGATTCAGATCGGGCTCGGTCTGCGGCCGCTTGCGCGTGTTCGGGAGGGCATTGCAGCTATTCGAGACGGGCGAAGTGAGCACGTCGAAGCTGTTGTTCCGAGCGAAGTTGTGCCGCTTGTAAAGGAGATCAACGACCTTCTTGCAGTTCAGGAGCGCGATCTCGAGCGCGCACGAGGCAGAGCGACCGACCTCGCGCATGGACTAAAGACGCCGCTGTCGGCGCTTGCGTCCGATGTGCGGACATTGCGCGAACGTGGAGAGGGTGACATTGCCGATCGCATCGAACAAATTGGCGAAGCGATGCGCCGACACATCGAGCGTGAATTGGCACGTGTTCGCATCCGTGGAAAGCGAGGTTTCAATGAAAGCGCGGTGGCACAACTAAAGCCACTTGTAAGCTCATTGGTTGCCATTCAACGGCGCACGACGCTTGGCGAGCGCTTGTCTTTTGATATCGACATTGCAGCAGATGCCGACGTTTCGATGGATAAGGCAGACTTGGCTGAGGTTCTTGGCAATCTGCTTGAGAACGCGAGCCGCCACGCAAAAAGCAAGGTCCGACTTTCGCTTGCGGACAGTGGCCGGGTTGCGATCGAGGATGACGGACCGGGCGTGCCCGAAAATCTGAGAGATTGGGTCCTCAAGCGTGGCCGCCGTCTTGACGAGCGGCCAGATGGTGCCGGCTTGGGCTTAGCCATCGTACAGGAAGTGCTTGACGCCTATGATCGGCGACTGGTCCTAGAGTTGTCGGTTCTCGGCGGTTTGAGAGCCGTCTTTTAGCTCCGTTGGTCCAAGGGACTCATTTTGAGAACGTCGAGCTGATCGGAAGCCCCGACGGCGGCTGGGAACGTGAGCGCGTCTCCAAGACGCCTCTCCGGGACCTCAGCGCCAAAATACGGCTGCTCGTAGCGTGCCGCCGCTTCCCCACGCTGATCAATTTGGCGTCGTGACGTTTGCTTGGCTCGCCAAGAAAAGCATGTACTTGGCCAAGGGCCGATTGAACAAAAAGAGATAAGTGACGTGTATGCCCACGAAGAGCAACATCAAGTTAGAGAAAAGTTCATGAACTTCGGTCAGCCATCGATGCGGCTCGACCCTACTTCACCTTCATTGGCAGTCCTGCGACCACCAGTTCCACTTGGTCCGCAATCTGCGCGATGATCTGATTGACGTGACCGGCGGCATCACGGAAGGATCTAGCCAGGGCATTGTCGGGCACGATGCCGAGGCCCACCTCGTTGGTGACGAGGATCACCGGGCTCGACTGTCGGGCAAGCGCGCTGGAAAGGCAGGTTGCCTCGTCCCTCCAATCGCGACCGGAATGCATGAGGTTGGAGAGCCATAGGGTCAGGCAATCGACGAGACGCGGGCCGCGCCCGTCCGTTTCGACAAGTGCGGCCACGAGATCGAGAGGTGCTTCCCGCTCGTCCCATCGTCCGCCACGGCGCTCACGGTGCGTGGCAACCCGCGCGCGCATCTCGTCATCGCCTGCCTCGGCCGTGGCGATGTAGATCGGCCGGCCTGGAAACGCGAGCGCCCGCGCCTCGGCTCGGACGCTCTTTCCCGACCGCGCGCCGCCCGTGATAAGTATGACCGCCATGGCGCTTTCTCTCTCTGCCGGGGAAAGCAGTAACCATCATTGCCCTGCGAAGAATAGTAGAAGCGCACCCCCGGCGCGGTGCGGCAAGGTGGCCCCATTCTGCCATCGCGAGGGTCTCGCGGGGCCAACGTCCCGGGCTTGCGGCAGCCCGCCTGGAGCGGAGGGGCTTGCGCAGCGTGGGACTTGTTGGGCATCTGCTGAGCGCAAACGGGATTGGAAGATGAGTTTTGCAGCAGCAATGGCCGTGGCGATGGCCGTCGACGCGGTATTCGGTTGGCCGCGACGCCTCTTCGATCCCCTCGGCCACCCCGTAACATGGATCGGACGATTGACCATCGCTTTGGACCAGCGCTGGAACCGGGAGGAAGATACGCCCGCGATGCGGCGACTTGCGGGTGTTGCAATGTGGGTTCTCGTCGTCGGATCGACGGCCGGCCTCGCGGCACTAGTTCAGGTCATGCTACCGGCGGGCTTAATTGGTTCAGTGCTCGCCGGTATCCTGGCATGGCCGCTCGTCGCACTTAGGTCCTTGCACGATCACGTCGCGGCCGTGGCGGCGCCCCTAGAAGCGGGCGACATGACAACGGCAAGAATGACCGTCTCGATGATCGTCGGGCGCGACCCGTCGAAGCTCGGCGAGGCCGGTATCGCGCGTGCGGCCATCGAGAGTTTTGCCGAGAATGCATCCGACGGGATCGTCGCCCCAGTCTTCTGGGGCGCGCTGCTCGGGCTTCCGGGGATCGCAGCATACAAGGCCATCAATACTCTCGACTCCATGATCGGCCATCGCACACCGCGCCACGAATTTTTCGGTTGGGCGGCTGCGCGTGCCGACGACGCAGCGAACCTCGTGCCTGCTCGGGCGACAGGACTTCTCTTCGCACTTGTATCGGCGCGCCGCCTGGCCGGGCTCGCGATCATGGTGCGGGACGCGCACCGTCATCGCTCTCCCAATGCCGGCTGGCCCGAAGCCGCGATGGCTGGCGTGATGGGCGTAAGCCTATCGGGTCCGCGCGTCTATGCCGACCGCGTTGCCGACGAGCCGTGGCTGAACGAGGGCGCACGCGATCCGGGTGCTGCCGACATTGTTGAGTCTCTTCGTATCTATTGGCGCGCAATGACCGCGCTCGGCGCTGTTCTCGTCCTCGTGGCCTTACTTTAGGAATGGCGATCGATATTGGACGGCTGGCGGATGCTTGCCCACGAAGCTGGATGGGAATTTTTCGGCATATCACTATATCGGCTGGCCTGAATTCAACGACCACACGCCGCTCCTGCACCGCGCCGGCTGGCAGGAATGCAGAGAGACCCGGTGGGACGTGCTCTAGCGGGCCGTCGCGAGCAATCCATCGACGTCGAGATGCGTCTCGACGTGCTCGGCGAGCGCATCGAGTGCCGCCTCGACCTTCTCCTCGTGGCGCGACCCCGACGGGGAAATGCCGATCCGGCCGAGGAAGTGCGATCGGAAGGCGTCGGACGAGAAGAGGCCATGCAGGTAGCTGCCGATGACGCGGCCGTCCGCCGATATGGCACCCTCCGGCACTCCATCGACGAAGGCGAAAGGCCTCGCGCGGTCAGGGCCATCCGTGCAGCCGATGTGGATCTCATAACCTTCGACGGCCGCGCCGCTCGTGGCCTCCACGGCTGTGACACGCGTCAGACGCTTGTCGGGGCTCATTACGGTCGTCACATCGAGGAGGTCGAGCCCGGGCGTTGCGCCCGGGGTACTCTCGATACCAGCAAGATCGGACACGCGGGTCCCGAGCATCTGGTAGCCGCCGCAGATCCCGAGAACGTGTCCGCCGCGGCGGTGATGCGCCAGAATGTCGATGTCCCAGCCCTGGGCGCGCAGGAAATCGAGATCGCCGCGTGTCGATTTGGTCCCCGGAATGATGACGAGTGCCGCGTCTCCCGGCACCGCCTCGCCCGGACGGACCATGACGAGATCGACCTCGGATTCCAGTTTCAGGGGATCGAGATCGTCGAAATTGGCGATCCGCGACAGAGCCAGGCAGGCGATCCTGGTCTTGCCCGGACGTGTGTGCCCGCTAAGATCGAGCGCGTCTTCTGCCGGCAACTCCAGAGCGCGCGGAAAGTACGGCAGCACACCAAATCCGCGCCAGCCGGTGTCGGAGGCGATCCGTGCGTAACCGTCGGTGAACAGCGAGGGGTCGCCCCTGAACTTGTTGATGATGTATCCGGCGATCATTGCCGCGTCCGCAGGATCGAGAACCGCGCGGGTGCCGACCATCTGCGCGATGACGCCACCGCGATCGATATCGCCGACGAGCACGACCGGCACGTCGGACGCGCGAGCAAAGCCCATGTTGGCAATGTCGCGGGCGCGCAGGTTGACCTCGGCGGGGCTGCCGGCACCTTCGACCAGGACGAGATCGGCTCGCGCCTTGAGTCGCTCGAAACTCGCAAGCACCGGAGCCATCAAGGACGCTTTCATGGCGGAATAGTCGCGTGCTTTCACGGTCGCGAGGCGCCGGCCCTGCACGATCACCTGCGACCCGACATCCGTCTCGGGCTTCAAGAGCACGGGGTTCATGTCGGTGTGGGGCTCGACGCCCGCCGCGCGCGCCTGCAGCGCCTGGGCGCGGCCGATTTCGCCGCCGTCCACCGTCACCGCGGCATTGTTCGACATGTTCTGCGGCTTGAACGGCCGGACACGGAGCCCGCGCCGCAAAGCGGCCCTCGCGAGGCCTGCGACGATGAGCGACTTGCCCACATTCGAGCCCGCTCCCTGGATCATCAATGCGCGCGCCATCGGGCCTTTGGATGCTCCTCGCTCCTCAGAACTCGACGCCCGGCTGGGCCTTGATGCCTGATCGGAACGGATGCTTGACGAGCGTCATCTCCGTGACGAGGTCGGCGGCGTCGATGAGCTCCGGCTTGGCGTTGCGGCCCGTCAGGACCACATGCGTCAGCGGCGGCTTCTCGCTCTTTAGGAACGCGAGCACCTCGGCGATGTCGAGATAATCGTAACGCAGCGCGACGTTGATCTCGTCAAGCACGACCATGCGCAAGCGCGGGTCACCGATCAGCTCCTTCGCCTTCTCCCAGCCCGCGCGGGCCGCCGCGATGTCGCGGGCCCGGTCCTGCGTCTCCCAGGTGAAACCTTCGCCCATGGCGTGGAACTGGCACAGATCGCCGAATTGCCCGGTCAGGAGACGGCGCTCCCCGGTATCCCAGGCGCCTTTGATGAACTGCACCACCGCGCAGGGAAATCCATGCGCGATTGCACGCAGGATCATGCCGAAGGCGGACGAGGACTTGCCTTTTCCGGAGCCGGTGTGAACGATGATAAGACCTTTTTCGCCGCTCTTTTCGGCCATCATCCGGTCGCGCGCGGCCTTCTTCTTTGCCATCTTGGCGGCATGGCGGGCATCAAGCGCATGCCCGGGTGTCTCTTCCGATTTGGGCGCGGCATCGTGGTCGGAAACCATTCCGGCGGTCCTTCGGCTTGACAAGCACCTGCCTTCGGCAAATGGTGCGGGAACGTTGGTTCCTGTCCTACGACAGGCGAAGAGGGAATGCGATAGGGACTGTTGGCCGATCTGGCCCAGCCCCGAGGCGCAGCCGCCCCCGCGACCGTGACCGGAGAGACCCCAAACACCACTGGCCCGCAAGAGCCGGGAAGGGTGGGGTCGATGGGGAGACCCTGATCCGCAAGCCGGGAGACCTGCCGGCGCCAGACATTTGCCACGGGCGGACGGGGTGTTCCGCGACCGGCTGACGGGTATTGACCCATCAAGCTCGTTCGCCATTCGCCCCCCGACCGTTGATCAACGAGGAGAGGCAATGGCCGTCACACTCCATGTCTGTATCACCTGCCGTGCCGGACAACCCGTGGCGGATGACGAAGCGCCCCCCGGCGCACGACTGCATGCGGCCTTGTCGGAAGTTGGCCCTCCAGAAGGTGTTGAACTCCGAGCCGTCGAATGTCTGTCCGCCTGTACTTCGGGCTGCTCGATCGCGCTGACGGCGCCGGCTCGCTGGTCCTACGTCTACGGCCGGCTTTCCGAGGCCGACGTGCCGGCCATCCTCGCCGGAGCCGAAGCCTACGCCGCCTGTCCTGACGGCCTCGTGCCATGGCGCGAGCGGCCGGAGATCTTCCGCAAGCAGTCGATCGCACGCATTCCGCCCTTGAGAATCGCTCCGGAGGCCGCCGAATGAGCACGCTCGCCAAGACGCCCGTCACTGTCATTACCGGCTTTCTCGGTTCCGGCAAGACGACGCTCATTCGCCATCTGATGGCCAATCCCAACGGCAAGAGGCTCGCCATACTCGTCAACGAGTTCGGCAGCGTCGGTGTCGACGGAGACATCCTGAAATCGTGCGCGGATGCCAACTGCCCCGAGGAGAACATCGTCGAGCTGGCCAATGGCTGCATCTGTTGCACTGTGGCCGACGACTTCATTCCAACCATCGAGACGCTTCTGTCGCGCCCGACGCGCCCCGACCACATCCTGATCGAAACGTCGGGGCTCGCGCTCCCCAAGCCGCTTCTCAAGGCGTTCGATTGGCCGGCCATCCGCTCGCGCATCACGGTGGACGGCGTCATCGCGCTGGCCGATGCGGAAGCGGTCGCGGCCGGCCGGTTTGCACCGAACCCCGCTGCGGTCGATGCCCAGCGTGCGGCCGATGAGAGCCTCGACCACGACACGCCGCTCGCGGAAGTGTTCGAAGACCAGATCGCCTGCGCCGACATCGTACTCCTGACCAAGGCAGACCTCGCGGGAGAGACCGGTCTCGCCGCCGCCCGTTTGGCGATTGGCGCCGAGGCGCCGCGTCCACTGCCCATGCTCGCCGTGACGGACGGCATCATCGATCCGCAGGTCATCCTCGGCATCGAAGCTGCGGCGGAGGATGACCTCGCCTCCCGCCCCTCGCACCACGATGGCGAGGACGATCACGACCACGACGACTTCGCCTCTGTCGTCGTCGAACTGCCCGAGATCGCCGATGTGGAAGTGCTCACCGACGCGATCCGCCGGCTGGCACGAGAACAGAATGTGTTGCGCGCGAAGGGGCACATTGCCGTCGCGGGCAAGCCGATGCGGCTGCTTGTGCAAGCCGTTGGCGAGCGCGTCCGGCACCAGTTCGACCGGCCTTGGGGCAACGATCCGCGCCGCTCGCGGTTGGTCGTGATCGGGGAGCAGGGCGATATCGACGAAGCCGCAATCAGGGCCGGGCTAGGGATCTGATGCACGTTGTCTTCCGCGAGAGCCACGGTCTGGAGGAGACCGAGACGCCGGTGGATCTCGGTCAGGATCCGGCTGATCTCGTCCTTTTATCCTACTCCGACAGCGACCTCGGCGCATTTGCCGCCGGATGGCAGCGCGGGCGCGCGACACTGCCCTCGCTGCGGCTCGCAAATCTCGTGGCGCTCCGCCATCCGCTTTCGGTCGATACCTACCTCGAGCGCACGTTGTCCGGCGCGCGCGGCATTCTCGTGCGCCTGATTGGCGGCGAAGCGTACTGGCCCTATGGACTGGCCGCCGTGCATGAATTGGCGTGCCGGCGCGGCATCGCGCTCGCGGTGCTGCCGGCGGACGGCCGGGACGATCCGCGGCTCGATGCCCTCTCGACCCTTCCGGTCACGACGCTGCGGCGCCTCAAGGTGTTGTGTGATGCGGGCGGGGCCGTGGCGGCCCATGCTGCTCTGTCCCAGCTCGCGCTGGCATCTGGCATCTATGCCGGCCCGGTGTCGGACGAGACGACTATTGCGGATTTCGGTTTCTACGATCCGGAACTTGGTCCCGTCGCCGCGATGCCCAAGGATGACGATCGGCCGCGAGCCCTCGTAACCTTCTATCGGTCTTATCTGACGGCCGCCGATACCGCGCCGGTGGACGCCCTGATCAGGGCCTTGCGCCACGAAGGTTTTGCAGCCTGTGGCGCGTTCGTGCCGTCACTCAAGGCGCCAGGCGTCGCCGACTGGCTAGCCCATCATATTAATTTGCATCCGCCCGCGGCGATCGTCAACCTGACGGCGTTCTCTGCCAAAGGCGAGGATGGGGCGACGCCGTTCGACGAAGCGCCCGGCCCGGTTTTCCAGGTCGCGTTGTCGACCGCCCGCCGTCGCGACTGGGCGCAGTCGGCGCGCGGGCTGTCGCCGGCGGACCTCGCCATGCATGTCGTGCTGCCCGAGGTCGACGGCCGGCTGTTCGCGGGTGTTGTCAGCTTCAAGTCCCCCGCCCCCCGTGATCCCGATTTGCAATATTCATGTTTTGCCCATCGGGCCGATGACGAGCGGATCCAGGCTGCCGTTCGCCGAATCGCATCATGGCACCGTCTCGCGACAAGTTCCGCACATGAGAAGCGGCTGGCCATCGTGCTGTCGAGCTATCCCGGCCGCCCGCACCAGATCGCGCATGCGGTCGGCCTCGATGCATTGGCCTCGTCCGAGAAGCTCCTGGCCGATCTCGGCCACTGTGGCTTCGATGTGGAAACACCGCCACCGCTCGGAACGGCGCTCCTCCAGGAGACATTGACTTGGCCCGTGGCGGAGTATCGCCGTGCTCTCGCAGCGCTGCCGCTTGCCTTGCAGGAGGATCTCGTCGCGGCTTGGGGCGAGCCTGAAGCAGATCCGTCATATAGCGACGGCTCGTTCTTGTTTGCAGCACTGCGATGTGGGGCGGCCATCACTGCCGTGCAGCCCGAGCGAGGTGAGATGGAAGCCCGCGACTCGGACTATCATGATCTCTCGCGCACGCCCCGCCATGCCTATGTCGCGTTCTATCTCTGGCTCCGGTCGCAAGGCATCGATGCCCTGATCCATATGGGAGCCCACGGCACACTGGAGTGGCTGCCCGGCAAGTCAGTGGCGCTCTCTGAGACATGTTGGCCCGAGGCGCTGATCGGCGACATGCCGGTCATCTATCCCTTCATCGTCAACGATCCCGGCGAGGCGGCACAGGCCAAACGGCGCATTGGTGCCGTCACGATCGGGCATATGCCACCACCATTGACCACGACCTCTCTTCCGGCCGGTCTCATTCGACTCGAGCGCCTGCTCGACGAGTATTCGACGGCCGATGGCCTCGACCCGAGCCGGCGCCGGCGGCTCATCACAGCCATCCGCGACGAGGCACGAGCCGCCGGCGTGGAGGACGACCTGGGGCTCGACGCCGCGGCCTCGCCGGCCGAGGCCATCCCGCGCATCGACCGCTTCGTCTGCGACTTGAAGGAAAGCCAGTATGGCGAGGGTTTGCATATCTTCGGTCGCGGTCCATGCGGGGTGGAGGAGCGTGCCGCAGTGATCGCCGCACTCAGCGGGAGGCGCGTGGCGCCGGGTCCTGCGGGATCGCCGCATCGTGGCCGCACGGACGTGCTTCCGACAGGACGCAATCTTTTCGCCGTCGATCCGCGCGCGGTGCCGACGCCGGCCGCCCACGCACAGGGCATCAAGCTTGCCGAGGAGTTCTTGCGCCGGCACCTCCAGGATCACGGCGACTGGCCGAAAGGGCTCGTCGTCGATCTTTGGGGCTCGGCCACCATGCGCACGGCGGGCGAGGACTTCGCCATGGCGCTGCACCTCGCCGGCCTCGACCCTCGCTGGGATCAAGACTCTGGACGCGTGTCGGGCTTCGAGATCATTCCTCTCGCACTTCTCAACCGGCCCCGCATCGACGTGACGCTGCGCGTGTCGGGTCTCTTCCGCGACGTGTTCCCAGGGCTTGCCCAGCTATTCGAGGCGGGATCGGAGTCGCTCGCGAAGCGCGACTGGGAAGGCGCCGAGAATCCCTACCGCCACTGCGCTGCGCGCGTGTTCGGGCCGCGTCCCGGGCAATACGGGGTCGGCATGACCGGGATGCTCGACACCTTCACGCCTGAAGCGAGGCACGCCGCGGGCGAAGCCTGGTTGTCCGCCTCCTCCTGGGCAATCGGCACAGACGGCACGAGCCGCCCCGACCGAAAGGGCATCGAACAGCGCGTGAGGAGCGCAGACGCGTTCGTCCATGTGCAGGATCTGCCAGAGACCGATATTCTCCTCGCGGCCGAATACGCCGCTCACGAGGCGGGCTTCGCGGCTGCAACGGCGAAGCTCGGCTCCGCTCCTGCCACGCTCTATCACCTGGACGGCACGCGCCCCGGCACGCCACGCGCCCGGACCTTGACCGAGGAGGTCGCCCGCATCGTTCGCGCCCGGGCCGCCAATCCGGAGTGGATCGCCGGCATGATGGCGCACGGGTTCAGGGGGGCAGCCGAGATTGCGGCGACGCTGGAACATATGGCGGCCTTCGCTCATCTTTCCAATTCGGTGCCCGCGCACCTGTTTGACCTTTATTATGGCGCCACTCTGGGGCGAGCCGACGTGCGCGAATTCCTGGCACGCGAGAATCCCGCCGCTCACGCGGTCATGCTCGCCTGCTTCCAGGGCTTGCAGGAGGCCGACCTCTGGAAAACCCAGCGCAACTCCATAGCGGCCGCGCTGCAGGAGGCCTCATGAGCGGGTTTGAGATCAAGGGATGGTGCCCTGGGGCCCATCGTCCGATGATGTCGGGCGATGGCCTCGTCGTGCGGGTTCGCCCGCATAGCGGCCGGCTCTCCGCACGCGAAGCCGCCGGCCTCGCCGATGCCGCAGAGCTCTACGGCAATGGTCTCATAGATCTCTCCGCCCGCGCCAACCTCCAGGTTCGTGGCGTCGCGGAACAGAATCACGCCCCCCTTCTCGCCGCCCTCGACCGGCTTGGCCTACTCGACGCCGATCCGCAGGCGGAAGCGCGCCGCAACATCATCGTCGCGCCGTTCTGGACCGATGGCGACGAGACGAGCACCATCGCGGGCGAGTTGGAAAAGGAGCTGTCCCGGAGCGGTCTCGCCCTTCCGGGCAAATTCGGGTTTGCCGTCGACTGCGGCAACGAGCGCGTCCTCCACCGCGCCTCGGCCGACATTCGCGTCGAGCGCTGCAGCAAAACCGGCCTCATCGTGCGGCCGGACGGCGCGGAGCGAGGCCGGCCCGTTTCGCGCGACGAGGCGGCCGGCGTTGCGATCGCGCTCGCGGAGTGGTTCGCGGCCTCCAGCGGTATTCACGATGGCCGTGGACGCATGGCCGCCCATATCGCCAAGGGCGCTGAGGTGCCCAAAGGACTTGCGGGACGCCACCTGCCCGCGCCCGTCGCCGCGCCGCCGGCGCCGGGACGCATAACCGGCGGCACGATGGCCGCACTGCCGTTCGGGCAAGTGCGCGCGCAGACATTGCACGCGCTCGCAGAGCTCGGGCAAGAGCTCCGCATGACCCCTTGGCGCATGATCTATATCTTGGGAGTGGCTGACGTACCTTCGTCATTTGATTTCATCATGCAGGCGGACGATCCACTGCTCGGTGTCGCGGCCTGCACCGGAGCACCGGGTTGCTCCCAGGCACACGCCGAAACCCGTTCTCTTGCGCGGGCTCTCGCGCCGCATGTCCCAGCCGGAGCGCGCCTGCATGTATCCGGCTGCACCAAGGGATGCGCGCACCCTGGGCCCGCGTCCTTCACGCTTGTGGCCGCCCGTGAAGGCTTCGACCTCGTCTGTGACGGCACTGCCTCCTGCATTCCTGCGTTGCGCCGCATTGCAGTCGAAGCCCTCGCCGCCAGTCCCACGTCCTATTTGCGAGCCGATTGATGCCGCACATCTACGAGACCGATGGCGCGGTCATCTACCGCCAGTCCTTCGCGATCATCCGCGGCGAGGCGGATCTCGGCCGGTTCACGCCCGACGAGGAGCCAGTCGTCGTGCGCATGATCCATGCGGCCGGCATGGTCGGGCTCGAAACCCATGTCCGCTTCACGCCCGGCATGGCGCAAGCCGCGCGCTCCGCTTTGCAGGCCGGAGCCCCCATTCTCTGTGATGCGCGCATGGTCTCCGAAGGCATCACCCGGGCGCGCTTGCCTGCGGCCAACGCCGTGGTTTGCACGCTCGGCGAGCCCTCGGTGCCCAAACTGGCTTTGGCGATGCAGACGACGCGCTCGGCTGCTGCGCTCGAGCTGTGGCGGCCTCAACTGGCCGGAGCGGTGGTGGCGATCGGCAACGCGCCGACAGCGCTCTTCCATCTCTTGAATATGCTGGAAGAGCCGTCTTGTCCGAGACCAGCGGCGATCATCGGCTGCCCGGTCGGATTCGTGGGAGCCGCCGAATCCAAATCCGCCTTGATGGCGGCTGCGCCTGCTCCTGCGCTCACCGTCGAGGGACGGCTGGGCGGATCGGCAATCACGGTCGCCGCCGTCAACGCCCTTGCAAGCAGGAGCGAATAGGGATGGGCCGTATCGTCTGCTGCGGCCTTGGGCCCGGCGATCCGGAGCTTATGAGCGTCCGGGCGGATCGCATTATCCGTTCCGCCCGGCAGGTCGCGTTCTTCCGCAAGAAAGGCCGCCCCGGTCAGGCGCGCCGGATTGTCGAGGGCATGCTCGCGGCGGGCGTGCGCGAGTATCCTATGGAGTATCCCGTGACGACGGAGCTGCCCTTCGACAGCCCCGAATACAATCTCATGCTGGCTGCCTTCTACGACGACTGGACGGCCCGCCTGGAGGACCTGGCGCGCGCCTCCGACACCGTCGTCTTGTGCGAGGGCGATCCCTACTTCTATGGCTCGTTCATGCACCTCTACGTCCGGCTTCAGGGCCGTGTGGAGATGGAAGTCGTGCCAGGGATCCCCGGCATGACCGGTTGCTGGAATGTCGTGGGCCAGCCGATCACCTGGGGCGACGACGTGCTAACGGTTGTGATGGGTACGCTGCCGGAGGAGGAACTCGTCCGGCACATGGGTTCGTCCGACGCGCTCGTCGTGATGAAGACTGGGCGCAACTTGCAGAAGGTTCGCCGCGCGCTTCAGGCTTCGGAGCGGCTCGAGGACGCCTGGCTTGTCGAGCGGGGCACCATGGCAGGAGAGCGGATCTCGAGGCTCGCCGACGTCCATGAAGCCGATTGTCCCTATTTCGCGATCGTGATCGTGCATGGGCACGGCCGCCGGCCAGAGGTCTGCGAATGACAGGATGGCTTGCCGTGGCGGGATTGGGGCCGGGCGACGAACTGCTCGTAACGCCGGAGGTGACGGCCGCGCTCTCCGAGGCAACGGACGTGCTGGGCTACGGGCCCTATGTCGCCCGCATAAGGCCCCGCGATGGCCTCGCTCTTCATCCTTCGGACAACAGGGAGGAACTTGCGAGAGCGAGACACGGCCTTCAACTCGCTGCCGAGGGGCGCCGCGTCGTCATCGTTTCCTCCGGCGATCCGGGCGTGTTCGCGATGGCCTCGGCGGTGTTTGAGGTGGTTGAGGCAGAGCCGGAAATGCATGGCTTCGACATCCGCGTAATTCCCGGCGTCACGGCCATGCTGGCAGCTGCTGCGCGGGCGGGGGCTCCACTCGGGCACGATTTCTGCGCCATCAACCTGTCGGACAACCTGAAGCCTTGGTCGCTCATCGAGAAGCGCCTTCGATTGGCAGCCGAGGCCGATCTCGCCATGGCGCTCTACAATCCGCGTTCGCTGAGCCGGCCGGAGGGGTTCGCCCGCACGCTCGATGTGCTCAACGCGGCAGTTTGCGGTGATCGGCTTATGGTCTTTGCGCGCGCAATCACGACGCCCGCCGAGCGCCTTGAGGTGGTTCATCTGCGTGACGCCCGGCCCGAGATGGCCGATATGCGCACGCTCGTCATCGTCTGCAACTCCACGACGCGTCGCGTTGGTCGCTGGATCTATGCCCCGAGGCATGTCGAATGACGAAGCCAGTCCACTGCCTCCTCGACAGTGGCCGCATGCGGTCTTTCCGGCACGACGGGGCGCTCGATCATTACCACGGGCAGCCCGAGAGCTCGCGCCGCCTCAATCTTGGCGCGGGCGCCGTCCCCGCCGGAGTTGCGCGATACCACCCACTCGATGGCCTGCGATCGCATGAGTTCGAGATCGCTGTCGAACGAGAACGGGCCGCGCGCCACGACGATCTCGGCCATCGGCAGCGGCAGCGCGCCTTCTGGAGGATCGACGAGCCGCAGCGTGTACTGATGCTGCGGCTTCACGGCGAAATGCGCCAGATGCTGGCGTCCGATGGCAAGGAAGACGTGTGCCGGGCTGTCTGGCAGCGCGGCCGCGGCGGCCGCGAAGTCCGGAACATCGATCCAACGGTCCCCTGCCATCGCCGTCCAGCAGACACGCTCGAGAGCAAGAAGTGGTGTTCCTGTCTTCCAGCACGCGGCAGCGGCATTGCGGCTCATTTCGGCGGCGAACGGATGGGTCGCGTCTATGATGTGAGTGATCTGCTCCGCACGAAGGAAACCAATGAGCCCATCCGTTCCGCCGAAACCCCCAACGCGGGTCGGCAGGGGCTGCCGGATGGGCGCTTCCGTTCGCCCGGCATAGGAGTAGATGGCGTCCGTGCCCATGGTTGCGAGCGCATCCGCCAGTCGGTGCGCTTCGCTCGTCCCACCCAGAATGAGGACGCGCATCGTGTCTGATCCCTGGCTTACGATCATCGGCATCGGCGAGGATGGCGTGTCGGGCCTCTCTCTGGCAAGCCGCAACGCACTCGCGGCAGCCGAGATCGTGGTTGGCGGCGAGCGGCACCTTGCGCTTGCGGATGTGGGCGCACGCGGGCGGCCCTGGTCGATCCCCTTCGACATGGCGCCGGTGCTGGCCTTGAGGGGACGGCGCGTAGTGGTGGTCGCGTCCGGTGATCCCTACTGGTTTGGCGCGGGCGGGAGCCTCGCTGCGCACCTCGACCCCGGCGAATGGATCGCCCACCCTGCGCCTTCCACGTTCTCTCTCGCAGCAGCCCGATTGGGCTGGCGGTTGGAGGAGACGATCTGCCTCGGCCTGCACGCTGCTCCTTTCGAGCGGCTCGTCCCCGTGCTGGCGAAGGGCGCACGGATCATCTGCCTCGTGCGCGACGGCGAGGCCGCCGCCGATCTCGCCGCCTGGCTCACGGCACGTGGCTGGGGTGCGAGCCGTTTGTGGACACTCGCCGCGCTGGGCGGTCCGCGCGAGGAAGTGCGCGTCAGACGCGCTTGCGACGCATCGGGAGACGCCCCGGTGAGCCCCGTGGCGGTGGCCATCGCAGCCGAGGGTGGCCCGAGCCTGCCGCGCGCGTCAGGTCTTCCCGAAGGTCTCTTTCAGCACGACGGGCAGATCACGAAGCGCCCCGTTCGGGCGCTTGCGCTTTCTGCCCTCGCGCCTCGTCCCGGCGAGTGGCTGTGGGACATCGGAGCCGGATCTGGCTCGATCTCGATCGAGTGGGCGCTCGCGGGCGGCACGGCGGTCGCGCTCGAGGCGCGTCCCGACCGCGCTGCCAACATCCGCGCCAACGCCGCTCGGTTCGGGATCGAGCACCGCATCTCGATCGTCGAAGGGCGCGCGTCGGACCTCATCGCCGGTTTCGCGACACCCGACGCCATCTTTTTCGGCGGCGGCCTCGACGCGGAAAGCTTCGAGGCTGTCTGGACGAGGCTTTATGCTGGCGCCCGCGTCGTTGCCCACGCCGTCACGCTGGAAACCGAGGCGCTTCTCTCAGAGCTGCAGAGCCGGCATGGCGGGGATCTGATGCGGGTCGAAATCGCCAATTCCGCGGCGCTCGGACGGTTCCGATCCTGGGAGACCGTGCGCCCGGTCACACAATGGAGTGTCGTGAAATGAGGGCGGCGGGCTTCGGATTCAGGGCGACGGCCGATGTGTCGGCGTTGCGAGAGGCACTCGCGGCGGCGGGGGGCAGTGCCGGTCTTTGCGTGCTGGCGACGATCACAAGCAAAGCCGATGCGGAGTCCATGCTGGCTCTGGGGCGGGAGCTGGGGCTGCCGGTGCGGGTCATCGGATCTGAAGCGATCGCGGGGATCAGGACCGCAACGGGATCGGCACGGGTCAGAGCACTTTATGGCACGGGCAGCGTCGCGGAGGCCGCAGCGCTCGCTGCTGCTGGGCCAGGTGCGCGCCTCATCGCGCGGCGCGCTGTCTCGCGGGACGGCAGGGCGACGGCTGCAATTGCGGAAGGACCAGGCGAATGACCATCCATTTCATCGGGGCGGGCCCGGGTGCCCCCGATCTTCTGACCTTGCGCGGTCGCGAGCTCATCGCGGCCTGTCCAGTTTGCCTCTATGCCGGCTCCCTCATCCACGACGCGATCCTCGCGCATTGCCCATTGGGGTCCCGCATCGTCAACACCGCTTCCCTTTCACTCGACGAGATCGTTGCGGAAATGGCGGTTAGGCATGCCGAGGGCAAGGATGTTGCTCGGCTGCATTCGGGGGACCTCTCGATATGGTCGGCCATGGGCGAGCAGTTGCGACGGCTGCGGGAGCTTTCCATCCCCTATACCGTGACGCCCGGTGTGCCGGCGTTTTCCGCCGCCGCCGCCGCGTTGCAGGCCGAGCTGACGCTGCCGGGACTTGCCCAGTCGGTCGTCTTGACGCGCACGTCCGGCCGCGCGAGCGCCATGCCGGAAGGCGAGACGCTGGCCGCCTTCGCGTCCACCGGAGCCGTGCTTGCGATCCATCTCTCCGTGCATGTACTCGACAAGGTCGTGGACGAGCTTCTGCCGCACTACGGTCCGAACTGTCCGGTGGCGGTCGTCTGGCGCGCTAGTTGGCCCGACGAGCGTATTGTGTGCGCAACGCTTGCCACCCTTCAGACATCCCTCGGCGAGGAGCTGGAGCGCACGGCGCTCATCCTCGTTGGTCCGACGATCGGCGCGGAGAATTTCACCGAGAGCCGTCTTTACGCGGCCGACTACGATCGCCGCTTTCGCCCCGTGGGAACGGCGCCCCGCTTCCCGGAGACCTCCTGATGCCGCCCGGCCTCGTCATCTCTGCAGCGGCGTCCGGCACCGGCAAGACGACACTCACGCTCGCACTGGCACGCGCCTTCTCTGCACGTGGCGTCAAGGTGCAGTGCTTCAAGTGCGGTCCGGACTATATCGATCCGGCTTTTCACGCGGCGGCGACCGGACGCCAGTCCTTCAATCTCGACACCTGGGCGATGCCGCAGGCGATGATCGAGGCACTGGCCCGGCACGCGAAAGATGCGGATCTGATCCTGGCGGAAGGCGCGATGGGGCTCTACGACGGCGTCGCGGTCGCGGGAGCCTCGGGAACGGGCGCCACCGCCGACATCGCGTCCATGATGGGCTGGCCCGTGGTGCTCGTGCTCGATCCCGCGGGTCAGGCGCAGACCGCTGCCGCCGTGGCCTCTGGGCTTGCCGCGTTCCGTCCCGGTGTGCGTTTCGCCGGTGTCGTGCTTAACCGCGTCGCGAGTGCCCGACACGAGACGCTGCTGCGGGCCGGCATGGAGGAGGCCGGAATCAAGGTCCTTGCCGCGCTGCCGCGTCATGCCCTGATCACGTTACCCGAACGCCACCTCGGCCTCATTCAGGCGGACGAGACGTCGCGCCTCGGCGAGATGCTGGACGCGGCGGCCTGCCTCGTCGCAGAGCGACTAGATCTCGATGCCTTGCAACACACAGCGGGAGGGGCAAGCCTCCGTCAGGCGGCGGGGCCGGAGACCCGCGTTTCGCCGCCCGGGCAGCGCATTGCGTTGGCACGGGATGCGGCCTTTTCGTTCATCTACCCCCACCTTCTGGAAGGCTGGCGCGCCGCAGGCGCCGAGATCCTGCCCTTCTCGCCTCTTGCCGACGCGGGGCCGCATGAAACCGCGGATGTGTGCTGGCTGCCCGGCGGCTATCCCGAGCTGCACGCGGGCCCCCTCGCGGCTGCGAGCCGGTTCCGCCGCTCGCTGCGGGCCTTCGCCAAGACGCGGCCGGTACATGGTGAGTGCGGCGGTTATATGGTGCTGGGTACAGGCCTTGTCGATACTGAGGGCTCAAGTCACGAGATGACGGGTATCCTGGGATTGGAAACGAGCTTCGCATCGCGCCGGCTGCACCTCGGCTATCGGACGGCCGTTCTGGAAGCCGCGATGCCGGGCTTTTCGCCGGGCACGCGGTTGCGCGGCCACGAGTTCCACTATGCGACGATCCTCTCCCAGCCAGACGACCCCCTGGCGAGGGTATCCGATGCAGCAGGTGCCGCCGTTGCAGAGACAGGTTCACGCAGGGGACATGCCACCGGCTCGTTCTTTCACATCATCGCGGAGGAGAGGTGAGCGGCTTCGTCTTCTTTGTCTCAGCCGGTCCTGGTGATCCCGAGCTTCTGACGCTCAAGGGAGCCGCCCGGCTGCGCGGCGCCGATGTCGTCTTGTACGACGATCTGGCGTCCGGCGCGATCCTCGGCCATGCCCGAGAGGGTGCTCATCTCGTCAGCGTCGGCAAGCGGGCCGGCCGCCCATCGGCCAAACAGGAACATGTCAGCCGTCTGTCGACTACGCGTCCACTGGGGCGCGCGTCGTCCGCCTCAAGTCGGGCGATGCCGGCGTCTTCGGGCGTCTCGAGGAGGAGATCGAAGCTCTGAAATCCGAAGGCATTGCTTACGAGATCGTGCCGGGAGTCTCGTCCGCCTTTGCCGCAGACTTGAATTGGGGCGCCCTGGCCAATTCCTTGGCGACCACCGTCGCCTACATGGGAAGTCCACCTTTTCCGAGTTGGCGGCGCGCCTCATGGAGAAGGGGCTCTCGTCCGCGACGTCCGCCCTGCTGGCCGCATCAGTGGGCCACGCCGATCACGTGCGCACGACAATTGCGGGATTGGCGGATCAGCTTACCGGCGAGATCGTAAGCGCGAATGCGGACCCGGGGTAGTCCCAGGGTTCGCCCCGAGCGGCTTGACGCCTGCCCGGCCGAAGGGCAATACGAAGAGGCATGGTGCTCCATGCGGCGCGCAAAGCGCCGGAGCATTATTGGGAATGGGAAAGGGCGGACCATAATCACGGCGCCCGAAGCCCCAGCCGCCCCCAAGACTGTGAGCGGTGAGCGCGCCTCCCAACCAAGCCTTTGCCCTGTCGACGGCGTTTCAGGCCGGTGTTGTGGCATGGGTCGCTTTCTGGGCCGTTTATGGCCGCGGCTTCGAAGCCGCCAACCTTTCGGAGATCGCAAGCTTCGGCGGCGCGTACATGCTGGTTGTCCTCGTCGAGCTCCTGGCTGATTTGGCTGTTCTCGCCGTCGCCAAGTCGCTGCGCAACTTTGCCGATAGCGGGCTTGTGACGCCACGCCTGCACAAAGCCGCTTAATGTCTATAGGTTCGGGCGGTCCCGTTTGATGATCGCCCTGACCTGATTGCAAAATGATAACGCTCTCCTTGATCGGCATCGGCTGCGGAAATCCCGAGCATCTGACGCTCGGTGCCATCCGTGCCATGAATTCGTCCGACGTTGTTTTGATCCCGCGCAAGGGATCGGATAAGGCCGATCTGGCCGCGTTACGCCGGGCCATCTGCGACGACGTTTTGACCAATCCGAAAACGCGGCTGGTGGAGTTCGATCTACCAGGCCGGGTCACATTGAACGAAAGCTACCGCGCCGGCGTCGATGACTGGCATGATGCGATCGCTGCTGCATGGACTGCAGAAATTCGAGCCCACGCCGGCGACAGCGGTCGTGTGGCGCTGTTGATCTGGGGCGACCCATCTCTTTACGATAGCAGTCTGCGTATTGCGCAGAGGCTTCGTCCCGCACCAGATATTGAAGTCATCCCCGGCATCACGGCAATCCAAGCCCTGTGTGCGGCTCATGCGGTTCCGCTCAATGAGATAGGCGCGCCATTCCTCGTCACCACGGGACGGCAGATCCGCGAGCATGGCTGGCCGCCCGGCGCTGACACCCTCGTCGTCATGCTTGATGGCGACACGGCATTTGAGACACTTGCACCTGACGGCGTCTGCATCTGGTGGGGCGCGTTCGTCGGTATGCCTGAGCAAATACTTGTCGCGGGTACGTTAGCGGAGGTCGGCCCCGAGATTGTCGCCGCCCGGCGCGACGCCCGCGCCCGGCACAGCTGGATCATGGATACCTACATCCTGAGACGAATTCCGGTATGAGGCGTCACGCAAAAGGCAGGGCTTCGATTTATGAAGTGAGCGATATGCTTCCACCGTGGATACACAACGACTGTTCCGGAATCTCGCTTGCGCATCGCGATGCGGCGAGGGTCCGCCAGGACCAGCTCACGAAACCGGTAGGAGCCCTCGGCCGTCTCGAAGCCCTGGCCATTGAGCTTGCGGGGTTACAAGGGACTTATCGCCCGCGCGCCGAGCGCGTACCCATCATCGTGTTCGCGGGCGATCACGGGATTGCGGCGCAGGGAGTTTCCGCCTATCCGCAGGAGGTCACCATCGCAATGCTGGCCAACTTCGCGGCAGGCGGTGCGGCCATCTCTGTCCTGGCGTGCGAACTGGGATCAAGTCTCGAGGTCGTCGACGCCGGAACGCTTTCCGAGCACGCCATTTCCGGCGTCATCTCTGACAAGCCCCGCCGTGGCAGCCGCGATTTCAGCCGCGAAGCCGCGCTCGAGCCGGCGGAGGTGGCATTCGCGCTTGGCTGCGGGCAGCGCGCTGTGACACGCGCCGCTGCAACGAAGCCAGATATCCTTATTTTCGGCGAAATGGGCATCGGCAACACCACAACTTCGGCCGCCATCGCTGCGGCACTTCTAGGGCACAGTGCCGATATGATCGCTGGGAACGGCACCGGACTGGATGCGTCGTCTCGTAGCCGAAAAGTACGAATACTCGACGACGCCCTGGCCCTTCACAATTTGAATACCCCCGGTGCATCGCCTCAGAAAGTTCTCTGCACTGTTGGCGGACTTGAGATCGCCGCGCTCTGCGGGGCCATTGTCGCCGCCGCCCAGCGTGGTATTCCGGTCCTGATCGACGGATTTATTGTCGGTGTCGCGGCCCTCGTCGCAACGCGCCTCAATCCGTCGTGCAGCGCGTTTCTTATTTTCTCTCACCGGTCGGCCGAGCAAGGACACCGGCTGGTGCTGGAGGCGCTTGGTGCGCGCCCTCTCCTCGACCTCGACCTGAGGCTCGGCGAGGGCTCAGGCGCAGCGCTAGCACTGCCGATCCTGCGGCTCGCGTGCGCCCTTCACAATCGGATGGCGACCTTCGCCGAGGCTGGCGTTCCGGAACAGGCTGGCTGATGCGTATCGATTTTCTGCGTCACGTCATGGAGACATGGGACGAGCCGGTTATATCGACGGCCTAACCGATCATCCATTGACACCAGAAGCTGGCAGCAAACCCCTAACCTCAGGCCTTTGCCAGCATACCCGCGAGCCGTTCGGACAAGAGGCCCAGCAGTCCGCCAACGACCATCGATAAAGCAACGTTGACCGCCGGGTTTTCCCATGCAGGAGTTGCGACTGAGCCGGCCGTGTTGGTCAGAAGGGACAATGCGATCACTGCCGCATATCCGTAAACCGCTGCCGGTATAGACGATAGGTAGGGAAGTTTCGATCCGAGGATCATGAGCGCGACGCCCACCGCCACGCAGATACCTGCCCATACGGGCAATCCGAGCGAGTCCGCAGCACCTGTCTTTGTCACGGCCAAAAGAGTGAGTGCGCCCCAGAGTGCCCCCCAGAGATTACCCAGCAAGCTCGTCTGAAAGCCGCCAATCTGGCCGCCGCAATGATAGAAGCTGGCCCAAGCAAGAAACGCTGCCCAAATACTCAAGCCCAGTCCAATTGGGGAAAGAAAAACAAACGTCGCCACCCCCCCCAACGCCCCGATCGTGATAGCAAGAGCCGTAACTAGGTCCATGGAAATATCCCCCAAGCATTCGACCGGTCACTGCTAAAATTTCGCGACGAGTTGTCATTTGACGCTATATGATTTGCCATTGCTTCGACCGGCGGGGGGAGCAGCATTTAATCCCGGACGCGTCCGGGATTTCCCGGTATTTCTGACTGTTTTCTCCTGATAATCTGAGGTCATGGATTGAGGGCGAAAGCTGTCCGCATCGCGTACGTGGTCGCGCGGTCGATGCAATGGCTGTGGGCGTGAACTATCACGAGGAGCGGCGCAAACGATGTCGCAGTTGTCTGAGTCGTGTCCGACGTTACTTCGTTGGCGGTTAAGAGAGGCAACACGGCCGCAACACGACGCGGTAGAGCGCTGTCTTAGCATTCATGAACAGACGACCTCCACCGGCGATTACTGTCGGCTTCTGCAAAACATGTGGGGCTTCTATAGTCCTCTCGAGAATGCACTTTTGCGCTTGAACTGGCGGGGGAGTGATATCGTCATCGATGATAGATGTAAGTCAGGCTGGCTCAAGTCGGACCTCATGGATCTCGGCCACGAGCTGCAGCATATAGACAAGCTTCCTCAGTGTTCGGCAATTCCCATTATCGATTCTGTGCCTAGAGGACTGGGGGCACTCTATGTAGTCGAGGGGGCTACCCTCGGGGGGCAAGTGATAGTCCGACAGCTCGCACCGGAGCTAGGTATTGGCCCCGCTTTCGCTGGACGGTTTTTTTCAAGCTATGGCGCTGCAGTCAGCCGAATGTGGCTCAGCTACCTAACAGCGCTCCAAAAGGTCGGCTGCGACCGCGATGGGAACGCTGCAGTCGAATGCGCGGCGATTGAAACGTTCAGTGCGTTGCAAACGTGGCTCGAAAATGCGGACGGAATGCGTCACCGCCACTGCGCGGAAGTGAGGGCGGAGTGAACGACGCGGCCAAACAGATCATTCCTGGCTTGGGCGGTGGTCCAACTTTCGGGACAGCAGATTTATCGATCTGCGACCGTGAACCAATTCACATTCCAGGCTCGATGCAGCCGCATGGCGTACTACTCGCCGTAGAACCAGACGAGCTGCGGGTTATTCAGGCCGGCGGCGATACAATTCGAACTCTTAGGAGTGCCACTTGGCGACGTATTAGGTTCGAAACTTCCAGCTTGGCTATCCGCAGATCACATCGCAAGGCTTCGAGACTTGCTCGAGAATGCGGGACCGATGATCCGCCCCGTGCATGCGTTCAGCATCCGAGCAGACGGTTCGAAGAGCCATATTGACGTAACGGCGCACAGGAGTTCCGGCTTCCTGGTCCTTGAATTCGAACAACAAGAAGACGCTGGCTCCGGCGATTTCTTGGCCGGTGTGCAAAACATGATCCGCAGGATTCAGCCGGCCAGTTCGCTGGATACGTGCTGCGGAATCATCGTCAACGAAGTGCGCGCGGCCTCGGGTTTTGACCGGGTTATGGTCTACCGCTTCCTTCCGGACGGCGCCGGTGTCGTTGAGGCCGAGGCGCGCCGTCCCGATCTGCCATCCTATCTTGGTCTGCATTATCCGGCCTCGGATATTCCTAAGCAGGCGAGGCAACTCTACCTGAGAAGCTGGATCCGGCTTATTCCTGATGCGAGGTATACGCCAGCACCGCTCATTGCTCAAAATATGGATCGACAGAGCCCAATTGATCTTAGCTACTGCATGCTGCGCAGCGTTTCGCCGATACACCTCGAGTATCTGGCAAACATTGGCGCAGCTGCATCCATGTCGCTTTCACTGATCGTGGACGGACAGCTCTGGGGTTTGATTGCGTGCCACCACACCGAACCGCGACATCTTCCGCACCGTCTGCGAGTCGCATTCGAACTTTTCAGCCAAATGGTCTCGTTCCTTTTGGAAACCAAGATTGCGGCCGAGGAATTTGCATTTCGGCTGCAGCGGAAATCTATTCACGACAGTCTTGTGTCGCATCTATCTGAGCGGGGCGATCTTGCCCAGGAACTGACGCGCGCAAACCCGAATCTTATGGACTGTATCCCGGCCGACGGAGTTGGCGTTTGGATCGATGGCCGCTTCGTCGGAACAGGAGCAACGCCGAACAAGAAAGAGGTAGCAAAGCTCGTCGCTTGGCTCAACGAGACCGTGTCTGACGGAGTCTTTCAAACCAACTGCCTGTCTTCGGCCTACCCGGCAGCCGAGGCGTTTGCTGATGTCGCCAGTGGCTTGCTCGCCCTCTCGATCTCCAAGATTCCGCGTGCCTACGTCCTGTGGTTTCGCTCCGAATTGATCCGCACTGTGGTGTGGGGTGGAAATCCCGACAAACCGCTCGAGAATGAGCAGGATGGAATGCGGCTATCGCCGCGCAAGAGCTTTGCTGCGTGGCGTAAGGAAATGAGGCTGCAATCCAAGCCTTGGGGCGGCGTGGATGTGCAGACCGCGCAGTCATTAAGGGTCTCACTTTTGGAGGTCGCCTTGCGACGCATCGATCAGATCGCGCGAGAGCGTGAAAAAGCCCGCATCCGTCAAGAGGCACTGTTGGCAGAACTCGATCAACGTATCAAGCAATGGGAAGCCACAGCGGAAGAGTTGAAACGTGAAGGTGATCGTAGGGCCGTGGTTGAGGCCCAGTTATCGATGATTTTACGCCGCACCGTTATCGAGCAGGAAGCGGAGCGGCGGCGAATTGCGCGCGAACTGCACGACAGCTTGGGTCAATACTTGACGATTATGCAGCTCGACCTCGATGGTATCGGGCGTCACGCAGAAGCCAGCGCGGAAATTCAACAGCGTATTGTCAAGTTGAAAGCGCTGACGGCCAACGTCGGACAGGAGGTAAATCGACTTGCTTGGGAGATACGACCGACGGCATTGGATGACCTAGGTTTGCAGACGGCGGTGCAGCAATTCCTCGAAGAATGGAGTGAGACCTCGAAACTCAAGATCGACCTGCATTTGACACTGAGCGACCGGCGATTGCCAACTGCGATCGAAACGGCGCTTTATCGAACACTGCAGGAGGCAATCACAAACGTCGTCAAGCACGCCGATGCCACAAAGGTCGGCATAATCCTAGAAGCCACTGGCAAGGAGGCGCGCCTGATCATCGAAGACGACGGCAAGGGCTTTCAATGGGAAGACGTGGAGAGCTCGACTGCACCGATCATGCGTCTGGGCATACTTGGCATCCGTGAGCGCCTGTCTCTCGTTGGAGGATCTCTAGAGATCGAAACAGCGCCTGGGCAGGGCACGACACTCATCATCCATGTTCCGAACTCGTGATGCCAGCCATGGTTGAACCCAAGCTTCGCGTCTTTCTAGCTGACGATCATCCAATTGTTCTTGCCGGCGTGAAAGCTCTTGTAATGGCCGACGACGGTTTGGAGCTTGTCGGCGAGGCGCGTGACGGGCGCACCGCTCTGAAACTTGCAATTGAACTCAATCCCGACATCGCGGTTCTGGATATTTCGATGCCCGGCCTCAGCGGTACAAAGGTCGCCGAGCAACTGCGCGTCGCTTGCCCCCACTGCAAGGTTCTGGCCCTCACGGTGCATGAGGACCGGGGCTACTTGAGGCAACTTTTTGAAGTCGGCGTCGTCGGTTATGTGGTCAAGCGCTCGGCGACAGACGAACTTATTCGTGCCATTCGAGTGGTCGCAGCCGGCGGCATCTATCTTGATCCATCAATTGCGGGCAAGGTTCTCGGTGCGGGGCACCAAAGTGCGGCGGATCGACCGCCAGGCCTGAACGCAGATCTCAGCGAACGGGAAATTGAAGTCATTAAGCTGACTGCGGCAGGTCACAGCAACAAAGCCGTCGCCGCCGAGCTCAAAATCGGCGTTAAAACCGTCGAGACCTATAAAGCTCGGGCCATGGAAAAACTCGGCTTCCAAACGCGAGTGGAGCTCGTCAGATATGCGCTGGCCAGAGGCTGGCTCGGCGACGCTTAGGCTACATACTGACATGTCAGTGAATTTCCTGACAGCACAGACTGCAGTCCCGCACTATTCGATAGCGATCAAAGTTGGTTTTGATTTGCGCAGGCTGCTCCGCCATGTGGCGCGAGGCAGCTGATTGATAGTGGGCATTCGCCACCGCGAACTCATACGTTCAACCGACAGTGGACGGGACCCTAGTAAGACAAGTGATTGGCCATGCTGACGCACAAGCGCCGTGATGCCGACGTCCAGATCATCTTCATATCGGACGAGAATCGAGACGTTCGACGACTGGCCCGAGACCTCGATCAATCGAGTTATAGAATTTTGTTTACTTCGCATTCCTCGAATCCGATCAGCATGATAGCAATTTGGCTATCCGTATCGCTTGGACGTCCATTTCTTCCTACTGCAATTATCGTCGATTATTTTTGTCATGGCGGACGCTTTGTGGACATAATGTGCGACTTGAGCGGCATCGTCGGTCAACCGGGCATCGAATTAATTGTAGCAAACGCCCCTGAGGGTGACGAGGCTCGAGCTGAACTGATTGCACTAGGCGCAGATAGTATCATTCAAGCTGAAGGCGGGACGCGAATCTCCCGATATTGACCACAAAGCTTAATTTAAGACGTTACCACACGGCCAAATCAGTCGGAAGTAATTGCGGTCACTACATCGTCCCTTGTTAACGAGTAGAGCAAGTATTTCCCTGGCGAGTACGCGCGTATTGCACAGAACTTGTCGCCTGTGCGCAATTTGAACGACCTTACAACGACTGGTTCGAATGAACCGGCAGGCGATGGTGGTGATCGTCAGAATAGCGATCGGTCCAATGGACGTCATCTGACTGCGTAGCTAATGTATCGGCGTTGTGAGTGTTCTCGCTCCCTATCTCGGCGTGATGCATTACACCCGTTATCTCATCGGTTGGTCTTGGTCAGAGGCGCAGTTAGCTGGCATCTCCATGTCTACGACCTAAGTGGCAGTCGTCTACGCGGTGATGGTTGAGACTGGGTTCAACAAGACCGACTTGGGCAAGAACATCCTCACCGCCTGCTTCATCCCCGATATCGGAACGGTTCTGGCGCTCGGCGTCGCGCAATTTGATGTCTGGCTTGGCTTATTCGGTTGAAGGCGCCGGGCGGGCACATGGGCAATTCGGCACTGTACAACCGCCTCATTGGCAGCACGACGGATCGCCTCGTCGAACTGGTGCCGTGCGTAGTGTTAGTCGTGAAATGATAGCCACTGGGCAACCGACGCCGGATCTCCCCCGACTTGCGCATGTTACGGGTCCATTGGGAGAGTGGGTGTGACCATGCAAGTGCCACACGACGCCGTACTGCTTCGTATTTTTATCGGCGCGGATGAGAGATCCTGACACAAACCGCTCTATGAGGCAGGAAGCGGAGATGTCAGAAGCGCCGCCGAAATTCAGCGGTCGCCTCCGCTCTCGTCCCGTATGTCCTGGTTCGAGGACCGATCATAGGCATCGCGCGCGGGCTCGACATCGGTACCCGCTGCTTACCATCAGCCGCTCAATGCGTTGCTCGAAATGCGGCGATAAGACCGCGCACTGCTAGCCGGAGCCTTATGTATGTTCTCTCTTCCCATCGCATCTTATTGGTGGTCTGGAAATGGCGAAGTCTTTCCGAGAGGTACAGAAGTACATGCTGGACCGTTCAGACACTCGCTGTAAACACCTTGTCGTAGGCGCTGGACCCGTTGGCCTCGCCATGGCGGCGGCGATGAAGCGTCGAGGCGTGCCTTACGATCAGGTCGATTCCGCACCGGGAGTCGGCGGCAACTGGCTGCACGGCGTCTATCGCACGGCGCATATTGTCTCGTCGAAGAAGGCGACTGAGTACAGCGACTACCCGATGCCAGCTGACTATCCCGATTTTCCGAGCGCTGACCAGATGCTGGCGTACCTGCGGGGGTTTGCCAAAGATCGCAATCTCTTGCGCTCCTGCACGTTTGGCAAGAAGGTTCTGCATACCGAACCCACAAACGATGGCGCGTGGTGCGTCAACTTCGCTGACGGCGAAAAACGCGTCTACAAGGGCGTGGTCGTCTGCAACGGCCATCACTGGGACAAGCGCTATCCCGATCTACCCGGAAAATTCTCGGGCGAAATCATTCATTCCAAGGACTACAAAGATTCATCCCAGCTTTCCGGACGGTCTATTCTCGTCGTCGGCGGTGGCAACTCCGGCATAGATATGGCGTGCGACGGCGGCTGGTTCGGCGGCTCGTGCGATATTAGCCTGCGGTCCGGCTATTGGTATCTGCCGAAGACTTTCATGGGACGTCCATTGACGGACGTGCCAATCTGGGGCCTGCCCATTCTTCTTCAACGGGCCATTCTGAAGGGCATCATTTGGTTGACGATCGGAGATTTTCGCCGATATGGGCTCCAGCGTCCCAACCACAAGCTCTTTGAGCGCCATCCGGCGTTCGGCACCGATCTGCTCAACGCTATAAAGCTCGGGCGAGTCAAGCCGCGGCCCGCCATCTCAGGTGTGGTGGATAGACAAGTGACATTCGTCGATGGATCAGTTGGCGCCTACGACATGATCATTGCGGCGACCGGGTTCCGCACAACCTTCTCCTTCCTGCCCGAAGGGCTTGTGAAGGTCGAGAACAGGGTCGTTCAAGTTTACGGTGGCGCCTTCCCGCCAGGAGTCCGCGGACTTTATCTTGTCGGCTGGGCGCAGGCGCGCAACGGCTTTGGCAGACTTATCACACCCTTGGCCGATCTCTATGCCCGCATGATTGCACTTCAGGACGAACTCAGATTCCCGATCGGCACTCTGCTTGAAAGTTCGTTCACGCAGCGCCTGCCCAAAACGCACCTCGTCGATCCCGAAAGGGCCCGCCGCGAGATTAGGCGTGCCCAATTCCTCCTGCCGCTGCTCAAGTGGCGCGATCAGCGCATGAGCCGGCAGCAAGGCGGACGCGCGTTGCCAGCACAAATCGTGGAGGCCGAGGCAGGAAAAAGGGGCAGGCACCTTGTGACCGAGATCCAAAATCTGATGGGGCGGCGGACGACGTGAGGGGGCGTAGCTCAACCATCCCAGAGGATATCCGGCGACGGCCAATGACACGGCGTGACGCTGGCAGACACTTAGTCTAGCCCATCACCTTCGGCATAACCGCGTTGGCATCCAAAAACGTCGAGACCTACTGAGGTGGCCGAGAGACCACAGACTAATATAAGCTGCTGACGTTTGCGAAAGCGAAGTCGAGCAATCGAGAGGAGCGTCAGGAAGATGTCGTCGGGAAGCGTCCAATTCTACCAAGCGTGGGACTTGCCGACGCGTTGGTTCCACTGGATCAACTTCGCCTGTGTCCTTAGCCTAGCGGCGATTGGAACCGCCATTCTTTACGATAAGGAGCTGGGCGTCACAGACGCTGGAAAGGTCTTCTTAAAGTCGACACACGTTTGGTTCGGCTACATTTTCGCGCTCAACTTGATTTGGCGCATCGTCTGGGCGTTCGTCGGCAGCCCGTACTCGCGATGGTCGTCCATACTTCCCTTCCAGTCTGGCTACGCAATGGAGTGCAAGAGCTACATTCTCGGAATGATCCGCGGCGATCCGCGACCCTATCTGGGCCACAATCCAATTGCGCGCTTCATGGTGACCTTGCTGCTTATCCTGCTTCTCGTACAGGCTGTCACGGGTCTCGTGCTTGCGGGAACTGACATCTATTATCCTCCACTTGGGCATTGGATTACCGCTTGGATTGCCGCTCCGGGCGTCGATCCTTCGACCATCGTCCCTTACGACAAAACCGGCATAGACCCTGCTGCTTGGGACGCCATGCGCTCCTTCAGGTCTCCGTTCGTTTCTGTTCACTATTGGTCGTTCTTCGCCCTACTCGTCGCTGTAGCCATCCATATTGCCGGCGTGGTTGTAACGGAGCTGCGCGAGGGTGGCGGTATCGTCTCTGCGATGTTTACTGGCACAAAGGTATTCGATAGGAAGCCTCTCGACGACACTGGTCCAAAGGCGTGAACAGGGGCTTCGACATGATGTCTCTGACGTAGGCGAGTTCATGATCTGTTGTTGGCCCGGCGCAGACATCGGGGTGCAACTCCTCCACCTCCGCTTGGCGAGCCTAAGCTGCCATGCGGTGCGAACGGCTGCGTTTGCCGCTCTTGACCCTGGCCGTTCTCTAATTCCGGCATGCCCTCCGCATGATGGCGTAGGGTGACGTTGGCGGGTCAATGTATGAAGCGCGCTTTGCCCTTTGCGAGCATCTCAAAGCCAGTGACGACCTCACCACCGCCACGTCCCGGCGGGGGGCGTCGTTTCCTGCTCTTGGGCAGGAGTTCAGTGTCCCGGTTAAACGGTCTGTGCGGCAACCTCCTTCGATGACCAGTTGAATTGGCAGCCGTCGATCCAGATCCGGTGCAGGGCGACGGCGAGTTTGAACACTACGGCAACTTTGGTCTCCACCAGATGCATATAGCCGTCAGGCCGCAAGCGTGCGTTCAAGTCCGATCTGACGCCACACCGTGGCAAGAGCTAGCACCAGCGCCGACATCATTTCATCGCTATGAAAAGGAGTAGGGGTCAGTCTGAGCCGCTCAGTGCCACGGGGCACGGTCGGAAAGTTCACCGGCTGCACATAGATACCGTACTCGTCCATCAGCATGTCCGCTATCTTCTTGGCTCGTATTGGGCATCCAACAAGCACTGGCACGATATGCGTCGGGTTCGCCAACACAGGAATACCAGCAGAGCGCAACAGTCGCTTAAGTCGCTGCGCCTTTTCCTGCAGGGCTCGTCTTAGCTCATCGTGCTCCTTGACGTACCGTACGCTAGCGAGCGCAGCGGCGAGAACAGCAGGCGGCAACGAAGTGGTAAAAATGAACCCTGGCGCGGTGCTACGCACTGCGTCAACAAATGCTGCGGAACCCGAGATATAGCCGCCCATGCAGCCAAACCCCTTGGCGAGCGTGCCTTCAATCACGGATAGGCGCTGCGCCACCCCGTCACGCTCAGAGATTCCGCCGCCGTGTGGTCCGTAAAGACCCACGGCGTGGACCTCATCCAGGTAGGTCATGGCATTGTACCGCTCGGCAAGGTCGCAGATTTTCGCGATCGGCGCGACGTCACCATCCATTGAATATACACTTTCAAAGGCAATCACCTTTGCCCTTGTCGGCGCAATCGATTTCAAAAGGGACTCCAGATGAGCAGTATCATTGTGACGGAAAATATAGCGTTCCGACCCGGCTTGGCGGATGCCATCTATCATCGAGGCATGGTTCATTTCATCCGATAGTACGACACAGCCCGGCAGTAGACGGCCGATCGCCGACAGCGTCGCCGAATTCGACACATAGCCGGAGCTGAAGAGCAGAGCGGCTTGCTTCCCGTGAAGTGCGGCGAGCTCTGCTTCAAGGGCGAGGTGTAGTTGATGTGTACCGGAGAGATTTCGGGTGCCGCCGGCACCAGCTCCCATACTGCGCACTGCGCGAATGGCGGCATTGATGACGATAGGGTTTTGACCTTGGCCCAGATAGTCATTCGAGCACCACACAACGACGCGATCCGGTCCGTCGCCGTGGTTCAATGCATAAGGAAAGTCTCCAGCAATCCGTTCAAGGTTGGCAAACACGCGGTATCTTCCCTCGGCCCTGATTGAGGCGATAGCGCGCTCAAATGTGGTCTCGTAGTTCATCGGCTTCCTTTAAGTTGGAATGCTCTATCGCGAGTTGGCAGTTCCGTTTGTCGGCGCCGACGTCTGCTGGCCGCTATTCGCGCCAGAGCCGTAAGCACTGAGGGTCTGGGGAAGAGTTCCATCTGCGTAGAAGTCGTAGCGGTAGCCGACCGTCAAGAACAAATCGGTTGAGGTTTCTTCCACGCCGCCTTGTGTACTATCGGTCCACTCGGCGCCGATCTCCAGTTCCAGGCTCATGTCCCGAGTAACGTAGTAGTTGAACAGGACGGAGGGCAGGACGGAGTACTCCTCGAGGTCAGACATATCTCCGGTCACATAGCCAAGCCGCAACCGCGGATTGACCTTGAGGTCATCGATCAGTGGGTAGCGCGCACTCAGGTCAAGAACGTAGTTGTCGGTCTGGTCGAGATCGGCGTAGCGCAACCCGGCGATAAACAAATCCTCGTCCCGGAAGACGCCCGTGCCGATCAGTTGTGCTGAATAGTAGGACTCGTAGCCGGTCGAGGGAGATGCCTCCACGCCACCCGATGAGATCGTGCCCTCGGCGTTAGCCACGGTTGCATCCAGACTGACCTGGAACGTACCGTTCAGCGGCCGGGCGATGCCCGCAGAGTACGAAGTATAGGATGCTGTTCGGTCGACGGCATACTGCTCGATCTCATCGATCGTGTTATGGCGAAGCATCTCGAACAGTGTTGGATACTGCTGACCCTGCAGCGCGGTCCACGTCGAAAGATAGGGCGAGCGGCGATAATCGAACTCGGCATGCAGCGCCGTCTTGTCTGGCAGCGTCCACGACCCCGTCAGAATGGCTGCGTTGAGTTCCTGGTAATGGATATCGTAGTCGATCGTTGCGAAGGCCGACTTGTCGGCATCGAAATAGCGTAGCTCTCCACCAACGGCTTGCCGGTCGAGGATATCGCGATCTCTCTGCTCGATGGCAAACAGCGTCGCGTCAAAACCGCCGAAAAACGGGCCGATATCGACGCTGGCACCGTAGAAGTATCGCTCGTCTTCGAAAGGTAGATCCGACCGCCGGGCGACTGGAGAGCCTACGACAGCGTTCAAGCGATAGAGTTCGGTCGGCTGGACGCTAAGGATCCCGCCGTCGAAGCGGCCGAGCACGCCGCCGGTGTTGCGAGTTTGGCGGCCAATGCGGACGTTCGTTGCGTAGTCCTTGATTGCCGTGTCGAAAAACAGCGCGGCGACACTGACGATCTCGTCCTCGTCATCGTTGAAGCTGTGTTCCTCGCTCCCCGAAAAGCGGAACTTTGATTTGACACCATCGCCGTTCCAGGTTCCCAAGAAGTCGAAGCTCGACAGCAATTCGTTTTGATGAACGCGGTGATCGTCGAATTCGGCATTGACATCCGGCGGCAGTGTAGGATCTCGCAAGGTCCTGAAACTGTCATCGCGGATGTAGAACTGCGACGCACTCCCCGAAATGGTCCAAGTGGTTGGCCGCGTGTCGCTGCCGTTCTCGGTCACGTCCGCCTGACGCTTGCCGGATCGGAGCTTCGTGCCGCTCTCGCCCTCGGGTGGAGATATCCCGGCCAGCCGCTGACGCACGCGCTCCGTACCCTCGGCGTCGGGATAGAGAGCCAGATAATCGCTGTAGGCAGCTTGAGCCTCGCTGCTCTTGCCGCTTCGCTGGAGCGCCAATCCGAGAAGCTCTTGAGCTTCAGCGCTGTACTCGGTCTCCGGTAGAGCGAGGATCTTGTCGAACAGCGCGATTGCGGCAGCGTGCTCGTTCTTGCGCAGGGCGGCACGGCCCTCGTCCATCCAGGCACCGGCGGACGTCTTTTGAGCCTGAGTGGCAGTCCCTGCCTTTCGTCGGCCTGTCCGGCGCGACGAAGGCGCGGGAAGGGGCGCGGCATCGCGCGATACCGTTGTGTTCCAAGCCCCCCCCGGCGCGCTCACTGGCAGCTCCGCCTTGCAGGTCGACGAAGCGCCCTTTCCGGATATGGCGATGACAAGACTTTGAAAATCGGAGCCCTGCCCGACCTGATACGACATTGGCTGATAGAACTGGATGACCAGGACGGGTCCGGCCGCGTTGCCGACATCGAATTCGATCGATCTGATCCGTGCGAGCTTGCTGTCGGGTGCACGAAGCGACTCGCGCTGCGATATGATTTCGGCCGCCGCTTGCCCCGGATCGATCGGCCGCAACCTAATTCTAAGTTCCTCGCCACGCCCAATCGGGAAGTGGCTGGAATAGCGAACTCGAAAGTTGAACGAGATTTTGAGGATGGCGCAGCCTTTTTGCGAGACGAGCTGAGCTCCGGACAATGACCGATCGAGCACAGGCTCCGCCGCAACCGGGCCCGGCCTTGCAGTGCCGGCCAACAGAAGTGCCAAGATAAATCCGAGCCCCCGACGGCATGACCCACCCACCGGTGTCGGTACTGTTGCGGAAGTGACTGCCAACCGCTTTTGGCTTCGACTATGGACCCGACGAACGATCATCAATGGCGCCAGCTCCCTGCAGTCTTGTGGCAGGTTTCGCAAGGCGCACTGGTTCTGGGATGATCGTTCGGTTTGCCTTCAGCGATCACGCCATTGTGGCAGTTGGCGCAGCCGCTCACGATGCCCGTATGGTTCATCCGAGCTCCGCTGAACGTCGTAGTGCTCTTGTGACAGGTCTCGCACGCCTGCGTGGTCGGCAAATGCCCCGATGGCTTGCCTGGGCGCCGTCGTGCCGTTGTGGCAGCTGGCGCAGCCCGTCGTGATGCCGGTGTGGCTGAACCGGGCACCGGCAAACGAGACGGTGCTCTTGTGGCAGGTCTCGCAGGCGGCGGACGTGGCGACGTGGCCGGTCGGCTTGCCGGTCGCCGTCGTGCCGTTGTGGCAGCTGGCGCAACCCGTCGTGATGCCGGTGTGACTGAACCGGGCACCGGCGAATGAGGCGGTGCTCTTGTGGCAGGTCTCGCAGGCGGCGGACGTGGCGACGTGGCCGGTGGGCTTGCCGATCGCCGTCGTGCCGTTGTGGCAGCTGGCGCAACCCGTCGTGATGCCGGTGTGACTGAACCGGGCACCGGCGAATGAGACGGTGCTCTTGTGGCAGGTCTCGCAGGCGGCGGACGTGGCGACATGGCCGGTGGGCTTGCCGGTCGCCGTCGTGCCGTTGTGGCAGCTGGCGCAACCCGTCGTGATGCCGGTGTGATTGAACACGGCACCGGCGAACGAGGCGGTGCTCTTGTGGCAGGTCTCGCAGGCGGCGGACGTGGCGACGTGGCCGGTGGGCTTGCCGATCGCCGTCGTGCCGTTGTGGCAGCTGGCGCAGCCCGTCGTGATGCCGGTGTGATTGAACGCGGCACCGGCGAACGAGGCGGTGCTCTTGTGGCAGGTCTCGCAGGCGGCGGACGTGGCGACGTGGCCGGTGGGCTTGCCGATCGCCGTCGTGCCGTTGTGGCAGCTGGCGCAGCCCGTCGTGATGCCGGTGTGATTGAACACGGCCCGGCGAATGAGACGGTGCTCTTGTGGCAGGTCTCGCAGGCGGCGGACGTGGCGACGTGGCCGGTCGGCTTGCCGATCGCCGTCGTGCCGTTGTGGCAGCTGGCGCAGCCCGTCGTGATGCCGGTGTGATTGAAGCGCGGCGCCGGCGAACGAGGCGGTGCTCTTGTGGCAGGTCTCGCAGGCAGCGGACGTGGCGACGTGGGCCGCTCGGCTTGCCGTGGCCGTCGTGCCGTTGTGGCAGCTGGCGCAACCCGTCGTGATGCCGGTGTGATTGAACACGCGCACCGGCGAACGAGGTGGTGCTCTTGTGGCAGGTCTCGCAGGCGGCGGACGTGACGACGTGGGCCGTCGGCTTGCCGATCGCCGTCGTGCCGTTGTGGCAGCTGGCGCAGCCCGTCGTGATGCCGGTGTGATTGAACGCGGCGCCGGCGAACGAGGTGGTGCTCTTGTGGCAGGTCTCGCAGGCGGCGGACGTCACGATGTGGGTCGGTCGGCTTGCCCGTCGCCGTCGTGCCGTTGTGGCAGCTGGCGCAGCCCGTCGTGATGCCGGTGTGATTGAACACGGCACCGGCGAACGAGGTGGTGCTCTTGTGGCAGGTCTCGCAGGCGGCGGACGTGACGATGTGGGTCGTCGGTTTGCCAGTGGCGGTCGTGCCGTTGTGGCAGCTGGCGCAACCCGTCGTGATGCCGGTGTGATTGAAGCTCGCGCCCGGCGAACGAGGCCGTGCTCTTGTGGCAGGTCTCGCAGGCAGCGGACGTGGCGATGTGGGCCGGTGGGTTTGCCGATCGCCGTCGTGCCGTTGTGGCAGCTGGCGCAACCCGTCGTGATGCCGGTGTGATTGAACGCGGCACCGGCGAACGAGGTCGTGCTCTTGTGGCAGGTCTCGCAGGCGGCGGACGTGACGATGTGGGTCGTCGGTTTGCCAGTCGCCGTCGTGCCGTTGTGGCAGCTGGCGCAACCCGTCGTGATGCCGGTGTGATTGAACACGGCACCGGCGAACGAGGTGGTGCTCTTGTGGCAGGTCTCGCAGGCGGCGGACGTCGCGATGTGGGCGGTGGGCTTGCCGATCGCCGTCGTGCCGTTGTGGCAGCTGGCGCAACCCGTCGTGATGCCGGTGTGATTGAACGCGGCACCGGCGAACGAGGTGGTGCTCTTGTGGCAGGTCTCGCAGGCGGCGGACGTGACGATGTGGGTCGTCGGTTTGCCAGTGGCCGTCGTGCCGTTGTGGCAGCTCGCACAGCCCGACGTGATGCCTTCGTGTCCGAACTTCGCGCCGGCAAACGTGACAGTGTTTGTGTGACACGTATCGCACTGGGCGGTTGTGGCGATGTGTGTCGCCGGCTTGCCCTTGGCCATCGTGCCGTTATGGCAGGCAACGCAAGGGCCCTTCGCCTCAGTATGGTCGTAGCGGGTTTCTTTCCACGAGGTCGGCGCGTGGCAGGACGCGCATTCCGAGCTCGTCGGCAGATGATTTTGAGATTTTCCCGATGCCGCCGAACCATTGTGGCAGGAAGCACACTGCTGACTCGTACCTTTGAACCGACCGCCCAAGTGACAGGACGCGCAGTCAACCGTCACGTGAGCGCCCTTCAAGGGATATCCGGTCTTTGAATGGTCGAAACCAAAGGGTTTGGTCTGTTGCGCAAGGACAGGAGGTCCGACCGCAAATGTCGCGGCGCACATGAGGGCGATCAGAGACGAAAGAATTGACCGCGCAATCTTCATCGCCCCCCCCTTTAACTCTTGATCAACTGTTCGCGGCTGCCGCCTCAGAATGTACGTGCCGCTGAAATGTCGACGCGAGTTCCCCAACCCACGACACTGTTTTTCGATTTTCCGAGCCCTGCCCGGTGCGCACCTCTTATGCTTTCTTCAGGATCTCACCGCTTCCATATTGAGAAGCGGTTGCCTTTCGGATTTCGCCGGGTCAATCAATTGATGGTCAACGTCGCCCGCGGAAATGCAGTCGAATTTGTCTTCCGGCGACAACGGGATTGGGTTGGGCATATTCCGACGGTGCGCCGTCTTAAATCTGCGCTATGTCAGCCAGTAAAGCTCACATTCAGCCCAGTGATCTTACGACCGATCGGTCAACGGGGCCGCACGCCTTGAGTAAAGGAGCTTGTCGTATGGCAAGCCTCGCAGTTGCGCCCGAAAGAGCCGCGATGCGCGTCGTCGTCGCTGTGACATCCGTAACAGGACGTCGGAGCAGTGACGGTTGCCGCCTTTGTCGTGTGGCAAGCGTGACACTGCAGCCCTGTATGTGCCCCCGTGAGTGGAAACTTCGTCTCCAGATCGTGGTTGAAGCGCCACTGTGTCCAACCGTTCGGATTGTGACACCGTGAGCATTTGTTGCCCAGGCGGCCATCGTGGTGGTCGTCCTTGTGACATCCTTCGCAGACGACCGAAGCATCCTTGAATGTCGCGGCTTGATGGCACTCCTCGCACGGAACTCTTGCGTGAAACCCAATCAGCGGAAAGCGCGTGACGTCGTGATCGAACGCTACTTTCTTCCGCCAACCGGTTTCCGCGTGGCATTGCGCGCAATTGCTGCCGAGTTGCCCTTTATGAGGGTCCGACGCCTTGTGACACGACACGCACGCTGTTGACAGCTTGTCACGATAGAGATCTCCGGCATGACACGTATCGCACTTGACGGTCTTATGCCCGCCCTTGAGCGGGAACTTCGTCAGCTTGTCGTGATCGAATGAAGCGGACAGCCATTTTTTGGGTACATGGCACGTTTCGCATTTCGCACCGTAACGCCCGTCATGCGCATCCTGAAGCTGGTGGCAGCTGCTGCACGCCGTGGGCAATCCCTTGTAGCGTTCGCCGATGTGGCAGACCGCGCATTGGATCCCTTTATGCGCTCCTTCAAGAGGAAACTTCGTCTTCGAGTGATCGAACGACTTTGATTTGCGCCAACTCGTTTCGTTATGGCACTTGGCGCAGTCGTCACCCAGTTGCCCCTTATGGGGCTCGTCCTTCTTGTGGCAGCCGATGCACGTTCCCGCCGCCATTCGGAACTTGTGCGTCGGCGCGTGGCAGCTTTCACACAGCACCGTCGTATGGGCGCCCTTCAGCTCGAAATCGGTGAATCGGTGGTTGAAGGTCTGCGGATCGAATTGGACGATGTCTGCCTTTCGGCCCTTGTGGTCAGTGTGACAGTGCTTGCATTCGACGCCCGTGATATCGGGTCGGCGACCATGAAATCCGGTCTTCAAGTTCAGATCATTGGCCACGTCCTTGTGGCATTCGAGACAAAGGCGTTTTTGGCTCGCCTTCGAGAACGGCTCGTGACAGTTCGTGCACTTGCCTTCGAGCTTGGCATGACCCTCGATAACCTCACCCGGCATAACCAGTTTTTCGAACAGGCTCTGGCCGCGCACCTCCAGCAACGGAACAACTGTCAACACGGCGGCAAGTGCAAGTAAGGTCAACCTTCGCCACATAAGCCCAACCATCCCAATCAATACAGATGGACGGCCACGATATGGATCACGACAGTCATCGCCAGCATGACGAACAGCGGCATATGAAAGATGTGCCACAAGGCCAGGAGCCGCTCGAAAAGCGCCAGCTTTGCCGCCTTGTTGGCGGCGGCGAAGTAGATGGTCATGTAAGTCGAGACGACCTGCTTGCGCGCGCGCAAGTCACGCCTGTTCCATCCGTTGCGAGCGGCGGCCGCCGCCAAAATCCTGTTGACCTCTTTCGTTACGCGCCGGCGAACTCTGCGGCCGCGATACGGGATTACAAAGGCGTTACGCAGGCTCGAGAGTGCAGTGGACGATGGCGTAGCGATACGATCCTTGAAATCATCGAGCGTTGCCCGCACGAGCGGATTGGCGATCAGATCCATTCCGATCCGATCTTCGAGTTCGCCCATGTCAGCGTAAATCTCCCGCAATTCGACTTGCCGCCCGTAGAGCCCCTTGTGCACTTTGGAATAGAGATAGCGACCGACGATGCCACTCGTCACGACGGTGAGCATCGTGAAAAGTGCCAGCCGGCTGTTGAGAGAACCGATCTTGAAGTTGCAGTGAAAGATGATGAGCAGTGGGCCCACTACGCCGAAGAGCATATGCAGCCGAAACCAGGCCGCCACCCGGCCGAGGCCATGCAGGATGCGGAACCGTTTGCGAAGGGGGTAAAGCACGAGCAGAGTGATGAGTGTCGTGCCGGCGATCCCGAGCCAGTAGCCCAATCCGGTTTCGGCCGTCAGATGTCCTTCGTCACGGTTGACCCATCCGATGGCGAGTGCCGCGCACACCAGAACCGCGAACACCACGGGGCCAATGTGCAGCAAAGATCGCGAGAGATAATGCGCCAGGCCTTGTCCGGAATCCGGCAAACGCCGGGAGCCCCTCGCCAGCTGCTCACGATCAAGCGAGGGTCCTGGAGCATCTTCGCGGGTTCGTTGCGAATAGCGAAAAGGAACTGAAAGATTTGCCACTACGGGTCCTTAGCCACGCGCACTATGTGCGAATGCCCGGCCAATCGAGACATGCCGAGCCATTCGAACCGTTTTTAGGAATGCGGTCGAGTTCGAGATCTCATTGAGGACAATCCAAACGCGGCCTCAATGAGGCGTCCGTCTCCCATGATGGCTGGTGCTGGTTGCTGGCGGGGCGCGGTGGAATAGATCGCCGTGTGCAACGTTATTGCGGCGGGTATGCATTCGAGCTGACCGACACATCTGCCGAGCACGCAGCGCAGCGCTGGATGCCGGCAACTCGCTTTGTTCGGCCGCATTGATGCGGTAGATCAAGGTAAGGGCTTCGGACAGAATGGTACCAGCAATGATTGAACCGCTTTTGACCGTCTTCGCCGCCGCAGCCGCGGGCGCTCTGATTGCGACTTTCGCCCTTTCGCGCACCAGAACCGGCGGCAATGTGGGTGCCGATCGCATGATCGAGGTCAGCAACCTGCTCTCGCAGATCGACATGAAGGCGCGCCAGTGCCAGATCGACGACGCGGCCGCTGACCGAGCGCGGCTGGAAATTCTCGCGGGACTCGTCGGTGCAAAAAGCTCACCGGCGTTCAAATTTTCGACGGTGTGGAAAGAGGCCAATCCGACCCGTGTCGCCGTATTGACGTTGTGGGCCGCCGCCCTCGCAATCACCGCTTATGTCGGACTGTCGGGCGCTCCGCGTACGTCGATGACGTCAGCAAAAACCGTCGTAGCGAGCGCCGAAACTGTCGATGCCTCGACGGATGGTACAGCGTCTCTGGCCAGCACACCGGGCTTCGACGCGATGAAGAATTATGTCGATCGTCTCAGAGGGTACGCTGAGGCGCAGCCCGCCACGACGCCAATTCCAAATTCGGACGTGATCGGCGCCGGATCGCAGCCTCTCCCCGATGTTGAAACCATGATCTCGCGGCTCGCTGCGCGGCTGGAGAGTGAGCCGGAAGATGCCGCTGGCTGGAAGACGCTCGCCTGGTCCTACTTCAATACCGGTCGATATCCGCAAGCCGTCACGGCCTATGAACGCGCAGTTTCACTCACGCCGTCGGATGACGAACTGCGGCAAGGTCTGGCTGCAGCCAAAGCGAAAGCAGGATCCAGCGGCGTCGGCGAGACAGCCGTCGCAACTAAACCGGAGGAAGCAACGCCTTCCCGCGCACCCACTGCCGATGACATGAGCCGAGCGGCAGCCTTACCGGAAGCGGAGCGAACAGCGATGATCCGGGGCATGGTCGACCGCCTGTCCAGCCGGCTGGAAACGGCTCCGAACGATGAGGACGGCTGGCTCCGCCTGCTGAGGGCAAGAGTGGTGCTGCAGGACCAGGATGCGGCGAAGGCAGCTCTAGCCAAAGCGCTTGCCGCGTTCGCCAACGACAAAGCCGCAAAAGACCGGATCGCGGTCGCCGCGCGTGAACTGGGCATCCAGAGCAACTGATCGCAGTAGCGACGGAGTTCCAACTAAGAATGGCGCTCGATCCACTCATCGCGTTTTTTGCCGTGCCGCTCGTCGCGATCTGGACAGCTTACCTTCTGTCCAGGCGCCGCACCGAGATTTCGGGCGATAGCACTACGAAACGACGCTGTCCAGGCAGGCCTGGCCGAGCCGGCCTCGCTTCACCCGATCATCGATGCAACGCTGTGTATCGGCTGCAAGGCCTGTCTCAATGCTTGCCCCGAGGGCGACATCCTCGGTCTCATCAACGGCAAGGCCGAGCTTGTCGAACCATCCAACTGCATAGGTCATGGAGCTTGTAAAACGGCCTGTCCGCGCGGCGCCATCTCGCTGGTCTTCGGCTCGGCAAAGCGCGGTGTCGATATTCCTCTGGTCGGGCCCGACTTCCAGACCAACGTGCCCGGCCTATTCATTGCCGGTGAACTCGGTGGCATGGGCCTAATTCGGAACGCGATCGAGCAAGGCCGCCAAGCCATGGACGCAATCGCCGACCTCGACGGAATGGGCCGGCGCGACCGTCTGGACGTCGTCATCGTCGGTGCCGGTCCCGCCGGCATTTCAGCTAGTCTCGCAGCGCTGCAGAAGAAATTGAACTTCGTCACCCTCGATCAGGACAGCCTCGGCGGAACGGTTGCGCATTTTCCGCGTGCCAAACTGGTGATGACGGCCCCAGCCACCTTGCCGATCGTCGGCAAGGTACGCTTCAAGGAAGTCAGCAAAGAGAAACTGCTCGGCTTCTGGCTGAAGGTCGTTCGCGATACCGGTTTGAAGATCAACGCGCCTGAGCGCGTGGAGACCGTGGCGTCGATCGAGGGCGGCTTCACGGTCAAAACGAACAAGACGGTCTATCCGACGCGCGCGGTGCTGCTTGCGATCGGCCGCAGGGGTACCCCGCGCCGTCTCGGCGTGCCGGGCGAGCATCAGTCCAAGGTCGTGTACCGCTTGATCGACCCGGAGCAATACCGAGGTCAGCATGTTCTTGTAGTTGGTGGGGGCGACAGTGCATTGGAGGCTGCGGCCAGTCTCGCCGACGAACCCGGAACGACGGTCACTCTCAGCTATCGCGGCGACGCGTTCCAGCGCGCCAAGACGCGGAATCGAGAGCGTGTCGCACAGGCGGAGGCGGATGGCCGCCTCACTGTCATGCTCGGTTCTCAGGTGCAATCCGTTGGACCGGATCGCGTCGACCTCACGTGGAATGACCGCCAGTATGTCATCCGCAACGATACCGTGATCGTGTGCGCCGGCGGCATTCTTCCAACAGATTTCCTGAAGAGCATCGGCATAGAAATCGAGACGAAATATGGGACGTCTTAACATCGGGCGTTGGCGGCTTGCGACGGCCAGTGCTGTGCTGATTTATGCAACTTTCGCCTTCGCAGACGAGGGCCTCGATCCACAAACGGACAAAGCCGTCGCCGCGGCCATCCGCTTGGGTCATGTTCAAGACGCAGTGCGTATCCTCGAGCGGACAGCCCAAGGCGGCAATGCCGAGGCGAAGTATCAGCTGGGCGCACTTTATCGCGCCGGTCAGGGAATCGAGCGGGATGAAAAGAAAGCGCACCGCTGGATGAAAGCAGCTGCGGAGCAGGGACACGCGAAGGCGCAGTACAGCCTAGGGAAGATGTACTTCGACGGGCGCGGCGCTACCGCCGACCGTATTCTGGCTGTCGACTGGTTACGAAAGGCCGCACTGCAGGGGCATGGGCAAGCGATCAAGTTTCTCGCCGATATGCCGACGGCTGCGCCGAGCGCGGCAAGAGGCCCCGGCGGTTGGGGCGCTACTATCGCGCGATCGGACACGGCGCCAGCTAGGTCAGTGCCCGCAGGCGGCGCATCCGTTACGAAATCACGTGAGCTTTCGCCGGCACAACCTGAGATCCTGGAAGCAGCATGGCGCGGTCAGGTCAAAGCAGTCGAGGCCCTGATCGGAAGCGGTACTGCGGTGAACGCCCCGGGCATTGACGCAAACACGGCGCTCGGCCTGGCTTCCGCCGGCGGGCATGCCACTGTAATCGACGTTCTCTTGAAGGCTGGCGCCAAACCGGATCTGGCAAATGCCGCCGGAGACACGCCACTACATTTGGCTTCGGCCAAGGGCAAGTCAGCGGCGCTCGAGCGACTAATTTCCGCGCAAGCGCCGCTGGACACGAAGAACCGCAATGGCGAAACGGCGCTTCAGGTGGCCATTCAAGGATGCCAGTCGGAAGCAGCGCTGCTTTTAATCAAAGCGGGAGCCCAAACTAACGTCCCGCTCGAAGCTGGACAGACCATGCTAATGCGAGCCTCCGCTCTGTGCCCTGCCGACGTGATATCCGCGATACTCGATCGCGGTGCTGATATCGGTGCCAAGGACCGCCGTGGCAGAACGGCGCTCTGGTTCGCCGCGGATGCCAGAAACACGGATGCTGCAAAAATTCTAGTCGGAAAAGGTGCGCTTGCAAGCACAGCAGATGAAACGGGCTCTACTCCTTTAATGCGGGCCCTTAAGCATGGCTATGGTGACGTCTTCGCCCTGCTTCTCCCGGTGAGCGGCAACGTCGACCAGCAAAGCAAGGTCGGCAATACTGCCCTCATGCTGGCCGCTGAAGCGGGGCAACAGGACGCCATTCAATCACTTATCGCATCGGGAGCCGCCCTCGATCTGCGCAATTTGCAAGGCGAACTCGGCTCTCATGCTGGCAACACGCGAGGGTCATCGCGAGGTCGTGAAAGTGTTGGTGGAAGCCGGCGCAGATCGGAGCCTCAGAAACAAAAAGCGCGAGCAGGCACGCGATCTTGCTACCGCCGCTGGTTACCCAGCCCTGCTGGATATCCTGCAGTGAGCGTCCTATACCCAAATAGGCTCCTCGGTCGTTACATCGAAAATCCCGCCGCCAGTTGCTAACGATAAGTTGACGGCGCTCGTCGGGCTGCCGACAGCCGACGATATGGCGATGCAGGGTTTTCTCGAAATATCGATCGACATTGATCGCGTCGATGGCGGAAAACGGCAACGTGCTGGATCTCGGTCATCGTCTGGCAGCGGCCCTCGACGAAATCCGCAAGGAGATCCCGACCGGGATCGACATGGCACGATGGCCGTCAGCATGATGGGCGGACTTCTCCTCGCGACCGTTATTACGCTGACTTTCTACCGATGCTCTATGCGGCGTGGTTTGGCGTTCGCAGGGTGGAGGCGGAATTTGACCAAACGTCATTCGACAAGGTGGTCAACGATATCGGCCTCAGGGCCGCCTAGGTAACGGCGAACGCTACCGGCCCGTGGATAAGCCCTGTGTCCAATTCGCATCGCCTTTCCATTCTTTGCGGATTGCTGATCCGTTTCGCTGTTTTTCGCCGGCAATCGCGTTAGATTTCAGAGTTACTTTTTTTCTCCTCGGAAGGAGCTGACTATGAAAACGAAGATCGCTTTGACTCTGGTGGTTGCGGCTGTCGCCTTGGGTGCCTGCCGTCGAGAAGAAGCAGCCCCCGTGCCGATGAAGCTCGGTGCACCGGCCGCTGAACAGCCGGCTCGCTAGCTCGGACGTTTAGCTAGTCATTCTCCACGGATCCTCGCGCCCTGAGCTCCGTAGTAAGCGGAGCTCAGTTTTTCCATCGTCGGTGCCGTCTGCCGGCTAGGCCGTTTCGGTTTCGCGGTGGAAGTCACTATGGCGTCTGCCGTACGTCGAGAAGTGCTCTGCGCATGGGCTCGCATACGCTGTGGCCTATGTGCCTCCTTGAGGCGCGACGGCGCCCGGAGCCTGAGCGGGGGCCATCTGGTTGGATCGTGCCACTCCGGCACGCCGAGTGTGGGATAAAGGCAGATCCTCGACTTGGGTGCGCCGTCGGATACCAGGCGCACTGCTTCGCCAGCAAGTTCGTAAATCGAGGACGCCCGACTGTTTCCGGCGTGAGTCGCTTCGGAGATCACAATCTCGCAGCTGTATCGTCGCCACGCCTGCTTGTGAACTCGCTGATCGACAAGCGACGTGGCGCCCCCACCAAACTGCACGACACCAACGGACGATTTATCGTCCGAACTGGTGGTGCACGAACATCATCAGTCCTGAGGTGGCGGGGCTGTGCGACCATCGGCGATTGCCGATACTGACAAGGGTGGATCGCTCGCGGCGCTCGAGCACAGGGACGCGATACAATGCGTGTTGCAGCACTCCTCGCTCTAATCCTACTCGCACTCGTCTGCTTGGACGGCACCACGCCAGCCCTGGCCGATAGTCTCGTGCAGGAGTTGAAGATTGGCGTTCTCGACCACGACGTGCCCGGACTGTGGAGCGGCTTTCGCGCCGAGGAGAATTCCGCTTCGATCAACATCGAAGCGCTGCTGTCGCCGTCCGCTGCATTTCTGGGCGGCTTGGTACGCCCAGCTCTCGGCGCGTCGATCAACACGGCAGGCCAGACCAGCAACATCTATCTTGATGCCCGCTGGCAATACCAATTCACAAATAAACTTTTCCTCGGCCTGGGTATCGGCGGCACGATACATGACGGGCAACTGAAACTTGAGGATTGGGGCCAGAAGGCCCTCGGTTCACGCGTGTTGTTTCATTTCCCAGCCGAGTTTGGATATCACTTCGACGATTACAACAGCCTGTCCGTCTACTTTGAGCACATGTCCAACGCCTATACGGTCGATCCCAACGAAGGACTTGATCGATTAGGCGTCCGCTATGGCTACCGATTCTGAAAGCCAGCAAGTCGGTAAATCGAACTCCGGACCAATCGTGGGATGGAGCGGATGATGGGAATCGAACCCACGTATGCAGCTTGGAAGGCTGCCGTTCTACCATTGAACTACATCCGCACTCTGGCCGCGAGCCGCAGCCGCGTGCGGAGTGATAGACGCTTTGCGCACCCCTGTGAAGACGCCCGCGAAGGCTGACCACTGTGACATCAGACTTGATTGGTCGCTACGATGCGGGAAACACTCGTCCCCCCACCCTTGCACGGACGGCGACGCGGCGGCTTATGCTCGCCAGGATTTATTTGGGCGCCAAAGCTTGACCCTCGGCGGCGGCTTCGGCACCCTCGTCCCAACCTACGTCGGCTCCTCATCCGCCTTACTGCAACCGCGGCTGGATAGCATCCGCGCCAAAGGATTACCCGCATGATCGTTGTTACGACGAACGACCTGCCGGGCTACCGTATCGTCCGCCATCTCGGCGTTGCGCGAGGTCTCACGGTGCGCTCGCGCTCCGTCGTCGGTAACATCGGAGCGGCGATCCAGATCCTGTTTGGCGGCAACATTACAGTTTACACGAAGCTCGCCGAGCAGACGCGGCAGGAAGCGTTCGATCTGCTGATCCGGCAAGCCGAGGCGATGGGCGCCAACGCGGTCCTCGCGTTCCGCTACGACGCCAACGAGATCGCCGCCGCGGTGACCGAGGTTCTCGCCTATGGCACGGCTGTCGTCGTCGAAAAGGTCGGATAGCCCGGCGTGCCGCCCGGGGAAGCGGCAGCGACTGCCGCCCGCGGCATGATTCTTGTCACGGCCAAGTGACAAACCGAAAAAGTTCGGGTATGGAAGCCAGCCCCGAGAGAGGCAAGCAGGTCGGTTGGCCCGTTTTAGGGGTGTAGCTCAATTGGTAGAGCGTCGGTCTCCAAAACCGAAGGTCGGGGGTTCGAGACCCTCCGCCCCTGCCATCTGATTTGGAGCGGGTCTGAGGCGAGGGCGCCGGATCAGCTCGTAGGTGTTCACCTCAAGGGAAACTTTGGGGTGTGCGCCGATTTGTCGCATCGCGCCCCGGGAAGACAATCGCGATGGCGAAGTATAACCCTCTGCAATTCATCCAAGAGGTTCGGCAAGAGGTCAGCAAGGTAACTTGGCCGACGTGGAAGGAGGTTTGGATCACCACCGTCATGGTGTTGATCATGGTCTCGTTGGCCTCGATCTTCTTCCTGCTCGCCGACCAAATGCTTGGCTGGTTGATCAATTTGGTGCTTGGTTTAGGACGCTGACGCCCTAATTTCCGGAAAATCCGCGGGCGCGCCCTGCTGTTCGAGATCCAACTAGAGACGGTAAATGGCCAAGCGCTGGTACATCGTTCACGCCTATACGAACTTCGAGCGGAAAGTGGCCGAGTCCATAAAGGAGCGCGCCAAGGCGGCTGGTCTGGAGCACCTTTTCGAAGAGGTGATGGTGCCGACCGAGGACGTCATCGAGGTCAAGCGGGGCCGCAAAATCCACGCCGAACGCAAGTTCCTGCCCGGCTACCTGCTGGTCAAGATGGAAATGACCGATCCGGCGTTCGTATTGATCAAGAACACGCCGAAGGTCACGGGTTTCCTCGGCGCCGACAACAAGCCGATGCCGATCCCCGAAGACGAGGCAATGCGCATCCTCAATCAGGTCAAGGAGGGTGTCGAGCGGCCTGCGCCGTCGATCATCTACGAGATCGGCGAGCAGGTGAAAGTCGTGGACGGCCCCTTCGCGTCCTTTCAGGGCGAAGTCGAGGAGGTCGACGGCGAGCGGTCGCGTCTCAAGGTCGGCGTTTCGATCTTCGGACGCAAGACGCCGGTCGAACTCGAGTTCGGGCAGGTCGAGAAAGTGCCCGGCTAGCGGTCGGACCAACGATAGAGGCAACAGACAAGACGACGATTTCAAATTCGGCGCGTGCGTCGAAGCCCGGTGGGCGGCTCGAATTTCGAGTGGACATCGGACACGTGCGGGAGGGTTGGAAGCTAAAGCGACGAACCCGTTGGACCGCTAACCCTGGGAAGGCGCGTTCTTCCCAATTCAACCAGGGGAAACCATGGCAAAGAAGATAGACGGCTTTATCAATCTGCAAGTGCCAGCCGGCGCGGCCAACCCGTCGCCTCCGATCGGCCCTGCGCTGGGTCAGCGCGGCGTCAACATCATGGAATTCTGCAAGGCGTTCAATGCCAAGACGAAGGACATGGAGCAGGGAGTTCCTATCCCGGTGAAGATCACGGTCTATTCGGACCGCTCGTTCACTTTCGAGATGCGCACGCCGCCGGCGACGTATCTGATCAAGAAGGCCGCTGGCCTCAAGGCGACCGGCAAGGGCGGTTCGGGCTCCAAGTCTCCGGGCCGCGATGTCGCCGGCACCGTGACGATGGCGCAGCTTCGCGACATCGCCAAGATCAAGATGAAGGACATGAACACCGACGATATCGAGCAGGCCGCTCGCACGATCGCCGGATCCGCCCGTTCCATGGGCCTTAAGGTGGTGGATTGATCCCATGGCAAAAGCAATCGTAGCAGCTGACAAGATCAAGGCCGCCCGCGCAGCCGGCGGCAAGCGCAACGCGACCGTTCGCGAGGGGCTCGATCGCAACAAGGCTTACGCGATCGACGAGGCCGTCAAGCTTGTCAAAGCCCGCGCCAAGGCCAAGTTCAACGAAACGATCGAGATCGCCATGAACCTCGGCGTCGATCCCAAGCATGCCGACCAGATGGTGCGCGGCGTGTGCAATCTGCCGAACGGCTCGGGTCGCACGGCGCGCGTCGCTGTGTTCGCCCGCGGACCAAAGGCTGAAGAAGCCAAGGCAGCAGGCGCTGATATCGTTGGCGCTGAAGACCTCGTCGATATCATCTCGAAGGGCACGATCAACTTCGATCGCTGCATCGCGACGCCGGATATGATGGGCCTCGTCGGCCGCCTCGGCAAGGTGCTGGGCCCGCGCGGCCTGATGCCAAACCCGCGCGTCGGCACGGTGACCATGGACGTTGTCGGCGCCGTCAAGGGCGCCAAGGGCGGCTCGGTGGAGTTCCGCGTCGAGAAGGCCGGCATCGTGCACGCCGGCGTCGGCAAGGCGAGCTTCACGGAACAGGCCCTCGTCGAGAATATCAAGGCGTTCGTCGACGCCGTCGTGAAGGCGAAGCCAGCCGGATCGAAGGGCAACTATCTGAAGAAGGTGTCGATCAGCTCGTCCATGGGACCGGGCCTCAAGATCGACGCCGGCACAGTTTCGTCGGGTCCGCAGGCATCCTAACCGCCGCGGGCTGGACAACACGTCTTCCAGCGGTCTCAACCTCGGTTGGGCCTGCCGGAAAATTCCGGAGCGGAGCGCCTCGCGGTGCTGTGATCCGGACCTGTCCGAGATTGTGGGTGTCTCGCGCGGATCCAACGGATCCGATCGTGACTTAAGCCTCGATGCTTCGAGGGCCTTCATGAGACGGGAGAAGAAAACCGGTTTCGAGGCATTCTGAAAAAGAATGCCGTGACTTCGGTTTGAACCTTCTGGGTCAGCACCGTGCGCTCCATTCAAGGCGCCGGTCGGGACAGGACTGAAGCGCTGTTCGCGAAGGGGCAACCCCGGTGCGCGCGGCATGGTGCAACCCGCGAGACGGTCCGGAATCGGGGCCGAACGCAACCAGGAGTGAGCAGTGGATAGAGCCGCGAAACGTGAGCTCATTGACCACCTCCACGGCGTGTTCAAGGACACGGGCGTGGTTGTGGTTGCCCACAACACCGGCATGGTGGCTGCCCAATCCGCGGACTTCCGCCGCAAGGTCAAGGAAGCCGGCGGAGCGGTGAAGGTAGCCAAGAACAAGCTGGTGCAGCTCGCGTTGAAGGACACCGGTACTGCAGACATCTCGAGTCTGATGAAGGGGCCAGTCATCCTGGCCTATTCCAAGGACCCGATCGCGGCCGCTAAGGCAGCCGTGACGTACGCCAAGACGAATAACAAGCTCGTCATCGTCGGCGGCGCGATGGGCAAGACCGCCCTCGACGCGAACGGTGTGAAGGCGCTCGCCGAGCTGCCCTCGCTCGATGAACTGCGTGCCAAGCTGATCGGTCTTCTCAGCGCGCCGGCGACCAAGATCGCCCGCACGGTCAAGGAGCCGGGAGCCAAGCTCGCACGTGTCATCCAGGCGAAGGCCGCACATGGCGACTGACAAGGGCAATTGGGCAATTCATGCGGTTTCGTGAGATGCGAGCCGCGACACTGTAACAAGTTCAAATCGGAAGGAAGTAACACGATGTCTGATCTCGCAAAGATCGTCGACGACCTGTCGAAGCTGACTGTCCTCGAGGCGGCCGAACTCGCCAAGATGCTGGAAGAGAAGTGGGGCGTCTCCGCCGCTGCTGCCGTTGCCGTCGCTGCGGCCCCGGCCGCCGCTGCCGCTCCGGTGGAAGAGCAGACCGAGTTCTCCGTCATCCTGAAGGCTGGCGGCGAAAAGAAGATCAACGTGATCAAGGAAGTCCGCGCCATCACGGGTCTTGGCCTGAAAGAAGCCAAGGATTTGGTCGAGGCCGGCAACAAGGTCGTCAAGGAAGGCGTCTCCAAGGACGACGCCGCCAAGTTGAAGAAGCAGCTCGAAGACCAGGGCGCGGTCGTTGAGGTCAAGTAAGTCGGCTCCCCTCTCCCCGTGCATCACGGGGAGAGGGGAGCACTTGAGACGTTTCCCCGGAGGACCTCGGGAGGATGGCGCGAGCCCCTCGAAAAGATCCTCCGGCGAACCGTTTGAAGCGGTTTCATCGCGAGGCACGCACGTGACGCTCGCGGAATGGATCTGATGGAGCGCGGGCTCGTCACCTGACGCCAAATACGAGGAACGCACATGGCTGAGACCCTGAACGGCCGCAAGCGCATTCGCAAGAAGTTCGGACACATCCGGGAAGTTGCCCAGATGCCGAACCTCATCGAGGTGCAGAAAAGTTCCTACGACGACTTCCTCATGGTCAAGGAACCGGCGGGCGGCCGGGCCGACGATCAGGGCCTGCAGTCCGTTTTCAAGTCCGTGTTCCCGATCTCGGACTTCTCGGGCAAGTCCACGCTGGAGTTCGTGCGCTATGACTTCGAGCCGCCGAAATACGACGTCGACGAGTGCATGCAGCGCGACATGACGTTCGCGGCTCCGTTGAAGGTTAAGCTGCGCCTTATCGTGTTCGACGTGAACGAAGAGACAGGCTCCAAGTCGATCAAGGACGTGAAGGAGCAGGATGTCTACATGGGCGACATGCCGCTCATGACATCGAACGGCACCTTCGTCATCAACGGCACCGAACGAGTCATCGTCTCGCAAATGCACCGCTCGCCCGGCGTCTTCTTTGACCACGATCGCGGCCGCACGCACGCATCGGGCAAGTTGTTGTTCGCTGCCCGTATTATTCCCTATCGCGGCTCGTGGCTCGACTTCGAGTTCGACGCCAAGGACATCGTCTATGTGCGCATCGACCGCCGCCGCAAGTTGCCGGTGACTACGATCCTGTACGCGCTGGGTCTCGACGACGAGCAGATCCTGTCGACTTTCTACAAGATGATTCCGATCAAGGAATCCAAGCGCGGCTGGAAGATGCCGTTCGAGCAGCAGAAGATGCGCGGCATGACCCCGCTCGGCGATCTCGTCGATGCGAAGTCGGGCGACGTCGTGGCCAAGGCCGGAGAGAAAATCACCGCGCGCAAGGCACGTGAATTGGCCGAGGGCGGCCTCAAGGAAGTGCTTGTTTCCTCCGACGATCTCGCCGGCCGCTACATTGCCGAAGACATCGTCGACATGCAGACGGGCAAGATCTACGCCGAGGCCGGCGGCGAACTCGACGCCAAGCTGCTTGCCGAACTGAAGGAGCAGAAGGTTAAGGAGTTCCACGTCCTCGACATTGATCACGTCAACATTGGCGCCTTCATCCGCAACACGCTCAACATCGACAAGAACTCGAACCATCAGGAAGCCCTGATGGACATCTATCGCGTAATGCGTCCCGGTGAGCCGCCGACGATCGAGTTGGCGACCGCCCTATTTAACAGCATGTTCTTCGACAGCGAGCGTTACGACCTGTCAGCGGTTGGACGCGTCAAGATGAACATGCGCCTCGAGCTCGATGCGCCCGACACCATGCGCGTTCTGCGCAGGGAAGACATCGTCGCCGTCGTGCAGACGTTGGTCGGCCTGCGCGATGGCCGTGGCGAGATCGACGACATCGATCATCTGGGCAACCGCCGCGTGCGGTCGGTCGGCGAACTGATGGAAAACCAGTATCGCGTCGGTCTGCTTCGCATGGAGCGCGCCATCAAGGAGCGTATGTCCTCGGTCGATATCGACACGGTGATGCCGCAGGATCTGATCAACGCCAAGCCGGCGGCCGCCGCCGTGCGCGAATTCTTCGGATCTTCGCAGCTGTCGCAGTTCATGGACCAGACGAACCCGCTTTCGGAGATCACGCACAAGCGCCGCCTCTCCGCGCTTGGTCCGGGTGGTCTGACGCGTGAACGCGCCGGGTTCGAGGTGCGCGACGTGCACCCCACGCACTACGGCCGCATATGCCCGATTGAAACGCCGGAAGGACCGAACATCGGCCTCATCAACTCGCTGGCGACGTTCGCGCGCGTCAACAAGTATGGTTTCATCGAGAGCCCCTACCGCAAGGTCGTCAACGCCAAGGTGACGGACGAGGTCGTGTACCTGTCTGCCATGGAGGAAATGCGCCACCACGTCGCCCAAGCCAATGCCGTGGTCGATGCCAAGGGCAAGATGACTGAGGACCTGGTAACGGTGCGCTACTCGGGCGACGTGATGCTCGTTCCGACCGACAAGGTCGACTACATCGACGTTTCGCCCAAGCAGCTTGTGTCGGTCGCAGCGGCGCTCATTCCGTTCCTCGAGAACGATGACGCCAACCGCGCTCTGATGGGCTCGAACATGCAGCGCCAGGCCGTGCCGCTAATCAAGGCGGAGGCGCCGCTCGTAGGCACCGGCATGGAAGAGGTCGTGGCGCGTGACTCAGGGGCCGCTATCGCGGCTCGGCGCACCGGTATCGTTGATCAGGTCGACGCGACCCGTATCGTTATTCGTGCGACGGAAGAGACCGACCCGTCCAAGCCCGGCGTCGACATTTATCGCCTGCGCAAGTTCCAGCGCTCTAACCAGAATACCTGTATCAACCAGCGCCCCCTGATCAACGTGGGCGACCGTGTCGATGCGGGCGAGATCATCGCCGACGGTCCCTCGACGGATCTGGGCGATCTGGCGCTCGGCAAGAACGTGCTCGTCGCGTTCATGCCTTGGATGGGCTACAACTTCGAGGACTCCATCCTCCTATCCGAGCGAGTTGTTTCCGACGACATCTTCACCTCGATCCACATCGAGGAATTCGAGGTAATGGCCCGGGACACGAAGCTTGGTCCAGAGGAGATCACGCGCGATATTCCCAACGTTTCGGAAGAGGCGCTGAAGAACCTCGACGAAGCCGGCATCGTCTACATTGGCGCGGAAGTGCATCCGGGCGACATCCTCGTCGGCAAGATCACGCCCAAGGGTGAGAGCCCGATGACGCCGGAAGAAAAGCTGCTGCGCGCCATCTTCGGTGAAAAGGCCTCCGACGTGCGCGACACGTCGCTGCGTCTGCCGCCGGGCGTGTCGGGCACCATCGTCGAAGTGCGCGTGTTCAACCGTCACGGCGTCGACAAGGACGAGCGTGCCATGGCGATCGAGCGCGAGGAGATCGAGCGTCTCGCGAAAGACCGCGACGACGAAATGCAGATCCTCGACCGCAACGTCTACGCGCGTCTCAAGGAAGCTCTGATGGGCAAGGAAGTCGCGAAGGGTCCCAAGGGCGCCCGCAAGGGCACCAAGCTCGACAACGAGATCCTGTCCGACATCCCGCGCAGCCAGTGGTGGGAGATCGGTCTGGCCAACGAAAAGGCTCAGGCCGAACTCGAGGCCATCAACAAGCAGTACGAGGATGCCAAGAAGAACCTCGAACGCCGCTTCGTCGACAAGGTCGACAAGCTGCAGCGCGGCGACGAGTTGCCTCCCGGCGTCATGAAGATGGTCAAGGTCTTCGTCGCCGTGAAGCGCAAGATCCAGCCGGGCGACAAGATGGCCGGCCGTCACGGTAACAAAGGCGTCGTTTCGATGATCGTGCCTTGCGAGGACATGCCGTTCCTCGAGGATGGCACGCACGTCGACGTGGTGCTGAACCCGCTCGGCGTGCCGTCGCGCATGAACGTCGGGCAGATTCTCGAAACGCACATGGGCTGGGCATGCCGCGGTCTTGGCCGGATCATCGACCAGGCGCTTCAGGAGTACCACGCCAGCGGCAAGGCACAGGCGCTACGCGAGGAAATGCAGCGCATCTACGGCAAGGACGAGATCAAATCTAATATCAAGGATGAGGATCTGGCCGCGGTTGCCGAACTGCTGACCAAGGGCGTTCCGATCGCCACTCCCGTGTTCGACGGCGCCAAAGAAGCCGATATCGTCGAAATGCTGAAGACGGCAGGTTTCGACACGTCGGGCCAAGTGCAGCTGTTTGATGGCCGCACCGGCGAGCCGTTCGACCGCAAGGTCACGGTTGGCTACAAGTACATCCTCAAGCTCCACCATCTCGTCGACGACAAGATCCACGCCCGCTCGATCGGACCGTATTCGCTCGTCACACAGCAGCCGCTGGGCGGCAAGGCGCAGTTCGGCGGACAGCGTTTTGGCGAAATGGAGGTGTGGGCCCTTGAAGCCTACGGCGCCGCCTACACGCTGCAAGAGATGCTCACGGTCAAGTCCGACGACGTTGCCGGCCGCACAAAGGTGTACGAGGCGATCGTGCGCGGCGACGACGCGTTCGAGGCGGGCGTTCCGGAGAGCTTCAACGTCCTCGTCAAGGAGATGCGCGCGCTCGGCCTCAACGTCGAGCTGCTTAACTCCGAGGTCCCAGCCGTGGAACAGCAACCCGAGGAAACACCGGCGCGGCCGCAGCTGCCGCCGGCGGCTGCCGAATGACGGATTAAAGGCTGACGAGGATGGCATCACTGTCTGCCCTCGCAACATCCACGATCACGGTGCCACGCCGCACATGAACATTTCAGCGCCACAGGGTCGGACGCGCAGGGTCCGAACCTAGAAGCGGAGAGAGCGAATGAACGAGATCACAAACCTCTTCAAGACCCAAGCCCCGCTGCCGACATTCGATCAGATCAAGATTTCGATCGCGAGCCCGGACGATATCCTGTCCTGGTCGTTCGGCGAGATCAAGAAGCCCGAAACGATCAACTACCGCACGTTCAAGCCGGAGCGTGACGGCCTGTTCTGCGCGCGCATCTTCGGGCCGATCAAGGACTACGAGTGCCTGTGCGGCAAGTACAAGCGGATGAAGTACAAGGGCCTCATCTGCGAGAAGTGTGGCGTCGAAGTCACGCTCGCCAAGGTTCGCCGCGAGCGCATGGGGCACATCGAACTGGCCGCTCCCGTCGCGCACATCTGGTTCCTGAAATCGCTGCCCTCGCGCATCGGTCTGCTGCTCGACATGAGCCTCAAGGACCTCGAGCGCGTGCTGTACTTCGAAAACTACATCGTCATCGAACCGGGCATCTCGCCGTTCAAGGAGCGCCAGCTCCTCACCGAGGAGATGTACAACCAGGCGCTCGATGAACACGGTCCCGACAGCTTCACCGCTGGCATTGGCGCCGAAGCGATCCGCGAAATCCTGTCGGCCATGGATCTGCCCAAGATCGCCGTCGACCTTCGCCAGGAGATCGCGGAAGCAACGACCGAGCTGAAGCCGAAGAAGCTTGGCAAGCGTCTCAAGGTCATCGAAGCGTTCTTGGAAAGCGGCAACCGTCCCGAGTGGATGATTCTGACCCAGGTTCCGGTCATTCCCCCGGAACTGCGCCCGCTTGTGCCACTCGATGGTGGCCGCTTCGCCACGTCCGATCTCAACGATCTGTACCGCCGCGTCATTAACCGTAACAATCGCCTGAAGCGGTTGATGGAGCTGCGTGCGCCCGACATCATAATCCGCAACGAGAAGCGCATGCTCCAGGAAGCGGTCGATGCACTGTTCGACAACGGCCGCCGCGGCCGCGTCATCACCGGCGCCAACAAGCGTCCGCTGAAGTCACTTGCCGACATGCTGAAGGGCAAGCAGGGCCGCTTCCGTCAGAACCTGCTCGGCAAGCGTGTCGACTACTCGGGCCGTTCGGTCATCGTGGTCGGTCCTGAGTTGAGGTTGCACCAATGCGGGTTGCCCAAGAAGATGGCGCTCGAGCTGTTCAAACCGTTCATCTATGCACGCCTCCAGACGCTGGGCCAGGCCGCGACCGTGAAGCAGGCCAAGAAGCTCGTCGAGAAGGAGAAGCCCGAGGTCTGGGACGTCCTCGACGAGGTCATCCGCGAGCATCCCGTGCTGCTCAACCGCGCGCCGACGCTGCATCGCCTGGGCATCCAGGCGTTCGAGCCGCAGCTCGTCGAAGGCAAGGCGATCCAGCTGCATCCGCTGGTCTGCGCAGCCTTCAACGCTGACTTCGACGGCGACCAGATGGCCGTGCACGTCCCGCTGTCGCTCGAAGCGCAGCTGGAAGCGCGCGTGCTGATGATGTCGACCAACAACATCCTGCATCCCGCCAACGGCTCGCCAATCATCGTGCCGTCGCAGGACATCGTTCTGGGTCTCTACTACCTCTCGATCATGCGCGATAAGGAGCCGGGCGAAGGCATGGCGTTCGGCTCGGTCGGCGAATTGCGCCACGCGCTCGAAGCCGGCGCCGTGACTTTACATGCCAAGGTCAAGGGCCGATTTCGCGCGCTCGATCAGGACGGCAAGGAAGTCATCGAGGTGCACGAGACGACGCCCGGCCGCATGATCCTCGGTGAGGTTCTGCCGCGCCAGCCGGGCGTCAAGTTCTCGCTCGTCAACCAGCTTCTGACCAAGAAGGCGATCTCGGGTCTCATCGACGCCGTGTACCGTAACTGCGGTCAGAAGGAAACGGTGATCTTCTGCGATCGAATCATGTCGCTCGGCTTCCACCATGCGTTCAAGGCCGGCATCTCGTTCGGCAAGGACGACATGCAGATCCCCGACAGCAAGACGAAGATAGTCGAAAAGACCAACGACCTCGTGCGCGAGTTCGAGCAGCAGTATCAGGACGGCCTGATCACGCAGCTCGAGAAGTACAACAAGGTTGTCGACGCCTGGTCGAAGTGCACCGATCAGATCGCCAAGGAAATGATCGACCGCATCTCGACTGTACAGCGCGACAAGGCTGGGCGCGAGAAGCCGATCAACTCGATCTACATGATGAGCCACTCGGGCGCGCGCGGTTCGCCGGCGCAGATGAAGCAGCTCGCGGGCATGCGCGGCCTGATGACCAAGCCTTCGGGTGAGATCATCGAGACGCCGATCATCTCAAACTTCAAGGAAGGCCTTTCGGTTCTCGAATACTTCAACTCCACCCACGGCGCGCGCAAGGGCCTCGCGGATACGGCGTTGAAGACCGCGAACTCGGGCTACCTGACGCGCCGTCTCGTCGACGTCGCACAGGATGCGATCATCTGGGAAGACGACTGCGGCACGGACGGCGGCATCAAGATCCAGGCTGTCGTCGATTTAGGTCAGGTGGTAGTGTCCCTGGCGCAGCGCGTGCTGGGCCGTACCGCAGCCGAGGACGTTCTAGTGCCGGGCACCAACGAGGTGATCCTGAAGTCGGGCGAATTGATCGAGGAGCGGCATGCCGAGGCGATCGGCAAGGCTGAGATCCAGGAGATTCGCATCCGCTCGGTGCTAACGTGCGAGACGATCACGGGCGTCTGCGCCAAGTGCTACGGTCGCGACCTTGCGAGAGGCACGCCGGTCAACATCGGCGAGGCTGTGGGCGTTATCGCCGCTCAGTCGATCGGTGAACCCGGCACGCAGCTCACGATGCGCACGTTCCACATCGGCGGCGCCGCCAACGTCGTCGACAGCTCGTTCATCGAGAGCAACTTCAACGGCCACGTGAAGATCAAGAACCGCGCCATGGTGAAGGACAGCCAGGGCCGCATGATCTCCATGAGCCGCACGATGTCGCTCGTCATTGTCGATCAGTCGGGCAAGGAATTGTCCACGCATAAGCTCACGTACGGCGCTCGCGTCTTGGTCGACGAGGGCGACGAGGTGAAGCGCGGCACGCGCCTCGCCCAGTGGGATCCATTCACGCGTCCGATCCTGACCGAGGTTTCGGGCACGGTCGACTTCGAGGATATGATCGAAGGCGCCTCCGTGCGCGAGCAGACCGACGAAGTAAAGGGCACGACCAATCGCGTCATTATCGATTGGCGGGCGACGCCTCGTGGCTCCGATCTCAAGCCGGCTATCATCGTCAAGGACAGCAAGGGCAAGCCGATCAAGGTCGCTCGGGGTGGTGATGCGCGCTATCTGGTTCCAGTCGACACCGTCCTGTCGGTGGAGCCGGGCGCCGAGGTCAAGGCCGGCGACGTGCTCGCACGTATCCCGCTGGCATCGGCACGGCAGAGCGACATCACCGGCGGTCTGCCGCGCGTCGCCGAGCTGTTCGAGGCTCGCCGTCCCAAGGACCACGCCATCATCGCGGAGGTTTCGGGAACCATCGAGTTCGGCAAGGACTACAAGAACAAGCAGCGCATCACGATCAAACCGGACGAAGAGGGCGTCGAGCCAGTGGAATATCTCATTCCGCGCGGCAAGAACCTCACCGTCCAGCATGGCGACCACGTGGAGCGCGGGGAATACATCTACGACGGTCACCCCGCACCGCATGATATTCTTGCCATCAAGGGCGTCGAGGAACTCGCCAACTACCTGATCAACGAGATCCAGGACGTCTACCGTCTGCAGGGGGTGACGATCAACGACAAGCACATCGAAGTGATCGTCAAGCAAATGCTGCAGAAGGTCGAGGTCTCCGACCCCGGTGAGACGGGCCTGATCAAGGGCGAGCAGCTCGATCGCATCGAGCTGGACGAGATCAACGCCAGAGTGGAGAAGGCCGGCAAGCGACGGGCTGCGGCGACTCCGATGCTGCTCGGGATCACCAAGGCCTCGTTGCAGACCCGCTCGTTCATCTCGGCGGCCTCGTTCCAGGAAACGACCCGCGTGCTGACCGACGCTGCCGTGATCGGCAAGTCCGATACGCTGGAAGGCCTGAAGGAGAACGTCATCGTCGGCCGACTGATCCCTGCCGGCACTGGCGGCATGTTGCGCCGCCTGCGCAAGGTTGCCGCCAAGCGCGACGAACTCATCGAGAAGGAAAAGGCGAAAGGCGATGTCGCCCTCGGCGGTCCGGCGGGAGATGCGTCTCCGGCTCGCCGCCGTCGCCGCGTCGCGGAGTAGCCGCTTTCCCAACATCTGAAACGAATTGACCGGTCGCGATGGAAACAGCGCGGCCGTTTTTCATTTTTGCGTGAAAGTGGCTGGCGAAAGCCCTCACGTTTTGTACAATTGGCCCAAAGAGGGACAAAAAAACTGCCAACGCCGAGGTGCAGGTGTTGACCCCGCTTAAGCCTGTGTATATAGACAGCCCACTCTCACGGTAGGTGGTAGGCCGTTCGGCGCGCTAAATGCGCGAATTATCGAGCCTAAACGCTGTCGTCGCAAAGCAGAGGACATTTTCGGGCCAAGATCATTCGACCTCGCGCAAGCGGGCCGGACGATCCTCTGGTTTTTCCAGCTACGTTCCGGGCTTTGTCCGGAACATGGCTGGTTTGGCTTGGTTTTCGCGCGGTCCTTAACGATCGCTGCGGCCACAGAATAGGCGAGGCGTATGCCGACAATACAGCAGTTGATCCGGAAGCCCCGGCACCCGAAGACCTACCGCGAGAAATCGCGTCACATGGAAGCGTGCCCGCAGAAGCGTGGCGTATGCACGCGCGTGTATACGACCACTCCGAAGAAGCCGAACTCGGCACTTCGCAAGGTTGCCAAGATCAGGCTGACCAACGGCTTCGAAGTGATCGGTTACATTCCGGGTGAAGGCCACAACCTGCAGGAGCACTCCGTGGTCCTGATCCGCGGTGGCCGCGTCAAGGATCTTCCCGGCGTGCGCTATCACATCGTGCGCGGCGTGCTCGACACGCAGGGCGTCTCCGCCCGCCGTCAGCGCCGCTCGAAGTACGGTGCCAAACGGCCGAAGTAATCGCCGGTTTTCCCGGCAGTCGAATAGAGGTCTGAGGGTTGCCAGTCAAGCCTGAAGACAAGACGTAATCGAAGCTAAGGACGAAACGCATGTCGCGCCGACACAGTGCAGATAAACGTGAGGTCAATCCGGACCCCAAGTTTGCCGATGTCGTTCTCACCAAGTTCATGAACGCGGTGATGCGTCAGGGCAAGAAGTCTGTCGCCGAACGCATCGTTTACGGTGCGCTGGAGCGTATGGAAACCAAGGCTAAGTCCGATCCTGTCGCCATGTTCCACCAAGCGCTCGAGAACGTAATGCCGGCGGTGGAAGTTCGTTCTCGCCGCGTCGGCGGCGCGACCTACCAGGTGCCGGTCGAAGTCCGCGCCGAGCGCCGTCAGGCGCTTGCCATTCGCTGGATCATTACGGCTGCGCGCGCCCGCAACGAGAATACGATGGTCGACCGGCTGTCGGGTGAGCTTCTCGATGCAGCCGGCAACCGCGGTTCTGCAGTCAAGAAGCGCGAAGATACTCACAAGATGGCCGACGCCAACCGCGCCTTCTCGCACTACCGCTGGTAGAAATCAGGATATTCGAGGCACATCATGGCCCGTCAATACCCCATCGAGGACTACCGCAACTTCGGCATCATGGCACACATCGATGCCGGGAAGACAACGACGACCGAGCGCGTCCTTTACTATACAGGCAAGTCCTACAAGATCGGCGAAGTGCACGACGGCGCTGCAACCATGGATTTCATGGAGCAAGAAGCCGAGCGCGGCATCACCATCACGTCGGCTGCAACGACTTGCTTCTGGCTTGGCCGCGACGGCAGAAAGCGCCGCCTGAACATCATCGACACGCCCGGCCACGTCGATTTCACGATTGAAGTCGAGCGCTCGCTTCGCGTTCTCGACGGTGCTGTTTGCGTGCTCGACTCCAACCAGGGCGTCGAACCGCAGACCGAAACAGTCTGGCGCCAGGGCGACAAGTACGGCGTGCCGCGCATCATCTTCTCCAACAAGATGGATAAGACTGGGGCCGACTTCTACATGTGCCTCGACGACATCAAGGAAAAGCTCGGCGCGCGTGCGATCCCGCTGCAGATTCCGATTGGCGCCGAATCTGACTTCAAGGGCGTCGTCGATCTCATCCGGATGAAAGCCATCACTTGGGATGGTGACGGCAAAGACGCCAAGATGATCGAAGGGGACATTCCCGAAGATCTGCAGGACAAGGCTGCCGAATTCCGCGGCGCCATGATCGAAGCCGCCGTGGAAATGGACGACACGGCGCTCGAAGCCTTCCTCGACGGCAAGGAGCCCGACGAGGACACGCTTCGGAAGCTGATCCGCAAGGCGACGATCACGCGCGCTTTCTACCCAATGATGTGCGGTTCCGCCTTCAAGAACAAGGGCGTGCAGCCGCTGCTCGACGCCGTCGTCGACTTCCTGCCGTCGCCGCTCGATCGCGAGGCCTACAAGGGTATCGATCCCCGCACCGGCGCGGAGGCGCCCCGCCGGCCCTCCGACAACGAGCCGCTCGCCATGATCGCCTTCAAGATCATGAGCTTTGAGCACGTAGGCTCGATAACGTTCTGCCGCGTCTACTCGGGCAAGCTCGAGCAGGGCATGGCGCTTGCCAACACGACGCGCGACAAGAAAGAGCGCGCCGGCCGCATGTATCTGATGCACGCCGCCGATCGTGAAGAAATCAAGGAAGCCTTCGCCGGCGACATTGTGGCCCTGCAGGGTCTCAAGGATACGCGCACAGGCGAAACGCTGTGTGATCCGGCAAAACCCGTCATTCTCGAAAAGATGGACTTTCCCGAGCCCGTCATCAATCTCAAGATCGAGCCGAAGACCAAGGCCGACCAGGAGAAGATGGCGATCGCGCTCAACACGCTCGCCATCGAGGATCCCTCGTTCCGCGTTTCGATCGATTTGGAGTTGGGCGAGACCATCCTCAAGGGCATGGGCGAGCTTCACCTCGACATCAAGGTCGATATTCTGAAGCGCACCTATGGCGTCGAGGCCAACGTCGGCCAGCCGCAGGTCGCCTACCGCGAGACGCTCGCGCGTTCCGCGGAGATCGACTACACGCATAAGAAGCAGTCGGGCGGCACGGGTCAGTTCGCACGCGTCAAGATGCGTCTTGAACCCAACGAAACCGGCAAGGGCAACGAGTTCGAAACTGAAATCGTCGGCGGCTCGGTTCCCAAGGAATACATTCCTGGCGTCGAAAAGGGCGTCAACTCGGTCTGGGAAAACGGTGTCCTCATCGGCTTCCCGATCGTCGACATGAAGGTCACCCTCTGGGACGGTGCGTTCCACGAAGTCGAACTCGTCGGCAATCGCCTTCGAAATTGCGGCCCGCGCCGCGATGAAGGAAGGTTGCGAGAAGGGCGGCATCAAGATCCTCGAGCCGATCATGGACGTCGAGGTTGTGACGCCGGGCGACTTCGTCGGTTCGGTCATCGGCGACATCAACTCCCGTCGCGGCCAGATCCGCGACCAGCAGATGCGCGGCAACGCGACGGTCATTCGCGCCTACGTGCCTTTGGCCAATATGTTCGGATATGTCAGCCAGTTGCGATCGATGTCGACGGGACGCGCGTCCTACACCATGCAATTTGCCCATTACGCGGACGTGCCGCGCAATGTGGCCGACGAAGTTAAGGCGAAGTACGCCTAAGGAAGGTGAGGGTGGCGATCGAAGGCGAAAGCTGACGGCAGCCGTTCTCGGAATGAAAAAGTCACCGGCCGCGGCCGGTGCGAGACGAGCGATGAGGAGAGCCGACTATGGCGAAGGCAAAATTCGAGCGTAACAAGCCGCACTGCAACGTGGGCACCATCGGCCACGTTGACCACGGCAAGACGACCCTGACGGCGGCTCTGACGAAGGTTTCGGCCGACCGCGGCTGGACGCAGACGGCAATTGCATATGACGAAGTCGCCAAGGCTTCCGAAAGTCAGGGTCGCCGCGACCCGACCAAGATTTTGACGATCGCCACCTCGCACGTCGAATACGCAACGCCGAACCGTCATTACGCGCACGTCGACTGCCCGGGCCACGCCGACTACGTCAAAAACATGATCACGGGCGCCGCCCAGATGGACGGCGCGATCCTGGTCGTGTCCGCCGTCGACGGCCCGATGCCCCAGACGCGTGAGCACATCCTGCTTGCCCGCCAGGTTGGCGTGCCGCGTATCGTCGTGTTCCTGAACAAGTGCGACGTCGTCGAAGATGAAGAGCTGCTCGAACTCGTCGAAATGGAAGTTCGTGAGCTTCTCTCGAAGTACCAGTTTCCGGGCGACGACACCCCGATCATCCGCGGCGCCGCCATCAAGGCACTGAACGGCGAGAAGGGCCCCCTGGCCGACGAAGCCATCATCAAGCTGTACGAAGCCCTCGACACCTACATTCCGCTCCCGGATCGTCCGAAGGATCAGCCGTTCCTGATGCCCATCGAAGATGTGTTCTCGATCTCGGGCCGCGGCACGGTCGTTACCGGTCGGATCGAGCGCGGCGTGATCAAAGTCGGCGAAGAAGTCGAGATCGTCGGCCTGCGCGACACGCAGAAGTCAGTTGTCACCGGCGTCGAAATGTTCCGCAAGCTGCTGGACTCGGGTGAGGCCGGCGACAACGTCGGCTGCCTCCTGCGCGGCATCGATAAGGAAGCCGTCGAGCGTGGCCAGGTTCTGGCCAAGCCTGGCTCAGTCAAGCCGCACAAGAAGTTCAAGGCCGAGGCCTACATTCTGACCAAGGACGAGGGTGGCCGTCACACGCCGTTCTTCTCCAACTACCGTCCGCAGTTTTACTTCCGCACGACCGACGTGACGGGCGTGGTGACGCTGCCTGAAGGCACGGAAATGGTCATGCCGGGCGACAATATCGCCGTCGACGTCGAGCTGGTCTCGCCGATCGCCATGGAAGAGAAGGTTCGATTTGCCATCCGCGAGGGCGGCCGTACCGTCGGCGCCGGCGTGGTGACGAAGATCGTCGAATAGTAAGAGGGGTTGGCGGAAGCGCCCGTGCAAGACTGGGCGCTTCTTCCTTTTTGGTAGGTCTCGAAAGACATGAACGGCCAAAACATCCGCATCCGGCTCAAGGCGTTCGATCATCGAATTCTCGATGCATCGACGCGCGAGATCGTGAACACGGCAAAACGCACGGGCGCAGAAGTGCGCGGACCCATTCCACTGCCGACGCGCATTGAGCGCTTCACCGTGAACCGGTCTCCCCACGTCGACAAGAAGAGCCGCGAGCAGTTCGAAATGCGGACCCACAAACGGCTTCTCGACATCGTCGATCCGACGCCGCAGACGGTCGACGCACTTATGAAGCTCGACTTGGCCGCTGGTGTCGACGTCGAGATCAAGCTCTAGAAGATTACGGGTCCTCTGGCGGGCCGGGTTCGGCCGTCATGACCCTTTTGAGAGGAAGGAATGCGCCAGATGCGTTCCGGAATTATAGCACAGAAGCTGGGCATGACCCGCATCTTCACCGACGCCGGCGAGCACGTGCCCGTGACCGTGTTGAAGCTGGAGAAGCTGCAGGTCGTGGCCCACCGCACCGCCGAGAAGAACGGCTATACCGCGCTGCAGGTCGGCGTCGGTACTCGCAAGCCGTCGCGGCTGAGGAAGTCAGAGCGCGGCACCTTTGCCGTCGCGGAAGTCGAACCCAAGCGCAAGCTCACCGAGTTCCGGGTGTCACAGGACAATATGATCGAAGTGGGCGCGGAGATCACTGCCGACCATTTCCTTCCCGGGCAGTTCGTCGACGTCACCGGCACCAGCCAGGGCAAGGGTTTCCAGGGCGCCATGAAGCGCTGGAACTTCGGCGGCCTGCGTGCCACGCACGGCGTGTCCGTCACGCACCGTGCTCACGGTTCGACCGGACAGCGCCAGGACCCCGGCAAGGTGTTCAAAGGCAAGAAGATGGCCGGCCACATGGGCGACGAGCGCATCACGACCCAGAACCTCATCGTCGTCCGCACCGACGTCGAGCGCGGCCTGCTGATGATCCGTGGCGCCGTACCCGGATCCAAGGGCGGCTGGGTGATCGTGCGTGACGCGGTCAAGAAGACCGCTCCGAAGGATCTACCCAAGCCCGGCGCCTTCAAACCCAAGGCCGCCACCGCTGCGAAGGAGCAAGCGTGATGAAAGCAAGTGTCACCACGCTCGATGCGAAGATGGCCGGCGAGGTTGATCTGGCGGACGCCATTTTCGGTCTGGAACCTCGCCAAGATCTGATCCACCGCATGGTGCGCTATCAGTTGCTGAAGCGGATGGCCGGTACGCATCACGCCCAGGACCGTTCCGAAGTGACGGTCACTGGCAAGAAGATGTACAAGCAGAAGGGTACCGGCGGCGCCCGTCATGGCGACAAGTCGGTTCCCCAGTGGCGCGGCGGCGGCAAGGCGTTCGGCCCCAAGCCCCGCAGCCATGCCATCGAGCTACCCAAGAAGGTCCGCGCTCTGGCACTTCGCCATGCGTTGTCGGCCAAGGCCAAGGCCGGCGAGATCTTCGTTCTCGAATTCCGCCAGCTCCAAGGACGGCAAGACCAAGGCGCTCAAGGAGCAGTTCGCCAAGCTCGACATCAATAACGCCCTCATCATCGATGGCGCCGAGGTCGACATCAGCTTCGCGCGCGCTGCCCGCAACATCGAAGGCATCGACGTGCTGCCGGTGCAGGGCATCAACGTCTACGACATCCTGCGCCGCAGGAAGCTCGTGCTGACCAAGGCGGCGGTCGAAGCGCTGGAGGCGCGGTTCAAATGAACAAGGTCAAAGCCTACGACGTCATCCTGTCCCCGGTGATCACCGAGAAGGCGACGCTCGTTTCCGAAGCCAATCAAGTCGTTTTCAAGGTGGCGCCGACCGCCACCAAGACCGACGTGAAGGCAGCGGTCGAAATTCTGTTCGGCGTGAAGGTGAAGGCCGTAAACACACTCGTCCGCAAGGGCAAGCGCAAAGTGTTCAAGGGCATTCGCGCCCTGCAAAGCGATACGAAGAAGGCGATCGTCACGCTCGAGGAAGGTCACTCAATCGACGTGACGACAGGCCTCTGAGGAGTATGTCATGGCACTGAAGACCTACCGTCCGACGTCTCCCGGCCTTCGCCATCTGGTGCAGGTGGATAAGAGCCATCTGTGGAAGGGCGCACCGGTAAAGCTGCTCGTCGAGGGCAAACGCAAGACCGGCGGACGCAACAACGACGGTCGCATCACGACGCGTCACATCGGCGGCGGCCACAAGCAGTCGTATCGCCTCGTCGATTTCCGGCGCCGCAAGTTCGATGCGCCAGCGACCGTCGAGCGTCTGGAGTACGATCCCAATCGCACCGCGTTCATCGCACTCATAAAGTATCAGGACGGCACGCTGTCCTACATCCTCGCGCCGCAACGCCTGGCCCCCGGTGACACCGTGGTCTCGGGCGCCAAGGTCGACGTCAAGCCCGGCAACGCCATGCCCCTGTCGGCGATGCCGCTCGGCACGATCGTCCACAACGTCGAGCTGAAGCCCGGCCGTGGCGGTCAAATGGCGCGCTCGGCAGGCTCGTTCGTGCAGCTCGTCGGCCGCGATGCCGGCTGGGCCATTCTGAAGCTCAACTCGGGCGAGACGCGCAAGGTTCGCGCGGAGTGCCTGGCGACCGTCGGCGCGGTGTCCAATCCGGACCACCTCAACGCCGTCGTTGGCAAGGCCGGTCGTACCCGCTGGAAGGGTAATCGCCCGACCGTGCGCTCGATCGCCATGAACCCCATCGACCATCCCAACGGCGGCCGCACCAAGGGCGGCAAGCATTGGGCGACGCCGTGGGGTAAGCCGACGAAGGGTTACAAAACCCGCAAGAACAAGGCGACGGACCAGTTCATCATCCGTAGCCGTCATAAGCAGAAGTAAGGCCTGAGGCCCGAGGAGATACGACAGTGACACGTTCAGTCTGGAAAGGCCCGTTCGTCGACGGCTACCTTCTCAAGAAGGCGGAGAAGTCGCGTTCGTCGAGCCGCAACGACGTGGTCAAGATCTGGAGCCGCCGCTCCACGATTCTTCCCCAGTTCGTCGGCCTGACATTCGGCGTTCATAATGGCCAGAAGCACATACCGGTAAACGTCACTGAGGACATGGTTGGCCACAAGTTTGGCGAGTTCGCTCCGACGCGGTACTTCCCCGGTCACGGCGGCGACAAGAAAGCGGTGAAGAAATAATGGGCAAGCCGAGCCGGGAGCGCAGCCTCGCTGAAACGGAAGCGATGGCGATTGCGAAGAATCTGCGGATCTCCCCGCAGAAGCTCAATCTCGTCGCGGGCCTGATCCGCGGCAAGAAAGTCGAACAGGCCATGGCGGACCTCGAATTCTCGAGGAAGCGCATCGCCCAGGACGTGCGTAAATGCGTCATGAGCGCGGTCGCCAATGCCGAGAACAATCACAACCTCGACGTCAACGATCTCGTCGTCGCCGAGGCGTATGTCGGAAAGAACATCGTCATGAAGCGGTTCGCCGCCCGTGGCCGCGGCCGCGGCGCCGCGATCCTGAAGCCGTTCTCGCAGATCACGGTCATCGTTCGTCAGAAGCCCGAAGAGGCCAAGCCGAAGAAGGAAGCCAAGGTGGCCAAGTCCGCCAAGGTGCCGGCAAAGGGCAAGACGTCCACGGCTGCTGAGAAGGAGGCCGTCTAATGGGTCATAAAGTCAATCCGGTCGGCCTTCGCGTCGGCATCAACCGCACCTGGGACAGCCGCTGGTTCGCGGCTCGCGGTGAGTACGGCAAGCTACTGCACGAAGACATGGTTATGCGCGACCACATCATGAAGCATCAGCGCACGGCCGGCATCTCGAAGGTCGTGATCGAGCGCCCGCACAAGAAGTGCCGCGTGACGGTTCACTCGGCGCGCCCCGGCGTGCTGATCGGCAAGAAGGGCGCCGACATCGAGAAGCTGCGCAGCGAACTGGCGCGCTTCACGCAGTCGGAAGTTCATCTGAACATCGTCGAAGTGCGCAAGCCCGAAATCGACGCGACGCTGGTCGCCGAGGCGATCGCGCAGCAGCTGGAGCGTCGCGTGGCGTTCCGCCGGGCCATGAAGCGTTCCGTGCAGTCGGCACTTCGTCTTGGCGCCGTCGGTATCCGTATCAACGTCGCCGGTCGTTTGGGCGGCGCGGAAATCGCTCGCACGGAATGGTATCGTGAAGGCCGCGTGCCGCTGCATACGCTGCGCGCCGACATCGATTTCGGTTATGGTCTCGCCAAGACCGCCTACGGTGTCATCGGCATCAAGGTCTGGATCTTCAAGGGTGAGATCATGGAGCATGATCCGATGGCCGCCGAAAAGCGCGCCATGGACATGCAGGAAGGCGGCTCGCCGCGTCCGCGCCGTGACGGTGATGACCGCGGCGATCGCCGCGAGCGTCGTGGCGGCCGTGGTGGCGGTGGCGGCGAACGCGGCGGCGAACGTCTGGCTACCGAAGCTACGCCCGTAGAGAACACTTAAAGGTTTTGGGGACTAGACGCAGATGCTGCAGCCGAAACGCACAAAGTTCCGTAAGACCTTCAAGGGCCGCATCCACGGCAACGCCAAGGGCGGCACGACCTTGAACTTCGGCGAAGTGGGCCTGAAGGCGGTCGAGCCGGAGCGCATCACCGCGCGCCAGATCGAAGCTGCGCGCCGCGCCATCGCGCGTCATACCAAGCGCGCCGGCCGCATTTGGCTGCGCGTGTTCCCGGATGTGCCGGTGACGAAGAAGCCCGCCGAAGTCCGCATGGGCTCGGGCAAGGGCGGTATTGAATTGTGGGTGGCGCGGGTCAAGCCGGGCCGCATCCTGTTCGAGGTCGGCGGGGTCAACCCGCAGATCGCGAAGGAAGCTCTCACGCTTGGCGCTGCCAAGCTTCCAATCAAGACACGTATCGTGACACGGCTCGGATAAACTTTGGATCTGACGTCTTTGCCACGGGAAGAGACGAGGACGAAACATGAAAGCTGCTGACGCGAAAGTGCTGTCTCTCGATCAGCTCGACGATGAGCTGGCTAAGCTGAAGAAGGAGCAGTTCAATCTGCGCTTCCAGAAGGCTTCCGGTCAGCTGGAGAATACGTCGCGGGTCCGCCAGGTGCGGCGTGACATCGCGCGCGTGATGACAATAGCCCGCTCCAAGCGGGCCGGAAGCGCCCAGAAGGGCGCTTGAGGAGAGATTGAGAAATGCCGAAGCGCGTTCTGCAGGGTGTGGTCGTTTCCGACAAGAACGACAAGACGGTGGTGGTCGAGGTGGAACGTCGCTACACCCATCCGCTGCTGAAGAAGACGGTGCGTCGTTCGAAGAAGTTCCACGCCCACGACGAGGGCAACGTCTTCAAGACGGGTGATCAGGTCGCGATCCAGGAGAGCGCGCCGATTTCCAAGAAGAAGCGCTGGGTCGTTCTGGCCAAGGCCTGAACGACCGTTACGGAAGGGCAGGAGCGAAGGCCCCCTTATACACCGGTCGCTCACAGGATTTCGCCGGCCAGACCGGCTGGCATGAAGAAGAAGGATACGTGCGATGATCCAGATGGAGACAAATCTCGACGTCGCCGACAATTCGGGCGCCCGCCGCGTTCAGTGCATCAAGGTACTGGGTGGCTCCAAGCGCAGGTATGCCACGATCGGCGACACCATCGTCGTCGCCGTTCAGGAGGCTATTCCGAAGGGTCGCGTGAAGAAGGGCCAGGTCATGAAGGCCGTCGTCGTACGCGTCGCCAAGGGCGTGCGTCGGGCTGACGGCTCGCTGATCCGCTTCGATCGCAACGCCGCCGTGCTTATCAACGCACAGGGCGAGCCGGTCGGAACCCGCATTTTCGGACCCGTGACGCGCGAACTGCGCGCCAAGAACCACATGAAAATCGTCTCTCTCGCGCCGGAGGTTCTGTAATGGCATCCTTGAAGATCAAAAAGGGTGACCACGTCATCGTCCTGGCTGGCCGCGACAAGGGCAAGCACGGCGAAGTCGTCGAGGTCCGTCCGAAAGAGAGCCGCGCGGTCGTGCGCGGCGTGAATGTTGTACGGCGCCATCAGCGCCAGACGGCGTCGCAGGAAGGCGGCATCATCTCGAAGGAAGCCGCGCTGCACGTATCCAACCTCGCGCTCGAGGATCCTAAGGACGGCAAGCCGACGCGCGTCGGTTTCCGTATGCTGGAAGACGGCAAGAAGGTCCGCTTCGCCAAGCGTTCGGGCGAGATTATTCCGGAGAAGAACTAAGCCATGGCCGAGAACGACAAGGCGCAAAAGGGCGCAAAAGGCGCAGCCGGCGCCAAGCAAGCGAAAGCCGCAAAGCCCGCGAAGGCCGCCGCCAGCGGTCCGCGTGAAGTGAAGCCGCGCCCTGCGGACTACAAGCCGCGCATGAAGACGCACTACGAAAAGGTGGTACGCGAGGCGCTGGTTCAGAAGTTCGGCTACAAGAATCCGATGCAGGTGCCCAAGCTCGAGAAAATCGTGCTCAACATGGGCGTCGGCGAAGCAACCGCAGACCGCAAGAAGGTCGATACGGCGGCAGCCGATCTCGCTCTCATCGCGGGCCAGAAGCCGCAGCTGACCAAGTCGACCAAGTCGATCGCCACCTTCAAGGTGCGCGAGGGCATGACGCTCGGCGCCAAGGTCACCCTTCGCGGCGACCGCATGTACGAGTTTCTGGACCGCTTCGTCACCATCGCGCTGCCGCGCGTGAAGGACTTCCGCGGCCTGAACCCGAAGAGCTTCGATGGACGCGGCAACTATGCTTGCGGCCTAAAGGAGCACCTCGTGTTCCCGGAAATCGACTACGACAAGATCGACCAGGTCTGGGGCATGGACGTGATCGTCGTGACCACCGCCGAGACCGACGATGAGGCGCGCGAATTGCTTCGCGGCTTCAACTTCCCTTTCCGCAGCTAGAGGACCTCGGGACCTAACCGGCCCGAAAGGCCTTTGGAGGACATTGAATGGCCAAGACGAGCTCAGTCGAGAAGAACAAGCGCCGCCGCAAGCTGACCGCGCAGTACGCGGGCAAGCGCAAGCGGCTCAAGGAATTGGCGAACGATTTGAAACGCCCGGCCGAGGAGCGCTTCGCAGCGCGTCTCAAGCTTGCCGAATTGCCGCGCAACTCGTCGGCGACCCGCATCCGCAACCGCTGCGAGCTGACGGGCCGTGCGCGCGGCTACTATCGCAAGCTCAAGCTTTGCCGCAACCAGCTGCGTGAACTCGCCAGCCAGGGTCGTATCCCCGGCATGGTCAAGTCGAGCTGGTAAGGGGAGCGCACAGTCATGATAATGAACGATCCGCTGGGCGACATGCTCACCCGTATCCGCAACGCGCAGCAGCGCCGGCGCCCCAAGGTGTCGACGCCGGCTTCGAACATGCGCGCGCGCGTTCTCGACGTTCTGGCCGACGAAGGCTACATCCGCGGCTACGCCCGGGTGGAACAGAAGGGCTCTCTGCCCGAGTTCGAGATCGAGCTGAAGTATTACAACGGTCAACCGGCCATCAAGAGCATCGAGCGGGTGTCCAAACCCGGCCGTCGTGTCTACTCGCCGGTCAAGGATCTGCAGACGGTCGCCAATGGTCTCGGCGTCGCCATCCTGTCCACGCCGAAGGGCGTGATGTCGGATGCAAAGGCGCGCGAGGAGAACGTCGGCGGCGAAATCATCTGCAACATCTTCTAGTCTTGGTCCCGGTAGTGAAGCCGGGCGCAACGAGAGTTTGACCCTATGTCACGCATTGGCAAGAAACCGGTACCCGTTCCCACCGCGATCACCGCGACGGTGTCGGGCCAGACCGTGAAGATGAAGGGGCCCAAGGGCGAACTGTCCTTCACGATGCCGGAACAGATCAAGGTGGAGAAGACCACTACCGGCATTGAAGTGACGCCGCGCGAGGAAACCAAGATGGCGCGCTCCATGTGGGGCATGTCGCGCACCATGGTGCAAAACCTCATCAAGGGCGTCACCGAAGGCTACTCGCAGACGCTGGAGATCCATGGCGTCGGCTTCAAGGCGTCGATGAAGGGCAAGGACCAGTTGACGCTCAGCGTCGGCTACAGCCACGACGTCGTCATCAAAGTTCCGGCAGGAGTCGAGGTGAAGGTCGCGGGCGCCAAGCAGGAGCAGGTGATCGTCTCCGGGATCGACAAGCAGGCCGTTGGCCAGATCGCAGCCGAAATCCGTGCCTCGCGCAAACCCGAACCCTACCAGGGCAAGGGCGTGCGCTATCAGGGCGAATACATCTTCCGCAAGGAAGGCAAGAAGAAGTAAGGACACGCGCCATGGGCACGCACGATCCATCTTTTATCAAGCGCCGCGCACGCGTGCGCCGCACGCTTGCGAAGAACTCGGGCACGCGACCGCGCCTGTCGGTTCATCGCTCGGGCAAGCACATCTATGCTCAGGTGATCGACGACGCGGCCGGTAAGACGCTCGCCGCCGCCTCGACGATCGAAAAGGATGTTCGCACGTCGCTGAAGACTGGCGCCGACAAGGCAGCTGCTGCCCACGTGGGCAAACTCGTCGCCGAGCGCGCCGTCAAGGCCGGCGTCAAGAACGTTGTCTTCGACCGCGGCGGTTTTATTTTCCACGGGCGCGTCAAGGCGCTTGCTGACGCCGCCCGTGAGGGCGGATTGAATTTCTGATGAAAGGGATCTGACGTGGCACGTTCACCCCAGAAGGACCGCGGCCGTGATCGCGACCGTGAAAAGGTCGAGAGCGAATTCACCGACAAGCTCGTCCACATCAACCGCGTGGCGAAAGTTGTGAAGGGCGGTAAGCGCTTCGGTTTCGCAGCCCTTGTGGTTGTCGGCGACCTGAAGGGTCGCGTCGGCTTTGGTCACGGCAAGGCGCGCGAAGTGCCGGAAGCGATCCGCAAGGCCACCGAGGCTGCGCGCCGCAATCTGCTGCGCGTGCCGCTGCGCGATGCGCGAACGCTGCATCATGACAGCGAAGGCCGCCACGGTTCGGGCAAGGTCGTCCTGCGTTCCGCCCCTCCGGGCACCGGCATCATCGCCGGCGGCGCCATGCGCGCCGTGTTCGAGATGCTGGGCGTGCAGGACGTTGTCGCCAAGTCGCTCGGTTCTACCAACCCCTACAACGTCGTGCGCGCCACGTTCGACGCTTTGAAGGGCCAGGAGAACCCGCGCTCGGTTGCTGCCCGTCGCAACAAGAAAGTTTCGGAAATCGTTTCGCGCCGCCGTGATGAAGCCGCCTCGGCCGAACTCGGCGTCGAGGCGTAAGCCGGCTGCGTCTCAAGGAAGGCATCTGACATGGCAGACAAGAAAACCGTCACGATCGAGCAGGTGGCCAGCGCTAACCGCCGTCCAGAGAAGCAGACCCAGACGCTTGTCGGCCTCGGTCTTAACAAGCTTCATCGCCGCCGTACGCTGGAGGATACTCCGGCCGTGCGCGGCATGATCAATAGCGTACCTCACCTCGTCCGTATAGTCGACGACAAGGCCTGAGGCTTATTCAAGTCTACCTAGGGAGCTACGAGTCCCATGCGCCTCAATGATATCAAAGATAACCCCGGCGCCCGGAAGTTTCGCGTGCGCATCGGACGCGGCATCGGCTCGGGCGTCGGCAAAATGGGTGGCCGCGGCGGCAAGGGCCAGACAGCCCGCACCGGCGTCGCGATCGGCGGCTTCGAAGGCGGCCAGATGCCCTTGCATCGCCGACTGCCCAAGCGAGGCTTCAACAAGTGGAAGCCGAAGAACTACAACGAGATCAATCTCGGGTCGCTGCAGAAGGCGGTCGAGGAAGGTAGGCTGAAGGCTGGCCAGTCGGTCGACGTTGTAGCGCTCGTCGAAGCCGGCATCCTGCGCCGTGCCAAGGACGGCCTTCGCATCCTCGGCTCAGGCGAGCTGAAGACCAAGCTGGCGCTTACCGCCAACCACGCCTCCGCGTCCGCTGCCGCCGGCATCGGAAAGGCGGGCGGGTCGCTGAAGCTGATCGAGAAGAAAATTCTCGCGGCCGACGAGGCCAAGCGCAGGAAGACCGCCACCAAGAAGGCCGGCTCGGGCAAGAAGCCGGGCGGCAAGAACGAAGAGTGAGGCACTGAAGGTCGCGGACACATATCCGCGGTCCGCAGCGCAGCCTTCGGGTGATTGCAAGACCGGTCGTTACGGCGAAGTGCCCAAGGGGCGCCTAGGCCGCGCCGGATCTGGAGATGCACAAATGGTATCCGCTGCCGAGCAATTGGCCTCAAACCTGAATTTCGGGGCCTTCGCCAAGGCCGAAGACCTGAAGAAGCGCATCTGGTTCACGCTGTGTGCGCTGCTCGTTTATCGCCTCGGCACGTTCATTCCGATCCCCGGCATCAACGCCGCCGCGTTCGCGGATGCGTTCAAGACCCAGTCGTCCGGCATTCTCGGCATGTTCAACATGTTCGCCGGCGGAGCCGTCGGGCGCATGGCGATCTTCGCCCTCAACATCATGCCGTACATCTCGGCTTCGATCATTCTTCAGCTGATGACGTCGATCAATCCGACGCTTGAGGCGTTAAAGAAGGAAGGCGAGTCGGGCCGCAAGCAGATCAACCAGTACACCCGCTACCTGACCGTGCTGCTCGCCACTTTACAGGCCTATGGCATCTCCATCGGCCTGGAAGCGTCGCGCTCCGCAGGCGGCGGCGTGGTGCTCGATCCGGGCTGGTTCTTCCGCATCACCACCGTCATCACGCTCGTCGGCGGCACCATGTTCCTGATGTGGCTTGGCGAGCAGATCACGCAGCGCGGCGTCGGCAACGGCATCTCGCTCATCATCTTCGCCGGCATCGTCGCCGGTATGCCGACGGCCATCGCCGGCCTGTTCGAACTGGCGCGGACCGGCTCGCTGTCGACCTTCCTGCTGCTCGCGCTGCTGGCGCTGATGCTGGTCGTCGTGGCGGCCATCGTGTTCATCGAGCGCGCCCAGCGGCGGCTGCTGATACAGTATCCAAAGCGGCAGATGGGCAATCGCACGTTCCAGGGCGATGCCTCGCATCTGCCGCTGAAACTCAACTCCGCCGGCGTCATCCCGCCGATCTTCGCCTCATCGCTGCTGCTGCTGCCGATCACGGCTGCTCAGTTCACCAGCGCGCAAGGCGGCGGGCCGGAGTGGCTCAGCAACTTAGTTGCCGCGATGGGCATGGGCCAGCCGCTTCATATGCTACTATACATCGTCTTGATCATATTTTTTGCGTTCTTCTACACGGCCGTCGTGTTCAATCCGAAGGACACGGCCGACAACCTGCGCAAGTTCGGCGGGTTCATCCCCGGCATCCGTCCGGGCGAGAAGACGGCCGAATACATTGACTACGTTCTGACGCGTATTACTGTTGTCGGTGCCATCTACCTGGCAGCCGTTTGCGTTCTGCCTGAGTTCCTCGTTTCCTATGCCGCCGTGCCGTTCTACTTTGGCGGTACGTCGTTGCTGATCGCGGTCAGCGTGACGATGGATACGGTGGCCCAGATCCAGAGCCATCTGCTCGCCCACCAGTACGAGGGTCTCATCAAGAAGGCCAAGCTCCGCGGCGCATCCAGTCCACGAGGCCGCAGATGAATTTAATTCTGCTCGGCCCCCCGGGCGCCGGCAAGGGCACGCAAGCCCAGGTTCTGGCCCAGAAGCATGGCCTCGTGCAGCTCTCCACCGGCGACATGCTGCGCGCCGCCGTGAAGGCCGGCACGGAGATTGGCCGCAAGGCGGAAGTCATCATGAAAAGCGGCGGAACTCGTGCCCGACGAGGTGGTGGTCGGCATCATTGCCGATCGCATCGATCAACCCGATTGCGCCAAGGGTTTCATCCTCGACGGCTTTCCGCGTACGCTGCCGCAGGCGGCCGCCCTCGACTTCCTTCTGGTCTCGAAGGGCAAGAAGCTCGACGCGGTGATTGAGCTGAAGGTCGACGACAGCATTCTCGTCTCGCGCATAGAGACACGCGCAAAGGAAACGCTGGTAACCGGCGGCACCGTTCGCGCCGACGACAACGCCGAAGCGCTAAAAATCAGGTTGATGGCCTACTATCGCGAAACCGCTCCGCTGATTGGCTACTATTTCGCCTATCAGAAGTTGCGGACGACCGACGGGATGGCCCCGATAGCCGAGGTGTCCGCGGCCCTGGATCAGATACTGTCCGAGGTGAAGGCGTCGTGACACATGTACCGCTAAAGGTTGACGACAAGGGAGTGCCGAGCTACAACACCGCGTTTTCTGGACGCGGAAAGAAGCGAAATCGGCCATTCGGCTCACCAGCCGGGGCTGATTGCGCTTCGTTTTATGTCGCAGTCTCAGCAACTTAAATTTGCATCGGGCCGTGCAGCCCAATTGGAAACGATCGTTCTAGGAGAGGCCCGTGGCCCGTATCGCAGGTGTGAACATTCCGACCCAGAAGCGAGTCATCATCGCGCTCCAGTATATCCACGGGATCGGGGCGAATTTCGCCGAGGAGATCTGCAACAAGGTCGGCATTCCTGCCGATCGCCGCGTTAACCAGTTGACGGATGCGGAAGTCCTGCAGATCCGCGAAACCATCGACCGCGATTACACAGTCGAAGGCGATTTGCGCCGCGACGTTGCCATGAACATCAAGCGCCTCATGGATCTGGGCTGCTATCGCGGCCTTCGCCATCGCAAGGGCCTGCCTGTGCGCGGTCAGCGTACTCACACCAATGCGCGCACCCGCAAGGGTCCTGCCAAGCCGATCGCCGGCAAAAAGAAGGCATAACTCGCGCGGCGCTTACGCTCCGCTTTTCTTTCCGCATTCATTCGAGATCGACGCCCGCGCCAGCGTGGGTATTGGAGTTCAGAAGAGATGGCAAAAGAACAGGCTCAGGCGCGCACCAAGGTGCGCCGTCGCGAGAAGAAGAACATCACGTCCGGTGTTGCTCACGTGAATGCTTCGTTCAACAATACCATGATCACGATCACCGACGCGCAGGGCAACACACTGGCGTGGTCGTCGTCGGGTACGATGGGCTTCAAGGGCTCGCGCAAGTCGACGCCGTTCGCAGCCCAGATGGCCGCCGAAGATGCCGGCAAGAAGGCCATGGAGCACGGCATGAAGGTCCTTGAAGTGGAAGTCTGCGGTCCCGGTTCCGGCCGTGAATCCGCGCTGCGTGCTTTGCAGTCCGTCGGCTTCCAGATCACCTCGATCCGCGACGTCACTCCGATCCCCCACAACGGCTGCCGGCCGCGCAAGCGCCGCCGCGTTTGAGATCTGGCTGCGATCGATACCAATTGCGGCTGGGCTGACCGTGTTTCCCTGACTGGCCGTGCGCCGGTGTCAGCCTAGTCTGAGAGTACGCCCTCTGGTGACGCGTCCGGCCTGGGCATGCCGGACAAGAACCTGAACGAGGTACCCCGTGACAAATGTTCTGCAAAAGAATTGGCAAGACCTGATTAAGCCGTCGAAGCTCGCCGTTTCGGCTGGCCGCGACCGCAATCGCGTGGCGACGGTTGTCGCCGAACCGCTGGAGCGCGGTTTCGGCATGACGCTCGGCAACGCTCTGCGCCGCGTACTGTTGTCGTCGCTGCAGGGTTCCGCTATCAAGACCGTACAGATTGACGGCGTGCTGCACGAGTTCTCCTCGATCCCCGGCGTGCGCGAGGACGTCACCAACATCATCCTGAACATCAAGGAAATCGCGCTGCGCCTCCATGCGGAAGGTCCCAAGCGCATGGTACTTAAGAAGGAAGGCGCCGGCCCCGTTAAGGCGGGTGACATCGAGGCCTCCTCGGACGTCGAGATCCTCAATCCTGAACACGTGATCTGCCATCTCGATCAGGGCGCGCAGGTCCGCATGGAATTCACCGCCGATATGGGCAAGGGCTACGTCGCCGCCGACCGCAACCGGCCGGACGACGCGCCGATCGGTCTGATTGCCGTCGACAGCCTGTACAGCCCGGTCAAGAAGGTGTCGTACAAGGTCGAGAACACGCGTGAAGGCCAGATCCTCGACTACGACAAGCTGACCATGACGGTCGAGACGGACGGTTCGGTGCGCGCGGAAGACGCCGTCGCCCTGGCAGCCCGCATCCTCCAGGATCAGCTCGCTGTGTTCATCAACTTCGAGGAACCCAAGAAGCCGACCGAGGAAACCCGCCATCCAGAGCTGGCGTTCAACGCCGCACTCCTCAAGAAGGTGGACGAGCTGGAACTTTCGGTCCGCTCCGCGAACTGCTTGAAGAACGACAACATCGTCTACATCGGCGACCTTATCCAGAAGACCGAAGCGGAGATGCTGCGCACCCCGAACTTCGGCCGCAAGTCGCTAAACGAGATCAAGGAAGTTCTTGCGGCCATGGGCTTGCACCTCGGTATGGAGGTGTCCAACTGGCCGCCGGACAACATCGAAGAACTGGCAAAGCGCTTCGAGGACCAGTACTAGGCACGTCACGGATCCGGTAACAGCCGGATCATCGATTTAACGGAAGGCGGGACCACAGAAGCCCGCCCATTAACAACGTAAGGGTAAAGACAATGAGACACGGAAGTCTGGGCCGCAGGCTCAATCGCGACAGTGGCCATCGCCAGGCCATGTTCTCCAACATGGCGGCTGCTCTCATCAAGCACGAGCAGATCGTGACCACGCTGCCGAAGGCCAAGGACCTGAAGCGGGTGATGGACAAATACATCACGCTGGCCAAGCGCGGCGATCTCAACTCGCGCCGGTTGGCGGCCGCGCGTTTGCGCGACGAGGACATGGTCAAAAAGCTGTTTGACACGCTGGCCCCCCGCTACAAGAACCGGAACGGCGGCTATACCCGCGTGCTGAAGGCTGGCTTCCGCTACGGCGACAGCGCCGCTCGCGCTGTCATCGAACTCGTCGACCGCGATACCTCCGTCAAGGGCGCCGACGACAAGGCACGTCATGCCGAACAGCTGAAGGCGGCCGAGCAGTCGTAAGCTGGTGGTGACACGCATCGCTCAATCAAAAAAACCCCGGCGGTCCTCCGCCGGGGTTTTCCATATGCGTCTTTCTCGAGCCTTTAACACTGACTATATGAAGGCCGCCGAGCGCTTGATGCACCACGGACAGGCCCGCGGCGACACTCGTTCTTTGCTGCCAATGGGATCTTGCCATGCTTGATCGACACCGCCTCGCCGCCGCCGTGGCGCTCGCATTTTTGGCATCGGCTTGGTTCGCCGCTCACCTTGCCAACACGAGCGCCCTGGCGCAGCGACGCGAGCCGCCTCCCTCGCGCGAAGTGGCGCAGTATTCCTTCGCTCCGATCGCACGGAAAGCATCGCCCGCAGTCGTCAACGTCTATGTGCAGAGCCGTGTCAAGACGTTCGCCTCGCCGTTTGCGAACGACCCCTTCTTCCGCCAGTTCTTCGGCAACGAGTTGGGGCGGCCGTCGGAGCGCATTCAAAGTTCGCTAGGCTCCGGCGTGATCGTCAGCGCCGATGGCACGGTCGTCACCAACACGCACGTGGTACGCGGGCGTGGGGAGACGGAGATCCGCGTCGCACTGGCGGATAAGCGAGAGTATGACGCCAAGGTCGTCATGCAGGATGACAAGACGGATATCGCCATCCTTAAAATCGAGGGCGGGGATGGCCGCTTTCCCACCATCGCACTCGAAGACAGCGATACGCTGGAAGTGGGCGATCTTGTCCTTGCCATAGGTAACCCGTTCGGCGTTGGCCAAACCGTGACGAGCGGCATCGTATCGGCTCTGGCCCGCACGGAGATCGGAAATTCCGACAGTCAGGTCTTCATCCAGACGGACGCTGCGATCAACCCCGGCAATTCAGGCGGCGCGCTGGTCGATATGTCGGGCCGGCTGGTCGGGATCAACACGATGATCTTCACCCAATCGGGAGGGTCGCAAGGCATTGGCTTCGCCATCCCGTCCAACCTCGTGCGGCTGTACGTAGAGAGCGCTGCGTCCGGACGCAAAGTCGAGCGGCCCTGGCTCGGCGCACGGCTTCAGCCTGTCACCCGCGATATCGCGGAAAGCCTGAAGCTCGATAGGATCTCGGGCGCAGTCGTGGAACGGGTATGGAACGCGGGGCCCGCCGCCGAGGCAGGGCTCGAAGCCGGTGACGTCATCACGCGCGTGGATGGGTTCGAGGTTGCCGATCCGCGAGGGGTTCAGTACCGCCTGACGACGCGCGGCATTGGCAATACGGCGCGTCTCGACCTGCTGCGCAAGGGACGCCCCGTGACCGTCAACATCGCGCTTGTGCCCGCGCCGAATCCCGGCCGGGACGATGTTCGCAACCTCGCCGGCAAACATCCGTTCGATGGCGCGCGGGTTTCCAACATCCTGCCCGGCATCGCCGACGAAATGGGACTGGACGACACGAGCGGCGCGGTGATCGTGTCGATCCGTGGCGGCTCGATCGCTGCCCAGCTTGGCTTCCAGCCCGGCGATGTCATCATTCAGATAGGCGTGCAGCCCATAACATCGGTCGCCATACTGGAAGCGGCGTTGTCTCAGCGCTTGCATGTCTGGCTTGTCACCGTCAAGCGAGCCGGACGGAAGCTGACTTTCGAAGTGCAGGTCTGAACCGGGCGCTTCAGAACCCGAGTGTCTTCAGTAAGTGGATGCCGCAAAATTCGCCAGTCGTTAGGGCTATGTTATTAATGTGTTCGCTCGCGCCAATTTCGTTGGCCGAGGTTGAACGTCATGCATCCGAAGCCGTTTTCATATGAGCGGCGTCAATTTGGACGCCGGCAGGTTGTCCTGCACGGGTGGGTCCGCGTTTCCGGCCGTTCGCGACTGCCGTGCGTGATCACAGATCTGTCCGTCGGCGGCGCGCGCCTCGAAATGGAAGTGCCCTCGGGCCTGCCGTTCGATTTCATCCTGGTCATCGAGGCGGAAGGCATCGACCGGCATTGAAGTCCGCCACAAGAATGAGGTGTCGCTCGGAGTGAAATTCATCTCCGACCCCGCGGCTGGCGAGTCCGCCACCACCTTGTCGTTGGACGACAAGATGAGTTGGACCAGCGGCAGCAGAAACGGCAGATTGGCGCGTGGCCTAGCCCGAGACGGTAAACAGCCTGCATTGGTTTTGCTCCGGCGGGCGGCTATAAGCCGTTGATGGCAAATCTGTTCGAAGCCGCAGGGCTGGAGAAAGCCGCACCGCGCCCGCTGGCTGACCGGCTGCGGCCCAAAGTTCTGGCCGACGTCGCCGGTCAGGACCACGTCACGGGTCCGGATGGCACTCTGACACGCTTGCTGAAATCCGGCAGGCTACCGAGCCTCATACTGTGGGGTCCGCCGGGCTGCGGCAAGACTACGATCGCGCGGCTTCTGGCGGACGAGACGAAGCTCGAATTCGAACAGTTGTCGGCGATTTTCTCGGGCGTCGCCGAGTTGCGCAAAGCTTTCGACCGGGCGAAGGCGCGTCGGGAGCAAGGCAACGGCACGCTGCTGTTCGTCGATGAGATTCATCGCTTCAACCGATCCCAGCAGGACAGCTTCCTGCCTTACATGGAAGACGGCACCGTCACGTTGGTGGGGGCCACCACGGAGAATCCGTCGTTCGAGATCAATGCCGCCGTGCTGTCGCGGGCTATGGTCTTGACGCTCAACCGGCTCGATCACGACGCGCTCGAAGCTCTCATCTTGCGTGCCGAGCAAGAACAGGGGCGCAAACTGCCGCTGGACCAAGATGCCCGGGCAGCGCTCAACGGGATGGCCGACGGCGATGGCCGCGCCGTCATCAATCTCATCGAGGATATCTTCGCCACTGTCCCGGAGACGTCCAAGCCGCTCGATCGCGAAGCGCTGGTAAAGCTCGTGCAGCGCCGCGCGCCGCTTTACGACAAGGGCCGCGACGGCCACTACAATCTGATCTCCGCCCTGCACAAGGCGGTGCGCGGGTCTGATCCCGATGCGGCGCTCTACTACTTCTGCCGGATGCTAGAAGGCGGCGAAGACCGGCTGTTCATCGCCCGCCGGCTAGTGCGCATGGCGGTTGAGGATATCGGACTTGCCGACCCGCAGGCGCTCGTCGTCACGAATGCCGCCAAAGACGCCTTCGATTTTCTCGGCAGCCCCGAAGGCGAACTGGCGCTGGCCGAAGCCGTGATCTATGTCGCGACCGCGCCCAAGTCGAACGCCAACTACGTCGCCTTCAAATCCGCAATGCGCGCCGCCAAAGAATTCGGATCGCTTTCGCCGCCAAAAGTCATTCTGAACGCGCCCACGAAACTCATGGAGGAGGAAGGCTTCGGAGAGGGCTACGAGTACGACCACGACACGCTGGAAGGCTTTTCCGGCCAGAACTACTTTCCCGACGAGATGAAGCGCCGGCCGCAGTTCTATGATCCGCCCGAGCGCGGGTTCGAGCGCGAGATCAAGAAGCGCCTGGAGTATTGGGCGAAGCTGCGGGCCAAGCGCGACAAGGCCTAGTGTCTCGTTCACGAAGGACGACGTTCTGCTGCCCGGCGCGAACGTCCGTCTGTTCGGCAGCATCAAGCTGAACTAGGCCTGTTTATCCGTCGGCGAACCGCGCCGATGCTCTTCCAGCCGAGGCATGATCTCGATGAAGTTGCATGGTCGGTGACGGTTATCGAGCTGCCATTTCAGGATGTCCTCCCACGCGTCGCGGCAGGCGCCGGGTGACCCCGGCAGGCAGAAGATATAGGTGCCGTGGGACAAACCGGCACAGGCGCGCGACTGCAGCGTCGACGTTTCGATCTTCTGGAACGAAATAATATGAAACACGGTCGAAAAGCCGTCGATGTGCTTTTCGAACAGCGGTATCACGGCCTCCGGCGTCACGTCGCGGCCGGTGAAGCCCGTTCCCCCCGTGGTGATAACGACATCTATGCCGGCGTCAGCGATCCATTGCTCGGCCTTGCTCCGGATCGCGGCGATGTCGTCCGTGACGATCGCGCGTGCGGCGAGCGTATGACCCGCCTGTGCGATCATGCCGGCAAGCGTATCGCCGGATTTATCGTCGCCGGGCGTGCGCGTATCCGATACCGTCAGTATCGCAATCCGGACGGCGATGAATGGACGTCTTTCGTCGATACGGGGCATTGCGGACCTGATGCCGTTTCGGGCTGAGTTTCGCGCAGATGGTCCGCACCGTCCAGTGCGCCAGAACCTTACGCGGCGCTGTGATCGTTCTGGGCGCTGGGCGAAACCGGCAGGCAGATGTCGATGCGGCGCTTTTCCCCGGGCGCACTCACGGGGTCGTCCAAATAGATCTCGACGAGCGGCCGCCGGTTGTCGAGGCACAGGCCTTGCGACGGCGCCCACTGATCACGCATTTCGGCGATGGTGTCGCGCAGGCTGTCGGTCGACCCGACATGGCGACGACGCGCGTACGCACCACCCGGCAGCCGCTGGATCTGGAACACGCTGCTATCGAATTCAGCCAGGCCGGTCGGCGGTTCGATGCACGCTTCGTAGCGGCACTTTTCCGGTGGGACGATACTGGAATTGTCGCGCAGCAAGCCGAAGCCGTGCGATATCTGCGAGCGGAACTTGTTGGCGTTGACCCAATCGAACAGCACCTGCCATGCGTCGCGGGCGGATTGGTTATATGGCCCTGTCCGGCGCACATACCAGACAAGCTGAGGGCGCAGATAGACGAAACTGGTCGTGGCCACGGTATGCCTCACTCGCTCAATCGAGGTGGGGGGCCTCGACCGCTCTTCCCATGAGGCTACCCTAGCATTCAGAAATTCCGCCGTGCTTAAGTAGGCCATTAAAATTGATTGAAGTCCGCTTTTTTTAGCGTGCCGCACAGATCGTCCTGCTACTGAAAAATTTGCTCGAAATTGCTCTATCCGCGTAAAGGACTTGGACACGATAGCATCACCGCGCACCGGTCCGCAGTGCTTGGCTGATCGTAAGCAGATCCCGCCATGCCTGACGCTTGCCCGCCGGCGAGCGTAGCAGATACGCCGGATGCAGAGTTGCCATCGTTTTTATATTGCGGCCGCCGATATCGACGTCAAACCATTTCCCGCGCACACGCATGATGCCCTCGGCCGTATCGAGAATATGCTTGGCGGCACTTCCGCCGAGCAGAACGAGAATTTCTGGAGCGACCAGCTGGATCTGGCGTTCGAGAAACGGTCGGCAGGCCTGAGCCTCCTGCGGCGTTGGCGTGCGGTTCCCCGGCGGACGCCAGTACACGATGTTGGCTATGTGGACATCGTTCTCGTTAAGCTCGATCGCGTGAAGCATCCGGTCGAGCAACTGGCCGGCCCTGCCGACGAACGGCTTTCCTTCAATGTCCTCGTCGCGGCCCGGCGCTTCGCCGATCAGCAAAACGCGAGAGCGTTCGGCGCCGCGAAAGAAGCAAAGGTTCTTGGCTGTCGACTTCAGTCCGCAGCCGTCGAACGCTTGCAAAGCCGCATGCAATTCGGCGAGTGTCTGTGCCCGGGTCGCCGCTGCCCGCGCCGCCGTAACTGCCGTTTCGGCAACTGACGGTTCGAGGCGCCTGGGCGGGGACGCCGGCGGCGGTTGAGGGCCGGCCGGTTTTCTCTGGGTCAATGGTACGCCGGGCATGGCCGCCACGGGGAGCTGTACGTCGAGGGTGGCCGAACCTTCCGCCGTGTCGAGGTGGAACCCAGCCCCCGGCGGCGAGGTCGGCCGCGCCGTCCAGTCGATCGCCTCCGGCCCAACGACGGCGTCGACCCCGGCTGCCCGGTACCAAGCGAGCAGACTTGCCAGTTTGATTTGGTCTTTGGACAGCTCCATGCCGTACAGGATAGGCGCCGGTCCAAGGCAATGTCCACCGGCGGCAAACGGTCCCGACGGCTGCGGTCTCTATGCGCTTGACGCTCTGGCCCGCCGGGACCTATCGAAGCGCGGACATCCGATTGCGACGAAAGGACGACAGTTCATGGCGCACGACGGTACGGCGCTGCCGCCGCGGGAAGCGATGGAATTCGACGTAGTTGTCGTGGGGGCGGGTCCGGCCGGCCTGTCCGCGGCGATCCGCCTGAAACAACTGGCGGCAGAGCACGGTCAGGGCGTATCCGTTGTCGTGCTGGAGAAGGGCTCAGAGGTCGGCGCGCACATACTGTCGGGTGCGGTGATCGATCCGGCGGGTCTCAACCGCCTCATTCCCGATTGGAAAGAGAGGGGAGCGCCCGTCCACACCGAGGTCACACAGGATCGCTTCCTCGTGCTCGGGCCCGCCGGCGAACTGTGTCTGCCAAATTTCCTGATGCCGCCGCTGATGAGCAATCACGGCAACTACATCGTCAGCCTCGGCGATGTCTGCCGATGGCTCGGCGAGCAGGCGGCCAAACTCGGCGTCGAAATCTATCCGGGGTTCGCGGCGGCAGAGGTCCTTTACGATGACGACGGACGTGTCGTGGGCGTCGCCACCGGCGATATGGGCGTTGGCCGCGACGGCGAGCCCAAGGACCGCTTCGTGCGGGGTATGGAACTGCGCGGCAAGTACACGCTGATTGCTGAAGGCGCGCGGGGCTCGCTGACCAAGCAGCTGATTCCCAAGTTTGATCTCGCGCGCGACCGCTGCCCTCAGAAATACGGCATCGGCCTTAAGGAGCTTTGGGAGATCGACCCCGCTAAGCATCAGCCTGGACTGGTGCAGCATTCCTTCGGCTGGCCGCTCGACAACCGGACCGGCGGCGGCTCGTTCCTCTATCATTACGGGAAGAACCTCGTTGCGGTCGGCTATGTCGTCCACCTCAATTATGAAAATCCCTATCTCTCGCCGTACGATGAGTTCCAGCGCTTCAAGACGCATCCCTCCATTCGAGAGGTTTTCGAGGGCGGCAAGCGCATCGGCTATGGGGCTCGCGCGATTACCGAAGGCGGCTGGCAATCCCTGCCCAAGCTGACGTTTCCCGGTGGGGCGCTGCTTGGATGCGCCGCCGGAATGGTCAACGTGCCCCGCATCAAGGGCAGCCATAATGCGATGCTGTCGGGTATCGAGGCGGCGGAAGCGTCCTTTGGGGCTATTCGGGCCGGTCAGGCCCACGATGAATTGCCGGTCTACGAGCAATCCGTTCGCGAAGGTGCTATTGGGCAGGATCTCCAGCGGGTGCGTAACGCCAAGCCGCTTTGGTCTCGCTGGGGCACCGTTCTGGGCGTTCCCCTCGGCGGTTTGGACATGTGGCTGCGAACGCTTCTGGCCGGCTGGTCGCCGTTCGGCACCCTGAAGCACGGCAAGCCCGACAGCAAGACGCTGAATGAGGCTCGCAATAGCAAGCCGATAGCCTATCCGAAGTCCGACGGAGTTCTGACTTTCGACAAACTGACCAGTGTTTCTTTCTCCGGCACCAACCACGAGGAAGATCAGCCGGTGCACTTGAGGCTGGGTGATCCATCCATACCGATCGCCGTTAATCTACCCGAGTATGCCGAGCCGGCGCAGCGCTACTGCCCGGCAGGTGTCTATGAGGTCATTCAGACCGCCGAAGGGCGGGCTCGGTTCCAGATCAACGCGCAGAACTGCGTGCATTGCAAAACGTGTGACATCAAGGATCCCAGCGAAAACATCACATGGGTTTGCCCCGAAGGCGGGGGCGGTCCGAATTACACCGGCATGTAACTTCTGCGTGCTGCGCTGCCGCAGAGTCAGTTCTTTCCGGCGTTGGCGGGGCCCGTCTCGGGTTCGGGCTTCTGAGGTTCGGCGGAATCAGGGAAATCATCGGCCGGCGGCAGCATGACGGGGTCGTCTACGGATGGTTCGCCCTCCACGGGCGCATCGGGGGCCGGCTCGCCACCTCCCTCGGCAGCGGGATCGGCGATCGGCTCATCCGCGGCCAGTTCGAGCGTGACCACCATTAGCGTGGCTCGCTCCGAGGCGGCCGCAAGAGGACCCGCAGCAGCCGAGGTTCCAAGCGTAAGTGCCGCAAGGCCCAGTATTCCCAAAGACGTTACCATTTGCCGCGCCCGTGAACTATGGAGGCTCATGTGTGGTTCCTCATTCAACCGCGAGCAACTGAAGCAGCGCCGGTAAGGCAGTTCCCATATAGTCTGAAGCCAAATTTTCGCGGCGTCCACAGCGAGATCGGCTTTGGGTGAAGCGCTGGTTCATGTCAGGTTATGTTGATTGTGTTCGCACAGGAATTTCGATTGTTGGACCCCGCTGTGGGTCGCCAAGTTGCCCTTATCTTTGCTAGACTTGCCCCGCTCGGTGAAAACAGGCGCGGGATCAAACAGGAGCGTTCGGGATGCTATCAAGACCCTTCCGCAAGGCAAAACGCATCCTCGTGCTCACGTCGTGCGCTGCCGCTTGCGGGTTCCTGGCGTCACCGGGCGCCCGCGCGGAAACGACGGACGAATTCGATACTCCCCATTCGCTGGTTGGCAGTTATCTCGCCGGACGTTTCGCGCGCTCGGATAACGAGTCCGGTCTTGCGGCCGGCTTCTATCGCAATGCGCTCACTCTCGATCCGGGCAACGACCAGCTGCTCGAGCAGGCGTTCCTCATGGAGGCTACGCAGGGCAACTGGGCAGAGGCGGAAAAGCTCGCCGCTGGTCTTGCCGCAATTCAGCCTCAGCATCGCGTTGCACGTTTGTATCTGGGCCTGTCCGCTTACAAGTCGGGAGACTTTGCGAAGGCTGAAGAGCAATTCAAGGCGGCGTCCACCGGACCGATCGGCGAGCTGACGAGCGCCCTAGCACTTGCTTGGGTAAAGTTGTCTGAAAAGGATACTCGCGCCGCGCTCGACCTGCTCGAAGTTCCAAAGCAGGCAGAATGGGCGCAGTTCTATCTGCGCTATCACCGCGCGCTCGTCGCCGATATCGCCGGCCGCAAGGCAGATGCTCGCGCAGCCTACGACAAGGTTTTCAAGCAGGATGGGCGCACGCTCAGAACCGCGCTTGCGTATGCACGCCACGCGGCTCATTCCGGTGACACCAAGCTGGCGCGCACGGTTCTGAAGGAACATCTCGACAAGGCTCAGGGTGACGGACACCCGCTGGCGCGTGCGTTGCGCGACGAGATCCAGTCGGGTGCCAACATCGATCTTCTCGTCAGCACGCCTCAGGAAGGTTTGGCCGAGGTTTTCTACGGCCTGGGCGAGGCCCTGATCGGTGAAGGCGCGGTCAGCGTCGGCATTCTCTATCTGCAGATGGCTCTGTTCACCGAGCCGAACCACCCGTTTGCGCTGGCCGCGCTCGCCAACGCGCTCGAAGCCAGCAAGCAGTATGCGGAGGCGATCGAGGTTTATGATCGCATTCCCAAGGGTACGCCGCTCGAATCCGCGATCGAGATTCGCAAGGCATTCAATCTGAATTCGCTCGATCGCGTCGACGAAGCCCGCGGTGTCCTGACCGGTCTGCTCGATGCCGATCAAACGGGCGGCGCAGCCGCAACCTCTGGCGGCACCCCCGCAGCCAAAGCCGCAGACGCGGCCCCCGCCCGTGAGGTTTCCGACATTGGCTCGACCATTCTGAAGGTTGGCTCGGAGGGCGAGAAGGTTCGCGATATTCAGGGCGCGCTTGCTGTACAGGGCTTCGATATCGGCGGAGCGGTCGATGGCAGGTTTGGCGCGGCCACGCGCAAAGCCGTTCTTGCATTCCAGCGCCGCAACGGGATCGATGCGGACGGCCTGGTCGGCAACGCGATATATGCGGCCATCGTGAAGGGTTCCCCATCCGGCGGCTCGACGGACGCTGCCTCGGGCAGCGATGCGCCGGGTGCGAAGTCGAAGCTGTCCTCGGCCGAGAAACTTCAAGTGCTCGATGCGCTCGGTAATATCCTGCGCTCGCGCAAGATGTACGCAGAGGCGGTGGAGCAGTACAATCGTGCCATCGCCCTCATCACAAAGCCGGAGAAGCGTCACTGGGCATTCTATTACGCCCGCGGCACATCCTACGAGCGGCTGAAGAACTGGCCACCGGCGGAAACCGATCTGAAAATGGCGCTCGAACTTTATCCCGACCAGCCGCTTACCCTGAACTATCTCGGCTATTCTTGGGTCGACCAGGGCAAGAACCTCGACGAAGGCATGGCGATGATCGAGCGCGCAGTGGCGATCAAGCCCGATGACGGCTACGTCGTCGACAGTCTCGGCTGGGCCCACTACAAGCGCGGCAACTTCAAGGAAGCGGTGCGTTATCTCGAGCGCGCCGTCGAGTTGCGTCCCGACGATCCCGTCCTCAACGATCACCTCGGCGACGCCTACTGGCGCGTTGGTCGCGAACGCGAGGCGCGCTTCCAATGGGATCAGGCGCTGTCGCTGAAGCCCGACCCCGAGGATACGGAAAAGATCCGTCGCAAGCTCGCCGACGGGCTCGTCGACGCCATCGATCCAGTGGCCGTTACCAAGAAGACCAATGAAGTTCGGGCGAGCTCACCCGCCGAGGCCGCGCCCTAGTTCGAGTAATGCGCGCGTCCGGACGCCAACGGTAATGCGGATACAGTCGACGGTTTTCGAGGAGCGCGCGCGGGCGAAGGTCAACCTGACGCTGCGTGTGCTCGGCAAGCGGCCCGATGGGTATCACGAACTCGACAGCCTGGTTGCGTTTGCCGATGTGGCGGACGTCGTGCGGCTCGATACGGCCGGGGCGGCCGGCGTGGAATCGTCGGGCTGTTTCGCACCTTCGATCAGCGGCGAAAATCTTCTCGACCATACTCTCCGGCTCATTGCAGCTCGCGCGCCCGACCTGCGGCTTGGCCGTGTGCACTTGGATAAAGTACTGCCGGTGGCGGCCGGGGTTGGTGGCGGTTCGGCCGACGCCGCAGCACTGTTGCGGGCGGTACGGCGCGCCAATCCGGATTTCGCCACTTCCATCGACTGGCATGCGCTTGCTGTCCGGCTCGGCGCCGATGTAGCCGTATGCTACGAGGACCGGGCGGCGTGGATGCGTGGCCTCGGCGACGTACTTATGCCGTTGCCCTCGGGCATCGCCGATGCACATGCCGTTCTCGTCAATCCGCGCGTAACCGTTCCCCCGGACAAGACGGCGCGCGTTTTCCGGCAATTGAGTGCCCCGCCCCTTTGCGATACCAAACGGCAATCGGGTTCGCCGGTTCGTCCCGAAACTTGGGACGGCGTGATGTCGGTCATGCAGTCCCAGGGCAACGACCTGGAATCGGCGGCAATTGCAGTCGTGCCGGTCATCGCGCAAGTGCTTGGAGCGCTACGCGATGCGCCGGCGGCCCGACTGGCGCGTGTGTCGGGGGGCGGCCCGACCTGCTTTGCACTTTTCGAAACCGCTGATGCGGCGCAACGGGCCGCGATCGCAATATCCCGATCGTCGCCGGAATGGTGGGTTCGGGCAGCGCGTCTCTCTTGAACTGCCTGCTTGGCTCCATTTCCATTTGCAATAAAGGCATATAATCAAATGATTACAATGACTTGATCTGTCATAAAAGAATATTGGTAAGCCGCTAGAAAGAGTCCGCCGGGGGTTGGGCCATCCGGTTGCGGATCAGCTTAAGGGTAGCGTTTCGCAGTAGTGTCTCTATGCACAGGAGATTAGCGTGAACACCAGGCTCATCGCCTTCTCGGCAGCAATTGCTGCCGGCGTCATTGCGTTTGTGGGCGCGGCGTCCGCGCGGGACCAGATTCGCATCGTCGGTTCATCGACGGTCTATCCATTCACGACCGCAGTTGCCGAGCAGTTCGGCAAGGCCGGTGGCAAGACTCCCGTGGTCGAGTCGACCGGCACCGGCGGTGGCATGAAGATCTTCTGCGAAGGCGTGGGCGTCGAGAAGGCTGATGCCGTCAACGCATCGCGCCGCATGAAGAAGTCTGAATTCGAACTGTGCGCCAAGAACGGCGTAGCGGATATCGTCGAGATCAAAGTTGGCATCGACGGTCTGACGCTCGCTCATTCGAACGACGGCACGCCCTTCAAGCTGACGCGCAAGCAGGTCTTCCAGGCATTGGCCGAAAAAGTGCCGAACGACAAAGGCGAACTCATCGACAATCCTTACAAGATCTGGTCGGACATCGATGCCTCGCTGCCCAACGTGAAGATCGAGGTTCTCGGCCCCCCGCCCACCTCGGGAACGCGCAATTCCTTCCATGAACTGTTCATGGAGAAGGGTGCTGAGGCCTTCAACTCGCTCAAGGCGATGAAGAAGAAAGACGAGGAAACCAAGACCAAAGACTTCGAGAAGGTCTGGAAGTCGATCCGCAAGGATGGTGCCTACGTCGAGGCAGGCGAGAACGACAACGTCATTGTCCAGAAGATCGAGAGCAACAGGAATGCCGTCGGCATCTTCGGGTTCTCCTTCCTGGAAGAGAACACCGCGAAGCTGACCGGCATTCTGATCGAAGACGTCGAGCCGACGTACGAGAATATCTCCGCCGGCAAGTACAAGGGCGCTCGCGACCTCTACATCTACGTTAAGAAGCAGCACGTCGGCGTGGTCCCCGGTCTGGACAAGTTCGTGGCCGAGTACGTATCGGAGAAGGCCATGGGCGAAGATGGTTATCTCGCGTCCAAGGGTCTCGTGGCTCTCCCCAAGGAGACGGCTGAAAAGGTGGCGAAGGCCGCAATCGCCATGGAACCGCTGAAGGGCGATGAGTTGAAGTAAAGTTCGGGGGAGGCAGGCGGCAGCTGCGGTCTGCCTCCCCCATTCAATGGGTTGCCAGTGCGTGTACAATACGGCCGTTTTGGTGTCTGAGTCGCCGTTCTAGGGCGTAGTAGTCTATTGAAACTCTCGGCGCGTCGCGCTTGAAAGGTGCTGTTATGTCCGGTCTTTATGTTCTCGTTACAGCCGGGCTCTTTCTGTCTGCCTATTTTCTCGGGCATCGCCGGGCACAAGCAATCGCCGGCGGTAACTACGCCGACATGCACTCTCATCCGGCCTATCACGGTCTCTTCATTGCTTCGTGCGTGCTGGTACCGATGCTCGTCATCTACGTGGTGGGATCCAGTCTCATCTCGCAAATGGCCCATGCCCGTGCGGTAGCGCTTCTGTCGCCTGAGGTGCGCGACGACAGCCTGAAACTCGGCGCGGTGATGCGCGACGTGCTCAGCATCGTTGCAGGCCATTACGCCGCAACGCCGGCCCCCGACATCGAGGCCGCCGCCGACGCCTACCGCGAGACCCTTACCCAGGGCACCTGGATCAAATCGGGTCTCGGCTTGCTGGTCGGCCTCTTGGTGCTCGGATGGAGACTGAGCCGCGTCTCGATGGACTTCCGCGCGCGCAACCGTTTTGAGCGGCTTGTCACCACCGCGCTCTTCCTGTGTGCCGGCATCGCCGTTCTGACCACGCTCGGGATCGTTCTCTCGGTGGTCGGTGAGACGTACCGCTTCTTCTTCGATCCGAGCATCACGGGCAAGCCCGGCGTGTTCGATTTTCTGTTCGGCACCGATTGGAACCCACAGGCGGCGATGCGGGCCGACCAGGGCGAGATCAAGACAGCTTTCGGCTTCCTGCCATTGCTTGTCGGCACGCTGCTCATCACGTTCATCGCCATCTGCGTGGCGGGGCCGCTCGGTCTGTTCTCCGCCATTTATCTTGCAGAGTATGCGAGCCCTCGAACGCGGGTGATCGTCAAGCCGGTTCTCGAAATTCTGGCCGGTGTGCCGACTGTAGTGCTCGGTTTCTTTGCCGCTCTTACGGTCGCCCCGCTCATTCGCGGCTGGGGCGAAGCGTTGGGTCTGGACGTGGCGTCGGAAAGCGCGCTGGCGGCGGGTCTCGTCATGGGCATGATGATCATTCCCTTCATTTCGTCACTGTCGGACGACGTGATCAACGCGGTTCCGCAATCTCTGCGCGACGGCGCCTACGCGCTCGGCGCGACAAAATCCGAAACGGTGCGGCAGGTCGTGCTGCCGGCGGCTTTGCCCGGCATCGTGTCGGCCTTCATGCTGGCGATCAGCCGCGCGATCGGCGAGACCATGGTCGTGGTGATGGCGGCGGGGCTTGCCGCGAACCTCACCATCAATCCTCTCGAGGCGGTGACGACCATCACCGTGCAAATCAAGACCATTCTTGTCGGCGATCAGGAGTTCGACAGCGCCAAGACGCTTGCCGCCTTCGCGCTCGGCTTCATCCTGTTCTTCATCACGCTCGCCTTGAACTTCATCGCGCTGCGTGTCGTTCAAAGATATCGAGAACAATATGACTGATATCACTGCACCGTTTGAACGGGTCACGAGCCGCAAGCTTGATACGACGTCCTACGAAGCCCAGGCCCGTATCCGTTCTCGCTATCGCGCAGAAACCCGGTTCAAGTCCTACGGCATCGCCGCATTGGCGGTGACAACGGGGTTTCTAGTGATCCTGATCGCCAACATCATCATGAAGGGACTGCCGGCATTCTGGCAGCACCGCCTGGTGCTCGATGTGCCGTTGAAGGCGGAGACGATCGATCCTCAAGGCAAGAAGGATGCCGATGTATTGCGAGCCGCCGACTACATTTCACTCGCGCGTGACGCGCTTCGCGCCGCGATCCCCGGTATCGACGGCCGTGCGGCACGCAAGCAACTCAACGAAGTCCTGAGCAGCGGGGCGGGCGATCCCATCCGCGAGGCGGTTATCGGCAATCCAGGGCTAGTCGGATCGACGCAAGAAATCTCCATGCTCGTGTCCGACGATGTCGATCTCTATCTCAAGGGAGATAGCACCGGCATCGTCACGAGAACCGACACGAAGGGCCGCGCCACGCCTTCGGATGTCAAAGGCGAAGTCACGCTGAAACTCGACGCTACCGACTTTGCGCTTGAACTTCAAGACATCAAGAAGACGATGACCGAACAGGCGTCCGCACTGCGCGCCGAAGCCGATCGCCTCGAACGTATCGCGGCCGCGGAGCAGGGCGAACGAATCCGGACGTTGCGGGCCGACGCCGATTCACTCCAGGTGCGATATGATCAGGCCGCCGGCGTGGAGAGCCTGACGACCCGCATGCCAAGTGTGCTTGTGGCCATCGGCGGCGGACTGATCAAGCTGACCAGCATGTCGGCATACGCTGCCGCGGGCGAAGTCCTACTTCCCTTAAAGTCGGCTGACGAAGCCAAGCCCGGCACTTGGCAGATCGTCACTTACGTAACTCCCGAGGCAAACCGCAAGGTTTCTGACAGAACCGTCGCATTCGTCGAAAAGCTGAAGTCGGAAGGCAAGGTCGAGAACGCATTCAATTGGCTGTTTTTCACAGGCGGCGACAGCCGCGAGGCGGAACTGGCCGGCATTCGTGGCGCCGTTGTCGGCTCGATCCTGACCCTTTTCATCACGCTCTCGCTCTGCGTGCCGATCGGAGTGCTTGCGGCGATCTATCTGGAAGAGTTCGCGCCCAAGAATTGGCTGACGGACATCATCGAGATCAATATCAACAATCTTGCGGCGGTTCCCTCGATCGTGTTCGGCCTGCTTGGCCTCGCTGTGTTCCTGAACTTCTTCGGGCTGCCGCGCTCGGCGCCGCTGGTCGGTGGGCTCGTGCTTGCCCTTCTGGTGCTGCCGACGATCATCATAGCCTCGCGAGCTGCGCTCAAGGCGGTGCCGCCGTCGATCAAGGAGGCGGCCCTCGGCGTCGGGGCCTCCAAGCAGCAGGCGATCTTCCATCATGTGCTGCCGCTCGCCATGCCGGGCATCATGACCGGCACGATCATCGGCATGGCGCACGCTCTGGGTGAAACCGCGCCGCTGCTGATGATCGGCATGATCGCATTCATCGTGGACGTGCCGCAGAGCTTCACCAATTCAGCAACCGTTCTGCCGGTGCAGATCTTCCTGTGGTCGGACCTGCCTGAAGCCGGGTTTCAGGCAAAGACGGCGGCGGCGATCATTGTTCTTCTGGTCGTTCTCTTCACGATGAACGGTTTGGCGATTTGGCTGCGCAAGCGGTTCGAACGACGCTGGTAGTTTCCGGACGGGAGTTCTAGGCGAAATGGACATGGCAGTAACCGAACAGACTCGCGCTCAAACCACGGATTTGACGACCTCAAAGGTCGTAGGCCGCAACGTGAATGTTTACTACGGCGACAAACACGCGCTGAAGGACGTTGATGTCGATGTGCCCGATCGTGCCGTCATGGCATTCATCGGTCCTTCGGGTTGCGGGAAGTCGACCTTCCTGCGCTGCATCAACCGCATGAACGATACGATCCCTACCTGCCGTGTAAGTGGCAAGATCACCATCGACGGCGAGGATATCTATGATCCCGCTCTGGATGTCGTGCAGTTGCGTGCCCGCGTCGGCATGGTGTTTCAGAAGCCCAACCCGTTTCCCAAGTCGATCTTCGAGAACGTCGCCTACGGCCCGCGCATTCACGGGCTTGCGAAGTCGAAGTCGGATTTGGAACAGATCGTCATGTCGAGCCTAGAAAATGCAGGCCTCTGGAAAGAAGTAAAGGACCGGTTGCAGGATTCCGGAACCAGTCTATCGGGTGGCCAGCAGCAGCGGCTGTGCATCGCGCGCGCCATCGCCGTTTCGCCCGACGTCATACTCATGGACGAACCGTGCTCGGCGCTCGATCCGATAGCGACCGCAAAAGTCGAGGAACTGATCGACGAACTGCGATCGAACTTCTGCATCATCATCGTGACTCATTCGATGCAGCAGGCTGCACGAGTATCGCAACGCACGGCTTTCTTCCACCTTGGCACCCTTGTCGAGGAAGGCGAGACTGGTCTGATTTTCACAAACCCTACGGATCAGCGCACACGGGATTACATAACCGGACGCTTTGGCTGATGCAGTGACACCGCGTCTGTGCCGCGTTGACTGAGGAAGAGAACAGGCCATGAACGAACATATCATTTCGCGTTACGAGGAGGAGCTTGCGCTCCTTGATAAGAAGATCGCGCATATGGGCGGGCTTGCCGAGCATATCCTCGGGCAATCTTTCGATGCACTTGATCGGCGCGATCCGGCCTTGGCCGAGAGGGCGGTCAAGTCCGATAAGCAGATCGACACGTTGGAACGCGAGATCGAGGAGCAGGTCATTTCGATGATCGCGCGCCGCCAGCCGCTCGCCGATGATCTTCGTCACGTGGTAGCGGCTCTTCGCATCACCAGTGATCTGGAACGCATCGGCGATCTTGCGAAGAACATCGCCAAGCGCGCGCTGGCCATCGCGCACGAGTCGCATCCCAAACCATTGATGACGGGTCTGCGCCACATGGGCGAACTGGCGCTCGGACAATTGAAGCAGGTTCTGGACGCCTATGCGCAGCGCGATGCCGAGCGTGCACTCGCCGTCTGGCGCTCCGATGAACAGATCGACTTCATGTACAATTCCCTGTTCCGCGAACTCCTGACCTACATGATGGAAGACCCCCGCAATATCGGTCTTTCTACGCATCTGCTTTTCGGCGCCAAGAATATCGAACGCGTCGGAGACCACACGACGAATATCGCCGAGACAATTCATTACCTCGTGCGCGGGGTGAACATCGCCGACGATCGGCCGAAGAGCGACGAGACGAGTTCCCTGCTGTTCTCCAAGGAATGATAGGCAATGACTGCTAAAGTTTTGATCGTCGAGGACGAAGCGCCGCTCGCGGAGATGCTGCGCTACAATCTGGAGGCGGAAGGCTTCCGTGTTTCGCAGGCCGAGACGGGCGAGGAAGCCGAGATTGTGATTGCGGAAGAAAAGCCCGATCTTGTTCTGCTTGACTGGATGTTGCCCGGCGCCTCTGGCATCGAACTCTGCCGGCGTCTCAGGGCGCGGATCGAAACCAAGGCCATTCCGATTATTCTCCTCACCGCACGCGGCGAAGAGGCAGATCGCATCCGAGGATTGACGACGGGCGCAGACGACTATGTGACCAAGCCGTTTTCGCTCCCCGAGCTAATGGCCCGCGTCAAGGCGATCCTGCGCAGGGCCTCGCCCGACCGCATGGCGGACGTGCTGCGCATAGGAGACATAGAGCTCGACCGGGCGGCCCACAGGGTAACGCGCGGGTTGCGCGATGTTCATCTCGGGCCGACGGAGTTTCGTCTGCTCGAGTTCCTGATGGAAAGCCCGGGTCGCGTCCTGTCGCGCACTCAGCTGCTCGACGGCGTCTGGGGCCGCGACGCGTATGTCGACGAGCGGACGGTCGACGTTCACGTCGGTCGTCTTCGCAAGTCGCTGATCCGCGGCAAGGAGCCCGATCCCATCCGCACCGTGCGCGGATCCGGCTACGTGTTCGGCGATCGCTCAGGCCATTGAGACGACCAGGGTAACAAGGCAGCGCGCGCAGACGGATCTGGTCGCGCTGTCCGTTTGATCAGAAACCGCCGAACATGTTGTTCATGAAGTCATTGAATGCATTGTTCGAGGTCGAATAGCGCTTCTGGCCGGGCAGGCCCGGGCCGCCGAAGAATGAGCCCCAATCCTCGTGCGAGCGAGCATACTGGGCCCGCTGGAACTTGACCGGGGCAAGGTGATCGGGCCCGCGCGCAATCTGCGACCACTCGCCGGCAAGCGCCTGCTTGATGCGCTGTTCGTGGCCGTAGACGTCCTTGAAGGTCTGCTCCTTGCCGTCGGCATCGATTATCGACGTGAAGTAGGTCACGTGAACCGGGATCTTGTGCTGCAAGGTCACCGCCGTCTCGTCCGGCTCGGACTGGATGATGTTTTCGATCCGTGCCGCATCCCAACCCTGGTCGGCCGCGAGCAGCACTTCCGCCATCTGCAGCGGGTTGCGAACGCGCATACAGCCGTGGCTGAAGGGCCGGCTTGCTTCGTTGAACAGGCTCTTGGCCGTGGTGTCATGCATGTAGACGCCGTGCTTGTTCGGGAACACGAACTTCAACAGGCCGAGCACGTTCGAGGGACCTGACGGCTGATACACATCAAAGTTGCGGATATCCGAACGCGACCAGTCGACCGAATACGGATCGACGAAGCGTCCGTTGCGCATTAGCATCAGGCCCTGCCGCTGGAAGCCGCCGCCGCCGCGAGCGAGGCTCGGGTAGAGCTCCAGTACCTTGATGCTTTCTGGAACGTTCCAGCGCGGATGGAAGTAGATCGTTTCCATAGCGTCGGAGAACACGGGCGTCTGCTTGGAGACCTCGCCGGTAATGGCGCGCTCCTCGAATATGACCTGGTTGTCCTTGACGACCCGAACCATGAATTCCGGGATGTTGACCCAGACATATGTCTCTCCCAGATCCTCGGGCATCCAGCGCCACTGTTCCATGTTGGCGAGGAGCCGCTCCGGGCTCGGCATCTCGATGTCATTCAGAGCGTCGCGGGTCGTGCGGCCGACAATGCCGTCCGCCTTCAGTCCCTTTTTCTCCTGGAAGGCCTTCACGGCGTCTGCGAGTGCGTCGTCGTAGATGGGGTGGCATCGACGATAGACGGGTCATCCTGACCCATACGCTTGCGCAGCATGGCGACCTGTTCGTTCTTCTCTCCCGGGATCAGCTTCGGGCCCTTCGCGGGGAGCCGCACGATATCGTCGCTCTCGCACTTCGCCTTGTTGCGCAGCTCGAGGTACTGTCGGCGCAGCTTGTCGAACTGGGGATGCTTCGGGTGCAGTTCGCGCAGCACATCGGTCGGGTCCGTGGTGCCGGCGACAGCGTCGAGCACAACCTTGGGGCCTTTGTATTGCGGCGAGCGGTCGAGATATGACGAAAGCTGCTTGGCTGGATCTGTGATGCGCCCCCCGCGCGCATATCGGGCACACTTCAGGACCGCAAGCGACAACTGCATCTCGGTATCGACGAGTTTGTCACGCGCTATGTCGGCGCTGCTCGACCCGGCCTTCAGGGTGGGAACCCTGAAGTCCGAAGCGTCCAGTCCCCAGTCGCCGGAGTTCGCCAGTTCGGCAACGATCGCCTCGCCTCGCAGATTGAGGCCGCTCTTGGAGACCCACAACGGTTCGTCTTTGCGTTCTTCATATTCGGCGAGAAGCGCCTGCCAATCGGCAGCCTCCTCCTCGCTGATCTTGGCCGACAGATCCATGATTTTCTTTCGGACGTCAGCGCCGATGGGGGGGTCGGCCTCAGTGCCGTTTGCCACCTGCTCGGCATTGGCGAGTTGGGCCTGACCTGCGGCGTCTTGGACTGCAGTATCCTGCGCCGATGCGGCGCTGGCTGCGACGACGCCAAGAAGGCACGCAAGGCTGACCGGAAGGAGGGCGTGCCCAAAACGCATTTACATGTCTCCGACTTTTCGTATTGCGTTCTGACGTTAGCCCAGGCTTTGTGGTGCGCATAGAAATGCCTCTAGCCAGCACTTGTTCTGCTCGAAGCATGGGGCAGAAGTGTTGCCGAATTACAAAGTACTGGTTCGGATTGTGGCGGCCTGTGGCAGCAAGGCCGCCGGCTCTGCCGTAGCCTGTCATAATCCGCCGAGTGCGGAACTGATGAAGTCGCCGATGCCCTGTTCGGATTTCTTGGGTGTCCGCCCGCTGACGGCGACGCGCGGAACCGATTTTTCATCGACCGGCGCCAGGTGGTCGGGTCCTCGGGCTATCTGGCTCCACTTGCCAGCCAGGGCGAGCTTGATGCGCTTCTCATGGCCATAAACGTCGGCAAATGTCGAAATCTTGCCGCCCTTGCCGACTTCGGCGGTGAAGTACGTGATGTGAACGGGAATCTTCTTTTCGAGTTCGATGACGTTATGGTCGGGTCCGTTGCGGACGAGATCGTCGATCTTGGCGCGGTCCCAGCCCTTGTCTTCGCCGAGGATAACGGCCGCCATTTGCAGCGGATTGCGGATGCGCATGCAGCCGTGACTGTTAGCGCGGCGCGTCCAGTTGAACATGTACTTGTCGGGTGTGTCGTGCATGAACACGTAGTGCTTGCTCGGGAACGAGAATTTGACGAGGCCGAGCTGGTTCTTGGGGCCGGGCGGCTGATACACGTTATACTCTTCCATACTGGTTTTCGACCAGTCGATCTTGGTCCAGTCGACGTCCTGCCCGTTGCGTTCCATGCGCAGGCCGTGCTGGCGCATCAGCGCGCCGCCGCGCAGCAGGCTCGGCCAGATTTCCCGCACCTTGATGCTGTCGGGCACCTTCCAGATCGACTTGAATGTGACCAGCTCCATTCTGTCTGAAAAGATCGGTGTCTGCTTGGCAACCAGTCCCGCCGTGATACGCTCGGTGAAGACGAGCTCGCCGTTCTTGACGATGCGGATCATGAACTCGGGAACATTCACCCAGACATGGAACTGGCCCCAGTCCTCCGGCATCCAGCGCCAGGACTGCATGTTGGCCGCCAGTTGCTCGACGTTCGCCTTCTGCGGCTTGGCGAGTTCAGAGCGCGTTGCCGCGGTGACGACGCCATCGGCGGGCTCGATGTCGCGAAGGAGCTGGAACCCCTTCATCGCCTTGGCCAATTCGTCATCGTACAGGTCCTCGGCGTCGTTTGTCGCCACGGGGATGTCAAGGCGCTTGCGCAGAACCGCGATCTGGGGGTTGCGGTCGCCGGGCTTCAGGTCCGCTCCGGCCGGAAGCTTGGGCAACTTGCCTTTCTGGACGCGGCGGGCCTCCAGCCACGCCTGACGCAGCTTTTCGAACTGGGGCTGCTGGGGATGAAGGCCAACCAAGATGCTGGCCGGGTCGGACGACGATGCGAAGGCTTCGAGCAGCAGCTTTCTGTCGCGCACCTGCGGTCGGCGATCGATGTAGGACGACAGCTCTTCCGGCGGATTGTTGATCTGCGCGCCGCGGGCAAAGCGCGCATACTTCATCATGGCCAGCGACAGCCGTGTCTCCGCCTTGGCGAGATCGACGGCGGCGAGATCAGGCCCACCGGCCCGTTCCAGCGGCAACTCGGGGACCGGGAAGATGGCAGGGTCGAACCCCCATTCGGCAGCTCGCTTCAATTCGGCGATGGCATTCAGCGCCTTGGCCGTGTAGCCGGTGCTGGTTACCCAAAGCGGCTCATCCTGCCGGCTCTGATAGAACTGCGACAGCGCGATGCGGTCGCGCTCCTCGGACGATGGCTGCGGGATGTCGGCGTATTGAGCCGCCGGTTCTTTTGCGGGCGGATCGGGCTCGAGCAGTACGCGCGCCGCCTGGCCGATGGCGCTGCCGGAGGGCACGGCGGCGGAAACCTTTGTCTCGATGCTGCTCGTCTCCAGCGCCGGCAGGGCGTTACCGATTGATTGCTGCTCCGTGGTCGGTTGGGTGGCTGTTTGCGGCTCGGCGGCTACAACGTGGGTCGCGCCGATGGACGACGCGATCACCGTGCCGATGGCAATCGCAAATGCGGCAAGATCTGAGCGCATGCGCGCGTACTCCGCAATCCTTGGATCAAAGTATACGGGCCCAAACTCCCGGTATTCCCGGCACCAGGCCCGCAAGGACCGAAACCTAGCCGATTCGCTTCGTCCCCAAGCCGCCGGATAGCAACGAAAAAAGGCCCGGCGGTGTCGCCGGGCCCACGATCTGCAGGGTGTCAAATTTGGCTAGTTGACGCGTGGCTCCAGACCGTATTCCTGCATTTTGCGATAGAGCGTCGATCGGCCGATATTAAGGCGCTTGGCGACTTCTGTCATGTGACCGCGGTAGTGGCCGAGGGCCAAGCGGATCATGTCGGCCTCGATCGCTTCCAGAGGGCGGATGTCGCCGGTCTCGTCGACCGCTGGGATGCCGAGCGAGCCTTGGCCGCCGTTGCTGCGGATCTCGATGGTTCGGGGAATTGTGTCCTCAGCGCCCAGCAACGCCGGGCCGGTATAGGCCGGCTGTTTCTGGAGCACGGTCGGGGCCTCGGGAATGATGGCCTCGAAACCTTCGACGTGGGCCGCGATTTGTGGGAACTCGTTGACGGTGAGCTCCGGCTTGTCGGCCAGAACGACAGCGCGGAACACTGCGTTCTCGAGCTGACGCACGTTGCCGGGCCACGTATAGGCCTGCAGCAGGCGCAATGCGTCTCCGCCGATGGCGTTGATGCGCTTGCCTTCTTCGGCGGCGAACCTGGCCACGAAGTGTGACGCGAGTTCGGAGACATCGTCGATGCGCTCGCGCAAGGGCGGCACCCAGATCGGGAACACGTTGAGACGGTAATATAGATCCTCGCGGAACTTGCCGTCTTTCACCTGTTGGATCATGTCGCGGTTGGTCGCCGAGATCAGACGGAAGTTGACCTTGACGGGCCGCTTCGAACCGACCGGATCGATTTCGCCTTCCTGCAGCGCGCGCAGAAGCTTGACCTGGGCTTCGAGCGGAAGCTCGCCGACCTCGTCGAGGAACAACGTACCGCCGTCGGCCTCCTGGAACTTGCCGATGCGTTTGTCCGTGGCGCCTGTGAAAGAACCTTTCTCGTGACCGAACAGGATGCTTTCGACGAGATTTTCCGGGATCGCACCGCAATTGACGACGATGAAGGGCTTGCCAGCGCGCTCGCTTTCGCCCTGGATGGCCCGCGCGATGAGTTCCTTGCCGACGCCCAACTCGCCTTCGATCAGGACGGGGATGTTGGATGCAGCCGCCCGCTTGCCGAGCGAGATGACACGCTGCATCGCCTCGCCGCGCACGATCAGTTCATTGAACGTAAGCGTGCCATCGACTTTCTTCTTGATGCGGGTGATCTCGCCTGCGAGTGCTTCGATCTTGAGCGCGCTCTTGATCGACACTTCGAGACGCTCCGGGCTCGCCGGCTTGACCACGAAGTCGATTGCGCCGGCGCGCATGGCGTTGATGGCGCTGTCGATTGATCCGTGCGCGGTCTGCACGATGATTGGCGGAATGCCGGGCTTTTCGTTCAGGCGATCGAGTACCGCCATGCCGTCGACATTGGGCATGACTAGGTCGAGAAGCACCAGGGAAATGGAGCCGCGATCGGGGCCTTCGAGGATCTGGATGGCCTGCTCGCCGGAGTTTGCCGTCCGGGTTTCGAAGCCGAGTCGTTTAAGTGTTTCTTCGAGAATTCGGCGTTGGGCCGGATCGTCATCGACGATAAGAACACGCTTTGCCATGGGGGCACTCGTACTCGACGCTACTGGGACAAAGCCGGTCCCTTTTACATTGATGGGCGTTCCAGGATTGGACACCCATCGACCGGCTACTCACTTCAACACGGCGAGATTGCCCGACAACCGTAAACAAGGCGTTTCCGTCAAACTCACTTTGAGCCTATTCTTTGTTTACTGGACAATCGGGCGGGCAAAGGACCTGCTTGGCAGGCGATTTGTGACCCAGAAGTGGACAATGCCTCCGCTGTTTGTTAGAAGTTATCATCAAGATCCCCGCCGACGCGGCTCGCTGGCTTTAAGCCCGGCTCGCCGCTCGGCTGAGTCTATTTGAAATTCGTCAATCAACTCAAAGCCTAGAGGTTATTCCGCTTGCAGGTACTCGTTCGCGACAACAACGTCGACCAGGCTCTCAAGGCGCTCAAGAAGAAGCTGCAGCGCGAGGGCGTTTTCCGCGAGATGAAGCTCCGGAACCATTTCGAGAAGCCTTCAGAGAAGCGCGCTCGCGAAAAGGCGGAGGCGGTGCGCCGCGCCCGCAAACTCGCCCGCAAGAAGCTGCAGCGTGAAGGTCTGCTGCCCAACAAGCCGGTCGCTGCGCGCGGCGGTCCGGGTGGCAAGGGCGGTCCTGGTGGTCGCGGCGGCGCCGGCGGTCCGGGTCGTCCCGCCGGAGCGGGCGGTGCGTCGGGCGGCGGGTTTGGCGGCGGCGGTGGCGGTTTCGGTGGTGGCGGCGGCGGTTTTGGCACCCGCTGAGCGGTAAGACTGAAAAATCTTCAAAGCCCCACTGGTCAAATCCGGCGGGGCTTTTTCGCATCCTGAAGGATGCCGGGTTCAGCCGTCAGTTTATCCAGCCACGCGACAATGGCGTCGAACGAGCCGAACAGATAGTGGTCGCTGTGCCCGGCAGACGGAAACTCGATCATGGTTTTTGGACCAGTGGCGGCAGCATGGAGCCTACGTCCCATTTCGATGGGGATGATCGTGTCGAGCCTGCCATGCACGATGAGCAAAGGAGACGCCACTTTCGCGATGTGTCGAATGCTCTCGTAACGGTCCGTCATCAGCCAGCGGGTGAGCAGACCAAGGGCTGGATAATGCAGTTGCGCGAGTTCGACGACCGACGTGTACGGTGCATCGAGAACGACCCCGGCGACGATTCTCTCGGCAGCTACCCTTACGGCGACGCCCGAGCCGAGGGATTCCCCGTAGATGACGATCTGGTGCGACGGTACGCCGGTGGCGATCAACGTATCGTAGGCGAGCCTCGCGTCTGCCACGTTGACTCGCTCCGAGGGCTCACCCGTGCTGCCCCCGTAGCCGCGGTATGTCATCATCAGCATACCGTAACCAAGCTGGGTGTAGCTGCGCATGCGTTCGGCGCGAGTCACAAGCGACCCGCCGTTGCCATGTAGATACAGGATCGTCGGCCGTCCAGGCTGCGGTGGCGTCCACCAGCACAGAACCTTCGAGCCATCGGGCGTGGTGAGGGTTTTTTCCTCGGCGTTGCTCAGCCCGACACTACCGGGGGGCACGCGCAGCGTATCGGGGAAGTACATCAGACGCCGCTGCAGAATCTGCACGCCGAGCAGCACGATCGCGGAAAGAGCAGCGACAGCGATCAGAATTTTTACGATCATCGCGTTCTACAGTCTGTCAACTCGCACTGGCATCGAGTACCGGGTCTCCGACCAGGGATCTGTGCCTCCACCCAGCCAGCACCATAAAGCCGTAGCCATACGTCTCAGCCAGCTCTTCCCAGAATCGCAACTCCATCGTGTTAACGTCGAGATATACCCCCAGGGCGAGCAGGGATCCCGAAAGATAGAGGGGCCACGACTGCCATCTCAGCATCAGCCGGAGAAGGTTTTGCCAATAGGCCCGGTGTCTCCACAGGTAGATCAATATAGGCGGCGTCATCGCAACGAAAAAGTCGCCCTGCAGACCGTGATGAGTGCCAGTCATATCACGGGGGTCCTTCAATCGACTTCAGATCTACTTCACGAATGAATGCAGCCGCGCCAGCATGGCATGAGCGCCACCGGCAAATTGCACAGCGCCGTGCCGCGGCGGTACGCGTCGAAAAACAATGCAAACACCAAGAGCGTAAGCACGTTGTGCGGGGTTTCCAGGACTCCTTGTTCAATGGCGAGCGACCATGCGCCGCCGTTCCGCCACCAGAGGACGGCCCAAACCGTCGCGACAAGTATGATCAGTACCGCAACCAGCTTTGCCAGTGCGACCGCTATCCGGTGTCTTGCGTCGCAAGTTTCAGAATCTGTCATCTCGTTTGCCGACCGGCGATATAAGCCGCGCAGCACCATAGTCAAAGTCCGATGGGGCAGCCTCAGTATCGATGCTGTGGACGAGGCACGACGCCATTCCTAGAGTTGGGGCTCTTTTTTTAACTCTTTTCTAACCATACCGGGCCCTTCCTTAAGGGCTGTTAGTCAACTCTCGAGGTCCGTCATGCGTTCTCGATTCAAAACTCTGCATACATCTTTTCTGTTCTCGGTACTCGGCCTTGCCTCTGTGATCGGCGCTTGTGGACAGGGTGCGGGCCAGTCCTCGATCTCCACGGCAAGTCTTCAGCCTCCGGCTACGGCCTCTGCTGTGGTAACACCGCTCGTCCTCCACGACATTGGGCCCAATCACGAACGCGCCGCTCACATCCCCGGCGCATCGCCGCCGGGTCGCTGGGTCGTTTCAAATCGGGGAACAGCCATCGGATCGACGGCGTCCGGAACGGCGGGGGCGCCCTCCGGCGCAGCGATTGGCAATGGTTCGGTCGCGCAGCCCACCGGCACATCGCCCTTCGTCGAGGTGAAGGAAGGCGACACGTTGTACAGCATCGCAAAACAGCACCGAGTGACCGTCGCATCGCTGGTCGATGCGAACCGGCTTTCGAGGCTCACAATCGTGCCAAGTCAGCGCCTCGTCGTGCCGCTACCTGCTCGCTGAGAGAGCGGGCGGGCGAGATCCAACCATTTCCGGATCCACCATGTTGTCCGATGGATCGTCGAAACAGGCGATCAGTCGCGCAGCGCGCTGCGGGCCCGGCAGATGGCCGAACGGCGAGCCACTGCTGTCTGCGAGAAACGGCGCGAAGCTCTCCACGTCAGTGCGAGTGAAAAGGCCCGAGTCGCGGCCATTCTTGATGGCCCAGCAATCGGCTTCGTTCTCGCTCGTCAGCGAGGGATTGTAGATGTGTCCGAGTAAATGGTGGGCACATTCATGCTTGAAGAAAAACACCTGCATCTTGTCGGGTAGCGTCTGCAGACGCTCGTCATCGAGTTGGATGATCGCCATGCGGTTGACGATGGAGGCGCGCGCAACATCGCCAAGCCCGCTGGATATCAGAGTGCGAACGACCTGACCCTTGAAGTCGCGGCAATAGTACTCTTCGCCGCCGATCGTTACGTGTGCCTGAAGGCCCAAGGTCTCGGCCTTCGCCGAAAGCGCTGCGGCCGTGATCGATACAGCAGCGGCTAGCAGGGGGACCAAGCGCTTCATCCGGTGCCCTCTCGGATCGCGATAGCGGCAAGCGACGACGACGTGAACGACATCCAACTGCCATGCTAACGTAAATTTGAGCGGCGTGGATTAAATGGTATGATTGCGGAACGAGGCCGTGGAGATGTGGCGCTCACGCTGCATTGCCACCAACCCGTTGATTGTTCTGGATTCGCAAGAATGGGAGGCGATGGCTAACCGTCAGTATTGACATGTAAGGTCGCCTCAACTTCGTAACGTTAAGCCTCCTCGCCGACCGTCAGTGGGCGAGGGCCTTGGCAATCTCTTCCGTCATCTTCTTGGCGTCGCCCAGCACCATTACCGTGTTGTCTCGATAGAACACGGGATTGTCGATGCCGGCGTAGCCGGAGGCGAGCGAGCGCTTGTTGAAAAACACCGTCGCGGCCTTCCACACTTGCAGCACGGGCATGCCGTAGATGGGCGAGGTCTTGTCGTCCTCGGCGGCCGGATTGACGACGTCGTTGGCGCCGATGACGTAGACCGCGTCGGCCTGGGAGAACTCGCTGTTAATGTCCTCCAGTTCGAACACCTCGTCGTAGGGCACGTTGGCTTCCGCGAGCAGCACGTTCATGTGGCCGGGCATGCGGCCTGCCACGGGGTGGATCGCGTACTTCACCTCGACGCCGGCCTTCTTCAAGTTGTCGGCCATTTCGCGCAGTGCGTGTTGTGCCTGGGCGACAGCCATGCCGTAGCCCGGCACGATGATGACCTTGGAGGCGTTCTTGAGCACGTAGGCTGCGTCTTCCGCCGAGCCGAGCTTGACCGGCTTCTGCTCGCCTTTTGTACCGCCGGCAGCAGCCGTCTCGCCGCCGAAACCGCCCGCGATAACGGAAATGAAGCTGCGGTTCATGCCTTTACACATGATGTAGGACAGGATCGCGCCCGACGAGCCGACGAGTGCGCCGGTGATGATTAGGGCGATGTTGCCAAGTGTGAAGCCGATACCGGCTGCCGCCCAGCCGGAATAGGAGTTCAGCATCGACACGACGACGGGCATGTCAGCGCCGCCGATGGGGATGATGATAAGGACGCCGAACAGCAGACTGAGACCGACGATCAGCCAGAACATCCAGGCTGAGCCGCCCGACTGGCAGAACCAGTAGATCAGCAGGATGATTGCCGCGCCGAGCGCCAGATTGAGGACGTGGCGCAGCGGCAGGATGATCGGCGTGCCGGACATGCGTCCTGACAGCTTGGCAAACGCGATCACCGACCCGGTGAACGTGATGGCGCCGATTGCGACGCCCAGAGACATTTCGAGCAGGCTGGCGAAACCTATATTGCCGTTGGCGTCGGCGATGTTGAAGGCGCTCGGCGCATAGAGCGCGCCGGCGGCCACGAACACGGCTGCAAGACCTACGAGCGAGTGAAATGCCGCAACCAGTTCCGGCATCATCGTCATCGGGATTTCACGAGCCGTCTTGGCCCCGATGAACGCGCCCGCGCCGAGACCGGCGAGGACCAGGATCCAGGTCAGGATGCCCTGATCTCCGAGCTGCGCCAGCGTCGTCAGCACCGCGATTGTCATGCCGATCATGCCGAACAGGTTGCCCTGCCGCGACGAGGCCGGGCTCGAAAGTCCGCGCAGCGCAAGGATGAACAGCACACCCGAGACGAGGTACAGGAGTGCGGCGGTGTTGGCAGTCATCTCGGGTGATCCTGAGCGGGAGTTACGGCGGGTTCAGAGGAAAAGACGGCTTATTTCTTCGGGGGAGTGTCTTTCTTCTTGTACATCGCCAGCATGCGCTGAGTGACGAGGAAGCCGCCGAAGATGTTGATCGAGGCCATGACGAGAGCGAGAAGGCCGAAGATCTTGGCGAGGAAACTGTCGGAGGCGGTGAGGTTGACACCAACCGCGAGAAGTGCGCCGACCACGATAACGGAGGAGATCGCATTGGTCACCGACATCAACGGCGTATGCAGTGCCGGCGTGACGCTCCACACCACGTAGTAGCCGACGAAAATCGCCATCACGAACACCATCAGGCGGTAGACGGTCGGGTCGACGGAGCCGCCGATTCCTTCGGAGGCAGCCGCGCCCGTCGCCGTGATCATCACGGCGGCAATTGAGAGAAGAGCCGTCTTCAACTGTGTCATCGCACGTCCTCAGGCCGCCTTCGGCAGCAGGTTCGGGTGAACGATCTTGCCATCCTTAGCCACCAGGGTGCCCTTGACGATCTCGTCGTCCCAGTTGATGGCCAGCTTCTTTTCTTTCTTGTCGATCATCGTTTCGAGGAAGGCCAAGAGGTTCTTGGCGTACAGGCTCGACGCATTGACGGCCACAGTCCCGGCAAGGTTGATCGGGCCGGCGATCTTGACGCCGCCGACATCGACCGTCTGGCCCGGAACCGTCGCCACGCAGTTGCCGCCGCGTTCAGCGGCCAGATCGACGATGACTGCGCCGGGCTTCATGCTTTCGACCATGGCGCGCGTGATTAGGTGCGGCGCGGGGCGACCCGGAATGAGCGCAGTCGTGATGACGATGTCCTGGTTCTTGATGTGGTTGGAGATGAGTTCCGCCTGCTTCGCCTGATACTCGGGCGACATCGCCTTGGCATATCCTGCGGCGGTCTGGGCCTGCTTGAACTCTTCGTCTTCGACAGCGATAAACTTCGCGCCGAGCGACTGCACCTGCTCCTTGGTGGCGGGCCGCACGTCGGTCGCCGTCACAATGGCGCCCATGCGTCGCGCCGTGGCGATCGCCTGCAGACCGGCAACGCCGACGCCCATGATGAACACCTTCGCCGCCGGTACGGTGCCAGCCGCTGTCATCATCATCGGCAATGCCTGGCCGAACATGGCGGCGCCGTCGACTACCGCCTTGTAGCCGGCGAGGTTGGCTTGGCTCGACAGCACGTCCATTGACTGGGCACGGGTGATGCGCGGCATGAATTCCATGGAGAACAGCGTCGCGCCGGACTGGGCTGCCGTCGCGAGCGCGGCGGGATCGCCGTACGGCTCGATCATGGCCATGACGAAGGCGCCGGGCTTCAACGCGGCGAGTTCATCGGTGCTTGGCCGGCGGACTTTGAGTAGCGCGTCGGCATCGGCAATGGCTGCGGCAGCTGTCGGCGCGATCTCGGCGCCCTGTGCCGCCAGCATGTCGTCGGAAAAGCGCGACCGCAGACCAGCACCAGACTGGATCTTGACCTTGCAGCCAAGCCCAACCAGCTTCTTCACCGTTTCGGGCGAAACCGCCACCCGCGGCTCATCGGTCTCTTCTGCGGTGACAGCAATGGTAACCATACAAGCTTCCGATGATGGCGGCTCCTGGCAAGAAAGCCGATGAAATTCAGTTCTCTAGTGGATCCGGATTGGAGTTTGCCATGCCGTTTCCGGATGCGAAATGATCGGCAGAGGTCAGACCCGCGAGGGCGTGCCGCAGCCGGATTGTCCGTCAAACGAGGAAGTAGAACATCGCCAAAAGCAGAAGCACGAGGAAGACGATGGCGAACTTCGACAGCTTGATGAAGCGGGCGTAGGTGCGGTTGGCCTCGCCGTAATCCATGTCCGGATGGCCGCCGGTGGTGTCTACGCTCATGGTTGTCCCTCCCTCAAGTCGCCTATTTTCCGTGTTGTTTGCGTACCTATAGCAACGCTGAGGATACATCAAGAGCAGCCGCGATCGACCAAGGGACTAGGGTGGGATGCCTCGCCGGCTACCGGCCTTGTGCCCCTGTCTCATTCCGGCTCAATTGTGTTGGCACATACCGGTGGGACCGTGGGAGCAATTGTGAAACACGCTGTAGCGCTGCCTGAAATACGCTGGTCCCGCGTCGCGCTGCGCACCGCCTGCGTGGCGACGGTCGGAAGCGCTCTGCTGGTTGGGCCGGCGATCGCCCTGGAGCCGGAGCCCAAGGAGATGGTCGCGCTCAAAGCCTGCGAGCGTCAGATCTGCACGATGGCGCTGGGCCGCAAGCCGGCCGGATCGGACCTTTCCTGCAAGGTTTCCAAGACCTGGGCCAAGGACACGCTTAAGGGCGGCGAAGCCAAGACCATGAAGTGGGGTTTCGGCGATGCCCGATGCAGCAGCGAGTTGAAGCTGTCGCGCGCCGATGTGATCGCGGCACTGACCAAACCCGAGCACACGGTCGAGGTGCCGGCCCATACCGTGAAATGCGTCGTCGAACGGGAGGGCGAATTGAAGTCCGTCACCGCCAAGCTCGCGCCGAAGCTGACGTTCAAGAACGGCAAGGCGAGTAAGATCTGGATCAACCTTCAGGAACTCGATGGTCCGTCGACGATCAAAGCCACGGTCTGGACTGCGGCCAAGCTCGAGGACAACTTCGGCATTTTTCACAAGAGCATGATCAAGTCGGTGAATAAGTTCCTGTTCAAGCAATGCGGCGATCGTTACGCCGCGGACGGAACGCCCAAGCCCGATCCCAACGCTGTCGCCAGAGATGCCGCGGCCAAGGCCGCTGCCACCAAGGCTTCGACCGCAAAAGCTGCCGCAACTATCGCCAAGACAGCGGCGGTGAAGGCAGTAGCTGAAAAGTCAGCTGTTGTCGAAACGGGGTCATCAACCCAACCAGCAGCATCAGCATCAACAGTCGCCCCGAAGCAAGCTGCTGGCGACACGCCGGCAGCGAAGACCACCGCTGCGCCCGCGCCCGCAACTCGACAGAAGTCGGACGCCGCCGCATCTCCAGCCCAGACGGCGCAGCCCTAGCATAGAGGCTAAGTCGGTAACGGCACGCCCGCGCCTGCGAAGGCCTGCTGCTGTCTTGCGGATACGGTTGCGATTTCGAAGCCGTCGATCGTCTCGTTGAACAGGCGATACCAGTTCTGTTTCGCGCCCAGGTGCAGGAACACGCCGCCGAGGCCGATGGCGGCGCGGTCCATGAAGACGAACTCGCGCGGTACGGCCACGGGCCCTTTTTGCTTCAGCACCTTGTGAACAGCGAACGCTTCCCTGCGGCCGTATTCGCCGGGGTCGGTCTCGTCTGCAATCGTGCGCTCGCGGTCGTCGAGCAGCGGTCCATAAATGAAGCGTGCCCAGATGTTCATGGCGTCGATGAGTTCGACCGACAGGCCGCGGAACCCCCACGTCTCGTAGGCATGAACGACCTGCTCGCGGTTGTTCGTCAGGAGGCCGTTGTAAAGATCCAGAACGCCCTGCACAAATGGCACTGGGAATGTCCGGATGCAGCCGTAGTCGAGCAGATTGACGCCGCGCGGCACGCCGCCTTCGGAGAAGACCGTGTAGTTGCCGAGATGCGGGTCGCCATGGATGACGCCGTAGTGTGAGAACGGATACCACCAAGCCCGGAACATCGCCCGCGCGATGATATTGCGGTGCTCGATCGGATCCGCCTTGTGCTCGAGCAGCTTGACGCCGTCGAGCCACGTCATGGTCAGGAGCCGCTTCGTCGACAGGGCGGGTACGATCTCGGGCACGCGAATGACCGATGTTTCGCCGCCGGCCGTGCCGGTATTCTCCGTGAAGATCTTTGCATAGAGCCGCGTATGGGCGGCTTCCAGTTCGTAGTTCAATTCCTCGCGCAGGCGGGCCGCGATCTCCTTAAGAATCTCCGCGGTTTCGACGCCGGGGTCCATGCGCGCATGCAGCGCAAACACGATCTTGAGTTGGTTGAGGTCGGCCTCGACGGCCGATTGCATGTCGGGATATTGCAGCTTCACCGCCAGCCGCCGGCCATCATTACCGGTGGCGCGATGGACCTGACCGAGAGACGCCGACGCCGTCGAGCCTTCTTCGAAGTTCGCAAACTTGTCGCGCCAGTTGGTACCCAGCTCTGCGCTCATTCGGCGGCGGACGAAGGCCGGACCCATGGGTGGGGCCTGGTTCTGCAGCTGGCCGAGTTCGCGGGCATACTCCGGTGGCAGGGCTTCCGGTATCGTCGAGAGTAGCTGCGCCACTTTCATGAGCGGGCCCTTGAGGCCGCCAAGAGCCGCAGCCAGCTCCGCCGCCTGCTTCGACTTGTTGCCCTCGATGCCGAAAAGCCGCTGTCCGGCGACCTTGGCCGCCACGCTCCCAACGTTCGCGCCGACTCGGGCATATCGGGCGGCACGAGCCGAGAAACGGTTGTCTTCATTGTCCATGCAGTCTTCCAGCTCGCACTCGGCTCAGAGTCCATCGGACTATTCGCTATATAGGGTGACTTACGTAAATTTAACGGGACTCGATTGCTGCATAATGGCAAGCCCGCGAAAAAGGCCGGAGATAATCCCATGTCGAAACGAGCCCTTTTTATACTGGCCGTGTTTCTAGCCAGTGGGTCGCCCTCGATTGCCGAAACCGCCGTGCCGGCGTCCATTCAAGGTCAGGTGTTCCTGAGCCCTACCTGCAACTGCTGTTCGACCTGGACGGCTTACATGACGAAGAATGGCTTTGCCCTCGAGTCCAAGGCGATAGACACGAAAGAGTTGCACCGTTTCAAAACCTTACTCGGCGTGAAGCCGCCACAGGCGTCCTGCCACACGGCCATGATCGGCGGCTATGTCGTCGAGGGCCACGTGCCGGCTGAGGACGTGAAGCGCCTGCTGCAGGAAAAGCCGGAGGCGCTTGGTGTGACGGTCCCCAACATGCCGATCGGATCGCCCGGCATGGAGCAGGGCGAGACGAAGCAGCCCTATGAAGTCCTGCTGATGCGCAAGGACGGCACGACCGAGGTTTTCGCGAAGCACTGACCGGCACGCGACCGTCGGGCTCTTCCAACCGTCAGATCATGACTTGCGCGCCGACCTCGACGACACGGTCTGTCGGGATCTGGAAGTAGGTCGTTGCATCCTCGGCCGTGGCAGAGAGACCCATGAACAGACGCTGCTGCCACCTCGGCAGTTCCGACTTGGAGGCCAAGCGCAGCGATCGGCGTGACAGGAAGAACGACGTCGCGCCGATGTCGATGTTGAGATCCTTGCGCCGGCAGTGTTCGAGGATCTTCGGAATACTCGGCGTTTCCATGAACCCGTAACGAGCCTTCACCTTGATGAAGTTCTCGTTGGACCGGTTGATCTCGACCCGCTCGTGGCGCGGTACCCGCGGCGTGTCTTCCGTGTGTATCGTCAGGATGACATTGCGTTCGTGTAGGACGCGATTGTGCTTCAGATTATGCATCAGGGAGGTAGGGGCGGCATCCACGTCGGCCGACAGGAACACCGCCGTGCCATTGACGCGCGCCGGCGGTTTCGCCTCCAACTTGCGCGCCAGCCAGTCAAGACCAACCTCGTTCTTGCGCGCTTCGCGGCTCAACAGGCCGTAGCCGCGCAGCCATGTCCACATCACACCGGCAAGCAACGCGGCGATGGTGAGCGGCATCCACCCGCCGTCCAGGACCTTGAGCATGTTGGCCGTGAAGAAGGATTGCTCGATGAGCGCCAGCGGCAGCATCAAGGCCAGAGCTTGCCATAACGGCCACCGCCACAGCTTCCAGATGACGAAGAAGGCCATGCAGCTGTCGATCAGCATCGCGGCGGTGACGGCAACACCGTAGGCGGCGGCAAGGTTGCTCGATGAGCGGAAGGTGACGACGACGAACAGCACCAGGGCGAGCAGCAGCCAGTTGACGCGCGGCAGGTAAATCTGGCCGGCCATGGACTCCGAAGTGTGCCGGATCGCCATGCGCGGCAGAATACCGAGCTGCACGGCCTGACGCGTGATCGAGAACGCGCCCGTTATCACAGCCTGACAGGCGATGACAGTTGCCATGGTGGCGAGGATCACCATAGGGATCAGCGCCCATTCCGGATAAAGCCGGTAAAAGGGGCTTTCTATCGCCTCGGGCGTCGACAGGAGCAGCGCGCCCTGTCCGAAGTAGTTGCACACCAGCGCCGGAAAAACGAACCAGAGCCATGCGGTTTGGATGGGTTTGCGTCCGAAGTGGCCGAGATCGGCATAAAGCGCCTCAGCGCCCGTGACGGCGAGGAACACCAGCCCCATCACGGTCATGCCGGCAACGCCGTTGGTGGCAATGAAGCCGATGCCGTGCAACGGGTTGACCGCCTGAAATACCCTCGGTTCATCGGTAAAATGTATGGCGCCGCCAATGCCCATGGCCAGGAACCATACAGCCGTGATTGGACCAAACAGCATGGCGACCTTTGTCGTGCCGCGCGACTGCGCCGAAAACAGTCCTATGAGGATGACGATCGAGAGGGGGACGACGAAGCGTTCGAATTCTGGCGAGACCAGCTTCAAACCTTCGACCGCCGACAGCACGGAAATGGCCGGCGTAATGACGCTGTCTCCGTAAAAGAAGGCCGCACCGGCAATGCCCAAGGTGAAGATAAGAGGCGCGCTGCGCTTGGCGACCGATTGCCCAAGAGCCATCAGCGCAAAGGTGCCGCCCTCGCCCTTGTTGTCGGCACGCAGCAGAACCAGAACGTACTTCAGGGTGACGATCAGGATGAGAACCCAGAAGATCAGCGACAGCACGCCGAGGACCGCGTCGTGAGTCTTGATGCCGGAGTGGTTGGCGGCAACAACGGCCTCTCGCATGGCGTAGAGAGGGCTCGTGCCGATGTCGCCATAGACGACGCCAATCGATCCTACGACGAGGGTCCAGAACTTATGAGGTGCATGGGGATTGTCGCTGGCGCCTGATGTCTGGCGCAATTCAGCGAGATTGGACTGTGCCACTGAGGCACCTCCTAGACGGCATGCCGCGTGCGCGGTGCAGCGGATCGTGTTGCACGCTTATACGCTCGACGCTTGCGTCTTCGAAGCCATCATTTTGACATACGTGAACCAGTAATCCACTTGACAACCGTCGCAAATGGCAGGTGTTCCGTCGCATCGCCGTCGCATCGCCGTCGCATCGCCGTCGCATCGCCGTCGCATCGCCGTCGCATCGCCGTCGCATCGCCGTCGCATCGCCGGCAGATACCGCGGTGGCCTTTGGCCGCTACGCCCGCTCCCGTGCGGTGGGTGCCGCATGTGTGCCAAGAGCGCCACAGTCGCCGATGCGCCGCTCACGTCTCATGACGCAGGCGGCCCGTCGTCTGTTACTAGGAATCCAAGAAATCGCCTGCCAAGGATCGAAATCATGATGCCATTTGCGTGCTCATTGCTGCGGCGTCCGAAAGACGCGAGGGCTGCCGGCCGGCGCCGATCGCTGGTCGCGCTTTCGGGATGGGGCGCCTGCACCTTGGCGCTCTTTGCCGTGACGATCGGCGCGCCGGCTGCCGCGCAGGCGGTGGGGGAGGCCGAGGCGGCCAACAAGCCGCACGTCACGATCAACGTCTTCATCAGCACGCGAAATGACGAATGCTACGATCGCGGCGACGTTGGAGCCATCAAGCGTTTCACAAAACTCGAGCAACAGCGGATAAACCAGCAAGGCGGCATCGCGGGCCATCCCCTCGACCTCAACTTTCTGGATGACTTCCGAGATGTGAACCGAGCCGTCGTCAATATGCGTGAGGCCCTGTCCGAGCCGACGGCCGTCGCCATGGTCGGCCTATCCAGTTCCGATCGGGCGAAAGCGGTGTTCGAGGCCACAGGTGCCGAGATCAGGGACAAGCAGATCCCGTTCCTTTCCGCCATCACCGTCAATAGCATCTTCGAGGACTATCACAACGTCTACACGATGCGGCCGTCACAGGACGACGAACGGCTGCCCGTCCTCGTGCAGTTCGTAAAGCGCACGGGCATAAAGAAGACTGCATTTATTGGGTTTAAGGATAACATTTTCAGCACCACGCTGGCCGACGGGCTGCGGAACGCGTTCGGTTCGGATGGCCTGGTTGGTGATCATCGTCTGACACTCACGGACGAAAAGCTCGACCCGGCCGAAGTGGCGGCGGTCATCGCCGACATGAAGCTCAAGGCTCCCGATCTGGTTTTTTTAGCCATCGGGGGCAATCGCAACGGCGACTTCATGAAGGACCTGATGGCTGCCGGTGCCACGCCCGCGCTATTTCTCACGGGCCGCATCGATGCCATTCCAGCCGAGATCTCCACCGCCTATCCCTCTCAGCTCTACGAACTCGCCTGGGATCGCCTGCCTGAAGTCTATGCCGATCGTCTTTTGAAGCGCGTTGCCCTCGCCGGTCCCGAGGAGTGGATCTTCGAAGGCACCAAAGTCAGCGCCGCGCCCGGTTGGAAGAACGGCGAGTGCAAGCCGCGGCCCGACAACGCCGCTCCTGATCCGCTTAGCAATGCAAATCTCCGGGCCATCGGAAACGGCACCCAGTACGCCGACATGGTCGCTCTCGTCGCGGCCGCCGTCCGTTCCGCCGATCGAAACGCCAGCATCGCAGATTTGCGCGCCCATATTCTGAAACAGCTCGGAACGACCTACGCGTCCGGCAGGGGCGTCTTCCAGGGGCAGTTCGACAACTGGTCGTTCCTACCCTCGTCGCGAACGGCAGCGCAGACACCGTTCGTCGTGCAACTTTCTCCGCGTCTCGATGGGACCCAACTCGCGCCGCTGCAGTTCACGCGGCTGCGCAATGAGACGTTGCGGTCGATCAACACACTGTACCTCGACATCGACCTGCAGCGCGTGCTGCGCGTGGACGACAACGAGAAATCCTTCTTCGCCGAGTTCTACCTTTCAATGCGAGACGACGGCAAAGGCGCGTCGATCGACATGCTGGAGTTTTCCAACGCCCTGCTCAATCCTGAAACCAACGACCGCCAGATCACCGTGCAGGTCATGAATGACGGCGGCAAGAGCGACGCTTATCCCGACGATACGAAGATCTACCAAGTATCTGGGCGCTTCATGTACGATCCGGACCTTGCGACCTATCCCTTCGATACCCAGAGGTTCGCCATCGATATCCGGCCCAAGCGGGGGGATGCGCCGTTCATTGTCCAGCCGCCTCCCCGTTCGCTGCGCGATCAGGCGGTAAGCGTGGACGGGTGGGAGCCGCGCATGCAGTATGTGGGGTACGACGAGGATTTCGTGTCGACCGTGGACGCCAAGTCGCACGAGAAGAGCGTGGTGCCGTTCTACAAGGCGAGCTTCGTCTGGATGATGACGCGGCAGACGACAGACTACTTTCTCCGCGTCGTCGTTCCGCTGATGTTCATCCTGATCGTCGCGTACATGTCGATCTTCATTCCGCTAACGCACTTCGAAGCCATCGTCACCATCCAGGTTACCGCGCTGCTGTCTGCCGTCGCGCTGTATCTGTCATTGCCGGCGGTCGATGCCGGCACGACGACGCTCTCGGACCGCATCTTCCTGTTCAACTACCTTGCGGTAAGTGTGATGATCGGTATCTCGGTGGCACGCATCAATCCCTTCGTGACGATGCGGCTGTGGCTGCAGAGGGCGCTTGGCCTCACCCATGTAATCATCATTCCGTTCATCACGGCACTGATGGCGTACTACGTCTACAGAGCCAGTCTCGCAGCGGTTTGAGCCGTGATCCCGAAATTGAAAGCTCGCGCCCGATCATGTGGTCCGGCGCGCCTTGATCTCTACATGGCCTCAGTAGCAGCGGCGGCTGTATTCGCGGCAGGCCCAGCTCTCACCGCGGTCACAGCGATAGACGAGGTTTCCGCAGCTGTACCGATATGAGTTGGTCGCGGCGCCGATGGCGATGCCGGTTCCGACGCCGATGGCGACGCGGCGCGCGACGCGGCGGCCATCGTAGTAGCGCCGATAGTGATTGCCGGCGTGGTTGATATGACGGCCAGCGTGGCTGATGTGCTTGCCGGAGCGAATGGCATGCCCACCCCTGCGAGCTTCCGCGTCGCTCGAGAAGCTGATGTTCGCGGCGGCTGCAACGACGACGACCATAAGAAAGATAACGACGCGACGCAGTAAGACCTTCATTTCAGGTAGCCTTTGAAGCTGGCGTTCTGAACGGCGCCGGGCGAATCCTTCAGCCTCCGACCTGTTCGCAGGCTAGCTTGAGCCGTTTTGCGACACAATGCCAGCGACGCCGACGACGGCTTTCGCGTTCATGCTTAAGGAACCCTGCAATGAAGTCCGCCCTGGAGGTCAGGCCGATGCCTTGCCGTCCGACGACGGCATCGACGCGGGCGGGGTGACGCCCATCGAGACATAGACGCTCATCAATTGGTCAACGCCGCCTTCCGCTTGCCTGACCCAGCCCGACGGCACGTAGAGCAGGGCGCCGCCGATCGGCACCGGGGCCGTCGGTATGAGGATGCCCAGATATTCCTGGTCGCCAATCAGAACCGGCTTCGACGACGGCAGGAGGGCCAGCACCGCCGCCGAGGGCTCGCCGCCGAAGAAGCACCAAACGGGGCTCATGCTCTTGATGCTGTCGTTGCCGTTCGTGTCGACGAGGGACACAAATTTCTTCGACAGGTCGTAGACGTTCGAGACGATCGGAATGCGCCGGATGATCCGCTCGAACAGCCCCTCGAACCAGGGACCCACGCTGGTTTCGACGAGCAGACCCAGCAGGAAGATGAAAACGATCACGATTGCCAGCCCGACGACATAGGGAGCGACGAAGGTCGCCTGCACGCTGAGGCCGAGCGAGACCAGCATGCGGCCGAACTTGCTGTTCGGCCCGATGTAGTCCGTGCCGATCGAAACCACCCACGCCGCAACGACGACCGTGACGATCAGCGGCAGCAGCGCCAGAAGACCGGCGAGAAAGACGCGTGAAATTCTTTCCATCAGGTTTCCCCCGATCAAATGCGATGAGCTAGGCCAATATCATGTTCGCTTCATCCCGCGCGAACGCTTTGTTGAGGCAGTCAAGGCAACCGGGGTCGCATGGGGTGACGGCCTTTCCGACCGTGTCGCGCTGACCTCACGCCTCAGTCTGGCCGATCCCACGGCGGCACCGGCCCAAGTCGCTCCGCAAGGAAGTCGATAGCGACACGTACTTTTGCGGGTGGCCGGCGATTAGACGGATAGGCGGCGAAGATGCCTTGGGAGTCGATGGGTTCGTGAGCTTCAATGGCATCAGTGCTCCCGCGCTGACAGGTTCAATGTCAGCCAAGGCTATGGATGCAACCCCTGAGACGTCGCTGGACCTTCCCGGCGTCCTCGATGTCGCATCGAGCGTTGATGGAGCCGACACGGCGGCGGCATCTGCAGCGTTGAGCCCGGATGCGTTCACTTTCGCCATCGACATGGCGGACTACTACCCAGCAGCATCGATGGACGAAACCGCCGAGGCAGAAACTTTCTATCAGATTGCAGTTTACTAACCGCCGACCATCAGAGTGGGCGGCAGGTGCCCGCTAACCCTCAACCGTCGGCCGTGACGTCAAACGGCCGTCAGCTCCACCCCGCCAGCCTCCATCACACTGCTTTTTCCATCGCCTCCAACTCGTCGATCATGCCTTCGATGACGCGCAGGCCCTTGTTCCAGAACTCGGCGTCGCGGGCGTCGAGGCCGAATGGCGCGAGAAGCTCCGAATGGTGCTTGGAACCGCCCGCCTTCAGCATGTCGAAGTACTTGCCGACGAAGCCTGGGTGCGCCTCCTGATACAGCCCATAGAGCGAGTTCACGAGGCAGTCGCCGAAGGCGTAGGCGTAGACGTAGAACGGCGAATTGACGAAGTGGGGAATGTAGGTCCAGAACACTTCGTAGCCGGGCTTCAGCTCGATCGCGGGGCCGAGGCTCTCACTTTGCACTTCCATCCAGAACTTACCGATCTGCTCGGCCGTCAGTTCGCCGCTCCGGCGCGCCTCGTGCACCTTGCGCTCAAAAGAGTAGAACGCGATCTGGCGCACGACCGTATTCAGCATGTCCTCGACCTTGCCGGCGATCATCGCCTTCTTTTCTTGGCGTCCTTCGTTTCCGCCAGCAGTGCCTTGAAGGTCAGCATTTCGCCGAACACGGAGGCCGTCTCGGCCAGCGTCAGCGGGGTGGGAGCCAGCAGCGGGCCCTGATCGCGCGCCAGCATCTGATGCACGCCGTGACCCAGTTCATGCGCCAGTGTCATCACATCGCGCGGCTTGCCCTGGTAGTTCATCAGCACGTAGGGGTGAACGCTCGGCACGGTGGAGGCCGAGAATGCGCCCTGCGCCTTGCCCTCGCGCACCGGAGCGTCGATCCAGCCCTTGTCGAAGAACTGCTTGGCGGTCGCAGCCATGTCGGGGGCGAACGCGCCGTAGGCCTTCAGCACCGTCGCTTGAGCCTCGGCCCAGGTGAAGATGCGCTCGGGTTTGTCGGGCAGCGGGGCGTTGCGATCCCAATGCGACATGCGCTCTATGCCGAGCCACTTCGCCTTCATGGCGTAATAGCGATGCGATAGCCGCGGATAGGCGGCCCGCACCGACGACACCAGCGCTTCGACGACGGGCGCTTCGACTCGGTTCGCCAGATGACGGCTGTCGGCGACATCCTTGAAGCCGCGCCAGCGGTCGGAGATTTCCTTGTCTTTGGCGAGCGTGTTCGTGATCAGTGTGAACAGGCGAATGTTGTCGCCGAACACCTTGGCTAGCGCGGCGGCGGCGGCCTTGCGCTTGGGTTCGCTGGCGTTTGACAAGAGATTGAGGGTCGGTTCGAGCGTGAGCGGCTGCTGCTCACCTTCGACGTTGAAGCGCAGCGCCGTCATGGTCTCGCTGAACAGGCGATTGAACGCCGCGCGTCCGGTCTGGCCCTTCTCGGTGAACAGCGCGTTCGATCTTTTCCTCGAGCTGATAGGGTTTTTCCTGCGCAGGTCTTCGAGCCACGGCTTGTACTTCACCAGTGCAGGCGCCTTGACGGCCTCGGCCAGAACGCATCGTCGATCTGGTTCAATTCCAGTTCGAAAAAGATGAGGTCCGTCGACGATGCGGGTGAGGGCTTCCGACACGTCGCCGTAGAACTTGGCGCGGATGGCGTCGGCCTGGTTGGCGGCATAATAGAGCCCCGCGTAGGAGCCGAGCTTGCCGAGCAGGTCCGATAGCGCCTCATACGACTTGACGGCTTCGGCGAGCTTCGCACCGTCGCGGGCGCAGTCGGCAACTGTGCTCTGATAGGTCTCCTTGATGCGCTTGGCCTCGGCGGCACCTGCCTTCAGGTCGCGGGCGACCTCCGGCGCATCGGGCGAGGTATAGAGGTCCGACAGATCCCATTCCGGCATGGGCCCCAAGATGGCAGCCACCGGCGATCCCCCCGCGCCGTCCCCTGAGCGGACGAGATGGCCAGAGTGCGCGCGCGGCAATACCTTGTAGGAAGGGGTCATAAGAGGGCTCCATGTCGTAAAGCTGGTCCGCATAGTGTGCGGAGGTGGTGCGAAAAGTGCAAGTACACCCGAGACGATGCCGGTGTCAGTTCGGCTCTCCGGAGAGAAGCCGGTTGATGTGGCCCATTTTTCGACCCGGGCGCGCATCGGTCTTCCCGTAGTGGTGGAAGTAGGTGCCGGGCTCGGCGGCGAGCTTTTCCCAGGCGAGAACATCGTCGCCGATCAGGTTGATCATCTCGACAGCCGGTGCGATGCGGGCGGCCGCGCCGAGCGGCCAGCCGGCGACGGCACGAATGTGCTGCTCGAACTGGGAGGTTGACGCGCCGTCCATCGTCCAGTGACCGGAATTGTGGACGCGCGGTGCCATTTCGTTGACGAACAGCTCGGTGCCGTTGCCGGCTGCAACTGCGAAGTACTCGATCGCGAAGACACCGATATAATCCAGACGGTCCGCAAGGCGCTGGGCGATCCCGACTGCATCCGCTGCCGCCGCCGGCGTCAACCGGGCCGGCGCCACCGAGCGATGCAGCATATGATTGCGGTGCTCGTTCTCAGTGACGTCGAACGCGCGGAAGGCACCGTCCAGTCCACGAGCGGCGACGACCGATACCTCGAACTTGAAGTCGACGAAACCTTCCAGGATCGAGGGCTGGCCGCGCATCGCCTCCCATGCGGCCTTGGCGTCGCCGGACGTCAGGATCTTGGCCTGCCCCTTGCCGTCGTAGCCGAAGCGGCGCGTCTTCAGGATGCTTGGCACGCCAATCGAACCGTTCACGGCGGCGACCAGATCGTCGTAGCCGTCGATCGCAGCGAAGGGTGCCGTTGAAGCGCCGAAGTCGCGCGCGAGCGTTTTCTCGTTGATGCGATCCTGGGCGCAGGCGAGTGCCTTCGCACCCGGCCGTACCGGCACGATACGGTCGATAAAGTCGACGGTCGCGACGGGGATGTTTTCGAACTCGTATGTCGCTACGCCGATGGCGCTGGCGAAGCGGGCCAGCGTCGCCTCGTCGTCATAGGCAGCGAGCGTGTGACCGGCCGCAACGTCGAAGGCGGATCCAGGTGTCGTCGGAATAGATGTGGCACTTGAGGCCGAGCCGGGCCGCGGCGAGCGCCAGCATGCGACCGAGCTGGCCGCTGCCGAGAATTCCAATCGTCGAACCGGGTGGGAGCGCGGTCATGGACTGGGCGCTCAGTCGTCCTTCGGCGTCTCGGCGACGATGGCGTTCTTCTTTGCGCGAAGTCTTTCGAGGCGGCCGCGAAGGTCGGCGTCGTACAGTGCCAGCACCTGGGCGGCAAGCAATCCCGCATTCGAGGCTCCGGCTTCACCGATCGCCAAGGTGCCGACTGGCACGCCGGCCGGCATCTGGACGATCGAATAGAGACTGTCCTGGACGCCGAGGTCGTTGGTCCTGATCGGCACGCCCAGCACCGGAAGTGTCGTCATAGATGCTGTCATGCCCGGCAGGTGGGCCGCCCCGCCTGCACCCGCGATGATGACTTTCAGACCGCGGCCCCTCGCGGTTCGGGCGTACTCGTACATCCGGTCCGGCGTGCGGTGGGCCGAGACGATCTTCGTCTCGTAGGGAACGGCGAGATCGTCGAGGACTTTGGCCGCGGCGCTTGATGGTCGGCCAGTCGGATTGGCTGCCCATGATGATGCCGATGAGAGGGGTGATTTTGGCCATCGGAAGGTTGCTCGTCCCCCCGGCAGAAAGCGGCGGGTCTAGAGGATATCTGTCCGAATTTACAAGCGACTTCGCCGAGCCTTTCCGCGCCGTCGCGTCGCACAGGTCCAGGTTGCGCTGCATCATGGGATCCGCCTATTAACGGTCAAGACCGCGCTTTTGTAGGGTTCGCCGGCGGTAACGGCGGGCACCAAGTAAATGGGCGGCCAACGGGAGGGAATGCCAGACACGATGCAGATTGAAAGAACGCCTTTGGTGTCACGTCCGCGAGCCCGGCCAACTATATTCGCCATCCTGGCGCCGCCAAGACCCGGGTGATCGCAGATTGGAGCCGTGGCGAGTGCCTCGCTCTGGCAGGCCTGATCGCCTACATCACGATGCTGGCGACGGCGATCTCGTCTGGGGCAATGCCGGTCTCATCGTCTGCGCGAAAATCAGCGCCGTCCTCGCCGGCTCCTGGGTCATTACGTGACGCGCGGCGTGCCCGACTGATCGGCCGCCGCAGGTTTTGTTGAAATCGACATTCAACTGCACTAATTCGAGCGGCGTGGTGGGCGGACATCGCCGGGCGCCGCGCGAAGCATCCGCGCGGGTTCGCCTGTTTCAGGTTGGATGCGCGGAGTGGCGAGCTTGGACAGCGTTCTGATCATCGGTGCGGGTGCAGCAGGTTCCGTCACGGCGCAGAAGTGCGCGATGAACCGCGACGTCTTCAAGAAGGTGCATCTGGCGTCGCGGCGCTCGAGAGCTGCGAGAAAGTCGCCAAGCAGTGCAAGACGCCGATCGAGATTTGTCAGGTCGATGCCGACAACGTCAAAGAGACGGTGAAGCTGATCAAGAAGGTCAAGCCCGACCTGCTGATCAACATGGCGCTACCCTATCAGGACCTGCCGATCATGGACGCATGCCTGGAAACGGGCGTGCACTACATGGACACGGCGAACTACGAACCGCGTGACGAGGCCAAGTTTACCTACAAGTGGCAGTGGCCGTATCACTCCAAGTACAAGGCCAAGGGAATCATGGCCGTACTTGGCTGCGGGTTCGATCCCGGTCAGTCGAACGTTTATTGCGCCTATGCGCAGGAGTTTCTGTTCGACGAGATCGAGACAATAGACATCATTGACTGCAACGACGGCAGCCACGGCAAAGCCTTCGCCACCAACTTCAATCCCGAGATCAACCTGCGCGAAGTCACTCAGCGCGGCAAATACTGGAAGGACGGCAAGTGGATCGAGATCGATCCGCTGACCATCTCGTGCATGATCGACTATCCGCAGGTCGGCCCGCGCAAGAGCTACCTAATCTATCACGAGGAAGAAGAGAGCCTCGTCAAGAACATCAAGGGCCTGAAGCAGATCCGTTTCTGGATGACGTTCTCCGATAATTACATCAAGCATCTCGACGTTCTGCAGAACGTCGGCATGACGCGCATCGACCCGGTCATGTACAAGGGCCATCCCGTCATCCCGATGGAGTTCCTGAAGGAGCTGCTGCCGCCGCCGTCGTCGCTCGGCAAGAACTACACGGGCCGCACCTCGATTGGCTGCATCTTCCGCGGCACGAAGAACGACAAGAAGAAGATCGCGATGATCTACAACGTCTGTGACCACGCGCTTTGCTACATGGAAACGGGTGCACAAGCCGTGTCGTACACGACGGGCGTGCCGCCGGTCGTCGGCGCCATGATGATGTTCAAGGGCCATTGGAAGGGCAAGGGCGTGTTCAACGTTGAACAGCTGCCGCCCAAGCCATTTATGGACGAGATCGGTAGGCAGGGCCTGCCGTGGCACGTTAAGGAGCTGAAGGCCGCCGATCAGAAGGAACTGTTCGCCGTCAAGACTTGATGCGAACGGTGTCCGTATTCAGGTCTCCTCGCGGACTCATACTGGGGCGCGGCCCTTCCAGTGCGAACTCGAGCCATAAATAAGTTGGAAAGAATAGTCCAGAATGTCGGCAGATGGTCACGCGGTCGACGAGCTTCCAACTTGGGCTTGGGCTTTTCCGATAGCGGCTTGCGCGCTGCTGGCCGGCAAGATGACGGGTGTGGTGGCGGCGGACGCGGAACTGATCCTCGCATTGGCGGCCGTGCTGCTGGGCGCCTCCGTCTTCGCGGCGGTCCATCATGCGGAGATCATCGCGCTGCGCGTTGGCGAGCCGTTGGGGTCCATCGTTCTCGCCTTAGCAGTGACGATCATCGAAGTGGCCCTGATCGTGTCGATCATGCTGTCGGCCAAGGTAGGCAGCGAGGTTCTCGCGCGCGACACGGTCTTTGCAACAGTCATGATTGTACTCAACGGCATTATAGGTCTGTGCCTCGTGCTCGGTGGCGCTCGCCACTTCGAACAGAGCTTCCAGACGAGCGCGGCGACGACCGCGCTCAGCGTTCTGGGTACGCTCGCAACCATCACGCTAGTGCTTCCCAACTACACGCTGACCACGCCTGGGCCGTACTATTCGTCCTCCCAGCTTTTGTTCGTCAGCGTCGTGTCGGTCATCCTGTACTGCGTGTTCCTGTTCGTGCAGACCATCCGCCACCGCGATTACTTTCTGTCGAGCGAGGCGAAGGCGGCCGATGACCATGAAGTCGCCGTTCCGTCGAACCGGACGGCGTTGATCAGCGTCGCACTGCTAAGCCTGTCGCTTGTCGCGGTCGTTCTGCTCGCCAAGGCGCTTTCGCCGACGCTCGAAACCGCGATCAACGGCGCGGGCCTGCCTAACTCCTTCGTCGGAGTCGTCATCGCGGCGATCGTGCTTCTGCCGGAAGGGCTCGCGGCGGTGTGGGCGGCACAACACAACCGCCTACAGACGAGCTTGAACCTGGCGCTCGGTTCGGCGATGGCCACGATCGGCCTGACGATTCCGGTCGTGAGTGCGGTGGCGCTCGCTCTCGGCCGACCGCTGACGCTGGGGCTTGGGGCGGAGGAGATGGTGCTGCTGGTGCTGTCCCTGTTCATCGGCACCGTCACGCTCGCAACCGGGCGCACGACGATCCTGCAAGGTGCAGTTCACCTGGTAATATTCGCGGTGTTCCTGTTCCTGGCGGCCGTGCCCTAGTTCGGATTGCTTGCTGCCGAAGTCTGAGTTGGCTCGGCGCAGACGTGTCAGGACGAGTGCCGCAGCTGGTGCAAGCTAAGTCAAAGCTCGGGTTGCCTGCCGAGGTCCGTTTCGAGCCGGCTTGTGTTCGTTTCCGCATTGTACCCAGGTCGCCGGCCCAGCAGCGGCCGCACAAGTTCTGACGGTCGCGTCGTGTCTGGCGAAGGAGGCCGAACGGCTGCGACAGGAAGTGGCGAAATTCAGCGCAGCCTGACGGCAAGATGCGTTCAATTTACCTCGGTCCCCAGTCGTCGGGGTCGCGCATGTCGCACGATTCATCGAACGGCAGTGTCATGATGCCGATGCCCATGCAAACGCTGCCGAAGGTGAGCGCGTTGAAGACATAAAACAACGCAATCGCGATCGCCGGTTGCTGCGTCTCGGCCAGAAGACCATGTAAACCGGCGACATCAGCCATGATGATGGTGGACGCTATCGCCACACCGAAAGCCGCGCCCAAGGCCAGATGGAGGCCGAGGAAGCGCAGCAGGGTCGACGCTTCGCGCTCGGGCACAACTGCCGGCGGTGTGGGCGGTTCAAGCATGGTGCCCTCATTGGTATCACGGGCTACCGGATAGGGTAGCCACCGGACGAAAGATAGCCGGCGCGCACGTTCCGAATGCGCAAACGGACTCCCGCCGTTTCCAGTTCCGTGATGTCTGATATGGTCGAAGCAGCGAAGCGGTTCAGGTTGCGATTGTGTAGGCATGACAGACTGGCTTTCGTTCACCTTGGGTGCCATTGCATTGCTCGCTACGCCCGGACCGACCAACACGCTCCTCGCCACGTCCGGAGCGGCAAGCGGTCTGCGCAACTCGCTCGGACTGTTGTTGGCGGAACTGGCCGGGTACCTGATTGCGATCGCCATCCTCATTGGCGTGGTCGGGCCGCTTGTCGCCTACGAGCCGGCATTCGGCATGGCGCTGCGAATTGCGGCCGGTGTCTACCTGCTTTACGTGGCCACGGGACTATGGAACCAGGGAGAACTGACGCTTGAACCTGCGTCCGCTGTTTCCTTCATGCGTGTGTTCGTCGCCACGCTGCTCAATCCCAAGGCATTGATCTTTGCCTTCACGCTCATACCGGCGGGGATCGACGGTTCGATAGCCGCCGCTCTGCCCTGGCTTGCGGGTCTGGTACCGCTGATCGCCGGCATCGGTTTGTGCTGGATCGCAGCTGGCACAGCCGTCCGCAGAGCCGGGAAGGAACACGTCAGCGCGCGCATGTTATCCAGAGCCGGCGCGGTGGTGCTGGCTGTGTTCGCGAGCTTCCTGGGAGGCAGCGCCATTTCGGCGGGGTGGTCATGATGGGTCCGGTAAAAGCGCCGCAATGCTGTGTTCGGATCATGTCCAAGACGCCCAATCCGTTTGCCGTCTGCCTGATTTTCTTGGCTCTAGCTGCGTGTTCCAGTGCCGGGCCGGATGCTCAGCCGGAGGCAAGTACTACCCAATCCGCGCCGACGCAAGATGCTGCCACGCGCTCGACCCCGCTGGTGGTGGGGCGGCCGGGCCGCGTATTCGTCTTCGCCGGCGCTGGCAAATCGTGCGAACCGCTGCCGGCCCCGGAACTCACCATGACCCGGCTGCCGACCAAGGGCGACATCTCGTTCGTGCTGGGACAGGATACCGTCATCGCGGCATCCACTCAGGGCATATGCGTCGGCGCTAAGGCGAAGGGAACGGGCGTCTATTACACGGCGCGTGCTGGCATGTCCGGCACCGACACGTTCGCGATCGCGGCCAGGACCGCCAGCGGCGAGACGACCACGCGCAACTTCCAGGTGACGATCACTGAGTAGCTCACACCTTGTGCGGCTCGGGGTCGCCCGCCGCGATGCGGTAGGCATAGCTCGTTTCCGCGCGTGCATCCTCGATCGTCGCCACGCCCGCATGCGGAACGACACGCCTGGCCGTGACCTCGAAAGTGTCCCCGGTCACGTCGCACACCGTATAGCCATGATGGCGGCAATCCAAATCGACGATCGTGGGCTCGCTGCCGCCACCAAGGGCGGCCCACGGTTCGTAATTGCGCAGGTTCAACGAAATCGCCGTGCACACGAACTCATGCACCAGCGAGGCGCACGGTCCTTCCAGTCCTTCAGAACGCGCGTGACGAAATGGGAGTGCACGTCGCCCGATATTACGACGGGGTTCTGGTCGCGGTGCTTTTCCATCAGGTCGACAACGCGCTGGCTGCCGCATAGCCGCCCCAGCCGTCGGTCCAGACGTGTGTGTCCGTCTTGGGTTCGGGGAAGTTGCAATCCGACCGGGTGTTGATCGCCGCCATTATCACGCCCTGAGCCAGTACAATCCAGACGGAGTTCGATGTTTCGAACCGGCGCGTCGGCCCCGATCATGACCTCGATGCCGGGGCACTCGGCCAGCGTCAGGACGCGCCCGCCGCCGCGCAGTCCCTTGGTGCAAGCCTGATCGGCGCGGTACTGGCGCTCATCGAGCATCTTGAGGCGCAGTAGCCGGCCGAAGTCGAACGCGCGGTAGAGTTGGCGGCACTCGGCGACGACGGGAAGTGCCGATAGCCGGATTGGCACGTTCTCGAAGTAAGCGCGGTCCCTGCGATGCGCCGCTGGATGAAGTCAGTCGCTTCACGCACCTCCGAAAATTCGCCGACGTAGTCGTTCTCGACCACATGATCGTCCCACGTGGCGATGAATGGACATTTGTGGTTGGCGTATTGCAGGTCGAATTTCCTGTCATGCAGGGGGCGAGAGAGGCTGGTACTAGCCCAAAATGGCATGAATAATTGACCGTGAAGCGTTCGTGTCGAGGCGAGCCCGTCTCCACCACTTTTGCAAACGCCCCACCGGTGCCATATACCGCCCTCCGACCGATCCGTGACCCTCGCATCCCCCCGCGAGCGGGGAGAAAGCGCAATGCCTGACATGACGACGCCTAACCTGCCCGCCGGCATCAATACGCCCGCCTACGTGCTCGATGTCGCCGCCTTGAAGCTCAATCTGGCAACGGCAGTCCGCGTTAAGAGGGAGAGCGGCTGCAGGATCCTGCTCGCCACGAAGGCGTGGGCCATGCCCGCCGCCTTTTCCCTGATGCGCGATACGCTCGACGGCACCACCGCATCGGGCGAGTATGAGGCGCGCATGGGGCGCGAGGAGTTCGGCAAGGAGGTGCACGTCTACGCGCCGGCCTATGGCGCCGGCGAGGTGGAGCGGCTGACGAAGTTCGCCGATCACATCTATTTCAACTCCCCCGAGCAGATCGCGCTTGGCATCAAGACGGCCAAGGCGGCGGGCTGCCATGTTGGTATCCGCATCAATCCGGGCTTCTCCAACGCAACGCTGGGCGGCGCGCTATATGATCCGGGTGCGCCGTGCTCGCGCTTTGGCACCACCAAGGAGGAGATCGACCAATTGCCGTGGGGCGAAATCGACGTGTTCCACGCGCACGCGCTGTGTAAATCGCTGCACGACGGGTCCGTGCGGCTGATCGAGCACATCGCGCGGGAATTCGCGCCCTATCTTCGCCGCGTGAAGACCGTGAACTTCGGCGGCGGCCATTTCATGAACAAGCCCGGCTACGACGTGTCGAAGCTGATCGCCGCGATCAAGGCGTTCCGCGCCAAGTTCGATGTCGAGGTATACCTGGAGCCCGGCGCCGGGCTCGTGGTCGACACTGGCTATCTCGTCGCGACCGTCATCGGTCTCCACCGCAACGTCAAGGACATCGCCATTCTCGATGCGTCCGCGTCGACGCATATGCCCGACGTGCTGGAAGTGCCCTACACACCGCCCGTGTTCGACGCCGGCCTGCCGGGTGAGTTGGGTCACGACTACATCCTGGGCGGCAAGACGTGCATGACCGGCGACATCATCGGCGAGTTCTCGTTCGCAAGGCCGCTGCAGGTCGGAGATCGCATCATCTTCGGCGACATGATGCAGTATTCGTTCGTGAAGAACACGACGTTCAACGGAACGCCACTGCCCGATATGGCAATCCTCGACGAGGACGGCACCTACCGCGTCATCCGCAGCTATGGATATGAGGATTTTAGGCGCAGGCTGGGGTGAGGAGCAGTATCCGACGTCTCAGACACTGTCGAGAAAAGCCAGCAGTCTTTCCGCCGTCTCTTGTGGGAACTGATCGGGGAAGAAGTGCCCGCCGGGCAGCGTCACCGCGAAGCGGTTGGTGACGCGCTTCTTCCATTCCGCATCGATGTCGAACAGCTGATGCATTAGGCCCTTCGTGCCCCAGAACACAAGCATCGGACATTCGACCTTCCGTTCGAGATCTTCCGCGTCGTGGGCGACGTCCACGGCCAGAGCCGCCCGATAATCCGAGCAGGTGGCGTGAATGGTCGCCGGATCGCGCCACGCGCGCCGGTATTCCGCCAGCTGCGCGGGCTCGAACGCATCGAGCGCGACCTTGCCCCAGCCGGTCAGACAGGCCTCGTAGAAGAAATCCGGGTCGAGGCCGATCATGTGCTCAGGAAACGGCTCGGGCTGTGCGAGGAAGTACCAGTGCCAGTAGGCGGTTGCGACGTGGGCACTGGTGTCCATGATCATGGCGTGCGTCGGTACGATGTCGAGTGCGGCGAGCGACAGGACGCTGTCTGGATGATCGAGCGCCAGGCGATGGGCCGTTCGGCCTCCGCGATCGTGACCGATGATGTGGAAACGCTCGAAGCCGATGCCGCGCATCAGCGCGAGCTGATCTTGCGCCATCGCACGAAATGAATAATTCGTACGGTCTGGAAGGCACTGCGGCTTGCTGCTGCCGCCATAGCCGCGCAGATCGGCCGCGATCACCGTGTAGCGTTCGCTCAAGACAGGCGCGATCGCGGCCCACATGGCGAGCGTCTGGGGATATCCATGCAGCAGCAGCACCGGCGGTCCGTCGCCGCCCATGACGTAATTGATGTCGACTTCGCCCGTGTCGAAGCGCCCTCGTGTCATTCCTTCAAACATTCGCGTGCTTCCTCCGCGTCGACAGGCACAATCTGCATCAAGCGGCAATCAGATTGACGACCGTCTCCAAGGTGTCGGCTTCCTCCGCGGGCTTGTCCCAGCGGATACGATGGATCCGCGGAAAGCGCATGGCAACGCCGGATTTATGGCGCGCAGGCCGATGAACCGGGTCGAAAGCGACTTCGAAAACAAGCGATGGCGGTACCGCGCGCACCGGTCCGAAGGTTTCAGTCGTATTGGCGCGAATGAAGCGGTCGAGTTCCATCAGTTCGGCGTCGGTGAAACGCTGGGCGGCACGGCTCGTTTCCCGGCTTTATCGAGCGAGGCGGCAAACAGCGCCCGGGGCTCCCCTGACGCCGGCAGGTTAGGCGATGATGTCGGGGAACAACTGGTCCTCGACGATCGTGATCTGGTCCTTGATGCCAAGCTTCTTCTTCTTGAGCCGGCGAATGAGCAGCTGATCGGCGGTTCCGCTGGCCTCGAGGGACACGATCTCTTCGTCGAGCATCCGATGCTCGAACCTGAGTTGGACAAGCTGTTCGCGCAGTTCCCGTTCGTTCTGACGCTGCATCGTGCCTCGCTGCGCGACCTGCGTGCCTGTTTTTGCTGCGCTTATCAGACCGGTGGGCCGAATCCAACCGTCGATGCGGCGACCCGATCGCCGGCGCGTTAGATATTGTCTCAATCGAGGTGGGGTGCAACCGGTAGGAGGCCTCGGGCTGCGAATAATTGCGCGACCCGGCAGGCGGTGGGACAATTGATAGTATGCGATCCGTTTTGCTGCGCACGCGAGATCACTTTCTCAACGATGCTGCGCCTTGTCATGGACATTTCGTGACATATCTGTCACGCTCAAAGCGTTTCAACTCTGACAAGGAGGACAGGATGGCTTTATCGGCTCATCTCCAGGAACTTTCAGAGAAGCACCGGCAACTCGAGCGCCGGATCGAAGAGGAGATGGCACGGCCAGGTTCGAGTGACCTCGCCATTCGCCGGTTGAAGCAGCAGAAGCTGATGATCAAGGACGAGATCAGCAGGCTGCAAGTCCACACGCGGCACTAAAGACGGCTGCCGGCCCCGCAAGGGCCGGCTGTTTTGTTTTGGCTACCCGTCTTTAGCGGCGGGCAGGTCGGGAGCGGCGCGGGCGCCCACATTGCGCCGGCGAGGTCCTTGTTGTCTTCCGCTATCGATGGTCTTCCCCGCGGTCATGGTCGGTCGCAGGCTCGCGGCTCCGCCGTGCTTGCAGCCCGGCCCCATTTCCGTAAACGCCTTCTTCTGCGCATCGTCGAGCGTTGCGTAGAACTTGTCCGCGACCGGGCGCACCGTGCGCACGGCGTCGAGGGTCGCGGCCAGGCTCGTCTCGGCTTCCGCGAGGCGCTCAGTCGGCGGCTTGGGCGTGAATTCCCCGTCAGCCGTTTTGGCCGGCGGGGGCGGGCAGGCTGCTTCGATTTTAGCGGCAGCCGCTGCCAGCGTCGTGCGAAGCTCCTCGAAGGAAGGTTTCTGCGCCTCGGTCGGCTTCACGCGATGCTCGATTCGCACCAGCATGTGGTCGGCCATCTCGGCGCCATTGCCGCGGCACAGCGCGCCCATCGGCCCCATAATGCCGAAGTGCCTGTCGTGGTGGCCCCAACCGGGGCCGTCGTGCTGGTAGCGGTGGGCCACAGCACCGGCCGCGCCCACGGCCGTGAGGGCGGCTACGCTGAGGGCAATCGTCATCGTTCTCGTCATGGTTATCTCCTGCGAATTGCGCGCGGCTCGCATTCCGACGGGGGTACGCGGGGGAGCGCGCCGGCGCGATCGCGCCGGTCATGCGGTTTGCGAGCCGCGTCACATGGAAAGAACGCTGGCCGGCCGGTAATCCGTCGCCGGCACGCGAGAGAATTCCGTCAGCCGGACGTCAGGTGTCCTTGGCCATCTCGCGCAGCTTGAACTTCTGGATCTTGCCGGTCGACGTCTTCGGCACCTCGGTGAACACGACGTGGCGCGGGCACTTGTAGCGGGCGAGGCGCTCCCGGCACCATTCGATGATTTCGTCCACCGTCGCCTCGGCGCCCGGCCGCAATTCTATGAAGGCACACGGCGTTTCGCCCCACTTCTCGTCGGGCTTTGCGACCACCGCGCACGCATTCACGGCGGGGTGCTTGTAGAGCACGTCTTCGACCTCGATCGAGGAGATGTTCTCGCCGCCCGAGATGATGATGTCCTTGGAGCGGTCCTTCAGCTGGATGTAGCCGTCGGGATGCAGCACGCCGAGATCACCCGAGTGGAACCAGCCGCCGGCAAACGCATCCTCGGTTGCCTTGGGATTCTTCAAGTAGCCCTTCATGACGATATTGCCGCGGAACATGACCTCGCCGATCGTTTCTCCGTCCGCGGGCACGCGCGTCATCGTTTCCGGGTCCATGACAGTGAGGCCTTCGAGCGCGGCGTACCGCACACCCTGCCGGATCCGTTTCGTGCCGCGCTCGGCGGGATCGAGAGCATCCCACTCCGGCTTCCATTCATTTATGGTGGCGGGTCCGTAAGTTTCGGTCAAACCATACAGGTGCGTTAGGTCGAAGCCGGCATCGATCATGGCATTGACGACGGCCTGCGGAGGAGGCGCTGCGGCGTGATTGAACGCGACGCGATGGGATATCGGCCGCTTTTCCTCCAGCTTTGCATTTAGGATCGTCGCCATGACGACCGGTGCGCCGGAGATATGCGTTACTTTGTGATCGACGATCGCGTCGTACATCGCCTTCGCCCGGACCCAGCGGAGACAGACGTGCGTGCCCGCCACGGTCGAGATCGTCCAAGGGAAGCACCAGCCGTTGCAGTGGAACATCGGCAGCGTCCAAAGGTAGACGGGGTGGCGCGGCATACCCGTCGCCATGACGTTCGAGTAGCACATCAGCGCGGCGCCGCGATGATGGTAGACGACGCCCTTGGGATTGCCGGTGGTGCCGGACGTGTAATTCAGCGCGATGGCGTCCCACTCGTCGGTCGGCCAGCGCCAGGCGAAATTCGGGTCGGCTTGAGCAATCATTTCGTCGTAGTCGAGGTATGACAGCCGCTCTCCGGTCTGCGGGAACTCCGTGTCGTTGCAATCGATGATCAGCGGCTTAACCTTGGCAAGCGCCAGCGCCTCCTTCATCACGGGCGCGAACTCGCGATCCGTGATCAGCACCTTAGTGTTGGCGTGATCGAGCTGGAAGGCGATGGTCGGCGCGTCGAGGCGGGTGTTGATCGAGTGCAACACGGCACCCGTCATGGGCACGCCATAGTGGGCATCGAGCATGGGCGGGGTGTTGGCCAGCATGACCGAGACGGTATCGCCGGGGCCGACGTAGCGGGAGGCGAGGGCGCAGGCGAGACGACGGGCGCGTTCGTAGAATTCACGGTAGGTGAGGCGCACGTTGCCGTGGATGACGGCCGTGTACTCGGGGTAGACGGCGGCGGCCCGCTCCAGGAACGTCAGCGGCGTCAGGGGCTGAGAGTTCGCCGGGTTCTTGTCGAGATGCTGGGCGTAAGTGTTCGTTGACATACAGGACCTTCGCGGACTTGCGAATTAGGTTCGGGCGCGGACGCTAAACAAATGTCCGCTTGTCAGCAATCGCCAACGTCGCAGCGGTCGAACCGTTCATTCACGATTGACCGGTACTTTGAGCGTCTATTTCGAAATGCGCCTGGGGTCTGAACGATCATGTCCAGCGGCTACGTGCGTGCCCTGCTTGCCGCCTGCTTTCTCGCCTTGCCACTGGCCGTGCATACGATCACAGGCCTGATGTGGCCCGGGCCGCAATGGGTTGGCCCGACGGGAACTTATTTCGGCATCAACTTCGTCAACTTCTGGACAGCCGGCCGCCTTGCCAATGCTGGCGATCTGGCAGCCGGCTACGACCATCAGGCCTTCATCCGGATCGTCCACGCTTGGTTCGCCCCGGCCGATAAATTCACCAACCTGTCCTATCCGCCGAGCCTAATTCCCTTTTTGCAGCCGTTCGGCGCCTTGCCCTATTTGGCCGCGCTGGCGGTGTGGTCGGTGGCGGGAATCGCGGCCTTTGCGGCCGCGGTGCTGTGGCGTGCCCCGCGCCGGGAAGATGCGCTATTGCTGGCCGCCATTCTGATTTCACCAATCGTGATCAACAACGTGATGTTCGGCAGCATCGGCCTGTTCATGGCGCTCCTGTTCGTGGCAGCGCTGAGAATTCCTGCCCGACCGACCGGTTGTCGCCGGCGTACTGATCGGGCTAATCACCGTGAAACCCCAACTCGGCGTTCTGCTGCCGCTAGTGCTGCTGGTGCTGGGTCAATGGCGAACTATCGCTGCTGCGGCGGCAACCGCGCTTGTCCTTGCCCTGTTCAGCGTCGCACTCTACGGCGCGGCACCATGGGTGACTTATATCAACGAAACGGTTGACTTGCAGTGGGGCTATGTTCTCGACATGACCGGCTTCTTCGCACTCCACATGTCGACGATCTATGCCGGGCTCGTCGCAATGGGCGTTCCCAAGGACGCCGCGATGGCCGCGCACTGGGTGTCGGCGGCCGTGGTCGTGATCACAACAGTCGCCGTTTTGCCGTCGCACGCGTCCTGGCCCCTCAAGAGCGCCGTTGTTGCGCTCGGGTCTGTCATGATCATGCCCTACGTCCTGGGCTCGGATCTGGCGGTGCCGCTGGCCGCCACGGCGTGGTATCTAACGACAGAAAATGTCCGGCAGTCAGCCGCTGGCTATCTGGCGGGGGGGTTGCTTTGGCTCGTGCCGTTCCCGCTGATTTTCATTTTGCAGTCTCAGGGCTTGCCGGTCGCGCAGATTGCGATTGTGTTCGGCTTCGCCTGGATGGTCTGTGCTGCACTTCGCAACGAGCACGGCGCATCTCGACCCAGCCGCACCACCGGTACCCGGGACTTAGCGGTCACGGGCTAGCCTTGCCAGTCGCCCAAAACGCGGCATAGGCCCTTCAATCCCAATGTTTAATCGTGTAGCGTGAGTTTTTTTCGACTACCGTTCCTTTAAGGGAGACGGCCATGCCACAGCCGAAACTCGAAGGCCTTGGCCTTTGGATCCTGGTGATGCTTCTTGTGCTTGTCCCGCTTGTTCTTGAACTGACGATCCTGGAACACTAGCCGGGCGGCGCGCCAGACGCTGTGCGGCCCGCCGGGCGCGGCGGAACGCCCCCTTGCCTTATCAGGTTCGTGTTGTCACGAAATGTGAGGCTTTAGAGGGGGTTCAGGTGAGCAAGGCGTCGGGCGGACACGGCAAGCAGCTTCTGCATCTGGTTTTCGGCGGCGAATTGAAATCGCTCGACAGTATGGAGTTTCAAGACCTGCACGCTGTGGATCTCGTTGGCATTTATCCCAATTACGAGCAAGCGCACACGGCTTGGAAGGCAGCGGCGCAGCGCACGGTGGATAACGCAATGATGCGCTACTTCATCGTACACCTGCACCGGCTGCTCGATCCCGATCCCTCGCACTGACCGTCACTCGATCGGCCAGCCGAAGAAGATCAAGTTTCGTGGCGCTGATCACGGGCATTTGCTAGTTAGACCGGTGACGTCGCCCAATTGTGCACCCGTTGGCGAAGCGCCGCAGCAGGAGATCCGTGCAAGATCGCAACCGCCAGTTGAGCGAGCCGGCCCCGGCTGATGTCGCACCGAAAGATAAAAGCGGTCGGCCGCCGCGCATTCCGATCGACAGCCATGCGCGCAGTCTGCTTATGCGCTTCATCCACGACTGGCTCGTGCCGCGCTGGAAACAGATCGTCCTGGCGGCGCTATTGACCGCCGTTCTAGCCGCCGCGACCGGCGGCTATCCGATGGTGATCAAGTTCTCGTTCGATACCCTCATGAAGGGGGACGTCACCTATCTGCCCTTCGTAATCGCGGCCATCATCGGCATCACGGTGCTTCGCAGCACGTTCCTGTATCTGACGACCGTCTCCATGCAGCGCGTGGTACTGCGCATGACGGCCGATATCCAGAAGGCCGCATTCTCGCACCTAATGAACGCGGATTTCGCACGGCTGTCGCGCGACACGCCGGGGCGGCTGATGTCGAAGCTTACCAACGACGCCGGCTTCATCCAGCAAGCGACGCTTGCCTCTCTCAACACCATTATTCGGGATACCCTTTCGGTCATCGCGCTCATCGCATCGATGTTCTATCTAGACTGGCTGATGTCGCTTGTGGTGCTCGGCGTCTACCCGTTCGCGGCGGCACCTATCGCATTGATTGCTCGCCGCCTGCGGGCCAACGCGTCACGCACGCAGCGCGAACTGGGAGGCCTCACTGCTCTCCTCAGCGAGAAGCTGGCGGGAGCGCGCCTGATCAAGACTTTCCGGCTTGAGAACTACGCCACCGACCGGCTCGATGCGAGTTTCGACCAGGTATTCAAACTGCGCCTCAAGGCCGTGCGCAGCCGTGCGTGGCTCGAATCTCTTCTCGAGGCGCTGGGGGGCGTCGCGGTCGCCGGCGTGATCTGGCTCGCCTATTGGCGCATCGCCAACGGCGTATCAACGGTCGGTGATTTTATGGGCTTCACCACGGCGCTTCTGATGGCGGCTCAGCCGATCCGCGCAGTAGGAAACCTCACGACCAAGGTTCAGGAAGGTCTGGCGGCAGCCGAAAGCCTGTACGGACTGTTCGATGAAAAACCTTTGGTGGTGGACGCGCCCAACGCCAGGCTGCTGAGCGTCTCGGCCGGATCTATCGATTTCCTGCACGTCAGTTTCCGATATGAATCGGGCGGCGCAATGCCCGCGGTGGAGGATTTCTCGCTGCAGGTTCCGGGCGGCAAGACAGTCGCGTTCGTCGGTCGATCGGGTGCCGGCAAATCGACGATCATCAATCTCGTGCCGCGGCTGTTCGATGTTTCGTCGGGCCGGATCACCATCGACGGTCAGGACGTGCGCCACGTTACACTGGCGTCGCTGCGCGGGGCGATCTCTATCGTCAGCCAGGACGTCACCCTGTTCGACGATACGATCCGCGCCAACATCGCCCTCGGGCGGCTTGGCGCCAGTGACGACGACATCATCGCGGCAGCCAAGGCCGCCGCAGCGCACGAGTTTATTATGGCGCAGCCTGATGGCTACGACACAATGGTCGGGGATCGCGGTTCGCGCCTGTCGGGCGGCCAGAAGCAGCGGCTGGCGCTTGCACGCGCCATATTGAAGGACGCGCCGATCCTGCTCCTCGACGAGGCGACGAGTGCGCTGGATACCGAATCTGAAGAACTCGTGCAGGACGCATTGGCGCGTTTCACATCGGACCGCACGACGCTTGTCATAGCGCACCGGCTATCGACGGTCGAGAACGCCGATATCATTTGTGTCATGGATAACGGGACGATCGTCGAGTCCGGCAAGCACTCGGAACTTTTGTCGCAGGGCGGCGCCTATTCGCGCCTCGCCCGCGCACAGCTGCTGTCCGGCCCGTCCGATACTGTCGCGAAGAAGCGCGCAGAGGCAGGTTGAGTCATTCTATTCGCGGCGCAATATGCCGTTGACGAGCCGATTGGCCCAACCCTCAGCTCTGAAGGTCCGCTGCAACTCGTCCGGATCGTAGACCCGCTCCACCCACTCGAAGAACGGCATCGGCGTCTTGGCCGTGTCAATGAGGTAGCGCTCGAAGAAGTAATCCAGGATGCCGGTATCGGCCTGACGGATATGGCCGAACTTCAGCGACAGTTCTTTCTTAGCTTCTTCGACTGGTACGCCTTCTCGTACGTGACGGTAGAGAGCGCTCATCAACCCAGCCCGGTCTGACCCCGACTTGCAATGCATCAGGATCGGATACTCGACCCGCTCGAACAGGTCACGTGCCCCGCGCAATTCATCGAGCGACGGCGCCGCCCGCGAGCGCACGCGGTAGTCGACGAAGGTAATCCCCTGATTGGCGCAGGCTTCCTTTTCTTGCGCGTACGTCGCCAGGTGATGCGGCCCGCGCAGATTGACGACCGTGCGAATGCCAAGGCGCTTCAGGGCCGCGATCTGATGCGGCAGCGGCTGTGCGGCACGCCATGCCTGCGGCGACAGCTTGTGACGATTGGGGAAAACCGATCGTATGACGAGGTGGTCGAGCACCAGCATGTCGAGGTAGGCAAACGTAGGACCGAGCGTGCGGACGATGACCGCCGGCGTGTGCGTCGAAATTGCCGTCCGCAAAGCCATCGTGCTGCGCCGAATCGCGCGCTTCACTCGTTTGGCTTGGGCCACCATTCTCCGCTTCGATCTTTTCTCTTTCGGCACACCCGTGCCAGCTTGAGGGCACGATTGGTAATCTTGTTTTGACGGCCCCAAGCCATCGAGCCGCAGCGTTTGCTTTCGCTTGATATTCACTATACCAAAGGGCTGCAAGAGGCTCGCTGCGCGCAACCGTGCCCAGTGCGCCGCTCAACGTCCGAGGCAGGCCGGGATGGCATTGGCGCCAGAGCAGAAAGCGCAGCTCGGCAGGCTGGTTGGCCGTTCGATCGCCCGGCTCATCAGGACGATCTACCGGACGTCCGTGCTCACCATCGATCCGCCCGACGGGGTGGCAAAGCTGGCCGCCTGCCATCCCATGATCATGGCGACCTGGCATGGCCAGTTCATGATGCTCGTCGCGCACAGGCCCGATGTGCCCACCGCCGCCATGGTCGCGCGGCACGGGGATGCGGAGCTGATCGGCGAAGCGATGCAGAGCTTCGGCATCGAACTGGTGCGCGGCGCAGGGGCGGGGGAACGCAAGAAGGATCGCGGCGGCGCGGCGGCTCTTCGCATCGCGCTGAAACTCCTCGCGGCCAACAAGTCGATCGTCATGACCGCCGACGTCCCGCCGGGTCCGGCGCGACGCGCGGGCGAAGGCATCGTAACTCTTGCGCGGCTTTCGGGCCGTCCAATCGTTGCCGTTGCGGCGGCGACGTCGCGGTTCAAGGTTCTCGATACCTGGAGCCGCATGACGATCAATCTGCCGTACTCGAAACTCGCGTATGCCGTGGGTGAACCGATCTTCGTTCCTAGCGATGCCGACGCCGACATGCTCGAACAACTCCGGCAGACAGTCGAAGGCGAGTTGAACGCGATGTCGGCCCGCGCCTACCAGATGGCAGGCGCCGACATTCGACGTATTGCCCCGGTGCTGCCGCCTCATCCCGAAGATCCGCCGGCCAAAGCCGGTGCCCGGCTGAAGCTGTATCGCGCCGCCACGTTGTTAATGCAGCCTGCCGCGCAGTTGCTGCTCGGTGTCCGCGAACGCCAGGGGAAAGAGGAACCGTTACGGCGCGGCGAGCGCATGGGCATCGCCAGCACTACGCGCCCGAACGGAACTCTGGCATGGGTTCACGCCGCGAGCGTCGGAGAGACGAACGCGGTCCTGCCGCTGATTAGTCGTCTGCGTACGGAGCGCCCCGATCTGGCATTCCTGCTGACCACTGGCACCGTGACGTCGGCGGGTCTGGCGGCACAGCGGCTGGGTCCTCGTGCCATACATCAGTATGTTCCGCTCGACACACCGGCCTTCGCACGCAGGTTCATCGCTCACTGGCGGCCCGATGTGGCCCTGTTCACGGAATCCGAGATCTGGCCCAACCTCATCCTGGAAACGGCGAAACAGGCGATTCCAATTGTGCTGGTCAACGGCCGCATGTCGAACCGCAGCTATAGCCGCTGGCGCCAAAATCCGGGTCTTGCCACGCCACTTTTCAGCAGGTTCAATCTCGTTCTGGCGCAGAATGAAAAACTCGCGCGCCGTTTTTCGGAACTAGGCGCGCGCAGGGTCATCGCCGCCGGAAATCTGAAGATTGAACTCACCGCCGCCCCCCGTCGACGAGCGGGAGTTCGCAGCGCTCGCCGATGCGGTGCGCAATCGGCCCGTGTTCGTGGCCGCGAGCACGCATGAGGGCGAGGAGGACATCATCGCCGCCGCGCATCGGATGCTGGCAGGCGAAGTCGATGGTCTGTTGACAATCATCGCGCCTCGCCACCCCGAGCGAGGCACCGCTGTCGCCGGGGCGGTCAAGGCCAAAGGCCTGTCAACCGCACAGCGGTCGATGGGCGCTTTGCCCGACGCACGCACAAGCGTCTACGTCGCGGACACGATTGGGGAACTCGGCATGCTCTACAAGCTCGCCAGCGTCGCCTTTATCGGCGGATCTCTGGTAGAACGCGGCGGACAAAACCCGATCGAAGCCATCCGGCAAGGCACTACCGTGCTGACCGGACCCAACTGGCAGAACTTCGCCGACGCCTACAGCGCTTTGCTGCGGCGGCAGGCGGTGAGAGAGGTCCGCAATGCCGCCGACATCGCTGCCGCCGTGCGCGTGATCATGACGGATCTCGAGACCCGTCAGCAGATGCAGGAGAACGCGCGGGCCACTTTGGAGATGCTGTCGGGGGCGCTCGATCGCACCGTCGCGGCGGTGCTGCCGCTACTTCCTCCATCTGGAGAACCGACCGGCCCGCTCCTGGACAGCGGACGCGGCAACGAAGGGCTGCTCCGTGCGTCTTGACGAACCGTCGTGGTGGTATCCTCCTTCCGGTGCGTCGTCTGACGCGGTTGACTGGCCGGCGCGCATGTTGCATCCGATCAGCGACGTGTGGGGCTGGCTCGCCCAACGGCGCGTTGAACGCGCCACGCCCTATCGCGCGCATGTTCCGGTGATATGTGTCGGTAACTTCACGGCCGGTGGAACCGGCAAGACGCCGCTCGCGATCAGGATTGCGAATGATCTTGTATCGCTTGGCGAGACGCCGGCGTTTCTAACGCGCGGATACAGGGCAAAGGGCGGTGCGCCGCGCTGGGTCGACGCCAAGGCGGATACGGCGGAGACGTCCGGCGATGAACCGCTATTGCTGGCGAGGGCGGCTCGCGTTTTGATCGCGCGAGACAGGGCCGCCGGCGCTCGTGCAATCGAGCAAGCCGATCCGCCCGCCAGCGTCATCATCATGGATGATGGTCTGCAAAATCCAAGCCTCGGCAAGGATTTTTCGCTCGCCGTGGTGGATGGCGTTCGCGGCATCGGTAACGGCATGGTCATTCCATCGGGTCCGTTGCGCTCTCCGCTCGGCTTTCAACTGGGCCTCATCGATGCCGTCGTCGTCAACGGGCCGCCGGCCGCGACGGCTGACGGCGTGCTGACGGCTTTGCGCCGGTCGTTCCCCGGGCCCGTTCTGGCGGCGCGGACGGAGCCGGCCGAAAGCACCGAATGGCTCGACGGCGCCCGTGTCGTTGCCTACGCCGGTATCGCTAATCCGCAACGTTTCTTTTCACTTCTGGAGAGTTGCGGTGCGACCGTGGTGGTGAGGCGTTCGTTCTCCGATCATCACGCCTTCAGCCCCGCCGACGCCGCCGCTCTGTTGCAGACGGCGGCGGCGCACTCTGCGTCACTTGTCACGACGGAAAAGGATTGGGTGCGTCTGTCGGGACATGCTGACGCCCGACGCGACTTGCAGGCCCGGACGCGAACGCTGCCGATATGTCTGGCCTTCGACGCGCGCGACGAGGAGAGGTTTTCCGGATTGATCAAGTCGGTGCTTAGCCGGAAATAGCGGGGCGGCGCTTCGTGATTATCGCGGCGCAGCGGCAGATTTCAACTTCTCAAGTGTTTCCAGATGACGGCGAAGCGACGCCTCGGCCGAGGCATAGGCTTCCTGACGTTCGACGCTCCAGTAGCGCAACTCCGATAGCGGAATGCGTTCGCCTGTCACCGCGCAGGTGACGTAGTCACCGGTGGCGACGACGTGGAATTCACCGTCGCCATAGCGAAGCTGCGCTTCCGTACGTCCGCCGAACAGTTTTTCGAACCGGTTCATGATGATCCTGGAATGCGCCCACCGGTACTCAATTCATGCCCACCAAATCATCCAATTGAGCCGCATCAGTCAAGCACGAAGGGTCTAGAACAAGGAACCCTGACCGGGGCTTGGCCCGCGCCGGGGCTTGGCCTGCGCGCTTTGACCGCTGGCACTGCTACCCCGTTGCTCGCGCGCGTCGGCTTGTACCCGTCCGTCCTGGAACTCGATCTCCAACCGCGAGCCGGTCGCAATGGTGACGGCGGTGCGGATCATGCGGCGGTCGCTGTCACGAACCAGGGCGAAGCCGCGCGCCAGAACGTTGCGATACCCAAGAGAATTCAGCAGTTTCCCGCAGCCTTCCAGCGCACGCCGTTTCTGTTCGATGCGGTTGGCTAGGGTTTCGGTCCGCAAGCGTCCGCCGACGCGCTCGAAGCGCTGGCGGCCAAGACCGGTGCTGCGTGTCAAGGCTGCGCGAGCCCGCTGCCAACGGTCGCCGAGACGGCGGTCCGCTTTGTCGATCGTCCCAGACAGCAGCCGGGGCGATAGCCGTGCCGAGATGCGCGCATGCCGGGCCGCGTGCGCGCGCGTGTTGGCGAGCAGCGCCCGTCCGAGCCGCCTGTCGATACTGTCAAACCTCTGGCGCGCGGGTTCCACCAGAGCCTCCGGCCGCGGCAGTCCGCGCACGGCCCCCTTCAGTTCGGAGCGTGCCGCATCGAGCGCCCGGCGTGCGCCGACGCGCAGGCGGATGCCGAGATCGCCGCCCTGGCCGATGAGTTCGGAATACTTCGGCACAGCCCATTCGGCGGCCTTCGTTGGTGTCGGCGCTCGCGCGTCGGCGACGTAGTCGATGAGCGTCCAATCCGTTTCGTGACCGACAGCCGAGATCAGCGGAATGCGGCTCTCGGCTGCTGCCCGCACCACGGCTTCGTCGTTGAAGCCCCAGAGGTCTTCTATGCTGCCGCCGCCGCGCGCAACGATCAGCACGTCGGGCCTCGGGATGCGGCCCCCCGGCGGAATCGCGTTGAACCCCCTTATGGCGGCTGCGACTTCCACGGCGCTGCCTTCGCCCTGCACGCGCACGGGCCAGACGATGACGTGCGCCGGAAAGCGCTCGGCAAATCCGTGCAGCATGTCGCGAATGACGGCGCCGGTCGGTGATGTCACGATGCCGACGACGCGTGGCAGGAACGGCAGCTTTTTCTTGCGCGCCTCGTCGAACAGCCCTTCCGCGGCGAACTTTCGCTTGCGCTCCTCCATCAGCGCCATCAGCGCGCCAGCTCCAGCTGGCTCGAGCGCCTCGATGACGATCTGGTACTTGGAGGATCCCGGGAAGGAGGAGATCTTGCCCGTAACGATAACTTCCATGCCCTCCTCGGGCCGGACTTTTAGCTTGCTGTAGACGCCGCGCCAGACAACCGCGTCGATCTTCGACTTGTCGTCCTTGAGACCGAAGTAGCAGTGACCCGAAGAATGCGGTCCCCGGTAACCCGAGATCTCACCCCTGAGGCGAACGTAGCCGAAGCCGTCTTCCAGTGCGCGCTTGATGGCGTTCGACAGTTCGGAGACCGAGAAATCCGGGGCGTTGCGCAGCGGCTGGGGTGTTAGGTCGGCCAATGACGGTTTCCTTCAGTATCGGTGGTTTAGACGAGGAACGGCTCCCCAGTAATCGGGGCGGCCGACAGCCGACACTAGCATCTGTCAGGCGGACGCGAGAACAACCAGCGCGAGGCTCAGCATAACCACGGTCGTCAGGTCGAGACGAAGCGTTCGGTACCACGGCGGCGCGCCGCCGGCGCGAACGACCGCCAGATTGTAGAGCAGCAAACCGATGAAGCCGGCAGCCGTCCAGGCAAGCGCTGCCTTGGCGGGCAGGAACGCAACCGCGCCCCAGGCGATCAGAGACGGGATCACGCTAGTTATGCTAGTTATTTAGTCGGTTCCAGGCGCGTCGCGCAACGCAAGGCCCCAATGCACGCCGCCCATGTACGAAAGGATGACGGCGGCATCGAGCGCCACTATGCGCCCGCGGTGCGAGAGCCGGTGCGAATGCAAGAAGCAGGCTCAGCCCGACGAATGGGATGAGGCCTGCGACGCCAAGGAGGAGGGCACTGCGCGGCATTTGCGAGGGTCCAGGTAAGACGGGCGACAGCGTGTGTTTGGATTGTCCTACGCTCGCCGTTGCAACCCGATCAGGCCGCCTTTTCGAGCTTGGCGTCCCATTTGCCCAACGCGGCGAGGCCATTCATCTTGGCGCGGTGCGTGAATGCCCGCTGGGCGGCCGCGACGTTCTCCGGCTTACCTCCCCACGCGCTGAGTGCTGCAGCCTGCAACGCGCGCCCGTAGGAGAAGGTGAGCGCCCATGGCAGATCGCCCATGGCGTTCATGAGGGAGAGATGCTGGGTTGCGGCTTCGTCCGACTGGCCGCCTGAAAGGAATGCGATACCGGGCACCGTCGAAGGCACTGTCGCCTTCAGGCAGCGCACTGACTTCTCCGCCACCTCGGCGGCACTCGCCTGCTTGGGACTCTTCTGGCCGGCAATGACCATGTTGGGCTTCAGGATCATGCCTTCGAGCGAAACGCGAGCGTCGTAGAGTTCGCGAAATACGGTGCGCAGGGTCCATTCCGTCACGCGGTAGCACTCATCGATGTCGTGCGAGCAGTAGTCGCCGTCCATCAGGACTTCCGGTTCGACGATCGGCACGATGCCGGCTTCCTGGCACAGAGCAGCATAGCGGGCGAGTGCGTGCGCGTTGGCCTTGATGCAGTTCCACGTCGGCAAACCGTTGGCGATAGTAATGACGCCGCGCCACTTTGCGAAACGCGCACCGAGCTTGTGGTAATCGGTCAAGCGTTCGCGCAGGCCGTCTAGGCCTTCGGTGACGGTCTCGAACTTGGAAGTGGGACCGGCGAGGGGCTTTGCGCCGGTATCGACCTTGATGCCGGGGATGGAGCCGGCGGCCCGCATGACGTCGACCAGCGGCGTCCCGTCGTTCGCCTTCTGACGGATCGTCTCATCGTACAAGATGACGCCCGAGATGTGGTTCTTCATCGCCTCGGTGGAGCGGAAAAGCATCTCGCGGTAATCGCGGCGGGCATCTTCCGTCGAAACGAGGTTGATCTTGTCAAATCGCTTCTTGATCGTGCCGGAGCTCTCGTCGGCGGCGAGAATGCCCTTGCCGGGCGCCACCATAGCGCGGGCGATATCTTCCAGTCTCTCTGTCATGTAGGTCTCCGTCGGCTCGACTCGGGTGTGTTCTACAAGCAAAAGGCGCCCGCTGCGGACGCCCCTGCTTGGTTCCTAGATCAGCTTCGCCATCGCGACTGCGGTGTCGCTCATGCGGTTGGAGAAGCCCCACTCGTTGTCGTACCAGGACATCACGCGCACGAGGCGGCCGTCCATAACCTTCGTCTGGTCGAGGTGGAAGATGGACGAATGGCTGTCGTGGTTGAAGTCCATCGATACGTTCGGCTGGTCGGTGACGCCAAGAATTCCCTTCATCGTGCCGCCCGCGGCCTTGATGATCGCGGCGTTGATCTCGGCGACTGTGGTATCATTTTTGGAGATGAACTTGAAGTCGACGACCGACACGTTCGGCGTTGGCACGCGGATCGCCGTGCCGTCGAGCCGGCCGTTGAGTTCGGGCAGCACGAGACCGACGGCCTTGGCGGCGCCTGTGGAAGTCGGAATCATCGAAAGCGCGGCGGCGCGGCCGCGATACAGATCCTTATGCATGGTATCGAGCGTTGGCTGGTCGCCAGTATAGGCATGGATGGTCGTCATGAAGCCATTCTCGATGCCAACGAGATCGTTCAGCACCTTGGCGACGGGCGCCAAGCAATTCGTGGTGCACGACGCGTTCGAGACGACGAGATGATCTTTCGTCAGCTTGCCGTGGTTGACGCCGTAGACGACGGTGAGGTCGGCGTTGTCTGCCGGAGCAGATACCAGCACCCGCTTGGCGCCGGCGGTGAGATGCGCCGAAGCCTTGTCCTTCGACGTGAAGAGGCCCGTGCATTCCATCGCGATATCGACGCCCATGTCGCCGTGCGGCAGTTCCGCCGGGTTCCTGACCGCGGTGACCTTGATGGGTCCGGTGCCGACATCGATCGTGTCGCCCGACACCGTTACCTTGCCAGGAAAGCGGCCGTGAACGCTGTCGAACCGTAGAAGATGCGCGTTGGTCGCGACGGGCCCTAGGTCATTGATGGCGACAACACCGATGTCCGTGCGTCCGCTCTCCACGATCGCGCGCAGCACATTGCGGCCGATGCGGCCAAAACCATTGATCGCGACCTTGACTGTCATGCGGCCTTTTCTCCAGCGCGGGATAGTGTGGAAGGGTGAACGTAAGGAAAACGCGCGCCATTAAGTTGAGCGGATGCCTGCCTGTCAATGTGGCAAGCGGGAAATATACTGAGACCCTAAACAACTTGATGTGGTCGGATGGTTGATTTGTGCGCGGTCTCGTTTCTTGCGTGCGCGCCGCCGAACTCTTATGTTGGTTCCTTAACAAGGGGGTGCTGGAGAGGGCAAATCCGGCCGACCCTTCATAATGCGGATAGGCCAATGGCCCAGCGGGAAAGACAGAAGGCAAAGCGGGTTTCCGCTCGGCCTTCACAGACCATTTCAGACCTTGCAGATCCTGCTCGGCGCCTCGAATCGCGGGTCAAGGCTCTCGAGACTGAACGCGATCAATTGAAGGCGGAGCTCGATGTCGCCGTGGCGCGTGCGCGGACGCTCGAGGATGCGCATAAACAGGCGCTCAATCGCATTGAATGGGTTATCGATTCCCTGCATAACGCCCTGGATAAGTGAGCGTCCTCCGTCTCTCGCACGGCATACGGGGCTTCGGCACCTAGAGCGAGGACGGACAATGGGCCATGGGACAGATCGCAATCACTATGAACGGTCGCTTCTACCACCTCGCGTGCGAGGGTGGAGACGAACAGCGGCTGGCTATGATTGGGAACCACATCCAGGCGACACTCGATCGTCTCGTGTCCGACTTTGGTCAGATAGGCGAATCGCGCCTGCTGCTCATGGCGGCTGCGACAATCACGGACGAGCTGATGGATTTTCGCGAGACGTCCGCTCCCGACGCCGGCTACGGCGGGGACTCGGAAGGTCAGGTCGCCGTAAGCGATGATTCCCAACGGCGCGCCAATAGCGGCTGAAGGGAAGTAGATCCAGGTACGGCATGAGGACAGGCTGTGACCCGCGAACGCATCGCTCGTGGATCACTCGTTTCTGGGAGTTACTGAAGGACGCGCAACAGTCGCTGGCCACGGAGCGAATGCAATTCGCGGCAATCGATGGTGCCATCGGCGTCAGGATTGGCGCGCTCAAACCGATGCTTCACGATCGTGAGAAACTCGTCCTTGTCCAGCGTGCGGTCGCGATCTGGGTTGGCGAGCATGAAGGAGACGAGCCCGACGCGGCCGCGCAGTTCGGTGAGGTCGAGCGTCCCGTCATGGTCGGGGTCGAGGGTGTGGAACAGGTGGACGGCAGCGCGGCGCGCCTCATGCCAGTCGAGGGTTCCGTCGCCATCAGGGTCGAGGGAATGCAATGCCGCGCAGCCTTCGTGGTTTGCGAGGGCCGCCGTCGGCTGGCTGAGCGAAAACACAATGGCCGCTGCTGCAGCGGCGAAAACGCCAAGACGATTCATGCAAACATTCCTTGATGTTCTTGCCGGGGGTTAATGCAGTCCATTAATAGCCCCATCTTGTGCCGTTGCAACCATGCCTAGTTGCGGCATGTTTGCCCGCCGGCGTACTTCGTAACCCAGCGCCAACGGCCGGCCGGCCCATCCAGCCGACGAGGGCTCGATTTTTTCCTGATTGTGTCGTATGTTAATTGGGCTGCGGGGCTCGTCAGGAACACATGAATCTCCAGGGCCTATAAGATCAGCCAGGGAGCTGTCCCTGGCCGGGACCGTGGTCCCGGTCACACGGCGCCCACCTTACTTTTGTAGGGACCCGGCGAGATCGATCGTTCCAACGGCCACCGCGGCACTTGAATTCTGTTACGCGACCAAGCGCGGTCCGAGGCTGCCATTTCTGCTTCTTCCAACGATGCCAAGAAGGTCCTCCGGGCCACTGCCAAAGCCGCCCGCAAGGAGGCGTTCGCACGGCACGGCACGGCCGCCGGTGAAAGGCTAGCGGAGATGGGTCTTGAATTTGCTGGGATAAACCCGCGGGCGCGTGTTTCGGGGTTTCTCGCCATAGGCGACGAGATCGATGTCGTCCCTCTGATGAGTAGCCTTGCTGGCGCCAGGCATGGCCTGTGCCTGCCGGTGATGGAGGGCAAGGGAAAGCCGCTCGTGTTCAGGTCCTGGCAGCCCGGCGATCGCATGAAGGAAGTGACTTGGGGCATCCGGGAGCCGCTGACGTCGTCACCCGCCGTCGAGCCGGACGTTTTGCTGGTGCCGCTGCTGGCATTCGATGAGCACGGCTACCGTCTCGGCTACGGGGGTGGCTTCTACGATCGTTCGCTCGCGCGGCTCAGGGCCATGAAGCGGGTCATCGCCATCGGCATCGCCTACGACGAGCAGCGGGTCGACGCAGTTCCCCATTCCAGCTATGACGAGCGCCTCGATTGGGTTCTGACCCCGTCTGGACCATTGAAATGCTAGCGTCCCCTCTCCAGCATCGCTTCGCGATGACGCGGATGAGCACTGGGATAGGGAGATCGATGCGCGTACTTTTTCTCGGCGATGTCGTCGGCAGATCGGGCCGCAAAGCGGTTACGGAAGCCCTGCCTCGGCTGCGCGCGTGCTATGATCTCGACTTCGTTATAGTCAACGCGGAAAACTCCGCCGGCGGATTTGGTATCACCGAGGGAATCCTCGAAGAGCTGCTTGACGCGGGTGCGGACGCCGTCACGCTTGGCAATCACGCCTTCGATCAGAAGGACGCGCTCGTCTTCATCGAGCGTCAGCCGCGCCTCATCCGGCCGCTGAATTTTCCGAAAGGCACGCCGGGCCGCGGCGCTGGCCTGTTCAAGGCGCGCAACGGCTCCGACGTGCTGGTGATCAACGCCATGGGCCGCGTGTTCATGACGGAGCTCGATTGCCCGTTCCGCGCCATCGACAACGAAATCACCGCGTGCGGACTGAAACGCGGCGCCGACGTGATCTTCATCGATTTCCATGCGGAAGCGACCAGCGAAAAGCAGGCGCTGGGCATCTTTGTCGATGGCCGCGTCAGCACGCTCGTTGGTACCCATACGCATGTGCCGACATGCGACGAGCGGGTGCTGCCGGGCGGCACGGCTTACATGTCGGACGCGGGTATGTGCGGGGACTACAACTCCGTGCTCGGCATGGATTCCGACGAGCCGGTCAACCGGTTCCTGACCCGCATCCCGCGAGAACGCTTCGAACCCGCTCTGGGCCCGGCAACGGTCTCGGGCCTTGCCGTCGAGATCGACGATGACACGGGGCTCGCCCTGTGGGCGAAAGGGTTGCGGTTCGGCGGCGTTCTTAAGCCGATGGAACCGTCGCGCTGGCTGGAAGGCGCCTCTGGTTAGCGAAATCGCCATCCGAGCAGCTTGACCAAGGCACTTCCGCTCGACAATAGCTTGCCCAAACGCCCCGTCTGAACGTCGAAGGTCGCGCCATGGCTGGTCATTCCCAGTACAAGAACATCATGCACCGCAAGGGCAAGCAGGACGCCATGAAGGCGAAGATGTTTGCCAAATTCGCCCGCGAAATCACCGTGGCCGCCAAAACCGGCACGCCGGACCCGACCATGAATTCGCGCCTGCGCCTCGCCATCCAGGCCGCGCGCGCCGAGAACATGCCGAAAGACAACATCGAGCGCGCGATCAAGAAGGCGCTAGGTTCGGACATGGCGAACTTCGAAGCCGTCCGCTACGAGGGCTATGCGCCGGGCGGCGTCGCCATCATAGCGGAAGCCCTGACGGACAACCGCAATCGCACGGGCGGGGCGGTGCGCTCGGTGTTTACGAAGTACGGCGGCAACCTCGGCTCGACGGGCTCGGTTTCGCATATGTTCAACCGCGTCGGCGAGATCACGTACAAGGCGAAAGCCGGTTCTGCCGAACAGGTCCTCGAAGCCGCCATCGACGCCGGCGCCGACGATGTGCAGTCGGATACGTCGGGTCACACAATCACATGCGCCTTCGAAAATCTGGGCAGCGTCGCGGCCGATCTCGAAAGCAAGCTGGGCGACGCGCAAGGCGTCAAGGCGGTCTGGCGGCCGAACCTGACTACCAGCGTCGACGAGGAGCCCGCCCAGTCGATCATGAAGATGATCGCCGCACTCGAGGACGACGACGACGTGCAGAGCGTATATGCGAACTTCGAGATTTCGGACGAAATCCTCAAGAAACTGACAGCGGCTTAACTGCGAGCCTGCCAGCAGGGTTTCGAAGCTGGCGGCGTTTCCCATGCGAAGAAATACGTGGCTCTCAAGTAAGTCGGCAGTGGCCCTCATCTGCGACTGATCTACTGAAGGTAAGGTCGAGCGGCGTTGCCGTTCGGCGTCACGCAGCGATCCGAGAGACGCGGCGACCGCCACCCGGCGCGCGGCGAATCACTTGGCGTGATATGGCCGATGCCCATGCGGGATACAGCAATCAGAATTATCGGAATTGATCCGGGGCTCCGGCGCACTGGCTGGGGCGTGATCGAGAGCGATCGCGCGCGCCTCGTGTACGTCGCGTCCGGTTGCATTACCTCGACCGGCAACAAGGACCTCGCCTATCGCCTGCGCGAACTGTTCGACGGGCTCTCCGGTGTCATCGCCAGCTTCAAGCCGGCCGAGGCCGCCGTCGAAGAGACATTCGTCAACGAGAATCCACGCTCGACGCTGAAACTGGGGCAGGCGCGCGGCATCGCGCTGCTGGCACCGGCGGTCAAGGGATTGCGGGTGGCCGAGTATCCGGCAAACCTGATCAAGAAGTCCGTGGTTGGAGCAGGACACGCGGAAAAGCAGCAGATCCAGGCCATGATCGGTTTCCTGCTGCCGAAGGCCAAGTTCGAAAGCGCCGACGAGGCCGATGCGCTTGCCATCGCCATTTGCCACGCCAATCACCGCACTTCGCGGTCAGTTGTCGAGATGGGCCGGCAGCAAGCGGTGGGAGGCGGCAGGCCATGATAGGTAAATTGCGCGGCATCGTCGACGCCATCGGCGAAAGCCATGCCATCATCGAAGTCAACGGCGTCGGTTACGAGGTGCAGTTGTCGTCGCGCACTCTGCGGAATCTTAAGCTCGGCGACGCGGTCACGCTGACCATCGACACGCATGTGCGCGAGGATGCCATCCGCCTGTTCGGCTTCCAGAGCGAGGTGGAGCGAAGCTGGTTCCGCACGCTTCAGAACGTGCAGGGCGTGGGCTCGAAGGTGGCGCTCGGCGTGCTGGGCGTGCTGTCGCCGCAGGACCTCGCCAACGCGATTGCCCTGCAGAACTGGGCGGCTGTCGAACAGGCGCCAGGTGTCGGCAAGAAGCTGGCTCAACGCATCACCATGGAACTGAAGGACAAGGCTCCGGAATTGTCTGTGGCAGGGCTCAATGTGCCGGCCGCTGGCGCGGGCGCCACTGTCCAGCTTGCGCCGCCTGAGGGTAACGCCGCCGGCGAGGCGATCTCGGCGTTGTCCAATCTCGGCTACAATCCTGCGCAAGCCTCCGCCGCCGTCGCCTTTGCCATGAAGGAACTGGGGGCGGACGCCGATACGGCGAAACTCATCAGACGCGGATTGAAGGAACTGGCTCGCTAGCCGGCACGCAAAAGAGGGCACATCATGTCTCTTCGGACTTGGGCGATCATAAGTCTCGTTTGGATCGCAGCCGTTGCCTACTTCGGGTGGAGCCAGTGGCCGCGTATCCCGCTCGATATCAGCTCGAACGATCCCGCCACGATCGCCGTTTACAACAATTCGCTCGCACGCCATTTCGTGCTGTGGGTGTCAGTCGCGCTGGTGCCGCCGGTGTTTTTCTACGGCATGAGATGGCTGTTGATGGCGCTGCCGCGCAAGAAGACCTGAGCACGTGCAAGTATTCGTCGACGCCGATGCGTGTCCGGTGAAGGAGGAGGCCCTCAAAGTCGCCGAGCGCCACGGTGCCATCATCCACTTCGTTTCCAACAGCTGGATGCGGCTCCCGGAAAGCGATCTCGTGCGCCGCATCATTGTGGTGGAAGGTCCGGATGCAGCCGACGACTGGATCGCCGAACATATCGGCCCCGGCGATTTCGCCATTACGCAAGACATTCCGCTGGCGGCGCGCTGTCTGAAAAAGGGCGCCAAAGCGATCGGCGTCACGGGCAAGCCCTACACGGACGCCTCGATCGGTATGGCGGTCGCAATGCGCAACCTCAATCAGCATCTGCTGGAGACAGACGAGAGCCGTGGCTTCAACGCCGCGTTCACCCGGCAGGACCGTTCGCGGTTTCTGGAAGCCATGGAGAAGGCGGTGCAGGCGATCCTGCGCGGCCGGTAAGTACGGGCGGAAATGCTCGTAGCGAGGCCAAATGCTGAATTGCACGTTTCTGCGTTAAGGGTGTTTTTCAATGGTTGGTTTACGATTTGGAGAGAATAGTAATCGCGGCGGTAACCTCATATTGCATCCCTTTATTCTGGAGTTCGTTGCGATGCCGATCAGTTCACCAAGCGGATCTCAGCTACTGGCCTCCACCGAAGACGAGGGCTCAGAAAGGCGCTGGGCGCGGCGCAAGCACGGTGGCGCGATCGCCCTCATCGTACATCCCGAATTGCCGGTGCCGATCCCCTGCGTTCTGGCAGATGCGTCGAGCACGGGCGCGCGTCTGCGCATCGAGATCACCCAGGACAACATGCTCGGTGGCCGCGTGAAGTTGCCGGCGCAGTTCAGCCTGCAGATGAAAGCGGATCGCATACAGGTCGATTGCACGATCGTTTGGCGGCGGTCCGGCGAACTCGGCGTGCGCTATGTGTCGACCCCGCGGCCGATGCAGCGGGCTTCCCGCCCGGCCTTCTAGCTGTCGCAATGTGCTAAATGTCCTCGAATTGGGATTCGGGGATGCACGCGGGATGGACGATGAAATAGGTCGAGGCCAGCGGGTCCTTTGGACGTTTCTGATCTTCACGCTTGTCGTGCCGTTCTTTGCCGCGCTTCTGAGTGTCGCCTTCATCGTTCTGGCGCCGGGCCTGCAACTTGATTGGCTGCTTCCGGCTGACAACCCCGGAGCGGGTGCGGCCGGCCTGGCGGTCTTCGTCTGGTCGGCAATTCCCGCCGCGATCACGGCTGTGGTTTTGCTGCTGTTCGTGCTGTCCAAGGGCACCTTCGGTTGGATAGAGGCGGCGATTGCGGGTTCGTTCGCGTTCGCGATCGCCAATCAGCTCAGTCCCGCTGCTGTCCATGTCGCGCCCTATGTGCTGGCGTTCTTATATGGGCTGGTGGCGGTCGCCGTTCGCTGCTTACTGCGTTCCGGCAAGATTATCGGGCCGTAGCTGGCCCGCGTGACGAAGGCAGTGGATACCAAATAAGAACATGCGCGGTTGCCAAATCAACCGAACTGCTTCATTCCGGACCTTCAGGAAGTGCGGCGAGAGGCAGGCATGACCGATCGCATCGTAACATCGCAAAAGAGCGTGACGGATGTCTTCGAGGCGTCCATCCGCCCGCAATCGCTGACCGAGTTCATCGGGCAGGAGCAAGCGCGCTCCAACCTGCGTGTGTTCGTGCAAGCTGCGAAGGCGCGCGGTGACGCGCTCGATCATGTGCTGTTCGCAGGACCTCCGGGGCTCGGCAAGACCACGCTGGCGCAGATCATGGCGAAGGAACTGGGCGTCGGTTTCCGCGCCACGTCCGGGCCCGTGATTTCCAAGGCCGGGGATCTCGCCGCTCTCCTGACCAACCTGGAAGAGCGCGACGTTCTATTCATCGATGAGATTCACAGACTGAATCCGGCAATCGAGGAAATCCTCTATCCGGCGATGGAAGACTTCCAACTCGATCTGATGATCGGCGAGGGGCCCGCGGCGCGGTCCGTGCGCATAGATCTTGCCAAATTCACGCTCGTCGGTGCAACGACCCGGGCGGGGCTGCTGACGACGCCTTTGCGCGACCGCTTCGGCATCCCCATCCGCCTGAATTTCTACACGGTCGGCGAGCTTGAACTTGTCGTAACACGCGGGGCGCGGGTACTGGGCGCGCAGTTGAGCCCCGATGGGGCGCACGAGATCGCGCGCCGTGCGCGGGGTACGCCGCGCATCGCCGGGCGTCTACTTCGCCGTGTTCGCGATTTTGCAGCCGTCGCCGGCGCAGAAACAATCAACGCACGCGTCGCCGATACCGCGCTGACCGCGCTCGAAGTCGATAGCGAGGGGCTCGATGCCCTCGATCACCGCTATCTCACGTGCATCGTCAAGAACTACGACGGCGGCCCCGTCGGTATCGAAACTTTGGCCGCCGCTCTGTCTGAACCGCGTGACGCACTTGAAGAGATCGTCGAGCCATATCTCTTGCAGCAGGGGTTCGTCGGCCGCACGCCGCGCGGCCGCGTCGCGACGTTGAAGGCCTACCGCCACCTTGGTCTCAGCGGCCCGTCGCGGGAGACATCTCCTGAACTGTCCCTTTTTAACGACGACGTCGCGGACTAGAAAAGGGTTCTTCCTGCGGGATCAAACCTTTATTAATCCTGACGCAGACGCCGGCTCATGACAGAAAAAATGTAAGGACCCTGCCTGCCGTTTGATAACCGCCAATGGGCTATTTCATGTAGCCCGCCTGAAGCGGCACATTCGTTTGTATTGTAGATGGTCGACTTGCTTAGCCGCCGTCAGTTCCTGAAGGGACTTGCCGTCATGTCCGCCGGGACCGTTGGGTTCGGCGGCTATGCTGTGGCCGAGCCGTGGCGGCTCGGCGTCACCCGTTACGCGCTGACACCACCCAACTGGCCGTCGGGACTACGGCTGAAGATCGCCGTGCTGACTGACTTGCACGTATGCGAGCCGTGGATGAGCCTTCAGCGCGTGCGCCAGATCGTCAGCCGGACCAACGCGCTAGGCGCCGATGCGGTCATGCTGCTGGGCGACTACGTTTCGGGCTACAGGCTCGGCAGGCTGGCCACCTGCGTTCCCAACGAGGCTTGGGCCGAAGTGCTGGGCCAACTGAAGGCGCCTCAAGGCGTTCACGCCGTGCTGGGCAATCACGATTGGTGGGACGAGGTCGAAGTTCAGAAGCGGAGGTCGGGACCGGTCAAAGCCGGTCTCGCACTCGAGGCCGCCGGCATTTCGGTTTACGAAAACCGTGCGATGCGTGTCGTTAAGCACGGTCAGCCGTTCTGGATCGCGGGAACTCGGCGACCAGTGGGCGTTATGGCCGACCGATGAGGACAGAAAGTGCTTCCTGCGACGACGCGAGATTGAATATATCGGCGTCGATGATCTGCCGGGCACAATGGCTCAGGTGACCGACGACGCGCCCGTAATCTTGATGGCCCATGAACCCGACATTTTCCCCGACGTGCCGTCCCGCGTCGCCCTGACGTTGTCGGGGCATACTCACGGCGGCCAATTCGCGTCGCTGGATATGCTCCGTTCGTGCCGTCGAAGTTCGGCCGGCGCTACTGTTACGGACACATCGTCGAGGACAACCGCGATCTGATCGTGTCCGCTGGGCTAGGCTGTTCGAGACTGCCGCTCCGCTTCGGTGCCCCCCCGGAGATCGTGATAGTGGAGCTTGGCGGCCCGCTCCCCGGTGGCGTGACGCCAGACCGCAGGTGCTGCTGAAGCTCGTCATGGGCGGGTGCCGCGCCTTGCGCTAGATGTGGCGCATGCAACATCCATCACCACAATGGCCCGACCTCGCGGGCCGCATCGTCGATGACCCGACCGGCCGGTATCATGTGCTGCCCGTGCGCGTCTACTTCGAGGACACCGACGCCGGCGGCATCGCCTATCACGCATCCTACGTTCGGTGGTGCGAGCGCGGCCGCACCGATTTCCTGCGGCTGCTCGGCACGGATTCCCGTCGCCTCATCGACGGGTCGGCGAGCACGGAGCCGGCCGCCTTCGTCGTCAGGCGCATGACGTGCGATTTTCTTCGCCCCTCGCGCATGGACGACATTCTCGGGATCGAAACACGCGTGAAGGAGACGGGCGGGGCAAGCGTCACGCTGCTACAGACCGTTAAGAACGCTAGCCGCCCGGTGTTCGAGGCGACGGTGACGGTGGTGCTGGTCGCGGTGTCGGGAAAGCCGCTGCGTTTGCCCTCGCACGTGCGCGCGGCATTCGGTGGACGGCATTGAAAAATGCCGACCCCGGAATTCCTCGGATCGCTGTGATGCTCCGAAAGAGCCCTTGTTTCGTCATATTGCGCGGCAACATGACCCGTTGGCCGGGGTCTGCATGCGGGGAACTCTGAATAGGTGCGGCTGCGGGGGGCGAATCGCTTATCCGCGGAAGCACGGTCGTGCGGAGCATCCGCCACCGGTCGTGGGGCTTTAAAGCGGTCGAGATTTTATGAATCCAACAGATGTCGCGCAGTCCACCATCGCGCCTGCCGCGCCGGGGGTCTCATTCTACGAATTGTTCGTTCATGCCTCGCCTATCGTACAGGCAGTCATGATCGGATTACTCGTCGCCTCGATCTGGTCGTGGGCGATCATCATCGAGAAACTGTTCGCCTTCCGGCGTGCGCGCATCGAAGCGGATCGGTTCGAACAGACGTTCTGGTCCGGCCAGTCGCTCGACGAGCTCTACAATTCACTGGCGCGGGTCAAGACCATCTCGATGGCGGCGCTCTTCGTAGCCGCAATGCGGGAATGGAAGCGCTCGGTCGAAGGCAACATCCGCGCCATGGGCGGCATCCAGCTCCGCGTCGAGAAGGTGATGGACGTTACCATCAGCCGCGAGATGGAGCGGCTCGACCGGCGTCTTCTTTTTCTGGCGACGGTCGGTTCGACTGCGCCGTTCGTCGGGCTGTTCGGCACCGTCATCGGCATCATGACGAGCTTCCAGGCGATCGCGGTCTCGAAGAATACCAACCTCGCCGTCGTGGCGCCGGGCATCGCCGAAGCCCTGTTTGCAACGGCGATCGGCCTTGTCGCGGCCATTCCCGCGGTCGTCTTCTACAACAAGTTTTCTGCCGACAGCGCGCAGATCAGCCAGCGTCTCGAGGCCTTCGCCGACGAGTTTTCCGCGATCGTTTCGCGCCAGATCGATGTGAGGAGCTAGTTCGTGGGCGCCAGTCTCAAAGCGGCGAGCAGCGGCGGCGGTGGCCGGCGTCGGCGCTCGCGTAAGCACTCGCCAATGAGTGAAATCAACGTGACGCCGTTCGTCGACGTTATGCTGGTGCTGCTCATCATCTTCATGGTGGCAGCACCCCTCCTGACTGTCGGCGTGCCGCTCGATCTGCCTCAGGCCAAGGGCCAACAACTCGAAAGCAGCAAGGAGCCGCTTACTATTTCGGTCGCGGCGAACGGCGACACATTCATCGGCGAAACCATGGTTCCGCTCGACGAACTTCCCGACAAATTGAAGGCGATCTCGAAGAATGGCGTCGATCAGCAGATTTTCGTCAAGGGCGACAAGGCTGTGAACTACGGCGCCGTCATTCGCGTCCTTGGCCGCATCACTGCCGGCGGATTCAAGAAAGTCTCATTCGTAACCGAGGTCGAGGAAGGAAGGTAAGCCGCTGTACTTCGGGCTCGCCATATCCCTCGTTCTGCACGCATCACTTCTGGCGTGGGCGCTTCTGACCATCCAGTCGACCCCTCAGCTACGTTCGCCCGAACCCGACGTCATCGCCGTCGCGCTCGTCACGCCGTCGGAATTTCTGCAGTTGAAGCAGGGCAGCCTGACCGCAACCGAATTGGAGTCCAAAGCCAAGGAGGAACCCAAGACCGAGACGTCCAAGACGGAAGCAGAAAAGCCCAATCCCGTTCTGGGGTCGACACCGCCGGCAGAACCGCCGCCGCCCGTCGAAGAGGCCAAGCCCGCAGATCCGCCGACGCCTGAGCCTGCCATACCCGAGCTGGCCAAGCCCGACCCCATCGCCGAGAAGCTGGCCGAACCGCCCCCGCCGGAGCCCCCGCCGGGACCGACTCCCGACGAACTGAAGAAGCAGGAAGTGGAAAAAAGGGCCGCCGACGAAGCCAAGAAGGCTGAAGAGGCCAAAAAGAAAGTGGAAGACGACAAAAAGACAGCCGAGGCCGAGAAGGAAAAAAAGCGCAAGGCGGAAGAGGAAAAGAAAAAGAAGAAATTGGCCGAGGAAAAGGCCAAGAAGCGCAAGGAAGAAGAGGCCAAAAAGCAGCAGAGCGTGGCGGACCGCATGGCGGCACTGCTAGACAAGGATCCCACCAAAAAGGGGGCGCCGCTGTCGGGCACGCAGCCGACCAGGCCGACAGATTACACAGGGCCGACAGCGGGCGCCTCGAAAGGCGACGCGGCTCGTTTATCCGTTACGGAGCAGGCGCTGCTGAAAGGTTTGCTCGATTCCCAGATCGCGCCGTGCTGGCGGTATCCCGGCGCCGGCGGCGGCGACAGCGAGACGACCGTGTCGCTCGCCTGGCGAATGCGGCAGGATGGATCGTTAGCCAGCGAGCCGACCGTCGTCGTGCCGGCTTCCGGTCCTGTCGCCCAGCTCGTGACCGAGGCTGCAATCCGTGCCGTAAAGGGATGTCAGCCCTACAATCTGCCGCCTGATCTTTATGAGACGGGTTGGCGCGAGATCAGAGACTGGAAGTTCAAGCCGCCGGAATGATCGCGACATGGGGCACATGTTTCGGATATTCACCCCAATCGGTAGCCAGACTATCGCCAGTTCGCGCGAACGAGGACCAGCATGAGCATGCGACTGATGATCGAGCCGGCATCGCAGGCAGAATTGAAGCCGTTCGCGCGGAGGGCGGCGAAGATGCTTGCTGCGGCCGCCGCCGCCATCTGGCTCACGGCCGTTCCCGCCTTCGCCCAGCTGAGCGGTGAGCAGGGACGCGGCGCCATCGCACCGATCCCGATTGCGATCCCCGAATTCATGGGCGACGATCCCAAGCTTGCAGCCGAGATCTCCAATGTGGTCGCGGCCGACCTCGAACGGTCGGGATTGTTCAAGCCGCTCGACCGAACTTCGTTCCTGGAGCAGGTCCGGGACGTCAATGCTGCCCCTCGGTTTGCCGACTGGCGCCAGATCGGCGCGGATGCGCTGATGGTCGGCCGCGTCACGCGCGCGGCCGATGGGCGGCTGACATCGGAATTTCGCCTCTGGGATACTGCCGCCGGCAAATCGCTTGGCGGGCCAGCGCTTCGCCACCGCCGCCCAGAACTGGCGCCGCGTGGGTCACATCATCGCCGACCAGATCTTCGAGCGCCTGACCGGCGAGAAGGGCTACTTCGACACCCGCGTAGTTTTCATCGACGAGACGGGTCCCAAGTCCAAGCGCGTCAAGCGGCTCGCCATCATGGATCAGGACGGCGCCAACGTCCGCCTGTTATCGAAGGGCAACGAAATCGTTCTGACGCCTCGGTTTTCACCCACTAGCAACGAAATCACGTTCATGTCCTACACGGCGGACCAGCCACGCGTGTTCCTAATGAATCTCGAAACGGGGGAACGCCAGCTGGTTGGCAACTTCCCGGGCATGACGTTCGCGCCGCGGTTTTCCCCCGACGGCCAGCGTGTGATCATGAGCCAGCAGTCGGAGGGCAATAGTTCGATCTACGAACTGGACTTGCGAACCAAGCAGACCCGCCAGATTACCCAGTCGCAGGCGATCGACACAGGGCCCAGCTATTCGCCGGACGGCCGCCAGATCGCGTTCGAAAGCGACCGCGAGGGCACCCAGCAGATCTACATCATGAACGCCGACGGTTCGGGTCAGCGTCGGCTCAGCCAGGGGCCGGGCCGCTATTCGACGCCGGTCTGGTCGCCGCGAGGTGACAATATCGCGTTTACCAAGCAACTCGAAGGCCAATTCCTGATTGGGGTAATGCGTCCGGACGGCTCGGAGGAGCAAATCCTGACCGAGGGGTTCCATAACGAGGGGCCCACCTGGTCCCCCAATGGGCGCGTTTTGATGTTCTTCCGGGAATCACAAGGAGAATCAGGAGGCCCCGAATCTACTCTGTCGACATCACCGGATATAACGAACGAGTCGTTTCGACCCCCTCCTTTGCCTCCGATCCGGCCTGGTCGCCGCTCCGGAATTGAGACGCCGCTTAACCTCGGATTAACGCTATTTCGGCTACACTTCGCGTCGAGCCTCCCAACTTGGAGGAGCGTTTTGTTGCGTACAATCAGTATCTTCGGGGTTGGCACACACAAGTGGTTCAAGTCCTGAGGAGTGCAAATCACGGCGTGGCATTTTCGCATCTAAGAGGGTGGAAAACAGTGACGAGACTGCCTCTTTCCTTGAACAAGATGAGCCATGCCAGTACCCCAATATTCGGCTAGTTGCCGATTAAGCATCAGGAGACAAGACCATGCAGGGTGTAAAGGGGCTGATCGTTCTTTCGGCTGCTGTTGTAGCTGTTGCGCTCGGCGCTTGCCGTCGTGAAGAAGCGGCACCGATGAAGCTCGGAGCCGACGTTCCGGCCGCCACGAATGTGGCACGCTAATAGTCCGTTTTTGGATCCAAATACCACCTATACGAGGAGAATGACTATGAAGGGCGCTATCGTTCTTGCTGCCGCGATCGTTGCTGTTGCTCTCGGCGCTTGCCGCCGTGAAGAAGCTGCTCCGATGAAGCTCGGTGCGGACCTGCCGGCTGCCACGGAAGTGGCTCGCTAAGGTTCCGAAGAACTCCCGCATTCTTTGCTGGATTTCTGGAATTAAAGACCGGATTTCGCCCGCATAGCGAGCGCAATCCGGTCTTAATTGTTTTCGGCGACCCGGCGAATTCCAACGCCGGAGGCGAACGACCCAAAATGTTGGGGTGATTGCGAGAGCCCTCCCATCCGGCGACAAGTTCGTGCTCTTGCGGCATGCTCATCGGAAAGAGTTGGAAAAACTGGTCATTGCCGACGATTGGCGTTGGACTTTCCATCACCGCGGCCACATTTTCGTACGATCCTAGAGGTATTGCCTCCCATATGGAATTGCCGCCCTGCGTGTGACCGCTGTCGACCGCGAGGGCGCCGAGCAAGGAAACAAAATGACGCCGAATCACCCGCCTGTCCGCGCCCTGCTTGCTCGCGTCATGTGCGCCTTGGTGATCGTAGCCGGCGGCTTCGCGCTCAGCGCCTGCGCCAACAAAGAGCCCGAAAACGCCCAGCTTGGTCCAGGTGGCCAGGGTGGACCGATCACGCCGGGCACACAGCGCGATTTCAGCGTCAACGTCGGCGATCTGGTCTACTTCTCGTCCGACAGTTCCGATCTGTCACCTGAAGCCCAGGCCACGCTGCAGAAGCAGGTGCAGTGGCTGCGCCAGTATCCGCAGTACACGATAACCGTCGAGGGTCACGCTGACGAGCGTGGCACCCGCGAGTACAACATCGCGCTGGGTGCGCGCCGCGCCACATCTGTCCGCAACTACCTCGCTCAGAACGGCATTACCGCGCAGCGAATGCGGACCATCTCGTATGGCAAGGAGCGCCCTGTCGCGGTCTGCAACGATATTTCGTGCTGGTCGCAGAATCGGCGCGCCCAGACCGTCCTGAACAATCGCGTCGCGGCCCAGCCGCCGAGCTAGCTGAGCTGGTTCGGCCTTCGATGGGTATCAGGCAATTCAGAAATCAGTTTTGCCCGCGTCGGCAAATCTGCCATGCGCCGGCCAAGTTTAGCCTCAATGCGCAAGCACTCTTTGGGTGTGGCGGTGTGAGTTTGTCCCCGCTCGGAATACGCCTGCGGGATCGCGTACCATGGAGCGGCTCGGTAAAAGCGTTGGTTCGGCACGCCAGAAGCTTCCCCGTGCAACATTTGCCTACGCCATTGTGACCGCCGCTTACGCTCTTTCCTTCGCTATCCTGTCGGCCGTTTCGCGCTCAAGCGCTGGACCCGCTGGCCATTGGCGATGTAGAAGCCGCCAGCGAACCGGCAGTCTCCGATCCATTACTCGACGCCGACGGCAATGCGCCGGAGGATCTGTTCGCAGCGGCTAGCCAGGATCTCAAGGCCGGCCGTCTCGACGATGCGCAGCGCCTTTTCGAAATGCTGGTCGCGCGCACGCCTGATTCGCCGCTGGCTGCCAAAGCGCGTCAGCAACTGGCCCTTTTGTACGCCCGTCCGCTATCGGAGCCGGTCGCGGCCGTTGCGGAGACGTCACCGACCCAGTCCGATGCCACAGCGCCTCCAGCCAATCGTTCGGCTGCGCAGCGGCCGACGGCGGCTCGTGCTGTGGGCGAACGGGTCGAGGACAGCTTCATCATCGAGGCTGGAGATAGGGTATTCTTCGCCGCCGGAAGTGCAGAACTCGGTAGCCGCGCCCGCGCCGTTCTGATTGCTCAGGCGCGATGGCTGAAGAGGCGTCCCGAATTCGACGCCGTCGTTGAGGGGCACGCAGACGACTCGCCGTTGACCGATGCCCAGCACGAGGAATTGTCGGAGGCCCGAGCTGACGCCGTTCGCCGTCGTCTGATCGAGGAGGGTGTGCCGGCGGCCCGGGTTCGAATCGCCTCGTGGGGTCGCGACAATCCCATCACCAGGTGCGTTGATCCCGATTGCGCGGCGCAGAACAGGCGCGCAGTTACGGTTCTCACGCCCAACTCCGGTTCCCTGGGGCATGCGCCCCCAGGAAAAGCTGGCTTTTTCGCCGGTGGCCAGGTTGCGCCTGTCAGATGATCAATGAGAATATGTGGCCGATCCGATCTTGCGCCCATTGCGCCGCAGCGCAACATCCTGCATCACGCAGTTAAGGTATGATGCGCAGCTTCGAACCACGGGACATGACGTGACAGCGAGCCACACGACGACCACGTCCAAGCTTCTGGTGACAGCTGCATTCACACTTGCCGGGCTTGGCTTTGCCGTGCCGGTGGGGCATGCGCAGTCGACCACGGGGAACGCGGCCGTGGGTGCTCCTGCAAAGGCTGCGAAGGCCGCCCCTGCCGGTGGAGATTCTGGCCTACGCCAGCGCGTCGAGCAACTCGAAGAGCAACTCATCGATCTGCAGGTCGTGATTGGAACCCTTGAATCGCTTGCCCGCTCGGGCGGCGGTGCACCCGGGGCCGCGCAGGCCAACCGGCCGCCCCTGCCTTTGGCCGCTGCTGATGGCGGGCGTCTCAACAGTCTCGAGGCGCAAGTCCGCGCGCTGAGCCAGCAGGTCGAGCAGCTTTCACACCAGACCGGTCAGGGTCCGGCCGTTCAGAACATGGCGCCTCCGGCGGCAACCGAGACCAGCCGATTCGGATCGACGACAGTGACGTCGGCCACCGGCGATCCCATCGGCGGACTGCTGTCCGATAGCCCGCCGTCGCCACCGCCGGGTCCGGCTGGCTTCAGCCCGGCACCTGTACCTTCCAGCAATACCGAAGCGGTAGCTACCGCACCGCTCGAACCGGCCGGCAATCCCAAGCAGGCTTATGAAGCCGCATACGGCTATCTGCTGCAGCAGGACTTTGGCGCAGCCCAGGCCGGTTTCACGGACTTTCTGAAGGCCTATCCAAACGATCCGCTCGTTCCCAATGCGCTCTATTGGCTAGGCGAGACGCACTATGTGCAGAAGAACTTTTCCGATGCTGCCGAGGCGTTCGATATCGTCATCCAGGCGTATGGTTCCAGTTCCAAGGCGCCGGACAGTCTGCTGAAGCGCGGCATGTCGCTGGCGCAGTTGGGCAAGCGCGACGACGCCTGCACGGCATTGCGTCAGGTCGCAGCGAAGTATCCGACGGCGGCACAGCAGGTGAAGTCCAAGGCCGATAGCGAGCGCCAGCGCATCGGTTGCCCATAAAGCATCATGAGGCCGGGCCATGAGCGGTGGGGTACAACACCCGGAGCCAGCGCCTCAGCCAATCGGTGACGCAGAACTCACTGGCCTGTTCACGGGCCTTGGCAGCTTTGATCGCATCATCGCGGCGGTTTCGGGTGGACCTGATAGTCTTGCCCTGCTGGTTCTGCTGGCTCGCTGGCAGAAATTAGTTGCCGCGCCTGTTCCAGCGCTCGAGGTCGTAACCGTCGATCACGGTTTACGGCCAGCGTCGGCCGATGAAGCGGCTTTCGTCGGTGATACGGCGCGGCGTCTTGGAGTTCATAATACGATTTTGCGCTGGCGCGACGCCAAGCCCCAGTCAGGGCTGCAGGAGGCGGCGCGCGACGCGCGATATCGATTGCTCGAAGAGCATGCGGCGGCAGCTGTAGGCCATGCAATCGCAGTCGCAACGGCCCATACGCTCGATGATCAGGCCGAAACGGTGCTCATGCGACTGGCGCGCGGCAGCGGCGTCGACGGTCTCGCCGCCATGGCGGCCGATCGCGCTTTGGCAGGGTCCTCGCGGGTGCGGCTCGTGCGGCCGCTGCTCGGCGTTGCCAAAGTCAGGCTGGTGGCAACCCTGCAAGCAGGAGGCTATCCGTTCGTCGAGGATCCGAGCAATGCCGACGTCAATTTCGAGCGTGTGCGGCTGAGGGCGCAGTGGCCGGCGCTCGGCCGCGCCGGGATCGCCAGCGAGGCGTTGGCGTTGAGCGCCAAGAGGCTTCGCCGCGCGCGCGAGGCGCTGAAGGTATGTGCGGACGCGGCTCTTCGCGATACGGTCGACCTGCATGGCGGCGCCTATGCGAGCATCGATGCGCGCAAATTCGTGGCGCTACCGGAAGAGATCAATGTGCGCCTGATGGCGAGGCTACTTGAAGCCTTCGGCGGCGAGGCTCGGGCGCCGGGGTTATCGCAGGTCGAAGACCTCATTGCCCGATTGAGGTTGGTGGGTCGCGCCATTCAGACGCTTGGCGGTTGCGCCATCCGGGCCTGTCCAGAGGAGATCCGCGTCTTTCGCGAGACCGGGCGATTAGCGCTGCAGGAAGTGCAGCTCGAAACTGGCCTCGATTGTATCTGGGACCGGCGATTCCGGGTCAGGGTGACGATCGAAAACGGAGCGGGTGCAGATGCGGTCATTCGTCCGATTGTCGTCAGAGCGCTGGGCGGCGGCCCTTATGCAACACTGAGGCGCAAATACCCTCTGGCGCGCATTCCTGCTCGTGCCGCCGCGGGGTTGCCATCGTTCTGGTCCGGTGGGACCCTGATCGGCGTACCTAATTTGTCAGGTATCGCAGAGACACCTCGTAATGGCAGGGTGAGGTGCGAGGCGAGCTTTGTCGGCGTGTGAGGCGGCCTGCCCGCGTTCCGCAAACATTGACGGCGGTTAATCTGGCGTCGAGATCGTTGTGGTAGATAATGCCAAAGAATTGCTATGCTTGGAAAACGTGGGCCCTCCACCTATCTTACATCTTAGTCAACCGGAGACGTGGGATGGATTTCCCGCGCAGCCCGCATCAGTCTAGCCCGCCGGCCTGATAGGAACCGAAATGAACTCGAATTTTCAGAAGCTCGCGATCTGGGTTGCCGTTCTCGTCCTACTCGCCGCGCTTTTCAATCTGTTCAACAATCCGGCCCAGAGCCGTCGCGGAGCAGAAATCACATACTCGGAATTCCTCGATGAACTCGAGGCCGGTAAGATCAACGAGGTGACGCTCGCTGGTAATCGTATCTTCGGCACCATGCGCGAAGGCGGCAGCCAGTTCACCACGTACGCTCCCGACGACAAGAGCTTGGTCGAGCGCCTCGAAAAGAAAGAAGTGAAATTCAAGGCGCGTCCTTCGGAAGAAGACGTGCCCTCCATCCTGAGCGTCATTTTGAACTGGTTCCCGATGCTGCTTCTGATCGCAGTGTGGGTGTTTTTCATGCGCCAGATGCAGTCGGGCTCGGGCCGCGCCATGGGCTTTGGCAAGAGTCGGGCGAAGTTGCTGACCGAGCGTCAGGGACGCGTAACGTTTGATGACGTCGCAGGCGTCGACGAAGCCAAGTCGGACCTCGAGGAGATCGTCGAATTCCTGCGCGATCCGCAGAAATTCCAGCGGCTCGGTGGCCGCATTCCGCGCGGCGCGCTTCTCGTCGGACCTCCTGGCACCGGCAAGACGCTGATCGCGCGCGCCGTGGCCGGTGAAGCCAACGTGCCGTTCTTCACGATCTCGGGCTCGGACTTCGTTGAAATGTTCGTCGGCGTCGGCGCAAGCCGCGTCCGCGACATGTTCGAGCAGGCGAAGAAGAACGCTCCTTGCATCATCTTCATCGACGAAATCGACGCCGTCGGCCGCCATCGCGGCGCCGGTCTAGGCGGCGGCAACGATGAACGCGAGCAGACGCTGAACCAGCTGCTGGTCGAGATGGACGGCTTCGAAGCCAACGAAGGCATCATCATCATCGCGGCCACGAACCGTCCGGACGTGCTCGATCCGGCGCTGCTCCGCCCAGGCCGTTTCGACCGTCAGATCGTCGTGCCGAATCCGGATGTCACCGGCCGCGAGAAGATCCTGCGCGTTCATATGAAGAAGGTGCCGATGGCCCCCGACGTGGACGCCAAGACCATCGCGCGCGGCTGCCCCGGCTTTTCGGGCGCCGATCTCGCCAACCTCGTCAACGAAGCGGCTCTTCTTGCCGCGCGCCGCAACAAACGGCTCGTGACGCAGGCCGAGTTCGAGGACGCCAAGGACAAGGTGATGATGGGTGCGGAACGCCGCTCCATGGTCATGTCGGAAGAAGAAAAGCGCAACACCGCCTATCACGAGGCGGGTCACGCGATCGTCGGCCTGTCGGTGCCGTATGATCCGCTGCACAAGGTCACTATCATTCCGCGTGGCCGTGCGCTCGGCGTGACGATGAACTTGCCGGAAGGCGATCGTTACAGCCGCACGCGGCAGTGGTGCGAGGCGCGCCTTGCCGTGCTGTTCGGCGGTCGCGAGGCCGAGATCATTCTCGGCGGTCCCGACAACGTCACCAACGGCGCCACTGGCGACATCCAGATGGCCACGCAGCTGGCTCGCGCCATGGTCATGGAGTGGGGGATGTCGGACCGGCTTGGCCGCGTGCGCTACAACGGCAACGAGCAGGAAGTGTTTCTTGGCCACTCGGTGACACAGACGAAGAACATCTCCGACGGCACCGCCAAGCTGATCGATGAGGAAATCCGGGGCCTCATCAGCGCCGGTGAGCTGAAGGCTAAACAGATCCTCAACGAAAAGATCGACGGACTGCACGCCGTGGCTAAGGCGCTGCTGGAATTCGAAACGCTCTCGGGCGATGAAGTCCAGGCCGTCCTGCGTGGCGAAAAGGTGATCCGCCGCTCCGATGACGAAGGCACAAAGGGCAACGCCGCTTCCGCGGTTCCCACAGCCGGACGTTCCAAGCCGCGTGAGGAGCCGGGCACGGGCGGCATGGAGCCCCAGCCGCAGGCGTGAGCCGCTCAAACCGCGCCAAGCAAAATGTGGCCGTCAGTTCTCTGACGGCCATTTCGTTTGCCGACCATGCCGCGGTACTCGCGGTCGTGGGCGAAGGTATGCTAACTGGCGGCCCATGACGAGAAACACACTGTACATTCGCCCTGTCGGACTTCTTGAAAGCGTCTCGCCGGCGTATCCCTCGCAGATGACCTGGAGCGGGCTTCCACTCGCAGGCGGCCAGCTGTCGTTCGCAGTGGTTGAAGTCATAGAACGCACCGGCTCCGGTTCGACCCGCCGCATCGTCACTCTCGGCGACGCGTTCGAGCGCGATTGGGGGCGGGAGACGCTCGCTGCCAGCGTCCTGATGGACCGTCTTCAAAGCGAGCGGCCTCGCCTGGCCGGCCTCTCCATGGATCGCCCGCGTATCATGGGCATCGTCAACGTCACGCCGGATAGCTTCTCCGACGGCGGGCGCTTCAGCGGTGTGCAGGACGCCATCGATCACGGCATGCGGCTCGCAGACGAGGGGGCAGACATTCTCGATATCGGCGGCGAGAGTACCCGGCCGGGATCGGACCCGGTGCCGCTCGACGAAGAACTGCGTCGCGTCATGCCGGTACTCGAAGGGCTGAGGGCGCGCACGGACGCGCGCATCTCCGTCGATACCCGCAAGGCCGAAGTCATGCGACGCGCCGCGAAGGCGGGGGCCGATATTCTGAATGACGTGTCGGCGCTCACCCACGATCCGGAGGCTATGAAAGCTGCGGCCGAGAGCGGCTTGCCGATTATGCTCATGCACGCCCAGGGCGATCCGAAGACGATGAACGTCAATCCGCAGTACAGCGATGTCGTGCTCGACGTGTTCGATTTCCTGTCGGAACGGATCGAGACCTGCGAAGCGGCGGGCATCCCGCGCGCCAAGCTCGTCGCTGATCCGGGTATCGGCTTCGGCAAGCACCTGCATCACAACGTTGCGGTGCTGTCATCTATGAGCCTCTATCATGGGCTCGGCGTGCCGGTGCTGCTCGGCGCCAGCCGCAAGAAGCTGATCGGACAGCTTTGCAACGTCGATGACGCCAAGCAGCGCGTGCCGGGGTCGATAGCGGCAGCACTGTCGTCCGTCGCGCAGGGAGTGCAGATCATTCGCGTACACGATGTCGCCGCGACGCGACAGGCCGTCTGCGTCTGGCGTGCGGCCATGCGCGGCACGGAGCAGGGGCTCTGAAAGGCCCTTGGTAGGCTGCTGTCCTGACAGGATCAGCTTGCCGCCGCGCGCCGGTCCGCGATGCGCTCGGCCGTGCCGACTGTGATCGCGGACCTCACCGCATCGAGGTCGGCCGGGATAGGTATGTGCTGGGCCTTCGCAAGGGCCCGCAGGTCAGCCTCGCTCTCGATCGCTTCGAGCTCTTGCATCAGACCATCGCGGCCGTCCTTGGTCAGCACCACAACAAGGCTGAACGCGAACGGATCGAACGGCTTTGCTTCAGGCGCAGCAACGGGGGGTGCCGGCTTCAGGCTTTGCAACGGTCGCGGAGGCAACCTCGGGTTTGTGCCCGCGTTTCAGGTTCCCCGTTCTTACGCCGACCTGCGCGATCTCGTTTTCGCACGCAGCTATTAGGTTTGAAGCGGCTTGCTGGGTCAAACCATCCGTGGCCGCGAACAGGTCGCGGAAATACTTCGCCTGACTGGCTCCCGATAGCGTGCGCGTCGACTTCCCCATGGATGGACCTGAATTTCTATGCCACCAGCTTCGACGCGATCGTCGGCGACAGTTCGTTATAGAGCTAGCGCAACGCCGCCGTACCCGAGCCGTACTTCTCGTCGATCGACTTCGCAGACGCGTCCCAGTCGAATGCGTTGGCGATGGAGCCCAACTGTGGCAGCCTCGTATCCAGCATTGGATGATTTAGAGCAATTTCCTCGATCAGGATACGGTCCTTGCCGCTGTCGCGCACGGAGTTTGCGAGGCGGGGATAACGCCGTTCGCTAAGGGGATTTCGGCAAGATCAGCCTCGTTGCGCTTTTCCTCGATCAGAAGAGCCACGCGATCGACGGCGAGCTGCGAGTCAGTAATCGGGACGGAACGAACGATCACCCGGTCGGCTGCCTTCAACGCCGCGAGTGCGGCGAACGACAGCCCGGGCGCGCCGAGTATGACGACGTCGAAATTCTGTTCGAAACGGTGCAGCAGCCTCTCGAGCCGCCCTCGCACGCGAGAGCCGACGATGTCGGGGTCGCGCGACTGGCGCGTTTCCATGACGTAGAGTTCCCCCTGCACGTCCTCGAGCAGCAGCGAACCGGAAAGTAGCGACAGCCGCAGCAGCTTGCCGGATGCGTCGCGGACGTCGCCCGCCCGATGCACGAGATAGTCGCGCGGCTCCGGGTGCGTCTCGTCGAACAGATCGAAGAAATAGTTGGAGATGGTGCGCGCTTCACGGCGCCCAGCGCTCCATCCGGCACCGCCCATGAGGATGAGCGACGCGTTGCGCTGCGAGTCGAGGTCCATCACCAGCACGCGCTTGCCGCCCCACGCGCCGAGTGCATGGGCAAGCATGACGGCCACCGTCGACTTGCCGACGCCGCCTCTCCGGTTTGCTACGGCCATGAAGTAAGCCATCACACCTCCCGCAGGCGAATTGTTCCGCCCTCGAACTACGACGGGAATTCGTGCGATTCCGGCTCCTCCGTCAGCAGGAAGTTTGCTTCGCGACGTTAGTTCTTTGCCGAGATTACGGGGCCGAACCTTCGGAGCGGCCTAGGTCGCCGCGGCGCGCCGCGCGTCGATGCGCTTAGCGGCGCCCGAGACGATAGCCTGACGGATTTCAGCAGGGTCCGATAACGCAGGGTCGATGGCAAGATGCTGGGCATCCGCCAGGCGGCGCAGCAAATCGGCGCTTTCGATTTCGGCAAGCTTGCCGAGCAGAGCGTCGCGCCCGTGCCGCGCCAGCACGACGACGGCGCTGAACGCGAACGGGTTGAAGGCAATCGCTTCGGGGAGCGACTGGGCGCCTGCGCTCTGCGCGCGCTGTGCATCGCGGGCGAGAATGAGTTCGATGTATTGCACGATGCGCCGCGCGAGCCGGTCGGCTGTTTCGCGGTCCAGGGCACTATCGGTCAACAGGACCTCGCGAAAAAAGGTCCTCAGCTTCTCGACGGCGGATAGTTGTGACGGCGAACCCATAAGCCTCGAGCCGATGCTAGAAAACGGATTTGTCGGCTAACATCCGGCCAGTGTCCTCGTAGAGCCTTCGCACCTCGGGGATCGCGCTGCCATACTTCTGTTCGATGGATCGCGGCTGCGCCAGCCAGTCGAAGGCATTTGCAATGCCGTCCCGGTGTGGCAACTCGGTGGCGAGCACGGGATGAGCCAGTCCGATCTCTTCTATCAACAGTCTTTCCCGTTCGTTGGCGCGTACGAAGTTTGCCAGGCACGCATAGCGGCGCTGATCGATCGGCACGGTCGCCAACTCGTCGAGATCGTTTTTCGATTCGATGATGAGGGCGACGCGGTCGACGGCGATGAGGGAGACGTAGTCCGGCCGGAACGGCACCAGGACCTTGTCGGCGATGCTGATGGCGGCCAGCGCCGCGAACGACAGGCCTGGGGCGCAATCCATGATGACCACGTCGAAGTCGGCCGCGAAGCGTCCTAGAAGGGCTTCGAAGCGGTCGCGCACGCCGGTCGAGGTCGCGGGCCCTTGCGTGAAATACGACATGAACAGGTCGCCCTGGATGTCGTCGAGCAGAAGCGAGCCCGTGAGCAGGGAGATGCGAGGCGCGGCGTCTCCCGCATGGGTGACGTCGCCGACGCCGTCGAGCAGATAGTCGGACGGCTCGACGTCGTCGTTGTGGAACGCATCCGTGAAATAGTCGGCAATCGTCTTGCGCGCCGCGCGCGCCGCGAACCAGCCCTCTCCACCGAGCAGGATCATGGAAGCGTTGCACTGACTGTCCAAATCGATGATGACAACGCGCTTGCCGCCCCATGCGCTGAATGCGTGCGCCAGCATGACGGCAACGGTCGATTTGCCAACGCCGCCCTTGCGATTGGCGACGGCCAGAAAGAACGCCATTACAGTCCCCCCATCGCGGCGAAGTCATTGGCCTGGGCGGCATAGTGTCACAATTGTCTCGCCGCTTTTTCCCTAGACTGCCGAGCCTCGATGGCCGAGGCAAGAGCACACCTGCAACGCCGTCGTTAGTTTCGATTTTGGCATATCGGACGGTCGAGGCACTGTGTGTTAGGCTTCGACACAGGATTTGATCGATTGCCGCCGAGTGCGCGGTGCATAATGCTTGCGACGAAAGATTCGGGGGCCTGCCACGCCCATTACCTCAAGCCAGCGCGCCGTTTGACGGCACAATGCGAAAGACCGTGACGATGACACGACGCTATTTCGGAACCGACGGAATTCGCGGGCTTGCTAACAGACACCCCATGACATCGGAGGTGGCGCTCAAAGTAGGCATGGCAGCCGGCCGCGTATTCAAGAGCGGTAACCATCGTCATCGAGTCGTCATCGGCAAGGATACCCGGCTGTCGGGCTATATGCTCGAAGCCGCGCTGATGTCGGGGTTCACGGCGGCCGGGGTGGACGTGTTCCTCCTCGGACCGATGCCGACTCCGGCGGTCGCCATGCTGACCCGGTCCTTGCGCGCCGATATCGGCGTGATGATCTCGGCGTCCCATAACAGGTATGACGACAACGGCATTAAGCTGTTCGATCCCGACGGTTTCAAGCTGTCCGACGATATGGAGCGCGAGATCGAGCGGCTCATTGACGCGGACACGACATCGCTCCTCATCGATCCCGACAAGATTGGCCGCGCCACGCGGGTCGAGAGCGCTCAGGAACGCTATATCGAATTCGCCAAGCGCACGCTGCCCAAGCACCTCAAGCTCAGTGGATTGCGCATCGTCATCGATTGCGCCAACGGGGCCGCCTATAAAGTTGCGCCCGAGGCCCTTTGGGAACTGGGCGCGGAAGTCATCAAGATCGGCGTCGAGCCGAATGGCCGCAATATCAACGACAAGTGTGGATCGACGGCGCCCCAGGCGCTGGTCGATAAGGTGCGCGAATTGCGCGCCGATATTGGCATTGGCCTGGATGGCGACGCCGATCGGGTCGTGATCGTCGACGAGAAGGGCTCGATTGTGGACGGCGACCAGCTGATGGCCGTTATTGCCGAAAGTTGGCTCGGCGCGGGAAAGCTGGCAGGCGGCGGCGTCGTCGCGACCGTCATGAGCAATCTCGGCCTTCAGCGGTATGTCGAGGGACTGGGGCTCGGCCTGGTGCGCACGCCGGTTGGCGACCGCTACGTCGTCGAGGAGATGCGCCGCCACGGCTACAACGTCGGCGGCGAGCAGTCCGGTCATATCGTGCTGTCGGACTTCACGACCACGGGCGACGGCCTCGTCTCGGCGCTGCAGGTGCTGGCGTGCGTCGTCGCCACTGGCAAGCCCGTCTCCGCGGTGTGCGCCCGCTTCACGCCGTTGCCGCAGGTTCTGCAGAACGTGCGCTATGCCAACGGCAAGCCGCTCGAGGACACGCGCGTCCGCAAGGCCATCGAAGTCGCCAAGAAGCAGCTGGGTACTGCTGGCCGCCTGGTCATCCGGCCGTCTGGCACCGAACCCGTTATCCGTGTCATGGCGGAGGGCGACGACGAGCAACTGGTCAACCGCGTCGTTGGAGAGATCGTCGAGGCAGTCAAGGCAGCGGCGCAGGCGGCGTGACGCCTAAGGCTTGCGGTTAAGCTTTCCTTAACGAGCTGACGTAAGATCGCCGCCCGCCGATGTTTCAAATCGGAGCGGCAATTAAGCGTCCTTTAAGTCTTATCCGGCAAAGTCCCAAACAAGAGAAGTCGGGAATCCGCGCAGCTAATCGGCTGTCGGCCGGTAGTATGACGAGAGGGTCATCCATGACCACCAAGACCGCATCCGTTGTGCTGGGCGCAGCACTGCTACTGGCAACCGCCGGCAGCGCCATGGCGGCGGATCTGTACAGCGGCGGCAGCGTCAAGGACGAATACGTCTCGGCGCCATCGACCGGTCCTTCGTGGTACGCCCGCATCGACGGCGGCTACGGCTGGCACACCGATCCCGACATGATGGAGACGATCATCGACACGACCGGCTCGAGCACTCTTCAGCCTGGCTCATATGATTTGACCGATACCTCGATCGACGCGGCGTGGACGCTTGGCGGCGGCATCGGCTATTATTTCGACAGTCACTGGCGCGGCGACGTGACCTACGACCATCGTTTCGAGGCCGATGCTCAAGGCACGATTGAGAGTTGCTGCACCGGCATCCACAAATTCGGCATCGAAAGCGATGTCATTCTTGTCAACGCCTACTACGACTTTAACCGCGGCGGCCGCTGGTCGCCCTACCTCGGCGCTGGCATCGGCGTTGCACGAAACCAGACAACCGAGGGCACCTATACCGACGATTGCGGCTGCTCCGGTGTGATTGGGGAAGATTCGGAGACGAACTTCGCCGTCGCGGCCATGGCCGGGCTCACGGTGCGCCTGCGCGGCGGTCAGACCGTGGAAGGCGGGATCAAGGACGCGCCGGTGGTCATCGAAAACGGCCGCTCGCTCTACCTCGATGTCGGTTACCGTTATCTCTTCCTTGGCGATGCGGTCACCGGACCCGTCGTGCTCGACAACTCCAACACCACCCGGTCCAACGATGCTGCCGTCGACAACATCGACGCACACGAGGTTCGCGTCGGTCTACGCTACGACCTGCGCTGAGACGGGTAATGATTTCGGGCGGGGCTTTCGGGCTTCGTCCATGAGACGGACGACCCGCCGCGCGAAGGTTGTGCGGCGGCAAGACGACAAGAAACGGGGCCGGCTCGCGCCGCCCCGTGACCGGAAGGTGCTCTCGATGGAGCGGCGATCCGGGTGTCACGTGCGGCTTTCCTGGTTTCCTGTATGCGTCTGGCGGTTCTTCTGGTCGATCCGCCCGGGACATCTGTACGAGAAACCCCTCTCCCCCGTCACCGGCGCAACACCGGACGACAGAATTTCCAGGCGAATGGCGTGAAGCCGTTCGCGTTGAGGACAGGGGATCGACGACTATGAATTCCAAGCTCTCGGGTCTGATGCTCGGACTTGTCTGCATCACCGCAGTTGCCGGACCGGCGATAGCCGGCGGCGATGTGATCTATGGCGGCATCAAAGACTACAAAGGCAACGCGGTGCCCGTTCCCGCACCCGTCCCGGTTCCCGAGGCCGCCGCCGTCTGGTATCTGCGCGGCGACGTCACGGTCGGTTTCGGTTCTGATCCCGACGCCAGCGAGAGTGGCATGACGTTTGGCGAAGTCGAGTATCCATCCGGCTTCGGCGCTGCGGCGCCATTCGGTCTTCCGGGCTCGGCGGTTCAGCAGGACTACGAGCAGTACGTCCAGTTCGGCGTCGGCGTCGGCTACAAGTGGACCGATTACTTCCGCACCGACGCGACGCTGGAAACGGCGCGCGAGCAGAAAGTCCGGATCAGATATTCAGACAGCGTTCCGCTTGTGCAGCACAACCCGGCTCTGCCCGCCGCAGGTCCCAACGATACATTGAACGTCGACGTCAACGACGAGAGCGATCAACGTGGGGCCGTCGCACTGTTCAACGCCTACTACGACTTCAAGAACTCCAGCCGCTTCACGCCGTACATCGGTGGCGGTCTCGGCTTCCAGTATGTCGACATCAACCGCACAAACACGACGACCGAGACGGTGACGCAGTACGATCCCAGCGGCAACGCCACGACTACCGCTCGTTATAGCGTCTCTCCCAGCGGCGGTGGCACGGCGCTCTCGTTCGCGGCGGCTCTTGCGGTCGGCTTCAGTTACGCAGTCACCGACATCACGGAACTCGATTTCGGATACCGCTACCTCTACACCGGCGGCACGGACGTCGACCTGAACGTCAACGGCAACGGCAGCAAGGTTTCGATCGAGGACAGCCACGATCACCAGATCCGCGCCGGCGTTCGCTTCAACGTCTTCTGAACGCAGCACGACGCAAGTTGCGGTCGACAGAGGCGGGCCAGAGGGTCCGCCCTCTTCGTTTTACCGATCCGGACGTGCGGAGATTGACGCGGAAAGCGGCCTCGACCACTGTCCGCCTGTCACGTGTTTCGCCGCGCCCCGCGGTTCAGGACACCTGCGCCATGCGCGACTATTCAAAACCCGCCGTCCGTCCGACCAATCCCAGGTTTTCCAGCGGCCCTTGCGCGAAATGGCTAGGCTTCTCGCCCGCAGCTCTTGCCGGGGCGAGCCTCGGCCGATCGCACCGGTCGGCGGAGGGCAGGGAGCGGCTGCGTGATATCATTGAAGGAACCCGGCACATTCTGGAAGTTCCCGACACGCATCTCGTCGGCATCGTGCCGGGTTCCGATACCGGCGCATTCGAAATGGCGATGTGGAACCTGCTCGGAGCGCGCGGCGTCGATGCGCTGGCTTGGGAAAGTTTCGGCAGGATCTGGTTGCGCGACGTGGCCGCCGAATTGAAACTCGGCGACGCGCGGCTGATCGAGGCCGGCTTCGGCGAATTGCCCGACCTCGCCACCGTGGACTTCACCCGCGACGTGGTCTTCACCGCCAACGGCACGACATCGGGTGTTCGCATCCCCGACTACGATTGGATAGCGGCCGACCGCGAAGGCCTGACGCTGGTCGACGCCACCTCGGCCGCCTTCGCACAGCGCATTGACTGGGACAAGGTCGATTGCGTCACCTTCTCCTGGCAGAAAGTGCTGGGGGGTGAAGCCGCGCACGGCATGCTGATCCTTTCGCCGCGCGCCGTGGCGAGACTGGAGAGCTACACGCCGCCGTGGCCGCTACCCAAGGTGTTCCGCCTGAAGAAGGTCGACGGGTCCTTAAACGAGGCCATCTTCGAGGGCGAGACGATCAACACGCCGTCCATGCTGTGCGTGGAAGACTACTTTCAGGCGCTGCAGTGGGCGCGGGGCATCGGCGGGCTCGACGGACTCATCGCGCGGGCCGAGGCCAGCGCGGCCGTGCTGTTCGACTGGATCGATACGACGCCGTGGATCGAGAACTTGGCACGCGACCGCGCCACATGGTCCAACACATCGGTGTGCTTGCGTATCATCGATCCTCGGGTCGCCTCGCTTCCTCGAGACCGGCATATGGCCTTCATACGGGACATGGTTCATCGGCTCGAAGACGAGCAGATCGCCTACGACATCGCCTCGTACCGCGATGCTCCTCCCGGTCTCCGCATCTGGACGGGCGCGACGGTTGAAACGCGCGACGTCGAGGCGCTGCTTCCGTGGCTCGAATGGTCGTTCGGGCAGTCACTGTCCGTACTCGGCGGGGGCTCTGCATAACCGTGCCCGGTGGCGGCGGCTCAGCTAGAGCCATAATTCGGTCGCCTTGGAGCCCCAGACGAGCCGCGGTCATGTGCAACCTTATCTCCTTCGGCCGAAGGCGATGAGTAGCCCGAGAACGCCGTGAACGAGGTCTGACAATGCGCTTTGCTGCCGCCTTACTTCTTCTGAGTGCGTCCACTCTCAGCGTCGCGGCGGCGGATGCGCCAGCGGACTCGCGCATCGACACGGTGACCGTGTTTCCATCGGGCGCCGAGGTAACGCGCGTCGCAAAGCTGAAGCTGGAGAAGGGCGAACATACGGTCGTCCTATCCGATCTTCCGGCGGAAGTGCTGTCAGATTCGGTCCGCGTCGAAGGCAAGGCCACGGGCAAGCTCGATATCGGGTCGGTCGATACGCGCCGCCTTATGGTCCCGCACTCGGATGCGAAAAATGCGGAAGCCGAGCGCCGCCGTCTCGAGGATGAGCTGGATGCGCTGCACGATCAGAAGACTCTCCTCGACGCCCAGGTGCAGACTGCGGAAACGCAAAAAACTCTCGTGACGAACCTGACGCAGCTTCCCACGCGCCCCGCGCCCTCCGGAACCGGTGCAATACCGGAGAACTGGGGCCAGATCCTTGCGCTCATCGGATCGGCGGGTGTCGACGCGCAGCGCATGGCGCTCGACGCAACAGTGAAGCTACGAGCTCTCGAACGCCAGATCGGCGATCTGGAGGGCAAGCTGGCGAGCCTCGCACCCGCCGAGGAGGAGCGCACCGAGGTCAGGGTGTTCGTCGAGGCCGCCGATGGTCTCGAAGCCGATTTCGCGTTGCGTTATCAGGTGACTAACGCGTCGTGGATGCCGCTCTACGATGCTCGCCTAGCCACCGGCAACAAGGCCGATGCGCCCAGGCTCGAGATCACACGCCGGGCCGAAATCACCCAGACTACCGGCGAGGCATGGCAGGACGCAGCTGTAACTTTGTCGACGACGCGTCCCTCGGCCGGGGCCGACGCGCCTCAGCTTTCCTCCATGCTCGTCAATTTCGAAATCGAGCGGCCGCGCCCGGCGGCTATGGCGGCACCATCTGAGCTTGGCCGCGCGGCGGAGATGGACGCAACGGCTCCGGCTCCCCAGGTCGCGTCGGAGGAATTCGCCGGCGACGCGCCACGCAAGGTGACCAAGCCCGCCATCGCCGAACGCAACACCGAAGTTGTTATCGCGCCGTTCCAGGCTTTGTTCGCAGTGCCGGGCCGCCTGACAATTCCCAATACGGGCGAAGCCAAGAAGGTCCAGCTGCAGGCCGACGAACTCGAGGCGACGCTCGGCGTCAAGACAACTCCGAAAGCAGACGCTCGCGCATTCCTGTACGCCAAGCTCGTGACGCCGAAAGGCTCCCCGATGCTGCCGGGCCTGGTGTCGCTGTTTCGCGACGGCACCTTCGTCGGCACGGGCAAGCTGCCGCTGCTGTCGCCGGGCGAGGAACACGAGCTTGGCTTTGGCGTCGATGATCTTGTCCGGGTGAAACACGCCGTGGTCGAGGAAAAGCGTGGCGAAACAGGCCTCATCTCCACGTCGCGCACCGATAGCCGAAACTACAAGCTGACCGTGAAGAACATGCACGAACGCGCGATCTCCGTGACGGTGTTCGATCAATTGCCAGTGTCGCAGAACCAGGAAATCAAGGTCGAACTCACGGGGCGGACGGCGCCGACCATTCAGGACGTCGATGACAGGCGCGGTGTCGTGGCCTGGGAAAGCTCGCTCGATCCGGACGACGAATGGCTCATCGACTTCGGCTACCGTGTGAGCTGGCCGTCCGCCAAGGCGATCGAATACCACTGATCAGCGGCCTCGGTTGGCCAGCCAGACGCCGCAGAGGATGAGGCCGAAGCCGTTAGCGTGATGCAGCGTGGGCTGTTCGCCGACCAACGTGATGGCCATGATGCTGGCGAAGAACGGAATCAAATGAATGAACGCGCCGGTGCGCGAAGTTCCAATGATCTCGACGCTATGGACGTAAAGAAAGTAGGCGACAAGGCTCGCCAGCACTGCCGTGTAGAGAATGGCCGCGACGACCGTTCCCGACCAGACGATATGCAGGCCGTTGGCGTACTCCTAACCGGCCCGCGGCAGGTTGATGAGGCCCGCGACCGAGTACGTGATGGCCGCGAAGCTTGTCGTAGAGAAGATAGCAGGACGTAGCCGCAGCAGCGTCGTATAGGCCGCCCAGAACAGAGTGCCGAGCAGCATGACGAGGTCGCCATGGTTGAGGTCGAAGCTCGTCAGCCGTGCGGGATCTCCATGAAGAAGGATCGCCAACACGCCGGTCAGCGACAGTGCCAGACCGGCCATCTGGCTGCGCCGCAGATGGCCGCGGAACAGGATCGAGCCCGCCGTCGCGATCAGCACCGGAGCCCAGGAATTGAGGATCGCCGCATTGGTTACCGTGGTCCCTGTGAGCGCGATGTACTGCAGCGCATTGTAGATGCCGCTGCCCAGAAACCCGAGCAGCAGTAGCCGGGGGACGTTGGCGCCGATGACGGCCCGGTCGGCGCGCAGGCTTGAAAGCGCAAACGGCACGATCAGCAAGGCTGCCCCAGACCAGCGCAGGAACGCCAGTGTCATAGGTGGAAACTGCCCGTGAGCCCAACGCCCTATAACGTGGTTACCGGCCCACAGCAGCATGGAGATTGCCAGGAACAGATAGGCATTCGCCGCGCTGCGGCGGCCGAGCGTTTCGAGCATGGCCGGGGCATAGAGATATCGGCAGCCGCGGTCAAAGGTTTCAACGGCCTTTGCCGGACGCGGTTTGGCTTGGCCGGCGGCGATTCTGCGCTATAACTCGCATCGAGATTGGACCAAAAGGCCCCGGCTGTCACCATCCGGGGCCGACGCACGTCTAGAGGAACGCGATGCCGAACGTCGTGGTTGTCGGCGCCCAGTGGGGCGACGAAGGCAAGGGAAAGATCGTCGACTGGTTGTCGGAGCGCGCCGACGTCGTGGTGCGCTTCCAGGGCGGCCATAACGCAGGCCATACACTGGTGATCGGCGAGAACACCTACAAGCTGTCGCTGCTGCCGTCGGGCGTCGTGCGTCCCGGCAAGCTCAGCGTCATTGGCAACGGCGTCGTCGTCGATCCGTGGGCTTTGTGCGATGAGATTACGCGCCTGAAAGCCCAGGGCGTCGAGATCACGCGAGACAACCTGCGGGTCGCGGAGAACGCGACACTTATTTTGCCGCTGCATCGCGAACTTGACGTCATTCGAGAGGACGCCGCCGGCGCCGCCAAGATCGGCACCACCGGGCGCGGCATCGGACCCGCCTACGAAGATAAAGTCGGCCGCCGCGCCATCCGCGTGCAGGATCTGAAGAACCTCGCCACGCTGGGCCCGAAGGTCGATCGCATCTTGGTGCACCACAATGCGATTCGTAAGGGTCTCGGCAACAACCTAGTGTGCAAGGATACGCTGATCGCCCAGCTGACGGAAGTAGCGCCGAAAATCCTGCCGTTCATGGACGTCGCCTGGGACCTGCTCGATCGCGCGCAGAAGGATCGTAAACGCATCCTGTTCGAGGGCGCGCAGGGCGCGTTGCTCGATATCGACCACGGAACCTATCCGTTCGTCACGTCATCCAACACGGTCGCGGCTCAGGCTGCGACAGGCTCGGGCGTCGGACCGCGTGCGGTCGGCTACGTGCTCGGTATCGCCAAGGCCTACACGACGCGCGTCGGCTCGGGCCCGTTTCCGACGGAACTGAATGACCCCATCGGCGAGCGCATCGGCGAGCGCGGTCATGAATTCGGCACAGTAACCGGGCGCAAGCGCCGCTGCGGCTGGTTCGACGCGGTGCTCGTGAGGCAGGTGTGCAAGGTGTCGGGCATCGACGGCATCGCGCTGACTAAGCTCGACGTCCTCGACGGCTTCGATGAGATCAAGGTGTGCGTCGGCTACAAGCTCGACGGCGAGCGGCTCGACCGCCTGCCTGCCGGTCAAAACGCCCAGGGACGCATCGAGCCGATCTGGGAGACGTTCGAGGGCTGGTCCCAATCGACGCGCGGCGCACGCAGCTGGGCTGAGCTGCCGGCGCAAGCGGTGAAGTACGTGCGCAACATCGAGGAATTGATCGGGTGCCCGGTCACGCTGCTGTCCACATCGCCGCAGCGTGACGACACGATCCTCATGAAGGACCCGTTTCAGGATTGAGGCTCCAGGCCGCAGCCTGTCTGGAATTTCACTGGCGCGCCAGGCCGCGCCATGCTCCAACGCAGCCAACCGCGCCGGGTTGCCCGGACAAAAAGTGAGATCGTGGCATGTCGCGCAAAAGGCCGACGGCGAAGGACAGCTTCGTCATGTTCAACGTCACCTATGAAGATGGCAGTATGACCTCGAACCGCAAGGTTCCTGGCTCGGCGCTGGAGGGCCTGGAGGGCGACGAGCCCGCGCTGGCCATCATCGAAGGGCAGGATCGCAAAATTGCAGAGCAATCTGGGCGTCCGCGCGGGCCGATCAAGTCGTTGGTGCGGGCTGGCGGTCGCTGATCGCCCGATGTCGGGTCGTCGATGAGCAGGTCGATATCCCCTCCGGACGGCGCGGTGTATGCTGTCGCGCCAAACGCTGAAAACAGTTTCAAGTCCGACAACCGACACCTGCCAGGCCATTACAACGGTCTCGACGCCAGCCTCGACCACGCGTGGACGATGCTCGTTCGCGGCGCGGACGACAGGCGCGCGGCATTCCACACGCCCGTGCGCAACACTCGGCACGGGGACGGCGCCCCCGACGCACGCACTGTCGTCCTGAGGGCCGCCGATGCCGTCACGCGGCAACTGCGTATCCACACCGATCTGCGGTGCGTGAAAGTTCGACAGTGGCGCTGGGTTGGGGGATGGCAGACGCGCGGCAAGCATTATCTCGCGTCGTCGTCAAACATTGCCCCAACGGCCGCTTCGATCCGGCCGGGCAACTCGCCGAGGACGCCAACTCCGCTCGATGGGCCTGAGCATCCCGATCCGGTGCGGCTGCGGCCGGTCATGAGTGTCGCGGCCGGCGCGCGTGTCGTCCTCGTCATCGGTGAGGACGATGTGGCGGCGGAGAGCCTGCCTGTTGCGGCCGAAGTGGTATGCGGTGTTGCGGCTTTGACCGCCGACCGCACCTATCCCGGTCTGTCGCAGTCAGTCATTTCGTTTCGCCACGCGGCCATCGCTGACGGCGTGGCCCGCGCCGAAGCTTATTTCTGCTGTCCGGCAATCCGTACTAGGCGATGATATTCCACAAGCCCTGGCGCCGTTCTGTGCGTCTGCGATTGCGAAGGTGCCCGTCGGCCCGGCGCTCCGGACGCTGCAGGGTCTTGTCGAGAGCCTGCAGGGGACGGGTATCGCGGCACTGGAAGTGCGCCGTGCCTTGGGGCGCCGCGTTCTGGCCGCACGCGCGCCGCGGCCTTCCCCCAGTTGAAGGAACGCATCCCTGAAGTTCTGGAGAAACTGGAGCTGATGTAGCGCGGGTGCGGCTCTCGCGGGCCCACGAGCGATGCATCACCTAACCCTACGTCACGGAATATGCAGGCGTGCATTTGTCAAAATTGCCTCGCGCGCGAGGTTGTGCAAAACTTTCAAAAAAAGCGAGCGGCACGAAGCCCCTATGGGCGGGAGGCCGGTACTGGGAGGTGCTGCCTTGACGAGCCTGTCGTCGTCGGCCGGCGCGTGCGGCATCCGTGTCGTGGCGAGCGCCGACCCGTCTCTTCAAGTCGCCATCGACGAGGTGTGCGCGTGCCTTGGAGGCGGCGACTTTCAACATCTCATCGTGTTCTTCTCAGCCCTGCACGATGCGGTTGAACTGAATGGCCTGCTGAAGCGTGCCTTTCCCGGCGTGCCGGTATCGGGCTGTTCGACGGCCGGCGAAATCACGCCTGGCGGCATGATCGAGGGTGGCCTCGTCGTGTTGGCATTTCCCCGCCATGGCTTCCACGTCCACACTGGTCTGATCGAAGATGCAGGTGATGCCGGCGTTGAGCGGGCGACCGACGTCGTTCGCCGACTGAAATCTGGATTGTGCGCCGGCGGTATGCCTTTGAGGGAGCGGGTCTTTGCCCTCATGCTGGTCGACGGACTTTCGAACGCGGAAGAACTGATCGTTGCAGCTGTCAATTGGGCCATGGACGACATCCAGATGATCGGCGGCTCGGCGGGCGATGGCCTCGAGTTCCGCAGCACGTCGCTTCTTCACGACGGCCGGGCAGTCAATCGTGCGGCCGTACTGATTATGGTCGAGACGGACGTGCCGTTCCGAGTGTTCAAGACACAGAACTTCGAGCCGACGCCGATCAAGCTCGTGGTCACCGCGGCCGACACCCAGAACCGCATCGTCTACGAACTGAACGCGGAGCCTGCCGCCCGAGAATACGCCGCCGCGATCGGGCTGATGCCGGATGATCTGGGGCCTTTCAGTTTTGCTTCGTATCCCCTGGTCGTCAAAGTCGGCGGTGACTACTACTGCCGGTCGATCCGCAACATGAACCCCGACGGGAGCTTATCGTTCTTTTGTGCCATTGACGAAGGTTTGGTCTTCACTGTCGCGCGTCCTCAGGACATGGTGCGTTCCACCGCAACGGCTCTAGCGGACATGAGCGAGGCGCTCGGAGGCATAGATTTGGTGATCGGTTTCGATTGCATCCTGCGCCGGCTCGATTCCGAGACGCGCCAGACGAGGCGGCAGGTCGAGGATCTGTACCGGCGCTACGGCGTTGTCGGTTTCCACACTTACGGCGAACAGTTCAACGCGATGCACCTCAACCAGACGCTGACGGGAATTGCGTTTGCCGCTCGTGAGGCGACGGCATGACCTACATCGCATCCAAGGGCCGCAACGTCCTGGCCGGTTCCGCCGATGATCGCATTGCAGAGCTTGAACGAAGCAACGCCAAGCTCGCCAAGATCAACGCCGCGCTGATGCAACGAGTTCGAGCGCTCGATGGATCAGCAGGCCAATGCCTTCTCGCTGTTCCAGACGGCGATCGGACTGGAGGCACAGGTCCGCATCAGAACCGAGGAGCTGAAGTCCGCGCTCGAAAAGCTCGGAGGCACCAACGATGAGCTGACCACCGCGCGCGATGCCGCCGAGCGCGCCAATCGTTTCAAGACACGGTTTTTTACAGCCGTAGGCCATGATCTGCTGCAACCCCTGCACGCGGCTCGGCTGTCACTTTCGGCGATGGCCGAGGATACCAGTGGGCCAGCGCGCGCCCGTCTCGCCCAGCAGATCGACCATGCGCTGACGACTATCGAGGAACTGCTGCGCACGCTGCTCGATCTTTCCAAACTGGAGGCGGGTGTTACGACGCCGATGCTGCAACCGGTGAGCCTTGGCGATATCTTCGACGGCCTCGTGCTCGATTTCGAGCCGCTTGCGAAGGAGAAGTCGCTCACTCTGGGCTACCGGGCGACTGACATGCTGGTTCGCTCCGACCCTGCAATGCTGCGCCGAATTCTGCAGAATTTCGTAGCGAATGCAGTGCATTATACCCAGGCGGGGCGCGTGCATCTGCGGGCGCGGCCGCGTGACGCTGGCATCCGTATTGAGGTTTGGGACACAGGGCCCGGCATCGAAGCCGCCGAGCGTGAGCGCATATTCGAGGAGTTCCAACGAGGGGCGGCATCCGAGCGCTCCCACACCGGCGGCTTCGGCCTCGGGCTGTCGATCGCCCAGAGGATGGCGGCCGCGCTCGGCCACGAAGTAGGACTGTGCTCAATTCCCGGACACGGTACGCGATTTTCCGTCACCGCGCCGTTCGCGGGACGCCTTCCCGACAGCCCGTCCGCACGCGATGCGAACGCACCACCGCGGCTCGATGCGCGGGCGGCTCAGGCGTATGGTTTTGCCGATGCCCGCATGATCATGATCGACAACGACGCCGCCGTGTTGAACGCGATGCGTACCATGCTCGGCGCCTGGTCATGCGAGGGACGCTTTGCATCGAGGCTCTCCGACATCGAGCAGATCCTGTGCGCAGAACCCGATTTCGCGCCGCAAATCGTGCTGGCCGACTATCATCTCGACGCCGGAGTGACCGGACTGGATGCCATCCGCGCGATCAGGGCGCATCACGGCGCCGATGTTCCCGCGATCGTCATCACGGCGGACCATTCACACGATGTGACGGAACGCGTGACAAAGGCCGGCTGCGAGATCTTGCGCAAGCCCGTGAGGCCGGCCGAACTCAGAGCGCTGATGCAGCATCTGCTGGGCCGCTAGCGGATATCGATCCCGAACTTCGCTTCAGCGCGCGGGCCGCGGCTTGCCGGTCTTGTCGGCGCCCGACTTGCTGAGGATCGTGTTGAAGTCGATCCGCCCGGCTTCGATCACCGCTTGCGTGCGTGAGGCGACGTTGAGCTTGCGTAGAATCTCCGACACGTGCGCCTTAACCGTGGTCTCGCCGACATCGAGTTCATAGGCGATCTGCTTGTTGAGCTTGCCTTGCCGGACCATCTGCAAGACGCGCAACTGCTGCGGCGTTAGAGAGGCGAGCCTGTGGGCAAGATCGGGCTGGTCAGAGCCGTTCGCGGACGGCGGCGTGTAGCTTGGCGGTAGGTAGATGGCGCCGGCCATCACCTCCTCGATCGCTTTGGCGAGTTCGGACTTGCGGATCGACTTCGAAATGAATGCTGCCGCCCCGCATGTCATCGCTTCGTGGATGATGCGTGGATCTTCTAGAGCCGACACCACCACGATCGGCTGCTTGGGGGCGAGAGACCGCAGCTCCAGCAGTCCGTCGAAACCGGTCGTGCCGGGCATCGACAGATCGAGCAGTACCAGGTCGAAGCGGCTGTGGGCCGCGATCGCATCTTTTGCCGCCGATATGGAGGAGGCTTCTTCGATATGCGACCCGGGAAATGCCGTCCCGATCGCCGCCTGAAGCGCTTCCCGGAAGAGAGGATGGTCGTCGACGATGAGAAAGCTTACTTGCATGCGACAGGTTCACCTGATTTCGTCATCGGTTATCGGACCGGACGTGCAACGGTGCAAGACAGAACTGCCACAAAAGGTTTCCCGGGCTACCCGCAGCGGCTGCATTTCACGTCACGTGCACTGCACTTGTCGAGGTGCCGGCTGTATCGCGCCACTTTCGCCGCTGCGAAGCGGCTGCACCGGCTGGAACAGGTTTACTCTCGCGAGGTGTGGCGATCGCGACCAAGTTTTAAAATAGTCATATGTATCAACAGCTTGGCGACGTTCTCTTATGCCTCGGATCGCCTTGGAAACACGGGTCCACTCTACTATAGTGCCCGCTGAGGGGAGCGGTGCCAGGGGGTATCGGCGAGTGCTGCCCTGCGCCAAGGCAGGCATGATCCGCGGCCGTCGCTTCGGTCGCGGCACGTTACTTTGCCCGTCCAAGCGGCGTTCATCGTGAGTGGGTGGGAGCACGTTCGGCATGAAATGCAATCCTTGGCGTTGGCTGTGGGGCCTCATCCCGATTGCAATGCTGAGCTGGATCACCTTGCAGCTCGAGCAAAAGAACATCGAAGCCGACCTCGGCATCCGCGTGACCCAGCGACTCGAGGCCGAGGGTCTCGGCTGGGCGTCTGCGGCGTTCTACGGTCGCGACGCGGTACTGACCGGCAATGCTGCGGAAGAGGGCGATCCCAAACGCGCCGCCGAGGTGACGCGCAAGGTCTGGGGCGTGCGTGTCGTCGATCTGCGCACGGATATCGCCAGGGACGTCAAAAAATTCGTCTGGTCTGCCGAGACGACAGGCAAGACGATCAGGATCGGCGGTTTCGCGCCGAGCGAGCAGACTCGCCGCGCAATCATTTCGTCGGTGCGCTCAAACTTTCCCAAATTCGCGGTCGAGGACGGTATGCAGATTGCGCGCGGCGGGCCTTCGCGAATTGTATTGCTTGGTGGCGTGACGTTCGCGCTGAAGCAACTGGCCTCGCTCCGCCAGGGCGGCGTGCAATTGTCGGGAACCGACCTGTCGATTGCCGGCGAGGCGCTCGATTTTCCGGGCTACAAATCCGTTCGATCGCAATTGGCCAACAACGTGCCGTCAAGCGTGAAGGTAGTCAGCGACAAAGTCAACCCGCCTGTGGTTGAGCCTTATGGCTGGTCCGCGAAGCTGGGTCCGAACCAACTCGTGCTGTCGGGCTACGTACCCGATGACTCAACGCGCGAGGCAATATTCAGCCATGCGAAGGCAGTCTTTCCGCAATTCGCCGTTGTCGACCGGATGGAAACGGGCGGGGGCGCGCCGGATGGGTTTCTCGCCGCCGCCAAACTCGGCATCGATGAGCTCTATCAATTGAAGGACGGCGAGGCGCTGCTGAGCGGCACCAGCTACAGGCTGACCGGGACAGCAGAGGATGACGCCGCCGCGCAAGGCGTTCGTCGCGACTTCACGGCCGGTGTTCCCGCATCTTTGACGGCGACGCACGACATCAGCGTACCTGCGTCCTCGCCGGTGCCGGCAGCATCACCCGAGCCCACACCTGCAACACCTGTTGCCTCGGGCCCTTACGCGACAACCGTCGAACTGCTCGGCAATCGCATCGAGCTGAAAGGGCAAGTGCCCAACGAGCATGAACGCATCGCGCTCGTCGCGGCGGTCAGAGGCCGTTTGCCCGACCGAGTCGTGGTCGATGGCCTGACGATCGCATCCGGAGCCCCCGACGGTTGGCGCGCGTGCCTGCTGGCCGGTGTCGCGGGTCTCGACGGGCTGACGTCCGGCGTCGTGAGCCTGTCGGATCTGGCCGTGTCATTGACCGGCCAGACGGACGACGACGAGATCGCCAAGGTGGTCCCCCTGGCCGTGCGCCGCCTTGCGAACGAGAACTGCGCGACGACCGTCAATGTGAAAAACACTGGTCTCGTTCAGATCGAAGCCGCACGCAAGGCTGAGGCGGCGCGTGCGGCCGCCGACGCGGAAGCCAAGCAGCTCGCGGACGAGGCGGAAGCCAAGCGTCGCGCCGAAGAAGACGCAGCCCGGCGCAAAGCCGAGGCCGAACAGGCGGCGCTGAAGGCCGAGGACGATGCAAGACGCAAGGCGCGAGAGGCAGAAGCACAAAAGTGCGAGAAAATGCTTGCCACCGCAGCGTCCGCAGGTGTCATTCTGTTCGATCGCGCCAGCGCCGATCTCACGTCCAAGAGCTTGCCGACGCTCGCCAAGCTGGCCAAGATCGTGAAGGAGTGCCCGGGCTTCCGCATATCGATCGAAGGTCACACCGATGCGGAGGGAATCCCCGCGCGCAACAACCCGCTGTCGGAACGGCGCGCCAAGGCGGTCGCCGATCAACTCGTTGCCAAGGGCGTCGATGCAAGCCGCCTCACGACTGTCGGGTATGGCGCGGAGCGCCCGATCTCCGAGAACGAAACGGCAGCGGGGCGCGCCAAAAACCGGCGCATCGAGTTCAAGGTTCTGACAGACTAGGACACGTGTACGGCCGGCATGCTTCGCCTCGCCGATGGAGAGTGAAATGGATTATCTTGTCATGAAGCTGTTGTGGTACGTGCTGGCCGCCTTCGTCATCGGGCTGCTGGTCGGCTGGGTGTCGTGCGGTCAGGCGGAAGACTAGGGGGCTCGTCCGGCAGTTGCGCGAACATCTAGACGCGTTGGGGAGTAGGCGTGATGACACGATTGGCGTTGGACATTTTTCTGCTGCTTCTGAGCGCGTTTCTCATTGGCTGCATTTTCGGTTGTATCATCCGGCGAGCGTTCGCCCGCGACACGGTATCCGAGCCGGCAGCGATGGATGTGACCGCGCTAGCGCCGGCAGCGTCCGCTCCGCCCACTGTCAAGTCGCCACAGGCCGCCCGCTTCGAGCGCGCGCTTAAAGGAGATTTGGCGGCCGCAGCCCTCCACAACGGCGAGCCTGTTATCGAAGTTCGCCCGGCGCTACCGCCACCTGCCCCCCAACAACCGGTCACCAAGCCCCTTGAAGCAAAACCGGTGGTCACGGTGGTCCAGGCACCGGCACCGCCCGCGCCTCCTCAATCGCCGGTACGTCCAGATGCTCCCCCGCGTCCCCCTGCAATCGCCGTTCGGTACGCGCCCTCTCCGTCGACGGCGGCGCCAACGTCAGAAACACAGACAGCGTCCGTTGCGGCCCGGCCCGCGGCGTTGGCGTCCTACGCGGCAATCGCGGCCGCCGCCGGCATTGGGGCCGCGTCGAAGCCTGCATCCGCGCCAGCCGCCAGTACTGTTGCTACAGCGGGACCGCGGCCGACGACGTCGCTACCCGGCAGTTACATCGCTCTTGCCACCAATCCGGTCGTGGTGCCGCAAGCGCCTGTACCGCCGCCAGCGCCCCAGCCGGTCAAGGCGGCTCCGCCTCCGCCGGCCCCGCGCCGCGAACCGACTCCGATCACGACATCCAACATCCCGTCCTATACGGCCATCGCAGCCGCACGAGGCCAGCCGAAGGTTGCCACCCCCGCACCGGCGCCCGTTGCCTCCGTGTTGGCCACAGCGAGTGCGGGTGCAGGCGCTCTTGCGTCGGCCACTGCTGCTGCCGCGGCCAGCGCCGCATCAAGGCCGGTCTCTGCTGCCGCCCGGCCAGCACCGCGTACGCCAACGATGCCACCGGCACGCGATGATCTGGAGCGCATCGCCGGTATCGACGCGGCGATGCACGCGCGGCTGAACCAGCTCGGTGTTCATCGCTACTGGCAGATCGCGGGATGGCGCAACGACGATGTCAATCTCATCAGCCATATGCTGGGCGCGAACGGGCGCATCGCGCGCGAGGGCTGGATCGAGCAGGCACGCATCCTCGGCATGGGTTGCGATACGCAGTACTCATTCGCCCGCGCTTCCAGCAGGGCCGCTTCTTCGTCGGTTCCGACGCCACCGGCTTCGATTCCCCCGGCCACAGCCGCATCTGTTCCGCCGGCGCCGGTCGCAGCATCGCCGTCCGCCGCCGAACGCGCCACCGCGAACGAGGGCAGCGCGATCAACATGGCAGCCGCGAGCGCGGCGGCCGCGTTGATGGCCTCGCGAGCTGCTGGCCCGGACAAGCTGCAACGCATCATTGGCATCGACGCCCAAACCGAAAAGCTGCTGGTCGACGGCGGCGTAGCCCGATTCTTGCAGATCGCGGCATGGACCGGCACGGACGTGGAGCAGGTCGAAAAAGCGCTCGGCAAGCCCGGGCGCGTCGGTCTCGAGAACTGGATCGAACAGGCGCGCGTACTGTCGCGCGGGCTTGCGCCAGAGGCACCACGTCCTGCCCGTCTGGCCGATGCCATTCGTGATAACAAGTCGCCCGCGGCCGATGGGCCCGGCTCCTCGCCGCGCCGCGCCGATCTAGCCGGACTGCGCTCTGTTCGCTCGGAGGCTTTGCGCGGCGATGCGGGCGGTTCGGGTGCGCCCGCCGATGACTTGAAGCGCATTCGCGGAATTGGCGTCTTGATCGAAAAGAAGCTCAATTCGCTCGGCGTCGTGAGCTACGAGCAGGTCGCCAACTGGACCGGCGCGGACATCGACCGCATCAGTCAGATCCTCGACTTCAAGGGTCGCATCGAACGGGAGAACTGGGTCGAGCAGGCCCGCATTCTGGCGTCTGGCGGTCAGACCGAATTCTCACGCCGCGTCGATAGGGGCGAAGTGGATTCGAGCCGCTAGCCAGTGGGTCGTCAGGCGTAGACGTATTCGCGCGTCGCCGCTTTCTCTTCGCTGGCGTCGAGAAACTGCCGGATGGCCCCGATCGAGACGGGGTCGCGCAGCCATGGCGCGTGACCTTCACCGGCAATGGTGATCGCGGAAAAGCGGGGATGGCGTCTGCGCATGGCCTCGATCGTTTCAACGGACAGGATATCCGATCGCTCGCCCCGAATGACGAGCATAGGTGCACGCTTCAGCGCTTCGAATTGCGGCCACAGCGCCGGTATGGGACCATCGAGCACCGACATCGAACGCGACAGCTCCGGATCGTAACCCGCAGTCGGCTTTCCATTGCGCTCGTTGAACAGTTGGCGGGCGATGTCTTCCCACTCGTTGTCACGAATGGCGGGGAAGGCCTTCGCGTTCATCGTCCGGGCGATGTCGGTCGCCTCGGCCCAGGTCGCCGGTATCGGTAATCGGCCGACATATGCGCTGATGCGGCTCAGTCCCTTGGTCTCGATCACGGGTCCGATGTCGTTCAGAACCACGGTGCCGATCAGGGAGGGCTGCGCCGCCGCCATCACCATCGTGATCAGGCCACCGCGCGACGTGCCGACGATGGCGGCACCTGTAAGTCCCCGCATGGTCATGAAATCCACCACATCGAGCATCTCGATGGGGATGGCATAGCTCTTCCAGTCGCTGTAGGCGGACAAGCCTCGACCGCGATAGTCGAAAGTGTAGACGTCGCGGGCGCCTGGTCCCCGCGATAACGCCTCGGCAAGAACGGTGAAGTCGCGGCCGTTGCGGGTCAGGCCCGGCAGGCAGAGCACGGGGCGAAGTCTGCCAGCCGGCCGTTCCTGCGCGGGATAAGAGCGCGCGTGCAGCTTGAGGCCGTCGCGAGCGGAAAAGAAGATTTCCTCGAATCTGTGCTCGCCCGCACTCATGTCCAGCCCCGCTTCAATGCCCGTCTAGAACGATGCCTGCCGGCCGCTGCAACGGCTTAGCCGTCGGTTCCCACAGTCGCACCGCCCGCCGCCTCGCCGTCGTCCGGTGCCGCTGATGGGGTGGTACGCACGCCGCGCGCCCGATTCAAGTCTTCGTCAAGGCGCAGTGGCTTTTGCTCGCCGAGCCGCGCCCGGTAGACCTGCACGTTCGCCAGAACCTTTGCGACATACTCGCGCGTTTCCTGGAACGGAATGCGCTCGATCCAGTCCAGTGGATCGACCTTTGGATCGCGCGGATCTCCGAACTCGCGGATCCATTCGCGCGCGCGTCCTGGTCCGGCGTTGTAGCCCGCGAGTCCCAGCACGTAAGAGCCAGCGAAGCCGTCCATTCGGTCGGCGATATAAGCCGATGCCATCATGGTGTTGTAGGCCGGGTCGGTCAGCAGTCGCTTGATCTCGCATTTGATCTTGTAGTCGCGGCAGACGTGCTCGGCAGTGACCGTCATAACCTGCAATAGTCCCTTGGCGCCGGCGCCCGAGACAGTCTGTGTGTTGAACTCCGTCTCCTGTCGCGCGATGCCGAGCAGGAATGCAGACTCGGGCGGCATGCGCAACGGTGTATAGGCCGGGAACGGATGCACGGGGTAGGCGTAGTAGAGCAGGTTCTGGCGGCTGCCGACGCCGGCCTTTGCCGTGCGAACGGCCATCTGCGTGTCGCCGATCGCCTCGGAGAGATGTGCGATGAGCGCTGCTTCTGCTTCGCTTTTCAGCGAGAAGCGCAACTGCCCGACGAATGAGCGTGTGACGTTGCGGTCGAGGCCCGACTTCGACGCGATCACGACGGCACGCACGGCATCGAGGTTCTGGAAACGGGCGAGTTCCACGGGGGTCGGCAGCGCGGGCGGACCGATCGGCAACGGCTGTCGTCCCGGCGACAGCTTCTGCATCGCCAGCAACCCGTGGAACGTATCCGGATCTTTCGCCGCTTCGGCGTAAAACTTCTGGGCGGAAGCTTCATCCTTGCGCGCTTCCGCCGTCCGCCCGAGCCAATAGTTCGCCTTGGCGCGGCTCAATGGACCGTCCGCCGCCTTGCTCATGGCCTGGAAATGTTTTTCCGCGGCCGACGCGTCCTTAAGGTACCTCAGCGCCAGCCAGCCCGCGATGAACGTCTGATCCTTGAGCGGATTGACGGTCAGCGGACCAGCATTGCGCACCAGTTCATAGGCGAGTTTCGGATTGCCAATGCGCAGAGACGCGTAGGCATTGGCGCGCCGCTCTACCCACCATTCGTCGAGATTGGCGACCACTGCCGGATCCGTCGGCACCGACAACATCAGCTTGGCGGACTCGTTGATCCGGTTGGCCCGCCGAAGCGCCTGGATGCGATGGAAGTCGAGCCCCCAGTCCGGCTTTGCGTCGGCGGGAAGCGCGTCGATGGCGGCTCGCCCGCCGTCTTGCTGTTGGAACACCTTGAGGCGAGCCTGTGCCTTGGCTTGCTCGCGCCGAGACAGAAGCGGAATTAGACGCCGCACGAATGCCGCGCGTTCATTGCGCTGGCCCGTCCAGCGGATCTCGTCGATGAGGAGACGGTCGAGCCGCCACTTGTGGTCAGCCTCGGCAAGAAGCCTGCCGAACCTGTCGAGAAAACCTGCCTCGAGTGTTGCGGGGATGTTGAACTCGCGCCAAGCCCGGGCTGCGTATTTGCGCGCCTCCGCCTCCTTGCCTTCGGCGAGATAGGCGGAGGCGAGTGCCGCGAAACCGGCTCCAAAATCCGGCCCTTGTCCGTTAAAGTGCGCGCGAATCGAGGCAGAGGAACCGCCCTCCGTGAACAGGGCTTCCTCGAGCCGCTGGGTCAGTAACTGACGATCGGGCCAAGCCGGGTTGGCGTCGAGGAACGCGCGATAGGAGTCCGCCGTGCCGTAACCCGCACCTAGGCGATACCAGTCGACGATCTTGCGGGCGGTGGCGTCGGAGATCTGGGCCTTCAACTCGTCAGCCTTTGTCGGACTGCGGGTGGTTATGGCCTTCACCGCATCGCGCAGGCGCGCCTGGTCTTCAGCGGATATCGTTGTGGCCATCAACGGCGCGATGGCCTGATCGAAGCTTTTGATGTGGTCTAATTCTTCCTTCGACGGCGAAAACGGCTTCGGCAGAACCGGACGCGAGGGCTTTTCGTCGGTACTGGCAGCCGTTTTGGCGTCAGGCGCGGCCCTTGATGCAACGGGCAGAAGGGCCATGACAAGCAGCGTGGCCGCAACAATTGCGGCGCGGCCGAGGGGCCTGGTCCCTGCCGCGTGGAGCGCGTCGTGTTGACACGCGATAGGCTTAGAGTTTACACGGCCGGGCAAAATCAGTCCCCATGCAATCAGCTGCAATCGGCGCGGCTCCTTGCGGCCCGGCAGACGACCGCCTAATGTCAGCAGACCAGTAACCGGGGCCGATCCAGATCGTTGCGTCCATCAGAGTTTACGCGGCGACGTTAACGGTTGGGCGGGGTGCGTCAAGTCGCACGCCGCCAGAACAGATAGGCCCCAGCAACACGGCCAAAACGTGAAGTGGTCCGGTCTGGCATCATGACCGGTCAAAATGCCACTCGCGAAGAGATCCAGGAAGACACCGCATGTTCAAGGGGTCGTACACGGCGCTCATCACGCCTTTCAAGAACGGCAAGCTGGACGAGGAGGCGTTTCGCTGCTTCGTGGAATGGCAGATTGCGGAAGGCAGTCATGGCCTTGTCCCGACCGGAACCACGGGCGAGAGCCCGACGCTTGACTACGACGAACACAACCGCGTCGTCGAACTGACGACACGGACCGCGCGCGGCCGCGTGCCGGTGATCGCTGGCACAGGCTCCAACTCGACCGCCGAAGCGATCTGGCTGTCGCAGCATGCGGAGAAGGCGGGCGCTGACGGTCTTCTGGTCGTCACGCCGTACTACAACAAGCCGACACAGGAAGGACTCTACCAGCACTTCAAGGCCATTAACGACGCGGTCTGCATCCCCCTTATCATCTATAATATTCCGTCGCGCTCCATCGTCGACATGTCGGTGGAAACGATGGTGCGCTGCGCGGAGCTTAAGAATGTCGTGGGCGTCAAGGACGCGACCGCCAACCTTGCCCGTGTTTCCCAGCAGCGCCTTGCGATCGGCCCCGACTTCAACCAGCTGTCGGGCGAAGACGCGACAGCGCTCGCCTTCATGGCGCATGGCGGACATGGCTGCATCTCGGTTGCCTCCAACGTCGCGCCGCGCCTGTGCTCCGAATTCCAGTCCGCGTGCCTTGCCGGCGATTTCAAGAAGGCGCTGACCCTGCACGATCGCCTGATGACGCTGCACGATGCCTTGTTCGTTGAAACCAACCCGGGTCCGGTCAAGTACGCCGTCTCACGCCTTGGCATCTGCTCGGCCGAAATGCGCCTTCCGCTCGTTCCAGTTTCGGAATCGACGAAGACGGCCGTCGATGGGGCGCTTGCCCGCTTGGGCCTGCTGCACGCGAAGGCAGCCGAGTAGAGCGATGGCCGCAAAGAACGACGACGGCCGCAAGATCGTTGCGGAAAACAGGAAGGCGCGCCACGAGTACTTCATTACCCACACCTTCGAGTGTGGGCTGCAACTCGTTGGCACGGAAGTGAAGTCACTTCGCAAGGGACACTCCAATATCGGCGAGAGCTATGCCTCGATCGAGGACGGCGAGTTCTGGCTGGTCAACTGCTACATTCCTCCGCACGACAGCGCCGGCCGCTTTTTCCAACACGAGCCCCGCCGCAAGCGCAAACTGCTGCTGCGAAAGCCCGAGATGGCCAAGCTCGCCATTGCCATCGAACGCAAGGGCATGACGCTGGTTCCGCTGGAACTTTACTTCAATGCGCGCGGCATCGCCAAACTCAAGCTGGCGCTCGCCGAGGGTAAGAAGATGCACGACAAGCGCGAGGATGCCGCCAAGCGCGACTGGAACCGCCAGAAGGCGCGCATCCTGCGCGACCGGGGATGAAGCCGTGGCCATATCCGGCGCCCGTCGACGACGGCGGCGCAGTTGGCCTGACGCCCGGCACCTGTCTGCCTCCCATCGGCCTCGACGGCACGGACGGTCGTCGGATCGACATGCCCGCAGTGCCGGGAGTGAGCGTTATCTTCGTCTATCCTTGGACTGGCAGAGCCGGGCTCCCCAATCCACCCGCATGGGACGATATTCCCGGCGCGCACGGATCCACGCCCGAGGCGGAAGGATTTCGCGACCTACATGTAGAGTTCACCGAACACGGTTGCCGCATCTTCGGCCTCAGTTCGCAGGACAGCGCGCATCAGCGCGAATTGGCGTTGAGACTAGCATTGCCCTACGCCTTGTTGAGCGATGCCGATTTTCGCTTCGCGGAGATGATGGGACTGCCGCGCTTCGAGACGGGCGGCGTCACTTATCTCAAGCGTCTGACGATCGTGGCGCGCGATGGCGCAATCGAGAAAGTGTTCTATCCCGTGCACCCGCCCGACCGTCATGCGGGTGAGGTTTTGACATGGCTGCGGGCGCACGAGATGGTAGCGCCGCGCGTGCCTTAGAGAACATCGCTTTCGATGTCGTCGACCGAAAAGCCGAGTTTCTCCAGTCCCTCTTCGAGATAATTGGCCAGCAGCGGCATTTCGAGCAGATAACGCGTGGTTGAATTAGGCCGCTCGGCGCGGGCCGTTTCTGCGGCTTCATCCAGTTCTTCGGGCTCGTACGTGCCCCGGCCAATCCACGTAAGCGCCACGAGATAAGCGCGCTCGTCGTCGTTGAGTGTGCCGATGAACCCGGCGATCTCCGCGCGTGTCGGATCGTTGGCAAAGTCTTCCAGGATCGATGCTGGATCTTCCTCGGCGTCGCCCTCGCTGGGATTGTCGTTCCATGAGCTGACCTTGGCGGCGTACTCCCGAGCCTTGATAATGACGTACGCCACTTTTTCAGGTGCGATATCGAGGGGCATGCGAAGTCTCCCGCAGCAAGGCTGCAACGACATCCGCATTCGCGCAACGTAAGTTTGTGCCGTGTGCGGGCAGAAAATGATACGCTGCCAAAAGCGGTTACGGAAGTCGCGTCGCGTGCCTCAGGTCGCGAGTTCGGTACGGACGGTCGCGAATACGGCCCGAAACATGTCCGGTGTCAGCCGGCCGGTGTTGGTATTGTACCGGGAGCAATGGAAGCTGTCGAAGAGTACCAGCGCGTCCTTTATCTGGTGGCGCGACGCATGGGCGAACGGATGCGAGGCCTTGCGGATAGCCAAGGCGGCCAGTATCTGATCATGTGCGATGCGGCCAAGCGCGACGATGGCGCGGAGCCGGGGCAAAGACGCAATCCGCGCGCTCAGGAAATCACGGCACTGAGCAACCTCGAACGGCAATGGCTTGTTCTCAGGGGGAACGCAGCGGACCGCGTTCGTTATCATGCAGCCAACCAGTTGCAGGCCATCGTCGGGACGAGCCCGATAGGTTCCGCTTGCGAATCCATATTCGAGCAGAGTGCCGTAAAGCAGTTCGCCCGCAAAGTCGCCGGTGAAGGGGCGTCCCGTGCGGTTGGCTCCCCTCAAACCCGGCGCCAGTCCGACGATCAGCAGCCGCGCGTCCGGCGCGCCGAACGAGGGCACCGGAGCATTGAACCAGCCGGGCTCTGCCATGGCATTGACCGCGCGAAAGCTTGCGAGTCGCGGGCAGCGCGCGCAAGTCGGGGGAGGGTCGGCCAGTGCTGCAAATTGCCCAGGCGTGATCGTCATGGCTTCAGATCAGTGCCTGATGGCGCTTGGAACGCAACCTCAGACTTCCTCAGGCAGGTCGTCATTGTTCTGGTAGTTGCCGCTTGGCTCGCGGACGGGTGAGCCGGACCGCGGAACATATGGGCGTGGATCTCGCGCTGTGCGGGCGCCCTGGTCGCGGCCGACGATGGATTCTAGGTCGGCGAGATCGATGAACTGATCGGCCTGGCGGCGTAGTTCGTCTGCGACCATCGGCGGCTGGGTTTGCAGAGTGGACACGACGCTCACCCGCTTGCCCTTCTGCTGCAGCGCGCCGACCAGAGATTTGAAGTCGCCATCACCCGAGAACAGCACGATGTGATCGAGGTTATCGGCAAGCCGCATAGCATCGACGGCCAGTTCGATGTCCATGTTGCCCTTGATTTTCCGGCGCCCGGTGGCGTCCGTAAACTCCTTGGTGGGCTTGGTAACCATCGCGTAACCGTTGTAATCGAGCCAATCGATGAGCGGCCGGATCGATGAATACTCCTGATCCTCGGCCAACGCTGTGTAGTAAAGCGCGCGAACGAGGTGTCCCTTCTGCCGGAAGAAGGCAAGCAGACGCTTGTAGTCGATGTCGAAGCCAAGGGACTTTGACGTTGCGTAAAGATTCGAGCCATCAATAAATAGAGCAACTCTTTCAGTCTGATAAAAGTGCATGCTAACTCCGGATGGGTACCGTCAGACCAGCTAAATTAATCTGCATCCCCTGGCTTTTTTAGCGCTTTCGCGCGGTTTATTCTTGACCATAACGCGCCTCTTATTGGCATCCGGTCAAGAAGTAGCATCATCCTCAGCAATTCTTAAATGCCCATCTGCCGCGATTCAATACAATGTGTGAACGTGAATAGCAGCTATAGATTAGTCTTAGGAATGTCTGTTGCCTCGTGTTGGTCTTGTGTGGTTAGAAAATGCCAACCCTGGGGGATGGGGTTGGCTTGATATTCAGGTCGTTCCGTGTGATATGCAAGAAAAACGCGTCCGGGCGCACGCTGGTGCTTGCCTGGGGTTTCCTATTGTTTTATCCACACTGAGGGGTGTTGGCGAATGGCACGCGTTACGGTCGAAGATTGCGTCGATAAGGTTCCCAACCGCTTCGAGCTCGTCTTGCTTGCGGCTCACCGAGCGCGCGCTATCGCGAACGGCAGCGCCGTGACGATCGACCCCGACAACGACAAGAACCCGGTCATCGCGCTGCGGGAAATCGCCGAGCGGACCCTCCCACCCGAGGATATGCGCGAGAGCCTGATCCACTCGATCCAGAAGAACGTCGAAGTCGACGAGCCAGAGGCCGGGGCAGCGCCTGTCATGGCTATCGAGCGGCGCAGCCCGCTGCTGGGTCGCGACGACCAGTCGAGCGATTCTTATGTCGACGTTCTGACCGAGGAACAGCTTCTGCGCGGTCTGGAAAGCATGACGCCGACCGAGCCGTCGGCTAACGGCGGTGGTGGTAGCGGCGGCAGCGGCAGCCCGCGTGAGCGCGATCGAGATCGCGACCGCGGCCGTTAAGGGCAGGCGGCCGCATAAAGGCCGTCGAAAGGGCTCCGCCGCATTCGGTTTCAGCGCTATTTTCTCCCTGGGTCGCTATAATCGCGTCGTGCTGGAGCGTGACGGGACATGATGCGCCAATATGAACTCGTGGAGCGGGTTCAGAAATATGATCCGACAGCAGACGAGGCGTTGCTCAACCGCGCCTACGTCTACGCAATGAAGGCCCACGGCAACCAGAAGCGCGCCTCCGGCGATCCCTATTTCTCACACCCGCTCGAAGTCGCGGCCATTCTTACGGATCTCAAGCTCGACGACGCGACCGTTGCCACCGCCCTGCTTCATGACGTCATCGAGGACACCGACGCAACCCGCGCCGAAATCGATCAGATGTTCGGGTCCGAGATCGGGGCGCTCGTTGACGGCCTGACCAAGATCAAGCGCCTCGACCTCGTATCAAAGCAAGCCGAGCAGGCCGAGAACTTCCGCAAGCTGCTGGTCGCCATATCGAGCGATATTCGCGTGCTTCTCGTGAAGCTCGCCGACCGCCTTCACAACATGCGCACGCTCGAGCACATGAAGCCCGAGAGCCGCAAGCGTAATTCGCAGGAAACACTCGACATCTATGCGCCGCTCGCCGGTCGCATGGGCATGCAGGCGATTCGCGATGAATTGGAGGATCTGGGTTTCCGCTGGCTGCACCAGGAGGCCTACAAGATCGTTACCGAAAAGCTGAGCGAACTGCGCGCCAAGAACAAGGGGCTGGTCGACGAGATTGCGCGGGCGCTGTCGGCGCGGCTGGCCGCCGTCGGCATCAAGGCGGAGGTTTCCGGCCGCGAGAAGAAGCCCTACGCTATCTGGTCGAAAATGGCGAACAAGCAGATCAGCCTCGAGCAATTGTCCGACATCTACGCGTTTCGCGTAATCGTAGACTCGATCGACGACTGCTACCGCGTGCTGGGCGTTGCCCACACGACCTGGCGAACAGTGCCGGGCCGCTTCAAGGACTACATCTCGACGCCCAAGCAGAACAACTATCGGTCGATTCACACTACGGTGGTGGGGCCGCGCCACCAGCGCGTCGAGTTGCAGGTGCGCACGCGGGCGATGCATCAGGTGGCCGAGTATGGCGTTGCCGCGCATGCCCTCTACAAGGATGTCAGCCGCACACCCGGAATGGAGAAGTCGGCGGAGGTCGCGATGTACGAGAAGGACAGCGGACCTTATGTGTGGTTGCGCCGGCTCGTCGAGACGCTGCTGGAGGGCTCCAATCCGGAGGAGTTTCTGGAACACACCAAGCTGGAGTTGTTCCAGGACCAGGTGTTCTGCTTTACGCCGAAAGGCCGGCTCATCGCGCTTCCGCGAGGCGCAACACCGCTCGATTTCGCTTACGCGGTTCACACTGACATCGGCAACGCGGCGGTCGGGGCCTCGGTCAACGGCCGCCATGTCCCGATCGATACGCGGTTGCGGAATGGCGACGAGGTCGAAATCCACACGTCGAGGAATCAAACTCCGCCGGCGGCTTGGGAAAATCTCGTCGTCACGGGGCGCGCCCGCAGCGCCATCCGCCGTGCGGCGCGAGACGCGGTGCGCCGGCAATACGCCGAACTCGGCCGGCGCTTGCTCATCTCCGCCTTCGAGAAAGCCGGCGTGGCGTTCAATGAAGACCAGCTGAAGAAGATCCCGGCATTACTCGGCCACAAGTCGATCGACGATCTGCTGGGCTCTGTCGCCCGAAGCGACTTGCCCGCGGCCGAAGTGCTGCGCGCTGTCGCCCCGGAGGCCGCGGATGCGGCAGAGCGGCTGGCGCAGACGGAACGTCAGGCGTCGACCGGCTGGCAGAACCTCACTGATGTGTCTGGCCTCAAGGTCCGACCCGGCGCGATCCAGGGCGGCGAGGGTTTGGACGTCGGCGGAGCCGGCGGCGTGGCGCTGCGCGGCCTGAAGAACGATGTGCCGGTTATCTTCGAACCCGGCGGCGCCGTGCCCGGCGACCGCATCGTCGGCGTCATGGAGCCGGGGCAGGGCATCCGCATCTTCCAAATCCATTCGCCTCGCCTGAAGGACTTCGAACATCAGCGCTGGATCGACATGACGTGGGACATCGACGAGGCCAAGCGCGAGTTGTTCCCCGCTCGCATCAGCGTCACTGCGCCGAACCGGCCCGGCACGCTGGCCAAGATCGCCGAAGTCATCGGCCAGTCGGCGGGTAACATCGACAATCTGAAGATGATCCGGCGGGCGTCCGATTTTACCGAACTGCGCATCGGGCTGGAAGTGGCGGACCTAGGTCACCTCAATCAGATCATCACGGGTCTCAAGGCGAACGACGTGGTGAGCAAGGTCGAGCGCATTTTCGAATAATGATGAGCCAAGTGTCGATTGCGTGCGTTCGAGCATGCGGCGGCAGTGCAGGTGAGAACGACGATGGCGGCACAGGCGACGACGAAAAAGCTGCGGCTTGGGGTCAACATCGATCACGTGGCGACCGTGCGAAATGCGCGCGGCGGCGACGTGCCGGACCCTGTCCGTGCTGCGCTGCTGGCGATCGACGTGGGCGCCGATGGGATCACGGCGCATCTGCGCGAGGACCGCCGTCATATCCGCGACGAGGACATGGTGCGGCTCAAGGCAGCGATCAGCAAGCCCTTGAACTTCGAGATGGCCGCGGCCGACCAGATGCTCGATATAGCACTCAAGATCCGGCCGCACGCCGCTTGCCTCGTGCCCGAGAAGCGCACCGAGCGGACGACCGAAGGCGGCCTCGATGTCGTCGGCCAGCGTGCGCATCTGGTACCCTTCGTCGCCGAACTCAGCCGCGCGGGAATTCGCGTTTCCCTGTTCATCGAGCCGTCGGTCGAGGCGGTCGATACCGCCAAGGCGATCGGGGCTCCGGTGGTGGAGCTTCATACGGGCGCCTGGTGCGACGCCGTCACGGGCGGCGAGAGAGATCGCGCTGCCCGCGAGTTTGAGCGTCTGCGCACGGCGGCGCGGCGTACCGCCGAATTAGGGCTTGAATGTCACGCCGGTCATGGTCTCGATTTCGCGACCTCGAAACTCATTTCGCAACTGCCAGAAATCGTCGAACTGAATATCGGCCATTTCCTTGTTGGCGAAGCCATTTTCACGGGCCTCGGCGCTTCCATAGGCGCCATGCGGGCGGCCATGGACGAGGGTCGCGCAATCGTTGATGCGCGCACGGCCTGAGCGGCCTTGGATGCATTGCGGCACTGGCCTTTGGTGACGATTGGTTCTAACTCTGATCGTTGGTTTTGGGCTGCCTGGTGCTTGGGCACCAGGTCGGACTTTCGCGACGAACGATTACCAGCGATGGTGACGTCCCCGAAGGCGGCGCGTCGAAGTGCCCAATGCAGGCATTTGCCTGCGGTCCATGCAAGGTCTATAGCGGGCTGGTTTTGCCCCACATCCCATTCGGCCTGGGAGGGTGCACGGCCCAGGAGCACACGATGAGTCTTGAGACCAATGCCAAGCACGCCAGCCAGAACGGCTGGTGGGAGACGATCAAGATCGTCGTACAGGCTCTAGCCATCGCCATGGTGGTGCGAGTGTTCTTGTACCAGCCCTTCAACATCCCTTCGGGATCGATGAAGCAGACGCTGTTGGTGGGCGACTACCTGTTCGTCTCGAAGCTCTCCTATGGCTACAGTCGCTACTCTTTTCCGTTTGGCATCGGCTTTTTCTCCGGCCGTATCTTCGCAGCCGAGCCCAAGCGCGGAGACGTCGCTGTGTTCAAGCTCCCGCGCGACAACTCGACGGATTACATCAAGCGCGTGATAGGGCTGCCTGGCGACGAGATCGAGATGAGGGGCGGTCAACTGTTCATCAACGGCAAAGCGGTGCCCAAGGTTCCCAATGGCGAGTTCCTGACCCGGGAAGAAGGCGGCGCGCCGCGCAGCATTCCGACGTTCGAGGAAACCTTGCCGAATGGTGTCAAGTATACGGTGCTCGACAGCGAGCCGAACGGACCGTTCGACAATGTGGGCCCCTACAAGGTTCCGGCCGGGCACTTCTTCATGATGGGCGACAACCGTGACAACTCGTCCGACAGCCGCGCGCAGTACAACGTCGGTTACGTACCGTTTGAGAATTTCGTCGGCCGTGCGGAGATCATTTTTTTCTCAGCCGGCAGCGACGACGAGAGCGGCGATGATGTCGGCTTCTTCCCCCGTATCCGCTGGGAGCGGTTCTTCAACCTTGTGCGTTAGAACCTCTGACCATGTTCAAGGCTCGAAAATACAAGGAACTGGAGGCCAAGCTCGGCTACAAGTTCAAGAGCCAGGAGTTGATCGCCCGTTCGCTCACCCACGCCAGCGTGCGCGGGGGCAAGACCAAGACGACCGACAACGAGCGACTGGAATTTCTCGGCGATCGCGTTCTCGGCCTCGCCATCGCCGGCATGTTGAATGCGGAGTACCCCGACGCCAACGAGGGCGAACTGGCGCGCCGCTACAATCGCCTCGTGAGGGGTGAAACCTGCGCCAGGATCGCGCGCGATCTCGACATCGGGGGATTGCTGATTCTGTCGGACTCGGAGGCCGAAGGCGGCGGGCGGCTTAAGGACAACATCCTGGCGGATGCCGTAGAGGCGATCCTCGGCGCGATTTACCTCGACGGCGGCTTTGAAAAAGCCAGCGCCGTGGTGTTGCGGCTTTGGCATCTGGAGCACGTCCAGAGCCAGCCAAAGGTGACGACGGACGCCAAGTCGGCGTTGCAGGAATGGGCCCAGGGCCGAGGCTTGAGTTTGCCGGAGTACGTCGTCATCGAGCGCATGGGTCCCGACCACGCACCCCAATTTACGGCCGAAGTTCGTATCAGCGGGCTGGCTGCCGCGCGCGGGCAGGGAACGTCGAAACGCATCGCGGAACAAGCCGCCGCTACCAATTTTCTGGAGCGCGAAGGCATACTCAAAGGAAGCGCTCATGTCTGACCCCAAGTCCCGACCCGCCCCCACGGATCGGGAAGCCAGACGCCGCTGCGGGTTCGTCGCCATCATCGGCGCGCCGAACGCAGGCAAGTCGACGCTGGTCAATGCGCTCGTGGGGGCCAAGGTGGCGATCGTCAGCCACAAGGTACAGACGACCCGCGTGCCGATCCGCGGCATCGCGATAGAAGGCGACAGCCAATTGGTCTTCATCGACACACCCGGCATCTTCCGGCCAAAGCGCCGTCTCGACCGCGCCATGGTGGAAGCCGCGTGGGGCGGCGCTCACGAGGCCGATGCCGTGGTGCTGCTCGTCGATGCCGCGCGGGGCTTGGACGAAGAGGTCGCGGATATCCTCGCGAAGATCGAGGATGCGCGCGTGTTGAAGTTTCTTGTGCTCAACAAGGTCGATCGCGTCGCCGACAAGGACAAGCTGTTACCACTGGTGGCGCGCATCAACGAGCGCGTCAAGTTCGACCGCGTGTTCCTGATCTCGGCGCTGGAAGGCGACGGCGTGGCCGACCTTAAGGCGCACCTGGCAGCGTTGGTTCCGCAGGGGCCCTGGCACTATCCCGAGGACGACATTTCGGACGCGCCGCTGCGCCTGCTGGCGGCCGAGATCACGCGCGAGAAGATCTATCACTGGCTGCATGACGAGCTTCCGTACTCGATTACGGTCGAGACGACGGACTGGAAGGATTTCAAGAACGGTTCGGTGCGTATCGAGCAGACAATCTTCGTCGAGCGCGACAGTCAGAAGGCCATCGTACTTGGCAAGGGCGGCCAGACGATCAAGCGGCTGTCATCGGAATCGCGATCCGAGTTTTCTGAGATCATCGAAAAGCCGGTGCATCTATTTCTGTTCGTGAAGGTGCGCGAGAACTGGGGAAGCGATCCGGAGCGCTACCGTGAAATTGGCCTGCAGTTTCCCAAGACTTAGTGCTGAACTTAGTACGCTGATCGAGGTCACCTGCGCGCCGATGACGTCGCGGCGACCGATTTTCCGCCGCTGGTGCTTGGCGTGGTTCATGCTGGGGGCGATTGTTGCTGCTGCCTGGTCTGCCGGCGCGGCCGTGCGGGTGTGCTCGGAACCGCTTTCGAGCGAGGTGGCGATAGACCCGACCGAGCAGGGCGCGCGTAAGAAGGCAATCGAGAACTGGATAGCGAAAGCCGAACTTGCCGGATACGAAGGCGCCCTCTGGAGAACGGCCTACAACAAGCTTCTGAAGTGCCTCAGGACGGGCGACGCGTTCGAATGCGTGGCTGTGGCCCGCGCATGCCGTGTGTCCCAGGTTCCACCACGTCCGCGTCCGGCAAATTCTCCGGCAGGCGTGAAGTCCATCTGAGAGTTTTGAAATTTTATGCAGTGGTCCGACGAGGCAATAGTTCTGACCGTTCGCCCGCATGGCGAGACGGCAGCCGTCGTGGAATTGATGACGCGCTCGCACGGGCGTCACATGGGACTGGTGCACGGCGGGCGTTCGCGCAAAGCGCGGCCCGTTCTGCAGACCGGCAACCATGTCGATGCGACGTGGAAGGCCCGCCTGTCCGAGCATCTCGGCCATATGTCGGTGGAACTGCGCAAGGGCTACGCCGCCGGCGCGATGGACGATCCGGGGGCGCTGGCGGGTCTGTCCTCAATGTGCGCGTTGTCGCGGCTGCTACCCGAGCGCGATCCGCATCCGGCGCTGTTCGAAGTGACGTTGTTCGTCTTGAGCTTTCTTGACGACAGCACGGTGTGGCCGGCTCTCATGGTGCGGTGGGAACTGGCGCTGCTGGCGGAACTAGGTTTTGGGCTTGATCTGACCGAGTGCGCTTCGACCGGGTCCAACGACCAACTGATTTACGTGTCGCCCAAGTCGGGACGCGCCGTCTCCGCCTCCGCCGGCGAGCCCTACAAGGACAAACTACTGGTGCTGCCGCAATTCCTGACCAACGCGCGTGATCGTTCAGCAACTGGCGCGGACGTCGTCGCCGGCTTCAAGCTCACGGGATATTTTCTCGAACATCGGGTGCTTGGCCCGCGCGGTGAACACTTGCCTGAAGTGCGCAATCGGATCCTTGCAGGTATACACCGGTGAGGATTATCAAGCCTGATTACTGTAGCTATTTCTTCAATGTCTGACGTTGCGTCACGCCGATTTTCACACCTTGCCCCGCATCGGGCTTGAGCGTGTACACGACGCCGTCGGCGGCTTCATACCGCGCCGATACGGCCTTGCTGCCGGCCTTGTCGAAGGTCAGGGCGCTCGGGTAGCACGCCGTGTGCGTGATGGCGTAGCTGGGGCCGATCTGATGGGTCTTGCCGCCGAAGGTATAGCTGACGGTTTCTTTGGTGGAATTCGAGATCTGGAATTCATATTGCATCGACTTCGGCCGCGCGAACAACTGCACCGAGATGAACTTGGGGTCGGCACCGGGCGCGAGGGCTACGCCGACGCCGATTTCGGTGACATTGGGCGCTTCGAGGTTGGCGCGGTGGCCGGGCGAATTGATCCAGCCCTCGACTGATTTCCAGGCCAGATCGCGGCTCTCGAAGCCTCGGCTGTCGATATGAAGGGCGAGGTTTTCCGCAACTTGGCACCATTGATAGCCGCCGGCGGCAATGCGGTCGCCAGCCTGACGGCCGTCGGCGGTGTGTGAAAACTGATTGTTCTTCGCCAGAAATGCCGCGTAGGCGCGGGCCGCCAGCGTCAACTGGGTATTGGGCCGCACGTCCTGCAGCTTGTGCTGTTTGCGATAGGCGTTCGTCATCGCGATGACGGCGGTCTCGACGGTCGGTAGGTCGGGGATTGTCGGGGCCATGGAATAGGTTCTCGTCGCGGTGCATACCGGCGGGTTTGCCGGCACCGGAGGCTAGAAATCAGCCGACATCATGACATTCTACTCGCCATATTCCCTGCCATACGGGGTAGCCAACTATATGTGTGTTGTTGCAACCTGTGACCCCGGCGCACTTGAGTGCCTTGACTTAGCCCGCTAACCCTTCGCCATGAGCAAACAAACAATTCCCCCCGCCGGCGCCGGTCCCATCGAGCCCATCAATCTCAAGGAAGCCCTCGAAGAGCGATACCTTGCGTATGCGCTCTCGACCATCATGCATCGAGCGCTGCCCGACGTGCGCGACGGACTGAAGCCTGTTCATCGCCGCATTCTCTACGCCATGCGCGAACTCGGCCTGGATCCCGAAGGCGGCTATCGCAAGTGCGCCAAGATCGTCGGCGAGACCATGGGTAACTATCACCCGCACGGTAACCTCGCGATCTACGATGCGCTGGCCCGCCTCGCGCAGGATTTCGCCGTGCGCTATCCCCTGGTCGACGGCCAGGGCAACTTCGGCAACATCGACGGCGACAACCCGGCGGCCGACCGCTACACGGAAGCCCGCCTGACGACGGTCGCCGCCGAACTCCTCGACGGCATCGACGAGGACACCGTCGAGTTCCGTCCCAACTATGACGGACGCGAGCAGGAGCCGTCGGTTCTCCCCGCCGCGTTCCCGAACCTGCTCGCCAATGGCGCTTCTGGCATCGCCGTCGGCATGGCGACCAACATTCCGCCCCACAACGTCGACGAGTTGTGCGCGGCGCTGCTGCATCTCATCAAGCACCCCAACGCGACGATCGAAAAGCTGGTCGAGTTCGTGCCGGGACCGGATTTCCCAACGGGCGGCGTCATCGTCGAGCCGCGCTCTGAGATCCTCGAAGCCTACAAGACGGGGCGGGGCGGATTTCGCGTGCGCGCCAAGTGGGAGAAGGAGGAGATGGGCCGCGGCGGCTACCAGATCGTCGTCACCGAGATCCCGTATCAAGTACAGAAGGCCAAGCTCGTCGAGAAGATCGCCGACCTGCTGACCGAGAAGAAACTGCCGCTGCTGGGTGACGTGCGCGACGAGAGCGCTGAGGAAATCCGCCTCATCCTCGAGCCCAAGAGCCGCACGATCGACCCCGTGCTGATGATGGAAAGCCTGTTCCGCCTGACGGAACTTGAGATCCGCTTCGGCCTCAACATGAACGTGCTGTCGGCCGGGCAGATCCCGAACGTCCTGTCGCTGAAGGATGTCCTGAAGCAGTGGCTCGAGCACCGCGTCGACGTGCTGGTGCGCCGCTCGGAGTATCGCCTCAAGAAGATCGAGCATCGCCTGGAAGTGCTCGACGGCTACCTGATCGCCTACCTCAATCTCGACGAGGTGATCCGCATCGTCCGCTTCGAGGACGAGCCGAAGGCGAAGCTGATGGCGAAGTTCAGCCTCAGCGACGTACAGGTCGAGGCGATCCTTAACCTGCGGCTCAAAAGTCTGTCGCGGCTCGAAGAGGTCGAGATCAAAGCCGAGCACGACAAGCTGTCGAAGGAGCGGCGCGACCTTAAGGCGCTGCTGAAATCCGACGATCTGCAGTGGGAGCGCATCACCGAGGAAGTCAAAGCCACCCGCGAGCGCTACTCGAAGAAGACAGCGCTCGGCCGCCGCCGCTCCTCGTTCGCTGACGCGCCGGACATCGACGTCGATCTCGACGAGGTGCTGACCGAGAAGGAGCCAGTGACGGTGATCCTGTCCGACAAGGGCTGGATCCGCGCCATGAAGGGCCACATCGACGATACCTCGAAGTTGGAGTTCAAGCAGGGCGACGGGCTCAAGCGCGCCGTCAAGGCGATGACCACCGACAAGCTCATCCTATTTGCCACCAACGGCAAGTTCTTCACGCTGGAAGCGGGCCAGCTTCCCGGCGGACGCGGCCACGGCGAGCCGGTGCGCCTGATGGTCGATCTGGAAGTGAACCACGACTTCGTGGAACTCTTCGTCCACGATCTCTCGCGCAAGCTGCTCGTCGCCTCGTCCGGCGGCTACGGCTTCGTAGTACCCGAGGAGGAGGTGGCCGCCTCCACCCGCAAGGGCAAGCAGGTCCTCAATGTCAGCGATGACGAAGAGGCCTGCGTCGTCGTGCCGGTCGAGGGCGATCACGTCGCCACCATCGGCGAGAACCGCAAGCTGCTCGTATTTCCCCTCACCGACGTCAACGAGATGGCGCGCGGTAAGGGCACCATCCTCCAGCGTTACAAGGACGGCGGGCTTTCCGACGTGCGCGTGTTCGCCAAGAAGGAAGGGCTCACCTGGCTCGACAGTGCCGGGCGCAACTTCACCCTTCCGTGGGGCGACCTGAAGGACTGGGCCGGCGAGCGCGCGCAAGCCGGCCAGCTGGCGCCGAAGGGCTTCCCGCGCTCCAATAAATTCGGTCCCGCGTTCTGAAATAATCTTTGAATTACACACGGATGGCGTCGGCGCGCCTGCGCTTGCAACGCTGCCGCGCCGCGGCTACGACTTGGCACCATGGTGGGAACCCGAACGACCCTGCGACACGGCCTCGGACTCTGCATGATGTGCCTGTGCGCGTCGATGCTGCTGGCCAATCCGGTGCATGCCGGTGGGCCTGAGCAGCCCACGACTGCTACGGCTCCTACGACGCCGCCGCCCGCCGCGCCTCCCGTCCCGGTCGCACCGGCCGCTGCTGCTACGGCGCCGGCTTGCAACAAGGCCGACTTCGAGACCGTGGTGGATCAGGCGGCCGCCTCGCTCCGCGATCTCAACCAGAAGAACAAGCCCGAGTTGCAGGAGAAGCTGCGCCAGTTGAAGGACAAGCGCGGCTGGTCGGAGGATGAGTTCCTGAAGGAGGCGGCGCCCTTCGTGAAGGACGACGCCATCGATGGCTTCGACGGCAAGACCAACGATCTACTGACGCAGATCTCGGCCATGGGCGACGAGGGCTCGGCCGCCGCCACGCCCGACTGCAACATGTTTCAGACGCTGCGCGGCCTGATGACCACGCTCGTCGAAACCCAGACCGCCAAGTGGACTTACATGTTCACGAAGATCGACGGGGAACTGGAAAAGTAGGGGCCACGTCCAGTGCCGCTTATGTGTCGGGGCGCTCTGGGACTCGGGCAGATAGTTGTATTCCCGAGCCGTGCCGGTCGCCCCTTCACCCACCCTGCCGGGCCGAGACGATTTCGATGCGGTCGCCGGGGCTGAGGGGCGTGGCATCGCGCGCGGGCCGGGCGACGAAGGAGCCGTTGAGCGCGGTCGCGATCTTCTGATCCGCGAACCCAAGTTCATCCAGCAGATCGTGCAGGGTTGCGGCGCCGGTCACCGTGGGGCGGCCGTTGATCTGGACCTCGATCTGATGTGCCGCAGCCGTCATGGTTGGTTCGCCGGTTCGATTTCAGCCGCCTGAAGAATGGGTGCTGGACGCCTGCGCATCAAGCCTTCCCGCGTCTGGAGCAGGGCGGCCTCCCACACTTTCAGGCCAGGAAGCCCCCTTATCAAATCTCAACCATGCCGCCGCGATCGGCGCGCGGCCTATTGAACGGCATTCAATTCGGTATATATTGCCGATATAAACACCGTTCAAAAAAGGATGTACCATGGTCAAGCGTTTCATAGATCCGGCCTGGATTGGCTCGGCCGCCGCCGCGTCGGTGCGGCCGAACGACCTCGAATTCACCCTCGCGATGGGGCGCGGACGGCCGCCCCGCTGGATCGACAGGATCCGCTAAAACGGCGGCGAACGGCGAAAACACGCTTCCGGCCGGCCGTTCTTTAACCAACTTCGGGCGAATACTGACCGCCGATAAACCTTAAACCTTGCCCTTTGCACCATTCCATCCGCGCCCGATTTTTGAAAGCCCCGGTCTCGAGCAAAAGTCTCAAGCACAAGTCTGAAGGCCTGCCGCCATGTTCCAGTCGCTGCTCTCAACCCGCCGCTTCGCGCCGCTGTTCTGGTGCCAGTTCCTGTCGGCGCTGAACGACAACTTCGTCAAGAACGCCCTCGTCATCCTGATCCTGTACCACCTCGCCAGCGAGCACGGCGCGATGCTGACGCAGCTCGCCGGCGCGGTGCTGATCGCGCCGTTCTTCATCCTCTCGGCCCTTGGCGGACAGCTCGCCGACCGCTTCGACAAGGCGCGTGTCGCCGAAATGCTGAAGCGTACAGAGATTCCCGTGGCGCTGCTTGCGGGCCTCGGCTTCATTCTCCATTCCGTGCCGATCCTGTTCGTGGCGCTGGGTCTCTACGGCGTCATCGGCGCGCTGTTCGGCCCGATCAAGTACGGCATCCTGCCGGTGCATCTGGAGACGAAGGAGCTGCCCGCCGGTAACGCACTGGTCGAAGGCGCGACGTTCGCCGCCATTCTGCTCGGCACCATCGGCGGCGGTCTGGCCGCGTCCGCGAACGGCATGTCGTGGCTGCTCGCGGCGTTCGCAGTCGCCATGTCGGTCGTGTGCTGGATGGCCGCTCGCATGATCCCCCCGACGGGCGAAGCCGAGCCGACGCTCGCCGTCGACCGCAACCCGTGGACCTCGACCGTCGCGCTGCTGGGTGACCTCAAGTGCGACCGCCGCCTGTGGATCGGCGGTCTCATCACCAGCTGGTTCTGGCTGACGGGCGCGGTCGCCCTGTCGCTGCTGCCTGCCATGGTGAAAGACCGCATCGGCGGCACCGAAGGCGTCGCCACGCTGTCGCTTCTCCTGTTCACGGTCGGTATCGCGGTTGGCTCGGTGCTCGCCGCGCGCGCCAGCAAGATGCGCCCGAATTTGGCGCTGGTACCCGTCGGCGCGCTGCTGATGGGCCTGTTCTGCCTCGATCTCGCGTGGACGGTGTCGTCCATGCCGGTGGTGGCCGCATCGTCCGTCGAACCCTCGGGGCTGACCGCGTCTATCGGCGGCATCCGCTTCATGGTCGATCTGTTCGGCCTTGCCGTCGCCGGCGGTCTTTACATCGTGCCGTCGTTCGCCGCCGTGCAGATGTGGGCGCCCAAGGAGCGTAAGTCGCGCGTCATCGCGGCCTGCAACGTGCTGCAGGCGGCGTTTATGACGGGCGCGACCTTGCTCGCGGCGTTGCTTCAGTCGTCGCTGGTCGGCGTCGGCTTCGGGACCATCCTGGCGATCCTCGGGCTCGCCAATCTGCTGGTCATGTGCCTCGTGATGCGCGCGTGGGGACGCGACGGCATCCAGGATCTCGCCATGTTTTTGTTCATGATGTTCCTGCGCCTCGAGGTGAAGGGCCTGGAAAACCTGCCCCTCCCCGGAACGCGCGCCATCGTCGCGCCGAACCACGTCAGCCTGATCGATGCGTCGCTGATGCATGCCGTGATGCCCTCGCACGCCGCGTTTGCGATCGATACCGGCATGGCGACGACGTGGTGGGTGCGGCCGTTTCTGAAGCTCGTCAAGGCGTACCCGATCGACCCGACGAAGCCGCTCAACATGCGCCACCTGATCCAGAACGTGAAGGCGGGCGAAACGCTTGTCATCTTCCCGGAAGGGCGTCTCACGGTCACCGGCGGCCTGATGAAAGTCTATGACGGCACGGCGATGATCGCAGACAAGGCCGACGCCGTGGTGGTCCCGGTGCGTATCGATGGGCCGGAGCGTTCGTACTTCGGCTATCTGAACCGCTTCCAGACCCGCAAATCACTGTTCCCGAAGACCACCGTGACGATCCTGCCGCCGGTCAAGCTACCGGTCGCGGAAAACCTGCGCGGCAAGCTGCGCCGTCAGTCGGCGGGCGCGGCGCTTCAGGACATCATGGTCGACACGGCGGTTCGCACCGACAATCTCGATCAGACGCTGTTCGAAGCGCTCGTCGAGGCGAAAGCTACGCGCGATACCGGCAAGCCGGCCATCGAAGACCCGATGGGCGTCAAGCTCAGCTACGCAAAGCTCATCACGGGAGCGCAGGTGCTGGGTGCGAAGATCGCTCCGCTTGCACCGGAGGGCGCTGCCGTCGGCGTGCTGCTGCCGAACGCGGCTGGCGTCGCCGTCACGTTCTTTGCCTTGCAGTCGATCGGCCGCGTCGCCGCCATGCTGAACTTTACAGCTGGCGCCCACAACATGAGCCTTGCCTGCAAGGCCGCGAAGGTCGACGTGATCCTCACCTCGCGCACGTTCGTGGAGAAGGCACGTCTCGAAGACGCCGTCGCCAAGCTCAGCGAAACCGCGAAGATCGTCTATCTCGAAGACGTGAAAGCCACGATCACGGTCGCCGACAAGATCAAGGGCCTGATGCTGGGCGGCCGTCCGCGGTCATCGCGCAAAGCCGACGATCCCGCCGCGATCCTGTTCACGTCCGGCTCTGAAGGCACGCCCAAGGGCGTCGTGCTTAGCCACAAGAACCTGATTGCGAACGCCATGCAGTGCCTTCACCGCATCGCCGTCAATGGCCAGGATAAGGTGTTCAACGTGATGCCGGCGTTCCACTCGTTCGGCCTTACGGGCGGCATGGTCATGCCGCTGATCGGCGGCGTGCCGGTCTATCACTATCCCTCGCCGCTGCATTACCGCATCGTGCCCGAACTCGTGTACCAGTCGAACGCGACGATTATGTTCGGCACCGACACGTTCCTCAACGGCTACGCGCGTTCCGCCCACCCGTACGACTTCCATCGCGTGCGCCTCATCATATCTGGCGCGGAAGCCGTGAAGGATCGCACACGCGCGCTCTATATGGAAAAGTTCGGCGTGCGCATTCTCGAAGGCTACGGCGTGACGGAAACCGCGCCTGTGCTCGCGATCAACACGCCACTTGCCAACAAGTCTGGAACCGTCGGCCGCCTGGCGCCGCTGATGGAAGCGCGCCTAGATACCGTGACCGGCATCAGCGAAGGAGGGCGTCTGTTTGTGCGCGGCCCCAACGTGATGCTCGGCTACATGCGCGCCGAAAATCCCGGCGTGCTGGAGCCCCCGCACGACGGCTGGCATGACACGGGTGATATCGTTGCCATCGACGCGCAGGGCTTCATCGCCATAAAGGGTCGCGCAAAGCGCTTCGCCAAGATCGGCGGCGAGATGGTGTCGCTGTCGGCGGTCGAAGCAATGGCCGCCGAACTGTGGCCGAGCTTGATCACGGTGGTCGTCCCGGTGCCCGATGCGAGAAAGGGCGAGCGCCTGATCCTGATGTCGGCGGATGCCACCTGCACGCGCGAAGCGTTCCTGCGCCATGCGAAGACCAAGGGTGCGTCGGAATTGTCGGTGCCGGCGGAAATTCTCTTCGTCGACCGGATCCCGCTGCTGGGATCCGGCAAGCCCGACTACGTGTCGGCGCTGGCGCTTGCCAAAGAGCGGCTTGCGTCGCGCCCGGCCAAGCCTGCCGCGTTGGTCGAGGAACCAGCCGTGGTGTCCATGCCCAAGCCCGCGGCTTGAACGGTGATGGACCTCAATTAAATTTTAGTGCAGCGAAGCGAGCATTGTCAGCCTAGGCATCGGTTCACTGTGCTGAGCGCCGAGCAACCCGCGCATGCGGGCCAATTGTCCGAGCCGCGCCTCTGGCCGCGCACCGACCTGACCGATGATTTCCGCGGCGGCAAATCCACCAAGACGCGCAGCCGATCTGAGGTCCATTCCGCATGCCAGACCGAGCAAGAAGCCAATGGCATAAAGGCCCCCGCCCCGACTTCGAGACAGCTTGAACAGAGATCTCGAGAACCTCACTTTTGTGGACGATCAGCGTATCTTTTACAAGCTCGATCCGAAATAGTCGGTGGCGAAGGTTCATCCGAGCAGGCGCACGCGCGTCAGGACGGTTGAATTGATCTTCGGCCACCTTACCTATGAATGCTGAATGGCCGCCGAGCGAAGCGATGCCGACAGCGGTATTTGCGCGGATCCATCTGCTACATCGACCTGCGGCGCAGACTTTTGCGCATTTCTGCGATCGCCGCCGAGTCCTTGACGATACGCATCTGCCCTTTCGGGGCAGCCTATCGATGCGAGCAAATCATTCTCACACCTGTGGAGGATTTCGACGATCGCATTCCCGACACACCGATTCTCGATACACAGTATGTCGTAGTTGTGGTTCGCCATTCAGGATGCCCCGTACGGGAGCCACGCGCTGCATCACGTAGACGCGTACGGGACGTTTTTAACGCGAGAGACTGGTCCGAAACTCGCGTAGCCAAGCCAGTAAGCCGTCTGCTCCCCTACGGCGCTAATCTGTACGCCGCGTGGCAGCTGATACAGTTGCCCATGAGGTCGCGCAGGTCCTTGAGGATCTCAGCGCGCGATGATCCGCGCTGAGCCCTCTCGCCGAGCTTGTCGAACTTGTCATGCGTGTCCATGCTCATGGATGTGAAGCCGATCGGCAGCTTCAGGCCGGTTAGCGGCGCCGCATTGTGCAACAGCTTCGAGCCGGACTGGCTGGCGAAGGCGGGCACGCGCGCCGGGTCGTTTTCAGCCATCGAGGCGACAATGCCTTGAATGGATTCCAGATATGTGCGCATGCCGGCAAGCAACGCCGTGGCTTCGGTGGATGAAAGAGTAATGGCTTCGCGGGGATCGGATTTCGGCTGGGGCGGCAGCTGGGCGAAGGCGGGAACGCACACCGCGGTAACCCACAGCGCACAGATGCCTGCGGTGAGAAATCGATTTGGCATGCTCATGCCGGAGGCTCCATGATAATGATCGATCAGCGTGTCGGACACTGGCGGCGCTCGATGCCGGCGTTGCGGACGTGGTAGCAGCAACGAAACCGACGGTCGGAAAATTCCGCCCGCCGGTCTGCATGCGACCGAGGACGACCGGCGTGCCGCCTACTTGCAGGGGCGCGCCGAGATGTGGCACTCCCAGCCGCCGGTCGGTTGCGTACATTCCACCGACTTGCTGGCGGCGCGCGAGAACCGGGCCCAGTCGCTGCCGTACTCCAGGTCGACAAATTCGGACCAGGATTTGATTGCTGCCGACTGAGCCGCTTTGCGCGACGGCCGACCCGCGCTGTTGCCGTAGTGATAGTGATCGGTATAACAGGTGCGCCCGCCTTCGCGGCGCATGTCATGCAGAACGTCGAGTCCGGTCTGGTCGGCGTAGGACGCACTGACGCCTGCCCCAAGCAGGCCGACTACCGCACACATTCCCAAGCCTTTCGCGATCATGTCGGTTCCCCCGAATGATTGAAGTCAGACCGGCAACTCATGCCAAACGCGGGGGCGGTGGCGCCGTGATCTGGATCAAGTCGGTAAGAGGCGGGTGTGGATTCCACGAGAAGTGTGCTGCGCGCCGACGCTACACGGTGCATATGCGAGGATCGCCATGGCTGCCTTGACCCACGTCGGTGCTGTTACATGCCCGTTACAGTCTAAAGGCGAGTGTCCGGCCATTGCGGGCAACCAACACAGGGCAACTTTCCCCTCATGTGTTGCGTTTCGCGGCTTGATCGGGCGGCGCCAATCACATTACGACTGGAACCAATCGACAGGAGGGCTCCGGTCAGTGGTTGCCGCTATTGCCATGATGGTCGTCGCGACGGTCGTGCTTGTCGTCTATGTGGCCCCTCACATGGACGAGGGTCGCGTGCTGTTTCGTACGCAACCCGACACTCCGGCTGCGTTCGGCTACGGGATGGCGTGGCTTGCCATCCGCACCCGCGATACGGCTGCCGTCGTCGACGCTTTGGGCCTGCAGGAAGCAACCCCCTGCAACTGGGACGCTGGTATCGGGACCGTCTATGACGCGCGTCTTGGGGACAGCCATGTCTATGTCACGCCGCCGGTGAGCGGCTGGACGTTCGCTGTCGGATTGACACTACCATTTCCCGCTGGTCGGGCATTCGCCGACAAATGCACGCCGCTTCTTGTCGGGCTGGGCGGCCGGTTCATCGAAATCCAGTACTTCTTCTCCTATCCGCCGATCGACGTCTTCGCTTGGGCACGCGTGATCGACGGGCGTCTGGTGCGCGCCTTCGCCGTGGGCGATGAGGGCATCGTCTGGAATAAGGGCAAGCCGACCAAGGAAGAGCGGTCGCTGGGTTTGAAACTGTTCGAGTTGCGTGGCGTGCGGGGGCGCCACGGCGACGCGGGCGGCGAGATGATCCTGCATCCGACCGAGGACCATGTCATGCGCCTGTCGCAACGTTGGAGTCTCGATCCAACCAAGCTTGCGGCCGATAGCGCCCAACCGGCACTGGGGATCATTGGCAAGGCGCCGTACGCGTGGCGGGCCGAGCGGCTTGCGGAAGCTGCGTGAGGGGATGGCGCGGTGCGCGCACTGCGTCTAGGCCGCGTGTCTCTCGCGCCGCGTCGCAATCTCGCTCCGGGCAGAATCGAGATTGATGATCAGAGCACTGGGTGGCGTCGACGGCTTCACGACGCCGCACCCGGTACGTCTGGACACGGCATCTGGCCTGCGCTTGGGCTCAGTCTTGGCGGCAATGGGTATGGGTTTTGCGGCCGGTGCTGTGCGCTTCGGGGATTTCCGGATCCGAGAGCCAGGACCGTTCAACTTCCCGACTGCATGAAGCCGGGCCGCCAGATGCCGTTCAACCGGCGAAGTCTCGAGCGGTGCGGGAGTCGCAGCAGCAACCGCCACGTTCTCGATCTCAGCCGGAATGGCAGGATCGACCGGTTCGGCAGGCAGGAGCCATTGGCCGGCATGAACCGCCAGCACGTCGATGCTTCGGGGCACGTCGCTGCTTACGCGCGCAAGCCGTCGTCGCCGCACCATGCCGGTCGCGGGCGCAAAACACGTCGCCCAAACACGGCCCATCAACCAGAGCATCACCCAACTCCCACCGGCAACCTTGCTTCGCACTGATGAGCTTGGCACCTTATGGCTAATACTGAGTGAATGGGTGTCCCAGATTGGGTAGGGCGATCAATCCCTTATGCTAGGCGGCGGCGGAGCGGCCGGCAATTTCAGCCATCTGCCGCGCGATCATGTGGTCGACCAGCCCCTCGAAGGGCACGGTGAACGTCACCTGACCTTTGGGATCCTCGCTCCAGTGGCGCAGATGATCGGCAAATTCGTCGTGAGGCGCTTCGCTTCCGTCCAGCGATTCGACGCTGGCCTTGAAGGCGTCTTCGGTCAGCGGCAGAAACGGCACCGTGAACGTATCCGTCCGGCCGTCGGATCGAATGCGCGGGGCGTGCAGCACGCTGCAGCAGATGACGTTGCGGTTACCAGCGAACGTCACGATGGCGCCGATCACAATGCGTGATGATTCAAATCCCTCGGGCGCGCGATACGTCCAGCTCTGCCCCGCTGCAAATGGCATCGACGGTCCTTTCGAATAAACTCGTGCCGAACAAGATCGGCAAGCTCAAACCACGACCGCGTACCGCTGCAAGACGGCGGAGTTCGGGCGGTATGGCGGCATCAGTTAGCGGTCAGGGTTTCGCGATCGACATATGAAAAATCGCCGGCCGACAGGGTGGCGGACCAGCCTGCGACGCTGGCGCCTGATTGTGCCGGCCGGTCGTCCCTGTCTCGCCGCATCGCAACGTAGTTGTTGACGAGCACACGGTTGCGCGCCTGGATGCAAGGCTGGCTCGTCGTTGCCCCCGTCCGCCGGTCGAGCGCGAGTTCGGCGCATGATGTCATCCGGGCGGGAGCGAGCTTCGGGCTTCTATCTTCGACTATTGCCGCAACACGCTCCATGCGGTGGATGTTGCGTGACGCCTGCAGTGCCGATCTCGGTGCCCGAGACAGATCGCGCCAGGCCGGAAACCCCGGTAAATCCTTCCTCAGATGGACTTTCCCGAATCATCGTCAGAGTTTGCGCAGCGCGGGACGACCCGGCAAGACTGCACATGCGGGGGGGACGGTCGAGTTTGTAAGCCGATCACCAGAATAGCGCTGCGGGTCCAGCCCTCAGCGCGGAACTGGAAGGGGTGATCCACCGTAGCCTGAAACGGGCGACGACTCCGGGTCCGGCTTGGTCGAGCGCACGGGAGGAACGAAAAGTTCCTGGGCATTGCACATGCGACGCTCGTTCTCGTTCTCGCCGCAGTTGCGAGGCCTGCCTTCCCTATCGAAGCAAATGCGGACTTCGCGCAGCTTGCCTCCGCGACCCTCACACGAGATCGCGATCATACCGGGCCTTAGGCCCGGGTTCCTCGAGATCAGTTCATCCTCGAGCTTGCGGGGGGAGACGTACTGCACTTCGAATGGATTGACGAAGGTCTCGGGTATGCGGATCGAATTGAACAGCCGCCGCGCGAGCGCATAGTAACTGGCGGGTTCGAGTCCCGAGCAGGTGCCGTGCTTCTTGTACTCATGGATCACGAGGCCTGGGCTCGGCATGATGTCGAGCATACTGTCGATCAACGGCTGCGGAAGATAAGGCTTGCGGCGCGTGTAGCAGTCCGAGGGATAGCCGCTGCTGTACTGCGGCCAAAGGCCATGCAGAACGAAGGCGTATCGGCGGCCATCGTGCCGGTTGCATTGAGATGTGTCATCGTCGCCTTGCGGCGACGAGCAATAGGTCGGGCTCCATGACAGCACGAGCGCGTAGTAGTCGAACTCGCCCGGTGTATTGCGCGGGGCCTTATCGTCTCCGTTGCCAAATCGGGACGGTTGTTCGAAGCGCTTGTCGCTGTATGAATTCCAGTCGCGCTGCGCCGAGGCGGGAGCAGCAAATAGCAAGACTAATACTGTCAGAATGTTTGCAAGCGCGACGAAGCGGGGGGTCATTGAGATCGGGTATCCAACAAAACAGCGTCGCTGAACATTTCAACGGGCCGCGCGGCACAATAAAGGGCAATTAAGGCGCCGCAACCGTCAGGCTAACGCCGCCAGGATGCGCGCCCAGCTGCGCGCGCCTTTCTTAAAGCTCGACACGTTGTACTTCTCGTTGGGACTATGAATGCGGTCGCTGTCCAGCCCGAAGCCGACGAGAAGGCTGTCCATGCCAAGAACGTCGCGGAACGAACTGACGATGGGGATGGATCCCCCGCATCCCATCAACACGGCGGGTTTACCCCATTCCTGCTCAAGCGCCCGGGCCGCGGCCTTGACCGCCGGTGCCGTCGTGTCGAAGCCGATCGCGGCGCTTCCCCGCATGCCGATGAACTCCGCGCTGCAGTCGGCCGGCAGCCGTGAACGCACGAAGTCATGCACGCGCGCCAGAATGTGCTCCGGATTCTGGCCCGGAACCAGACGGCAAGTGATCTTGACAGACGCCTTCGACGGAATGACGGTCTTCGACCCGACGCCCTGGTAGCCGCCGGTGATGCCGTTGAACTCCAGCGTCGGCCGGGCCCACAGCTGCTCGATGACCGAATAGCCTTTTTCGCCGGCCGGTTGCGTGAGGCCGATGGAGGCCAGAAATGGTCCTGCCGCGCCTTCGAGCGCCGCCCATTGCGCCGTCTGGGACGGCGAAAGCCGAACGATCCCGTCGTAGAATCCCGGCACGGCGACGCGACCTTGGGCGTCATGCATGTCCGCGATGATGCGGGCCAGCACCCGGATCGGATTGATCGCCGGGCCGCCGTACATGCCCGAATGAAGATCGCGCGAAGGCCCTGTTATGATGACCTCGGTGCCGGCCAGGCCGCGCAGCATGGTGGTGATGGCTGGCGTATCCTTGTCCCACTGGCCCGTGTCGCACACGAGCACGACGTCGGCCTTCAATTCCCTACCCGACTTGGAGAGGAAGCCTGGCAAGGAGGGCGATCCGCATTCCTCCTCGCCCTCGAGCATCACGGAAACTTTGATAGGCAGCCCGCCCGCGGCTTCTTTCCAGGCTCTGAGGGCCTCGAAGAAGGTCATCAGCTGGCCCTTGTTGTCCTGTGCGCCGCGGGCCATGATCACGTCGCCGTCGGCGCCTTCGTTGACGATGCGCGGCTCGAAAGGCGCGCCGTGCCAAAGTTCCAGTGGGTCGGCCGGCTGGACGTCGTAGTGGCCATAGAACAGGACGTGCGGCGTGTTGGCCGGATACTGTCCGGTGTCATGGCCAACGACCATGGGGTGCCCGGTCGTTTCGCGCACGCTCGCGTCGAATCCGATACTGCGCAGGGCCGCTGAGCACCAGTGGGCCGCCGTAAGGCACTTGCCCGCGAAAGCGGGATCCGCCGAAACGCTTTCAATGCGCAGGAGTTCAAACAGGCGTGCAAGACTGCCGCTGGAATTGGTGTCGAGCATGTTCAGAACGTCGGGCAATCGATCTTTCATGATTTTCATTATAACACAAGGCAGGCACGGACGGCCTCTGCGCATCACGGACGCCGCCGTCAAAGACGCAAAACGCTCCTGCTGCGCGGGTGCAACTCGTGCCAGATAAGCGCACCGGGCTGCGGCGCCGCACTTAAGCGAAGTTCACGATCGCGGCAGCAATGCTATTCTGCGGGCGCGAGCAAGCAAGAGTTCGAGAAAGGGCCCGATGACTGCCGCCAGCCAAAAGACACCCTGGGTTTACCTGTTCGGCACGCGATGCAGCCTCGGACACCCGGGACTGATAGGACTGCTGGGCGGCAAGGGCGCGCATCTGGCCGAGATGGCGCGGCTTGGTCTGCCCGTACCGCCAGGCTTCACGATTACAACGGAAGTCTGCGATCTCTACTATTCGACCGATCACAAACTGCCCGAAGGATTGCGCGAAGAAATCCGAGAGGCTCTGACCACAGTCGGCAATGCTGTCGGCGCGACCTATGGTGATCCCGAAAATCCCCTTCTCGTCGCCGTGCGATCAGGCTCACGGGCGTCGATGCCGGGCATGCTCGATACGATCCTCAATCTCGGGCTCAATGACGCGACCGTCGAGGGGCTGGCCGCCAAATCGGGCGACGACCGTTTCGCCTACGACAGCTATCGCCGCTTCATCCAGATGTACGCCAGTGTGGTGCTGCGCGTGGACAGCGGCGTGTTCGCCGACATCCTCGACAACTACAAGAATCTTCACGGTCTGGCGAGCGATACGGAGGTTTCGGCTGGTGATTGGAAAGCGGTCATTGCGAGCTACAAGGCTGAGATTGTAAGCCAGCTTGGTCACGAATTCCCGCAAGACACACGCGAGCAGCTGTGGGGCGCGATTTCGGCCGTGTTCGGATCGTGGGAAAACTCCCGCGCCCAGACCTACCGGCGGCTTTATGATATTCCTGACGACTGGGGCACGGCGGTCAGCGTCCAGTCGATGGTGTTCGGCAACATGGGTCCGACGTCTGCGACAGGCGTTGCTTTCACGCGCAATCCATCGACCGGAGCCAACGAGATCTACGGCGAGTTCCTGCCGAATGCGCAAGGCGAGGACATCGTCGCCGGAGGGCGCACCCCGCATCCCATAAGCGAAGCCGCGCGAATGGAGATCGGCTCGACCGAGATGTCTCTCGAAAAGGCCATACCGGCTGCTTTTGCCGAATTGGCCGGCATCCTGAAAAGGCTGGAGCGCCATTATCGTGCCCTCCAGGACGTCGAGTTCACGATCCAGGACGGCAAGGTCTGGATGCTTCAAACTCGCCACGGCAAGTGTACGTCGCAGGCTTCCCTGCGCATTGCGGTCGATATGGTGCGTGAGGGGATTCTTTCAAAGGATGAGGCGATCCTCAAGGTTGATCCGGCTTCCCTCGGTCAGCTTCTGCATCCCACGATCGAGCCAGGCGCGAAGACCGACCTGTTCGTCACGGGATTGCCCGCATCACCTGGCGCCGCAGTCGGCGAAATCGTCTTTTCCGCCGCCGAAGCCGAACTTCAGAAAGCCAAGGGCCGGGACGTCATTCTGGTGCGCGTGGAAACCAGTCCCGAAGACGTTCATGGCATGCATGCCTCGGTCGGTGTTCTTACCGCGCGCGGCGGCATGACGAGCCACGCAGCCGTCATCGCGCGCGGCATGGGGCTACCCTGCGTCTCGGGCGCTGGCGCCTTGAAGATCGATCTCGCCGAAGGAACGGTCCGCGCCGGCTCGCGGGTGTTCAAGGCGGGCGATGTCATCACGATCGACGGAACTGCGGGCAAGGTCTTCGTCGGCCATGCGCCCATGAGCCAACCGGAGCTTTCCGAGGATTTTGCGACGCTGATTGGCTGGGCCGACGCTGTCCGCAAGCTCGGCGTGCGGGCCAATGCCGATACGGCACGTGATGCGCGTCAGGCGCGGTCGTTCGGTGCCGAGGGCATCGGCCTGTGCCGCACCGAGCACATGTTCTTCGACGCGGATCGCATTCTCGCCATGCGTGAGATGATTTGTGCGGCCGATGAAAAGGGCCGCCGCGTCGCGCTGGCCAAGGTGCTTCCCATGCAGCGCGGAGACTTCATCGCGCTTTTCGAGATCATGCACGGATTGCCGGTGACGATAAGACTGCTCGATCCGCCCTTGCACGAATTTCTGCCGCGCCACGACAAGGACCTCGATGCGGTCGCCGATGCATTCAAGATGCCTCTGGAGAAGCTGAAGGCGCGCGTGGCGGAGCTGTCTGAATTCAATCCGATGCTTGGGTTCCGTGGATGCCGGCTTGCCATACGCTATCCCGAGATCACCGAGATGCAGGCGCGCGCGATTTTCGAGGCGGCGATCGAAGCGGCCAAGAAAATCGGCGATCAGGTAAAGCCCGAGATCATGATCCCGCTCGTCGCCTATCGCCGAGAGTTCGACATCCTGGCGTCCGTGATCAACGCCACGGCGCAAGCGGTAATGCGAGAAACAGGCGCAGTTCTCGATTATGAGATCGGCACCATGATCGAACTGCCGCGTGCTGCGCTGCGCGCAAACGAACTGTCGGAAGGCGAGGGGGGCGCCGCATTCTTCTCGTTCGGCACCAACGATCTGACGCAAACGGCGCTGGGGCTGTCACGCGACGACGCGGCCCCGATACTTTCCAACTATTCCGGAAAAGGCGTCTTCGACCGCGATCCGTTTGCTTCGATCGACCAGGGCGGCGTCGGTGAACTGGTCCGCATCGGTGTCGAACGCGGGCGCGCGCAGAACCCGAAGCTCAAGATCGGCATCTGCGGTGAGCACGGCGGCGATCCGGCATCCGTGACGTTCTTCCACGACACTGGTCTCGACTACGTGTCGTGCTCACCCTACCGCGTTCCCATTGCACGGCTGGCGGCGGGACAAGCGGCGTTGCGAGAGCGCGCTCGACTGAAGCGGACCGTCTGATCAAAGAGTGCGGTCGTTTTCGGCGTCGATCTCGTCGAGCGTCGGACGTCGCGGACGAGGCCCGGTATTCTTCGGCGTCAGCAACAAGGCGATGACCAGTGGAGGCAGGACGAAGCACCACGCTGCCCATGCCGAATAGTCGCAATTCTTCATGCCGGCGAGGATGCCGCCGAGGATCGATGCAGTGATCGCCGTAAGACCCCAGACAACAATGTAGAACATCGCTTTCTCCGTGACCCGCCGCGCTACTTACGTGTGACATGTGGGTGAAATTGGGTGAATTCAAGCGGCTGTGCCGGAGTATCGATAACCTGGCTTAACGGCGGCTGAACCAGATTATCATCCGGTGGTCATGTCGGACGGGCGCTTGCCTCGAAGTCCAGGCCAAGATCGAGGACGGGAGCGGAATGCGTCAGTGCCCCACATGAAATCAGGTCGACGCCGGTTTCGGCAATGGCGCGCACGGTCTCGAGCGTGACGCCGCCAGATGCTTCCGTGACGGCTCGGCCCGCCACCATTCTGACAGCCTCTCGCAGCACGTCCGGCGGCATGTTGTCGAGAAGAATGGCGTCCACGGGGAAGGCTAAAACAGAACTCGAGCTGACGCAGCGTGTCGACCTCGACCTCGATCTTCACAAGGTGACCGGCATGGGCGGCAGCGAGCGAAATGGCGGCGCCGATGCCGCCAGCCGCGACGATATGGTTGTCCTTGATCAGGATGGCATCGAACAGACCGGTGCGGTGATTGCGCCCGCCGCCGCAGCGAACGGCGTATTTCTCAAACGCGCGCAGGCCCGGCGTCGTCTTGCGCGTGTCGGCAATCGCAGCCTTGGTGCCCGCGATGGCGTCGGCGAACTGCCGCGTCAGCGTGGCGATGCCACTCATGCGGCCGAGAAAATTGAGGGCCACGCGCTCAGCGGTCAATAGGGCTCGGGCGTTGCCTGCGATGCGCGCGACGCTAGTGCCTGGTTCGACATGGGCGCCGTCCGCGACCATAGGCGTGAATTTGATGGCCGGATCGAGTGCTTTGAACGCCGCTTCCGCCATGCCCAATCCGGAGATCACACCCGGCTTTCGCGCGCCGATAGTCCCGCTCGCAATGGCATCGGGTGCGACCGTGGCGTCGGTGGTGATGTCGCCCGAGAGGCCGAGATCTTCGGCAAGGGCGTCGTTTACTGCGCGTGTGATGAGAAGCGTCGGCAGTCGCACGGGAAATAGCGTTGCCTTGTTCACAGCACGAGTTCCATTCGTCGCGCGGCGCGCACGTGACGCTTGCCCGTGCGACGGGCTGCCGCCTCGATTTCCAGCAGCAGATCGAGTGACAGGAAGCTGCGGCGGCCGAGCGCGGCGACGGGCTTGGGGTAGTCGCTCCGGAAATGGCCGCCGCGGCTCTCCTTGCGCTGCAGGGCGGCTGCAGCCACGAACCGCGCTGTGAGCGTCATGTTCGATAGCACGCTATCGCCGCGGGCCTCGTCAGCGATTTCGCCGAGCGTCGCGAGCGCGCGCCTCAGATCTTCTGCCGTGCGTACCACGCCGACATCTTCGGTCATGGTCCGGCGAAGAAGCTGAATGGCCTTTCGGCGATGCGCGGCGTCGGCCTTGGGCGAGCCCTTGACCAGACGCAGTTCCGCAATCGGCGCGGCCTGGCTGTCCGAAACTACAGCCTTGATGTCGGTTGCGACGCGAGCGCCAAATACGACCGCCTCCAGCAGCGAGTTCGAGGCGAGGCGATTGGCGCCGTGCAAGCCTGTGCTCGCCACTTCGCCCGCAGCCCAAAGACCTTCGACGTTGGTGCGCCCGACGGTGTCGGTGGCAACGCCGCCCATGTGGTAGTGGGCGGCCGGCGCTACGGGAATGAGATCAGACGCTGGGTCGATGCCCGCCGCCCTGCAATGTGCGTAAACAGTTGGGTATGACTGCGCGAAGCGTGCACCAATGGCGGTGCGGCAGTCGAGATTAGCACCGCGCCCGGCGATGATCTCCGCGAACACGCCACGGGCGACGATATCGCGTGGCGCCAGATCGCCAGCCGGATGGATGCTCGTCATGAAGTGCTCGCCGTGGCCGTTGACGAGCATCGCACCTTCGCCGCGTAAGGCTTCCGTGGCAAGCGGTGCCGGATCAACGCCGATGTCCATGGCGGTCGGATGGAACTGCACGAACTCAGGGTCGGCGATCACCGCGCCGGCGCGAGCAGCAAATGCAATCGCCTCGCCGCGCGCATAGGCCGGATTTGTCGTCACGGCATAGAGCGCGCCGATACCGCCGGTGGCCAGCACCACGGCGCTCGCCGGTAGGAACTCGTAAGTGCCGTTGCCGCGCGCCTCGCCACGGATGAGCCGCACGCCGGTGACGCGGCCGGCATCGAGCAGCAGATCTTCCGCCTCGTAGCCTTCCAGCACGCGGATCGAGGGCGTGTTGCGCACGGCAGCGATCAGCGCCTGCATGATGGCCGCGCCCGCGCGATCGCCCGAGACGCGCACGATGCGCTTCGCCGAATGCGCAGCTTCGCGTGACAGAATGAAGTGCCCTTCGAGATCGCAGTCGAACGGGACACCATAGCGCAGCAGATCGCGAATGCGCCCGGGGGCTTCCTCGGCGACCATGTTGGCGATGTCGCCATCGACCGTCCCGCAACCCGCCGCGATGGTATCGGCGGCGTGCGATTCCGCCGTGTCGCCTTCGCCGACGGCTGCCGCGATGCCACCCTGAGCCCAGGCGCTCGACGCACCTTCACCGAGGGGCGCGGCCGCAATGATCGTGACCGGGCGCGGCGCCAAGCGCAGCGCTGTGAAAAGGCCGGCGAGGCCAGCGCCAATGATGACGATGTCGCCCGGACCGAACGGGTTCTCCGGATCTCGGAAACCCCCGAACCCGCTGGTGGTCTTGAGATCGGCGAAAAGCTTACTGCCCATGTCGGCGCCTCCCACGACGCGGAACGCGGCTCAATGCCGCCCGAGAGCTTAGACCTTCACGTTGACCATACGTTCCACCGCGCGCCGCGCTTTTTCGGCGACGGCAGGGTCGACCGTGACCTCGTACTTGATGTCGCGCAACGACTCGTAAATGGTTTCGAGACTGATGCGCTTCATGTGCGGGCACAGATTGCATGGCCGCACGAACTCCACGTCGGTGACTTCCGCCGCGACGTTGGACGCCATCGAGCACTCGGTGACCAGCAGCGCCTTTTTCGGCCTGTTGGTCTTCACCCAGTTAATCATGCCGGAGGTCGAGCCGGTAAAATCGGCCATGGCGATAACGTCCGGTGGGCACTCTGGATGAGCGATAATTCGGACACCGGGTTCCGAGCGGCGATACTCCGCCAGCTCTTCTGCCGTGAAACGCTCATGTACCTCGCAGTGGCCGCGCCAGGCGATGATCTCCACCTTGGTCTGCGTCTGAACGTACTTCGACAGGTACTCGTCGGGAATGAGCAGCACGCGCGGCGCGCCGAGGCTTTCGACGACCTTCACCGCGTTGGACGACGTGCAGGTGATGTCGCACTCGGCCTTCACCGCCGCACTCGTGTTGACGTAGGTGACGATCGGAACTCCTGGATAGGCTTCCCGAAGCAGGCGCACATCGGCGGCGGTGATCGACGCGGCGAGCGAGCAGCCTGCGCGCAGGTCAGGGATAAGCACGGTCTTGTCCGGGCTCAAAAGCTTGGATGTCTCGGCCATGAAGTGTACGCCGGCCTGCACGATCAACTTGGCATCGGTGCGTGCGGCTTCGTTGGCGAGCTGGAGGCTGTCGCCGCGGAAGTCACCGACGCAATGGAAGATCTCGGGCGTCATGTAGTTGTGCGCCAGAATGACGGCGCTGCGCTCTTTCTTCAGTTCGTTGATCTTCTTGATGAGTGGAGCGTAGTGCACCCACTCCATCGGCGTCACGACATGGCGCACTTTCTCGTAGAGCGGCTCCATTTCCCGGGCGAGTGCAGGGGAGAACGCGAGTTTGCCGGACGCGGACGACGACACGGCGCGTGCCGACCGGTCGATCGTCGTGGCTGCAATCATCGCGGTCATCTCTCCTCCTCCCTGCTGCCATTTGTACTCTCTTAGAGCATAAATGGAGCCTGATAAGAGCCGGCGGCAGCCGGCGAATGCAGTTATGCTCTAGTCGAGCATTGTTGACATACAGTAAATTAGGTTAGTCGGGCCGCAATTGCTAGTACGTGCGTGAAGGATTTTCGAAAGGCGTACGAGAATGCGCCTTTCGATGCCAGCGACTGGACACGTCTTGCGGACTTTATACGCGGCCCGGCTTTACCCGGACGCCAGGCGCCGGCCGCTCCAGCAAAACCTCGCGGCGGAAGCGGTACAGCTTGGCGGGACGGCCGCCCGTTCGCGTCTTCACCTCGCCGGTTGGCTCGACGAGCCCCGCGCCTTCGACAAGCCGCCGGAAGTTCTGCTTGTGGAGGTGCGGGCCGAGAATGGCCTCGACTGTTTTCTGCAGTTCAAACAGCGTGAACTCGGGCGGCATCAGTTCGAAGATTACAGGGCGATACTTGATCTTGGCGCGCGTGCGTCCGATAGCGGTCGCAAGGATGCGGCGATGATCGAAGCGCATTGCGGCGCCTAGACGCGGGGCGGGCGCCCAGCTCAGTGCGGATTCGCGGCCGTCGCGACGGGCTTCTTCGACGAGGCCCGCCTCGTAGAGAAGCTCGAAACGGTCGAGCACTTTTTCCTCGTCCCAAGCCGCGCCGTCGGCTGCCAAAGCACATGCGTACGCGATCCTCGCGCCGGACGGGCCTCGCCGGTGCGGCCTTCGCAGGCGGACGTTCGGCCCATTCTTTGAGGCGGGGAACGATTTCAGATTCCAGAATTGCGGGCCTGCCGCGACGCCAGTCTTCCCACGGAAAATAGTGATACCAACTGCGCCAGACGCTGCCCTCGAGTTGGCGCACATCCGCGGCGTTTGTCAGCGCCAGGTAACCGATAGATACGACATGGGGCCCGACATCTCCGAGTTCGGCATGCCGGCCGCGGTCACCGAATGTGTACAGCTGTTCAGCGTACCCGATCTCCAGGCCGGTCTGTTCGGCAACCCATGAGCGCAAGCCGCTTTCGAGGGTACGGTGCTGAAGAGGGGAGAATGGTCCGGCAGGTAGCCCATCGATGCCGGCGCCACCTTCCGCGTCGTGCCGCATCACAAGCACGACCGGCTCGTTGTCGAGCACGGCGACGATCGCGGCGTTTAGACCGATTTCCACACTTGCTGGCTCAGCGCGGGGCACGGCGTTCCTTATGTCTATAACGTCCGCGTCATCGCGAGAGCGGCGCCTCAGAGTGGATTCTGAAACCATTAATCGCCTCCAGTTGCCGTTGGAATTAGTGCGCGATCATGGCCATTTTCGGAACAACATTTTTTTAAGCGCGAGATCGCAATCAGTCGGATAACGGCTCGCGGTTGGATTTATTCCGGTTGGCGTGACAATGGCGGTCTATGTGTCACTTAATGCCTGGAAACGCTGAAGAAATGCGGACTGTGCCAGATGCGTCGGCCAGGCTTCCAGGTCGGCGAGGAGATGGGCGAGGCCCGGATCCAGCCCATACGGCGTTCCGAAATAGAGTTCGGCTTCGTCGCGGGCGAAGCCCGCAAGAACGGTTGCCTCGAAATAAGCGGCGACCCGGTCCGCATCCTTGATGGCACTGGTGATCGCGGGAGGCAGGGGCGCCGGCAATCCGAAGCGGAAATGAATGGCATCGAGCAGTCGCCGCTCGAAAGCCTTGTAGTCGAGACCGATCGCAATCTTGAGCGGGCTGATCAGGTCGCCGATCACGTATTCGGGGGCGTCATGCAGAAGTGCTGCAAGGCACCACTGGGATGGCCAGTCGGGATTGGCCGTGCGCGCGATTTCCTCGACCACGAGCACATGCTGCGCGACGGAAAAGGCGTGAGTGCCAGTCGTCTGCCCGTTCCAGCGGGCGACACGTGCCAGGCCGTGCGCGATGTCCTCGATGGCGATGTCCGCCGGTTGCGGATCGAGAAGATCGAGACGCCGGCCCGAGAGCATGCGCTGCCACGCGCGCGGGGAGGCAGCGGCACCAGGGCGGGCTGCTGGGAGGTGATCATCTGGCACGACTTCAGGAGCCCCGGCGTTGTGGTGGTTTGAACCGACGCTGAAGCTTCGCGCAGGCTGCGTGCCGATGGCAAGCGACGAGGTGATCGTTGACGAAGCCGCACGACTGCATGAAGGCATAGACGGTGGTCGGGCCGACGAACCGGAAACCCTGGCTCTTCAGAGCTTTCGAAATTCGTCGCGACAACTCGGTCTCGGCCGGCACGTCGCTCATGGCTGCTGGCGTATTGACCAGCGGTTCGCCATCGAGAAAATCCCAAAGGTATTCCGACAGCGGAATTGTCTCCGACAGGCGGAGATAGGCCCGCGCATTGTCGATGGTAGCTTCGATCTTGAGTTTGTTGCGAACGATGCCCGGATTCGCCATCAGGCGCGCGATGTCCTTTTCGCCATATCGCGAGATCTTTTCAGCAGCGAAGCCGTGGAACGCGCGCCGGAAGTTGTCGCGCTTCTTGAGGATCGTGAGCCAAGACAGGCCGGACTGGAATCCTTCCAGAACAAGCTTTTCGAACAGGCGCCTGTCATCGGCGTGGGGCACGCCCCATTCCTCGTCGTGATAGCGCTCGTAGATGGGGTCGCTGATCCCCGGCCACGCGCATCGTGCGGTCCCGACTTTCAAGACAACGCTCCTGACGCGCCGTACCGCGCGGCGCTAGCCGCCTCCTCGAATGCCGCCAGGGCCGTTTCGTCGGGGGTCACGGTCACGCCGTTCGCCAGCAATGCTTTTGCCTGTTCGCGCGCCTCGAGGGCCCGGTCGAGGCGCAGCATGGCGAGGGCATCGGCTCCGGCTGTAGTGCCGATGCGACCAACTGCGGCCTCGCCCAGCAACACGTCGGCATGCGGTGTCAGATCAGATGATCCTCGCACTTTCACCACGCGCTTTCTGACGACCATCTTGTTCTGCATGCGCGCCACGACTTCCTGCCCGACATAACAGCCCTTGGTGAACGACACGCCGCTGAGCAGATCGAAGTCGGCTTCGTGGGGATAGGTGTCACCAAAGGTATAGTCCTTGCCGCCTTCCGGCGCGCCAAGGGCGATGCGGTGCGCGTGGTAGCTTTCGGCGCTGGCGTTGGTATTCACGGTGCCGGCCGGCGCAACGACGCGGGCGCCGAGCGCTGCGAGCCGCGGGTCTTGATAGACAGCGGCGCCGATGTCCGCCGCATCGGCGTCGCCTGCCCCATCCCATACGGCCAACACATCGTAAACAGCCGAGACGTCCGTGATTTCCGCGTTGGCGCGCAGGCGATACATGGCGATTCTTTTTGTCAGGGATGGTGCGATCTCGCGAGACGTTTCCAGCCAAAGCCCTTGCGCCGTACCGACGACGAAGAAATCGAACATGATTTTGCCCTGCGGCGTCAGCAGGGCTGCGTGAATGGCCGGCGCTTGCTCGAGCAGGGCCATATCGTTTGTGATAAGGCCCTGCAGCAGCTTGGCCGCGTCCGGTCCGGTGATGCTGACCACGCCGCGATCGGCAAGCAGGGCGGTATATGCTGTGGTCATTGACGTCTCAGGTTGAAAGCCTCGACTATTTGACTTAAGGCCGGGCTCGAGGCGAAGGCAAGTGTCCGCGAAGGTGGTCCATCGATGTCCCAACGGTTCGATCTGGTGCTTCAAGGCGCCACCGTCGTCAATCACGATGGTGTCGGCCAACGTGACCTTGGCATCAGGGAAGGGCGCATTACGGCGCTGGGCACGCTGACGGGCGCGACAGCGCAAGCAACTCTCGACTGCAAGAGCCTGCACATCCTTCCGGGTGTCATAGACAGCCAGGTCCATTTTCGCGAACCGGGGCTGGTGCACAAGGAAGACCTGGAGACTGGCAGCCGCTCTGCCGTCGTCGGCGGCGTCACGGCTGTTTTCGAGATGCCCAACACCAACCCGCTGACCACGACCCCGGATACGCTGGCCGACAAGGTGCGCCGTGCGCGCCACCGCATGTTCTGCGATTTCGCATTCTTTGTCGGCGGCACTCGCGAGAACATCGACGACATTCCGAACCTGGAGCGGCTCGAAGGGTCAGCCGGCATCAAGGTGTTCATGGGGTCCTCGACCGGCAATTTACTGGTCGATGACGAACCATCGCTCGATCGGATCATAGCCAACATACGCCGCCGCGCGTCGTTCCACGCCGAGGACGAGGCGCGCCTGAAACAGCGCATGGGATTGCGCGTGCCGGGCGACCCGTCCTCGCATTCGGTCTGGCGAGATCCCGAGGCCGCCGTGATCGCTACGAAGCGGCTCGTGCGCCTTGCCGAGCAGCACGGCAAGCGCGTGCATGTGCTGCACGTCTCGACGGCCGAGGAAATGGATTTCCTCAAGGATCACAAATCATGGACTTCGGTGGAGGTGACGCCCCATCATCTGACACTAGCGGCCCCCGAATGCTATCGCGACCTCGGCACCTACGTGCAGATGAACCCGCCTGTGCGCGATGCTGCGCACCGCGACGCGATCTGGGCCGCGCTGGCGTCCGGCGTCGTAGATGTGCTGGGTTCCGATCACGCCCCTCACACACGCGAGGAGAAAGACCACGCCTATCCCGGTTCGCACTCTGGCATGACTGGCGTGCAGACGCTGGTGCCGATCATGCTCGATCACGTCAACGCGGGGCGGTTGTCGCTGGAGCGGTTCGTCGACCTCACGAGCCACGGGCCGCAGCGGCTGTTTGGCATCCGCAACAAGGGTCGCATCGCCGTGGGCTACGACGCCGATCTGACCGTCGTCGACATGAAGCGGCGCGAGACCATCACCAACGCCTGGATTGAAAGCCGCGTTGGCTGGACGCCATATGATGGCAAGAAAGTCACCGGCTGGCCGGTTGGCACTTTCGTGCGCGGTCGCCGCGTTATGTGGCAGGGCGAAATCTCAAGCCCCGCCACTGGCGAGCCCGTCGGCTTCTACGAAGTTTGAGCTTTTTAGATGCGATAAAAACGGCTGCCGGAGCGATACCGGCAGCCGTATTGATGGATTGAAACGCGATCAGATGCTGTTGCCGGATCCGCCGGCTTTCACGGTCGCCTTCGACAGACCCTTCACGACGTAGACCGTGGTGCCTGACGAAACGAGGCCGGCCAGATGCACGACATGGCCGTTGTGCATGCGGATGCAACCCGATGAAGCGGCTGTGCCGATGGAGCTCGAAGTCATTCGTACCGTGGATGCGGTAGAGCGTGTTGCCGAGGTAGATCGCCTTGGCGCCGAGCGGATTGTTGAGGCCGCCGGTCATTTTCAACGGCAGATGAGGCTTGCGATGACGCATTTCCTCAGGTGGCGTCCAGTCTGGCCAGTTGACGATCTTCGAAACCTTCTCGGTGCCAGTCCAGCCGAAGCCCGTCTTGCCGACAGCGACGGGATACGCGTATGCCTGTCCCGAGCCGAGCACATAGTAAAGCCTCTTCGCCGACTGATCGATGACGACCGAGCCTGCGCCATAGCCGCCGTTGAATGCCACTTTCTGCGGAGCCATCGGCGCGATGCTGGGCCTGGGTCCGCCCTGGAGTAGTTCCTTGGCTTTGCCTGTCTGTGGCAGTGCGCTCGCGACCGCCGGTGGGCCACCGAGCATTGAGGGATTTCCGTCGCCACCGAACGCCGGAGACGCGTTGCTCTTCTTCAACTGGTGACCATCGCCCCACACGCCGTAAGCACTGAGACCCTGTGCTGCCGCGGGTCCGGAAATGACGCAGCATGCCAAGGCCGCCGCAAACAAAATCCGCAACTTCATTTTACTCATCCTCTTTTCAGAACACCGATCCAGGGACACGGCCTACAGTCCGCGGATGGGCGTCACAATGCCGACGATGGCCAAAAGCCTGTCCAGGCTAGTCAACCATGACTACGCTCATTAGCAGACTGCGCCCGGTTATGGAAATCATTCAAACTGCGGCGAAATATGGCATCTCTTGCACCGCAGCAATTGCGACATCCTAAGCCTCCGGACGGCCACTGAAAATCATCGATTCTGCCGCGCGAACATGAGCCAGGTCCCATCCGCGCCGATCGACAGCCGCCACCAGTTCCAGGACTTGGAGGCGCGCGCTTCGGCGGCCAGGGGAACGGGCATCAGGCGATACAGATCCACCTCCTCGGAAGGCGTGAGTTTTTCGAGCGGTTGCTCGGCCAGATAAGGCCAGACATAGATGGCGCTGTTCTCGACGTCCGGTCCGAGCGGAAGGCGCGCTGCAGAAAGCTCCAGCAGGTTCGCGATCACAGCCAGAACGTCGCGGCCGCTGCCATCGTGCGACAGAGACTTCAAGTGGGCAATGGCATCCTCGCCGGCTGCCTGTCCGAACTCGGGCGTGATCTCGTTCCACGCAATCGCGGTTGCCAGATCGTCGATCACTCCAGACTTCGCCGCAGCTAGGATGGCAGCGCGCATGTCGGCGACCGGTTTGGGAAGATCACGATGCGCGACCGGCGGCGTTCGCACGGGCGCCACGGGCTGGGGGTTGACGATGGCCCCGTCCTGTCCGCAATGCGCTGGCGTTGGCAGATGGACAAGGCATGACATCGCCACTACCTGTAGCAGTTGGATCGCGGCCGCGCCTAGCGGGTGTCGAGGGGAGAGTGGCCGTCCGTGAGATTTGTGGGAGCCGACGCACTTGTACGTTGTCATGAACTCCAAGATGCGCATGCCGTATGTCAACGTCCTTCAGCCGGCGCATTCAGCCTGATGCCGCGCGGTTGACCCTCGATGCAATTCATCCCTAATCCTCTCATTATTCCGGTCGGAATCATCATTGGCATACTCGTCGCAGCGCCGGTCGGTCCGGTCAACGTGCTTTGCATCCAACGTGCCATCGAACGTGGCTTCTGGGGTGGCATCGCAGCGGGTCTCGGCGCCGTTCTAGGCGACGGCCTGATCGCTCTGTTTGCCAGTCTCGGTGTCGGCGCCATATCAGGAGCCGTGCAGTATCACCGCACGGCCATCCAGATTATCGGCGGGTTGGCACTCATCGCGTTTGCGTTGAAGCTGTACTTCACCGCGCCGCGGATCGAGGCGCTGGGTCCGATCGACGACGACAAGGCATCGCTGCGCGATTTTGCCTGGGACATCCCTCAGACCTTCTTTCTGACGATCACCAATCCCGGCGCCGTGCTGGGTCTCTTTGCCATCTTCGGCGGCGTCAGCACGTTCGTCGAGGTCAACAGCACCATCGATGCGCTCACCATGGTGGCAGCGATCATGGGCGGCAGCGTTGCCTGGTGGGTGTTTCTATCGAATTTGATCGGCCGGGTTCGTCACAGGCTGACGCCGGGCGCCTTGGCGCGCATCAACCAGATTGCCGGCGTGCTGCTGATGATCTTCGGGTTGGTGCTGATCGGCGAGATCGCGTTCAAGCTGCTGGTCGGCGGTCACTGACCAGTAGTCACTGAAGTGTGTGACCGATGTTGAATTCCCCCTGCTCAATCCGACGTTCGAGCCCCTTGGCCAGCTTGATCACCGCTTCCTCGCCATACAGCGACACAAGGTCGGTAAGTGCTGCGAAGAGTGCCGCGTAAGCCATCTGCTCAGGCGCCACGCCGAGTTCTGAGCCTTCGTCCCACGCTGCCAGAATGAGGCTCAATGCGCGAGAGCTCGAGTCGTCTCCCTCGCCTAGTTCGCAATCGCGTCGTCGTGTTTCCTGCTTCCCCGTCACGGTATTCAATCCCTACTGGCGGCCCCCCAGACACCCACTGACTAACATGGACTGGGCGCAGGTCTAGTCTCAGCTACAATTCAGGGTAAACCGGTGGTCGCCGAAAAGGGGGTTAAGGAACGCTTTTGGCAAGGCCTTCAGAGATCTGCACGCCCTCTGACATGAACTTGTCGATCGCTGATTGCGCCGACGGCGTGCAGGTGGTGTAGGTGCGGGCGTAACTGCGATAGCCCTGGTTGAAAACGCGCGTCAGACGCGCTCGCCGCAAGGCGCTCGTACCCTCCGCGTCGAGCAGTTCGCGCATGCGATCGCGCCACTGCTGGCCATCGTTGGCGCTGCACAGTTCGCGCAGATAATGCACAGCTCCCAGGATTTCGGCGAGGCGCATCAGCTTGTCGTCGTAAGGCTTCTGGTCGGGCGCTGCTACGGCGCCCGGCGCGGCGCCGGCGACGACGGCAAGCAGGATCAGAACGGCCGCCAGGAGGCGTCGGGATTGAACGCGATGCATCATGGCTCTAGCGTATAGGTCACCGAATTGGACACACCCTTGAATGTCGATCCAATAGCACCGATTCTGGGCCAAGGCACGGCACGCCGACCTTAGAGACCGTGCTCCTGGCATAACCAACATCTTGCCGCGTACGGCGTGCGTCGCTCAGTCTCAGAGTAACGGTCATGTGCTCGCGATACTCCCTCACATCCCCGGCCGAAGCGGTGCGCTCCTACTTCAAGTGCCGCCAAGGGCTCGAGTTTCCGCCCCGGTATAATATTGCCCCGACGCAGCCAGTCGCGATCGTTCGCCAGAATGCCGCCCATGACCGCGAACTGGCGCTGGTGCGGTGGGGGCTGATCCCGTTATGGGTCAAGGATCCGCGCGAGTTCTCGCCCCTCATCAACGCCCGCAGCGAAACGGCCGCCAGCAAGCCGTCATTCCGCGGTTCCATGCGCCATCGCCGGTGCCTGGTGCCAACCGATGGCTTCTATGAGTGGACCGGCAAGCCCAGCGCCAAGCAACCCTACCTTGTCCGGTCCGCCGGCGGCGGCATGATGGGAATGGCCGGCATCTGGGAGCACTGGCTCGGCGCCGACGGCAGCGAGATCGAAACGATGGCCATTCTGACGACTGCGGCGAACGCGGCCGTGGCCACTCTGCACGACCGCATGCCGGTGATCATCGCGCCGGAGAATTTCCAGGTCTGGCTCGACTGTTCGACGGGGACGAGCGAGGAGACCGACCGCCTTCTGAAACCCTGTTCAGACGGTTTGCTGGAGATCATCGCCGTCAGCCCGAAACTCAACAATCCTCGCAACGAAGGCCCCGCAGTTCAGGAACAGCTGGCGACCAAGGTCTGATCCAAGATCTGACATTGGGGCAAGGGCTCCGCGGCGCCGCGTGGCGTTCACCAAACATATGCTCAGATCCGCCGTCGCCCTCGTGATGCCGCTAAAAAGGAACTAACGTGGCGTGGTTTTGCTTGTAGCGGACGCGGTAAACCCTGTACGGCCCTCGAAAAGGGGACCGCGCGGGGGCGCTTGTAGGGGACGAGTCGACATGACCTACCGGGGCGATGACCTCGATTTGCGCACTCCCCAGACCTGGAGTGCCGCCTCCGCCGAACCGCCCAATTGGGGCCCTGCGGATCCAGGTGGTCCCCGTATCCCCCGCGTGTCTCGCGGTGGCCCGATCTGGGTCGATGAAACGGTCCTGGCTGCAGTCAATCACGCCTTCGATTTCGCGCTCGCCCACCGATCCGCCGAAGTTCGTCTCGAACATCTGCTGAACGCCCTCACTCGCATCGATGCGGCGGCGGAAGCCATGGAGGCACGCGGAGTGCGCGTCACGGCGCTACGCCGCGAAAGTGCGACGGTCATTGCCAGCGACATTCCGGTGGGGTTCGTGAACGGCAGGACGGCGCCGCGGCGATCCGACGAATTGGAACACGTGCTCCGGGTCGCCAGCGCCCAGGCCTCCCGGCGCAGTTCGCCCGCCACCGTCGACGATATTCTGACCACGATCATGGACATTGAGCCGGATTTGCCGGGCCTTGCCCTATTATCCCGCCAGTCCCTGCGCCCCCCTGTTGCACCCGGAGAGTCAACCATGCCGCCCGCCTATACGCGCCCCGGCTACGGCGCGGACGTCCGCTACGAGCAGGACTACTATCGCGGTGACAGACAGCGCGGCGCTGCCGGCTATTATCTCGATGCCCCTCGTGCGCCCGCTGGCCGCGGCGATACCCCAGCCACGCCAACCGACAGCGTCCAGAATTCGCGCCTCGATGCGCTCGAGCAGATGGTGCGCGCGCTTGGCACGGAACGCGAGCCCAAGGTCGCGACCGATCGCTCGCAGGGAGTACTGACGACCCGTCTCGATGCGATCGAAGAGGCCGCGCGCGCGTCGGGCTCCGACGCCGGTGCCGTCATCGAGCGCATGAACGCCATCGAGCGGATCATTCAGGCTAACGCCGCCGAGGCCGCCCGCAATGCCGAGCGCGTTTTGGAAGCGGCCCGTCAGGCCGAAGAGCAAGTCAAGGCCCTCCGCGCTCAATCGAACGACCTGTCGACCATCGAAAGCCGCCTCGAAATCATCGAACAAGCCGTGCTGTCGCGTGGCGCGGACAAGTCGGGTGAAATCGTCCAGCGGCTCGCCGACCTGGAACAGGCCGCGGCCACGGATCGAAGCCAGAACGCGGAGGCCACCGCCGCGCGCCTCGCGGAAATCAAGGCGCTTGCCAACATAATCGAACATCAGCGAAGTGAAATCGCCGTCGCCGTTCTGACACCATTGGCACAGCGCCTCGACGTCCTTCTCGCCACCGTCGAAAACCGGCAGACTGAGGCAACCAAGACTATCGCCATGCAGGCTGAACGCATCACCAACCTAGAGCGGATGCTCGGCGATTACGCCACCAAGACCGCAGAGGCGCAGGCAACACATGCCCTCGAACTGGGCGAAGTGCACGACGCGCTCGTCAAGATCAATGCGAACCAGCACACGCTCGCCGGTTCGATCGAAGCCTGGCGTCAGGACGGCAGCCAGTCGTTCTCGGCCGTGAGTGCGCGTCTCGACGGGTTTGGGCCGCGCTTCGAAGCTGTCGAAGGTGCAGCGCTAAAGCCGATCCAAATGCTCGAATACCTTTCGGGTTCGATGGACCGGATGCATCGCATTACCGTCGAGCGGTATTACCGGCGCAACCGCGTCTGGTACTGGCTGTTTGGAACCGACGACTGGGTTGCCGCGAGCTGGCCGTCGCAAGCCCGACGCCTGAACGATGAACTGGGCGTCGTGAGGTCCGTTCCGCCGGCAGGTCGCAAGTAGGCCGCCTAGTCGCGGCGGGCTTCACGCTCGGGCTCGTTCGACTTGAGATCGGCCAGCACAGTCTCGCCGGCGACCGCACGTTGTCCAACGGCAACGAGAGCGGTGTGCCCCGGCGGCAGAAACGTATCGACGCGGCTGCCGAAGCGAATGATGCCGAAGCGCTCTCCGGTTCCGACGACGGCGCCCTCCGTAACGAATGTCACGATGCGGCGCGCCACAAGCCCGGCGATCTGAACGACGCCGATCTGCTGGTTAGAGGCCGTCTCGATCACGAGTGCCCGGCGCTCGTTGTCTTCACTGGCCTTGTCAAGCGCGGCATTGAGGAAAGCGCCCGGGACATAGACCGAGCGGACGATACGGCCGGCGACCGGTGCGCGGTTGATATGCACGTCGAAGACCGACAGGAACACCGAGACGCGCACGCGCTCGTCATCGCCAAGCCCCAGTTCAGGCGGGGGACGAACCTTTTCAATGGCTGAAATCCGACCGTCGGCAGGTGAGATGATCAGTCCCTCGCGCAGCGGCGTCACCCGGTCGGGATCGCGAAAGAAGTAGATGATCCACGCGGTCACGGCGGCGGCGATCCAGCCGAGCGGGTCCCAGATCCAGAACAGGAGGAGGGTGGTCGCGGCGCCGATGGCGATGAACTTGTGGCCGTCCCGGTGCACGGGAACGAGACTGTCCAGGATGGTGTCGAGCAGGCTCGTATTGGCGGACACGGGTTCGGACTCCTCACAAAAAACTTGATAACGGTGCAGGCGGACGGCTGCTGATTCTCAATCGCGACACGCAGACCCCGGCAGCCTCAGAACGGCAGGGCGACAAAGCGCGTATCTCCCTTGGAGTCTTCTACGAGAAGCAGGATCTGCTTGCCACCGGCGGTCTTCGCCTTGTCAATGGCGCGCGCAAGATCGGCCGCTTCCTTGACCGGTTCCTGTTGCGCCTCGACGATGACGTCGCCGGGCTTTATGTTCTTGCCGGCGCCCGGGCTCTCGGGGTCGATCTCCGTCACGATCAGGCCTTTGACGCGAGGGTCGAAGCCGAACTTCGTGCGCATCTCGTCGGTCAGCGGCGTCACGCTCAGGCCGAGCAGCGATGTCGGGCCCGGTTTGTCGGCGTCTTCCTTCTTTTCACTAACAGGCTCGGGCTTGTCCTCGTCATCTTCGAGTCGGCCAACCGCAACAGGAATCGTCTTCTTTTCGCCCTTCCTCAGAATTTCGACATCGACAGTCTTTCCAATCGGAGCCTGGGCCACAAGACGCGGCAAGCCGCGCATGGTGGTGACGTCCTTGCCGTCGAACTTCAGGATGACATCGCCGGCTTCGAAACCTGCCTTGGCGGCGGGGCTGTCAGGAGTGACGCCGGCGACGAGGGCGCCGGTGTTCTCAGGCACGCCCAGGCTTACCGCGATGTCGTCCGTCACCGTCTGGATCTTGACGCCAAGCCAGCCGCGGCGCACTTCGCCGAATTCCTTGAGCTGCTGCACCACTGCTTGCACCGTGTCGGAGGGAACGGCGAAGCCGATGCCGATGGAACCGCCGGTTGGTGAGATGATGGCGGTATTCACGCCGATCACCTGTCCATCGAGGTTGAACAGGGGGCCGCCGGAGTTCCCACGGTTGATGGCCGCGTCGGTCTGCAGGAAGTCGTCGTAGGGCCCCGCGTTGATATCGCGCTGCTTGGCGGAAATGATGCCGACAGTGACGGTTCCGCCGAGACCGAAAGGATTGCCGATCGCCATCACCCAGTCGCCGACCCTCATGTCACTGGACGATCCGAACGGAACCGCCACCAGCGGCTTCTTCGGCGTCACCTTGAGAAGGGCGAGGTCGGCTTTGGAATCCTTTCCGAGGACCTTGTCGACCTTCAGCTTCGATCCGTCGTGGAAATTGATAATGATCTCGTCGGCGCCGTCGATCACGTGGTTGTTCGTGACGATCAAGCCCTCATTCCCGTCGATGACGAAACCGGATCCCAGCGAAGACACCTTGCGATCGGCTTGCGGCGTGCGCCCGCCCCGCTTATTGAAGAAATCGTCAAAGAAGTCCTCGAAAGGCGATCCCTTCGGTACCTTCGGCATCGGGATGCCTTCAGGCGTTTTCGCCGTCTGGCTCGTCGAGATGTTGACGACGGCGTCGCTCAGTTTTTCTGCCAGCGGCGCGATCGACTGCGGGCCGACGTGTTCGGCGCCCGCCGGAGTTGTGGCAACGAGCCCTCCTGCAACGCACACAGCGGCAAGACCGGCTGCAATAGCGCCATACAAGCGAGTGCGGATCTGCCCGGCCACCGGTGCGATCGTCAGGTTCATGCAGAACTCCTAGAAGAGGAATGCGTTGCCGCGGCTGTCATGTGTAGAGCGAAACCGGGATCCTGCACACGGTAACGTGGCCCAGGCTGTTGATCGAGTCCGGCCAAAGTGGGGCCGGGGGCTGGCGTGTGTCAATTGCGGCAGACTAAACGCATGCGCATCGAAGGCGCGAGACGCCCGTCAGCCTCGCACCAGCCACACGATCAAGGCTCCCGCGGCCACGGCGCCCCAACCGAAGACCTTGAGGGTTGCGGGCGGCGTGGTGGCAGCCGTTTCAAGCATGTGCTTCGCCGTCTCGGGGGCCAGGGCCCAAAGCAGCCCCTCGAACACGAGAACGAGGCCTAGTGCTGCCGCCAGATCGTTCATTGCGGAGCGGTCCGAGTCCCCGACGGATCGTTGAAGTACTTGAAGAAGGGCGAATCCGGCGAAAGGATCAGCCGCGTATCGCCCGACTTCATGGCCGCTTCATAGGCCTGCATCGAACGGTAGAAGCCGAAGAAGTCCTGATCCTTGCCGAAGGCCTCGGCAAAGATACGGTTTCGCTCGGCGTCGCCCTTGCCGCGCATCTGCTCGCCCTTGCGCGTCGCCTCGGCCTTGATAACGGTGACTTCGCGATCGGCGGTTGCGCGGATGCGGTTCGCTTCCGCGGTGCCCTGGCCGCGGAACTCAGCCGCTTCCCGCTCGCGCTCGGCTCGCATGCGTTCAAACACGCTCTTCTGGTTCTGTTCCGGCAGGTCGGCGCGCTTGATGCGCACGTCGACGACTTCGAGGCCGAGCTTGGCGCCCTCGACGTTTACCTGGTCGGCGATGCGGCGCATGAGCTGTTCGCGCTTTTCGCGAACCACGTCGCCGAACGTCACACCGCCAAGAACGCCGCGCAGGGTCGACTCGATGATCGGCCCCAGCCGCGAACGCACGGCCTCTTCGTAGCGTAGGTTCTGATAGAATTTCAGCGGGTCGATGATCCGATACCGCGCGAACGCATCGACGACGAGACGCTTCTGATCGGACGCTGTTACTTCCTGGGGCGAAGTATCGAGGTCGAGAATGCGCTTGTCGAAGATGTCGACGGTATCGAGAACCGGCACCTTCCAGTTGAGGCCGGGTTCGCGGATCACGTGCTTGGGCTCACCGAAGCGCAGCACGAGAGCCTGCTCGTTCTGATGTACGATGAACGCGGAGGCGTAGAGGCCGGCGCCCGCGATGGCGAGAAGGACGACGAGGAACGCGAGGAACTTGCGCATGATTACTGGCCTCCCGTCGCGGCAGGCTTGCGCTGCAACTGGTCAAGTGGCAGGAATGGCACGACGCCCTGACCGTTCTTGCCGTCGATGATGATCTTGTCGGTGCCGCCCATTACGCGCTCCATGGTTTCCAGGTACATGCGCTGACGGGTTACGTCGGGGGCCTTCTTGTATTCCTCATAGACCTGTGAGTACCGGGCCGTCTGGCCGAGCGCCTCGGCGACCGTCTGCTGCTTGTAGCCTTCGGCGGCCTGCAGGATGCGTTCCGCTTCGCCGCGCGCTTCTGGCACGACCTTGTTGGCGTACGAGCTGGCTTGGTTCTGGAGCGTCTCTTTTTCGAGACGTGCGGCCTGCACAGACCGGAACGCCTCGATCACGTCGCTCGGCGGATCGGACTTCTGTAACTGGACCTGATCGATCGTGATGCCGGCCTTGTAACGGTCAAGTGTCGACTGAATGAGCTTCATCACGTCCTGCTCGAGCTTCTGGCGGGCCTCGGTGAGGATCGGCTGAATGTTCGACTGGCCGACGACCTCGCGCATGGCGCTTTCGGAGACTTCCTTGACGGTGTTTTCGGGGTTCTGGATGTTGAACAGGTACTGGCCCGCGTCGCGAATGCGCCAAAACACGACGAAGTCGATGTCGACGATGTTCTCGTCGCCCGTCAGCATGAGGCTTTCCTCGCGCACGTCTTGCACACTTGCCGTGAAGCCGCGCGAACCGCCCGAAGAGCGCATACCGATTTCGGTGATGTTCTGGCGGGTAACCTTCGGCAGCATCACTTCTTCGATCGGATAGGGCAGGCGGAAGTGAAGCCCCGGCGGCTCCTGGCGGACGAATTCGCCGAAGCGCATGACGACGCCGAGTTCATCGGGATTGACGCGGAAGAAGAACGCATGCCACGCGACGAAGGCCGCAGCCACCGCGCCGACGAGAAACAGCAGCGGACCGGGAACGCCCGAGCCCTGCATCGCCTGTTTCATACGATCCTGGCTGCGCTTTAGCATTTCTTCCAGATCGGGCGGCTGGCCACCGCCGCCGCTGCCCGGACCCTGCCCCCACGGCCCGCCGCCGCCACCGCCGCCGCCGCTTTTCCAGCCGCCACCGTTCTGATTGCTCCAGGGCATAGGACGTTCGAGCCTCTCGAATTGATTAGGTATTTTGACTGCGGACTGCGCGAATGCATCCAAAAAATGGCGGCTCGGCGCGCGGCCACCGGATTGGCTCGCCGCTTATAGGGCAGGGAGGTGCCCTAAGCAAACGCACCGGACGTAGATTGGTACGCCGTGGCACTCGTTCAAGATCGTTCACCGGTTGAGAAATCCGGCTTCCGGCGCTCGAGGATCCTTAAGACGGCTGCGTGGTCGTCCTTTTCGCCCCGTGGCAGCGGCTCGCACGACACCTCGTGCCAGGCTTCCCGCTCAAACGCCGGAAAATAGGTGTCGCCCTGGGGCTCGGCGTCGACTTCGGTCCAGTAGATCCGGTCGGCAAGCGGCAATGTCGCGCTGTAAAGTTCGGCCCCGCCGATGATCATGACCTCGTCGCTCCCACTGGTTCGCGCCAGCGCCCGTGCCAGCATGAGGGCATCTGCAACATTATCGAACACCGAGACGCCGCCGGGCGTGAAATGCGGATCGCGCGTGATGACAATGTTATCGCGGCCATCCAGAGGGTTCCTCAGCGACTGAAAGGTTTTGCGGCCCATGACGACCGGCTTGCCGATCGTCAGCCGCCGAAACGTCTTGAGGTCAGATGAGTGCCGCCACGGCAGGCGGCCGCCCGCGCCGATGACCCCGTTCTTAGCGACCGCGACGACGAATGAGATCGTGACCATGAGATCCTGGAAACCGTCTAGCTACACCGCCACGGGCGCTGCGATGTGAGGATGGGGATCGTAGCCCGTCAGGGTGAAGTCCTCATATCTGAAGTCGAGGATTGACGCGACCGCGGGATTGACCGCCATGCTCGGTAGCGGGCGCGGCGCGCGCGACAGCTGCCGATCGGCCTGCTCATTGTGGTTCGAATAGAGGTGCGCGTCGCCGAAGGTGTGCACGAAGTCGCCGGGCTTCAATCCGGTGACATGCGCCATCATCATCGTCAGAAGCGCGTAGCTCGCGATGTTGAAGGGCACGCCGAGAAACACGTCGGCGGAGCGCTGGTAGAGCTGGCAAGAGAGCCTCCCGTCAGCGACGTAGAACTGGAACAGGCAATGGCACGGCGCCAATGCCATCGCGGGAATGTCGGCCGGATTCCATGCCGTGACGATGATGCGGCGGCTGTCGGGATTGGTTTTCAATGACGCGACCGCCTCGGCAATCTGGTCGATGGTGCGCCCGTCGGGTGCGGCCCATGATCGCCACTGACGGCCGTAGACCGGGCCAAGGTCGCCGGTGGGTCCTGCCCACTCGTCCCAGATCCTGACGCCGTTCTTTTTCAGGTAGGCGACATTCGTGTCGCCGGCGAGGAACCAGATCAGTTCATGGATGATCGATTTCACGTGCAGCTTCTTGGTCGTGACGAGCGGAAACCCGTCAGCGAGATTGAACCGCATCTGATGCCCGAACACACTCAGCGTGCCCGTACCGGTGCGGTCGGTCTTGCGAACGCCATCGTTGCGAACCCGCCTTAGAAGATCGAGATATTGCTGCATGCCTCAAGCCCCGACTGGCCTCTGGTTCACGCCGGTATCGGAACGCCGGGTGCGAACGTAATCGTGAACACCAGTGCGATCAGGTTGGCGAACCCGTGCGCAATGATTGGCGCGCGGATCGAGCCCGTGCGCCACATAAGCCAGGACAGCACCAACCCGGCCGTGAATACGCTTGCCAATCCCGGAATGGAGTACGTGGCGTGTAGTGATGTCCAAAGCACGTTCGATATCAATGCGCCACCCCAGAAACCGAGCCGCGTCTGCGCCAGTGCAGAAAGCAGAAAACCGCGGAACGTCAGTTCCTCCCATAGCGGCGCAAGAACGACGGCAGCGATGACGGTGCCCCACCAGACGCTCGAGCGCAGGCCTTCGACGAGCCACTTCGTGTCAGTGAACAGGTCTGCATCCAGAATGCCGTAGAGCACCAGTTCGACGGCGCCGGTCAGCGCGACGACCAGGATCCCGCCAACGAGGCAGGCCGTCCAGGTCGGTTTGGGCGGATTGAGCCGCAGGACGTCGTCGCGCATCCCCGCCCGGTTGGCGAACAGCCACACCAGCACGACGGAGGTCAGCTGCGAGGCGAGCATGATGGCGACGCCGGTCGGGGTTGTCAGGGACAAAACAGTCTGGACTGAAAAGTCTGGGGACACCCCGCCGTAATGCGCCCGGGCAAGAACGAATAAGGCGGCCACAAGCACGCCGATCAGTTGCCCGCCAAAGATCGCGGCCGTGACCAGCAGGGCGGTGAACGACCCCCAAGGTGACCGGGGTACATACTTCTGTTTGCCCGAAAAAAGCAGAGGGGGCGCCGGATCCAGGGTCGACAAGGTCTCGCTCGTCATCTTGGTGATCACCTTGTCATTACGATAGCTTGACGCAACCTGCGGCAGCGTGGCGAAGCACCTGAAGCCCCAGGCTTTCCTTTCGCCTACCGGCAGCCTATATTCCTAGTGCCGGATTCGTCCGGCTATAGCGATAAATGGCTGTCGTAATAAACCGTTCGGACCCGGGGGCGGTACCCGGCGCCTCCACCACATACCACCAGACCGCGTTTCGGGTGGTATCTGATGGGGGCGAAATAGGATCGACGAGGGTGTAAAGGGCACGCTTTTGCTCGGCATGATACCGCCGTTATCGGGTCATTCAGAATAGTTGCCAATGACAACTATGCTGAGGCTGCTCTCGCTGCGTAATGCGGCGCGAAAGCCTGAACTAAGAAGCCCTAGCCCCTAGCCGGGCTAGGCGCGGTCCGGAGGGCACCGGGCAACAGAAGCCCTCCACTTTCGCTTGAACGGCGTAGCCGTGGGCGCGAGACGGACAGGCGGAGACAAGTCAAACGGGACGCAAGCAGCAGGGAATGACCACGGGGCAGACCATCGACTACGAGGCCCTCGCGCAGGAAGCCATGCGCGGTCTCGTTCGAAGCGTGATCTCGGGCGTCGCCAAGTCCGGGTTACCCGGCGACCACCATTTCTATATCTCGTTCGATACCGGCGCGCCGGGCGTAAGCCTGTCGAAGCGGCTGAAGGAAAAGTATCCGAACGAGATGACGATCGTGCTGCAGCATCGTTTCTGGGATCTCGCAGTGGCCGAGGATCGCTTCGAGGTGAAGCTGACATTCGACGGCATCCCCGAGCGGCTCGTCGTGCCGTTCGCTGCGATCAAGGTTTTCTTCGATCCCTCGGTTCGCTACGGACTTCAGTTCGACGACGCGGCCGGTATGGGCCCCGATGGACGGTCGGCGACAACCGGCGACATGGATACCGACGACCTGCGTTCGGCATCCGGCCGCGCGCCTCAGCCGAAAAAGCCGCGCGCGCCGCGTAAGCCGCGCGCCGACCGCGACGTCGCCAATGCGGCACCCGAGATCATCCCAGCCTCGAGGTCGGGCAACGATCCGCTGAAGCCGGTCGCACTCAATGCCCCGAGGGCTGCCGGTCCGGCGACGCCACCGGAAACAGCCGAGCCCACTACCGAAGCCGAAGGCGCCGGCAAGCCCACCGCTGTACCGGGCGCGCAAATCGTGCGGCTCGATCAGTTCCGCAAGAAATAAAACGAAATCTCCCGGATCAGCGGGCGACCGGCGTGACTGCCGGGAAGTTCAAGTCTGCGTAGGCCGCCGCGAGATATGCTGCCTGATGCCTGGCGTGCGGACCTTGCCCGTCCGCGACCTTCGCTTTCGACGCAGCCTTGGACCGCGCTGGATTGGCGATCCATCCGGCGAGGCCGAGGAAGAAGAAGAAGTAGGCGTGCAGCACATTCCAGAAGTGCACCGTCGTGCCGACCAGGCACAGAGCGATCAACGAGATCATCCAACCCTTCGACAGCCGCCGCACGGCTTCGTCACGCGTTCGGCAGCCGCGGAGCACGACCGCGCGCACCAGCAAGCCGATGGCGCAGGCGAGCAGCAGGAACGAGGGGATGCCGCTGCGCATCGCCGTGACCAGCCAGAAGGCGTCGACGGTCGACGACACCATCCAGGCCGGGCGATTCCACTCGGCCAGGCCGATGCCGATCCACGGACTGCCCCACACGTTGTCCAAACCGTGCTCCCAGATCTGGAGGCGGTAAAAGCCGGTCCATGAATTGAAGGTCAGCCCGGTGGCGATGAAATTGATCGGCGAGCGGTCCGAGACCAGCGTGGCGCCGATGTAGAGGCCGATGATCGCGACGACGGTCAGCGCCGTCCGCATCGGTACGGTTCGCGTTACCCGCTCCCAGATCATCAAAGCGCTTTGCAGGAAAATGCACAGCAAGGGCGCCGCCGACATGCCAAGAACCGTGGCGCCGATGACCAGCGCGGCGCGCCGGCGGCGCACCGCCAGCCGCCGGTCGGCGAACCAGAGCAGCGCCAGCAGCGCGGCGCAGAACGTGCCGTAGTGGATGGGGTGGTCGAACGTACCGTAAGCGCGGGTGAGCCCCATGCGCGCCTCGATGCCAGTCGGATGATGATAACCCGTGAGCACCTGCAGCACGTCATGGGCGAAGTTCTGGCCCAGCAGCGTTTCGGGCAGCGCGATCAGCGCCGACACGGCGATCGCCCCCATCATGACCTTCAGAACGGCGGTGCAGGTCTCTGCGTCGCGGACGTAGGCGCGTGCCACGAGGTAACCGCCGAGGCTTTCAAGCGCCAGCGAACCGCCGTAGACGAGCCCGCTCGGGTCACTGGCACCGTGGTAGTCATAGACGAGAAGGAGCCACGAGGCGAACAACGCCATCATGATGTCGAAAGACCGAACGTGGATATCGGGCCGTCCCAGCAGACGCATCAGCACAAACGGAAACAGCATCAGCAGGGCGATGCGGTGCGGTGGCAGCCGCATGTCGGCGACGAAAACGGACAACTCCGTCGGACACAGAAAACTCAGGATCACGAAAATGATCGGTCCGGGTGTTTTTTGCAGGGCGCGGATCATGGCCGTTCACCTTACCCGGTTCGTTCGGCGAGGCGCGATCGGAGCCATCACTCGAACACCGCTTGCTGTCAGTGGGCGTTCTTGCCCGTGATCACCGCCCAGGTGGTCTGTGTCAGGATACTGAGATCAAGCCACAGCGACCAGTTGCGGATGTAGTGGATGTCGGCGATGACGCGGGCTTCGGCGGAACCGGCCTCGCTCGTTGCGCCGCGCAGTCCGCTGACCTGAGCCAGTCCAGTCATGCCCGGCACGACCTGATGTCGGTTGACGTAGCTCTCAATCATCTCGCCCAGCCGATCGTCATGGGCGATCGCATGAGGGCGCGGGCCAACCAGCGACATCTCACCTTTGAGTACGTTGAAGAGCTGGGGCAGCTCGTCCATGCTCGTGCGGCGCAGAATGCGGCCAACGCGCGTGACGCGCTCATCGTTGCGGGTTGCCTGTCGCAGATCATCCCCGTCTTCCAGGACGTGCATTGTGCGGAATTTATACATGGGGAACACGGCCTGGTTCAGTCCGCGGCGGCGCTGCGAGAAAAACACAGGGCCGCTGCTGTCGAGCTTGATGGCGAGCCCGATGATCGGGAAGAGAGGCAACGCGACGATCAGCAGCGCCGTTCCTAGGAGGACATCCTCCAGGCGCTTGGAAACGGCGGCCCAGTCCGACAGCGGCTTCTTCTTGACGTCCATCAGGCCGACGGTGCCGATAGCGGAGACCTTGTGGGCCGGGCCAACCTCGACGAGGTCGGACGCGATGTGGGTGACGATGTGAATGCTGACAGGAAGCTGCTCGAGCTTGCGGGCTACGTCCGCGATGCGCCGGTCGGCCGACTGCGGCAGGGCTATGATGATCTGGTCGAGATGTTCCTTGCGGGCGTGCGCGACCAGATCTTCGAGTTTGCCGCTGACCGTCAGGCCCTCGGCGGCGAGGCGGTTGATGCCGAGGCGATCGTCATAGACGCCGACGAAGCGAACGCCGGCTTCGGCGCGCGACAGATGTTCCGAAACGCGGCGCGCGATGTGGCCGGCGCCGAACACCGCGATGCGCGTGTCGAAGCGGCCGCGCGTCGTCAGATACGTCAGTAGCGGATGAGCGATGGTACGCACCAGCAGCAGCAGCGTGTAGCTTCCCGACAGTGCGACGGCGAACCAGATCCACATGTGGCCTTCACGCAGCGCGTGAGGCAACCCAAGGCCCGAGACCAGGGCGATGCCAATCACGGCGGCAGCCATCAGCCGTTCAGGGTGCAAAGGCAGATCGTGGATCCGGGCCGCATCGTACATGCCCCACAGGCGCAGAAGCATATGGGTCACGATGGCGGCGACGAACCCCGATTGCAGGAAGAGCGTCCAGTCGGTGACGAAGCCGCCCGCCTGGGCATAAATGATGGCCGGCAACATGCTGCCGCCGATCACGGCGGCTAGGTCGGCGATACCGACGAGATCCGCGGCAATTCTGCGCGACCACACTTTCGGTTGCTTAGCTGTCGACGCAGATACCGGGAATTCGTCGGCATCGATGTCGGCTTTGGCTGGGGTCGTCATGTCTACTCCGGTACGCGCCGACAGGATGTAAACGAGCGGCTAAGCTCAACCTGATGCTCTGCGATTAGATCGTAACAATCTAAACTTTGATTGAATTCGCACTGTTTCATCGTGCCTTTTATGCGGCGCGCTGGGTTGCCGCGGGCGCGGGAAGTCCGAATGCGGTGCCAAGGCCATGACTGTCGGCCAGCGCATCTTGATCGACGCTGTTGATGACGACGCCGGCAACCTTCGGCTGATTGTGTCCGAGGGCGGCAAGCGCCCTCTTGGCGAGCTGCTTGGGGGTCTTCCGCCACGTCATGACGAAAGCAATGTGATCGGCATAGTCGGCAAGGACACGCCCGTCGACGACCGGCAGAAGCGGTGGCGCTTCGATGAGGATCGTGTCGAACTGCCGTCGCAGACCCGCCATCAGCATGGCCATCTCACGCGAGGCCAGCAGCTCGGGTCTCGAGAGATCGAGAGGAGTTCGGGCTCATGGCCGGAAGGAAGTGCAGCCCGGTCGATTGATCGTGCAGCAAGGCCTGACCAAGATCGAGGCCGCGAGACAGAACTTCCAGAAGACCCATGTTGCGCTGGGGCGCAAGCCGGCGCGTCAACGGTCCACGGCGCAAATCGCCATCGATCAGAAGCACCCGGTTGCCAGTGAGAGCGTAGTGATGCGCTAGATTGGAGGCGATCAGGTCGGAACCTTCGTTGGGCAGGCTCGACGAGACGAGGATCACCTGCGCCGAACCGGGCCGGCGCCGAACGTCCATCTCCCGGCGAATGCCACGAATGGTTTCGGCGAAGATGCCGTGCGGCTCGGCGACGACGAGGCGAACCAGGCGCGCCGCGTCCAGCCCGATAAGGTGGGGATCGTTGATTTCGGGAACGGACGCCAAATGCGCGACATTTAGAGCGCGTTCCACGTCTTCCCCCTCGCTCACGCCCGGCGTCGCGAACTCGAGCACCAGCGCGATGCCGATGCCGGCCAGAAGACTGGCGATCAGTGCCACAAGGACGATCTGTTTGCGTTTGGGGGCAGCAGGATAGAGCGGTACGTCGGCGGTCTCGATGATCCGTGCGTCGGGCAATTGCAGGTCGGCTGTTTCGGCGGTCTGCTTGAAGCGCGCCAGCAACGCATCGAACAATTGCTTGGAGGTTGTTGCCTCGCTTTCCAGCTCTTTCAGCTTGACGCTGACTTCTTTGGTGGCGGCCTCTTCCTCTTTCAGCGTGGTCAGTCCGGCGTTCAACTGGCGCTCCTTGGCCTCCGCTTCCTGAAACTTGTTGCGCAGGTTCGCCAGCAGTCGGTTGATCTCGGCATCGAGCCGGCCCTGTACTTCCGCGACTTCGGCGTGGATCTTCAGCATTTCCGGATGGCGCGGGCCGTACTTCGTCGAAAGCTCGGCGACGCGCTGGGTGGCCTTGCCGAGGTCTTCCTTCATCTGGCGCACGGTATTGCTTTCGAGCACCTCGGCAATCGAGCCGCTGCTTTCGCCATCACGCGCGAGGCGAAGGACCTGCTCGTACTTTGCGCGCGCCTCTGCCGTGGCATTGCGCGCCATTACGGCCTGTTCCATGTGCCGGGCGAGCTGCTTTTCCGACAGTATAGTGCCTTCGGAATCGAAGATGTTATTGTCGGCCTTGAACTGGGCGACCTTGCGTTCCGCATCCGAGACCTGGGTGCGAAGTTCCGTCAGCTTGGTGTCGAGAGCGCCGGATGCAAATCCGGCCGCATGCTTCTTTTCAGCCAGTTGATCTGCGAGATAGACCTCGGCGATCGTATTGGCGATGCGTGCCGCCTTCACCGGGTCGGCCGAAGAAAAACGAATATCGATCAGCAGCGTGGAGCGGACGCGGGCGACCTTCAGCCGGTCATAGAATGTCGCCGCGACTTCGTCGCGCTCAGGCTGCGTTGCCCCGGGTTTGGAAGAACCCAGCAGGTTGGCGATCGGATCCGTGCCGGCTTTGTTGGGGTGCGGCTGCTCCGGCTGAGCGGCGTTGTCGTCTTTCAGGCCGAACAGCCGCAACAGCTGGCCCAGACCAGTGGGACTTGTGAATTCCGCATCCTGGCGCAAGCCAAGAATGTCGATAACCTTCAGCGCAACGGATCGCGACTTTATGATCTCGACTTCACTATCGACAGTGGCCGAATCCGCCTGCAGGTCGGCCAGCACGCTCTCCATATTGGAGATCGTCTTCTTGCGCGGGTCGATCTGCACGACGGACGAAGCATCGTAGCGGTTGGGCAGCAGCATGACGATGGCAATAGCGACGCCGGTGCACAGTCCGCCTACGAGCGCCACGATGTGCAGGCGGCGGCGCACAGCGGACATAGCACGTTCGAGGCTGAACGCGCCGCCTGTTTCGCCATCTATGATTTCGCCGTCGTGCATCGCCGTTCCTAAAATTTCAGTTTCGCGCCGGCCCGGAACCGGTTGCGCGTCGTGTCGTAGATATCTTCGTTGGACTGGCGGTCCTCGAAGACGTAGCCGAGCGTGAACAGCCAGTTCTTGGTGTAGTAGTAGTCGAGCCCGACGCCGGCCGTGAGGATCTGGTCATGCCGGGGGGAGCCAATGAAGTTCGCGTCGAGATATTCGAGGTCCACCGTGCCGACCAGGTCGTGGCGGATCTCATACTCGATACGGGCCGAGGCCGAAGTCTCGATGAGGCCGTCACCCACGGAGCCGATGTAGTCGACGATCTCGTGCTTGATGGTGCCGTAGACGGTCATACGTTGCGTCGGCAGCCAGATGACATCGCCTTCGAGCAGGCCGCTCGACACGGAGGACAGACTGGACGAATCGTACTCCCGCCACCCGTAACCACCGAGCAATCGCCAGCGCAGAAGCGGATCGGTTTCGAAGGCGAGTCCCGTAAGGGCTTCGTATTCCATCGCGTCGCGGTTTTCGTCGTCCTGGCCTTCATTGATGAGGCGGGAGACCTTGAACTTGGTGATGAGATCATAGCCCGGAGAAAACCTGTATCCGGTCTTCAGTTGCGCGCTGTAGATGGTCTGATCGCGGTAGCTCTGATCGAGTGTGGAGCCATCGGTCGCGGTGACGTCGCCATAGTTGTAGTCTTCGGCCGTTGCAGAAAGGGTGCCGCAGAGGCGTCCGGCATCGCGCGTCAGGCCCGCGACGACGCGGTGGTGCGTAACTGGCACCGGTTCGGCGGCGTCGATGGGAGCCGTGATGGCACTGCGCTCTTCGTGCTCCAACGCTGAAAGGACCGAAGCCGACATCGTCGTGGCGTGGTCGAAATGGAGAGCCCCGCGTATCTGCGCAATGTAGTCCTCGTAGTTCTGATCCGTATTATCTGCGTAAGTGACGATCTTGCCGGCAAGGGACAGATCGATCTCATGTCGAGGCAAGTTCGACTGCAAGGCAATGCCGGGCCGGAACTCGTTGCGCCAGTCGGCAGTGCGACCGACAGACGAGTCGAAGATGTTGTCGTCATATACGACGTTGTCGGCAATCGACGGGTAGACGATGAAGTTGCCAATGCGCACGCCGTCGGGCTGGGCGAACTGGCGGTCGCGGTCAGCGACGCGTTCGGCGCCGTACTTCTTAATGTTGTCGTAGACCTTCAACCGGTCGCGGCCGGCGACTGTCTCCGTGATGAGACCATCGTCACTGTCGAGGTTGTTGGCCTGAGCATGGGGCCCGCACAGAAGTCCCGCGGCCGCGGACGCGCCGACGAGCGCCCGGCCAAGTGGCCAGGTTCGGGGCATTGCGATGTCGCGTGCGCTGTTCATTCGTTGCCTGGTGCGGGGTTTCATACGGCTTGGGCGGCTTAGAAAAAGCGTTCGGGTATCCTGATGTTGTCGCCGGGGAGAACGGGTAAGTCGGATGGCATGGCGAGCTTCACCTCTTGTCCGCCTTCGCGCACGAGATAGACGAAGCCTTCATTGGCCCGATAAGTGTAGCCGCCCGCCATCGCGACGGCGTCGCGCAGCTTGAGGCCGTTCTTGTATTGGAATTCACCGCCGGTTTTGACTTCGCCGTGGACGAAGATGGGGCGATAGGAGACGACTTCGACTGTCACGCGCGGGTTCTTGAGGTAGCCTTCCGCCAGCTTGCGTGAAACCGTGTCGCGGAATTCGGTCAGCGTCAGTCCCTGGGCGCGCACTTCGCCGGTAAGCGGCAGCGCGACCTGACCCATGGCGTTGACTTCGACCGGACCGGACAGATTGTCCTCGCCGAAAACGGTCACTTTGAGCTTGTCGCCGATACCAAGACGGTAGGCTCGCCCGAACGAACTGGCGGCTTCCGCGCTCGAGAAACCGGGCGGCGGTGGACCGATGTTGTCCGAACACGCGCCGGCCATGCCAGCGGCGACGACGACGGCAACAAGGCCGCGAAAGATTTGACCGAGCGACATACGCATTACCACTGGCTCGAATGCACTTCTAAGTCCGGAGGCGATGCCAATTCGGCAAAACAGTTCGCCTCACAGCTCAGGAAACGCCAGTTGGGGTAAATTTCGACCTAATGGATTCAATAAAAGAGTATGGCTTTACAAATCCTTCGTAGAAGCACCACTTCGATACGCAGCGGCAAACTTGGACCGATCGCGTTAGGAGCGTGTTCAGTAGTGGTTGCTAACTTACGTGGTCGGTCAAGCCGCGGAGACATCGCCGTGACAACCAATGCGTTAACGAGCACGGCACAGCTGGAAGCCGCCTACGACGGCAAGTCGACGGCGTATTTCAACAATGCCCGCGCAGACTTCGTGAGACTTCTGCCGCGCGATACCATGGCATCGATTCTCGAGATCGGATGCGGCACCGGGGCGACGGGGGCTCTCGCGCTCGCGCGGGGCCGCGCCGGCCGCTACATCGGCGTCGAGTTGACCGAGCAGGCTGCGCGTCAGGCGTGCCGTGTGCTGAGCGATGTCGTCGTCGGAGATGTCGAGGCCCTCGATTTCGACTGGCAGCCGGCCTCCTTCGATGCGCTGATCCTGTCGGAAGTGCTCGAGCACCTGCGCGAACCGGGCCAGACGCTTCGCCGCTTGTCGCGCTATCTGCGCCAGGGCGGAATGGTGCTGGCGAGTTCACCGAACGTCTCGCACTGGAGGGTCATCCGCGAACTCGCCATGGGCCGATTCGATCCTGCCGACCAAGGCGTTTTCGACCGGACCCACCTGCGGTGGTTCACGCCCGAGACGTTTGCGGCAATGTTCGAGGACGCCGGTTTCAGAATCGAGGCGCTGGGACCTGTGACGCCGTTCTCGCCGCGCACGCAATGGATATCGCGCCTCAGCAAAGGGCGCTTCGACCATCTGTTCATGACGCAGATCGCCATCATGGCGCGCAAGCGCTGACCCGCGTTCACATCACTGACAGCGTGGCGCCCCCGGCAACCAGGTCATAGTCGCAGACGATCCGGGTCATGCTGTCCCCCGAGGTCAGACGCAGATGGGCGTGCTTGTAGCGCTTGTCCCAGAGCGGGCTGTCCACCTGCCACGGATAGACCGGCACGTTCGGATTGCCGACCATGTAGTCGATCGTGGCATTGCGAGCCCAGTCGATCGCCCCGACGGTCAGCGCCACGCCCCTGACATCCACGGCAGGCTGCGCCTGGCAGGACTGCGCCGCCCGACTACCATATGCCGACACCAGCGCATCTCGCGTCGCAGTGCGGTAAGCGCTTTCTTGGAACCAGATTTTTCCGCCCGCCAGAAGTGCGAGCAGGACGACGAATACTCTCATCTGCGGCTCTCCGGGTCTCTCCGTATCCGCCAATCCGCACCCCAAACGGTTGCGCCGGCCGTGCCTGCCCCCGACACTGGCCCTGGTATGGTGAACAAAGCGTTAGCGCCGTAAGTGAGCTGAGACGCTTGTCACGCAGCCGTCCATGCGGCATGGATCGCCGCCAGATTTCGATAAAATTCAGATCCGGGGGAGGACACGCAACCCATGAAGAAGAAAATCCTTATCACTTGGCCTCTGCCGGAAGCCGCCATGGCCCGCGCCCGGGCCACCTACGATGTCGTCGCTCATGGCGATGACCCCAAGATCACCATCGACGAAATGATCGAAACGGCGAAGTCGGTCGATGCGATTCTTCTCACGCTCAATGAGAAGTGCCGCAAGGACGTGATCGACCGCATGCCTGAGAACATCAAGTGCATCTCGACGTTTTCGATCGGGTTTGATCATATCGATCTCGATGCCTGCAAGGCACGCGGCATCAAGGTCGGCAATGCGCCCCACGGCGTAACAGTCGCGACTGCAGAGATCGCCATGCTGCTGCTGCTCGGGTCTGCCCGCCGCGCCTCCGAGGGCGAATGCATGATACGCTCGCGCTCCTGGCCTGGCTGGCAGCCGCTGCAACTTGTCGGTCAGCGCCTCGATAACAAGGTTCTGGGCATCTACGGCTTCGGCAAGATCGGTCAGGCGCTGGCGAAGCGGGCCCGCGGCTTCGACATGGATGTCCACTACTACGACATCTACCGCCAGTCGCCGGACAAGGAAAAGGAACTGGGCGTCACGTATCACCCGACCCTGGACAGCCTGCTTTCCGTCTCGCAGTTCTTTTCCATCAACGCTCCCTCGACGCTGGAGACGCGCTACTTCTTCAACAAGAGCGTGATCGAGAAGCTGCCCCACGGCGCCATCGTCGTGAACACGGCGCGAGGCGATCTCGTCAACGACGAGGACATGATCGCGGCGCTGAAGTCGGGCCGTCTGGCTTATGCCGGCCTCGATGTGTTCGCGGGCGAACCCAAGATCCACGAGGGCTACTACGGCCTACCCAACACCTTCCTATTCCCGCATCTGGGCTCGGCGGCCATCGAGGCGCGCAACCAGATGGGCTTCGAGGCGCTCGATAACATCGATGCCTTCTTCGCCGGCAAGGACATGCCGTTCAAGCTGGCCTGATTTTCGCTGTCGACTTCGTGGGGCGGCGTTCGATGTAGTGGCCGGACGCCGCCTCGCGATTGTACACAGACCTTTATTGCGGTGCTGATCTTGATCAAGGATCGATCGGTAGGCCTCGTGCATCGTTCCTGGCGATTCGCGGCTGCGGCCGTTTTTCGAGGGAAATCGCGATGCTTATGCAAACAGCGATGCGGTGGTGTGCCGAGCGTTTTGCGCAGACGTGTGTTCTCTCGTTCCTGCTGGGACTGACGATCGCGGTGGCAAGCCTTGTGGCGCGCGCCGAAGATCCTCCCACGGCTCCAGAAAGCCGGGCTCCGCCGCCCGGTTTCGACTACTGGCAACCGGAATGGATGACGCGCGAGCTTTGGGGGCCAGGCCATATGCCCAAAGGCATGATGGTGCGGCTGCTGCGCCATACCACCTTCATGTACCTCGGCGTTCCCAAGGCGTACGAGGGGGCGCATTCGACAGTGACGAATGCGCCCGATGCGATTGATCGAGGCAGCGTGGTCTATTCCCAACATTGCGCCAGCTGTCACGGCGGCAGCGGCATGGGGAACGGCGATGTGGCCAAGGCTGTGGTACCGTCACCGGCGTTGCTCGCCTACATGATCCGCCGCCCGATCTCGGTGGACGAGTACCTGTTGTGGACGATCTCCGACGGCGGCAAGCAGTTCGAGTCCGACATGCCGGCCTTCCGCGATACGTTGAGCCGCGATGAGATCTGGGCCGTCATCGCATACATGCGCGCCGGCTTCCCCCCCGAGTAAGTCGCGCGTCGCTGTTCCGAGCGGGCTCACTTGGCCGGTTGACCGGCCTTCAGCTTTTCCAGATAAGCGATGATGGCCTCGATCTCTGGCGGCTGGAAAGACAATTCCGGCATGTCCGGATGACCTGTGACTATTCCCTCAGCCAGGGATTCGGCCAACGTGGCCGGCGGGTATCTGCCGACCACCTCGCGGAACGGCGGTGCCTGCGGGTGCGTGCTCGCACCCTCCGCGCCGATGGCATGGCAGCGGCTGCAATGCATCTCGAGAATCGTTTGTCCCTGCATCTCGACGCTGTCGACGGCTTGTGCGGCCGTGGTCACGGCAATTATCGCCATCGCCGATCCCCAGCCGATGCACCCGATCCCCATGACTGTTCTCCAAGCGGTTTGGTGCGTTATTATGCCGAGCTGCCCTTCTGCAAGTTGATTTCACGCAAGTTTGAGGGCCCTTTGCGGCGACGATGCCGGATAGTTGCTCCGCGCGAATTGCCCGAGAAGGTCTGACGCGATGACAGTTACGATTTATCACAACCCGGCCTGCGGAACCTCTCGCAACACGTTGGCCATGATTCGGGCGAGTGGTGAGGAGCCACGCGTGGTCGAGTATCTGAAGACCCCGCCATCGCGCGGCGAACTGGAACGGCTTCTCCGCGACATGGGGTGTGGTCCGCGCGACCTTCTGCGCCGCAAGGGTACGCCGTATGACGAACTGGGACTTGGCAACAGTTCGATAACGGACGAGCAGTTGATCGAGGCCATGCTCACTCATCCGGTTCTGATCAATCGTCCGATCGTCGTGACGCCGCTTGGCACACGCTTGTGCCGCCCATCGGAGCTTGTGCTGGATATCCTGCCCAGCCCCAATATTGGGGCCTTCATCAAGGAAGACGGCGAGGTCGTCTCCGCCAAACGTCCTTCCGGCAAAAGACGGCCTTGATGCGAACCCCGTCATCGCCTTTATAGACGAAGCTTGTCCGGCCTCATGCTCGGGCCGGCTTGAGAGTGCACATGAAAACGGAACTGGCGAGCGCATCCGAGACGCGGGACCTGTTTGCTTTCGACAACAGCTACGCGCGGCTTCCGGAGCGCTTCTTCAAGCGTCTGCCGCCGACGCCGGTCGCCGCCCCGCAGCTCATCCGGGTGAATGAGACACTGGCGGCTCAACTCGGGCTCGATGCGCATCGCCTGGCATCCCCGGATGGTGTGGCAGTGCTTGCTGGCAACCGCGTCCCAGAAGGCGCCGATCCGATCGCGACCGCTTACGCCGGCCATCAGTTCGGAGGTTTTGTTCCGCAACTGGGCGATGGGCGGGCGATCCTGCTCGGCGAGGTGATAGGCCGAGACGCTAAGCGCTACGATATCCAGTTGAAGGGTGCAGGTCCGACGCCCTTTTCGCGGAGGGGTGACGGCCGGGCGGCGCTCGGCCCGGTGCTGCGGGAATACATCGTCAGCGAGGCGATGGCCGCGCTCGGCATACCAACGACGAGAGCGCTAGCCGCGGTGCTGACAGGAGAGTACGTTTTACGCGACACGATGCTGCCGGGCGCGGTTCTGACGCGCGTTGCGTCGAGCCATATTCGCGTCGGCACGTTCCAGTACTTCGCCGTGCGCCGAGACGTCGAGGCTCTCCGCGTGCTGGTGGATTACGTCATCGCGCGTCATTACCCAGTTGTGGCTTCTGCCGCGAACCCGTATCGCAGTTTTCTCGATGCCGTCGTCGCGCGGCAGGCGCGGCTGGTCGCCCGCTGGCTCCTCGTCGGCTTCATTCATGGCGTCATGAACACCGATAACATGTCGATTGCCGGCGAGACGATCGACTACGGTCCCTGTGCGTTCATGGATAGCTATCATCCCGCGACCGTCTACAGTTCGATCGACCAGACTGGCCGCTACGCCTACGCAAACCAGCCGCCGATCGCGCAATGGAACCTGATACGGCTAGCGGAGACATTGTTGCCGTTGCTTGCCCAAGACGAGGCGTCGGCAGTGGTGCAGGCGCAGGAGGCGATCAACGCATTCGGCAGCATCTTCGAGGCCGCGTATGCGTCGGGGCTATGCGCCAAGATCGGATTGCCGGGCAGCGAACCGCAGGACATCGAAATCGCCGAGGATCTGCTCAATCGAATGGCGTGTAGTTCGGCGGACTTCACCCTGACGTTCCGTGGCCTGGCAGCGGCGAGCCTTGGGCCCGATGGCGACCAGGGCGTGGGGCGTTTTTTCAGTGATCCCTCCGCCTTTGACGAGTGGGCCCGGCGATGGCGGGCACGGCTGGCGGATGCGGCGCGCGCCAATTCGACCGCCGAGGCTCTGCGGAGGGTCAACCCGGCTTTTATTCCACGCAATCACCAGATCCAGCAGGCGATCGCTGCCGCTGTCAACCATGGCGATCTGGCCCCGTTCAACCGCCTGCTCGCCGTGCTGGCCAGGCCATTCGACGACCAGCCTGACAACGCGGACTTCGCGGCGCCGCCACTTCCCGAAGAGGTCGTCACCGAAACATTCTGCGGGACGTGAGGCGTGCTGGTTGCGCATATCGGTCGTGGCAACGTCATCTTCAGATTTTAAAGCTATGATATTACTTAATTAAATTGACGTCTCTCGCCGTTCGCATCCCGGATCGGCTTGGCCCTCCAGCCACCATCGTAGACCTATGGGTCCGAGCGCGGTTCCGGTACTGTACCTTTCGCACCTGGAGAGCCCATGCTGGGGGCGGCGTCGCGCGCTAATCCATTGCAGGTCTCATGATCGATAAGCTGGAACTTCTGATTGCGCTGTCGCGCGAGCGGCATTTCAGCCGCGCCGCCGAATCCGTCGGCGTGACGCAGCCGACGCTGTCGTCGGCCGTAAAGAGTTCTGGAGGAGCAGTTCGGCGTCGTCATCGTCGAGCGCGGCTCGCGCTTCCACGGATTTACGCCGGAAGGAGAGAAGCTGCTCGACTGGGCGCGGCGCATCGTTGGCGATTATCGCGCCATGCGCGAGGACATGGATCAGTTGAAAAAGGGTCTGACCGGGCGGCTGCGACTGGGAGTTATTCCGACGGCGCTACCCTATGTCCCGGAACTGACCATGCCGTTCCGCGCCCGCCACGGTGCCGTGAAGCTTTCGGTTGCCGCGATGACGTCCGACGAAATTCAATCCCGCGTCGACAATCTCGAACTCGAAGCCGGCATCTCATACATCGACACCGAGCCGTTACGGAAGTTCCACACGCTGCCGCTATTTACCGAACGCTATGCGCTGCTCGTTGCCCCGGCGAGTCCGCTCGCAAAGCTCGAATCGATCACGTGGGCGGAAGCGGGCCGCCTGCAGTTATGCCTTTTGACACCCGAGATGCAGAACCGGCGTCTGGTCGACAATCATCTGGCGGAAGCTGGCGGCTCGCGGGAGCCCACGCTTGAAGCCAACTCGATGGCGCTGTTGCAGGCGCACGTGTGGACGGGTGAGTGGGCCACGATCATGCCGGCCCGCTTCACCGAGTTTCTGGACAGACCTGGCCGCCTCAAGGCCATCACTCTGACGGAACCCTCAGTAACGCACGAGATCGGTCTGCTCCTCAAGGCCCGCGAACCCTATACCCCTGTCGCGGCGGCGTTTCTGGCGGTGGCCAAGCGTGTCGCCGAAGCCGGGAAGGTTGCCGCACCTGTCTGATTTCAATGCTTTTGCTGCATTGCAACAGCCGCAGTGACCGCCGCTTGACTGTCGAGCTAAGGGTCCGCACCAGTTTGGAATAATATCATTATTCGATTTTCCTATCGCAGAACGGAACGTCGTTATTGATTGCAATGCAACCTGGTGTCATGCCCCACTGACAAAGTGGGGTCTAGGAGAACGCCCGAATGATCCGTTTCGAACCGTGGAGCGAAAAACGCACGCGAGAGCTTGTCGCTCTGCATCGGCACCGGGAAGGGCCCTTGATGGAGATCCTCCACAGCTGCATGCAAGCCTTTGGGCATGTGCCGCAGGATGCGGTCCCCGTCATTGCGAGTGAACTCAACCTGTCGCGCGCCGAAGTGCATGGCGTCGTCACCTTCTATCACGACTTCCGCGGTGAACGGGCCGGCAGCATTGTCCTGAAGTTGTGCCGCGCCGAGGCTTGTCAGTCGATGGGCTGCGAGGATCTCGTCAAGCGCGCCGAAGATCGACTCGGCGTCGAATGTGGGAACACCACTGCCGATGGCCGGGTATCGCTCGAGCCAATCTATTGCCTCGGACTGTGCGCCACGGCCCCCTCCGCCATGATCAACGGCCGCATCGTTGGACGTCTCGACGCCGACAAACTCGATGCCATCCTCAAGGAGGCCGGGGCATGACGATGCGCGTTTTCGTTCCCCGCGATGCCGCCGCCATCGCCTGTGGCGCCGATGATGTCGTCGCCGCGCTGGCGACTGCCGCCAAGAAGCAGAAGATCAAGCTCGAAATCGTCCGCAACGGTTCGCGCGGAATGTTGTGGCTCGAGCCTCTCGTCGAAGTCGAGGATGCCGGCGTCCGCTACGGCTTCGGGCCGATGGATGCCGCGGGAGCGACGAAGCTTGTTGCAGCTTTTGCCAAGGGTGGGCCGGTCAAGGACCTGCAGCATCCTTTCACTGTCGGGGCGGTTGAGGAAATCCCGTTCTTCAAGCGGCAGACGCGCCTGACCTTTGCGCGCTGCGGCATCACGGATCCGGCGTCGATCACCGATTACCAGGTGCATGGCGGCTACAAGGGCCTGGAGAAGGCCCTGACGATGAAGCCGATCGAAATCGTCGAAGAGGTGACCAAGTCCGGACTTCGCGGTCGCGGCGGCGCCGGCTTCCCGACTGGCATAAAGTGGAAGACTGTCCACGACACGCCGATGGGCCGTCAGAAATACGTCGTCTGCAACGCGGACGAGGGCGACAGCGGCACCTTCGCCGATCGCATGATTATGGAAGGCGATCCCTTCGTGCTGATCGAGGGCATGACGATCGCCGGTCTCGCTGTCGGTGCTACACGCGGCTACATCTATCTTCGCTCGGAATACCCTCATGCGGAAATCGCCCTCAACGAAGCGATCGACGCTGCGAAGAAGGTGGGCCTTCTCGGCGACAAGATCGCCGGGACTAAGAATGCCTTCCACCTCGAAGTGCGCATGGGTGCCGGCGCCTATGTGTGCGGCGAGGAAACCTCCCTGCTCGAAAGCCTCGAAGGCAAGCGCGGACTCGTGCGCGCCAAGCCGCCGCTTCCCGCTCACAAGGGCCTGTTCGGCCAGCCGACGGTCATCAACAACGTGTTGTCGCTGGCGGCCGTGCCTTACATCCTGTCCGAAGGCGCCAAGACCTACGCCGACTATGGCATGGGCCGCTCGCGCGGAACGATGCCGATCCAGCTTGCCGGTAACATCATGCACGGCGGCTTGTTCGAGACGTCATTCGGCGTCACGCTTGGTGAACTCGTCGACGCGATCGGCGGTGGCACGCACACCGGCAAGCCGGTCAAGGCGGTGCAGGTAGGCGGACCGCTTGGCGCCTATTTCCCGCGCCGCCTGTTCGATACGCCGTTCGACTACGAGGCGTTCGCGGCGAGGGACGGGCTCATCGGTCACGGCGGCGTCGTGGTATTCGACGATACCGCCAACATGGCCAAGCAGGCACGCTTCGCGTTCGAGTTCTGCGCCATAGAGAGCTGCGGAAAGTGCACGCCGTGCCGCATCGGCGCCGTGCGCGGCCGCGAAACGATGGACAAGATCATGGCCAACGACAACCGCGACGCTAATCTCGCGCTTGTCGAGGACTTGTGTAACACGATGAAGTTTGGTTCTCTTTGCGCTTTGGGCGGCTTCACCCCATATCCGGTGATGAGCGCGTTAACGCATTTCCCGACTGACTTCGGTCGAACCCCCTCGAAAGTCGCTGACGCAGCGGAATAGGCACAAGATGACACTCATCAAGGAAACCGATTACGGGACACCGGCTTCCAAGTCGGAAAAAATGGTCACTCTGACCATCGACGGCGTTTCGGTGACGGTGCCCGAAGGCACTTCCATCATGCGCGCCGCGATGGAAATGGGAACCACTATCCCGAAGTTGTGCGCGACCGATATGCTCGACAGCTTCGGTTCCTGCCGCTTGTGCCTCGTCGAGATCGAGGGCCGCAACGGATCCCCCGCTTCGTGCACCACGCCCGTCGCACCCGGCATCTCCGTCAAGACGCAGACCCCGCGCCTGAAGCAGATCCGCAACGGTGTGATGGAACTCTATATCTCCGACCATCCGCTCGACTGCCTGACCTGCCCGGCCAACGGCGACTGCGAACTGGAAGATATGGCCGGTGCTGTCGGCCTGCGTCAGGTTCGCTACGGATACGAGGGCGAGAACCACGTATTCGCCAAGCAGGACGGCGTTGCCAATGACGCCTGGTTGCCGAAGGACGTTTCCAACCCGTACTTCACCTACGATCCTTCGAAGTGCATCGTCTGCAATCGTTGCGTGCGCGCGTGCGAGGAAGTGCAGGGTACGTTTGCACTGACGATTTCGGGCCGCGGCTTCGACAGCCGTGTCGCTGCCAGCATGGACGAAGACTTCCTGCAGTCGGAGTGCGTGTCGTGCGGCGCCTGCGTGCAGGCTTGCCCCACCGCGACGTTGTCGGAAAAGAGCTTGATCGAGATCGGCCAGCCCGAGCATTCCGCCGTTACCACCTGCGCCTATTGCGGCGTCGGCTGCACGTTCAAGGCCGAGATGCGCGGCGAGGAAGTCGTGCGCATGGTGCCCTACAAGGACGGCAAGGCCAACCGCGGCCACTCGTGCGTCAAGGGCCGCTTCGCCTACGGCTACGCGACGCACCGCGACCGCGTCATGAAGCCGATGGTGCGCGACAAGATCACGGATCCGTGGCGCGAGACGACGTGGGAAGAAGCGATCGGCCGCGTCGCCTCCGAGTTCACTCGGATCCAGAAGCAGTATAGCCGCGGCGCCGTCGGCGGCATCACGTCGTCGCGCTGCACCAACGAGGACATCTTCCTCGTGCAAAAGCTGATTCGCCAGGGCTTCGGGATCAATAACGTCGATACGTGTGCTCGCGTCTGCCATTCACCGACCGGCTACGGCCTCAAGCAGACGTTCGGTGAAAGCGCCGGCACACAGGACTTCGACTCGGTCGAACATTGCGATGTCATGCTGGTCATCGGCGCCAACCCGACCGACGGCCACCCCGTGTTCGCCAGCCGCATGAAGAAGCGGCTGCGAGAAGGCGCCCGCCTGATTGTCGCCGATCCGCGCCGGATCGATCTGGTGCGGTCGCCCCACATCGAAGCCGACTATCACCTGCCGCTGCAGCCGGGCACGAACGTCGCCCTGCTGACGTCGATGGCGCACGTCATCGTCACTGAGAAGCTCGTCAACGAGTTGTTCGTGCGTCACCGCTGTGACTGGAATGAATTCCAGCAGTGGGCCGAGTTCGTCTCCGCTCCGGCCAACTCGCCTGAGGAAATGCAAAAGTACACCGGCGTCGATCCGCAGATGGTGCGCGAAGCGGCCCGCCTGTATGCGACCGGCGGCAACGCGGCGATCTATTACGGCCTCGGCGTCACCGAGCATAGTCAGGGCTCTTCCACGGTCATGGCCATCGCCAACCTCGCCATGGCGACCGGCAACATCGGCCGTCCCGGCGTCGGCGTGAACCCGCTGCGCGGCCAGAACAACGTACAGGGCGCCTGCGACATGGGCTCGTTCCCGCATGAGCTGACGGCTTATCGTCACGTCTCTGATCCAGCCGCTCGCGCGCTGTTCGAAAGCGCGTGGGACTGCAAGATCGACCCCGAGCCGGGCCTGCGCATTCCCAACATGCTGGATGCCGCCGTTGGAGGCACATTCAAGGCGATCTACATCCAGGGCGAGGACATCCTGCAGTCGGATCCCGACACACATCACGTCTCCGCCGGTCTCGGTGCGATGGAATGCGTCGTGGTGCAGGACCTGTTCCTCAACGAGACGGCGAACTACGCGCACGTCTTCCTGCCGGGCTGCACCTTCCTCGAAAAGGACGGCACCTTTACCAATGCGGAACGGCGCATCCAGCGCGTGCGCAAGGTGATGAGACCAAAGAGCGGCTACGCGGACTGGGAAGTCACACAGCTGATCGCCCAGAAGCTCGGCCTGAGGTGGGACTACAAGGATGCCGGCGAAATCATGGACGAGATCGCCGAGCTGACGCCCACGTTCACGGACGTCAGCTTCGAAAAGCTCGACGAACTCGGCTCCATCCAATGGCCGTGCAACGAGCAGCACCCCGAGGGCTCGCCCGTCATGCACGCGGACGAGTTCACGCGCGGCAAGGGTCGCTTCATGCTGACCGAGTACGTGCCGACCGACGAGCGTACCGGCTCGCGTTATCCGCTGATCCTGACGACTGGCCGCATCCTGTCGCAGTACAACGTCGGTGCCCAGACCCGGCGTACCGAAAACGTCGTCTGGCACGAGGAGGACCGGCTCGAGATCAATCCGCACGACGCCGAACAGCGTGGCGTGAAGGATGGCGAATGGGTAACGATGCGCAGCCGCGCCGGCGAGACGGCTCTGCGCGCGTTGATCACCGACCGCGTGGCCCCCGGCGTCGTCTACACCACGTTCCACCATCCCATGACGCAGGCGAATGTCATCACGACGGACTTCTCCGACTGGGCGACGAATTGTCCGGAATTCAAGGTGACGGCCGTCCAGGTCTCGCCCTCGAACGGGCCGACGGACTACCAGAAGCAGTACGAAGAGTTCGCCGAAAAGAGCCGCCGCATCGCGCCGGCGGAAGCGGCGGAATAAGCTTGCTCGGATGGTAGAGATGCGCGATCCGGCCGCAACGATCACGGGCCTGCGGGTTGGCGGCGGGGAAGTTTCCGTCGTCACCCGGACCGTGCCCGAAGAGGTACCGGTCGCGCTCGTCTTTGATGGCTCGACCCATGCCGTGATGATGGCGACACCTTCGGATCTGAAGGATTTTGCCATCGGTTTCAGCTTGACCGAAGGCCTGATCGAAGACACGTCTGAAATCGCCGCTTTCGAGGTGGTGGAACAGGACAGCGGCATCGAGGCTCGGATGTGGCTCGTGCCGAAGGCCGGCCGGCGCATCGCCGAACGGCGACGCAGCATCGCCGGTCCGACCGGCTGTGGACTATGCGGGGTGGAAAGCCTCGAAGCGGCGGTGCTGGCGCCGCCGGAAGTCGCCTCTCCCCTGCGGATCGATCCGGCCAGTGTGCAGCGCGCGCTAGCGGCCTTGGCTCCCGTTCAGGCCCTCAACCAACAGACACGCGCGGTCCACGCCGCCGCGTTCTGGACCGACGCAAGCGGCATCGTCTGCGTGCGCGAGGATGTCGGCCGTCATAATGCCCTCGACAAGCTCGCGGGTGCGTTGGCCGAAAACAATGTCGATGCGGCATGGGGGGTCATCCTCCTGACCAGCCGCGTTTCGGTCGAGATGGTGCAGAAGTCCGCCCATATCGGTGCGCCGGTGATCATCGCAGTATCCGCGCCAACGTCACTTGCTATCCGGACGGCGGATGCCGCCGGCATCACGCTGATCGCCATTGCCCGGAGCGACAGCTTCGAGGTCTTCACTCATCCCGCCCGCCTCGCGCTTCCACGCACGGGCTCCTTTCGCCGCGCTGAGGTCATGACACATGCCGTCTAGTCAACACGAACACGACCAGGCCGGAAAGCTTGTCATGATGGCCAATCAAATTGCAAAGAACGTGGCAATCCAGGGCGAGGAGAAGGCGGTGAAGGCGATTGCCAACCACATCCAAAAGTTCTGGGAACCGCGCATGCGCAAGGCCATCATCGAGCACGCCTCCAAGGGTGGCGAAGGCCTCGATCCGGTAGCTCTAAGGGCCGTCCAAAAACTGTGAGGATGTCCAATTCGCAGCCACCCGTAAATTACTTCTCGAAACCTTATAGGATTCCATTTACCAGGGTTCGGAGGACCAGGCGAATGCCTTACAGGGAGCATTCGGTCCGACGGGCCCCGCACCGCGCAAGAGTCGCGCGACCGCCGCAAGGATAAGATCGCGACCTATTGCGGCGCGGCGTTGAAAAGCTGGCGACCGCGCGCGTTGAACTCGCTGCACTTTCGGAATCGAGCCGCTCGAGCGCAGACGAATTGCGGACGAAGCAGGGGCAGGTCGTCCAGCCGGGCCGAGACCTCGTTGGGATCGTGCCGTTGAACGAGACGCTGCTGGTCGAAGCGCAAGTCAGGCCGCATGATATCGCATTCGTCCGGCCAGGGCAGCAGGCGGTGCTCAAACTGACGGCGTACGACTTCTTGAACCACGGCGAACTGAAGGGGATGGTCGACCGCATTGGCGCCGACAGCACCACGACGGAGAAGGGCGACACCTATTATCTCATCCGGGTGCGCACGGATCGCAGCACTCTGGCCATAACGAGCAGAACCTGCCAATCATTCCGGGCATGGTCGCCAACGTGGACCCTTCACCGGCTCTAAGACGGTGCTCGCCTATCTGATCAAAAGCTGGGCACGAGGCGATGCGCGAGCGCTCAATGCCCGGCCGATCAATTGAAAAGATCGTGGTAGCGGGAGGCGGACTTGAACCGCCGACCTAAGGATTATGAGACCTTCGCTCTAACCACCTGAGCTATCCCGCCACAAGCCCGTGTCTATACGGACGCGGTTGAGGAACTGTCAAGGAATTGGCGGTGTGACCCGGCGCCCTGCAGTTATTCGGCTGCCTGGCGGCGGGAAACCGCCGACTTGGTGAAGCGCATCATCGTGAAGATGCCCCACGGCTTCAGCGACTGGCGCTCGACCACGCTCAGTTCGTCGCACACCATGACGCGGTCGACGTCGAACACGGGTCGCCAACCGATGATCTCGGCGAACGGAGCCATACGGCGCTCGACCCATCCGCGCACGCCTTCTTCCTGGCTGAAGTGGTTGACGAGCATGACCTCGCCGCCGGGTTTACAGACGCGTGCCAGCTCGCGCATGACCTTTTCCGGTTCGGGGACAACCGTCATCACGAACATCGCAACGACGACATCGAAGCTGTCGTCGGGAAAGGCCAGATCACTGGCATCCATTTCGTGCAGACCGGCGACATTCGTAAGCCGGTCGCTGGCAACGCGTTCGCGCGCCTTGTCGAGCATTTCCGGTGACAAATCGATGCCGACGATTTCCAGATGCCGACTGTAGTCGGGCAGGGAGAGGCCCGTGCCGACGCCGATCTCGAGGATGCGCCCCCGGCGACTGTTGAGATTCTGTACGGCGCTGCGGCGCGCTTCGTTCGCGACCTTACCAAACGTTTGGTCATAGACCGGGGCCCATCGCCGGTAGGCCATCTTCACGGCATCTTCGTCGATGCGGCCGATGCCGGTGATGCGGCCACCGGATCGTTCCAGCTGCACGGAAAAGCGGCGGGGTTTTTGCCGCAAATTTGTTGTCATAAGCCTCGATGGCTCCTCTCTCAACGCGATCCCGAAACACGCACCGACGTAAACGCTGGCTCAATGTCAGTCTTATGGGCCAACCGGATTTCTGCGGCCTGAAAATCCTGCGCCTTCACTGTCCGTGCGATCCACCCGCCTCCGAGGACCCGGGCGCCCGGGTCTCCATCAGCGTAGAACACGCAGGCCTGGCCTGCAGCGATGCCGTCGTCTCCATCCCCAAGTATTACGGTCACCTCACCGTCTCCGGCGAGGCGTAGCATGGCCGGCTGTGTCGGAGCCGACGACCGCACGCGTACATGCACGGAGAGATCTGTTCCCGCAACATCGGCGAGCTGTCCATCGCCGAGCCAATTGGTGTTCCTAAGAACAAGTGCGCGCGTACGCAATAAGTCACGTGGTCCCACCACGACAGCATTGCGGCCGGCGTCGAGCCGGACAACGTAGAGCGCCTCGGTTCCGGGGATCTTCAGCCCGCGCCTCTGACCGATCGTGTAGTTGATGATGCCGTCGTGGCGGCCAAGGACGCGACCGTCCGCGTGAACAATGTCGCCGGGCTTCAGCGCGCCGGGCTTCAAGCGTTCGATGACGCCGGTATAGCGGCCCTTCGGTACGAAGCAAATGTCCTGGCTGTCGGCCTTTTCTGCCACGGGAAGGCCGAGTTCCAATGCCAGTGCCCGGACCTGCGGCTTTTTCAGATCTCCGAGCGGGAACCACAGGCTGGCGAGTTGTTCGCGCGTCGTCGCGAACAGGAAGTAGCTTTGATCGCGGTCGCTGTCGGCGGCCCGAAACAGTTGCGCGCCGGCCGGACCGTCCGCCTTGCGGATGTAGTGACCGGTCGCCATTGCGTCGGCGCCTAGATCCTTGGCCATGTCAAGCAGATCGCGGAACTTGATGTCCTGATTGCACGTGACGCAAGGGATCGGAGTTTCCCCGGCGATGTAGCTCTCGGCGAAACTGTTCATCACGGCATTGGCGAAGCGCTTTTCGTAGTTGAGGACGTAGTGGGGGAAGCCAAGCAGTTCTGCGACCCGGCGCGCGTCCTGGATGTCCTGGCCGGCGCAGCAACTTCCCTTGCGGCTGGTGGCTTCGCCGTGATCGTAGAGCTGGAGCGTCAGCCCAATGACGTCATGCCCCTGACGCTTGAGAAGAGCAGCGACCACGGAACTGTCGACGCCGCCGGACATGGCGACCACCACCCGGCGCGTCGTCGGCGTGGGCGCAAGCAATGCGGCGGCGATTGGATCAGACGTCACGTCGCACAAATCCCAAGTTGCAAGCGGGCTTACGCCCGGCACACGACACGATTGCCCCCAGCGGCCTGCCAAGGTGGAATTAGCCAAACCGTCAGAAACGGTATCAGCCGCCCGAATGTCAATAGTACGGCGATTTCGCCATTCGACGCGGGCGGTTTTCCTGGCTGGCCGGCCTCAACTAAATTCGGGCCCGCGCGTTTGTTTCCGGATGGTACGGAACTTCGAACGCCGTCAAGGTTACCGGCTGTAAGGGTTACCCGGGGACAATGATTTATGGTATGTTTACTCAATGACTTAGGTCAAATTTAAGAGCAATCCGTTACCATCGCGATCGGGTCAGCAGAGTGTAATGAGTATCATGGCCGAACAGCATATGAGAGCGCGCGTACGCTATGTCATCGGCCCTGATGGGAGTCCGTTGACGGTTGCCGATCTTCCGCCAAAAGACACAAAGCGTTGGGTTATCCGCCGGAAGGCTGAGGTAGTCGCCGCAGTTCGTGGCGGCCTTCTCAGCATCGAGGAAGCCTGCGAGCGATACAAGCTGACCGTCGACGAGTTCCTGTCGTGGCAGCGGTCGATCGACAAGCACGGCCTGCCTGGGCTGCGCGCAACGCGGGTTCAAGATTATCGCGGTTGATCGAACTCCACGGAGAGACGTTCATTAATTCATTTCAGCGCGCTGCCTTCTTGTTTGAGGCGGCGCGCATTGGCTTTCCAGGTGCTATCGCTTAGTCTTCTTATCCGCGACGGGCGTGGCGGTATCCGCTGTCCAGCCTGTCGCGATAGGGGACCCGCCGCAACCTTCCTCGTCGGCCGCCCATCGATTGACGTCGGAACTGAGATGCGTCGCCAGATCCTCGGGAAGCTTGAAGTTCTCCGTCTCGAGCTTGGTTTTGTCAGGGCCGGGACCAATCGCGACGCGGAACGCCCTCAGCGCGCGAGGATCCTTGCTGACGGTGAGGTCCTTAATGTGCACGTCGATCACCGAAGCCCCGCCTTTCGAAGGCGGGTCCGCTTCGGCATGGTAGATGTAGGCGCCCTTGAGTGGGCCTGATGCGCCGAACCAGCAAGTCAGCACGCCGCGGGCAACCCGAGTATAGACCTCGGTCGGGGTGCCAACCACGGGGCCTTGGATCTTAAACGTCGATAACGCCGGCAAGTCGGGCAATTTGGGAAGTTCAGGTAATGAACTTACGCCCGGCACGCCCAGCGGCGTGGTCCCGCCGTCGGTCGAGCACCCGCCGGCCAGTGTGGCAGCGACCAGGACGACCGCAGCCGTCATCTGAAACGTGTTCATGCCCCGCGTCAGCCCTATGGTGCAATGTCTGCCGTGGCCAGTCGATCGGGCCAGGCCAGCTTCGAGAACCACTGGCTGCGTGACACGGGAAAAAGGCGAATGCAAGCCGTCGAGCGGCGCGGCGGGGCCGCCATTCACAGGCGGCGCGCCGCATTCGTTTCGCCGGCTATCGCAGGGATGCGCTGGTGTTGCGCTCGATGCGACGGCGTCCGCGCTTTTCGGTGATCTCGCGAGGCGGCATGGTGTAGGCGCGCGTCACCTGCTCGGCCGCGTCGTCCCGCTCCTTGAGAGCGGCTTGGAGCTTGGCACGCAGTTCACCGGCAGACGAGCGCAGGTTGTCCCGGCGCTGGGCGGCTGACTTTGCGTAGGTCGAGTAGGCGAAGTGCGACTTGTCCTTGACGCCTGTGCGGTCTTCTTCGGCCTGGATCTGGCGATCGAGGTCGGCCGCCATCGTCTCGAAGTCGCGGATCATGTATTCCAGATCGGCAACTTTGCGGGCCTTTTCATCGGCTTCAAAGCGCTTCAGTCTCAACGCGGTGTCCCGTGATTTCATCGTTCGATACCCCTGACTTGTTCGAACTGCAGCTCATCTCCCGGATAACCAAGAAACGTGCCAACTGCACAGCGTTTTCCTCGCCGCCCGGTTGATGAGCGTGAACACGGCCGGTCACCTAATTACGCCCGTGTCCGAAGTTGCGTCTCAACCTTACCAGAGAAATGTAGCATATGCCAATTAAGTGGCGGTAAAGCAACGAGATACAGAGTTTTGCTAAAGTGCTCCTGCGTGTGCGGAAAAAGGACAGTTTCTGCTCTAGGGCACGTCCGCGAATTCTGTTACCTGTTGATTCGTAGCGGACGACGCTAGACGGCGGGCGAATTGTAACGGGAACGCTAGGGCGGCAAGCCCGGGGTTGTGTGCCAAGACGAGGGAAACCGCGCGCTGCCGGAATCGTTTTGCTACGTCGAGGGAACGGGTAGGAATTCTCTTACAGTATGTATGTGCGCCGTTCTGGGTTTGTCCCGGGCGATGGCTGGCGTGCGGCCGAAGTCGGTGCTTCGTCGTTCGAGAATCTTTCACGTGGCGAGTATGTTCAAGACAAAATTAGGGTTTGTTAACTTCTGCACGGTAAATTCCTAATGAGAGTTTAGTTCGAACCGAGATTTACCGGTGTCGAACTTTGGGTTCTGTTTTCGAGTTCGGGGCGGCGGCGATCCTGGCGACGGGGCAGGAATAGAGGAACGACAATGCGAGTCCTTCTGATTGAGGATGATAGCGCGACGGCACGAAGCATCGAATTGATGCTGCAATCCGAAGGCTTCAACGTCTACACCACCGATCTTGGCGAGGAAGGTGTCGACCTCGGCAAGCTCTATGACTACGACATCATCCTGCTCGACCTCGGCCTGCCCGACATGAGCGGCTACGATGTTCTCAAGACCCTCCGCGTGTCGAAGGTTTCGACCCCGATCCTGATCCTCTCGGGTCATGCCCAGATCGACGACAAGGTTAAGGGGCTTGGCTTCGGCGCCGACGATTACATGACGAAGCCGTTCCACAAGGATGAGCTCGTCGCAAGAATTCACGCCATCGTGCGCCGCTCGAAAGGGCACGCACAGTCGGTCATCGAAACGGGCGATCTGCGCGTCAATCTCGATACCAAGACAGTCGAGGTCAACGGCCAGCGCGTTCATCTGACCGGCAAGGAATACCAGATGCTCGAGCTGCTCTCGCTGCGCAAGGGCACGACGCTGACCAAGGAGATGTTCCTCAATCATCTCTATGGCGGCATGGACGAACCCGAATTGAAGATCATCGACGTGTTCATCTGCAAGCTGCGCAAGAAGCTGCTGGCGGCCACCGGCGGCAATCACTACATCGAGACGGTCTGGGGCCGCGGCTACGTGCTGCGCGATCCCGGCAACGAAGGCACTGTCGCCGCCTGATAGGTGAGGAACCCGTCTCCTGTCTCACACTCTTTCAAGGGCCCTGATCAGAAGTGGTTGGGGCTCTGTTTGTTTTGGGGAACCGTCGGCGTGGTCCCGTCAATGAAATCGCTTGCCCGTTAAATCCGACAGCCCGAGGCCGGCCAGTCCCATTTCAACTGCACAGACACCCCACATGATACGCCCCTAGCACTGGCGGGGCTCCATGCACTGACCTCGGGCGGTCGCATTGGGAGCGAACTTGCGCGAGACGCGTGGCGAAAAACAGTTCGATCTGACGTGCAGGTACGACTTAGGTATGCCCCTGTGGCCGCTCGTCCACACGGTATTTAACAACGCGCAAACCCGTTGCGCTTTCAGCCTGTTCCGGGAAATTCGATTATCGCCTACGATGCCGGCTGAACTTCGACGCCGGTCGGCGGCGGCCCCATGGTTTCCAGCACTTCATACTCGGCATCGGTGTAGACGCGCGAGCGGGTTAGGAAGCGGACACCTTCCGGAGTTTCCACCGAGAAGCCGGAGCCGCGCCCCGGCACGACGTCGATGATGAGGTGGGTGTGCTGCCAGTACTCGAACTGCGCCTTCCCCATGTAGAACGGCTGTCCGCCGATCTCGCCCATGTAGACATCCTGCGCGCCGACCTTGAACTCGCGGCGCGGGTAGCACATCGGCGCGGAACCGTCGCAGCAGCCGCCGGACTGATGGAACAGCAGCGGCCCGTGAATGGTCTGCAGCTTAGCGATCAGCGCTTCCGTGGCCGGCGTGGCGGTCACCCGTTGGACGCTATTTGTGGACACACTCGGCTCAGACATGGCTCTGGTCCTCGATGATCTTGGTGGGGATCGTTATTCTCGTCCCAGAAATTGGGGAGTTCGGGCGATAGGTCAAGGATCGGTTCATGCGCCTCCGCCCAATGCCGTGCCGCGCAGTTCGAAGTGCTGTCCCGACGGGGCTTCGAGCGAAAACCCCGGCGCGCGACCCATGGCCAGGACAATGGCCATCTTGCGGCTGCGCCACCGGTCCGCCTGATGCCGCGCCATATAGACCGGCACCCCACAGTACTGAGCGACGAGCACATCGCGTTCACCGATCTTCAGTTCGTCTTTTGGCAGGCACATGAGGTTTGGCCCGTATCGCGTCGACAGATGGAAGCAGATCTCCTTGTGCTGCGCCAGCAGCTCGAGGATCAGGGCGCTTGCCTCGCGTGACACGTCGATCTCCTGCGTCATGTTTGGACCGTCCGGATTCGGGCGAGGTTCAGCCCGGGACATTGCTGGCATCGGGAACCACGATGGCGAAGATATCCGACAGCGCTGTCAACGCGCCGTTGTGAAGTTCAGAGGCGCTCAGCTCGCCGCCCGTGGGGTTGGGCAGGGATCGGGTCGCCGTGGCGTTGGCGACGACGGTCGGGCGATAACCATGATTGAAGGCGGCCCGGGCGGTCGAGTTGATGCACACGTGGGTCATGAACCCGGCCAGCACGAGATCGGTGGCGCCGATCCGCTTCAGCTCGGCGTCGAGATCGGTCTTCTCGAAGGAGCTTGGATATTCTTTCGTGATCACCCTCTCGCCCGGAGCTGGCGCCACCACGTCTGCGATCCGGCCGATGTGGGCGCTGACGTCGTAGGGCGTGCCCGGGCCGCCGTCGTGCTGAATGTGGATCACGGGCGTGCCGGCGGCGCGGGCGCGCTCCAGTAGGCGCTTGCATTCGATGAGCGCCGGTTCGACGCCTTCGAGCTTCATGATGCCTTCGCGATATGTGTTCTGGCAGTCGATCAGCACCAGCGCCGATTTGGAGAGCGGAGCAGGTTCCGTCGGCATTCCAAGCAGCGAACGAAGGGTAGGGCTCGTCGTCATGTGGGCCTCGCGCGATCATAGCTGTGGATGTGGGCAGAACCTGTAAGTGGAACGGCGCCCGACCTTACGATCGGACGCCGCCCCTTGTCTTGCCGATAAGGCGGACCCCTTAGAAGAAGCCGAGCGCCTTCGGGCTGTAGCTGACCAGCATGTTCTTGGTCTGCTGATAATGGTCAAGCATCATCTTGTGCGTCTCGCGGCCGATGCCCGACTGCTTGTAGCCACCGAATGCAGCATGTGCCGGATAGAGGTGGTAGCAGTTGGTCCACACGCGACCGGCCTGAATGGCGCGGCCGAAGCGATACGCGCGCGTGCCATTACGGGTCCAAACGCCGGAGCCGAGGCCGTAGAGTGTGTCGTTGGCGATGGCGAGGGCTTCCTCGTCATCCTTGAACTTCGTAACCGAAACGACGGGTCCGAAGATCTCTTCCTGGAACACGCGCATTTTGTTGTGGCCTTCGAGGATCGTCGGCTTGACGTAATAGCCTTCCGAGGTTTCGCCGGACTGGATATTGCGCTCGCCGCCGATCAGAACCTTGGCGCCTTCGTCGCGACCGATCTGGATGTACGACAGGATCTTTTCCATCTGGTCGTTGGAGGCCTGCGCGCCGATCATGGTCGTGGGATCGAGCGGGTGGCCCTGCTTGATCGAGGCAACGCGTTTGACGGCGCGCTCCATGAAGCGGTCGTAGATCTTCTCGTGAACGAGGGCGCGGCTCGGGGCGGTGCAGACTTCGCCCTGGTTAAGAGCGAACATCGCGAAGCCTTCGAGCGCCTTGTCGAAGAAATCGTCGTCGGCTTCGGCGACGTCGGCGAAGAAGATGTTGGGAGACTTGCCGCCGAGTTCGAGAGTGCAGGGAATAATGTTCTCGGAGGCGTACTGCATGATGAGGCGGCCGGTTGTCGTCTCACCAGTGAAAGCGATCTTGGCGATGCGCTTGTTTTGAGCGAGCGGCTTGCCGGCCTCGATGCCGAAGCCGTTGACGATGTTGAGAACGCCTGGCGGCAGGATGTCGGCGATGAGATCGGCGACGACCATGATGCTCATGGGCGTCTGTTCGGCCGGCTTCAACACGACGCAGTTGCCGGCTGCAAGCGCCGGGGCGAGCTTCCAGCAGGCCATCAGGATCGGGAAGTTCCAGGGAATGATCTGGCCGACGACGCCGAGCGGTTCATGGAAGTGATAGGCGACCGTATCGTGGTCGATCTCGGCGATCGAACCTTCCTGGGCGCGCAGGCAGCCTGCGAAGTAACGGAAGTGGTCGATGGCGAGGGGGATGTCGGCTGCCATCGTCTCGCGGATCGGCTTGCCGTTGTCGAGCGTTTCGACCATGGCGATCAGCTTCAGATGGGCTTCCATCTTGTCGGCGATCTTCATCAGCAGGCGGGCGCGTTCTGCCGGTGCGGTGTTGGCCCAGGCGTCCTTCGCCTTGTGGGCGGCGTCCAGTGCGAGTTCGATGTCTTCGGCCGTGGAACGAGCGATTTCACACAGCGGCTTGCCGGAAACCGGCGTCAGGTTGACGAAGTACTGGCCCTTGACCGGGGGAACGAACGTGCCTCCGATAAAATTGTCGTACCGGGGGCGAATTCGGATCTGCTGGGACAGCTCGTTGATCGCTTGTTGGATCATGTGTGTCTCCTCCTCAAGAAACTGATTTTGCGTCGTTATTGTTTATGGGCCGGGGCCGGTCACTCAAACCCCCAGCGGATGCCATAACTTACACAAGCCCAAAGTGGGGCGCCATAGTCCAAAAGACTAGAACTGCGCGCGCGGTTCGCGCCCGCTGGAAGCGCGCTCGAATGAGGGGAAAATCCCGATCATCCATTCGGCGGGATATGCCGCCAGTAGCTATTTCAAGAGCTTACCTTCGAGCTGTATGATGCAGCTTTCGATGTTGTGTAGGATATCCTCGATCCGGACGATATCGCGCTCCACACGCTCCACCGTTTCCGTCGCCTCGTCGTCGCTGAAGGCATGGGACAGGCGCGCCAGGGCGCCCATGAATCCCTTTTTGCGGGCAACGCGCTCTGCCGCTTGCTCGGCGCGGTTTTCCACGGCGCGGGCCCGCTTCAATTCGGTCGCAAGCCGCCGCTTGAGCAGCCCGACCTCCTTCTTCTTGTGGCGAAGCTCTTTGATCGCTTCCTTGGCTTCTGCCGCCGACGTCACCTGAACGAAGACTTCCGTTCCCTCGATCCGTGCAAACCGCATGTCCCGCAACTGCATCCGTGTCCCCGCCGCCGTCACTACAGCCGCTCTGATCTACACCGCAGCGGCGGTCTTCGTCAGCCGTCCCCGTGACAGGCCGCGACGATCTGGACCTGCAACTCGGCGGGTATCCGAAAAGTAAACATCTGCCGTCAACCTCGTCTCAGGGTTCTTGCGGCAGGGTAGGCGAGCCCGGGTTATGCCTGAAGCACTGACCTGCGACATGGATGCTGGCCGCACTTGGCTTAACGTCCTTCTTGCTCTTAACGGATGCGGCATGGCCCAAAACAACGGCCCGCGACGGGGAAGGTGGATCGCCAAGTGAATATTCTCGGCCTTGTGGCCAAGTCTCACGATACGGGTCTGGCGCTTCTTGAGAACGGTGTTCCCGCCTACGTACTAGAGGAAGAGCGGTTCAACCGGCAGAAACATACTCTCGAATTTCCGGAACAGTGCCTGGATGCCGTCTTTGGCGACGGCAAACGCAGTTTGGAGGATATAGACGTCATCACGACGCCGTGGGAGATGGCGCGTCTGCGTCCGACGCTCTTGCACAACGTCTTCGGTAAAGCTCCGGCGAGCTTCAATCTCCTGTGGCCGAGCGCCCATCGCGTGCAGGCCTCGGCCATCGTCAACCTGCCGTTCCGGCTCTACATGGGCCTTGGCAAGCGGTATGGCTTTTCCAAGATGCCGAAGATCGTACAGGTCTCGCATCACAGCGCGCACGCTGCCGTGTTCAACGTCTCCCCGTTCGAGGAGGCGACCGTTCTCATCATGGACGGGTACGGCGACGACACCTCGACCAGCGCCTTTACCGGGCAGGGCATCAAGCTCGAGCGCCAGTGGCAGAGCGATTTCTTTGACAGCCTCGGCATGCTCTACACGTGCTCGACGGAGTACCTTGGCTTCAAGGTGTTCGAGGAAGGCACCGTCATGGCGCTCGCCGCGTGCGGCGGGCCAAGGTACTTGCCCAAGTTCCGAGAACTGATCGAGCTTCGCCCCGACGGCGGCTTCCGCATCAATCGCGACTACGTCTCATTCGATACGCACGGCCTGCGCCAACCGTTCAAATGGAAGTTCTACCAGACCTTCGGCGCCGCAAGGAAGAAGGGTGAGAGCCTATCCGATCACCACCGCGATCTGGCCCACGCCCTGCAGGTCACGATCGAAGAGACGATCCTGCATCTCGTCCGCAACCTTTCCAAGAAGCATCCCTCGCGCAACCTCGTGATCTCGGGCGGCGTCGCGCTGAACTGCGTCGCCAATGCGCGCATTCTGCGCGATACCGATTACAGGCATGTCTGGGTGCCGCCATGCGCGTCCGACACCGGCGCGCCGCTCGGTTCAGCCCTGTGGCACTGGCACCAGACGCTCGGGAATCCGCGTACCTTCGAAATGACGCATGCCTTTTATGGCGTTGAGTTCAATGACGCCGAGATCAAGGCGGGGCTGGACAAGTCGGGCCTCAAGTATCAGCGCTTCGATGAAGCCGCGCTGCTGAGGAAGGTCGCGCACGATCTAAGCGAGCAAAAGATCGTCGGCTGGTTTCAGGGTCGCGCCGAGATGGGCCCCCGCGCGCTCGGCAACCGTTCGATCCTGTCGGACGCACGCTCCAACAAGATCAAGGAACTCATCAACGCAAAGATCAAGCATCGCGAGGCCTTCCGGCCCTTCGCGCCGGTCGTGCTCGTCGAACACGCGAAGGAATTCTTCGAGGTCACCCAAGCAGATCCGTTCATGACGCTGGCGCCGCGCATCAGGCCGGTCAAGATCCCCCTCATTCCTGCTGCGGCCCACGTCGACGGCACCGGCCGCATCCAGACGATCGCGCGCGAAGCAAACCCGCGTTACTACGGAGTGATCGAGGAGTACGCCAAGCTCACCGGCATTCCGGTCATTCTGAACACGAGTTTTAACCGGCAGGAACCGGTGGTGAACCGCCCCGAGGAGGCGATCTCCTGCTATCTGCGCACCGACATGGATGTGCTGGTTATCGGAGACTACTACACCACCGACCGCAATCCCGAGATCGTCAAGCGGGGCCGCGACAGCTTCGTCAGTGTGCCGTCGGCCGGCTCGACCTGACGGAATTTTCTCGCCTCCCAGCGCCGTTGGCATTACCTAGCGCCGACAGCATTCCTGCAATTGACGAGACAATATGAGCGATCGAACACCTGTGCCATCCGGCCTGAAGGCCGCGATCATTCCTGTTACGCCGTTCCAGCAGAACTGCACGCTGCTGTGGAACCCCGACACGATGGCCGGCACGATCGTCGATCCGGGCGGCGATCTCGATGAGATCCGTGGCGCCATCGCCGAAGTTGGTATGAAGCCGGAAAAGATCCTGCTGACCCATGGGCACATCGATCACGCGGCGGGCGCCGACGAATTGCGCGCGGCGCTGGGCGTCGAAATCGAGGGGCCGCACATCGCCGACAAGTTCCTTCTCGACAACCTAGTGCGCCAGGGAGAATTGTACGGAATTCCGGCGCGCAACGTCACGCCCGATCGCTGGCTCTTCGAGGGGGAGACCGTCACCGTTGGCGGTCATACGTTCGAGATTTTGCATTGCCCGGGCCACTCGCCGGGCTCGGTGGTGTTCGTCAATCGGGCGCAGAAGTTCATGCTGGCGGGAGACGTCATTTTTAAGGGCTCGATAGGGCGCACGGATTTCCCCTATGGTGACCATGACGCCCTGATCTCGGCGATCCACACCAAGCTGTTCCCGCTCGGCGACGACTTCGCCTTCATCTGCGGACACGGATCGCCGAGCACCATTGGAAACGAGCGGCGCAGTAATCCTTTTCTTGCTTGAAATGTTAAAAGTAAATGCGGGTTGCGCTATTATGGCAGCGGCACTTCAAAGCCGAGGCACCCTAATATTCCACACTCATCCAACAATGTGCCCGGTCCGGCCATGTTGCCCTGGTCCGCCCATAGATCGACGGTCTCGACCCGTAGAGTTTCCGAGCAGCTGGTGCGGCAATCGACCCAGGTGCCGCCCGGCAATCGCACCTGCAGGCCATAGCGCGCCGGGCGCACGGTCCCTTTGACGCTGCCGTTGCCAAAACGGCTATTGGCGACGACGTAGCCTTGCTCCACGCCGTTGTAACCGCGGTAACGCTTCCAGCTGGCCCCTGCGGGTGCCACGGCCGTCAGCGCCAATACGGCTGCGAGGCCGGTGAGTGTCCACATGGTCAGGCGGTTCATGATCAGGCTCCGGAATTATATATAATGGGCAGGGTGCGCTTGGAATGGCGCCCCGAACCATTGCAAAATCATATCACATGAAATCGGGCAAAACTGCCGCTTGACCCCGAGGTGCTGGGCCAACTGTGGCAGACGTGCATCGTTTCGCCGGAACGTCTCGGCGGGTCAGCCGCGTAGTAGCTCAAGATCGATAGCCTTGAACCCGGAGCTCTCCGAGGAGATGGAGATGAGTTGGCTCTCGCCTTCGAGCGTGATCGACATTTGGGCTTCGATGGTGCCGCTGATCTTGAGATCGAGCCGCGACCCGTCCGATCCGCCTTCGACGGTTCCCGTGGAATTGAAGCCGCGCTCTTCCCATTGGCCCGAAAGCTTGCCGTCCTTTTCGCTTAGTGTCGCCCTGAGGTCGATCTTGTTGCCGGCGCTGGCGCACTGAAGTGCAATGCCGAGCCCGGTGCCCGCATCCTTCTCCGTGTAGTACGCCTTGCAGGCCAGATGCTCGTTCTTGCCCTCGGCCAGCTGCACGCGCCCGACCCCGCGCCAGGCACCTGCCAGATTGCTGAAACGGCCGTCGGCCATCGCGTGCGAGGCCGTTGCCGCGATCAGCGCGGCGGCGATGCTCGTGGTCACGGCGGATCGGCAAAACATCATGACCCCAGATCTCCCCAACTCGGCCCCGGCCTCTTCTCGCATCATAGCACCGCAGGCGAGTATGCGGCGGCGGCGCGTGATTTCACGGGATAGAGACTGCCAAGACACAGTGTCGGGATCGTGTCAGGGCGTTTAGGGGACCCGGGTCGCCAATCGCTGTCTGACAAACAAAGCGGGCGCCGCAACGGCTGGCTCGTCCCCAAGAATAAAGACATTGGTCAGTCCACGCGCAGGATGATCTTGCCGATGTGCTGGCTCGTTTCCATGCGGCGATGGGCGTCCACCGCTTGCATGAGAGGAAACGTGCTGTCGATCACGACCTTGACTCGGCCGTCGGCAAACAGTGGGTACACCTTCGCTTCGACCTCGCGGGCAATTGCGCCCTTCACTTCGGTGGAGCGGATGCGCAGCGTCGAACCGGTCAGCGTCAGCCGTTTCAGCATCACGCGCATGAAGTCGATTGTCGCCTGCGAGCCCGACTGATAGCCGATATTGACCAGCCGTCCGTCGTCGGCAAGGGCGCGGATGTTCTTGTCGATGTAGTCGCCGCCGACCATGTCGAGGATGACGTCGACACCGCGCCCGCCCGTTGCGGCCTTTACGACCTCGGAAAAATCCTCGCTGCGATAGTCGATCGCGCGATCGGCCCCGATTGCGACGCAGGCCGCGCACTTTTCCGCCGATCCGGCCGTTGTCAGCACCTTGGCGTCGAAGGCCTTGGCAAGCTGGATCGCGGTTGTGCCGATGCCGCTTGAGCCGCCATGAACAAGGAGCCATTCACCCGGCTTCAAGCCGCCGCGTTCGAACACGTTGTGCCAGACGGTGAAGAACGTCTCCGGCGCGCCCGCCGCTTCCACCGCGCTCAGGCCGACGGGATGAGGCAGCGTCGCCGGCTCCTCCGCGATGCAGTATTGCGCATAGCCGCCGCCGTTGACGAGCGCGATAACCTTGTCGCCGATCGAGAAGCGCGACGTGCCACCGCCTATCGCCGCGATCTCGCCCGACACCTCCAGGCCAGGAAGCTCCGAATGGCCCTTGGGGGCAGGGTATGCCCCCTTTCGCTGCAGCACGTCGGGGCGGTTCACGCCGGCCGCCGCCACCTTGATCAGGACCTGGCCGAGGGCTGGCGTGGGCAGAGGCACCGTCTGTTCAACGAGCACCTCTGGCCCACCCTTTCGGGCAATCGCGATCGCGGTCATCGAAGCGGGAAGTGCGGGCATGTCGGGTCCTATGGTGTCAGCCGGCACGATGCGGGCCGGGAACCGATAGCCCGAGCGCGGGAGTTGAGACAAGCGTCACGCCGTGACAGATTTAGACCAGATGACTTTGTAGCTGGAGGATCTGGATCATGGATTGGGACGAAGCACGTGCCAAAGCGGCGGCGGGCATCGCAGTCGGCGACAATCTCGACACGCTGGCGGTAGCCGAACTTGAAGTGCGCATCTCGGCCTTGCAGGGGGAGATCGATCGGGTGAAGGCCGAAGTCGAACGCAAGCGCGCGCATGAAGCCGCTGCCGCAGCGCTGTTCAGCGGTTGAGGAGCCATTGCAGCGGCGTAAAGATCGGGTTGTCCTTTGTGCCGCCGCTGCGGCTTCCGCCGATCGGTGAGAACGTTCGTGTGTGAATTCGAGCCGTTCGAAAATCGAGATCGGTTTAACCGCTCGTTAGTGTTACGGGCGTATGAATGAAGGCATCCAGTTTTCTTGGACCCGGGTGGCACATTGCCACCCTGTTTGACGCATCCCAGTGACTTCAGAGCCGCCCCCTGGGCGGCTTATTTTTTGCGTTGTCCACATTTGACGAAAACAGACAAAATGAAAGTGCCTCGATTTGAACCTTGTTGTTAACTATGGCCACATAGTGTGTATCGGTGGTATTGATTATTGGAGTGTAAGCGTCGGTGTCAAAGCGTATCATCATGACTGATCGTTCCAGCGTCGAAGACAACGTGCCCTACGGCGGCACTACGATTTCCTTCGGTGAGCGCTTCCAGGCCTCCCAGTTCTTCGATCAGGTCTTCAAGGAGGGCATGGCCCTCGTCGAACGCACCGCAGCCTATCTCGATGGAGATGGCCGCCGGGACTCGAAAAGCTTGCCGGGCAATGTCACCGTTCTCTACACAACCGAAAGCATGCGTCTGACGACGCGGCTGCTGGATCTGGCGTCGTGGCTGCTCATTCGCCGCGCCCTGAAGGACGGCGAGATCACCGAGGAAGAAGCGCAGCGCAAGCGCCAGCGCGTCAAGCTGCAGAGCCTTGGCCGACCCTCACATATCCGCGGCTTCGCGGAGCTGCCGCAGGGCCTTCGCGGTCTGATCGAAGAGAGCTTTGGCCTGCACGACCGGATCGTGCAACTCGATCTCGCCATGAGCCGCAAGCCCGACGCTGACGACATCGCAGTCGTGACGGTCAACCCGGTCGAAGTTCAGATGCGCCGCCTGGAGCGAGCGTTTGGCGGCAAAGCCAATTGAGCACCTGGCGGCGGTCGTCGTCTCACCGGCATAGTCATCGCAAACAAAAAGGCCCGGAGTGATCTGGGCCTTTATCAAACTGAAGCGTCTCTCTTTGCTCAGCCGTCTTAGAAGATGCCTTCGAACTTCTTCTTGAACTTCGACAAGCGGCCGCCGCGGTCCATCAGCTTGGCATCGCCGCCCGTCCATGCCGGATGCGTCGAGGGATCGATGTCGAGTTGCAACTCGTCTCCTTCATGGCCGTAGGTCGAATAGGTGATGAATTCCGTGCCGTCCGTCATTTTCACCTTGATCTGGTGATAATCGGGGTGCAGGTCGGGGTCTTTCTTCATGGTGCTTGCTCGTATGAATGAACGGCCCAATTCGACCCGGAGCGAAAATAGCGTCTCGCTCGGTCGCTGCTGAACCTTGAATTCGAGAAGGCGCTTCTATAGTCGAAGTGATGAGACGGCACAAGCCTTGAAAAACGCTCCGGGATCACGAGATTTCCGGCACCTACAGGACGTGACGGCGGCTCTTGAGCCGGACAATGCGGTCGTGCATTGTTGCTCTGGCCAGAAATCGGGCTCTGCTGGGAAACTCCCGCTCGCTCAAGCACATAACACGGTTAAAGGCGACAACAGTAAAATGGCCAGGGCGCGAGGCACCACCACCGGCGAGACCGCAGACGGCGAAACGGCGGAGCGCAAGTCCAAGTCGCTGCGCCCCCTGATGGCGCTCCAGCCCTACATTTTCGCTCATCCCAGCATCGTCGCGGCGGCACTCGTGGCGCTGGTCGTTTCGGCTCTGGCCATGCTCGCCGTGCCGATGGCCGTTCGGCGCATGATCGATTTCGGGTTCGGCGCCGCCGACGGCCAACTGATCGACAACTACTTCATGATGCTGATGGTGATCGGCGCCGTGCTCGCGGTCGCGATTGCCAGCCGGTTTTATTTCGTCAATTGGATTGGCGAGCGCGTGGTGGCCGATCTGCGCGCGGACGTGTTCGCGCATCTGACCCGCCTTGGCCCGTCGTTCTTCGAGAAGACGCACTCGGGCGAAGTGATGAGCCGCCTGACTGCCGACACCACGCAGATTAAGGCGGTCGCCGGACATACGATGTCGCAGGCCCTCCGCAACGTCATCATGCTGATCGGCTCGATCGTCATGATGTTCGTCACGAGCGTGCATCTGTCGGTGCTGGTGCTGGCTGCCATACCCGTCATCGTCTTCCCGCTTCTGGGATATGGCCGGGCCGTTCGCAAGCTGTCGCGCAAGGCGCAGGATACGATTGCCGAAGCGTCCGCCTATGCAGCCGAGAACCTTTCTGCCGTTCGCACGATGCAGGCTTTCGGCCATGAACAGGCCGTGTCGTGCCGCTTTCTCGACGCCGTCGAGCGTTCGTTCGATGCTGCCAAGCATCGCATGCGAGCGCGCGCCGGGCTGACGGGGCTGACCATCTTTCTCACCGTCGCCAGCATCGTTGGCATCCTTTGGTATGGCGCGTCGGCGGTCGTCAGTGGCGAGATCACGGGCGGCCGGCTCGGGCAGTTCGTCATTTATGCCCTGTTCGCTGCCGGTGCGCTCGGCGAGTTGGCCGAAGTCTGGGGCGAACTCTCGCAGGCTGCCGGCGCATCCGAGCGGCTGACCGAAATCCTCGCCGTCGTTCCCGACATCCGCTCGCCTCAAAACCCGCTGCCGTTGCCCGGGCCCGCGAAGGGCGAGATCGAGTTCAATAACGTCTCGTTCACTTACGCGTCACGGCCCGATGCCGCAGCGCTCGAAGGGCTAACATTTCGCGTCGCGCCGGGCGAGACGGTGGCACTCGTCGGTCCGTCGGGTGCGGGTAAAACGACCATCTTCAATCTACTGCTGCGCTTCTATGACGTGACCTCCGGCCAGATCCTCATTGACGGCGTCGATGTCAAGCGGGCCGACCTGGAGGACCTGCGCTCGCGCATGGCGCTGGTGCCACAGGACGTCGCGATCTTTGCCGATTCGGTGGCGGAGAACATTCGCTATGGCACGCCCAACGCCTGCCTCCATGACGTCAAGGCCGCTGCTGTTGCAGCGCAGGCCGACGAGTTCATCGGCGAACTTCCCGAAGGCTACGAAACGCGGCTCGGTGAACGCGGCGTGACACTGTCCGGCGGCCAGCGCCAGCGTCTGGCAATTGCCCGCGCCGTGCTGCGCAACGCACCGATCCTGCTGCTCGACGAAGCGACGAGTGCGCTCGATGCGGAGAACGAGGCGCAGGTCCAGCGGGCGCTGGAAGGCGTCATGAAGAACCGCACCACGCTCGTCATTGCCCACCGGCTTGCAACCGTGCAGAAGGCCGATCGCATCCTGGTGCTGGAGGCAGGCCGCATCGTCGAAGTCGGGTCGCACCGCGATCTGGTGACGAAGGGTGGCCTCTACGGGCGCCTTGCCGATCTGCAATTTGGCCGCGAGGCGGCGGAATAGAATGCCTCTATCGGCCCGCGCTTGCCGTCTCGACGCGGGTATGCGGTCTCTCGCCCAGTATATCGAAGAAGCCGTCGCGGCAGTTGGATTTTTGCACCTGGCCCAATGTGCCGACCGATCCTTTGAGGATCTCGAGGAAGGTGTGGGAGTCGCGGTTCCTGCGCGAATGATAAATCCAGATGTAACGCGACCGGTAGCCGAACTGGCGCGCCGTCCGATCCAGAAGTGCGGAGCGGCGATTGCATTCGAGAGCCGCGGGTCGTGGTGCGGCCCCCTCGGCGTGGGCGATCACCGCGTTCATGATGGCGACCGGATCATTCCAGTGATCGGAGTGGTTGTTGATGAATGTCCGCAGCTGATCGACCCGGTCATGAAAGCCGGCGTCCGCCGGGATCGCTGCAAGTTCAACGATGCGCTGAGCCAGCCGGTCAAGCGCGGCTTCGGACTGCCGGTGCCAGATCGCGACGGATGCCGCAGGCCGCAGCCCCGGCCGATCACACCCGGCAGGAGTTTGCGCGCGAGTGGGGGTTCTGGCCCAAATCCCGATCATGGCTGCAGGCGTCTACCTGTTCGTCAGCTTTAACTCGATACGGCGGTTCTTTTGCATGGACAGCTCGTCCGTGCCCGCTTCGATGGGACGGAATTCTCCATAACCTGCCGCGACTAGCCGTTGCGGCGAAACGCCCTTGGAAATCATGTACTTGACGACCGATGCGGCACGCGCCGTCGACAATTCCCAGTTCGAGGGAAACTGAGCGCTTGCGATCGGCCTGATATCGGTATGGCCATCGACTTGGAGCGCCCAGTCGATATCCTTCGGGATCTGCCGTTCCAGATCGACGATAGCGGCAGCGAGCTGATCCATGGCCGTCCGGCCTTCCGGAGTGAGGGTTGCGGACCCCGATGCGAAAAGAACCTCGCTTTCGAACACGAAGCGGTCGCCGACGATGCGGATGTCCTTGCGGTCCTTCAGCAGGTCGCGAAGGCGGCCGAAGAAGTCGGAGCGGTAGCGCTGCAATTCCTGCACCTGCCGGGCGAGCGCCGCATTGAGCCGCTGGCCAAGATCCTTGATGGTCTTGTCGCTTTCCTGTCCCTTTTTCTCGGAGGCTTCGAGCGCCTCGTTCAGTGCGGCGATCTGCCGGCGCAAGGCCAACATCTGCTGGTTCAGCAGATCCACCTTGGCGAGGGCCTCGTTAGAGACGGTTTTTTGTGCGTCAAGTTCGGTGGAGAGCGCGGTGATCTTGCTCTCGGCGCCCTTGGCTTTTTCATCTCCCGTGAGCGCGAAGCCTGACAGCTTGGCGTTTTGTTCCTGCATGGAGGCAAGCGTCGCCTGTAAAGCCGCTAATTGATCTTGGGATTCCTCGCTCTTGCCCTTCTCCAGAGACAGCAGGTTGGTCAACTCGGCGATCTGGCGATTTAGGCGCACCAGCGCCGAATCTTTGCCTGCCGCTTCCTGCGTGGCGAAATACTGCGCCAGCATGAAGATCGACATCAGGAACGTGACGACAAGCAGCAAGGTCGACAGGACGTCGACATATCCGGGCCAGAACTCGGTGTATTCCGCGCTTCGCCGTCGCCCGGCCATATCAGCCGCCTCTCCGCTGAAGATTGTCAGCGAGGTTCTTCAATGCGCTGGTCACTTCTGCCTGCTGGGTTGACTGCTCATCCACCCACTCGCGCACGACCTTCTGCTCATTGCGCATCTGTGTGACGAGCTGGTTCACGCCCCGCGCCAGATCGCGAACGGTTTCTTCCGCACCCGCCGCGCCTGGGCTGCCGGCTATGATGGGGGCTGCTCGCAGTCGGGCCGACAACTCCTCTACGGCGCGCTGCATCTCGAAGATGGCGCTGGTCAGTTGGCGGCTCGCCACGTCGGTAGCGGTCGTCGACCCCGGCGTCAGCTCCGTTATACCCGACAGCCATTCCTCCAACTCATTGTAGAAGCGGTTGTGCGCGTGATTGGCCTGCAGCTCGAGAAACCCCAGGATCAGCGAACCCGCCAGACCCAGCAGCGATGACGAGAACGCCGTTCCCATGCCCTTGAGAGGGGCGGCGAGACCGGCCTTCAGTTCGTCGAACAGGGCGACACCCTCGCCTTTGTTGTCGAGCGTCGCAATCGCCTTGCCGACGGACTGCATTGTTTCGAGCAGACCCCAAAACGTGCCGAGCAGACCGAGGAAGACGAGCAGTCCAACGAGATAGCGGCCAGTGTCGCGTGCTTCGTCGAGGCGGGAGCCGATGCTGTCCATGATCGAGCGCATCGAGGCGGTCGACAGCGATATGGCGCCCGTGCGATCGCGCAGCATGGTGGCCATCGGTGCGAGCAGCACCGGCAGGTGGTCGATGGCGAGGCCTGGATCGGAGATGCGGAATGCATTGACCCAGCGGATCTCGCGGTACAGGCGGATGACCTGCCGAAATGCGTAGATGACTCCGAGAGCCATGACGCCGACGATAAGCCCGTTGAGTCCGGGGTTTGTCATGAACGACATCATGAGCCGTTCGTGAAGAATTGCAGCCAGGAAGCCGACCAATGTTAGGAAGATCAGCATGCGCACAAGAAACACGCCGGGTGGCGTGAGCGTACGGTACATGGTCCCCGAAGCGGGATCGCTTTGCCGTTTCTTGGCCATTCACTCTCTCCGGCGGACGCAGGCATGTAGAAGCTTGTCGCGCGCGACCATATCGCATGCGTTTCGCAGCCGAAACCGGCAAGATTACGCCGCTGCTCGAACGGGACTTACCGTATATACGAGACAAAGCCGCCGCTGTTCACACGCCGAGCAGTTGCTGGATCTCGGCTTTGAGCGTAGGCGCGAGTTCCGGCCGCTCCATAGCATACGCTACGTTGGCCATCAGGAAGCCGAGCTTGGTGCCGCAATCGTGGATGCGCCCATCGAAGCGCACTGCATGAAACGTCTGGTCCTTGGCTCCCATGAGCCGGATCATCGCATCTGTGAGCTGGATTTCGCCCCCCGCCCCTCGCTCCTGCTTTTCCAGTAATCCGAATATCTCGGGCTGCAGGATGTAGCGGCCGGTGATGTGAAGGTTCGAAGGCGCGGTGCCACGCGGCGGCTTCTCGACCATCTTGGTGATGCGGCTGACCGGCGCCTTCGCATCGTCGACGCCGACGATCCCGTACTGGTGCGTCTGGTCTTCGGGCACGGGCGCTACCGCGATGTGGTTGCCGCCGGTATTGGCGTAGGCCTCCATCATCGATGCGAGGCATGGCCGCGCCGCTTGATGAAGCATGTCGGGCAGCAGCAGTGCGAACGGCTCGTCACCGACGATGTCGCGGGCGCACCAGACGGCATGACCGAGCCCGAGCGGCGACTGCTGGCGGGTGAAGCTCGCCTGTCCGGCAGCGGGAAGATCGCGTGCGAGCGCCTCCAGTTCCACTTTCTTGCCGCGGTCGGCGAGCGTCCGATCGAGTTCGAAGGCGATGTCGAAGTGATCCTCGATGACGGCTTTGCCGCGGCCCGTCACGAAGATGAAGTGCTCGATGCCAGCTGCCCGGGCTTCGTCCACGACGTGCTGGATCACCGGCCGGTCGACTACGGTCAGCATTTCCTTCGGCACGGCCTTGGTCGCTGGAAGAAAACGAGTGCCGAGTCCGGCAACGGGAAACACGGCCTTACGAATGCGTCGTGACGGGGCGGTCATTCAGGGCTCCAGGGTTTATGGGAGGGAAACAAAATCCGTTGACGGTAATTAATGTTTCAATTGTGACGGGACATTGTTAGAAATGCTCAAGTTCATTTCGCTAACCTGTCTGCGATTTGCAATTCGCAAAAAAGGTGTCACAGGAGAGACCATGGCGGTTCTGGTCACGGGTGGGGCAGGCTACATCGGTAGCCACATGGTGCTCAATCTCCTGGATTCTGGTGAAAAAACAGTCGTTTTAGACAACCTTTCAACGGGTATACGCTCCTCGGTGCCGCGTGCCGTACCGTTGGTCGTGGGCGATGTCGGCGATCAGGATCTCGTGAGCACCATAATCCGCAAACATGATATCGAAGCCATTATTCATTTCGCGGGTTCGATCGTCGTCCCGGAATCGGTCGCGGATCCGTTAGGTTATTATCACAATAACACCGTTAAATCGCGCGCGCTGATGGAAGTCGCCGTCGCCACCGGCGTTAAGAACTTCATCTTTTCATCGACCGCCGCCGTCTATGGCGACGTCATGGAAAACCCTGTTTCGGAAGACTCCGAACTCCGGCCCGTGTCTCCCTACGGCTGGTCGAAACTGATGACGGAAATCATGCTTGGCGATACGGCCAGGGCGCACGATTTCAAGTATTGCGCTCTGCGCTACTTCAACGTCGCAGGCGCCGATCCGAAATGCCGCTCCGGCCAGTCGACGCCACGCGCTACGCATCTGATCAAGGTTGCCTGCGAGACGGCGCTGGGTCAGCGCTCTTCAATCGACGTTTTCGGAACGGATTATCCGACTACGGATGGAACCTGCATCCGCGACTACATCCATGTCAGCGATCTGATCTCGGCCCACGCCGCGGCGCTGAGTTACCTGCGCGCCGGCGGCAAATCGGATGTCTTCAACTGCGGTTACTCGAGGGGCTTCTCGGTCCTTGAAGTGATCGACGCCGTGAAGCGGGTTTCGGGCAACGACTTCAATGTCCGCCTCGTCGGCCGGCGTCTCGGAGATCCCGCGGCGATCGTGGCGGGGTCGGGCAAGATCAGGCAAACCCTGGGTTGGCAGCCCCAACATGACGATCTGGCACTGATTGTCAGTCATGCGCTCGCCTGGGAGCAGCATCGGATGGGCATCCGCAAGACCTCCTGAGATCTCGTTCAGCCATTGCTTCTAGCCCCGGCGCCAGTCGTGGCGGCGGGGTTTTTGTTTGGAGAATGTCTGGCCGGTGTCCCGTAGGGTCGTAAAAAAGCCCCGAATCCCCGAAACTCCTCGATGATAGGACTTGGTATTGGGTTTCAATGCAGTAATCCGGGAGCAGGAGTGCGGCGGTCCATCTACTTTCCATTACGTGCGGGTGCGCGGCGGCATCGGCTGCTGACCTGTCTGACGGTCGTCATGGCCTTAGCCGCTCACGCGGTGGGACCGCGCGCTGCGCACGCGGATCCCACATTTTCGGCTTGGGTCGAGACCGTATGGCCGGACGCTGCCGCGCTCGGCGTTTCGCGCAAGACGTTCGATGCGGCATTCGCCGGCATGGAGCCGAATTATTCCATTCCCGATCTCGATCTGCCCGGGCGGGACAAGTCGGGCAGCGCAGGGCAGGCCGAGTTCACGCGGGCGCCGGCGGAATACCTGGACAAAGCCTATCTCGAACGCCTTGCCGCCCAGGGCCGCACCTTTCTCAAGGATCACAAGCAGGCCCTCGACAAGATTGAACGGGGGTCGGGAGTCGACCGCTATTCGTTGCTCGCCATCTGGGGACGGGAAACCGCATTCGGAGCCTACAAGCTGCCGCACGATGCGATGCGGGTTCTTGCGACGCTTGCCTACGCGGGCCGGCGCAAGGATCTGTTCCGAAAGGAACTCGTGGCTGCCTTGCAGATGCTTGAACTCGGCGTCGCGCGCTCCGACATGCGATCGTCGTGGGCCGGGGCCGTCGGTCTCACGCAGTTCATGCCCACCGAGTACGTGCCATACGCCCGCGACATCGACGGCGATGGCAAGAAGGATATTTTCCATTCCGTTCCCGACGCGTTGGGTTCGACCGCTGCCCAGCTTGCCGGTAAGGGCTGGGTCGCGGGCGAGACATGGGGTTACGAGGTCGTCATTCCCGCGAACGCCGATTGCGGATATGAAGGACCGACGCAAGCTCGGCCCATTTCTGAATGGTTGAAAATCGGGTTCGTACGCGCCGGTGGCAGGCCGTGGACCGAAAAGCAGTTGGGGCTCCAGGCCTACCTGATGAGCGTGGCTGGGACCTACGGGCCGTCGTTTCTAGTGCTTGAGAATTACAAGGTCATCCGCCGCTATAACATGTCCGACCTCTATGCCGTTTTCGTCGGCCATCTTGCCGACCGGATCGCGGGCGGCGGCGACTTTGTCCACCAGTTCGGCGGCACGGGCGGCCAAAAAGCCAAGGTTATCGAGGAGATCCAGAACTCGGTTGCAGGCGCTGGGCTTTGATGTCGAGAAAATCGATGGCAAGATCGGTTCGAATACGCGAAAGGTCATCGGCGCGTATCAACGTTCCAAGAATCTGAAGGTCGACTGCTGGCCCTCGGATGCGGTGTTGACAAGTTTGCGGTCGACCGCGGCCAACTAGCGTGAACGCTGCATTCGTTGTGATGCTCGGAGACGAGACGCGGAATGATGCGCTTTTTCACAGTCCTGACCGTTGCCATTCTGGCGGCGCTTTTTGCCGTGCCGCAGCCTGCCGCGGCACAGCAGGACGATACGCTCGGGTCGAGCTTCATCACGCCGTTCCCCCAGGGCGATGTCTACAAGCTATCGGTCATCGGCGATGATCTGGCCGAGGGCCTTCTCACGGGCGTTCTCGATGCCTTCGCCGGCGACGCGCGTCTGCAGATCGCGCCGAAACATCTGGCGCTGAACGGCGTCATGCGGTCGGAGTTCGACGAAAAGCTCGTCGAACTCGAAGATACGCTCAGGCAGGATCCGCCTACGATCGCCATCGTCATGCTCGGGGCCTGGGATCGAAGTCTCTGCCCGAACGGACAGCGGCAGGAGGATTCCTGTCGGCACGCCGGAATGGCGCACCCAGTACGGCAATCGCATCGACATGCTGGCGAAGATGCTGAAACGGCGCGGCTTGTCCGTCTATTGGGTGGGATTGCCCAACGTCCGCAAGTCCGACGCCAACGACGATGCCCAGATGATGAACGAGGTCTTGCGCGAGCGCGTCTACCTCAACGGCATCAAGTACGTCGATGCATTCGCCGGGTTCCTGAATGAGGACGGGGTTTTCGACCCCTGGGGTCCAGATCTTACCGGCAAGATCGTGCGGCTGCGCGACGGCGACGGCACCTATTTCACCGCTGCTGGCAATCGCAAGCTCGCTCATTTCGTCGAGCGCGATCTGCGGCGCGACCTGAACCAGGCCAAGGCGAGCCGCGCCGTGCCGCTCGCCGGTAGCGAGGCCGAGCAGGAGAAGATCAATCCCGAAAAGACCAAGGTGAAGGATCTCGATGCGCCCTCCCCGCTGGACGCGGCGGCCATCGCGTCCAAGGGGGCTGCCAGCGGTGGGCTGCCGGCTTCCGCAACTGGCGATCAGAAAGCCGACAACGGCCGCATTACCCTGAAAACCGTTCAATCGAACGGTCGCGAGGACGTGGCAACGATCGACATCATTCGACCCGCGATCCCCGCCTCGGTCGTGGCGCTGGTGACGCGGACGGAGAGCGCAGACAAGCTGTCCCAAATGGGCGAGGTTTTGATCGATCAGATTAGTGGCGGGCTAAATGTCATGAGTACAGTTACGCCGCCGTCGGGCTCAGCGGCGGGCGCAAATGCCGTTTCGCCAACGCAAACCCCGTTCTATCGCGTGCTTGTCAAGGGCGAGAGACTGACGCCCAAACCCGGCCGGGCCGATGACCAGCCGTGGCCGCGTCCGGAAACACTTGTCGCGCCAGCGTCGGGTCCTTCGTCTTCGCTCGAGACCGGGGCGCGGCCTTGACTGTCACGCCGGGTGAGGCGTTATCGGCTGAACACGCCCGCCGGGTCGATGCGGGTTACCTTGAAGATGGCAGAGATGGCGGCGAAGATGCACATGCCGAGCGTCAGCGCGAGCAAGGCTATGGCGAGCCTCGGCGTCATGACGATGTTGAGCGTCGAGTTCGTCGTCGCCCTTATCAGCAGCATGATCAGCGTGAAGCCGATGATGTAGCCGATCACAGCGCTCAGAATGGCCTGGATGAGGATGACCGCGTGGATGTAACCGGCCGAGGCGCCGAGTGCGCGCAGGGTGGCGAACTCGTTCAAGTGGTCCTTCGTCGAGGAGTAGAGTGTCTGGGCGACGATTACGACACCGACGATCACGCCTAGGACCGCGCCCGCGATGAGGGCCGCGCCAGCGGCCGTGTTGAACATCCAGTAGTTGAGGCTGCGCGCCCGGAAGTCATCATGCGTCAAGACTTCGGTGTCGGGCAGGCGGGCTGCGATTTCGGCGCGCACCGCTTCGCGGTCGGCGCCATCGGCCAGATGCACGAGCTGATAGGTCGCTTGCTCAGGCCCGGCATCGACCAGCTTGCGCGCGTTCGCGATCGATGTGAAGGCGTAAGGCAGCGTCGTGAACGAACGGATGCCTTTCGTCAGTGCCGTTACCTGCACGCGCTGCTGGTTGACCTCGGCGTGGGCGCCCAGACCGTCGATGCCGAGATCCTTGAGATACGACTTGTCGACCGCGAGCGCATTCGGTGTGGCGAGTTCCGAAACGCTCCCTTCGACGATATTCCAGGGCTGGACGCCGCCACGTGCGTTGTCGAGTCCAACGAGAATGAAGGCCTTCTTGCCACCGCCTGGCTTGCGCCAGCTGCCGAAGCTGACGACCATCTCTTCGACATTGGCGACGCCTGGCGTCGACAGGATCGCATACTTCTCGCGGCCGGTCAGCAGAGACGGATCGTCGAAGCTCTTGGTACCGATCGGCACGACCCACAGGTCGGCGGGCGTGTGGTCGATGACGGTCGCGATTTTCTGTTCCGAACCCAGATAAAGCCCGCATTGGACTGCGACAAGGATCAGCGAGAAGACGATGCCGACGAGTGTGACGATGAGGCTCAACTGGTCGTGGAAGAGGTTCCGGTAGGCGAGCTTCGGCGCCATCTTGATAGTCTTGGCCGTAAGGCCGGGGCCGAGTGGTCCGCCTGCAGCTTCGGAAATGTCGTTGCCTGCGGTCATGGTGCTGGTCCCGTCGTTCTGGAGCTGTGGCCATGTGCGGACAACGCGCGAGCCTTGTCCAGCACCTGATATCGTCAATGCGGTTTCGAGTTAACGCGACTGATTACTTGGGGCAGTCGATCGAGATTGTGACGCCGACTGCCGGAATGAACTTCTTACAACCTGTGTTTGCGGCGGCGATAACCGTCTCTTCGGTCGCCGCGACGGGCTGGTTATTTTCGCCGACCGTACCGGCCGTGGTGGCAGCAGGCGCCGGAATCGCATTGATCGTTTCGGTCTCAGTCACGGCTGCCAGTGTCGTCGTGGCCGGATATGTTGCCGTTCCGGCGGCAAGTGCCGTCGAACCCGTTGTAGCTGGCGAGGCGGCCGTACCCTCGGACTTTGCGGCGGTCACGATCGGGGCTGAAGTGGTCGTGGTCTGCTTCGGTTTCGAGTAGGTCGCGACGCGGGTTTCGCTGCGTTCGGTCTTAGTGCGTGCAAACTTGGTGCTCGGGCGTGCGGAGCTGACATAAGATGGCGCCCGCTTGACGCAATGCTTTTCGGCGCCATAGCTCGAACCGCCGTAGCCGTGCGTCGGCTGGGCGGTGAACGAGCCGAGCGGGAAGCCGAAACCAAGCCGGACCCCTCCAGCTTCGGCGGCGGGGCCGAAGGAAGTCGTGGCGGCAAACGTGGCAGCGGCGGCGAGGCTGAGGATCAGGGACTTGGTCATGGCGGGCTCCAGTCGTTTGTTTGATGTCGCGAGGTCGGTCGCATCCGTCGGAGTGATAATGTGCCTTTACCCCGCCCCGCGCTGTTCCGGCCGGAACACGGCCCGAAAAATCATCCGTAAGCGAAAAAACCGGAGTCGGTCGGCGGAACAGGACCCGATTGCAGTCTCCGGAAAGTCGTGCTCCTTCGAAAAACCTTCGTGTCGGAAAAGTGGGGCAAGAGAGAATTTTTGGCTGGCCGGACCTCGTGAACGGGCCTAGGCGGTTGAAGACGCCGGACTTACTCGCAGGCTACCGATATCGTGACGTCCACCGCAGGAATGAAGCGCTTGCAGTCGCCGGTCCCGGAGGCTGTCTGGGCCACCGGCGTGGCAGCTGCAACTGGAATTACGGTTGGCGCGGCCGCGGCCGGGCTTTCTGCCGTGGTTGTGCCGATGTCGGACTTGGCCAGAGCCGCCGTCGTCGAGGGGGCTGCCACGAAGGTGCTGGTGGTATTGGCTACAAAGTCGACCGTTCCGGTTACCGGCGCTGCCGTCTGTTCGGCCTTCCCTTGCTCGATTTTGGCAGTTTCCTGTGCTTCAGCACGGGCAATTGCGCGGCGCTCGGCGGCCTTGCGGGCGGCAATCTCCTGGCGGCGAGCTTCCGCCTGGGCTTCGGCGCGTGCCCGAGCTTTTGCCTCGGCCTGTGCCTGCGCTTTGGCCTTGGCTTTGGCTTCATAGACGGAACGCTCGCGTGCGGCTTTGCGGGCCTGGGTCTGCTCTTGCTTCTGGGATGCAGCGGCCATGGCCCCGACGGCCAGAATGCCAATGCCGATACCCAGACCGAGACCATGGCCGGCTTCGGCGTTGGAGGACATGGTTACGGACGAGACGAGAGCGACGGCGGCTACAGTGGCGATGATGGACTTGGACATTGTCGTCTCCAAAGGGCGTATGTTCGAAGGAGGTCGTTATTGTTTTGCTGTCGTTGAAGCCATCATGCGGCAGAAGGCATCGGTGAGCTGTTCCTGCCGGAACACCCGCAAAACTTTACGCTTTTTCTGATTTCGAAGGGCCAGACGGCTCAGGCCGCGAGTGGCTTTACGGCGCAAGCGCCGCCGTGGGCGCCCAAACTCGTCGATATCCGTGCAACGAAGTCGGCAGTGCGGGCGAGCACCGTGTCGCGCTGCCGGTCGATCGTCACCAGGTGATAGCAATCCTCCAGAACCACCAGATCGACGGGTCCCTGCAACTTGCGCTGGAGATTAGGTGGGATTGGATAGATCGGCATAGTTGTCGTCGCGTGGGCAGTACATGAACGGACGCCCGTGCGGCCGCTTCCGATGCGATACGAATGACCTTTGCGTTGCATGGTGCCTAATCCCTCGGTGTGCGACTGAGGCCAACCTAGGAAATGGGGCCGGCGGGCGCTGTTCCGACCGTGACAAGTCGTTGCTTTTTCGAATTCCTCTAAACGCGGACGTGTATGTAAGGACGCATTGACAATGTCCGCGACCGATACGATTGTGCCCGGACCGCGCGAATGCAGCACAACCGTTCGAGGGCCTTGAACCCTCTGGAATTGGGGAACTTAGATGTCGTCGACGACGCAGGCGAATGACTATGGCGGCCACAGGCTTTTGCACGAGGCTGGCACATGATCGTCTGCTCTTGCGCCGTGGTGACCGATAAGGATCTCGAGACGGCGGTTCTCGAAATCATGAGCCAGCCCAACGCCCCGTTGCCGACACCGGGTGTGGTCTACCGTCATCTCGAAAAGAAGATGAACTGCTGCGGATGCGCGACGCTGGCGGCCGACACCATCTACGCCAAGATGGAAGAACTGGAAGCCAAAGGGCTGATTTGCCCGTGCGCCTGCGCGACAGCAAAAACGAAGCTTCAGGACATCGTCCAGCGCCCCGCGCGCCGGGTTTTGAAACCCGCAGCCCGTTCAGTCCCAACCGATTTGCACAGCCAGGAAACGGCAGTGCCCCAGGCCGCCCGCCGCGTCAACTTCTGACATCGGCTTGGCAGCCCGTGCTGTCCGATCTATCAAGAAGTGAGGGTCGACCGGCCTCGTACCGCTGAAGTGCGATTGAAACGGGTCTGGCCGTAAGACAGCACATCCATGCCCACCTGCCACGGAGCGCCCAATGAAAGGCAATAAGGACGTCATCGACATCCTCAACGAGTTGATCAAACTCGAATTGGGTGCGGTCAACCAGTATTGGCTGCATTACCGCCTACTGGAGAACTGGGGCTTTACGAAGCTCGCCAAAAAAGAGAAGGCTGAGTCCCTCGAAGAGATGGTTCATGCGGACAAGCTGATTGCCCGCGTCATTTTCCTCGAAGGTCATCCCAATCTGCAGCATGTCGCGCCGCTGATGATCGGTCAGGATCTGAAGGAAGTTCTGGAGTGCGACCTCAAGGGTGAGCTTATCGCGCTTGAGACCTATGCACGAGGTCGCGAGATCTGCCGCCAGCACAAAGACTACGTGACTATGGCGCTATTTGAGGAACTTCTGAAAGACGAGGAAGGTCACACGGATTTCCTCGAGACCCAGCTCGACCTCATCGGCAAGATCGGCATTCAGAACTACGGACTTCTCCAGTCCGATCCCGCCAACGAATCCGAGGGGCACTGACGTCTGACCCGGGTGGCGGCCGCGCGCCGTTGAGCTTTGCGGTTTCATCCTCACGCCGGATTGATCATGGCGCCGGACGTGAACCCTCCAACACCGGAACGAACGGGATGGGCGATCGGCTTCAATGGCCATCCGCCCGGTCTCGCCGCACTTTTCTTCACCGAACTTTGGGAGCGGTTCTCCTACTACGGTATGCGCGCCCTTCTCGTGCTGTTCATGGTCACGCCGATGGCCGACGGCGGCCTCGGCTTTTCGACAATGGATGCTGCGGGCATCTACGGCAACTATACGATGGCCGTCTACATGATGTCGATTCCGGGTGGCTATGTCGCCGACCGGTACCTGGGCGCCCGGTGCGCGGTATTGATCGGCGGCACCGTCATCGCGGCGGGGCATTTCACGCTGGCCCTGCCATTCGAACTCTCGTTCTACGTGGGGCTGGTTCTCGTTGCGCTCGGCACGGGGCTGTTCAAACCCAACATCAGCGTGATGGTCGGAGGGCTCTATCCGAGCGAGGACGGTCGCCGTGACGCGGGATTTTCCCTTTTCTACATGGGGATAAACATCGGCGCATTCATCGCCCCCGTGGTTACCGGCTACCTCGCTCAAAGCCTCGGGTTCAAGGCGTGGTTGTCGTTGCAGGGCTTCGACGCAACCGCCAGCTGGCATTGGGGATTTGCGGCGGCCGGCATCGGCATGGCGCTGGGCCTTGCCGTGTTCGTCAGGGCGCGGTCCAGGTTCTATGTTCCCCACAGGTCGGCAGTCAGGAGCGACACCCCATTCTCGTTGGAGTTGGGCGCAGTTGCAGGCGGCACTGCGACTCTCATGACCCTGGCTGTTCTTTCCGATACGCCTGGATTTCAGTGGCTACGCTATGGCTTCGTACTGCTGCCCATCGCTGCGGTGGTCTACTTCGCGGGGCGCGGCGGGGCGGAGGCCTCGCGCATTGCGGCAGTGTTCGTACTGTTCATCGCAGCCATGATCTTCTGGGCGATCTTCGAACAGGCGGGATTGTCCATTGCGCTGTTCGCCGACCGTCTCACACGCACCGAACTGCTCGGCGTGTCCATCCCGTCCGCGTGGTTCCAGTCGCTCAATGCGCTGTTCGTCATATCTCTTGCGCCCCTGTTTGCGGTTTTGTGGATGCGGCTCGGCGCCGCCCAGCCGTCAAGTCCGATCAAGTTCGCTCTCGGCCTTGCCTTCCTGTCTTTGTCGTTTCTTTTGATGGTGCCGGCGGCGCATCTGACGGCAGGCGGCAAGGTGAGCCCCTGGTGGCTCGTCGGATTGTTCTTTCTGCAAACAGTCGGTGAATTGCTGTTGAGCCCCGTCGGTCTCAGCACCATGACCAAGCTCGCGCCTGCCCGCTACATCGGGCTAGTGCTCGGGATTTGGTTTCTAGGTGCGGCGTTCGGCAACAAGCTCGCCGGAATTCTCGGGAGCGGCTTCTCCGACACCGATCCGCAGGCGCTTGCTCACTTTTTTCTGGTGCAGGGCATGCTTGTCGCAGCGGCCGCAGCGATCCTGTTCGTGCTGGCGCCGTGGGTGCGAAAGATGATGGGTGGCGTCGGTTAGCAGCGTGCCGCGTTATGCGGCAGCGTGCAGCCGCGCAAAGCCCGCAGCCAGATCCGCCTCGAGGTCATCGGGGTCTTCCAGGCCGATATGGAAGCGCAGAGCCTGGCCTTCTGCGGTCCATTTCGTCGCCGTGCGATAGGACGTGGGATCGAATGGAATGACGAGGCTTTCATACCCGCCCCACGAATAGCCCATGCCGAACAGCGTCAATCCGTCGAGAAACGCCGCGAGCTGTTTCGTCGAAACCGGCTTCAGAATGGCGCCGAATAGTCCGCTCGCTCCGCTGAAGTCACGTTTCCACAGGGCGTGCCCAGGATCGCCGGGCAGGGCGGGATGCATGATGCGCGAAATCTCGGGGCGTGCTTTCATCCACGCGGCAATGCGAAGACCCGATGCCTGATGACGCGCAAGGCGCACATCGAGGGTCCTCAAGCCTCGCAGCCCCAGGAACGTCTCCTCGCTACCCGGGCAGACGCCGAGCATGCCGTGCGCGTGCTCGATGTGCTTGGCTGCGCGCGTGTTGGCGGTTATGGAGCCGAGCAGGGCATCGGCATGGCCGACGATGTATTTCGTCGCCGCCTGAATTGAAACGTCGGCGCCGTGGTCTAGCGGCTTGAAGAACAGCGGGCTTGCCCAGGTGTTGTCGAGCAGCAGCCAGAGGTCGCGAGACCTGGCAACCTTCGCAATCGCCGGGATGTCCTGCATCTCGAAGGTCTGCGAGCCTGGGCTTTCGCTGTAGATGAGGCGCGTGTTTGTCCGGATCAGCCGGTCGATGCCCGCGCCGATGAGCGGATGGTAGTATTCAGTCTCAATGCCCAGGCGCTTCAGCAGGCTATCGCAGAACTGGCGCGTCGGATGGTAGACGGAATCGACCATCAGGATATGGTCGCCCGCCGAGACGAATGCCAGGATTGCCGTCGTGACCGCCTGATATCCCGAGGCCGTCAGCTTGGTTCTGGCGCCGCCTTCGAGACGGGTGAGAGCATCTTCCAGTGCTTTCGTCGTCGGGGTGCCCCTACGGCCGTAGCTGAACGGCTGATTGTGCGCTGTCAGGCTGGCAAGGGTTGGATAGAGAACGGTCGACCCGCGATAGACGGGCGGATTGACGAAACCGTGCTGTGACGCCGGATCGCGACCGTAATGCAGGATGGCGGTTGCTGGCCGCCGCTTGCCGGACGTGTCATCTGAGTTCGTCATGAACCGCCTTCCGCGCGTTCGACAGCGGCCTCGTGTGACCTAAGTTTTACCCCGGGTCAAGGCCTTGACCGGCTGGTGCGACTGCGGGATTTGTGCCGCGCGGCAGGGCGTTGGTCCCTTGCGTGTTCGGTGATCCGGGCATGTCCTGCAAATCCAAACAGCGAGACGCAAGCGTGGCAAAGTCGAAGTATCTCAGGACCCGGTCTGCCACGCCGGTCGTGGTTTCAATGTTCTTCGTCTGTGTGGCGACGATGGCTGGAGTACCGGCGCAGGCCGCCTCCACGCTCGAAAGCATCCGGGTGCGCGGCAACCTGGTTTGCGGCGTCGCTCAATCAGTGCCCGGATTTGCAACCGCCAATACGAAGGGTGAGTGGAGCGGGCTCGAGGTCGATTTTTGCGAGGCCCTGGCTGCCGCCACGCTCGGCGACAAGACAAAGGCGCGGCTGACCCCTTTGAGCGATACCGTTCGCTTTAGCGCCCTGAAAAGCGGCGATGTCGATGTGCTGGCCCGAGCGTCCGGCTGGACGTTGTCGCGCGAAGCCGACCTTGGCCTGCGATTTTCCGGTGTGCTGTTCAACGACGCTCAGCGGTTTCTGATCGGCACCAACCATAACGTGTCGAGCGTGTTCGAGCTATCGGGCGCGTCGATCTGCCTGCAGAAGGGGACGGGCGCGGAGCAGGGGCTTGCGACCTATTTCAGCCAGCGCCGGATGCGCTACCACCTCGTACTGGCGGACGAATGGCCGGAACTGGTCAAGACTTACATCGCTGGCGGCTGTTCGCTGTTGACGGGCGACACGTCGACCCTCGCTATCGAGCGCAGCCGGTTTTCCAATCCTGCCGATCACGTTCTGTTGCCCGAGCCGATCACGCGGGAAATGCTCGGTCCCTATGTCCGCCAAGGCGACGAGCAATGGGAGTTAATCGTTAGATGGACGCTTCTCGCCTTGATCACGGCCGAGGAATTGGGTCTGACGAGAACGACCGTCGATGCGGCACTATCCAGCGATCGCCCGGAGATACGCCGGTTCCTTGGCGTCGATGGCAGCTCTTGGCGCAAACATGGGGCTGGATGCCGGCTGGGCCTACAGGATCGTGAAGCAGATCGGCAACTACGGGGAGATCTTCGACCGAGACGTCGGCGCCAAATCCTTGCTGAAGCTCGATCGCGGACTGAATGATCTTTGGACTAAGGGCGGCCTCATGACGGGTGGGCCGTTCCGGTGAGCTGATCGCGTGGGTGGGCTATGGGACAAGGCTTCGAGTTAACAGGTTGGGCCGGATTGTTACTGCTGGTCCTACCGGTCTTTTTACTGATTGCTGTCATAGTGCGCACAACCCGCCGAATGCGGGCTCCTTACGTGCCGCCTAGTGTTTCATCAGTGGATACCATGCTCGCTGTCCAGCCGGCCGGGACGGCGCCCGCTAGGGCCGTTCCGGCCCCAGTTGTCTTCGGGACGGTCTTGCATAAGGCGCCGGATGGGGCTCAAACGCCGTTCGGACCGCTGACAAGGCCGGCGCCGATCCTGGCCGAGCGGGCGGGTCATGACATTGTGGCGCTGATCGCCCAAGCTGAGACTGACGCCGACGAGGAGGCCTTGCCGAGCCTTTACCTCGCTCTGGCAAAACTGAAGGCTGCCGACGGGCGGACGCATGAGGCCGCGGACCTGCTTCGCAAATGCATCGTTGTAGCCTCGCGCCGAGCGCTCGATCAGCCCCAGGCTGCCGCGCGCCTCGAACTGGGCGATCTCGCCCATCGCGCCGGCGATCTGAGCACGGCGTGCGAGCATTGGCAGATGGCGCGTGGATTGTTCAGGCAACTAGATCAGCGCATCGCTCTCAGTACTGTCGAAACGCGCATGCGCGACAATGGCTGTCCCACGGATTGGGTGCTGAACGACTTCTGATGTGTCTGTCCAATGATCACAGCAAGTGCCGAAAAGGGCACGCTGGCCAAGTTACTCGCTGACGACTTCCACCTGAACGATCTCTCCGTCGCGAACGGTGAAGTCACGACGGAATGTCTTTCTGGCGGAACGTGCGATGGCGATGTATGAGCCGGGCGCCAGAATGTGTACCGGCAACGCGCCGACGCTTTCCTTGACGGTGTCGCCCTGCTGTGTCTGGATTTCCCACTGGGTATCGGGCAAAGCCTCGCCACCGGCCTTCTTGCACAGCTTGAATGTGGCCTTGGCGAAGCTGTGAACAAGCGTCGCTTCCGTCAGCTTACCGGCTTCGACGGTAATATCGCTTCGCACGATCGAGTTTGCGTCACCATAGCTGGAGGTGATGTTATAGATGCCAGCGTTGAGGCGAACGATCAGTCCTGGCTTTGCTCCCGACAGAATGACCGTGCGGTTGTCGGTCTGGTCGCGGTCGGAATACACCGTATAGGTAACGGATCCGGGCGGAGCCGGCTTATTGCCGAGCATCGCCTTGACGCGAATACCGCCAGCATTCAGCACGAACTGCTCGACGTCGGGTGCCGGTGCACCAGGCTTGACGCTGATGCGGCGCGTGAGATGCGCGCGCCCGAATGCGGCGTTGACGACATAATCGCCCGGCTCTAATCGCACCAGCGGAGTCGCATCGCGATACGTATTCAGTAACGTGGACTTGGCGTCCGGCGTCGACCTGCCCTGATAAATGCGCCAGACGAGACCTTTATCAATGCGCTGTCCATCCGCCGTCAGCAAAGCAACAAGCCGAACTTCGCTTGGTCCGGGAGCTGCGTCTGATGCCGCGGGCAGGGTCGAAGGATCCGTTGTGCGCGGTACTACGGTGGTGGTCGGTCCGCCCGAAGACTGATTGGTGGAACCGCCCGAAGGCTGAGTGTTTGAATTGCCTGCCGGCGCAGCCGGTGGCGGAGGCGAAGCCGGCTGCGGCATCGCGATGCCGGTGTCGCGGCCCTGTACCGGCCACTGTGGCGGCGCCTGGGCCGAGCTGCCAGTGGCGAATGCCGTCGTCAATGCCGCCGCCAGGCACAAGTTGCGCAAGGCCGCCCGCGCATGGCCTTGCGAGGCTGGGTATGGCGACCTCGTACCCCTGTCTTCCACGTGTGTTCCCCGGTTTCCGGCCCGTGATTCCCAGCCTATTGGGCCACGCGGGCTTGGTTGAAGTATGGCAATCCGCGCCGCGACCAAAGCCTGAGCTGACTTATCGTTGGAGAAGGTCGATGACGCGCTGCTCACCGGCCGCCAGATCGAAGGGCTGCTCGCTGGCGCCATTGGCGCCGTCGAAGCGGATGATGTAACGGCCGGGCGCCAGCACGGCGGTCGAAGCCGCGGAGACCCCCGAACGCCATACGATGCGCCCTCGGGCGTCGCGGATCTCGCTGCGGCTTGAGGCCTTGTCAGACTGCCGCACGGACACCTGGCCGGCTTTCAGCGGCATCGTGATCTTGGTCTCGCTGCCGGCCGGTACGTCGGCCTCAGCCAATGTCTTGACGTTCATGGTCCCGATTTGGGCTTCCAGACGATAGCGCCCTGCAGGGAGCATGAACGTAGGATTGGGCGTGTTGCTGTGCGCGATCTCACGCGAGTCTGCGTTCGCCTGGAAGACGCGATAAACGATCGGCGCCGACAGACCGGCCGCCGCACCCTCCAGGCTTGCCGTCACCGACAGCTTGCCGATCGCCAGATTGATGCCGTGCTTGACCACATCGCCGGTGTTGAGCGCGATGCGGTCGCGCACCTCTGCGGGGCCGAGCCGTGCGGTCACATAGTACGTACCGGCCTTGAGGATGAACGTAGGGTTTGGCGCGGCGCTGCGGGCGATCTCACGTCGCCCCTGGGGCGCGTCCGGATCGTCGACTGCGATCAGGAATATGACGTCGCCGAGCGGCGCGGCGCCGCTGCTGGAGAGCGCGGAAAGCTCCAGCCGGCCCGTCCCCAGAACCATCGGCGCCTCGACCCTGCTGCCCGCGGCCACGTCCAAGGCGCTCTCGGCTTCCGCCAGGCCGTCGCGGACCGTGACCCGGTAGCCACCCGACTGCACGACGACTTCGGCTGCGGCGCCCCGCCCGATCCAGATCGGATTCGCTGTGCCATTCGCGCCGCCAGGGGCCTTGCTCGGCACGATGGTGATGACCGGGTCGGCGAGCGCATCGGAATGTTTGGTGGCCGTTGCGTCGACGGAAATTGTTCCAGCGTCGAGCTCAGCTTGGAACGACGTTGGCCCGTTCTCGCCGACGTCGACGATGCTTGTGCGCGTGACGACGCCGAAGCGCGCTTCCACCGTGTAGCGGCCGGGCGGCAGGGGTTCATTGATCTCCGGCGACGACCGTTCGATAAGCGGCTTGTCGGGCGCGTCTTCGCGACTGACGCGCCAGGCGACTGGCTGCGCCAGTCTCGCTTCCCCGGCCTTCAGGACAGCGGTCAGGCGCACGCCCGGCGGTCCCTTCGGCGCGACGGGCTCGGCTGGCGCTGCGGCAGCGCTTTGCGGTGCAGTTCCCTGGGGGATCGCGAGGTTGGCCGCGCGGAATGCATCGGTCACGGCATTGGCCATCGCCGCGATGTTGTCGGCGGCATAGGCCTTGCCGCCAGTCGCTTTCGGAACGCAGGATATGCGCTCGAAATCAGCGTTGGAAAGGCCGAGCGAAATGAGATGAATAGCGAGACGTGGGTTTTCCTTGGCGATTTCAGTGGCCGCGGCGCACGGATCCTGCTGGCAATTGTCGACGCCGTCGTGAATGGCAATGATCGTTGCCGGCGTGCCCGATCCGACCGACTTCGCGGCCTCGCGCAGCGCTGTCGAAAGCGGGCCCTTACCGCGCGGGTTCAGTTTATCCAGAGCGGCATTGATACGCTCACCGGATGCTGCCTCGGGCGGCTGGATGATTTCGACGTCGGAGCAATCCGCCTTGCGGCGGTGGCCGAACGAGGCGAAGCCGATCCGCGATTGGGGAGAGGTCTTCGTGAATTGTTCACGCAGCACATCGCGGACCGCGTAGAACTTCGCGGTCCGGTCGCCGTCGAGTGTGCCCCACATCGAGCCCGACCCGTCGAGGATCACCATGGCGGGCGGCGGCTCATCCGCCCTCGCCGGCAAGGCTGCAGTGAGCGCCATGAAGCCAACTACGGCAAGCCTGCGGCCGGTTGAGACAATGATGCGCATCGGGTCGCGGTGTCCTTTGCGTTTCGACGCAGTCAGTGTACCAGATCGCCGGCCGGTTGGGCGCTCTCCCGCCAGACGCGGTTGGAGCGGACGCGGCTATGAACGCATCAATTCTTGAGTTTCTCGAGACGCGCCGGTCCGTCAAGCCGGATATGCTGTCCGCACCCGGCCCGAGCACCGATGAACTCCACAAAATTCTGAAGATTGCCGCCCGCGTTCCAGATCACAAGAAACTGGCGCCTTGGCGGTTCATCCTACTCGAGGGGGATGACAGGTTGCGGCTGGGCGAGATTGCCGCACGGGCGCTCGTAGCCGAAGACTTAGCAAACCCGCCATCGCCGGTGCGACTGGAGACCGAACGCAACCGATTTGCACGCGCGCCGGTGGTTGTTGCGGTGGTCTCACGCGTTGTCGAAACACGCGGCGCGCCGGAATGGGAACAGGTTCTGTCAGCGGGAGCTTCCGCCTACAACCTTTGCGTCGCCGCCAATGCCCTCGGCTTCGGCACCTCCTGGATCACCGAATGGGTGGCCTATAGCCCGCGCGTGAAGTCGTCGCTAGGTCTGGCTGACAACGAGCGCGTGGCAGGCTTCGTTTACATCGGCACGCCGGTCGCCAAGCCGGCCGACCGCGACCGCCCCAATCTCGACGACATCGTTTCGAGATGGCGGGGCTGAAACGCGATTGGCCTAGAAGTCAATCTCGACGCTGAGCTTCAGCGTGCCGTCCGGCGTGTTCTCATTGAGAGCGGCGAAAAGCCAAGTCTGATCGTCATGCTTGCGTTCTGGGCCTCGTCGTCGCCTTTGGCTCGCGGCTCGAACGCCATCCGCTCGGCCTTCCATCTGCCCGACGGCCCCGGTTGCTGCGTGTAATAGACGATCGGCCCCTGCGCTTCGCTCGGGTTGCCCGATCCGCCCATCCTGTCGACCGTGCCGTAAGCTTCAAGGCCATACGACCAGGCGCTTGACGGAGTGTGGAGCGCCAACAAACGGCGCCATAGCAGCGGGCGCCGAAATTGCGAAGTCGGAAAAACCGGCGCGTTTCATAAGAACTCAGTCCGTGTCGTCCTGCCGTGGCAGGCGAAACGCCGCTCTTTACCAATTTGGCGAGGACTGCGGACGAACAGCGAAATTCGATTGGACTTGAACGAAATAATATTGCGCTGGCGGCTATGTAGCTGATGGGGCATTCTTCCCGAGCTAACGTAAGAATTTGTCCCGGTTGGAAAGTTATAAGTCGACATGCAACGGTTTGGCTTCATTCTTTTGCTGGCACTAGGAGCGTGTGACGAACCGCGGTCGGAAGCGTATACGGCGGAGCATGAAAGCAACTTCAAGCCGGTCGCAGTGGAGCTCCAGTCGGCAGAAATGGCGCAGAAGATCGATGGCATCGCCACGCTCATCAGCCCGGACGCGCTAACCGAGCTGAACTCTGAGATTCGCGCCGCCCAAATCTCATTGGCCTTTAGCAAGAGAACTCTCGAGCGCTTCAAGGGCACCAGTTCACTCGGCGAGCATCGCGTCGATAACGCCGAACGGCAGGTTGCAACAGACGCGACACAGGTCGCACTTCTGGAACTTCGGCTGCGCAACGCTTGGGGCGATGCCGCACCGTTCCTCGCAGCCGAAAAGCGCCAGCAGCTCGTGGACGAACTCTCGTCTGGCAAGACCACGTTGGTTCGTTTGGACTTTCCCCGGTCCGTCGAACGAGACCCAGAGAATGTTCGCATCACGCCACTGGGCGGCGGAGAAGAAACGCCGCTGACGACAGTCTGGCCGGCGCCTTCTGGCAGTCTCGCGATGCCCGGAACCTCGTTCTTCGGGATAATGCCGACAGGACCGAGTTTGCGGCCTGGCGACCGAGCCAAGATTACGGCCGAGCGCAGCGCCCCGACGGCCGGCGTGATCGTTCCGGCCTCCGCCGTCGTTGTTTTTGCTGGCAACTCGTGGTGCTACGTCGAAAAAGCGCCTGGCGAATTTGAGCGGAAACATGTGTCTCTAGCGATGCCGGTCGCGGACGGCTACCTGACGACTGAATTTGTTGCGGGGACCAAGGTGGTGGTCCAGGGCGCGTCAGCGCTTCTGTCGCGCGAAGCCGAGCCAGGATCAATCGACGACGATGACGAAAGCGGGCAGCGCACCAAAAAACCGGTGCCCGAGAAAGTGAATGAGAAGGAGCTTGAAGCCGAGCGAGCGGACCGCAGCCTGCCGATCGCCAGCTCCGATCCCGACTAGATCCTACCCAAATGGACGCCCTGATCCGATGGTCAATTCGCTACCGAACAGTCGTGGCGGTGATGTCCGTTGCATGGCTGGTCATGGGCGTGGTCTTCGCGCTGCGCGCGCCGCTGGATGTCTTTCCTGAGTTCGTTCCGCCGCAGGTCACGATCCAGACCGAGGCGCCCGGGTTTGCCCCTGAGCACGTCGAGCAAATCGTCACGCGGCCAATCGAGGCGGCCGTCAATGGCGCACCCGGCGTCAAATTCATGCGGTCCGAGTCGGTGTACGGGCTTTCAGTGGTTCTGGTGAGCTTTGAAGACGATGTGGATCCGATCACGATCCGCCAAGGCATATCCGAGCGCTTGGCGACGCTCGCGGGCGAGCTGCCGGAAGGCGTCGCACAGCCAAAGTTGACGCCGCTTACATCGAGCACCATGGACGTCTTGAAGTTCGGTCTCATCTCAGACGTAGTCGATGCCTACACGCTGCGCGACATCGCGGATTGGACGATCAATCCGCATTTGCTGGCATTGCCGGGCATTGCTCGCGTCACGGTGTACGGTGGCGCAATCCGTCAGGTTCAGATCCAGCCGGACCTCAACCGTCTCGCCGGTCTCGGCCTGACCCTCAAAGATGTCATGGAAGCTGGGCGGTCTGCGCTGACGTTGCGCGGCGGCGGCACTATTGACACCAGTTCGCAGCGCATCACGGTCGACGTGCCTCCGCCGACACCCGATCCCCAAGCACTCGCGCAAGCTCTAGTCGTTATGGAGGGCAACACACCGGTCACGGTCGGTCAGGTCGCGAATGTCACCATCGGCCCCGCCGTGCCGATCGGCGACGCGACGATCATGGGCAAGCCAGGCGTGCTGGTCACGGTCTCGAGCCAGTTCGGTGCTAACACGCTCAAGGCCACCGTCGCGATTGAGAATGCGCTCAAAGACTTGAAACCCGCGCTTGCGCATCGCGGCATCGATGTCGTCCTGCTCCACCGTCCAGCGTCGTTCATTGAGCGTGCGCTAGGCAACCTCGAGCACGCGCTTGCGCTTGGTTCGGCACTGATCCTGGCCGTGCTCTACGCTTTCCTGCGCAGTTGGAAAGCGGCGCTGATCTCATTCCTGGCAATCCCCTTGTCACTTCTGGCAGCAATTTTTGTGCTTGCCCAATTCGGGCAGACGCTCAACACGATGACGCTCGGCGGCTTTGCGCTGGCCCTGGGTGTGCTGGTCGACGATGCGATCATCGACATCGAGAACATCATGAGGCGACTTCGGTTGGCAAAGGCCGAGGGCCGCGACGACGACCTTGGGACGATTGAGGAGGCCTCGATCGAAATTAGAGGGTCGATGCTTTACGGAACACTCGCAGTGATCTTTGTATTTCTGCCGATACTGTTCGCAGGCGGAGTTCAGGGCCGGTTCATCGGGCCGATGGCGCTCACCTTCGTCATCGCAGTCATGGCGTCGATGGTGGTGGCGCTAACCGTGACGCCGGCGCTTTGCGCGCTGCTCCTCACCGGCGAGGCGGCCAGAGAGACACCGCGCCTTTTGGATCGGATGAAGGATTTTCAGGCCTGGTGCATGGAAAAGGTGCGCACGAACTGGCGCGTCACGGTCGGCGTGCTCGCGGCGGCGGCGGCGGCAGCCGTAGCCGTGGCACCGTTTCTGCGCAGTGAACTCATTCCGCAGTTCCGTGAGGGGCACTTCGTAATCCAGATGGCGACCGCGGCGCAGGGCACGTCCGTCGGAGACATCGCGGCCACGGGCGTGCGGATCTCGAATGAGCTTTTGAAGCTGCCGTTCATCCGCGCTGTCGGCCATCAAATCGGCCGCGCCGAAGCGGGCGAGGATACCTGGAGCCCCGACAAGAGCGAGTTCCACGTCGAGCTCACGAGCGAACACAGTGAAACAGAGACAGAGGCTCAAGAAAAGATCAGAGACGTGCTCGAAAACTTTCCCGAGGTACGGACGGAAGCCATGACCTTCCTCGGCGACCGCATTAGCGAGAGTCTTAGCGGCGAGACGGCCCAGATGGTCATCAACCTGAGTGGCACCGAACTCCAAGCTCTCGAAGTTACAGCCGAGCAGATCGAGAAGGCCATTGCTTCGGTCGATGGCATCGAGGCTCTGAGGATCCCAAGAGCCGCCAAGGTCCCGACCATCGCGGTTAAGCTCGATCGAGTAGCGCTGACTAACTATGGCCTTACCCCTCAAGACGCACTCGACACCATGCAGACGGCGTTCGCCGGCACGACAATCGGACAAACGTACATCGGCGCCCAAACCGTCGACGTTGTTGTCATTCTTCCGCCGAACGAGCGCAATCGCATAGAGCAGCTTTCGAATTTGCTCGTCGGCAATGCAAAGACACGCGTACTACTCGGCAATGTGGCTTCGATCATCATGACTGAGGGTCGTTCGAACATTCAACACGAGGGAGCGCAGCGGCGTGTCAACGTAAATTTCAATGGCTCAGAGCATCACTCGCTGCGTGACATCGTTTCGGAGGTCAAGAAGCGCGTCAGCGCGTTGAAGCTCCCCGCGGGCGTGTACGTATCCTACGCAGGTCAAGCCGAAGAGGAGCGAGCGGGACAGATCCGTCTCGGACTCTTGACCTCTGTCAGCATTACCTTGGTGATCATCGTTCTCACCGCTGCGTTTGAGCGCCGTGCATTGGCGGCCGTGCTGCTAATCAACGTGCCGTTCTGTCTCATCGGAGGCATGGCGGCGATCGTGGCGAGTGGCATCGGACTCACGCTGGGTAGCCTTGTGGGACTCGTCACTGTCTTCGGAATCGGCGCGCGGAACTCTGTCATGATGCTCGCTCACGTGGAGCACCTTGTGGACCGAGAGGGCCGCGCCTGGTCTGATCATACTATTCGGGTGGCCGCCGCCGAGCGCTTCGCCCCCGTATTCATGACGGCTCTAATGGCAGCACTGGGGCTTGTTCCGCTGGCACTCGGTCTTGGGCGCCCGGGCCACGAGATCGAGGCGCCCATGGCAATCGCTATTCTCGGCGGTTTGACGACGGCGACCTTCCTCAATCTCGTAGTGCTTCCTGAAGCGCTTATCCGAATGCAGAGTTGGCTCCGTATCAATAAGGATCGCAGTACGCCCAACAGATCGAATGGAGCAATAAGACGCGCCACGAAGTTTGCGACAAGAGACGGCTAGAATTGGCGCTACGTGATCGGCTATCCGAAGACGGGCCGTTCTCACCGCACTGCGCAACCAGTGTCATAAGACCGCGGCTGCGAATGGGGACGTGTTTGGCGCGTAACATACAAAAAAGCGGCGCGCCTTTCACAAAGCGCGCCGCCAAGGTCGATTGGACGGGAGAAGTGCCAATCAGAACGTCATCTTCAAGCCGCCGTAGATAGCGAACGGTTGGGCCGGAGTGATGCTGCGCGGATCGTTAAAGAACTCATCGCCGAGCCCTGCGCCGACTGCAGCGCCGTTGGCCTCTTCCGTGTCGAAGAACGTGCCGTAAAGACCATAGCGCTTGTCGAACAGGTTCTTGACGAGGCCGTAGACCTGGATGTTCTCGGTGATGTCGTAGGACGTGTGCAGGTCGACGCGCGTGTAGCCCGAGAGCGGCGTATTGTTGTTCGCCTCGTCGCCGAAGAAGAACTGGTCGCTCGCCCAGATGAGATCGGAACCAAACTTCCACTGCGACGTGATCCAGTATTCGAAGCCAGCCTTGATCCTGTTTCGCGGGATGCCGGGCAGGGTGTCGCCCTTCTGCACGAAATTGCAGGTTGGTTCTTCGACGCCGGCCGGCACGGTGACATCGGGACAATCCTCGGCGCCGGGCGTGTTCGGAGCGGGCAGCACGAGGTCGTCCTGGAACGTCGCATCGACGAGGGCATAGGAGCCGTACACCGAGAAGCGCGAGGTCTGGTAGGCGGCGGCGAGTTCGATGCCCTGGCGCAGGGTGTCGCCGGCGTTGAGGAAGTAACCGCGGCCTGTCTGCTCGGCCGCGACGTTCAGAATATCGTCCTGGCTGAGCGTGCGGAAGTAGCCGGCGCTCCAGGAGAAGCGCTGGCGGTCGTAAGAGGTCAATTCGCCACGCAGGCCCGCTTCGACCGTGTGCGAGACGACCTGCTTCAACGGCGGGTCATCCGTCAGGAAACTTTCGATGAGGCAGGGGTTCTCGGGCTCGGCGCAGGCAAGTTCAGCGGCGGTCGGCGCGCGGTTCGCTTCCGAGTAGCCGCTGTAAAGCGACAGGCCGGGGAAGAATTTGTAGGTGCCGCCGACCATCGGGTTGAAGCGTTCGTACGTGTTGGTCGTTGTGATTTCGGGGAAGTTGCCGGTGAGGTCGGTCAACTGGATGGTGGCGTGATTGTAGCGGCCGCCGAGAGTCAAGGAGAACGCATCGGTGACGTCGAGCGTGTTGGTGAAATAGAAGCCCCAGTAGGTGTTTTCGGCGTCGAGATTGCGCGGCTCGAGATCTTCCGGCTCTTCGACGATGATGCCGCTGCCGGTGACGACGAAGCGATCGCCGATGGTGCCGAGTTCGCTCGACGTCTTGTAGTTGACCTTGCCGTGATCGTAGCTGGCGCCGATCAGGAACTGGTTCGGTCGGTCGAATACCTTCGCCTTCTCGACAGCCTGCATCGAACCGCCGTAGCTGCGCGCATCCTGGTTGATGCGTTCGATGGAACCGAGCGGATCGCCGATGGACGAGGGTACGGAGTTGCCGTCCTTGTCCTCGACTTCTTCTTCGACGACAACGCCGTTGTCGACTTCCGACAGGCACAAGACGGAGGGATCCGCCGCGCAGGGCGACAGCATCGGAGAGGTTGCCGTCGATGACGTTCGACTTGAATTTGCGATAATAGGCGAGGCCCGAGAGCGTCAGTGTCTCGGTCGCCTGCACGCTGCCCGACAGCGTCGGCATGATGACTTCGAGGTCTGTATCCTGCGGGCTGGTGAAGGTGCGGTTCCAGCCCAGATCCAGAAGGTCGACCGGGGCGGCGGTGACGACGCCGGCGTCGCTTTTCGCGGCATTCAAGCTCACGTGGAGTTCGACCGCGCTGCCCTTGAAGCCGAGGTCGCCGTAGAAGCGGCGCAGTTCGGCTGCCGAGAAATCGCGGAACCCGTCTTCTTCCAAAGCCTCGGCGGCGACGTATGCGCCGACCGTGCCGCTCTGCGCGCCATACTCGGCCGCGATCTGCTTGCGGCCGAACGAGCCGCCCATGATGTCGATCGTGGCGCCCTGATAGGTGAAGCCGTCCTTCATCGTGATGCCGATGGCGCCGCCGATGGCATTGAGGCCGTACACCGGATTATTGCCGACCACCGTCATGTCGCTGATGGCGATGGCCGGGATCAGATCCAGGTTGACGGTATCGCCGAAGGCTTCGTTGATGCGCACGCCGTTCTGGTAGACGGCGATCGCCTGCGAGCGCCCGCCGATTGGCGATGCGTCGAAGCCGCGATAGGACACGTCAGTGCGGAAGCTGCTGCCGGCGGTGTCGGACAGAATGATCCCCGGCACCAGCTGGTTCAGCACGTTCTGCGGCTGTCTTAATCCATCCTGCCCGATGTCGGCGGCCGTCACACGGCTGACCGCCCCCGGCACCTTGTCGAGCGGGATCGCGCCACCGGCCGGCGACATGTTCACGGGCGTGTTGCCGGGCGGTGGACCGACCGGGGCCAATGACGGGCCTTGCGGCTGCGCAGGAGCCTCGACGACCTGGGGCGTGGCGGCCGGCTGCGGCGCGGGAGGCGGCGTCTGCTGCGCGACCGGCTTCGTCTTTGGCTTAGCGGGTAGCGTCGGGTTCTGTTGGATGACTTCCACTTCAGGCAGTTGCTTCTGGGCGTCAGCCGCAGGCGCTGCGCCATTCGCGGCGGGTTGCGCCGGCGTCGCCGCTCCGTTAGCGGGCGGCGGCGAGGCGGTGGTGGGAGCCGGCGGCGGAGCTGTGGTTGGTGCCGGTGCTTCCGCAGCCGGCGGAGAGACCGGGGCCGGTTTGGCAGGCTGCTGGGCAAGAGCGCCGGACGGGGCGATGATCGCGGTGGTCAACAGAAGACCCAGCAAGTGCTTTCGCGGCGTCATCGGAGTTCCTTTATGGCGGTCGTCGCCTTGCAACTCAGTAAAGATTCGTCCGTCATCGACGTAACCGGCACGCTCCGCCAGCGGCAATGGGCCGTTTACCCAGCTCGAGAACGGGCAGTTGATTTTCGCAACGCTGTGGTAGCGCTACATCGGGAAATTTAGGCAGTCGCATGTGGGAATTTTTCCCGATTAAGCCTCCAACGCTGGGTCGGCCGCAAAAACACGGTCCCGCTGACAGGAAGATATTGATTCCCGTAGAGAAGTTGCCATAGATCGGGCGCTTGGCCGTCGCCTCAGGCTGGTCGGCCCCTTCACGTCCGCTCACACCTTCGGCAACTGCCCGGAGGTGAACCGGACGGAACTGAACTGTCATGTTATACAAGAACAAGAAGCGTGGCCTGCCGTGTCCGGTGGGGTTGGGAATTGGAGGCGGTTTTGAGCGGCGTTTCGACCCCCGAGAACAAAAAACAGAAAGCCGGAGCAGGCCGCGGGACGATGGCGGGCCTTGCCTGGGTTGGTGCCGCCACCGTCGTCACGTTCGCCGTCGCGCATCCGAGCATGGCTGCCGATGCCACCAAGGTGGCTATCGAACTGAACAAGCTTGAGACGCAAGACAAGGGGTGCCGCGCCTACATCGTCGTCGACAACCAAGGGCCAACGGCGTTTCAGGCGATGAAGCTCGACCTGATCCTGTTTCAGCCCGATGGCGTCATCGGCCGCCGCTTCGCCGTGGATCTCGCCCCGCTCAAGGCGTCGAAGCGAACCGTCAAGCTGTTCGATCTGGACGGCACTGCTTGCGACAAGGTCGGTAGCCTGCTCATCAACGACGTTGTCGACTGCAAGGCCGATAGCGGCCCGCTCACCGACTGCCTCGCAGGCATGACGGTGAAATCATTGATCGGTAACGTCCAACTTTCAAAGTAAGGCAAGTGCCCGTGCAGCCTCACAGCTTCTCAATCGTCGATATGGTTTCGATAGCAGACCCGGTCGTCAAGGCCGTCATGCTGATTCTCGTGCTGGCCTCGGTTGGCTGCTGGTCGATCATGATCGAGAAGACAATCCGCCTGTTCAAGCTGCGCCGCGAACTCGATCGTCTCGATCAAGCCGCGACCAAGCATGTGCCCGCCTCCAGCGGGCTCGTCCGCACGCTGCTGTCGGCGGCCGAACGCGAGGCGGAGGACGGCGGCGCGCGAGGCGAAGATCGCGGCAGCATCCGCGCCCGGCTTGAACGCGCTATGCGCGCGTCATTCAAGTCGGAACTCGAGCGCATCGAGGCCGGTCTCCCCTTCCTGGCAACCGTCGGGTCGGCGGCTCCCTTCATCGGGTTGTTCGGAACGGTGTGGGGCATCATGAACAGCTTCACCGCGATCGCCCATCAGCAGGACACGAGCCTCGCGACCGTCGCACCGGGCATTGCGGAAGCACTTTTTGCCACCGCGCTCGGACTGGTGGCCGCCATCCCGGCCGTCATGGCGTATAACCATTTTGCCGTGAAGCTTGGCCGCGCCTCCACGCGTGGTGTCGCCTCGATCTCCGAGATCGCACGCAACCTGTCGAAGCCCCACTCCGATAGCGCCCAGCTGGCGACGGTCGAACCGCTGCGCGCAGGAAAGTCTCACTAATGGGCATGTCGGCGAACATTGCGCCGTCGGACGATGATGATGGCGCCACCTACCGGCCGGTCGCCGAGATCAACATCACGCCGTTCGTCGATGTCATGCTGGTGCTGCTGATCATTTTCATGGTCGCAGCGCCCCTGATGGTGTCGGGAGTACCCGTCGAACTTCCCAAGACTTCCGCGGCCAAGGTAGGCCAGACCACAAAACCGATGGTGGTGACGCTGACGTCGGACGGCCGGTTGCAGATCCGCGATGAATTCGTCAGTCGCGATGGGCTCGTTCCGCGCCTGCGGCAGATCCGTGCCGCAGAGGGCGACGCCGTGGTTTATGTCCGTGCCGACAAGAAGAACGCCTATGGCGACGTCATGGAAATCCTCGGCCGTCTTGGGGAGGGAGGATACGGCCGCGTTTCGCTTCTGTCGCAACAGGTTACACCTGGCGCATCTGCACCGCCCGCGCCGGCCGCCGGTCCGTGAGGGTGTGATGTCCTTGCGCGCGATCACATGGATGGTGTCTGTGGCGCTTCACGCAGCCATCGCCTCGCTTTTCCTTGTCACCGCCCGTGGCGCCTCGCTCGATCAGGGATCTGGAGACGATCAACTCGTTGCAGAAGCTGGAATTTCCATCGAAGGGCTGTCCAAAACGGGAGACGCCGAAATCTCCACGTCGGCACTTGAAGCCGAACCTGTCGAGATGAGCGAGGCGCAGTCCGCTATAGAGGAAGTGAAGGCGGTCAAGGAAGTCGAAGACACCAAGGTCATTCAATCGATGGCTGGACCCGAGCAGGAACAGATCGTCGAGGAGATCAGACAGGAGCAGCCTCGTCCCCAGCAGATCGCCACCCTCGAACAGGTTCCGCAGGTCGCGGTCGAGGAGAAGCAGGCAGCCGGCGCGGCGCAGACGGGCGGTGATGCAACCGCGCTCAATGCGTATCGCGGCAAGCTGTGGACGCATCTTGGCAAGAAGAAGTTTGCGCCGAGTACCCGGGCGGCGGGCACGGTGATCGTGCGCTTCAAGCTCGACGCGGCCGGCCAGCTCCTGTCCAGCGTTGTCGAAATGAGTTCGGGCAACAAGCTTCTCGACGATGCCGCAATTCGCATGATCGAAAGGGCAGCACCGTTCCCGCCGATCCCAGAAGAACTGGCCCAAACGGCCTACGAAGAGCGGGTTCCGATAAAATTTACCGTTCGTTAAGCCCGTTCCTCAGACACCTGTTGTCTTGACAGGCACTAATCGTCCGTACCCTGAAAATACCGCCTAAGTCATTAACCTTCCCTTATCCAATGCACCGCTAATGTTTCGCGTGGTATCTCCAGAACCTGCGTGGATGAATGTTTACCGGAGCATTCGGCAAAGTCAGCACGACGTCCCTAATGTCGGAATACGGTGGCCTGTGCGGCGCGGCGGTGCTGCGACAGCGCACGCGTGAAGCCGAGAACGCGGCGCGTGTCGAATCGGAGGTGGCGCAGCGCGTCAAATCCGAATTCATCTCGAACATGAGCCATGAGCTGCGCACCCCGCTCAATACCATCATGGGCTTCTCAAAGCTTCTCACCGAGCAGGAACGGCGCCATCTCGGCGACGGCGAGATCGTCGAATACGCTAAGCTCATTTTCGACGCTTCGAGCCACCTGCTGGCAGTCATCAATGACATTCTCGACATCTCCAAGATGCAGAGCGGAAAATACGCTCTCGATGCCCGCGAGATCGATATCGAAGAGATCATTCTTTCCATCGCCGCGAGCTTCGAGAAGCTGGCCGAGGAATCCGGCGTCACGCTGACTACGCGCCTGGCTGTCGGCCTGCCGCGCCTGCGTGGCGATGCGGTCAAGCTCACGCAGGTCTTTGGCAATCTGATTTCTAACGCGATCAAATTCACCAAGCCCGGCGGATCGGCAATGGTCGAGGTGTCTCGCTTGGCCGACGATGGCGCGATGATCGCCGTTCGCGATACGGGCGTCGGCATGACGCCTGAGGAAGTCCATGTCGCCCTGACGCCGTTCGGACAGGTAGACGGCAGCCGCGCGCGCTGGCGCGAAGGCACGGGACTGGGCCTGCCGATCGCGAAGTCGCTGATATCCCTTCATGGCGGCGATTTTGATATGCGCAGCACCAAGGGGCTGGGTACTGACGTCATCGTCAAGCTTCCGCCTTTCGATCGGGTCTCTGTGATCGAAGCGCGTGAGACTGTATTTGGCAAATAAATGACTTCCGACCGGACCGAGGAGTGTTCGCACATGCAAGCAACGCTGGACATGCAAACCCGCTCAGCAAGCGGTCCTGCGGATAGCTCCATCGGCCGCATCGTTTCGGTGACGGGATCGAAAGCCATCGTGCTTCTGGACGGGCCGCAGAAAGGGTCGACCATGAATCGCGACGGCCGGCCCGAAATGGGCACTCTGCTTGGCATCGACGTCGGCGCCAGCGTCGTGCTCGCCATCGTTTCGGGTCTCAGCGTTCCAGTTCCTGCGCAGCGGGCGGGCGACCCCGAAATCTGGATCGCGGAACTCGGGCTTGTCGGCGAACTCTGGAAGGATGCGGAAGGCTGCATCGTCTCGTTCAACCGCGGTACGACCCAGTATCCCGGCCTCGGCGACCGTGTTCGCGTGGCATCCAAGAGCGAACTGCAACTCGCATTCTGCGGGACCGGCGAGAAATCCGTTCGGGTCGGCTGCATCCGCCAGGACCCCACGATATCGGCAATGGTACGTGTCGACGACCTGCTCGGCAAGCATTTCGCGATTCTTGGCACGACGGGTACAGGCAAGTCGTGCACCACCGCGCTCATCCTGCGCTCGATCCTGGAAAAGCATCCCGCCGCTCACATCGTCCTGCTTGATCCGCACAATGAGTATGCGACGGCATTCGGTGACATGGCCGAGGTTATCAGTCCGCGCAACATGCAGCTGCCGCTGTGGCTGCTGAACTTCGAAGAAGCCGTCGAAGTTCTGGTCGGCGATCCCAACCGCAAGGCGGAGATCGAAATCCTGCAGGAACTCATCCCGATGGCCAAGAGCCGCTATAGCGCCGGCCGCGCAGCGGAAACGCAGAAGCTGCGCCGTGGCATGCTCGATGCCAATCGATTCACCGTCGACACCCCGGTTCCTTACCGAATTTCCGATCTGACCAGCCTTATCGACGAGCGCATGGGTAAGCTCGAAAACAAGAAGGATCTGACACCCTACCGCAACCTCAAGACCAAGATCGACACCATCTCTCAGGACGCCCGCTACGCTTTCATGTTCGGTTCACTCACCGTCTATGACGGTATGGCCCAGGTGCTGTCGCGCATTTTCCGCGTGCCGGTCAACAACAAACCGATCACGATTCTCGAGCTGACGGGACTGCCGACCGAGATCGTCAACGTGGTCGTCTCGGTGCTGTGCCGCATGACGTTCGATTTCGCTCTGTGGAGCGAAGGACAAATTCCCGTTACGCTTGTTTGCGAGGAAGCGCACCGCTACGTGCCGCTGGAGCCCAATCTCGGTTTCGAGCCGTGCAAGCGGGCGATTGCCAAGATTGCCAAGGAAGGCCGCAAATACGGCGCGTCGTTGTGCGTGGTGACGCAGCGCCCGGCAGAGATCGATCCGACCATCCTGTCACAGTGCAATACCGTTTTCGCACTCCGTATGTCGAACGACCGCGACCAGGCCATCGTCACGTCGGCGATTTCCGATACCGGCTCTGGCCTGCTCGAGTTCCTGTCGGCGCTCGGCCAGCGCGAAGCCATCGCTTTCGGCGACGGCGTCGCCCTCCCGGTCCGCATAAAGTTCGATGAACTGCCCAAGAATGCCCTGCCGCGTTCTTCAACAGCGAAATTCTCGGAGAAGTGGCAGACGTCGGTCGGCGACGAGAACTTCCTCGATCATGTCGTCGAACGATGGCGCTCGGCTGGCCTTGGCCATGGCATGGACTCGAGCATGCAGGCCCAGATGCTGGCGGACGCGTTCGGCATCGCGGGCAACGTCGGTCACGACGAGCATTCTCCCGCTCCGGCAGCGGATCCTATGCGGATGGCAGCACCCCCGGCTCCGCCCGCGCCCAGGCTCGGTTCACAAACGTTGCTTCGGCGGGACAGCGCTCCGGCAACGGCGCCGGCGGCACCCGTGCGGCGCGAGGCGCCGCAGCCTTACACGCCGTCACCCGATCCCGTCGCCGCACGGCAGTCGCTTCGCGAACGGTTATTGCGTCCGCAACAACGCTGATCGCGTTCGACGTGCGTTGATCAAACCGCTATATTCCGTCGGAGAGATCCACGACCGGATCGATGGCCTTCGAGCCGCTTACGAGGCCTGGGCTAATCCGCCCTCGTTAAATTCGCCATGCCAAAAGCACGTCATGTGAGGATTCTCGACCATGAGCATGATCGTTCCCGTCATCCTGTCCGGTGGATCGGGCACCCGCTTGTGGCCGTTGTCGCGGTCGATGTATCCCAAACAGTTCATCCGTTTCTTCAACGGGCAGAGTTCATCCTTTCTTGGCTCGACGCTGCTGCGGCTGAAGCCCGGTGCGGGCTTCGCTGCGCCGATCCTATTGTGTAACAACGATCACCGGTTCCTGGTCCGGGAGGAGATCGAACGCTCGGGCGTCGAGCCCAAGGCGATCATCCTCGAACCCGTAGCGCGCAACACGGCCGCCGCAATTGCCGTCGCCGCGCTCGCCGCATCGCAGGAAAACCCCAATGCAATCCTGGCGGTCATGCCGTCCGACCATGCCGTCAAGGACGAGGCAACGTTCGTCGAGGGCATGAAGCGCGCGGCGAAGGTTGCCGCCACGGGCAAACTCGTGCTGTTCGGCATCAAGCCCTCCGAACCCCATACCGGTTACGGTTACATTCTTCAGGGCGCGCCACTCGAAGGCTTCAATGGCAGCGCCTACAGCGTTGATGCCTTTTTCGAAAAGCCCGATAAGCGTACCGCCGAGCAGTACGTCGCGTCCGGCCGATACTTCTGGAACAGCGGCATCTTCGTTCTTCATGCCCGCACGTTCCTCGAAGAACTGGCTGTGCTGGAGCCGCGTGTTCTGGAGGCTGCGCGCTCCGCGCTCGCCAAGGCGCAGGACGATCTTGACTTCGTGCGCCTCGACCGCGCGAGCTTCGCCGCTGCGCCGAACATTTCCGTCGACTATGCGGTGTTGGAGAGGACGCAGGCCGCCGCCATGCTGCCCATCGACGTCGGCTGGAACGATGTCGGGTCATGGTCGTCGCTTTGGGAGATCGCGCCCCGCGATAAGAATGAGAACTACGTCCATGGCGATGCCGTCCTGAAAGATACACACAACTGCTACGTTCATGCCGAAAAGGGGCTGATCTCGACCATCGGCGTGCGCGATCTCGTCATCGTGGATACGCCCGACGCACTGCTCGTGGTCGACAAGAGCCGCACGCAGGACGTGTCCAAGATCGTCGCGGAACTAAAGCGCTCCAACCGAAAGGAACAGGAGCAGCATCTTCGCAATTACCGCCCGTGGGGCTACTTCGAGACGCTCAACATCGGTGCCCGCTTCCAGGTCAAATTGCTGCATGTGAAGCCTGGTGGCAAACTGTCCATGCAAATGCATCATCATCGTTCCGAGCACTGGATCGTCGTCCAGGGCACGGCGAAGGTCGTGATCGGCGATTCCGAAAAGCTCGTGCGCGAAAATGAGAGCGTGTACATTTTCTCGACGCAGTGGCACCGGCTCGAGAACCCCGGCAAAGTGCCGCTCGAACTGATCGAGGTCCAGATCGGCTCCTACCTGGGCGAGGACGATATCGTGCGCACGGACGACATCTATCACCGCGCGCCGGAAGAAACGAAGTAGGGTTTGCTCAGGCCGCTCGTGCGCCTGGCTTCGCCGACAGGATGTCCCAGGCCACATTGATCTGCACCATGCGCCGTTCGCGAGCGATGCGATCCTCGGCGCTGCGTGCCAAGTCGGGATGCCAGCTCTGGCGCAGACCATCCACGATTTTCTTCAGCGCGGCATCGGATGCGTCGGGCCCCGCGCCGAGCGCCAGCAGGGCTTCGGTGCAGTTGGTGGGGCTCCATTCCGCGATGGGTGCGGGCTGCAACAACGGTTCAGCCGGTGGTTGCCCGCCCTCGCTCTGGTTGTGGCGGATGTCAGACAGTGAAGGCGCTTCGAGACGTAGCCGGGCCCCGAATGTATCGGGCGCGGCTGCCTGCATAGTTGGCTCTTTCGCGGGTCCAGGTGCTGCGGCGAAGTCGCGTGCCGCCACGGGCATGCGGGCGCATTTGTCATCGCGCCGGGTCCAGAAGTAAGCCGCCAACGCGGTTGCGAGAATAGCCGCCAGCATGACCATCAACTGGGTCTGCCCGTTCCTTGCGCTGCCCCTGGCGTCCGATGGCGTCGTCACGACAGGCGCCGACGGCGCTGAAGGCTGCTCGGCCGCGGCTACGGTCTGCGGCTTTTCTGGCAGCGGCTTTGCCGGTGGACCGCTGTCGGATGCCGCGGTCGTCTTTTCGGGCAGTGCACCAGTCTCGCGTGGCGGTGCCATGGACGCGCTCGGGGACGGTTCCGGCCCCTTGGCTGTGGCGGCATCGCCCGTCTCTTTGCCGCCGCCGTTGAGGATTTTCGGTTGTGCACTGGACGCTGGGACGACGGCTGTCGCCGGGTCGGCGATTGGAGCCTCCGGCTTGGACGCCGTCGTATCAGCTACGCACCGGGTGGCGCCGGCAGGTTGCGACTTGGCGACCGTATCGCGCAGGCCATCAGGTTTCGCCTTACTGTCTAACACGACGGCCGGTTTACGAGTGGTGGCTTCAGGCGTCTCATGCTTTGCGGGCGACGGCGAGGCTGCCGTGCGGCTCGTGTCATTCACCAGCGAGCCCTGCCGGTTTATTTTCGACGGCGGCGGATCGTTCGCGGCCACGCCACCCGATGCGGGGTGCGGTGCCAAGCCGTCGCCGATCTTGGCCTGCAGGCCAATGACCGGTGCGAACCCGGGCGGCATCTGCACTTCATTCGAAGCACCGGCCGATGGAACCCACGTCGCTCCGCCATCGCCGGTTTCGTCGCTCCATACCGGCCTTTGGCCCCAGTCGTCACGGTCTGGCTGCGACCACCATGTCCCCATCCGAATTGTCAGTTGATCGTTCTGCACGAAGGCCGGAGCCCGCGTCATGGCCGCAGCGGCTCCAACGATGTCGATCCAGGGAACCCGCGCGCCGTTGCAGTCGATGTCGAAGCGGTGCAGCCGCCAGGTCTTGCAGCGCGAACGGTCGCTGGGAGAGCACGCCGTCACGATCTGGCTCAGGTAGGGGCCGACGATCGCGTAGGTATGGGGCCCCGACGGGATCAGTTCGAGCCCGCGATGATCGGCGCGGCAGGCATACGAAAAGGTCACATCGGAAGCCGGATAAGCCGCACTTGATAGCAACACAAGCGCCACGGCGGCGGCCAGCGGTAGCGGCGCCCCAACGCGGCTGGTGTCTGTCGCTCGCATCATCGAGCCTCCCCAACGGTTCGAATTCGGTTTCGGATGGTTGGACAGCACCTTGACGTCTTTGTGTCAGCGCGGGGGCAGGCTGCGGGGAAGGGGTCTATGTCACATGCGGATTTGCTATAAAAGCTGACTGGGATCACGATCGCGGAGAAGACGAATGGCGCCCATGGTGTTACGGGCTTTGCTGCTTACGATATCAATCTTGTGCGTTGAAATGCGTGCCGCCGCTGTTCCGGCCGAGGCCAATTGGCTGACCAAGGTCATGGAAGAAGCCGGCGAAGCCAGTGGCAGGGCCGCGGGCAGCGCGACACGCAAGGGCGCGGGTGCGCTCGATGATACCGTTCGCCACCTTAAGATGCTTCCTGCAACGGGGGCGGGCACGACGGCGCTGGCCGCACACCCTATGCCGGGAGGCCATTGGTCGTTTGCAAACAAAGCGGGTGAGGTTTTTACGGCGGGCAATCCCGAAGAGATGGCGCGTGTCGCAGGCGTGCTCGCACCCAATGCGGCGGAGAGCGGGAGGCTGTCGCTCTATCTCTCGAAAGACAGCGTCTTCGCGATGCGCGAGGCCCTGAATGAACTTCCCGACAATTCTGATCTGTATGTCGTGATCAGTGAGGACAGTTACCCTCTGGTCAAGTCCACGACGCCGGAAGGCCAGCGCCTCCACGCTGACGTGCGCTCCAATCTTGCGGTTGAACTTACCGATGAAGCCGCGTTCGATGAGGCACTGTTCCAACTCACACGACCGTTGAACAAAGCCGACGTGCGCGTGCTGGCGCTGGAGCCGGGCGGGCCAGATGCCCTTACGCGCCTGCCGCGCTTCGATCCCGAGACAAAGGGCGCGCTGATCGACGCCATCGATCCTCAAAGCCTGCCTCGCGCGCTTGGTTCGTTGCGAGGACAGACCGTCGTCGTTACAGGCAAGATCGAAGGCGACATGCTGCGCTACAATGCCGGCGCGGATGTCGGGCTGCGCTTCAGGGAACTCGCCGACGCGGCTGCGGCCGCCGACGTCAATCTTGTCGTGCTGAAATCACCCGATCCGCGCCAGCCGGGGGGACGAAACTGGCTCTGGCGGAAAGTCATGGTGCCGGGCCTCGATGCCGCGCTCAAGAAAGCCACCTATGCGGATTTCCTGTCATCGCTGGGCACCGGCAGCGGACGGCTGACGGTGACGGCTTCGGGGGATGGCGGTGGCCGTACGCTTTTGACGGCGGTGCCGACCGGCGAGGCGAGTGCCCCCATCCGCGGGCAACTCGGCGACTGGTTCGGCGGGGTCACCGCCAAGCTCACCGGCGACGTCATTCTCGAAGGCGTCGACGCGCGCATGCGAGACTCCGATCGCCAGCGCGAGTTAGACCTGCGTTTGTTCCCCGGCATTCCTGCGATCGTTCAGATCTCTTATCTGGCCGCACTCGTGCTGGGACTTCTCGGCTTCTCTGTCGCGCGGGGCTGGTGGCGTCGCCTGTGGCCACTGGAAGCCCGCGCCGACTATGCCGGCGTCGCCGGTTATGTAGCGGCACGCGCAGCGCGCCTAATTGCGTTCGTCGTGGTGTTCTTGCCGGTGGCGGGTCTACCCGCGTTTCTGTGGACCCTCTGTCTTCAGCTGTCGAACGTGCTTCTAGCTCCGGCAAGGGCCTTGGCATGGATGCGTGGCCGGCCGGCAGATGGTCGGCTATGGCCTGAGCGACGCGTATAGGATGGCGCACGCAATTCATCGCGGCGGCGTGGGATAAGAAAAACTTCGAATGAGCAGTCTCGCCAACAAGACGCTTTTCATCACCGGTGCGAGCCGCGGGATCGGGTTTGCCATCGCATTGCGCGCGGCCAGGGACGGCGCCAACATCGCAATTGCCGCCAAGACGGCACAGGCCACCGCGAAACTTGAAGGCACCATTCATTCCGCCGCTGAGGCGATCGAGAAGGCGGGCGGCCGCGCACTGCCGCTGATTTGCGATATCCGTTTCGAGGATCAAGTTCAGGCCGCTGTTGCCAAGTGCGTTGACACCTTCGGCGGCATCGACGTCTGCATCAATAATGCCAGTGCGATTTCAATGACGCCGACGCCGCAGACGGATATCCGCCGTTTCGACCTGATGCACTCGATCAACACGCGCGGCTCGTTTCTCGTTACGCAGACCTGCCTACCACATCTGTACAAGGCGGAAAACCCGCATGTGCTGATGCTGTCTCCGCCACTCGACTTGCGGGCAAAATGGTTCAAGAACCATGTCGCTTATTCGATCGCCAAGTACGGCATGAGCCTGTGCGTGCTGGGGATGGCGGAAGAGTTCCGCCGCGACGGCATTGCCGTCAACGCACTGTGGCCGCGCACCACGATCGCCACGGCCGCTATTCGCAACCTTCTCGGTGGTGAAAGGCTGATGCGAATGAGCCGTCACCCTGCCATTGTCGCCGATGCCGCGCATCTCGTGCTGACGCAAACGGCGCGCGACTTCACCGGGCAGTTCCTCATCGACGATACCTTCCTGTTCGAGAAAGGCGACGTGCGGGACTTTGAACCATATCGCGTCGATGCGACCCAACCGCTCGCGGCGGACTTTTTCGTACCCGACAGCAGTCCACCGCCGCCGGGCGTGATGGTCATCACGCTTTCGCAACTGTCATGACCAGGTGAAACCGGCCGCCGTCACTCCGGCCGTCATGGGGTTGCGGCGACGGCGGCCTTCGTCTCGGCCGCGACGTCGGCGAAGTGAGACCTCAATTGCGCACTCCACTTCTGGGCGTAATTGAGCGATGGGTCGACACGCTCGAGCGCCTCGGGAACGCCCTCGGTCCAGGGAATTTCGCTTCCCATGACCTTGTAGACGGCGCGTCCGACCTCGGTACGTTTGCGCAGTTCCGCCACCCTCTGGTCATGCTCCGGTATCGGCTGGCGCAACGTGATGAGCACGTGGGGCTGCGACTTGGGAGCCGGGTGGCCGAGCGCCTCGTCGGCACGCCGTTTCGAGACATGGCGCGTGAAGGCGTCGAGAGCGAGGATCGAGAGAAAATCGGGGATCGTCGGCACAATGATCAGGTGCGACTGGCGCAGCGCGATCTCCGTAAGGATCGAAATGCCCGGAGGGCAATCGAAGATCACATAGTCGAAGCCGCGGCTGACCTCTTGGATCTGGCCGGCGAGCAGGTGGAACAGATCGCGCTCGACCCGCTCCAGGCTATAGCCGCGCCGCGTCAGCCAATGGATCAGGTTGCGCTCGACCGTGCGCAATTGCGGACTGGCGGCCAGAAGCCCGATCGGCAGGGTTTCGTTGCGGTGGGACACGTCGCTGATCCGGCTGGAGACGAGCGAGGAAAGGGCGACTTCCTGCCCTTTGATGAGATAGCGCTCGAGGAACCCGTCGATCGTCTGCCGATTGTCGATCAGGAACATCAATCGGTCTTCGCCGGAAAGTGCGAACGATGCGCTCGCCTGTGCATCGAGATCGACGACAAGGACGGATTTGGGCGTTGTGTCGTCCTTGATGGCGTCATCTATCGCGTTGGCCGCCAGCGTTTCGGCAAGACCGACGACCGTCGCCGTTTTGCCGACGCCGCCTTTCATGTTTGCGACCGCTATCAGCTTCGCCATAAGGCACTTTCCACCATTACATCGGAGACTGTGCGCTGCAACGAGACGGGGTCCGAAGACGGTCTGTCCGTCCGTGGCTTCGACAGGAGTTTTCCAGGTGCGCCCCGTCACGTTCAACCATAGCCCGGTGGGGCTAGCGCGGGCGCTGGGTTTCGTTAACATGAGAGACAATTTCAATATCTGCTGATCAAGGCATTTCTGGCGCATGGCGACGCTGCTCATTACTCATCCTTGCTTCCTCGACCACGACACCGGTCCCGGTCATCCCGAACGGCCCGACCGCATGCGCGCGATCGAAAAGGTGCTGGGACATGGATCCTATGCCGACCTGCGCCGGGTCGAGGCGCCTATGCGTGAGGACGTGGAGGAGCAGATCCTGCTGGCCCACCCGCGCACCCACCTCGATCAGGTCAAGGGTGCGGCGGCAGTCGCGGCCAAGCGCGGCGCCATCCATATTGACGGCGATACGGTGGTTTCGCCGGGCACCTGGGAAGCGGCGGTCAGGGCCGTCGGAGCCGGATTGCAAGCCGTCGACGAGGTGATGGCCGGCACGGCCAAGAATGCCTTCGCTCAGGTGCGTCCACCCGGGCACCATGCCGAATCCGATCGTGCGATGGGCTTCTGCCTGTTCTCGAACGCTGCGATCGCTGGGCTTTACGCTCGCAAACGGCATGGCGCGGAGCGCATCGCGGTCGTCGATTTCGACGTCCATCACGGCAACGGCACGCAGGACGTCTTCTGGTCGGACCGCGATCTGTTCTACGGCTCGACGCACCAGATGCCGCTTTTTCCCGGCACCGGTGACCTCAATGAAACCGGGGCCGGCAACATTTTCAACGCGCCCCTTCGGGAAGGCGACGACGGCGAGGTTTTCAAGGAGGCCTTCACCGAGCGCATCCTCGGCCCGTTGCGCAACTTCCGGCCGGACATCGTCATCATCTCGGCCGGTTTCGACGCCCATCGGCGCGACCCGCTCGGAGGATTGCGTCTGGTGGAAGCCGACTACCTGTGGGCCACGGAGCAGCTCGCCAACATCGCGGCTGCCCATGCCGGGGGCCGGATCGTGTCGATGCTGGAAGGCGGCTACGATCTCGAAGCCCTGGCGAAGTCGGTCGGCGTGCACGTCCGCACGCTCATGGAAGCCGGGGTCTGAACGCCCGGAGGGCCTGCGAGTGCTGCCCTTGCCCCGACCGCTCGCTCAGGGCTATGTGTGGCCCTGAGCGGATGTAGCGCCGCAACAACAGGATCCGACCAAGATGGCCAAGAACCCGGCAAAGTTTGCCGATATCGCGGAATTCAGCTTCGAGCGTGCGCTGAAGGAGCTGGAATCCATCGTTAGCCGTCTGGAGCGGGGCGACGTGGAACTCGAGGAGAGCATAGCCATCTACGAGCGGGGCGAGGCTCTGCGCGACCATTGCGACCGGTTGTTGCGGCAGGCAGAGGCCAAGGTCGAGAAACTGACCATAGGGGGCAACGGCGCCCCCGCCGGCGCGACCCCCCTTGATCCGGAGTAGGCCAGTCGGTCATCCGGCAATCCTTAGCATCCGAGAGGCTTGGTCTTGCCTTTGAAAGACTCTAAGCTCCCGGCTAAGCAGTTCGCATCGCCGCACTTGAGATGCAGCGCGCGCACGCGAACGCATAACTCTGATCCGAGCGGAGACCTGAACCCCCGTGAGCAAGACACCTCGTCTCGATACCGTCCGCACACCGGAAGATCTCAGGAAACTACCCGAATCCGAATTGCGACAGCTAGCCGATGAGCTGCGCACTGAGACGGTCGAGGCCGTTTCGGTCACCGGTGGGCACCTGGGCGCCGGCCTTGGCGTCATCGAACTGACGGTTGCCCTGCACTGGGTGTTCGACACGCCGCGAGACCGCCTCGTCTGGGATGTCGGACACCAGACCTACCCGCATAAGATCCTCACCGGCCGCCGCGATCGCATCCGCACCCTTCGGCAGGGCGGGGGATTGTCCGGATTCACCAAACGCGCGGAGAGCGAGTACGATCCGTTCGGAGCCGCGCATTCTTCCACCTCGATCTCGGCGGCGCTCGGCATGGCCGTTGGCCGCGATTTGAAGGGAGGCACCAACAACGTCATCGCCGTCATTGGCGACGGCGCAATGAGCGCTGGGATGGCCTACGAGGCGATTAACAACGCCGGCGCGCGCGATGAACGCCTCATCGTGATCCTCAATGACAACGATATGTCGATCGCTCCGCCGACTGGTGCGCTGTCGCACTATCTGGCGCGGATGACCTCCAGCGGCACATATCTCTACTTGCGCGACGTCGCCAAGCAGTTGGCCAAGCGGCTGCCAAAAAGCTGGGAACGGCGCGCCGCCCGTGTCGAGGAGTATACTCGCCATCTGTGGCAGGGCGGCATGTGGTTCGAAGAGCTTGGCTTCTACTATGTCGGCCCGATCGACGGGCACGATCTCGGCCAGCTTCTGCCGGTTCTGAAGAACGTGCGTGATACCAAGCACGGGCCGATCCTGGTGCATGTGGTCACAAAGAAGGGCAAGGGCTATGCTCCGGCCGAAGCGTCCGACGACAAATACCACGGCGTTGCCAAATTCAATGTCGTCACCGGCGCGCAGGTGAAGCCTAAGCCGAATGCCCCATCCTATACGCGCGTGTTCGCCGACAGCCTCGTGGCCGAGGCCGCAAAAGACAAGAAGATCGTCGCCATCACCGCCGCCATGCCGGACGGAACCGGCCTCGACGTGTTCGGCAAGGCATTCCCGGATCGCACCTTCGATGTCGGCATCGCCGAGCAGCACGCCGTGACCTTCGCGGCGGGCCTCGCCACCGAAGGCTTCAAACCTTTCGCAGCCATCTATTCGACGTTCCTGCAGCGGGGCTACGATCAGGTCGTGCATGACGTCGCAATCCAGCGTCTGCCGGTGCGCTTTGCCATAGACCGCGCCGGTCTCGTCGGTGCCGACGGGCCGACGCATGCCGGTTCGTTTGATCTCGCCTATCTGGGTTGCTTGCCTGATTTCGTCATCATGGCGGCCGCCGACGAGGCTGAACTCGTGCACATGGTGGCCACCGCGGCAGCCATCGACGACCGGCCGTCGGCGCTGCGGTACCCGCGTGGCGAAGGCACCGGCGTCGAACTTCCAGCCGAAGGCATTCCGCTGGAGATCGGCAAGGGCCACATTGTGCGAGAGGGGACCGCCGTTGCCATTCTGTCGCTCGGTACGCGGCTGCAGGAAGCGATAAAGGCGGCCGATCAGCTGGCCGGTTACGGCCTGTCGACGACGGTGGCGGATGCGCGCTTCATGAAGCCGCTCGATACGGACCTCATTACGCGGCTTGCGCGCAACCACGAGGTTCTGGTCACGGTCGAGGAAGGCTCTGTCGGTGGTTTTGGCAGCCATGTGATGCACTATCTGGCACAGGCGGGGCTGCTTGATCGCGGCCTCAAGGTGCGTTCGCTTGTGCTGCCGGACGTCTTCATCGATCATGACGCGCCGGCCAAAATGTATGAGCAGGCGGGCCTCGCGGCTTCGGGCATCACCGCCAGCGTGTTGACGGCCCTTGGCCGGGAAACGGCATTTACGGGCGTCAGCCGGGCCTAAACCGTCGAGATTGCGGCACGACCGCTAGGGCCGGTCTTGCATTCAACCGAGGAGTATCAGCCATGACGGGTTCTCACGCGCTTGTCAGTCTTCTGGGGCGCGCGCTGCTGGCGTCGCCCTTTATCCTGTTCGGTGCAGAGAAGCTCACTGGCTACGCCGGAACAGTCGAGTACATGGCAGCCTATGGCTTGCCGGCGGTGTTGTTGCCGCTAGCGATCGCAGTGGAACTCGGCGGTGGCCTCGCCATTCTGTTTGGGGTGCTGTCGCGCTGGGCGGCGATCGCGCTGGCCGTGTTCTGCATCATTACCGCAGTCACCTTTCACCGCGACTTCGGCGACCAGATGCAGCTCATAAACTTCATGAAGAACCTCGCCATGGCCGGCGGGCTTCTGCTGCTGTCCGCCAACGGTCCGGGCGCCTACGCCATCAAGGACTGACGGGTCGCCCGTCCAATGAAGAGTGCTTGCGTCATCAACCATCTCTTGTTCGATATTGAGGGTAAACGGTGCCGATTATGCGCGAACTCGGCCTCCAGCACGCGCCGCGCTCTCGCTCGGCCGGTCTGGTGATGCCCGGCGAACCGTTCGCCGGGCTCAACTGACGACTGCCAAGACGCGGTCGCGCCGCAGCCGCTACTTGACCGTAATCGTGATCACGTCCGACTGAACCGGCGGATCGTGCGGGATGTGATTGTGGTCGCCCAGTACGAGTTGCAGAGTATGCTTGCCCGGTGGCAACTCCAGCGTGGTCTCGGTCTGGCCTTTGCCGAAGTGCTTGTGATTGTCGTCGGCCGGAATGGGCGATGCATAGTCGGCGAGCTTGTTGTCGATCAGGACATGATGATGCCCGCTGTGGGTCCTTTCGGTTCCGGCTGGCGCGACTTCCATGCCCTCGATGCCGAACTTAACTGTGATGGGTGACGACAACTCCGCACCATCCTTCGGTTCGATGAAGAACACCTCGGCGCCCGGCGCAGAGGGGGTGCCCTTCGGCCCAGAAGGCCCGCATCCCGCCAAAACCATTGTGGCGATCACTGCGATCATAAGTTTACGCATCAGCTTCCTCTTCGATTTGCGACCGCTAACAGAACCGCTAACAGAGTAGTGCCCGTTTGACTGAAATTGAACCGGTCCGACGAGTGGATTTTTCGATGAGCCCGGGGCGCGTGGCGAAGCAGGACGACATCGGGCTGCATAGGCATCCTGCCGGATAGGGGCACCCTGCACAAACGGAATTGGTTCAATTCCAGCCAAACAGGCTCTAGAAGGACAGTCTCGGCACCGCGGCAGGTTACGGATGCGCCTTCGATTGGATCAAGCCATGGTTGCCCGGGGGTTGGCGCCGACACGTTCGCGAGCGCGCGACGTGATCAGCCGCGGCCTCGTCCGGATCGGCGCGACCACAGCCGACAAGCCGGCGTTGATGGTCGACGAAGCCGACGAGGTGCGTGTTTCGCCCGAGGCAGGTCTCGAGTTCGTGTCGCGTGGCGCCCTCAAGCTTCAGGCGGCGCTTGATCATTTCGGTTTCGATGCGCACGGGCGGATCGCCCTCGATGTCGGCGCTTCGACAGGCGGCTTCACCCAGCTTTTTCTGGAGCGGGGTGCGACGCGCGTTTACGCCGTCGACGTCGGCAGCGCGCAGCTGCACGATAGTTTGAGGCGCGATCCCCGCGTCGTCGCGCTCGAGAACCAGGATGCAAGAACATTGACCTCGCTCCTCGTGCCGCAGCCGGTGACGGCGCTGGCCGCGGACGTGAGTTTTATTTCCCTGTCGAAGGTGTTGCCTGCTGCGATGGCGGTTGCCGGTGCCGGGGCGTGGCTCGTTGCTCTCATCAAGCCGCAGTTCGAGGTCGGTCCCGAGCGCGTCGGCAAAGGCGGCATCGTACGGGAGGCCGCCGCCCGACGGGCCGCCGTCGACGATATCGTGGCATGGCTCGCTGCTCAGCCTGGTTGGCGCGTCGCCGGAACGATGGTCTCGCCCATCGAGGGCGGGTCGGGCAATCTGGAATACCTGGCTGGAGTCGTACGCGATGGCCGATAGTCGCGAGGTCGTCATCGACAGACTTGGCGCGCAGGGCGACGGTATAGCCGAAACAGCCGACGGTCAGACGTTCGTACCTTTCGCGCTGCCGGGCGAACACTGGGACATCGGTGTGGATGGAGAGGCGCCATGCCAACTCTCGGCCAGCCCCGATCGGCAAAATCCTGTTTGCCGGCATTTCGGAGTGTGTGGCGGCTGCAAGTCGCAACATATGTCCGCGCAGCTCTATGCAGCATGGAAACAGGCGAGCGTCGCACATGCCTTCACGCATCGCGGTATCACAGCCGACGTCCGGCCCATGACGCGCATTAATCTGGGATCACGGCGGCGCGCTTTTCTTGGTGTCGAGCGCGAAGGCGGAGAGGTTCGCATCGGTTTTCGAGAGGAAGGCCAGCACGCGCTCGTCGACATGATGGAATGCCCGATCCTCGATCCACAGATCGTCGCCGCGCTGCCGCAGCTCAAAGCCATGGCGCGCATCGCCATGCCGCCGTCGCAGGGCGGGCGGCTCATCGTCACCAAACTGGACAATGGTCTCGACGTGTCGTTCGACAATGGCATCAAGACGCTGCCGTCCGACGCGCAGTCGGCTCTCGCCGGACTTGCTGAGACCGCCCGCCTTGTCCGGCTGACAGTTGCCGGGAACGTCATCGTCACGCGCTCGAGCCCCGTTATCACCATCGCCGGGGTCGCCGTGGAAGTGCCGCCGTCCTTGTTCCTGCAGGCGGTGCCGCAGGCCGAGGCCCTGCTGATCGCTCTTGTCACCGAGGCGGTGCCGGAAAAGGCGAAGCGCGTCGCTGACCTGTTTTCTGGTCTCGGCACTTTCACGTTTCCGATTGCCCGCAAGACGGCCGTGACCGCATGGGACAGCGACAAGCGCGCGATCGGCGTTCTGGAGTATGCGGCGCGGCATGCCATGGGATTGAAGCCCATCGAAGCGCGTCTTCGGGACCTGTTCCGCGAGCCATTGTCGCCGAAGGAGCTCGAATCCTACGATTGCGTGGTATTCGATCCGCCCCGCGCGGGCGCGGCGGGGCAGGCCGAACGTCTCGCGCGTGCGAAGGTGCCAGTCGTGATCGCAGTTTCGTGCGCGCCATCGACGCTGGCGCGCGATGCCCGCACACTGATCGACGGTGGATACAAGATGGGGCCGGTCACGCCGATCGACCAGTTCGTGTTTTCTAGGCACATCGAGGCGGCGGTCGTATTTCGGCGCTGACGCATGCCGGCCGTTATTCCTTTACGCCGAGAAGCCGAGCGACATAGGACGGCACGATCTCGGTGGCGCGGCCGTGGACGGCTTCGGCGAACAGCGATGCGGCGCTAGACGGTTCGAGATTGAGTTCCACAGTATGGGCGCCATTGGCGCGCGCCTCAGCCACGAACCCTGCCGCCGGATAGACGTTGCCGCTGGTGCCCACGGAAATGAACAGGTCGGCCGCCGCAAGCGACTCAACGATGCGCTCCATGTGGTAGGGTGTCTCCCCGAACCAGACCACGTCCGGCCGCATGCCGCCGGCCTTGCCGCATGCCGGGCATCGCGTCTCTGCCGACATGTCGTCGAGCCACGCCAACCGCTCGTCGCACGCCCTGCACCATGCTTTCAGCGCTTCGCCATGCATGTGAATGAGATTTCGCGAACCGGCCGCTTCGTGCAGCGCGTCGACGTTCTGTGTCACGAGCGTGACCGATGCTGGATGCTCATGTTCCAGCCGCGCCACGGCAAAATGCGCAACGTTCGGTTTGACGTCACGATGGGCGCGGCGGCGCATGTTGTAGAAATCGTGGACGAGGGCGGGGTTGCGCGCGAAACCTTGCGGCGTCGCGTACATCGCGGTAATCGTATTTGGCCCACATGGCGTCTGGGTCACGGAAGGTCGAGACACCGGATTCCGCAGAGATGCCAGCTCCGGTTAGAATGACGATGCGGCCGAAAGACTTCATGCGATGGAGCTCCGTCGTGCGGATGACCCACTCTACATCGTGGGGGCGAAAGTTGGCAGCAGCACACACTCGCCCTCAGAAGTGTTCTGCGGCAGGATGATCTCGATCGTAGGGGGTAGGGCCGTTACATGCGCACGCTGCTGAGTTGGAGTTCCGGTAAGGACAGTGCTTGGACGCTGTATGCCGCCCGCAACATGCCGGGCGACGAGGTTGTCGGTCTCGTCACGACCTCAACGCAGCCTTCAATCGGGTCGCCATGCACGGGGTGCGTCGAACCGTCGTCGAAGCGCAGGCTTTCGGCGATCTCTATCTCGAAGATGTTCGCGCATACCGCGAGGCGAAGCTGCACGGGACTGGTCTGCAGCCGCTACTTCCGATGTGGGGACGGCAGACGAGGTGCCTCGCCGACGACATGATCAGTGGTGGTCTCAAAGCCTACGTTACGTCTATCAATCTCAAACAAATTTCATTAGCTTCGCCGGCCGCGCCTTCGATGCAGGGCCCATCGCGGACCTGCCGCCGCGGGCCGATCCGTGCGGAGAGAACGGCGAGTTCCACACGTGCGTCGTAGACGGACCGATGTTCGACCAGGCATGAAGACTGAGGTTGGCGAGATCGTCGAGCGCGACGGTTTCGTGTTCGCAGATCTATCCCTCGCGGGTTCGGCATGCCGCGCGGCGGCTATAGGCTCAGTCGGTATGGCAGCATGGTTGACCGCGTAAATCCGAAACGCTGGTAAAACCGGTGCGCGGTGACGTTGTCGCCGTCCGTCAGCAGAGTGATGCGGCGGCAGCCATCGGCGCGGGCTGTTTCGATGGCGGCCGTTAGAATCGCGGAACCCAGTCCTTTTCCGCGATTGTCTGGATCAACGACCAAATCCTCCAGAATCGCCACGCGCGCTCCAAGCGCGGTCGAGACGATGTAGATCAGGTTCACCATGCCGACGACGCGGCCGCCTTTTTCGGCAACAACGACCGCGCCGGTGCCGGGGCTCGAAAGAATGGTGTTAAGCCCGCGCAACTGGGCTGCCTCGTCGGGTTTGAACTCGGCCTCTTGCGCGAACAGGATGCCGAGCAGGCCGGCAAGCTGGGGAACATCGTCGATCGCGGCGCGGCGAAAACTCGGCATGATCATTGGGCTCCTCATTCAATTGCGCGGCAGCAGAGCCAGCATACGGCTCGCCGCCATGAACTCGCCCGTCCGATAGCGCCGCCGTGCTTCGGCCTCCGAATCGATGCCCCACATCTCTATCTGCCAGTCCTCGTCGATATGAGCCGCCGCCCATGTCGCGTCTGCCGCGACTGCCCCTCGATCATGAGCGACCGCCAGCAGTGCGGAGCCCGTCAGCGAGGTGATGACGTGCAGGGCGCTGAGCCGGAAGGGACACGGTTCGCCGAGGAAGTCTGCAAACTTTTCAAGCGTTCGCGGCGGCTGTTCGACGGGTATCACGCCCTCGGCGAGAACAAAGCGCGCGCCTATCTGCTGCTCGATCCAATTGACCACGGGGGCCCACGCGGCCAGCTGGCGAAGGGTGAGGCCTTCGGGAGCCGCTGCCCGGTAGCACAGCAGATCGCTTGCGGCGTAGGCGACGAGATCGGCGCGGACCGCGCCCGCCTGTGCCGCCACCGCATCGATAGCCGAGTTCGAGATGCGGGTGAGGGGCATGGTTGTGGGGTCGATCTCGGATCCTTGTGCGCGCCATTCGTCAGCGATGGCCTCCGCCAATCCCGTCGATGGTACGGCGAATGCGCGCTTCGCCGGCGTTTGCATGGTGTACCCATCGAGCATCGCGACATAGCCGCCGCCGGGTGCCGCGGCCGTCGTCACGGACTTATAGAAGCGCTTTGGAAGGGGAGTGCGCAGCGCCTCCTTACCGGGGACCTTCGGCTTGCCTGCCGCCTCATCCTGCTCGCTGTCGGAACTCATGACTTGGCCTCGGGGATAGCCGTGATCAGCGCTTGCAAGGATGTCGACAGGTCATGTCCATTTTCGACTATCACGTTCGCGCCGGCCGCGCGTAGATCGGAGACCGCGTGATAGCCCCAGGCCACGCCCACAGCTGCTGCACCGGCCGCCACCGCCATGTCGATATCGTAAACCGTGTCGCCGATCATGATCGTCTCGTGCGGCTTGCAGCCCGTTTCGGCCATGGCGCTGAAAAGCATGGATGGATCGGGCTTGGAAGGGTGCGTGTCGGCAGTCTGGATGGTCGCGAACAGGTCGCCGAGCGCCTCGCGTTCAAGAACGGCTGCGACGCCCCGCCGGGATTTGCCGGTTGCGATGCCAAGGATCACGTTTGGGTCGCGGCTCAAGGCGGCGATCGTTTCGCGTACCCCGGGATAGAGCGGTTCACGCAGGGAGGGGTTGCAACGCAGATCGCCGAAGGCGGCCTTGTAGTCGTCGGCGAGAGCAACCGCCCTATCGTGAAACTTCTCCGGCAGCAGGCGCTTTACGGCGGGAACGAGGGACAGTCCCACAACCGATAACACCTGGTCTTTGACGGGGGCGACCAGACCGGCGCTGCGGAAGGCGCGTTCCATGGCGTCGACGATGATATGCTGACTGTCGACCATGGTGCCGTCGCAATCGAAAACGACGAGTTTCACCGCATTGGCTCCAGTCTCTTTTCCGCCCGCTCGATCCGGCCATCGCGCAAAGCCGCGAACTCCTCCAGAAGTGCGCCGCGCCGTTCGGTCTCTCTGAACAGCTCCTCCACGACTTCGTGGTAATTCCGTCCAAACCGGCCCCGGAACGTCATTCTCAGCGCGTTGAGCAGCCGGGCCACGACCAAAAGCGTGACCGCAGCGAGCAGCAGCGAGAGCATAGGGTCCTGAGATGCGATCAACGGCCTGCACCCCCTCCACTGCCGCCACCGGATGCCCCGCCGCCGGTCGACGATGATGAGCGCCCGCGCGAGGATTCCAGTCGCTGCAGGCGGGCTTCCTGGTCGCGCACGATCCTTTCCAGAAGATCATTCTGCCGGCGCAATTCGACGATGTGCTCTTCAAGCATCTCGCCATGCGACTTGCCGCTTTTGCCTGAATAGATCGACTGGCTCTTCACTCCGAAATAGATGAAGACGCCGGTCAAAAGCAGAATGGGCAACCACGAGATCAGCAGGTCGATCAACGGGCCGGTATCAGACATATCCGCTCCTCATGTCCTTGCGGGGGCGTCAGTCCCCATCCGCAGGATATTTCTTCGCATCAAGTCCTAGAAGTTCCCAGGTCCGCATCATATGGGGAGGAAGCGGGGCCGTGATATCAATTTTTCCCTTGCCTGATGGGTGAGGAATGATGAGCCGCCGGGCATGCAGATGCAGCTTGGCATCCATGTTTCCGGCCGGCAGATCAAGTCCGCCCACGTACTTGTTGTCGCCGACGATGGGGTTGCCGATCATGGCCATGTGGGCGCGCAACTGATGCTGGCGGCCGGTGACCGGCTTGAGACTCACCCACGAGGCTTTGTGAGCCACGCGATCTATGACGGAATAGTGCGTGGTCGCATGCATCGCGAGCTCCTGCTCGCCCGGCAGCGCCTTACGCACGCGATCGCCGTCGGGGCCCACGGCCTTGACGAGCGCCGCTTCGATCTTGCCCTGCGGGGGCTTCGGCACGCCCTTTACCAGCGCCCAATAGGTCTTGGCGGCCGATCGCGTCTGGAAAATGCGTCCGAGCTTGGCCGCCGCACTGCGATGCTTCGCCACCAGCAGCACGCCGGTCGTATCGCGGTCGAGACGATGCACGAGGCGCGGACGGTCGCCAAAGCGATCGGCCATGCCTTCCAGCATCCCGTCGATGTGCTTCCTGGTCCCCGTGCCGCCCTGTACGGGCAATCCGAAGGGCTTGTTCAAGACAAGCACGTCGTCGTCCTCGAACAGGATCATGCGCTCGACCGTGTCGCGGTCGCCTTTCGAAACGCCGGGAGGCGGAGCGAGGCCAGGCTTGTTGGTTTTCGGTTGGCGCACGATCGCTGGCACGCGCACGTCCTGGCCGCTCTTTAGGCGATCGTTGGCCTGTGCTCGCTTGGAGTCGATGCGCACCTGACCCGATCGCAACAGTTTCTGCAGATAGGTGTAGCCGACTTCCGGGAAATGGATGCGAAACCAGCGGTCGAGCCGCATGTCCGCTTCCTTGTCGCTGACGCGGATGGTTTCCACCTTGACGTTCATGCGAGAACCGAACGCATCAGCCAGATGCCGGCGATAAGGGCGGCGAACGCGGCCGTCACGGAAACGAGGACGTCGACGAGACAGCGTATCAGGCCGCCGTTTTCGTCGGTCAGCAGGTGCATCATGTCGAGGGAGAATACGGAAAAGGTGGTGAGGCCGCCAAGGATGCCCGTGGCGAGGAACATGCGCCGCTCTGGCGAGCCGGCGAGACACTCGGTCACTACCTCGGTCACTACGATGTAGTCGACGTCCATCAGAAACCCGCCTGCCACGTCAACGTCGCCCAGTGAAAGCCAATCAAGCCGCGCTCGATGAAGGCCTGGTTGACCAGGAGTATCGAGCCCGCGCCAATCCCGCCGCCTGCAGATGCAAGAATGAGAAGTTTCATCGAGCCCTCGTGCCTTATCGGGGGCGTGATGGCAAGAGCATCAGATAGCAAAACGAAGTCCGAGTCGCCTCACCCGCCACGATCGGCGCCTGCCAGAAGTGCTCCTGCCGCCCACCCGATCGTCCAGCCGATCAGCATTCCGACGAGGCCGGTGCCGAGGAATACGGCCGAATGCATCGTGTTCACGTCGTCCGGACTGTCGAACTTGTACTGGTCGACGACCCAGCTCGCGACCGGTTCACCAAGGAAGACGGAGCATGTGGCTGCGGCTGCGATGGCGAATATGATGGCAACCACGTAGCGCATTGGCTTCTCCTTGAACGGCCGGTCCCATGAGTGCCCGCACTGAAGTTTACTTCACTTCCCAGAACCAAATTTCGCCGGCGTGGGCATAGTTCGAGTAGTAGCCCATCCAGGAAAACCACTCCATCAACCACTTCGCGCTCGAGCGATAGCCGTTCCACACGTCGATATGGTCGCCGGTAGCGCGGCCGCTATCGGACGAACGATGCCAGTAGTCCTGAATGTAGATGATGCCCGTGCGGCCGAAGATCTTGGGATAGAAGTGCGCCGTATCGGCGCCTGTGATCTTTTCGATCGGACCTATTCCGTCGATCTTGGCCTTCGCGATCGCATTGGCGAGCTGGTTGGCGTTGATGAAGTGCATTTCGTCGCGCTCATGCACGGTGCAGTAGGCGATGCCGGGCAACTGCGAGGGTTGAACGCCGGCACGCCGCAGCGCTATGCCCATGCGGATGGCGCACTGGTTGTGAAAAACAGGGAAGCCGGCCCTCACGGGCTCGTCGGCAAGGTTGATCAGATCGCGGGGCGCGATGCAGGGCGTCTGGACGCTCTCGTTGATCGGATGACCGCGCCACAAGTCCTTGAACTCGATCATCGAAAACTGTCTCCGCGACTGCCACGCGTCTGCCAGGCACACCGCAATGATTGACCGTTAACTAGCCATGACGGACCCATTTAACAAGTTTACTATCAAGCCTACTATAAGGTGGGCTCGGCACGCGATCCAGACAGGCAACGAGCCAGTGGCCAAGTATTCGTCTTCGGCCGGGAAACGGGTTGGACGGGCGAAAAGCCTGTGTTATCTGACCGGGCTTGATTTCGGGCCTTTGCCCACTGGTCCGCCGCGGCGATTGGCCGTCTTGGTGCGACCAATCGGCATGACAGACACGAAAGAAAGAACGGGGACGGGTCCATGAAAGACGTCATCGAAGAGCTTGAGCGCCGCCGCGACAACGCCAAGCTCGGCGGCGGCAAGAACCGCATCGAGTTCAGCATGCCAAGGGCAAGTTGACGGCGCGCGAGCGGATCGAGCTGCTGATGGACGAGAATTCGTTCGAGGAGTTCGACACCTTCGTCGAGCACCGCTGCAACGAGTTTGGCATGGATAAGAACAAGACGCCGGGCGACGGCGTCGTCACCGGCTGGGGCACCATCAACGGCCGCGTCGTCTATGTATTCGCCAAGGATTTCACGGTGCTGGGCGGCTCCCTCTCCGAAAGCCACGCCCGCAAGATGACCAAGATCCAGGACATGGCGCTGAAGAATCGCGCGCCGATCATCGGCCTGTTCGATGCAGGCGGCGCCCGCATCCAGGAGGGCGTCGACGCGCTCGGAGGTTACGGAGAGGTGTTCCAGCGCAACGTGCTTGCCTCGGGCGTCATTCCGCAGATCTCGGTCATCATGGGCCCGTGCGCGGGCGGCGACGTGTATTCACCCGCCATGACCGACTTCATCTTCATGGTGAAGGACACGAGCTACATGTTCGTGACCGGTCCTGACGTCGTCAAGACCGTGACCAATGAAAGCGTTACGGCCGAAGAACTGGGCGGCGCCAAGGTCCACACGTCGAAGTCCTCGATCGCCGACGGCGCCTACGAGAACGACATCGAGACGTTGCTGCAGATGCGCCGTCTGATGGACTTCCTGCCGTCGAACAACCAGGCGGGCGTTCCGCACCTGCCGACGCGCGACTCCCCCGACCGCGCCGATCGTTCGCTCGATACCCTGATTCCGGATAACCCGAACAAGCCCTACGACATGAAGGAGTTGATCCTCAAGGTCGTCGACGAAGGGGATTTCTTCGAGATCCAGGAGAACTACGCAAAGAACATCATCGTCGGCTTCGCCCGAATGGAAGGCCACACGGTCGGCATCGTCGCCAACCAGCCTATGGTTCTCGCCGGCGTGCTCGACAGCGATGCTTCGCGCAAGGCCGCACGGTTCGTGCGCTTCTGCGACTGCTTCGAGGTGCCCATCATCACGCTTGTCGACGTGCCGGGCTTCCTGCCGGGTACCGCACAGGAATACGGCGGCCTCATCAAACACGGCGCGAAGCTTCTGTTCGCCTTCGCAGAAGCCACGGTGCCGAAGGTCACCTGCATCACCCGCAAAGGCTACGGCGGCGCCTACGTCGTCATGAGTTCGAAGCATATCCGCGGCGACATCAACTATGCGTGGCCGTCGGCCGAGGTCGCCGTGATGGGTGCCAAGGGTGCGGCCGAGATCCTATACCGTCCCGATCTGAACGACCCTGAGAAGATCAAGAGCCGCATCGACGAGTACCAGAAGCGCTTCGCCAACCCATTCGTGGCGGCCGAGCGCGGCTACATCGACGAGGTGATCCTGCCGCACGGCACGCGGCGGCGCATCTGCCGGGCGCTCAACATGCTACGCAACAAGACCCTCGAGAATCCCTGGAAGAAGCACGACAATATTCCGCTTTGATCGCTTGAGCTGGCGCACTTGAGCGCTCGTCGTTCCGGCACATTTGAGATTGCCAAGGTGGCGAGCAGTTCCAGCCCCTCGCGTGTGCCCTGCGCGATCGCGTCCATGCTCGAATGCGGGGCGTTGTCGAGAGACAGTCGCGCGTCTTGGTCGCGTTGAGTGTCACTCACGGCGGTATCGCGGCCAGTCTCGAGCTCCGGCACCCATCAGCGCCGAAATGACCAGCGCCGCCGGCACGCTCATCACGGATGCTACAATTAGATGCCCTGCCGCTCCCGGAACGCTGGTTTTCAGGATGCTGGCATAGAGCGCCAGCACTGTGCCGGCGATGCCGGCCATGCCGACCGTCATCGTAGCGAACAGATCGGCCCAGCTCATTCCGGCAAGATAGGGGCGGATCAGAAGCGGCGCTTCCACCATGCCGACGAATTCGTTGGCGGCCGCACCCGTCGCAACCGGGCCGTTGACCCCGAGGGTGCGTTTCAGCGCAAAGGCGAATGCGCCGACGATCCGCTGTAGAATCCCCCAGTGGTAGAACAGCTTCGATAGAACGCTGATCAGCAAGATGAGCGGCAGGGCCTGGAACGCGAGCAAGGATCATCACGTTGGCTGCCGCCGCGAAGAAGCACCAAACCGAAACCAGTGCCTGCCAGTAGGCGAGGGGACTCAGGCTGCGCGAGGAGCAGCGAAAGATCGAGCGCGTCGAGAAGGAACTGGCTGGGGACGGCAAGCTCTCCGCGCGCGATCGGCGTATTGTCAGCCGCATGCAGGACGAGGCCGACGCCCGCATCGTCACGAAAGAGACCGATAGCTGGCACCGATTGCGGTTTCTGCCCCGCCTCGGCCGTTGACGACCTTGTGTTTCGGCCGCAGCGCAAAGTAGTCGCTCACTCTCGCCAGTACTCGGCGATCCAGGGCGCCGGTCTGAACCGCCGGCGGATCGGATTTCGCAAAGAGAACAGCCGTGGCTTGGATCGCTTCTCGAGCTTATGCCAGCCGTGCAGCGCGGTCTCTGGAGTGACGGAGCCGAAAAACACGATAATGCTGGCGCCCGCCGGCTTGACCGGTGTGGCGAAGAAGCGGGCGAGTTTGTTCTGCGGCAGGCAGGCGTAAGAAAACGGTGCGCACCAATCCTCCGGCCAGAACGTGATCTCCTCGACACTTTTTGACACGAAGTTCTGCTCTTTGCTCTTGTAGAGGTCGAACCAGTGCTGATGGGGCTGGGAGTAGAATCGCTCCAGTACACTTTTCTCCTGGCCGATGAACCAGCGCATGACGGAGGAATTGCCGTAGCCCATGTGGCGCTCCTGCCATTCCCTGAGAATGCAGAACCGGCCAGGGTAGGTGAAGAAGCGGTCCAGGCTATCGACGATGACGATGTCCAGATCGAGATAAAGCGTCATGCCGTTAAGGCCGCCGAGATCGGGCCGGAACAGTCCGACTTTTGGCCAGCGCTTGCCGAGCGCGCCGTCGAGGCGAACCTCGGGCAATGGCTGGCACTCGACCTCGGGCCGGATGCCGGACCTATCATCGGTGAAGCAAACGAAGCGGATTTTCCAGGTCGTGTTGCGGGCTACCATTCCGTACAGACGGTTGACCCACTCGGCCCCATAGAGCTTGCCCCACTTCATGCAGACAACGTTCGCGGTTCTGGCCGCCTGAGCCGCGTCGAGATTTTGGCGCCAACCCGCCTGTTGGAGCGGTGCGGTTCCGCTGCTCGCCATGCCCTTGATCCCATCCCTGCAAGGTTTTGAACGGTGTCTGTGCACCGAGCGCCGTCGCCTGCGTTGGTGTTGCCACCGCGGGTGGGCTTGTCAAGCCGGGCCGGAAACCTTTCGGTGGAACTTGTTTTGCTTATCACCGGCCCTCTGCTCTAATCGCCCGGTACCCAATGACATGAAGCTGTCTAATCCATGGGGCCCTTCGAGCTTCTTCAGAAGTTGAGCGTCTCGCTCGCCATCGGCCTTCTGATCGGCCTCGAGCGCGGCTGGGTCGCGCGCGATGAACCGGAGGGAGAGCGCGCGGTTGGCCTCAGGACACTGGGATTGATCGCGCTGCTCGGCGGAGTGAGTGGCGCACTGGCGCTGGCGGTTCCCGGCGGAGCTGTGATCCTCGCCGTCGCCTTCGTCACGACTGCCGCAGCCACCACCTATTTGCGGGTTCGCGAAATGGAACGGGACAAAACGTTCGGCGCCACCACGGTGGTCACCGCGCTCCTCACCTTTGCGCTGGGATCGCTCGCCGTTGTGGCCGAGCCGTGGGTCGCATCCGCTGCGGCGATCGCGGCGACCGGGCTTCTTGCCCTCAAGAGTTCGCTGCACTCGTGGCTGCGCAACCTGACCTGGCCGGAGTTGCGCGCCGCGCTCACCTTGCTGGCCATGTCGGTCATTCTGTTGCCGATCCTACCCGATCGCGGCATCGGTCCGCTCGAGGCCATCAATCCACGAGAGCTCTGGCTGATGACCATTCTCATCGCCGCCATTTCATTCGTCGGCTACGTCGCCATGAAATGGATCGGAGGCGCCCATGCGGTAATACTTTCGGGCCTGGCCGGCGGGCTCGTCTCATGCACGGCGGTGACGCTGTCGTTCTCACGCCTAGCAAAATAAACGCCTGAAGGGAGGCACGCGTTCGTCGCTGGCACGCTGCTCGCCGGTGCGACCATGCTGGTTCGCATAATAGCCGTTGCCGGCGCCGTGAACCCGTCGCTGGTGTGGCCGCTCGCCATGCCGCTCGCATGCGCGACACTGGCGACGGCCGCGCTAGCCGGGTGGCACTATTGGCGCCAGAGCGGATCACATCGACAAGCCGTTGACGCTTGAAAATCCCTTCGAGTTGGCCTCGGTGCTCAAGTTCGGTGCGTTCCTGACGATAATCATGTTCGCAGCCAAGGCGCTGACCGTATGGGCAGGCGATAGGGGAGCGTACGTGCTTGCGGCGGTTTCTGGGATAGCCGACGTCGATGCCGTCACACTCTCCATGTCGCGCCTGTCGCAGACATCACTTGGAATGGACACGGCTGCTGCCGCCATCTTTGTCGCGGCGGCCGTTAACTCAATCTCAAAGGTCGTGCTCGGCTGGGCGGCTGGCGGCGTCGGCCCGGGCAAGGATCTCGCCATCGGTGCCGGGGTTGCGCTGACTGCCGGTGCCTTGGGCATGGCATTGGCGCCACTGGTCGTCGCCCTTTAGCGACGGCAGGTCCTATTCGGACATTCGTTAGCCGATTGGTAAGTTTCCGCGCTTAGCTTCTCTGCAATATTCCGAGTGATTGTGCGGGGCTTAGTCATGGGCGTTCTGGACGCTGTTTCGATTGACGACATCATGAAGCGCGGAAGCATCAAGGATGCCGACGTGCTGAAAATGCGACAGGCCCTTTACGAAGATGGCGCCATCAGCCTCGATGAAGCAGACCGCATCTTCACCTTGAACGATGCCTGTCCGATCAAGGACGCCTCCTGGGGCGATTTCTTCGTCGAAGCGATCACGGATGCGATCATCCATCAGGCCGAGCCGCAGGGCTACTTGACGGCCGCCAACGCCGACTGGCTGATCGCGCGTATTTCGGCCGACGGCGATGTCGACAGCAAAACCGAACTCGATCTTCTGATTCACGTCCTCGACGAGGCCCGCTGGTCGCCGGAACGGCTGGTCAGCTTCGCGCTAGCGCAGGTCAAGCGCGCCGTCGTCAAAGGCGACGGCCCGCTGCGTTCGGGACAATCGCTGGCGCGCGGCACGATCACGGAAGTCGAGGTCAACCTGCTTCGCCGCATCATCTTTGCCTTCGGCGGCGACGGCAACGTGTCGGTCACGCGGGCCGAGGCCGAAGTGTTTTTCGATATCGAAGACGCCGTTGGCGACGGCGCCGTCAATCCGGCCTGGACCGACTTCTTCGTCAAGGCGATGACCAACTGCCTCATGGCGACGTCCGGATATGCCGTGCCGACGCGCGAGGACGCCCTGCGCCGCGAGGCCTGGCTCGATCGTCGTGGAGATCTGTCGCTTGGCAATTTCCTGAGCGGCATGATTTCCGCGTCGCTGTCGTCGATCTGGTCCGCTTATCACGACCAGTCTCCCGAGGAGCGGGCTCTGGCCCGGCTCGAACGCCAGCGCATCGAAATCATCACTAACGAGCAGGTGACTGAAAGCGAGGCCAACTGGCTGGCCGCTCGGATGGCTCGTGACGGCAAGTTGACGCCGACCGAGCGGGCGCTGCTCGAGTATCTGGACAAAAACGCCCCGAACCTGCACCCGAGCCTTCGCAGCCTGGCGCAGAAGTTTGGCGTCGCTGCCTAGTCCGCCTACAGCGGAAACTGCCCCCCGTTGGTCACCCGGTGCGACCCGGCGTGCCGCAGCGCCCCATTCAGGCGCAGTCGGGGTGCATCCGGGGCGCCTTACAACCGGCGCTTTGCCGCCGATGTAAAGGTTTACGGCGGCCCCCACCCCGGCTAGAACACCGTCACATTAAATCGAAGAAAACTCCAAGACGGGGCCCCCGAGGCAATGTTCAAGAAGATCCTGATCGCGAACCGCGGTGAGATTGCTTGCCGCGTGGTGAAGACCGCGCGCAAGATGGGCATCAAGACTGTTGCCGTTTACTCGGATGCCGACCGAGACGCCCTGCATGTTGAGATGGCCGACGAAGCCATCCATATCGGTCCCGCCCCCGCCGCCCAATCGTACCTCGTGATGGAAAAGATCATCGATGCCTGCAAGGCCACCGGCGCTGAGGCCGTCCATCCCGGTTACGGCTTCCTGTCCGAACGCGAGGCCTTTCCGCTCGCGCTGCAGAAGGCCAGCATCGTCTTCATCGGACCCAACCCCCACGCCATCGCGGCCATGGGTGACAAGATCGAATCGAAAAAGGCGGCCGCAGCCGCCAAGGTTTCGACCGTTCCCGGCTACATGGGTGAGATCAAAGACGGCCCCCACGCCGTCAAGATCGCCAACGAGATCGGCTACCCAGTGATGATCAAGGCCTCCGCCGGCGGCGGCGGCAAGGGCATGCGTATTGCCTACAATGCCAAGGAAGCCGAGGAAGGCTTCCAGCTGGCGCGGTCAGAGGCTAAGTCTTCGTTCGGCGACGACCGTTGCTTCGTTGAAAAGTTTATCGAGAACCCGCGCCACATCGAAATTCAGGTACTCGGCGACAAGCACGGAAACGTCGTGTACCTCGGCGAACGTGAGTGCTCGATCCAGCGCCGCAACCAGAAGGTGCTCGAAGAGGCGCCGTCGCCGCTGCTCGACGAGAAGACCCGCATGGCGATGGGCGAGCAGTCGGTCGCACTCGCCAAGGCTGTGGGCTACGACAGCGCCGGCACGGTGGAATTCGTCGCCGGACAGGACAAATCGTTTTACTTCCTCGAGATGAATACGCGACTGCAGGTCGAGCATCCGGTGACAGAACTCATCACCGGCGTCGACCTCGTCGAACAAATGATCCGGGTCGCCGCCGGTGAAAAGCTCCCGTTCAAGCAGTCGGATATCAAACTCAACGGGTGGGCGGTCGAAAGCCGCGTCTATGCCGAAGACCCATTCCGCAACTTCCTGCCGTCGATCGGTCGTCTTGTTAAGTATCGCCCGCCCCAGGAGCGTATCGAGGGCGCGGTGACCGTACGCAACGACACCGGTGTGTTCGAAGGCGGCGAGATCTCGATGTTCTACGATCCGATGATCGCGAAACTCGTCACCCATGCGCCTACCCGCCTCGAGGCAATCGATGCCCAGGCCAAGGCGCTCGACGCGTTCTACATCGACGGCATCCAGCACAATATCCCGTTCCTCACGTCGGTGATGCAGCATCCCCGCTGGCGATCAGGCATGATCTCGACCGGCTTCATCAAGGAAGAATTCCCCGACGGCTTCAAGAGCCGCACGCCGGAAGGCGAGGAACGCCAGGTTCTGGCTATCGCCGCCGCCGTCATCGACCATCTGCAGAATGAGCGCCGCCGCAACATCACCCACCAGATGTCGGGCAGCCCGGTTCGGTTCGCCAAGACGCGCATTGTCAAGGTCGGTGGCGAAGACCAGAATTTACAGGTCGAGGGCGGCAACGACGGGATTTTCCACGTTACGTTGCCGGCTGCCATCGGAGCCGAGCCAGCCACTCTCGAAGTCCACTCCGACTGGTGGCCCGGCGAATCAGTCTGGATCGGCCAGATCGCCGGCGAGGAAGCACGGGTCCAGACCCGTCCAATCCTCAACGGCATGCTGCTGTCCTACCGCGGATGCACTGTTCCCGCCTACGTCTACACCCTGCGCGAGGCTGAACTCGCCGACCTGATGCCGGTCAAGGTCGCGGCCGACATGTCGAAGTATCTGCTGTGTCCGATGCCGGGGCTGGTCAAGGCCATCCACGTGGAAGTGGGCGCGAAGGTGCAAGCTGGTGACAACCTGGCGGTCGTCGAAGCCATGAAGATGGAGAACATCCTCAAGGCCGAGCGCGATGGGGTCGTCAAGAAGATCAACGCAAAGGCTGGAGACAGCCTCGCCGTCGACGCGGTGATCCTCGAATTCGCGTGATGCAGATCCGCTAACGATTACTGCCCGTGCGCGCCATCATGCGGCCACTCCAGAGGCAGGGGTAGCATGCCGTTTTGCGCCCCGTCCCGACGCAGCGGTAGTCAGATAGCCGACGATAACCCAGCGGCGTCAGAGTTCAGCCGAAGCGGGACGCTTCCCGCCGCAGTCCTTCGATGAGGGGCTCGTAGGCATCTTCGTCGCGGGCCTCAGGATAGACCATGTAGACCGGATAGACGAAACGGCGCGCGCGCTTGGGCTGGCGCAGCTTCCCGCGCCCGATGTGCGTTTTGACGAGCCGGAGTGGGAAATACCCTGAGCACTCATTGTTTAATAGGTATTCCAGGCTGGACGCGCCGATATCGAAGTTCAACCCGGGGTTCGACAGCTCCGGATAGGCGGAAGCGTGGTCCTGCTGGAAGTCCGGGCCCCAGTCGACGAACACATAGTCGGTGCTGGCCTTGCGTTGTCCCGGCCGGGCACTGCTGACGAGGACGAACTCCTCGTCGAACAAATGCTCGACGATGTGCCCCGGCGGCTGGATCGGCCGGTACATCACGGCAAGGTCGAGTGCGCCCTCGATCAGCCGCTGGGTCAGTACCGATGCCAACCCGACGGCGGCGGTGACGGCGATGTCGGGGTTCTCGGATCGCAGCCAGCCGACCCACTTCAGCAGAAACCCCTGCCAGAGACTGGATGGCGCACCCACTGCCAGATGGTCGCGGTGCTGATCGGAGAGAGAGACTTCAAGTTGGGCGCGTTGCCAGACTCGGACCAGCGCAAGCGCATGCTTGTGGAACTGTTCGCCTGCAGTCGTTAGTTCGGCGCCGGTCTTCGATCGCTCGAACAGCGGGCGGCCGAGAAGGTCTTCAAGCCCTTTAATTCGGGCAGAAACTGTGGATTGAGTGATGTTAAGTTTGTGAGCGGCATCGATGAAACTGCCGGTCTCGGTGACCATGAGGAACGTGCGTGCTAGGTTGATATCCATCGTGGCGCCTTCCGCATGTTGTCACGCGTTGGAGCGTATCTATCGAAATTTTCGATAGCAGTCACCGGAAAATTCCGTTTGAAGAGGGGCTTGATTCTGACCACATTGCGGTTGGCCGGACGCGAGTTCGGGTCAGATTCGGCTCGGCTGATGCCGAGTGCTTCACAAGGAAGGACGATCACAATGGCTAAAGCTGCTAAGAAGCCTGCCGCTAAGAAGGCTGCTAAGAAGCCCGCGGCAAAGAAGAAGAAGTAACGAGTTTCTGCCTTGTGGCTCAGGAGCCAGCCGTGCGGTCGCTGAATAGATTCGCGGCAGTTACGGTGGGAGTTCTCCTCTTCTCCTCGAACGCTCAAGCGGTTTCGGTGACCAACCGAGACGACAGGGATCACAAGATCACCGTCATCGAGGGGAGTGCCAAGCAGGACCACGTTTTGAAATCAGACGCGGTTTTGGACGGCATTTGTAAGGGGGGGTGCATCATTCGGCTCGACGATGACGACGTTAATCCATACGAGCTGCAAGGTTCGGAGGTTACGTCGATCGAAGGGGGCGAAATCTACGCCGATCAAGCGGAACAGCCAGCATCGCCGGTTAACGGCGCCGCCGGCCAGCCTTCAGTTCCCGGGACCGGTCCGTAGCTTCGGCAAGGCATTGCATAGGCGCCCGCCCAGGCAGAGCCATGGGCGGGCGCTTTTCATTTGCGGTGCACTTGGACAACGGTCGGCGTAACCGGCGTGGTAGTTGCTTCAGATCGGGGGCGGCTCCTCGCGCAAAGGGCCGAGCCAGCGGTCGAGACATGCCAGAATTACATTATCCACATCTTTCATGCTGGCGAGACAGTTCAGTGTCGCCAGACTGGTCACGCCGAAGTTGCGAATTCCACAGGCCACGATGCCGTCATAGTGGGAGAGCTCCGGGTTCACGTTGATACTGAAGCCGTGGCTGGCGATTCCGCGAGACACCCTGAGACCGATGGCGGCGATCTTCGACTCATTGTCCATGCCGGCGGATTTCGTCTTGACCCAGACGCCGACCCGCCCCGGACGCACCTCTCCCCGGATTTCGAAGGTATCGAGCGTTTCGATCACGATGCCCTCAAGCGCTCCAACCAGGGCGCGGACGTCTCCACCTGTGCGTCGGCGCACATCGAGCAGCGTGTAGACAATGCGCTGTCCGGGTCCGTGATACGTGTACTGGCCGCCGCGTCCGCTGTGGAAAACGGGAAAGCGCTCGCTGTCGAGAAGATCTCCCGACCTCGCGCTCGTCCCGGCGGTATAAAGCGGTGGATGCTCCAGCAGCCAGATCAACTCACGCGCCGCGCCTTCGCCGATGAGAGCGGCCCGCCGGGACATGGCGTCCATCGCAGCCGCATAGCCGACGAGGCCGTTTGAGCGGCACCACACGACATCGGCTGTTCTAGTGTGCGGCATGCGTCAGGTTTCACACAGGGGCGCGGTGGCAATGAAAACGGCCTGCCCCCCAAACGGATCAGGCTTGCCTTATCAAGGGGCGTCTGTTAGTTCGAGCCGCCTAGGGGGTCGTTGGTGCGGCCCGTAGGCCTGCTGGTTTCAAGCGTGCTTGCACGGTGGCCAGATTAGAGCGGTCGTGGCGGAATTGGTAGACGCACTACCTTGAGGTGGTAGCGGGGCAACCCGTGGAAGTTCGAGTCTTCTCGACCGCACCAGTCCAGTGTTCGCCGGCTCGGCTTCAAAATCCGAACAAACCGAGTCCGCCAGCCGTGTTGGCTTTCGCCGACTTGGCCTTCTTTTGCTGCGTGCGCGTCTGCGCTGGCTTTTCGTCGCCATCGGCGGTGTCGACGCGCTTGGCGTGCGGCCGCTGCTTGGGGCCCCGCGCGCCCTCGTCGGGCGAAACGGCGGCGACCCGGGTCTCGGCGGCCGGAGCTATTGTCTCGACCGCGGCTGCTCTGCCTTCGGGGTGCGGAATGGTCGATGCTGCTCCATAGAATGGAATGAGGTGCTGATCGCCGCCGCCCGCCGCGACGTTTTTGGCCAACTGGCCCCTGAGCCCTTCGGCGAGCGCAGCGTCGGTCTTCACCGGTTCCTTGGCCCGCATGTGAACGATCGTGAAGCCGCCGTTCTTCAGGCCAGCCAGGATCTCGGGCAGGGCGTGTGCGGTCGATGCCTTGATGTCGTGGAAAAGAATGATGCCGCCTTGTCGCCGCTCGACCTCCCGTAACGTCCGCTGCGCGAGCCGCTTGTTGTCGCCGATGTAGCTGTCGTTCGAGACGATATCGACGGTGAACGTCGCGATGCCGCGGGTCTGCAAGTGGTGCAGCAGCGGGTTGCTGTCGCTGAGGCCCGGGAAACGGAAGAACGGCGCGATCGGCTGGCCGGCCGCGAGTTCGACAGCGGCGAAACCCCGCTCGATCTGGTCGACAGCTTTCGCATAGCCGAGACGGACGATGTTCAGCGGGTGCGACCAGGTATGAGCACCGACGGTATGGCCGCGCCCGATGACTTCCTTGACCACGTTCGGGTAGGCAAGCGCCATCTGTCCGACGTTGAAGAAGGTCGCCTTCGTGCAGTAGGTGTCAAGCGTATCGAGGATTGACTTGGTGATCCAGGGTAGCGGACCGTCGTCAAAGGTCAACACGACCTCCTTCGGCTTCAGGAAGCTATCCTCGCGGCCAAGCTTGCTCATGTCGCCGAATAAGGGGCCGGCCGAAGCATCGATCTCGACGATGCGCGATACGCCAAGCGCCTTGTCGGGCTGCTTGCAGTCCTGCGCAGCGGCAGGCGCCAGCGAGACTAGGATGGCGACAGCGATAGCGGTCAATTGTTGTTGCAGCGACGGCATGGAACTGGACCCCTGACCGGCATGATATTTCCGCTACGTGTGTCATTCGTCGCGGGAGGGCAAGCCCCCGCTTTCACCAACGACTGAAAATTTCCGGCCGTGATGCAGGGACGCACCGAAGGAACACTGAAATGCTAATCAGTCACCGAATGAACGCAGGGTCCAGGGATCAGCGTCCAGGGGGTTCCAGCTTCGGTTCTGCCGTGGCGGAGGTTGCGTCACGGGTGCGGCCGCCGCGCCGTTGTCCGGCGGCGGACTGCTACCCGTCTCCGTAACGGGCTGCCAGGGCAACACTTCCGCTCCCGGTGCCGACGACGGTGTCACCGCAACCTTCGGCTTGCCGTCCTTGCCGGCTGCGGGAGCAGCGGCTGAACCCGGCGTAACGGGCCAGACAACGGATCTGTCTGCGAGCGGCTGATTGACCAGCGCGACCTTGCGGCGGTTCGCTTCCTTCTGCGCCATAGCGTCGAAGGCCGGCAGTGTCGTTGCGGTACCTTTCGGCACCACATGGACAACCTTGAAACCCCGCTTCTTGAGGTCGGACAGCAAGGTGGCTAGGGCCCCAGCCGTCGACGGTTGGATATCGTGGAAGAGGATCACGCCCTTGTGCTTGACTGCAAGCTGGTCGAGCACTGCCTTGCGCACGACAGCAGGATTTCGCGTTTTGAAATCCTTGGCGTCGACGGCGATCGAGAAGGCCGATAGATCCCGGGTGCCGAGATAGGCATTCGCAGCCTTGGTGTCCTTGAGGTAGGGGAAGCGGAAGAACGGCGCCGGCGTCGTGCCGAGCGCGTGTGCAACGGCACTGAGTCCAAGTTCGATTTCCGTCTTGCTCTGGGCCGTGTTGATCTTGCCGAAATTCTTGTGCGACCAGGTGTGCGTTGCGATCGTATGACCGCGCCGGGCGGTCTCCTTCAGGGTTTCGGGATCGGCTAGCGCCATCCGGCCGACCGCGAAGAACGTCGCCTTCGTGCATTGATCGTCCAGCGCATTGAGAATGGGGATCGTATAGCGCCGCATCGGCCCGTCATCGAACGTCAGTATGACCTCGCCGTCCTCGAGGAATTCGAGATCCGACTGGTGCATGCCCCCGAAGTGGGGCCCCTTGCTGGTGTCGATTTCGACGACGCGCGATACACCCAGTACGTCGGTCCGCGCGGCGCACGTGTCCACAGCCGACAACGTATTGACGGCGGGAGCTTTGACCGGGGGAGGGGGCGCCGGGGTTGCAGCGGCCGGAAGCACTTGGGTTTCGGGCGTTACCGCGGGCAGCATTGCCTTTGACTGGGCGAACACGCTCGTGCTGCCGAACAGGGACGCACTGCCGCACAGGAGTGCAGCAATCACGTCCAGGGCGCGGGTTCGCGAAACAGCCATCCGGTTCCTCTTAGTGCCGCACTTAAGCTGATTAAATGATACCTGACAGGTGTGGCCGCATCACGACGCGAGCCTCTCGATCGCGCTTTAATCATGGTACCTCTTGCCAACGTCGCAGCGCAACACCCCGTGCAAATACACTCCTATTTTCAGGAACATGGTGTTGCATATGTGGGCGCTATGTTAAGGGCGGATGTGCTGCGCGCGCCGGTCTGATTCCGGTCCGATTGCGCTATGTATCCGCGGTTCCATCGAAGCGAGCGCGTTTCGGCCGATGCAGGACGTCGAAGACAAGTTCGAAAGCGATGAGCCGCCGGCGGAAGCCGACGATACTCGCGTGCGCGATGTTGCCGCAGCTCTCGAAGCCGGGGATATCGAAAAGGTTCGCAGCCTCGTTGAAGATCTCCGCGCGCCCGATCTCGCCGACCTCATTGGTATGCTCGACCCGGACCAGCGCGTGCCGTTGGTTCAGGCGTTGGGCGCCACCTTCGATTACGAGGTGCTCTCCGAACTCGACGAGAAGGTCAAGGACCAGCTCTCCGCGGCCCTGCCCAACGAGCTGCTGGCAAGGGCCGTCACCGAACTCGATACCGACGACGCGGCCTACGTCATCGAGGGCCTGGAGGAAAGCGACAAGGAAGATATCCTTTCGCAGCTCGATCTGGGGGACCGCGCGGCTCTCGAGCGAACCCTCGAATATCCAGAGTCCTCGGCCGGCCGCTTGATGCAGTCGGACTTTGTCGCCGTGCCGCCGTTCTGGACGGTTGGCCAGGTGATCGATTACATGCGCGAAGCCGACGATCTGCCGGAAACGTTTTCCGAGATTTTCGTCGTCGATCCGGCTTTCCGGGTCGTCGGCAGCTTGGAGCTGTCGAGCCTGCTGCGCGCCAAGCGGCATGTGCGGGTCCAGGAGGTCATGGATGCCGACCGGCGGGTGGTGCAGGTCACGGCGGACCAGGAAGACGTCGCCAACCAGTTCAAGCGCTACGACCTGATGTCGGCACCCGTGGTCGACGAAAACGAACGCCTCGTCGGCGTCATCACTGTCGACGATGTGGTCGAGGTGATCCATGAGGAGGCCGAGGAGGACATCAAGAAGATGGCTGGCGTCGGCGATGAAAGTCTCGCCGACACGGTGATTGAGACGGTCCGCAGCCGTGTGCCATGGCTAATCGTCAATCTCGGCACCGCGATCCTGGCGTCGTTTGTCATTCAGCAGTTCGACGCGACCATCCAACAGATGGTGGCGCTTGCGGTCCTTATGCCGATTGTCGCCTCGATGGGCGGCAACGCCGGCACCCAAACCATGACGGTGACCGTTCGTGCGCTCGCCACGAGCAAGCTCGGCGCCGTCAATGCGCCCCGTGTGATAACGCGCGAGGCCCTGGTCGGCATTCTCAACGGGCTCACCCTGTCCGTGATCATGGCTGCGATCGTATTTCTCTGGTTCGGGTCGAGCGCGCTCGGCGCCGTGATCGGGGCGGCAATGATCGTCAATCTTCTGGCTGCCGCGCTGGCCGGTATCCTCATTCCGCTGGCGTTCGACCGCCTGAAGCTCGACCCGGCGCCTGCCTCGGGCGTATTTGTCACGATGATTACGGACTGCGTCGGCTTCTTCGCATTCCTCGGGCTTGCCACCATGTGGCTGGTGTAGGCTTCCGGGAGCGGCCGCGTCGCAGAACTGTCATGTGAGATGCGTACTGCACCTGCAGTTCGCGACGCTGCCGGCCGGCAGCGGGCAAAAACCAGGCGGGAATTCGCATATGGGCGCTGGGCAGAACGTCAAGCATTTGCGCCAGATTCTTCTCTGGCCGGTTTACCTGCTGCCGCTCGACGCCAATACCAAGATCAAGGACCGCTGGAGCTATATGACGGCGCCAGATCCCGACAACCCCTGGCGTGAGATCGACGACGAGTTCGGCGACCCGGCCGAGTTCCAGCAGCGCCACTACAACGAATTCGTCTCGTTTCTGCCACCGGTTCAGCGGTTCCTCTACGGACAGGGGATTGGTCATGCGGTCAAGCAGGGGTACGGCGAGAGCCCCATCCGCGTGCTGCGCCGTTCCGATGTGGCACAGGTTCGCATCACGCTCGAGCGCGACGGGGCGCCCGTCGTGTTGCAGATCGCCCATGCCGATCTCTATTTCTTCTATGATATTGACGTCGTCATCCTGGCGCTGGAGGTGTTTGCCAACGACCTTCCCATGGCGACGGTTCAGGACGTCCTATACCGCTTCGGCCGGGCCTATCCGGCATACTGGGAAGACAGCGGCCGTGGCGGCAATTGTCCCTGGAAAGTCGATTGGATCGGCCGCGACGGCGCCGTGCTGTCATCGTCGGACTACGAATACCGGGAAAAATTCCTGTCCTTCGTGTGCAAGCATCGCGCTCCCGCAACGGCTGCCCACTGGGAATTTCTGCTCGCCCCGCTGGTGCTCTATCACAGCGATCGTTCGGGCGATCTGCGGTACCGCCAGCTCGAATATTATCGCATGCCGCAGATGGTCTGCGTTGCGCTTGATGAGCCGGCGTCGCTGTCACGAGCCGACCACATGCGTCTGGGGCTCGGGATAGGCCCGGGCGCCGCAGACGAGATGCCGATCCCCGACGAGGATGCGACGGGCTTCGAGGCCAGGCATTGCCACGACAGCTACTACGATGCGGGCCCGATGCGCGGCCGCATGAATGCGCGGTTTATGGCCTCCGGACACACGCTCACGCTGATCGGCCATGCGGGCAACGGATTCATGTCGGGCTCGAGCGGCGGGCTGCTGGAGCAGTTCCGGCATCAGTACTTTCTCATGTTCCTGATCGCGCATTTCCAGAAGGCGGCACTGCGCATGTTCTCCGACCGGCTGGTTGCGACCGTCAGCCGGCTCGAAGTCGATGACCCGCAGGCTCAATCCAACTTCCGCACGGCCATCCGCCGTTCCCACGAGAACTTCCTGCGATTCAATCATCGCTACTGGTTCCACGAGATATCGAACCAGGCGCATCTGCGCGAACTGTTCGCGCGCACCCGATCCTACTTGTCGCTCGATGATCTGTTCGCCGAGGTCCGCGAGGAACTGCAGGACATGGGCAACTATCTCGATGTCGAGGCCATGCGCCGGCAGAACGAAACCGTGGTGCGACTGACGGTCGTCACGACGTTCGGCCTCATCGGCACCGTCACCACCGGCATTCTCGGCATGAACCTGATCGACTGGACCGACAAGTCCCCGGCGATGAAGATCGTGATCTTCACGGCGTTCCTCGTCCCGATCGTGCTGCTGACCTTCTATACGATCGTCAAGTCGACCCGGCTTTCCGCGTTCCTCGACGAGTTGTCCGACGAGGAGGCGAGCTTCTGGGATCGTTTCAAAGCTCTGGGGCGCGTCTGGTGGAGACGCGGGAAGCCGCGATCGTAATCGGGACGGTTCAGCTCGACGGTGCGTCGAGTCGGCGGGTCAGGCTTTCGAATTCGCGCCGCAGTTCCTCGTTTTTGAAGATCTGGTCGAAGGTCGGGGCCTCCAGCTTCTGCAAAGCCTCGAACGAGGCCTGCCCGCTGCGCATTAGGGTGTGCAGCTGGAAGCTCGCCTCGACCGTCTCATAGGTATTGTCGGCAATCCGCAGATCATGCGTGGCGCGAGATCGCGCCTTGGCGATCTGTTCGCGCTGCTGCTGCAGATAGCGGCGGTAGCCCTTCGCGGCATCTTCGGCGATCCGCTGGCTTTCGCGGTTGGCATCGAGGACGCGGCGCTGGTCTGGGCGATTTTCGGCCCGCATCAGCTCGCTGGTCTTGGCATTGGCCGCGGCCAGATCCTTCAGGATCGCATCCAGTCGCGGCAGGTACTGCGTGTCGATCTTGCCGATCGTCGAATCCTGCGCGTGCACCAGCATGGCGAAGAGCGCCGCGTGCATGGCGAAGTACTTGCGGGCCGCGCCGGTGTTGTCTCCTGCCGCCTGCATCAGGGTGGCGAGCTGCCCGTCGATCAGCTTGGCGGCGTTGAATGCGGCGACCATGCGCACCAGATCGCTGGAGAGCACGCTGTCGAGGAGCAGGTCGAGCTGGGCGACTTCCAACTTGACGCCCGACATCGTCAGCGCGTCGGTGATCTCCGTCTTCGCTTTCGTGACGCCCTCCTGGTTCGCCGCAATCTGCTTTTCGCAATCTGCGATCTCAGCGTCGAGGCTCGCCATGGTGTCCGTCAGAATACCGGGCAGCGTCCCGTTCCGGGGGGCCATGATGCGCTTTTCCCGCAACGTGGCGATGCGGTCGTCTAAATCGCGGATAGCCTTTCGGTGGCCTTCAATACGCTTCTGCAGGTCCACGACCGGCACGTCTGTCACGATGCCGAGCACGCTGTCGAGGAGCGCCCGGACGCGGGTTTCGCGGTCCTCCCGCGTCTCGGTCCAAATTGGCGTGACGAGAAATTCGTCCCTGGCGGGAAGCTTCCTGACGTCGGCGCGTTGTTCGGCGGTGTCCTTGAGGATGGCATCGACTGCCTGCATCAGCCGGTGTGCCTGTTCGTAGGCGGGGTCACCCTCGCGCGGATCGGCGGCTTCGGCCGCGGGGATTGTATCTTGTGCGGTCGCGGCGCCACCGGTCGCCGTACCGTCGCCCGTCGCCTCGACAAAACGGGACGCGGACTGCTCGCGGGTAATCAGCTCCGCGATGCCATCGCGGCGTGCGCTTTGCGCCACGGATACTTGCGGCAGGGCGATGACGGCACCCACCACGAGTGCAGCGGCCAACAGCCGTTCCGATACAGAGCACAACATCGAGATACACTCCTGTGACGAATATTATCGAGCGTCGCAAACAAGGCAAATCGATGATGCCTCCCATGCCGGGGGTTCAGCCGCCGGATCCACTCGCCGCTCGTGCGACGATGCCGAGCAGGTGAGCGTCGATCTGGCGGGCGTCGGTCAGTACGATCATCTGGGTGATGTGTGCTGGCGACCGGAACTGGGGTGCAGGAAAGCGTGCTTTCTGGAACGGGACTGTTACCGGTCCGGTGCCGAGCGCCAGTCCGAGGCGCAAGTCTTTCGCCGTCACCGCCAGAAGTCCGAACTCCGAATCGGCCGACCAGATTGAAATTTGGCTGGATGAGGCCGTGAAAGATGCGCCGGGACAAACGCGCGCGACCTCCCGCAGCAGGAACTGCGCGAGTGGGCGATAAGCCTTTGCCTTCGCGAGAACGGTTTCAATGCTATCGGCTGATGCCGAAGACGGGCACTCGACGCGTTGGACCGGCTGCTGACGGAGCGTTGTCGGCCCGGCGGCTGATGGCGGCGCAGATACAGGTGCGGATGCCTGGATCGGGGGCGCTAGTGGTTCCTCCGGCTTTGAGGGTTCCAAGGCTTCGCCTGCACCCGAAACCGGGGTCACGCTGCCGCCATACAGTGGCTTGCCGCCGTTATGATGAATGCGTTCCAGCCACGATGCCTTGGAAAACATGAATCCCTGCAGGCGCAACCAGTCGATGATGTCGTTGCGATGCGGCAGGTTCTGCGACTTGATAGCCTCCATCCAAGCGTCGAGACTGCGGCCGGAACCCTGTTCGAGGTTCGCCAGGAACTCGCGCTCCATCGCGGCATAGTCGAAGCTCATGTGCTGCCGCCTTCAGATCCATCGCCGCGTCTGGGCCGCCCAATCGCGATAGGCTTGTCCGAACCGCGCCTCCAGGTGCCGCTCCTCGGGAATGATCTGCAGGACCGTGATGCTGGCTGCAAAGGCAAAACCCGTCAGCACGAACCAGATGTTCTGCGTCAGTTCGGCGAGCCCCAGTATGATCAATACCTCGCCGAGGTAGATCGGATTGCGGCGGAAGCGGAACGGACCATCCGTGATGAGGGCTTCCGCGCCCTGGGTTGGCATGAAGGTCGTGCAGTGCCGGCCAAACGTGACGGCGGCCCAGACAATCAGGGCTGCGCCTGCGACGCCGAACCCGACGCCGATGATGCGGGCTGCGATATCACCTGTGCCGGGCCAGGGCAAAGGATACGCACTCCCAAGAAGCCAGGCGCCGATCACCGCAGCCAGGATCAGTATGGGCGGCCAGGGTATGGCGCCGGGGCGGTCTGCCGGATCCGTTCTGGTGGCGTTCATACTCGGTCCCGTATCAGCTCTCGCGCATGACTATAGCAGTTTGATACAGCAGCCATAACGCGCCACGCCTCGAAGCCATTGCTGTGGTATCTGATTGGTTGGGGCGCCCATGGATATCAAGGTTGGAGGCTCACTATGTCGAAGTTTGCGGATTTCAAGGTGTACGCATTGACGCTGGCCGTTATCGGCGCGGCGACGGGAACGGCGCAAGCGGGCAGCTCGTATGGCTGCTTCCGGGTAACCGCGGACCAAATCAACATCCGGGCGCGTCCCTATAGCAATGCCGCCATCATCGGCACGGCACTGAAAAGCGCAGTTCTCGAAAAGCGCAAGCGCTGGTGCACGCCGCGAGGATACTGGTGCGCGGTTCGCTCAGGCAACATCGAAGGCTACGCCGACAAGTCGTTCATGGAGAAGATCGACTGCCCGTGATCGCTGTTCGGGGATCGGTATGCATGTGACCTTCAGCTGGGACGAGGTGGGGACGATGTTCTTCTCGGCTGCGAGACTTTTGACGATCTTCCTGCAGCCGTCGACTATTGCGGCGATTATGTTCGGCGCCGGCCTCGCCGTGCTGATTTACGGCCGGCGCAATGCGCACCGCATCTGGCCTTGCCGTCGCGGGCTTTGGCTACTTCGTGCTGTGCGGGCTCCTGCCGATCGGCAATGCCATCATACTTCCGTTGGAAAATCGCTTCGCGAACGTCACCGCTCCGCAGCCGGGTGACCGGGTCGCTGGCATCATCCTCCTCGGCGGCTTCGAGGACGGCTGGGTATCCGCCGGCCGCCCCGGCCTCGCCGTCAACGAATGCGCCGAGCGGCTGACGGAGGGCATTCGCTTAGGCCGCCGTTTTCCCGATGCCCGCATTGTCTTTACCGGCGGCGTTAAAGCGTGGGGGCCTGGGGATGCAGGCGCAACGGGGTCTGCCGGCAGATTTCTCACAGACATGGGTTTCGATAAGAAGCGGCTCGTCCTTGAAGGCGCCTCTCGTGATACCCACGAGAATGCCGTTCTGACCGCCGAGACGGTGAAGCTCGCTGCCGGTGAGCGCTGGGTTCTGGTAACGCCGGCCTTACATGCCACGCGCGGTCGGTCTGTTTCGCAAGGCCGGCTTCGATGTCTGGCCCTATCCGGTCGATTATCGAACGCGCGGTCCGGAAGATATGCTCCGCCTGTTCGAGCGCATTCTGGCGGGGCTGCAGAGAACTGATCTGGCCGTCAAAGAGTGGCTGGGACTACGCGCGTATTGGCTGACCGGCCGCATCGATGGAGTCCTGCCTGGTCCGTCGGGATGAGCGCTATTGCGGCCTTGGTGTTGGCGCGCTGACTGGTGCGCTTAGTTCGGCGTCGAGGTTGAAGGTCTTGCACTTCTTGGCGGCGAGCTGGGCGTTGTAGGCTTCCAGCATGGCGCGGTCCTTTGAGACCTGCTCCGCAGGGCTCGGAGCGCCGGACCCCCCAAATATTCCCGAACTGGCCGATTTCAATGTTCGTGAGACTTCGGTGGGGTGAAGCTTGCCGCCATAGCCGCGCGCTTGCAGGATGCGCACCTGCATTCGGCCCGACAGTTTCTTGCAGTCAAGGGCCAGTTCTTCGGGACTGAGTTTATAGCCCGACGCCGCCGCTTGCCCACTGGCCGGGCTTGAAATCGAATCCGCACCGGGCGATTGCGCGCACGATGAGATGGCCAAGGATGCCGCAATTGAGAGTACAATCCAGCCGCGGTGCGCTGGCTTCGCTGGTGTTGTCTTGTCAGAACGCCAAGTCATGAGGCATTGAAATCGACAACGGGGGCCGAAGCAAGGCTGGCCGGCGCGTGCGGTGGATTGCGGCTCACTTGGCAAATCCCGCATGGACGCCATCGGAGTGCTGACCCGGCGCGGTAACGCTGAAGGAAAAATCATGAGTAGGATTGCCTGGATCATCGTACTTGCTGCAGCGGTCGCCGCCGGACCTGCCTTTGCTGAAACCGCGGACCCGCGCTCCATGTCGTGCGAGTTCAATTCCGGCACCTCGACGAGCTACGTCGATGGCTCGTTCACCTCAAAGCCGCCGTCTCCGCTGTCGTTCACGATCTTCAACATCGACCTGGATGGGCAGTCAGCTGAACTCGAAGGCAAGGCAGGCACCACCTCGATTAAGCTGCGCGTCGTACGCGCGATCAACGCCAACCATTACCTGGAAGTTGTCAACGAGGGTTTCCTCAACCTGACTACGATCTACGACAAGGATCCCGCGACCGGTCGGCACCCGGCTGTCCACTCACGGCATTTCGGAATTCTCGGCCAGCCGGTGTTCGCGCAGTACACCGGCACGTGTTCGGAGAATTAGCCGATTTTCTGTGGATTGGCTGCTGGAACGTCACGCATCGCATCGCATTCGCGGCATCGACACGACATACCTAGGTTGTCATGACCTTGCATCTGATCAAACTCTGCGTCGGCGCTGCCTCGATCGAGGAACTGGCCGAATGGCAGTCGACAAACCGGCAATACTGGAGGAAGGCTGGCGGCAAGCCTTGCGTTTTCCACACCACCTTCCAGACGCCCAAGCGCGATGCCGAACTGCTCGACGGAGGCTCGCTCTATTGGGTCATCAAGGGGCTCGTGCAGGCGCGCCAGAAACTGGTCGGATTCGATCAGGGGCAGAAGGAGGACGGCTCGGCCTGCTGCCTCATTCTTCTCGCGCCGGAGATCGTTCCTGTTCGCCCCGTGCCGCGCCGCGCTTTCCAGGGTTGGCGCTATCTCCGCGCCGATGACGCGCCGGCCGATCTGGGCAGTGGTGCCAGTGACGTCCAGGCGTTCCCGCCGCGGCTGCGCAAGGAACTCGCGGAATTGGGGTTGATCTGAGGGACCTACGCGGGCACAGACGGGTGAACGCCCCAGCTGTGACACCGAGGCACCGATGCTACGCCCATTCATTTCAACCGTCATTCAGGGCCTGCCTTCGTTCGTTCCGTTCGTCGGGCCGGAAGCTCTCGAGCGCGTGTGGGGGCGCCCGTTCAAGGCGCGGCTGGGCGCCAACGAAAGCCTATTTGGTCCCTCTCCGAAGGCGATCGCCGCGATGGAGCGCGCGGCGGCGGAGAACTGGATGTATTCAGATCCCGAGAACCATGACCTGAGATGGGCGCTGGCGTCGTTTTACACCCTCACGCCGGATAACGTCGTCGTCGGTGAAGGCATCGATGGCCTGCTCGGGCTGGCGGTTGCGGTCGCGTCGGATCCCGGCAGCACGATCGTGACCACGGATGGCGCCTATCCGACGTTCAACTTCCACGTCGCGGCTCATGGCGGCCGGCTGGTCAAAGTTCCGATGCGCGACGACCACGAAGACCTGCCCCGCCTTCTGGACACCGCGCGGCGGGAAAAAGCACGTATCCTCTACGTGTCCAATCCCAATAGTCCGATGGGATCGTGGTGGTCCGCCGCCGAGGTGCAAGCGCTCATCGCCGACTTGCCCGATGGCCTGCTTTTGATTCTCGACGAGGCCTATTGCGACACCGCTCCCGGCGGCGATGTGCTCGCAGCCATCGACACGTCCAATCCGCAGGTGCTGCGCTTTCGCACTTTCTCCAAGGCCTATGGTCTTGCGGGCGCGCGCATCGGCTACTGCCTCGGAGAGTCGTCGTTGATCGCGCTGTTCGAGAAGGTGCGCAATCACTACGGCGTCAACCGGGTCGGCCAGATCGGGGCCTTGGCCGCACTAGAGGATCAGGCTTATCTCGCTGAAACCGTCGCTCGGATCACTGCGGGGCGGGACGCGATCTCGCGGATTGCCCAGCGCTGCGGGTTTAAACCCCTTGCGTCGGCAACGAACTTCGTTGCCATCGACTGTGGCCGCGACGGCGTTTATGCCAAGCGCATTCTTGATGAGGTGCTCGCGCGTGAGGTCTTCATCCGCCGTCCAATTGTTGCCCCGCTCGACCGGTGTATTCGCGTCTCGTGCGGTCGTAAGGAGGACATAGCGATCTTCGAAGCAGCACTTGCCGGCGCCATCGAGGCGGCCGGCCGTTAGCGCCACTTCGAAGACAAAAGTGGTCAGGCCGCCAGCACCGCACGGCTGTGCTTGCCCTCCTCGATCTCTTCGATGGTCTTGGCCACAAATGCATCGAGGTCGCCGGGAGCGCGGCTCGTCACAATGCCGTCGTCAGCGACGACCGGTTCGTCGACCCACTTCGCGCCGGCGTTGATCATGTCGGTCTTGATGGATTTGTAGGATGTCGCCTTGCGTCCGCGCACTGCGTTGGCCTCTATCAGAAGCCACGGTGCGTGGCAGATGGCGGCGACCGTTTTTCCGGATGCGACGAAATCCTTAATGAGCAACATGGCTTCAGGTGTCTGTCGCAATGTGTCGGGGTTCATCTGGCCGCCCGGCAATACGAGGGCGTCGTAGAAGGTGCTGCTCGCATCGGCGACTTCCACGTCGACCGGCACCTCGTCGCCCCAGTCGTGATCTTTCCATCCAATGATGCTTTTGGGTTTCTTGCGCCTGGCTGGAGCGGCGACGTGGACGAGCGCGCCCGCCGCACGCAGTTTCTGCAGTGGCACCTGAAGTTCGGACTGTTCAAAGCCATCGCTCGCCAGGATCAGAACTTTTGATTTGCTGATTTTTGGCATAAGGGCTCCTTACTTCGAATGGGTTGCCGGCGGGAAACGCGTCGGCCCTGCGATGGTTCCGATCGGTCGGGTCCGCCTCGATGCTGCAGTCACAAACGCAGGAAAGGCCGTCCGTGGGCGGCTTTTCGTTCCTCACTTGATGAGCAACCGTGACAATGCACGCTGACGCAGACGCTAATTCCCGGGGCGTCCGGTCTTTTTCTGACGGCCGCGCCGGGATTTCAGCTCCGCCGCATCGTCGATCTCGATCGTGCGTGTCGGCAGCACGGGCTTCTCCGGCCGCGCCCCGGACCTGACCGGCAGCGACGCGTGAGGACCCATCTCGTCGAGTGTCGGCTTGTGGGGCCCGCGCACCTTCTCGCCGAAGGCGCCGGCCTTCGTGCGCGGGTCGACCGGTACGGGGTGGCTCGCCGGGATCGGCCGATCGGTGCCCGGACCCATGTTGTCGAGCGAAGGCTTCCTTGCCCGAGTCGTCGACTGGACGTTGGTCGGTTGAACCGGCTCGTACTCGCTCTTGATGCGTGATGGTGGTGGTTCGTTCGCCGCCGCACCGTACTTCTTCTCGCCCTTGAAACCGCCCGTGCGATCCTCGACCTCGGTCTGGCGCGCCAGCGGATCGTCGGCGATGGCAAGCTCGGTCTCGCGCAGACGCCTGATTTCGTCGCGCAGTCGCGCGGCCGTCTCGAACTCGAGGTCGGCCGCAGCCTCCTTCATGCGCCGCTCCATGTCCTCGATCACCTTGGTCAGGTTGTGGCCGACGACAGGCGAGTCTGCGAGTCCCGTGTCGACCGTAACGTGATCCTGCTCGTAGACGCTTTGCAGCACGTCTTGGATGTTGCGCTTGATGCTGGCGGGCGTGATGCCGTGGGCTTCGTTGTAGGCCTTCTGCTTTTCGCGGCGGCGATCAGTCTCGGCGATGGCGCGCTCCATCGAGCCGGTCATCTGATCGGCGTAGAGGATGACCTTGCCGTCGACGTTGCGCGCGGCCCGGCCGATGGTCTGGATCAGTGACGTTTCCGAGCGCAGGAACCCTTCCTTGTCGGCGTCGAGAATAGCGACCAGCGCGCATTCCGGAATATCGAGCCCTTCGCGCAGCAGGTTGATGCCGATCAGCACGTCGAATGCGCCTAGCCGCAGGTCGCGGATGATCTCGATGCGCTCCAACGTCTCGATATCGGAGTGCATGTAGCGTACGCGTATGCCGCTCTCATGCATGTACTCGGTCAAGTCCTCGGCCATCCGCTTGGTCAGCACCGTGACGAGCGTACGGTAGCCCTTCTTCGCCACCTGCCGCACCTCGTCCTGCAGATCGTCGACCTGCGATTTCGCAGGCCGGATCTCGACCTGCGGATCGATCAGGCCGGTGGGACGGATGACCTGCTCGGCGAAACTGCCTCCGGTCTGCTCCATTTCCCAGGCGCCCGGCGTGGCCGAAACGTAGATCGACTGTGGCCGCATGGCATTCCATTCCTCGAACCGCATGGGACGATTGTCCATGCAGGAGGGGAGGCGGAAACCATACTCCGCGAGGGTCGCCTTGCGCCGGTAGTCGCCGCGGAACATGCCGCCGATCTGGGGAATCGTGACGTGGCTCTCGTCCGCGAAGACGAGCGCGGTGTCGGGGAGGTATTCGAATAGCGTCGGCGGCGGATCCCCCGGCGCGCGCCCTGTCAGATAGCGCGAATAGTTCTCGATGCCAGCGCACGAACCCGTCGCTTCCATCATTTCCATGTCGAAGACGGTGCGCTGTTCCAGCCGCTGCGCCTCGAGCAACTTGCCGACGGCGTACAACTCGTCGAGACGCGCCTTCAGCTCGGCCTTGATATTCTTGATCGCCTGCTGCAACGTCGGCTTCGGCGTCACGTAATGCGAGTTGGCGTAGATCTTAACCAGCGCCAGTTCGTCGGTCTTCTGACCGGTGAGCGGATCGAACTCGGTAATGCTTTCCACCTCGTCGCCGAATAGCGAGATGCGCCACGCCCGGTCTTCGTAATGCGCCGGGAACACTTCGACGGTATCTCCGCGGGCTCGGAACGTGCCGCGCTGGAATGCTGTATCGTTGCGCCGGTAGTGCAGCGCGACGAGATCGGCGAGAAGCTGATCTCGGGTCAGTCGCTCACCGAGCTTCACCGCGAACGTCATCGCCGTATAGGTTTCGACCGAGCCGATACCGTAGATGCACGACACGGACGCCACGATGATGACGTCGTCGCGTTCCAGCAACGACCGCGTCGCGGCATGGCGCATGCGGTCGATCTGCTCGTTCACCGAGCTTTCCTTTTCGATGTAGGTGTCGGTCCGCGGAACGTAGGCTTCCGGCTGGTAGTAGTCGTAGTATGAAACGAAGTACTCGACCGCGTTGTCGGGGAAGAAGCTCTTGAACTCGCCATAGAGCTGCGCTGCGAGCGTCTTGTTGGGGGCCAGGATCAGTGCGGGGCGCTGCGTGGCGGCAATGACGTGCGCCATCGTGAAGGTCTTGCCCGAGCCCGTGACGCCGAGCAGCACCTGATCGCGCTCCAGTGCGTTGACGCCGCGCACCAGTTCCTCAATCGCCTGCGGTTGGTCGCCTCTCGGTTCGTACTCGGAGGAAATTACGAAGGGCCGTCCGCCCTCGTTCTTTTCCGGTCGGGCCGGGCGATGGGGCACGTACTTCTGCGCGGTGCCGGCGACGATCGGATGGGACGCCAGCATCGGCTGGCGCGCCAGAATCTCCTTGGCGCGTTCGGAGCGTTCCGCGGGCTTCGTGAGAAGAGCGTTCAGTGCGTCCGATATGCTTCCTTCCGAAGCGCGGGGCGGCAGCGGCCCCGAAGAGCGCAGGGCAGGCAGCGCCGAGCGTATTCCGGCCGGACGAGCCGTGGCGGGTGCGTCGCCGTAGAACGACTGCGGCGCCTCGCCAAAGCCCGGCGTGCCGGCCGCCGTTTCGAACGGCGGCGGCGAGGGTTTGCCGGATTTGCCGCGCGATGGACGCGGCTTGGACGGACTCGATTTTGGGGGCCGGGACATGCCCGCAATATGGAGCGCCGCTGCCTGCCGCTCAAGGCAGGATCGTCAGCATTGGCTGTGGCACGGCGGCCATCATAGTCCCGCCGCAATCGACGGCGACCAAACCTTCCCCGTAGGGTAGCGTAACGAGGCAGCCCCCGCTTCGACCTTCCAGCTTTGAGGCTGCAATGACGCTCCCGACCATGATCCGGATCATCCTGCTTGCAGCTGCTGCCGGGCCACTGGCGCTTGGCGGCACATGCGCTCGCGCCTCCACTCTGACCCCTCAGGAGCTCGCGCAACTGGTAACCGGTGCGGCGATCGTCAGGGTGGGGCCGGCCGCTGCTCCCGCCGACGGCCAGATTGACGCGGCCATCGAGATTTCTGCCCCGTCCGAAGCGGACTGGAACGTCTTGTTCGATTGCGCCGGCGCCCCCGCCTTCATGGAAAATCTCGAAAGCTGTTCTGTGCTGGAGGCCGATCTTACGCAAGCCTGGGATGTGCGCGAGCACCGCGTACGCTGGATGAGTTTCCTGCCGCAGGTACGAAGCGTGTTTCGCTCCGAATACCGGCACGAAGAAAGCATCACCTTCAAACGTGTCAAGGGCGACCTGACGTACTTGGATGGTCGTTGGCGGCTGGAGCCGATCGACGCGGGAACAAAAACACGGGTCGTCTATCACGTCTTGGTCGGCTTCCACGCGCAGGTGCCGTCGTTCCTTGTGCGCGGGGCGCTGGAGCGTGACATCCCGCATTTTCTTGAACGCGTCCGCGACGAAGTCCTCCGGCGCGCGGGAATGTGATTTCTCCAGGCTCTTTGTTCAGCGCAGACTGGTCACCACATCTAGGAGGGGGCAACGACAGGCGCGCCCGGCCGCATGCCGGCGTTGCCGCAAGCAAGCGGAGTTTGCTCCATGAAAATTACCGAAGTTCTGAAGAAGAAAGCTCGTCAGGGTCTGACGCCGGGCGCCACGGGCGTCGTCGTGGTTCAGCAGAACCGTCTCGTGGGAGACGCGGTTCGCATGTTCGACGAGCGCAACATTTCCTCTGTCGTCGTCGTCGATCCCCAGGGCCGCGCCATGGGACTGATGTGCGATCGCGATGTCGTGCATGCGATTGCCCGTCACGGAGCCAGTGCGCTTCAGATGAGGACAGCCGATGTGATGATGGCGCCGCCACCGTCCTGCACGCCCGACATGACCGTGTCCCAGGCCCTCGCCCGCATGACCCTTGATCGGGTCAGGCATCTTGTCGTCTTCGGCGAGGAGGATATGCTGGGCATTGTCAGCATCGGTGACCTTGTCAAAGTTCGCCTGGAAGAGGCCGAGATTGAAGGTCGCGTCCTGCGCGAGATGGCGCTTGGCCGGATTGCGGGGACGGGGGCTTAGCTCCCCGCGGGCGAGTCGCCTTACGAATTTGTAAGTGCCGCGCAAACGGCCGGTATGAACCGCGGCGTACCGTCAGCGCATCGGTCAGCCGCTAACCGCCGACCGGATGTATTCGAACAGTCAACGACAAGGATGACACGACCATGAAGTTTGTATCGACATCGAGTGCGCTCGCGCTCGCCGCCTTGGTTTGTGCTGGTACTGCCAGCGCCGCCGATTACACCGCCAAGCCTGCCGCTTCGATTTCCGCCCCCGCAATGCCGGCCAAGGTAGCGCATATTCAAAGCGAGGTTTCGAGGCAGTGCTCGGAGGAGGCGAATGCCAAGGGTCTTCACGGGAAAGAACGCAGGGCCTTTCGGTCGCACTGCATGCACCCGGGCAGCAAGTCCGCGCACATGAAGGCTCCGTCTTCGACGGGCAGCACTCCGGTTCAGAAGAAGTCTTAACCGGCTTCGACGTTTTCGTTACGACGCGAGGCGGCGCCCGGAACGGGTTGCCGTCTTGTTTCGTTTAAGGCAATGCATGCGAGAGCATCGAAACGCGCAAGCATCGAAACGCGCATCTCATGCCGTCAAAGTGGGAAGAAAAATGAATTCCAAAAGGGTCGTTCTTGTCAGCGGGGCCAATCGCGGCATCGGTCTGGAGATCGTGCGGCAGCTGGCGCGGCTCGGACTCGTTGTGGTTCTGGGTGCGCGTGATCAGGCCAAGGGGCAGGAAGCGGCCGAAGCGCTCCGCGAAGGGGGGTTCGTGGTCGCTGTCGTCGCACTCGACACGCAAGACCAGCGCAGCATCTCGGAGGCGGTTGCCGAAATCCTGCGGCTGCACGGACGGCTCGACGTGCTTGTCAACAATGCGGCGATCCTGATCGACGGGCCCGGCGGGTTCCAGTCGACGCTCGCAGATCTCAAAACCGAAACCATTCGGCGCACGTTCGAAACCAACGTGATAGGTCCTGTGCATCTCGTTCAGGCGGTTCTGCCAATCATGCGCGAGGCCGGCTACGGCCGAATCGTCAATCTGTCGTCGGGCGCAGGGCAACTCGCCGATATGGGTTGCGGCTTTCCGGCCTACCGCATGTCGAAGACGGCGCTGAACGCCTTGACTCGCATCACCGCTGCCGAAGTGCGAGGCACGAACATTAAGGTCAACTCGGTTTGTCCGGGATGGGTGAAGACGGGCATGGGCGGCGCCCAGGCGGAACGTCCGGTGGAGAAGGGTGCGGAGACACCTGTATGGCTGGCCACCCTGCCGGACGATGGTCCAAGCGGCGGGTTCTTCCGCGACAAGAAGCAGATCGCGTGGTGATCGCGACCGTTTGCCAGCTTTTGTCTAGAGACCCCTGAAGATATTGCCGATCATCAGCACGAAGTAAGCCGAAATCGAGAGCCAGAACTCCTGATGCGGCAGGTAGCGGGGAATGGGCACGAAGCCGAGTTTGGTCATCAGTGCTGTGAAGGCCAGCACAACGGAGATGAGAAAAATGATGATCGTCGGCGGGTTGAGACGCATAAAACCCCGTGTCGTGAGAACAGCCAAAAAAAGCTGTCCAGACCCCAACCCAGGCAGCAACGTCAGCTTAGCACGGTATGAATGCGCTGGGGCAACAGCTCAGGCCGCCTAGAGGGCTCGTTCCTTGACACGGGTCGACGGTTCACCTGCGCGGATGGCGAGGCCGTCCGTCCCGATGCGGAACCTGTAAAGTAGCGCTGCCGGGTTCGCGGTATCCCGGCAGACGACCACGAGGTGGCGCGTCGTCCAGTCGGACGTGTCGATGCGCGTCGCTGAACCGGCGGACGGGTCCTCGATCGAAACCACTTCGAGAACCTGCCGGCCGACGCTCGAAGTGAGAGTCAGCCGGTCACCGGGAGATACGTCTTCGACGAGGAACGCCGGGGAAACGGCACCTGACCTGGACGACTTGAGCCAATATTCCTCGGTTCCGGCGATGCCATCATCCTGACGGGAGGGTGCACCGGCGGTTGCGGCGGGATTGTGCAAGGCGGTCGAGAAGGCGGTAGTGACGATCGAATCCGGGTCGGCGGCGCCGACGCTGCAAAGGAGGGCCGCGGTCGGCAAAAGTGAAGCGATCGGAGTAAGTCCGCCCAAGGCGCCAAACGAACGGAATCGCATTCCCAGTCTCCCTGTCGCCATTCTCATCCTAGCAGCAATGTGCCAGGAGATAATGCCAGAAATTAGGTGGCCTGCTTGTTGGTTGCCAGTTTATCCACCCCGACTGTGCTAACGCAGATCGCGGCTGCCCGGATCGCTGCCGATATTGGCGTGCTGCCTGATGGGGCGTGCATAGGCCCTTCGGAGATGCCGGAAGAACGACAAGTTTAGCGCAAAAAGCGTAGCAAAAACAAAGCCAACGATCGTAATGGTCAGAATCCGGTCGCTATGCGACGCCAATGTCGAAAGATCGAGCGGGGCGGCCGACAAGGCGGAACCCATAAGGCCCGCCATCAACGCATAGACAACGCCACCCGTCGCGGTATCGGCGACGAACCGGCGAAGGGACCAGAAGGTGGAAACCTTAGTTTCTGCCATGTACTTGCGCTCCGTGTCTCAATGAGAATCGCTGTGCGTGATCCGTCGCCATGACAACCCGCCGGTGTGGCCCGCATTGGCCGGGAATATGGCAAAGAAGTGATAAATCTCCATTCGTGATCAAAGCCCTAACGCTTATGCCGGGAGCGCCACATAAAATCGCACCTGTTTGATGAAACGTCAACTTGAAGTCTGTTGCAGTGCGGCGTAGGTTCCGCGCCGATTTGGAGTGGCATGCAACTCCCTTGCCTTGCAAAGAAAGAACCGATTGATGGGGTTTATCGCCGACAGCCTGAACCGCATCCAGCCGTCAGCAACGATCGCGGTTTCGACGAAGGCGCGGCAACTGAAGGCGCAGGGACGCGATATCGTCTCGCTTTCCGCGGGCGAACCCGACTTCGATACGCCACAGAACATCAAGGACGCCGCCAAGCGGGCGCTCGACGCCGGTAAGACGAAATACACCGACGTCGACGGCATCCCGGAGCTGAAGACCGCGATCGTCGACAAGTTCAAGCGCGACAACGGCCTCGACTACAAGCCGTCGCAGGTGTCTGTCGGCACGGGCGGCAAGCAGGTACTCTACAACGCGCTGCTAGCGACGCTGAACCCGGGTGATGAAGTCATCATGCCGGCGCCGTGCTGGGTGTCGTATGCCGACATTGTCCTGCTCGGCGGCGGCGTGCCGGTCTTCGCCGGAACGAAAATGGAAGACGGCTACCGCTTGCGGCCGGAGGCGCTCGACAAGGCAATCACGCCGAAGACGAAGTGGTTCGTGTTTAACGCCCCGTCCAACCCGACGGGCGCTGCCTATTCGCGCGAGCAGTTGAAGGCGCTGACCGACGTGCTGATGCAGAAGAAGAACAGCCACGTCTGGGTGCTGACGGACGACATGTACGAGCATCTGCTGTACGACGGCCTGAAATTCTTCACGCCCGCGCAGGTCGAGCCCGGTCTCTACGATCGCACGCTCACCATGAATGGCCTGTCGAAGGCCTATTGCATGACAGGCTGGCGACTTGGATACGCGGCGGGCCCCGAAGAGCTGATCAAGGCGATGTGCAAGCTGCAAAGCCAGTCGACGTCGAACCCGTCGTCGATCACGCAGTGGGCAGCAGTCGAAGCGCTCAACGGTCCGCAGGACTTCATCGCCGGGCACAACGCGATTTTTGTCGAGCGGCGCGATCTCGTCGTGTCGATGCTAAATCAGGCCAAGGGCATCAAGTGCCCCAAGCCGGAAGGCGCATTCTACGTCTATCCGTCGTGCGCCGGCGCGATCGGCAAAACAACGGCAAAGGGCGCCAAGATCGCGAACGACGAGGAATTCGTCACGGCGCTGCTCGAGGAAGAGGGCGTTGCAGTCGTGCATGGCGCAGCCTTCGCCGGATCGCCCGCGTTCCGCATCTCATACGCCGCTTCGACCGAGCAGTTGAAGGATGCCTGCACGCGCATTCAGCGTTTCTGCGGGAATTTGGGCTAGAGCCGCTCCGCTACTCAGGCCGGCGGGTTGATCGTGCTGAAGTGCGAAACCTTGTTGGCATCGCAAACGTAGAGCCAGTTGACGTCAAACAGCTCACCGTCGCGGATGTATCCAAACGTCGCCGCGTTCTTGACGGGCCGCCAGAACAGCATCGGAGGTCCGGCGTTCGGGTTCGCATCCCAGTCAGGCTCGGAGAACTCGGCGATCGGCGTCCAGGTTATCACGCGTGTTTTTTTCCAGCTTGTGCGTTTCTATCGCCCCATATCGCCCGGAGCGGGCATCCAGCGCAAGCGATGCGTGAGGGTGGTCGGCGCGAATAGACCGGATCGAGACGTCCCGCATTGCAGCGAAGGTGCGGTGTGCCTACACATTGAGGGGTATGAGGATGCGCCGATGACCTCCAGAGATACGCCAAACGGCTTGCAACATGGCAGCAGCCAGGCCGTGGCGCGCGTGCCCACGATCGGGCTTGCGCTGGGCGGCGGCGGGGCACGGGGGTTTGCCCACGTCGCCATCATCGAGGCCCTCGATGAATTGAATGTCCGGCCGAAGATCATTGCCGGCACATCGATCGGTGCCATCATCGGCGCGGCCTATGCGTCCGGGATGAGCGGCCGCGAGATCCGCGGACACATGGTCGAGATATTGACGGGCCGCTTTGACCTACTGCGCGATCTGTTCTCGGCAAGGGCCCGGCCCAAGCTTGCCGGACTGTTCGGGCCGATGAATGCGCTGCTTGCGCCGGAAGCCCTGCTGGATGTGGTCTATCCGTCCCGCGTTGCGCGCGACTTTGCCGGTCTCCAGACGCCCATCAAGATCGTGTCGTCCGACTTCTATGCCCAGGAACAGGTAGTCTTGACGGAGGGATCGCTGCGCCGCGCCGTGGCTGCGAGCATGGCGCTTCCCGCTCTGTTCGAGCCGGTGCTGCTCGGCGGCCGCGCGCTGATCGATGGCGGTCTGACCAATCCGCTGCCGTTCGATCTGCTGAAGGGCGAAGTCGACATCGTCATAGCGATCGACGTCTCCGGCGTGCCCGTGCCCTCGCCCAACCGCAGCTATCCGAGCGCCATGGAAGCCCTGTTCGCGTCGTCCTTCATTTTTGAACGCACGATCATCCGCGAGAAACTGAAATCGCAGCAGCCCGACATCTATCTCAACGCCGGTACCAGCCACTTCCAGGTCGCCGAATTCTGGAAGGTGCAGGAAATCCTGGCGGCCGCCGAACCCGCCAAGCAGAAACTAATGGCCCAGCTCGGTCGCGTGCTTCAGTCCGAGACGGTCGCGGAGGTTGGCGATAACGAGGCTCCCGCGCTGCTGACGGGACCTGAGGAGCACCGGGCACTGGACAAGCCCATACGCCGCCGCATGCTGCCGCGCTTCAAGCGGCGACGCCGGAGCCGGGACGACGAAGCGTCATAGTGGGTCAAGCTTGCGTGCGCCGATTGGAGAAGAAACCCCTCAGCAGGCGGCTCGCCTCGATATCGCCGATCCCTGAATAAATCTCGGGCGCATGGTGGCAGGTCGGCTGTGAAAAGACTCGGGCGCCATGCTCGATGCCGCCGCCCTTGGGGTCAGCGGCGCCATAGACCAGACGACGGATGCGCGCGAAGGATATTGCTCCCGCGCACATCGGGCAGGGTTCGAGCGTCACATAAAGATCGAAGCCGACAAGGCGTTCGAAGCCCGCGAGGCGGCACGCCTCACGGATCGCCAGCATCTCGGCATGGGCGGAAGGATCCGATAGTTCTCGCGTCCGGTTGCCGGCGCGGGCTGCTATCGTGCCATCCGGCGCCACGACGACAGCCCCGACGGGCACCTCGCCGCGCGCTGCCGCAAGGCGTGCTTCGGCAAGTGCGATATCCATGTGGCTCGGCTTGGGCGGCGGTGTCATAAGGGGTCCGGTATTCCATCTCGCCTGTTCGTCAGCCGAGGCACAGCACCAAGGTTCTCATGCGCAAGACCATGTCCCGTCAACAGGGGACCGAGTCCTCGACCGCGAATGTCGCCGACCCCATGCGTATCGCGAAGGCTATGGCACGAGCTGGGCTGTGCTCGCGGCGGGAAGCCGAGCGCTGGATCGCGGACCGCCGCGTCAGCGTCAACGGCAAGCTCCTGACGACGCCAGCCATCGAGGTCGGCGCAGGAGACAAGGTCATCGTCGATGGACGGCCTCTGCCGATGATGGAGCCGGTGCGCTTGTGGCGTTACAACAAGGCGAAGGGTCTGGTCACGACGCACCGCGACCCGCAGGGACGCCCGACGGTGTTCGAGAAGCTGCCGCCCGAAATGCCGCGCGTCGTCTCCATCGGCCGTCTGGATTTCAATACCGAGGGCCTTCTTCTTCTAACCAACGACGGGGAACTGGCCCGCTACATGGAACTGCCGTCGACCGGCTGGCTGCGCCGCTACCGGGTGCGCGCTCATGGCAGGGTGATGCCCGAACAACTCGCCGCTTTGAAGGACGGCATCGAGATCGACGGCATGAGCTACGGGCCTGTCGAAGCCCACGTCGACAGCGTTCAGGGTGCCAACATCTGGCTGACGGTGGCGATCCGCGAAGGCAAGAACCGCGAGGTGCGCAAGGTGCTGTCGCATCTGGGCTTGGAGGTGAACCGTCTGATCCGCGTGTCGTTCGGGCCGTTCCAACTCGCCGAACTGCAGCCCGGCGCAGTCGAGCGGGTCAAGCGGCGAGTTCTGGCAGAACAGCTGGGACCAAAGCTGGCGCAGCAGTTCGGTCTGTCCGAAAGTCCCGAGGCGCGCCGGAAACGGCAGAAGGGCGGAGACGATTGATGCGCCGTTCCGGAAACCTTGCGTCATGAGGATCGTCGCGGGGCGATTTCGAGGGCGCGCCATCGCAGGCCCAGCTCATGAAGGTCTGCGGCCGACTTCAGACCGCGTTCGGGAGAGCGTGTTCAACATCCTCCAGCACGGCGTCGATGGGTTCGAGATCGAAGGAGCCCGCGTCATCGATCTGTTCGCGGGCACGGGCGCGCTCGGGATCGAGGCCTTGTCGCGCGGCGCCGCTTATTGCCTGTTCGTCGAGGAAGGCCCCGAGGCGCGCGCTCTCATTCGCACCAACGTCGAGGCTCTGGGACTGACAGGGGAAACGAAGATCTTTCGCCGCGACGCCACATCGCTCGGCCCAGCGGGCACCATGCAGCCGTTTCATCTGGCCTTTCTCGACCCTCCCTATGGCAAGGGCCTTGGTGTGCAGTCGCTGGCAAGCCTGAAGGAGGGCGGCTGGCTCGACCCGCAGGCGATCGTCGTGCTCGAGGAGAAAGTCTCGGACCAGGTTGAATTGCCGGCCGGCTACACCGAGCTTGAACGTCGCCGGTACGGCGACACGCAGATCCTCATTGGTCGTTTCACGCCGGCTTAGCGCGGGCTCCCAGCACCGCCAGCGGTCGTGCCGCCGAGCGAAGCGGCACGTCGTTACCATCCGCCGGCGGATCGTTGCGCGCGTTGGCTTCGAGTGCCAACAGTTCCGGCGGAAACGGCACATTGGTGGAGCGAAGGGAGCGGCCCATCAGCGATGCCGCCGGATGGATCGACAGAACGTGGTGATGAATGTCGCCCTCGACGAAGGCGCCCTCCTTCAGTTGGACGATGCCCGCGGTTATCCGCCCGACGATCTGACCTTCGACGTACAGTTCGCGCGTCGTGATGTTGCCGCGGACATAGCCATCCGTGCCGATGTCCAGCCGCGAGCAGACGATATCGCCTTCGAACCAGGTATCTAGGCGGATACGCCCCGCCGACAGCAGGCTACCGCGCGTGGTCGTTTCAGTTTCGATGATGAGCATGAAGTGTTACGCAATACGAGGGGCCGCCCGCCCATGCTCAGTCCACCCTGCGCTCGTGGTGAAAGTTTGGCGAAGGCTGTCACATGATTAAGCCTCGCCATGAACATTTCGCCCGGATCAGCCGATGGCTCAGCGTCGCCCGAACAGCCGCTCGATGTCGGTGAGTTTCAGTTCGACGTAGGTCGGCCGCCCGTGATTGCACTGGCCGGAGTAGGGCGTCGCCTCCATCTCGCGCAGCAGCGCATTCATTTCCGGCGGCGATAGACGGCGACCCGCGCGCACGCTGCCGTGGCAGGCCATGCGCGAACAGATGGCCTCGAGCCGGTCGCGCAGGGCGAAGCCCTGGCCGTCCACCGTAATCTCGGCCGCGAGATCCTTGACGAGACCGAAAATGTCGGTTTCGCCGAGGAGGGCTGGAACCTCGCGCACCGCGATCGCCTCGGGTCCGAAGCTTTCGACCACAAGCCCCAGCTCTGCAAGTTCGGCTTCCTTTTCGACGAGGGCTGCGGCCTCATATTCTGCCAGTTCCACGATGGCCGGGATGAGCAGACCCTGCCGTGCCACTCCGCCGTTGTCGAGCATGCGCTTCATGCGCTCATAGACGAGGCGCTCGTGCGCGGCGTGCTGATCGACGATGACCACGGACGTGCGGGTCTGGGCCACGATGTAAGTCTCATGCAGTTGCGCGCGCGCCGCGCCGAGCGGCCGATCGGCAAGGTCGGGCTCTGGGTCTCTGGCATGGGCGCTCGCATCGGCACTTGGCTCGTCGAAGGCGTCAAAGGGAGCTTGAAGTCCCTCCGCAAAGCCCGAAGCCGAATACGGTGAGCCGCGTCGGTCCGTTGCAAAGGACGCTCGGCCCGGCGACGCATGGGACGCCGCGTTGGCGAGCGTTCCCAACGTCATGGCGCCGCCGCGCGCGCTGGAGCGGTGCCCCGCGCCTTCGAGCGCGTGCTGGATTGCGCCGATCATGAGCGCCCGCACGCGTCGGCCGTCTCGGAACCGCACCTCGGCCTTGGCGGGATGTACGTTGACGTCGACGTCGCAGGTATCGAGCGAAACGAACAGGGCGAGCAGCGGATAGCGTCCCTTCGGAATGAGATCGCCGTAGGCCGCGCGCACCGCGCCGACGAGCACCTTGTCCTTCACCGGCCGGCCGTTGACGAACAGGAACTGTTGACCGGCATCAGGCCGGTGCAGCGTCGGCAGTCCGGCGAAGCCTGCGAGTCTCACGCCGTCACGCTCGCCCGAAATCTCCAGTGCGTCGGTGAGAAATTCGCGTCCCATGATGCGGCCGAGTCGCTGTAGCAAGCCGTCCGACGTCGCCTCCGCGCGCGGCAGCCGCAGGCCGGTCCGTTCACCCGTTGTCAGAGAAAATCCGACATCCGGGTGCGCCATCGCGAGGCGCTTGACGACATCGGACACCGCCATGTTCTCGGCGCGCTCCGACTTGATGAACTTGAGCCGTGCCGGCGTTGCCGAAAACAGTTCGCGCACCTCGACCCGTGTGCCGGGGTTCACGGCGGCGGGCTTCACGTCATGCTTGCGGCCGCGATCGACCGCGATCTCGAACCCGTCGCGTGCGTCGCGCGTGCGCGATTGGATTGATAGACATGCAATCGACCCGATTGACGGTAGCGCCTCGCCGCGAAAGCCAAGCGTTCGGATATCGAACAGGTCATCATGCGACAGCTTCGATGTGGCGTGTCGCTCGACTGCCAGCACGAGATCTTTGGGCGGCATGCCCGCCCCGTCGTCGGTGACACGAATGAGGGATAGTCCGCCCCCGGCCGTCACGACCTCGATCTCGCGAGCGCCCGCGTCGAGTGCATTCTCGACCAGTTCCTTGACGACGCTCGCAGGCCGTTCGATCACCTCGCCGGCGGCGATGCGGTTGATGGTTTCCGGCGGCAGTTGGCGAATCGGCATGCGCAATGTCCTTCCCGCGCCAGATTAGCCGATCAGGTCAGCTTGCGCAGCTTCCTGGCTCAATGTGTGCTGGAGAGCCGCTGTTTTGTTAGGATTTTGGCGAGTTCCACAGCCGGCTGGTCGAAGGGATCGACGTCGAGAAGCCGGCCGGCGATGATCGTTTCCAGCATGAAGTGCATCAAAAGCGCCCCTGCCGCGCGCTCATCGAGCTTGGGCACGTCGATGGTGCGTACAGGCCGGCCCGCTTTCGTCAAAGCCTCGGCGACCGCGTGCGCCTGTGCATCGACGACATCGCCCGCTGTCTTGCCGCCCATGAAGCCGAGGCCAGCGGCGCGAGCGAGAGACTTGTCGATCACGGGCCCGCGTCCGCTACTCGCGACGCGAACGATAGTCACGGCGATTTCGCGCGGGCCGTCCATGAACAGCTGCAGCTGGCTGTGCTGGTCGAGCGGACCGACGGCGGCAACGGGCGTGGTCCCTTCGCCGCCTTTACCAAGGCTTTCCGCCCACAATTGCACGAACCATTCGGAAAATTTTCCGAGCCGGTCGGAGTACGGCATCATGACGAAGGTGCGGATGCCGCAGTGCTTGGACAGCGCGACGGACGTGGCCGCGCCTGCCGCCGGAGCGAAATCAGACGGCGTCGGCGCGCGGTTCATTTGGTCGACGACATCGCGTGCGCCGGCGCGGACGGCATAGGCATCGAGCCCTCGCGCCATTGCGGGCAAAAGGCCAACGGTCGTCAGGCACGAGAAGCGTCCGCCGACGCCTGTGTGATGCGGCAGAATGGGTACGCCCAGACCCTCCAACAGAGCCCGCAAGCCGTTGCTCTTGCCAGATACGGCCGGTTCCGTGAGCCCAAGAAACATCTTCGGGATGCTGGCCTCGAGGCCTGCTTCCATCACCGCCGAAATCGCAGTCATCGCCTGCACCAGCGTCTCGGTCGTGCCGCCGGATTTCGAGGTGACGATGAAGCGCGTGCGTGTCATGTCTAGCCCGTCGAGGGCGCCCTGCAATGTGACGGGATCGAGGTTGTCATAGAAGCGGACGCGTGGTCGCGCGTGCACGCCGCCGAAGGTAATACCAGGAAGGCTCCAGCCGCCGATCTGGGCGAGCGTTTGCCCGCCGAGCGCCGATCCGCCGGTTCCAAAAAAGACGAGTGTGGAGGCGCCTTCGGAGAGCCGTTTGAGGGCCGCCGTGGCTTTGTCGAGGTCGGCGGTGTCCTCAGGGATGCGTAGGAGCGGCAGGTTTGCGGTGCGGTAGTCCTCCCGCAGTCGGGCCATTACCGGTCCCGTCGCGCTGAGCCAGCGCGATTGTGCGGCATCGGATAGGCCGTATTCACCGATTGCGGTAGCCGTGCAGCCGATCAGGTCTTGATTGTAGGGTTGGGAGATTGCCGTCATATGCGGGGGGCCCCGGCGGGTAACGGTGGAACAACGCCGGACGGAGCGTTAGCCGCTTTCGGCAGATAAGCCAAGCCGCAGCGGAACATGCCCGCCGCGGTAGAGCGCCGGCATTAACCAGGTTCAGCCCTTTTCTGCCGCGGTCGTGGCCACGGGCTTGCCGACGATCGTAACAATGAGATCATCTGTCGTCAGCATGCGCTTGGCGACGCGCTTTGCATCTTCCATCGTCACCGCCTCGATCAGCTTGTTGCGGGTCTCGACGTAGTCTGGACCGAAGCCCTCCTCCATCAAGCCGAGCAGCTGTGTCGCGATCTTGACGTTGGTGTCGAAGCGCAGCGCGTAGGAACCGGTGAGGTAGCTCTTGGCGTTCTCGAACTCAGCGGGCGTAGGCCCGTTTTCCGCGATGTTCTTCAGCTCGGCCTTGATCAGATCTATCGACTGATAGATCGCCTCGTTCTTGGTCGCCACGCTGCCCGAGAAGATCGAGGCATGGCGGAACGGCTGGATGTAGCTGTAGACCGAATAGGCGAGCCCGCGCTTTTCCCGCACCTCTTCCATCAGACGCGAGGCGAATCCGCCGCCGCCGATCATGTGGTTCAACACGAAGGCCGTGAGGAAGTCGGGGTCCTTGCGGGCCATCGCGCCGAATCCGAAGACGGCGACCGATTGGGGCACATCCATTTCGATGATCTTCTGGCGGCCGCCTTCCACCGGCTTGGTGAGCGGCACGGGCACGAGATCGGGTTTCGCCGGGAGATCGGCAAACACGGCGTCGAGCAGCTTACCGAGTTCCGCCTCGTTGATGTCGCCGACCGCGGCGACCTTCAGGTTGGACCTTGCAAAGACGCGCTTGCGGTAGGCTTCGAGATCGCCGGGCTTGATGCCGCTGATGGTTTCCTGCGTTCCATTCGATGGCCTGGAATAGGTGTGTCCGTCGAAGGCGACCGCGAACCACTCCTTGGCTGCGACCTTGTCGGGATCCTTGGCGGAGTAGACGAGGTTGGCGAGCAGCTGCTGGCGGATACGCTCGACGGCATCAGCGTCGAAGCGCGGTTTGTTGACGGCGAGCCGCAGAAGCTCGACGGCCTTGTCGCGGTTGGCGGTGAGCGTTTCGAAATTGCCGTAGAAAGCATCCCGGCTGTCGGAGAAGCTCATGCGGACCGCAAGGTCCTCGAGCCGCTCCTGGAACTCGCCGGAATCGAGATCCCCCGCGCCCTCGTCGAGCATGGCGGTGAGGAAGTTGGCCAAGCCCTCCTTGCCGGCGGGATCCTGAGCATTTCCGCCCTCGAAGGCGAAACGCAGCGCCATCATCGGGTTGGAGTGATCCTCTACGAGCCACGCCTCAATGCCGCCCGGGCTCTTGGTGGACTTGATCTGCATGGCGTCAGCGGGCCTGGTAAGGGCCACCGATGCGATGGCCGTGAGGAGGAGGATCGAAGGCAGGGAGATACAGCGCGCGCAGGCGGCCGTTCGGCGGAGTGATGCGTACATCATCGCAAACCTCGAGATCAACTCAAGTGGGGTTTTTGGTCGTGGCGGGAGCGCCGCGAGCGGTACTCGATTCCGCCTGAACAGGCACCAGTTCACCGGTCACGGAGCGGCGCAGGTCAAGGTAGGTCGCGGCGACTGACTTGACCTGCTCGGCGGTGACCTTGGCAATCTCCGCCGGCCAGCTGTCGATCTCCGCAACCGAGCGGCCGACCGCGAGGCCCCAGCCGTAACGACGCGCGAGCGTCGCCTGGTTGTCGTTTTCGTAGATGTACTCGGCGATATAGGCGTTCTTCGCGCGCTCGAGTTCGGCGTCCGTCACACCCTTGGCAATGATTTCGGCAAGAACGGCATCGGCGGACTTCTCGACCTTTTCGAGCGTCACGCTATCGGCCGAGATCGCGTAGAACGAGAGCTTCCCGCTATCCAGAACTCGAACCCATGTAGCCGCCGCCGGTGGATGACGCCACTTTTTCCTCGACGACTAGCTTGCGATAGAGGCGGCTGGTCGGACCATCGGAGACGATCTTCATGAGCAGATCGAGCGCTTCGGCCTCGCCCGGGGCAGCGGTGCTGTAACTCGGCACGACGTAATCGCGATGCAGCGAGGCCTTGCCGGCACGAGGATCTTCAAGTCGCACGCGACGCGCGGCGCGCGCCGGCGGTTCGGTAGGGCGCGGATCGCGCAGGGCTTGGGGGTTGGCTGGAATGACGCCGTAGGTTTCCTCGGCGAGCTTCTTTACTTCTTCCGGAGTGACGTCGCCCGAGACGACGAGGATAGCGTTGTTGGGCGCATAGTAGCGCTTGTAATGGCGCATGGCGTCTGCGGGAGACAGCTTGGCCATTTCATGCTCCCAGCCGATCACCGGGATGCCGTAGGGGTGATGCTGGAAGAGGACGGCGTCCATTTGCTCGTCGAGCAGGGCAGCCGGATTGTTATCGATGCGCGAGCGCCTCTCTTCGAGAATGACATCGCGTTCGGTCAGCACTTCCTTGTCGGTCAGTCGCAGGTTGACCATGCGGTCTGCCTCCATCTCCATCACCGTCTTCAGACGGTCCTTGGCGATGCGCTGGAAGTAGCTCGTGATATCGTTACCGGTGAAGGCGTTGTCCTGACCGCCGAGGCGCGACACGATCTTGGAGAACTCTCCCATCGGGATCTTGTCGGTGGACTTGAACATCAGGTGTTCGAGGAAGTGAGCGATGCCCGAAACACCCTTGGGCTCATCCGCCGAGCCAACCTTGTACCACACCATGTGCGTCACGACCGGAGAACGGGTGTCTGGAATGACGACGACTTTCATGCCGTTGGCCAACGTGAACTCGGACACGCGCGGCGTGGCGAGTGCGGTAAGCGTGGTGCTGGTAAATGCGAGCATGACGGTTGCCACCAGGAGTACGGATGAACGGGCGACGCGAGCGATTTCAGTCATTCATAAGACCTCGGACAGGCGTCGCGGTCGAGCATTTCAGAAAAGCAAAAACAGCCGCTCGGTGCAAACGCAGGAGTTCCACTACGCCGATATCGTTTTACGATGTCGCGGGTGCAAGGCCTTGTTGTCAAATGACAACGCGTTCATCTGTGCGGGAAATGGTGCCAATAAGAGGGACTTTAGCGCGGTCAAAGCGGAGGTTATGGACCTTGTCAGACCGTTCGTGACGGGCGGGGTACCTGATTCCGGACCGGCTTACTGGCCGGCTTGCAGGAGCGGTTCGCCGCCGTTCCACTTCTTGACGGCTGTCAGGACGGAAGCTCGACACGGTCCAAGGGGACCGGTAGCCAAGTCGGCGTTGTTGTCGCCCAATGCCTTGGCCTTTTCGTAGTTTTTCTCGCAATACTCAGCCTGCTGACGCTCGAGTTCAGCCTGATTGACTTGCGTCTTGCGGTCAGGATCGTCGACGAGGGCGGCGATATCGGCGGCTTGCGCTTCGGCCGGCTGACCGGGCGGGGGCAAGCGGGTTATGTCTGGCGGGACCACGATGCCCGGCCGGGCCGCAAGTTTCGGCGTCTCGGCCTTCGGCTGATTGGCGCCGACACCGAGCGCGTTGAACACACCGCCGTTCAACTCCACGTCGTCCATGGAACAGCCGCCGGCAAACACCACGACGGCGGCAATCGCTGCGGCGCGGAGTGTTGTGCTGGGCTTGTGGCGGCGGGTCATGGCTGTCACGTCTCCAGTCGCTCGGCAGTCTAATGTGCGCGATTACAACGGGTTTGCGGCGTCTTTGCAACTCGCGATGAACGAGTTCATACAGGAGCAGGGCAACGCCAGCAACTATGGCCACGTCCGCGATGTTGAACACGTACCAGTAGAACCCAAAGGCGTGCAGGGAGTAGAAGTCCGCCACACCGCCGATCAGAACCCGGTCGATGGCGTTGCCGATGGCCCCGCCGATGATGAGACCCAGGGCCCATGCCATGGCGCGGCTGTGCCGGTCTCGAGCCAGCCAAATCCAAAGCGCAAGCGAGGCCAGGACGGCGAAGGCCGCAAGTCCCAACTGCCAGGAATAGCTTGATGAATCAAGCATAGAATAGCTCACGCCGGTGTTCTTGACGAACACGAAGTCGAGGAACGGCGTGACGTAGACCCGGCCTTTGTCCTGGATGCCATAGACGTAGAGCATCCATATTTTGTTGGCCTGGTCGAGGACGAGCGTGATCGTGGCGACCCACAGGGCGAGCCGCGACCAGGGCCCCCAGAACCAGTCGCGTGGAGCAGTTTTATCCACCGGTCAGCTCCTGCCTCGCGCGTCGATTTCGCGCATCACGGCCGCGTCGCGCGCGGACAGATCCGGATAGGCCGGATCGGAGCCGACGTCTTTCGTGATTCGCCACGATCGCGCGCACTTCGTTCCCTCGGCCAGCCCCGGCACCACGCCGACCCCCGGCACGCTGGCCAGCGTGAACGCCTCAGCCGGCGGCTCGCTGGCGCTGAGGTCAATGGCTGATGTGATGCACACCTCCGCCATGTCGACGCCATCGAGGCCAATCATGAGATCGGCGTCGGCGATGTAGACATGGGGTGCAGCTTCGAGCGATGAGCCGATGCGCTTGCCGGCGCGTTCGATTTCCAGAGCGCCCGTGACGACGCCGCGCACTTCACGCACCCGGTCCCACTTGGCGGCAAGGTTTTCATCGCGCCACGCCTTGGGAATTTTCGGGAATGCCAGCAGATGCACGCTCTCGGTGTCGTCGCGACAATACTGCAGCCAGGCTTCGTCGGCGGTGAACGACAGGATCGGCGCCAGCCATTTGATGATGGCGTCGCACATATGATCGATCACGGAGAGCGCCGCGCGCCGCTTCACGCTGGACGGCGCCTCGCAATAGAGTGCGTCCTTGCGGATGTCGAAGTAGAAGGCGGAAAGTTCCGTGTTCATGAACTGCGACAGAACCGCGACGACCTTGCGGTAGTCGTAGTGCGCGTAAGCGTGGCGGATCTCGCGATCGAGGTCCGTCAGGCGGTGGAGCATCAGGCGCTCCAGTTCCGGCATGTCCTTCAAGTCGACCGCATCGACGGCTTCGAAATGCGCCAGTGCGCCCAGCATCCAGCGCAACGTGTTGCGCAGCTTGCGGTAGGTTTCAGCGAAAGTCTTTAGGATCTCGGGCCCGATACGCAGATCGTCCGAGTAATCCGATGCGGCGACCCAGAGGCGCAGAATATCCGCGCCCGACTTCGCCATCACGTCTTGCGGCGCGACGACGTTGCCGAGCGATTTCGACATCTTCTGGCCCTTCTCGTCCAGAACGAATCCGTGTGTCAGGACGATGTCATAAGGTGCGTATCCGCGCGTGCCGCAGGCCTCAAGCAGCGACGAGTGGAACCATCCGCGGTGCTGGTCGGAGCCTTCCAGATACATGACGCGGTCCTGTCCGCCCTCGACCTTTCGCTTCAAGCCCTTGAGACCGGGGAAGGTCTCGGGGTCTTCGAGCGTGAAAGCGTGCGTCGAGCCCGAATCGAACCATACGTCGAGCACGTCGCGAACCTGTTCCCACTTCGGCAACTCGGCATCGGGGACGAGGCCTTTGAGGAAGCGCGTTTTCGCATCGGCTTCGAACCAGACGTCGGCGCCGTGTTCTGCGAATGCCCTTTCGATGCGGTCGGAAAGTTCGGCGGATCTGGCGAACGACGGACCGGGAATGACTTCGTCGGTGTCGATGTTGCGGAACACCGCGATCGGCACGCCCCAGGCGCGCTGGCGCGACACGACCCAGTCGGGACGGTTGGAGATCATGCCCGTGATGCGGTTCTCACCGACGTCCGGCACCCATTCGGTGCGCTTGATCTCATCGAGCGCGATCTGGCGAAGAGTTCGCGCCATTGTGCGGCACGGCCTTCACGCCCGGCGGCCGGCTGGCCGCGGAGGAGACGCCGGGCGCAATCGAGGTGTCCATTGCAATGAACCACTGCGGCGTATTGCGGAAGATCACCGGCTTCTTCGAACGCCAGGAGTGGGGATACTGATGCTTCAGGCGGCCGCGCGCGATGATGTTGCCAGCCTCGGCCAGCGCCTTGATGACGGCGTCGTTGGCATCGCCCTTGTCGCCGTTCTCATTTAACACGCGCCCGCCTTCGAAGCCGGGCGCCGCCTTGGTCATCACGCCGTCGGCATCGACGGTGAAGGGAATGTCGGTGTCTATGCCGCGATCGCGGAGCGCGTTCTGGTTCTGCATCCAGATGATGTAGTCGTCTGAACCGTGGCCGGGGGCGGTGTGGACGAAGCCCGTGCCGGTATCGTCTGTGACGTGTTCGCCGTCGAGAAGGGGTACGTCGAAGGAGTAACCGAGCGAGGCGAGCGGGTGGGCGCAGAGATATGACGAAAGTTCTTTCGACGAAACGTCGTCGAGCTTTTTGAAACTTTCGACCTTGGCTACCTTCATAACGTCAGCGACGAGCTTATCGGCTAAGATCAACTTGTCGCCTACCTTGGCCCAGTTATTGTCTGGCGCTCCCGTGACCTCGTACAAACTGTAATTGATTTTTGAAGAGAACGAGATCGCGCGGTTTCCTGGGATCGTCCATGGAGTCGTGGTCCAAATGACGACACTTGAACCGGCGAGACCGAGAGTTTCATGTCCTTGACGAAGTGTAGCTGTGTCTCGGCGGTCTATAGGAAACTTCACCCAGATCATGTCGCTCTGGTAGTCTTGGTATTCGACCTCGGCTTCCGCTAGCGCGGTCTTCTCGACGACGCTCCACATCACCGGTTTCGAGCCGCGATACAAAAGTCCGTTCATGGCGAACTTCATGATTTCGCGCGCGATGATGGCTTCGGCGCGGAACGCCATCGTCGTATAGGGATGGTCCCAATCGCCGACGACCCCGAGGCGCTTGAACTCCTCGCGCTGCACCGATAGCCAGTGCGAGGCGAACTCGCGGCACTCCTTGCGGAACTCATTGACGGGCACGTCGTCCTTGTTGCGGACCTTGGCGCGGTACTGCTCCTCGATCTTCCATTCGATCGGCAAGCCGTGGCAGTCCCATCCGGGGATGTAGTTGGAATCGTGCCCCGCCATCTGCTGCGACTTGACGACAAGATCCTTCAGGATCTTGTTTAGCGCGTGCCCGATGTGGATGTTGCCGTTGGCGTACGGCGGGCCGTCGTGCAGCACGAACTTGGTGCGGCCCTTCGATTGTGCGCGCAACTTTCCGTACAAATCGATGTCCTGCCAGCGCTTCAAAATCCGCGGCTCCAGTTCCGGCAGACCCGCCTTCATGGGAAAATCGGTCTTGGGCAGAAACAGCGTCGCACCCCAGTCGCGGCCATACTTGGCGTCGTTTTTGGGCGCGCCGTCCTTGTCCTTGCCGCCCGTGTCCTTGGCCATGGTCTTTGTGTCCCGATCTAATCAGTCGAACGGGTTCTATCAACGGGTTACCGCCATGTCATCCCGACTGGCGCCCGCTCGCCCGCGCCAGGATCTCCCGCACCTTGCCGACGTCCTCGTCCATCTGGCGAACGAGAGCGTCGGCGCCGTCGAACTTGCGGTCGTCGCGCACGAAGCCGATGAACTCGACCGCCATTCCCCGCCCGTAGAGATCGCCGTCGAAGTCGAGCAGGAAGACTTCCAGAACCGGCATCCCATCGTCGAACGTCGGGCGTGTGCCGAGATAGGCGGCGGCGTTGTGCGTGCGGTCGTCGACGGTGGCGCGCACGGCGTAGATTCCGTGACCGAGTGCGGTGCCCTTGGGCATCGGCACGTTCGCAGTCGGATAACCCATGCCGGTGCCGCGCTTTGCGCCGCCGACCACCGTGCCGGTAACGCGCCAATGCCGGCCGAGATCATGCGCGGCGCCGGCCACGTCGCCCTGGGCGAGCTTCAGCCGAATTGCGCTTGATGAGAACACTTCGCCCTTTTCCGCGACCGGCTGTACGACACTGACCTCGAAGTCGTGCTCGATGCCGCCGAGGATCATGCTCTCGGGGCTGCCGGAGCGATTGCGCCCGAAGAAGAAATCATAGCCGACGACCACCTGGCGCACGCGGAATCCGAGGACGAGAACCCGTTCGATGAAGTCGTGATGATCGAGCTTGGCCAGTTCCGATTCAAATGGAATGACGGCGGTGAAATCGAGGCTGAGGCTTTCGAACACGCGCAGCTTTTCGTTGCGAGGCGTCAAACGGAAATGAGGGGCTGAAGGTTGGAAAAACTCGCGCGGGTGGGGTTCGAACACCATAACTCCGGCGGGCCAGCCGTGCTGGCGCGCCGCGGAAATAGCCGCGCCGATAACCGCCTGGTGACCGCGATGCACGCCGTCGAAATTGCCGATGGCGATCGCCGCCCCACGCACCTCATCCGGGACGTTGGTCCAGCCATCGACGATGCGCATGGGAAAGAGCCTTCGCGGTTGGCCGCCGATTAGTTTGTCCTGCTGGACGGTATCATGAGCACGGCCTCGCCCGACAACACGGGCTTGCCGCCGACCGAACACACCGTTTCGAAGCGGGCGCGCTTCTTTTGAGGGATCAGTTCGACCAGTTTCACGATGGTGGTCACGACGTCGTTGATGCGGACCGGCGCCTTGAAGTTGAGCGTCTGCGAAATATAGATCGAGCCGGGTCCCGGCAACTGCATGCCGAACACGGCGGAGATGTAGCCAGCCGAAAGTATGCCGTGGGCGATGCGTTCCTTGAACATCGTTCTGGCGGCGTAGTCGCGGTCGATGTGGACGGGATTGTAGTCGCCCGAAAGGGCAGCGTAGGCGACGATGTCCGCCTCGCCAACGGTACGCGACATCGAGGCTTCCTGCCCCACTACGAGATCCTCGAAGAAGTAGGGCTTGCCAGCGATAGGCGTCATGTCTTGGAATCCCAACAGGTTGGCCGAGCGGGTAGATTAGGCTATGGTCACGGCGCGCGGACACTATAGCCCCGCGTCCCGCCGGGCAACTGCCGCAGGGAAATGGCAGCGGCTTGCTTGCCAGCCGGTTGCCGCCGGGATTAGAGGCAGTTTCGGAGTCATATTCTGCCCCCAAGCGGCGCCTGACTGTTGCACAATGACCATTTTTCGGCCATTGTGGCTGGATCCCCAAGGATTTGATTAGACGTTTTGGCTTTCGCGCTACCTGCGCAAGCCCGGAGAAGAGCCGTTATGAGCGATCGCAGACCCCTGATGCCCAAGGCCACGGCTGTATGGCTGGTGGAGAACACGTCCCTGACGTTTGAACAGATCGCCGAGCTTTGCGGGCTGCATGTGCTGGAGGTGAAAGGCATCGCCGACGGCGACGTGGCGCAGGGCATCAAGGGTATGGATCCCCTGTCGTCGGGTCAGTTAACGCGTGAGGAAATCGAACGGGCCGAGGCCGATCCGTCCCATAAGCTGCACCTGGCCGAACAGAAGGTCGTGATGCCGGAGCAGGCCGCCAAGAAGGGGCCGCGCTACACCCCGGTTTCCCGCCGCCACGACCGGCCCAACGCGGTCCTGTGGCTGCTGCGCAATCATCCCGAGATGAAGGACAGCCAGATCATGCGGCTGGTCGGAACGACCAAACCGACGATTGCTCAGAATTCGCGACCGCACCCACTGGAACTCGCCGGGGCTCGTGCCCCAGGATCCTGTCACGCTGGGTCTGTGTTCGCAGATCGATCTCGACGCCGAGGTGAAGAAGGCAGCCAAGCGCGTCGAACGCGAGCGCAAGGAGCAGTCGAAGGATACCGTGAAGAGCGGCACGCTCATTCCGACCGAAGTAACGACGACGCGCATCATGCAGCCGAAGGAGCAGGAAGCGCCGCGCGCCGAAACGGAAACTGAAGAAGCTGCTCGCGTTTTTGCGAAGCTGAAGCAGTTGTCGAGCGCGGATGATGACGGGGAGGCCAGGTAGGTCGGCCTTGTGTCGAGGGTTCGGCTGGAACCTGAAGCGGGGACCTAAATTGGTCGCTGATCGAATCTGGTGTTTGATTCTAGTCAGAAATACCCGATTTATTTTTGACTCAGGACAGGCTTCCCCTGACCCGCGAATGCGATTAATGCCTAGCGTGTGGCATGCTAGGCACTTTCGGTCACGCCCGTCTGAAAGCTCCTCTCACGGTCCCCCCGTTCCCCCAGAGGAGCTTCGAAGAAAGGCCCTCGGCGCAATGTCGCCGAGGGCTTTATTTCATCGAAATCTTAAATTGCCCGCCTGTCTCAGCTCAGGCCCGCCCACCACGACAGCAGCATGTCGGCCACGAGACCGAGAAAGATCGCAGCCCCCACGTCGCGGTTTGAGCGGAATCGAAACAGGCAGTTCTGCGCGTCCTTCACGTCGAGCGTCGACACCTGCCAGGCGAGTTGGAGGAAGACGAGCGCGAGCGACAGGAAAAAGATCAGGTGTGCGCCGGCGAGGAAGCCAGCGATCGTCCACAGCATGATGGCGCCCATGTAAAAGGCGCCAACCCAGCTCACCGTATTTTCGCCGAAGTGCAACGCCGTCGATTTAAGGCCGACCATCAGGTCATCCTCGGCGTCCTGATGCGCATAGATCGTGTCGTAGCCGATGGTCCACAGTACGGCGCCGGCATACAGGAGCAGCGGCGCGGCATCGAGTGAACCCTTCACGGATGCCCAGCCGACGAGCGCGCCCCAGTTGAAGGCAAGGCCCAGCACCAGCTGCGGCCAGTACGTAAAGCGCTTCATGAACGGGTAGCTTGCAACCAGCACAAGCGACGCGATGCCGAGAAAGATCGTGAACCAGTTGAACCAGATCAGAACCAGCAAGCCTGCCAGGGACAGAGCGACGACGAACAAAAGCGCGGCTTCCGGCGTCACCTGGCCCGACGGGATCGGCCGGTTGGCTGTGCGCGCGACCTTGGCATCGTAGTCGCGATCGACGTAATCATTGTAGGCACATCCGGCACCGCGCATGACGAAGGCGCCGATCGAGAAAAGAAGCAACGAGCCCAGGCTAGGGTAGGGCCGCCCCTGCGACACCTCCGCCAGCGACAGCGACCACCAGCAGGGAAAGAGCAACAGCCAGGTGCCGATGGGCCGGTCCATGCGGGCGAGCCGCAGATAAGGCTGCCAGGCAGTGGGTGCATAGCGGTCGACCCAGTTTCCCGCCGGCGCGTCTGGGACCGGATGGGATATGGGTTCGTCGCCGGTATCGGGTTCGATGTTCATTCCTGGAATCGCCACTTATCGCCCCGTCCTGCTATAGGTCGCTCCGAATTTAGTCGCGGCCGCCCGCCCCCGCAACATGAGCTGCCGGTTTGCCGCGCCGGTCTCTTGGGTTAATGAGCGGTGATGGCCATACATGATTTCACCTCCCAACGCCTGTTCGTCAGCTCCGATCTCGCCGAAGGCGCGCGGCTCGCCTGTTCGGCTGAGCAGGCGAACTATCTCATCAACGTGCTGCGGATGGGCACGGGCGATGCCGTGCTCGTCTTCAACGGCCGCGACGGCGAATGGCGGGCGGCAATCGCGGGTGTCACCAAGCGGGGCTGCGTGCTCGAAGTCACGCAGCTGACGAGCGCCCAGACATCAGGCCCCGATGTCGACTACCTGTTCGCGCCGCTAAAGCGGTCGCGCCTCGACTACATCGTGCAAAAGGCAACCGAAATGGGCGTTGCGCGGCTGCGGCCCGTGATGACCCAGCACACGATCGCTGAGCGCGTGAACTCGGAACGGATGCTGGCAAATGTGATCGAGGCGGCGGAACAGTGCGGTGTGCTGCGCGTGCCGACCGTCAGCGAACCTGAGAAGCTCGATGCCATTCTGTCACAATGGGACGGCGAGCGGCGCCTGATCTTCTGCGACGAAGACGCAGTCTTTTCCAACCCGCTCGATACCCTGGCGCATGTCTCGCCCGGTCCGCTGGCCGTGCTGGTCGGACCTGAGGGCGGGTTCTCCGAGGACGAGCGGCAGCTCCTGCTGGCCAAGCCGTTTACTGTCGCGCTATCGCTCGGCCCCCGCATCATGCGTGCGGATACCGCGGCGGTGGCCGCGCTGACGCTCGTTAACGCTATGCTGGGCGATTGGCGCTAGCAACGTCGCACTGTCAAGGCCTTGTGCCAGATAAGCGGCGCGGCCATAGTTGGACCATACCGGGGGCGGGCGCGTTTCCGGGTTCGTCAAAATTCCCGAGGCCTTACCCCATGTCGACCCGCCAGGAAGGAGCGCCGAGCGCGATCGTCTCCTTGCGCGCCGACCTTGTCGGCTGGATCGCGGCGGGCGAGAAGCCCAAAGCGCAGTGGCGCGTCGGCACCGAGCACGAGAAGTTCGTGTTCCATACCTGCTGCCTGACGCCCGTTCCCTATGAAGGCGAGAATGGCATCCGCGCGCTGATGCAGGCGCTGATCGAGCGCTATGGCTGGCAGCCGATCCAGGAGGGCGACAACATCATTGCGCTGAAGCGTCCCGAGTCCGAGACGCTCGGCGCGCTGGCCGGCACCATCAGCCTGGAGCCCGGCGGTCAGTTCGAGCTTTCAGGTGCTCCGCTCGAATTGCTGCATCAGACTGCCTGCGAGACGCAGGAGCATCTGAACGAGGTGCTCGATGTCGGCGAGGATCTCGGGATCGGTTTCCTCGGCGTCGGCTTCTCGCCGAAATGGACGCTGGCCGAGACGCCGCGCATGCCGAAGGCCCGCTATGGCGTGATGACGCGTTATATGCCCCAGGTCGGCACGCGGGGGCTGGACATGATGTATCGAACCGCGACGATCCAAGTGAACCTCGACTTCGCCAATGAAGCCGACATGGTGAAGAAGCTGCGCGTGTCGCTGGCCCTACAGCCGATCGCAACGGCGCTGTTCGCGTCTTCACCCTTCACCGAGGGCAAGCCCAACGGCTTCAAGTCGCTGCGCAGCGAAGTATGGCGCGACACCGACCCCAATCGCACGGGCATGCTGCCGTTCGCGTTCGAGGACGGCATGGGCTACGAGCGCTACGTCGATTACGCGCTCGATGTGCCGATGTACTTCGTCTATCGCGACGGGCGATACATCGATGCGGCGGGCAGTTCGTTCCGCGATTTTATGGCTGGAAAGCTGCCCCAACTGCCGGGCGTGCGGCCGACGCTCGATGATTGGTCCGACCACCTGACCACGCTATTCCCCGAGGTGCGACTGAAGCGGTTCCTGGAGATGCGCGGCGCCGATGGCGGTAGCGGGCGGCGCATCTGCGCGTTGCCCGCGCTCTGGGTAGGACTGCTTTACGATGTCGATGCCCTCGACGCGGCGTGGCGGCTCGTCTGCGACTGGACCGCGGAGGAGCGCCAGTCCTTGCGCAACGGCGTCCCGAAGTCGGCGCTCGACCTGCCATTTCGAGATACAACTGTCAGAGAGATTTCACTGGAAGTTCTTCGCATCTCTAGAATTGGCCTGCGCAACCGCCGGCGGCTCAATTCCGGCAGCCAGGACGAGACCATCTTCCTGGAACCATTGTTCGAATTGGCGCATGCGGGGAAAACGGTGGCGGACGAACTGCTCGACCGGCTTGCAGGTACCTGGAAGGGCAACATCGACCACATCTTCGAGGAATACGCGTTCTAGCCGCGGGCGTGCCTGCCGGTTCAGGTCGCGTTCATCGCTTGGGAGTAGATAAGATGCAAGGCTCGGTGCGAGCCATAGGAACGGCCGGGCTCGATAGCCCCAGTGTGGTGGAGGTCTACGTGATCAGCACGAAATTCAAGAGTGCCATGACCATCGCGCTATTGGCGGTCTCAGGTGTTATCGGCTTTGGCTTGCTGATCACGGGCCCAGCCGCCGCAAACGAGTGCGCAGCCCAGTGCTACGCTCAGGAAAATGCCTGCCGCCGCGCGACGAGCGATGATCCCAAGTGCGGCGCCGATCTGACCAGATGCCTTCAGGCCTGCCGCACGCAGAAGTAACTCCGAGACACGCGGTTCTCCGGAAAAGGGAGCCTCTTTATGGCGCTCCCGTGCGAAGATGTCAAAGTTGCTTATGGCCGTCATCAATAGTTCTCCAGAGACCTTCGATGGTGAATTTTTAGTGAACAATCCAGTGCCTCTAGGCGTGACCAACGTCGACTGTCGCCTACGCCAATGGAATATGTGTTATTTGGACTAATTGAAAATCAGTACCTTGGCGCGCATCCGCAGGGTCAGGCGGCACTTGGCAGGGGGCGATGATCTCGAGAACGTGGTAAAGTTGTCCAAAGGTTTGGATTCCTAGGGAGTTTGCTAAACGCATGGCTGGGATCAATCTGCCCGCGCCCGACCACGAGGTCCTCGCCCGGCGCGAAGCCATCGTGGCGAAACTCGTCGTGCTTATTGGTAAAGACGCCGTCATCGACGACGAAGATGGTCGCCGTGTCTACGAGACTGATGCGTTCACGGCCTATAAGAGAATGCCGCTTGCCGTCGTTCTTCCGACCACAACGGAGGATGTCGCAAAGATTCTCGCGTACTGCAACCGCGAGGGGATCAAGGTCGTGCCGCGCGGGGCAGGCACCTCGCTGTGCGGCGGCGCTCTGCCGGCCGAGGATGCTATCGTGGTCGGCGTGTCGCGCATGAACCGTATGCTCGAAGTCGATTACGCCGGCCGGTGGGCCAGGGTGGAAACTGGCATAACCAATCTCGCGATCTCCAACGCGGTCGGCGCCGAGGGCTTCTTCTATGCGCCGGATCCGTCGAGCCAGGTCGCTTGTACGCTGGCTGGCAACCTTGCGATGAATTCCGGCGGCGCGCATTGCCTCAAGTATGGCGTTACCACCAACAACGTGCTCGGCGCAAAAATCGTTCTGATGGATGGCGAGATCGTCGACATCGGAGGGCCGCATCTGGATCCTGAAGGATACGACCTGCTGGCCTTGATCGTCGGATCGGAGGGCCAGCTCGGTATCGTCACGGAAGCGACTGTGCGAATTCTGCGCCAGCCGGAAGGTGCGCGGCCCATGCTGATCGGCTTTGAATCGACGTCCAAGGCCGGCATTTGCGTTGCCCGCATCATTGCCTCGGGGATCATTCCGGTGGCCATCGAGTTCATGGACAAGCCTGCGATCGAAGTGTGTGAGGCTTTCGCCAAGGCGGGATATCCGCTCGATGTCGAAGCGCTACTGATCGTCGAGGTCGACGGCTCGGAAGAGGAGATCGCCGACCGTCTCGCCTACATCGCCAGCATAGCCCGCGAACTCAAACCTTCGGCTCTGACGGTGAGCGCCAACGAGGCGCAGAGCGCCAAGATCTGGAAGGGCCGCAAGTCCGCCTTCGGGGCCATCGGACGCAAGGCCGACTATCTGTGCATGGACGGAACCATTCCATTGGCGCATCTGCCTCACGTGCTGGAGCAGATTTCGCAGATCTGCGCCCGGTATGGACTAAAGGTTGCCAATATCTTCCATGCCGGCGACGGCAATCTTCACCCCCTCATCATGTATGACGCCAACGAAGTCCGGCAGGCTGAACGCGCCGAACTTGCAGGAGCGGAGATCCTCAGGCTGTGCGTATCCGTCGGCGGCTGCCTTACGGGAGAGCACGGCGTCGGCATCGAGAAGCGCGATCTGATGCGCATCCAGTTCACGGACCTCGATCTTGCGGTTCAGATGAGAATCAAATCGGTGTTCGATGCGCGCTGGCTGCTTAACCCGGCCAAGGTGTTCCCGCTGGACGGCCGCGTCGCGGTCGCGGCAGCGGCGTGATGTGAGGCCGCTGATTGGATCAGATCCTAAAACCTGCCGCCGACTGGGAACTGCGCGCGATGATGGCGGCGCTGGCCGAACAGCGTGCACCTGTCGAAGTGATCGGGTCGGGCACCAAGCGGGACGTGGGACGGCCGGTGGCGGCCGCCGTGATGCTGACGACGACGAGCCTGCGCGGCATTCCCCTTTATGAGCCGTCCGAACTGGTGATGACGGCGCGCGCCGGCACGCCCGTGTCACAGATCGAAGTCGAACTGGCGTCGCGCGGTCAAATGCTGGCCTTCGAACCGATCGACCACGCCGCCATGTTCGGGCGCACGCCCGGAACGCAGACGATCGGCTCGGTGTTCGCCACCAACAATTCCGGCGCCCGACGCATCATTGCGGGTTCCGCCCGCGATCACCTGCTCGGTGTGCAGGCCGTCAATGGAAGGGCCGAGCAGTTCAAGTCGGGTGGTAGAGTGATGAAGAACGTCACCGGTTATGATGTCGCCCGCGGGGTGACCGGCAGCTGGGGCACGCTGGCCGTCCTGACGGACGTCACATTCAAGGTTCTCCCGATGGCCGACGACACGCTGACGCTGCTCTATCCGGGCATGACAGACGAACTTGCCGTCGAACTCATGTGTGCGGCACTTGGCACGCCTTACGAGGTTTCGGGAACCGTACATCTTCCCGCTGCATTCGCGGTCCGTATCGGTATTCCCGCCATGAAGGCGGCAACCGTGCCGGTAACTGCAATCCGCATCGAGAATTTCATGAAGTCGGTCGTCTATCGCAAGACGCGCCTGATCGAGGAGCTGGCAGCATACGGCAAGCCGTCCGTTCTCGATCTGGACAACTCGCTGACCTTCTGGTCCGACTTGCGCCGCATGACGGTGTTGCCGGCCGCAGATACGATCGTGTGGCGCATTTCGACGTCGCCGACGATCGCCCCGCGCCTGGTCGCCACCATCCGCCGCCACATGCACGTCGACGCGATGTACGATTGGTCGGGCGGGCTGGTCTGGCTCGAAACTCCGCCGTCAGCGGATGCGGGGGCTGCGGATATCCGCCGCGCGGTCGCCATTCACGGAGGGCATGCGACCCTCATTCGCGCACCTGAGCCGGTGCGACGTTCCGTGGATGTGTTCCAGCCGCTCGCGCCGGCTGTCGAACGTCTGACGCGCGGCCTGAAAACCGCGTTTGATCCCATGAGCCTGCTCAACCCAGGACGCATGTACGCAACACTTTGAACTCAACGCAGCAAGGCGCGCTGCGGGGCGCGCCGGCTGCGAGCCAAAGGCTGGACGCGGGACGCCATGCAAACCAATTTCTCGCCTACCCAACTTGAAGATCACCGGCTTGCCGAGGTGGATCAGATCCTGCGCCGCTGCGTGCATTGCGGTCTGTGCACCGCCGTATGCTCGACCTACGTGATCGTCGGCGACGAGCGCGACAGCCCGCGTGGCCGCATCTACCTGATGAAGGACATGTTTGAGAACGGTCACGATCCCAGCGACCAGGTCCGCCGCCACGTTGACCGATGCCTCTCGTGCCTGTCCTGCATGACCACGTGTCCGTCCGGCGTCGACTACATGCATCTCGTAGATCACGCACGCACGCATATCGAAGACAAGCGCATGCGCCCGCCGAAGGAGCGGTTCGTCAGGAACCTTCTGGCTCGTGTGATCCCTTATCCGCGGCGCTTTCGTCTCGCGCTGCGCGCAGCCCCTCTCGGTCGACCGTTCACGGGACTGATGCGCCGCTTAGGTTATGCGCCGCTGGCGGCCATGGTCGAGATGGCGCCCGCGAGCCTGCCGCCGTCCCCGAAGTTCGAAGGTCCCGGGACAGCCGCCACCAAGTCAGAACGAAAGGCGCGGGTAATCCTGCTTGCGGGATGCGCGCAGCAGGTGCTGCGACCGTCAATCAACGATTCGACCATCAGGCTGCTGGCGGCACGCGGCATCGATGTGGTCGTGTCAAACGGCGCGGGCTGCTGCGGGGCGCTCACTCATCACCTCGGCAAGGAAGCGGATGCGCTGCACCAGGTTCGCCGTAACGTCGATGCATGGACGAGGGAGATGGCCAAGGGCGAGGTGGCTGCGATCATCGTCAACGCGTCGGGCTGCGGGACAATGGTGAAGGACTACGGCCATCTTCTGCAGCGCGAGCCCGATTATGCGGCCAAGGCCGCGAGGATTTCTTCGCTCGCTCGCGATGTCAGCGAGTTCCTGTCGGAGTTCGACATCGGCGCGCCGGTGCGCTGGTCTTCGATCCGCGTCGCCTATCACGCGGCATGTTCCCTGCAGCATGGTCAGCGTATTTCTGATGAGCCGAAGGCGCTGCTGCGGCAGGCTGGCTTCAGCGTGGTCGAAGTGCCCGAAGGGCATATCTGTTGCGGCTCGGCCGGCACCTACAACATCCTTCAGCCGGAACTGGCGTCGCAATTGCGCGAGCGCAAGATCAACAACATCGTGTCGACCAAGCCAGATGTGGTGGCTGCAGGCAACATCGGCTGCATCTCGCAGCTGCAGGGGGCGTCGGACATTCCGCTGGTCCACACCGTGGAATTGCTGGATTGGGCATACGGCGGCCCGGTTCCGGCCGGTCTTGAACATCTGGCAAAGTTCGTCAACGACGTGCCCAAGCCCAAACGCGTGGTCGACGATTTCATTATGGCTTAGCAAGAACCTGTTTTGAGAACCGCGAGGCCGGCGTCGAGGCGACATGAGCAAGCCGAAGTCCGAAAAAACTTTGATCCCGCGGCCGAGCCCGGACAGACGCGGTGTTTCAGGCCCCTTCGATATTATCGGCGACGTGCATGGTTGCGCGGACGAAATGATCGAACTGTTGTGGACGCTGGGCTACAAGGTGCAATTGTCGGGAACCGGCAACGACCGTCGGGCATCGGTCTCGGCGCCGCGCGAGCGGCGCGCTGTATTCGTCGGCGATCTCGTCGATAGGGGCCCGGCCTCACCCGACGTTCTTCGCGTCGTGATGGCGCTAGCCGCCAGCGATGGGGCACTTTGCGTGCCAGGCAACCACGATGTGAAGTTCGTGCGCTGGATCGACGGGCGCAACGTCGTTCTCGCCCACGGTCTTGAACTCACGGCTGCTCAGTTCAAGGACGAGACAGCGGAGTTCCGCGCCGAGGTTCGAGCATTTCTCACTGGGCTGCCTGTGCATCTGTGGCTCGACGGCGGCGCGCTCGCCGTGGCGCACGCTGGTATCAAGCCGGAGATGCTTGGCCGCGATATGGCAGAGATCCGCGGCTTTTGCTATTACGGAGAAACCTCGGGCGAAACCGACGAGTTCGGACTGCCCGTTCGTTATCATTGGGCGGCGGAGTATACGGGGGAGACGGCGATCATCTATGGCCACACACCGGTGCCGCGCGCCGAGTGGTTCAACAACACGCTGTGCATAGACACGGGCTGCTGCTTCGGCGGCAATCTGACCGCGCTGCGCTGGCCCGAGCGCGAAATCGTCTCCGTGCCCTCGCGCGAGACGTATGCGGCCAAGCGCCGCCCGTTCGGCCATCCGCCGGTCCGGCCCGGCATCCTCGACGTGAGTGTCAAGACTTAATCGGCTGCACGAGCGGTGCTAGCTTGCTCATTGCCGCTTCCGGTTCTCGGGCCGTTGCAATCCGCGACCCCCCAATCACAATACAGGAAGACGACATGCATTCCATCAATGCCCGCATCGCCAAGGAACTGAACGTCCAGGAAGCTCAAGTCGCAGCCGCAGTTGACCTCCTCGGAGAGGGTTCGACGGTTCCGTTTATCGCGCGCTATCGAAAGGAAAAAACCGGTGGGCTCGACGACACGCAACTGCGCAAGCTGGAAGAGCGTCTCGGCTACCTGAGGGAGCTGGAGGATCGCCGCGCCACCGTCGTGAAGAGTATCACCGAGCAGGGCAAGCTGACGCCGGAATTGCAGCGTGCCATCGGAGGGGCAGAGAGCAAGGTCGAACTGGAAGACGTCTACGCGCCGTACAAGCCCAAGCGTCGTACCAAGGCCATGATCGCGCGCGAGGCGGGCCTCGAGCCGCTGGCGGAATCGCTGCTCGCCAACCCGTCCCTCGACCCATCGAAGGAAGCCGAGAAGTTTCTCAGCACCGAAAAAGGCGTCGCCGACGCGAAAGCAGTCCTCGATGGCGCAAGGCACATCCTGATCGAGCGCATCGGCGAGGATGCCGAGCTTGTAGGCGCCTTGCGTGAATGGCTGTGGGCCACCGGCATCGTCACGTCGAAAGTCGAGAAGGGCAAGGAGACGGAGGGCGCCAAGTTCTCCGACTATTTTGATTTCTCCCAGGCGATCCGCGAGCTGCCTTCGCACCGCGCGCTGGCCCTTTTGCGCGGGCGCAACGAAGGCTTCCTCGATCTTGATCTCGACGTGGTGAGCGAGCCCGGCCGGCCGCACCCGGCTGAACTCAAGATCATGACCGCCTTCAACATCGCCGATCGTGGCCGCCTCGCCGACCGCTGGCTGAGCGACACGGCCAAGCTCGCTTGGAAGGCGAAGCTGCACATCACTTTGGCCGTCGATCTGCTGACGCGCCTCAAGGAGACGTCGGACAGCGCGGCGATTGCCGTGTTCAAATCGAATCTCAAGGATCTTTTGCTCGCCGCTCCCGCCGGTCCGCGCGTCACCATGGGGCTCGATCCAGGCATCCGTACTGGCGTGAAGGTCGCCGTCGTCAATCAGACCGGCAAGCTGCTCGATACCGAAACCGTCTATCCGCACGAACCGCGTAACGACTGGAACGGAGCGCTGGCCACGCTGGCGGCGTTGTGCCTCAAGCACAAGGTCGAGGTGATCGCGATCGGCAACGGCACGGCGAGCCGCGAGACGGACCGGCTTGTCGCCGACCTAATGAAGAAAATGTCCGACTTGAAGCTCACTAAAGTGATGGTCTCCGAGGCCGGCGCTTCGGTCTACTCCGCGTCCGAGTTGGCGGCCAACGAGTTTCGCGATCTCGATGTTTCCTTGCGCGGCGCGGTTTCGATCGCGCGGCGTCTGCAGGATCCGCTCGCCGAACTGGTCAAGATCGAGCCAAAGGCAATCGGCGTCGGGCAGTATCAGCACGACGTAAACCAGTCCGCGCTTGCCCGCTCGCTCGATGCCGCGGTCGAGGACTGTGTCAACTCCGTAGGCGTCGACGTCAATACGGCATCCGCGCCGCTTCTGGCGCGCGTCGCAGGGCTCAACGGAACGATTGCCCAGAACATCGTTCTTCACCGCAACGAAAACGGCGCGTTCAAGAAGCGCACCGAGATCAAGAAAGTGACCCGCCTTGGGCCGAAGGCGTTCGAGCAGGCGGCAGGCTTCCTTCGCATCATGAACGGGCCGAACCCGCTCGACGCGTCCGCCGTGCATCCGGAAGCCTACGAGGTGGTGGAGCGCATCGCCGAAGCGACGAAGCGGCCCGTGAAGTCGATGATCGGCGACCGCGCGTTTCTCAAATCGCTCAATCCGCGCCAGTTCGCCGACGACCGTTTCGGCATTCCGACAGTTACTGACATTCTTTCGGAGTTGGAGAAGCCGGGACGCGATCCGCGGCCCGGGTTCAAGACGGCGGAGTTCAAGGAAGGCGTCGCGAAGATCAACGACCTGAGGCCCGGCATGGAGCTTGAAGGCGTCGTGACGAACGTGACGGCGTTCGGCGCGTTCGTCGACGTCGGCGTCCATCAGGATGGACTTGTGCACGTGTCCGAACTCGCCGATCGGTTCGTCAAGGACCCGCGCGAAGTGGTCAAGGCCGGCGATATCGTCAAGGTGCGCGTGAAGGAGGTCGAAGCCGTGCGCAAGCGCATAGCGCTGACCATGAAGTCCGGCGCCATCGACACAAGCCAACCATCGATCAGTGCGGGAGGCGGACCGGGGCGGCCTGCTTCGGGTCCGGTGACCTCGCAACGCGCTTCCTCCCCGCCACCTTCGAAGAACGAAGGCGAAAGCGCGCTTGCGGCTGCCCTGCGCCGGGCGCGTGAAGGTAAGTAGCCATATCTCCTCTTGTGAATAAGACTTGCATCATGGGAAAACATTCGCCTATCTGATTGCGAACACCGGCGCGATGCCGGAACGCCGCGCGAACTGACGCCCACATGACCAGTGCTCCAACGCAACCGGCCGCTATCGGCGCCCATGATCTCGCGTGGAGCAAATCCATCGACCGCTCCGCGTTGGCGATGCGTCCCTACTGGTGGGAGGCCGCGCCACCGTCTACGCATGCGGCTGCCCCGCTGCCGGCGCGAAGCGACGTCGTCATTGTCGGATCCGGGTTTACCGGATTGTCGGCGGCGCTAACCCTGCTGAGACGAGGCCGGCAGGTCGTCGTGCTCGAACGCGTCGTACCGGGCTTTGGCGCCAGCACGCGCAACGGCGGCCAGATTGGCAGTGGAAACCAGAAGTTCCGCGTCAAGCGACTGATCGAGATGCGGGGTGCGGAAAAGGCCGTAGCCCTTCTGCGCGAAGGCATGCGCATGCTCGACTACATTGAGGATCTCGTCACATCCGAAAACATCAATTGTCATTTTCACCGTTGCGGACGCTTCCGCGCGGCAACGCGCCCTCAGCATTATGAATCCATGGCGCGCGACATGGAGGATTTGCGCAAGGTTGCCGGCGTGGAAAGCTTCATGGTGCCGCGCTCCGAGCAGCTTTCCGAAATCGGGTCCGACGGTTTCTTTGGCGGCTCGGTACTGCCGAATGACGCTTCGCTCCATCCTGCGCTCTACCATATGGGCCTCTTGCGGCGGGTCACACAAGCCGGCGGACTGGTTCTCGCAAACACGCCGGCAAAGTCGATCGCTACGTCGGCTGAACAGGTTTTCGATGTGACAACGCCGGCTGGCCGCATCGCTACGCGAAACGTCATCATCGCCACCAACGGTTACACGGACGACCTCGTGCCGGAGCTTAGCCGCCGCATCGTGCCGGTCGGCTCGGCCCTGATCGCGACCGCCCCTGTACCGGAGCAATTGATGTGCCGCCTGCTGCCCAAGAACCGGGTTTACGGCAATACGAACCGCGTGTTCGCCTACTTCCGCAGCGCTCCCGACGAACGACGCATGGTGTGGGGCGGTCGTGTCGGGCGGTTCGGCACAGGCGGCGCACCTGCTGCTTTCCGACATCTCGCCCGCGACATGCTTCGCGTCTTTCCGGATCTGAAGGATGTGCCCGTCACGCATGCCTGGGATGGTCTCATTGGCTACACGTACGACGAGGTTCCCCACATCGGTCGTACTGCACAAGGGGTGCACTACGCGATCGGCTACTGCGGCACCGGCGTGTCGCGCTCCACTTTCTTCGGGCACAAGGTCGCATTGAAAGTTCTTGGCCATCCCGAAGGCGCGACCGCTTTCGACGATCTGGACTTCCCGCCATTTCCCGTTCAGCCGGTGGCGAAGTGCGCCGTGCCCGTGGTGGAGACTTGGTACCGGCTTCGCGATGCCGCAAACATCTGAAGCAAAAAATAAGCAAGGGGAGACGTCACGCCATGGCCAAAACTGAATCCATCTATTCGCGCGCGGTACGGGAGGGGGATGACGTCCACGTCTCGGGCAACTGCGCGCCTGTCGGTCACGAAAAGAGCGATGCCTACACGCAGGCACGTGCCGCGCTCGCCATTATCGAAAAGGCCCTTGGCGAAGCCGGTGTGTCAGCCGCCGACGCCGTGCGGACGGTTGTTTACCCTCGCGACATCAATGATGCCGAGGAGGTTGCATGGGTTCATCTGGAAACATTCGATAAAGCCCGATCAGCCAGCACGCTTTTGCAGGTCACGTCCATGCTGCACCCGTGGCAGAAGGTCGAGATCGAGGCGTACGCCAAGGTGGCCTGAGCGGCGCAGACTGGCTTCAGCCCGCCGAGCGGTTCAGCACCCAGAGCAGCGCGGCGTAGGCCGGCACGACAAATGCGAAATGCGTGATAACAAGCAGCATGGTCGCCATCATGCTCCACCCAACGTCGCGTTTCCATAAACGGATCTTGCACCGACGTGCGTGTGTTCGCCGCAGGTCCTGCAGGCGGACACCTCGCTCAGGCGGCCTGAGGTTCTGCACCCTTGAGAGCGAACTGGACGGCAAGGGCCAACTTGCGAGGGTTAAAACCCCAAGTCGTATTCAGGCGCATGGTGGCGGCGGCGGCAAGTGCCTCCATGACGGCTTTCTGCCCGTGCACGTCGATGAGCGACTTCAGGCTGCGTGCCTGGCAGGCGTCAAGAAAGCTCCGCAGGCGCAGCAGCACGGCGAGCTTGCGCAGTCGGTCGCGATTGCAACGCTGCCAAAAAACTTCCTCGATGCGGCGCATGTCGTCTTCCGACATTTCGAGAAGGTTAACGAGTTCACGGCCGCGCCCAACGACGATCTTCAAGGCAACCGCGAGTTCGCGCAGCGCAACCGCGGGCACGTCGCTTGTGTCGAAAGGGAGCGCAGGGTTGGTTATCTGGATGTTCTGGGCGGACATGAATTCAAGCTCCGTCTTCAAAGTCGTTCACTAGTCTGGCGTCACCTGGTTGTTCGGAAAGGCCGACCACGGCGTGCCGTACATGAGAAAGATGTCCTTCGACTGGCGGGATTCGAGCAGAAAGTCGACCTCATAACCTACCAGGCGACCGTTGGGGTTACGAATTTCTTCTTTGGAAAACCGATACTTACCGCCGTCCTCAGATTGGATGATGCCGTACCCGAGATCAGTGCGAAACTTTATGATACGCCCGTTCATAGCTATCTCCTGTCTCTTTACCGCAACGCAGCGACCGCATTGCGGTCTTGATTGAGACAGAGTGCCACGCCAGCCCTTTCCCGGCTGTTCCGTTGGACACAGGAGACGCTAAAAACATCTTTTGTTTTTAATGCGTTCGAGTCCGTGATGGCTTTGGCTAAAAAAAATTAAATCGGCCCGCCGGGAAGGCGAGCCGAGCCGTTTACCGTTGTGGATTCGCTGTGAATCGACTCGGCCTGATCTGGTGGGCTTCGGGTTCACTAGCGCCCGGGGGGTCAGCCGGAGGTAGCCCGGCGTCAGTCTTTGCGAAAAAAGGTGTCGACGCGCATTCCCGGCAGCAGCGGCACTTGCGCGTCCATCCCGACCTCGACCTCGAGCACATCGACGTCGTTCGAGCGGCGCGGTCCGCGCGGACCGATCTTGGGCTGGAACAGCGAGGGGGCGAGCCGCACGACGGTGCCGTTGAATTCCTTGCCGGGGAAGCTCAGGGATTTCACAAAGGCCTTCTGGCCGACTTTGATCTTGGAAATGTCGCCTTCGTCGACTTCGGCCTTGACGCGAACCGAGCTCATGTCGCCCAGCACCACCAGGGGCGCTTCGGGGCTCGGAGCGACGATCTCGCCGGCCTTGGCGTTGAGCTGCAGAACGGTGCCTTCGGAGGATGCGCGAATGCGCGACTTGTCGAGCAGGGCCTCGGCCATCCGCACTTCGGTGCGTGCCGCGCTGACGGCGGATTCGGCGCTGCTGGGTGCTGGCAGCCCGGCCTTCGATTGGGCCTTCACGAAGGCGATACGCTCCCGTTCCAGCCGCTCGTTGGCCTCGGTGAGGCGCTTGCGGGCGTCGGCGACGGCTTGGGCATTGCCGCCGTCCTTTCGCTTGGCTGTGATCGCGTAATCCAGTTCGATGCGGGCGCCCGTGACGGCGCGCTCGGCGGAATAGATGGCATCCTCGGCCTTGCGCACATCCTCGCGACCGCTTGCAAACTGCTTTTCGCGTTCCTCGCGCAGTGCCTCTGCCTGCGTTTCCGCCGACGTAAGCCGCGCGCGTGCCTCTGCGTCGTCGAGTTCGATCAGGAGCTCGCCATCCTCGACCTTGTCGTCGACCTTGACGTGGACCTTGGTGACGCGCCCCAGAAGACCGGTTCCGATGCGGATTTCGCCGGCCTTGGGTTCAACCCGGCCCGGAGCCGCTGCAACCCAGTTCAGGGCAGGCTCCGCCTTCGAGGTGTTGGCGTATGGCTTCACCGCGAACTGGTCATAGGCTAGGTAGGCGCCCATGGCAGCGACGGCCGCGAGGCCGATGAGACCGATATTCTTCAGCATGGCACCAGGATCTTTCTTGCTCGACGCTGCGAGGTGAATGGACTTCTGTTATGCGGCCAGGGCAGGTGCGTCGCCGGCTAGGCTCCGCACTTTATCACGCGGACGCTCGTCGGCGACAATCCGTCCGTCTTCGATACGGATAATGCGGTCGGCGTAGGAGAGCGTCCTATGATCGTGGGTCACGGCCAGAACGGCCCGGTTCGGGTCCTTGGCGACGCGGGCTAGAAGTTCCATGACCGACTTGCCATTCTCGCTGTCGAGCGCCGCGGTCGGCTCGTCGGCCAGCACCACGGCTGGGTTTCCGGCAAGCGAGCGGGCAATCGCTACACGCTGCTTCTCACCGCCCGAAAGCTTGGACGGGTAGGCGTTGATGCGGTGTCCGAGGCCAACTTCTATCAGGGCCTGTTTGGCGGCTTGCTCGGGGTTGACCAGTTTGGCGCGGCGCACGTCGAGCGCCATCAGGACGTTTTCGTGGGCCGTCAGGGTCGGGAAGAGATTGTAGCCCTGGAACACGAAGCCAATGTTGCGGCGGCGGATGTCGGCCAGACCTTCGGCGGACTTGCCGGCCGCCTCTTCGCTGTTGACCAGAAGCTGCCCCGACGTCGCGGTGAGGATGCAACCGAGGATCGATAGGAGCGTGGTCTTGCCAGAGCCCGAGGGGCCCATGAGCAGGGTAAGCTCGCCGGGGTACAGATCGACGTCGACGCCCTTGAGGATTTTGAGTTCGCCGGCGCCCGTGTTGATCGTCTTGACGATGTTGCGGCCCAGAAGCAGCGAGCGGCGGTTTGGTGTCGAGGCGGTCATTGGTATGTCTCCCTTGGTGCCGGTGAGGTGTTCCGATGACTGGAGAATGCGCCGAGCCGGGCCCGCCGGCTGTTCCGGGCGGTACAACGACAGAAATTACAGAAGTTTGGATGTTGCTGAGCGTTACCCAGCATTTACCGTGCCGGACCGGGGAGGCGAGCCGAGGCCAGCATGGCGACCGAAACGGCCGGTGCGCAAAATGTGACTTCAGCGGCGCAATCGGGGGCGGGAAGCGCCAGTTCGCAGAACGCAACGACCGGCCGCCCGAGACGGGCCGCGACGACGGCTGCTTCCGGGTGTCCGATGCCGGCGACGACGACGGGTGGGCTGCCGATGAGCGACGACGCCGAAATAACCTGGATCACCCCGTCCTCGATGGAGCGCAGTTGCGCTTCACGCACAAACGCTGCCGCAATGGACCAATCCGACACCGTGCCGTCCGCGGCATCGCGGCCGAGCATTCGGGCAAAGCGTGCAACGCTTTCTTCGACGGACTTGCCCTTTCCGTCCGCGGTCGCATGCAGATCGATGCCGTCCAGTGGAACTCCCAAGATTTGCCGGATATCGGCCATGGTGGCGAGATACTCGCGTGCCAGGCCGACCCAGTGACCGCGGAAGGGGGCGCGATTGGTGACGGCCATGACCGCCGTGCGCGTATAGCCTGTGTAGATCAGTTCGCCCGTCGCCTGCCGATCTGCATCCGTGAGGCCGCGCGGCGATGGCCCGCCGGCGATGATCGGCACTATGTCGGCTGTCGTGGAACCGAAATCGATAAGAAGCGCATCGCGATGGTGGTGACCAACGAGTGTCGCGGTGGCGAGGAAGTTCGTCGACCCGACGTCGGTATGGTGGATGATTGCCTCTTCCGCCATCCCGAAGCCGCGCAGCCCCATCCAGAAGCGCGTCTGCGGCCCGCACTCGGCGGCTATGCGGCAGACGAGTGATTTCGACGCCGGTCCTGCGGTCGGGAAACACGTCGGATATTTCGCCGGTCATGGTCACGGCGAAGCGATCGGCTCGGTCGAGAAGTGCGCGGGCCTTGCGCAGCGCGGTATCGAGTTTCTCCAGTCCCATCCAAAGACGGCAACGGAACTGTTGCACCGCGATTGCGCGCCCGTCCTCGACGAGGGCCACCTTAAGATGTGCGCCTCCGACATCCAGTCCGGCCGTGATTGTCACACTCGTCTCCGAAGCCTTCGATCCGATGCTCGGTGTGATACACCACGCGCCGTGGGAAGGAAGAGCATGAACGTCATTCCGGTTATCGACATTCGCCATGGAGTGGCCGTGCAGGCCGTCGTCGGAGACCGCGCCAACTACCGGCCGCTCAGCACGCCGCTGGCGCCGGCAGCCGATCCTGTCGACGTCGCCCGTGGATACATGCGGCTTTCCGCCTTTCCCGTCGTGTATGTCGCCGACCTCGACGGGATCGAAGGACGCGGTGCTAACCTTGGAATGCTAGCTCGTATTGCGCACGCGATTGGGGATGCCGAATTGTGGGCCGATACCGGAGCCCGTGATCGGACGTCTCTAATCCCGCTGCTCGAAATCGGCCGCCTGCGTCCCGTTGTCGGGAGCGAGACTCTCAGGCGTCCCGCAGATCTGGCGGCGATGATGTCCGAACTGGGAGACAAGCTCATCCTGTCGCTGGATTTTCGCGGCGACGATTTTATGGGCCCTACGCCGCTGCTTGCCGAGGCAGACGTGTGGCCGCAGCGCGTCATCGTCATGACGCTGGCGCGTGTCGGTGCGGGGCTTGGACCCGATACGGATCGCATCCGCAGCATCACCGCAAGTGCATTGGGGCGCGAGGTCTATGCCGCCGGCGGCGTTCGCAATCGTGACGACCTTCTGGCCGTTCGCGACGCAGGCGCCAGCGGTGCGCTCATCGCGAGTGCCCTGCACGACGGGCAAATAAAAACCGGCGATCTCGTCGAGATCGCCGGTTGGTAGTTTCAGTACACAAGGCGAGCGGCCTGTCGGAAGCCCGCCGAAGTTAGCCGTTCCAACGGCCAGAGAGCATTCTTCCCAATCGCTGCAGCAGACCCACCTTCATGGGTGGAGTATTATCCTGCTGTGGACGGTTTCCGCTTCAAGACTTGGCAGCGAACGGATGCTGAGTAGCATTGCGCTGAGCGGTCGCTTCGGCAGCCGTCGGCTTGCCGGAGACGGCGCGAGCGATGGCTTCCTTGGTGGCGCGATAGTTGAAGTCCTGGATCTTCGCGTCGTCAGCGGCTTCCCAGTGGATGAACACGCCAACGCAGACGTAGACGTCGTCGGCTTCGTTCGCGGGGATGATGCCTTCAGCGACTGCGTCCTGAACGGCCTTTGCAACGCCGTACTGGGCAGGTCCGAACATCTGAACGGCCTGACGGGCGTCCTTGATCGTCACTTTGTTGAACATCACGGTCGAAGGCTTGCAGGCCAGGTTCGGACCGATGACGGCGAGGAGCGACGTGAAACCGTCCTTGTTGTTCGTCAGCGAGTTGCAGAACGCCGTTTCGACTGCAGAGCCGCGCGGTCCGATGAGAAGGTCGATGTGGGCGACTTCATTGCCGTCGCCGACGAGCGACTCGCCTACTAATACGCGATTGATCTTGGCCATTCGGGGGGTTCTCCCATTGGAAAAAACATCATGAAGCCAGGACGCTCCGGGTTATCCCGGCTTCGTCTGGCTACGCTCGTCTTGAGCTATCCTTGCTGGCGGCGAACGGTGACGGGGTCACCGAACCGGTTGGCCAGATAGCGGCGCCCTGAGCACCGGCGCTACATAACGCCAGCGGGCACTGGTCGGCAAGAGCCGATCCCACTTTCGTAGAAGCAACATGTTCGGGGCCTTCGGGGCAGTCCCGGCGGGTTCATCCGCAGCAAGCTGATTAACGGCCCAAATGCCTGCTTCAGAACGATAATTCTGCTTCGATATTACGCAGGAAGACGCATGCAGCCATCATGTCGGCATGCGAGCCGGGGTTCAATCTTTCGGCTTTCAACTCTGCGTCAAATCGTAAAAGCGCCTCAAATGCGGAAAGTTCGGACGGATCGCGGCGCCCTTCTTCTGTCAGCTGCCCGATCAGCGCGCGGGCGCGCATCATGACATCCTCGGCCGCATGACGCCCATGCTTGCGCGCAATGTGGGTGTCGGGCACGGCGGCCAGCTGTTCGAGAAACAGCCGGGCCAATGCCGATTCGTCGGCTAGTCCCTCGGCACAATAAGTCATCAATGCGCGATTGAGGGTCAGAAGAGGTCCGAAGCGCTCAGCATACGTTCGCGCGATCAGATCGCGATCGGCTGCCGCGGTCATCGCATCCATCAGCGTCATGCCGGCTGGCGGCGAACGATGGACGTCGCCCTCCGGCGCCTCGCCGAGGCCGGCGGGATTGGCGCGCGCGATTGCCGCAAAAATCTCGCTCGTATCCGTTTCATCGAGCGTGTCGAGAACGCGCATGAGCCGTTCGCAGTACGTCGACGGCCCATTCACCGGACCGGCTGCGGCGGCAAGGGGCGCGCAGAGAAGTACGATACCGAGATTGGTGTTGCACCCGACTGCGTCGAAGGTGGCGTCGATCGCGCGCCGGACCTTGGCGCCGACCTTCAGATTGGGATTGGCGATGTGCGGAGCCGACACCTCCGCGCTGATGTCGAAGTGGCGCATGGCCATGCCGTGGCCATCGGCGTGGATATGGACGTTGCCGGGCTTCAGCGCGCGCACTTCGAGATGGCAGGCTGCGATATAGGCATCGGCGATCGTGCGTGGTGGCAGTAGTGCGGCCGTCATGGCGCGACGGGCTCGATCAGGGCCGCGAGAAAATCGTGCGCAAGCTCGGTGGCGATGTCCTGCTCGGTGACGCTTTGCAGTCCTTTCCATGCCGGGTTGGAATTGATTTCCAACACCATCAGTTGGCCGTCGAGGGCTCGGATCAGATCGACACCGGCATAGTCGGCACCTATGGCGGCGACGGCCGCCAGCGCCAGGTCGCGCATACTCGGGTCCGGCGAGTGGTACACGGGCTTGGCGCCCTGATGCACATTGGTGATCCATGTCTGCCCGACGCGCATCATTGCCGACAGGATGCGTCCGCGCGAGACGAACACCCGCCAGTCCTCGAACTCGGTCGCGTCGGGCGCCCGCATGTAAGGCTGCAGGTAATAGACCTGCCCAACGGTCTCGGCGGCCGGAAGATCATCGGGCGTCGGCACGCGCTTGACGCCGTTGCCTTGGCTGCCGAATAGCGGTTTGACAACCATCGGCACGCCCGTAGTGATTGCATGTTGCACGGCAGCTTCGCGCCCTTCCATGGCGCGTGTCGGCGGAGTTGGCAGGCCGGCCATCTGGAACAGGAATGTCGCCGTCGATTTATCGACACAGCGTTCGATGGCGCGGGCGTGGTTCCAGACGCGGACCCCGGACGCCTGCAGGGCATGCAGGATGCCGAGCCGCAACGTGATCTGCTCCAGTCCGCCAACCGACACGGAGCGGACGAATGCGCCATCGGGCAACGCGCCATCGAAACCGGGTATGTCGATCCCCGACGCCATCCGCGTATCGAACGCGCATGCCTTCAGTGTCGTGGTCACAACCCGCGCGCCGCGTGCCTCCAGCGCCTTGGTCAATCGCCGCGCATGCCAGTCGCCGCCACCATCCTCGACGAACAGCACGATGCGAGGGCTGGATTTTCCATGAGCCAACATGTCCGTCGTGGAGCCTGTCAGCGGCTGCTGGCTGCCACGGATGATGCTACTGTCATTCACGGCTGTTCCGCCTTGAGGGGTTATGGGATTTCAGCGGAAGCTCTTGTCGACAATCTCGGGCGCCAGCTTGCCGGCGTGGAAGGACGATCCCGTGTCGAGGTTCGAAACCGTCACCAGCGCCGGACTGAACAGCATGGCGTCGATCTTGTAGAAGTCGCCGTTCACTTCCGCGAACGTCTCGGCGAACGGCTTGCCGTAGGAACTCGAGGTCGACGACGGTAGCGCGTCCGCGAGCCTCTTGGCTTCATCGTCCGAGCCTTTGACGAACAGCTGGATGCGGCCACCGTAGATGATCGCGTCGTTGGTGCGCCCCATGGCCTTGACGAAATCGGGAATCGGCGGGGACAGCGGGGCAACGCCATAGCCGTCGACGATGTTGTGGAGCGGGAAGTGCAGGGCGTGCGCCTTGTGAAGCGAGACTTCCAGAACGCGTGCTGCAATCTGGACGGTGCCCGCAAGGCTTCCGGTCGGTGCATAGAGGATCGTCAGATCGGACGGCTTGATGCCGCACGCGGACGCTACCTTCGAGGCGACCGATGACGGCGGCGCCTTGTCTCCTTCGATGACCAGCGAACCAGTGTTGTGGTGATCGACGTAGCCGAGTTCCTTGTAGAGTTCTTCGACGCGCGAAAGCGCGCGGGCCGGTCCCGAGCCAAGGGCAAAGAAGCCGGAGGAATCGTCGGTAATCGTCCAGCCGGCATATTGGCTGGCGAGGCATGCAACGACGGGATTGGAGGAGTGGACGACAACTCCGAGCGGCCAGCGTTCGAGCCCCGAGGCGGACGTGATCTGCACGGTGCCGAAGCCGCCCATGCACACCTCACCGAGGCGGCGGCCGGCTTCCAGACCGCCGGGAACGTTGGCGCCGAGGTCGATCCGCCGCTCGCCGGCCTCGCCGGTCGTCACCGCGCACCTCAATGCAGCTGCGTTGGCGACGATTTTTTCGACGATGCGTGCAGCGCGTGCGTTGACGCTGGGCGCGGTGGCATGGGGGGTCATAGGTGTGCTCCGTTCCGGGCGGGGTCTACATAAAGCATGGTTTCGAGTGTTTCTAACCGTTTACGGCACAGCCGCTCGGCGTCGTCGACGTTGCCAGCCCGGGTCATCACGGTGGCCAGCGGTTGGCGCTTCTGCACGACCGAGCCGGCGATCGGCCGATCGGCGGTCCAGTCCGGCCAGACGACATCGGGCACCGTCAAATCGGCGCGGTCGGCATAAAGGTAAGCGGCGGCCGCGGCCGCGGGCGGGTGCCATTCGGCCTGTAGAAGGTCTGGCTGGGTTGCCGCCGCGACAGGCCTCGATATGGGCGCTGAACAGGCTGCCGCAAGCGTCATCGAAGAACATCGAGCGACGCGCCGGGCCGCGGATTGACCTCGATCAGTACCGGTTCGCCATCGTGCGATCAGAAAGTCGAACGAGACGAGACCTCGAAGCCCGAATTCCGGCTCGACTGTCAGCGACGCCTCGATAAGGCGCACTTCGAGATCGGCTTCGAGCGTCAGCCGGGGACTGCGGCGCCACCATAGCGATAGGGCCGCTTCCCGCGCGGATTGACCCATTGGCGGGTAACCGCGAAGCCGTGCCGGAGGGACTTGCGATACCGAGGACCGAGACCGGCGCGCCGTCGAGACTCGCGCTGGAAGTAGCGGCGCTTGTCCCGCAGTCACGACGGGCGGACAGCGATGGATGTGCAGTCCGCCGCTGCCGCCGATGCGCTTCATCAGCCAGCCTTCGTGATCGGCCGGCGGATCGAGGTGAGTCTCGGGGTGACGAATGCCGAGCCGCTCGAGCGTGGCAAAGAACTAGCGACGGGTCCTTCACGCGGCGGATCGTGTCGGCGCTGTTGCCAAGCAGTTCGAAGCGTTCAGCGAGTGCCGAGACGAGCCTCGGATTGCACTCGAAGCCGGCGCCGAGCACGAGGCCGATCGGCGCGCTCGTGGCGGACGCGGCCAGCTGTTCCAATGCGGCGATTAGACGACGACCTTGAAATCCGACCTGCACGCGCGCCTGCAGGCATCGCACCGATGCCGCCGCGTCGAGCAGGTCGGCATCGCCGAAGCAGTCAACGACGATTGGCTGATAGCCGGCGCCCCGCCGCAATGGCGGAGGGCTGGGGCGAGTGCCCGCCCGGAAAACGCTGCGACCCTGACCCCCGCGACGCTGGGTGCGCTCACGCCGTCAAGACGAGCCCGGTGAGCTGCTTGGCCATCGCGTAGGCGTGCCGGAAGTCGAGAGCCAGAGGCTTGTCGGACGCTATCATTTGCTTGAACAGGCCGCTTTCGCACTTGTATTTGATGTCGCCGATGGCCAGCGGACCGATACCGAGCGCATTGCAGCCGGGAAGCGCCGCGCCATCCATGAACAGTTCCATGCCCTCGACGCCTGGCGGGAGGCACGGCGTTGACGTCGGCAATGACCATGAGCTTCTTGGCCAGTTGCTTGTGTTCCTTGGACACCACCTGTACGCCGGCGGCGGCAGCGGCGAAAATCACCTCGGCATTGGCGATGATGTCGCGCTTTTGGTCGGCCGTCTCGCCGTTGACGGCTTCCAGGTCGACGCCGAAGCGATACTTGGAGATCTGCGGCGTTCTTGATGACGCGATCAACGCCGCGGTGAGCGACGAGTTGAACGTCGGCGCCTTCCAGAGCCGCGATGATGGAGGAGGCAAAGCCAACGACACCGGTGGCGCCGAACACGGCGACCTTGGTGCCCTTCCAAGCGCGGTCGAACTTCTGCTTCAGTTGCCGCTCGACGCAGGCGACCATGGCGGCGGCCGTGGTGAATGAACCCGCCGGATCGGCGAAGATCGAGCATTCGAACGGCGGAACCATCGCCTTCTGGGCCGCTTCCATCATGTCGAGCGACATGATGGCGTCCTTGCCGCCCATGAAGAATCCGGTACGGACGCCGTAGTGGGGCGGGCGGGAGAAGATCGCATCCTGGACGAGGAGCGTGACGTCGGCGATTTCCACATTCGTGTAAGGAACGATGACCTTGAAGCCGGCATCCGCCGCCATGTTCACGTCGAACGGACTCACGTGCTTTCTGCGGATCAAGCATGTGCAGGATGGGAGTCGCTTCACTCATCGTTCTGTCTCCCGGAATGGGCAGCTTTGTTTGTCTGGTTGTCAAACCACGCTCCAATGAGCGCCGGTGTTTCGACCCTTCACGATCCGTAGTTCAAGGCCCTCCGCTTTAGCGGCTTCGACTAAAGAAGAATAGAGGCTCTGCGCCGCAGCCTCGCTTTCGGCAAACGCAAAGCCCGTCGGGCCCCACGAACTCTGACCAAGGCCGGTTGCGCCGTGTTGCCCCAGTTCGCCGACGATGCGGCCGACGGCCGGGCTCGACCAGGGGGTTCCGCCCTGGGCAGCGGCGAAATGGGAGCCCACATGGGCTTGGATTTCCGTCAACGCCGAGCCGAAAGCCTTGACATCCACCTCGACCAGACCCGGCAGCAGCCGCATCAGTGTCAGTCGGCACAGGTGGCCGGCGGAGGCGGCAGGTGAGGGCGGCAGCGCCTTGAAAGCCTTGGCCTCCTTCTCGCCGTGCACGCCTGTTTCGGCCGGATCGAGCACGAGAATGATCCGCCAGTCTTCCGGAAAGGCAATGCGAACCAGCAGCGGCGGGGCGTGGTTCGCCTCGCCCCGGCCGCCGTCGATGATGAAGCCGCCCTGCTCGAACGCAGTGATCCCGATTGCCGAACGGGCGCCACGCTCGACCATTTCCCCCAGCGCGCTCGCTTCCTTCGACAGGCCCCCAAGCCCCAGGATGGCGCTGCCTACGGCAAGGGCGAGCTGCGTCCCCGAGCCCAGACCCGCATGGGCCGGAATGGCGCGCGCTACGTCGACCTTGAAGGCTTTCCCGGGTGCGAACAGTTCCGCGAAACGCTTGGCCGCCGTTAGCGCTCGCGCGCTTTCCGGACCGCTGGCAGAGAAATTCTCCGCCGGGGAAACGGTCAGTTCGGTTGCCGGGTCGTCAACGGACAGGCCGATGCTTCCGTAGCGACGGCCCAGATCTCCGTTGAGATCGAGAAAGCCGAGGTGCAGGCGCGCCGGAGCCGTGACCTTGATGGCTTTGGTTTCAGACTTGCGTTGCATCGTAGGCGGGCTTTCACTCGGGGTCGGCGCGCTGGCGATTGCGCGCGGCGTGCGGGCCGATCTAGGGTCGCGGGCGATTTGACAGTGTCCACGAAAGCCGAGGAGAGAGCAACATGACCGGCCAGGAACAGGCAATGACCGAGGCAGACGTCAAGGCATGGTTGGCCAAAAACCTCCCGAAATGGCATCTGGAGGACGGTTGGATACGCCGCACATATAAGACAAACAGCTGGAAGGGCACCCTGATGGTGATCAACACCGTCGGGCATTTGGCCGAGGCGGCGTGGCATCACCCCGACATCACGGCGTCTTACGCCTGGGTCGAAGTTCGCCTGGTGACCCATTCCGCCAAGGGCATTACGGACAAGGATCTGGCGCTGGCCAAGAAGATCGAGGAGGTCGTTCAGTGGCAGCCGGTGCTCGACACGTCGAATTCACTGGAAGGCACGCCGGCAACCGACATGCGCTTTGCCTACATCAAATATGACTGAGCGGAACGCGGCGCGCGACTACGATGCGTTGATAGGGCTCGGCTCAAATGTCGGCGACAAGCGGGCCAACATTGCCCGCGCGCTGGATGTGCTGACGGAGCAGGGCGACATCCGCGTCGTCCGCCGCTCCGCCGACTATCGCAGTGCGCCGTGGGGGGTGGCCGAGCAGGACTGGTTCGTCAACGCGTGCGCGGCGGTGGCGACGTCGCTCGACGCGCATCAACTCCTGTTGCGATGTCTGGCAGTCGAAGACCGGCTCGGTCGTGTCAGGCAACAGAAATGGGGTCCGCGGCTGATCGACGTCGACATTCTGACATGGCGCGAAGAAACGATCGACCTGCCGGACCTGAAGGTTCCCCATCCTTACATCGAACAGCGAGGATTTGTGCTGGTGCCGCTGGCCGAGATTGCGTCCGATGCGATCATTCGCGGCCGCCCGCTGCAGTCTTTGCTCCAAGAGGTCGACGCGGCAGACGTGCTGCCGATCCGCTGCTAGCGGCAAAGAAGAAACCGTCGCGGCGCAGGCCGCGACGGCTCGAGTAACAACCTGGGCATTGTGCCTTATTTCTTCAGCGCGCACTGCTCCTTAAGATAGGCGAGCAGGTTGCCGCGATCCGCCGGATCCTTGACGCCGGCCGGAAAGATCATCTTGTTGCCCGGGATGACCTTGTCGTCAGCTTCCATCCAAGACAGGAGCTTGGCGTCGTCCCAAACCCAACCGGAGGCTCCGGCGGCTTTCACGGCTTCCGAGTAACCGGTGTAGCCTTCGGCCGTGCCCGCCTTGCGGCCGTCGACGCACTCGAGAGACGGGCCGAGAGCATTCTTCGCTTCAGGACCGACCTGGTGGCATGCGCCGCACTTTTTGAACACGGCCTTGCCAGCTTCTGCGTCTTGTGCAGAGGCAACAGCCGGGGCAGCGAGCACGAGAGCCGCCGCAACAATCCACTTCTTCATCTGGAACTTCCTCCCTGGGGTAGCTTGCGACCGTCGAACCGCGGGCACACCTCGGGCCTCTGGCGCACCGGCGATAGTGCAAATGTTTTTCTGAACCTGCCGTGAACACGTTGACTCACTGACTGCAGAAGTCCTTTTACGTTGGACGACCAAGCCAGCCGGAGCGGGGTCTTACGCCGCTCAGTCGGCTTCGGCAACAGCTTTCGATTTTGCAGCGCCCAAACGCCGGTAGATGAGTTCTGGCGCCTCGGCGTGGCTCTCGAAATCTGCAACCTTGGCCCACTCCGCATGCAACGGCGAGAGCGAGCAGGCGGGATCGGTATTGGTGGGGTCTCCGGTAAGGGCGAACGCCTGGCAACGGCAACCGCCAAAGTCAATTTCCTTCCGCGGGCAGGAGCGGCAGGGCTCCTTCATCCAGTCTGTGCCCCTGTACTTCTGGAAGGCCTGACCAGCCAGCCAGATGTCGGCCAGCGGCTTGGTCTTAACGTTGTCGAACTCCAATCCCGGCACCGACTCCGCGGCATGGCACGGCAAGACCTTGCCCGAAGGCGTGATGTTGACGATGCCGCGTCCCCAGCCGCCCATGCAGGGCTTGGGGAATTTGGCGTAGTAGTCGGGCACCACGAAGTCGATAACGAGGATGCCCTTGAGGCGTTCCTTGGCCGCTTCGACGATTTCGTAGGACTTCATGAAGTCTTCGCGCGTCGGCATCAGCGCGGAGCGGTTCTTCAGCGCCCAGGCATAATACTGGATGTGCGCGATTTCGAGCCGCCCGGCTCCCACCTCGACGGCGAAATCGATGATGCGCGAGACGTTGTGGATGTTCTGGCGGTGGATTGGCGCGTTGATCGTGAGCGGGAGGTCGAACTCCTTGACCCAGGCCGCCACTTCGATCTTTTTCGCCATGCCGCCCTTGTAGGCCGCAATGCGGTCGGCGTTCTCGGGGTCGACGTCCTGGATCGACAACTGCACATGATCGAGGCCGAGGTCGGCGAGCTTCTTCAGACGCTCCTTTGTCAGCGTGACGCCGGCGGTTATGAGATTTGTATAAAGTCCGACTTCAGTGGCGACCTGAACAATCGCTTCAAGGTCCTTGCGCGCCGTCGGCTCGCCCCCCGAAAGGTGGATTTGCAGCACTCCCAAGGACGCAGCCTGGCGCATCACGCTCTGCCATTCAGCGGTCGTCATCTCCGTATTGACCCGTTCCAATTCCAGCGGGTTAGAGCAATAGGGGCACTGCAGGGGACAGCGATGCGTCAGTTCGCACAGCATGCCAACCGGGGCACGGGCGCACGCAGGAGCCTCGTAGGCAGTCTGCACAGGTGCAACCTCGTTCATGGCTTTACTCTCCCGTGCGGGCGACGATGACGCCCTTGTCTGAAAGATCCTGCAGCATTTCCACGATGTCGGCGGTGATCTCCGCCGGCCGGGCGTTGTATTCTTTGGCGAGGATGCCGACGATGTCGGCAACCGACCGCTCGCCATCGCACAGTCGCAGAACAGAAACCGCGGTTTCGTCGGGATCAAACACACGTTCGGGCGCCAGGATGAGCCACCGGCCGCGACCGGCGTCGTGGCGCATTTTGATGTGCCGTGGCAATTGCGGGCGCGTATCCGCCGTTACGATCGTACGCGTCCGAACGGGAGCTTCACTCATTTACAGTTCCTCGGGGCGATAGGCGCCTGGCGGCACGTTGCCATTGACATAGGCATGATGAAGCGCGTCGAGCTGTACCCACAGTACATTGCACTTGAACCGTACGGCGTCGACGCAGGCTTCCTGCTCGTCGCGCGTCTTGCAGTGGTCCTGGATATATTTCAACGCAAAACCGGCGTCGGTCGGGGCTTGTAAGAGACGCTTCTTGAAGTAGGCCATGACGCGATCGTCGATGAAGTCGTAGTTCTCGAGCATGCCCGCGATCCGCTCCTTGTGGATCTTAGGGGCAAACAGCTCCGTCAATGAGGAGGCGACGGCGACATTGAGCGGCTGCTCGCGCACGAACGTCACGTAGGCTTCGACGGCGAAGCGAGTAGCGGGCAGCGCGCCCTCCATGGATTTGACGTACTCACGGTCGAGCCCGAGGGCATCGGTCAGAACCAGCCAGCGTTCGATTCCGCCGGGATCCTCGCCGTGGCCGTCATGTTCAAGAACGCGGTGGATCCAGTCGCGTCGCAATTCGCGGTCGAGAACGCGGCTGACGAAGGCGGCGTCCTTGCGCGGCACCGCCGACTGGTAGCAATAGCGGTTGAGGGCCCAGGCGCCGACCTGCGCCTTGATCAGCTTGCCGCCGTGCAGCAGCCTATGGAACGGATGCTTGTCGTGGTAGCGCTCGGCGCCGACGGCTTGGATCGCGGCTTCGAACTCGGCTGGGCTCCACAGGTCGCCCGCGGCGGACTTGGTTACGCGGCGCTCACTCATAAACGTACCTCCATGCCGTCGAACCCGACTTCCCAGCCGGCGGCTTCTGTAGCCTTGCGAGCGGGGGAGTTTTCATCGAGGACCGGGTTCGAGTTGTTGATGTGGACATAAATCTTGCGCTTTACATCGAGCCCGGAAAACGCGGCAATCGAGCCATCGGAGCCCGAGATGCTAATATGTCCCATACGCCTGCCGGTCTTCTGCATCAGGCCCTGCTGAAGCATTTCGTCATCGGTATATAAGGTGCCGTCGAAGTAGACGAGCGGCGCCCCCTTGAGTGTGGCCGCCAGCGGAGCGTCGACCTCAGCGCACCCGGGTACGTAAAAGAAGAACTTACCGGATGCCGTCTCTGTCACTTTCAGACCGATGGTATCGCCGTCGCGGCTGCCGAAATTGCCGCCGGCTTTCGCATCCTCGAGATAAAGGGCGACTTTGCCGGGCACCGCGAACGCTTCGACCGTCAGTCCGAGGTCCTCGCCCGCGCCTTCCAGTGCGGTGGGGCGATCGAGTGGAAGTTCGCGTCGCGGCACGATGGCCGCGTTGCAGACATTAAAAACCGAATTGGCGCTGATGGTCACCAGGACCCGCGATGATCCGTAGATCGAGAACGGCTGGGCCTCGCGCAGATTGATGATGCCGATGATGTGGTCGACGTCGGCGTTTGTGACGACGACGGACTTGATTGGTGAATTGCGCGTCGGGCCGTCGGCTGCCGGCCAAAGGGAAGGGGCGTCGTTGATCTGCTGGCGCAGGTCGGGCGACGCATTCAGCAGCACCCAGCGTCTGCCGTCTGCCGATACGGCAAGCGACGATTGCGTGCGCGGCCGGAACCCGGCTTTGCCCGCGCGCACGCTTGCGCTGTTATGGCCATTACAATTCCATTGGGGAAAGCCGCCGCCAGCGGCCGACCCCAGCACCCTGATGATCATTTTTGTCAACTTTTCAGGGCGGCAAGCTGCTTTGCGGCGCCGCAAACGGCGACGGCGGCCGAGTTACCGACCGCCGCGCCAAATCTCGCTCAGCGAGAGTGAGCAATCGAACCGTTAGATTAGGTCGATCTCAGCCGGCAGGTACGACGTCACTTCGAGGCCGACTTCCTGCTCACGAACGGCGGGCTTGGTCCAGGTCTTCATAATGTATTCCTCCAGATTTGTTTCTCAGGCGGCCAATTGTCGTTGAAAGTTTGCCAAGACTTTCAGAGCGTCGAAGCATATCTGCGCTTTCCCGGCTCCCGGATCAGAGGTCGCCTGCAACCTTCGATCTCGTTGCCGACTATTGACCACACCCGACGCAGTAGCGGCAAGTAAATTGGCCTTCACGTCTTCGTGTGAGCGCGACGCAATATACTTGTGGAGACAACGTATTAGCCGGCGGTCTCCGTCTGTCGGGCAGGCGATGAGCTTTGCCGCAAAGCCATCGAATTGCCCAGAAGTGCAAAAAATAACCTAAAATTGGCAGAATATTATAATTATTTGCTATTTTTATTGATTATTCTTGGCGCCTAAAGAAATTTGTTCTTTTTCAACAACGGTTGCGCTAATATTCGCGCTGAAGGCTCCTCCGGCAATCTGCCTTCCAGGGTCCAGACGCGGGCGCTCCGCGTAGGGGAATTCGCAGTCGGATGGCTCCAGGGGGCGGAACAAGGCGACTGTACAGTGGTGTGCTCGCGAGCAATTGACTATGCAGTTCGCCGGCGAGCGATGTGGCGGTCGTGAATTTCCGGAGATCATAAGGTCCAATAGCCCGAACTGGCCTGGGAGAGACGTGTGCCCTCGATACCTTTAATTCCTAAGAACGCGCCGTTCACGGCGGAGGACATCGATCTGTTGGATCGCCTGGTGCAGCGATCAACGCCGCTTCAGCGCAGTTGGCTGTCCGGTTTTCTCGCCGGGCTTGATGCCGCGCAGGGTGCTCCGGTTGCGGTTGTTCCGGCGGCGGCCGCTCGTCCCCGCGTACCCCTCACCATTCTCTATGGCAGCGAGAGCGGCAATGCCGAAAGTCTCGCGCTGAAAGCCAAGAAGATCGCGGCCAAGGCCAACTTCGATGCGCGCGTCGCTGACATGGGCGACGTTGACGTTGCGGCGCTGACGAAATCGAAGAACCTCGTCATCTATGTATCGACCTGGGGCGAGGGCGATCCTCCGCAGCGCGCCGTCGACTTCTACAAAGGCCTGATGAGCGATGACGCACCACGCCTCGACGGTGTGCGCTATGCGGTGCTGGCACTCGGCGATACCGCGTATGTCAATTTTTGCCAGACCGGCCGTCTGATTGACCAACGGCTGGCCGCGCTGGGCGCGATCTGCGTCGCCGACCGCATCGATCTCGATCTCGATTTCGCTAGGCAGGCCGCAGCCTGGACGGACAAGGCGCTCTCGGCTCTGGCGCCGCCGGACGCCGCTCACTCCGCGACGGTAGTTCACGTCGACTTCAAGAGCGCGGGGGCAGCGGAAGATGAGGAGCCGCTTTACTCGGCCGAAAATCCAGTCGATGCGGAAATCTCCGCTCTCGTCAATCTGAACGGCACGGGTTCAACGCGCGAAACTTGGCACGTGGAACTCGCGGTGGACGCTCCGGGCTTTGCATATGACCCCGGCGCCGCCATCGGCGTCTATCCCGAGAACGATCCCGCGCTCGCCGCCGAACTGGCTGCTGCCGTAGGCTTGGGTGCGGACGCCTCGTTCGTCGCAAAGCTGGCGCGCGGCCTCGACGTGACGACGCTGTCGCGCTCAACCGTCGATGCCTACGCCAAGCTGACCGGCCGCAAGGATGTGGCGGCTCTGCTGGAGGGCGATGCTCTGGCCAAGTTCTCGGCCGATCGCCAGTTGGTCGATTTGTTCGAATCCTATCGCGAGACGCTGACGGCCGACCAACTCACCAAGCTCCTGCGGCCGCTTCCCGGACGCCTCTACTCCGTCGCCTCGAGTTCTTAAGGCGCACGAGGGCGAGGCGCATCTGCTCGTCGGAGCGGTGCGATGGGCATCGCACGGCAAGACCCGCACGGGCGTGGCTTCGACCTTCTTCGCCGACCGCCGCAAGATGGGCGATAGCGCGCGCATCTACGTCAAGCCGAACCGGCACTTCGCGTTGCCTGACGACGGCTACCGACCGATCGTCATGATCGGCGCGGGCACCGGCGTCGCGCCGTATCGCGCCTTCGTGGAGGAGCGTGAAGCTGTCGGCGCAAAGGGCAAGAGCTGGCTGTTCTTCGGCGAGCGCAACTTCTCATACGATTTCCTGTATCAGCTCGACTGGCAGGATCACCTGGCGTCGGGCGCCCTGTCGCGCATCGATGTCGCGTTCTCGCGCGACCAGCCCGAGAAGATCTACGTGCAGCAGCGGCTGTGGGAGCAGCGCGCCGACATACTCGGCTGGATCGGGGACGGGGCGCACGTGTATGTCTGCGGCGACGAGAAGGGCATGGCGAAGGATGTCGACGCCATGCTGGTCAAGATTCTCGCCGAGCCACTGAAGGGCGATCTCGAAGCCGGCCGCGCCAAGCTGAAAGAGCTGACGAAGGCCGACCGCTATCAGCGGGACGTGTATTGATGTTTTCCCCCTCCCCCACTGGTGTGGAGAGCGTGGATCTGCGGCAGGATTAAAGACTCATGAGCGACAAGCGCGCCAAGAACGAGTTCATCAAGGAAAAGAGTTGGCTCCTACGCGGCGGAATCGCCGAGGGCCTCACCAATGTGGTAACCGGAGCGATCGAGGAAGACGATACGCAGCTGCTAAAATTTCACGGCTCCTACATGCAGGACGACCGGGACATTCGCGCAGAGCGCTCGAAGAAGAAGCTTGAGAAGGCGTTCTCGTTTATGATCCGACTACGCATCCCCGGCGGCGTCGTGACGCCGAAGCAGTGGATTCAGCTCGACGACATCGCCTCGACCTACACCAACCACACGCTGCGGCTGACGACACGGGCGACGTTCCAGTATCACGGCGTCATCAAGTCGAACTTGAAGCGCACGATGCAGGCGATCAACGCCGCCTGCCTCGACAGTCTGGCCGCCTGCGGCGACGTCAACCGCAACGTCATGTCTGCGGCCAACCCGTTCCTGTCGAAGGCACATGGCGAGGCGTATGAACTCGCCAAGAAAGTCAGCGATCATCTTCTGCCGCAGACCGGCGCCTATCACGAGATCTGGCTCGATGACGAAAAGGTTTCCGACGCGTCTCGTGCGGCCGCACCCGAGACCGAGCCGATCTACGGTACGCATTATCTGCCGCGCAAATTCAAGACTGTGATCGCGGTTCCGCCCGACAACGATGTCGATATCTTCGCGCACGATCTGGGCTACATCGCCATCGTCGAAAAGGGTGAGGTCGTCGGCTGGAACGTGACCGTCGGCGGCGGCATGGGCATGACGCACGGCGAGACGGATACATTCCCGCGCACAGCTGACGTGATGGGTTTCTGCACGCCCGAGCAGGCGGTCGACGTTGCCGAAATGGTCGTCACCGTCCAGCGCGACTGGGGCAATCGCGAGGTTCGAAAGAACGCCCGTCTCAAGTATACGATCGAGCGCTTCGGTATCGCCAAGTACCGCGAAGAAGTCGAAAAGAGGCTGGGCTACAAGCTCGGCAAACCGCGTCCGTTCTCGTTCAACTACACTGGCGACGTGATTGGCTGGCGCCAGAGCCTCGACGGAAAGGGTGCCGACAAGAAGTGGCACCTTACGCTCTACATCGAGAACGGCCGGATCAAGGATGTGCCCGGCTGCACAATGCGCAAGGCGTTCCGCGAGATCGCGGAGCTGGGCGGCCTCGACTTCGTGCTGACGTCGAACCAGAACCTGATCCTTGCCAACATCCCGGCGAAAGCGAAGCCGAAGATCAAGGCGATCCTAGAACAGCACGGCGTGTCGATTGCGACATCGTCGGGCATGCGCCGCAACGCCATGGCGTGCGTGGCCCTGCCGACGTGCGGCCTGGCACTTGCGGAGAGCGAGCGGTTCCTTCCCGACCTCATCTCCGCGCTCGAAGACAGCCTCGATGCGGCAGGCCTGCGCGACGATGACATCGTCGTGCGCATGACAGGATGTCCTAACGGCTGCGCGCGCCCCTACCTTGCCGAGATCGGCTTCGTCGGCCGCAGTCCCGGGCTCTACAACCTCTATCTGGGCGCTGCGTTCGACGGCACCCGCCTGTCGAAACTCTACGCGCAGGACGCGGATAGGGCGAAGATCCTGTCGCTGCTCGATCCACTCCTCAAGCGATACGCCAGGGAGCGCAAGGACGGCGAGCACTTCGGCGATTTCGTCATCCGCGCCGACATCGTCGCTGCAACACCCGAGGGCAACAAGTTCCATCAGGACGTGAAGCTCGCCAGCTGAAGGGGCTGCCCAATTTTGCTCTGGCCGTCTTACAAAACCGTAATGCAACCGTAAGGCGGAAAAAACGATCCGCCGCCTATATTTGTATCGACGTTTCTTAGCGCAGACGGAGCGGGTCAATCGTTCTGTAGGCGTCACCAGCCGGATTACACATGCGCCTCTTGTTGATCGAAGATGACCCCAACACGGCCTCTTACATCGTCAGGGGGCTGCATCAGGAAGGCCATACCATCGATCATCTCGCCGATGGGCGGGAGGGCGTCGCCCAGGCCATCGGCGAAGACTACGACCTTCTCATCGTCGATCGAATGCTTCCCGGCATCGACGGACTGTCGATTGTCAAAACGCTGCGGAGTGCGGGCCGAAAGGTGCCGGTGCTGTTTCTTACCGCGCTCGGAGGGGTCGACGACCGGGTCAACGGACTGGAGGCCGGCGGCGATGACTACCTGTGCAAGCCCTTCGCTTTTTCTGAACTGCTAGCCAGAGTTCACGCGCTGGCGCGGCGGCCGGCGATGAAGGGCGAAGAAACCCTATTGAAGGTCGGTGACCTGCAGATGGACCTGGTCGGACGCAAGGTCACGCGCCGGGGCGTGGATATCGAACTCCAGCCGCGTGAGTTTCGCCTGCTCGAGGTGCTCATGCGCAATAAGGGCCGGCTGGTGACGAAGACGATGCTGCTCGACAGGGTATGGAGCTTTCACTTCGATCCCAAAACCAGCGTTGTGGAAACGCACATCTCCCGCCTTCGTGCCAAGATCGACAAGCCCTTCGGTAACGAGTTGATTCACACCGTCCGCGGCAGCGGGTATTCCCTGCATGAAGGGCCGTGATCTTCTCAAGCGTACGCCTTTCCGCCTAGCGGCAACGTTCTCGATTCTCGTTGCCACGACCTTCGTCGCGCTCTTCACGGTATTGTTTTTCGGTATTACTGCCCGCCTCGAAGGTGACATCCGGCACCGCGTCCAGGAGACGGTCGATGCGCTTGTCGCCCTCGACGGTCAGAAGACGTTCGACGATCTCGTACAGGTGGTAGCTGGAGAGAGCGCCTCGGTCAGGGATTTCGGATTTCATCTTCGAACTGGTCGACAACAAGGACAGGTTTCTCGCCGGCAATGTTCGCGGTATCGCGAAATCAAATCGCTGGCTCACTCTGAAGCGCTCCGACATCTTCCTGACGTTGGAGCGTGGCGAGCCCGACGACGAGTTCCTCGCCACATGGGCGCAACTGGCGAAGGGGCGCCTTCTCGTTGGTATCAGCAACCGCGACGTCCGCCAGATGCAGGGTTTCATGCTCTCGGTGCTGGGCTGGGGACTGCTTGTCATGGCCGGACTGATCGGCGCAATGGCCGTCTTCCTGGCGCATCAGGCGCAAAGACGCATCAGGGTATTCGAAAAGACGCTGACTGCAATCTCGCAGGGCCAGGTTGGCGCACGGGTGGAAGTATCGGGGTCTGGCGATGACATCGATCAGGTCGCCGTGCAGGTCAACAGGGCGCTGGGTCATCTCCAGAAACTCATCGAGAACGTCAATCAATCGTCGTCGGACATCGCCCACGATCTCAAGAAGCCGGTCGGACGCCTAAGGCAGAAACTGGACGAGGCCAACAGGAATGCACTGAACGTCGCCGATTTCAGGGCGGCAATTGACAGTGCGATCGTGGAACTCGAACTCGATCACCGAAACCTTCGATGCGCTGTTGAGCATCACGCAGCTCGAGGCGGGCGCGCGCAGATCGCGGTTCACGAAAGTCGATCTGCGGGGCATTCTCGACGATGTGCTCGAAATCTACGCCGCGGTCGCCGAGGATGCGGGCGATTCACTGGATATCGTGGAGAGATCTCGTGAGCCGGTGTACGTAAACGGCGATCGCGAGCTTTTGACCCAGCTCGTTGCCAATCTTGTCGAGAATTCGATCCGCCATAGCCCCGCCGGCACACGCATTCACATGTGGCTCAAATGGCAAAACGGCGCACCTGCGATTTCCGTCGCGGATAACGGGCCGGGCATTCCGGCACCCGAGCGCGAGAATGTCCTGCGCCGTCTGTATCGGCTCGAACGGGCGCGGTCGACACCGGGTAGCGGTCTTGGTCTCAGTCTTGTCGCCGCGATTGCCGATCTGCACGAGGCCCGTCTGATACTTGCCGACAATGCGTCGGGATTGAAGGTTACCGTCGAGTTCCCCGAGGCGCTCGATTGAGCGTGCTTACAAATCCGTATTGTTGTGGCGAAGCGGGGGAAAGGCTGGGGGTGCAGTTTAATCACGCCGGTCGCGTTGAGAAGCGACCCGGGATCAGATGAGGAGAATTCCATGTTTTCGAAATCCGTAGCTCCCCTCGCGCTGGCTGGCGCGGTGGCGATTTCAACGGCAGCTTTGGCCGCAACACAGACCACGACCGGTGAGGTCAAGTCGACAGACTTGTCCAGGCATGAATTAGTGCTCTCCACCGGCGACACGTTTTCAGCCAGCAGCCGAATCAAGCTCGACAAGCTGAAGCCTGGCGAGAAGGTGACCGTCTCCTACGACATTAAGAACGGAAAGATGATGGCCACGAAGGTGCGGCCCGCCAAGTAGCTTCGCTCAGCGAACGGATGGCTCACACAGCCGTCAGGTTTCAAAATTGAAGTGAGTTCCATGTCACAAATAATGAAAGTCGTAGCCGCCGTTGGCCTGGGCGCATTGCTGAGCGCCGGTTCGGCCATGGCGGCCGTCCAGCACGAGGCGGTGGGTCGGATCCAGCACGACAATCCGAAAGGCAACCGGCTGATGGTGAGCCCTCAGATCTACAGTTACAATCCGAGACTTCTGAGCCAGCTGCTGACGCGCGGCGAAACCGTCCGCGTGATCTACCGGCCGGGACACGGGGGCCGTATTGTCGAGAAGATAAATCCCGCCTGACCGGCTGGAAAGCCGACCGAGACACAAGCCGCGTCCAACAACGCGGCTTGTGTCTACGCGAAGCCTGACAGCCTGGGAGGAGCGCATTGGCGCAAGCCGGTTTCGTGATCAGTGCCGAGATCACCGCTACTCTCGGTGGCGAGCTTGCTTATTCACTACGAGGCCTTGAGAGGCCTGTCGTTCGTGTTATTGAGAATTGCGCTGCGGCGGCAGCGTCAGAAAATGTTGATCGTCGTTGGCGGAGCTCTCATCGCGCACCTCGTCGAGATCGTCATATTCGCGCTGGCGTTCTCGCTCGTTTTCGAACTGCAATTGCGCGATGCCGCCGAGGCCTCGCTAGAGCAATCGCTTTATCTCTCGATGAGTTGTACGCCCCTCTGGGGACGAGCACGGGGTTGCGTTTGTTGGGCGCAAAAATTCTCGTGGGTCTCATCCTAATCCGATAGACGGCGTCCAACACTTACCTTTCGATGAGCAAGTTTTTGGAGAAGCACGATGCAGCTTCTCCAGTACGCGAGGTTCCAGTCGAGTCGAAGATCTGCGCGGCTTTAAAGGAAATGCCAAGCAGTGAGCAGCAAACCGACGTAACCGTGCAACCTAGCCAGCGTCTAGGCCGTATCGAAACGCGCTCCCGACGTCTGGAAAAAAGGAGCCAAAATTACTGAAGGTCGTCGGCAATATCGGGGAATGACTGGCAGTCATGCCGACATTGGCTCTCGCCGACTTCTATTTCGTGCAGGAGAAGTCGAAATGCAAAGTTATAACACTGCCGTTTGACCGCGAGGTTCGCCAGTTGAATGCGAACGCGGTTCTGGCATGGCGGCGACGCTTTCGGGAACGGCTCGATCTCATCGCCTAAAGCCATCCGCCCTGCGTGGCGATCGACCTAGACGACCTTGGAGACATGCTGTCGGGCGTGGTCCATGGCGGGCATCATTTTATCGAAGGTGCTGAGGGACAAGCACGCCTTGCCGCGGCAGGTGCTGCTCTACCGCGAGTTCATTCGCCTCGTGTTCAATGCGGCGCGACCGGCCAGTTAGCGCCCTCAGTTGGCGCTGCCGCGTCCCGGATCGCCGCAGCCGCCGGCTTTGGCTTTCTGACCGCTGGCGACCGGCGCGTGGTCATGGTCGTGCGCGTGTGCGCCGCCGCAGCAGCCCCCGCCCCCGGCGTGTTCGTGTCCATGATCGTGCCCATGGTCGTGATCACGGCCATGTCCGCCGCAGCAGCCGCCTTCGTGGCGGTGGGCGTCCGGATCGGTCAGCACCGCCGCCAGACGCCGCTCGATGGCAATCGACTGCTCGCGCGGGGCGTCGCGCGGCTCGATCGACAGCGCCATGACCTCCGCTGCGAGGCGGATGTCGTCGACTTGCCCGAGGTAATGCCGGCGCAACCGGCCCTGGCGGTCGAAAAGGAGCACGGTCGGAGTTCCCTGGATCTCGTAGGCCGACATCGTTCGGGGGATGTCGCTTCCCGGCTTGTCTATCGCGATAGGGAAGGTCAGGTCCTTCTCCCCGATAAGAATTTCGAGCGCGGCGGGGGTCTGTTTCTCCGTTTCTTCGAAGGCGGTGTTGAGCCCGATCACGGCGACCTCATCCTCGCTGAAGCCTTGCGCCATGCGCTCTGCCTGTGGCAGGCCGTGGCGCAGCGAGCCCGGGCAATGGGTCTGGAAAGCCGCCACGATGATCACCTTGCCCTTGAGGGCGGCGAGGCTCATGGGGCCATCCGCATTGAACCAACGTGCGGATTCGAGTTCGGGCGGGGCTTCGGGATTGAACATTGGCTGTGTCCTTGGTTTGCAAGCCAAAAGCTGCACGCGGCATGAATTGAACCCTACATAGACTGATTGAGGGCTCGGCGGCAGGGGTGTTTCAATCCTCAGCCGTGGTGGCGCGGAATGCGGCTTCGGCTTGACTTGGAACCGCCTTCCACGCGACCAACCTCGCGTCACTCAAGCCATTCCGGAGCCCTCATGCCGAATTCCATCGCCATACCGTCCTCAACCGAGCGGGCCCGACTGATCGAAATCGTCAGGAAGCGCTCCTTCCAGGAGGGGCCGGAGATCAAGCTCGCTTCAGGCAAGACGTCGAAATTCTATTTCAACATGAAGCCGACGATGCTGCATCCGGAAGGCGCGTATCTCGTAGCGCAGCTGATCCTGGAGAAGCTGGACGGCGACGCCGTTGATATGGCCGGTGGTCTTGAAATGGGGGCGGTGCCGATTGCTGCCTCCGTGGCGGCCGTCAGTTATGCCCGCGGCCGCCCGCTGGGTGCGTTCTTCGTGCGCAAGCAGGCTAAGGAGCACGGCACCCAAAGCCTGATCGAGGGCCTTGCCCGCGGCGAGACGCTGGCCGGTAAGAAAGTGGTTGTCGTTGAGGATGTGACGACGACGGGTGGCTCGGCTATCAAGGCTGTCGAGGCGCTGCGCCTGGAAGGCGCGTTGATTACGCGGGTCATCACCATCGTCGACCGGGAGGAGGGCGCGGCGGAAGCCTTTGCTCACGCTGGACTGAAACTTGATTCCATTCTCACACTTTCTGATTTTCGCAGTTGAACTCCACCGCGAATACTGAGACTTTTTATGCAAAGCATTCATGACCGTGATGGTCTGGGCTTCGGACTGGCGTACCTGCGTTCCCTACATTTCGAAATTGATCGGACTTGGTTCGCCGGGGGTGCCATGGGACGAATTCGTTCGGCTATCACAGCTGCTTCTGCTGCGCTTTCGCTTTGTGCCGGTGGTCCGGTGATGGCGGGCGATTGTTCGGAGAAGCCAAACCTCAAGGCGGCGGCCGAGCAAACCGGCGTTCTCTCTTTGATGATGGAGGCAACGCACCTCGCGGGTCTCGACGATCCCGACATCAAGGTTGGTCCGCTGACACTCTTCGCGCCCTCCAACGAGGCCTTCAACGCCCTGCCTGAAGATTTCAGAACGTGGCTTCTGGCGCCCGAGAACCGCGAGCATCTGGCAGCGGTCCTGATGCATCACGCCATTCCGGGCGAATATCCGACGGAAAGGCTGCTCAAGGCTAAGGTTCGCCACTACGCCGTCGACGCGGTTGACGGCACCCAGGTGGAAGTCACGACGCGCCGCGGCCTCGATATCGCCGGAGCCAAGGTCGTGAAGGCCGATATCATGGCCTCCGACGGTATCATTCACATCATCGACAAGGTTCTGATCCCGCCGGCTGTACTGATGGCGAAAGCCCGCGGTCCCGAGCCGGTCGACATCGCCGCCGAGGGCGATCGTTAAGCGACCCCGACCGCTAAGATTGGCCGTCCCGCAAGTCTGAAGCTCGGCCGCCAGATCCGCACCAGATCCGCAATTGTTGCGCCGCAGCTAGATTTTGCCTCGTCCTGAACTTTCAGACAGCGCCTGTTCGGCAGCGTGCCGGCTCGTCTTGCTTTCGTCCCCCTTTGCGACCTAAGTCACAGACGTGTCGCGCGCAGTCGCATCTCGTGGTTGGGCGGTCGAATCGAAACCGGCGCCCGCCCCCTGCGTACCCAGACATATGATCACGCGCGGCATGCCCTCGCGATGCCAGCCCAACAAGCCTGTTCCGGAGGAAGTCCATGTCGTTGCGCCTTGTGTCCCCGAGCTTCACCGCCGCTCTGTCGCTGGCGCTCGCACTGTTTACCGCGGCTCCTGCTAGCGCTCAGGACATGATCGACATGGTCGACTTGAAATCGGACGCCTTCACTAAAGCCGAGATATCCCGAGCCGATCTCGAGGTCGCGATCGCGGGACTGAAGGACGGGGCCAAGGTCGATCTCACCGGCAAGGCGCTCAACGGTCTCGACCTTTCCAAGATGGATTTGCGCCGGGTTAACTTCCAGTCCGCCCGCCTCATGGGTGCCAATCTGGCGGGAGCCAACCTCGAGGGCGTCAACGTCGATGCCGTATGGTCCTTGAATGCGGACTGGACGGGAGTCAATCTCAAGGGGGCCAGCATGTTCGGCACGCAGTTGATCGGCTCCAAGCTCGATGGTGCTGATCTGAGCGGCGCGCGCATTGCGGGAGATTTTTCCAAAGCCAGCATGAAAGGCGCAAATCTTGCCGGCGCCGACTTGTCGGCTGATGAGAAAAACCAGTCGATGGGTCTGATGCGAGGGACGTTCAAGGGAACCAATATGGAGGGCGCTTCGCTGAAGGGCGCAAATCTGTCTCGCGCGCTCCTGGAATTCGCGTCGCTCAAGGGCGCGGATCTCTCGGGCGCCCGTCTCAACGGCAGCGACGCCGCTGGCGCCGACTTCACCGATGCCAACGTATCGGGTGCCGACTTCGACCAGGCGGACGTGAACTCCGCGAAGCTCGGGGCGATGAAGAACCCGGACGGTGCGAAGAACATCAACAAGGCCAAGAATCTCGACAAGGCCTTCAGGAACTAGACGTCAGGAGACAATCCCGATGCTGCGCCGACTTGCTGTGCTTTTCGTCGTTACCGTCCTGTCTGCGCCGGGGGCGGCATATGCACAGGATCCATTCCAGGGCCTCGACCTGACGTCCGACACCTTTACGAAGTCAGAAATGACGCGAGCGGAGGTCGAAGGGGCCTTGGCCAAGCAGACCAGGGCGGCGCCGCTCGATCTGAGTGGCAAGAGCCTTAACGGTCTCGACCTGTCCGGCCTCGATCTGCACGGCGTCATCCTGCGCGCATCGCGCCTCAACAATGCGAATCTGAAGAATACCAACCTCCAGGGCGCTGCACTCGATGCGGCATGGGCCATGGACGCGGATCTGACGGGCGCCAACCTGACAGGCGCCAGTCTAATCGGCGCGCAATTCGTGAAGGCACATCTGGACGGCGCAGACTTCACCAAGGCCAAAGTGAAGTCGAATTTCGCCAAGGCCAGCCTTTTGAAGGCCCGTTTCGATGAAGCCGATATGTCGCCGGGGAAGAAGAATCAGCGGGCCATGGTGAAGCGCGGGTTTGAAGGCGCCAACCTCGAAGGAGCAAGCTTCAGGAACGCAAACCTCGTCGAGTGTGATTTGCAGTTCGCATCGCTGCGCAACGCCGACTTCACCGGTGCGGTGCTGGCCGGCAGCGATCTTTCGGGCGCGGATTTTGCCGGGGCTGATATGACGGGTGCCGATATCAACGGGGCTGATTTCAACTCCGCCCATCTCGCCGGCATCGTCAACTTCGACAAGGTGAAGTATGCCGGCCAGGCCCGCAACCTCGGCAGCGCATTCAAGTAGGCCCGTTAAAGCGGAACTGAAATGATGGCCCGCAGCCCTCCCATCGAGCTTTCGCCAAGCGCGATGTTGCCGCCATGGCTCTTGGCGATATCTCGGGTGATTGCCAGTCCGAGGCCCGAATTGCCGTCATCCTGATTGCGCGCCTTGTCGATGCGGTAGAACGGCTTGAACACGTTCTCGCGTTCGAGCGGCGGTATGCCTGGCCCGTTGTCGTCCACTTCGACGCGCAGCCAGGGTCCCTCGGTGGCCGCGCGAATGGTGATCTGGTCGCCATAGCGCACCGCGTTCGAAACGAGGTTTGTGATGGCTCGCTTGAATGCATTGCGCTTCAAAGGCACGACAAGATCGACGCGGCTGCGCCGCATCTTCAGATCTATCGCGGTGCCGTACACTTGCGCTTCCTCGTAGATCTCCTCGAGCAGCTCGCGCACGTTCGTCGGCTTTGCCTCTTCGCCGCCGTCGCCGCGCGCGAAAGCCAAATAGTCCTCCAGCATGTGCTGCATTTCATTGACGTCGGCCTTGAGCGATCTGACTTCCGGGCTGTCGCCAAGAAATGCGAGTTCGAGCTTGAACCGCGTCAGGACGGTTCTAAGGTCGTGACTGACGCCGGCGAGCATCGTGGTGCGCTGTTCGACGTGTGTGACGATGCGGTCGCGCATCTCGATGAAGGACTGCGATGCGGCGCGTACCTCGCGGGCGCCGCGCGGCCGGAAATCCTCCGGAAACGGCCGTCCCTTACCGAACGCGTCGGCTGCTTCCGCCAGTAGAAGGATCGGCTTGATCTGGTTGCGCAGGAAAAGGATCGAGACAGTGAGCAGGATCACTGACGTCCCGACCATCCACAGCAGGAAGATGTGCGAGTTGGAGGCATAGGTCTGACTGCGGGTGGCAATAAATCGCAAAATCGCATTCTCGTGCTGCACCCGTATCTCGACGTGCTTCGACTGGCCGACGGTATCGATCCAGAATGGCCGCTGGATCTGGCGCGAGACCTCTCGCGAAAGCGCCCGGTCGAGAAGGCTGAAGAACGGTTTTGGCCGCACCGATGGCAATTCGCCGGGCGGCAGAATCTGCATCGAGAGATTGAGCTTGTCGCGGGCCATGTCGATGATACGGCCGTTAGCGGTCTGATCGCGCGCGGAGGAATCGTAGATTTCGATCAGTGCGGCGATGTCGCGGGCGGTGGCATCCGAAAGCCGTCGGGTAACTGCCTGCCAGTGGCGCTCCATGAAGACGAAGGCGATCACGCCTTCAAGCACAACGATCGGCGCGATGATGATGATGAGGGCGCGGGCGTAAAGGCCCTTCGGCAGCCATTCGCTGATTACTGCGCCGGCCCGTGAAGCTTGCTGGCGCAAGCCGCCCACAACGGCTTTGGGGCTTCGCGTCAGTAGAGCCTTGGCCGTTTCATGTGCGGCAACCATCGCTGACCCGTTCGCGCCTTGCAATTCGGGGCTATCCGGCGCCCCCAGCTAGTCGGCATAGAGGATGTAGCCTTTGCCGCGAACGGTCTGCAAGTAGATAGGGTTCGACGGATCTGTTTCGATCTTGCGCCTCAGTCGATTGATCTGAACGTCGATCGCCCGTTCGCTACCGGTGTTGTCGTCATTATAGAGCTCGTGGCGTGGAATGGGTGTTCCGCGGCGCTGCGCGAACTGCCGCAGCAACTCGCGCTCGCGCTCGGTCAGCTTGATAGTTTCGTCGTCACGCTTCAGTTCACCGCGGGTAATGTGAAACACGTATGCCCCCATGCGCACTTCGTCGCTTGCCGTCTGGGGGACCTGCCCGCGCTGCAGCAGCTTCTTCAGGCGCAGAAGCAGTTCGCGCGGCTCGAACGGCTTGGAGATATATTCGTCGGCGATCTCGAGACCTTCAATGCGGTGGTCGGCCTCCGCGCGGGCCGTCAGAAGGCAGATCGGCACGCTCATTGTGCGCTTCAGGTCGCGCGCGAGGTCGAGACCGCTTTCACCCGGCATCATGATATCGAGCAGCACGAGATCAAAGCACAGCCCACGCATCGATGCGCGCGCCGTCGCCGCGTTCTGCGCGGTCGTCACGCGAAAGCCGTTGGTGAAAAGGAAGCGGGCGAGAAGTTCCCTTATCTTGTGGTCGTCGTCGACGATCAAAACGTGGTGTGCGTCATCGGGCAGGCTATCGGGGCGCTGGGCGGCCATATCACTGCTCATGATGCGTCTTCCTTGGACGTGAGAGGTCGCCATGTATTGGACGCCTTGATCAGCGCCTCCACATGCGGCTGATCCTGATCGCGGATCATGGCCAGAAGGAACTTGTTCATGGTAGCCTCTGCTCCCGGGCCCGCCTTGGCAAGAGCCGCGGCGATGCGCTTGACTTGCAGCGCCGTCAGTTTCATCGCCAATCTGTGTCCACGCGCGGTCGCGTAAAGTCGTCGCTCGCGCAGATCCTCCGGGCCGGGCCTCCGGAGAATGAACCCCTTGGTCCTAAGCTCCTTTAGAACGCGTGCAAGGCTCTGCTTCGTGATCTTCAGTATATCCAGCAATTCGGCAACCTTGAGGCCGGGATTGCGATGCACGAAGTGAAGAACGCGATGATGGGCCCGGCCTAAGCCATAATCGGCGAGGATGGCGTCCGGGTCGGATGTAAAGTCGCGATAGGCAAAGAAAAACAGCTCGACACACGCAACCAGTTCGGAAGCAGCAGTATCTTCCCCAGAAGTGCGGGCCACCGCAGTGAGCGGGGCTGGTTGATTTATGTCAGTCATGTTGACATAATTGGCGTCGATTGGTAACGCTGGCAAGTCATTTTGCGCAGACCCAAGAGGCCGACCGTTGCCTAAACGGCGTGCTGTCGCGGCAGCGTTCTGGTGCGTGTGGGTGCTTGTATCGATGGCGGGGGCACTTTCTCGGGTGCCGTCCTGTAGCCGACGCATTCTTGCAGTGAAGGAACTTGAGTATGGCTCTCGTCCCCCCGTATCACGATCGCAACGGCTTCATCTGGTTCGATGGAGAACTCGTTGCATGGCGGGATGCCAAAATTCATGTGCTGACGCATGCGCTACACTATGCCAGCGCCGTGTTCGAAGGAGAGCGCTCCTACGGCGGGGAGATCTTCAAGCTGCGAGAACATACCAATCGCCTGATCGCATCGGCGGGGATGCTCGATTTTGAAATTCCCTACACGCCCGATCAGATCGACCAGGCTTGCCGCGAAACACTGAAGGCGAACAGCCTGACTGACGGCTATGTTCGTCCGATTGCGTGGCGCGGCAGCGAGCAGATGGGTGTGTCGGCCCAGAACAGCAAGATTCATCTGGCTGTGGCTGCCTGGAATTGGGGGTCTTACTTCGATATGAGCGAGCGGCTGCGCGGCATTCGTCTGGCCCTAGCCCACTATCGCCGTCCCGATCCCGCGACCATTCCGAGCAAGGCAAAGGCAACCGGCCTCTACATGATCTGCACAATCGAGAAGCATCGCGCGGAACGGGCCGGCTATGCCGACGCCATGATGCTCGACTATCGCGGCCACGTCGCCGAATGCACGGGCGCGAATATCTTCTTCGCCAAAGACGGAGCCTTGCATACGCCCGTTCCAGACTGTTTCCTCGATGGCATCACGCGCCAGACGGTCATCGTGCTGGCGAATCAGGCCGGCATTCCCGTCCATGAACGCACTATTCTTCCCGAGGAATTGCCGACCTTCAGCGAGTGCTTCATCGTCGGCACGGCAGCCGAGGTGACGCCGGTTCGCGAGATCGGGCCGCATACGTTCCAGCCGGGCCGGGTCTGCGAGACGCTTCTGGCGGCGTACAAGGACGAGGTCCAGCCGAAGCAGAAGGTTGCCGCCGAATAGCGCTCCTCAATCAGCACGCGACAGCGTTTGGCTCTCCGGCCGGTTGCGGTCGGGCCAACCGCATTAAGAACGGCAACCGTTGGAGATTGATTTCCCTTGCTGGCATTGACCAGCGGGCGTCCACCCGCGGCGCCATGCACACGGATGCAGGTGATTGCCATGACCAGAATGATGTTTCTGATTGCGTTCGCAGCGATCGCCAATATGACCACTCCCGTGTCTTCCCAGGAAGGGCCCGGCGGGTTGATCAACCCGCAGCGAGATTGTCAGGCGATCGTCACATGCCGCTTCGCTAAGGGCGGGTCGTACCGCGGATGCGTTTCGTCATACAGTTGCCGCGTATGCAGGCCCGTCGCGACGCGCTGCTCGATCGGCGGCGCTCGGCGGCGCTCGTGCTACGAGATTCGGTGTGGGTGGGGCGCCTGACGTCAGCGTTCATCAGATTGAGTGGTTGCGGAGTATGTTGAAGACGCCGGCGAGGAAGGCGGCAATCGCAAGACCTGTCATGGCAATGATCTCGGCACCGAGCTCCCAGCCCGCCATGCGGCCGACGCCCGTCAGAACCATCATCCAGAAGACGGCCGGAACCAACGACACTATGGAGAAGCCAAGGAGGTCGCTGTACTGCGCGTCGCCACTGGTGACTTCATTCGCGACAGGTGAAAGCCCGGTGTTCATGGGAGCCATTAAATCAAATCTCCGCGCGGCAGTGTCGAAACCCAAGTGGAAGCAGGATGTGCCTGCAAAGGTGACTAGAATCTTAACGAGCCAAGCTGGCATGCATTCGTCGCAATGATCAATCCTAATGTGGAGTAAATACGGCGGCCGTTTCGGATCGTTTTGCTCAAAACATTTTAGTGCATTGCGGAATATTCTCAATCCGGATGCAGGGGATGTTGCGATTGCTAACAGATCATGCAAAACGACAACGTAGGTTGGCCCATGTCTCTTCCCTCAAGTCCCTCAAGCGACGAATGCGACGTGGCGATCATCGGAGGCGGGCACAATGGTCTCGTTTGCGCGACGTACCTCGCCGCCGCAGAATTGAACACCCTTGTTCTTGAAAAGAATTCGGTGGCTGGCGTCAGCCTGCTCAACCCGAAAGTAATCCGGGAACTGGATCTGGCGCGTCACGGTCTGCGGATCGTCGAACGCCCGGCGGCAAATTTTGTTCCTGTCGATGAAAAATGCTCCCTGCTCATGCCGTACGGCATGGAGGAAAGGCAAAAGGCGCTTGCCACATCTCGCTCGGCGATGCCGAGCGATATCCTCAGTACGATGCGGCGCTCGAGCGGGCGGCCGGTGTTCTTCGAGATCTCGTGCTGCGAACGCCTACCAACGCCGGAGGCGGGTTTTCCGAGACGCTGAAGAGTGTTCGCGCTGCAATGCTTCTTCGCGGACTGACGCCCGCTGAGCAGCGTCTGATCGCAGATCTGTTTACGAAGAGCGCCAGCGATTTCCTCGATCAGTGGTTCGAAAACGAAACGGTCAAGGCGCTGTTCGGGTTCGATGGCATTGTCGGCTCCTACGCCGCCCCGTCGACGCCCCGGCACCGCCTACGTGCTGCTGCACCATTGCTTCGGTGAGGTAAACGGGAAGTCGGGCGTATGGGGGCAATCCATCGGCGGCATGGGTGCGGTGGCACAGGCGATCCGGCAATCGGCGGAGCGGCGCGGCGCACGCATTCGCGTCGATGCGCCGGTTGCCCGCGTTCTTGTCAAAAGCGGCCGCGCGGCCGGCGTCGTAATGCGGTCGGGCGAAGAAATCCGGGCGCGCGCCGTGGTCTCCAATGGATCGCCGAAGCGCCTGTTCCGCGATCTGGTGCCGGCGGATGCGGTCGATGACGCCGTGTGCCGCCGCTTCACTGGCATCAAGACGGGTTCAGGTTCGTTCCGGATGAATGTCGCGCTGTCGGACCTTCCGGATTTTCTGTCGCGTCCAGGACGAACAGCCGACGTGCACCACGGTTCGGGGATCATCATCGCCCCGTCGCTCGCCTACATGGATCGTGCTTATTTCGATGCGCGCCAGAATGGGTGGTCGCGCGAACCAGTCGTTGAGATGCTGATCGCCTCTGTACTCGACCCCGATATGGCGCCCGCCGGTCATCACGTGGCGAGCCTTTTCGTGCAGCATGTGGCGCCGCAATTGCCCGATGGTCGCAGCTGGAGCGATGGCGGGGAGAAGGAGCGCTTCGCAGATCTCGTCGTTGACACCGTGACGCGCCATGCGCCGAACTTCAAAGCTTCGGTGGTGGGACGGCAGGTGCTGTCGCCGCTCGATCTGGAGCGGCGCTTCGGCCTCATCGACGGCGACATCTTCCACGGCCAGCTTTCATTGGATCAGCTGTACGCGCTTCGCCCCGTGCTCGGATATGCCGACTACAGATTGCCGCTCGGCGGCCTCTATCTATGCGGATCTGGGGCGCACCCGGGCGGCGGAGTGACCGGCGCGCCCGGACACAACGCGGCGCGCGAGATCATAGCGGATCTGCGCCGGTGGGCGGTGCTCGGCCGGCGCATTAAGCATCCCGCGCTTGCCAGCGATGTCCGATCCGTTCCACAACCGGCTCGTATTCGTCGCAGGGGCGCAGTCGTGATACGAAAATGCGCCAGACCTCTACCCCATCTTCCAAGCCCGCTGACGCATTGCCGGCCGGCCTTCCACTTCGAGCACCGACATGAATGCCGATCACTACAGAGCCCTGATGCGCCATCAGGCTGGCGCCGTGACCGTGATCGCTGCCGGTCCGGAAGGGCAGCGCGCGGGGCTGACCGCAACAGCGTTCTCGTCGCTGTCGGACAGTCCCCCGACGATTCTGGCGTGCGTTAGTCTCAACGCCAGCGCCCATGCGGTCATCAGCCACGAGAAGGTGTTCAGCGTGAACATTCTCGCGGGCGATCAGCAGGACGTCGCGGAGCGCTTCGCTGGCCGCATGGGGACCAAGGGCGAGGCGCGGTTTTCGGGTCTGGAATGGTCCACGCTTCGCACGGGCGCGCCGATCCTAGTGGGTGCGCTCGCCAGTCTCGACTGCGAATTGCTCGACCGACATGAGTTCTCCACGCATTCGATCTTCATCGGCAAGGTCGTCGATGGGCAGTTTCGTCCCGAAGCGGCACCTCTGCTCTATTTCCGCAACGACTATTGGGACCTGGGGCCGCGCTGATCCATTGCCGACAGCCGTCTTCCGGTCTATGCGATCCCATGAGGATCTCTGAAAATTTTTCCGTCGATGAACGCGATATCGAGGAACGCTTCGTGCGCTCGTCGGGTCCGGGCGGGCAGAACGTCAACAAGGTATCGACCGCTGTGGAACTCCGGTTCGATGTTCGCCGCGCCGGACTTCCTCTCGGGGTGCGAAACCGACTTGTCGAGCTTGCCGGCCGCCGTATCACGGACGAGGGCATTTTGGTCATTCGCGCCGAGCGCTTCCGCACTCAGGAGCGCAACCGCATGGACGCGCGCGCTCGCCTGGCGGAGTTGCTACGGGAAGCGCTGGTCGCGCCGAAGCGCCGGATCGCCACCAAGCCTGGACGGGGCGCCAAGGAGCGCCGACTGGAAGCAAAGACGCGGCGCTCCGATATCAAGCGCATGCGTCAAACCAAGCACGGGATGGACTGAGGCCACGCGCTTCTGGCGGGTACGGATTGGCAGTCGGAATTTTTCGGCTTGGAAAATGGTCTCCTTTGCGGAAGTAGCCGTCCTCGTCACAAAGTGGTCCAAAATGTAAGTTAGCCGGAAAAGCTGTTAGTGGGGGCCATGCAATTGGGCGCAATAGCAGCATCTATAAATGTGGCACGGCGTCCAACGCTGGAAACTCAGAACGCCGTGCTCGAGCATCTCATTACAGCGGTTGAGACAGCAAAGCTGGAGACCGAGCCCTTCTGTCATTTTGCAATGACGAACTGTTTTCCCACCGATTTCTACCGCGCTATGTTGTCCAATCTGCCGGACCGCTCACTCTGCACGCCGTTCAATCTCAAGCGTTACAGGCGGCCTAGCGGAGAGAGCTTGCGCGATGAGTTTCACTTCATGAAGTCGAATATCGCCAGGCTTCCTGACGAAGCCGGACGGTTGTGGACGGACGTCGTTGGCGCGCTCACGCATCCTTCGTTTAGGCGGACGGTGTTCTCGAAGCTTGCACTCGACCTCGCCGAGCGCTTCGGCGTCTCGCAGTCCGCTATTACCGGCATGACGTGCAGGTATCAGATCTTGCTCTCGCGCGAGAGCGATACGTATCGGCTAAATCCCCATCCTGACGGGCTCAACAAGATTGCGAGCTTGCTGTTTTATTTGCCTCAGGATGACAGTCATTCGGAGCTAGGCACCTCAGTCTATCGCAAGAAAGGCGGGCTCTTCGGCCTTTTGCCGGGCGCCTTCGAAGAGGTGCGCCGCTCTGCGTTCTTGCCCAACAGCGGCTTCTCGTTTGCGGTGTCGGATTCGAAAAAGCGCAAGAGCTGGCACGGTCGCGAAAAAGTCCACATGGAGTTTGGCGAGAGGAATTTGCTCCATATGTTCTTTGTGCAGGACGGCCCGTTGCCTGATTAATATCGTGGTGAAGTGCGCGCGCCTAGAACGCAGCGGGCAGATCTTGGGCAAAAATTAGCCCTTGCCCGAAAGTATGATCGGAAATAGTTCGCAAGTAGTTTGACCCGCCCTGAGCGGCCATCATACTACGCGTCTTGCTCTGTCCGGAATGCAGTTTAAGCGGGGTGTCTGACAAACGACGACGTTAGCGGCGGTACACGTATTAAGTTGTTCGAGCTGTTTCGCCACCTCTCCCTAAGACGACATCACTCTCGGTCCGGACCCGGCCATGTGCACCCAATGATCGCCACCACGGCTTCGATGACGCTGGCGCACGGATTGTTCGCGTCAAGCGTTTTCTTCGTGGGACTGTTTGTTTTCTGCCGGGCGATCGTCAATGCGGCGCCCGCTTCCTTGACTACATTGATTTATTTCTGTGCCGTTCCCTCGACATCCGTCAGTCTTGCCGTCAAATCGCCCGCCTTCGCCGTTCTTTTCATGATTGTCCGCCGTCAGGCTGAGAATGAGGCCGCCGAGCCACAACCGGACCTTAGCAACCTCAGGCGCACTGGGCTGGCTGCAAGGTTGATGGCATAGTCGCACTGCCCGAGCGGCTTCAATCGTGCGCGGGATCTGGCTCAGGCGATTGGAGGGATGCTGTCGTGACGCGTAGATCCAAACTGCCGAATTTCAGCCGCCGCCGCATCACGGCGGGGCTCGCAGCAACGGCCGCAGCTCCCTTTGTTTTGCGCGGGGCGCCAGCGGCCGCGCAGGCCGGCGGGATCGCGATGGCGCCCGCCGAGCCCTGGTCCGAACTTGGGCGCATGGCGCGGGAGGCGGAACGATTCGGCATTTCCGTGCCGCGGATGTCGGTCGGCCCGGAGAGCATGACGAGCGACTACGATCGTACAATGCCGGCAGTCGTCGACTTCATCGACAGTCTCGACGCTTCCCCCACCGAGCCTGGAAGTGCCGCCGCCGAGGCAGCCGGCAGACTGCGCGAGCAGGCGGGCGAGCTTCTCGGGCGCATACAATCCGAAGAAAAGCTGCCTAGAGAACCACGGGAATGGGAGCCGGTGCCGGGCGTCGCGGCACGCAAGGCGCCACCGAAGTTCGAGGATGTCGCCGAGGACTATAAAAAACTGTTCGCGACCTGTGTGATCCGGGACGCGAAGCGCAACGAGATCCAGTGGTACGTCACCAAAATACTCGACGAGAAGCGCCGCGGCACCTACGTCGACGTTTACGACCGCGTCTGCGTTCCCTGGTACTTCATCGCCGTCATTCACGGCATGGAATGCGGCTTCGATCTGCAAAAGCATCTGCACAACGGCGACCCCTTGCGATCGCGCACCGTGCAGATACCAGCGAACCGGCCGGCGGTTTGGAATCCTCCCACCGACTGGGTGTCGAGCGCCGTTGACGCGCTGACTTACGACAAGTTCGCCGATCAGAAGGATTGGCAGCTCGCGCGTATGCTGTATCGCTGGGAAGCCTACAACGGCTGGCGCAGCCGCATGGAACACGGCATCAACACGCCCTACCTGTGGAGCTTTTCCAACCACTACACCAAGGGTAAGTTCGTCGCCGATAACGTTTGGAGCGCGGATGCGGTTTCGAAGCAATGCGGTGCCGCCGTGATGATGAAAGCGTTGATCGAAACCGGCGCCATATCGCCGCCGGCCTGATATCCTGCAATAGACCCATGACCGCCCGGATTGACGCGTCGTGAACGTGGCGCGTACCCGGCGATCGGCCGTGATCGTCCGGCCACCAGGAGGCTCTCGGAAATGGAAACCCAATCGTCACGGGCGCCGGCGAAGCGTAAGCGTATGAGGTTCCGATGGGGCGTCTTTTTTGCCGGACTGCTGGCACTGTTCCCCATTCTGATCGCGCTGCTCGTCTTAGTGCCACCGGCCGATCTGTTGACGGCGGCGCTGCAGAAGAAAGTGCGCGAGGCGACCGGCCGCAAGCTGATCGTATCGAGTTCGCAGTATGCGATCCGTCAGAACATATCCGTCGAGTTGAACGGCGTTGCCTTGACGACCCCGGTGGGACAGGCCGGTCCTGAGCTTTTCAGCGCCAAGTCGGTGCATGCAACGCTGCCGCTGCGCTCGCTGCTGGAAGGAAAGCCTCAGATTTCGGGCCTGGTGCTCGATGCGCCGGTGATCACTTTGCAAAAGGATGAGAAGGGTCAGGGCAACTGGTCCCTGTCCACTGGCGACGGCTCCGGCATCGGTCTGCCGCCGTCCGCCGTCATCAGGAATGGAACGTTGAGCTACGAGGACAAGACGTCCGAGACAGCGATCGAATTGGACGCCATTGATGCAACGCTGTTGCGGGACGATAAAGGCGGCGGCACCGCAAATGCGTCGGCCGCATTTAAGGGCGAGCCGGTGACGTTCGACGTTGCGCTGGCCGACTTCAACGCCGTGATCGACGGTAAGCCATCGAAGATCGAACTGAGCATCGCGGCGAAGCCCGTGGAAGCCAAGCTTGCCGGTCTTGTCGCACCCAACGAGAGCCGGCCGTTCACCGGAGAATTCGAGGTCGTCAGTCCGTCTGCGCCCGATCTCGTCAAATGGCTCGGGTATGAAGGTAGCTTGCCCGACGGCTTCGGCAGTACGGCATTCAAGGGCACGTCGGACCCAAGTGGGACCGCGACGGCCTCGGGTTCTGTCACATATCGCAGCGAACCGGTAGCGTTCGATCTGTCACTCGCAGATGCCGCAGCCGCGCTCGCGGGTAAATCGTCCGGCATTGGCCTCAAGCTCGGTGGCCGTCACATCAAGGGAGATCTGACGGGCGTAGCGGTGCTGGGCGGCGAGAGATCCTTATCGAGTGTTCTCGACGTGAAGAGCCCCTCGGTCCGCGATCTCGCCGTTTGGCTCGGTTTCGGCGACACGCTTCCCCCAGCACTCGGTCCAACGACGATCAAGGGCAAGACCGTGCTGTCGCCGTCCGCCATCGAACTCGATGGCGCCGACGTAAACTTCAGCGAAATCTCGACGAAATGGAATGCCCGCCTCGATTTTGGTGGCATGCGGCCGAAGCTGTCGGGCAAGGTGCACGCGAGCAAGGTCGACGTCGGCCAGTTGCTCTCTGGCGCGGGACCTGCGGCCGGCCTGCAGCCCGTCGAAGCCGCACCCGACAGCGAGATCAAGATTCCTCCAGCCTGGGACGACCTCGCCGCCGCGCTCGATCGGCTTGAGGGTGGCACACGCGGCAGTCTCGCACCTGAATCAAATGCACCAGAAACCTTGTCGCCCGGGTCTCAGTCGCTGGAAGCATCGACGGCAGGCTCAGCCTGGAGCGATGACCCCTTCGACATCGCCGTTCTGGACACCGTCGATCTCGACATGACCGTGACCGCCGACGAGGTCACCTACGGCCGGCTTGCGATGAAGCAGGCGCAACTCGCCACCAAGCTCGATGACGGCAAACTCGTGATGATGCTCGACCGGCTCGATGTGGCGCCCGGTCATGCTCAGGGCATATTCAACATTGACGGCAAAGCCAATCCGCCTGCCGCGGACTTCGCGTTGTCACTGGACGGCGTCGCTGCCGAACCGATCGTTCGCGAACTGTCCGGCCGGCCCTGGCTCACGGGCAAATCCAGTCTCGAAATAGCCGCGAAGGGCAAAGGAAAAAGCCAACGCCAATTGATCTCCTCGCTCGACGGTAAAGCGAAGATCCGCATCGGCGAGGGGGCGCTCAAAGGCTTCGACCTGAAAAGTGTGATCCTGGGGTGGTGGAAAACGTGGACATACGATCCCAGCCGCCAGACGACGTTCCAGAAGCTAGAAGGCGACTACAACATCAAAAAGGGTGTTCTGCGGTCCACCCGCGATCTGTCCATGCAGGGATCGGTGCTGGACATCAACGCCAAGGGCGATGTTATCGTGCCCTCGAAGCGGCTGGCGCAGGACATGCGCCTGAAGCTTATTCCGCCGCCGGTCCATTTGCCAATCCCGCTCAAGGTTTCGGGCCCGTGGTCGAAGCCCTCGGTGGCCTGGGACTGGAGTGGAATGCTGGAGAACACCGCGACGTTCGGCCGGCCGGACAGCCTGACGTCGAGCCCCGAGCCGATGCCGGCCGCACTCGCCGAGCGAATTCGCCGCCTGACAAGCGAAGGCGTGGCGCTGAACCAGCTCAACGCCTCCAGCGTCGACGCACTTCGATCGCTGCTTCCCGAGGCCAATCAGTCCGCACCTGAGGCCGAGCTCGGAACGCCTTAATAATGCCGGTTGTGGGTGCGTTGAGTGTTGCCGAACGGCGACAATGGAAGATCTTGTTCGTTTGCCACGCCTTGGTCGTTTGGGCATAAACTCATTGCCACAGTCATTGCGAAAGCAGTGGCACGTAGTTGAGGGGGTTACCGTGTTATCGCGTTTCAGTGTCGCCTTGATCGCAGGCTCGGTTGTGCTCGCGACGTCGCCGATACTGCGTGCGTTTGCCACGAGCATCGCTGAAACGACGGCTACGCCATCACAGCTCGCCGGACGCGATCTGCGCAGCCATGCACTTGTTCGTGGTCTAAGTTCGGACGGCCGTGAGGTAGTACCGACTAACAACCGTTTCGCCGTGCCGTGCGCACCGGCCGCCGCGGCAATTTCTGAGTCGCGACTGATGCTCGCCAAGTGCGAGATCGATCTTGGAACCGGCACGGGTGGCGACGGCACCGGAACCGGTGGTGGAACGTCTGGCCCCGGCACGGGCGGTGGACCCGCTCCCACTCCAGCGCCATCACCAGAGACAGGTACGGGAAGCGGAGGGTCCGGAGAAACGGGAACAGGGGGCACCGGCGATACCGCAGGCGGGGGCACGGTCCCGCCGAAGCCGCCTGCCAATCCGGGCTACGCCTATTTCCCGCCGGGCAATCTAAGCGCGCAGGACAAGGCGCGCGGACGCCAGGCGGACCGCTTCGTCTACCTGCGCGACATCGTGTTTCCGCTGAAGCTCGGTGACGGCCGCCATCCGCACATGAATTCCCAGATCTGGGGTTTCGGCGGCGGCGGCTGGGGCGGTAAAGGTGCGGCGGGGGGAAGCGAAAGCGATCCGCGCAACTACGATCCGATGCTGCAGCGGGATAACTATTGCGAAGTGCGCGGCTGGGCGATGCCGCTGTGTCCGTCGGGCGTCGGCCACCAGGGCCAGGACATCCGGCCACCGAGCTACAAGAACAATTTCTGGGAGGCCGTCGCGGTTGCCGACGGTACGATCACCAACGTCACGTCGAACACGACTGTGCAACTGAAGGCCAAGGACGGCACCGACTACTACTACCTTCACATGAACGCCAAATCGATCACGGTTAAGCCCGGCCAGAGCGTTCGGCAGGGCGATGTGCTCGGTCGCGTTTCGAACATCATGAACGGCTCACCCTCGACGAGCCTGCATCTGCATTTCCAGGCGCGCCAGCGCATCACGGCGGGCGGCAAGACGTTGTCGGTCTACGTGCCCGTGTTCACTTCGCTGGTTGCGGCCTATCGCAAGGACAAGGGGTTCGATGCCGGTATCGGTGCCGACGGCAATCTGAAGGTCGATCCCGCGCTCGAGATCGGAGCCGCACCGCCGCCTGAGCCGACGCCGCTTCCGCAGCCAGAACCGCAGCCCGCGCCGGTACCCGCTCCAACTCCCGCGCCCGAGCCGCTGCCTGCGCCGCCGGCACCGGTGCCGACCCCGCCTGCGCCCGAACCGCAGCCTCCGGAACCTGCGCCGCAGCCAGCCCCCGAGCCTGCGCCGCCTCCACCGTCTCCCGAACCTGCACCTGCTCCGTCTCCGGAGCCGGCACCGACACCGCAGCCAATGCCGCCTGCGCCGACGCCTGTTCCGCCGCAACCGGTCCCCGAGCCTGTGCCGCCGGCACCGGCTCCGCCCGAACCTGCGCCACAGCCGGCCCCGCCGGAGCCAGTGCCGCCCGCTCCCGCGCCGGCACCTGCACCGGAGGCGCCGAAGGGCTGGTGGCAGTCCATCAAAGATACGGTCTACGGCTGGTACAGCCGGTGGCAGAACTGATCCATGCGGCGGGAGGACAACATACTCCTCCCGCAAATTCCACGCGCCCGCCCATCAAGCCGATGGGCAGGTGGCACGACGGAGGAGCCGACATGCTGAAGAGTGCCGCGTTCTTTCTCGCTGCGATGCTGGCGCTGCCGGTCCAAATCGCGCGCGCCGACGAAAAGCCGAATTACGATCGGCTGCAACAGATGCTGGAACAGAAGTTCGCGCCGAAACCCGATCGACCCACCACAGGCAACAAGCCGAATGCTCCTGCAAAGCAGCCGAAAAAGGAGGATTTCCAGTGGGTCGATCCTGACAAGGATTCGAAGAAGCGCGGCAGCGGTTCCCTCTCGCCAACCCCCTCGCCGGCGCGCCGGTTGACGAATGCGCCGGCGGCCGACGACTTCCTTTCGCTGTTTCCCAGCACCGCATCGCAGGCCGGGGGCACAAGGGTTGCGCAGTCGAGCCCTGTCAACGGCGGCGTGGTCGTTGCTCAAGCCGAAACACCGGTTCCCGTCGCCAAGCGCAACAGCTTCGTCATCCAGCTCAATCCCGCGGCGAATGAGGAGCAGATCGCCACGCTGCTCAAGAAATACGATCTCAAGATCACCAAGGTGATCGGGGCTCTGGGCGTCATCACCGTCGAGGCCAACGATCCGCCGTCCGGAGCCAGAACTGCGCGTCCGGCTGCCGAGTCCGATCTTGAAAGCGTGACGGACCCTGCTCAGAAGTTGGACAGGATTCTCGATCCGCCTCTGATCAAGGCGTTGCGCAAGGAGCCGATCGTCGATGCCGCATTCGTCAATTCGGTCATCGACAGCAAGGCGCTGCCTAAGCCCGGCGGAGCGGCGGCGCGGCAAGGGGGCAAGGACTACAGCTGGCGTTGGACGCCCGGCGTGGATGCCGACGGAAACTGGGGCCTCAAGGCCATCCGGATGCCGGCGGTATGGTCTGTCGTCGAACGCTTTCGCAAACAGAATCCGCAGGCCGTCCGCCCCAAGATCGGCGTCATCGACGTCGGCTTCGCGGACAACGGCGGCGTTACGTTCAAGATGGCGCGCGGCGCCCTGCGGCCGCCGCTGGTGAAGCCGGATTGCGAAAGCAATCACGGCACGCACGTCGCCGGGATCATCGGCGCCAGCCAGAAGAACGGTCCCGGCATAGACGGCATCGTACCCGACGCGAAGATCGACGCGATTGCCATCGGTGCGGATTTCATTCGCGAGCGAGACAGGCTCGGCGCCAACCAGAGCTGGCAGCAGCAAGCCATGCTGTTCTCCGACGTTCTCGCCAATACGATGTTCTATCTGACCGACAATCTCAAAAGCGGCGAGCCGCTGCGCGTAGTCAACATCAGTCTGGCCTACAACTTCGTCGCGCGCGGCGTCCTGGGTGATGCCGATCCCGATAGCGTCAACGGACTTAAACTGCACATCGCCGAGCAGGCGACCGTTATTCGCACCATGGCGCGTCTGGTCGAGGATGAGGTTTTGTTCGTCGTCGCCGCCGGCAACGATTCCGAGGGACGGAGCGAACCGCTCGATACGCGCTGGGCGTCCCCGTTCGCGTGGGCTGGCACTTACGAATGGACGAGCGGCGAGCCGGTCAAGAACATCCTTGTCGTCGAGGCGGTCGACCGCGATTTGAAGCGTGCATCGTTCTCGAACGTGGGCGGTCACGTCGCCGCCCCCGGTGTCGACATCATGAGCACGCTTGCGAAAGGCGAGGCGAGCTTCAGCGTCTGCTCGGGCACGTCGCAGGCAGCACCGCACGTTTCGGCCCTTGCCGGCATCCTTTTCGAACTTGAGCCCTCGCGGACCCCGGCGGAGGTGATCGACATCATCGAGTCGACGGCGACGCCACCGGCCGATGGCGCCAAAGGCGCCGGTACGCTCGACGCGCTGGAAGCTGTGCTGCGTGGCGCCGACGCGGCGGCGACGCTGCTTGCCGATCTCGATGGAAACGGCAAAGTCGATGCTGGCGACATGAAAATCTTCGCCAAGCAGTTGGCCAGCATCGAAACGTCGGCGATGACCGAGGCTCCGTTCACCGAAGATCTCAATGGTGACGGGGTGGTGGACGACAACGAGTGCTTCTGGCCCCAAATCGACCTGAACGGTAACGGCCAGGGCGCAATACGCACGCTTGGCAAGAGCGTCCGGCCGGAGCCGCGCTCGGATCTCGACGCGCTGGAGTTTGCCTGGCAGGGGAGTGACGAAGAATTGACGGTTGCCCTCGCCGAGACAAAGCTCGGCGAACGCCTCGATGCGACGTTTGTCGCAGCCGCCGACATCCCGACGGAAGCTCCGACCAAATGCCGCCGCAAGGATGCGATGCTGATTGCCGCCGCCATGGCGAACGACCAGACGTCCACGCCGACCGGTAGCACGACGGACGCCTCCGCAAATGTGGGTACGACGACGGCTCAGACCGAAAATACCAACGGCAGTTCTCCGCCGATCCCAGGGTCGCCATCAACGGACGCGACATCCACCAACACGACTGGCAACAAGCCTACGCAACGGGACGAGGAGTTTCGCGCGGGCATCGCCAAGGCGATCGTGGATCTGAAGCGCGACAACCCGGACGTCAAGATCACGATCAATCCGGCTACGGGCCTGCCGAGCAGCATCACCGGCCTCAAGCCCGACAGCGACGCTCTTGCTGCGTCAGCAACCCGGAGCGGCAAGCTCAGTGATGACGATACGCGCCGGATCGTCGAAGGATTTCTCAACACGGGCGGATTGACGGCAGCGCTCGCCACCCGCAACAAGCAGGCCCAGATGCAGTATGTCGGGCGGCGGCCGGATCCGGATTTCCCCGAGCGCTATATCGCCAACGTCGAACAGCGCATCAATGGCGTGCCGGTGTTCGGCTCGACCGCAAAGCTCGTCGTCGAAAGTTCACTCGGGGTGACGCGCTATCAGGGCACGACATCCGCCGTCGCGGTGAGCGACACGGTGCCGAAAGTCACAGAAGCCGAAGCTACGTCCGCCGCGCGCGAGCGGCTGAAACAGTTGATGCGCGGGTCGGCCACGTCGCCCGCGCCGCCGCTGCAGATGGGGCCTAATCCCGAACTGGTGCCCGCGTCCGCAGAACTCGTGGTGTTCGACCCCGCCCTGCAACGCGCCAATGTTGAGGGCGGCGCGCGGCTCGCTTGGCTAGTCTCGATCGATATTTACCGCATCTTCGTCGATGCCGGCACGCGAGAGGTTTTCCATTACTTCCGGGACCGTCCGAGCGCCATGGTGCGCCGGATCTACGACCTCGGACAGACGACGAGCGGCGGCAAGGTCGTGGTGGACGAGGGCGTCCGGCCGAACAGCGCGCTATTGACGGAGGATGCCGAACAGGCCTTCCGCTATACTGGCGCGGTGCGCGATTTCTTTTTCCTTATGTTGGGCCGCGAAAGCTATGATGACAACGACGGCGACGGCCCACTCGGCGGCAGCCCGCTGGAATCCTACGTCCGCCACGGCGCCACGCGCAATGCATTCTGGTGTTCCCGTCAGTCCTACGATTGTCCGAAGGGCAACGCGATGGTGTTCGGGCCGGGATACGCGGGTGCCGTGGATATCGTGGCGCACGAGATGACCCATGGCATTATCGCCTACGAATCAAAGCTCGTTTATGCCGATGAACCCGGAGCGGTGAACGAGAGCATTGCGGATATCTTCGGCGCACTAATCGAGTTCTATGCCAAGGGCGAAGAAGGCAACTGGCTCATCGGCGAAGACGCACCGGGTTTTTCGGTGGACCAGCCCTTGCGCAGTCTCGCCAATCCCAACCTCTCCGATGCCGCCCAGAATTCCCTGTTCAACAGGCAGGCCCCCTTTTCGTCCGCCAATCGAGGACAGCCAGATCACTATGCTGACAAGTTGACTGAAGCTGATCCGCTGTGCGGTTCGACCTGGCTTGCCGATAACGGTTGCGTCCATTTCAACAGCGGCATCCTCAACAAGTTCGCCTATCTTGTCGCGGAAGGCGGCACGCACCGAGGCATCACGGTGACGGGCATCGGTCGAGCCAAGCTGGCCCGGCTCACCTACCGGACGGTGACGGCAAATCTCAACTCGTCGTCGTCGCTTCTGGATGCCGCCGACGGATTTCTGCAGTCCTGCCTCGACCTCACCGCCGGCGGCAAGGCCGGCTTCACCGAGGCGGACTGCCAGTCAGTGTCAGCCGCCCGACAGGCCGTTGGCCTCGCAGTCGGCAGCTGAAGGATTGAGGATGCTCGACATGAAGCGTTATTGCCTCCCCGCTACCCTCATGATAATGGCCGCATCGACCGCGGCGCCGTTGAGAGCGGAAGTAACATTGCTGCAAGTGGATTGGTCGAACGCGGAAGTCAAAAGCTTCGTCGAGCAGCGGGAGGCCGATGACCGCAACGGGCTGGCTCCAGCCGAGGCGACACCGCTCGACAAGGTGAAGCTTCCCGTTCTGGTGTTTCAGGGTGCGCCCGGGATCGTGCAAAGCGCATTCTCCGGGCTTGGCCCGCAACCCGCCGGCGATCGCAAGATCCATACGGACTCGGCCAACCCCGTCTGGTATCAGGTTGTCGACACCTACGGCGACATCACTGTCAGCGTCGAAGCGGATTTGCGCGTGCAGCACAGCTTCGGCAATGACTATCCCGTCTACGATACGCCGTCGTCGGGAGCGGCCGCGAGTGCCGGTCCGAAGGTCTCTACGTTCGATGGGCAGGTCGAGGAGGGTATGGAGGGGTTCATCGCCGAGTATACGATCAAAAAGTTCGGCGTGCCCTATACAGTCACGATCGAGTGCACGGCGGCGGCGAAGGAAAAATGCGCGGACACAGCCCAGATCGCCAAGGATAGCGACCTGCTCAAAATCGTCGCGGCCAGCCCACCGAAATGAGCGGGAGTTTCAGGCGATGACGTTGCCGCTGATGGCAACGCGGATTCTGCCGGCTTCCACGCCTATGCCTGCCCCGCGCTTGTGGTCGGGCTCGTGATCGCGGCGGAACAGGTTGCCGATCAGGTCGCCTTGCACGATGCCCAACCCTCGTCGAAATTGGTGACGGAGATGCTGGTCGCGGCCGTGTCGATCAGGTCCGCGATGAGCGCGCATTCGAAGCCGAACTCGGCATAGAGCGCCACTTGACCCAGACGCTGGCACGACTGGATGTTCGATGCGGCGTTGCCGCGGATCGCGGAGTAGCCCGAGACGAATACGGAACCGGCGCGGAAAACGTTGACGCCGTTGCCGTTCTCGCCGGTGCCCCGGCCTTGGCCGCGATGTGCGAAATGCGGTTGCCGGTGACCATTGAGCCGTCGTCGTCGGGTTCGCTTCGCCAGATCTGGATGTCGTTGTTGCCACATTTCGAAATCTCATTGTGGGTGATGTCGAGGTCGCCTGAATCGAGGCTCACAAGTCCAGCAAGCGATGCATGCGAGATGCGGCAATCGCGGGTGCGTCCGGAACAGCGATCGAGGCGCAGGCCATTCAGCAGAGATCCGGCACGCCGACACCGGCAATGCCAGGCAGGAGCAGCCGGAGAATGCGATCAGGCCCTCAGCTTCCTCCGCATCGAGATGCAGTTTAGCGCCGTTGAGAACAAGGTCTGCCAGCAGAATGCCTACTGCGTTGCGTCCGTCAGGAACGCGGAGCCGCCACCGAATTCCAGGACCGTGCCGCCATGAGCGCCGACGAGCCGCGAACCCGTTCTCAGTTTCACACCCCCGATGCGGAAGCGGCCTGTGGGAAGCCGAAGCGCCCAACTCTCAGAGGCGGCCCTATCGATCGCCTTATACAGAACGGCCGCCTGTTCGAAAAGGCTGTGGTCCGGCAGATCGGACATGTTGCCGCCCTCTCGGCGGGAGCCCAGTTAGCTGTGGCCCGGCGGCGCGGGCGGCGTCCACTGAGTATGGCACCCGTTCCGGCGACGCCGGCGGACATAATGTTACGGCGGTCGATCGTCATGGCACACATCACCCGGGGATGAGATGCCCCAGCATGTTCCGCACCAGTTAAGGACTATTACCGCGCCGGGCGCGGCGGCTTCAGTCCGAGGCAGGTTCGGGCAATCTCCACCCCGCCGGCGACGGCCGTCGACCAGTCGAGCGGACAACCCGGACCCGGCAATGAGCCATCGTCGCCGTGGCCGGCCAGGCTTGCGGGAATGTGCACGAAGCCGATCCGTGCGGCCGGCAGGTTTTGCTCGGCATGGTGCAGGGCCCGGAACAGCACGGCGTTGCAAAGGTAGTCTCCGGCGTCTTCCGAGGTTGCGGCCGGGATCGCGAGAGCGGAAAGCCGCCGTGCGATGGCTTCGGCCGGCAGCCGTGCGGGCAGGGTTTCGCTCGCGCCTTCGATGACGCAATGCTGCCGGCGGCGATCGCCCGCGGCATCCGGTTTGTCGGCGGTGGTGTTGCGTGCTGTCGTCTCGATGGCGAAGCCTGACGCCCTCGCCGAGACGCCGAAGTGCAAGGCCAGCGACGGCCGATGCTGTTCGTAGAGTTTATCGAGGGCGGCGAGGCCGGCAGTCCATTCCGTGTCGAGCCGGGCCCACAAGAACTGTCGACGGGGAAAGCGTGTCGCCAGAGTCAAAGCGAGCCGCTCAGCCAGCAAGGCGCTGGCATTGACAGGGACGCCGGGAAACGGCCCGAAGCCTGTGATGAGGACGGTGGGTAACGTGGTCATACCCCATTGTGGACGAAGGGCGCGTCCGCGCCAATGCCCACACCTGCTGTCGTCAGTTTGTTCCAACCTTCTTGATCGGCGGAACAGTGGTGTCGTCGGGCGATTTTAGGGACACCTTCGCTCCATCGGCCGAGCGCGCATTCTGCACCACGATCTCGGCAGATTTGATGCACACGTTTATGCGGTCAGGCGAGAACTTCTGCTTGATCTCGAACAGCCCGCCGTCGTCGCGGAACGTCACGTTTGCGTTGCCCTTGGCAAGGCCCTCCATCTGCGCCGCTCCGCCAAGCTTGGCGACGTCGTCGCGTTTGAGGCTGTAGCTGACGGCGCCCGCCTTCACCGCTTCCCTGACGATGAAGTACGAACTGCCCGGCTTCGGCTTCACGTTGTCCTCGAACCATTTCACGATGTAGTCGGCAACCTGGTCGTCGATCACCTCGCCGCGCATGTCCTCGACGAGAATACTGACGGAGATGTCCTTCTTGAAATCGGCCGTGCCGTCCACCGCGAGGCCCGGAAGCGCGCTCTTGAGCACCTCGTAGGAGAGGCCCGCCGCAGCGGTCTGTTTATCCGTCAGCACGTAGTTGGAAATCGGGATGTCTCGCTTCACGCCGTTCATGGCCATTACGGCCGGGTCCTGGCTGAAGTCCTTGACGCGATAGTACGTGCCGTTCTTGTCCAGCCGGTATATGGAGCCCGGCGGGTCGAAGCCGTTCGGCACCAGCGGACATTGATAACCCGGCGGAACTCCGGGCACGAAACCGGGGGTTTGTGCGATGGAGTTCGTGATCGTCCCGGTCGACATCGCCGCGTCGCAGCCCGACATCGCTACCGCCGCCAGAACAATCGCGGCAGACGTCATGGCTTGACGGTTCAACGGGCTCATCGCGGCCTCCTCGCGCGCCGGGAAATGGCGCGATGGAAGACTGTTAGATGGGCATAAGAGCCGCTGCAATACGGTGTGGCTGAAGCGCACCGTTCAGTGGATGACTCGTCGGTGTCTATGGCCGCGCAGCGGCGGTGCGATATCAAATATTCATTTTAGCACGCTTTCGCTGCCATCTCATTGATCGAGCGCAAGGAACGGCCTGTGCATTTGACAGATAAAAACATTGACGCGCGTCGGCGGCGAGCCGCGAGCGTAGCTACGATTTGCGGCTTCCACGATGAACATTCCAGTGGACCAAATTTTGTACAGGAGAATTACTATGGACTTCAAATCCCTGATACCGTTCGGCGGGTCGCGCGGCGGCAGCGATGTCGATCCCTTCCGTTCGCTGCGGCGCGACATGGACCGCATGCTGGAAAGTTTCGGACGGGACTGGTCGATGCCTGCGATGTTCGGCGATACCGGCTTCCTGTCGCCCAAGGTGAACATTGCCGAAACCGACAAGGGTCTTGAGGTCGCGGCCGAGTTGCCCGGCGTTGATCCCAAGAACATCGACGTCAAGATTTCCGATGGGGTTTTGACGCTGACGGCCGAGCACACAGCTGAGAAAGAAGAAAAGGACGAAAGGAAGCAGTATCACCTCGTCGAGCGTTCCTATGGCACCTTTATGCGCCGCTTCACTCTGCCCTTCGAGGCTGACGAGAACAAGGTCGATGCGACCTTCGACAAGGGTGTGCTGAAGGTCATGATTTCGCGTTCGCCGGCGGCGGAGAAACAAGCCAAGCGCATCGAGATCAAAAGTAGCAAATGATCGTGCGCGGGCGGGATCGCCCAAGTGTATCCCGCCATCCGCCTTTAGTCAGGGTGCGGCAGTCAACGAAACTGCGAGCCTAGCGCCTCGACGGCGGAATTTAGGAAGCACGCGATGATCCTTCTGGCTCTTGAACATCCATCGTGATGAGTTGGGCAGGCTGATGAAGCCGGCGCAGATTTCGAGAGTTGCGCCGGCGCCGTGGGGCGTGCGTGATCCATTCCGACCTCCCACTCTTGGAAAGGGGGAGTGCTAAGGCGCGCGTGGTGGAGGACGACAGCGCGCCGATGCTGATGGAGGCCGTCACCAAGGTTGTGAGCGGTCGGCCCGAGCGCGTTATCGTGTCAACATCGAGGCCTGAGACCGCAACTGCAATCAGTACATCTCCTGCTCCTGCCGGCCTATGATGTGCTTGGGGGCGTTTGAACAGCTGCAGGCACAGCTCAGCGAATTGAAGGGTGAGAACGCCCGGTTGCGCGAGTTATTGGCGCACAGGGAAAGCGTCCTAGCTGGTCAGGCCCATCAGGCCCAGGATCTCGTCGACGGCGAGCGTTGGCAGCAGGCGGCCATCACGGACCGCGCCCTCGATTTCTGGCAGCCGGGCCGCCACCCGTTCATTGGCCTTGAGTGCTGCCATTAACCGGTCGCTCAGCATGTCGCGCGTCCATTCGACCGCCTGCCGCTGGCGACGCGCGGCGAACGCACCGCTATTCGCCATCAGGGCGCGGTGTTCGAAAATCTTGTCCCACAGCGCGTCGAGGCCCGAATTCTCGCGGCCCGATATGGTGATGACCGGCGGCAGCCACTCGGCTTCCTTCGGCGTAAAGATCGCAATGGCGTTCTGGTATTCGTTGGCGGCGCGCTTGGCGCGTGTGATGTTGTCGCCGTCAGCCTTATTGATGGCGATCATGTCGGCGAGTTCGATGATGCCTTTTTTGATGCCCTGCAGGTCGTCCCCCCCGCCGGCGAGGAGCAGCACCAGAAAGAAATCGACCATATCGGCGACGGCGACTTCGCTTTGTCCGACGCCCACCGTTTCTACGATGACGACATCGAAGCCCGCCGCCTCGACAAGCGCCATCGTCTCGCGCGTCTTGCGCGTGACGCCGCCGAGCGTGCCGGAGGTTGGCGACGGACGGATGAAGGCGGCGGGCGACTGCGCCAGCTGGTTCATGCGCGTCTTGTCACCCAGGATCGAGCCGCCGGTGCGCTTCGATGTCGGATCGACCGCGAGAACGGCGACCTTGTGACCCGCTGCCACGAGGTTCATGCCGAGCTGATCGATGGTGGTCGATTTGCCGACGCCTGGAACGCCCGTAATGCCGAGCCGGATGGCGTCGCCGGTATAGGGCAGTAGTTCCTGCAGCAACTCTTGGGCGCGGTGATTGTGCTCGGTTTTCGTGCTTTCGACGAGAGTTATGGCGCGCGCGAGTATTGCACGGTCGCCGCTACGGACGCCGCGCGCCATGTCGGCAATTGGTATCGGGGCGCCCGCGCGCGAAGGCAGGAATGTGGCAGCAGGCATCAGTGGCCCTGTTATTGCTGGATCGGCACGTTTCGCGCGGGAACATGGATGAAAAGCCGTATTCCCCGCAAGGGCTTATTGTGGTCTCACAGAAACTGTTACGCACAGACTATTGTCATGGTGGGTGAAACGGTTGCCGCCGCAGCGCCGTGTTCGTAAATTTCAGCGGTGTCGGCCGCTGTGCGGTCTTTCGGGGAGGGTGCCGCAATGACTGAGTTGCCGCAGGGTCTTGTCGCGCCGGTTCTAATCGGGACCGCCATCCTTCTTTATGCTTTCGCCTGGTCTGCGGTCGGCAATATGCCGAGGTGGGCGCGCCTTTTCGCGCGTCTGGCCTTGCTGGCGATCGTTGCCGCTCCCATTGCGCTGATGGTGGTTTTCGGGGTCGAGCAGTCGCGCGACGTTGCACGCGCCCCGCCTGCAACGTCGGCACCCGACGTCGCTGCGCCAACGAAATCAACCGAACCACCGGCAGCACCCTCGGTTGAAGAACCGTCCGAGCCGGCCGGAGGAGAAGCTTCTGCGACCGATGGCGCCAAGTCGCCACCCGCTGATGATCCAGCCGACAATTTTGGCCGCGGCAGGGGATCGGCAGAGGAAAGCGCCGAACCGCCCGCAGTCGGAGCGCCGGCTCCGGAACTGGACTTGCCGAAATCGGAAGACGACACCTTGCGCGGTATGGAACCGCAGACCGGCACTGAACCTCAAGGGTCCGGTTCGCTGCCGCCCGCCCTGGACGATCAATTGGAGAAAAACCTGCCGTCTGGCGGTTTGGCACCCCCCGTTCCCGAACTCGAGACGCAGCCGGGTGAGGTGGCCCCGCCGCCATCTCCAGCGCCGGCGCCGTCAGTTCCGGCCGAAGAGAAGAAGAGCGAGGAGCAGACCGACTACGACGTCGTGCCGGTGTTCTACGGAACCGACCGCGAGCAGACGGCCCTCCCCAAGCGCATCGACTACGGCGCGAACCGTGCGCGCCGGCTCGAGCTTGGCCGCGCACTTGTCACGATTCCGAAGTCGCACGAGGTGCCGGCCGTCGAGCGCCCGTGGGCCATTCGCATTCCCTACTTTGACGTGACGCTCTACGAGGAAGCGGAGGATCCCCAGAAACACTTTACGATGAAAGAGCTGAAGGCTCTTTCGCGCGAAGACTTCCTTGCCGTCGTGCGGGAACGTCTCGGGCAGTCTCAGCGCTTCAAGGATCACGCGCTGGTCTTCATTCACGGATTCAACACGCACTTCGATAATGCCGTCTACCGAACCGCCCAGATCGCATACGATCTGAAGTTCGACGGTGCGCCGTTCCTGTACAGCTGGCCGTCAGGCGGTGGTGTGGCAAGCTACACCTACGATCGCGAGAGCGCGGGACAGTCGACGCCCTACCTGCGCGACTTCCTGAACCTCGTCATCAAAGAAACTGGCGCTAAGTCGGTCAGCGTGATTGCCCACAGCATGGGCAACCAGCCGGCCCTACAGGTGCTGAAGGATCTGAAGGCGGCAGCACCCGAAGGCGTACTCATCAACCAGATCATTCTCGCCGCGCCGGATGTCGATCGCGACAACTTTGAAAACATCGCCAACGAAATTCAGGGACTGGCGAATGGGATCACTCTGTATGCCGCCGCCAATGACCGCGCGCTCAGTGTATCGCGCCGCTTCAACGGCGGTGTGCCGCGTGCGGGCGACGTGCCCGAAACGGGGCCGCTCGTGCTGCCCGGCGTCGACACCATCGACGTAACGGCGGCGAGCACGGACAGCCTCGGCCTCAATCACTCGGGCTATGCCGAGAACAACGCGCTGTTGAACGATATCCAACTGCTGCTGCAAACCGGCGAGCGGCCGCCCGACAAGCGCATCCCGATCCTTCAATTGGTGCCGACCGCGCTGGGCAACTATTGGCGATATCCGCCCAAACCCTGAGCCCTGCCGGGTAAACGCACAGTTAACGACTGTGCCATATCGTAACGCCGTCGAACGGACGGAGTGGGCGATGAGCAGACTGCTGAAATTGTGCGTCTTCGCGATTGGCCTTGCAGCCGGCATCGAAGTCGAGCGCGCCCGTGCGGATGAGGGTTATGTCTGCGAAGGTGGCCGCATCGTCTACGTCAGGTTCGGCGAAGTCGAGACGATGAAGAAGAGCGATCCCTGTATCGCGGCCTACTACGGGCTCACCGTCGAGCCCGCAGCCGTCTCGGCCCAAGCTCCCGCGGCATCACCCGCACCAACGGCGACTCCGGTGCGCACACTGACGCCGGCGCCCGCCAACCGGCCGAGCGTCGATCTGCGGCGGCTCGAAGATGCCGATGTGGCGCGGTCCCGCACCGGCGAGGACGGCAAGGCCCCGCGCCCCGTGCGCGCTGCCGACGGTACGAACTACCGCAACATCCCTGTTATCAACGCCGCCGCGGGGCCATCCGTCTTCGTCCACACGAAATAGCCCCGCTGCGAAGCGCCCGGCTGCTGGCCTCTGCCCCATGCCCCATGGGCTCTGCCCCATGTTGGAGCGCTGCTTAAGGAGTTCATTTACACCTGTCAGGCAATGTGACGTCTGATTGTAGTTTGTTCAGGCGGGTCTATCGATATGTACAGTCAGTCCTCGAAGTCGTTCGCCATCGTCATGATAGGCGCGTCGATCGCAGCTCTCATCGCGTTCTGGAACGCACCGGCCTTCGCCGAGCCGGGAATGAAAGCCGCCGCCGGCGCACTTGATGATGTGCAACAAAGCGCACCCGGGCGCGCTACCACCGGCGCTGGTGATCCCGACCACAAGGCCAATTCGGGATTGCATCCGCATCTGTTCAAGCCAGTTACGAGCACCACAAAATCGTCCGGCGAGGCCGCAGCGGCTCCCGAAACCGACATCTGGAAAACGGCGAAGCCTGCGCAGAGCCCACTTGAACAGATTCTTTCGCAGAGCCGCGGCCCCGACTACTACGACCACCGCGCCAGTGACATCCTCAAGCAGGACGCGCACGTCGAAGACACATTCCAGAGCCCACTCGCCAAGGATTATCCTGATCAGTTCGTCGTTGTGTGCGAGGCGAACTGCCGGGATCGCGAGGGCCCGCAGGTGGTGTCGGTTCTGCCAAAGAACGCTCCCGCTCCGGAATCTCCGTCTGCATCGGCCACGGATCCGCAGGCTGGCGTCATCACGTGCGAAGGCGGTTGCACGGATCGCGACAGGAACTACGCGGGCGTTCCGTCGCCGGTCGCCGAAACCGTCGGCGAGTGGATGACGACCATCAGCCAGTTGCCCAAGGGCGCCAAAGAGCCCATGCCGGGTAGCGCTTCCGGCGTCCAGAAAGCCACGGTCGCCAAGAGCGGCAACGGTTCTGGCGATTGGATGGCAAAGATCGACGGCGCCCGCGCGCCTACGCCGGTAGCGGCCAAACTCGAGCCTGTGAAGCCTGAAGCCGCGAAGGTCGAAGCCGCGACATCGGAACCTGCGAAGGTCGAGCCTGCAGCACCTGCCGCCGCCGCGCAGTTCGTCGCCCCCGTCGAGGCGCCGTCAACCGCTGTCGCGGCCGCACCGGCGGTCACGTCGCCCGCAACGCCTGTCGCTCCCACGCCTTCAGATGTCGCGGTTAAGTCGGCTGAAGCGGCGATCGCGGACGCGCCCAAGTCAGCTGCCGAAGCGGTGGTACCCGCGGCTGCGGTCGCTGCCGGTGAAGCGGCCAAGCCCGTCGATCAGGCTGCTGCCAGCCCGGCCGCATCGGAAATTCCCATTGACAAGCCCGCGACCACTGAAGCTGCCGCTGCAGCTATGCCAGTCGAAACCGCCCCGAGTGCTGTCATCGCGTCCGACGACCTGGCAAAGCGCATCGATGAGGCGACGTCGACAAAGGTCGTCAAACCGGCGCCGCCGCATACACCCGACAAGCCGACGCTCGCCGAAGCTCCCGCCGTGATGGCTCCGCCAGAGGTACCGCACGCCGCGCCGTCGGTGTCACCGGATGAATTGAAGGAAGCGGCCCAACTCGCTGTCACCTCGGAGCCGAGCGAACCTGTCGAGCCCGCCGCGACCACCGAAGCCGAATCCGCCGCAAAACCGGCCGATGCGGGGCGTGTCGCGGCGGAGGATGCGATCTCGACGCCGGACGAACCGCAGGTCATCCAGCCTGGTGATGAAATCGAGCTCACCGAGCTCGGCAAGCCCGCTGCACCCGTTGCGCCTGCCGCCTCGGCGGCGAGTGAAATCGCGCCCGCGTCCAAGTCGCTGCTCATTTCATCCGACGATCCCCCTATGAAGGCTGCCATCGCCAAGGCACGGGCGTCACTTCCGGAGTTCTGGTCAAAGCTGGAGAAGCCCGCCGCCAACGAAACCGAGTTCGCCGTCAAGGTCGCAATCGCCGATGGCGACATCATCGAGCCTGTCTGGCTGACGCGCATCACCCGCGCGGACGGTAAGCTCGAAGGCACAATCAGCAACGTGCCGAACACGGTGAAGAACGTGAAGGCCGGACAGCGCTACGTGTTCACCGAGAATCGCATTTCCGACTGGCAGTTCAAGCGCAACGGCAAGCTCGTCGGCAACGAGACGATGCGCACGCTGCTGCCGAAGCTCCCCACAGAGCAGGCCGCGGCCTACCGCTCGCTGTACGAGACGCCGTAAGCACTCCGCCTCGCACATAGAACAACACACGGGCGGCTCCGGCCGCACGCTCTGTTTTCGCATGCCCTCAGCTGCGCGCCCGCAGCTGCGGCATCAGCGCGAACGCGATTTGCGCGGCAAGGCCCATCAGCGACGGAGCGGTGCGGTAGAGAGCGACGTGCGCCGCCGCCGCGCGTCTCATAGAATGAGGGGCGCTGATTGCAGCGCCCCTTGCATTGGATCAACTGCACCCGCTCGTAGATCCGCACGTATCGCACTTCAGGCACGTGCCATTCCGGATCATCGTGAAGTTCTGGCACTCGGAGCAGGCGACGCCTTCGTAGCCGCGCAGGCGGGCTTCAGCGACCCGCTCTGCCGAGCGGGATTTGGCGTTCGCGGTCGCATCCGTCTTCACCGTCGTGCGCTGGAACATGACTTCGGTGTCGGACTTGAGAGCCGTCGCACCGGAGGTGCGCAACTCACCTGCACCCGAGGCTGCGCCTTCGCTGGTGTAGCTGTTCTCACCGAACAGCGCCGTCACATCGTCCTGCAGGTCGCGCACGGTGCTGCCATTGCTGGCATGTGCGGCCGCGACACCGCCGCGTGTGGCAAGCCGGATCGGATTGCCGCGCATGAAGCCCTTCGACACCACCTTCGACACGCTATCGGGCAGATTGAGATCGAGCTGCGCGTCGGTTGCGTCGTCGCCCGAGCCAAGGCCCGTCTCGCCGACGATCTCGCGCGGATCGACGTGCGCTAGGTCGTGACGCGCGAGGTATGACACGGCAAGTTCGCGGAAGATGTAGTCGAGGATCGACGTCGCGTTCTTGATCGTCTCGTTGCCCTGCACGAGGCCGGCCGGCTCGAAGCGCGTGAAGGTGAATGCCTCCACGTATTCTTCCAGCGGCACGCCGTATTGCAAGCCAAGCGAGATGGCGATGGCGAAGTTGTTCATCAGCGAGCGGAAGGCGGCGCCTTCCTTGTGCATGTCGATGAAGATCTCGCCGAGGCGTCCGTCGTCGTACTCGCCCGTGCGCAGATACACCTTGTGGCCGCCGACGGTGGCCTTCTGCGTGTAGCCCTTGCGGCGGCTGGGGATCTTCTCGCGCTCCTGTTGCTTCACGTAGATGATGCGTTCGACGATCTTCTCCGCGATCTGCGCCGTGCGGGCGGCCATCGGCGCGGCCGAGATCTGCTCGACGACGTCGTCCGCCTCGTCCGCGTCATCCGAAAGGATCTGCGAGTTGAGCGGCTGCGACAGCTTCGAGCCGTCGCGATAGAGCGCGTTGGCCTTGAGCGCGAGACGCCAGGACAGCATGTAGCTCTCCTTGCAGTCCTCGACGGTCGCCTCGTTCTGCATGTTAATCGTCTTGGAGATGGCGCCCGAGATGAACGGCTGCGACGCCGCCATCATGCGAATGTGGCTTTCTACCGACAGGAAGCGCTTGCCCGTGCGGCCGCACGGATTGGCGCAGTCGAATACGGAGAGATGCTCAGCCTTGAGATGCGGCGCGCCCTCGACCGTCATGGTGCCGCAGACGTGGTTGTTGGCGGCCTCGACGTCCTTCTTGGAGAAACCGAGGTGGGCGAACACGTCGAATGACGGATCGTTTAGCTTGTCGGCCGGAACCTTCAGCGTCTGCGTCAGGAACTCCTCGCCGATCATCCACTTGTTGAACACGAACTTGATATCGAACGCCGTGCCGAGACCGGATTCGATCTTGGCCAGAACGTCGTCGGTGAAGCCCTTGGCCTTCAGCGTCGAGTGGTTGATGGCGGGCGACTGGCGCAGCGAGCCGTGGCCGACCGCGAAGGCTTCGATCTCGGCGATCTCGCTCTCGCGATAGCCCAGCGTCCGAAGCGCTTCGGGAACCGACTGGTTGATGATCTTGAAGTAGCCGCCGCCGGCGAGCTTCTTGAACTTGACCAGCGCGAAGTCGGGCTCGATGCCCGTCGTGTCGCAGTCCATGACGAGACCGATGGTGCCGGTCGGCGCCACGACGGTTGCCTGCGCGTTGCGGAACCCGTGCGCCTGGCCGAGGCCGAGAGCGTTGTCCCAGGTGCGCTTGGCGGCGTCGACGAGACGCTGATCCTTGCAGTTCTTGTGGTCGAGCGGCACGGGAGCGATCGCCAGCTTCTCGTAGCCCGTAAGCTCGCCATAGGCCGCGCGGCGGTGATTGCGGATCACGCGCAGCATGTCGGCCTTGTTCGGCTCGTAGCCGGGGAAGGGACCGAGTTCCTTCGCCATTTCGGCGGACGTCGCATAGGCGACGCCGGTCATGATGGCGGAGATGGCGCCGCAGATGCCGCGGGCGGCGTCGCTGTCGTAGGGGATGCCCGAGGCCATCAGCAGTCCGCCGATGTTGGCGAAACCAAGGCCCAGGGTCCGGTACCGATAGCTGAGTTCGGCGATCTGGCGAGATGGGAACTGCGCCATCAGCACCGAGATTTCGAGCACGACTGTCCACAGGCGGCAGGCGTGTTCATAGGCCTCGATGTCGAAACTCTGGTCCTCGCGGCGGAAGCGCATGAGGTTGAGCGAGGCGAGGTTGCACGCCGTGTTGTCGAGGAACATGTACTCCGAGCACGGGTTCGAGGCGCGGATCGGACCCGACTGCGGGCATGTGTGCCAGTCGTTGATGGTGGTATGGAACTGGATCCCTGGATCGGCGGAAGCCCACGCGGCATGTCCGATCGATTCCCAAAGATCGCGGGCGCGCAGGGTCTTGGTTACCTTGCCGTCCTTGCGGGCGGTCAGCTTCCACTCCTTGTCCTCGTTCACGGCGTTGAGGAACTCGTCCGTCACGCGCACGGAGTTGTTGGAGTTCTGGCCCGATACGGTCAGGTAGGCTTCGCTGTCCCAGTCGGAATCGTAAGTGGCGAAGTCGATGTCCTTGTAGCCTTGGCGCGCGAACTGGATGACGCGTAGAATGTAGTTCTGCGGCACGCCATCGCGCTTGGCTTCCCGGACGGCCGACTTGAGCTTGGGATTCTTCAACGGGTCAAAGCAGGCGTCGTCGTCCGCTTCGCAGTTCACGCACGCCTTCATCACGTCCTTGAGGCGCTTCTGGCAGATCTTGGAGCCGGTAACGAGAGCGGCGACCTTCTGCTCCTCCTTTACCTTCCAGTTAATGTATTCCTCGACATCGGGATGATCGACGTCGACGACGACCATCTTGGCCGCGCGCCGGGTCGTGCCGCCCGACTTGATGGCCCCGGCGGCGCGATCGCCGATCTTGAGGAAGCTCATCAAACCGGACGAGCGTCCGCCGCCCGACAGCTTTTCATTGGCGCCGCGCAGCGAGGAAAAGTTCGAGCCGGTGCCGGAGCCGTACTTGAACAGGCGCGCCTCGCGCACCCAAAGGTCCATGATACCGTTCTCGTTGACGAGATCGTCTTCGACCGACTGGATGAAGCAGGCATGCGGCTGGGGATGCTCGTAGGCCGATGACGATACCGTCAGTTGGCCAGTTTCATGGTCGACGTAATAGTGGCCCTGACCGGGGCCATCGATGCCGTAGGCCCAATGCAAGCCGGTGTTGAACCACTGCGGAGAATTCGGCGCGGCCATCTGGTTGGCCAGCATGAAGCGGTGCTCGTCGTAGAAGGCGCGGGCGTCGTCCTCGGTGGTGAAATAGCCGCCCTTCCAGCCCCAGTATGTCCATGTGCCGGCGAGGCGATCGAAGACCTGGCGGGCGTCGGATTCGCCGCCGTGGCGCTCCTTCTCGGGCAGGTCGGCGAGTGCGCGCTCGTCGGCGACGGAGCGCCACAGCCAGGAGGGGACCTGGGTCTCTTCGACCTTGCGCAGGCGCTTGGGCACACCGGCCTTGCGGAAGTACTTCTGTGCCAGGACGTCGGCGGCGACCTGGCTCCAGTGTTGGGGCACATCGAAGCCGGCGAGGCGGAACACTGCCGATCCATCCGGATTCTTGATCTCGGAGGTCGCGCTGCGGAAGGCGATGGATGCGTAGGGTGATTTTCCGGCTACCGTGAAACGACGTGTGATCTTCATTGGTCTTGCCCCCTGCGTCCTGCGCTCGAATGGAAATTCCGCTACGCATGCGTCACAACTACCTTCCCGCCCGCTTCGATAGGCACCGAGGAGCCGCGTAACCTCAGGTCACCATGATGCACGCAGACCCCTCGGCGCGACGGCAACACTTGGCATTCGACTGGGCCGACGGGACTCCGGCGACGACTAATCCGCCGTGCGATTTTGGCGAGAACTGGTGGCGGGGCAAATGACGCACACCCGCAACGACACAATTGCTAGGCCGATTCGGCGAAGTCGTCACGGTACGTCTGACTAGATATTGTGGTCTTATCTGCAATCGCAGCTACATCTGGTGGTGTTGGCAAATTGGGGATTGACAGCCTGGAAGCGGCGCAATTGCAGGCTTCCCAGCGATTGGATGCTTTTCGCGCCTTGTGGAGATGCCCGAAAACATGGGCTCGGAGTGTTCAACAAAATTAGGCTATTGCGATTCCCGATGTTACACCTGTTGCATTTGGGCCGCGCCCATACGACCACTGGACAGATCCGGCATTGGGGCCTAATCGGCATCGGCGTCACGAGGCAGCGAATTGGGAAGGCGTAAATGAGCATCCTGAGCGAGATATTCAGCTGGTGGGGCGGCAACACGTGGGGCACCCGTCTCACGATCTGGCGTCAGGGCCACTTAGTCGGCTCGGATGAGGTGGGCAACCGTTACTATGAGCAGAAGCCTGGCCGCGGCCCCCAGGGTCCGCTCGACCGGCCGCGCCGCTGGGTGACCTATAGCGATCTCGCCGATCCTTCGAAGGTCCCGGCAGATTGGCATGGCTGGCTGCACTATACGGTGGATACTCCCCCGACCGCCGAGACCTACCGCCCCCAGCCCTGGCAGAAGCCGCATGTCATGAATATGACCGGCACAAGCGGGGCCTATCGGCCGAAGGGGTCGATCCTCGCGGCCGCAGCGCGCCCCAAGGCAACCGGCGACTACAAGCCTTGGCGGCCCGATTGATCGCGGTAGCGGAAAGCCACGCTGGCGTCACCATTTGCGCCGACAAGATCGATGGCGCCGGGGAGGAATGTACGCGGGTCCGTCCGCATGATAGTTTGCGCAACGAGAGGCCGAGTGGAAAGATGCTGACTGGCACTGGCCGCAACGCCACTCCTGATAATCGCTTCACGTGGCAGGCGATGATGGCCTGCGCTCTTGCCGTTGTCGCCTCTGTCTTGCCGCTGGCGCCGAATTTCGCCCTTGCCGACCGGCTGGAGAACAGGGTCGCAGTCTTTTCCGCGCTCGACAAAGTGACGGCCACGATCAAGAAGCTCGAGGTGCCGCTCGGCCAGACCGTCCAGTTCGGCGCCCTGAAGGTCACCCCGCGCATCTGCTATTCCCGCCCGCCGACCGAGCCGCCGAAAACGACGACGTTTGTCGAGGTCGACGAGGTCCAGCTCGATGGTCAGGAGAAGCGAGTCTTCGCTGGCTGGATGTTTGCGGAGAGCCCTGGCCTTAATGCCGTTGAGCATCCTGTTTTCGACGTCTGGCTGACGAGCTGCTCCGATCCGGTCAACGCAGTTGCAGGTCGCGCCGCACCTGCGGACGGCGCTGCCGCCGCCGATGATGGCGGGGACGCAGCGTCGGATGCAGGCGACTTGCCGCGCCGCCGTGTTCGCCGCTGAGGGAACGCCCGCGCGACCTTGCGCGTTTTGCACCTGCGAGACTACTGCCCGTGACTGTTACGTTCGTGACAGCGGCGGTCTTCTACTCCGGCTAAATTGATATTCGAAACGGCGGAGCACCGCCGCCAGACAATTCAGCATCGAGGAGCGTGGCCAATGACCAACAACCGCAACATCGCCGTCGACGCGATCTTCACGATCCTGTACGTAGGCTTCACAGCCGCCATGATCTGCCTGTCGCTTGCCCTCATCACCATTCTCGCATTCGACTGGCACTTCGACACGCTCGAAGGCGCCGCTGCCGGCGTCAACTTCGCTGGCTGGATGATACTTCCCTTCGCCGCGCGGATCTACCGCCGGATCACAGGCGCCCGTTTCTCGTGGCGCGCCAACGAAGTTCTCGGCGGGGTTGCCTGAAGCCAATACGGTTGGCCAGAAGAAAATCCCCGGTCGCAAGACCGGGGAATTTTTGTTGGCGAGGCGCCGGTTCGTCAGATCTTTTGATTGTATTCGCCGACCTCGGGAAACTTCGCGAGCCTTGCCTCGATGTCGCGGAAGATCGCGACCTTGTTGGCTTCCGACACGGGGCTCTCGACGACGATGACGAGTTCGGGCTTGTTAGACGAGGCGCGGACCAGACCCCAAGTGCCGTCCGCGAGCGTGACACGCACGCCGTTGACGGTAACGAGATCGCGGATCTTCTGGCCGGCAATCGTGCTGCCGGATTTGGCGAGATCTTCGTATTGCGCGACGATATTGTCGACGATGCCGTACTTCACCTCGTCGCCGCAGTGGGGCGACATGGTGGGAGACTGGTACGTCTTCGGCAGCGCGCGCTTGAGATCCGCCATGGTGCGGCCGTGCGCGCGATCGAGCATGTCGCAGACGGCGAGCGCTGCGACCAGGCCATCGTCGTAACCGCGTCCGAGCGGCGGCTGGAAGAAGAAGTGGCCGCTCTTTTCGAAACCAACCAGCGCCTTCTGTTCGAACGTGTAGCGCTTCATGTAGGAATGGCCGGTCTTCCAGTAGAGAGCCTTGGCGCCGTTCGCCTGTAACACCGGATCGGTCATGAAGAGACCCGTAGATTTCACATCGGCGATGAACGTGGAATTGGGATACTGTGCGGAGATATCGCGCGCCAGCATGACGCCGACGGTATCGGCGAAAATCTCGTGTCCCTCGTTATCAACGACGCCGCAACGATCGCCGTCGCCATCGAAGCCCAGGCCGACGTCGGCCTTGTGCTTAACGACGGCGTCCGCGATTGCATGCAGCATCTTCATGTCTTCAGGATTGGGATTATAGCGCGGGAAGGAATGGTCGAGTTCGACGTCAATTGGCACCACTTCGCAGCCGATCGCTTCCAGAGCTTCCGGCGCGAATGCCCCGGCCGTGCCGTTGCCGCACGCCGCGACCACCTTTAGCTTGTGCCTGAGCTTCGGCCGGTTCGTGAGAGCCCTCATGTAACGCTCGCCCATGTCGGGCACGAAAATGTAGCGGCTGCCGTTTGCTGTTTTATAAGATCCCGACAGCACGATCTCCTTGAGGCGGCTCATTTCGTCAGGCCCGAACGTGAGGGGTCGCGATAGGCCCATCTTGATACCGGTCCAGCCGTTATCGTTGTGCGACGCCGTCACCATCGCGACGCCTTCGACGTCGAGATCGAACTGGGCGAAATAGGCCATCGGCGAAAGAGCAAGGCCAATGTCGTGAACCTCGCAGCCGCCGGCCAGAAGTCCGGTGATCAGTGCCTGCTTCACGCTGCCCGAATACGAGCGATAGTCATGACCGACGACGATGCGCTTCTTGACGCCGCGCTCTGCGAACAGGGTCGCCATGCCGAGTCCTACGGCATTGAGGCCCATCAGGTTGATTTCTTCAGGAAACAACCAGCGCGCATCATATTCACGAAAGCCCGTTGGCTTGACGAGCGGAAAGCGCTCGAAATCGGCCGTATTGGGTCTCAGGTCGGCGCGAGGTTGAGGCAGCATGAAGGTGTCCTGGATTGAAGCGGAGAGGAGAAGAGAGCGAGGCGTGCAACCGACAGTCGCATCCCATAGCTCAGGCATCGCCTTGTTGGCGAGATTGATGGCAATCGCGTGGCGGCTCAATCCTGTAGCAGAAGTGTGCCAGAGCGCATGTCGACGCGGTCGAGGCGAGACAGGAACGTCATTCCAAGAAGGGAGATCTGCAACTTCCCCGGTTCCGCGACGGCAGCTTCAACGTTGTGCACTGTAATACCGCCGATGCTGACGCGGCTGAGTGTGACAGGAGCGATGCGTGCAATGCCATTGGCGGTGCTGACGCGCTGCGTGTAGTCGATGTCGCGCAGGAATATGCCGGCCTTCTCGGCGTCCTCGAACGTCAGCGCCACCATGCTTGCGCCCGTATCGACCATCACATCGATGCTGCGGCCGTTGACGTCGACGCGGGCCTGAAAGTGGCCATTGCTTGTCGCGTGCAGTTCGACTGTGCCGCCGGGATTTGAATTGACCTCTCCGTGAGAGGGGCCATGCGATGCCGGCGTCGCGGCCGCGATCCGTTCTGCCGTCGACATGCCGAGCACGGTCGCGGTAAGGCGCTTCAGATCCTGGTAGTAGATGAGGGTTCCGGCGCAAGCTGCAGCCAATACGACCCAGCTTAGGGTCTCTCCGAGCAGGGTTCGGGTGCCGGACGACAACGCCATCACAGAAACTCGCCATTTAGACGCCATCGAGCGGAGGGGTGGCCATCACCCTCGCAGGGTCATGAATTCACCGGAGACTTCATAAGACCGCAAACGTTTTAAAAAACTCATACCGAGCAAGCTTTCCTTAAGACTTCCCGGCTGGGAGACTAGCGCATCGACGTCTTCCATGACGATCGGCCCGACCGCGAGACTCCGGATGCGGACGGGGGCTGCGTATGTCGTGCCGTTCGCCGTCGAAACGGGAACGCTGAACGACAGAGAGCGGGTGTCTATTCCCGCCTTCTCGGCATCGGCCGGTTTCAGGACGACCGTGGACGCGCCAGTATCGACCAGCAAACGGATCGCGCTACCGTTGACGGTTGCCCGCGCCACGAAGTGACCGCTGGGATGCTTGCGGATACGCACGGCGCGCTCACCCGCTTGGCCGTCCTGAACGGTCATCACTTGACCCGGCGGCATCACCTCCCCGGCGATGCGGTAGACCACCGTTCCGATTTCGCTGCGAAACGCGTAGCCGCCGAGCAGGGCAATCAGGACGCCGATCCAGATGGCGGCATGGTGCAGCGACTTGCCGGCGCGGCCGCGATAGTCGCCGGCAAGCGAGACAGAGTAGAGCGCGACGAGCGCTCCGCCGACAATCAGATAGACGATGGCCGAACCGTCCAGGCTGCCAGCGAGTTCGCCGGGTTCGCCGCTCGCCAGAAAAAAGAAGGCGCCGACCAGCACGGCCAGCAGTGCAAGTAGCCATCCCAGCATGGAGTTACTCCCGTCCGAGATGTCGTTTGCGGGCGGGAAGTTCGGCCATTATGTGGCGGCGTTCAGCAGAGGTCAGGGACGCCCACGACGCGATCTCTTTCAGCGTGCGGCCGCAGCCTTCGCAGGTGTCGCTCGCCGGGTCGATGACGCAGACGTCGACGCAGGGAGTTTCCATGGGCGGGGGTTTTGTCCAGTTGGCCACGGCGCTCGACGCAGTTTGGGCTGACAGCGACAACGATATAGGGCGTTCGGTGGCACGGCACAATCGCAGCGCGGCCGCGGTCTGTGGAAGTCACTGGAAAACTTGAAAAAACGCGATCGGGTTCGGCTAAATGGCAATACTCGCCCGGCGGCCGTCGGCTGCGGTGCGCAACCGCGGAGCGCGCGGCGATCTGACGGGGGCAGGCGTCACCCGACTGTCGCCGCGGTGGCGTTCCGCGCCCGGCTGCTGGAGGGGCGCCACCGCGGCCAGAACCCGTGCCTTCGGCAGGCAAATGGTGACCTCCGTTCCCTTGCGCAGTTCTGACAGAAGATCGAACGTGCCGCCGTGCAGTTCGATCAGGCTCTGCACGATAGGCAGTCCAAGGCCGGTCCCGCCCTCTGCATTCTCGTGCGCGAGCGAGCCCTGGCCGAAGACTTGCAGAACCTTCGGGATTTCGTCTTTGGGTATGCCGGGGCCGGTGTCGCGCACGGACAGGAACTGGCCGCCATCCGCCGTCTGGCCAGTGCTGACAGTGATGCGGCCACCTTTGGGCGTGAATTTCAGCGCGTTCGACATCAGGTTGAGACAGATCTGGCGCAGCGCGCGCGGATCGGCCCACACCTGCGGCAACGCCTCGTCGCAGGCATCGACGAGTTCGAGGCCCTTGCTCTGGGCGCGCAGGTTCAGCAGACGGTTGCAATCCTCCGTAACATCGGCGAGCCGCACTGGCTCTTCATGCAATTCGTAGCGCCCGGCTTCGATGCGCGACAGATCGAGGATCTCATTGATCAGGTGCAGCAGGTGCTTGCCACTGTCGTGAATGCTGCCGGCATAATCGAGATAGATCGGGTTGTCGATCGGCCCGAAAAGCTGGTCTCGCATGACTTCGGAGAATCCCATGATCGCGTTCAGGGGTGTGCGAAGTTCGTGGCTCATGGTTGCGAGGAAGCGCGATTTCGCCTTGTTGGCGGCCTCTGCGCGGCGGCGCGCCTCGTCGGACACGAGCTTTTCTTCTTCGAGCGCCGCGATCAGTGCGTCCTTCTGCGAGCGGAACTCGAGCATGGCGATCGCGGTCGATTGGAGGCCCTTGGCGAGAAACACGAAGTAGATGTGCACGCCAGCAGCCATCGATGCGAGCGCGAGATAGAAGGGCTCGTTGAGCATGACCAACCGCGCGACGACGACCAGGGTCATGGGAATCGTGCCCGCATAGAGGATGTTCATGATCGTCGATGCGAACGTCATGCGGACGGCGAGGAGCACGATCAGCGTGGCGAAGATGAACACGTGACTCGAAAACAGCGCGCCCTGCGTTTCGGTCGATTGCGACGCGACGCCGATCAGCGCGAAGCCGGCCCATGTCAGCCCGTTGAGTAGTTCGGCGATGGTGAACCGGCGGCGCCAGACCTTGACGTCGACCTGTTCGCGCGGTGTCCCCTGGAACCGCCGGCACTGTTCGAGCAGAAGAACCTTGGCGGCGAGCACAAGAAGCAGCCACAGGATGGCTTCGTAGTGTGGCGCCCAGAACATCGACGACAGCGCAAAGATGATCGCCAGGGCCGGCATGGTGACGGCCGCGCCCATCTCGTTGCGCACGAAAATGGAGAGAAGCTCGTATTCGAACTCTAGACGTATAGTAGTGCCACTGGCAAGCTTGGCGCGCGTCGCCTTGAGGTCATCCGAGGCGCGCTTCTTGCTAATGCGCTGACCTCGAAGCCTCGCAATTTCCTCGGCTGTAGAGCTACTTTCCATACCGCTCGCCGCTGATTGACCGGCACTCGCCGGTTCTCGCGCCGGATCCGGCCATGCGCGGCCGGATGGACACCTGTAATCTTTCAAGTTCGGTACTGTCGGTGCAAAAGACTAACGTCGCGTATACTGGGAGATCGTGGTGATGCAATTCGAGCGGTGGCTGCGCAACCGGCAACTCGTGCGCAGCGCGCTTCTCCTCCTGGCCCTGGCAGTCGCGACATTGATCCAGTACTGGGGCGACAAGCGCAGCGACGGTCACCTTGAAGGCACCCCGAAGCTCGTTGACGGCGACAGTTTCTTTCTCGCCGGCAAAGAGGTGCGGATGCAAGGCATCGACGCGCCTGAGTGGCGCCAATCGTGTACCCGGGATGGCAAGTCGTGGCCTTGCGGGGAGGAAGCCCGGCGCCAGCTTGCGCGTTTGCTCGCGGGGCAGAAGATGGTTTGCCGCATCCACTCCGTCGACCAGCACGGCAGGCTGCTCGCCCACTGCAGCGCGGGCGGCCAGGACCTCAATGCGGCGATGGTGTCGAGCGGGTTTGCGGTGGCGTTCGGGGACTACGAGGCGCAGGAGCGATCGGCGCGCGAGGCCCGGCGCGGATTGTGGAGCGGAGAATTCCAAAGGCCGCGCGATTGGCGGCGCGACAACAATCCGGGCCGGTAGAACGTGCAACCGGAACGAAAAGGGGCGCGAAGACATGAAGATCATCGAAACCCGACGGGCCCCCAATCCACGCCGGGTCCGCATATTTCTCGCCGAGAAGGGTATTGCGGTTCCCTCCGAAGAAATCGACCTGATGCAGGGGGAGCTCCGCAAACCGGAGTTCGCGGCAATCAATCCCAGCCGGCAGGTGCCCGTCTCGTGCTCGATGACGGGTCATGCATCAGCGAGACCATGGCCATCTGCCGCTACTTCGAGGAATTACAGCCAGAACCCGCCTTGTTCGGCCGCAGTGCGCTGCAGCGCGCCGTCGTCGAAATGTGGAATCGCCGAATAGAGTTCGGCTTGTTTTTCCACGTCGCCCAGGTCTTCCGGCACTTGAACCCCAGAATGGCGTACAACGAAGTGCCGCAGGTCCCTGCCTGGGGCGAGGTCAAAATAGGCCCAAAGTAGAAGCCGATCTGCAACAGCTCGACCAACGGTTGGCCGAAACACCCTACATCGCCGGTGGTGATTTCACCGTCGCCGACATCACCGCGATGGTCGCCTTGGACGTCATGAAGCCTGCGAAAGTACTTATGCCTGAGGGGTTTAGTGACTTGAATCGATGGCGCACCAGCATGCTGGAGCGGCCGTCGACGGCAGCATGAACTTACCAGGGGCGGTGTTGCGACACGTTTTGCAACAGATGTGGCGGGTGTTACCTGGGGAACAGATTTGCTGGACCAACACGCCTAAGGCTGGTTGTTTTCGGTTTCGGGCGTGAGGAGACGCATGAACCTGACCGTGCTTGGCTGCAGTGACGCTTTCGGCTCCGGGGGCCGCCTGCAGACATCGTTTCACGTCGCCCACTCGGATGGCGAGTTCCTAATCGACTGCGGCGCGACCACTCTGATCGGGCTCGAGCGGCAGAGCCTCGACCCGAACAGGATCGATAGCATCTTCATCACGCATCTGCATGGCGACCACTTCGGTGGGCTGGTGTGGTGGCTCATCCACGCCATATATGCCGTCAAACGCACCGCTCCGCTGACGGTAGCGGGTCCGGCCGGCCTCGAAGCGCGGTTCATCACCGCGGCCGAAGCTCTCTTCCCCGGATCTTCGCTGACGCCGCGCCCCTTTGCGCTCACTTTCATCGAGTACGCGACGGACACAACCGTTCAGGTGGGCGCTGTGCGCGTAACGCCATTCGAGGTCAGCCACCCGTCCGGCGCGACGCCTTATGCTCTGCGCATCGAAACCGGCGGGCGCACGCTTGCTTTCTCGGGTGACACGGAGTGGGTCGAGACGCTCATTCCGGCGTCGGCAAGTGCCGACCTGTTCATCACCGAATGCTACGCCTTCGACAAGCCGACGCGGTATCACATGAGCTGGCGGACTATCGAGCTGAACCTGCCCCGGATTACCGCGCACCGCATTCTGTTGACTCACATGGGCCAGTCCATGCTCGCCAGCCGGGCCGAGGTTATCCATCCCCGGGTTCTGCTCGCAGAGGACGGACTTCGACTAGAAGTATAGACTTGCCGCCATGTCATCGTGTGTCGCCAAGCTTCAGTCGTGCATCGAGGCCTGCCGCGTATGCGTTGAGGCGCCGCTCGGCAAGCCGCTGCCCCACCAGCCGCGTCCCGTTGTCCGCCTGAGCGCCACGGCTCGGATCCTCGTCGTTGGACAGGCGCCGGGGACGCGCGTGCATACATCCGGCCTGCCGTTCGACGATGCGTCGGGCGACCGTCTGCGCAGTTGGATGGGCGTATCGCGAGACGAATTCTATGACATGCGCCGCGTTGCCTTTGCGCCGATGGGCTTCTGTTTTCCCGGCCAAGATGCCAACGGCGGCGATCTTCCACCGAGACCCGAATGCGCGCGCCGCTGGCGATCCGAACTCATCGCCGGGATGGCGCAGGTCGAGTTCACTCTGCTCATCGGCCGTCACGCGCAGGCCTGGCATCTGGGAGACGACAACGGCGCAACTCTGACACAAACTGTCATGCGTTGGCGCGAAATCCTGGAGCGGCCTACGCTTCCGCGCTGCCTGCCTCTGCCGCACCCTTCGTGGCGCAATACGGCTTGGCTAAAAGCGAACCCCTGGTTCGAAAGAGACGTCGTCCCCGAACTCCACGCAACAATGCGCCTGCTTCTCGATGGCGGACGTTAGGCCGCGACAAGCCGCTGAGGCACCACGGTGGCATTGTCCTGCGGGGCCACGGGCGTGTCGCCGTTCCATATCCGGCGCGAGGCCTGGGCTTCGAGATCGTCGCGAAGGTAGGCGAGGTCGAAGCCGGAACGCGTCAGGTCAGCCAGCACGGCATCGACGGGTTCCCGTCTTGCCCGCGCAGCAGCCCACACGATCGCGGCACGTGTGCCGGTGCGGCAGAACGCGACCACCGGCGCGGTGGCCTGATCCAGCACGACGGCCATCGCCGTCACGGCTTGGTCGGTGAAGACCTCGTGGCAGTGCACCGGGATGTGGTGATAGGCGAGCCCGTTGGCGGCCGTCAGTATGGCGAACTCCGCTGTGTCCGTGTCAGCCTCGCCATCAGGGAGAAGGTTGACGATCACGCCATATCCGCCCTGCGCGAATGCCGCGATCCGGCCGGCGTCGGGCGCGGCCGCGACTGCAAACTCGGACGTGATGTCTGTAGCGGCCAGGTAGGAGGGCACGCGCACCTGCGGGAAAGAAAAGACCTCGATAAGGGAAGCGGATAGTGCAACGGGACGCGAAGGCGCGGCAAGAGCCCACGCGGAAAAAGTGAAAAAAAATACTCAAAATGCTCTTGACGACCGCTTGGTAGAAAACGAAACTCTGGCATTGTCGAAGTTTGCAAAATTCTTTTCCACCTCTGTGAGGTCCCATGTTCGACGAGATGGATGTCAAAATACTTTCGATATTGCAGCGCGATTGTACCCGGCCCGTCGCCGACATCGGAAAGGAAGTTGGGCTTTCGACGACGCCGTGCTGGCGGCGCATCCAGAAGCTCGAGGAGTTAGGAGTAATCCGCAAGCGCGTGGCGGTTCTCGATCCTGCGAAGATCAATGCCGGTGTTACGGTGTTCGTGTCGATCAAGACCGACAAGCACTCGGTGGCGTGGCTGGAGAAGTTTCACAAGGCAGTAGACGACTTTCCCGAGGTGATCGAGTTCTACCGCATGTCGGGCGAGGTGGACTATTTACTGCGCGTCGTCGTGCCCGACATCGGCGCTTACGATGCCTTCTACAAGAGGCTCATTTCCCGCATCGAGATCGCCAAGGTCTCGTCGGCCTTCGCCATGGAGCAGATCAAATACACCACCGCACTGCCTCTGCAGTACGCGCGTGCCGAACTTTGAACTTTGACCGACTAAGTGGTTTTCGGCTTCGACTTCGGCAAGAGCCGCGCGATCAGGCTCGACGTGTCCCAGCGGTTGCCGCCGAGCTTTTGTACGTCGGCGTAGAAGCCATCGACGAGAGTGGTGACGGGTAGATCCACTCCGTTGCGCTGGGCTTCCGTGCGGCAGATCGCCAGATCCTTGCGCATCCAGTCGACGGCGAATCCGAATTCGAACTTGCGAGCATGCATGGTGCGCCAGCGGTTATCCATCTGCCACGACTGAGCCGCGCCTTTCGAGATGGTGTCCATGACGGCCTCGAGATCGAGCCCCGCTTGTTCGGCGAAGTGAATGGCCTCGGACAATCCCTGCACAAGCCCCGCGATGGCGATCTGGTTGACCATCTTCGTGAGTTGACCCGAGCCAGTCGGGCCGATCAGCGTCACCTTGCGGGCGAAGTGTTCGATCACGGGACACGCGGCCGCAAACACTTCCGGCGTGCCGCCGACCATCACCGTCAGCGCGCCGTTTTCAGCCCCCGCCTGTCCTCCCGACACTGGCGCATCGAGAAAGCCGATCTGCCTGGCGGCGGCAATGGCCGACAACTCGCGCGCGACGTTAGCCGAAGTGGTGGTGGTGTCGATGAAGACTGATCCCGGGCGCATGGCTTTGAACGCGCTGTCCGGACCCGCCGTCACCGCGCGCAGGTCGTCGTCGTTGCCAACACAGCTGAACACGAAGTCCGCGCCGTCGGCGGCTTCCGCTGGCGTGCGCGCGACCCGGCCTGCACCGTGTTGGGCCACCCAAGCCGCTGCCTTGGCGGCGGTCCGATTGTAGACGGTGAGATCGTGACCGCCCTTTTTCAGGATGTGGCCGGCCATGGGAAAACCCATGACGCCAAGTCCGATCCAAGCCACTCTCGCCATACTGCCGTCTCCAGATTGGGGTGCGCGTCCAGTGAGGGAGGGTTGAACGCGGGCCGCATTATGCAGCCGGGGCAGGGTGCGGCAAGCGCATTCGCCACGAGCGCCTGACAGCCAAATTCGCTAGCATGACGGCTCGTCCAAATCGAAACGCGAGTCGCGTGGCAGGAGAAAATGGGATGGAAGCGCCGGGCCAATCGGCTTGCGAATTGAACCTCGCCAGTATCGAAGCGGCGTCGCGTGTGCTCGATGGGTCGATCATCAAGACGCCGTTCGCCAGAAGCGAGACGCTGTCGTCTATCTACGGCTGCGAGATCTGGCTGAAGTTCGAGAATCTGCAATTTACGGGTGCTTACAAAGAACGCGGCGCGCTCAACCGGCTCTCTGCCTTGAGCGATGCCGAATGTCGCGCCGGCGTCATTGCGATGTCGGCCGGCAATCACGCGCAAGGCGTCGCCTATCATGCGCGTCGTCTCGGCATTCCAGCGACCATCGTGATGCCCGAGGGCACGCCGTCGGTCAAAGTCGAGAACACGCGCAAGCTCGGCGCCGAAGTTATTCTCCACGGTGCGATGCTGGAAGAGGCAGCGCAGCATACGCGCGTTTTGGCTGCGGAACGCGGCCTCGTGTTCATTCACCCCTACGACGATCCGCTCGTGATGGCGGGACAGGGAACGATCGCGCTCGAAATGCTGCGCGCCGTTCCCGATCTAGAATGGCTCGTGATTCCGATCGGCGGCGGCGGATTGATCTCGGGCATGGGCGTCGCCGCCAAGGCAATCAATCCTGCCATCCGCATCGCGGGCGTCCAGGCCAACCTATATCCCTCGATGTACAACCTCGTCCGTCACGCTCATCTCCCGGTAGGCGGCGATACGCTGGCTGAGGGCATTGCGGTCAAGGATGCGAGCGCGCGCACGGCGAAGTTCGTCGCCGCGGTCGCTGACGACATCATGCTCGTCAGCGAGGCCGACATTGAGAATGCGGTGTCGACGCTCATCACGATCGAGAAGACCGTCGTGGAGGGAGCAGGCGCCGCAGGGCTCGGGGCGGTCATTGCCGACTCGCAACGCTTTCGCGGCCGCAAGGTTGGTCTGGTTCTGTGCGGTGGCAATATCGACGTGCGGCTGCTGGCCAGCGTGCTGACGCGCGAGCTTGCCCGCGACGGCCGGTTGTCGCGGCTGACGATCGACATTCCAGACCGGCCGGGTCAGCTGGCGCGTGTGTCAGGCGTGATCGGCGGGCTTGGCGCCAACATCATCGAAGTGCATCACCAGCGCGTTTTCACTGACCTGCCGGCGAAGGGCACCGAACTGCAGTTGGTGGTCGAGACGCGCGACCGGCACCATTTGAACGATACGGTCACGGGGCTGGAAACCGCCGGCTACCGTGTCCTCGTCAAAGGCAACGGCGAAGCGTGAGAGAACGACCCCGTCTCCCGCAAGCCGCGAGAGAGGGCGCCTGTTCAGGCCGCGATGGGCTTATCGGGATAGGCAAGCTGCTCGCGCGCGCGCCAGTCGTTGGTCACATAGTTAATGATAACCGACTTTCGTACACCTCTGATCTTGCGCGGTTCGAAGCCGTGATACGTGATGTCCGACGGCACGAAGATCATGGCGCCGTTGGACTGGAACGGCGAGCGGCCGATATGAGCCTTGTTGGCGTCGTAGATATCGGTGCCCAGATCCGTGTGGCTCGGATCCTCCGAGAGATAGAGCAGCATCGTGAACAGCTTGACTCCGAGATCGGTGTGGGGCTCGAGCCAGAAGCCGTCGACATCCTGAGCATATTCGACACGCAGGTACGATCCGGAGAGTTTTGTCCCGAAGTAGCTCTCGACGCGCTTGGTGATGCGCGAGTCCTGGAAGGCTTCGTTGAAGGACTTGCAGACGGGGAACTTGCCCATGTTGCCCGCGTCGAAGTAGGTGCGGGTTGCGTTATGGAGTTCGCGCTTGCCTGAAACGCCCTCGATGGAGGGGGCGGGAAATGGAAGGTCGATGATGGTGCGGGCGGCGTCTTTCGGCAGGACGTTCGACAGGAACCAGTGCTTGTAGGGCTTATCTGATCCTTTGGAGGCGTCGATGCTCGCGAACATCGAGCTAACGAAATCTTCAGACGAAATGCCCATGGAATTGCGTTCCCTTGAAGTTTTGACGATTGAGCGGACCCGCCTTGAAGCGGGTCCGGCTTCGATCCATCGCGCCGACGAGGACCCGAGGCGCCGCTTCACGTCTAGCCCGAACCTTGTTTGCGCACCAGTGCCGAGCCTCGTGCGCCATGTCGCAGGCTGTGCCGTGGCTGTGCAAAAGTCGGCTTCCCACACCGTTAGCCGAAGAAAATCAGGCCATAAGCATGCCAGCGGCGCGCGGGGCGAAGTAGGTCAGGATGCCGCTTGCTCCGGCGCGCTTGAAGGCGAGCAGGCTTTCCATCATCACCCTGTCGCCGTCGAGCCAGCCCTTTTCGGCGGCGCCCATCAGCATCGCGTACTCGCCGGAGACCTGGTAGGCGAAGGTCGGCACCTGGAAGGTTTCCGAGACGCGCCGGACGATGTCGAGATACGGCATGCCGGGCTTGACCATGACGAAATCGGCCCCTTCCGCAATGTCGAGCGCGACTTCACGCATCGCTTCGTCGGTGTTGGCCGGATCCATCTGATAGGTGCGCTTGTCGCCCCTGAGGGTCGACGATGAGCCAACCGCGTCCCTGAATGGGCCATAGAAGGCGCTCGCGTACTTCGCCGCGTAGGCCATGATCTGGGTGTCGATATGGCCAGTCTTTTCGAGTGCGTTGCGGATGGCGCCGATGCGGCCGTCCATCATGTCGGACGGAGCAAGCACGTCGCAGCCGGCCGCGACCTGATTGAGGGACTGCTTGATGAGCGCCTCGACCGTCTCGTCATTGACGATTTCGCCATCGCGCAGCAGGCCGTCGTGACCGTGGCTCGTGTACGGATCGAGCGCTACGTCGAGTATGACGCCGAGATCAAGCCCGTCAGCTTTGATAGCGCGCGTCGCGCGGCACACGAGGTTGTCGGGGTTGAATGCCTCACGCGCGTCGTCGGTGCGCAGCTTGGGATCGGTATACGGAAACAGCGCAATCGCCGGAATGCCGAGCGCCACGGCCTCGCGAGCCCGTTCGACTATGAGATCGATGCTAAGCCGCTCCACGCCCGGCATCGATGCAATAGGCTGCCGCGCGTCGTTGCCTTCAATGACGAACAGGGGCCAGATAAGGTCAGCTGGCGTGAGCGAATTTTCGGAGACGAGCCGTCGCGACCAGCCTGTGCGGCGGTTGCGGCGCGGACGGACGGCTGGGAACAGGCCCGGCACGAGCAGGGAAGTGGAGCTGGTCATCGCGTTCCAGATGGCTTGGGCGGGAGTAATGGCGCCACATTCGCCGCCTGCAAGGCTGGATGCAAGGGGGATGGTCCTTAACCGCGTTACTCACAGATCTTAGTCGTTTTGCGCGGCGCCATATCGACGTGCAAATGGTTGCGATGGGCCTCGTTGGCTTCTGGACCCAGCGTTGTTCCGAAGATCTTGCAGGCGGCGGCGTGCGCCTCCCGTATGAAGCGGCCTTTCTTGGTCAGAGCGATATCCGTGCCGGCCGGCAGAGAGGCGTTCTGCTCGGGACTGCTAGCGGCGTTCTTTTCAGCCATGGATGCATCAGCGAGGTTCTCGCCCTCAGCCTTCGTCGTCGCGCCAGTCTCGCTGTACTTGGGGCCTCCGAGGCGCGAAGGCGGCTGCAGGCCGAGCGAAAAGCTCGGCGACTGGGCGGCGCTCGAAGCGCCGCTCGACACCCCGTCGAGGATCGTCGACCGAATGGCCGTATCGACGGTATCCGCTGCGGTGGTTGCGGCAGCTTGGCCTGAATTCTGACCTGCGTTTTTGCCGGCCCCATTCGTCGTGGCAGCGGCCGCAGCGAGCGCCGCCTTGGCGGCGTTCTGCTTGTCGATCCTGTCCTGAGTTGCCTTGGTTGCCGCGACCCGAGCGGCAAAATCACGTTCCGTGACGCCCCAGCTGTCGAGGACCATGGCTGACTTGGCATTGGCAAAAATGAATCCCCGGATATCGAGCGCGTTGGCGCGGCCGTGCTCTGACAGCTTGTTTTTCGCACGCCCGTAGGCGTTGCGGCACGAGTAGTCACTCATGCTTTCGATCTTGACGATTTCGGTCTCGAGATGCTTTTTGGCGAGCGGCTGCAAGTTCGACTTGATCCAGCTATGCAGCGCCACCGCCATGTCGCAGGTGATGATGGCCGGTGGCGACAGCGCGACTTCCGGATTCTTGCCGATGCTGATCAGCCGGATAGGCGCGGGGGCGCCGCAGTCGCCCTCGCGAAACGGCGCTTCGGCAACGCTGACGGCATCGATGGAATTGAGGAGCTGCGTACAGCGGGCCTTAGCAACCTCGATGTCGATCGCCGGCCACTCATGGGGCACGAGGTTGGGATTGGCGCTCGCTTCGGCCGCGGCCTTAGCTTCGGAAACGGTGGTTGGAAAACCGGGACCAGGAACCTTGGCCGCTTTTTGCGTCGCGGCGTTTGCTGCATCAGGAGTCTCGTTCGCAGCGCCCGCCGTCATGGCCCCCCTGTCTTGAACGGACTGCTTGGAAGTTCTTGTCTTGGACTTTGACGCGGCTGCCATTTCTTCGCTTGACGTTTGGTCTGCCGCCATCGCCGGGTCCGGCATCACACCGTTCTTGATCACCTCGCCCTTGGCATTCTTCGGCTTCTTATCGGGCACCGGCACATCCGCCGCCAGCACCGGCAGGGAAAGGGAGGCGGCGACAAGCACGCTGAAAATCGGCCAAAACTTCGTCATCGACGGTTCGTGCCTCAGATCTGGGGATGACTGCGCGAGCGAGCTTGACTTCGAGTTCAATTTCGATGGCCGAATCGGGCTCTTAGTTTTGTCTGAAAGAAGCTTGATGTATAGCCGCAAAATGTGGCCGTACAAGCCAGGTCACCGCGTATGAACTTTTACAAAACAAGGCTGTGAATAACCTCAATGCAGGAACGCCAAGACAGCATCATCGATCCGGCAGCGGCCCGCGACATCGACATCGCGATCAAGGGAACCGCAGGCATCGTCACACTCAATCGGGTGCGGGCGCTGAATGCTCTCAACTATGCCATGAGAGAAGACATGGCCGCCGCATTTCCCCGGTTCGCCCGCGACCCGCACCTCTATGCCGTCGTGATCCGTTCCACGAGCCCGAAAGCCTTCAGCGCCGGCTCGGACGTGCGCGAGGTCATCGGTTGGGCGCGCGAGGACAAGAGCAAAGCCCGGCAGGCATTCGCCCAGGAATATTGTCTCAACTGGCAGATGGAGTGCTTCTCGAAGCCGTGCGTGTCGCTGATCGACGGCATGGTCATGGGCGGCGGCGTCGGCATTTCGCTTTACGGAACCCATCGCGTGGCGGGGGAGGGCTATCGGTTCGCCATGCCCGAAACAATGATCGGATTGTTTCCGGATGTGGGTACGGCGCACGTCCTTGGCCGCATGCCCGGTGAGATCGGCGTTTATCTCGGACTGACTGGCCGAAGCATCGGCCGCGCTGACGCTTTCAGACTGGGCCTCGTCACACATTGTATTGCGGCGGCAGAGTTCGAAACCATCATCGCAGGTCTCGAGGATACTCAGCCGGTCGATCCCTTGCTCGACGACAGGCATATAGATCCCGGTGGTGGCGAACTTGACCAATACGCAGCCACGATCGCGTCCTGCTTCTCGCAATCCGCACCGGCCGCGATTATGGACAACCTGTCGGCCGTGACAGGGCCACATGCCGAATGGGCGCAAGCCGTCACGACCGATCTGTCGGCGCGCTCTCCCACGTCGCTGGCGATTACGCTACGCCACATCCGGGAAGCCAAAAAACTCGATCTTCGCGAAACGCTTATCGTCGATTACCGACTGGCGTGCCGGTGCCTCGATGACCACGACCTCTTCGAGGGTACGCGGGCCGTCCTTATTGACAAGGACAACAAGCCCTCATGGCGTCCGGCTGCAATGCGCGACGACGAAGATACTCGTGTAGAGAGTTACTTCATGCCCCTGGGCGAAGCTGAATTGTCTTTGCCGACGCGTTCCCAGATGCAGCAATCGCGCGCATGAACCGGCAAAAAACCAATTGCGCGGTGATCTGAGCATATTCGTTAAAAAACAATTTTTCGGGACCCTTATTACTATTCTTTTACTATATCTATTCAGGTAACTTTTAGCTGTCTGCGTTACCTTTGAACTTAACCCGGAAGACGAATAACACCGGGATTTGCGTCATACAGGTAAGAGGCAGTGTAATGAGCGTAGCGTTGGACGTCGCGCGTCAGAGGATTTCCGAAAAGGATGAATCCTTTCGTGCTGAGTACCTTCAGGCCCTGCACCTGATCGAACGGCTTCATCGCCTTCTTCTCGACGTCATCAAGGACGAGTTCGACAGGCTCGGCGGTGCGGATCTCAACAGCGTGCAGGCTCTGCTCCTTTACAACATCGGCGACAGCGAGCTGACCGCGGGTGAACTGAAGAGCCGCGGCTACTATCTCGGCTCCAACGTCTCTTACAATCTGAAGAAGCTCGTCGACATGGGCTACATCCACTACAAGCGGTCCGACACCGATCGCCGCAGCGTGCGCGTCAGCCTGAGCAAGAAGGGTCTCGACGCCTGCCAGGTAGTACATAAGCTCTACCAGCGTCAGCTGGGGTCGATCGTCGCGGTCGGCGAGGTCACTCAAGAAGATTTCCAGGGTCTGAACAAGGCGCTGGTCCGTCTCGAGCGGTTCTGGTCCGACCAGATCCGTTACCGGCTGTAAGGCTTGGCAGCTCGTGGCCGGGGGCCTCGGGGGAAGCTGCTAATGTCTTCAAGGAGGGGCCGCGGTGCGAACCGCGGTCCTTGCCGTTTGTGGCCCCGGTGCACCATAGTGCCGTCAGCAGACCAGGACGCTTTGCATAACGTCTTTTCAAGCCATGCCGAATACAGCACTAAACGAGCGAGCCGAATGCTGCTCGGCCGCAAACCAGATGGATGCGTCGATCACTCGAGGCGGGGACAGCGATACATGACGTCCGCAGTGGTAAGGCAAGCGTCGCGCAGAGCGGTGATTGGATTGGCTGTGGGCTTACTGGCGATGGCCGCCGGGCTCGTCGCTTCGGCCGCCGCACAGAGCGGGGACAACGGCGGAATAGTGTTTGGCCCGACGGGCGCGGGTCCGGGCAATGCGAGCGCCTTCGATCGGGACTTCGTCAAGGAGTGGGAAGGCAATCCGCCGCCTGGGTATCCGACATTGTCGCCAGCCAACGTCGCCGCCACCAAAGCGGCCATCAAGCGCTTCGGCGAAATCGTTGAAAAGGGCGGCTGGCCGGTCGTGCCCGAGGTCCAGATGGAGTTCGGCCAGACGCACTTTGCCGTGTCGGTTCTGAAAAAGCGTCTTGCCGCGTCGGGAGAGCTTGACGGCGAGGGCGACTTTTCCGAATACTTCGACAGTGCGCTGGAAAAAGCCGTCAAGAGGTTCCAGGCATCGAATGGCCTGACGCCCACCGGCATCGTCGACAAACGCACGATCCCGGCGCTAAATGTGACGGCCGAGGTGCGGCTGCGCCAGTTGAAGTTGAACGTTGGGCGGCTGCAGGAGTTCACCGGGCGTCCGGCGAAGCAGAAGTACGTCGCCGTCAATATCCCGGCCGCGCAGGTCGAAGCCGTCGAGGGCGACAAAGTCGTCTCACGGCACACCGCCGTCGTCGGCAAACCTGAACGGCCAACGCCGCTTCTGACCACGACCATTTATCAGATGAACTTCAACCCGGTCTGGCGCCTGCCGCCGACGGTCATCACCAAGGATCTGATCCCACGCGGGCGCGAAATGCAGAAGGCGGGCAAGAACGTGCTCGTCAAGTTCGGCATCGACGCCTACGACGGCAATGGCAAGAAACTCGATCCGGAAAAGGTAGACTGGGGTTCGAACCAGCCGGCGGGCCTCAGCTACAGCCAGCAGCCCGGCAAAGAGAATCCGCTTGGCTTCCTGAAGATTAATTTCGCCAACAGCCACTCGGTATACATGCACGATACTCCCTCCGAGACGCTGTTTGGCCGTAACTTCCGCGCCGCCTCGTCCGGATGCATCCGCGTCCATAACATAGAGCAGCTCGCCGTATGGCTGCTGGCCGGGAACGAGAGCTGGAGCAAGGGCCGCATCGAGGTGATCAGGGAAAAGGGCCTGCGCCAGGACGTAAACCTGAAAAAGCCTGTGCCCCTTTACTTTACCTATATCACTGCGTGGGCGACGCCCGATGGCCTGGTGCAGTTCCGCCGTGACATCTACGACCGCGACGGGGCGGGCGAAGCGGCCTCTGCCTACTGAGGCTCCCCCGTGGCCACGGCCGAATTAACCGGAGGAGACTCCATCGCCCGCAAAAGGCCGACTTTTGCAGGCAATCTTGGTCCGATCTAAGTCATTTTGCGCACTGCACTTTCTGACGATTGTCTTATATCAACCAGCGCCGCGACAGCTTGTTGCATAAAACTAACGTCGCGCCCACTTGCCGAAGAGCGCGCGCCGTGGGAACAAGTCGGAAAAATACGATGTCTAGGGACGAGGATCGTTCAATGGGTTACGCGAACTATTTCGCGGAGGCGCTTGCCCAGATACGGCGCGAGGGCCGTTACCGGGTGTTCGCGGATCTCAAGCGCCGCTGCGGCGCCTATCCCAATGCCGACCAGTTCACCGCCGACGGCACGCGTCCGATCACAGTGTGGTGCTCCAACGATTATCTCGGCATGAGCCAGAATCCGTCGGTTCTGGCCGCTATGCACGAAGCCATCGCTCTCGTGGGCGCAGGTTCGGGCGGCACGCGCAACATTTCCGGCACGACTCATTATCATGTCCAACTCGAGGCCGAACTCGCCGATTTGCACGGCAAGGAATCCGCCCTCCTTTTCACCTCGGCCTACGTCGCCAACGACGCCACGCTGTCGACGCTGGTCAAACTCATCCCCGGCGTCGTGATATTTTCCGACGAGAAGAACCACGCGTCGATGATTGAGGGCATTCGTCACGGCGGCGGGGAGAAGAAGATCTTCCGGCACAACGATCTTGCCGACCTCGAGGCCAAGCTTCAGTTTTATCCACTGCGGACGCCAAAGATCATCGCCTTCGAGAGCGTCTACTCGATGGACGGCCATATTGCGCCAGTCGCGGCGATCTGCGATCTCGCCAAGAAATACAACGCATTGACCTACCTCGATGAGGTCCACGCCGTGGGCATATACGGACCGCGCGGAGGCGGCATCGCCGAACGCGACGGGGTCATGGACCGCGTCGACATCATCAACGGCACGCTCGCCAAAGGGTTTGGTGTCATGGGCGGCTACATTGCCGCGACCCGCGATATCTGCGATGCGATCCGATCCTATGCCGCCGGTTTCATCTTCACGACGTCGTTGGCCCCGGCAATCGCCGCCGGCGCGTTGGCATCCATTCGCCATCTGAAGTCGAGTTTCGCGGAACGCGCCCTGCATCATGAGCGGGCCGCGACCTTGAAGCTCCGCTTAAAGTCTGCCCGCATTCCTCAGATGGAAAACCCGAGCCACATCGTCCCTGTGATGATCGGCGATCCGGTGCACTGCAAGGCGGTAACGGACACGCTGCTCGACCGCTACGGCATCTATGTACAGCCTATCAATTACCCGACGGTCCCCAAGGGAACGGAGCGGATCCGGCTGACGCCTTCGCCGCTGCATACCGATGCCCAGATGGATGTTCTGGTTCAGGCCCTGAGCGAACTGTGGGCGGCCTGCCCCGTTTCGGCAAGCAAGACCGTCCGACTTGCGGCAGAGTAACCCGGCCGAAGCAATTTAAGCGGCCGCCGCGCCCCAAGTGCTGCAGTGCAGCGTTTAGTGTGCACTGATGCAATGGGTCACGGCGTATGCGAAGGATCGTCGCGTCAGCTGCAGACTTTCTTGTTCAGCGCTATTCGACCATGGTATTGCCTCACACGATCAGCCTCGGGCGTTGCCCGGGTCCAGACCCCTTTATATGCAGACGCCGCCCGCAGCGAGGAAACGCACATGCTTAAGATGAAGGCTAAGGATAGCTCCACGAAGCGCTTTTTCACGGCGCACGTGGCCGAGACCGACCCAGAAATCGCGGCCGCCATCGACAAGGAATTCGGCCGCCAGCAGGACGAGATCGAACTGATCGCGTCTGAGAACATCGTGTCGCGCGCCGTGCTCGACGCAGCCGGCAGCGTTCTGACCAACAAGTACGCCGAAGGCTACCCCGGCAAGCGCTACTACGGAGGCTGCCAGTACGTCGACATCGTCGAAGAACTCGCCATCGAGCGCGCCAAGAAGCTGTTCAACTGCGGTTTCGCCAACGTGCAGCCGAACTCGGGCTCGCAGGCGAACCAGGGCGTGTTCCAGGCTCTTGCCAAGCCGGGCGACACCATCCTCGGCCTGTCGCTGGCAGCCGGCGGCCACTTGACCCACGGCGCTCCCGTCAACCAGTCGGGCAAGTGGTTCAAGGCTGTGCACTACATGGTGCGCCCCGATACGCACCTGATCGATATGGAAGAAGTGCGCAAGCTCGCCCACGAGCACAAGCCGCGCATCATCATCACGGGTGGCTCTGCTTATCCGCGCATGATCGATTTCGCGGCCTTCCGGCAGATCGCAGATGAAGTGGGCGCGCACCTGCTCGTCGACATGGCGCACTTCGCCGGTCTCGTCGCCGCCGGTCTTTATCCGAGCCCGTTCCCGCACGCCCACGTCGTCACCTCGACGACGCACAAGACGCTGCGCGGTCCGCGCGGCGGCATCATCTTGACGAATGACGAAGAGTTGGCGAAGAAGCTTAACTCGGCGATCTTTCCCGGCATCCAGGGTGGCCCGCTGATGCACGTCATCGCCGGCAAGGCCGTCGCGTTCGGTGAGTGCCTGCAGCCCGAATTCAAGATCTACGCTCAGAACGTCATCGACAACGCCAAGGCGATGGGCGAGGTACTGGTGAACTCCGGTTTCGCGCTCGTTTCGGGCGGCACCGACACGCACCTTATCCTCGTCGACTTGCGCCCCAAGAACCTGACCGGAAACATCTCAGAGAAGGCGCTCGGCCGCGCGCACATCACCTGCAACAAAAACGGCGTTCCGTTCGATCCGGCAAAGCCCATGGTCACCTCGGGAATCCGTCTCGGCGCGCCCGCCGGCACCACGCGCGGCTTCGGCATCGAAGAGTTCCGTGATGTCGGCCGCATGATCGCGGAAGTGCTGGAAGGCCTCGCCAAGAACGGCGAAGAGGGCAATGCCAAGGTTGAAGAGAAGATCAAGGCTGAAGCTACCGCGCTCTGCCGCCGTTTCCCGATCTACGGCTAATCGCCTATAAGGGCGAACCTTCGGGTTCGATTCCTGTCATTGATGAGGGGCCGGACCGACGAAGTCTGGCTCCTCATTCATTTGGACAACACGATGCGCTGCCCGTACTGTGCCTGCGAAAATACACAGGTCAAGGACAGCCGGCCGAGCGAGGAAAACACCTCGATCCGCCGCCGGCGGGTATGTCCCGACTGCGGCGGCCGCTTCACCACCTTCGAACGCGTGCAGCTGCGCGATCTCGTCGTCGTCAAGCGGTCGGGCCGAAAGGTGGCGTTCGATCGCGAAAAGCTCGTCAAATCCGTGGAGGTTGCTCTGCGCAAGCGGCCGATCGATCCCGAGCGCGTTGAGCGGATGGTATCTGGCATCGTCCGGCAGCTCGAAAGCTCGGGCGAGAGCGAGGTGGCATCGTCCACTATCGGCGAATGCGTGATGGAAGCACTGCGCGGGCTCGATCCCGTAGCCTACGTACGAATTCGCGTCCGTTTACCGGGATTTTCGCGAAGCCGCAGACTTCCAGGACTTTCTGGGCGAGATTGCCCGCGGTGACGCCGCCGCGCAGTTGTCCGAGGCCGAGCGCGCACCCACTTTGAAGAAACACTGACGGAGCCGGCCATGGACCGCGCCACATTCGATCGCCGCATGATGGCGACGGCGATCGTGCTGGCGGAGCGCGGACTTGGCCAGACCGCGCCCAATCCTGCCGTTGGCGCGGTCATCGCCGATGACACGACGGGAGAGGTGATCGCCCGGGGCTGGACGCAGCCCGGCGGGCGCCCGCACGCGGAGACCGAGGCGCTGGCGCGGGCGGGACGCCGTGCAAGCGGGGCGGCGATCTACGTCACGCTTGAGCCCTGCGCCCATCACGGCAAGACGCCGCCGTGCGCGCAAGCCATCATCGCCGCGGGCATAACGCGCGCCGTGGTCGGCGTGCCGGATCCCGACACGCGAGTTGCCGGACGCGGTGTATCCATGCTGCGCGAGGCTGGCATCGCGGTCGACGTCGGCGTTCTGGCCGACGAAGCGCGCTGGTTGACGCTCGGGCATATCTTGCGCGTGACCGAACATCGACCGTTCGTGCAGGTGAAGCTGGCTGTCGATGCCGCGGGACGGATTTCGTGCGCCACCGAGGGCCGTCCGGTCTGGGTCACGGGACCGCTGGCACGGGCGGCCGGGCATAGGCTGCGCGCCGAAGCCGACGCCATCGTGATCGGTGCGCGCACGCTCGCCGAAGACGACCCAGTACTCACATGCCGGCTACCGGGACTACTCCACAGGTCTCCGTTGCGGGTCATCATGGGTCTTGCTTCCGGGGTTACTCCCCGTGCTCGCATTTTTGCAACCGCTGGACCGTTTCCCGTGTGGATCGCCGCTGAGACGGACGCCGACCGAGCGGCGATCGCGGCGCTTGGATGCCCCGGCGTCTCCGCGCTCGATGTCGCAAGCCGTTCCGGAGAGCCGAGGGTGAACGTAACACTCAAGGCGCTGGCGACGCGCGACGTGACACGCCTGCTGGTTGAGGGAGGCCCTGCAACATGGCGGGCGTTCGCGGAAGCTGGCGTCGTCGACGAGGTCGTGCTTTTCCACGCCGAACCGCATAGAGCCGCTCCCCTTACCGAGCGGCAGGCGCGGGCCGCGGTGGCCCATTATCTGAGCGAAGTGCCGCTGGTGATGCGTGAGCGTCGCAGGCTTGACGCTGATACGATGTGGCGCTTGCGAACGGTACACGCATAGCCCACTAACGTCGCGACTTCAGGCGGGCACAGGACAATGTTCTCGGGCATAATCAGCGATATTGGCGAGGTTATCGGACGCGAGGGCGGGCTGTTCGCCATCCGATCGCATTATGACGCCGAATCCATCGATATCGGCGCGTCGATTTGCTGTGACGGATGCTGTCTCACCGCGACGACGGCTCGGCCGGACGGGCGCGGCAGCGCCTTTACGGTTGACGTCTCGAATGAGACATTGTCGCGCACGACGCTGTCGGGCTGGCAGCCGGGCCGCCTGATTAACCTCGAACGGGCGCTCAAGGCCGGCGACGAACTCGGCGGGCATATCGTTTCGGGGCATGTCGACGGTATTGCCCGCGTGCTGAATGCCACACTCGATGGCGACAGCGTGCGCTTTCTTTTCGATACACATCCTCAGTTGGCGCGCTTCATCGCGTCGAAGGGCTCGGTTGCCCTGAACGGTACGTCGCTGACGGTCAATGAGGTTTCCGAAAATCGGTTCGGCGTCAATCTGATACCCCACACCTTGACCGCGACCACCTGGGGGAGCACAAAGCCCGGCGAAACCGTCAATCTCGAAGTCGATCTGTTCGCGCGATACGTCGCGCGGCTGATGGAGTTCCGACCGTGAACAAATTCTCCATTGCGAGCACGCCGCGTAAGGAAAAGCGCATCCTGGCCTCGATCCCCGAGATCCTGGACGAGATGCGCAACGGCCGCATGGTAGTGCTGGTCGATGCGGAAGACCGTGAGAACGAGGGCGATCTGGTCATCCCGGCGCAGATGGCGACTCCGGATGCGATCAATTTCATGGCCAAGCACGGACGCGGCTTGATCTGCCTCGCGGTGACGCCGCAGCGCGCCGCCGAAATGCAGCTGCAGTTCATGGTGCGCACGAACGCGTCGCGCAATCGCACCGCCTTCACGCAATCGATAGAGGCGCGCGAAGGCATTTCCACCGGCATCTCCGCCCACGATCGCGCGCGCACCATCGCCACCGCCATCGATCCGACCAAGGGCGCGTCGGACATCGTTTCGCCGGGACATGTGTTTCCGCTGGTTGCGCGAGAGGGAGGCGTGTTGATCCGCGCTGGACATACGGAAGCCTCGGTTGATCTCGCCAAACTCGCCGGTCTGTATCCCGCGGCCGTCATCTGCGAGATCATGAACGACGACGGCACCATGGCCCGCGTTCCCGATCTGGTGCCGTTCGCCGAGCGCCACGGATTGAAAATCGGGGCCATCGAGGATCTGATCGCCTATCGCCTCAAGAACGATCGCCTTGTCGCCCATGTGGGGCGCAGCGAGATCGAAAGTCACTTCGGCGGCAAGTTCACTCTGAACGTCTATACGACGACGGTCGATCCGGCCGAGCATCTGGCGCTCGTCAAGGGCGACCTGTCGAAGCCCGGCCCGGTTCTGGTGCGCGTGCACGCGGTCAACGTCCTTTCGGACCTCATCGGCATCGGCGAACAGGCGGGCGGTAGCGTCATCGCCAAATCCATGCGCGCGATCGAGAAGGAGGGTCGCGGCGTGGTCGTACTGATCCGCGATCTCGCGCCCAAGAGCGTGTCGGAGTGGGTGAACCAGAATTCTGGACCTGCGCGGAAAAGTTCGGTCCAGAATGAGAAGCGTCAGGTGGAGATCGGCGTGGGATCGCAAATTCTGAGCCATCTGGGCGTCAGCGACATGACGCTGCTGACCAATTCGCCGGCGCACGTGTATGTGGGTCTGGAGGCATTCGGCCTGCGCATCGCCGGCACGCGTGCGATCGAATAACATGGTCGAACGCCCACGAGACAGCATTGCCCCTGCCGCAACGGCCATGACGCTGGCAGACGGCGCGCGCATCCTTGTTCTGGAAGCTCCCTATTATGTGAAGATCTCAGGACTGCTGGTCGACGGCGCGATGCAGGTGCTGGCGCATCGGCGGTGCGAGGTGGATCGCATATTGGTGCCAGGTGCTCTCGAACTGCCGCAGGCGCTTGCGGCAGCGGTGTCGCAGGGTCTGATTGGCGGTCGCGACGCCGTGCGCTATGACGGCGTGGTCGTTATCGGGTGCGTCATTCGCGGCGAGACCGCGCATTACGATATTGTTTGCAACAATGCCAATCATTGGCTGATGGAGACGGCGATCCGCAACGACATTCCACTCGGCAATGCCATTCTAACGGTCGATACAGAAGCGCAGGCGATCGCGCGCGCCACGGGCGGCGCCGCTGGGAAAGGCGGCGATTCGGCGCGGGCTTGCCTGCGGCTTGTCGCGATCAAATCGCATTTCCGGAGTCTCTGCAAAGGTCTCGGGGACATGACGGCAGCGCAACGAAAGCCCACCAAGGGCAAAGGGAAAATTCCGCGCAGCCAGGCACGCATGGCTGCCGTGCAGGCGCTCTATCAGATGGATCTTGCCGGTACCGATGTCGTGGATGTGATCGCGGAGTTCACCGAGCATCACTTCGTGAAGCTGAAAGCCGCGCAGGTGGAAGAGGCGGACCCCGACGAGCAGAACACCGGGCTCGAACGCGCGGATGCGACGTTCTTCGCCGAGTTGCTGCATGGCGTGGTGCGCCGGCAGCTCGATATTGATCCGCTCGTCGATCAGCAGTTGGCGACCGGATGGCGGCTGGTGCGCGTCGACTCCATACTGCGCGCCATACTGCGCGCTGGCGTGCTGGAGTTCTTCGAGCGCTCCGACGTGCCCGCCCGCGTCATCATCAACGAATACATCAACGTCGCCCGCGCGTTCTTCGACGAGGACGAGCCCAAGGTCGTCAATGGTGTTCTGGACCGCATTGCCCGTTTGATACGTCCGGCGGAGTTCGAACCAATGCCTGCCTGAGGCGGCGCAGACGGACTGCGAGGCGTTATGAGCCACGGCGATGTGCCATGAGCGAAGGCGAAATCATCGCGAAGTACTTCGCGCCGCTTGCCCGCGACAACTCTGGTGCGTTCGGCCTTCGCGATGATTGCGCCCGGTTCACACCCACCCCCGGCACCGATCTCGTCGTGACCGTCGACGCAGTCGCCGAGGGTGTGCATTTTTTCAGCAACGATGACCCCGAGGATATCGGCTGGAAGGCGCTTGCAGTGAACGTCTCCGACCTTGCGAGCAAAGGCGCTGCGCCGCGCATCTATCTTTTGTCCATCGCCTTTCCGGAGGAGCCGGAGCCAGGATGGCTGTCGAGATTTTCGCGCGGTCTTGACCAAGCGCAGAGCGCATTCGGCATCGTACTCGCGGGTGGAGATACCGACCGCCGGCCCGGTCCGCTTTCGATTACGATTACGGCAATTGGCGAAGTGCCGTATGGAGCCATGGTGCTACGAACAGCGGCGCGGCGCGGCGATATTATTGTCGTTTCGGGAACTCTCGGCGACGCCGCGCTGGGTCTGAAGCTACGCCTGTCTCCGGAACTCGCCCGACCGTGGGGTCTTGACGATGGGGACCAGGATTTTCTACGGGGCCGCTATCTTAGACCGCAGCCCCGCATCGCGCTGGCGCCGGCCGTGCGCGATTTCGCTTCGGCCTCCATGGACATTTCAGATGGTCTGGCAAAAGACCTCGATCGCATGTGTCGCGCGAGCGGCGTGTCCTCTCACGTGCGGTTCGCCGATGTGCCTTTGTCTCGCCCCGCGCGTGTCGTGCTGTCTCGCGACGCGACGTTGTCGGAGGTCATTGTTGCGGGCGGCGATGATTACGAGATCCTTGCGACCGTCTCCGAGCGCAATCTCAGCTTGCTGCGCGATGCGGCCCGCGCCCTCGGGCAACACCTGACGCCGATCGGAACGATTGACGAGATGGGCGCTGGCGTGCGCTTCACCGCCTCAGATGGGGAACTCATGCATTTCAGCGCGCTTGGATGGGATCATTTTCCGGCAACCTGACGGAATCTTGCGCAGTGTTGCGCGACGGGTTGTCGCTTGAAGCTTTTACGCATCACTTTCAGGACTTTAATCTCGTGGCGAGGCGCTGTTTCGTTTAGTATTGGGGTCTTGGTTTAGCCATATCCGTGGCCAACAAAATCATGAGCAGCGTCGTTGCGTCGACGCAAGGCGCTGTCGCGCCACTATTGAGATGATCGAGGAGCCTTGGATGCTGTTCCCACGGGCAAATTCATGCACGCCCTTCGTGTTCTTGAGGTCCGCGCATTCGGCGCGGACTTTTGCCATCGCTCTCGCGGCCAGCGTCGTCACTTTGGCTGGCGTCACGACAATGGCCAAGGCGCAGGCCAACGAGGCAAACTGGTGGGAAGGCATCCCGGGTTTTGGTTCTCCGAGCTTCAACAAGCCCCGCGAGGCGGAAAAGTCGGCGAAGCCTGATGAAGTCAACGATCTGCGGCCCGATAATATTCCCTGGCGCAGCGATGAAATGCTGAGTCAGATGGATCGCGCCATCGAACAGTATCGCCAAATCGTGTCAAAGGGCGGCTGGCCCCTCGTGCCCGGTACCCGCATGATGCGGCCGGGAGACGACGACGAGCGCATGCCGGCACTCAGAAAGCGATTGCGCGCGACCGGCGACATGCGGGCGAGCAGTTCCGGCTTTGAAGATTACAGCTTCGACAGTCAGGTTGAGGAGTCCGTGCGCCGCTTCCAGGAGCGTAATGGCTTGCGGGTGAGTGGCCGTGTCGACCAGCCGACGCTCGCCGCACTGAACGTCACCGCCGAGCAGCGGCTGAAGCAGCTCGAACTCAACCGCTCGCGTATCGCCGATTTGCTGCAGATGCCGGTCGAGGACCGCTACGTGCTGGTCAACGTTCCAGCCTTCCAGCTTGAAGCCGTGGAACGCTACGAGGTTGCGCAAAGGCACCGCGTGATCGTTGGACGTCCGCAACGCGAGACCCCGGCATTGAAAGCGACGATCAAGGCGCTCAACTTTTTCCCACACTGGCGCGTGCCCGACAGTGTCGCCCAGCTCGACGTTTTTCCGCGGCTCGTGAAGGAGCCCGAGTATCTGGAGAAAGAGCAGATCCGGGTAATCTCCGGCGATTTCAACGGGCCTGAACTCGATCCAAGATCCATCGACTGGTCGCAGGCGAGCGCGGCCACCGTCAAGCTGCGACAGGACCCGGGACCTCAGAACGCGCTGGGTCTGGTTCGCATTGACATGCAGAACGAGCACGGCGTCTACATGCACGACACGCCGATGAAGCCGCTGTTCCAGCAACGCTCCCGCCCGTTCAGCGCCGGCTGCGTTCGCGTCCAGGACGTCTTCAAGCTCGTGGAATGGATCGCGCGCTTCGAACCGGGTTGGGAAAACCCGGGGCAGGTCGAAGCCGTGCTGCAGGCCGGCATGCCGCTCGACGTTACTCTGACGAGGCCGATCCCTGTTTACTTCACCTACATCTCGGCATGGGCAGAGGCGAATGGCCGGGTCGAGTTCCGTGCCGACATCTACGATCGTGACGGGCAGCCTGCCGCCGGTATGGTGATCGATCCCGACGCGCCGCCGCCTCCGCCGCAGGGGCTTGCACCCTAGCGTCCAGCATGAAGTCTCGAGAGAGAGGCCGCCGTGCAGGCTGGCTGATCGCTTACCACTGCTGAGTTTGGAGAATTCTGGAAAGCTGGCTCCGCGGGTAGGGCTCGAACCTACGGCCGTCCGATTAACAGTCGGATGCTCTACCACTGAGCTACCGCGGAATACCTGACGTGTGAGCGCGCCTTCTACCAGAACACACCATTGGGAACCAGAGGGTTAAGGAAAATAGTCTGGGCCGGAAACAGGCCTCGTTTTCCTCTAACTCCGGTACGCCCGCTGCCGCAGCTTTAGATGGAGGCCACGCCCGGAATTGAACCGGGGTACGCGGATTTGCAGTCCGCTGCGTCACCACTCCGCCACGTGGCCCCAGACGCGAAACCGCTTGTGCTCGCGTTCCGCTCGCAAGAGCGATCGGTAACGGGGCCCTGCAGACGGCGAGGACTTAGCACGCAGGTTCACAATTGCACAAGTCGATCAGCACAGCTTGCAATTCGACCTTGGGCATCCTTGCATCGCACTTGATTTCGCCTTCCGGTTGGGGCCATTAAACCGGCTCGTGCCGACCTTCACGGAGAAACCCATGCCCGGCCTGGACGAGCAGCGGATCAACATGGTCGAAAGTCAGGTTCGGCCGAGCGACGTGACCGATCGGCGCATCATGCGCTCGATGCAGGCGATTGCAAGGCACGACTTCGTGCCGCCGGCGCTGCGGTCGCTGGCCTACATGGACACCGATATCGCGTTTTCCCCCGCCACGCACCCTCGGCGCTACATGTTGGCGCCGCGAACGCTGGCCAAACTGGTCCAGCTGGCCTCGATCGAACCCACGGATGTCGTGCTCGACGTCGGCTGCGCGACGGGATACTCCGCAGCGCTTTTGTCGCGACTGGGGCGGAAGGTAGTGGCGCTGGAGTGCGATCGCGAGTTGGCGGAAACGGCTACACGCACGCTGCTTACCGGAGCCTTCGGCAACGTTGCCGTCGTGCAGGGTGACCTCGCCGCCGGCTACGCTCAGGAAGGTCCATATGATGCCATCGTCGTCGAGGGAGCCATTGCGGAAACTCCCCATGCTCTGCTCGGTCAATTGAAAGACAACGGCCGCCTGGCCGCTATCGTAGGACAAGGCGCCGCCGGCCGTGCTGTCGTGTGGCGCCGCATCGGCGCGAACTTCGGCGAGACGTTCGGCTTCAACGCCGCCGCTCCGGTTCTGTCGGGCTTCGAACCGGCGCCGTTCTTCACGTTCTGAGCCTACCGGGCAGGGGCGCCTTCGGCCTATTTACCGTTCATTCAGCGAATCAACTCCCCAATCCGCATGCTGGGGTCATCTGTCCCTTGTGGTCCGGAGGACGGTGGATACCGTTTGGCGACGCGCCAAGTTGCGGGTTTGAACGATTTCGCCGTCGCGAGCTCGCACGAGCAAGCGCCAGTGTGATAGCGTTTCGGGTTTTCGGCGCGCGGCCCGCCCGCCTTCTCGGCAACGAAGATGAAAGCGGCGCTCTGACGTGTTTCGTTTGGCCTGGGTCTAGATTTGGTGTGTGAAAGAAGCCACGCTTGGGTTCGCATGTGTCCAGTTGAACGCTGTCCAGCTTTTCATAGCACTCGTCACAGCGTACAGAATCGTTTTGATGTGGAGCAGGAAGTCTGTTTCGATGCGAGCGGTCCGCCGCTTCCATAACATCGAGGACGCTGAATTTTGGCATCGCTGCAAAAACCATCGATAAAGCCGGTCTTGCGGATGGCAGCGGTCAGTTGGCTGGCACTAGCGCTGGCGACCGGGCAATCCGCACACGCTGAAACCCTCGATCAGGCGTTGGCTGCAGCCTACGAATACAATCCGCAGCTCGACGCTGCGCGCGCGCAGCTGCGAGCCACGGACGAGGGCGTGACCCAGGCCATGGCAGGCAACGAGTTTCGCGGCTATCGTCCGCTCATCGATGGCAGCGGTGAGGTGGGCTACCGACATGATAAACGAAAGCCGTTCTCGGCGGCAGACGGTAGTTCCAATCCAAAGTCGTACGGGTTTCGACTGAGCCAACCAATTTTTAACGGCTTCTCCACCACCAACGCCGTCAGTGAGGCAGAGGCGCTCGTACGAGCCGGCCAACAGGACCTGCGCGTGCAAGAGCAGACAGTCCTGCTGGACGCCGTGACTGCGTACATGGATGTCGTGAAAAATCAGGAGAACGTTCGCCTAGCCGAGAGCAACCTCAACTTTTTGACGGAGGAACTGAAAGCGACGCAGGATCGCTTCGCCGTCGGCGAGGTGACCAAAACGGACGTTGCCCAGTCGGAAGCGCGCAAGGCAAGTGCGACTTCACAACTCGATTTTGCAAAGTCTCAACTGAAAACGAGCCGAGCAAATTATGAGCGCGTGATCGGCCATCCTCCGGAGCGTCTCGTTAAGCCGATGATACCCAAGGGTTTGCTACCGGCAACGCTCGACGAAGCCAAAAGGATAGCTGCGCAGGAGAGCCCGGCAGTTGTCACTCAGCTCTACCGTGAGCAGGCGGCGCGGTTCAGAATTGACGCGATCCGCGGCACACTCTTGCCGCAGGTGAGTGTGAATGCAACCTATGACGATGGCTTCGATCTTGGCGTTTTGACAGACCGGGAACAGAATGCGGCAGTAACCGGCCGCGTCGACCTGCCGATTTACGACGGCGGCCTGACGTACTCTCAAGTGCGTCAAGCCAAGCAACAACATCTGAGCCAGTTGCAGCTGATCGAGGACGCCCGCTCAAGAGTTGAGGAGAGTGTTGTGGCGGCTTGGTCGAGTTTCGTCGCAGCCACGGCGCAGATAGTCAGCGACAAGGCGCAGGTCGAGGCCAACAAGATCGCACTTGAGGGTGTTCGTGAGGAAGAGCGGGTCGGTCAGCGAACATTGATTGATGTGCTCGACGCTCAGCGGGAATACATCACCTCTCAGGTGCAGCTCGTCGCCACCGAGCGCAATAACATCGTGGCATCTTACACCTTACTGCAGGCAATTGGGCGTCTTGAAGTTGCCATGCTCGGTGTCACCGGCACCGTCTATGATCCCGAAGTTCACTACGGCGAGGTTCGCCGCAAGTGGTTTGGTATCAGCATCACGCATGCGGATGGCCGCGAAGAATTCCTCGATACCACTCCGGCCGGCGAAGTTGTGCCGGTGAAGTAATCTTGAGCTAGTTCGCAACAAAACTCTGCAACCCCACGCAAGCCACTGAAGCAGCGTCTATGCGCTCCAGATGGCATTCGTTGGCGCTGCTCGCATCGCTGCGTGTTGCAGCCTTTTGCCACATGGTTGCCACCTATGCGATTTACGCTTTCCCTTGGTGGGTGTCGTCCAAGCACCACTACACGAAGGCGGGTACTTGCGAACTTTGAGCGGGGTAGGGGGGAGACAACCCGAACAGGACGGCGGGCGCTGGGTCGGAGCGCACGTCAGCCGGGAGGAGGTTGTTTCTCAAAGCGTAGTAGCGGCGTGCGTGTATGAGGTGGCGTTATGGATTTGACGGAGAAGAACGGTCAGCCGAGCATGGAAGAAGTCCTCGCTTCGATACGCAGGATCATTGCCGAAGAGCCGGACGGACCTAACCAGATCATCGATTTATCCCGGCCATCGCTGGTCGGCGACGGCCTTCTGGAAGACGCGGCGGACTTCGAACTGCCGTCGATTTTCCGGCCTGCGGCGGCCCCCGCGGCGACCGAAAAAAACTCGCCCCTGTTCGGCCGGCTGACCGACGCCATCCGTGGCGCATCCGGTGGCGTGCCTGCCGATCTGAAACCTGCAGAGCCCGACTACCGCAATGGCTCCGGCATCGATGAGCCGGTGCACGCGCTGCACCCTATGGCGCGCTCGGCCTACGAAGCCAGCATTCAGCAGACCGACGGTCTAAGTTCTTTGAAGTCTACGCGGGCGGACTATGGCCCGGCAGCCGATATCGGCGGATCCTCGCACTTCACGATCATGAGTGCGGGACCGGAGGACAGCCCCGCGGCACCCGTCGACGTCCCGCGCATGATGGCGCCATTCAAGGATTCCAGATTCACGAAGCTGGCGATGGCGACATCGCCGCCTCCCGTGGCAACTGCGCCCGCGCCTGCCCCGCCGGTCGACGCCCCGCGCGTCGATTTTTCGACGATCGTGCCTGCGCAACTGGATCGACCGGCCTACGTTTCGGCGCGGCCGGCGCCTCCCGCCACCGCCGCTCCCGTTGCGTATCAGCCGCCCGCGTCTGGCTTGGGTTCATCATCGAGCCCAGCCGCGTCGCAGACGGTGCCGCTCGGGGCGGCTCCGCCGACGCGGGCTTCGACAGCCGCGTCTGAGGCCGGTGCTGCTCCTGTTGGTTCGGTCGACGACACCACGGCGGATCTGCTGCGGCCGATGCTGCGCCAGTGGCTCGCCGACAACATGCCACGTATGGTCGAGAAGGCTCTTCATATCGAAGTGGCTGAGTCGGTGAAGTCGACCAAGAAAGGCGATGTTGGCTGAAATTTCAGCATTTTGCGGCAAGCGCGTCACAGTGTTGATGCAGCGGGCGCTGCATCAACAGGCGGGGAGGCCCGCCGTCTTGATGGTGCCCTGCCGCACGTGTACGAACTCTCACCGGAAAGTGTATGCGGTTCGGCTGCTCGATCACACGTCGAGAAGTCCGGATTTCGCTCGTAGAGGAGATGTTCCGGTTCGAGGAACGAGGCATTGCGAGCCCGGTTGGCCGTAACGGGGCGGTCGGGCCGGCTTGGTGGGCAAATGAGCATATCGGATAACTCGTCTGAGCAGAGCATGGAGGAAATCCTCGCCTCCATCCGCAAGATCATCGCGGAGGAGCCCCCCGGATCGCGCCCAACGCCCGATCAGCGTGCCGTGAATCCGCTGTTGCGCTCATCGACGGGTGGCAGAATTGACCACGACCTTGAGGGTCTGCAGGCATCGTCGTCATCGTCTTCCGGTCGGGCTGCCGCCGGGGTTGCGGCCTCGGCGCACGCCAAGCCCTCGATCGACATCGATCTGTCGGACCTGCTTGAAGACGCTCCCGCCGTCATGCCGGCCGCATCCGCCAAACTAGCTGTACCGGTCAGCGATGCGTTTGCGAACTGGCGCAGCTTGCCGGCCGCCGAGAGCAAGCCTGCGTCCGCCGATGCGGCAGCTCCCACCCCGCCTGCTGCTGCTGCCGCCGTTGGTGTGTTCGACGCGCCTGCGGCAGCGGCCGCCGCGACTTTGCCGATGGCCCCGAAGTCGCCTCCTGCAACTGCGCCGAAGCCGCCAACCGAATCTGCATCGGCCAGCACGACAGGCATGTTCGCGAAGAAGCCCAGCTTCTATCCTCCACAGCCTTTGGTAGTCGCCGCCGCTACGGCGCAGCCCGCCGCGCTTGCGCCCACACCAGTCGTCATTCCCGCCGCTGCGGCCCCTGCACCCGCTCGAGTGGCATCGGGCAATGTATTGGTCTCGCCGGCCCCACCCGCACCGGCTCCCGCGAAAGCGGCGGAGCGCTTGAACGACTCGTCTACCGCCGCTACACCTGTCGCGTCCTACTTTGCAGGTGCTACGGCCAAAGCAGGCGTCACAGCACCCGCACCTGCCGCCCCATCCGGGCCGGTCGCGCCGTCCCTGACCGTGAAAGTCACTCACACGTCGGCATCGCCCATCGCCGCGCAGCCGGTATCGATACCGCTGCCCTCGTCGCCGGCTATGCCGAGATCGGATGACATGACGGCCGATATTGCGACCGCTGTCGCTTCGGCCGCCGCCCTCGATGCCCTGGCCGCGGGTCTGGCGGCCGCGGAGGGCGAACGGCCCGCGAGTAACGGCCCTTCTATACAGCAGCCCGCAGCGGCGCCAGCGGTTTCTCCCGCCTCGGTGCCCGCTAGCGTGCCTCCGGCTTCCGTCCGGACGCTTGAGGACGTCGTCGCTGATCTGCTGCGCCCGATGCTGCAGAAGTGGCTCGAAGCCAATATGCCGCGCATCATGGAAAAGGCGCTGCGGGGTGAAGTTGCCCAGGCCGGCAATGACGTCCCCAAGTCCTGATCGGGCCAGCGTCGCCGCTCCAGCGTTGACGAGAGTGAACGGCGGTCGTAGGACCGCCGGACCCTTCCCGTTCATCGCGCCAGTTGTTCGAACATTCAGGAAGCCATGCTCGACAAGACCTACCAGCCGGCAATCATCGAGCCGCGCATCCATGCCGACTGGGAAAAGGCCGAGGCTTTCAAATGCGGCCGCATGGACCGCCAGGAAGCCGCTCCCTATTCGATCGTCATTCCGCCGCCCAACGTCACCGGCTCGCTCCACATGGGGCACGCTCTCAACAATACCCTACAGGATGTCCTGTGCCGATTCGAGCGCATGCGCGGTAAGGACGTACTGTGGCAGCCGGGAACAGATCATGCAGGAATCGCGACCCAGATGGTGGTTGAGCGCAAGCTTGCCGGCGAGAACAAGACCGATCGGCGCACGATGGGGCGCGATGCGTTCCTGAAAGAAGTCTGGGCGTGGAAGGAAGAGTTGGGCGGAACCATCGTCAATCAGCTGAAACGGCTTGGTGCGTCATGCGACTGGAGTCGCGAACGCTTCACGATGGACGAGGGGCTGTCGAAGGCTGTCGTGAAGGTGTTCGTCGAACTCCACCGCGCGGGCCTCATCTACAAGGACAAGCGCCTCGTCAACTGGGACCCGAAGTTCCAGACCGCGATTTCCGACCTCGAAGTCGTGCAGATCGAGAAGCGCGGCAGCTTCACGTGGGTTTCGGGCGATCCCGAGAAGCCCTTCGACGCCGACGCTCTGGCAAGGGTGCTTGGCAAAGACCCCAACGGCCACATGTATCACTTCCGCTATCCGCTGACGAAGACGGTTGCGGGTTACGATAAGGGCTACATTGTCGTCGCCACGACGCGGCCGGAAACCATGCTTGGGGATACCGGCGTCGCCGTGCACCCCGAGGACCCACGCTACGCCGCGCTGATAGCGGCGAACGCAACGGTTACACTGCCGTTCGTCGGCCGCGAAATCCGGATCGTTGCGGATGAATACTCCGATCCCGAAAAGGGCACGGGCGCCGTCAAGATCACGCCCGCACACGACTTCAACGACTTCGAGGTCGGCAAGCGGCAGGGTCTCGAACAGATCAACGTGCTCGATGCGTTCGGCAAGCTCAATGACGCCGTGCCAGAGACTTATCGCGGGCTCGACCGCTTCGAGGCACGCAGGAAAATCGTCTCGGCGCTGGAGGCCCTCGGTCTTCTGGAGAAGATCGAACCGACGACGCAGCAGGTGCCGCATGGCGATCGCTCGGGCGTGCCGATCGAGCCGTGGCTCACCGATCAGTGGTACGTGAACGCCGCTGAACTGGCCAAGCCCGCCGTTGCCGCCGTTGAGAGCGGCAAGACGCAGTTCGTGCCGAAAAACTGGGAAAAAACCTACTTCGAGTGGATGAACAACATCCAGCCCTGGTGCATCTCGCGCCAGCTCTGGTGGGGGCACCAGATCCCGGCATGGTACGGGCCGGACGGCCGGCACTTCGTGGCGCTCGACGAGGCGTCCGCGACGGCCGAGGCGAGCAAGCATTATGGCAAGGACGTCCAACTGACGCGCGACGCGGACGTGCTCGATACGTGGTTCTCGTCCGCGCTCTGGCCATTCTCGACACTCGGCTGGCCCGACGAAACGAAGGAACTGAAGCGCTACTATCCGACCAGCGTGCTCGTCACCGGCTTCGACATCATCTTCTTCTGGGTCGCCCGCATGATGATGATGGGCCTTCACTTCATCAAGGAAGTGCCCTTCCACGACATCTATATCCATGCCCTCGTGCGCGACGAGAAGGGGCAGAAAATGTCGAAGTCCAAGGGCAACGTCATGGACCCGCTGGTCGTGATCGACGAGTTCGGCGCCGATGCGCTGCGTTTCACGCTTGCTGCGATGGCTGCGCAAGGCCGCGACATCAAGCTCGCCAAAGCGCGCGTCGAAGGCTACCGCAATTTCGCGACCAAGCTCTGGAACGCCTCGCGCTTCGCCGAGATGAACGAGTGCGTGCGCGCGCGAGAATTCGACATCGCCACGGTGAAGCAGCCGCTCAACCGCTGGATCGCAGGCGAGACAGAGCGTGCGGCGAAGTCGGTAACGGAAGCGCTGGAGGCCTACAGGTTCAACGAGGCTGCGGGCGCTGCCTACGAGTTCGTCTGGGGCGTGTTCTGTGACTGGTACCTAGAACTGATCAAACCGGTGCTGCTCGGCGACGACGACGTCGCCAAGACCGAGACGCGCGCCACCGTCGCCTGGACGCTCGATCAGATCCTCAAGCTGCTCCATCCGTTCATGCCGTTCATCACGGAGGAGCTATGGACGCACATGGTCGAGCACGGTGAAGCGCGCCAAAATCTGCTCGCGCTCAGCCAGTGGCCGGAGTTGTCGAATCTCGCAAATAAGAAGGTCGATGAAGAAATCGGCTGGGTGGTGCAGCTCATCTCGGAGGTGCGTTCGGTCAGGACCGAGATGAACGTGCCGGCCGGTGCGAAGATTCCTCTCGTCTTCACCGGCGCCGGCGACACCACGCGGCGCTGGGCGCGCGATCACGAGGACACGATCAAGCGGCTGGCTCGGCTCGACGCAATTTCATTCGCGACGGCAGCGCTAAAAGGCTCCGCACTGATCGTGCTGGGTGAGACCACGATCGCCCTGCCACTCTCGGGCGTCATCGACATGGGGACCGAACGCCAGCGGCTGGAGAAGGAAATCGCCAAGGCGGAGAGCGACAGGAGCAAGGCGGAAACCTGGCTCGCCAACGAGGCGAACGTGGCGAAGTCTCCCGAGCATGTCGTGGAACTGAACCGCGAGCGGGTCACCGAAGGCGGCGAGCGCCTCAAGCGTTTGAGGGCGGCGTTGAAGCGCATCGAGGCCTGAGCACATTTAGGTGACCTCGCGAGTCCGAGCGTCGTCAGACGATGTCGCGGACCAGGCGCTCCAGTCCGGCGGTGGTGCAAGCAAGGCTTACATAGTCGACAGTGTCGGGCAGATCGTCTGGCCGGTGGTATCGCGGGTTCCGGAACGGCGCGTTATCCGTCACCATCATCGCCGGAAAGCCGAACTGGTGATAGGCTCAGTGATCGGATAGATCGATGCCTTCCAGAATCCGGCGGCGCCGCCGCGAATCGAGAGAAATGCGGTCGTGCGCCGGAATGCGGCGAGTGCCTTGGCGTGAGCCGAGATGCCCGACGAAGGCGACGACGATTCCGGTGTCGGGATAGACGAGATTGAACGGCCGGGGAAACTCCTGCGATCCGGGCTCGTCGGAAAAGTACCCCAGCGTCTCGAGCGCGGCCATGCCGGCCACTCGCTCGCCGCTTTCCTTCAATCGTTGGGCATGACGCCAGCTCCTATTCCTCTTCGCGCTCGATTTGGCGCTGGCGCTCGCGCTCGCGTTCTTTTTCGCTCTCGCGTTCCTTCTCGAGCACGCGGTCCTTCTCGGCCTTGGCGAGCCGTTCGTCGAGGTAACTGCCGACGACGTTTTGAAGATCCTCGGTCTTGTTTTCGAAGAAGTGGTTGGCGCCTGGAATGATCTCGTGGTCGATCTTGATGCCGCGCTGGGTCTTTAGCTTGGCGGCAAGCTCGCCGACTGATTGCGAGGGTACGACGCGATCTCTGTCACCGTTGACCATCAGTCCCGACGACGGGCAGGGCGCCAGGAACGAGAAGTCGTAGAGGTTCGACGGTGGCGCGACGCAGATGAATCCGTCGACTTCGGGCCGGCGCATCAGCAACTGCATGGCAATCCACGTCCCGAACGACACGCCCGCGATCCAGCAGTACTTGGCGTCCGGCTTGACGATCTGCAGCCAATCGAGCGCGCTGGCGGCGTCAGCAAGCTCGCCGGGACCGCCATCCCAGAAGCCCTGGCTGCGGCCGACGCCGCGAAAATTGAAACGCAGCACGGAAAAGCCACGCTGGGCGAAGGTGTAATAGAGGGAGTAGACGACCTGATTATTCATCGTACCCCCGAACTGCGGGTGCGGGTGCAGGATCAGGGCGACCGGGCTGTCGCTGGCAGGTTCGTGATGATAGCGGGCCTCGATACGGCCGGCCGGGCCATTGATGATCAGCTCGGGCATCTCAATCTTTCAAATGTCTGTCGTGCCGCGCGCCGGGCGATGCAGCGAATGAAGCACCGGGTCGTGAAGGGTCCAGGCATTCACGCAGGCGTGTAGCGAGAATACTTGACTTCCACGCTCGGAATTAGCATATCGAAGTTTAGAACCATTCGAAACCGCTGAGCCTGACCATTTCCGGCCCAGAGGCGGGGTTCTTAACACGACTAAGGTGGTCGGTTGCAAGGGTTGCGTAACGGCAAATGCCGCCGCAGCTCAGGAGGCACACGCATGGAACTCAACACGCGAGGCCGTTACGCGGTGATGGCGATGGCCGACTTGGCGAGGCAGAGCCAGGCCGACGCAGTTCCGCTGTCGGCGATTGCCGAGCGTCAGCGCCTTTCCCTTCCGTATCTGGAACAGATTTTCGTCCGCCTGCGCCGGGCCGGTTTGGTGGAAAGCGCGCGCGGGCGTTCCGGCGGCTACAGGCTTGGCCGTCCAGCCAAGGATATTCCCGTTGGCGAGATCATGCGCGCGGTCGAGGAAGAAACCCGCATGACCCGCTGCAACGATGACGGCGTCGCGTGCCTGGGCGAGCAGCGCTGTCTGACGCACTCTCTGTGGCATGCGCTCGGCGATCACATCGCTGAGTTCCTGTGGCGCAACAGCCTGCAGGACGTCATCGACGGAGTGCCGCGCAGCTTCGACGCTCCGGCCAAGGGCAAGCGCGTGGAGGCGGCGGCCGAATGAACGGTGCGCGCACATACCTCGATTACAACGCCACGGCGCCGCTTCGCCGCGAGGCGCGCGAGGCGATGCTTGCGGCGTTGGATGTGACGGGCAATGCTTCGTCGGTTCATGCCGAAGGCCGCAAGGTGCGTGCCATCGTCGAGACGGCACGCGAACAGGTGGCGGCCCTGGTCAACGCGCGACCCGCAGAAGTAGTTTTCACGAGCGGCGCAACCGAAGCCAACAACTGGGCCCTGTTGGGCTACGACACCGTGATCGTCTCGGCGATCGAGCACGACTCTGTGCTCGCACCGGCCCGTTCTGGGGTTATGAAACTTATCGATCTCGCCGTCGATGGTTCAGGCCGCATCGATCCCGCCCCTTTAGCGGGTTGCCTGGCGCGATTGTCCAAGCCCGCGGCAGCTCTGGCCGTCGCGCAGATGGCCAACAACGAGACTGGCGTCATGCAGGACCTGGCGAAACTTACCGGTCTAGCCGCTCAGTCGGGTGTCCGGGTCCACACCGACGCCGTGCAGGCAGCCGGCCGCGTCTCGGTCGACTTCCGGAGACTTGGCGCCGCCACGATGAGCCTGTCGGCGCATAAGATGGGCGGGCCCAAGGGAATTGGGGCGCTCGTCATTCGCGACGGTGTCGCTCATCCGGCAATGATCAAGGGTGGCGGGCAGGAACGCCGCCGCAGGTCGGGCACCGAGAATGTCGCCGCCATTGCCGGGTTCGGCGCAACAGCCGATGTTGCCCGCCGCACGATGGACGATTGGGCCCGCGTGGCCCGCCTGCGCGACGATCTCGAAGCACGGCTCGCCGCTACCACGCCGAATTCGTTCGTGGTCGGTGCGGGTGCGGACAGATTGCCGAACACGACGTGCATCGCGGTGCCGGGACACCCAGCTGAAACGCTCGTTATCAAGCTCGATCTGGCCGGCATGGCGGTCAGCGCGGGCGCCGCCTGCTCGTCGGGCAAGGTCGGCGCGAGCGCGACGCTCACCGCGATGGCCCTCGATGCGGAGATCGCCCGCTCGGCCATCCGCGTCAGCCTGGGACCCCAGACGACTGCAAACGATACTGCGGCCTTTTTGGCGGCATGGACCAAAATCATGAACCGCGCGGCGATCGCCGCGTAGACCAAGGCTAAGATCGCGGCGCACGAGGAGAGTTGAGATGGCGGCAGTTCAGGAGACGATCGATCAGGTCAGGAAGATCGATGTCGACCAGTACAAATATGGCTTCGAGACCAAGATTGAGAGCGTGAAGGCGCCGAAGGGTCTCAACGAGGACATCGTGCGCTACATCTCGGAAAAGAAATCCGAGCCTGCGTGGATGCTGGAGTGGCGGCTCGATGCCTACCGGCGCTGGCGCTCCATGACCGAGCCTACCTGGGCGAAGGTTTCTTATCCCAAGATCAATTTCGAGGATCTCTACTATTACTCGGCGCCCAAGAGCACCGAGGGTCCCAAGTCACTCGACGAGGTCGATCCGGAACTTCTGAAGATGTACGAGAAGCTCGGCGTGCCGCTGCGCGAGCGCGAGGTTCTGGCCGGGGTCCAGGGCGCTCGGGTTGCCGTCGACGCCGTGTTCGACAGCGTTTCGGTCGTCACAACATTCAAGGACGAGTTGAAGAAAGCCGGCGTAATCTTCTGCTCGATCTCGGAAGCCCTGCGCGAGCATTCCGATCTGGTGCGCAAGTACCTGGGCTCGGTCGTGCCGCAGTCCGACAACTATTACGCGGCGCTCAATTCTGCGGTGTTCTCCGACGGCTCGTTCGTCTACGTGCCAGAAGGCGTGCGCTGCCCTATGGAGCTGTCGACCTATTTCCGCATCAACGAGAAGCAGACCGGCCAGTTCGAACGCACGCTCATCATCGCCGACAAGGGGTCGCACGTCTCGTACCTCGAAGGCTGCACCGCGCCGATGCGCGATGAACATCAACTGCACGCGGCCGTAGTCGAACTTGTGGCGCTAGACGATGCGGAGATCAAGTACTCGACGGTCCAGAACTGGTATCCCGGCGACAAGAACGGCAAAGGCGGCATCTATAACTTCGTGACCAAGCGCGGGGATTGCCGCGGGCACCGTTCGAAGATCTCGTGGACACAGGTCGAAACCGGGTCGGCGATCACATGGAAGTATCCGAGCTGCGTCCTGCGCGGTGATCATTCGCGCGGCGAGTTCTATTCGATTGCCGTCTCGAACGGCCGCCAGCAGGTCGACAGCGGCACCAAGATGATCCACCTCGGCAAGCACACCTCGAGCCGGATTATATCGAAGGGCATCGCTGCCGGTCATTCGCAGAACACCTATCGCGGCCTCGTCTCGGCGCATCGCAAGGCGACGGGCGCACGCAACTTCACCAACTGCGACAGCCTGCTGATCGGCGACAAATGCGGGGCGCATACGGTACCCTATATCGAAGCCAAGAACATGACGGCGCACTTCGAACACGAAGCGACGACGTCGAAGATCGCAGACGACACACTGTTCTACTGCATGCAGCGTGGACTTACCGAAGAGGAAGCTGTGGCGCTCATTGTCAACGGTTTTGTGCGCGACGTACTGCAGCAGTTGCCAATGGAGTTCATGGCGGAGACGCAGAAGCTCATCGGCGTCAGCCTTGAAGGCTCGGTCGGCTAATATCGTTATGGCCGGGCTCGACCCGGCCATCCAGAAACCAACGCGACGGGAACGTAAAATGCTCGAGATCAAGAACTTGCACGTGAAGTTGGCCGAGGAAGACAAGCCGATCCTCAAGGGCCTGTCGCTCACTGTGCCGAAGGGTGAAGTCCACGCCATCATGGGTCCGAACGGCTCGGGCAAATCGACGCTCGCCTATGTGCTGGCCGGGCGCGACGGCTACGAGGTGACTAATGGCGACGTTCTGTGGAACGGCGAGTCGATCCTCGCCTTGGAGCCGGACGAGCGCGCCGCCAACGGCGTGTTCCTAGCCTTTCAGTACCCGATGGAAATTCCCGGCGTCGCCGGTCTCACGTTTCTGCGAACGGCCGCCAACGCGGTTCGCAAGAAGCGGGGCCAGGCTGAGCTTACAACGCCCGAGTTCATGAAGGTCGTGAAGGATAGGGCCGCCAAGCTCAACATCGATTTCGAGATGCTGAAACGCCCCGTCAACGTCGGCTTCTCCGGCGGCGAAAAGAAGCGTTCCGAAATCCTCCAGATGGCGATGCTCGAGCCGAGCCTGTGCGTGCTCGACGAAACCGATTCCGGCCTAGACATCGACGCCCTAAAGGTCGTCTCGGACGGCGTCAACGCGTTGCGCGGACCTGATCGCGCGATGCTCATCATCACCCACTACCAGCGCCTCCTCAATCATATCATTCCAGACAAGGTTCACGTGCTGGCAGATGGCCGTATCCAGAAGACGGGCGGCAAGGAGCTGGCGCTCGAGCTGGAGCGTTCGGGCTATGCCGAATTCACGGGCAAGGCCGCTTGAGATGAGTGTGGCAGGGGCGGCAGTTAAAACCGAGGCAAAGCGGCCGATGACAGTGCAAGTGATCAAGACCAAGGCTGAAACGGGGCTCGCGTCCCAGTTCGCCGAAATGGTGGACAAGCTCCCGGGTGGCGCCGCCGTGCTCCGGGCACGGGAGGACGCGATTGCATGCTTCCAGGCCTTCGGGCTGCCGCACCGACGCATTGAGGAATGGAAATTCACCGACCTACGCGCGTTGTTGAAAGATGTCCTTCCCGGTGGCGTGACGTCCAGCGCTGTCGCTCTTGCTGAAGCGAAGGGGCGCTGTTTCGGTGAGGCGGACACCTACGTTTTCATCGATGGCAAGCTGGCATCCGGCACGCCGTCGACCGGCCCGGTCACGGTCCGCAGCTTCGCCAAAGCCATTGAAGGTGATGCAGCACTTCTGTACCCGTGGTGGCCCTCGACGCTCGATCCGGGAGCGGGCAGCGTCATTGCGCTAAACACCGCTTTTGTCACCGATGGCGTGTTGATCAGCATCGCGGCCGGCGTCAAGCCAACGCGGCCGATCCATCTCGTTTTCATATCGACAGGCCCGGTTGCCGTGCGCAACGCGATCAAGCTCGAAGCCGGCGCGGAAGCGACGATTGTCGAGACGCATGTGTCGGCGGCGGGCGCTCCCCGTCACGAAAACGCGGTGGCCCTTGTCACCCTCGGCGAACGCGCGGCGCTGCATCATGCAGTCGTTGCCACGACGTTCGCGGGCTCGGCGCATCTTGCCAATACCGTCGCGCGTCTTGCCGCCCACACTTCCTACAAGCCGTTCCACATGACGATCGGTGAGGGCGTCATGCGCCATCAGCTGTTCGTGACGTTCGATGGGGAGCATGGCTCATTAGACTTCGGTTCGGCCCTCCTTGCGCGAGGCGCTGGCCATGCCGATACCACGATGGTGATCGATCACGCGGTGCGTCACTGCATCAGCCGCGAACTGTTCAAGTGCGTGCTCGATGGTGATGGGCGCGGTGTCTTCCAGGGCAAGGTGATCGTGCAGCCGGACGCGCAGAAAACGGACGGCAAGCAGATGGCGCAGGCGCTGATGCTGTCTGCCAACGCCGAGTTCGATTCCAAACCCGAACTCGAGATCTATGCCGACGACGTCGTCTGTGGCCACGGCACGACCTCTGCCGAGATCGACGAGGACCTGTTATTTTACTGCCAGTCACGCGGCATCCCGCTGGCGGAGGCGCGCGCCATGCTGATCGAATCGTTTATCGGGGAGGCGATTGACAAAATCGACCACAACGGATTGCGCGAGGCGCTGATGGCGGAGGCCCGCACGTGGCTTCTGACAGCCGGCACATAAGCCCGAGGGCCAGCGAGGATCACATGCAGACCGCAGAGCGGACGCGAACGGAAACGAAGCTGGGATCAGGCGCCGGCGCCTATGACGTCGAGCGTATCCGCGCCGATTTCCCGATCTTGTTTCGCGAAGTCTACGGCAAGCCGCTGGTTTATCTCGACAACGGGGCTTCCGCTCAGAAGCCGCTACCCGTCATCGAAGCGATGGACCATGCCTACCGCTTCGAATACGCTAACGTGCATCGCGGGCTGCATTACCTGTCGAACACCGCGACCACCCGCTTCGAGGACGCCCGTGAAATCACGCGGCAATTCCTCAATGCGCCGGCCGTCGATCAGATCATCTTCACGCGCAATGCCACCGAGGCCATCAACCTCGTCGCCAGCTCCTATGGCGCTCTCGCTATCGGCGAAGGCGACGAGATCGTGCTGTCGATCATGGAGCATCACTCCAACATCGTGCCGTGGCATTTCCATCGCGAGCGTTGCGGCGCGGTCCTGAAGTGGGCGCCCATCGCCGACAATGGCGAGTTCCTGATGGATGAGTTCGAGCGTCTGCTGACGCCGCGAACGAAGATCGTCGCTATCACGCACATGTCGAACGTTCTGGGCACCGTCGTGCCGGTGAAGGACGTCGTCGCGGCAGCCCACGTGCGCGGCATTCCAGTGTTGGTGGACGGCAGCCAGGCGGCTGTCCATATGGCCGTCGACGTGCAGGAGCTCGACGCGGATTTCTATGTGTTCACCGGGCACAAAACCTATGGTCCGTCTGGGATCGGAGTGCTGTACGCCAAGAAGCAGTATCTCGACGCCATGCCGCCGTATCAGGGCGGCGGCGAGATGATCGAGACGGTGCACGTGGATCGAATTACGTACAACACTGCGCCGCATAAGTTCGAGGCAGGAACCCCGGCAATCGTAGAGGCCGTGGGGCTTGGAGCCGCGCTGTCCTACATGATGCAGGTCGGGCGCGATCGCATCGCGCGCCACGAGGCGGCGCTTTCGGACTATGTCCACGAAAGGCTCGCCGAACTGCCGTGGGTGGCGGTGCACGGCACAGCGTCGGGCAAGGGCGCCATCGCTGCGTTCAGTGTCGAGGGTCTGCACCCGCACGACGTGTCGACCATCGTCGATCGCTCCGGTATTGCCATCCGCGCCGGCCACCACTGTGCGCAGCCACTGATGGAACGCCTCGGCGTCAATGCAACGTGCCGGGCATCGTTCGGAATGTACAACACCAAGGCCGAGGCCGACGCGTTCATCGCCGCGCTCGTCAAGGCCAAGGACTTCTTCTCCTAAGGCAGGTAAGTCGACATGGAAGCTAACGCTCAGAACGCTGAAGTCCGGCATGATCATGCCGCCGCAGCCGTCGCTCCGGCCGAGGAGGTTCCGCCTAAGCCGCCGACCGTGGCCGAGGGCGGAACGCCGGTCGCGGATTCGGTTCTATCGCAGCAAGAACTCGATTATCTGACCGCCGAAATCATCAAGGCACTGAAGACGGTCCACGATCCCGAGATCCCGTCCGACATCTACGAACTTGGACTGATCTACAAGATAGACATCGCCGACGATCGCCTCGTGACGATCGACATGACGCTGACGGCGCCAGGTTGCCCGGTTGCCGGCGAGATGCCGGGCTGGGTCGAGAACGCGGTCAACACGGTGCCCGGCATCTCGGGAACCAAGGTCAACCTTGTGTTCGATCCGCCATGGAACCAGTCGCGCATGTCGGATGAGGCCAAGCTCGCCGTCGGCATGTTCTAGGCCATCCCGAGGGCGCGACTGGCTGCCCGTTACATGGCGGGCAGGTGCTGATAGAGCCAGGTCTCGGTCAGCGCCGTGCCGTTGCGCCTCAGGTAGGCGCGCAGATTGACCGGCTCGGGTCCGTGCGCCTCCACGTCGAACAGTGCGCGCCAGCGTTCGCGCTGATCGACCACCGGATGGGTGTAGGCGTTCGTAATCGTGCCCCGCGACGTGGTGATATCGAGTTCCACCCCGTCGTTCCTGCCGAGGCCCGCGAACACCTTGCCCTGGAAGTCGATGACGAACTTGCGCACGCCTTCGGGCCGCTTGTGTCCCGGCCGGCCGCCAAGCCCCGTCCATGTGGCCGTCGCCTGCGCGAGATTGTCGGGGAACGGAATGTCGTCCAGCCAGCTCAGCCGGTAGCTGTAGTGGCGATTGTCGCCCTGGCGCATCGGCGCCGTCGGACACCAGTAGACCGCTATGTTGTCGTGGATTTCGTCATCGGTTGGAATTTCCAGCAGATGCACCGCGCCTTCGCCCCACGGCTCCAGCGGCTCGACCCACACGGATGGGCGGCGCTCGTAGAACACGCCGTCATCGAGGTAATGCACAAAATCCCGATCCCTTTGCAGCAGGCCGAACCCTTTGGGATCGCGGTCGATGAATGCGTTGGTCGTGACCGTGTCGGGATTGTTGAGGGGCCGCCAGATGCGTTCGCCCGAACCGGTCCAAAGCGCGAGACCGTCGCTGTCGTGGATCTCAGGGCGCCAGTCAGCCGCCTGCTTGCGGCTCGCCTCTCCGTACCAGAACATCGAGGAGAACGGCGCGATGCCGAGCCGCAGGGTATCCTTGCGGGCATACAACTGGCATTCGATGTCGATGACGACGCGATGGATATCGCGCGCATTGGTCAGCATCTCGATGCTCATGCGGTAGGCGCCGGCAGCGCTCGGGCTGTCGAGCAGGCAGTAGATCTTCAGCGGCCCTCCGCCGGACGCCGACTGCTCGAGCCAGAAATCCGTGAAGCGCGGGAATTCCTCGGGCGTCGGTAGGCCAGTGTCAATGGCAAGTCCGCGTGCCGAAAGGCCATACTGATTGTAGGGGCCGGAAGATCGGAAGTACGACGCGCCAAGGAATGCCAGCCAGTCCGTTTCGAGGTCGGGCGCCATCACCCGGAAGCCGGCAAAGCCAATTCCGTCGGGCAGTTCGCGAGCGGGGTGATTGGCCGGAGTATCGAACAGGTTCGAGGCGTAGACCACCTCGCGTGCCACCGCGCCGTCGACGATGTGGATCATGACCGGCTGACGGAACAGCTTACCCATGTGAAACAGCTGCACCGGCATGCTGCCGTCGGCATCGAGCTTCAGGCTTTTGTCTCGACGGAACGTGACCTGCTGATATGCGTCGTAGTCGATGCGGTCGAGTGTGGCGCCGTGCTTGAGCACCGGGGCAACGAAAGGTGACGCGGCCGATAAGCGTGCCCGCTCCATCAAGCGTTGGAACGAAAATGGCGTTGGCTCGCCTAGCCTCACACCTTCGGCTGGAGACGGCGCGGCCGCCCCCGCAATCAATTGCGCGGGAGAGACGGCGCCGATCGCCGCGAGGGCACTTCTCAAGAGAAACTGGCGCCGGTCGACGCGGACTGTCATGTGATGCTCATGTGCCTGGATCAAGTGCCATCATATCCCATTATGACGGAGCTATTGGACAATGGTTGAATTTTGGGCACAACCATGCGGTTGTCTTGCCGATCCAAATGGAGCTAACCTACCGTTCAGATAGTACATGTCCGGTAAAGTTTCTCCGTTGCGGCTACGGCCCACAGCAGTCTTCCTCTTCGGGGCATCACAGGCATGATTTCATCATTCAAGCCGTTCTCTTTAGCTTGGCATGCCTTTGCCGTTCTGCTTGTGGCAGGTGATACCGCAGGAGCACAAGCGCCGCCGCCGCCGGTCACCGTTGCCACGCCGATCGAGAAAAGGATCACGACGTGGGATGAGTATTCCGGCCGTTTCGAGGCCGTGGAGAGCGTTGAAGTGCGCCCCCGTGTCTCGGGGTTCATCGAGAAGATTTTGTTCAAGGACGGTCAGATCGTCCAGGCGGGCGACCCGCTATTCGAGATCGACCGGCGGCCGTTCGAGATCGCCGTCGACAGCGCAAAAGCGGAAATCGCGCGGGCGGATGCCCAGGTGGCCCTCGCCGGCACAGAGGTCGAACGCGCGCGGCCCCTCATCCGGTCGGGCGCGGTGACCGAGCGCGATTTCGACCAGCGCAACGCCAATCTGTCAGTCACCCGTGCGGCGCTGCAGGCGGCTGAAGCCAGCATGAAGTCCGCCGAACTCAATCTGGAATGGACGCGCGTTGTCGCTCCGATTTCGGGCCGCATTTCCGATCGCAAGGTCGATGTCGGCAATCTCGTCATCGGCGGCACATCCGGCGCAACCTTGCTGACCACCATCGTTTCACTCGATCCGATCCACTTCGTGTTCGACGTTTCGGAAAGTGACTTCCTGCGTTATTCCCGCCTCAACCTCAGCGGCGAGCGGGCATCGTCCCGCGACGTCAGCAATCCCGTTCGGATCCGCCTAGCGGACGAAAAAGAATTCACGCACAAGGGCAAGATGGACTTCGTCGATAATCAGCTCAACGCCCGATCCGGCACGCTGCGCGGTCGCGCCCTCGTCGACAACAAGGACCAGCTTTTGCAAGCAGGCCTCTTCGGTCGCATCCAGTTGTTCGGCGGCGAGATCGACGCTCTCCTCATTCCCGACAGCGCCGTCATTTCCGACCAGATGCGCAAGATCGTGTTCGCCGTGGATTCCGAGGGAACCGTTGTGGCAAAGCCCGTGACGCTGGGGCCGATCTACGAGGGCCTGCGAGTTGTTCGAGCGGGACTAACTATCGGCGACTGGATCGTCATCGACGGTATTGCCAATCCGATGGTGCGCCCCGGGGCCAAGGTGAAACCGGAGCCCGGGGACATCAAAGCAGTGATGAACTGAGCGCGGGGCGTTGCTGATGAAGTTTCCGCACTTTTTCATCGACCGGCCGATCTTCGCGACAGTACTCTCGCTGCTGATCACGATCGTCGGCGCCATGGCTGCGCTCACCTTGCCGATCGGAGAGTACCCGGAGATCGCTCCGCCGACCGTCAACATCTCGGCCAGCTATCCCGGCGCCACCGCCGCCGTGGTCGCCGAGACGGTCGCAACGCCGATCGAGCAGGAGGTCAACGGCGTCGACAACATGCTCTACATCTCGTCGCAATCGACGGGTGACGGGCGTCTTTCGATCAACGTCGTATTCAAGCCCGGCACCAACATCGACCAGGCGCAGGTTCTCGTGCAGAATCGTGTTGCTGTCGCCGAGCCGCGTCTGCCGGAAGACGTGCGCCGGCTGGGCTTGACGGTCCGCAAGGCGTCGCCCGACCTGATGATGGTCGTGCACATGATCTCGCCCGACGGTTCGCGCGATCAGCAGTACATCTCCAACTTCGCGACCCTGTACGTGCGCGACGCGCTCGCGCGTATTGACGGGATCGGCGACGTGCGTATTTTTGGTGCGCGCGATTATTCCATGCGGGTTTGGCTCGATCCAGCGAAGGTTGCTTCCCGCGGACTGACGGCGAGCGATGTCGTTCTTGCGCTCAGAGCGGCGAACCTGCAGGTGGCGGCCGGCGCAATCAACCAACCGCCGGCATCGTCCCCGGGGGCCTTCACGCTGTCCGTGCAGACGTTGGGCCGCCTGACCTCGGTCGATCAATTCGAGGACATCGTCGTCAAGACGGAGCCGGATGGCGCGGTCACGCGCGTGCGCGATATTGCCCGCGTCGAACTGGGTTCGCAGGATTACACAGTCAACGCCTACCTCAACAACAAGGTCGCGACCGCCCTCGTGGTGTTCCAGCGGCCGGGGTCGAACGCGCTGGCGACGGCGGCCCGCGTCAAGGCCTACATGGAGGAACTTTCGAAGAGCTTCCCGCCCGGCGTCGCCTATACCGTCGTTTACAACCCGACGGAGTTCATCGCCTCTTCCGTTGAGGCGGTGCAGGCAACGCTGTTCGAAGCGATGCTGCTCGTGGTCGCGGTTGTGATCCTGTTCCTGCAGACGTGGCGCGCTGCCGTCATTCCGATCGTCGCGATCCCTGTGTCGCTGATCGGCACGTTCGCGATCATGGCGGCGCTTGGCATCACATTCAATACGCTGTCGCTATTCGGGCTCGTGCTCGCGATCGGCATCGTGGTCGACGACGCGATCGTCGTCGTCGAGAACGTCGAACGATATCTGCGCAAAGGACTGTCGCCCGCCGAAGCCGCACATAAGACGATGGATGAGGTCGGTGGGGCGATCATCGCCATCTCGCTGGTGCTGATCGGCGTGTTCCTGCCGACGGCCTTCATCTCGGGTCTGCAGGGAACCTTCTACAAGCAGTTTGCGATCACCATCGCGGCCTCGACCGCGATTTCCTGTTTCGTCTCTTTGACGTTGTCGCCGGCGCTTGCCGCCCTGCTGCTGAAGCCGCATACCGAGCGTGACCCGACCGGCGTCGGGCACAAGTTCGGCGCACCCGTGCGCGCCTTCTTCCGCGCATTCAACTGGGGCTTCGATCGGCTCTCCTCGGAATACGGCCGGCTGACCGCGCGCCTGGTGCGACTCAGCGCAGTCCTCCTCGTCGCCTATGCCGGTCTGCTCTATGTCACCTACGACCGCCTGGCATCGACGCCGACGGGACTGGTGCCGCAGCTCGACCGGACCTATTTCATTACTGCGTTTTCGCTGCCGCCAGGATCCACTCTCGACCGCACCGATGCCGTTGTCCGAAGGGCGGCCGACGTGATCCTGTCACGGCCGGGGATCGAAGCCGCCGTGACGTTCGTCGGCTTTGACGGCGCGACGTTCACCAATGCGCCCAACACCGCCGTGATCTTCACGCGGCTCAAGTCTTTCCAAGAGCGCATCAAAGAAAACCTGACAAAGGACGGCATCCTTGCCGACCTTCGCCAGCAGATGCCGCAGTTCCGCGAAGCCTTCATCTTCGTGCTGGAGCCGCCCTCGGTGCCGGGCATTGGCACGGGTGGCGGTCTCAAGGGCTATGTACAGGACAGGACCGGGCGTGGGTTGCCGGCGCTGGAAGCCGCGACGTGGGCGGTCGCGGGTGCGGCGGCGCACGTTCCCGGCATCGTGCAGCCATTCACCCTATTCAACACGCGCACGCCGCAGATCTTCGCCGACATCGACCGCACCAAGGCCGAGCAACTCGGCATGCCGATCAGCCGGGTGTTCGATACGCTCTCGGTCTACATGGGCTCCGCCTTCGTCAACGAGTTCAACATTCTCGGCCGGACGTTCCGCGTGACGGCGCAGGCTGACGACCCATTCCGCCTGACGCTGCGCGACGTCGCCAACCTGAAGACGCGTAACAATGAAGGCGACATGGTGCCGATCGGCGCCGTCGCGACGTTCGAGGATACGACGGGCGCCTACCGCGTGCCGCGCTACAATCTCTATCCGGCGGCCGAGGTCCAGATGGGTCTGGCGCGCGGCTATTCCTCCGGGCAGGGCATCGCCGCCATCGAGAAGATCGCATCCGAGAAGCTGCCGTCCGGGTTTGGCTTCGAATGGACTGAGATCGCGCTGCAGGAAAAACTCGCCGGCAATACTGCTGCCATCGCATTCGGTCTGGCGGTTGTGTTCGTGTTCCTGCTGCTTGCGGCACTCTACGAAAGTTGGCTTCTGCCGCTCGCCGTCATCCTGATCGTGCCGATGTGTATTCTGGCGGCCATGATCGGCGTGAACATCCGCGGTCTCGACCGCAACATCCTTGTCGAGATAGGGCTTGTTGTCCTCGTCGGTCTCGCCGCCAAGAATGCCATCTTGATCGTCGAGTTTGCCAAGCAGGCGGAAGACGACGGGATGAACCGCTTTGACGCCGCCGTGTTAGCCGCGAAAACCCGTTTGCGGCCGATCCTCATGACGTCGCTGGCATTCATTCTTGGTGTCGTGCCGCTGGTGATCGCGACGGGGGCGGGCGCCGAATTGCGCCAGTCGCTGGGCACCGCTGTGTTCTCAGGTATGCTCGGCGTAACCTTCTTCGGCCTGATCTTCACGCCGGTTTTCTACGTTCTGTGCCGTGCGATCGGCCGCAAGAGCATCCCCTGGACATCGGAGCGTGCCGGCTGTCGCAGCCACAGGACAAGCCCCCACTCCGTGACGGGGGTCGGGCCCGCTCATCGTCCCGGTCCACGCGATCCAGGGCCGGGTCCAGCCAGTGGCAGGTTCCGCGTGCGATCACAAGGCGCCTCCGGCGGGCTGTAAGTGCCGGGGTCGACTGCTGAAGTAACATTGTGTCGGATTGCGATTGATCTTGCCGGACTTGGCCGGATATATGAGCGTCCGGTTGCGTCAGGCGGCACGGGGCCGGCGGTAGTCCGAAGGTGGATCCGCACTCTTTGTCGCCTTCGCGGGCGTGGTGGAATTGGTAGACACGCCAGATTTAGGTTCTGGTGGCCTTGGCCGTGGGGGTTCAAGTCCCTCCGCCCGCACCAGGGTCGTACCGCGATCGGACATCGATTAATGGTCCGGGCCGATGATCGGCCTCGGCGGCGTTGATGTACAAGGCTTGATGAAGCGAAGGCAGTGACATGCAGATTGTGGAAGCGAACGCGGACGGCTTGAAGCGGACGCTCAAAGTCGTGGTTGGGGCCGGCGAGTTGGGCGAGCGTTTCGAAACGCGCCTCGACAGCGTCAAGGGCAACGTCCAGCTCAAGGGCTTCCGCAAGGGCAAGGTGCCGCTTGCGCACATCAAGAAGGTGTACGGCCGTTCTCTCATGACCGAGGTCTTGCAGGATGCGATCCGCGAGACCAGTCAGGCGGCAATCAAGGAGCTCAAGGAACGTCCGGCGCAGATGCCTGACATCGCGCTCACCGAGGACCAAGATGAGATCAACCGGATCATCGAAGGCAAGTCGGACCTCGCCTATTCTATGACCTTCGAAGTGCTGCCCGAGATCAAGATCACGGATCTTGGGAAACTCAAGGTCGAGCGCCTTGTCGCCAAGGTGGACGACGAAACGATCGAAAACTCGATGAAGGATCTTCTGGCGCGCGCGGGTAGTTTCGCCCCCGAGGAAGGCCGCAAGGCTGAAATGGGCGACCGCGTGAGCATCAGCTACGTCGGCCGCATCAACGGTGAGGAGTTCGAGGGCGGCAAGGGCGACGGCCTCAGCCTGACGCTGGGAAGCGCCAACTTCATCCCCGGCTTCGAGGAAGGCATCGTCGGCGCCGTGAAGGGCGAGCGGCGCGACGTCGCCTGCACCTTCCCGGAAGCCTATCCGGTGGCCGAGCTTACCGGCAAGTCCGCAGTCTTCGATGTGACGGTCAATGAAGTCGAAAAGCCCGTCGAAGCTGTGCTCGACGACGAGTTCGCCAAGTCGCTCGGCGCTGACAATGTCGACAATCTGAAGAAGCTCGTCAGCGAGCAGATAGAGCGTGAATTCCAGGCCGCTGCGCGCGTCAAGCTGAAGCGCGAATTGCTCGATGAACTGGAGAAAGCTCACCCGTTCGAGCTGCCGCCGTCGCTCGTGCAGCGCGAATTCGACGCGATCTGGATGCAGCTCCAGCGCAGCCTCCAGCAGCAGAACAAGTCGATCGCCGACGAGGGCAAGTCGGAAGAGGAACTCAGGGCGGAGTACCAGTGCATCGCCGAGCGGCGCGTGCGCCTCGGGCTCGTCGTCGGCCAGCTCGGCGACGAGAACCGCATCGAGGTGACGCAGGACGAGTTGCGCCGCGCTCTCATGGAACATGCGCGCCGCTATCCCGGACAGGAGAAGTTCGTCTACGAGTATTTCGAGAAGACGCCCGGCGCCATACAGGAACTGCGGGCTCCCATCTTCGAAGACAAGGTCGTCGACTTCGTTCTGGAGAAGGTGAAACCGGCAGAAAAGGTTGTGACGCGCGCTGAACTGTTCGAGCAGGTCAAGCAAGTCACGGAAGCCTGATCCGGGCGACCGGAACACCTGATCTGGACAAGGGGCTTGAAGTCGCAAGCTGGTGTGCTGAATTGAGAGGGCGGCGATATCGCCGCTATTGGAATTTGCCCGCCACAAGCGGAACGTTTCAAGTCGGCCCCGAGCGGCTGGCTCACCAAGGAGACCACAAGCCATGCGCGATCCCGTCGCCACTGTCACGAACACGTTCTGGCCGATGGTCGTTGAGCAGACCGCGCGCGGCGAGCGGGGCTACGATCTGCCCTCACGCCTACTGAAAGAGCGCATCATCTTCGTCACGGGTCCGGTGGAAGACCACATGGCCGCTTCAATCTGCATGCAGCTGCTGTTTCTCGAATCGGAGAATCCGAAGAAGGAAATCTCCATGTACATCAACTCGCCAGGCGGGGTGGTGACAAGCGGAATGGCGATCTACGATACCATGCAGTTCATCAAGCCGCCGGTTGCCACCTTGTGCATCGGCCAGGCCGCCTCTATGGGCTCGCTGCTTCTGTGCGCCGGCGCCAAGGACATGCGCTTCGCCCTGACCAACGCCCGCGTCATGGTGCATCAGCCCTCTGGCGGGTTCTCCGGTCAGGCATCGGATATAGAACGTCATGCCGAAGACATTATCAAGATGAAACGGCGCCTCAACGAAATCTATGTCAAGCATACCGGCAAGCCGTACGAGATGATCGAGAAGACCCTCGATCGCGATTACTTCATGACTGCAGATCAGGCATGCGAATTTGGCATCGTCGACAAGGTTCTGGCAAGCCGGGAAGAGGCCGACGGCAAGATCGGCGAAGTGAAGCCGGCGTGATAACCTTGCCGGGAGCCGCTCTGGCTGCCATGCTTACGACACCCGGCGGCTAAATCGCTTAACCGTCTGTCACGGCATGCATCTTGTGCCCGCCGGTGCCCGGGAGCAAATACATAGAACTCTAACGAAGCGGCAATCGTAACGCTAAAAAGGCCTGACGGCGCGAGCAAACTGTTAATCCATTCTTGATCTGAGCAGCCGTAGCGTGCTCAGATTGGCAAATTAGGGTGGCGCTTCGCGCATACTTCGAGAGCGTTCAGCCCGCGTCCCGGGCTGGTGGCAGCCGGCGACGGCGGCGGAACTCTACAACGCACGGGTGAGAGATCGAATGGCTCAAGAGAAGAACACCCTCTATTGCTCGTTCTGCGGCAAGAGCCAGCATGAGGTGCGCAAGCTCATCGCCGGGCCGACGGTGTTCATCTGCGACGAGTGCGTCGAACTGTGCATGGACATCATCCGCGAGGAGAATAAGAACACCCTCGTCAAGTCGCGTGACGGCGTGCCGACACCGCAGGAAATCTGCAACGTCCTGGACAGCTACGTGATCGGCCAGTTCCACGCTAAGCGCGTGCTCTCGGTCGCCGTGCACAACCACTACAAGCGGCTGAACCACGCCGCCAAAAACAATGACGTGGAACTGGCCAAGTCGAACATTCTTCTTGTCGGGCCGACCGGTTGCGGCAAGACGCTGCTGGCTCAGACGCTGGCGCGCATCCTCGACGTGCCGTTCACGATGGCCGACGCCACGACGCTGACCGAAGCTGGCTATGTCGGTGAGGACGTAGAGAACATCATCCTGAAGCTGCTGCAAAGCGCCGACTACAACGTCGAGCGGGCTCAGCGCGGCATCGTCTACATCGACGAGATCGACAAGATCAGCCGCAAGTCCGACAATCCCTCGATCACCCGTGATGTATCTGGTGAGGGCGTGCAGCAAGCGCTGCTGAAGATCATGGAAGGCACGGTTGCGTCCGTGCCGCCGCAGGGTGGCCGGAAGCATCCCCAGCAGGAGTTCCTGCAGGTCGATACGTCGAACATCCTGTTCATCTGCGGAGGTGCATTCGCGGGTCTGGAGAAGATCATCTCGCGTCGCGGCAAGGGCACGTCGATCGGCTTCGGCGCCAAGGTCACCGGTCCCGACGAACGGCGCACGGGCGACATTCTGCGCCAGGTGGAACCGGAGGATCTGCTGAAGTTCGGGCTGATCCCAGAGTTCATCGGCCGCTTGCCGGTCATCGCCACGCTTGAAGATCTCGACGAAACGGCCCTCGTGCAGATCCTGACCGAACCGAAGAACGCGCTCGTCAAGCAGTACCAGCGGCTGTTCGAAATGGAAGATGTGAAGCTCACCATCACCCAGGATGCGCTGAAGGCGATTGCCCGCAAGGCCATCGAACGCAAGACGGGTGCGCGTGGCCTGCGTTCCATCATGGAAGGCATTCTGCTCGATACGATGTTCGACCTGCCCGCATTGAAGGGCGTTGAAGATGTCGTGATCGGTCCCGAGGTTGTCGAAGGGGGCGCCCGTCCGCTCCGGATCTATACCGACCGGGCCGAAGAAAAAGGTTCGACCGCATCGTGATCCGCACCTGTGCCGGGCCGCAAAGGTGGCGGCGGACGGTGGCAAGTGTGGTCTCGGTGCACCCGGTACTTGATCCTGGTGTAGTGATCCCCAATTAATGGACTTCGGGCAGTCGCCAACTCGGCTACCAACGGGTTTGCTCGGCTCGGCGGGAAGGCGACATATCACCCGCGTGCTTCGCTTCGATCGAAACGGGGGCTGCCTTCAAAGGGGCCTTCTTACGGATCAAAATAGGGGCGAAGGCGATCAACCCAGACAGTCCAGTCGTATGGATCGTCGAGGAGAAACGAGACAGTCATGAGCGAAGATAAGCCCGTCAAGAAAGACGCCGCCGGCAAGGAGCTCTTTCCGGTCCTGCCGCTGCGCGATATCGTCGTGTTTCCTTACATGATCGTTCCACTGTTCGTCGGGCGGGAGAAATCCATCAACGCGCTCGAAGAAGTGATGCGCGCTGATAAGCAGATCCTGCTTGCCGCGCAGAAGAACGCCGGCGACGATGACCCTGCCTCTGATGCCATCTATCAGGTCGGAACGCTGGCGACCGTGCTGCAGCTCCTGAAGCTGCCCGACGGGACTGTGAAGGTCCTCGTCGAAGGCACCGCGCGTGCCCGCATCGTGCGCTACACCGAAAACCCGGACTACTTCGAGTCCGAGATCGAACGCGTCGGCGAGACGATTGGCTCCAAGGACGAGATCGAGGCGCTCGCTCGGTCGTCCGTGGCGCAGTTCGAGAACTACGTGAAGCTCAACAAGAAGATCTCGCCCGAGGTCCTGGGTACGGTTGCCCAGATCGAGGACTATTCCAAGCTCGCCGATACGGTCGCGTCTCACCTTGCGGTCAAGATTTCCGACAAGCAGGACGTGCTCGAGACGACGGTCATCTCCGAGCGACTGGAGAAGGTCTACACCCTCATGGAGAGCGAAATCTCCGTGCTGCAGGTGGAGAAGAAGATCCGCTCGCGCGTCAAGCGCCAGATGGAGAAGACGCAGCGCGAGTACTATCTGAACGAGCAGATGAAGGCAATTCAGAAGGAACTCGGCGACACCGACGAACGCGACGACATCGCCGAGTTCGAGGAGAAGATCGAGAACACCAAGTTGTCTAAGGAAGCCAAGGACAAGGCTCTCGCCGAGTTGAAAAAGCTCAAGCAGATGAGCCCGATGTCGGCCGAAGCGACGGTGGTGCGCAATTACCTAGATTGGCTGATGTCAATTCCGTGGGGCATCAAGGGCAAGGTCAAGAAGGACCTCGACGAGGCGCAGGCCGTTCTCGATGCGGAGCACTATGGCTTGGAGAAGGTGAAAGAGCGGATCGTTGAGTATCTCGCCGTTCAGGCTCGCACCAACAAGCTCAAGGGGCCGATCCTGTGCCTCGTGGGCCCGCCCGGCGTCGGCAAGACGTCGCTTGGCAAGTCGATCGCGAACGCCACGGGGCGTGAGTTCGTGCGCATGTCGCTTGGAGGCGTGCGTGACGAGGCCGAGATTCGTGGCCACCGCCGCACCTACATCGGCTCGATGCCGGGCAAGGTCATCCAGTCGATGAAGAAGGCGAAGCGCACGAACCCGCTGTTCCTGCTCGACGAGATCGACAAGATGGGCCAGGACTTCCGCGGCGATCCCGCGGCGGCTCTGCTCGAGGTGCTGGACCCTGAGCAGAACGCGACGTTCAACGACCATTACCTCGAGGTCGACTATGACCTGTCGAACGTGATGTTCGTGACGACGGCGAACACGCTCAACATCCCGCCGGCCCTAATGGACCGCATGGAGATTATCCGTCTCGCCGGTTACACCGAAGATGAGAAGGTACAGATCGCCAAGCGCCATCTCATGGCGGGACAGCAGGCCGCGCACGGGCTCGAACCCGGCGAGTGGAGCGTCGACGACGGCGCCATCATGGAGATCATCCGCCGCTATACGCGTGAAGCCGGCGTGCGCTCGCTCGAACGCGAGATCGCCAAGCTTGCGCGCAAGGCTGTGAAGGAAATCCTGACGTCGTCGAAGAAGACGGTCCACATCACGACCGAGAACGTGAAAGACTACCTGGGCGTGCCGAAGTACCGTTATGGCGAAGCCGAGCTCGAAGATCAGGTCGGCATCGTCACGGGTCTGGCATGGACGGAAGTCGGCGGCGAGTTGCTGACGATCGAAGGCGTGCTGTTGCCGGGCAAGGGTAAAATGACCGTCACCGGCAATCTTCGAGATGTGATGAAGGAGTCGATCTCTGCGGCGAATGCCTATGTTCGCTCGCGCTCGGTCGATTTCGGCATCCATCCGTCGCTCTTCGAGAAGAAGGATATCCACGTGCACGTGCCGGAAGGCGCGACGCCCAAGGATGGTCCCTCCGCCGGCGTCGCGATGGCGACGGCTATCGTTTCGATCCTGACGGGCATTCCCGTGCGCAAGGATGTCGCCATGACCGGCGAGATCACGCTGCGAGGCCGTGTCCTGCCGATCGGCGGCCTGAAGGAAAAGCTGCTGGCGGCTTTGCGCGGAGGGATCAAGAGTGTCCTTATCCCAGAGGATAACGTCAAGGACCTCGTCGAAATCCCCGAGGAGGTCAAGACGAAGCTCCAGATCGTTCCGGTTGCTCGCATGGAGGACGTCATCAAGACGGCACTCGTGCGGGTTCCCGAACCGATTATCTGGGACGAGGCGGCGGAAGCCGCGGCTGCTGTCGCCGCCGCCGAGCAGACCGGCGCATCGCGCATTACCGCGCATTAACCGATCCGATAAGCTTAAAATCCCGCCCTCTTTTCGGGGGGCGGGGCTTTTGGCGTTTTCGTGATCGATGGGGGCGTCTTTCCCGCTGTTCTTAGGGGATTTCGGGATGCTTTTCCACTTGACGGCATCGGCAATTGGGCGCTTTTTGCGGCCTTCACAGTGCCCACAGGCGCCTTGAATGGGCCTTGAGGTCCGTCGCGAGCCCCGGATTACCGGCGCTACGTGCACGTCATCTGGACAATCCGGTTACGAGGACGAAACATGAGCAAGAAAGACTTGATCGATGCGGTTGCGAAGGACTGCGAGCTGACGAAGGAGAAAGCCGCCTCTGCCGTCGATGCCGTGTTGGCCCACATCCGTAATTCGATGAAGAACGGCGCAGAGGTTCGTATTCCCGATTTCGGCACCTTCAAAGTGGCGAGCCGCAAAGAGCGCGAAGGCCGCAATCCGGCAACGGGCGCGATCATCAAGATCGCCGCCTCGCGCGTGCCGAAGTTCACCCCTTCCAAGGGTCTCAAGGAAGCGCTGAACTAATTTGGCGCATGTCGTGGATCGTCAGTCGTGAGTGGTTGGGTCGAACAAGAGCCCCACTCACCACTTGCGGTTTCACGCCTTTGGGCGGTTAGCTCAGTGGTAGAGCGCTTCGTTTACACCGAAGATGTCGGGAGTTCGACCCTCTCACCGCCCACCAGTCACCTTTCATTCGAACACGTTTGGCGACGCTTACGGCTCTTGGCCGCATGCACCTTCAGGCCGTTGGGGACCACCAGTATGTCGATCACCATGTATCAGGCTTCCGTTCCCGCGTTTCAAAAGCACCTGCATGCGCTCGACGGCATCCTTGACAAGGCGGCCGCCTATGCCGGGGCGAAGAAGGTCGAACCGGCTGTTCTACTCGGCACGCGGTTGTTCCCCGACATGTTCGACGCGAAGCGGCAGATCCAGGTTGCCTGCGACTTCGCCAAGTCTGCTACCGCAAGGCTAGCCGGCGTCGAACCGCCGAGCCACCCGGATACCGAGCAGACGATCCCTGAACTGAAGGCCCGGATCGCCAAGACGCTGGCCTTCATCGAAACCGTCAGCCCCGAGAAGATGGAAGGTTCAGACGACCGCTCGCTGACCATCAATGTCGGCCCCAACGAGATGACGTTCACCGGTCGCGATTATCTGCTGCATTTCGCCTTGCCGAACTTCTATTTCCACTGCGCCACCGCTTACGGCATCCTTCGCAGCTGCGGACTGGACGTCGGCAAACGGGATTTCATGCGCCGCACGTGAACGGCCTGTCGAAGCGGCGGGCGACGCCCATGCCGCGCTTGACTTGGAACCGGCGAACACGTATCCCACGCCGGTGACCACAACGGCCCGGCCGTTCGCGAAGTATCGGATTTGCGGGAGTAGCTCAGTTGGTTAGAGCGCCGCCCTGTCACGGCGGAGGCCGCGGGTTCAAGTCCCGTCTCTCGCGCCATTTTTCCTCGGCTGACCCGACGCCTTCGGCTTCGGGTCACTCGGAGACGCGCGGCATGTCGCGACGGCCGTTGGCCGCTTGCCCTTCGGGCATATGACGTCTCTCTAATCGTCTGATTCTTGCTGCTGCCCGACCTTCAGGCCCTGGAGTGCGCTTTGCGCGCATGAGGCAAAGGTTGCGCCGCCGCGTACGCTGGGATACCACCTGATTAGCTCTCGCTGGCAGGTTTTTTCACGGCCGGGACCGGCGAGCCAGTCGGGGATTGACATGAACGAACTGCTCCTGACCCAGTATCTGCCGCTTGCCGTTTTCATCGGCGTTGGGCTCGGCATCGGCGGTCTGCTGCTGCTGACGCCGTTCCTGGTCGCGGTGCGCAATCCCGACCCCGAGAAGGTCTCAGCCTACGAGTGCGGCTTCAACGCTTTCGACGATGCGCGCATGAAATTCGACGTGCGCTTCTACCTGGTCTCGATCCTGTTTATCATTTTCGATCTCGAGATCGCATTCCTGTTCCCGTGGGCGGTGGCGTTCAAGGAAATCGGCGCCTTCGGGTTCTGGTCCATGATGATCTTCCTTGCCGTACTGACCATCGGGTTCATTTACGAATGGAAGAAAGGCGCTCTCGAATGGGATTGATTGTTCCGCCACAGGTCGCATTCGACAAGGCGCGCGAAGGCGCGACGGGCGGCGGCTGCCTCATCAAGCCGGGCGACCCGTACTTCACCGGGGTCAACAACGAGCTTGCCGATAAGGGCTTCCTCGTCACCACGACCGACGATCTCATCAACTGGGCGCGCACGGGTTCGCTCATGTGGATGACGTTCGGGCTTGCCTGCTGCGCCGTCGAGATGATGCAGGCCTCGATGCCGCGTTATGATCTGGAGCGCTTCGGCTTCGCGCCGCGCGCCTCGCCCCGCCAGTCCGACGTGATGATCGTCGCCGGCACGCTGACCAACAAGATGGCGCCTGCGCTGCGCAAGGTCTACGACCAGATGCCCGAGCCGCGCTATGTCATCTCGATGGGAAGCTGCGCGAATGGCGGCGGCTACTATCACTATTCCTACGCCGTCGTGCGCGGGTGCGACCGCATCGTGCCGGTCGACGTCTACGTGCCGGGTTGCCCGCCGACGGCGGAAGCGCTGGTTTACGGCGTTTTGCTGCTGCAGAGAAAGATCCGGCGCACAGGAACGATCGAACGGTAAGGCGTCGCTTCCGGCCGTTGCGGGACAGCATGACGCCGCAGTTAGGCGAGTGAGCGGGCGATATGAACGAGATGCTGAAAGAGCTCGAGGACTACGTCGCCGCCAAGCTCGGCGCGGCCGTGACGGCGAGCAACATTGCGCATGATGAGCTGACGGTCACCATCAAGCCCGAGAGCATCATGGAGGTGGTGAAGACGCTGCGCGAGGACGCGCGCTGCCATTTCGAGGTACTGATCGATCTGTGCGGCGTCGACTATCCGGCGCGCGCAAAGCGCTTCGACGTCGTCTATCATTTGCTGTCGCCGCGCTTGAACCATCGCATCCGTATCAAGACGATGACGGACGAGACGACGCCCGTGCCCAGTGTCAGCGATCTCTTTCCCGTCGCCAACTGGTATGAGCGCGAAGCCTACGACATGTACGGCATTCTGTTCTCGGGCCATCCCGATCTGCGACGGCTTCTGACCGACTACGGCTTCCAGGGCTTCCCGTTGCGCAAGGATTTCCCGCTCACAGGTCACGTGGAGGTCCGCTACGACGACGAACTGAAGCGGGTGATCTACGAGCCGGTCAAGCTTACTCAGGAATTCCGTACGTTCGACTTCGAGAGCCCGTGGGAGGGCGAAGGCGGCATTCTTCCCGGCGACGAAAAAGGCAACCCGGCCGCCGGCCGCCGGCAAGGCTTGAGATGAAGAACACGCTGAAAGTGGGTGCAACCTCGCGCTTTTCCTACAAGGTGCCGGCGGAAAAGACCGTGCCGCACCTTTATCCGGAAGCGTACGAGTTCCAGCACATGCCGCGCGTGTTCGCGACCGGCTTCATGGTCGGCCTGATGGAATGGACGTGCCTCAAGGTGCTCGAGCCGCATCTGGACGAGGGCGAGGGGAGCCTTGGCATCCACATCGACGTGTCGCATATCGCGGCGACCGTTCCCGGCCAGACCGTGACGGTCGATGCCGAATGCACCGCAGTCGATGGCCGGCGTATCGCCTTCAACGTCAAGGCTCACGATGGCATCGAACTGATCGGCGAGGGCCGTCACGTGCGCATGGTGGTGGCGCTCGAGCGCTTCGTCGCCCGCGTCAACCAGAAGGCCAAGGCCGCGCGCGTGACCGAGATCGTCAATCCAGCAAAGGTTCCGGGTCAGCATGGCTGAGGCTCACGAGATCACCGGCACATGCCTGTGCGGCGCAGTACGGTTCATAGCCACGGCGAAGTGGCATGACGTCGCCGTCTGTCATTGCAGCATGTGCAATCGCTGGTCGGGCGGCATATCGATGTTTCTGGAGACCATCGGCGCGCCGAAGTTCGAAGGCGCGGACAACATCGGCCTCTACAAGTCATCCGAATGGGGCGAGCGGGGCTTTTGCAAGGTGTGCGGGTCGAGCCTGTTCTGGAAAACCGTCGGCGAAGACCGCTACGCTGTGTCCACCGGCGCGCTCGACGATCAAACCAACTTGCATCTGGCGACGGAAATCTTCATCGAAGACAAGCCGGCCTACTATGCCTTCGCGAACGACACGGTGAAGCAGACCGGTGAAGAAGCCATGGGTGAAGAAGCCATGGCGGTTTTTGGTGTGGCGAACGAAAAGACCTGAGCGAGACACATGGCTGAGACAGAGATTCGCCAGTTCAACATCAACTTCGGCCCCCAGCATCCGGCGGCGCACGGCGTGCTGCGTCTGGTGCTGGAACTCGATGGCGAGGTGGTCGAGCGCGTCGATCCCCACATCGGCCTGCTGCACCGGGGTACCGAGAAGCTGATCGAACACAAGACGTACCTGCAAGCGATCGGGTACTTCGACCGTCTCGACTACGTCGCGCCCATGAACCAGGAGCACGCGTTCTGCCTCGCGACGGAAAAGCTGCTTGGGCTGACGGTGCCGCGCCGCGCGCAGCTGATCCGCGTCCTCTATTCAGAGATCGGCCGCCACCTGTCGCATCTGCTCAACGTCACCACGCAGGCCATGGACGTCGGCGCGCTGACTCCGCCGCTGTGGGGCTTTGAGGAACGCGAAAAGCTGATGGTGTTCTACGAGCGCGCGTCGGGCTCGCGCATGCATGCCAAGTACTTCCGCATAGGCGGCGTGCATCAGGATCTGCCCGAACAGCTCATCGCGGACATCGACACCTGGTGCGATCAGTTTCCGAAGGTGCTGGACGACATCGAAGGGCTACTGACCGAGAATCGCATCTTCAAGCAGCGCAACGTCGATATCGGCGTCGTCAAGCTTGACGACGCCTTCGAATGGGGTTTCTCCGGCGTCATGGTGCGTGGCTCGGGCGCGGCATGGGATCTGCGCAAGGTGCAGCCTTATGAGTGCTATTCCGAGTTCGAATTCGACATTCCGATCGGCAAGAATGGCGATTGCTACGACCGCTATCTGTGCCGTGTGCTGGAAATGCGCGAAAGCGTCAAGATCATGAAGCAAGCCTGCGCCAAGCTGATCGAACCGGCCGGACAGGGCCCCATCAGCGCCAACAACAAGAAGGTTGTGCCGCCCAAGCGCGCGGAGATGAAGCGCTCCATGGAAGCGCTGATCCATCACTTCAAGCTCTACACAGAGGGCTTCCACGTTCCCGAGGGAGAGGTGTACGCGGCGGTCGAGGCGCCGAAAGGCGAGTTCGGCGTCTATCTCGTGGCCGACGGCTCGAACAAGCCTTACCGCTGCAAGATCCGCGCGCCGGGCTTCCCGCATCTGGCGGCAATGGACTTCCTCAACAGGGGCCACATGCTGGCCGACGTATCCGCGATTCTCGGCTCGCTCGACATCGTGTTCGGTGAGATCGACCGGTAGGTCGCCGGCGCCGTACGGCCCACAGTTTAACCTTCGCGGGCGGCGCAGCTAGCCGGTTTTGGGTAAAACTGGCACAACCGAGCGGCCCTTTGGCGGGTGCCACTCAATCCTACTGGCTTCGATCTGCAACGCAAAGGGCGTATACCTGCAACGGATCGGCTCTGGGAGTGTGCGTTCATGATCGACAACATGTTCCTTCTGGCCGTCGGTGCGCTGGGGTGGGGCCTGTCGCTTGCGACCTACCGCATGTTCGCCCGCCGCAACGGCTGGCCGATGGGATCCCTTCAGGCCGATCTGCCGGCGGTACCGGCGATTCTGGGAATTTTCTCGTTCCTGGCGGGTATTCTATTCGCCGCCGCCCGGGGACCGGAGAACGGCGGCCTGATCATTGTTTTGTTCGGAATTCTCCTCACGGTTTTCTGGATCGGATTTCTTCGGGTCGGATCACAAATTTCTCTGATTCTGGCCCCGGTAGCGGCCGCGCTGCTGCTGATCGGCTGGCTCAGCGACTTCGACAAGTTCGGCTGGCTTCGCTCGGATGCGGGCATTATCGACCGTAAAACGGATCAAGCGGCAGGCCAGGGCGCGCCCGGCTACCGCCTCAGCGGCTACGGGCACGGCTGAACCCGGTCTGGGCCCCTCATTATTTCCTAGTAAGGCCCGCAAGTTCTACTCGCGACAACGCGGCGCGGACTTTCCACGCGACCCCCATCCGCAAGCGCTTGCCTTGTGACAGTTAACGCCGTAGTTGGGATGCTGTCTGCCGACGGGGGCTTGCACTGCGGCCTCGGCTGCATGCGATTTCCGTTCAAAGCGGCTTTCGTACGTCGCGCAAAACCGTTCGTCGCGCCGCAAGCCTGGAGCCAACGATGGGCGTTCGCCGACTTCATTCCGATCAGCCGCCGAGCTTTGCATTTAACCCGGAGAACCTTGTCTGGGCCCAGGAGACGATTGCCAAGTATCCAGCCGGCAAGCAAGCATCCGCCGTCATCCCGGTCCTGTGGCGTGCCCAGGAGCAGATCGGCGGCTGGATCACGGAACCGGCAATCCGAGCCGTCGCCGACATGCTCGGCATGGCCCACATCCGCGTCTACGAAGTCGCGACGTTTTACACGATGTTCCAGTTGGGGCCGATAGGCCGCAAGGCGCACATCCAGGTGTGCGGAACGACGCCGTGCATGCTACGCGGTTCGGGCGAGTTGATCTCCGTATGCAGATCGCGCATCGCCGCGCACGCGCACGAAGTCTCCGCCGACGGTAATTTCTCTTGGGAAGAGGTCGAGTGCCTCGGTAGCTGCGCCAACGCTCCGATGGTCCAGATCGACAAGGAAACCTACGAGGATCTGACGCGGGAGAGCTTCGAAGCGCTTCTGGATGGCTTCGACAATGGCAAGCCGCCCAAGCCCGGTTCCCAGACGGGACGCACCGCATCGTGTCCGAGCGGCGGCCCGACCACGCTGCAGGACCCTTTGCTGTATGATGGCTCTCACGTCGGAACCTGGAAGAAGCGCTTCCATGAAGCGGCCGCCGCATCGGCTACCCCAGTCGCCGCCGCGCCGTCGGCCGCTCCGGCCGCGGCGGCACCCGTTCCAGCTGCTCCGGTAGCCGATGCAGCGTCCAAGGCTCCGCAACTGCATCCGGCCGCCCTTGCGGCCATGGCGAACGCCGGCTTGGTCAAGGAACTGGAGGCGCGCGGCAACGGCCAGCCGCTGTCGGCGGATGAATTGGCAAGGCTCAAGGTCGAAACTGTGCCCGCGTCTGTCGCCGCATCGCGCGTCAAGCCCGAATTGCTGAGTGCGCCGCGCGGCGCCAAGGCCGACGATCTCAAGCTGATCTGGGGGGTCGCTGAAAAGCTCGAATCCCGCATGAACGAACTTGGCATCTGGCATTTCGACCAGATCGCAAAATGGTCGGCGGCGGAAGTTGTCTGGTTCGAGGAGCAGATGCCCGGCTTCAAGGGTCGCATCGTGCGCGACAAGTGGCAGGAACAATGTGCCAAACTTGCCGGCGGCTGGCGCCCCGACGGCAATGCTGGCGAGCGGCCGAAGGAATAGCCCCACATGCTCGCTGACAAAAACCGCATCTTCACGAACCTGTACGGCTTCCACGACGCGAGCCTCAAGGGCGCCCTGTTACGTGGCGCATGGGACGGCACCAAGCTGTTCATTGACCGCGGCCATGACTGGATCATCAACGAAGTCAAAGGATCAGGCCTGCGCGGCCGCGGCGGCGCGGGCTTTCCGACCGGTCTCAAGTGGTCGTTCATGCCCAAGAACGACAGTCGTCCGAGCTATCTCGTCATCAACGCCGACGAGTCGGAACCGGGCTCCTGCAAGGATCGTGAGATCATGCGGCATGATCCGCATCTCCTCGTCGAGGGCGCGCTGCTCGCGGCCTTCGCCATGCGTGCGCACACCTGCTACGTCTACGTCCGGGGTGAATACATCCGCGAGCGCGAAGTGTTCCAGCGCGCGGTCGATGAAGCCTACGCCGCCAATCTGATCGGCAAGAACAACGTGCAAGGCTGGGACTTCGATCTCTTTTTGCACCATGGCGCCGGGGCCTACATCTGCGGCGAGGAAACGGCACTGCTGGAAAGCCTCGAAGGCAAGAAGGGTCAGCCGCGCCTGAAGCCGCCGTTCCCGGCCAACGTGGGCCTCTATGGCGCGCCGACGACGATCAACAACGTCGAGAGCATCGCGGTAGTGCCCGACATCCTGCGGCGCGGATCGGCCTGGTTCGCAGCCCTTGGCAAGCCGAACAACACCGGCACCAAGCTGTTCCAGATCTCGGGGCACGTCGAAAGACCGTGCGTGGTCGAGGAAGAGATGGGAATCCCGCTGAAGGAGTTGTTGGAGAAGCACGCCGGCGGCGTGCGGGGCGGCTGGAACAATCTGCTTGCCGTCATCCCCGGCGGCTCGTCGGTGCCGCTCGTACCGGCCGGGCAATGCGATGACCTGACGATGGACTTCGACAGCCTCGGCAAGGTCAAGTCGGGCCTCGGGACGGCCGCGGTCATCGTCATGGATAAGTCGACCGACGTCGTGAAGGCGATCGCCCGCATTTCCTATTTCTACAAGCACGAGAGCTGCGGCCAGTGCACGCCGTGCCGCGAGGGTACGGGCTGGATGTGGCGCGTGCTCGAGCGGATGGCCGAGGGACGCGCCGAAAAGCGCGAGATCGACCTGCTGCTCGACGTGACGAAGCAAGTCGAAGGGCACACGATCTGTGCGCTCGGCGACGCCGCTGCGTGGCCGGTGCAGGGTCTGATTCGCCATTTCCGCGACGAGATCGAGCGCCGCATCGACACTTATGCTGCCTCCCACAAGGAGGCGGCGGAGTAGGTTTCTCCCTTTCCTCTCATGCGGGGAGAGACGCAGATGAAATTATTGGGCGAGACAGATGGCCAAGAAGCTGATTGTCGACGGCAACGAGATCGAGGTCGAGGACGGCACCACGCTGATGCATGCGTGCGAGGCCGCCGGCGCCGAAATTCCGCGCTTCTGCTACCACGAGCGCCTTTCGATCGCCGGCAATTGCCGCATGTGCCTCGTCGAAGTCGCGGGCTCGCCCAAGCCGCTCGCGTCTTGCGCCGTGACGGTCAATGAACTTCGCCCCAATCCCGACGGCACGCCCAACCAGATCTTCACCAAGAGCCCCACTGCGCGCAAGGCGCGCCAGGGCGTGATGGAATTCCTGCTGATCAACCATCCGCTCGACTGCCCGATCTGCGATCAGGGCGGAGAATGCGATCTGCAGGATCAGGCGATGGCCTATGGCATCGGCGGGTCGCGTTACGAGGAGAACAAGCGCGCTGTCGAAGAAAAGTACATCGGGCCGTTGATCAAGACATTCATGACGCGCTGCATTCACTGCACGCGCTGCGTCCGCTATATGACGGAAGTCGCCGGCGTCGAGGAACTGGGCCTTATCGGGCGCGGCGAGGATGCCGAGATCACCACTTACCTCGAGAACGGCATTCTCTCCGAAATGAGCGCCAATGCCGTCGATCTGTGTCCCGTCGGCGCGCTGACGCACCGTCCGTGGGCGCATGCCGCCCGACCTTGGGAACTGAAAAAGACCGAGAGCATCGACGTGATGGACGCGGTCGGCTCCAACATCCGCGTCGATACGCGCGGCCGAGAAGTCATGCGCATCCTGCCGCGCAACAACGACGCCGTGAACGAGGAGTGGATCTCCGACAAGACGCGCCACGTCGCCGACGGGCTCAGGAGGCAAAGGCTCGACCAGCCCTACATCCGGCGCGACGGCAAGCTCAGGCCCGCATCTTGGAAGGAAGCGCTCGATCTCGTGGGGCAGCGCCTGAAAGCCATCAATCCGGCGCGCATCGGCGCGATCGCGGGCGATCTGGCGGGTGCGGAGGAGATATTCGCGGTGAGGGAACTCTTCGCGCGGCTGGGATCGAAGAACATCGACTGCCGGCAGGACGGGGCAAAGCTCGATCCCGCGCTCGGACGAGCCGGCTATCTGTTCAACACGACCATCGAGGGCATCGAGCAGGTGGACGCCATCCTCATCGTCGGCGCAAACCCGCGCATCGAGGCGGCGGTTCTCAATTCCCGTATCCGCAAGCGCTTTCTGCGCGGTGGTCTTGCGGTTGGCGTCATCGGTGAAAAAGTCGACCTTGGCTACGCTTACGATTGGCTGGGTGCGGGGCCGCAGACGCTGGCCGAAGTCGCGGAGCGCCGTCACTCGTTCGCGGTCACTCTGAAGAACGCGCAACGCCCAATGGTGATCGTGGGGGCAGGGGCGGCTGCGCGTCCCGACGGCGATGCGGTTCTCTCTCGTGCCGCGCGGATTGTCCTCGACGCCAACGCCGGCAAGGATGCCGGCTGGAACGGTTTCAACGTCCTGCATACTGCGGCGTCCCGCGTCGCGGGTCTCGAGCTTGGTTTCGTGCCGAAGGACGGCGGCCTCGATGCGTACGGAATGATTGCGGCCGCAGGGGCTGGCAGCCTCGACGTGCTCTACCTCCTGGGTGCGGACGAGATCGACATGAACCGGCTCGGCTCCGCCTTCGTCGTCTATCAGGGCAGCCATGGCGATGCTGGCGCGCACCGCGCCGATGTCATCCTCCCGGCTGCGGCCTACACCGAAAAGAGCGCCACCTACGTCAATACCGAGGGACGCACGCAGCAGACCGCGCGGGCATCCTTCCCGCCGGGTGATGCGAAAGAGGATTGGACGATCATTCGGGCGCTTTCGGCCGAGGTCGGCCACACTCTGCCGTTCGAACTCGCTTCCCGCTCTTCGCGCGGCCATGTACAAGGCCGCTCCCGTCCTCGCCCGACTCGACTCGGCAGGCGGGGCGCCGGCCGAGGCGGTCGCAGCACTTGCTGCGCGCGACGGTAAGCCGGGCGAGGTGGCGTTCATGTCGAATGTTGCGGACTTCTATCTGACCAATGCTATCGCACGGGCTTCGGCTGTGTTGGCGGAAATGAGTGCGTTGAAGGCGTCGCGGCAACAAGGCAAAGCCAAGACCTTGACGGTGGCGGAATGACAGGCAGGGCATGATGAACGACGGCATAAGCACGCTCTGGCACAGCGCCATCTGGCTCGGCCTGACGGTGGCTGGCAGCCTTGCTGTGCTGCTCGGCCTTCTGATCGTCGTTGCCTTCCTTCTGCTGATGGACCGGAAAGTGTGGGCAGCCGTTCAGATGCGGCGCGGCCCCAACGTCGTCGGTCCGTTCGGCCTGCTGCAGTCGTTCGCGGATCTGCTCAAGTTCGCCGTCAAGGAGCCGCTCATTCCGGCGGGTGCCGACAAAGGCGTATTCCTGCTGGCGCCGCTCGCCACGGCAACATTTGCCCTGGCTGCCTGGGCCGTCATCCCGATGAACGAGGATAGCTGGGGCAAGTGGGTCGTCGCCGATCTCAACGTCGGCGTGCTGTATCTGCTCGCGATCTCCTCGCTCGCCGTCTACGGCGTGATCATGGGCGGCTGGGCTTCCAACTCGAAATACCCGTTCATGGGCTCGCTCCGCTCGGCGGCGCAGATGGTATCCTACGAAGTCTCGATCGGGCTCGTCGTCATCACGGTGCTGCTGCTCGTCGGCTCGCTCAACATGACCGATATCGTCAACGCCCAGAAGACCGGCATCGGAACGGCCGGTGGTCTCCCTGCATCCGTGCTCGACTGGCACTGGCTGGTGCTGTTCCCGATGTTCGTCGTGTTCTTCATTTCGGCGCTGGCCGAGACGAACCGGCCGCCGTTCGATCTCGTCGAAGCCGAATCCGAACTCGTCGCGGGGTTCATGGTGGAATACGCCTCCACCCCGTATCTGCTCTTCATGCTCGGCGAGTACGTGGCTATCACCACCATGTGCGCCCTGACGACCATCCTGTTTCTCGGCGGCTGGCTGCCGCCGCTCGATATCTGGCCGCTCAATGTCGTGCCGGGCATCGTCTGGTTCGTGCTGAAGGTCACGTTCGTGTTCTTCATGTTTGCGATGGTGAAGGCGATGGTGCCGCGCTACCGCTACGACCAGTTGATGCGGCTTGGCTGGAAGGTGTTCCTGCCGCTGTCGCTGATCATGGTCGTGATTGTCGCCAGCGTTTTGCATTTTGGAGGATTGGCATGAGTGCCATGTCGGGCATCAAGTCGCTGTTCCTCGCGGAGTTCGTGTCGGCCTTCTTCCTGTCGATGCGCTACTTTTTCGCGCCGAAGAAGACGCTGAACTACCCGTTCGAGAAGGGGCCGCTGTCGCCGCGTTTTCGCGGCGAGCACGCGCTGCGCCGATATCCCAACGGCGAGGAACGCTGCATCGCCTGCAAACTGTGTGAGGCGATCTGCCCGGCTCAGGCGATCACCATCGAGGCTGGGCCTCGCCGCAACGACGGCACGCGGCGTACGACCCGCTACGACATCGACATGACGAAGTGCATCTATTGTGGGCTGTGCCAGGAAGCGTGCCCCGTGGATGCCATCGTCGAGGGGCCGAATTTCGAGTTCGCAACCGAGACGCGCGAGGAATTGTTCTACGACAAGGACCGGTTGCTGGCGAACGGCGACCGCTGGGAACGCGAGATCGCGAAGAACCTCGCGCTCGATGCGAACTACAAGTAGCACGAGGCCCTTCGCCCATCGCCGCATCGATGGGAAGAGGGCCGGGGATGAGTGGCGGCCACGTGACGCGACCGAACTGCCGCCGCTCAACCCGCTCTCTCGTCATGCCGCAGGCGCGCCTTTCGGCGTGAGGCTGCGGGGCGAGTAGAATTGATGAGGGACAGATGACGCTGACGCCAGTCTTTTTCTACCTGTTCGCGACGTTGGCCGTCGTGTCGGCGGCGATGGTAATCATCGCCAAGAACCCTGTGCACGCTGTGCTTTTCCTGATTCTGACGTTCTTCAATGCCGCTGGCATCTTCATCCTTCTCAGCGCCGAATTCCTGGCGATGCTGCTGGTCATCGTCTACGTCGGCGCGGTGGCGGTGCTGTTCCTGTTCGTCGTCATGATGCTCGACGTCGACTTCGCCGAACTGAAGGCCGGTTTCATAAACAATGCCCCGGTTGGGCTGCTCGTCGGCGGCGTCGTGCTGGCGGAACTCGTTCTGTTGTTCCTTGCACGCGGGTTCACGGCCGGTGTCACTGGATCTCCGGCGACCAAAATCCCGGAGGGTATCTCGAACACCGCCGCGATCGGGCAGGTGCTCTACACGAAGTACGTGTTCTTCTTCCAGGCGTCCGCGCTCGTCTTGCTCGTCGCCATGGTCGGCGCAATCGTTCTAACGCTGCGGCGGCGCGAGGGCGTCAAGCGCCAGTCGATCTCGGCGCAGGTCGCGCGCGGTCCGGCAACCGCGGTCGAGGTTGTGAAAGTCGCGCCGGGGCAAGCGGTCGTGCCGTCGAGCGAGGGGCGGGGATAGGTCATGGAAATCGGTCTTGGAAATTATCTGACACTTGCGGCGTGCCTATTCACCCTCGGCATCTTCGGCATCTTCCTTAACCGCAAGAACGTCATCATCATCTTGATGTCGGTCGAGTTGATGCTGCTGGCCGTCAACATCAACTTCGTCGCGTTCTCGCATTTTCTCGGCGACCTGACGGGTCAGGTTTTCGCGATGTTTGTGCTGACGGTCGCCGCCGCCGAAGCCGCCATCGGTCTCGCCATCGTCGTCGTCTATTTCCGCAACCGCGGCTCCATCGCGGTTGAAGACATCAACATGATGAAGGGGTAAGGCGGGGATGATCTACACCGCTATCGTCTTCCTGCCGCTTATTGGCGCGCTGATCGCCGGGCTGTTCGGGAGGGTCATCGGACCTCGGCCGTCCGAGATCATCACCACGGGCCTGCTGGCGACGGCCGCCGTGCTGTCGTGGATCGTGTTCGCGCGCGTCGGGTTCGGTCACGAGACGGCACACGTGCCGATTCTGAAGTGGATTGTTTCCGGCGAACTCGATGCCGGCTGGGCTCTGCGCATCGACACGCTCACCGCCGTCATGCTGGTCGTCGTGACCACGGTGTCGTCGCTCGTTCACATCTATTCGATCGGCTACATGCACGAGGACGACAGCCGGGCCCGGTTCTTCTCGTACCTGTCGCTGTTCACGTTCGCCATGCTGATGCTGGTTACGAGCGACAACCTTCTGCAAATGTTCTTCGGCTGGGAAGGCGTGGGCCTCGCGAGCTACCTGCTGATCGGCTTCTGGTACAAGAAGCCGGAAGCCAATGCCGCCGCCGTCAAGGCGTTCGTCGTCAACCGTGTCGGCGACTTCGGCTTCGCGCTCGGCGTCTTTGGTATGTTCTACGTCTTTAAGACCATCAGCCTCGACGAGGTCTTCCGTCTCGCGCCCGAAATGCAGGGCAGGACGATGAACTTCCTCGGTTACGACGTCGACATCCTGACGACGCTATGCCTGTTGCTGTTCATGGGCGCGATGGGCAAGTCGGCGCAGTTCCTGCTTCACACGTGGCTGCCGGACGCCATGGAAGGCCCGACGCCCGTGTCTGCGCTCATCCACGCAGCCACAATGGTGACGGCCGGCGTGTTCATGGTGGCGCGCCTGTCTCCCCTGTTCGAACTGGCCCCCACCGCGCTCGAGGTCGTGACGCTCGTCGGTGCCATCACAGCATTTTTCGCAGCGACCGTCGGCCTGGTGCAGAACGACATCAAGCGGGTGATCGCCTATTCGACGTGCTCGCAGCTTGGCTATATGTTCGTCGCTTGCGGCGTCGGCGCGTACACGGCCGGTATCTTCCATCTGTTCACGCATGCCTTCTTCAAGGCGCTGCTGTTCCTGGGCGCTGGCTCCGTGATCCACGCGATGCACCACGAGCAGGACATGCGCAACATGGGCGACCTGCGCAAGAAGATCCCCGTTACCTGGGCGATGATGTTGATCGGCACGCTGGCTCTGACGGGCGTCGGCATCCCGCATCTGGCGGGCTTCGCAGGCTTCTACTCGAAAGACGCCATCGTGGAGGCCGCCTACGCTGGCCACACGGATGGCAACTATGCGTTCTGGCTGTTGACCGTGGCGGCGTTGATGACGTCCTTCTATTCGTGGCGTTTGATGTTCATGACCTTCGAGGGCAAGACCCGCGCCAACTCCGACACCTACAAGCACGCTCACGAAAGCCCGATGGTGATGCTGGTTCCGCTGTTTGTGCTGGCGGCTGGGGCCGTGCTCGCCGGTAACGTGTTCAAGCCGTACTTCATCGGGGAGGCCCACGACGAGTTCTGGGGCGCGGCACTCTTCGAACTGCCCGGCAAGGACATCCTGCATCACATGCATGAGGTGCCAGACTGGGTCGTGTTCGCTCCGACCATCGCGATGATCACCGGCTTTGTGATTGCCTACGTTTACTACATCCAGGCGCCTTGGCTGCCCGAGGCGACCGCGTCCGCGCTGCGCCCACTGTATCTGTTCCTGCTCAACAAGTGGTACTTCGACGAACTTTATGACTGGCTATTCGTGAAGCCCGCGGCATGGATAGGCCGAGCGCTGTGGAAGGGCGTCGATGGCGCGGTGATCGACGCCACGATCGACGGAACCGCACGCAGCGTCGCCTGGACGACCGGCAAGGTCGTCAAGTGGCAGACCGGCTATGTCTATCACTATGCCTTCGCCATGCTGATTGGAGTGGCCGCCCTCGTCACCTGGTTCATGGTCGCCGGAGGGCTGCCGACGTGAACATCGCCAATACGCCAATCCTGTCGATCATCACATTCCTGCCTCTGGTCGGAGCGTTGTTCATCGCATTCCTGCCGCGCGAGGCCGTCGGCAATATCCGCTGGGTCGCGCTGTGGACGACTCTCGTCACGTTCGCGGTGTCGCTGCTGATCTGGATCAACTTCGACAAGTCAACCGCAGCATTCCAGTTCGTCGAAGAGGCTGCCTGGCTTGGTCCCATCAAGTACAGGATGGGCGTCGATGGTATCTCGATGCTGTTCGTGATTCTGACCACGTTCCTGATGCCGATCTGCATTCTTGCGAGCTGGGAAAGCATCGAGGATCGTGTCAAGGAATACATGATCGCGTTCTTGGTTCTGGAAACGCTCATGATCGGCGTTTTCTGCGCGCTGGATCTCGTGCTGTTCTACCTGTTCTTCGAAGCCGGCCTCATTCCGATGTTCCTCATCATCGGCGTGTGGGGTGGCAAACGGCGAGTTTATGCCAGTTTCAAGTTTTTCCTCTACACCCTGCTCGGGTCCGTGCTGATGCTGCTCGCGATGCTGGCGATGTACTGGCATGCCGGGACGACGGACGTGGCGTCTTTGATGACCATGAAGTTCCCGCCCGACATGCAGTGGTGGCTGTGGCTTGCCTTCTTCGCCTCGTTCGCCGTGAAGATGCCGATGTGGCCTGTGCACACATGGCTGCCGGACGCACACGTCGAAGCGCCGACGGCTGGTTCGGTTATTCTGGCGGCAATCCTGCTGAAAATGGGCGGTTACGGCTTCCTGCGATTCTCGATTCCGATGTTCCCGATCGCCAGCCAGGAATTGGCGCCGCTCGTCTTCTCGCTGTCGGTCGTGGCCATCATCTACACCTCGTTGGTGGCGCTGGCGCAGGAGGACATGAAGAAGCTGATCGCCTATTCGTCTGTGGCGCACATGGGCTTCGTCACGATGGGCATATTCACCATGACGACACAGGGGCTCGACGGGGCGATCTTCCAGATGCTCTCGCACGGCATTGTTTCGGCGGCGTTATTCCTTTGTGTCGGCGTCGTCTACGACCGCATGCACACGCGTGAGATCGCAGCCTACGGCGGATTGGCCGAACGCATGCCGATCTACGCCGCCTGCTTCATGGTTTTCACCATGGCCAATGTCGGGCTGCCCGGCACGAGCGGGTTCGTCGGTGAGTTCCTTACGCTTCTCGGTGCATTCAAGGTCAACACCTGGGTCGCATTCTTCGCCACGACGGGTGTCGTCCTGTCGGCGGTATATGCGCTCTACCTCTACCAGCGCGTCATTTTCGGGGCGCTTGAGAAGCCGGCACTCAAGATGCTCCCCGACATGTCGCCGCGCGAAATCGCCATCTTGGCGCCTCTCGTAATTTTGACCATTCTCCTGGGGTTCTACCCTGCGCCAATTCTCGACGTGACCGCGCGCTCGGTGCAGACCCTCGTCACCAATTACGAAACCGCGGTTCGCACCGCGACGGCGGCGGTTCCGTGAGGCAAATGCAACCATGATCGACCTTCAGATGTACGCCCCACTCCTGCCTGAGATCGTCGTCGCCGTCGGCGCGATGGTGCTCTTGATGTACGGGGTGTTCTGGACGGACGACAATGACGCCGGAGAAAGTGCGGGCTGGCTTGCCATACTGGTGCTCGCCGTCGCCGCCGTTGTTCTGGTGCGGATGGGAGGGGAGACCACGACGCTTTTCGATGGCGCCTTCATCGCCGATGGGTTCGCGCGCTTCGTCAAGCTCCTCGTCCTGACCGGCTCGGCTGTCGCACTAGTTCTGTCGTTCGCATTCTTTAGGCGGACCAAGATTCTGAAATTCGAAATTCCCGTGCTCGTGCTGTTGGCGACGGCCGGCATGATGATGATGGTGTCGGCGAACGATCTGATCGCCCTCTACCTCGGTCTCGAACTTATGAGCCTCGCGCTGTACGTTCTCGCCGCCGTCCGCCGCGACGAGCTGCGGTCGAGCGAAGCCGGTCTGAAATACTTCGTGCTCGGGGCGTTGTCGTCGGGCATGCTGCTCTATGGCGCGTCCCTCATCTATGGCTTCACGGGCTCGACCGGTTTTCTGGCGATCGCGAGCACCGCCAAGGGTCAGCTCGGCATCGAAAGCATCGGCCTCGTGATCGGACTAGTTTTCCTTCTCGTCGGGCTCGCGTTCAAGATTTCCGCTGTCCCGTTCCATATGTGGACGCCGGACGTCTATGAAGGCGCGCCGACACCGGTGACGGCCTTCTTTGCGGCTGCGCCGAAGGTGGCAGCCATGGCGCTGCTGACCCGCGTGCTGATGGACGCGTTCGGCGGCATCACCGTTCAGTGGCAACAGATCATCACGTTCCTCTCTATCGCATCAATGATCCTCGGCTCGGTCGCGGCCATCGGTCAGACCAACATCAAGCGGCTGATGGCCTACTCGTCCATCGGGCATGTAGGCTTCGCTCTGGTCGGGCTGGCTGCCGGCACCGAGGAAGGCGTAAAGTCGGTACTGATCTACCTGGCGATCTACCTGGTCATGACGCTCGGTTCGTTTGCCTGCGTCCTCGCGATGCGCCGCAAGGACGGGATGGTCGAGGATATCAACGAGCTGGCGGGGCTCGGTCAGAACAGCCCCATCATGGCGGCCATTTTCGGCGCGCTGCTGTTTTCGCTCGCGGGCATTCCACCGCTCGCTGGGTTTTGGTCCAAGTTCTACGTGTTCGGGGCGGCCATCCAGGCAGGACTCTATCCGCTCGCCATCATCGGAGTTCTGGCGAGCGTGGTCAGCGCATTCTATTATCTGCGCATCGTCAAGATTATGTACATGGATGATCCGCGCGAGACGTTCCTGCCGGCCGACCGCAATACCTCCGTGGTCATGTGGCTGGCGGGGGGTTTCGTCGTCCTGTTCATCGTGTATCCCGCACCGCTGATCGAAGCGGCGTCCGCTGCCGCCAAGTCGCTTGGCTGATGGGACGTTGCACTGCGGAGTCGGCATGACATCCTTGCCCATGGATTGCAGGCTTGTGCATCTGGCCGAGACCGCCTCGACGAACGCCGAGGCGATGCGGCTCGGCCTGATGGGTGAGGCGAGCGGTCTGTGGGTGCTCGCCGATTTGCAGACGGCCGGTCGCGGTCGGTCGGGGAGGGCGTGGACGTCGGCGCCCGGTAATCTTCACGCCAGCCTGCTCACGCGCCTGACTGCGCCGGCGCCCAAGGCGAATGAGCTGGCGCTGGTGGCCGGCGTCGCGCTGTTCGACGCAATTCGAGCATCGGGTGTTCTTCCAGACGACGCGGCTCTGCGACTCAAATGGCCGAACGACGTTCTGATCGCCGCAGAAAAGGTCGGCGGCATTCTGATCGAAAGCTCTGCGCAGGCCGGTTCTGCCGCCCTGCTCGCCGTTACGGGAATTGGCCTCAACCTCACCAGCGAGCCTAAGGGGCTCGACCGGCCTGTAGCCCATCTCGCCCGATTCGGTGAGACAATTCAGCCGCTCGAAATGCTGGCATTTCTGGCTGCTTCCATGCAGAACTGGTTGACGGTTTGGAACGAGGGTCCCGGATTTCATGCTGTCAGGGCGGCTTGGCTCGAGCGTGGTGGTCGCCTCGGCGAACATCTGCGCGTGAATACGGGCCAGGGCACAGTCGCCGGTACATTCGGCGGTCTGGGACCTGACGGATCGCTTCTGATCGTCGATGCGAATGGTGAGCAGCGCGCCGTCACTCACGGCGATGTTTCCCTCGTAGGCTGAGATCTGACTATCGAGGGGCTGAAGCGCGTCACATGGCAAACAAGTCACCAACGAGAAAAGCGCGCGCGGCAACCGGGGACGAACTGGTGTTACTGGCACTCGGCGGACTCGGCGAGGTGGGCATGAACGCCTACCTCTACGGCGTCGGCCCGCCCGACGGCCGCGAATGGCTGCTAGTCGATCTGGGCATTACGTTTCCCGAGGGCGAGAACGATCCCGGCGTGGATGTTATCCTTCCCGACATCCGCTTCATCGAAGAAAACCGAAACTCGCTGTCGGGCATTGTCATCACGCACGCGCACGAGGATCACATCGGCGCGGTCATTGATCTGTGGCCGCGTCTCAAGGTCCCCGTCTACGCGACACCCTTTACCGCCGGCATGCTGAAGGCAAAGCTCGCCGAGATCGGCGGCAAGCTCGACATCCCCATCACCATTGTTCCGCTTGGCGGGCGCATCAAGATCGGCTCGTTCGACGTCGAGTTCGTCAACATGTCCCACTCCATCCCCGAGACGAGTGGCCTCGCCTTGCGCACCCGATTCGGTCTCATTTTCCACACTGCCGACTGGAAGCTCGATTCAGCCCCCTTCGTCGGAAAGCCGTCCGACGAGGCCAAGCTCAAGGCGCTGGGCGAGGAGGGCGTTTTGGCGCTCGTGTGCGATTCCACGAACGCCATGCGCGATGGCCATTCTCCGTCCGAGTCGGAGGTCGCCAAGTCCATCGAAACCATCATCAAGGGCGCACAGAACCGCGTCATCGTGACGACGTTCGCGTCGAACGTGGCGCGGGTGCGCGCAGTGGCGCAGGCGGCTCGCGCCGCCGGCCGTAAGCTCGTGGTCGCCGGCCGCGCCCTGCACCGCGTCATCGACGTCGCGATCGAGACGGGCTACCTGCCGCAGAGCTTCACCTACCTCGACCAGCAGGAATTCAAATACGTCGATCGCAGCGACCTCGTGTGCCTGTCGACTGGCAGCCAGGGTGAGCCGCGCGCGGCAATCGCACGGATCGCCGAGATGGAACATCCCGACATCGCCGTGACGAAGGGCGATGTCGTCATTTTTTCCTCACGCGCCATCCCCGGCAACGAGAAGGCCATCAGCGCTATACAGAACAGTCTTATCAGGATCGGCTGCACGGTGTTGACGGACAATGAGGCGCTGGTCCATGTCACCGGTCACCCGCGGCGCGATGAATTGCGCCAGATGTACGCCTGGTTGAAACCTCGCATCGCCGTTCCGATGCATGGCGAGGCCCGCCACCTATCCGCCAATGCGGCGCTCGCCCGCGAGGCGGGTGTTGCGCAGGTGGTCATCGCTTTCAACGGCGAGATCGTCAGGATCGCGCCGGGTGACGCGCGGATCGTCGATGACGCGCCCGTAGGTCGCCTGTTCCGTGACGGACGCCTGCTGATCCCCGACGCCGAAGGCCCGGTTCGCGAACGGCGCAAGCTTGCGATGTCCGGCATTGCAACTGTGAGCCTCGTGATGTCGAGCCGGGGCGAACTACTGGCCGAGCCTTTGTTCGATCTCGATGGCATTCCGGTCGAGGATGCGGATGGTGAATCGATGGACGATATCGTTTTAGATGCCATCGAAGGCACATGGAAAAGCATCCCCGCGGTCCGCCGCCGCGATGCCGGAATGGTGCAGGAGGCTGTGCGACGGGCTGTCCGGTCGGCCATCGCCAATGCCTGGGGTAAGAAGCCGGTAACGAAGGTCATGCTGACCGTGGTCGAGGAACGGGGCTAGTTTTGGCGTCAGCCGCACGCTAGAACCCCCAAGACAACGGCGGCACTTTCACGAGGAGTACAGATGATTGGGCGTCTCAATCACGTTGCAATCGCGGTCAAGGATCTCAACGCGGCGGTTGCGACCTACCGCAAGGCTTTGGGAGCCGTGATTTCCGAGCCGCAGGCGGAGCCCGACCACGGCGTCACGGTCGTGTTTGTGACTCTGCCCAACACGAAAATCGAGTTTCTCGAGCCGCTCGGCGGCAATTCGCCCATCGCCAAGTTCTTGGAAAAGAACCCGGACGGCGGGATCCATCACGTCTGCTACGAGGTCGACGATATCATCGCCGCTCGCGATCAGCTGAAGGCCCAGGGCGCGCGCGTTTTGGGAGATGGGAATCCGAAGATCGGCGCGCACGGCAAGCCGGTTCTTTTCCTACATCCCAAGGATTTTCTTGGAACGCTGACCGAGTTGGAACAGGCCTGAGTGACGCGCACTGTGGGCCGGTCCGTACCGCCGGCATCCGCGTAAAGCCAGGAACCCGGATGATAGGACCCAGCCATTGACCATCGCGTTCGCCGTCGCCCTCTACTTCATGATCTGGTGGTTGACGCTATTCGCCGTCCTTCCCTTCGGCGTTCGCACGCAGGAGGAGGACGGTGATATCGTCCCCGGCACGCCCGCGAGCGCGCCGACGCGGTTCATGCTCGTCCGGATTTTCGCCATCAACACAGCCATTGCTGCGGTGGCTTTTGCCGTCGTCTGGTATGCGCTGCAGAGCGAATTGATCGCCCCGAACGTGCCGGTCTCCACCGCGCCCGGCGCTTCGCCGCCCTATCCGTGACCAGTATCTGCCCGTAAACCGAAGGCAGAAACGGAAAGAGCAAGGCTTTCGCCTTGCTCCTTCGAATACCTGAACAATGATTTGGCCGGGTGCGGTATTTGCCGCTTGTCCCGTCCTACGGCCTTGATGTCCGCGTTGGCGAACTCCGACCGGTTTCTCCCTAGACTTGGGTCGATCGCCGTTGAATTCCCATCGGCGTTGCACCCTGTTCACTAACGCGCGGGACCATAGCTCAAACGCGTCGCTATGTCACTGGTCTTTCGAAATAAAATCACGCCGAAAGTGATCCACCGCGGCAACACAGTCGCGGCGCATATGAGCCCAAAAAGAAGGCAATCCGAGCGCGCTGTGTCTCTTCCGCAACGCCTCGACAGCTGTCCGTGCCTGCGCTGCTCCGTATTTGCTCCCGTCCCATCACGACCTGCTAAAGGTTTGATGTGGCTGTGCGGGTGCGGGTTTGGCGTTACGTTTCCAGAAAGCACTGATTTCAATACTGCTGCTGCTCTCGGTCACCATGCCGGGCAGGGCAGCTGAGCTGCGCATCGATTTTTTCGAGCTTGTCACCATCGCCCGACAATCGTTGTCCCAAGCTTCCATAAGGCTGCACAACGTGCCGCAGGGCTTCCTCGATTTCGCCACCGGCTCATCCCTGTCGTTCGGCTCGACCCAGGTGCCGATCGACGTGCCGGCTCGGTCCTTCGAAGCCGCGGGCGGCCGATACGCCTATTATCTCAATGAGATCAACTCCTCCGGCGTCACGGTCGAAGCTGTCGATGGGGCGCTGCGTCTCACGCTGGCGTTTGAGACGGATGCACCCGAACTGATCGGCCGATGCCTGTCGGGTCTGTGCCCACCGAACGCTTCGCTGCCCCGCATCGAGTGGAGCGACGCGTCGGTCGCAGTCGATCTCGCGCCTGTCAGTGTCGACGGCAGCCTGTCGTTCACGGCCAAGCGCCTCGTCATCGGCGGGACGTTCGCGCCCGCCTGCAGCACATCAGCCGATTTCTTCTCCGGCAGCATCTGCCGCGCCGTGCTGAAGAAGGCGCGTCAGGCAATCACCAAGTTCCGCGCCGATCTCGACGAAGTGCTTCGCGCCAAGCTCGACAGCCCCGCACTCCAGTCCAAGTTCGCCACCATACTGAAAAGCAAACTGGTTTTCGGCCCTGCCGGTCCCGTCCGGATTCGCGGAGTGGATGTCGATTCGCGCAGCGTGACGGTGTCCTTCTGCCTCGCCTGCGGGCAGTAAGCCGTCCCCGGTTTTCGACCGTGCGGGATTGCCGTTCCACGTGAGACTGGCTATGCACCCTTGTGCCCCAGCGCCCGCTGCGCGACGCCATGGGCCGCCAGCACTTTAGTTTCGTCCGCTCGCCGCGCTTGCCCATAAGTCCCCAAAAGGCATAGGCCGCCATGCACCTTTCCCGCTACTTCCTGCCCGTACTGCGTGAGACTCCCAAGGAAGCCGAGATCGTGTCGCATCAGCTCATGCTGCGTGCCGGCATGATCAAGCAGGCATCCGCCGGAATCTACTCGATGGCTGCCGCTTGGCCTGCGCGTACTGAAGAAGATCGAGGACATCGTGCGCGAGGAACAGAACCGCGCCGGCGCCGTCGAGATTCTCATGCCGACCATCCAGTCGGCGGACCTGTGGCGGGAAACGAAGCGCTATGACGCCTACGGCAAGGAGATGTTGCGGATCGTGGATCGGCACGATCGCGACATGCTGTATGGCCCGACGGCTGAAGAGGTCGTCACGGCGATCTTCCGAGATAGTGTCAAGAGCTACAAGGATCTGCCCAAGAATCTCTACAACATCCAGTGGAAGTTCCGCGACGAGATCAGGCCCCGTTTCGGGGTCATGCGCGGTCGCGAATTCCTGATGAAGGACGCGTATGGCTTCGATCTCACGCCGGAGGCGGCGCGAGCTTCCTACCAGCGCATGTTCGTCGCATATCTGCGCACCTATGCGCGCATGGGGCTAAAGTCGATCCCGATGGCGGCCGACACTGGGCCGATCGGCGGCGATCTCAGCCACGAGTTCATCATTCTTGCCGAGACGGGTGAGAGCCAGGTGTTCTGCGACAAGGACCTAATCGAGGGCGCCATTCCGCCGGTCGACACCGATTTCTTTTCGGACCTCTCGCCGATCATGACGCAGTGGACGTCGAAGTACGCGGCCACCGACGAGAAGCATGACCAGGCTCGTTTCGAGGCGGAAGTGCCAGCCGACCGCCGCGTGACGGCACGCGGCATCGAAGTCGGCCACATTTTCTACTTCGGCACCAAGTATTCGGAGCCCATGGGAGCAAAGGTTCAGGGGCCAGACGGGCAACTCGTCACGGTGCAGATGGGATCATACGGCATCGGCGTGTCGCGTCTCGTCGGCGCGATCATCGAAGCCAGCCACGATGCCGCCGGCTGCATATGGTCGGTGCCGGTGGCGCCGTTCGAAGCCGCAGTCATCAATCTCAAGGCCGGCGACAAGGATACGGATGCGGCGTGCGCGAAAATGTACGCCGCGTTCAATAACGCGGGCATCGACGTACTTTGCGATGACACCGACGACCGCGCCGGCGCAAAGTTCGCGACCATGGATCTGATCGGTATTCCCTACCAACTCGTCGTCGGGCCGAAGGGCGTCAAGGCCGGCGAAATCGAATTGAAGCATCGCAAGTCCAGCGAACGCGAATCGGTGCCGATCGATGCCGGCGTCGATCGCGTCGTCGAGCTTGTCAAAGGTCAACGCGTTCTGGCGTGAACATCTTTGCCGCTGTCTTCCTGCCGTTGCGGCGTGGGGAACAAGGCCAACGGAGACGGGATAATGACGACCGCTACGGCCGATACCAAACCGTTCTCGCCGTTCGAATGGCTGCTGGCCTCGCGCTATCTGCGCGCGCGGCGCAAGGAAGGATTCATTTCGGTGATCGCCGGGTTCTCGTTCCTCGGGATCATGCTGGGCGTGGCGACGCTCATTATCGTGATGGCAGTGATGAACGGTTTTCGCAAAGACCTGTTCTCCAAGATCCTCGGCCTCAACGGCCACATCATCGTCTACAAGATCGGCGAACCGTTCACCGACTACAAGGACGCCGCGGCGAAGGTATCCGCGGTGCCCGGCGTCGATCACGCCATTGCCATCGTAGAAGGCCAGGTAATGGTTTCGTCTGCGGTGCAGGCGCTAGGCGGACTGGTGCGCGGCATCAGCGAGAAGGACATCAAGTCGCTGCCGCTCGTCGCCAACAACATGCGCTACGGGACACTCGATGGTTTCGACGGGCAACAAGGCGTCGCGATCGGCATGCGTCTCGCAAATGCCTTGCGCGTCAACGTCGGTGATCAGATCACACTGGTCTCGCCCCGTGGCGCGCAGACGCCGTTCGGCACCGCGCCACGATCGAAGCCGTACACGGTCGCCTCGATCTTTGAACTCGGCATGTCCGAGTACGACAAGACCATGATCTTCATGCCGCTCGGCGAAGCCCAGCGATATTTCTCGAAGGGCGATGAAGTCGACGTTATCGAGGTTGTGGTCGACGACCCCGAAAAGGTCGACGCCTATTCGGCCCGAATACGGGCCATCGGTGGCGAAACGCTCAACATCACCGACTGGCGTCAGAAGAACGAGACGTTCTTCACCGTGCTCGAGGTGGAGCGCAACGTGATGTTCATCATCCTGTCGTTGATCATCCTCGTTGCGGCGCTGAACATCATCTCGGGAATGATGATGCTGGTGAAGGACAAGGGCCGCGATATCGCCGTGCTGCGCACGATGGGCGCCACTAAGGGCTCCGTCATGCGCGTGTTTCTGATAACCGGAGCCGCCATCGGCGTGGTCGGTACGTTGGCGGGCCTCGCGCTCGGCGTCTTGTTCTGCCACTACATCGAGGATATCCGCCAGGTAGTGACGTGGATTTCGGGTACGCCGCTGTTCAATCCGGAAGTCTACTACCTGACCAAGCTTCCCGCCGAGATCAATCCGATGGAGACGGCGTATATCGTGCTGATGTCTCTGTCGCTATCGGTTCTGGCGACGCTCTACCCCTCGTGGCGGGCCTCCAAGCTCGATCCCGTCGAAGCTCTCCGCTACGAATGAGGCCGGCCGTGCTCGATACCCCGACCGTTACCGCCATTCTGAAACTGGAGGACCTGAAACGGTCGTTCAAGCAGGCAGAGCGCGAGATTCGCGTGCTGGCCGGCGCCTCGGCGGCACTTTATCCAGGTCAGTCGGTGGCGCTCGTTGGCCCATCGGGAGCCGGCAAGTCGACGCTCCTTCACATCGCGGGACTGCTCGAGACGCCGGATAGCGGCTCGGTCATCGTCAACGGCCGGGATTGTGCGAAGCTCGACGACGGAGAGCGAACGCGGATCCGCCGTGCCGAAATGGGCTTCATCTATCAGTTCCACCAACTTCTGCCGGAGTTCTCCGCGATCGAAAACGTCGTGCTGCCGCAGATGATCCTGGGCCGCAGCCGCAGGACCGCTGAAGTGAGGGCGAAGGAGCTGCTTTCAGGCCTCGGGCTTGCCGAGCGTCTCGATCACAGGCCGGCGCAGCTTTCGGGCGGCGAGCAACAGCGCACCGCCATCTGCCGCGCGCTGGCCAATAAGCCGAAGCTGATCCTAGCCGACGAACCCACGGGAAATCTCGATCCGCGAACCTCCGAACTCGTGTTCCAGGAACTGATAGGGCTTTTCAAGCGCGAGGGCGTCGCCGCACTCATCGCAACCCACAATCTCGAGCTCGCCTCACGCATGGACCGTGTGCTGCGCATGGAGAACGGCGTTCTGGTCGAGGTCGCGCCGGGGGCGCTGCTTTAGAGTTCGGCTGCCCGCGTATTCTCACACTGAGCCGATCCAACCGGCGCTTCATTGTCGTCGCCGCCCTTCTATTTGTCGACGAGCGACTGTGCGAGGCCGAGCCGCCGCGGTCTGCGCGCGGACTGAAGCTGATTTGGCATCACAGTCAGCAGTCCTAGGAGTGCGAAAGCGGACATGACAAAACTCTTTGGTCGGGATGTGCGGCGGATCGCCCGCCGATCCAAACTGTTGGAATGTGACAACTCTTGCTGTTATGGGCGGAACCGGCCACGGCGACTTTGGAACATTGGATAATCTCAGTTGCATCTATGTCGGGCGGTTGCCGTTCGGCTACTCTGGGGGCATGATCACAGCGATTCCCGATACGCCGGCCCCGATAGCGGCGACCTTGCCCCGCTTCATTCACCTCAAGGTCCATTCCGCCTATTCGCTGCTCGAAGGCGCGATGCAGATCGGCAAGCTCGCTAAGCTTGCCGAAGCGCACGCCATGCCGGCGCTGGGGCTTACCGATACGAACAATCTGTTCGGCGCGCTCGAATTCTCCGAAAAGCTTTCGGGCGCCGGCATTCAGCCGATCGTTGGCTGCACGCTGCCAACCGATTTCCGCGATGCGCCGCGAAACGGTCTCGACATGCGCTCGGGCAAGAACGAGCCGGCAAGCCGCCCTTCCGGCAACATCGCGGTGTTGGCGCGCAACGAGCGCGGCTATCAGAACTTGATGAAGCTTGCCAGTGCCGCCCATATGGAAACGGGCGACGCCGAGGCCCCGCACGTCAAGATCGATCACATCGAGGCGCATAGCGCCGGTCTGATTGCTCTCACCGGGGGGCCGGACGGGCCCATCGACACCGCTCTGCGTGACGGCCAGCGCGATCTGGCGGTCAGCCGCCTCAAAGGTCTTCACAAGACTTTTGGCGATGCGCTGTATGTCGAACTGCAACGCCACGGCCGGCCCGAGGAACAGCAGATCGAGCAGGACCTGATTTCGCTCGCCTACGAGTTCGGTATTCCGCTCGTGGCCACAAACGAGTGCTACTTCGCCTCACCCGACGACTACGAGGCGCACGACGCGCTGCTATGTATCGCGGACGGGCGCTACGTCGTCGAGGACGATCGCCGTCGCGTGACACGGGAGCACTATTTCAAGAGCGCCGAGGAAATGTTCGCCCTGTTCACGGATCTGCCCGAGGCGATCGAGAACACCGTCAACATTGCGAGGATGTGCGCCTATCGCCCGCTCGGCAAGAAGCCGATCCTGCCGCGCTTCGTCGCGACGAAAGAGGGCGCGTCGGATGCGGACCAGCTGACGGCGGAAGCCGCAGAATTGAAGCGGCAAGCGGAGGATGGGCTGGCATACCGTCTCGCCGCGCAGGATCCCGCGCCCGGCTTCACCGCCGACGACTACTGGAAGCGGCTAGCGTTCGAAGTCGACATCATCACGCGCATGAAGTTTCCGGGCTACTTCCTTATCGTCGCCGACTTCATCCAGTGGTCGAAAGCGAATGGCATTCCCGTCGGTCCTGGCCGCGGCTCGGGTGCGGGATCGGTTGTCGCCTGGGCGCTCACCATCACCGATCTCGATCCGCTGCGCTTCGGGCTGCTGTTCGAACGCTTCCTCAATCCCGAGCGTGTGTCGATGCCCGATTTCGACATCGATTTCTGCCAGGATCGCCGCGACGAGGTGATCCGCTATGTGCAGGGCAAGTACGGGCGTGACCGCGTCGCCCAGATCATCACCCATGGCAAGCTGCAGGCGCGCGCCGTGCTGCGCGACGTCGGCCGCGTGCTGCAGATGCCGTACGGACAGATCGACCGCTTGTGCAAGCTGGTGCCGAATAATCCGGCCAATCCGGTCACCCTCGATCAGGCGATCGCGGGCGAGCCGAAACTTCAGGAGGAGCGCGACCGCGAGCCGATCGTCGCGCGGCTACTCGAAATCGCGCAGAAGCTGGAAGGGCTTTATCGGCACGCATCGACGCATGCCGCCGGCATGGTGATCGGCGACCGTCCGCTGGAAGAACTCGTACCGCTCTATCGCGATCCGAAGTCGAACATGCCCGTCACTCAGTTCAACTGGAAGATGGTCGAGGCGGCGGGCCTAGTGAAGTTCGACTTCCTCGGCCTCAAGACGCTGACTGTTCTGCAGAAGGCTGTGGCGCTGATCAAGCGCGGGCGAGGCATCGACATCGATCTGGCGACCCTGCTGCTCGATGACGTCGCATCGTTTGAACTGCTGGCAAGAGCCGATACGGCCGGGGTGTTCCAGCTGGAATTGACGGGCATGCGCGAGAGCCTCAAGCGGCTCAAGCCCGACAGGTTCGAGGACATCATCGCCATGGTGGCGCTGTATCGCCCCGGCCCGATGGACAACATCCCGACCTACATCCACCGCAAGCATGGCGAGGAGCCGGTCGACTGCCTGCATCCGCTGCTCGAAGGCATTCTGAAAGAGACCTACGGCGTCATCATCTACCAAGAACAGGTGATGCAGATAGCCCAGGTGATGGCCGGATACTCGCTCGGTGAAGCGGATCTTCTGCGCCGCGCGATGGGCAAGAAGGACAAGACGGAGATGGCCAAGCAGCAGGCCCGGTTCGTCGAAGGCGCGACCGCGAACGGCGTTAAGAAGGAAGATGCCGTCTACATTTTCGAACTCGTCGATAAGTTCGCAGGTTACGGTTTCAACAAGTCGCACGCGGCGGCTTACGCGCTGGTCAGCTATCACACGGCGTATCTCAAGGCGAACTTCTGCGAGGAGTTCCTGGCCGCGTCGATGACGCTCGACATGGGCAACACCGACAAGCTGGCCATGTTCGCCGCGGAAGCCAAGAAGAGCGGGATCGCCGTTCTGCCGCCGTGTGTGAATGCATCGGAGATCGATTTTCTGGCTGAGCCTCCGTCCTCAGCGGCGACCGGCGACTCCCCCGCGGGGAGCCGGCCGCCGGTCGCGGCCATCGGCGCATCCGGCCGGCTCCGCGCGGCGGAGTCGGATGCGCCAACCAAGCGAGGCGCGATCCGATACTCGCTGGCGGCACTCAAGAACATCGGCGCCTCCGCCGTCGAGACGATCGTAGACAGCCGGAACAAAGAGGGGGCCTATCGCTCGCTCGCCGATTTTGCCGCGCGCGTGAACACCAAGGCGCTCAACAAACGGGCGATTGAAACACTCGCCATGGCCGGCGCCTTCGATACGCTGGAGCCGAATCGCGCCCTCGTGCACGGCAATGTCGAAGGCATCATGGCGCTCGCCAACCGGCTCGACTCGAACAAGGCGGCCGGTACGAGCGATTTGTTCGGCGGAGGTGGCGATGCGACGCCGACGCTCGACCTGAAGCCCATAAAAGCATGGACGCCGATCGATCGGCTGCAGGCGGAATTCGACTCTGTCGGCTTCTTTCTGTCAGGCCATCCCCTCGACTCCTACGAGAAGGTTCTGGCCAAGCTCGGCGTCAGGCGCTTCATCGAGTTCGAGGCCGCCGCCGATCGCGGCGCGACGGCCGGGCGACTTGCGGGCATCGTCATCTCGGCGCGCGAGCGGCGTTCGCAGAAGGGCAACAAGTTCGCCTTCGCAATGTTCTCGGATGCGAGCGGTCAGTTCGAAGCCGTCCTCTTTTCCGATACACTCGCGGCATCACGCGATCTGCTCGAAGCTGGCACCGCCGTACTTGTCAGTGTCGAGGCCGAGCGCGACGGCGACACACTGAAGATGCGGGTGCAGAGCCTGGAGGCGCTAGACAAGGCCGCCGCCAGCATCGAACGGGGCTTGAAGGTCACGCTCGATGCTGCGGACTTCGCCTCCCGTCCGGCGCGCGTTCAGGAGCTGCGGTCCAATTTGAAGCCCGGCGGCGCCATGGGGCGCAAGGGCGGCGAGGTGCGCGCGGTGCTTCAAATTGGACCGGTGCCGGGCGCCTCCGGCGCGCTGGAAGTCGAAATCATCCTCGGTCGATATGATGTTTCGCCGAGGGAGCAAGGCCATCTTTCGACAGTGCCGGGCGTCGTCGGGGTGGCCGAGGTGTAGCGCCTCCGTGTTACTTCAAGAAGCGGTCGTAGAGCCCCAGCACGATCTCGATCAGGATCAGAATGATGATGTACCACTCGAGCCGGTGGCTGGTACGGGTGGAGAGAAGGTCGGTCAGCGTCTCAGACGTTTCCTGAATGGCATGGAGCTTGCGCTCAATGGCCCGGCCGCGCGCGGGAAGGTCATACTCTTCGACAAGCCTCACCCAGAGACGTTCCAGTTCCGGCCGGTCCCACAGCAGATCGGGCTTGTCGTCGAGGTCGGTGCGCGAGGCCAGCCGGTGCTGGATCGCCAGAGCCTCGCCGATCTGGGCCAGTTGCTCGGACCGGCGCCCTGAAGGAAGGCGGCCGTTCTGGAGAACGTCGGCAAGGGGCTGGATGCGGTCGAATGCCTGGGCGATGCGCCGCTCGTCCCATGCCAGCGATGTACTCATGGCAAGTGCCTGCGCGACGAGCAGGATGCGGTTGTTGTCGGCGCCCCTGAGCTGCAGTTCTCCGGCTGGACCCAGCAGTTCCTGTTCCCCGGGCCGGACGACGATACGCGCGGTTTCCGTTTCCGGCTCCGCGATGGGATCGATCACATGCGGGCGGATACGATGGAGGCAGGCCTGCTCCTCGTCGGAGGACAGCCCGACCAGAACCGCCGTGCCCGATTTGAACAGCACCGCCGTGCCGCTGCCGGTGCAGAATGCCAGCGGGATCTTGGAGAATGCATCTTCCCGTTCCAGCCCATTGAGGTCGATGCGCTCGCCAAGCTGGATGGCGCGGGCGGTCAGGCTCGCTGCCTCGCTTACCGTCGGGTGGCTGGCTAACTCGGCCATGGCCTTGCTCTTTTGCCCTTGCGGATTGACTGAGGCCCTGCGGCGTTGAGGCCGGCGCGTGCCCGGCTTGCCGCGCCGGGTCGGCTTGCAATATCAGGCAATTTCAGCCATACACCGCCACATCTCACACGCAAGCCCTATGCGCCCGGTGGATTGAAAGCCCCGCCAGACGCTCCGGTGGAAAAGCAAGTCTTTAAAAAAGACGAACTTTTCTTCTCCAGGCTTGCGGAGGACCAACCGGAAAAGGACATTCTTCATGACGCTTCCCGCGTTTTCCATGCGTCAGCTATTGGAAGCTGGCGTTCACTTCGGCCACCAGGCTCATCGCTGGAACCCGAAGATGCAACCGTTCATCTACGGCGCTCGCAACAACATCCACATTCTCGACCTGACCCAGACCACGCCTATGCTGCATCAGGCGCTGGTCAAGGTATCGGACACGGTTGCGAATGGCGGCCGCGTGCTGTTCGTCGCCACCAAGCGTCAGGCGTCCGACGGCATCGCCGATGCCGCCAAACGCTCGGCCCAGTACTACATCAACCACCGTTGGCTCGGCGGCACGCTGACCAACTGGAAGACGGTGTCGCAGTCGATCCGCCGCCTACGCCAGCTCGACGATATTCTTGCCGACCCGCAGGGGCGCACGAAGAAGGAAGTGCTGTCGATCCAGCGCGAGCGCGACAAGCTCAATCAGGCCCTGGGCGGCATCAAGGACATGGGCGGCGTGCCCGATCTTCTGTTCGTCATCGACACGAACAAGGAGCAGATCGCCATTCAGGAAGCCCGCAAGCTCGGTATTCCGATCGTCGCTATCGTCGACACGAACTGCGACCCCGACGGCATCGACTTCCCGGTTCCCGGCAATGACGACGCCGGTCGCGCGCTGACGCTATATTGCGATCTCGTCGCCCGCGCCGCTATCGATGGCCTCGAGCGCTCGCAGGGTGCATCGGGTGTCGACATCGGCGCCATGGAAAATCCGCCGGCAGAAACCCTGCCGATTCGGTTCAAGGGCATCGACGCACCGCGCGGTGAGGCCGACGACCTCAAGCGCATCACCGGCATCACGCCGAAGATCGAGCAGCGCCTCAACGACGCCGGCGTCTTCCACTTCTGGCAGATCGCAGACCTCGATGCCGATAACATGGCGGCGCTCGACCGTCTGTTGAAGCTCAAGGGGCAGATCGAGAAGGAAGGCTGGGTCGCTCAGGCCAAGAAGATGGTCGATGCGGCCGTCGTCTAAGGTCAGCACACGATTGCCCGAGAGCGGCTGAAAGGCGTTTTAACCAACGCTTTCTGGCCGCCTCGGCCGCAGCTATCCGCATCAGGCGGTCACGAACTCGAACAACGCGCATCTGGCGCCAAGGAGTAGTTATGAGCAACATCACCGCGGCGATGGTGAAGGATCTGCGCGAGCGCACGGGCGCCGGCATGATGGACTGCAAGCAGGCCCTTACGGAAACAAGCGGCGACATGGAAGCCGCCATCGAGTGGCTGCGCAAGAAGGGTCTGTCCAAGGCCGCCAAGAAGTCCGATCGCGTTGCCGCGCAGGGCCTCATCGGCGTCGTGTCGGAAGGCAAGGCCGGTGCCCTGGTCGAGGTTAACTCCGAGACGGATTTCGTTGCCCGCAACGACCAGTTCCAGGACATGGTGCGCAAGATTGGGTCACTAGCGATCGACGCCAAGGGCGACACCGCTAAGCTGCTTGCCGCCAAATATCCGGGCACGTCGAAGTCGGTCGAAGAGCAGGTCAAGGACGCCATCGCCACCATCGGCGAGAACATGGGCGTGCGCCGGACGGCAGCCTTGTCGGTCAAGGACGGCATCGTCACGGGCTACATCCACAACAAGGCGGCTGACGGTCTCGGCAAGATCGGCGTCATTGTGGCGCTCGAAGGCCTCGGTGACAACGCCAAGCTGACCGAGTTCGGCCGCCAGCTCGCCATGCACATCGCAGCCGCCAGCCCGCTGGCGATCACGTCGGCCGATCTCGACAAGGCGGCCATCGACAAGGAGCGCCAGTTCTACCTCGAGCAGGCTTCGGCCTCCGGCAAGCCGAAGGACATCGTCGAGAAGATGGTCGAGGGCCGGCTGAAGAAGGAATTTTTCCAGCAAGTCTGCCTCCTGAGCCAGGTGTTCGTGCTCGACGGCAAAGCCACCGTCGAAGAAGCGATCAAGACTGCCGAGAAGGAAGCCGGCGCGCCGATCAAGGTGACCGGTTTCGTGCGCTACGCTCTCGGCGAAGGCATCGAAAGGAAGGAAGAGGATTTCGCTGCCGAAGTCGCCAAGACTGTCGGTGCCGCCGCGAAGTCGTGACGTGCTGATTCGGCCAAACATCCGCCGCGACGTCGCGGCGGATGTTTGGCCGATCACCCTAATCTCAAGCAGGTCAAGGCCTTACCGGCATCGGGCCGCCCAGCCCCACGATCGGGCGAATTCTGCTATTTTGGCTGTACTCTGAACGAGATGATCGGGGGTTCATGGCTGAGTTCAAGTACAAACGGCTGCTGCTGAAGTTGTCGGGCGAAGCGCTGATGGGCGGCGGGGCCTATGGCATCGACATGGCCGTCGCCAACCGCCTGGCGGCGGATGTGTCCGCCGCGGTGGCCGAGGGAGCCGAGATCGGTGTCGTCGTCGGCGGCGGCAACATCTTCCGCGGTTTGCAGGGTGCGGCCAATGGCATGGACAGGGCCACCGGCGACTACATGGGTATGCTGGCGACGGTCATGAACGCGCTGGCGTTCCAGGCGGCGCTGGAGCGCAACGGGACGCCCACCCGCGTGATGTCGGCCATTCCCATGCCGACGGTTTGCGAAAGCTACGTCCGGCCGCGCGCGTTGCATCATCTCGAAGCCGGCCGCGTGGTGATCTTCGCCGCCGGCACGGGAAATCCATTCTTCACCACAGATACGGCGGCGACGCTTCGGGCCGTAGAAATGCGGTGCGACGCCGTGGCCAAGGCAACGCAGGTCGATGGTGTCTACAGTGCCGATCCCAAGAAGGATGCATCGGCAATCCGGTTCGACCGGCTGAGTTATTCGGAGGTGCTTGCCCGTGACCTAAAGGTCATGGACGGGGCGGCGATCGCCCTTGCTCGTGACAATCGACTTCCGGTAATTGTGTTTTCCGTCGAGGTCCCGGGAAACCTTCTCAAGGTCTTGCAAGGGCAAGCGCGTTCAACGGTCATCGATGATTAGCTGACGCGCTTATCCGACTAACGAGTTCGAGGACGTGGCATGTCTGCGCTTACGGGTTACGACATCAACGATATCGAAGAACGCATGCGGGCTTCGCTTGAAGTGTTCAAGCGCGAGCTTGCGGGACTGAGGACCGGGCGGGCGAGCGCGCACCTTCTCGATCCCGTGCAGGTCATGGTTTATGGCTCGCGCATGCCGCTCAATCAGGTGGCCTCCGTCTCGGTGCCCGAGCCGCGCATGATCTCGGTTCAGGTGTGGGACAAATCCAACGTACAGGCCGTCGACAAGGCTATCCGCGAGGCCAACCTCGGCCTCAATCCCATCATGGACGGAACCATGCTGCGACTGCCGGTGCCCGCGCCGACTGCGGAACGGCGGGTTGAATTGGTGAAACAGGCCCACAAATACGGCGAAGCGCATCGTATTGCTGTGCGTAATGTGCGTCGCGATGCGATGGATTTGCTAAAGAAGCTCGAAAAAGACGGTAAAATAAGTCAGGACGACCATCATAAAAACTCTGCCAAAGTCCAGGAGTTGACCGACAAGCTCATAAAGGAAATCGACCAGACCCTCGCCGCCAAGGAAACAGAAATTCAAAAAGTGTAAACCGGTCAGGGTTCAAAGCATGGCATCCGACATGCCGAACCTGCTGGCGTAGTTCTGTTTCCTGATGCGCCGCGGAGAACCCAGAAAGCCATCGCCCGTGGTCAATCACAATCCAGCTTCGGACCGAACCGGCTCTGTTACCGGCGTACCGGCACACGTTGCCATCATCATGGACGGAAACGGCCGCTGGGCCGCAGAGCGCGGCATGCCCCGCGCGCTTGGACACCGGTACGGTGTCGAGGCCGTTCGGCGAACCGTGCGGGCGGCGATTGATCTCGGCATTCGCTATGTAACCGTCTACAGCTTCTCGTCCGAGAACTGGCGGCGGCCGCCCGAGGAGATCGACGATCTCATGGGCCTCATGAAGCGCTTTATCCGTGGCGACCTCGTGGACCTGCATCAATCGAATGTCCGCATCCGTATCATCGGAGAGCGCACGCGCGTCGAGGGCGAGATGACGGCGCTCATCGACGAGGCGCAGGAATTGACGAAGGCAAATACTGGATTGACGCTCGTCATCGCGTTCAATTATGGCTCTCGCGCCGAGATCGCCCTGGCCGCACGCCGCCTTGCGGAAGAGGTTGCCGCCGGACGGTTGACTCCGGACCAGATCACGCCCGATCGCCTGTCCCGCAAACTGGCGACCGCCGACATCCCCGATCCCGATCTTCTCATCCGCACGAGCGGCGAAATGAGATTGTCGAACTTCCTCCTCTGGCAGTCCGCCTATGCCGAACTTGTTTTCATCGACGCATATTGGCCTGATTTTGGGAGGGAGTTGCTGGATCAGGCGATAGCCGAGTACCGCTCTCGCGACAGGCGGTATGGTGGCCTGACGAAGCGGTCCACGGCCTGAGGCCAAAATGCACGACGATCCAACATCTTCCGCCGGTGCTCCTGCACCCAGGCGGCCCTCGCTGCCGCCGGATCTCATGCTGCGCGCGATGTCGGGCATTGTGCTCGCCGTCGTGACGTTCGCCCTAGTGGCGTTGGGCGTCATGACCTTCACCGCTTTCATCGTGGCGGTTTGCCTCGTGATCAGTTGGGAGTGGGGCAGCATCGTGCGCGGCAATGGAATGGACGCGCAGTTCGTCGTACACGCTGGCTGTGCTGCCGGTGCAGCCGTTCTTGCAGGACTTGGTCTGGCGGGGCTGGGCCTCGCCGTGGTCGCGGCGGGGGCGATCATCGTCGGGTTGCTGGATTTTGGCCAGCGTCCGCTGCTTTCGGCGGCCGGCGTTCTGTACACCGGGCTGCCCGCCGTCGCCTTACTCTGGCTTCGAGCCGACGAACCCAACGGGCTGCTTGCAGTGCTATTTATCTTGGCAACCGTCGCCGCGAACGACGTCTTCGCATATTTCACCGGCCGCACCGTGGGTGGGCCCCGGCTTGCGCGGCGCATCTCGCCCAACAAGACCTGGGCGGGTCTTGTGGGCGGCGTATCCGCAAGCGCCATCACGGGAGCCGCGTTCGCCTATTTCGCAGCCGGGCCGTTGGCGGAGCTGGTGTTGACGGGCACGGCCTTCGGCTGCGTGGCGCAAGCAGGAGATCTAGCCGAATCTGCCCTCAAGCGGTCATTTGGGGTCAAAGACGCCGGCGCCATTCTCCCGGGCCACGGGGGGTTCATGGACCGCGTCGATGGCCTCATCGCGGTTGTCATCGTCGCTGCGCTGATGGCGCTTGCGACCGGGCCGCGTGCACCGGCGACAGCTTTGCTCTACGGTGTCTAGGCAGAGCGTCGGACACAGGGCTGACACTTGCGCGCAGGTGTCAGGCTGTCACTGAATTCGGGAGGCCCATGACTTCGAGTAATGCCACGGCGTATGCCGCCGCGCCGCAGTCAGGCATCAGGCGCGTCAGCGTTCTTGGTGCGACCGGCTCCATCGGCGAAAGCACGCTCGACCTGGTCGGCCGTCTAGGCGACGAGATTGAAGTCGTGGCACTGACCGCGCAATGCAACACAGCCAAACTGGCCGACCTTGCCGTCAGGCATCGCGCTCGTATTGCAGTGATCGGCGAGGACGCGCGCTATGGCGAGTTGAAGGAACTTCTATCGGGCACCGGCATTCGTGTTGCCGCCGGTGAAGACGCCCTGATCGACGCTGCGTCCGAGCCTGCCGACTGCACGGTCGCCGCGATTGTCGGCGCGGCCGGCTTGAGACCGACGTTCGCAGCCGCACGTCAGGGACGTCGCGTGGCGCTGGCCAATAAGGAATGTCTTGTTTCAGCCGGTCAGGTGTTTCTCGACGAAATCGCCCGTTCGGGCGCGGAACTCCTGCCCGTCGACAGCGAACACTCCGCCGCCTTTCAGGCCCTCAACGGCGCCCATCCCTCGTCGATCGAGAAAATCGTGCTGACGGCTTCCGGCGGTCCATTCCGCGACTGGACGTTGGCCGCGCTGGAGGCTGCGACTCCGGAGCAAGCGCTGAAGCATCCCAACTGGTCAATGGGCGCCAAGATCACCATCGACTCGGCCACGCTCATGAACAAGGGACTGGAGCTGATCGAGGCGTTCCATCTGTTCCCGGTCGGTATCGACCAACTGGGTACCGTGGTGCACCCGCAGTCGATCGTTCATTGTCTCGTGCACTACACCGATGGCTCTGTTCTGGCGCAGCTGTCCTGCCCGGACATGCGGACACCCATTTCATTGTCACTGGCATGGCCTAGCCGGATGCAGGCGCCGACCGCCAGGCTCGATTTGGCCAAAATCGGGGCTCTGACTTTCGAGGCGCCGGACGAGGAGCGTTTTCCCGCGCTGCGGATCGCGCGAGAAGCGCTGCGGCGGGGCGGATCCGCCCCCGCCGTGCTCAACGCGGCGAACGAGATCGCCGTGCAGGCGTTTCTTGACCGGCGCATCGGTTTTCGCGATATCGCCAGGAGCGTCGGCGATATGCTGGACGCTGCTGAAGGACTTGGCCTGATGCGGGAGCCGGATTCGCTGGAAGACGTTCTGGACGTCGACCGTCAAGCTCGTCGACTGGCCCAAGTCGCACTTGCCGGCTAACGCCGGCAGGCCCTATCTCGAACGGACATCGCCAACACTAGGAGTGGCCGGCATATGATCGAAGGCGCGTTGCAGTTCGTCGTCAACGGGGTCTTGTCGGCGCTCCCGTTCCTGTTCGTCCTGACGGTCGTGGTGTTCATCCACGAACTGGGACACTTCCTGGTCGCCCGCTGGTGTGGCGTCACCGTGAAGGCCTTCTCGATCGGCTTTGGACCGGAAATCTTCGGATTTTACGACCGTTACGGAACGCGCTGGCGCGTCGCCTGGGTTCCGCTTGGCGGCTACGTGAAGTTCCTCGACGACGAGACCTCGGCCAGCACACCGTCGCGCGATGCACTCGAACGTATGTCTCCGGCCGAGCGAGCGGGCTCCTTCCACGGCAAAACCCTGTGGCAGCGCGCGGCCGTGGTTGCCGCGGGGCCGATGGCCAATTTCCTCCTGGCGATTGTGATCTTCGCCGCCTGGTTCCTGATCTACGGCGTCCATTCAACCGAAGCGCGAATTGATGGGGTTGTGCCCGGCAGTCCGGCTGATCGCGCCGGATTCCAGCAGGGCGACCTGGTTCTGGAAATTTCCGGAAAGAAGATCGGCGGTTTCGAAGACGTTCAAAAGATCATCACGACCAACGTCGGCCGGGATCTGGATGTGCTCGTGAGCCGCGGCGAGCAGACGCTACAACTCAAAGTTACGCCGGAACTTCGCGAGCAGGCCGATGAAAGCGGACAGAAGGTCACTTCAGTCGTCATAGGCATCAAGCGGACGACGACGCCCGACAGCATCAAGACCTATCAGCCCGGACTCGGCGAGGCCGTAGTGCTGGCCGTCAAGCAAACGAGCTTCATCATCACCAGCACGCTCGGGTACATCGGCGATATCTTCGGCGGTCGCCAGAACGCCGATCAGTTGGGCGGACCCATCCGCATTGCCGACATCGCCAACAAGGCGGCCAAGCAGGGGTTGGAGTATGTGGTCAACCTCGTTGCCTGGATATCGGTCAGCGTCGGGCTGCTGAACCTTTTTCCGATTCCATTATTGGACGGCGGTCATTTGATGTTCTACGCCCTCGAGGCGATCCGTCGGAAGCCGCTCAGCGAGAAGGCTCAGGAGATCGGTTTTCGGATCGGAATGGCATTTGTACTGAGCTTGATGATTTTCGCCACAATCAATGACTTACCGACACTCAAGAGTTGGTTTCCAGGCGGCTGACTCTTTCCCGATCGGTGACGTATTCTTGCCACTTCCACAGGGGTTATTGAATCGTTAAAAGCGATCGTGATGATCAGTCTCGAATCAGATTCCACATCGGTTTTTGATTCGTCGGATTGGTCTCCGGGAGGATTGTTCGGTCAGGCGCCGCCGAAGCGGACCGAGCAGAGGGGGATCGGCGAAAAATGAGAGCAGATCCGCGGATGCCGAAGTTTCGGATCATCTACTCGGGGGGCTGGCGCCTTCTTGTGCTGCTAGCTTTGACCGCCCCGATGGCGGTGCTCGGCGATATAGCCTTGATGACGGCTCCGGCAGCGGCGCAGGGCATCGTGCAGGACATCCGCATCGAGGGCAACCGCCGCGTCGAGCCCGAGACGGTCCGTTCGTATCTGCTGTTTTCGAAGGGCGATGCCTACGACGCTGGCAAGGTCGACGGATCGCTCAAGGCGTTGTTCGCCACAGGCTTGTTTTCCGACGTATCGATCGATCGCCAGGGCTCGGACGTGGTCGTGACTGTCGTCGAAAACCCGGTCGTCAATCAGGTAGCGTTCGAAGGCAACAGCGAAGTCGACGCCGATACGCTGCGAGCGGAAGTGCAATTGAAGCCACGTTCGGTCTTCACCCGCGCTCGCGTTCAATCGGACGTCCAGCGCATTCTCGACGTCTACCGTCGGCAAGGTCGCTTTGCAGCGACCGTCGAGCCGAAGATCATCGAGCTCGAACAGAGCCGCGTGAACCTCGTCTTCGAAATCAACGAAGGCGGCGCGACGAAGGTCAAGGGTATCAATTTTACCGGTAACACCGCCTTCTCCGACAGTGACCTGCGCGATATCATCTCAACGACGCCGTCGGGCTGGTTCGATTTCCTCAAGGGCACCAGCATCTACGATCCCGACCGCATGAATCTCGATCGCGAGCTTCTGCGACAGTTCTATCTGAAGAATGGGTACGCTGATGCGCGCGTGGTCGCCGCCAACGCTGAGCTTGATCGCGACGGTTCGGGGTTCTTCGTCAACTTCGCCATCGAAGAAGGTGTGCGTTACAACTTCGGCAATGTCAGCATCGAAAGCTCACTCGAAGGTCTCGACGGGAACAGCCTCAACGGTGACTTGCTGACCGATTCCGGCGACATCTACAACGGCGCCGACGTCGACAAGACCGTTGAGCGGTTGACCCTTGCGGCAGCCGAGCAGGGCTTTGCCTTTGCCCGCGTTCGTCCGCGCGCCACGCCGGATGCTGCGAATCGCACGATCGGCATCGTTTATGCGATCGATGAAGGTCCGCGCGTCTACATCGAGCGCATTAACATCATTGGCAACGAGCGCACCAAGGATTACGTCATCCGGCGCGAGTTCCGCCTTGCAGAAGGCGACGCATTCAACCCTCTTCTGGTCGACCGCGCGAAGAAGCGGCTCCAGGGCCTCGGAATCTTCAAGAGCGTCGAGATCAAGCGGCGTCCCGGTTCATCACCCGATCGCGTCGTTCTCGATGTGGAACTCCAGGAGCAGTCGACAGGTGAGCTGTCCTTTGGCGCGGGTTATTCGACGTCGGAAGGCGTGATCGGCGACGTTAGCATCACCGAGCGCAACCTGATGGGTAACGGCCAGTTTCTGCGCTTGAAGCTTGCCGGCTCCGTGGAGCGTGCGCAGATCGACTTGTCGTTCACCGAACCGCGCTTCCTCGATCGCAACATCTCGGCCGGCTTCGATTTGTTTCACAAAGAGCTCGATCAGCAGCAGGACTTCCGGCTTCAAGAGCCGGAAGACGGGCGGCACGCTTCGCATCGGTTTCCCGCTTGCAGAAGATCTCTGGATGCAGACCGGCTATACCTTGTCGCGTGATCAGATCTTCGACGTGGAAAACAACGCCTCGATCGCCGTCAAGGATGCCTGCGGGGCGACGAATCTCATCTCAGGGCAAGATCCAAACTGCCAGGACGAGGTCTACTGGACTTCTGCCCTCGGCGGCACGCTCACCTACGACAAGCGCAACCATCCGCGTAATCCCACGAGCGGCTATTACCTGCAGCTCGCTTCGGACTTCGCCGGTCTTGGTGGCGACGTGAACTACGTGCGAGTGCAGGGCGAAGGCCGCGCTTATTATCCCATTACTGAAAAGATCACCCTTATCGGCCGCGTCGTCGGTGGCCAGATTGAGGGCTGGGGTGGCGACGACGTCCGCCTACTTGACCTTTTCTTCAAGGGCGGTGAAACGGTTCGCGGTTTCGAGCGTGCCGGTTACGGTCCGCGCGACTTGGTGACGGGCGACGCGCTTGGCGGCCAGACGTTCTGGGGCGCTACGGCGGAACTGCGGTTCCCAATCCCTCTTGTGCCTGACGATCTCGGCATCAGCGGCGCTGTGTTCGCTGACGCAGGCTCGCTGTTCAACGCCAGCCAGTCGATGAAGGATCTCTCGGCTACCAATCCGACCAGCACCTTCGATCTTGTCGACGACTCGGCGCTGCGGTCCTCCGTGGGCGTCAGCCTTCTGTGGAACTCGCCGGTTGGTCCGCTCCGTGTCGACTACGCGGAGCCGCTCTCGAAAGAGAGCTACGACAAGGAACAGAAGTTCCGCTTCGGCGCCTCGACAAAATTCTAAGCTGCGGCGCGGCGGGCTGGTCCACGGTGGACTGCGCGTCTCGCTTGTACGGCGTCATGCGCCGTTATATTGCTGGGCGGTCCGCATTGTGCGGCGCGCACAGGTGTTCGGCAGGCGCCTTCGCCTCGCAGAACACATAAAAGGTTCTTGCGGTTATGGAGCATCCTGGTTTCTTCAGGAATGCCGGCCCCTTTCCGCTGGCGACGGTCGCAGAGGCCTGCGCCTTCGTCCTTCCCGACAACGCCGATCCGAACATGATGGTTGCGGACGTGCGGCCCCTGGCAGATGCGGCCGCCGGTGATCTGACGTTCCTCGACAATCGCAAGTATCTCCGCCTCCTGGCAGAGACCAAAGCTGGCGCGTGTCTCATCGCACCGGTTCTTGCCGGCCGTGCGCCGCCGGGCACACTCGCTCTGCCGTCAAAAACGCCGTACCGGTCGTTCGCCCTGGCGCTCCAGCAGTTCTATCCCGACGCGATGCAGCCGAAGGCCGCAATCGGTCTGACCGGCATGGCTGTCGATCCGTCGGCGGAGCTGGAAGCGGGCGTCGTGCTGGAACCTGGGGTCGTCATCGGTCCGGAGGCTCGCATCGGGCGGGGCACCCGCGTTGCCGCCGGAGCCGTGATCGGTTACCGAGTGGAAATTGGTCGGGGATGCTACGTCGGGGCGCTTGCAACCGTGACCCACGCGTTGGTCGGCGATCGCGTCATCCTGCATTCCGGGGTCCGCATCGGCCAGGACGGCTTCGGCTTCGCCATGGGATCCGGAGGGCACGTCAAAGTGCCACAAATCGGCCGTGTCATCATCCAGGACAACGTTGAGATCGGCGCCAATACGGCGATCGACCGGGGATCTCTTAAGGATACGATCATCGGAGAAGGCACCAAAATTGATAATCTCGTCCAGATCGGGCACAACGTTGTCATCGGGCGTCACTGCGTGATCTGCGGAGCGACCGGAATTGCCGGGTCTACTGAACTTGGCGACTACGTGGTGATGGGTGGCCAGTCCGGTACCGCCGGGCATATCCGGGTCGGCACGGGAGCTCAGGTTGCCGGAGCGTCTCATCCCAAGAATGATGTCCCGCCTGGCGGCATCGTCGGCGGAACTCCGGCGAAGCCGTTGAAGACATGGGCCCGGGAACTGGCCGCCGTCCGGCACTTGGCCGAGCGTAACGGGGCCGGCTCGAGAGACTCGTCGGACGACGGTGGGGAATGAGTACGGGTGAACGAGTGCGCCGGGGAACCGGTGCATGGAGCGCGAGGAACATGGACGACGTGACGAAGACCACGACTCTTGCCACGGCAGATATAGCTCGGGTGATGAAACTCCTCCCGCATCGCTACCCGTTTTTGATGCTCGACCGCATGTACGATATGAATGGGGATGAGAGCTGCGTCGGCGTCAAGAACGTCACCATAAATGAGCCGTTCTTCCAGGGACACTTCCCTCAATACCCGGTCATGCCGGGGGTCCTCATCATCGAAGGCCTGGCGCAGACGGCCGGCGCGCTGTGCGTGCATAGCCTCGGCGAGGACTACAAGGCGGAACTCGTCTACTTCATGGGGATAGACAACGCAAAATTCAGAAAGCCCGTACTGCCCGGCGATCAACTGCACTATCATGTCAGGAAAATCAGAAACCGGGGCCGGGTCTGGCGCTTCTACGGAGAGGCCAGGGTCAATGGCCAGGTCGTGGCCGAGGCCGAGATCAGCGCTATGCTGGCGGACACGGCGGAAGCAAGAGCGTTCGCCGTGAGCAAGAATGGCTGAGCCAGAAATCCATCCGACGTCCATTGTCGAGACCGGCGCGCGCATTGGCGCGGGCGTCAACATCGGGCCATTCTGCACGGTCGGGGCGGACGTTGAACTCGGCGAAGGCGTCGAACTGATCAGCCACGCCGTAATCACTGGGCGAACAAGGGTCGGCGCCGGCACGCGCATCTTCCCGTTCGCATCCATCGGCCACCAGCCGCAGGATCTGAAATACAAGGGGGAACCATCGACGTTGTTGATCGGGGCCAACTGCATTATCCGCGAAGGCGTGACGATAAATCCGGGCACGGAAGGTGGCGGCCTCGTCACTGAGGTTGGAGATGGCTGCGCGTTCCTGGCCAACAGCCACGTGGGTCACGATTGCCGTGTCGGCAACAACGTGATCTTTTCGAACAATGTCATGCTTGCCGGACATTGTACCGTTGGCGACTACGCCATCCTGGGCGGCGGCGCCGCCGTCATCCAGTTTGCACGCGTTGGGGCCCACGCATTTCTGGGCGGCATGTCCGGACTCGAGCAGGATCTTATCCCGTATGGCATGGCGCTCGGCAATCGGGCGCATCTCTCCGGTCTCAACATCGTTGGCTTGCAGCGACGAGGGTTCAGCCGTGCGCAGATTCACGACCTGCGGCGGGCCTACCGCCTGCTGTTCGCGGCTGAGGGCACGCTGCTCGAAAGAGTCGAGGACGTCGCATCCGAATTCAAGGATCACCCGATCGTGGTCGAGATCGTGGAGTTCATCCGTGCCGGCGGTAAGCGCTCGGTCTGCACGCCGCGCGATACCGCTGACGCCTGACACGTGCCCTCTATGAATGCATCTGTGCGCACCATCGGCGTGCTGGCCGGCGGCGGAGAACTGCCGCGCGAAGTCGCGCGAGCCGCGGCGGCCCGCGGCTTGCCGGTCCACGTCGTGATCCTCAACGGTGAGGGCGGGGCGGACTTCGGCTCGCTCCCGACGACGGTTGTGCGATGGGGTGAAATCGGCGCGATGCTGCGGGCTTTCGAGGACGCGGGCGTTACGGAACTCGTCATCGTGGGGCGTGTGTCGCGGCCGGACCTCGCCCGCATCAAGCCGGATCTGGGCTTCTTGCGCAACTTGCCAGCTATCCTGCGGGTCTATCGTTCGGGTGGCGACGATGGCGTGTTGCGATCCGTGATCCGGTTCTTCGAAGGACACGGCTATACGGTCGTCGGCCCTGCGGACCTAGCGCCGGATCTCGTCGTCAAGCGGCAGGTCATCGGCGCGCCGGAGCTTTCCCCCAGGTGGGCTGCCGACATAGCAATTGGTTTCGCAGTCATTCGGGCTCTCGGGCGTCACGACATCGGACAAGCGGTCGTTGTTCGCAATGGCCGCGTTGTGGCGATCGAGGGGGCCGAGGGGACCGACAGGATGTTGCAGCGGCTGATGTCAGGACGAACGTCCGGAGACGCGGGCGGCGTTCTGGTCAAGCGGCCCAAGCCGGGTCAAGAATTGCGCGTGGACATGCCGGCGATCGGACCGCAGACCGTCAGCCGCGCGGCAGCCGCCGGCCTGGAAGGCATCGGCGTGCTGGCCGGCGCCGTGCTCGCCGTCGACCGAGAGCGGCTCGAAGAGGAGGCCATGCGCACCGGAGTTTTCGTTGCGGGCTGCGAGGATAGCGGCGCCGACGTCGCGCCTGTTGTATCCTCCGCGTTGTCTCCTTTCTCGACAATAGGGCGTCGCCCCGCGACGGCGTCTCAACTGAACGACGCACGCAAGGGGCTGGCCGTTTGCGCCAGTCTTGCTCCCTTCCACCGCACGAAAGCCGTTGTCGTCGTGCGTGGACACGTTCTCGCGGTCGAAGCCGGCGAAGGTGAGCGGGCTATGCTCGAAAGGGCCGGAACACTCAGGCAATGGGGACGCCGCTGGCGGATGGGCGGCTGTGGGGTCGCCGTCTTGAGCCGCGATTGCGTCATCGATGGCGCTCTTGTGGCGCAAGCGGCCGCCACCGACTTGCCGGCGATTGTCATTGATGGCAGGGATGCCGGGCGTGCCTTGCAACCGGCCGTTCTAGCGGAGGCCGATCGCCTCGGGCTCGCCGTGCTGGCGGCCGATCGGGCCACAGGGGAAACCGGAGTATGACGCAGTCCAGTTTCGGCGCTCCGGCTTCGGGGAGCCACCCGGCTCAAGATCCGAAAGCGCAGCCCTCGGGGCAGGCGAGCGAATTCCGCCTGTTCATGATCGCGGGTGAGTACTCGGGCGACGTGCTCGGCGGCAAGCTGATGGCCGCGATTAACCGGCGGGCGAAGACACGCGTGTGCTATCTCGGCGTCGGCGGCGAGGAGATGCGCCGCGAAGGGCTCATTTCCCAGTTCCCGATCGAAGAAGTGGCAGTGATGGGGCCGCTTTCGATCCTTCCGCGCCTGCCTCGCATCGCACGACGCGTTTTCGCCACGGCGACGTCTGCTGTGGCGGCGGAGCCCGATGCCGTCGTCATCATCGATGCGCCCGAGTTCACGCACCCGATCGCCAAGCGCATCCGTGCGCGTAATCCAGACATCCCGATCATCGACTACGTCAGTCCTAGCGTGTGGGCCTGGCGTTCGGGCCGCGCACGCAAGATGCGCCGCTACATCGACCACGTCATGGCGCTGCTGCCGTTCGAGCCGGAAGCGCATCAGCGCCTCGGCGGGCCCGCCTGCAGCTATGTCGGACACCCGCTTATCGAGCGGTACGACTGGATCGCCAGCCGTGATCCGGTCGCGCTGTTCCACCGGTTGGGATTGACGCCGGACAGCGCCATACTTCTCGTGCTGCCCGGAAGCCGGTCGTCGGAAGTCGAACGCCTGATGCCCGCGTTCAGCGAGGCGGTTGGGCTCCTCGCGCAAGCGATGGGGTCAGTGGATGTGATCGTTGCGGTCGTGCCTTCCGTACGTGGCATGGTTGAGGCGAGCGTCGCCTCGTGGCCGGCGCGCGTGCATTTTGTCGAGAACGAAGATGACAAGTTTGCCGCCTTCCGGCTCGCGCATGCCGCGCTCACCGCTTCGGGTACCGTGACGCTGGAACTCGCACTCGCGGGAACGCCAACGGTCGTCGCCTACCGCGTCGATAAACTGGTTGCGCCGATTTTGCGCCGCTCCCTGAAGATTCCGAGTGTCGTGCTGGCCAATCTCGTGGCCGGCCACAACATCTATCCGGAGTTCCTACAGGAGGACTGCACGGCTTTCAAATTGGCCTCCGCCTTGGCGCCGCTTCTGGGAGAGACACCTGAGCGGCAGGCCCAGATCACGGCGCTGCGTAACATTTCCGAACGCCTGCGGATTGACGGGGCATCACCGAGCGATCTCGCTGCTGAGATCGTGCTGCATTACGCCGAAAACGGCAGGGTCCTCGAGTTCGGCGAAGGCGGAACCGCCAGATTGAACGAACTCCACATCAATGTTCTGGGTTGGGAAGGCTATGACGATCCGATCATCGTCCAGCCCTATAGCAAAACCGGCGGATGTACTTTGCATGTCGACGCTCACATCAGCGATTTTACGGCGACACAGCGCGTATTGGCCGAGCCCGGCACGTGGGATCTCGTCAGCATCAATAGCCCTTCGTGCGGGACGTTCTGTACGAAGGGCCTGATCAGGACACTCGATGCCGCGCGTTTCGGCACGGCGGCGAGCTACGCATCCACGCGGGCCCCGTTTGCCGAGTTTCACCAATTGGACGTGGCGCCGGGTGGCGATATCATCGGTGTGTGCCAGCGGTTCGGTCCGTTCAAATTGGTGGTGAACACGAACGCCGTCTCGGCGGACACAGCCGCAGACCAGGCTTTCGACCTCGTCGCTGATCCCGCGTTCGCTGGCCGCTACGGCAGTCTGGCCTACGACGATTTTAATGTCTTCCACATCGCGATAGCAGCCGGCATCGACCAATTCACGACGATTTCGGAAGAAGGATTTGCAGCGTTCGGCGTAACCGCGGCACGGTGGTTTTCAGGCGCCACCATCGTCAGCGGCGATCACAACCGCCTCAACCATGCGATAGTCGACGGCGAGATCCGTAAAGCGTCCCGACGGTGTCCGGCGCTATCTTGTCCCGCTACACGCGCTCGACTTTCGTCAGCGTCGTGCACGGCTATGGCAAAGCGCGCGGAGACGTGACACGCGATCCCAGTAACCCGATCGCGACCGCGCCGAAGTTCAGCCGCACCACGCAACCGACTATCACATCGACACGCCGCGCTCGGCGCGCCTGTGGGACTAGCCGGTCAGGCGCTGGGGAATTCGCGGCGGGCAGGGCCGGTGTAGAGCTGGCGCGGACGGCCGATACGCTGCTCTGGGTCCTCGATCATTTCCTTCCACTGCGCGATCCAACCGACCGTGCGGGCGACGGCGAACAGCACGGTGAACATGTCGACGGGGAATCCCATCGCGCGTAGTGTGATACCGGAATAGAAGTCGATGTTGGGATAGAGCTTCTTGCTTATGAAGTATTCGTCCTCAAGTGCGATGCGCTCCAGTTCCATCGCTACCTTGAGCAGCGGTTCGTCGCGCTTGTCGAGCGCATCGAGAACCTCGTGGCAGGTCTTCTGCATCACCTTGGCGCGCGGATCGTAGTTCTTGTAGACGCGATGGCCAAAGCCCATCAGGCGGAAGCCCGAGTTCTTGTCCTTCGCCTTGGCGATGAATTCAGGGATCCGCTCGACGGTGCCGATCTCCTGTAGCATGTTGAGGGCTGCCTCGTTGGCGCCACCATGGGCGGGCCCCCACAGGCATGCGATCCCGGCCGCGATGCAGGCAAACGGATTGGCGCCCGACGAACCGGCAAGCCGCACCGTCGACGTCGAAGCGTTCTGCTCGTGATCGGCGTGCAGGATGAAGATGCGGTCGAGCGCGCGGGCGACGACCGGATTGACGATGTAGGGTTCGCACGGAATGGCGAAGCACATCTGCAGGAAGTTCGACGTGTAATCGAGATCGTTGCGCGGGTAGATGAAGGGCTGGCCGATCGAGTACTTGTAAGCCATGGCCGCGATAGTCGGCATCTTGGCGATCATACGGTTGGTTGCGACCACGCGGTGGTGCGGGTTCGTGATGTCGGTTGAGTCGTGGTAGAACGCCGACAGCGCGCCGACCACGCCAACCATGACCGCCATTGGATGCGCGTCACGGCGGAAGCCGGTGAAGAACCGCGTCATCTGCTCGTGGACCATCGTGTGGCTGGTGATGGTCTTGCGGAAGTCCTTGAACTGATCGTTGGTTGGCAACTCGCCGTTGAGAAGCAGGTAGCAGGTGGCAAGGAAGTTCGAATTCTCTGCAATCTGCTCGATCGGATAGCCGCGATACAGCAGTTCGCCCTTGTCACCGTCAATATAGGTGATCTCCGAGGCACAATTGGCCGTCGACGTGAACCCCGGGTCGTAAGAGAAGAGGCCGGTTTCCTTATGCAGCTTCGAGATATCGGCCACCTGTGGACCGATGGTGCCCGTGCGTATGGGAAACTCGACCGTGGTGTCGCCGAACACCAGGTTGGCGTGAGGCGGAAGCGCTTTTTTGGGGGACTTGTCACGGACATTCATGGGCTATCGTCCTGTCGTCAGTCTGCAATCGCCTGCCGGCGTGCAATCGGCTGAAATGCCAAGTGGGACATCCCGCCGGCCGTCATTGCTGCAATGCAGTATACACGCTCGCGCGCAGAGTGCTTCAGGGAAATTAGTTTAAAGCCGTAAGGCGTGAGTTCAGGCCGCCTGGTCTTTCAGGCGCGCGAGGCTCTCGGCCGGCCCGAGCACCGCCATGACATCGAAGACAGGAGGGGAGACGCTGCGGCCGGTCAACGCCGCACGCAGCGGCTGGGCGACTTTCCCCAGCTTGGCGCCGGTTTCTTCACTGTAGGCGCGCACTGCGGCTTCGAGCGCCGGGGCGGACCAGTCCGATTGGCTGATGAGTCGGTCTGCCAGTTCGCGGATCGTCCTGCGGGCGTCCGCGTCGAGCAGTTTTGCTGCTTTTTCGTCCAGACTGAGCGGACGTTCGGTGAACAGATAGCCCGCGCCATCCAGCAACTCGACGACCGTTTTCGCCCGTTCCTTGAGGCTCGGGATGGCGGCCTTCAGCTTTGCCCAGCCGTTGGCTTGCTCGAGCTTTGCCTTGATCGCAGTCCCACCCTCTATTTCGGGGAGAATATCGGCGATGCGGCGTACCAGTTCCTCATCGCTCGCCTGCCGGATGTAATGGCCGTTCAGGTCTTCCAGCTTCTTGAAATCGAAACGGGCGGCACTCTTGCCAAGGCCGTCGAGGTCGAACCACTCGATCAACTGCTCCGTCGAGATGATCTCGTCGTCGCCGTGGCTCCAGCCGAGCCGCACGAGGTAGTTGTGCAACGCGATCGGCAGATAGCCCATGGCGCGATAGGCTTCGATGCCGAGCGCGCCATGGCGCTTCGACAGCTTGGCCCCGTCGGAGCCGTGGATGAGGGGAACATGCGCGAACACAGGCACCTGCCAGCCCATGCCGGTGTAAATCTGCGTCTGGCGCGCCGTGTTCGTCAGATGGTCGACGCCGCGGATGACGTGCGTCACGCCCATGTCGTGGTCGTCGACGACGACGGCGAGATTGTAGGTCGGGTTGCCGTCCGAACGAAGGATGATGAGATCGTCGAGATCCTTGTTCGGGAATACGACGTGGCCTTGCACCTTGTCGTCGACGGCTGTCTCGCCTTCGCGTGGCGCTTTGAGACGGATCACCGGTTTCACATCCTTCGGCGCGTCCTTGGGATCGTGGTCGCGCCACGGCGACAGGAAGATCTGCGGCCGTCCCTCGGTCTTTGCCGCCTCGCGCGCCGCCTCAATTTCAGCCGGCGAGCAATAGCAATGATAGGCCGCCCCCCGCTCGAGCAGAGCGTGCGCAACCTCGCGATGGTGGTCGGCCCGGGCGTACTGCGAAACGGCTTGCCCGTCCCAATCGAGTTCCAGCCATTTCAGACCATCCAGGATCGCTGAAACGGCAGCTTCGTTGTAGCGCTCCCGGTCGGTGTCCTCGATGCGCAGCAGGAAACGTCCGCCACGCCCGCGCGCATACAGCCAGTTGAATAGAGCCGTACGCGCGCCCCCGATGTGCAGGAAACCAGTTGGCGAGGGGGCAAAGCGAACAACGGGTTTGCCGCTCTCGGGCGTCTTTGTCATGAGCGTTTCTGTGTTGCCGGAAGGAATTGGAAAGGGAGGCGGGTTTAGCACACCGTGACCGCAGCGGTAAGGGCGAAGTCGGGGATCCATACAGTGCCGGCGCAAGCCTCAAACGCGGGCAGAACAACGGCTTTTGCCGAACCGTCCGGACGTTTTCCGGCCTGGCGCCGGTCTCGCAATCGCCCCGCTCGCCGAGTTCGCGCTCGTCGCGAACCTTGTTGCGATTCCGATCTGCAATATCATCGTCATGCCGGCAGCCCTCGCGACGCTCATGGCCATACCGGGCGGTGACGTGGCGCCGCCCTGCCGCTTATGAAGTCAAGCGCTGGCGAGAGCAGGGGATCAGCGCACAGCTCGTGCTCGACATGCGGCGTCCCGCCTCCTGCGAATCGGCGGGACTTGTGATCGATATTCGCAATCTGGCGCGCAAGGGATCGCACGCCGTCTTTGTCTCGGTCAGGTGAGGTTCGCGTGCAAACGCGGCTCAGTAGCGGCGCATGAGGCCAACCAGACGGCCCTGGATATCAACCTGATCGGGACCGAAAATCCGCGTCTTGTACTCGGGATTGGCAGCTTCCAGTGCGACGGTCGAACCCTTCTTGCGCAACCGCTTCAGCGTTGCTTCCTCGTTCTCGACGAGCGCAACGACGATGTCGCCGTTTTCGGCACTGCTGCACCGCCTGATGATGACGGTATCGCCTTCGTGAATGCCGGCCTCGATCATGGAATCGCCTTTCACCTCGAGTGCGAAGTGCTCACCGGTGCCGAGCAGGTCGGCCGGATAGGCAATGTCGTGGGAATGGCTCTGGATGGCGCTGATCGGCACGCCGGCCGCGATCCGGCCCATGACCGGGATCGACACCGTGCGGGCGTCGATAACATGGGCGGGCGGCATGTCGAGATCGCGGCCCTTTTTGGCGCCTTCGATCACACTGGGCTGGAAACCGCCGCGTCGGGCGCTGTCTGCCTGGTTCGCGTTCTCGGGCAGCTTGATGACTTCGATCGCCCGCGCCCTGTGCGGCAGCCGACGAATGAACCCGCGCTCGACGAGCGCCGTGATCAAGCGATGGATCCCGGACTTGGACTTCAGGTCCAGCGCATCGCGCATTTCGTCGAACGACGGCGGCACACCCTCGTCCTGCATGCGGGCATGAATAAAGAGCAACAGCTCTTTCTGTTTCTGAGTCAGCATCTGACCTCCGGTGACAAGCCGCTCTTTCTACCGCGGCTAGCGGCAAAGGCTGCTGGAAGACTCGCACAAACCATGAACGTACGCTAACCGTTCTCCTGACGTTCTGCAAGCATAACTTGTCGACATCCTGATTGGGCCGCCTCGCGGAAGACTTCGGCGCCGGGTATAAGTCACTCATGACAAGCCTCGAATCCCTCAAGCCGAATTCCCGCGTCGTGGCCGGTCCGGTCACGTTCGCCAACCATGCGCCGCTCTCCGTACTGGCAGGGCCCTGCCAGATGGAAAGCCGGGCGCATGCGCTCGACATGGCGTCGGCACTGAAACAGATCTGCGCCCGGGTTGGCGTCGGTCTCGTCTACAAGTCGTCGTTCGACAAGGCAAACCGCACCTCGCTTTCGGGAAAGCGCGGCTTCGGTCTCGAGGCCGCCTTGCCCGTGTTCGAGGAGATCCGCTCGACGCTCGGGCTGCCCGTCGTCACCGACGTCCACGACATCGGCCAGTGCGCCGCCGTGGCACCCGTGGTCGACATTCTTCAGATCCCGGCCTTCCTTTGCCGCCAGACCGATCTGCTGATCGCGGCGGCGAAGACAGGCCGCATCGTCAAGATCAAGAAGGGGCAGTTTCTAGCGCCGTGGGACATGAAGAACGCCGTCGCCAAGGTCACCGGCAGCGGCAACGCCAACATCCTGCTCACCGAACGCGGGGCATCGTTTGGCTACAACACGCTCGTCGCCGATATGCGTGCGCTGCCGATCATGGCGGAGACCGGCGCTCCGGTGATCTTCGATGCCACCCATTCCGTGCAGCAGCCGGGCGGGCAGGGGACGAGTTCAGGCGGCGATCGCCGCTTCGTGCCGGTTCTGGCGCGGGCTGCCGTCGCGGCAGGCGTCGCGGGGCTCTTCATCGAGACCCATCAGGATCCCGATCGCGCCCCGTCTGATGGCCCCAACATGGTGCCGCTGGCCCAGTTCGAGGGCTTGCTCGCCGACCTCGTCGAACTGGACGCGGTCGTGAAGCGGCAGCTGGCGCGGGCCGTCTAGAAATTGGTTGCCAGGAACAGGGCGGCGCGCATCGTCCCCGACGAGTTCGCGGTTGCCGGCGCCTGCGTGTCGTAGGCGAGTTCGGCGCAACGTGCGGAGGAGCACGAGGGGGCTGCGATGCGGCTTGCTGCGGTCAAGGTCGCATCAGTCATGATCGTCACGAACAAGCCGATCGTGTAGATGCAGGTCACGGTGCCGACGGAACGCAAGATGGTTTCGATTGACATAAAGGAGCCTTCCAACAAGGCCGCAACAGCGGGCGATGAGACCGGCGCAGCGTTTGTAGCGTTTGTTATGCTTCGAAGTGCGCGCCCGGTGCCCTTTTACACGATGGAAACTCTGGTTAATGCCCGGTTAATGGTAGAGAGATCGTGAATGCTCAGTGCCCGTTCGAGCAAGCGCTGGGCTCGCGGCGCGTGATCTGTAGGAGGGTCAAGCGCGCCGGGCTTCGATAGACGCCAGCCACGTAGATTGCGGCACAGATCTGGGCAGGGCTGCTATTCGTACGTATCTTGTGTGAACGGGGGTGTGGGTGTGAAGATTGCCGTTATCGGTGCTGGCATCGCGGGATTGGGGGCGGCATGGCTTCTTTCGCGCCAGCACGATGTCGTCCTGTTGGAGCAGGAACACTATCTAGGCGGCCACTCCAACACCGTCGATGTGCCATCACCGACCGGTCCAACACCCGTCGATACTGGCTTCATCGTCTATAACACGGCGAGCTATCCCAATCTGATTGCGCTGTTTCAGTGCCTCGACGTGCCGACAGCGGCGACCGACATGAGCTTCTCCGTGTCGCTGAACGATGGCGGCTACGAGTACAACGGCAATGGCCTGAAGGGGCTCTTCGGTCAGCGTTCGAACCTGTTCAGTCGGCGGCATTGGCGTCTCACCGCCGACGTCGTGCGCTTCTTCAGGGAGGCGTCGGCGATCGATCTGGCCACGCTTCCCGACGAGATGACACTTGGCACCTGGCTCGAGGATCGCAGCTACTCGAACGCTTTCGTCGATGACCACATCATGCCGATGGGGGCCGCGATCTGGTCGACGCCGGCCTGCGAGATGCTGGATTTTCCGGCCGCCGCCTTCATACGGTTCTTCGCCAACCACGGCTTGCTGCAGGTATCCAACCGCCCGGAATGGCGCACCGTGCGCGGGGGAAGCCGCGAGTACGTGAGGCGGCTGATGGGCAATTTCCGCGGCAGGACCGTCATCGGCGACGGCGTCGCCTCGGTCAGACGAAAGCCTGGCGGCGTCGAGATCAAGACGTGCTCGGGCTCGTGCGAGGCCTTCGAGGCATGCCTTGTCGCCAGCCACGCCGATCAGGCGTTGGCGATGCTGGCCGATCCCAGTGACCGCGAGCACGATCTTCTCGGCGCGTTCCGCTATGCCCGAAACGAGGCTGTGCTGCATTCGGACGCGAGACTCATGCCGCGCCGCCGCCGACTGTGGACCAGCTGGAACTACATGGGGTCGGAGGCTGATGGCGCGTTGATCGCCGTCACCTATTGGATGAACCAGCTGCAGCCCCTCGGCACCATGCCGGATGTGTTCCTCACGCTCAATCCGAACAAGCCGATCGACGAGGACAGCGTTCAGCGCCGGTTCGTCTATCACCATCCGATGTTCGACGCCCGCGCGCTGAAGGCGCAACGGGAGCTGTGGGATGTGCAGGGCCAGGACCGCATCTGGTATGCCGGCAGTTACTTCGGCTATGGCTTTCATGAGGATGCCCTGCAGGCGGGACTGGCCGCTGCCGAGGCGATGGGCGGCGTCCGACGGCCTTGGACTGTGGCCGAAGAGTTCGGGCCGCATCCATCTCAAGCCGATTCAGTTTCCATCGGCGCCGGATATGGTGGCGGCATGAATCCGATCAGCGCGATCTGGGTCGGCACCGTCGTGCACAAACGGTTGCGCCCGAAGCAGCACAGCCTGCGCTACAGCGTATTTTCCCTGCTGCTCGACGTCGACCGCATCGACGAAACAGCGCGCGGCTGCCGCCTGTTCTCGCGCAACCGCTGGAATGCCATCTCGTTCTTCGACGTCGATCACGGTCCGCCCGGCACGTCCGATGTCGCGGCCCATGCACGCGCCTTGTTCAATGACGGCGGCATCGAGCTTGGCGCCGATACGCGCATCCTGCTGCTGTCGTATCCACGTGTGCTCGGCTACGTGTTTAATCCGTTGAGCGTCTATTTCGCCGTCGATCGCGATGGCGATATCGCGGGCCTCATCTACGAGGTGAACAACACGTGGGGCGAGCGCCATAGCTACGTCGTACCGGCCGGCAAGCCGCGCAATGGCGTCTACGCGCATGAAGTGACCAAGCACATGTTCGTGTCGCCGTTCATCGAAGAAAAAGGCCACTACACGTTCCGCGTCTCGGCCGCGGCGGACGAGCTCGTCGTCGCCGTCATGGTGCACGATCGCGAAGGCCCGCTGTTGAAGACATACTTCAAGGCGCGCGCCAAATCGTTCGGCGATCGCGCGCTCTCCACCTTGTTGCTGCGCTTTCCGCTCATGACGATGAAAGTCACGGCCGGCATCCACCTCGAAGCCTTGCGGCTCTGGCTCAAGGGCGTGCCTCTCGTCAGCGGGCACAGCGGTCCGAAATTTTCCGTCACCAACGTCGAAGTCACGAAGCAGGGTTGAGAAATGCACCAGGACGACATTGCCGAGAGCCAACAGCAAACGCGGGAAGGAGGCGCCATCTCGAGTGCGCGGGACAACGCCTTGTTGCGCATCGCGGCATCGGCTTTGAAGCCGGCGACCCAGGGCCGTCTCACGCTGCGTATGCCGTCGGGACGCGCTGCGGTGATCGGATCAGCCTCCACCAACGGCGTCGATGCGGATGTGACTCTGACCAGCCTCAAGCCGTTGTGGCGCTCGGTCCGGCGCGGTCCTCTGGGTTTTGCTGAAAGCTACATGCTGGGCGAGATCGAGACGACGGATCTCGGCAATCTGTTGCGCTATTTCATCGACAACTATCCGGAGCTATCAGACGCCGGCCGGGGTCTTTTCCGTGTCCGCTTGAGTGACAAGGTCGTGCACAAGATGCGGCGCAACACCCGCGCCGGCAGCCGCCGCAACATCAGGGCGCATTATGACCTCGGCAATGCCTTCTACGATCTCTGGCTCGATCCGGGCATGACCTACTCGAGCGGGATCTATCGTCCTGAAGAAGGCCGCCTCGAGGAAGCGCAGAATGAAAAGTACCGTCGGGTCATTGAAGCGCTGGGGCTTTCGCCGTCGCATGACGTGCTGGAGATCGGTTGCGGCTGGGGCGGGATGGCGGAGCGCGCGGCGCGCAGCGGAGCCCGCGTTACGGCGATAACGGTTTCGGCGGAGCAGCATGCCTATGCCTCGCGGCGGCTCGCTGACGCCGGGCTTTCCGATCGCGCGCATGTCGAATTCCTCGATTACCGCGACACGCGCGGAGAATTCGACCGCATCGTTTCCATCGAGATGATAGAAGCTGTTGGGGAGAAGCACTGGCCGGAGTATTTCAGCACCATTGCCAAGCGTCTGAAGCCCGGCGGCGCCGCTGTCATTCAGGCCATCACCATCAACGAGAATGACTTCGATCTGTACCGGTCGAGGCCCGATTTCATCCAGCGCTACATTTTTCCGGGCGGCATGCTGCCGACGGTGTCGGCGATCGCAACGCAAGCCGCGGCGGCTGGCCTCGCATTCGAAACAGTTGAGCGGTTTGGTCACAGCTACGCCCGGACCTTGGTAGATTGGCGTGCACGGTTTCTCGCGGCCTGGCCCGAGATCCGCCGTCTGGGGTTTGACGAGCGCTTCCGCCAAATGTGGATGTACTATCTGACCTACTGTGAGGTCGGGTTCGAGCGGAGTGTATGCGATGTCGGCATCTACCGGCTGACGAAGGCCTGAGCCTGTCGCGGGTGCTCAGGTTCGAAACCCCCGGCCGAGGGGCAGGATGCGTGTTCTGACGTACCAGTTGAACAGCCAGTTGGGGGCAATACGCGCGAGTTTGAGCGCGGTGACGATCTGCCAGGGGAAAGCGATCTCGTATTTGCCCTTCTCGAGCCCACGAATGATCCGGGCCGCCGCGTCGTCGGGCTTCAGAATAAGGGGCATGGGAAATTCGTTGACCGCCGTCATCGGTGTTTCGACGAAGCCCGGGCTGACGAGGGTGATCTTGACGCCGTAGTTGGCGAGGTCGGCATAGAGCGTTTCAACGAGGCTGGTGATGGCTGCCTTGGTCGGTGAGTAAGCTGCGGATTTGGGCAGCCCCCGGTACGCGGCGACCGACGAAACGAGCGCGATATGGCCCGATCGCCGCGCGGTCATGATCGGCATGACCGAGGCAAGGCAGTTGGTGACACCCAGATAATTGACGGCGATCGAGTCCTCGACCTTGGCGGCGTCGTAGTCCGACACGCCCATGGGATGCCAGACGCCGGCATTGAGAATGACCAAATCGGGCATGCCCTCCGCCGCGACGAGGCGGTCGATCGCTTGCTGGACATCTTCACGTTTCGACACATCAAGGGGCAGTGCCGTGATGCCGGGCCGCTCCGCTGCAAGGCCTGTGAGTTTCTCTGCCGAACGAGCGGAGGCGGTGACGGCCACACCTTTGGCTGCGAGTTGCAGGGCGAGTTCGCGGCCGATCCCAGTGCTGGCGCCCGTTATCCAGGCCGTTTTCCAATTCACCGAGCCGCCCTCCGCTACGTTGTCATCGAGCTGGATATATGAGGGCGTTCGGTTCGCAGCGCCAGACCTGCGGCGCGACATGAGCCATGGCGCTTAACGGGCCGCAGCACCAAAGGGCCATGGCGTTACATGCCGGTCAGCGGCTGCAGGAGGCGTGCCACCAGACCCTTGAACTTCGCGGGCTTGTCGGTCGCGACAAGGCAGATGCAGCCGGTGACGGGATCAGCGACCGGCGCGTGCTCGATATCATCGCCAAGGTCGGCGACGTCGCCGGCGCGGAACTCGCCGACCTTGTCACGATAGCTGCCGCGAAGAACCATCGTCATTTCCGAACCGCCGTGCCCGTGCTCGGGAAGTGCGACGCCGGGTGCAACCTTGATCAGACGCAGATCGCCGTCAGCGCCCTGTGAGAGCGGCAAGGGATAGTGCCAGATGCCGGACGCAAGCCTCTTCCACTGGATGGAGTCGAGATGGCGTCCCACCAGCGCGACGAGGTGGCGCGGCACATCGCCGGAGAGTTCCGTCGATTTAATCTTCTGCTGATCCTCTTCCGTCTCAGCGGCGCGCATCGTCACGACCGGAACCGGGCGTGCCACGGGAGCCGGCGTGATGTCGTCGAACATCGCAGCGCCGATGCGCTCAAAGCCCTTCAGGGCGGAGGCGCACTGATGACATACGGCAAGGTGCGATCCGACGACGGCCGCGAGGGCTTCCGGCTGGCTTCCAGCCGCGCAGCTCATCAGAGTGGCGTCGTCGAGATGATGTTTCATGCTCATTGCGTTATCTCAAGTCCTCAACCGCATCGCGGATCTTCTGATACGCCAGACGCATCCTCGATTTGACCGTGCCCAAGGGAAGTCCGAGCCGCTCCGCGATCTCGCTGTGCGACAGGCCTTCGATATACGATAAAGTGACCACCTCGGACTGATCGGCGGGCAATTCCGCCAGTGCAGCCCGTACCCGTTCACGCCGCTCCTTCTCCGATACCTCCTCGTCAGGCGTCAAATCTTCCGACGCTTGCTCGTCCTGACCTTCCGGCAGTGGCTGCCACGCCACTTCCCGACGCAGCCGGTCGATGCGCAGATTACGTGCAATCGTGTAAATCCAGGTTGTCGCGCTGCCTTTTTCGCCCGAGTACAGTCCGGCCTTGCGCCACACCGTGAGCAGTGTTTCCTGCGCCAGTTCCTCAGCCGTGTTCGCATCGGCGCCCTGACGCATCATGTACGCCTTGACGCGCGGGGCGTAGGCTTGGAACAATTTGCGAAAGGCCTCTACGTCACGGCTAGCCGCAACCCGTTGCAGTAGGTCAGCCATGGTTCTCGCTATTGCGATGAGTGGCGCGCGTCGTGTAGCGCGCACTAGTTCCGATGCATGGACCATAGCTGAACCCCGCTGTGATGCCCAGTCTAACGCACGTGGCGGACGTCCGGATCTGTCTGGGGCTCAAATTGACGACTGTGGGAGCCGCAACGAAACCCTTAAAGTAAACCCAATTACCCGTGTGGATGCCGTGAATGTCGGAAATGACCCTGAGCGATTTGGCCGTGCTGCTAGCGGCCCTGGCGATCGCGGCTCCCCTGGCGCGCCGGCTGGGGATCGGCTCGGTGCTGGGATATCTGGTGGCGGGCGCCGTGGTGGGCCCGTATGGCCTGAGCGCTGTTTTCACGAAGACCGAAGCCAAAGACATCCTCCACCTGGCTGAATTCGGTATCGTGCTGCTGCTGTTCCTGATCGGACTCGAGCTTCGTCCCCGCCGCCTGTGGGCGATGCGCTCGGCGATCCTGGGGCTTGGCAGCGCCCAGGTCGGCGGCACGGCGGTGATCCTCGCCGCGATCGGCATTGCTCTGCAGTTTCCGTGGCAGACGGCGCTTTTCATTGGCTTGGCGCTGGCGCTGTCGTCAACGGCTTTCGCCTTGCAGGTTCTGGAGGAGAACGGGGAACTGGGAATGCGTCACGGCCGCGCCGGTTTTGCCGTGCTGTTGTTTCAGGATCTGGTGGCGATCCCGCTGATCGCGCTCGCGCCATTGTTCGCGGTGGGTTCGGCGGCGGCGGCGGGCGGCATGGACGTCATGGCCGCCGTGAAAGCCTTGGCGGTGATCGCCGGCGTGGTCGTCGCAGGCTATCTGTTCCTCGACTATTTCCTCAAGCTCGTCGCGTCCACGAAAGTGCGCGAAGCGATGACGGCGGCAGCGCTGCTCACCGTAATCGTGGTCGCCGGCATCATGCAGGCTGCAGGGCTTTCGGCGTCGCTTGGTGCGTTCATCGCCGGCGCTCTGCTGGCGGAAAGTTCCTATCGCCATCAACTCGAAGCCGACATTCAACCGTTCGAAGGTCTGCTGCTCGGTCTTTTCTTCACCGCCGTCGGCATGTCGCTCAACCTGACGCTGCTCGCCATGGAATGGCGGCAGGTTTTGATTCTGACGGCCCTGCTGGTCGTCGTGAAGACAGGCGCGCTCTATGTGCTCGGCCGAAGGCAGGGCTTCGAGCAACGCGCGTCGCGCCGCTTCGGCATTACCCTCAGTCAAGGCGGCGAGTTCGCTTTCGTACTGTTTGCAGCCGGAGTGGCAGCTCATGTCCTGACGCGCGACATGTCGGAACTGCTGACGCTGGTGGTCACCGTGTCGATGGCAGTGACGCCGCTGCTGCTGATTGCCGAGAGATCGCTGTTCGGCGCGAAGACTGCGAGTGCTGCCTACGAGACACTGCCGGAGAACGATGGCCATGTCATCATCGCCGGCTTCGGACGCTACGGTCAGATTCTGGCTCGCGTTCTGAGGGCGAAGAAGATTCCGTTCACCGCCCTCGACATCAGCGCGGAGCAGATCGAACTGGTCCGCAAATTCGGCTCCCAGGCTTTCTTTGGCGACGCCAGTCGGCCGGATATCCTGGAGGCAGCGCAGATCGACAAGGCGCGCGCCTTCGTGCTCGCGATCGACGACATGGAGGCGTCCTTGCGGACCGCAGAAATCGTCACGAGCCGCTGGCCGAAGGTTCCCGTCTACGCGCGGGCCAGAAACCGCAACCACTACCATCGGCTGCTCGACCTCGGCGTCAAGAACCTCCAGCGCGAGACATTCCTGTCGTCGCTCGATACGACGCGCCAGTTGCTGAAAGGACTTGGATACTCCGAACGGGAGGCCGAACAAACGATCCGGACGTTCCGCTCACACGACGAGCGCCGCCTCAGCGACGACTACAAGCACTACACCGACATGCAGAAGCTTCAGGCCAAGGCGCGCAGCGATGCAGCGACTCTGGAGCAGCTTTTTTCGGAAGACGCCGCGGAAGAGGCTAAGCTGGTGGGGAGGGAAAAGAAACTGACAGAGCGGCAGACGTGAAACCGGTTATCGTTGTTGGACATGCCGCGCTCGATCGCATCTATAGGGTCACGGAAATCCCGCGCGAGCCAGTCAAGGTGCGGGCGCTGGAGCATATCGAGGCGGGCGGGGGGATGGCGGCGAATGCGGCCGCCACCGTCGCCCGGCTCGGCGGCAGCGCCGAATTGTGGAGCCACATCGGCGACGATGATGCGGGTCGTCGCATCATGCAGTTTCTCAAGGAGAGCGGAGCCGACACGTCGCATGTTCGGGCATGGCCGGGTGCTCGCTCTTCGACGTCGGTGATCCTCGTCGATGGCCACGGCGAAAGGCTGATCGTCGGTGAGCGCGACCACGCCATGCCGATGGATGCGGGATGGCTTCCGCTCAATCGCATCGCCTCGGCCGGCGCCGTACTGAGTGATCTGCGCTGGCTCGAGGGAACGGCGGCTGCGTTCGACGCGGCGCGCGCCTGTGGCGTGCCGACTATCCTGGATGCCGATCTCGGTGGTGGTCCTTATCTGAAGGCATTCATTCCGAAGGCAGACTACGCCATCTTTTCCGCCAACGCGCTCGAAGGGTTCCTCGAGGATGGCAATGATGACACCCGTCTCGAACGAGTGCTGGAACTTGGTCCGCGTCATGCCGGCGTTACGCGCGGCGCGCGCGGCTACACGTGGCGCAGCCGGGGCGGCGGCGGAGGTCATCAGCCCGCATTCCTTGTTCCGGTGATCGATACGACGGGAGCGGGAGATGCGTTCCATGGCGCCTTCGCTTGGGCATTGGCCGAAGGTTTCGCCGAGTCGGAATGCGCGCGTATTGCTGCGGCCGTTGCCGCCTTGAGCTGCCAGCGCCTTGGCGCGCGCGCTGGCTTGCCCACACGGGCCGAACTCGAAGTGTTTGTGGCGGCAAACCCTACCTAGTCGCTGGGGGTGTTGGTGCATTGCAACCAGAAGAAGCGGGCGTTCGGGTAGACGCCAAAGGATCTCGCCGCTAAATGTGCGCCTTGGGGTGAGGGTCGAGCGCCGCCGGCGCCGTCGAAAAGGGACATGATCATGGATGAAGCGCAGGATTTGGCGAAGGCGAAAGCCGCGCCCGGCGTCCGCGACATGGCGAATGCCATTCGCGCGCTTTCCATGGATGCCGTGCAGAAGGCCAATTCCGGTCATCCCGGCATGCCGATGGGAATGGCGGACGTCGCAACCGTGCTTTTCGCGGAAGCCCTTCGCTTCGATCCATCGGATCCCCAATGGCCCGATCGCGACCGCTTCGTGCTGTCCGCCGGTCACGGCTCGATGCTGCTCTACTCGTTGCTGCATCTCACGGGCTATCCGGAGATGGACATGGAGCAGCTCTCAAACTTCCGTCAGCTTGGAGCAAAGACGGCAGGTCATCCTGAGTTCGGCCATGCGCCGGGCATCGAGACGACGACCGGTCCGCTCGGGCAAGGCATTGCCAATGCCGTGGGGATGGCGCTTGCCGAGCGCTTGCTGAATGCGCGTCTTGGTTCCGACCTCGTCGACCACCACACGTATGTCATCGCCGGTGATGGCTGCCTGATGGAGGGCATAAGCCACGAAGCGATCTCGCTCGCCGGTCACCTAAAGCTCGGCAAGCTGATCGTCATGTGGGACGACAATTCGATCTCGATCGACGGCGCAACCAGCCTGTCCGTCTCCGACGACCAGATCGCGCGCTTCAAGGCGTCCGGCTGGAACACCATCAGCATCGACGGAAATGATCCCAAGGCGATCTCCGAAGCACTCGCCAGGGCCAGGGCGGATTCGTGCAAGCCGTGGCTGATCGCCTGCAAGACGATCATCGGTTTTGGCTCGCCGAACAAGCAGGGCACCAAGGACACCCACGGTAGCCCGCTGGGTCCGGAAGAAGTGGCCGCAACGCGAGTCAAGCTCGGCTGGCCTTACCCGCCCTTCGAAGTGCCCGCCGAAATCCTGTCCACCTGGCGGGCGCTCGGTAAGAAGGGCGTTGCTGCAAACCATGCCTGGAAGGCGCGGTTCGCAAAAGCCGATGCAAGCGCCAAGGTGGCATTGGACAGCCCCACCGCGAAGTCGCGGACCAAGGACATCGCTGCGGTTATCGCCAAGACGAAGGCGGAATTCGCGGTCGATACCGCCAAGCGCGCGTCCCGCGTGTGGTCGCAGATGACGCTCGAACATCTGATCCCCGCAGTGCCGGAGCTGATCGGCGGATCGGCCGATCTAACGCCCTCGAACGGCACCAAGACCAAGCACTACGCTCCCGTCTCGGCCGGCAAGTTCGATGGCAACTACATCCACTTCGGTGTGCGCGAGCACGCCATGGCCGCTGCCATGAACGGTCTGGCGCTGCACGGCGGCATCATCCCGTTTGGCGCGACATTCCTTGTGTTTACTGACTATTGCCGTCCGTCGATCCGCCTGTCGGCCCTGATGCACCAGCGCGTCGTCTACGTCATGACGCACGACAGCATCGGCGTCGGTGAGGACGGTCCGACGCATCAGCCGGTGGAGCATCTGGCTGCCCTGCGCGCGATACCCAACCTGCAGGTGCTGCGCCCCGCCGATGCCATCGAGACGGCGGAGTGCTGGCAGATCGCGATGACTTCGTTCGAGACGCCATCCGTGCTGGCCCTGACGCGCGACGCCGTTCCGAGCAATCTGCGCGGCGCGGTGAGTGATGAGAACCTGTCGGCGAAGGGCGCCTATGTCGTCAGCGGCGGCGCCAAGCGCGACGTGACGTTGATGGCGACGGGCTCGGAAGTCGACATTGCCGTCGATGCGGCGGCAGCACTCGCCGAGGACGGCATAACGGCGGCAGTCGTCTCGATGCCGTCATTCGAGCTGTTCCGCAAGCAGCCCGCCGCCTATCGCAAGGAGGTGCTGGGTTCGGCTCCGCGCATCGCCATTGAGGCGGCTATCAGCCAGGGCTGGCACGAATGGCTCGGCGAAGACGGCACATTTATCGGCATGGCCGGATTCGGCGCGTCAGCTCCGGCCAAGAAGCTTTACGAACACTTCGGCATCACCGCGACGAAGATGGCCGAAGCTGCGAGGCGTTCGCTCGGCAAGCCGATCTAGACTTACGGCACTATGGTCGTGAACAGGAACGCGGCGTCACTTGCGCGCCACCCCATTCCCCCGTTAGAGCCCGCACGAAACAAATGCACGGATGACGTTTCAGATCGGTGCGGAGGACTGACTATGAATTTCGACAAGTTGAAGTCGACCGAGCAGACCGACGTGCGTGGCAAGCGCGTACTTGTGCGCGCGGATCTGAATGTGCCGACCAAGGATGGCGTAGTGACGGACGCGACCCGGCTTGAGCGTCTGGTGCCGGGGCTCAAGGCACTTTCCGATCGCGGGGCCAAGGTGATCGTGCTGTCGCATTTCGGCCGGCCGAAAGGCGGTCCGGACAGGGAAAACTCTCTTGGGCCGGTCGCCGCAGAACTCGGCCGCTTGCTCGGCAAGCACGTCGTTCTTGCGCCGGACTGCGTGGGCGATGCCGCCCGCAGCGCGGTCGCGGATCTGGACGAGGGCGAGATCGCCGTTCTCGAGAACACCCGCTTCCATAAAGGCGAGGAGAAGAACGACATCGAGTTCGCAAGGGCGCTGGCGGAACTGGGCGACATCTTCATCAACGACGCCTTCTCCGCCGCTCACCGGGCGCACGCCTCGACGGAAGGGCTGGCGCGGCTGCTGCCGGCCTACGCCGGGCCGCTGATGATGGAGGAGATCAATGCTCTTCGCACGGCTCTCGATGTGCCCAAACGGCCAACCGCGGCAGTCGTCGGCGGGGCCAAGGTGTCGACCAAGATTCCGATCCTGACGAACCTCCTCGGCAAGGTCGACAAACTGCTGATCGGCGGTGGCATGGCCAACACGTTCCTGCAGGCGACGGGCTTGGAGGTCGGTCGTTCGCTGGCCGAGCCCGCGTTTCATTCCATAGCGCGCGACATCATGGCGGGGGCGATCAGCCAGGGGTGTGAAATCGTTCTGCCGGTCGATGCGGTGGTGGCGCGTGAGTTCAAGGCGGGCACTCCGTCGGAAGTCGTCGATATTCGCAAAGTCCCAGCCGACGCCATGATCCTAGACGTCGGTCCGGCATCGGTGGCGCATATGACAGCGGTTCTTCGCGAGTGCCGCACACTGTTGTGGAACGGCCCTATGGGAGCGTTCGAGATCTCGCCTTTCCGGCAAGGCACGTTCACGCTGGCACGCGAAGCCGCGATACTGACCAAGTCAGGGCAACTGCTGTCCATCGCTGGCGGCGGCGATACCGTCGCCGCCCTCAATGCGGCCGGCGTCACGGGGGACTTCAGTTACGTATCGACGGCCGGCGGGGCTTTCCTCGAGTGGCTGGAAGGCAAGGAGCTTCCGGGTGTTGTGGCGCTCACCCAGTGATGCCGGTCCGAGCCGTCGTCGTCAATCTTGACGGCACGCTGGTCGACACCGCTCTCGACATCGCGGCGACGCTGCACTCGCCCGCGGAGCGCATGGGTTTGCGCAAAAGAACCTGCGAGACGTCAAAGTCACGGTCGGTAGCGGCGCCGGCCGCCTTGTTGAGACGGCGCTGGGCGCGCCAGATGGAAACCGTGACGGCGATGTAGTGCTCGACGCCTTTCTCAGTGCCTACCGCGCGCAACCTGCTCTTCTGACGACGCCGTATCCCGGCGTCAGGGAGTCACTCGCCCGATTGTCGGCGCGTGGCATGAAACTGGGCGTTGCAACTAACAAGCCGGCCGATCTGGCGCAGGCGATCGCAGACGCATTGGAGCTGCAACCCCTGCGTGGCGCGGTTGTGGGAAGCGATCCGGGCCTCGCCTTGAAACCGGAACCCGATCTCGTGAGTGGAACTCTGGAAAAGCTTGACGTTTCGGCTAGCGAGGCCGTTCTTGTCGGAGACATCGCCGCCGACGTCCGCGCGGCGCGCTCGGCGGGGCTGCCGGTAATCGTGGTAAGCTAACCCCACAGTTCGATTGCGCCGTCGGAGTTGGGGGCGGATGCGGTCATCACCGAGTGCCTGGCGCGGCTAAGTGCAACCCGCGTTGCCAAGCGTTAAGTTGTGCAAGTCCCGAAGCCGGCATAACGCGTGCGGCAGAGAGACGCAAAAAGGGGTCGTATGTTCGCCGAGGCATATCTTTATCCAGGGGTAGCGCTGGCAGGGTTGATCAGCTTTCTCAGCCCGTGTGTTCTGCCCCTGGTGCCGCCATATCTCGGCTACCTCGGCGGCACCACCATCGACCAGATGACGGCGGACGGGGGTATGGAGGACCGCGTCTGGCGGCGCGTCGTCCTCGGCTCAGTGTTCTTCGTTCTGGGCTTCACCACCGTGTTCGTGGCGCTCGGCGCAAGCGCGTCGATGCTGGGCCAGTTCATCCAGACCTGGCGGGCGGAACTCGCAATGGTCGCGGGTGTGGTAATCATTCTGTTCGGGTTGCATTTTCTTGGGGTTCTGCGCATTCCGCTGCTCTATTCCGAGGCGCGCTATCACACGCAGACTAACGGGGCGAGTTTTCTTGGCGCCTATGCCATCGGGCTCGCCTTCGCCTTCGGGTGGACGCCGTGCATAGGCCCGATCCTGTCAACGGTGCTGGCCGTTGCGGCGAATGAGGCGAGCCTCGGCGCCGGGGTGCGGCTGCTATCGGTCTATTCCCTGGGGCTCGGCGTGCCCTTCGTTCTCGCGGCAGTCGCGATCCGGCCATTCATGTCGTTCATGCAACGCTTCCGCCGACACCTTGGCATCATGGAAAAGGTGATGGGCGTTCTACTGGTGCTGACCGGCATCGCGTTCCTGAACATCTTCGACTGGTTCAGCATAAATGCGCTGGGGCAATGGATGATCGAGACGTTCCCGGGGCTGCTCAAGATCGAGGATTGGGCGACGCCGCACGATCTGCAGCGGGATATCCTGAAACAGCAGCCGGGGTCATGACGCCATGTCGTCTGCCGAGGCTCAGGTTCCTGTTGCCTTGACGATCGCCGGATCCGATCCGTCAGGCGGCGCCGGCATTCAAGCTGATCTCAAGACCTTCACGGCGTTGGGCGTCTATGGAGCAACAGTCATCACCGCACTGACGGCGCAGAACACGTTGGGGGTGACGTGCGTACATGGCGTGCCGGAAGCCTTCATAGGTCGGCAGATCGACGCTGTTGCCGGTGACCTGCGGATAGGTGCTCTCAAGACAGGAATGCTGGGGGATCGCGCAACGGTCGCGGCGGTGGTGGCCGGCATCAAGCGCCATGGGCTTCGACCGCTGGTCGTCGATCCCGTCATGGTGGCGACAAGTGGCGACGTACTGCTCGCACCCGACGCTGTCGAAGCCGTACGCGGCGATCTTATTCCGCTGGCCCGACTCATCACGCCCAATCTGCATGAGGCTGCAAGGCTGCTCGATGAGCCTGTCGCCGCAAGTCTTTCCGCGCTGGAGGATCAGGCGCGGCGACTGGCGAAGCTCGGTGCAGGGGCCGTGCTCGTAAAGGGCGGACATGGCGCCGGTCCCGAGGCGATCGACATCCTAATCGATGAGGGCGTAATCACCCGGCTTTCTGCACCGCGAATACCGACGCGCAACACGCACGGCACCGGATGCACGCTATCGGCTGCGATCACAGCCTGGCTTGCAAAGGGTCATACGCTTGCCGAGGCCGTCAGCGCAGCCAAGGCCTACCTGTCTCGCGCCATCGCATCGGGTGCAGCATTGAAGATTGGAGCCGGTAACGGGCCCGTCGATCATCTTGCCGACTTGCGTGACCGCACGGACACGCCGTAGCCGCCAGGCAGAATGTGCATTGCGCCACGACACACTCGCCTGAAAAGTCAACGCAACAGCAGCCAACAATGTGACTGTTCGAACTTAAGCCACAAGAATTCGCGTCACACGGCAATGCAACCTGCCCGCAGCGACAAATAATCCGGGGAGAGGGGGAGAGAGTGTTGACGTGACGCCATCCGCTCACGAACAGCGCTTCCAAATGTGAGGAGTGATGCGACTGAAGGCAAGACTACTGCTGGCGACTGCTGTCGCCGTCATGAGTGGAGCAGGCCAGGCGTCGTCCGGACCGCTGAGCGATCTGCATGGCCGCTGGTCCGGCTGGGGGTCGATCGTCATGACCGACGGCTCGGCCGAGCAGGTCAAGTGCGTGGCGACCTATTTCGGTAAGGGCGAAGCGGGCCTGCAGCAGAACATCCGCTGCGCCAGCGCCAGCTTCAGGATTGACGCGGTCGCCAACCTCGACGTCAAGGACGGGCAGGTTTCCGGCCGCTGGGAGGAGCGGATGCATTCCGCCGGAGGAACCGTGTCGGGACGGACCACTCAGGAAGGCCTCAATGTTTCGATCAGGGGCCATGATTTTTCTGCCGCCATGGTGCTGACCGCAAGCGGCTGCAATCAGTCGATCAACATCGCTCCACAGGGCATCGACATCCAACGCATTGCCATCGGGCTGGGAAAGTGCTGAAAAACCCGGCTTGGCCAATCATCCGCTGTGACCTTGGTGCATCGGTTCGGCCCTATTCGGGCAACACCGACTTGCACCGTCCGGCACCGTCTGTCACGAAGGGGTTAACGGGCGTCCATGGCGCTCGGGGGAGCTACGGGGGAGGAACCGGGCGCGTTCAGGGACGGAGCCTGGTTCCACGAGAAAGCTGGTTCGGTCTATCCGAGCCGGCTTTTCTTTTGGCCCTCATCCCCGCAGTCGAATGCACCCACGTACGATCCCTCGACATCCTCAGCATCGGCAGCGGAGCGAAGTGGTAAAGAGCCGGTTTGGCTGCGCATGCGGCGCAGCCATCCGGGCGTCTGATCCGTGACATTCCTCCAAAGCGACAATCCACCCGGGCCTCCGGTGTTTTCCTATGGCTTGCGTTGCGCCATGTTCTACGCCGCGCTGTTTCTCATATACGGTATAAACCTGCCGTACCTGCCGGTGTGGCTTCATTGGCGGCAATTGAGTGCCAGCGAGATTGCGGCGATCACCGCCGCGCCTTACCTTCTGCGCCTCATGGTAACGCCGGCCGCCGCCCTGTTGGCCGATCGCAGTGCCAATCATCGTCTCGTGATCATCGTACTGGCGTGGACGGGCCTTGCCGCCGCGCTGATGCTCGGCACGGTATCCGGATTCTGGCCCATCCTCTGCGTATCGGTCGCCTTCGCGCTCGCCGTCACCAGCATCATGCCGCTCACGGAAACGATCGCCGTGCGCGGCGTGCGCGTCGCGGGGCTCGACTATGGCCGCATGAGATTATGGGGCTCGTTAAGTTTCATCCTTGCCGGCATATGCGGCGGCGCCGTCGTCGACAGTGCCGGCGCAGGATCGGTCCTCTGGCTGCTGATCGTGGGGGCCGTCTGCACAGTCGCGGCCGCGCATGCGCTGCCGCACGCGGTCAAGCTAGACAGTGGCGTCAATCCGGCCAACGCCAAGCACCATCACGCAAGCCGCCCGTTCGATGCGGCGGCCAAAATCACACGCTCGCCGATCTTCCTGATGTTTCTCGCAGGGGCTGGCCTTGTGCAGGGCTCGCATGCGCTTTTCTATACGTTCGGTACATTGCATTGGCAGTCACAGGGCCTATCGGCGGCCTGGATCGGTGCGCTGTGGGCGGTCGGCATTCTGGTGGAGGTCGCGGTGTTCGCGTTTTCCGGCGTGCTTGTGGCTTACGCCGGCCCAGTGCCGCTCGTCATCGCGGCGGCCGCCGCCGCGGTTCTGCGCTGGAGCGTGATGGCCTTCGATCCGCCGTCGTGGGCGCTGGTGATGCTGCAGGCCCTGCATGGGCTAAGCTTCGGCGCCGCCCATCTCGGAGCCATCCACTTTATCGCCCGCGCGGTTCCCGAAGGTGCAGCCGGAACGGCACAGGCACTCTACGCCACGTCGACGGCCGGTATCTTCATGGGATTGGCTATGCTGGCGTCGGGGCGGTTCTATGCGGACCTGTCGGGCTTGGCCTACATCAGCATGGCGGGCTTCGCCGCGGCAGGGCTGATGGCTTTGGTCATCGTCTGGCGGCGATGGAACGGTAAGGCCTTGTGGTAGGCGCACAGACGGCCTGTGCACATTGAAGTCCCAAACTCTCAGCCCCATAATTCCGGGCGTGGCGGCGCGATGATGCCGCTGTTGAACTGCAATCCGTGGGGTCGATCGTGGTCAAGCAGCAGCGGACCGTCGAGATCGACCCAATCGGCGTCCTGAGCGAGCAGCATCGCGGGCGCCATGGCGAGCGATGTCGCAATCATGCTGCCAGTCATGATGCGCAAATCGGCCGCCCGCGCCGCGCGCGACATGACCAGCGCTTCCGTCAATCCGCCGGTCTTATCGAGTTTGATGTTGATGGCGTCGTAGATCCCCATAAGCCGCGCGATGTCGCTTGAGGTATGCGCGCTTTCATCGGCGCAGATGGCGACCTTCCGATTGGCTCCGCGCAACAGTTCGTCCTGATCCGCCGGGAGAGGCTGTTCGATGAGTTCGACGTTCGCGGCGTGGGCGGCGTCGAGAAGCGGGTTCAGCATGTCGAGCGTCCAGGCTTCATTAGCATCGGCGACGAGACGCGCGTCAGGGCGTGCCGCGCGCACGGCCAGCATGCGATCGGCGTCTCCTGCTCCGCCGAGCTTCAGTTTGAGAAGCTTCAAAGAAGGCACCGCTGCCGCCGCCGCAGCCATGTCATCGGGCCAACCGAGGCTGAGAGTGAAGCAGGTTTCCCGGGCCTGCAAAGCGGTCAGACCGGCGAGGTCGGCAACTGTCGTCCGCTTGGATTTCGCCTCGAAATCCCAAAGCGCGCAATCGAGCGCGTTGCGCGCGGCACCTGCAGGCAGCAATCCGGCGAGGGTTGACCGTTCAGTCGCGATTGCCGCGACGTGCTCGATGTCTGAAACGACCCCTTCGACCGTCTCGCCATAGCGTGCGTAGGGAACGCACTCGCCGCGCCCCGAGGAAGCGCCATCCGACACGGTGACGACCACAACGATGGCCTCGCGCTTGACGCCGCGCGATATGACGAAGGGAACCTTGAGGGACCAAGCCTCGACGGTGGCGCGTATGTCGAGTCTTGTCATGGGGGCATGCTCGATTGCGGCGGCGCGATTACTGCAGCCGGCCGGCGGCGTGGGCGAGGAAGAGATATACGCGGCCAGTATCGGAAACGAGGTGGGCATTGGCGAGACGGCCGCTGGAATCGCGCTGGTCGGCTTCACGATGGATGCGGTCGAAGTCTTCCAGATAGCGATCGATGGTCCCCTGCAGTTCGGGGTCGGTCTTGAGGCGGCGGCTGACCTCGTCGAATACGATGCGACCTTCTACCGAATAAATGCTGCGAACCATGAAGCCGCGCTGGCCCGACTTCAGCCGCGTCCAAAGCCCCGATGCGGTGGCCGGGTCAAGCGCCTTGGCGATGACGTCGACGTTGAGTGAGAACGGCGCGGCGGCATCCTGCGGGCCGTGGCTGTGCTGGTGTTCTTCGTCGCGTGAGGCGCGGGCGAGAAGGTCGCCCAGCGACCAGGCATCGCGGGGCTCGGGCGCGCCGGCTCGCGGCACGGCGGCGGGGTTCAACTGCGGCGGCGGAAGAGATGCTGCCGGTGGCGTGCCGCGCCGCGCAGGATCGCTGCCAGCACCTGTCACCGGACCCCCGAATGACGTGCCCGTATTGCGGTTAAATGTGGCCGTGAGCGAAGTGGGCTTCGACGGCAGGGTGACATCCCGGCTTTGGCTGACGCGCGAACTGAGCGCCGACAACTGGTCGATCGCCTTCAACTGATCGGCGAGTGCCTGTCGCATGGCGTCCGCCGTTTCGCGTGTTGCGGCAGGGAAGCGCTCCATCTGATCGCGAATGCGGGACTGTTCGGCGGCAAGTTCGGTGGCGGCCTTGGCGGCGCGCTGACGGGCCTCGCCGGTGGTTTCGTCGATGCGGGCTGAAAGGCTGTCGATCTGTTGCGTGACGGTGCTCGAGACATTGGCAAAGCGCCGGCGCAGTTCTTCGAGCGCCTTGTCGCCCTCGGCGCCTGCCTCCGATTTCAGACGCTCGATGTCGGCCATCGCCAGCCGCTTGGTGTTCTCGGCGCCGAGCCGCAGTTGCTCGGCTGCGGTGCGTGCCCGTACCTCCGCTTCTCCCAGCGAGCCTTCGATTGTCGAGGAGTAGCCTTCGATGACGCGCCCGAACTCGTCCGCCTTGCCGGACAGCCGGTCCAGCGTATGCGACAGCTCCGCGTGCCGGTTCTGAAGGGTGGTGTCGATCTTGTAGTTGGCTGTTTCGAGCGCGTTTGCGGCGCGCATGATGGTCTGGCCCTGAGCGTCGAAACGGCCGGTGACCGAATTGATCTGGCCGAGCAGATTTTCCGAAACCGATTTCAGCATCTCCGACTGTCCGGCGAGTCCCTCGATCGCCTTCAATGATTGGCGCGTGATGTTCTCGCTCGTACGGCGCACCGCGCTAATGCCGGAGATAAGCTGCTCGTCGAGTTCCTGCGTCTGGCGCGATATGGTTTCGCCGAAAGTCTTGGCGTGGTTGTCGAGTGCAGACGTGAGCGCCAGCGCGCGCTCGCCGATGGCGCTGTCAATGGAATGCGTGGAGTTGAGAATGGCTTCGTCGAAGGCTTTGAGCCGTTGGCCAAACGCCTGGTCGAGCGCGCGGGTGCGTTCGACGAGTTGGGTGTCGATGGACTGAGCGCGGTTGGTCAAGCTCGTGTCGAGCGCGCGGGCGTATTCTTCGAAAACAGTCTGCAGCGTCTCTGTGCGTCCGAGCAGCGTCGAGTTGAGGCTGCTGACGGATTCCGCTAGTACGGTCTGGATCTGCTCGGTGCGTGCGCCGAGCGCGATGGCAAGACCGTTGGTGTAACCCTCGAGCACGTTCTGCAGTTCGCTCGTTCGGTCGCCGAGCGTCGTCTCCAGTCGGTTCGTGCTCTGGCCAACGGCGCTTTCGAGCGACGACAGATTTTCACCGGCACTCTGGATGATATGGGCCAGCTTGATCTGCTGGTTGGACAGCTTTTCGATTAGTCCCGGTATGTCCGTACCGAGCGTCTTGAGGGAGTTGGTGACGCGCTCACTGGTATTCAGCAGGGCGTGGCGTTCGCCGCTCAGTTCTTGAATCAGGCCACGGATTTTTCTTTCGTTTTCTTCATACGATCGTTCAAGTGCCGAGACTTCATTGTGCACGAGCGCTTCGAGTTCGCCAGCGCGGCCGAGCGCTCGTGAGACCGCATCGTTCATGAACGACACCTGTCGCCGGACCGCCTGCCCCAGCGAGGCGATGGACTGTTCTGCCATCCTGTCGGGCTCGGCGAGACGGATGGCAACCTCGGTCATTGTGGACGACCGCAGGCGCAATTCCTCGGACCGCCAGGCGATCAGCGCGAGGAACCACAGCACGGCGACCGGCACCACGATCGCCGCGAGGGTCGTCAGCGTCGAAGGTCGGCTCAGTATGTCGGCCAAGCCTGCGCCTTCGCCGTACTGTGACGCGAAAATGGCCCAGCTGAAGGCGATGCTGATCGCCGTCCAGACACCGCTCGCGATGGCCGCATAGTGGAACGGGGCGTTGGATGGCTTCTGGTCGAGGGCATAGATCAGGCCGCCGATGGACGGTGCGTCGTCGTTGGCGGCGATCTGGCTGCGGACGGGACCGGCAGGCCGCCTCCGCGCGGCGCGGCGCGGGCTTGCCGTTTGGGCTTCTTCGACACTTGCGGGACCGGGAAACGGCCCGTCGGGAATTGGCTTTGCGGCTGCCGGCTTGGTGGAAGATGATTTGGGGACTGGCGGCGGCAAGGTTTCGCCGCCCGGCGCAGGGATCTCAAGCATGGGCGGGGCGCGCGGGGGCTCGGCAACGGCCGGGTCACTGACCGCGGAATTGGGCGTGGCCGGTACCGGCAGAACCGGAATGAAACCGCCGGAGGAACCGGCAGCCGCTTTCTTTTCCTGAGCCATTACCCCGCCGACCCGCTTTCGCGCCCCCGCAGCACTGTGATGGTCTTAGCGTATCTGGGGGGCGGGGCTCAAACAGCTTTTCCGCGGCGTATACATGTTATTCGGCCCCATTTTGACGAAGTCCCATCGCCGCCCTGCGTGCCCCCGAGCTAGGGCCGGTTTGAGGCCAAATGAAGATACGGTCAGGCCGTCTCGAGATAAGTCTTGATTACGCCAGCGTTTATGCCCGCGTTGTTGTTTTCTAGCCCCGGATTAACGGGCGGTTATGGCGGCTGTGGCACCATCGGCCCGATTGTCAACTCCGCGCGTAACGCAGGGCATCGAAATTGCCTGTTCGCCAGGGGTTGTGCCGGTTTGATACTGGAATCGAGCAGCAGGAGCCGGTCGCATGGACGTTAGCAACAGGCTGTGGGAACGACCCGGGACCGCCCTTGTGGGCGCGGTTGTCGCGCCACCCAAACCCATAGATCTGGGCCACCTGGGCCGCTACACACTCGGCGACCGCAATCTCGAGCAGGAAATACTAGGGCTTTTCGTGGCCGAATTGCCAAAAACGATCGCCGCGCTGCAGGATGCCCAGAGCGAGCGGGACTGGCGCGTTGCCGCCCACACTCTGAAAGGCTCAGGCCGTGCCGTCGGTGCGTGGCGAGTAGCCAAGGCCGCCCAGACGGCCGAAAGCATCAAGAGCGTTACGGATCGGGGCGCGCGCCAGCTGGTGCTGGCCCACATCGAAGATGCCGCACGTGAGGTCGAGTCCTATATCGCCGGCCTTACCGCCACCCGATGAGTATCGGGCTCTTTGCCCCAACGGCGCTGCCTGCGGTCACCCATTGACCTTGCGACCGTTGCTGCTTGAATTCGCTTGGCTTGCCGTCTAATTCTCGCGCGTTTACCGGACAGGGCCATTTCGAGCCGCTCAACCCGGTCCGCTCGATTGTGCGCCTTCGGCTTGTCGCCGCCGCGTGTCAAGTCGGCGGAGTCGAGCTGAAGGAGCCGCCAGGCGAATGGTCAAGATCACGTTCATACAACCTGACGCCACTACCCAGGTGGTTGAGACCGAGCCCGGCCTGACGGTTATGGAAGCCGCCAAGATGAACAATGTGCCCGGCATCGAGGCTGAGTGCGGCGGCGCCTGCGCTTGCGCAACATGCCATGTCTATGTTGATCAGGCATGGCGGGAAAAGCTGGGGAAGCCATCTGACATGGAAGAGGACATGCTCGACTTCGCATTCGACGTGCGCGAGGAGAGCCGACTCTGCTGCCAGATCAAGGTCACCGAAGCGCTGAACGGGCTCGTTGTGCGGGTCCCTGCGAAACAGTTCTGACGCCCGCACTCTGCGTCAGCCCGGCACGGCTGGCAAGCCCGGCCGCAGAGATGCACCGCCCGAAAGGAGATGGGGTTATGGACGTCTCAAACTCGACCGCCGGAGCCATGGCGACGGCCTCCGATCGAATCGAAACCGACGCCTTGATCATCGGGGCGGGACCGGTTGGCCTGTTTGCCGTGTTTGAACTGGGCCTTCTGGATATTCGCTCCCATGTCATCGACATTCTCGACAAGGTTGGCGGCCAGTGCGCCGAGCTTTATCCCGAGAAGCCGATCTATGACATTCCCGGCCTGCCTGTCGTCACCGGGCAGGAACTGACCGACCGGCTGATGGAGCAGATCAAGCCGTTCGGCGCCACCTTCCATCTCGGCGAGCGCGTCGACGCGGTGATGCGCCTCGAGGACGGCCGCTTTCTTCTGCGCACGGACGCGGTGACGTCGTTCGCGACCAAGGTCATCGTCATCGCGGCCGGCGGCGGTTCGTTCACGCCCAAGCGCCCGCCTCTTGATGGGATCGAGGAATTTGAGGGCACGTCGGTGCATTATTCGGTGCGCCGCATGGAAGTCCTTCGCGGCAAGGACATCCTGATTGTCGGAGGCGGGGATTCGGCACTCGACTGGACGCTCAACCTGCAGCCGATCGCCAAGTCGCTGACGCTGCTGCATCGCCGCGACGAGTTCAGGGGCGCGCCGCATTCAGTGGAAAAGATGCGTCAGCTCGTGCGCGACGGAGCCGTGCGGCTGATGATCGGTCAGGCAACGGCGCTGCATGGGTCCGCTGGCCAGCTCGAAGCCGTCACGGTCAAGACCAGCGAGGGCGATGAGCGCATTGCCTGCACCGCCCTGCTGCCGTTCTTTGGCTTGACGATGAAGCTCGGACCGATCGCCAACTGGGGTCTCAATCTGGCGCAAAATCTGATCCCGGTCGATACGGAGCGCTTCGAAAGCAGTGAGAAGGGCATCTTTGCGATTGGCGATATCAATACCTATCCCGGCAAGCTGAAGCTCATCCTGTCGGGGTTCCACGAAGCGGCCCTGATGGCTCAGGCCGCTCATAAGGTCGTCTATCCGGACAAGAAGCTGCTTTTCCAGTACACAACGTCTTCTTCGAGCCTTCAGAAGAAGCTCGGCGTGCGCTAGGCGGTCGCGACCACCAGCGCAGGGCCCGTCGACACTATGGCGGTGCGACTGCGGGATCGCAGTCTTCGCCTGCTTGACGTTGTGCCGGATGAGACCCAGATAAATGCGCTCGTTGGCGCCGCCCTGCAGTGCAATCGAGCTTGCAGTTGTCCCCGGGCTCCAGCATGTCCAGCGTCTTGGCAGTCGTCGTTCGACTTCGAAGGTTCGCCCGACTAGTTAACGGGCGAACCAAACCGGGTCAGCCGCCGAGCGCGTCCTGCTGCTTTGACCACCAGTTATCCGAGCCGAACGACGGACCGCTGGAGCCACCTTCGAGGCCCCAGTCGGAGAACCAGCCATCACTCTTGGGTGCCGGCGGTGGCTTCGTCGTCGTGAAGTCACCCGCCAGGTGGCGGGTCAAGTCCGCCTTGATGGCAGCCGTCTTGCCGTCACTGCAGTAATCGGCCTGACCGGCAACGGCTTTGGTGACGCCGTTGTAGCTGGTGTCGTAGATCTGGGTGATACGGGCGATGTCGGCGGGCGTGGCGCCCGCGCCAACCTCGGCTGCCAGGAAGTTGGCCTTGAGCTTCGCTGGATCGAAGTTATAGCCGCACTTGGTGGCCTTGGCGGCGATTGAGCCGACCTGGAAGGCGCGGCTTGTCGGATCGCTGACGGGAGCAGCCGGTGTCGCGGCCGCCGTGTTGCTGAGTGCGGTGGACCCCGTCGAAAGCCCGCTGCTCGCGGAAGAGCATGCCGACAGGACACAACCTGCCATCGCGATCAAAACGGCGGTGCGAGCTTGCATGGGTCAATTCCGTAATCTGTTCGCGCCGGCGACTTATGCCGCCTTTTCTAAACGGGGGCAATCAACGGCCACGATTCGGGCGAGGAAAAGGCTTAATTCGCGTCCCTGATGCACCGGTGCATTATCGCATCAGTTCCCGCATGGCCCGGTCGAGTCCTTCCAGGGTGAGGGGGTACATCCGCCCGCGCATGATCTGCGTGATCAGCCGCACGGACGGCGTCCAAATCCACTGATTCTCTGGAATCGGATTGAGCCAGATGCAGTGCTGGTGGATGCCGGCGACGCGCGACAGCCAGACGTGACCCGGCTCCTCGTTCATGTGCTCGACGGAACCGCCCGCGTGCGTGATCTCGTAGGGGCTCATGGTTGCGTCGCCGACGAAGATCACCTTGTAATCCGCCGGGTACGTGTGAAGCACCTGCCAGGTCGGCGTTTTTTCCGTCCATCGCCGGGCGTTATCGCGCCACACGTTCTCATAAAGGCAGTTGTGGAAGTAGTAGTATTCGAGGTGCTTGAACTCGGCGCGCGCGGCCGAGAACAGTTCCTCCACGCCCCGGATATACCAGTCCATCGAGCCACCGGCATCGAAGAACATCAGCACTTTGACGGTGTTGCGCCGTTCGGGCCGCATGTGAATGTCGAGGAAGCCCTTGTGGGCCGTGCCGCGGATGGTGTGATCGAGATCGAGTTCCTCCGGCGCGCCCTCCCGAGCGAAACGGCGCAGGCGGCGTAACGCAACCTTGATGTTGCGGGTGCCGATCTCGACGTCGTCGGCCAGATCCTTGAACTCGCGCTTGTCCCAGACCTTGATGGCCCGCTGATGCCGGCTTTCCTTCTGACCGATGCGCACGCCAGCCGGGTTGTAGCCGTAGGCGCCATAGGGCGACGTGCCGCCCGTGCCGATCCACTTGTTGCCGCCCTGGTGCCGTTCCTTCTGCTCGGCGAGCCGCTTCTGCAGCTCATCCATGATCTTCTGCCAGTCGCCGAGTTCGAGGATCTTCGCCTTCTCCTCGTCCGTCAGGTAGAGCTCGGAGATTGCCTTCAGCCACTCCTCGGGGATTTGCGCCTCGAGTGCATCGCTGACACTCTCCAGGCCTTTGAAGACGTGCCCGAAGACGCCGTCGAACCGGTCCAGATGGCGCTCGTCCTTCACCAGCGCGGTTCGCGACAGATAGTAGAAATCTTCCACGCGCATGTCAGCGCAGCCCGCTCGCAGCGCCTCGAGCAGGGTCAGGTACTCCTTGACGGTCACCGGGATACGGGCGGCGCGGAGTTCTGCGAAGAAGTTCGTGAACATCCTGTTATTATAGCAACAGTTCTACTGGCCGGGAGATCGTCTTGCGAGGGGCCGCGGTTTGATGCAGCGAAAGCTGGCGGAATGCCCTAGCCGCTGACCGTCGTCTATCGGAAGCAAGGCCCTCAACAGCAGAAAGCCGCCCGTTACCAGGCGGCTTTCGCGAGAGAGAGGTAGTGAAGTGAGGCTTAGAAGTTGATCAGACCACCGAAGCCAACGTAGTCGAAGTCATCATAGCTAACAATCGAAGCGTCTTCGTAGGACTGGTGACGATACTTGATCCACACCGACATTGCGGCGGCGTCGATTTCCTGAACAACACCGAGACCGAACATCTCCATCTCTGTGTCTACGTTCACGCCGGCGATGTTGTTGGTGTTGGTGCCGTTTCCGCCGTCCTGACCGTTTTCGTACTCGCCGTAGAACACGGTGGCGCCCAGGGTCGCGCACTTCAGACGAAGGCCGGCCTTGAGGTACCAAGTCTCAGGGTTCGAGTCCAAATTGACCGGATCATCGACCTGCAAGTTACCGTAGTTTACCATGGCGAAGATGCCGGTGGGGATATGCTGCAAATAGACGCCAGCCTGGAAGTACTGCATGTCGGGAACCGCGACGCCCAGACCGTTCAGGATGTTGTTGTAATTCTGGTCTGTAACTTCGTTGTATGCGGCAGCAGCAGCAAACTTCCAGCCATAATGCTCGCCAGCGTAACGAGCGGCGATATCCCAGAAGTCGTCCTCGCCCCAAGAGGCGCTGACCGAGAAGCCACCAAACGTCGGCGAGTTGTAACGGACTGCGTTCTGCGTCAGGCCGTTGCAGTCACCCCAGGCGCCGCCCATGCCGAAGCACGACTGAGCTCCACCCCAAGCGATGCCAACGCCGCCATTGTTGCGGATAGCAAAGCTGTTCGAGTCGAACGCCACCCAGTTGGCCGGAACGAGCGAGCCCGAACCGTCGACCAGGATTGCGGTGTTATCCGAAGCCTGCGACTGCTTGCCGATGCTGACCTTACCAAGGTGATCCGACTTAACGAACCAGTAGGACTGAAGCACCTGCGTGCCGCCGAGACCATTGACAGCGAAGCCTGACCCAAGAGCATTGTACAAAGCCGGGCCATCCGCGACCGACTGGCTGGTCGTCAGACCATCCGAGCCGATGGCTTCGATCTGCAGAACATAACCGGCGGACCAGCCGGCAGAGATCTGCGCAGAACCCGTCAGCTTGAAGTGGCTGCCGAGCGTGGTGCCCAAGTCGTGAACGTAGACGTTCGACTCGACGCCGTCGTCCCAGGCCGTAACTTGCTGGCCGACCCAGCCAGAGATTGTCAGAGAAACCTTGCGGTTGCCCTTGCGTGCCGTGGTAGCTTCGAGTTCGGCAATCCGCTCTTCGAGGTCGGCACAGCAGTTGCCCCCGAGGTCGGCTGCGTTGGCGCTGGTCGCGAGGCCGCCTGCGAGCAGGCCGGCCGCCACGAGGGCGCTCAGGCTAAACTTTGTCATTAGACCTTCTCCCAATCTGCGTTGGCATCTTCGATGGCGGACGCCTGTACACAAACTCGAACCAACCGCGCGTCTCAGACATAAACGGCGCGAAGATTCCCTCGAACCCGCCGTTGAAGCGGAGACTTTGTGATTCTCGTCTGCGCAACAATCGAGCATTCCGGAATTGACGATGACGGTGGGGAGACTGTGGCCGGTGAGACACGAACATTGAAATGAGTCAAGCAATTGCAATAGGTTAGGTGCGTGGCTTTTGGGAGAAGGCTGCGTTCGGAACCTGGGGATTTGCTGGGATAAGCCGAAATCGGGGCGTCATCCATGACGTTTTGGCGAAGAATCATTGGTGGAGCCGATCAGGGGTTTGGCCAAATTCCGGCGGAAAATGACGACACGAACTCAAGAATTATAGTTTGAGGAGGCGCGAAAAGCAGAAAAGCCGCCCGGTGAGGGGCGGCTTTCCTTTAGCGTCCGAATTCGGCCGTGCCTTAGAAGTTGATCAGGCCACCGACGCCGACGTACTGGAAGTCTTCAGCGCCGAGTCCATCAACGCTCGTAGTGTTATTGAGGGTGTCTGCGGACAGGTTACGATACTTGACCCAGACCGACATCGCGGCAGCGTCGATTTCTTGCACGACGCCAACACCCCAAACATTGACATTGTCGATGTCAAGGCTTCCATCTTCAACACCATTCACATCAAAGTGTGCGGTCGTGCCAGCACCATCAGCATTCAGGTACTCACCGTAGAAGACGGAGTGACCCAGAGGCGTGAAGCGACAACGCAAGCCAGCCTTGAAGTACCAAGTGTCGTAGGTACCCGCCACGTTAAGCCCTTCAGTCGTGTTTTGCTCCATATGGCCGTAGTTCACGAGGCCGAACAGACCAGTGGGTACGTGCATCGCAAACGCACCTGCCTGGGTGTAATTCGCATCGATCGAGCCCAGGTTGTTGTAGCCGCCCGCTTGGGGGAAGCCAGCAAGTCCAAAATCAGAACTCGGGTTGATGGGAACGCCTGAGGCATTGACCTCGTTATAGGCGGCCGCAGCGGCAACCCTGAAGCCCCACCACTCGCCAGCGTACCGACCGGCGACGTCCCACATGTCGTCTTCGCCCCAAGAGGCGCTGACAGAGAAGCCGCCGAAGGTCGGAAAGTCGTAGCGAGCAACGTTTTGCGTCAGACCGTTGCAATCACCCCAGGCGCCGCCCATGCTCCCGCAGCCGCCGCCTGCGCCGCCCCAAATACCGAGAGTGCCCTTGTCGCTCGTGCGGACAAAGAACGCGCGAGTATCGAACGCGACCCAGTTGGCGGGAACGAGCGATCCCGAGCCGTCAACGAGGATGGCGGTGTTGTCTGACGCCTGCGACTGCTTGCCGAGGCTAACCTTACCAAGATGATCCGACCTAACGAACCAGTAGGACTGCAGCACCTGCGTGCCGCCGAGACCGTTGACGTCTCCGCTAGAGCCCAGCTGATTATAAAGCGCGGGACCGTCTGGCGTGAATTGGTTCATTGTCAAGCTATCAGAGCCGATGGCTTCGATCTGCAGAACGTAGCCAGCCGTCCAGCCAGGGTAGATAATGGCCGAGCCCGTCAGCTTGAAGTGGCTGCCGAGCGTGGTGCCCAAGTCGTGAACGTAGACGTTCAACTCCACGCCGTCGTCCCACGCCGTAATCTGCTGGCCGACCCAGCCAGAGATCGTCAGCGACACCTTGCGGTTGCCCTTACGAGCCGTGGTCGCTTCGAGTTCTGCAATGCGTTCCTCGAGGTCTGCGCAGCAATTCCCCCCAAGGTCTGCTGCGGACGCGCTGGTCACGGACATGCCACCTGCAAGGAGGCCGGCCGCTACCAAAGCGTAAAGGCTTTGAGTTCTCATTTACCTTCTCCCGTCTACTTCACTATAACGGGCGCCTGACGCAACTAACGCCAAAACGCTCAATCTCAACCGGCGGCAGGTATGCGAATCACCGCTCAGGGCAGGATACTAAGCAGATGTCTGACCCCGGCGAAACGATCTTCTGGGTTTTTCCCGCTGAATTCATCCCCCATGTGGCTCATGAGACACGCCAATCCGGGGTGAACGTAACAATTTGAAAAACAAAGAGAATTTAAGGAAACGGTTTTCGTTTTGGTTTTGTCACATTCGGCCCATTCGCCGCTCGCGGCAAAGGTGCAACGCAGTTCAACTGCGCAACAATTTAGCGAATTCCCCGACACTTTAGGCGCTTGCTTGGGCATCGTTATTGTGCCCGGACCGGCACGGTTAGCGGCTGCGAGCCCGGCTCTGGATGAAGCCTCGCGACAGGATCGCCATGATGACGACGGCGAACGCCGTCGAATGCACCACGAGAACGATTGTTGGCCGGTCCGAGAAGTCGGCAAGCATGAATTGTTCGTAGAACGTCGCCTGGAAACGGTCCGCTTTGCCGTGAAGGAAGCGGTACTGGTCGAGAGTGGCGTCGAGAAGAGGTAGGTCCTGACCAGGTCGTTGCCATTGATCCAGTCGAACATCGCAATGCCGCAGATGGCCATCAACCGGCAACTCCCAACCCGTCAAGCCTCGGCACACGACCGGTGGTCGTATTTCATGGGTGCCGAGGCTTGCTTAAGGCAGCGCGCCGATGGGGGGCGAGGTCCGGGTCCCGATTAATTCAAAAACCAATACAACTTCTTGTTGACTCGCCCAAACCACGGTATTTTGTGCATCGCATCAATGATGATGCGATGCCGATGAGCCACAGTTTTAATGTCGATGCCGGTAACCGCGAAACGAGAATGCCGCCACATTTTCCGCGTACTCAAAACGTGTACGGGATTATTATACTTTCACCGGAACATGGCTGACTTGCTCACCTGCAGGAAGCCTCGACGTGGCGGCGTCGAATCCATCCGAGTGATCAGCCGAGCCGGACTTCCAAGGCCATGATCGACCAGAGATTCAAACGCAGACACGTGCTGTGCGGCGCGGCGACTTGGTCGCTGCTGGCCGCCATAGGTCAGGTCGCGCCTGTCGCGCTCGCGGGGAAGGCTTTTGCTGGCGCGGTTGATGACGCAGGAGAGCCATTTGCGCCCGATACGGTGCGCAAGTTGGCAGAGGCGCTGGCGCAGAGCGATTTTGTCAAGCCGACGCTCGATGTACCCGAGCCATTCAAGGCACTTAAGTTTGAGCAATACCGCGACATCCGCTTCAAATCCGAGCAGGCGATCTGGCGGGGCGACAAACTCGACAGTGAATTGCAGTTGCTACCGCTGGGGTGGATCTACGACGTCCCCGTCGATATCTCAATTGTGGACAATGGCAAATCTCGACGCCTCGTCGCCAACTCGCGCCTTTTTTCGTTCGGCGCTCAATTCGAGAACCTGCCCGAAGCTGCTCCCTTCGGCTTCTCCGGCTTTCGCCTGCACGGCCCTCTCAATCGTGCGGACCGTTACGACGAGTTCGCCGTCTTCCAGGGCGCTAGCTACTTCCGCGCCGTTGGCCGCGGTCAGGGGTATGGGCTTTCCGCACGTGGGCTGGCGGTCAATACAGCGCAGCCCACGGGTGAGGAGTTTCCCTTCTTCCGCTCATTCTGGATCGAGCGTCCGAGGCCGGCCGCTGCCGATATCGTGGTGCACGGCGTTCTGGACAGCCCGTCGATCACGGGTGCCTATCGCTTCGTGGTTCGGCCCGGACTGTCGACAGTCATCGATGTGGACGCGACGCTCTTTCCCCGCCGGTCGCTCACGCACGTTGGCATCGCGCCGCTGACGAGCATGTATTTTCACGGAACGGCTCAAAACCGCTTCGATCATGATTATCGCCCCGCCGTTCACAACAGTGAAGGTCTTGCGATCCTCAATGGCAGCGGCGAGCGGCTTTGGCGGCCCCTGGCCAACCCAAAGAAACTGCAGACCAGCGCCTTCATCGACAAGGATCCCAAAGGGTTCGGGCTTGTGCAGCGCGATCGCGCCTTCGCGAGTTTCGAGGATCTGGAGGCCCGCTTCGAGCGCCGACCGAGCGTTTGGATCGAGCCGCGTGGCGGCTGGGGCGACGGTTATGTCGAGCTGATCGAAATACCGGCGGAAGAAGAAATCCACGACAACATCGTTGCGTACTGGAAGCCCGCAAAGCCTTTGGAGCCGGGCGCGCCGCAGCGTTTCATGTATCGTCTTTACTGGGGCGACGACGTTCCCGTTGCCTGGGCGCCCGCGCAAGTCGTCAAGACATATCAGACCAAGGCTCGCGGTGATGAGGCGGCGCGTTTCGTCATCGACTTCGCGGGCCCTGCCACCAAAGATCTGGCAGAGCTGCCAACAGCCGATCTCAGCTCGAGTGCTGGCAGCATCGCCAACGTGGTAGTGCGACGCTACCCGGACATTTCCGGCATACGCGTTAGCTTTGAATTGAAAACGGGCGGCACCGAAGTGGCGGAACTGCGTTTAGGGCTGAAGCTCAAGGATCAGCTGATCTCGGAGAGCTGGCTGTACAGGTGGACATTGGCATGAGCGAGCCCCTCGCTTCTCTCAGCGCTTCTCTCGATACCCGAACCGTCGCTCAGACGAGCCATCCGGCTGCTGTCCGCAAGGATGCGAGCGCTCCGGCTCTGCTTCCGACCGAAGCCCCTCTCGACATGCCCGAACAGGATTTCTCCGTTCGTGTCGAGGTGCCTCATGAGCCGCGCCGCCGCGGTTTCTGGGTGCCGCGCGCGGCCGTTGCATTCGGCGGCGCGCTCCTGACAGCCGCCTTCGCCTATGAACTCTATGGCGTCCTCTCGTTCGTGCAACTGACACCGGTGCAGCTCGTCTTCCTCGTGCTGTCGACCATCTCGTTTGGCTGGATCGCATTTGGTTCGCTTAGCGCGGCCATGGGCTTCCTGCCGCTCTTCGCCTCTGAGACGGCCGATACCATCGAACTGCCGGCGGCTGACGAAGCGGTCATAACGCGCACCGCGCTGCTGTTTCCGGTTTATCACGAGGATCCGGCACGGATTTCCGGCACCATCGCGGCCCTGGCAGAAGATCTGTCGGCGCGCGGCAAGGCGCAGATGTTCGACGTGTTCGTGCTGTCGGACACGCGCGGCGCCCGCGAGGGCGAGGCCGAGGAAGCAGCCTATGCGGCGCTTGCCGAAGCCTTGGCAGGCAAGATCGCCGTCTATTACCGGCGCCGGATCGAGAACACCGGGCGCAAATCCGGAAATATCAAAAACTGGGTCGAGCGGTTCGGTGCGGCGTACGCCCACTTTATTATTCTCGACGGCGACAGCGTCATGTCGGGGGAGTGCGTGGTGCGCCTGGTGCTTGGCATGCAGTCCGATCCCAAGTCCGGTCTCATCCAGACGGTCCCGCGTCTCATCGGCGGCACGACGCTGCTGCAGAAGCTGCAGCAGTTTGCCTGCAACATCTACGGTCCCTGCGTCGCCGCGGGTCTTGCATCCTGGCACCGCGATCAGGGGAATTACTGGGGCCACAATGCCATCATCCGGACAGTCGCCTTCGCCGCCGCTGCCGGTCTTCCCGAATTGCCTGGCCGCGCGCCGTTTCGTGGTCACATCCTCAGCCATGATTTCGTTGAAGCCGTGCTGTTGCAGCGCTCCGGCTGGGGCGTCCACTTGGTGCCGAGCCTGAGAGGATCGTTCGAAAGTTTGCCGCCGGGCCTCATGGAACTCGTCGTGCGTGACCGGCGCTGGGCGCAGGGCAACCTTCAGCATCTTGCCATCATTCCACGCGCCGGATTGACGGCCATGGGCCGCGTGCATCTGGCGATGGGCGCGTTCTCCTACCTTGTATCGGTGATATGGGCCTTGTCATTGGTGGTCGGTATCGTACTGGCGCTGCAAAGCCAGCAGCTGATCCCAAGCTACTTCCAGGACAGCAAGACGCTGTTTCCGATCTGGCCGGTGATCGATCCGGGCGCGGCCATGCGTCTATTCTTCGCGACGATGGGCGTGGTGCTGCTGCCGAAGCTTCTCGGCCTCATCATCGAAATCAAGCGCGCCAGCGAGGCGCGGGAACTGTTCGGCACGCCGCGAGCGCTGGCCGGCGTTGCCGTCGAAACGATCGCCTCGATGCTGATCGCACCCATTCTCATGATGACGCAGACGTCGGGCGTCTGCCAGATCCTGGCTGGCCGCGATGCTGGATGGAAGGCGCAGCGCCGGGACGGCGGCGCCGTATCGTTCGAAGAGGCGCTGCGCTTCCACTGGCGCCATACGCTCGCCGGAGCCATCGTTGCGCTCATCTGCTGGTGGGTGTCGCCTGGCCTGCTGCTGTGGATGATGCCGGTCGTAGCCGGGCTCCTGCTCGCCGGTCCAATTGATTGGGTTACGGCACAGTCGGCAGGGCCCGTCATGTCGGCTGTGCTTGCAACGCCTGAGGATATCTCCGAGCCCTCGATCCTAGGCCGTGTTCGTGGGCTGACCGAGGATTGGCGCGGCCGGTTCGCCGCGCTTGCGTCGACGGGCGCCACCGGTGATGCCGCCGGTTTGAAGCGCGCCGCCTGAACGGGTCACACAGCGGGCGTTTTCGCTCGCCGGAACAACTCAGGCAACAGGTCTCGCACCCTGATCGGCTGCGCATCGAGGAACGGCAGCGGTCGCGTCACCTCGATGGCGGCAACGCCGAGGCGGGCGGTCAACGCGCCGTTGAAGGCACCTTCTCCCAGACGGCGGCTCAACCGGCGCAACAAATCCTGTCCCAGAAACTGGCCGAGCAGATCGTCGGTCATGGCAACACCACCAGTCGCGATAATGTGGCCGATGACCAGACGAAACAGCCGGAATGCTCCAACGATGCCGGGGCGTCCCCCATAGAGGCCGGCGAGTGCGCGCATCATGCCCAAGTTTTCAATCAGAACGTAGAGCATGGCGATCCATGCCATCGGCGACAGGGCGGTTATTGTGGCGACGCGCTTGGCGCTTTTAAGAACCGCGCGCCGCGCCTGTAGATCGAGGGGCACAAGAAGTTCGCGATCGGCAAGGCGAAGAAGTTCGCCGGGATCGCGCACATCGCCAGCGTGCTCGGCCAGGCGCGCTAGCCCCCAACGTATGTCATGGCGACCGGCGAACAAATCTTGAAGCTGCACCACGGCCTCACGCTCACGCGTCTTGTCCTTGTCATTGAGGGCCGCGTCGACGTCCTTGCGCAATCGCCCGAGGCGGCGAAGCCGCACCAGTCCGATGAGTTCGCGTAGCACCAGAACGGCGGCAGCGACCAGGGCGGTGACGGCGAGGCCGAAGGCGGTCCAGCCGATCCAGTCCTGCCGTTCCATTGCGGTCGAAACGAAGCGCGCGAATGCGAGGCTCGCGGCTAGGCCCGCCAACGCGCTCATCGCCGCCAGAAACAGTCCGCCCCAACGCATGCCCGACCTCAGCTCCTGTACCGTCGGGCGGACGCGGATCTCGCCGAATGCTTCCAGCGGCCCGATATCCTCCAAGTCCTGTAGATCGACGCCGCCCGGCGGCGACACGATTCCCGGATCGTCGGTGGAGAAGGCGCGTGGCTTGCGAGGGGACGAAGGTTGCGTCATGCGAGCCAGTCTCCGAGCAGGAAATCCAGCGCGCGATCGAGCCGGATGTGGGGCACCGGCGGCAGTTCCCCATCGGCTCCGGCAGGCGGCACGCGCAGCGGACGGAACCGGACGAAGCGCACAGGTGGCGGCGCGCCGGCCTTGCCATGCAACAGCATCTCAGGGTCCTCTGGAAGATCGCCGGGGAAGATCGCGACTTCCCGGCGGCCATCGAAAACTTCGCCGTCGATGCTTTCTCCCTTGAGCGGTACGCCGGCAATACAGCCGAGCAGCTCTTTACCCTGACGCACTTCGACCTCGCGCGTGGCGCGCAGGGCTGCAAGCGCCATCACTCGCACGTCGGCGCCGGCACCTGTGGCACGCGCGATGGCGCGGTCGGTCACCGCGCGCAGCAGAGCCTCGAGACGATCATGGCTCGTATGATGAAGGTGATCGGCTTTCGTGGCGGCGAACAGCAACCGGTCGACGCGGCGGCCCGTCAAAGCGGACAGCCACGAATTGGCTCCGGGGCGAAACACGGTCAGCACACCGGCAAGCGCGGTCTCGAAATCCAACAGGGCTCCGGGTCCCGCGTTCAAGGCTGCGAGCGCATCGACCAAAACGATCTGGCGGTCGAGCCGCTTGAAGTGATCGCGGAAGAACGGCCGCACCACCATCGACTTGTAGCTTTCGAAGCGCCGCGCCAGCATGGCGTGAAGCGCGCCACGCTGGGCGCTGGCCTCGCCGGGCGGGGCAACTGGAAAGAAGGTTAACAGAGGCGAGCCGGCCAGATCGCCCGGCATCAGGAATCGTCCCGGTCCCTGAATCGAGACTTCCTGCCCTCCCGCCCGGACGGCGGCGAGTACGCGCGTGAAGATGTCTGCACCTTCGCGTGCGACCGCTTCACTGTCTGCGGCCGCGGGGTTCAACTGATCGAGATACGCGAGGAACGTCGCTGAAGCGTCCGCGCGGCGCTTGTCGCGCAGAAACCGAAGCGCCGATGCCGACCATTGAGCATAGGTCTGATTGAGCAGGGCCAGATCGGTCAGCCACTCGCCGGGATAATCGACGATGTCGACATTGAGCCGAGAGATGCCGAGCATCCGCCTCAAGGGATTTTGCGATTTGAACGCGAGGACGATGCGCAGTTCCGAAATCCGGCGCGTGCTGTCGGGCCACTCAGGCGGGTCGCGTCCGAGAACTTCCAGATTGTCTTCGTAGTCGAACCGGGGGACATCGTCGTCGGGCTGGGGTTCGAGGAACGCCGACACCAGGCGTCCCTCAGCCTGGGGCGGGAAGAACGGAAGGCGGCCGCCCGAGACGAGGTTCCTGACCAGTGCGGTGATGAACACGGTCTTGCCGGACCGCGCCAGTCCAGTAACGCCCAGGCGCACGGTCGGGGTTATGAGATCGCCGAGATAGGCGGTCGTGGAATTCCAGGCACCGAGGGCGGGTGGTGGCAAGGGTGGAACGCGCAAGGGAGACCTCATGGGTTCCCCTAGGTAGGCTCAGTCGGCGCGCGTCGCAAGTCCACGCGGCCGGGCGCTTGGTAACCGGCTTCAGCCGTAGATCACGACGAAAACGCCGGCGCCGATGACCACAACGCCCATCATCACGATGGCTCCAGATCGTAGGAATTCGCCCATGACGGCCTCCATTCAGTCCGAATAACTGAATTGACGTCACATTGTACGTCCGGACTTGTGAACCGATTCTGAAGGCGGAATTCATCGAGTGTTCATAATCGGCCTGGGCCATGGCCGCCCGTCGGCACTCTGGCGTGCAGATTTGCCCGCTGTTTGGGGCGAACGTGCGGCGGAATGCCTGCGCTCACCCTGGAATGAGCAGTTTGCCGCTTGTGGGACAACGGCGAAAGCATCGCGATGACGGCCGTGCACCGTAATGCGCACGCTGCGCGGCGTGCGATCCAGCAACTGCTGGCCGAAATCGAGATTGCGCAGCTTCATTCCTAGCTCCAGGGCCCGTCGACCCGGACTATTCGCCCTTGCGACGGCTCATGAACGCCAGGCGCTCGAAAAGATGCACGTCCTGTTCGTTCTTGATCAGCGCGCCTGCAAGCGGCGGAATCAGCTTGCGGCTGTCGGTCTCCTTGAGTGTCGCCAGATCGACGTCCTCGTTCAGCAGCAATTTGAGCCAGTCGAGAAGCTCCGACGTCGACGGCTTTTTCTTCAGACCCGGGACGTCGCGCATGTCATAGAAGATGCGCAGCGCCTCCGATACCATGCGGCCCTTAAGGCCCGGAAAGTGGACCTCGATGATCTTTGCCATGGTGTCGGTGTCGGGGAACTTGATGTAGTGGAAGAAGCAGCGGCGCAGGAATGCGTCGGGTAACTCCTTTTCGTTATTGGACGTGATCATCACGATGGGCCGCTGGTGCGCCTTGATGGTCTCTCCGGTCTCGTAGACAAAAAATTCCATTCGATCGAGTTCCTGCAGAAGGTCGTTGGGGAACTCGATGTCGGCCTTATCGATTTCATCGATCAGCAGAACAGGCCGCGCGTCGGAGGTGAAGGCGTCCCACAGTTTGCCGCGGCGGATGTAATTGCGGATTTCCTTGACGCGCTCGTCTCCGAGCTGGCTGTCGCGCAGGCGCGAGACTGCGTCGTACTCGTAAAGGCCTTGCTGGGCCTTGGTGGTCGATTTGATATGCCATTCGATGAGCGGCACACTGAGCGCGTTCGCCACTTCAGTGGCGAGCACCGACTTGCCCGTCCCCGGTTCGCCCTTGATCAGAAGTGGACGCTGCAACGTTATGGCCGCGTTGACCGCAACTTTCAGGTCGTTCGTCGCGACGTAGGATTTGGTGCCTTCGAACTTCATGCCCGTCCTTCGCCTGGAAAAGGATTTGGGTGGTCCTACCACAATTCGACCGTCCGGCCGGTGCGGCGAACTGCTTACAGCGCTATGGACCGTCCCCCTGCTGAACATGACAATCAACCTATGATTGCTTCATGGTTTCATTTGCAATCAGTCATCGGGTCATCTTCAAGTCCTTGTGGCTTATCTCGAAAGACGTGGAAAACTGGACAGCGCACACTTAGATATTCGCTGTTTCTTGACTTGAATGTCCGCCCGCTTCAATAGAGCCCATCCAACGGGCTGAACGGTTTTGATCGAATTGTTCGGCGGGGTTGAAGCAAAGCGGCTGGGACTGTATGGCGGAGGCCATTTGATGAGCAGACGCGAGCAAAAATCCAAGAAGGCTGCAAAGCCGGCCCCGGCCAGAGCCAAGGCCCGGTCGAATTCCGTCGCGTCGCGTGCCTCCCCCAAGGCCGCGCCCAAGCCTGCCACAAATCCCAAAGCCAAAGCCAGCGCTGCCGTTTCCGCAGTCGCGGCAAAATCCGCAGCGAATCCGAAGTCGCAGACGAAAGCCATGGACAAGGCGCCGGAAAAGAAGCTGACAGCACGCGCCAAGGTTTCCAGCATCGTGCTGCCCCCCGACTACCGTCCGAGCGAGGACGAGCCGTTCATGAATGAACTGCAGCGAGTCTACTTCCGTCAGAAGCTGCTGACCTGGAAAGAGGACATCCTGCGCCAGACGCGCGAGACGCTTGCCGGGCTGCACGAGGACTCGACCCAGCACGCCGATCTGGCGGATCGGGCGACCTCCGAGACCGACCGGGCGCTGGAACTGCGTGCCCGGGATCGTCAGCGCAAGCTGATCTCCAAAATCGACGCTGCGCTGGCACGGATCGAGGATGGCACCTACGGCTATTGCGAGGAAACGGGCGAGCCCATCGGTCTGAAGCGCCTCGACGCTCGGCCGATCGCCACATTGTCGGTCGAGGCGCAGGAGCGCCATGAGCGCCGCGAGCGCGTCTATCGCGAAGACTGACGCCGCACGAGCGGCCATAGCGTGATGGCCGCGCCACCGCGCCGTTGAATGTCCCGAAACGCTTCGCTCTTTAAGCAGCAAGTAAGGAATAGCGGGCATGCTCTTGCTGTTGGCCTAGCCACTGCGAGGAGGATTTAGCGTGTCGGGTTCCATGTGGTCGTGCAGCGGCCGTTCTTGGTCGCGCTCTGCGTTTCAGTGGTTGTCTTTTGCCGGTGTGATCGCCGTGCTCGGCGATGCCACGCCGCCGTCGTCATCCGCGATCGAGGCCGCGCGCCTAGCGAATGCTGCAATTTTCAAGGTTGCCGCATCGGACGCAGCTCAAAACAATCAGGCGCCTGTGACGTTCGCGGTCACTGTTTTCGAACTGCATGCCATATCAGCAAGCACGTTCGGCGACAACTGAGACTGAAATCGCCCTGCTTAGAACGGCTTACGGCGCTTGGGTGCCGCCACCACGCTGTCGACTGCCGACACGACATGCGGCGTGGCTGCCGGGCCATCAGCCGGCGGTGATGCTGCGGATTGCGACTGTTTCGCACGATCCTCGGACACACGGTTCAGAACCGCACGCAGGCCGTCCAGATCGCGCAGATGCACGTCATGCTGCGCATTAGGCATTTCGATACCCGCGAGCCTGAAGGCCCTGACGACTCGCAGGCGGATGTCGGTCTGCGCGACTCCGCTCTTGCCCATCTCCGCCACGATCGCGCTCATTGAAAACTCGAAGCCGTTGGGCCCGAAGTTGTCGAACGACACGTCGGGCTTTGGCTTCTGCAGAATATGCGGACACTCGCTCAGCACGCCGAGCAGACAACCGCGAACCTTTTCGGGATCCGACCGATAGCTTGCCGCTACCTTGATATGGACGCGCGCCAGATCGTTGCGGTGGGTCCAGTTGGTGACTGTCGATGTGATGAGTTCCGAGTTGGGAACGATTAGGCTCGCCTTGTCGCCAGTTTCGATTTCAGTGGAGCGAACGGCGATGTTGCGCACCCGGCCGACATTGCCGTTGACGGAAACAAGGTCGCCGACTTTGACAGGCCGCTCGACCAGCAGGATAAGCCCTGAGACGAAGTTGTTGACGATCGATTGCAGCCCGAAGCCGATGCCAACCGATAGGGCGCCCGCGACAATGGCGAAACTGGTAATGTCGAGGCCACTGTAGGACAGCGCCACCAGACCAGCCAGCGCAAAGCCGGCATATCCAACGGCGGTGTGGATCGAATTGGCGATGCCGCGATCAAGGGTTGGTTGTGACAGCACCGTTCTCGAAAGCCACCGCTGCAGAATGCGCGTGGCAAACAGCAGTGCCGCGAACAGGACGAGGGCGATGGCGATGCGCGCCAGCGAGACACGGAACTGGCCGATCTCGAAGCCGAAGATGGCCGCTTTCATCCACGCCATGATGTCGACGAAGGTGAAGCCCCACGTCAGCAGGATCAAAGGCAGCGCCACCAGCGCCAGAAGCACGTTGAGAACAAGAAGCAGCACGCGCGACAATATTCGGGCCTGCATCTCGTCCAGGCCGAGATTGTCATCCAGCAACCGCGTCAGCCGTGCCCCTTGCTCTCCTTGCCCGAGCGCGCGGATGCCTAGGTGCAATAGGATGACCAGAACCACCGCGCTACCAGTCACGATCACCTGGCCGGCGATGAAGCGGCCGAGCGCGACATAGCCGAGGAGTGACGCCGTCAGGATTGCGATTGCGACAGCCAGCAGGGGCAGCTTGATGACGAGCGGCACCAGCAGCGGCACGGGCGCGGGATCCGGGCGCGCTTCGTCGAGCATATCGGTTGCGTCGTCCGGGGCGCGCGTGTGGACGGCACGCGGGTGGGGGTCGAACCGCGTCAGCACGATGCTGAACAGTAGGACGGCGAGCCCGACGCTGGCCACCAGAGCCTCCGCCACACTGACCGGCAACGGCAGAGCAAGGATCCGGATTACTTCCTTTGAGACGAAGTCGAACGCGTAAAATGCAGCGATGAACGTCAGGGCACGGACGAGGGCGCGAGCCGGTGCGTCGGCGAGGTCGAACAGGCGCCACCGCGGTCGGCCGGGCTGCAGCAGCGCCAAGGCAAGAGCCTTGACGCCGACGAAAACCAGGAGCGCCGGCAGAGCCGTCAGCACGAGGCGTTCCGCTCCGAGGAACAGCAGGCCAAGGCTATCCAGTCCGAAAGCCAGCAACGCTGCGGCGGCGCCTGTGGGCAGGGCCAGCACAGGGGCCACCCATCCGGCGGTGGCGGCGCGATGAAAATAGCTTGGTTCCGTATCGCCGATCGCCGTAAGTCGCAGGGCGATCAGGCGGCCGGACAGCACGGATAAAACGACATAGGCAGCGAGGCTCGCCAGAAGCACGCCGATGAGCGCAAGCCAGTTGTCTTTCGCCGCATGCCACCAGCGCGTCGAGATCGTATTGATATCGAGGATAGCGCCCGGCATAGCGGCCCCGACCTGCCGCCACGTCGACGGGCTCAGTGGAGAATCCATCTGCCGGAACAGCTGACGCGTGAAGATACCCTGTCGATAATCCTGGACGCGGGCCAACAGTTCGCGGGCGCGGTACTGAACCAGACCGGTCGCCTTGATGGCGCCATCGAGCTCAGCGGAGACCATGTTGAGCTTGGCGCGTTCGGCGGCGATCTGGCGAGCCTCGGGGGCAGCGTCCTTCGCCGGAGGGGGGCCGAGTTTTTCCGACTGCGAACGGACCGTGTCGAAGCGCGGCTTCAAACTGTCGAGGAATAGATCGGCTGCCGACAGCAGCGCCTCGATCTCAATGCGAAGGCGCGTAAGCTCCGGATCGTCAGATTGGGCGTCCGCCACCGACTTTTCAAGGGCGCCCGCCGCTTCCGTCATATGCCGGACGGGCTGCTGCACTTCTTCCAGGAACTGCGGATCGAGTTCCACAGGCGCGGGAACGGGCTCAGCGGCGGCGGGAACAGCGGCCGCGGCTGGCGCGGCGGCAGGCGCTGTGGATGACGGTGCCGTCGCGGGAGAGTTCGACGGTTCCGTGACCGCGGGCGGCGTGTTCTGGTCCTGTGCGCCCGCGCGTGCCTGGGATAGTGCCAGCAGTAGTGCCACCGCTAGGGCCGCAAGAGCAGGGTGGAATTGTCGGCTCGGCGTCATGGAGGTCTCAAACTGAACTGATGCAAGCCGGGGATGATCCTGCGGGACCTGGGCAAGACTTGGGAGGTCGCGCGTGGCCTAAGCACGCACCCGGAACCCGGCTATTGCTCCGCCGCGGTTTTGCCGAACGTTCGTGGAACGCGCTCGAATACGACCGTCGGATTGTCCGTAGCAACGGCCGGTGCGGGCTGTCCGGCGATTCCCGTCTCGATCACCATGTCGACCGGACCTCCGGTCATGATCAGGTGCTCGACTTTGTCGCGCCGGATCAGCACCAGACGACGGCGATTGTCGATGTTGTACTGCTCAAGAATGTCGAGGCGCCGTTCCGGCTTCGGCCCGAAGAACGCCGCCATCGGCGACGTGCCGTTTACGTAACTGCGTACAGCGAAGCCTGCACCGACCAGGAGTGCCGCCAGAACGACGACGATCAGAAGGTAGAACAGGACGTCCAGCATTGGTCTGGCCTGCGGGGCTTGACGACCCGGGCTCCCCTTTTTGTGTCGGCCGCTACGCCTCGAAATCTTCCTCCGGCCCGCAAAAATGGGACAGCAGTTGAGCTTATGGCAGCCGGTTACTGTCGTTTTTCCTTGCCCAGACCCGGATCGGGACAGGCGTCAACGCCTCTATAGCGCGGACTTCATGGCATTTTAACCCTAATGATCGAAGTGTTGATGCTGACGCCACACGAGGTGGGGACAACTTCAACCCCGAGCGCTACTTCGCGATGCAACTCGTTGGGTGTCGTCACTTTGTTGCGTAGCGTGAGTTGTTGAACGATGCCGGTGTCCGAGGCTGCCTCTCCCCAGAATCAGATAGCTTTCCCGTTTATGAGCGAAAGCGAGTTGAGCACGCCGGGGGATGGCGTCGCCGCGGCAGGGTCCCTTGGGTCGCCTGGGCCGACCGGCGGTCTTTGGCCTATTGTGGCAACGGTCGCCGCCGCCGGAACGATACTTCTCGCGGTGATCGCCAGTGGCGCGGGCGAGCCCGTCCTTCTCACCATCATGGCTGGCCTTGCGATGGCCGGCGTGTTCTTCTTCTTCGGTCTCGCCGCCGGTCACATCCGCGTCGGCGAGCGCACTAGCGCCAACGACGTCGTCCATTGTCTAGCCGAAACGCTGGATGACGGCATCCTGGTGACGCGTCGCGACGGCGCGCTGGTCTACGGCAACGCCATGATCGCCGAACTCGCTGGCCGTCCAGTCACCGGCGGCCTGTCGGCGCTGCATGTGGCGTTCAGTCGTGATGCGGCGACAACGGAAGCCATGTTCCGCCTGACACGCGCGGCTGAGCGTGGAGAAAAAGCGCGTGAAGAATTTCGCATCGGGCTCAAACCGGGGCAGCCGCCGCGGCTTCTCCATGTCGCGACGCGCCCGTTCACGGTACCCGGACAGCGCACCGAGCGAGAGCCTCTGGCGTTATGGACCGTCACCGACGTCACCGGCGAACGGGCTCGCGAGGCCAATGCCGTCCAGACCTACGCCGAGATCCTGCGCGCCTATGACCAGATGCCGGCTGGCCTGCTGACGACCGACGTCAACGGGCAAATCCGCCACATGAACGCGGCGCTAGCTCGCTGGCTCGGCATGCCGTCCGTTTCGGCTTCGCGCGGCTTGCGCCTGAAGGACCTGTTTGCGGCCGATGGCGTCGAACTGTTGAACGGCGCCTGGCGCAATGGCGGAATGCAGCCGGTCAGCCTCGATGTCGACGCGACGCGCGAGGACGGACGCCTCGTTCCGGTCCGCCTCATCTCGCGCAAGACGAGCGACGGCGGCCTGTCCATCACGGTTCTGAACCGCGAAAACGAACCGCGCATCGAGCACGACGGCTCGGGCCCCGACATGCGCTTCTCGCGCTTCTTCCAGTCGGCCCCGTTCGGCATCGCCAGCGTTACGCCGGAAGGCCGGATTTCCGGCGCCAACGCCGCCTTCGCCCGCATGATCGTCGACGCATCGAGCGGCCTTGGCGAAATGGCGGTCGACGTGCTGTGCCGAACGTCCGATGCCGCGACGCGCAACAGCATCGCTGCCGGCCTTACGCAGGTGCTTGCCGGTAAGGCCAATCCGGTTCCGATCGAAATCACCGTCGGTCTCGAGAAAGAGCACGTGCGCCGGGTCTTCATGAGCCCGAGTTCGGGCGAAGAAGGAAGTGGAAGCGCGCGAGGCCGCCATTCTCTATGTCATCGACGCGACCGAGCAAAAGGCGCTCGAAGCCCAGTTCGCGCAGAGTTCAAAGATGGAAGCGGTCGGCAAGCTCGCCGGCGGCATCGCGCACGATTTCAACAACGTACTGACGGCCATCATCGGCTTCTCGGATCTTCTGCTGCAGACGCATCGTGCGTCGGACCCCGCCTACCGTGACATCATGAACATCCGTCAGAGCGCAGTACGCGCGGCTGGCCTTGTCCGCAACCTGCTCGCCTTCTCGCGCCGCCAGACGCTGCAGGCGGAACCGCTGCAGCTGGCCGAGGTGCTGACGGATATGGCGCCGCTGCTGAAGCGTTCGATCGGCGAGAAGGTCGAACTGCGCATGCCGCCCGCGCGCGATCTGTGGCAGGTCAAGTTCGACAAGACGCAGTTCGATCAGGTCGTCATCAACCTCGCCTTCAACGCGCGTGACGCGATGCCCGACGGCGGTATGCTGACGGTGCGCACGCGCAATCTTCAGGAGCGGGAAAGCCAGAAGCTTGACAACGAGGGCATGCCGGTCGGCGAGTACGTTCTCGTCGAAGTCGAAGACACGGGCTCGGGCATGAGCCCGGAGGTGATGGTCAAAATCTTCGAGCCGTTCTTCACCACCAAGGGCGTCGGCAAGGGCACGGGCCTGGGTCTCTCGACGGTGTACGGCATCGTCAAGCAGTCGGGCGGGTTCATCTATGTCGACAGCCAACTGGGCAAGGGCACGACCTTCCGCGTCTATCTCCCGCGCTTCATGCCTGAGCCCGAAGCCGAAGGCGCCGTCCCCGAAAAGAAGAAGAAGGAAAAGGAAGGCGCAGCCGACCTCACGGGCAGCGGCCGGGTGCTGCTGGTCGAGGACGAAGACATGGTGCGCTCGTTCGCCGTGCGCGCGCTGAAACGGCAGGGGTACGAGGTGCTGGAAGCAACGACCGGCGTCGAAGCGCTCGAGATCATGGCGCAGAACGAGGGCCGCATCGATATCGTGGTGTCGGACGTGGTGATGCCCGAAATGGACGGGCCGACGATGCTGAAGGAGCTGCGCAAGACGAACCCGGACCTCAAGATCATCTTCGTCTCGGGGTATCCTCACGAGGCCTTCGAAACGAGCCTCGACAAGGACGAAACCTTCGCCTTCCTGCCTAAGCCCTTCTCGCTGCCCCAACTGGCCGCAAAGGTGAAGGAGCAGTTGGGGAGGTAGATACTGGGCATGCGCCCAACACATCCACGCTGTCATCCTCAGTCTGTCCCGATGATGACAACCTTCCTGCCTATTCGCTCACCCACTCGCCGCACTTGGCAGGCGGCGTCGTCTCGCCCCAAGGGGCGATGGGCACGCTGGAGGTCGAGTTCTCCGGGCTGCCTTCGATCAGCTTGTCGGTGTAGACGAGATACACGAGCACGTTGCGCTTGGCGTCGCAGCCACGCACGATCTGCATGCGCTTGAACACCAGCGAGCGGCGCTGGCTGAACATCTCCTCGCCCTGCGTCAGCTTGCGCTTGAATTTGATCGCGCCGACCTGCCGGCACGACAGCGACGCATTCGAAAGTTCCTCGGCAAGGCCGAGCCAGCCCGTCCAGCCGCCTTTTTCCGGTATCGTGAAGTAGCACGTCACGCCATCGACATCGGGATCGTCGATGGCGTAGGTGCCGAGCTTGTGGTCGGGCGACAGGAACTTCCACACCGTCGTCTTCTTGAAAATGAGATCGGGGCCCTCGGCGCGTGCCGTCGACAGCAGCGCGATTGAGGCGATCACGGCCGCGAGGGCGCGAGACCAGCAGGACATCAGCATTTGGGAACGCCTTCCTTGAGCAATGGCCCATTCACGTAGGTGCGCTGCCGCCGCAGTCAATCGCGCGTGCGCACGAGCACTTCGGCAAGTGCATCCTGCAGGCCCGTCATGAGGATCTGCACGCCGATGCACAGCAGCAGGAATGCGGCGATGCGCGTTAGGACGCGTGTGCGCGCAGGGCCTAGCAGCGCGACCACACGATCCGCCGACGCGTAGCAGATGCCGACCGTGAAGGCGACGAGCAGCGCCGCCGCCGATGCTCCGGCGAAGTAGGGAAGCGTTTCGCCAGCCGCTTCGGGACGGTTCGCGCTCAATGCGATCGCGACGGAGATCGTTCCGGGTCCCGTGGTGAATGGCATGGTGAGGGGAAAGAATGCGACGTCCTCGGCGCCTGTCGCCGGCCCAGCCTGTTCCAGCTTGCGATCCTCGCTCACTTCGCTGTTGCGCAGCATCTCCCATCCGGCGGCAGCCAGGAACAGGCCGCCTGCGATGCGCAGGGCGGCGATCGAGATGCCAAAGAAGCTCATCATCCAGACGCCGATGAGGAGTGCTCCCAGCATGACGAGGGCCGCGTACATGGCAACACGCCAAGCGAGCGTGACGCGCTCGGCCTGCGGGCGGTCGCCCGTCACCTGACTGTAGATCAGCGTATGAACGGTTCGATCACGTGACAATAAGCTAACCAACTTATTATATTAGCTCAATAAGCGCCGGATCGTTTCTCGGAATTGCAAGCAATCTGCAAGCAACTCAGGCCCTGGGCGGCAAGCTAATCAGGTCGGGTGATGCCCTCCGGTCACGGCCCGGTTCCAGCCGTGGCGGCTTTGCTTTTCTCCCCTGGAGAACGGCCCCCTGGCCGTCTCGATAGTTGGGGGCTGCTACTCTACCGGCTCATCATCGGGATCGGCTGTACCGGGGTTCTCGTCGGGGTCTTCAAGCGGCAATCGCGGTTCCGCGGCGCTGGGTCGAGTCACGGCCACGAGGTACGTCAGCTCCATCCCCGACTTCCGACGACATAGTGCACCTCTTTCAACTGGCGGTTAGGGCCAAAAACGGTCTTAGGCATAATGGTCATGATACGTCCGCTCTCCCTCGGAGCGGACGTCGATGTGCAGCACAATCCTGGCAAAATGAGCCGCCACTTGTTCCTCGTCGCTCACTCGCTTGTCTTGTTGTCCCGCATGGCGGCTTCAAGTTTCTTGATGTCTTCGGGCGACAGCTGCGGCCGATCGATCTTGATCGTCAGCTTGTTGAGCTTACCGGTGAAGGTGAACGGTGGCTTGTAGTCGGCGTCGTTGACGCCGGTTAGCGTGTCGGAGCCAATGTCGAAGCTCTCGTCCCATTGCAGGATCATCGGCAGCGTCTTTGGCATCGACTTGGTGTCGACGATGTTGCCGTCGACCTTGAGTACGCCGGTGCCAGGGCGGCCGACGCCGCTGAAGTTATTGAAGGCGAGCGTGCCCGAGCCCAAGCCGTCATACTTGAAATCGAACTCGACCGTGTGCTTGCCGGGCGTGAGCGCGTCCTTGCCTTCCCACTTCACGCGCTCCAGATCGATCAGGTTCCAGAGCCACACTGGCTTGCCCTTGAGCAGGTAGAAGCCGTAGCCGGCGAACCGCCCGCCGGAAGTCAGCATCATGCCCTCCGCACCGCCCTCCGGCACATCGATATCGGCCTTGACCGTGTAGGATGTGTTGAGCAGAAACGGAAAGTCGCCCTGCGGCAGGCCAACCATCGGCCTGGTGTAGACGAACTCGCTACGGCCCGCGGTGATGTTCGGCCGTGGCGCGACGATACGCGCCGCCACCGACGCGTCCAGCGGGAAGACCTGGTACTTCCTGGCCTCCGCAATGAACGCCTTCTTCATTTCCTCGACCTTCTGTGGGTACTTCGCGGCGATGTCGTTGGTCTGGGTGAAGTCCGCGTTGCAAGTCGTAGAGCTGGAGCACCTGGTTGTTCAGCGGGTCCGCGTTTGCCGGACCGAACGCTTCCCAAGGCGCACGATTGACTTTGGTGCTGAGGACCCAGCCGTCCTTATAGAGCGCCCACTGGCCCATCATCTCGAAATACTGGGTCGTGTGGCGCGAGGGCGCTTTGGCGTTGGCCGCGTCGAAGGTGTAGGCGAAGCTGGTGCCCTCGATCGGCGCCTGCTTGATGCCATCGACGAAGTCGGGCGCGCGGATGCCTGCGGCTTCAAGGATGGTCGGCATGACATCGATCACGTGCATGAACTGCTCGCGCAAGGCCCCCTTGTCCTTGATGCGCGCAGGCCACGACACCACCATGTTCTGGTTGATGCCGCCAAGCCTTGACGCGTTCTGCTTGAACCAGTCGAAAGGCGTGTCGAAGGCCCACGACCATCCTGCCGACATGTGGTTGTAGGTCTGCTCGGTGCCCCAAGCGTCATACCACTTCATCTGCACGTCGACGGGCACGCTGACGCCGTTAAAGAAAGCAACCTCGTTGGGCGTGCCGAGCGGCCCACCCTCGGCGCTGGTGCCGTTGTCACCGTTGATGTAGATGATAAGCGTGTTGTCGAGCCTGCCGAGGTCCTCGAAGGCCTGGATCACGCGGCCGATCTCGTGGTCGCTGTAGGCTGCATAGGCGGCGAAGATCTCGACCTGGCGGATGTAGAGCTTCTTTTCGTCCGCGGTGAGTTGGTCCCACGGCTTCAGTATCTCATTGGGCCAGGGCGACAACTGCGCATCCTTGGGGATCAAGCCGAGCTTCTTCTGGTTCTCGAAGATGCGCTCGCGCAGCTTCTCGTAACCGTCGTCAAAGAGGTGCATCGCGCTGATCTTGTCCACCCATTCCTTGGTCGGGTGGTGCGGCGCATGCGTGGCTCCGGGCGCGTACTTGATGAAGAGCGGCTTGCTGGGGTCGGTCTGGTGCATCCGCGTTATCCAGTCGGTGGCGTCGTCAGCCATGCCGGTGATGAGATTCCAGCCCGGTTTACCCTCGAAGGGGTAAATCTGCGTGGTGTTGCGGAAGAGGTTCGGCTGCCACTGGTTGGCATCGCCGCCGACAAAGCCGTAGAAATACTCGAAGCCCATCCCGGTTGGCCACTGGTCGAAGGGTCCGACCTGGCTGGCCGCGAAGGCCGGCGTGTTGTGGTCCTTGCCGAACCACGACGTGGCATAGCCGTTATCCAATAGGACGCGGCCGACGGTGGCCTTGTCCCGGTCGATGATGCTGTTGTAGCCGGGGAAGCCGGTGGACTGCTCGGAGATCACGCCGAAGCCCGCCGAGTGATGGTTGCGGCCCGTGATCAACGCGGCGCGCGTCGGCGAGCACAACGCCGTCGAGAACATGCGGTCGTAGCGCAGGCCTTCGTTCGCAATTCGGTCCATGGTCGGCGTCGGGATTACCCCGCCGAAGGTGCTCGGCACGCCAAAGCCGGCATCGTCCGTGATAATCAGCAGCACGTTGGGAGCCCCCTTGGGTGGCACGACACGCGGAGCCCACCAGGGCTTAGATTGGAGGGCGTCGTCCTTGATTACGCCGCCGAATTTTGGATCGGGCGGAGGGAGCTGCTCTCCGCTGATGGACGTCGTGGCGCTCGGCGAGCCCGAAGTGCCGGTAATCTGCTGGGCCATGGCAGGAACGACGCCAAGGGCGATCAACGTCGCGACGGAAATGGAGACTGTCAGGGTGGGTATCTTCATGACGCTTACCTTCTGGATGCTAAAACTCGGTACCGAGCCGCTCGGAAATGGGCGAAATTCCCCCGAAGGCCTTAACTTCGCGTTGCGCTAAAGCACACACATCGCTTCTGTGCTTCTGTTACTTCTGCGGAGGTGGCTCCCGCTTGACGTCTGTTCTTCTACAATTTCGTGTCCGAGCGTCTTGTGTATGCCCGCACCAGGAGGGCCGCCAGGATAAGGTGCACGACAACTGCTGGCCAAAGGAGCCGCCCAGTCAAACCGCCTATGAAACCAAGGTAAGCGAGATATAGCGCAACGACGGCGCTGTAGATCAACATGCCGAGCAACGGTGGACCTGGCCAGCAAGCGACTCCTAAGCCAATCAGCGCGATGCCGGTCACACGTGCTACGGGTACGGCGACGCCGGTGAGCTCCTCACCGAGCAACAACTGCCCGACGAGCGACGGAGCAATAAGCAGCGCCAAGCCCGTTGCCGCCTCGGCGACTGCCGCAAAAATCACCGCTCTTTTCATTGCACACCTGACGTCAGGGCCCCGACAGTGCCGGTCAGAAATGGTCGGACGCGGTTAGGGTTTCGCGTCTGTTTGCTGCTCCGGTTCGAGTTTGAAGGTCAGCTTGTCGATTTTGCCGGTGAACTTGAACGGGGTATCGTAGCGATACTCCAGCAGAGCGACCCCGGTGCGCGTGTCCTCGCCGATGTCGAAGGTTTCATCCTCCGGGAATGTAATCGGAGTTCCGTGCTCTATTGAGTTTCTCGCCACTTCCTTGTCGTCCCGCGCAAGCGGCGCAAGGTCTCGGCTAAGTCAGCCGGGAGCAGGACGTTGCGGGGCTTGTCACCCTTGCCGACGATGGCGAGCTGCACCTCGCCGGTTTCGCGCGGAATGATCTGTGACCATGTCAGGCCCGCAAGCTCGGAGACGCGAAGCCCGCCGAAGTAGGCAATTTCTAGCAGGGTGCGATTGCGCCCCCAGTGACCCGACCGAGCGAGCGTACTAGTCGCGCAAGTGAGCCTCGGCCTCGGCGATTGCTGCTGCGTACTGCGGATGCGGGTTCTCGGCGAAACTTTCCCTGAGGTCGACTAGGTAGGCTTCCCACACGGCGCGAGGGTCAAACGGCGACGGCTCGCCTCGATGATGCCGATCATCGGCCCTCAAATTAGGTCCGGGGTTTGACGAGTTTGTTCGATGAAGTTCTCGTGCTTTTCGTAGTCGCGGCCTTCGTCTCGGCGAACGGGTACCATAGTCGACCCGTCGTAGACGGCGAATACGGGTCGTGATAGTTAAGCCGCGCCGAGCATTGCCCCAGAACCGCCAATCGGAATCACTGGTCGATGAAGAAGCTGCAAGCAAACGGGCGGCCCCTTCGGCCCGCCCGCTTAACACATCACTAATGGGTTGACTAAGCTCCGACTTGGCTACGTCCTAGTTGTCCTTGCTTCCCGTCCTCGCCATCTGCTCCTTTACCTCCTGGAGGACCTGGGCCAAGCTGTAGGACGCCGGGGACTGCAGCGCCGGGTACGGCCCGTAAAACTCAAGTTCCTTCAGCCAGAGCGCTTGACCGATCGGAATGATGTTCCAGTCATAGATATAGGCCGTCATTGGACCGGCGAGCGCGCCGCCCTGGCCTAAGAGGGTTTTCGGTTCAAAACCGACGGAGCCCTCGAAGGGATCTCGCTTGATGTTGTCGACCAACGGCCAATGGAAGGTGTGGACCCCCATCAAGCCACCGGTCGCGGCCTCCGATGCCATCGCAAAGTAGATTTTCCAGTTCTTGTAACGCACCGCCGACGGAACCGCACCGCCGTAGTAGAAGAACGTATCACGCGCCGATTTCTCCGACTTGCCGGTCAGATAGTCGATCTGGTTGACCCCCTGGAGTTTGGTCTTCACGATGCCGGGATATTTGCCCGCCATGATCTGGTCATTCAGCTCATTGCCCTTGGCCCCACCGGCGATTTCAACAAAGGTCGGCATCCAGTCGTAGGACGCGAAGATGTCGTTGAGGACCGTGCCCGGCTTGATATGGTCCGGCCAGCGGATGACCGCCGGCGCGCGCATGCCGCCTTCCCAGGTCGTCAACTTCCCGCCCTTGAAGGGGGTGTTGCCGCCATCGGGGTAGGTGATCACTTCGGCGCCGTTGTCGGTGGTAAAGACGATGATGGTGTTGTCCAACTCGCCCATGTCCTCCAGCTTCTTCATCACATAGCCGATGTTGTCGTCCATCTGCTTCATGCCGGCTTCGTTGGCACCCCAGTCCTTGCCGCCGGGCGTACCGACCATGGCCATGTACTTGTCCGACAGCATGGTGGTGATGTGCATGCGCGCCGGGTTGTACCAGACGAAGAAGGGCTTCTTGGTCTTCTTCGGGTTGTTGCGGTCGAGGAAGTCGATGACCTTGGAAGAGATTTCTTCATCCACCGACTTCGAACGTTCGAGCGTCAACGGCCCTTCATCCTTGCAGGTCTGGTTTTGCTCCGTGCCGTCAGAAGACGTGCAGGCGATCACCGGCCGCGGCGGCATCATGCACAACGTGGTCTTCGCATCCACCGCGCCCGGGGGGTCGCTGAGGCCGGGGACCGGCGTGTTCTTGCACGGCGCCACGATGGCCTGCTGGGTCGGGGTCTTGTTGATGTCGGGGAAGCTGACGCCCTGCATCGCATCGAGGTGATACAGATAGCCCCAGAACTCCTGGAAGCCGTGCGCCGTCGGCAGCGCCGCCGAGTGGTCGCCTAGATGGTTCTTGCCGAACTCGCCGGTGTTGTAACCAAGGTCGAGCAGGAACTTGGCCAGCGACGGCGTGCCGGGCTGCAGGAAAGACGGGCTGCCGGGCAATTGCGGTGGGATCATCCCGGCGCGTAACGGTGTCATGCCGGTGAAGAAGGCCGTGCGCCCAGCGGTGCAGCTTTGCTCGGCATAATAGGTCATGAACTTGGCGCCCTCCTGCCCAATGCGGTCGATGTTGGGCGTTTCGCCGACCATCAGACCTTGATGGTAGATGCTCGGCTGCATCCAGCCGATGTCGTCACCCATGATGAAGAGGATGTTGGGCTTACTGGTTTGCGCCAGTGCGGCCGGCGCGATCAACGACAGTGAAGCCAAGCTGGTAGCCAGAACCAGCGGCGCGAGAACTCTGGCCTTTCGAAATAAAGACTTCACGGAAACCTCCATACTTTGGAACTGTCATTTTCAAATTTTATTGGAGTGTTTACGGCCGTTTGGACGGCTCTCGTGGATTCCAACCGTGCACCTATGATCGACACGTTGCAAAGTCTTTTCTTCTCGCCGAAGAAACCGGCGGGCGGCTGGCTGATCTGGGGAGCGGGTCCCGCCGTCTATTTGCCGACAGGCACGGATAAATTGCTCAGCGCTGAAAAATGGGGTCTTGGACCGACAGCAGTCGCGCTGACGCAGACCGGTCCGTGGACCATTGGCATTCTCGCCAATCATATCTGGTCTGTGAGCGGCGACGAAAATCGCCCGGACATCAATTCCACCTACCTGCAGCCGTTCGTGACTTACACAACCAAAGATGCCTGGACGTTTAGCCTCAACACGGAGTCGACCTACAACTGGGTCACCGATGAATGGTCGGTTCCGATCAATGCGCAGGTCACCAAGCTGTTCAAGATCGGGGATCAGCCAATCAGCATGGGGCCCGGTGTTCGGTATTGGGCTGACAGCCCTCAGAGCGGAGCGGACGGCTGGGGTTTTCGTTGGACGACGACGCTTCTGTTCCCGACAGGCGGTTAAACGCCCTAGGGGCTGCGACTTGTGTTCCTGGGTGAACTTGGCATGTGCGCCGCCTTTGTCGGTTCAACACGTCACGGCCGGCCCGCCTCAACCCCTCTTGAGATAGCGGCTCGAACTATCGTTCGGTTTAGCGTGGGCGTAGACGCTCGTCGTTTTCAAGTCGGCATGCCCGAGGGTTTGGCTGACCAGCGTGATCGGTGCGCCCTCGTCTATGGCATGGCTGGCGTGGGCATGGCGCAGCCAATGGGCGGAGACGGCCGGATTGATCCCCGCCCGCTTCGCCGCCGCCTTGACGATGTAGTTGATGCGGCGCTCCGTAATGGGGAACACGCGGGCCGAAGTCGAGGCTTCGCCGCGCAAGCTGCGCAAGGTCTCGGCTAAGTCAGCCGGGAGCAGGACGTTGCGGGGCTTGTCACCCTTGCCGACGATGGCGAGCTGCACCTCGCCGGTTTCGCGCGGAATGATCTGTGACCATGTCAGGCCCGCAAGCTCGGAGACGCGAAGCCCGCCGAAGTAGGCAATTTCTAGCAGGGTGCGATTGCGCCCCGGCGTGGCGGCGCGGATCAGCAGGTGCGTCTCCACCTCGCTCATCAGTTTCTGGGCCAACTGGCGCGGGGCCTTCTTGAGCTTGATGAGCGGCGCGGCGTTGAAGCGGGTGAAGCCGACCTTATGCGCGAAGCCCAGGAGCGCCTTCACGGCAGCGACGCTCGTGTTGACGGTGGCGGCGCTGGCGAGTGAGCCGTCGGCTTTGGTGCGTGTCGCTTCGAGGGCGGTTTGCACATCATCGACGGTCGCCCGCTTCAAGTTGGTGCCGGTGCGGTCGAGGGCCTCCAGGAAGCCCCGCCCGATCCGCTCGTAAGCGCGCCGCGTGTGGTGCGAGCCATCGGCGTGAGACTTGAGCCAGACGGCGAGGAGGTCGCCATCGGTGCGGGCGTTGGTGTGGATCTCGGGCAGGCGCTCGGCCTCGCCCCCGGCGATCACATCGCGGGCCGGGGGGATGATTTCGAGGTCGGTGCCGATCATGGTCTATGTTCCGATAAGCGTTATTATCAGAACAGTATGAGCTTGCTTTGTTCTAACGTCAAGGCGGAATTTGCCAGTGACCCGATCAAGCGAGCGTCTAGTCGCGCAAGTGGGCTTCGGCCTCGGCGATGGCTGCCGCGTACTGCGGATGCGGGTTCTCGGCGAAACTCTCGCGGAGGTCGGCGAGGTATTGCTCCCATACGTCGCGCGGATCGGTGGGCGACGGCTCATCGATGATGGCGATCATCTCGCCGTCATAGGGCGGATACGGTTCGTTCGATGAAGTTTTTGTGCTTTTCACATGCGGCCTTCTAGGCCTTCGTCTCGGTGAACGGAACGGACCATATTCGAACCGGCCCTTCGCATCCAGCGGCCCGTCGTAGACGGCTTCGCTGGCAGTAGCGGCCCCCCCAGCGCGTTCCGCTGAAACCGTGCTCTCGGCAGGGGTTTCAAGCGGCAATCGCCGTTCCGGGGCGCTGGGTCGGGTCACGCCCATACTGAGTATGGGGCAAAGCCAGACTTCACGGGAAAGTAAGCCATCACGATCGAGCCCGCCAAGTTTGGCGAGCGCGTGCGGGCCATGAGGCACGTCAGGTCTACCCCCAACTTCCCACGAATTAGTGCACATCAGTAATCGTGGGTTTAGGGGCCAAGAACCGACGTCCCGGTCATCGAAGTGACGTCAAAAAAGTGCAAGTTGCATGCGGCGACAATTGGCTTAACTTAATGAATTCCGACAACCGATCATCGCTCATCGCTCATCGGTTGATGGTTAGGTCGTGGTAATCCCAAGTCAAAGAAATGGTGAAACGGTCTCAGAGTAGGGAAACGTCAAATGTCCTTTTTGTGCCGAGTTTCCAAGCTTCTCACGCCATTGGCGGTAGGCGCTGCGTTGATGGCGGTGGCGCACCTCGCCCCTGCCGCCATCGCGGCTGACAAGCAGCCCAATATCCTGGTCATCATGGGTGACGACGTTGGCTGGTTCAACGTCGGCGCTTACCATCGGGGCATCTTGTCGGGCAAGACGCCCAATATCGACAAAATAGCTGCTCAGGGTATGATGTTCACCGACTATTATGCCGAGGCGAGTTGTACGGCGGGCCGGGCGAGTTTCATCACCGGCGAGATCCCGCTGCGCACAGGCTTGACGACTGTCGGTCAGGCCGGGGCGGACGTAGGTATGCCGGACCAGGCCGCAACCATGGCCGCCGCCCTCAAAACTTTAGGGTATGCCACCGGCCAGTTCGGCAAGAACCATCTTGGCGATTTGAACAAGTATCTGCCAACCCTGCATGGCTTCGATGAGTTCTTCGGATACCTATACCACCTCGATGCGATGTCGGATCCCTATTGGTACTCGTTCCCGAATGATCAGGCTTACCGCGACAAGGTTGGTCCCCGTAACTTACTGCATACCTTTGCAACGGACACGGACGACCCGACTGAGCAGCCGCGTTGGGGCAAAATCGGCAAGCAGAAAATCGTCGATGAAGGTCCATTGGCACCCTACCCCGACATGTCCAACGTGCCGAACATGCACGACATCACGCCTAAGGCTAAGTACGACATGGGGACCTTCGACGAAGTCCTGGTCAAGGCCTCGAGCGACTTCATGGACAAGGCCAAGAAGGACGGCAAGCCGTTCTTTGTCTGGCACAACACGACGCGCATGCATGTCTGGACGTTTTTGTCGCCAAAGTACCAGGCTCTGATGAACAGCGAGACCAACTACGGTCTCGAAGAAGCCGGCATGGCGCAGATGGACGACAGTATCGGCGCCCTCCTGAAGCACTTGGAGGACATCGGGGAGGCCGATAACACCATCGTCGTCTTCACCACCGACAATGGGGCCGAAGTGTTCACCTGGCCGGACGGTGGCATGACGCCATTCAAGGGCACCAAGGGCACGGTAATGGAAGGCGGTTTTCGCGCGCCGGCCATCATCCGCTGGCCGGGCAAGGTCAAGCCGGGCACAGTCGAGAACGGCGTGTTCTCTGCTCTCGATTGGTTCCCCACGCTCGTGGCTGCCGCCGGCAACCCCAACATCACCGACGAACTCCTGAAGGGCGTAAAGCTAGGTGATCGGACCTACAAGAACCACCTTGACGGCTACAACCAGTTGGATCTGTTGCAAGGCAAAGCGCCATCCGCTCGTCATGAATTTTTCTACTTCGGTGGCCCCCACTTGGGCGCTATTCGCATCGATAACTTCAAGTACCAGTTCTACCAGCAGCCGCAAGGTTGGCCGGGCGCAAAAGTCACGACCGACATGCCCACCATGGTCAACATCCGCCAGGATCCGTTTGAGCGGACGCCGTCGATTGGCGGCCAGAGCCTCAACGATCTCGGCGGCGGCTACATGAACGACTTCTACGCCCGCGAATTCTGGCGTTTCGTCACTGTTCAAGATGCAGTCAAGAAACTGGCTCTCACGGCGATTGACTACCCGCCAATGCAAGACCCCGCTTCCTTCAACCTTGATGCTGTGAAGAAGCAGATCGACGCAGCAATCAGGAATAAGCCAGGTAACTAGGCAAAACGATCAACGCGACGGGCGGCTCGGACGGGCCGCCCGCTTGTCTTTCATTTTTCAGAAGTTGAGATCGCCGCGCGATGCCTGGGCGATGCCTGGGATGTCACTTCCGGGTCAGAGTCGGAAGAAAGCGCAGGCCCGAGGTCACGGCTGTCTGGGGAGGTTTGGGCAATAGAAAACCCGCCGTGAAGCGGGTTATTCGGGGGTCGATTGTCGGGCCGTGTTAGATGTCGGTCACGCGCTCGACCATGCGTCGCGCGCTGTCCCGCAAACTTTTATCGAATCGCAGATAGGCTTCCAGGTTAGCGTGCCGTTCTTTTTGCCAGGGGACGATTTCGCGGGCCCCGTCGTGGTTGCTGTCGGACACTTCGATGAGGCCGATGCGACCCCCCTCGATGACCAGGTCGAGGGTTTCCGCCGTCATTTTCCAAGACAGGACCTTGCGAACGTGAACCCGCTCGGCCGCACCCTCCCAGCCCTGCAAGCGGATGTTGATCCAATGCACCGGGCGATAATCGGGAACGCCATCCCCGTCGACATCGGCGACCTCCAAGTCGGAGCGTATAAATTGCAGGCCGTCGATGTAGGTCGAGATCAGGATGTCGTCCCCGCGCCATTCGGTCATGGCGGCGTCGTTGAAGGCGCGGGCGGCCCAGTAAAATTGATCCGCCTCCAGCTCGAATTCCTCTTTCGTCATAGCTTGCTCACCGCTCGGTCTTTGACCGCTTCGAAGTCAGTGATCAGGGGGGTTTGCGTTCCGCCGAGGCGCTCTTCGGCTTTTTCAAGATGGACGTTGATGCTGGCTTTGGTGAGCCAGATTTTTTTCTCGCCAGACCCGAAGCAAATCTGCTTTTCAAGATCGATCGTGAACCGGCGCGGCGCTGTGTCGTCGGCCAGCTTGTCGAGTTCGGGCCTTAGTCTCGATATCCATTCGCCGACAAACCAATCTCCGAAGCTCTGGTAGCGGGTATGGCTGCAACCCATCCCCTTCCACCAGAGGGCAGCCTTGGTGATGGTGTCTGCAACCCTGTCGCGCTGGGCCTTCGACGGGGTTGCAATGCCGAGCTGGGCCAGAACTGCGGCAACGAACTCGACACCGGCAGCCACTTCACTGCCTTGACTGAAACTGGCAAGCTCCCTCGATTGACGTGGAGGTGTGTCGCTCTCGCGCGCAGCAGTTGTATAGGTGACAACCCCCTTAGTATTTCTTACTTCACTTAGGGTTCTATCTATAGGGTTACTAGGGACGAGATTTACCGGGTCAGAAGGGACGAAATTTACCGGGTCAGAATTTCTGACCCCCCCAAAATTTACCGGGTCAGAAATTCGCTTGGTTCCCCCGGCAGGCGGTGACGTTCGCTTGTATGCGTCAACTGAACGACACTGCGGGCGGCGGCTTTCAAGGTCACTGAGGGCGGTGCCTTTCGAGGGTGACGGCTCAGGCTTGCCGGGTTTCGGGACGCGCCGCTTAACGGCCTCGGCTTCGCTGCGTTTCGCCTTCAGCGTCTCAACCGCAGCGGTGACGGCTTCGTCGATGTCGGCCATACGGACTTCCGTGAGGCCATAATGAACGAGCGCGCGCCCCCCGGTGATGGGGCTTCGCCTCTCGGTGAATAGAAACCCCGCCGCCTTCAGCTCGGCAATCGAGCGTTGGATTGTTTTGGTGCAGAGGCCCGACACATCGGCGATGATGCCGAAGCCCGGCCAAGCGCGGCCGGTTTCGGAATTCAAGAAATAGCTGATAGTCGCGAGCACGCGAACCGCCGAGTGGCTGATGTTTCTGTCTAGCGCGGCCTTTTCGACGGCAAGCGCGCGGACAAACCGAAAGCCCAGCGCCGCATTGGCCCGATCGTGGTCGTCGGGCGTCCTTGTCTCGGTCTGGGTCGTGATGTCTTTGTCGGTCACGGTGCAGCGTTCCTTAATTCGCCGCTTGCCGGTCGAACGCAAATCGCGCATTGATCGGGTTGCGGCCGGTTTCTCGAAGGACTGAGACGCAACACACGCACCGACACTTTGCAGCCGCCCGGTGCCAGCCGTGGCGGTTTTGCGTTTCTCCTCCTGGGGAGCGGCGAGAACGGCCTTCGGGCCTTTTCTAAAGGGGGGTCGCTATAGGGGTAGCGGCCCGTCGTCGGGTTCGGCTGAACCGGGGTTCTCGTCGGGGTCTTGCGGCAGCAAACCACGCTTCAAATTATGTTTGAGCCTTTCCGCTGCTGCGAACCGCTGCTCCTCGGTCATCGTCCGGCTGGATTTGCCCAGGCGGTGAGGGTAGAGATCGCACCTCGTGAACTTGCAGTCCCGCTGCTCGTCGAACGAGTAGCCTGAGCAATCGCGGCATTTCCGCTTAATGGCTTGGAGCCCAGATTTTACGGCGACATCGGCCTGGGTGAAGGGTGCCTTCTCGCGGGGTCGTTCGAGGGGATGCGCCGCGACGCTCGCAACGGCGGCGATTTCGTCCGGGGTTGGTCCGCGCCCAAACCGGAAAAGGTAGAGGGGACACCGCGTCGCGACACACAGGGCTACTTCGTGAGAACTGCCTGCACAGCTAATGCACCCTCGCCGGATAGCCTTGAGCGGAGTTGCGGTGCCGCCCGCGTCCTTGTCATCGGGCTCGTCGACTTCGATTGCGTCGCCGTGGTCCGGCAACCGGCAATCCTCGAAATCAGCCGGCCGTCGTTCGTTTTCTATCGCCATTTATGCCGCCCTCCGTGCTCGAGGCGCGCGAGCGACGGACGGGGGCGGCGACTTATAGACGATCGCTGCGCCCGGCCGACTGATTCGATAGACCCAGACTCGCGGTGCTGTTGAGAGCCGATGTCGCTGGAAGCCCGCGCCTTTGAGACTCAGGTCGAAGCGATGCCATGCCATCGGCCGAAGTTCGTGAACCTCGCAGAACTCCGAATAAAAGCTGACGAGCTGCCGCCGCGTTATGTCTCCGCCATCGCTGACGGTCAGCAGCCACGCCGCAAATTCTCGCGTGCAGGCTTCCGTGTCGCGCGCCAGAACCTCGGGGTCGTGGTCATATTTCCAACTCACGCGGCAAGCCGTCAACGCGACCGGCTCGCGCTTCTCCGGCTTTCGGCTAAACCACCTCCACATAATCCAACCCCCTGAATGAAAATTCCGTCCGTAAACAGCCGGAAGACATCAACGCCCCCAGCGTCGGCTGCGGTTCGGTGGCGGCAGCGCTTGCCACCGATGGCGCGCGCCTACGCGCCTGAGCGCCGCTGACGGTCTTCGGCTGTCGAGGTGACGGTGCGCCCGGCGATCCAGGCGTCAATATCGGCGAGCCGATAGACGATGCGGCGTGGTCCAAGGGTGGAGTAGGGCGGCCCCACTCCCCGTGTGCGCCAGCGTTGAAGCGATGGTCGCGTGAACAGGTCGGGGTAAAGTTCGCAAAGCCCTTTTGGGCTAATTAGCGATCGTTGCGCGGCTGCCATGGTACCCTCAGCGCTAGCGTGACGTGTTATGCGCTAGGTACCTCGCTGATTTGCCAAAGGCTGAACAGACTCGAATTTTGGTAATCCAGAAATGATTTAGGCAGATAGGACAATTTAGGACAATTTAGGAAAATAGACGAAATAGAGACAGAAAATAATTGGGGAAATAGAAACAAACACCTAGAGGAAGGTCGAGGAATATCCGTTGCGCGCAAAATCCGACGAGTTCGCGCCGTTTCTTGGTTTCGGTTTGCGAGGCATCAGCGGCCCCCAGCGATTGCCAGAGCCAATCTATTCACCGCCGTCCGCACGTCGTCGGCGGCCGCGTGCGAGTAACCGGAGGTCGTTCCAATCTCGGTGTGCCCGAGTGCATCCCGCACCACGATCAAGGGGGCCGATCGGGCGAGCATGCTGGCGACGGTGTGGCGTAGGTCGTGAACGCGGACATCGGGAAATCCAAGGGCGGCTCTGATCTCTCGCCAACTGGCCGAGACGTTGACGAGGCGTTGCCCGTGCTTGCGGCCCGGCAGGACATAGGGGTTGCCCTCAATCCGGGGGATGGCCGCCAGAACCTCAACGGCCTTTGTCGAGAGAACCACGTCGCGCGGGCCGGTCTTGGCGTCTGCGAGCCGGATCACGCCGGCTTCCAGGTCGACGTGCTCCCATTGGAGGGTTAGCACTTCGTTGCGTCTCATGCCGGTCAGCAAGAGAAGCCGGAATGCCGCGACGATGTAGGGGTTGAGACTGTCGCCTACCGTGTCGAGGTGGGTCCAAAGGGCTCCGATCTCGGTCATGCTTAACGGTCGTTTCCGCTTCCGCTCCTTGAACCGCTCAACGCCCCGTGCCGGGTTGCTGTAGGTCGGACGATACCCCAGGCGCTCGGCATGGCTCATGATGGCCGAGAGAACCGCCAAGGCTCGGTTGCCGAGGTAGCGGCTCGCTGCCATGCCGGCGTGGAGTTTTACGGCATCGGCTCTGGTGATGCGATCGACGCGAACCTTGCCCAGCGCTGGGCTGAGATTGTGCTCGATAATCCGCCGGTACTCCCGAGCGGTGTTTGGCTTCCGCTTGATCTCGACGTGCGTCTTAAGCCAGGTCTCGGCGAATTCGGCGAACAGGGGCCGCTTTTTTCCGGCGTCCCGCTCATGCGTTGGGTCGCCCCCCATATCGGCGTCGGCTAGCAGTTGCCGGGCCTTGGCTCTTGCTTCCGCCGGGGTGAGGGGACCATGGCGGCCGATCGTGATCCAGCGCTGCCGCCCGTCAATCCTCGGGATGACGAAATAGGTTGCGCCCCTGACACCGCCGCGAGCCCCAAAGCGCTTTAGCTCGGTATCGAACAGAACCTCGCCGGGCTTTATCCCGGCCACGGATTGAGGTCCGATCTTGACCGTTCGCGATGCCATGCGCCCCCCAATTTGCAAGCAATCTGCAAGCAACCTTACGCTACTTCGGGGCTCCTCGTGATGCCTTGCGCGGCTATCTCCGCCTGTTTTTGCTAGCTTTTTATTTCTAGTGCACCCCTATGGAGGCGCACAATTTCTGACTGTAGATCAGCGCCCCGCCCAGCGGATTGACGATCGAAAACAGCGCAGGAAACGCGACGAGGAAGCTCCCGAGTAAAACGGTAAGGCTATCCATGAATCGATCGCTGGCAGCGCGATGAGGCGGGCACGAGCAAACGAGCCGTCCCGGTCCCGCCGGTCAGGCACTCAACGGCGCCCGTTGTTGCCATTGCCGCCCTTGGTTGTCGACAGACAGGCGACGGCGATAACGGCCGTCAGCACGCAGCTGGCGAGAATGTCGGGGCGAGTGATGTAGCTGTACCAGACGTTGAAGCCCTGGATGGGGCCGCCCTTGCCGGTCAGGAGCGCGTTTCCGGCGACGATGCACAACGACACCAGCGCTGTGAGGCCAGTGACGGTCAGCACCTGCAGGGCGCGCTTGGCCGGGCGCGGCACCGAGTACGACTTGCCCGCAACATCAATCATAGTCCGGTCAGACATCGGTAGAGCCCCTTTCGCCACTGCCCGTGCAACTCGTTCCAGTTTCCCGATTCGTGCGGCGGTAATGGGGCAGCCGTCACCCGGTGTCTGCGCCCAAGCGGGGTCGCAAGGGCCAACCAATATAAGAACAAAACGTGATTGACGCATGAGAACAAATCACGTACGACTTGGCAAATTGCTGATGTGCAACTGATGCCATAAGGTGCGCGCCATGATGAAGCCGGAGCTTCGAGTCGTAGACGGGGGAATGGATAATATGGACAAGAAGCAGGCGCTGGATGCAGCGCTCGCTCAGATCGACAAGGCGTTCGGCAAAGGCTCGATCATGCGATTGGGCGCCAACGACAAGTCGATCGATGTGGAAGCAATTTCGACAGGGTCGCTGGGTCTCGACATAGCGCTTGGCATCGGCGGGTTGCCGAAGGGGCGCGTGGTCGAGATTTATGGGCCTGAATCCTCGGGCAAGACGACGCTAACCCTGCAGGTCATCGCCGAGGCCCAGAAGAAGGGTGGCATCTGCGCCTTCATCGACGCCGAGCATGCGCTCGATCCCGTCTATGCCAGGAAGCTCGGCGTGAAGGTCGAGGACCTGCTGATCTCGCAGCCGGACACCGGCGAACAGGCCCTCGAAATCGCCGACACGCTGGTGCGGTCCGGCGCCATCGACGTGCTGGTGGTGGACTCGGTCGCCGCGCTGACGCCCAAAGCCGAACTCGAAGGCGAGATGGGTGACAGTTTGCCCGGTCTCCAGGCGCGCCTGATGAGCCAGGCGCTGCGCAAGCTCACCGCGTCGATCTCCAAGTCCGGAACCATGGTGATCTTCATCAACCAGATCCGCATGAAGATCGGCGTCATGTTTGGCAACCCGGAAACAACGACGGGCGGCAATGCGCTGAAGTTCTACGCCTCCGTGCGCCTCGACATCCGCCGCATCGGCCAGATCAAGGACAAGGACGAGCCGGTCGGCAACCAGACGCGCGTTAAGGTCGTCAAGAACAAGGTCGCCCCGCCGTTCAAGCAGGTTGAGTTCGATATCATGTACGGGGAAGGTATCTCCAAGGTCGGCGAACTGGTCGATCTCGGCGTCAAGGCCAACCTCATCGAGAAGTCGGGCGCGTGGATGTCCTACGGCGGCGAGCGCATCGGTCAGGGCCGTGAGAATACCAAGGAGTTCCTGAAGCAGAACCCGAAGATCGCCAACGCCATCGAAAAGGCGATCCGAGCCAACGCGGGTCTCATCGTCGACAAAATGCTGGCCGAGCCGGAGGCGGGCGAGAACGACGGCGAGGAGCCCGACGAGGATGGCGTGTTGCCGGATTCCGACGACGTACCCAAGAAGGGGGTCCGCGCCAAGCGCTAGTCCTTAAGCCGGGTGCCCGTTTTGAGTTAAGTGCGGCGGGGTGCCTAGTTGCGGCCCGCCGCTTCGCATTTTCGCTCCGTCCGGCGTTTCTGGACAGGGGGGAGGCGCGCCGCTACAACGGCCTCCTCTTTACCAACGTGCCAGTTGCCATTTCGACCACAGGACCAAAATGACCGGCGTCAACGAGATCCGAAGGGCGTTCTTCGACTACTTCAAGTCCAACGATCATGAAATCGTCGCGTCCTCTCCGCTCGTGCCGCGCAACGATCCGACGCTGATGTTCACCAACGCCGGCATGGTGCAGTTCAAGAACGTGTTCACCGGGCAGGAGACACGGCCCTACGTGCGGGCGGCTACGTCGCAGAAGTGCGTGCGCGCGGGCGGGAAGCACAATGATCTCGACAACGTCGGCTACACGGCGCGTCATCACACTTTTTTCGAGATGCTCGGCAACTTCTCGTTCGGCGACTATTTCAAAGAACACGCCATCGAACTCGCCTGGAACCTCATCACTAAGGAATTCGGCCTCGACCCGAAGCGGCTTTCCGTCACTGTCTATCACGAGGATGAAGATGCGCATCGCATCTGGAAGAAACTGACGGGGTTTCCAGACAGTCGCATTATCCGTATTGCGAGCGATGACAACTTCTGGCGCATGGGCGACACGGGGCCGTGCGGGCCGTGCACCGAGATTTTTTTCGATCATGGCGACAAGATCCTAGGCGGGCCACCCGGCTCGGCGGATGCCGACGGTGACCGCTTCATCGAGATCTGGAACCTCGTGTTCATGCAATTCGAGCAGCGCGGTCCCGGCGATCGCGTGTCGCTGCCAAAGCCGTCGATCGATACGGGCATGGGTCTGGAGCGCATCTCCGCCGTGCTTCAGGGCACGCATGACAACTACGAGACGGACCTGTTCAAGGCGCTGATCGCGGCGATCCGCGACGAGTGTGCCAAGCTCGGCGCTGGCGACAAGGGGCACGACGTCGACGTCAAGCCGGCCCGGCGTGTCATCGCCGATCATCTGCGCGCGACCAGCTTCCTCATTGCCGATGGCGTGCTGCCGTCGAACGAGGGCCGTGGCTACGTACTCCGACGCATCATGCGCCGCGCCATGCGCTACGCCCATCAGTTGGGCTGCCGCGATCCGCTGATGCATCGCCTTGTCCCGTCGCTGGTGCGCGAGATGGGCTCTGCCTATCCCGAACTTGTACGCGCCGAAGCTCTCATCGCCGAGACGCTGAAGCTTGAGGAGACCCGCTTTAAGAGGACGCTCGACAACGGGCTGAAGCTGCTCGGCGAAGCGTCGGGCGGCCTCAAAAAGGGCGCTGTGTTTCCCGGCGACGTCGCGTTCAAGCTCTACGACACGTTCGGCTTCCCGCTGGATCTGACGGAGGACGCGTTGCGTCCGCGCGGTATTGCGGTCGACAAAGCTGCATTCGAATCGGCGATGGAGAAGCAGAAGGAGGACGCGCGGCGAGCCTGGCGGGGTTCAGGTGAAGCCGCGACCGAAACCGTCTGGTTCGAGGTCAAGGAAAAGACCGGCGCGACGGAGTTCCTCGGCTACGACACCGAGACGGCGGAGGGCGCCATCCGCGTGATCGTTTCCGGCGGTAAGGAAGTGAAAGTGCTGAAGGCAGGCGATGAGGGTGCGCTCGTTCTCAATCAGACGCCCTTCTATGGTGAGAGCGGCGGCCAAGTGGGTGACACCGGCATCGTTCGCGGCCCCAAGGGCGCTGTTTTCCGCGTCACCGACACGCATAAAAAAGTCGGCGATCTATTCGTGCACTTCGGCGTCGTCGATGGCGGTCAGTTCAAGATGGGCGATGCCGTCGAACTGGAAGTCGATCACGCCCGGCGCACGGCGACGCGCGCCAACCATTCGGCCACGCATCTCTTGCATGAGGCGTTGCGGCTTGTGCTCGGCACTCACGTGGCGCAGAAGGGCTCGCTGGTTTCGCCGGATAGGCTGCGCTTCGACTTCGTGCATCAAAAGCCGATGAGTGTGGATGAGGTGCGCACGGTCGAGAGCCTCGCCAACGCCATCATCCTACAGAATACGCCCGTCGAGACGCGCCTCATGGCCCTGGAAGACGCCAAAGCGACCGGCGCTATGGCGCTGTTTGGGGAGAAGTACGGCGATGAGGTGCGCGTCGTCTCGATGGGCGAGGGTGCGCATGGCGGCAAGAGCAACAAGGGCAACAAGGCATGGTCCGTCGAACTGTGCGGCGGGACGCACGTCAAGCGCACGGGCGACATCGGCCTCGTCAAGATCCTCGCGGAAAGCGCAAGCTCCGCCGGTGTCCGCCGCATCGAGGCCCTGACGGCCGACGCAGCGCGCGACTATCTGGCAACCGCTGAGGAACGTCTGAAGGAGGCTGCCGCGGTTCTGAAGACACGTCCCGATGATGTCGTCGAACGCCTGAAGGCCCTCGTCGAGGAACGCCGCCAGATGGAACGTCAGCTGGCCGATGCGAAGAAGCAGATCGCGCTCGGCGGCGGCGGTGCCAACGGCGCCGAAGGTGCAGCGAGCGCGGTGCGCAAGGTGGGCTCCGTCAATCTGTTCGCGCGTAAGGTCGAAGGGCTCAATCCGAAGGATCTTCGCGGCCTTGTCGATGATGGCAAGAAGCACGTGGGTTCCGGAATCGTCGCAATCGTCGGCGTGACTGAGGACGGCAAGGCCGGGCTTGCGGTTGGCGTCACGGAGGATTTGGTGAAGATCTGGAACGCGGTCGATCTCGTTAAGGCGGGAGCGGAAGCGCTTGGCGGAAAGGGCGGTGGCGGGCGTCCCGACATGGCCCAGGCCGGCGGTCCGGATGGCTCCAAGGCCGCCGACGCTCTGGCAGCGATCGAAGCTCAACTGGCGGGTTGATAGCATCTGCCCGGCGGCTCTCCACAACTCTCGGCTATTTGACCCCCAGGACCAGTTTCCATGCGCATGATCCCAGCTTCGATGGCTTGCCTCGCGATGCTCACAGTCTTTGCCGCACAGGCTTCGGCGGAGAAAATGTGTGGCCGCGCCGACAACGTCACCATCGTCGACTTGTTGATCGAGCTTCAAAAACCGCAGGTCACATCGCAGGGGCGTTCGACCACCACTGTCTTCATGCACGATCCAACCGATGATACGCTTTGGGGCATCTCCGTCGCCAACACGACCGCCCATCCCGCTGCCGTGTGCAGTCGATCCGTCAAGAAGGGTAATGAGATTGTTCAAGAGACAGGCGTGATCTGCACGGCTTCGGAGAAGGTGTGCACATCGTTCGTCGAAGCAGCCGTGAAGCGCATGAGTGAAATCCGCGAAAAGCTTCCTGCCGCGCCCAAGCCGTAGGCTGGCCTCAAAACCTAGGCTTGCGTTACGGGCCTGAGGCATCAATCCTGTGTTCGCACGAAACGGTGGGGACAGGGCGGAGCGGATGGCGGCAACCCACGATATCGGTGTCTACAAGGATCTGATGGCAGTTCTCGGTGCGGCGGCGATCGCTGTGCCGCTTCTGCAACGTGCGAAGATAAACCCGGTTCTGGGATATCTGCTCGCCGGCGTCGCGCTGGGTCCGCAGGCTCTGGGAGGTCAGACAGCAAGCTATCCGTTTCTGGAATGGGTGAGCGTTTCAGAGCCGGAGAATCTTGCGCCCTTCGCAGCACTCGGCGTCACGTTTCTTCTTTTTATTATCGGACTGGAGCTTTCCCTGCAGCGACTGTGGACGATGCGGCGGCTCGTGTTCGGGCTCGGCTCGCTGCAGGTTCTGCTGTCCGCCGGGGCCATAGGGCTTGCGGCCCATGCGCTCGGCGCACCGGCGTCGGCGGCAGTGCTGATCGGTCTCAGTCTGGCGCTGTCGTCGACGGCGATCGTCATCGAGTTGCTCGCTGCCCAGAACCGGTTGGCGCTTGGAACCGGCCGCACGAGTTTTGCGATTCTGTTGATGCAGGATCTAGCGGTCGTACCTTTGCTGATGCTGGTTCCCATCCTGGCGCCCGGCCAGGCCAACTCTTTGCTGTTCAATCTCGGTATCGCCTTCGGGCAATCGCTCTTGGCGATCGGCGCGATCATTGCTATTGGCTTCGTAGTGCTGCGGCCGCTGTTTCGGCTTGTGGCATCGAGCGAGAGCCAAGACCTGTTCGTGGCGGCGGTGCTGCTGGTGGCGGTCGGCTCAGGTGTGCTGACAGCGGCTGCGGGTTTGTCCATGGCGCTCGGTGCATTCGTCGCCGGTCTTCTGCTCGCTGAAACTGAATACCGGCGGGCTATCGAATCGACGATCGAACCAGTGAAGGGATTGCTCCTCGGCGTGTTCTTTTTCGCGGTGGGTGCGAACCTCGATCTGTCGGTGCTCCTGTCCAATCCGATCGCTCTGCTTCTGGCGGTGGTTGCACTGGTTGTCGTCAAGGGGCTGATCGCGGCGGGACTGGTGCGCTTGTATGGTTTCGGTTGGCCAATTGCCGCAAAGACCGGAGCATTGATCGGCCCCGGTGGCGAGTTTGCCTTCATCGTCATCGGCCTTGCGATCGCGTCCGGCGTCGTCGATGCGGCGACGGGCGCATTCGTGCTCGCAGTGACGTCTTTGTCGATGGTGCTGATCCCGCTTCTGGATGCAGCGGCGCGCCGCATTTTCCCGGCCAAGACCGCTGCCCCTGTCGATCCGGCGCTGCTTGCTCTTCCCGCCCACGACGACACCGTCGTGGCGATCGTGGTGGGTCATGGCCGGGTCGGAGCGCTGGTATCGGCTATGCTCAAGATCCACAACGTACGCCACATCGTCACAGAGAAACGCGCTGACCTCGTCGCGGAGGCGCGCGCGGCGGGTAAGCCTGTCTATTTCGGCGATGCGATGATGCCGCAGTTTCTCGAGCATTGCGGTCTCAAGACCGCGAAGGCGGTTATCATCACGATCCACGATTGGCAGGCGACCGACGTGATTGTTGCGGCGGCCCGCCAGACGCACCCCGGCGTCGCCATCGTCGCCCGCGCGCGCGATGCCGATCACGCGCGTCATCTTTACGAGATCGGAGTCACTGACGCGGTTCCCGAAACGATCGAAGCCAGTCTGCAATTGTCGGAAGCAGCACTCGTCGATCTCGGCATACCGGCGGGACCGGTAATCGCATCGATCCATGAGAAACGCGATGAATTCAGGCACGCGCTGCAGGAAGCAGCACAGACCGCAGGCCGGTCGACCAGCCGTGGGCGTACGCTCCAAATCAAGTGTGCGTGGCGCGGGCAAGATCTGACCGAAGCGGCGGCGCTGATTGCCTCACCATTTTGCCTTCGACCAGTCGATGATGTCGAAGTCCGTCAACAGGACTGTCACGTTGCCTTCGGCGTCGTAGCCAAACCACGAGGCGTAGACGCCGTCACCCCAGCCACTGTCAAAGGCGGCGACATTGGCGGGCCCTATGTCTTCCAGCACATGGAAACCGGTGCCGCGCTCCTTGGCGCCCCGCATCATGCCCTGATCGAGCCAGCGCTCTATCAGCTGATCGTCTTCTTTCATCCTTTGCGCGGCCGCTTTTCCTGCGTCACGGTCGAAGAAGCCGCCGGTGCCGGATTCGACCGGGTAGCCCAGGATTTCGTCCGGCTTCATAGTGCCGGGCTGGTCGGCGGGGCGCACGGCCAGCGACCAGCCCACAGTGGCGTTGCCCGAGAACGCAACCCGCGCAAATGCGACGCGGCGCTTGCCCATCGAGCCCTGCAGGATGGCGAGTTCGACCGGGAATTCTCCTGTCGGCACCTTCTGCGTGAAGGCCGCGTTGTTCGTTCCGATGAAGGGGTCGGCGGCGACGATGTGGCCGCTGGTGATCTTGAGCCGGCCCAAGTCGATGACCTTGAAGTAGACCTTGACCAGTCGCGGGCCTTCCCCCAGCAGCGCGTCATCGGCCGTTGCACTAAAATCCGGTGAGAAGGCGCGCGTAAAAATCTCGGCATAGCCGGGCGGCTCGGGAGCTGAAACCGCCGGGAGAGCAACGGCCAGACCTGCGACAACAACGATCGCGCGAACGATGAGGTGCAGGGAGCGCGGTTGTCTGCAAAACATCAGAGCTTCACCTTGAGAGTCGCCGACAAAGCGAAGTGGCTGCCAAGCCCAATGTCGCCGCTGCACGCACATCGTGCAAGCTCGCGTCAGTTGAAACCCGCGGCAGGTTCGCGATCGCTCAGACTGTCATGGCCTTCTTCAGGTTCTCGTCGACCTTGTCGAGGAACCCCGTGGTCGACAGCCACTTCTGATCGGGCCCAACGAGAAGGGCGAGATCCTTGGTCATGAACCCGGACTCGACCGTGCCGATGCAGACTTTTTCGAGAGTGTTGGCGAAGTTGGCAAGTTTGTCGTTGCCGTCGAGCTTGGCGCGATGGGCCAGCCCGCGCGTCCATGCGAAGATCGATGCGATGGCGTTGGTCGACGTTGCCTTGCCCTTCTGATGTTCGCGGTAGTGGCGTGTCACCGTGCCGTGCGCCGCCTCGGCTTCGACCGTCTTACCGTCCGGCGTCATCAGGACCGACGTCATGAGGCCGAGCGATCCGAAGCCTTGCGCGACAGTATCGGATTGCACGTCGCCGTCGTAGTTCTTGCACGCCCAGACGTAGCCACCCGACCATTTCATCGCGGACGCCACCATGTCGTCGATCAGGCGGTGCTCGTATACGATCTTGCGCTTCTTAAACTCCTCGGCGAACTCGGCGTCGAAGATTTCCTGGAAGATATCCTTGAAGCGGCCGTCGTACGCCTTGAGGATTGTGTTCTTGGTTGACAGGTAGACGGGATAATTGCGGTTGAGGCCGTAGTTCAAGGACGCCCTTGCAAACTCGCGGATCGACTCGTCGAGATTGTACATCGCCATGGCGACCCCGGCGTCGGGTGCCTTGAACACCTCCTTCTCGATGACCTTGCCGTCGTCGCCGACGAATTTGATCGACAGCGTGCCTTTACCGGGAAACCTGAAATCCGTGGCTTTGTACTGGTCGCCAAAGGCATGACGGCCGACGATGATCGGTTGCGTCCAGCCGGGTACGAGCCGTGGCACGTTCTTACAGATGATCGGCTCACGGAAGATCACACCGCCCAAGATGTTGCGGATGGTGCCGTTCGGCGACTTCCACATCTCCTTGAGCCCGAACTCCTTCACGCGAGCTTCGTCCGGCGTGATCGTTGCGCACTTCACGCCGACGCCATGCTTCTTAATGGCGTTGGCCGCGTCGATCGTGATCTGATCGCTGGTCTTGTCGCGCTGCTCGATACCCAGATCATAGTAATCGAGTTTCACGTCCAGGTAGGGGTGGATCAGTTTGTCCTTGATGAGCTGCCAGATGATGCGGGTCATCTCGTCGCCGTCGAGTTCGACGACGGTTCCGGTCACTTTGATCTTGCTCATTCGGGACCCTTTTCGCGGCTGCGGAGGACAAGGCTGGCACTGTCGTTGCAATGCAACAAATTCAGGGTTCACGCAAGATTTGGCGCGGCCTGGCACAGAATAGTTTTGTCGAAGTGGCGGCGCTGTGGGGTGCTTCGGTGGAACCGCCAAGTCGCGGGGAGGCTCGCAACCTAACTCGGCCGGCGCAAGATCCGCGGGGGCGTCGCTGATCTGGCTCGGTGCGAGGGGGATTGCCGCAACAGCTTGCGCCAATCGGCTTGGGGCCAGAAAGATTGAGCCGGTAGTTGCCGCGCGACGTTCTGCAACCCCGTGCCCAGTTTGGTCGACACGTTGAGCAGCGTCTGCGAAACGGCAGCGGCAGGTTCCGCAGTGCGCGGTCCGATGGCGGACACTTGGCTTGAAGCAAGGAGCGCAGACAGTAAGAGGCCAATAACCGAAAGACTGGCGTGTTTGGTAGTTCGCATGTGAACAATGCGCCGATCGAAGTACAACGAAGATCTAACCATTAGTGCGAATGCGGACAATGTCAAAGACTGATGCCGTCTCCCGCCCGCATTAAGACGAAGTGGTTAGCACCAATCGGTCAATGCACTCTGACGCGACTTGACCGGTGCGGCCAATCTGGCGCACGTCTCGATATCAACTCGATATCGCGGGAATTTCATTGAACGTCGTCGTAGAGAACAACGCGGGCCGCCTTGAACCCAGGCTCGACGCCGGGGGCCCCGCACTATCGGCCATCGTGCATGCGTGCCACGAGAAGACAATCGATCAGGGGCTTGCCGTGCTGGCGGTGCCGGGGCTCGACCGCGCTGCGCTGGATCCGATGTTGACATACTGCGCCGAGCTTCGCTGTGAAGCTGATAACGCGACGTGCCCTGGCTGCAAGCGCCGCTCAGAGGCCGACGGTCTTCATTCGCTCGATGATTTCATCGCGGCCCACGAGGAGATCGTGGTCGGTGAAGGTGCGGTTAGGCTCGTCGGACGGGGCACGGGCAAAATCGCGACGCCGGCGCTCGCGGCGCTGGAGAAGTCGTGGAGCGGAGAGAACTATTGGTTCTGGGCGCGGCGCGTCCTGCGCAAGTTGCGGCACGGTATCCGGCGCCAGCATATCCAGGGCAGTCCTGTCGCCGGGTCGGGAGAGACGCCGTCCGTCATGCTGATGGAGCCGCAACTCGCCGACAACATCGGCATGGTCGCGCGCGCTTGCGCCAATTTCGGGTTCGACGATCTGCGGCTCATCAATCCGCGCGACGGCTGGCCGAACGAGAAGGCGCGTATCGCGGCATCAGGCGCGAACTATGTTATCGACGATGCCGCCGCCTATCCGACGCTCGACGCTGCGATGACCGATCTCAACTGGGTGTGCGCGACGACGGCCCGCCAGCGCGACTTGCGCAAGCCCGTGATGACGCCGCTGGAGGTGACCGCGGAGATGCGGACCCGGATCGCCCGGGGAGAACGCTGTGGCATTTTGTTCGGCCGGGAGCGCAATGGGCTGGAAACCAGTGAGGTGGCCAACGCCGACGCAATCGTGATGATTCCGGTCAATACCCGCTTCGCGTCGCTTAATTTGGCCCAGGCGGTCCTGATACTGGGATACGAGTGGATGCGTGACAGCAACAAAGCGAGCCTGGGGCGCGTCACCACATATGAGACCCCAGTCGCAACGGGGTTCAACTTTGGCTACGACCGACTTGCCAACAAACAGGAATTGCAGGGCTTTTTCGAACACATCGAAGGCGAGCTCGAGCGGCTCGGCTTTTTCAACCCGCCTCAAAAACGCCCGGCCGTCGTCAATAATCTGCGTTCGATGTTTTTGCGGGCCAACATCACGGAACAGGAGGTGCGCACTCTGCGTGGCATAGTTGCAACGTTGTCGCACGGCAAGGGGAAGGGCCGTAAGCCCTCCACATGAGCCGCCATGATCTGGCCAAGTTTTGAGCCGAGCGATGCCCACGACGAGGGCAGTGGCAGGGGCATCGCGGTTCGCTGGCCAAGCGGATCGCCGGGTCCGGGAACCATAAAAGTTGCGGGCCGGTTGCCGGCGGTCGCTTCGATAACGAGACGGCAAGTCTCCAGAGCATAAATAGGGGCATTTAATGCGGACCACGAAAAGTGCGGGGATGCGGTTACTCAGCGTTGCGATGCTTGTACTCGCGCTCGCCCCATGGCAGGCGCAGGCTCAGGAGCTGAGTGAAAAGGCAACGCGCACCTTCATGGACTACGCCTGGTCGCTTGTGCCCCAGCAGTTCTCGAAGCAGGACGGCACCGTCATCGTCATCGACAAGAAGAAGAAAGACGAGGTGATGGTGCCGATCGACGTGGCGCAGAAGGTCATCAAGGTCGGCCGACTTTCCGCCCATGCCCAAGTCTGCAGCCTCGGCGATGATCAGATCCTCAATCACCGCTCGCTGATGAAGAGAATGGAAGAAGAGAAGAAGTGGACCGACCAGCAACTGGTCTTCATCAACCAACTCCACCTAACGACGGTCATGCTGCTGACAGGCAAGATCAAGGTTGTCGAGAAAGACGGCGACAAGGAAGCCGTGGTTGAAGAGAGCAAGAGCAACAATCAGACTTGCACCGACGAGCAGCGCGCCAAGGTGAAGGAACTGATCGCGGCCTACGTCATGGCAGGTCCGAACTTCAAGATCCCGGCCCAGCGCATCGATCCGGCCACCGCCGGGGCGCCCACTGCCACGGGTTCCACCGCTGTTGCGGCACCGGCGGCCGCCGCCGGCACTAAGGCTCCTGCCGCTGGCGCCAAGGCGCCGGTCGCCCTGCGCCAAAGCAGTAATCACCACCCGTCGGTTGACGCCGCGGCTGAACTGGCCTACCAGACACCATTGCGGGCCGTTCGGGCCCGCTTTCATTTTGCGCACCCGTGGCGGAGCCGGTATCTTGGCATCCGCCTGTCGGCCCCGGCAAAGCCGGCGCAGAGGAGGGGGCGCTCCACATACAACACATGGAGTGCCTATCTATGTCAAAACGCGCCACCGCGAAGCATAAGATCGACCGACGCCTCGGCGAAAACATCTGGGGCCGCCCCAAGAGCCCCATCAACAAGCGCGAAAGCCGCCCCGGCCAGCACGGCGAGCGCCGCGTTTCCAAGCTTTCGGACTTCGGCCAGCAGCTCAAGGCCAAGCAAAAGCTCAAGGGCTACTACGGCTCGATTTCCGAGCGCCAGTTCTCGCGCCTTTACGAAGAGGCCGCCCGCGCCAAGGGCTCGACGTCCGAGCATCTGATTGGTCTGCTCGAGCGCCGTCTCGATGCCGTCGTCTATCGCGCCAAGTTCGTTCCGACCGTGTTTGCCGCCCGGCAGTTCGTCAGCCACGGCCATGTCTCCGTTAACGGCCACCGCGTGACCGTGCCGAGCTATCGGGTGCGCGTCGGTGATCTCATCGAAGTGCGCGAGAAGGCACGTCAGCTGCCGCTCGTACTCGAAGCGCTGAAGAGCGCTGAACGCGACGTTCCGGATTACGTGGAGGCCGACCACTCCAAGATGACTGCCAAACTGGCGCGCATCCCGGCTCTGGCGGACGTTCCCTATCCCGTCCAGATGGAACCCAACCTCGTGGTCGAGTTCTACTCGCGCTAAAGCGTTGGCTGCGGCTATCAATGGTTTTGGAAAAGGCCAGGTCACCGTCGGCCTTTATCGTTATGCCACCTTGCGGGGCTTCGGCGCAGAAGCAGGAATTGACGCGACGTCGCCGGCCTTGCGGCGGGTGCGCGGGGGTACCGTGTTCGCCCAGCCGTACGCCAGCATCGTCAGCAAAGCCGATGCGGCGAAGAAATAGATGCCCGGCTGAACGGCTGCTTCGGTGTAGCCGGACGAGTTCACATAGAAGATCATCAGCGCCAGCACCATGACATCGGTCATCGAATAGCGCCCCAGCCATTCCATAGTGGCGATCGACTTCTTGCGGAACTCCGGCGGGATGTCGGGCGAGGTGACGAGGGTGAGCAGGTAGAACAGCTTCAGGAACGGAAACAGGACCGAGAACAGCAACAGCACGATGGTTAGGAAGTATTCCTGATTCTCGAACAAGGCCCAGATGATCGTCGCGATGGAGTGCTCGTTGGTCCACACGTAGACCGTGGTGAAGCGGATTGATGGCAGCACGATGCCAAGAACGAAGAAGACGGTCGCAACGATGATGAGGAACGACAGCACGAAATTACGAAACGTCGACAAGGGTTCGATGATGCGCGGCTCGGGAACCGGCATGCCGGCTGCGTCGAGCCCTTCGACGCGCAACCACGCATAAGACAGGATCATCAGAAGAACGGCGCCTGTGAAGAAGTAGACGCCTGTCAGGCTGGACGCGTCGTAAATGCCCTGCGCCTTGATGAAGAAGATCGTCAGCGCCAGTACGAGCACGTCGTGCATGGACCACTTGCCGAGCCACTCGAGTGCTCGCAGCCGGACGGCCTGGCGCGTGATCTCGCTCGCCGGCAGGGTCGAGATAAGAAGCAGATAGAGCAGCTTCACCACCGGCAGGACGATCGAGAAGATCAGCACCGTAAAGCCGAGGAAGAGCTGCCCGTCGTGGATCAGCACCTGCACGGTCGACAGCAAGGAATGCTCCGTCGACCAAAACACATATTTCGTCAGCTTGATGATCGGCAGCGTAATGCCGAGCGACAGGCAGACGGATGCGCCGATGATAGCGAGGCTCAACAGGAATCGCCGGCCGCCTAGTCGCATCGCCGTCCTTCGCTCGCGCGCCTTGCAGACGTGAACCGGTCGCGGCTGCCTCAGCTGTGATGGTGTTGGTGCGGAATGCCCTTCTCACAAATCAGATCGTGAAGCTCGCCGGCCTGGAACATCTCGCGCACGATATCGCAACCGCCGACGAACTCGCCCTTCACGTAAAGCTGCGGAATGGTCGGCCAGTTGGTGAAACTCTTGATGCCTTCGCGGATGGCCGCGTCATCGAGCACGTTCACGTCCTTGTAGGGAACGCCGAGGTGACCAAGGATCTGCGCCACCTGGGCCGAGAATCCGCACTGGGGGAACTTCGCAGTGCCCTTCATGAATAGCACTACATCGTTGGCAGCGATGGTCTGCTTGATCCAGTCGTGGGCAGCCGTCTCGGTCATTTGTCGTGTCTCCTCAAGCCTAAGCGGTGCAAAGCCGCCCGTTGATCGAACAGCCGGTAAATGGGGTGATGCCATTGCGCTTGTCAATTGCGACGGGCGCATGGCGTCAGATTGCATCGGCGGTTTTCGCGCTAGCCCTTTGGGACCGATGTCGTCAGGGCAAGCGCGTGCAAGACGCCGCCCATACGGCCGCCGAGCGCTTCGTACACCATCTGATGTTGCTGCACGCGGCTTTTGCCCCGGAAGGCTGCCGAAACCACGCTGGCGGCATAGTGGTCACCGTCCCCGGCCAGATCCTTGATCTCGACGATCGCGTCGGGAAACGTCGCCATGATCATCTGTTCGATCTCCGAGGCGGGCATTGGCATGGTCGGGCTCCGATTGTTCGGCGGCTTACTGCTGGCCGTAGCACGCCAGCGTCAATGGGCAAGGCTTAGCCATCATAACCTCGACGACGCGCGCCCATAAGAAAAGCTTTGATAATTCTCACGACATTGCGATTTGAGGTTATCCAGAGCCTCCGTTATCGGTTTGACATTGAGAGTTCGTGAGCCAAACACGATCACAGGAACCAAGGAGATCATCATGAAGACCTGGACCAAGCCCGCCGTTCGTGAGCAGGAAGTTGGCCTCGAAGTGACGTCATACCTGCCGGCTGAGATCGACCTGATCTAAGGTTGGTTCCTTGGATCGGGCGTCGTTCTCCTGATTTCTTGAGACGAAAGAAAAGGCACTCAGGGTCGCCGAGCCTAGGGTGCTTTTTCTATTATGCTAGCGCTAGCGTCGGTGCGCGCGGGCCAACCGGCTCACGACTACTCGTTTGTCGTGACAGCGACCCATGTCGCGTCGTTCTGAGTGCGGCGCTCGAACGCGAGAAAATCGTAATAACCGCAGCGGCCCTCGCCGGGGAATGACCGGCATACCGACGGGCGGGCGGCATATACGGTGCAACGGCGCGCTTCGGTATCGAAGAACCGGCAGATCTTGCCGAAGTGCTTGTCCTTCTTGCGCCGCATCGCGTATTGGCGCCCATGAGCCTTTTTCGTGAATCGCTGGCGCGCTTCCTCGAAGGTCAGGCCATGATGCTTAGCTAGGCGCTCGACATCGCGCTTGCTCAAGGCGATGAGCGGATAGGAGCAGCAGTATCCAGGGCACTTCTTGCAGTCGTACACAGCGGCTCCGCCGAAAAGCGATGGAAGGTGCCGGATCGATCCGGCCATCTATCGCAATAGTCATTGCCAGCCTAGGGTCAAGGGGCTGAGGCAAGTCGACTGTTCGAAAGACTTAACCGATGTCGGCGACGCCCTTGCTGCAGTATGAATGCCTCTCTGATGGGCAAAAAGGCGTTTCCCCGCATGCATCCGGCGGCTATGCGTTGCCCCCTAGCCACGCTTTTATGGGGTATGACTGACGCCAGGCGCTTGGCCGCGTCCGGGTTTCGAAGGGGTTGTATCGAATGGCCGATCAATCACGCGCTTCGACCGAAGTCGAGACGCCCGTGAACCCGTATAGCCTGCTCGAGTCCCTCAACGGCTCCGCGGACACGGCGCGCACAGTGTGGATGATTTTCCTGTCTGTCATGGCCTATGCCCTGATCGCCGTGGCGGCCGCCATGCAAAAGGACATGTCGCTGCCGACACTGGTGGCGCTGCCCTTGCTGCAGGCCGAAATCCCGCTCGTTTACGTCTCGATATTCGCTCCGGTCTTCGTGGTGTTCGTGCATCTGGCTCTCACGATGCGCCTGGCCGTGCTCGCGCGACAGACGCTGGAGTTCGACCGAGCCGTGCGGCTGCTGGAAGCCACCGACAGGCCCACGCATCCCCTTCGGCTGGAACTCAACAACTTCTTCTTCGTCCAGGCGGTCGCTGGGCCGCAGCGCAGTACAGTCGTCGGCGCGGTTCTTCACGGCATCGGGTGGGTTACCCTGGTGGTCCTGCCGCTGGCGCTGATCGTCGCCATCCAAGTCGCCTTCCTGCCGCGTCACGACACGGGCATTACATGGACGCACCGACTTGCGCTTCTGGTCGATATGCTGATGCTGATCGCGCTGGGCATGTTTCTGTTTCGCACGGAAACGTCATTTTTTCGCGCATTCGCCGACGTTGTTTCGGCATATCCAGTGAGGGTGTCCTTGACGGCGCTGGCGTTGCTTCTCGTGGCCGGATTTTCGTGCTTCGTCGCGACCATCCCCGGCGAGGCACTCGATGGCGTCTTTAACGCGGGAGCGCCTCAGCGGCGTCCACAATCTATGAGGCCGGATCGTCGGTTCGATCACGCCTCGGCCTTGCCGGTGATTTTTAGTGCGAAGGCATAGTCGACCGCCGTTTCCTTCAACTGCGCATAGCGCCCGGACGCGCCGCCATGCCCGGAGTCCATATTGATCTTCAGCAGCAGCATATTGGAGCCTGTGTTCTTTTCGCGGAGGCGGGCGACCCATTTCGCCGGCTCCCAGTACGTCACGCGCGGATCGGTAAGCCCGCCGCACGCAAAGATGTGCGGGTAACTCTTGGCGTCGACATTGTCGTATGGGGAGTAGCCTTTGATGATGTCGAACTCGTCCGGGGAAGTAATCGGGTTGCCCCACTCGGGCCACTCGGGCGGCGTTAGCGGCAATTCCTTGTCGAGCATCGTATTCAGCACGTCGACGAATGGAACGTCGGCAATGATGCCGAGGAATAGGTCTGGGGCCATGTTGGCGACGGCGCCCATGAGCATGCCGCCGGCCGAGCCGCCGTTGGCGACGATACGGCCGCGCCGGGTCAATCCCATGGCGACGAGATGCTCGCCCGCCGCGATGAAGTCCTTGAAGGTATTTGGCTTCTTCGCCACCTTGCCTTCGGTGTACCAGCGATAGCCCTTATCCTTGCCGCCGCGAATGTGAGCAATGGCGTAGATGAAACCGCGGTTGACGAGCGACAGTCGCGCGGTTGCGAACGAGGCCGGTATCGAGATGCCGTAGGCGCCATAGCCGTAGAGTAGAACCGGCGCGGATCCGTTGAGCGGCGTCGACCTGTGATAGAGCAGGGAAACCGGCACGGTTTCGCCATCGGGTGCCGGCGCCAAAACGCGGCGCGTTACGTAGTCGGCCGGGGTGTGCCCCGACGGGACTTCCTGGCGCTTGCGCAGCACGCGCGTGCGTGCGGCCATGTCGTAGTCGTAGGTTTCCGAGGGCGTCGTCATCGACGAATAGGTGAAGCGCAGCGTCGTCGTCTTGAACTCGTGACCATGCGACATGCCGAGCGCATAGGCTTCCTCGTCGAACGCAATCGAATGTTCATCGCCGGTGGCAAGTTCGCGGATTATGACGCGCGGCAGGCTGTCCTCGCGTTCCAGTCGCGCCATGTGTCCGGCATAGACGACTGCTTCGATGATGAGACGGCCGGGTTCGTGGGGAACGAGTTCGCGCCAGTTCGCTTCGCCCGGCGACGAAACGGGCGCGGATACGATTCGGAAATCCTCTGCGCCACCCGAGTTGGTCGTGATGATCAACTGGTCGCCGTGATGCTCGACACTGTATTTGTGCTTGGGCCGGCGCGGCGCGACGAGACGAGGCTGTGCGTCCATGTCATGCGCATCGATCAGATGGATTTCATCCGACTCATGGTCGTGCACGTCAATAAGGACGAAATCGCCCGACTGGGTCTTGTTCAGTCCGACGTAATAGCCCGCGTCCTTTTCTTCGAAGACGAGTTTGTCGCTTGCGACCGGTGTGCCGCCGATGTGGCGCCATACGGTGAGCGGACGCAGGTTCTCGTCGACCTTGACGTAGTAAATGGTGCGACTGTCGGCCGACCAAATGGCGTCGCCGCGCGCACCCTCGATCGCTTCGTCGAGATCGCGCCCCGTCGCCAGGTTGCGGAACCTGATGGTGTAGAGTTCAGATCCCTTGTCGTCCGTGGCGTAGGCAAGCAACTTGTGGTCGGGGCTGTGGGAGGCCCCGCCCAGATCCCAGTAGGCCTTGCCCAAAGCCTCGACGTTTCCGTCGAGGAGCACGGCGTCAATGCCGCCGTTGCGATCCTGCCGGCAAAGTCGCGCGTACTGGCCGCCCGGCACATATGCGGAGTAATAGGCGAACGGCCCGTCGGGCGTGGGCACAGTCTGATCGTCCTGCTTCAGCCGGGCTTTCATTTCCTCAAACAGGAGGTTCTGGAGCGGGCGGGTATCGGCGAGCATTGCCTCGGTATAGGCGTTCTCGGCTTCGAGGTAGGCGCGGATCTCTGCGTCGAGCGCGGTAGGATCGCGCATCACCTCCTGCCAGTTGTCGGCGCGCAGCCAGGCGTAATCATCGACCAGCGTCTGGCCGTGATGGTGCGCGGTGCGCGGTCGCTTGGCTGCGATGGGCGGTGTGCTGCCGGGCTTCACGCTCATTCGGTCTCCTATTGATTGAATGCCGGTCGCGTTCGGGGTGAATCCCAGGCTTTCCCGCGGACTGTCGGCGTAGTCCGGCGGGCGCGCAACTGCAAGGCGGCTTGGCGGGTGCGGACAATGAAGCGATACGCTCCCGGTTCCACGAAGATCACCTGCTGGATCTTGATCGGAAAAGGATGCCAAGACCCGGGGCCGGCAACTGCTTCCAAGCCTGGCGCGAGCCCGGAAAGCCTTCTGGTTCAATATATTATCGCTGCTTCGCAGACAAAGGTGAGTGATTCGGAGCGGCAATTACAGTTACTGAATAAGATTTTTAGTACATCGCCGCAATTGACAGCTGATGCTGGCTATTGTTCAAGTGAAAACACAGGGCCTGATGCCGTTCAGCATTAGGATCCGAAGGTGAGCTTCAGGGTCGGCTTGGAAAAAGTTAACAAAAATTCGAGCTAAACTTAGGCGCCTTGGCAGGATCTAACTTCGGGCATCGATAAGCGGCGCGAAAGGGTGCGAAATCATGGACGATGCTACACCGCCAGGGCTCGTGGAGCTGACCGCCAAGATCGTGTCCGCTTACGTAAGCAACAACACCATCGGAGCAAGTGAGATCCCGCAACTTATCAGCGACACGCATGCTGCCTTGAGCCGGGCGACTGGCTCCGCGCCGCCGCCCGACCGTGAGGAACTGCGTCCCAAGGTGCCGGTCAAGAAGTCGGTCATGCCCGATCATATTGTGTGTCTGGAAGACGGGAAGAAGTTCAAGTCGCTGAAACGACACCTGCGAACCCACTACAACCTGTCTCCGGAAGAGTATCGTGACAAGTGGGGTCTTCCGCACGACTATCCGATGGTCGCGCCGAACTATGCGCGTGCCCGTTCAGATCTTGCGAAAAAGATGGGCTTGGGCACCCGTCGTTGAGATAAGCCGTGCCGGAACTGCGGTCATCCGTCTGGCGATCTCGGCTGTCTCGCAGGTCTTCGCAATAGACCTGACAGCGCTCAGTGGCGAGACGCGAGGCTGCGCGCCCGTGGCCCAGGCCCGGCAGGTCTGCATGTATCTTGCTCGCATCGCGTGCGGGATGTCGATGATCGAGGCCGGCAATCTGTTCGGGCGGGACCGTACCGCCGTGGCCCACGTCTGCAGTCGCATCGAAGACATGCGCGACGACCTGAACTTCTTCGATGGCTGGCGCCGCGGCGCCACCGCACCAGAGGACTTCGCCATGTACAGTTCGCCCAAGCCTCCGGTCGATGACCGGAGGATGCGCCAATCGTGTCGGCGATTGAGGCCGTCGCTTCAGCCTGCTTCGGATACAGTGCGCCGCGCCTACTGCCGTAGTTCCGTTCCACCGGTCGCCGCCAGCGCCGCGCGCGCATCGACCTTGATGCGCTCCACCATCGACGAGAGACCGTTGGAGCGCTGCGGGGAAAGGTGGTCCTTGAGGCCAAGCTCGACGAGTTCCTTGGCGGCGTCGACGGCGAGGATGTCCGCCGGGGGCTGGTCCTGATACAACGCGAACAGCAGTGCGACGAGGCCGCGCACGATGTGTGCATCGCTGTCACCGTCGAAGTGAAGCACAGGTGGGCCCTTGCCGGGCCTGACGCTCGTCGCAAGCCAGACCTGACTCGTGCAGCCGCGCACCTTGTTGGCGTCTGTCTTCAGGTTGGGTTCCAGAGGCGGCAGATTGCGGCCGAGCTCGATGAGATATCGGTAGCGGTCCTCCCAGTCGTCAAGGAGTTCGAAGTCGGCGCGAATGTCGGCAAAAGTCATCTTTCGGGCCTTGTGTTCCAGGCTTCGCCTGCGAATCATTATGACATAGGCAGGATCGATCAAGCCCGGCAAGTGGGGCAACGTGGGCAAGCGGCAGCAAGCCGCTTCAAGGCATCAATAGTAGCTCAGATTTTCTGGCGAGCGGGCGTGCCGCGCCATGACGGCGCGAGATCGGCCGGCGTCAGCGTGCCCTGCGGCGGAACGGCGGTCGGCTGGTTTGGAGCGAAGGAGGCAGGCGAGGTCAGGCCGTGTTCCTGGGCCATGCTGCGCAGCGCGAGATCGTATGCAAGCTGCCCGGCAAACTTCGCCTTTTCCACGAACGCCGACCATACGACCGCGGCGCTGTCGCAGTGCGCGGGATTGCGATCGCAATAGGTGCGCGTCCAATTGGCGGCCGCGGACGCCTGCTCGTACATCCGCGCTTGGCTCTCCTTGTCGGAGGGCAGGACGGCTATGCCGATCGAGAGCACCAGAGCTGTTCTGATCAAGGACATTGCGAACGCCGGAGACGGAGGGCCGAATGCCCTCGCGAGACACTATCAACGTTACGGCAAAAATCTGAAAGAAGCGGGATCAGGCACTCGAAAAACTGCGTCAAATTTTACACATCCCGCCTCTGGCTTCCTTCCCGCATGCTGAGGTTAATGCTGCATTAACATCCGGTTTACATAATGCGGCCGATTGGGTGCAGGTCGAGGCGCGCGGGTGGCAAGCATGGGCATGTCGGTGGGATGGTTCAGGTGCGCGCTTGCCCTGTTCTGCGGCTTGACGATCGTGCTTGCCGGCAACCTGATGATCGGGCAACCAATTAGCGGCCGGGCGTCCCTCATGCAAAGCGCGCCGGCTCAGATCTCCGGAACGCTCACAAACGAAGATGCAGTGGGCCAGCCTTCGGACGGTGGGCGGCTGCATGTTGCCGCCCCCATTGTGACTTCGGCTTTGGAACCGTCCAGCCTGGGGTCGCGTACGTCTGCGTCCGGTCTGGTCGAACTGACCCGCGCGATACAGCGCGAATTGCAGGCGCGTGGCTATGAGGCCGGCGCTTCCGATGGGGTGGCCGGGATCGTCACGCGGGCCGCAATCATGGCCTTCGAGACGGACCATGGGTTGGCGCTGACGGGTGAAGCCAGCGAGCGCCTGCTGCAGGTTATCCTTCTGGGCACCACCGACTCTGATGTGAAATCGGCGGAAGGGCCCGGCCCGCGGGCTGCAGAGGTGATCCGCACGGTGCAGACTTCCCTCGCCAAGCTCGGCTATCCCGTAGGCAAGCCCGACGGCCGGCTCAACGAGAGCACGGTTCGCGCGATACGTGAGTTCGAAGCTCAGCAAGGGCTCAACGATAGCGGCCGCATTTCCGGACAGCTCGTGGCACGGCTGGTGCGGATGACCGGCCGCACCTAGCCGCGACTGGACAGCCGCCGCGGTTTCCCCCATCACGCTGCCATGAGATTGCGATCGAGCATCTGGGTCAAGGCCTACGTCCGCCGATGCATGTCGTCTGGTGTGGCCGCTGCCGTCGTCCACCACGGCGACGACGACGCCGGCGCCATCTTCGTGCGGGTTAATCGTCTTGACGGAACGTCTGCGATTTATGGGCCTGCGCCCGCAGGATTGGTTGGTCTGGAGCTTGACCGCCAGTTCAGCTGCTGTCTGCCGGGCGGATTTGCGCCCGACTGCGATGCCGACGCATTCCTCTCACGGCAGCGAGATTTCGACACAGATTTGTGGGTCGTCGAAATCGAATCGCGTGACGGCCGCCACTTCCTCGACGACTGGCTCGCACGCGAGCAGCATTAAATCCCCAAAGCGTGGCCGGAAAACGTCTGGCGGGATTTGTTGGACGGGCTCCTGGTCGCGTTAACCTTTTGTTAACCCGAAACCGGACGATACTCCCCTGCGCGGTTCATTCGAGCTAGCGCATAGAAACGAGGGAATGAAACGCCCGCCACGACCACTCGCAACGGGGGATACCATGGCAACGATCTTGGAGTTTCGTGCGCAGTCTGCGTTTCTGAATGCTTCACGGGCCAAGCGCTCTATCGACGGCGAGTCCGAACTCGTGCTGTTTCCGGGAGTAAGATACGAGCGACCGACGGACGCTGCCTCGCAGTCTGTCTCGACCGTCCGACCACGGCCGTCGCGCAAGCGCGATCGCCTTGAACTTCAGGACTAGGGCTTGGCCGCCTGTTGTGGATCCAGCCGCACGCTGCACGACGCGCGCCGCAACTCGTTGTCGACGCGCGACCGATAGGCAGCACCCGCCTCGGGTCCACGCAGCACGGCGATACCGTTTTTGGCCGGCACCTTGAGGGTTGCGTCCTCGCGGCTTCGTTCGCCGCGCGCTTCCGGTGAAAGCCCCGGGAACTGTTCCCCGCCCGAAACCAGCAGCAGCGATACGTCCACCCTGCGGCCGGACTCGGCCACCGCCGTATAGAAATTGGCACCGTCCTTCAAGTATAGCGCGAGCGTCCAACCGGGGGACGGCAGCGACGCCGTCAGTTGAACGGGTCCGCGTGACGTATCGAACCGGCAGGCGGCATAGCGGGCGTCGGGCGCCATAAGGGCAAGGGGCTGCGTGTCGGGCGTGATCGGCGGCAGCACGACCATCTGATTGAGAGGCAAGCTCGATGCCAGACGGCTGTAGGCTGTAGAGCGGACGAGTTGGGGTGCGGCAAACGTCGCCAGTATGTGCAGAATGATGATGGCGAAGAACGCGGTGGCCGCGAGCCGCCAGTTGAACGCCCCGATGCGAGCCTTGATGAACCTGATCATCGGCACGCCCCGCGCTTGATCTCGGGGAGCATCCTGACTGGATCGCGGTCCTCCTCGGTGGCGCTATCGTAGCCGAGTTCTATGGTCGTCATCACCAGGGCGAGGCGGCCGGCGCCGCCTATCGGCAGCCAATTGCTGGCGTGGGAGTCACGGGCAAGGGTGATGGTGACTTTGTTGTTGGCGCTGATCGCCGCCGTGTCGCTGGTGAAGACATACCGATCCGCGGCGTTGCGTATGAGGCGGCCTCTCGCGTCGAATACTGCGATGCTCCACCAGTGCGCGGTCATGGCCGGACCTTCAACGACGTAGTCACAAGACGAGTGAAGGCGGCGCCCCTCGCTATCGGTGCGGGCGACGAACGTGTTTGCGACTTCGCTGCTGAGCGGCAGCGCTCCGAGGCGTGCGAAGTGCGCCCGAGTGTAGGGATCGGCGTCCGTCCGGGCCGCCGCCTTCCACATCACCCAGGGTCCGGCCCGCAGGGTGGTCAGATCGGTGCCTGCTTCGACCATATACCAGCTGGAGCCGAGCCCTCCGAAGATCACGATGCCGGCCAGCAGCGCCCAGTCGGCGACGTGGCCGGTGAAAGCCGACACGCGCTTCTTGATCCTGTGGACGAGGAAGCTCATGGCACGTTTCTGGTTCCGGCCGCGCCGGCGGACGTCGACCAGCCGGTCGGTCGCAGCGCGGCGCTCTGCGGATTTGGGCTTTGACCGGAAGTCTCAGGCGAAAGGCTGCCGGTCCGGTTCGGCGTTCGCGGCGCGGTCGGAGCGGGCGCATTCGCTGGCGGCACGCCGGGCGACGGCTGGGCGGGCGCGGCCGGTTCCGGCAAACCGGCCGCCTTGCGCAGATCCGCCGAGATGCGGCGCAGAACATTGCGCGTCGGATCGGGCATCAGACTTTGCGACGGATCCGGGTTTATGCTGGCGGCGAGTTCCGGATCGCTGAGCCTGAGGTCAGCGAGGCGCTGTTGCTCGGCCACCTGCACCGGATGGGGCTCGAGGCCGGGGATGGTTGGGATGTTCATGTCCTTGTGCGCGACGACCATGAAGTCGTGCCAGATGGGTGCGGCGATATGGCCGCCGGTGTTGCCATGTGCCATCGGCTTGTTGTCGTCGTTGCCAAACCAGATTGAGGCGACGTACTTGCCTGTGAACCCGACGAACCAGATATCGTTTGGCCCCGAACTCGTTCCGGTCTTGCCTGCCGAGTTCGTGAAATCGAGTTTGGCGGCCTGCGCGGTGCCGTCGGTCACGACACGCTGCAGCATCTGGTTCATGCGGGCGGCGACTTCCGGCTTGATGACCTGCGGCGCCTCGCCTTCATCGCGCTGGCGCGAATAGATCAGCTCGCCCTTGGAGTTGAAAAGTTCGAGAATCGCGTAGGGCTTTGCGAGCTTGCCGCCGTTGGCGAAGGTCGCGATGCCGCCGGTGTGTTCGAGCGGCGTGATGCCGTAGTCGCCGAGCGCCATCGAGCAGGATTTGCGGATGCCTTTGATGCCAAGGCGTTTCGTCAGTTCGATCACCTTTTCTCGGCCGACGGCAAACGACAGTTCCGCTGCAACGGTGTTGAGCGACTTGGCCAGCGCCATCCACAACGGCAGGCGCGATCCGCTTCCTCCTCCTCCGCCGTAGTTCGAAGGCCGCCAGTTTCCGCATGCGCGGGAACTGTCGCGCACCACGGTGTCGGGTTTGTAGCCGTTCTCCAGTGCGGTCGCGTAGACGTAGACCTTGAACGAGGAGCCGGGCTGCCGGCGGGCATGGGTTGCGCGGTTGAACTGACTGTCGCCGTAGTCGGGCCCCCCGACCATGGCGCGAACGGCACCGTCCGTTTCCATGGCGACAAGCGCACCGGAATTGAGGCGCATGCTGCGGCCACGCTGCTGAATGAACGGGATCATGACGTCGTCCGCAGCCTTCTGCATGGACAGCTCGACCGTCGTCCGCGCCGTCAAAACGAACTGGCTTTTGCCCTCGGCAATGCGCTGCACTTCCTCGAAGGCGTAGTCGAGGAACCAGTCGGGACTCGACGTTTCGCGGTTTTCGACGATTTTTGCTGGATGCAGTCTCGCCTCATGCACCTGTGCGGCTGTGTAGAAGCCGAACTCGACGAGGTTCTGGAGAACTTCGTTCGTGCGCGCCCGCGCTGCCGGCAGGTTGACGTGGGGCGCGTACTTGGTGGGCGCCTTGTACAATCCGGCGAGCATGGCGGATTCGGCGAGGTTGACGTCCTTGATCGACTTTCCGAAGTAGAACTGCGCCGCCGCCTCGACGCCGAAAGCACCGCCGCCCATGTAGGCCCGGTCGAGATAGAGTTTCAGGATTTCCCTCTTCGAGAAGCGGCTCTCCAGCAGAAAGGCGAGGAAGACCTCCTTGATCTTGCGCTGAAGCGAGCGTTCCGACGAGAGGAACAGATTCTTGGCGAGTTGCTGCGTGAGGGAGGATCCGCCCTGCACGACGTCGTTGGCGCGAAGGTTTTCGATGAGTGCCCGCGAGGTACCCAGAATGTCGATGCCGAAATGTTCGAAGAAGCGCCGGTCCTCGGTGGCCAGGGTGGCCTTGATCATCGAGTCGGGGATCTCTTCCAGCGGAATGGCGTCGTTGTGCAGAATACCGCGCTTCCCGATCTCGTTGCCGTCCTTGTCGAGAAACTTGACCGCATACTTGCCTGTCAGGAAGCGGCCTTCGTCAAACTCCATGAACGCAGGCAGCGCCAAGGCATAGAGGACCACGAAACCGCCAGCCGCGAGCGTGAAGGATTCCGAGGCTGCCTCGTTGGCAAGCCGCTTCCAGCCGGTAAGGCGGAAACGGGCGAAAAAGCTGGAGCCTGCGTTCCAGTAGTCCTTGATTCGAGCCCATGCTTCTGCGAACGACGAATTTATCGCAGAATCGATGCCGAGCCAGTTGATCAGGCGGTCACGGCCGCCCTGTTTGAAAAACCAATCGCTCAAATTCGTCGGCCTCTTGGGAGCCGGGTGCTGGCCCTGGGTTTCGTCTGGCGCTCCAATGGCGATCCTTGGGCATTGCAAACACAGACAAGATTCGCAACACCGACTGTGCGAAACCTATGTACCATTCCGGGCGAGACGAGGGCGAGGGCGGAGTTTGATACGGCAGAAAAAGATCAAGGACGGGCGGCCTTTCTGGGAGCGAAAGACTTCTCGAGGAAATGACTCCGCAGGAGTGGGAATCACTTTGTGACGGATGCGGTCGTTGCTGCCTCATCAAGCTCGAGGACGAGGATACTGGGTCGATCGTGCTCACCAAGCTGACGTGCGCCCTACTCGATAACGGTGCATGCCGCTGCTCCGACTATGAGAACCGCCACGCGAAGATGGATGACTGCATTGGGCTCACGCCTGAGAAAGTGCGCCTGATTTCGTGGCTTCCCGCGACGTGCGGCTATCGCCGGGTGGCCGAGGGGCGGAGTCTTGCGTGGTGGCACCCACTCATCTCCGGCGATCCTGAAACGGTGCACCAGGCCGGGGTCTCGGTTCGCGGCTGGTCGCGCAACGAGAAGGGCGTGAAGGTAGCCTCCTACCAGCGCTACATAATCGACGACTTCACCGACGAGTGAACGAGCGGTGCCGGTGTCTGGTGTGTCCTGCAAGTTATCCGCGCGCGGCGATTGTTTGTTATTCCATGTCATCGATAAATTTTAGAGAAATACTGTGCAGTTAAAATATTGTACTGCATAACGGAAGTATACGCTGACAGCGGAAGGCTTCAATGGTAGGTTTTCATATAAGGCGAATTGTATCCAGAGAATTTCTGGATAGGTCGTCGTGGCTTCAGCCAGATATTCGAAACTTGGCAGTCGACGACGGCAGCGATACGGTATGCGTTCGAGGTCGACGGGTCGAGCGCGGTCTCCCTCGCTCGCAAACATCAGACATAGGGTGTCGGCACGTAGCATCCACCGGCGGTTTCATAGGGAAGGCTGGCATAAGCCGCCGTCGAAAGTTGCCGCCTCCGTCTGGCGAAAACTGCCGCCCGCTGAACGCGATCGACTGCCAACTGAAGAGCCTGGAAATGCCGAACGATGATGCCGGCCCGCTGACGCCGGGCGAAGAATTGCAGCGCACGCGGGTCAAACGCGCTGGCTTTGTCCCACTGGCTCGATGAAGGCGCGTTCCTATGCGAGTTGGGGAATTGAACTGACAAAGGGACGGGTCGGCTGCATCGCAGTATCGAGCCGCGGAGCAGATCCGGCGTTCGGACACGTCGGCTTTTTACTGGGAGAGAGGTCCGACAAGGTGATCTTGTTAGGCAGTAAACAGCGCGACGCCGTATCCGTTGCCGCCTTCGACAACGATCGCCTGATCGCGCTTCGTTGGCCGCGCCAAGATGTGGAATGGGCTGATACTTCGCCCCGATCGAATGCGGACGGCGGGTTCGATGTGGCACTCGCCCACGTGCAGGAGAGGCGCTACACCGATCGGGTGGGCCGACCAACCAGGGCATCACTCTTGGGTCTACGCGGCCTGGGAGCGTGTCTCGGTCGATGCGACGTCGCGCAAAACGCTCGTCAGTGAGTTGCGCCGCATCCCGCCTGGGACGGTACGTGCGATCTATCGCACTCGCTATTAGTGCAGGGATCGTTCGCCAGCACTCGCCCTATGCATTTGGATGCCTGTGTCAAACACGGCGTCGGCACGGCGATCCGCATGCTGTAGGAGGCCCCTGAAACACGCGTCGGCGGCGAGATACGTTGACGCGCGCCGCGATTGCCAGCGCGCCGCAAGCGTCGCTCATCGAGCGATACAAGGCGATACGGACAAAGAGATACCGATCGCTTCCCCATTTCTGGCGGACTTGCCCACGTCGGGCGGAAACGTTCGAAGGCGCTGTCGCTAGGTTCGCATCTCGCCGCGTTCATGGCATGTTCAGCAGCAATGCTTGTCTCTTCTTGTCGACACGAACGGTTTTGCAATGAAAGACCAACGTCTTGCCGCGCTCTCAGTCCTCGCGCTACAAGCGTCGTCGGCCATCGCCCAGCAGAGCCCGTGCGTAGACGATTGGTCGGAGGCAGCCCCGATCGAGAAGCGAGAAGAAGCGGCGGCCCGGGATCAAGTATCCGGCGAAATCGTGAAAACGACACTTTGCCGGGACGGTGAGCGCTGGGTCTACCGACTTGTCGTGGGCGCCAACAACGGTCAGTTCCGGACAACGGTTGTCGACGCCAAGACGCCGTTCGCGCGCTAGGAAAGGACAAAATCGGCAGTATACTCCAGCGTGCAGGCACAACTTTTAAAGTCCACACGAGATCGAGGGGCCAGTGCGAATACTCGTCGTCGAGGATGACAAGGATCTCAACAGGCAGCTCGTGCGCGCGCTTGGGGATGCCGGCTATGCCGTCGATACGGCCTTGGATGGCGAGGAGGGACATTTTCTCGGCGATACCGAGCCCTACGACGTCGTTATTCTCGACATAGGCCTGCCGAAGAAGGACGGCATTTCGGTACTAGAGGAATGGCGCCGCTCGGACCGGTCCATGCCGGTCATCATCCTCACGGCCCGTGACCGCTGGAGCGACAAGGTTGCGGGGATGGATGCTGGAGCCGACGATTACCTCACCAAGCCTTTCCATATGGAGGAACTGCTGGCGCGCGTCCGGGCACAGGTGCGCCGCGCGTCGGGTCACGCAAAGAGCGAGATCGAGTGCGGGCCGGTGCGGCTCGACACAAAGACGGCGCGCGTGACGTGCTATGGTCAGCAGGTCAAACTCACTTCGCACGAGTATCGGTTGCTCGCCTATCTGATGCATCACAACAGCCGCGTCGTGTCGCGTACCGAACTAGTGGAGCATCTGTACGATCAGGACTTCGATCGCGACAGCAATACCATCGAAGTCTTCATCGGACGTTTGCGCAAGAAAATCCCGGCCGACGTGATCGAGACAGTGCGAGGTCTCGGCTACCGTATGGGTACGGGCGGCGATGAGACTTAACTCACTCGCGTTCCGGCTGTTCGCCACGGCCGCCATGTGGACGCTGCTCGTGCTGCCACTGGCAGGCGTCATCATCTACCAGCTGTATCGCGACGACGTCAGGGCGGGTTTCGATGAGCGGCTGGAGAAGCTCGTCAACTCACTCGCGATTGACGCCCTTTCGGGAGGCGGGTCGCAGCCCGTTACGCCGCCGAACCGCTATGAGCCGCTCTTCGAAGAGACTCACTCGGGCTGGTATTGGCAGATCAAACCGCTGGACGACCCTTCGGCGCGCCGGCTCGTTTCCGCGTCACTGGCGACGTCGAGTCTGCCTTCGCCTTTCGATCTGGGCGTTCCGGCGGATGGCGCGGGCCAGAGGTGGCTGAATTCGACCGGACCGACGGGCGAACCGATCCGGATCGTGGAAGTGATCGACAGCAATGGGCATGTCGAAGGGGGTCCTCGCTATTCGGTCACTGTTGCAGGTCCGATCGCTTGGCTGGAGACTCGCTACAGAAAATTCTTGGCTCGGCTCGCGACGGCCCTTGCCTTGACCGGGTTTGGTCTCGTCACGGTGACGTTGTTCCAGGTGCGCTTTGGGCTGTCGCCTCTGCGCAAGATCGAGAAGGGCTTGGCCGCCGTGCGCTCGGGCGAGGCGACTGCTCTGGCGGGCGACCTCCCTGTCGAAATCGAGCCATTGCAGGTGGAGCTGAATGCCCTCATCCAGTCCAACCAGGACATCGTCGACCGTGCCCGCACCCAGGTTGGCAATCTGGCGCATGTTCTCAAAACGCCGCTTGCGGTGATCACCAACGAAGCCCGGGAGGATGAAAGCCCGTTTGGTGAAAAGGTCGCCGAGCAGGCGCAGATCATGCGCGATCAGATCACGAGTTATCTCGACCGCGCACGTATGGCAGCGCGGGTCGGAGTTGGCCGTTCGACCGAGGTCGCGCCGGTGATCGCGTCAATCGTCCGGGCGCTCGAACGGATCTATCGGGAGCAGGATATAAAAATTGAAGTCTCAGGCGTCGAGGGGCTGAAATTCCAGGGCGAGCAGCAAGACCTGGAGGAGATGGTGGGAAACCTTCTCGACAACGCCTGCAAGTGGGCCGGCGGGCACGTCTTCCTTAGCGCGTCGGGGCCGGAGCGGAATGGGCGCGGCGGCCCCGGCCTGCTCCGAATCGTCGTGGAGGACAATGGGCCCGGGCTGACGCCGGAACAACGGAGCCGAATCGGCAAGCGGGGACAACGTCTTGATGAGACCATTCCCGGTTCGGGTCTTGGTCTGTCCATTGTGGCAGATCTGGTACAACTCTATCGTGGAAATCTCGAACTGTCTGAAAGCCCGCGCGGCGGATTGGCCGTATGCCTTGAGTTGCCGTCGATTTGATCGGACAAGTTCCGGGATCAAACGGAACTGCTTGTTATTTGAGTCGAACTTTCGCCCGAATCCGGGTGGAAATCGGGGTTCGTCCGTGCATCTTGAAGCGCACGAGACTGGGTCTTTTTTGAGTGTGCGTCCCCGGTATGTCCCAAGTCACGAGGATGAGGTCTCTTATGCGCAAGATGCGCATTGCTGCAATCGCCGTGCTGCCCGTCATGCTCGCGGCATGCGGGCCCAACGGTCCCAACAAGGCGGACACGGGCCTTGCGGTCGGCGCTCTCGCCGGCGGCATTCTCGGTAATCAGGTCGGCAAGGGCACCGGGCGTGTTGCTGCAACGGCCATTGGCGCTGTGATCGGCGGCATCGTCGGTAGTGAGATTGGCCGCGGCATGGATCAGCAGGATCGCATGCTCGCTCAGCAGGCCGAGTACGATGCCCTGGAGCGCGGTCAGTCCGGCGTTTCGCGCCAGTGGCGCAACCCGGACAACGGCCGCTATGGCGAAGTCGTACCCAGCCGGCCCTACAAGCGCGGCGAAACTGATTGCCGCGACTACACCCACAAGATCTACATCGACGGCCAGTCGCAGGCGATGCGCGGGACCGCATGCCGTAACGCCGACGGCACTTGGACCAACGTCACCTGACCGCTAGAGAGTTCCCTTTATACCCGCGGGCGCCCAAGAGAGGGCCAACTCGCCTTAACCTGAGTGACGGTCGCTTAACAATGAGGGCCGCGACACAAGAACAAGTCGCAATTTGTCAAAGCATCTTGTCACCCGGTTGTTGCCCCCCTATTCAAGCCTAAAGACGGTTCCCGTTGGAAGGCTCATGCTACTCTGGATTGCACTGGCGGTATTGACAGCCGCCGTTCTCGGATCGCTCCTGCAGCCGCTTGCTCGCGGTGGCGAGAGCGACCTGCGGCCCGAGGATGCCGATCTCGCCGTCTACAAGGACCAGCTCGCCGAGATAGAAGCCGACAAGGCTCGTGGGCTCATTGGGGCGGATGAAGCACGCTCAGCCCGCGCGGAAGTCGCGCGCCGTCTCATCAAGATTTCCGAATCGGGTGCCGAAGCCGTCAATACGATCTCGCCGGCAGCCGGGCTGCTTAAGCCCCGTTACGTCATCGCCGTCGTCGCCGTATTGCTGCCGCTAGTGAGCGCCGGTGTCTATTTGCGGCTTGGGGCGCCCAACGTGCCGGACATGCCGCTTGCGGCCCGGCTCGACGCCCCGGCGGATCAAGCTCCCGTTCTGCAAATGATCGCCAAGGTCGAACAGCGGCTGAATCAGTATCCTGAGGATGGCAAAGGATGGGATGTGATTGCCCCCATTTACATGTCGCTGGGCCGCTACCCCAATGCGGCTGAAGCCTTCGGCAACGCCATGCGGATACTCGGCGAAACGCCCCAACGCCTCGCCGGATATGCTCAGGCGGCACTTCTTGCAGGCGACGGAGTGGTATCCGACGACGTCCGACGCGCTGCCCTCAAGCTGCTTGAACTGGAGCCGGGACGTTCGGATGCGCAACTCTGGCTCGCGCTCGGCGACGAGCAGGAGGGCAAGCTTGCCGGTGCGCTCGCTAGCTATCGCCGCATTCTCGCAGGCGCCCCGGCCGAATGGCCATGGCGGGCAGCGACGGAAGAGCGCATTCGCGCTATGCAAGCGCGTCTTGCCGGCGTGCCGCTCGCCGAAGGTGCGAAGACCAGCGATGCCCTCGCCGCCGAGCCAACCGTTCGCCCGAATGGTCCGAGTGCTGCCGATGTCGCTGCGGCTCGCGATATGTCGCCGGATCAGCAATCAGTCATGATAAACGACATGGTTGGCCGGCTTGCCAAACGCCTGGATAGGGACGGCAAGGATCTGGCAGGCTGGCTTCAGCTGATGCGTGCTTACAAAGTGCTTGGTCGCAGCGAGGATGCCGCCAAGGCGCTGGCCAATGCAAAACGAAATTTTGCAGATGATGCCAAAGCACTGAACGAGATCGATGCTGCGGCTCGTAACCTTGGTATAGCCTCTTAGTTTGGACACGCTTCTGAACTTGAGCCGGCGATTTAGAGACTGGACGCGATGACACGCAAGCAAAGGCGCGCAGTTCTGATCGGATCGGGGGTGGGCGCGCTGGCAGTGGCCGCCATTCTGATGCTGTTTGCTCTTCGCGACACCATCGTCTTCTTCCACACGCCGAGCGACATTGCTGAAAAGAAGGTCGAGGACGGCCGGCGGTTCCGGCTGGGTGGCCTTGTGGCGAATGGATCCGTCAAGCGCGGAAATGGCGCGCAGGTCTCTTTCGCGGTGACCGACACGCTGAAAACCATTCCCGTCACGTACGTCGGAATTCTACCCGACCTGTTCCGGGAAGGCCAAGGCGTCGTGATGGAAGGCCGGATCAATGCGGCCGGCGCATTCGAAGCCGACACCGTGCTGGCCAAGCACGACGAGAACTACATGCCGCCGGAGATCGCCAAGTCGCTCGAGGCGAGAGGCGTGAAGCTGGGCTCGAGCGCGCACCCCGACAGTGCCGTAAAGAAATGAACTGCGAAAGCATGAGGATCGCGGAATGATCATCGAGATCGGACACTTCGCTCTGATCCTGGCCCTTGTCGTCGCCACGCTGCAAATGACTTTGCCGGCGATAGGCGCTTACCGCCGCGACGCTCGCCTAATGGCAATCGCCGAGCCCGCAGCCATCACGCAGCTTGTGTTGCTCATGATGTCATTCCTGGCCCTGATGCACGCCTACGTGACGTCGGACTTTTCCGTTGCCAACGTCGCTGCGAACTCGCATTCGACAAAGCCACTACTCTACAAGATATCGGGTGTTTGGGGGAACCACGAAGGCTCAATGGTTCTGTGGGTCTTGATCCTTGCCATTTTCGGTGCTGCCGTGGCGGTCTTCGGATCCAATCTTCCTGCTACGCTCAAGGCTAACGTGCTGGCGGTGCAGGCCTCGATCGCAGTCGCCTTCTATCTCTTCATTCTTTTCACATCGAACCCGTTCGAGCGGCTCTACCCTGCTCCTTTCGACGGCAACGGCCTCAATCCCATCCTGCAGGATCCCGCGCTCGCCTTCCACCCCCCCTTCCTCTACATGGGTTACGTTGGTTTCTCGATGGCGTTCTCCTTCGCCATCGCGGCCTTGCTCGAAGGCCGGACCGATGCCGCGTGGGCGCGCTGGGTGCGGCCTTGGACACTTGCAGCCTGGATGTGCCTGACGATCGGCATCGCCATGGGCTCATGGTGGGCGTACTATGAATTGGGCTGGGGCGGCTGGTGGTTCTGGGATCCGGTAGAGAACGCTTCGTTCATGCCTTGGCTCGCGGGTACGGCGCTGCTCCATTCCGCACTCGTCATGGAGAAGCGTGAAGCCCTCAAGGTCTGGACCGTTCTACTTGCCATCATCGCCTTCTCCTTGAGTCTGATGGGTACCTTCCTCGTTCGATCTGGCGTGTTGACGTCGGTTCACACCTTCGCGGTCGACCCTGAACGCGGCATTTTCGTTCTTGCGATCATGTTGTTCTTCACGGGCGGCGGTCTCGCCCTGTTTGCCTATCGCGGCCGCGAATTGCGCCAGGGCGGCATCTTCGCGCCGTTGAGTCGTGAGGGCAGTCTTGTTCTCAACAACATTCTCCTGTCGACCGCGTGTGCCACCGTTCTGATAGGCACTCTCTATCCGCTGGTGCTGGAATCGCTGACAGGCGAAAAGATCTCCGTCGGCGCGCCCTACTTCGACATGACCTTCGGACCACTGATGATTCCGCTTCTACTGGCTTTGCCGTTTGGGCCGTACCTCGCCTGGAAGCGAGGCGACGTTTATGGGGCAGCGCAAAGACTGATTGGAGTCGCGCTCGTGGCGATCGCGGTCATCGCGGTCACGTTGGCGATTGTTCAGCGCGGACCGTGGCTCGCCCCGTTCGGCATCGCGCTTGGCGTGTGGGTCATGGCCGGCGCTATGTCGGAGGTTTTGTTCCGGGTAAAGTTCGGCACGGCGGCTGCGTCGGAAGTCATACGCCGCCTCGTTAATCTTCCGCGTTCGGCCCTTGGCACGGGTCTCGCCCATTTCGGCATTGGCTTGACGACGGTTGGCATCATCGCGACGAGCGCTTACCGATCCGAGCTTGTCACCGTGGTCAAGCCCGGCGAGACGGTGGAAATAGCCGTCTATGCATTGAAGTTCGAAGGCGTGACGCAGAACAAGGGGCCGAACTACACCGAGCAGATCGGCAGTTTCAAGGTGACACGTGCCGGAGCGGACGTGACAGTGCTCAATCCGACGAAGCGCCTCTACGATCAGCCGCCGCAGCCGACCACGGAAGCGGGCATCTATGCGTCTCTGGGAGGCGATCTCTATACGGTTCTCGGAGACTCTGCAGAACGATGGCGGCTACACGGTGCGGCTCTATTTCCATCCCGTAGTCCGGTTCATATGGATCGGCACTCTCATCATGTTTTTGGCTGGAGCGGTTTCGCTCTCCGACCGGCGTCTGCGGGTCGGAGCGCCGCAGCGGGCGAAGCGTCCGCCAGCGGCTTTACCGGCGGAGTAAGTTCATGATGTGCGGCCGCACACTGATCGTCGTCACTGCGATGCTGTTCAGCGGATTGATCGCCGGGCAGGCTTTGGCCGTGCAGCCGGGTGAGATGCTGAAGGACCCCGCGCTCGAAAAGCGCGCTCGCGGCCTTTCGGCAGAGCTCAGGTGTCTCGTTTGCCAGAACCAGTCGATCGATGACAGCGATGCGCCCCTCGCACATGATCTTCGCGTGTTGGTGCGCGAGCGCCTGACGGCGGGCGACAGCGATGATGACGTGCGTGCCTATGTTGTCGCACGTTACGGAGACTTCGTTCTCTTGAAGCCGCCGTTCAACTGGCAAACGCTGCTGCTCTGGATCGGGCCGCTTCTGATACTCGTTGGTGCGGTCGTGATGACGCGGAGGTCACTGTTTGGCGACGCGAGGTCTGCGGCCACCCGCGACGTCATGGTTCTCTCAGCAGAGGAAGAATTGCGTCTCGCTAAGGCGATGAAAGACGCCGACGCGTCGCGCCACTAGCGGTCTTCGAATCAGATGCATTCGAGCTACCGCCCTTGTCTTCAATGCTTCCCGTCTCGACGATCTGTACGCTGAGGTGCGAGGCGGCAGACTGCGCGGATCTCGCCTTTTCGGCGCGCAGGGCAGCGAGGCGCCGCTGCAGATCTATCGTCGCAAGGCCCGTGACGGGGCGGCGTTCCCGCTCTTCGAAGGCCGTGATTGCTTCTCGCAGCACAGGTCCGTACACGCCGTCGATGGGGCCGCTGAAGTATCCGCCGTCGGCGAGCGCCCTCTGTATGGAGCGGATATCTTCGGCTCCCCCAATGACCACCGCGCTTGAAAACGCAGCGAGTTGATTGGCGAAGGCAGTAGAACTGACGGCCGTGTTGGCGATGGTGTCCGTCTTGAAGCGGCGAACGACATTGCCGTCCTGTGTCAGGATACGCGACTGCAGATATGTCCCGACGTTGATGCCGACGACCTCCGGTCCGTGTGGACCGTCGATGAGCAGCGGCGACCCGGACGAGGCTCCTCCGGTGTCGCAGGTGTGGAGAATGAGCGCGCTGGTGTCCTTGAAATCGTGAGCGATGATTCGGGCGCTGGCGCCGTCGAATGTCGGGTGGACCGGACATGGCCTTCCGAGCACGAGTTGCCAACTCCCGAAATCCCGATGGAACCCGACCTGGTAGACGCGGTGTTGGTCGGCATCATGCGTGACCGCCTGCGGCGAACGGTTGCTGAGTGGAAGACCGCCGGCTGAGCAAGCTGGCTGCTCAAGGCGCACCAGTGCCCAATCGCGGCCCGCATCGATCGGCGGTGTGACGCTGAGACGTGCAGATCCTGACATGACGTTTGCTGCAGCCATACCGGATGCAGCTCCAGCAATTCTGACGCCGGCTTGTGATTTGGACGACGATGCCAGCCGGAACGAGAAGGACTTCAGATTTGAGGCGCGTTCGCCCGCCGTCTTGAACAAGCAGTGCGACGCGGTGGCGACGGTATTCGCGCCGACGCAGAATGCAGTGCATACTGATCGAGAGCCGCGATCGTAGAGAAGACCGATCTTGGTGTTGAAGGCGCTCAATTCGCGAGGCAGGAGGACACGATCGTCGGTCCCGAAAACAGCAACTGGCATAGCGCGTGGGGTCGCAGTCGGTTCGGTGATTTTGTCTTTCGGCGCAGCTGCCGCTGCCGTGGTCAGAACGATGGCGGTAAGGCTGGCCGCGCATCGGCGGGCCCTGTGGTGGTGCGGGCACGGACCGACCGAATTGACCGCCTTTCCAAACCAGCGCCTCATCTCATTGAATTCCCGTACTAATCAGCCGCTGACGGTAGCATTACCAACTGTTAAGGCAGCCGAAAGGCAACCGTAAGGCCGGTTCTTCTAATTGGATCACCAAGCTTGCTTCGTTCTTTGGAGGTCCAACAACATGTTCACTTCTCACCCGGCGCTGCCTTCGCAATCCACCGCTAAGACCGGGTCAGCAAATCCCGGGCCATCCGCACACCGTCGCCGCGTCGGACGTGTCGGCGCCGTTGCTCTGGCCGCCGCTGCGGGCGTGCTGGCAGTTAATGTCCTTGTTCCGGGTGCAAACCCCGTATGGGCGCAGTTGAAGCCCGAGGCAGCCTCCGTCGAAACGCCTTACGGTCGCGCGCCTTTGTCGTTTGCCGATATCATCGAGAGGGTTAAGCCGGCTGTCGTCAGCATCTCAGTCGTCAGCGGCAGCAGCAAGGTCGCAGCGAATTCGAAAGACGGTGGCCGCGGGTTGCCCGAGGGTTTCCCGGACGTGCCCGAGGACAGCCCGTTCTATGAGTTCTTCAAGAACCTGCCGAAGGAGTTCAAGAACCAGCCCCAGCAGCAGCATCCGCAGCAGGCCCAGGGCTCGGGCTTCGTCATTACGGAAGACGGCTATGTCGTCACCAACAACCATGTCGTCGAAGGCGCCAACAAGATTCAGGTCAGCTTCGATGATCAGGAGAAGCTCGACGCCAAGCTGATCGGAACTGATGCGCGCACGGATCTCGCGCTCCTCAAGATCCAGAGCAACCGCACTTTCCCCCACGTCAAGTTCGCCGGAAAGGGAACGCGAGTCGGTGACTGGGCGATTGCCGTCGGCAATCCATTCGGCCTCGGTGGCACTGTGACTGCCGGCATTGTCTCGGCTCTCGGCCGCGACATCGGTTCGGGTCCGTACGATTTCCTGCAGATCGACGCCGCCGTTAACCGCGGCAACTCCGGCGGTCCGACCTTTAATCTCGACGGCGAGGTTATGGGCGTCAACACGGCCATTTACAGCCCGTCGGGCGGCAACGTTGGCATCGCCTTCGCCGTTCCGGCCAAGACTGCAATCGAAGTCATCGAACAGCTGAAGGCCAAGGGCAGCGTCAGCCGCGGCTGGCTCGGCGTCAAGATCCAGAACGTCGACGAGGACACGGCTGCCGCGATCGGACTGGCTGACCCTAAGGGTGCGCTCGTCAGTGACATCACGCCCGGCGGCCCGGCCGTTGCCGCGGGTCTGAAGCAGCAGGACGCGATTGTTGCCGTCAACGGCGACAAGATTGCCGACAGCCGCGATCTGGCTCGCAAGATCGCCGACTTCGCCCCCGATACGACGGTCGATGTGAAAGTCTGGCGCGACAACGCCGAACAGACCGTCAAGGTGAAGCTCGGCACGTTCCCGGGCTCCATGGAGGAAATGGCGAAGCTCGAGGAGGGCAAGCCGGTCGATGAGAGCAAGGGCCTTGAACTAAGCCAGCTTGGCCTGACGCTCGCTCCGGCCAAGTCCAAGGAAGGCGTCACCATCGCTGAGGTCGATCCGGACTTCGACGCTGCCGAGAAGGGCCTGAAGCCGGGCGACGTCATTCTTCAGGTCGCGGGCGAAACCGTCACGGGACCGTCGGACGTCATTGCCAGCGTCAAGAAGGCCGAGGAGATGGGCCGTCAGGCCGTCATGCTCCACGTCAAGTCGGCCGATCAGAAGCGGTTTGTCCCGATCCAGATGAAGAAGGGCTAAGGTGTCGGCAGGGTACCAAAAATTGAGGCGGCCTCACCCGTGTGAGGCCGCCTCGACGTACCAAGACGAAGCATGCACTATAGCCGCGGCTGAGACGCGGGCTTTAAAATGGGCGATCGGGGAACATGCGGGTTCTGGTCATAGAAGACGATCGGGAGACGGCGCAGTTCCTTCAGAAATCGCTGAAGGAGAGCGGCCACGCGGCCGATCTCGCCGCAGACGGGGAAACCGGGCTGTCGATGGCGGAAGAGGGTGATTACGACATCCTCGTCGTTGATCGGATGCTGCCCAAGCTTGATGGGCTCTCCATTGTCAAGTCGCTGCGAACTAAAGGTAACAGAACGCCTGTCCTGATCCTGTCCGCGCTCGGCGAGGTCGACGATCGCGTCAAGGGGCTTCGGGCGGGCGGTGACGATTACCTGACGAAGCCCTATGCCTACACGGAACTGCTGGCCCGAATTGAAGCCCTTTCGCGCCGTGCCGTGCCGGAGGAGCAGGAGACACGTTATGCCGTGGGCGATCTGGTCCTCGACCGTCTGTCACATCGGGTGACGCGGGGAGGCGAGCAGATTCTACTGCAGCCACGCGAGTACCGACTGCTCGAGTATCTGATGAAGCATGCGGGCCAAGTGGTGACGCGCACCATGCTGCTGGAGAACGTCTGGGATTACCACTTCGATCCGCAAACGAACGTCATCGACGTCCACGTCTCGCGCCTGCGTGCCAAGATCGACAAGAGCTTCGACAAGCCACTGTTGCACACTGTCCGGGGAGCGGGATACATGGTCCGAGACGGCGCTGGGTAGGCAGGGCACCAATCTGTTTGCGTCCTCGCCGTTCCGGATCGCCGCCGTGAGCATGGCGGCATTTCTGCTTACCGCCGGCGCCATTCTGGGCTGGCTGTTCTGGCAGACCAACGAAGTGCTGACGGATCAGGTCCTCTCAGCCGTCAGCAGCGAAGCGTCCGAATTCCGGCACATATTCGACAAAGGCGGTATTGATGCGATGTCGGCCACCGTGCAGGCGCGCAGCCGCCCCGAGGGTCCCGGACTTTACCTCGTTGCCGACGCTAACGGCGTCAAGCGCGCAGGAAATCTCAGTCGCATTCCACCGGAACTTGCCGACGCTGCAATCAACGGCGGTGTCTTCACCTACGAAGCCGCCGATGCGGGCGATGCCAAGAGCCAGCGGCTTGGTGTAGCCATGCTGGTTCGCATGGAAAAGGGCTACATTACAGTCGTAGGCCGCGACATCGAAGAGCAGCGGACGTTCGCGCGGCGCGTTCGGCGCGTGTTCCTGTTCGGGTTCGGGCTGCTGGCGCTGACAGGCCTGCTGGGCGGGCTTGGCGCGGGCCGACTGCTGCTCGGACGCATCGAGCGCATCAACAGCACCAGCCGCTCCATCATGGAAGGCGATCTGTCTCGCCGCATTCCGCTCGAGGGCAGCGGCGACGAGATCGATGGTCTTTCGGAAAATCTGAACGCCATGCTGGACCGGATCGTGCAATTGATGAACGGCATGCGCGAGGTCTCAGACAACATCGCGCACGATCTCAAAACACCCTTGAATAGGCTGCGCAATCGCGCAGAGGGCGCCCTGCGCGATCCGCGCGGGTGCGAAGCCTATCGCGAAGGCCTCGAAAAGACGATTGAGGAAGCTGACGAGCTCATCAAGACTTTCAACGCACTGCTTCTGATCGCGCGGCTCGAGGCCGGGGCTCTCGAAGAAAATATGACGGAATTCGATCTGGCCGCGTTGGTCAGCGACGTCGCCGAACTCTACGAACCTGTTGCCGAGGAGGCGGGACTGCCGTTCACGGTCGATGCGTGCACCGCCCCGATGGTGCGAGCCAACCGGCAACTGATCGGGCAGGCCGTCGCCAATCTCATCGACAATGCCATCAAGTATGGTCGGACAGCCAAAGACCGTCAGAACCTGACGATTTCCGTGACAGTGGTGGCAGCGAACGGCAAGGCCGAGATCGTTGTGGCGGACCGTGGCCCCGGTATCAGCGCGGAAGACCGCGAACGCGCGCTCAAACGCTTCGTCCGTCTTGAAAAGAGCCGCACCCAGCCCGGCACCGGCTTGGGCCTCAGCCTCGTAGCGGCGGTTGCGCGACTGCACGGCGGCGCGGTACGTCTTGAGGACAATGCGCCCGGCCTCAGGGCGGTCCTCACGCTACCCTTGGCGAGCGGGGCCGAGCGCGACCACGCAGGGTCACCGCTGTCTTGATCTCAGGGCGCCATGCCGACTGACGCGATTTCGACCGCTCCGCTTTGGAAGCGGCTTGAACAGGCTCCGCTGCCCGACGCGTCTGGCAATGGAGGCCATTTCGGCGCGTTGGTCGAGGAGATTGCGGGCGATCCTCGGCTCGATGAGCTTTCGGCAATATTGCACGACACAGCGCGCGGCAAGGTTGATCCGTGGCGTGCTGGATGGATCGCCGTATCTGCGTGGCCTCATCAACCGCGACCGTGCCCGTCTGCAGAGGGTTTTGGCCGCGATGCCTGAAACGCACATCGCGGTCCTCGAAGCCGAACTTGTCAGCAGCTTCGACGCGGTGACCGGACTTCACGACGCCATGCGGGCGGTGCGCGTTTTCAAGAATGAAGTCGCACTGACCGTGGCACTCGCCGATCTCGGCGGAGTGTGGCCGGTGATGAGTGTCACCGAAGCATTGACGCGGTCTGCGGATGCCGCCTTGACGCAGAGCGTCCGCATGCTGTTTCGCAAGGCCTGCGAAAAGGGCGATTGGGTCGACGAGGATCCAAATCTGGCCGCCGACCGCTCGGGCTACATTGTCCTCGGCATGGGCAAGTATGGGGCCGGCGAACTGAATTATTCGAGCGACATCGATTTGATCGTTTTCTACGATTTGGAGCGCGCGCGGATGCGCGAAGGGATAGAGCCGCAGCCCTTCTACGTCAAGGTGACCCGCGATCTGGTTAGACTGATGGACGAGCGCACGCCCGATGGCTATGTCTTCCGCACCGATCTGCGGCTGCGCCCCGACGCGGGCGCGACCCAGATCGCGCTGTCGCGTGACGCGGCGTTGGGCTACTACGAAAGCTTCGGGCAAAACTGGGAGCGCGCCGCTCTGATCAAGGCGCGCGCTGTTGCCGGCGACATCGAGGCAGGAGATGCGCTTTTGTCGGAGTTGGCGCCGTTCATATGGCGCAAGTATCTCGACTTCGCAGCCATAGCCGACATTCATGCGATGAAGCGGCAGATCCACGCATTTCGCGGCCTTGGCGGCATCGGCGTTGCCGGCCACGATCTCAAGCTTGGTCGCGGTGGCATCCGCGAGATCGAGTTTTTTGCGCAGACACAGCAACTCATTGCCGGCGGCCGGCAGAAGGATCTTCGTGTCAGGCGAACCCTCGACGCTCTGGACCGGCTCGTCGCACGCGGATGGATCAAGGAAGATGTCCGCTGCGATATGGAACGGGCCTACCTCTACCTCCGCGCGCTCGAACACCGCGTCCAGATGGTTGCGGACGAGCAGACGCACGAACTTCCAGATGCGGAGGCCGAGCTTGCGCGGTTCGTCCGCTTCGCCGGCTACGAAAATGTCGACGCGTTCAGTCGAGCTTTTGTTGGTGTTCTCGAAACCGTGCAGCGGCATTACTCTGGGCTGTTCGAGGATATGCCGGAACTGACGGCCGCCGGCTCGAACATGGTGTTCGCCGGCGAGATGGACGATCCCGGTACGATCGAAGCGCTGAAAAAGCTTGGCTTTAAGCAGCCGTCGAGTGTTCTTGCCGCGGTTCGCGGGTGGCACCACGGTCGCTATCCGGCAGTTCGCTCGGCGCGCGCGCGCGAGCTGTTGACCGAAGTACAGCCTCTTCTTATTGCCGCGCTGGGCGAAACAGCCGATCCCTCGGGCGCTTTTGCAAACTTCGACCGGTTCCTGTCCGACCTGCCGTCGGGCGTGCAGCTGTTTTCTCTGCTCAAGGCTAATCCGACCTTGCTGCGGCTTGTTGCCGACATCATGGGCACGGCGCCGCGGCTGGCACGCATTCTGTCACGCAGGCGCCGGCTGCTGGATGCCGTGCTCGATCCGCGCCTCTTTGCAGCACTCCCGACGGCCGATGAGCTCGACAACATTATAGCGGCTGAACTGACGTCAGTTTCCGACACTCAGGATATTCTCGACCGGGCGCGGGTCGTCGGCAGCGAACAGGGCTTCCTCATCGGCGTGCGCGTCCTGACCGGCGCCGTCAACGCAAGCCAGGCGGGGGGCGCCTATGCGTTGCTAGCCGAACGGCTTATCGTAGCTTTGCAGAAGGCGGTCGAGACGGATCTTGTCCGCGTGCATGGTTCCGTCGAAAGCGGTGGCGCCGTCGTCGTCGCGATGGGCAAGCTCGGCGGCCGGGAAATGACGGCGGCGTCCGACCTCGACCTAATTCTGGTCTACGACTTCGATCCCTCCAGCCCGCTGAGCACTGGTGACAAGCCGCTGTCGCCCGGCCAGTTCTATGCGCGCCTCACTCAGCGATTGATTGCGGCCCTCTCGGCGCCAACCAGCGAAGGCATGCTGTACGAAGTTGATATGCGATTGCGGCCGTCCGGCACCAAGGGGCCTGTGGCGACGCAGTTGCGGAGCTTCCTTGATTACCAGATCAGCGAGGCATGGACCTGGGAGCATCTGGCGTTGACGCGGGCCAGGACTGTCGGCGGTCCGGCCGAACTGCGCGACAAAGTCGACGCGGTGATCCGCCAGACACTGGTGAAGCCACGCGACCATACCAAGGTCACGGCCGACGTGCGCGACATGCGCCAGCGTATCGAAGCCGAGAAAGGAACGGCGAACATCTGGGATTTGAAGCAAGCTCGCGGCGGTCTGATCGACCTCGAGTTCATCGCCCAGTATCTGCAGCTTATCCACGCGTACGAGCATCCCGACATCCTCGACCAGAACACGGTGGTGGCGCTGCGCAAACTCAAGGCGCGCGGGTGTCTCGATGACCAATCGGCGGAACACCTGATTGGCGCTGCACGCCTCATCAACGATCTGACGCAGATCCTGCGGCTGTGCATGGAGGGGCGGTTCGATCCCGCCAAAGCCCCGAAAGGCTTGAAGGATCTCCTCGCTCGGGCCGGTGAAGCGCCAACGTTCGAGGCGCTCGAGGCCCGGCTCCACGAATCCCTGGCTCAGACTGCCGCGCTGTTCGACGGCATCATAGCCTGAGCGGCCGATGGGTGCCGCGACGGATATGGCCGCCCATTTCGTCTTCTCGGTATACGCCCTTGAGGGGCGAGGGCCGGAGGCCCGGGTGCTTTGGACCCGGCGGTAATGACGCGAGCCGGGCGGTCCGGCATAATGCTACGGTGATGACGTGGGCTGCCATGCACATGTACAGAGGGTGATCGTGCCGCCTGATGTTTCTGGACCAGGGCCGGACAGCCGGGCCTGGCGCGGCGCAGAGAGTGCGGAAGACGGCGCCCTCCTGGCGAGGATCGCCGAGCGTGATGCTGCCGCGTTCCGGATCGTCTGCGATCGCCACCTCGGCCCGGTAACCGGGCTTGCCCGGCGGATACTTGGTGACGACGCGGAGGCGGAGGACATCGCGCAGGAAACATTCCTGCGCCTATGGCGCTCAGGCGGCGCTATTGAGATTGGCCCGTCCGGCCTCAGGCCCTGGTTGCGGCGGGTGGCTTCTAACCTGTGCATCGACAGGGTGCGATCCCGCCGTCGCGTCGACGTGACGGACGAGGTTCCCGAGAAAGCCGAGCCCGCAAGTCAGCAACTGGGGCTGGAGCAGCAGCATCTGGCCGAACGCGTTTCGGCGGCTCTGCAGGGGCTGCCCGAGCGCCAGCGCATCGCGTTGACGTTGTTTCACTACGAGGGTTTGAGCATGGTCGAGGTCGGAGCCTTGCTGGAGGTTTCGGACGAAGCCGTCGAGTCGCTCCTCGGCCGGGCCCGGCGAAGCCTCAAAGCCACGCTGGCTGCGGATTGGCGGGCGCTTTTGCCCGACACGGAGACATGATGGCGGCGGTAGACTGTTGAACGGACCTGGATGAGATGGCGAACGGAACGACCACACCTGGAAACGATCTCGCGGCGTTTCGCAATACGCTCGACACGTACGGCGCCGATCGGACGCGTTGGCCTCTGCATATGCGTGCTCGATTTGCCGCGCTGATCTCTGAAAGCGCCGAGGCGCGGGCGGCGCTTGCGGACGCAGCAGCTCTCGACCGGCTACTTGATCAGGCTCCGGAATATCCTGTTCAGTGTGTCGCGGCACTCAGCGATCGTCTGCAGGGTCACGTCGCCATTGAAAGTGCTCCTGTCGCCACGAGGGGTAGAGCGTTCGCAATTGGCAGGCCTGCACCACTAGTGGGAAACGTGAGGCCGTCGGTGCCGCGACGCCCAAAGGTGCGTGATCATGATGCCTGGCCGGTAGCGGGCGTGCTGGTGGCATCGCTTGTTCTCGGGATCTTTTTTGGTACTTCGGGCGTCGCGATGCTCGCAGCCGATCCGCTGCGCGCCCTGCTCGGCGGCGCCAGCGACACCAGCGAGGATACCTTCGATCTGGTCTTGGGCACGGCAGTCCCAGCCGGTGAGGAGGAACTGCTGTGAGTGACGACACTGTCCAAGTCAGTGGCGGGTTTTCGACGTTGCCGCGTCGATGGAAGTGGGCGCTCGTCACTTCGCTCGCGGCCAACCTTGCCATCGCCGGCGCATTCGCCGGGGCATGGATCCACGGTCCGCCGCACGGCCACGGCCGTGGGTTCCGAGATGTCGATGATTTCGGCCTCGCCGGCTACGCGCGGCGACTTCCACCGGAGCGTCGTGCCGCTATCCGCGATGCCATGAAAGGCGCACGCGCCGTTGTCTTCTCGTTACGCGGCGATGTCGTCAAGGCCCGTCTGGAGGCTGCAGAAATTCTCGCTGCCGAACCGTTCGACCCGTCCAAATTGAAGGCGGCTCTCGAGGCCGTCGGTGTGCAGCAAGCAAAGTTGCGCGCTGCTGGCCAGGACTTTTTTTTGGATGCCGCTGGCAAACTGACGGCCGACGAACGGAGTCAACTCGCTGAATGGTGGAAGAAGCGCGGACCGGGCACGGGCCGATTCAAAAAGACCGACGACGAGGCGCCCGAAGAACCGTCGGAAAAAAAACCGGATGACAAAGTTCCGATGGAGCAACCCTGAAAAGGCGTCCCCTGTCGCGCACGCTGGTCTCGTTTAGTTCAGCACGCCTTAGTTGAGCCGTATGGCCGGTACGTCTTCAAGGGGCGTCGTGAAGAAGTCCTGCTGTGCGGCGTGCAGCAGCACGGTCGTTGCAGTCCAAGTGCCATCCGGCAAAGTGAATTCGCGCAATGCGCTTCCCTGAAGTTCGAGCAATGCTCGCGCTGTGCAGATCGAGAGAGAGGGTTCCTGGTAAGCCAGGAAGCTGCGGCGAGCCGCGACGCTGACCTTTAGTTCGAGGAAATCGCCCGTCACAACGCTCGAGATGTTTATGATGCCGACGCCATCAGCGCGCAGGGTCGCTTCCTTCAGGAGGTTTATGAATACCTGCCGCATCGGCCTGCGCTCGCCGTAGATCTCAACGCGCTTTGACATGTTGATCTCCAGCGTAACGTCGCGGCTTTCCAGTCCTTGGCGGATGAAGATCCACGCGTCGGCGATCAGCAGATCGAGTTGCAAGGCAACCGGGGCAGGTGCTTCGTCGGGCTGGGCCAGAAGGCCGGTCAGAGCCAGCGTATCTTCTGTCGACTTGAGAAGCTCATGTCCGCTGTCGCGGATGTGGCGGGTGTATTCCCGGTAACGATCGTGACCCAGAGGTCCCAGCAATTCGCCATTCATGATGTCGGAGAAGCCGATGACGGCGTTGAGCGGTGTGCGAAGTTCGTGACTGACGCGAGCCATGAGATCGGCCCAGGTCTGGCTGCGCTGTTCCGCCATGCGCCGGGCGCGGGTCGCCGCATCGGCGAGTTCCACGAGACGCTGCGATTGCTGCTCCTGGACGAGGTTGAAGGCCTGCGCCGCATCGTGGTCCACGAAAGGAGTACCGCCGTTATCGAGTTCCGGAGAGCGCTGGACGGCCAAATCGACATCCACCTGCAGCAGGGCAAGAACCGTAAGGGCAAGACCGGTCGCGACGAGGAGGATCGGCGGTTGCTCTGAGGGCGTGAGGACGGACACCGAAAGTGCCGCCAGGTGCAGCACCGCGCAAATGCGCAAAATCGTAATAGCTTCGATGTTGAGTTGATCGAGGACTTTGTTGAGTGAGTTGCGGCCTCCGGCGAGCTTCTGTCTCAGAACAGAAGATTCCCGCGGATAGGCGGACGAAGTCCACGCCATCCTAATCACCCTGTTTGAATTGTTGCCTTGCTTCGCCCCGCGCGATTCGGCACGCCCGGATACCGAATCATACCCTTAGTTCACTGATTCGCGACTCGCCTGTCGAGGGAGAATAAATGGTGGTCAAGCACCAAGATCACGTTGCCCCGCCACTCAGCATTTTTGTCACTATTTCATAGACATCTCGGGAAATATTCTCGGTATTGGCCACCGTCTGCAGGGCCTTGCGGGCGGATGAGCGTCGGCCGCTTTCCATGGACTTCCAGCTGCGGAAGCACCCCAGCATCCGGGCGGCGATCTGCGGATTGAAATGATCGAGCGCCACCACCTGCTCGGCGACGAACTGGTGGCCTAGACCATCGGGTCGATTGAACTGGACGGGGTTCTGCATGGCGAACACGCCGATAAGCGCGCGGACCTTGTTGGGAGTCTTGTTGTCGTACAGCGAGTGCGCGGTCAGGGCCCGGACTTCGTCAAGGGTTTCGACCCGATGCGACTGGGCCTGCGCCGCGAACCACATATCAATCACCAGGTGGTCGCCCTTCCATTTGTCGTGGAACTGGGCCAGCGCCCTGGTACGCTCGGGAACTTCCAGGCCTGCCAAAATCATCAGGGCGTGTGCTTCGTCGGTCATGTTGGAGGCCTTGGAAAAATGCTTCCAGAGGCGGGTGATATCCTCGGGTTCGCGACGCGCGGTGAGAAGCGTCAACACGGCATTGCGCAATGACCTTCGACCCGCCTGCTTGGCATCGGGCGAGAACGCGCCGCGCGGCGCCATTTCGGCATACAACTCCTCCAGCGTATCCCCCAGCATGGCCGCGATCTGGCGGGACAACTGCTGATGAGCACGATGAATGAGGTCGGGATCGACGTTCCGCGCGATCTCGCGCGCGATATCCGATTGGGAGGGCAGCTTGAGGATCTCGGCCCGGTACGCCGGCGCCAGCGCCTCGTCTCTGAGGGAGGCTCCGAGCGCGCGGGCGTAGGAGTGACCGCGGGCGGCGCGCTTGCCCTGCGCGAGAATGTCGACAATCTGCATCAACGTCCGGGTTGCGAACGTATTGGCGGCCTGCCAGCGGTTGAACAGGTCGGTATCGTTGGCCATCAGGAATTCGAGCTCCCGATCGGCGAGATCGATCGTCGTTTTTACTGGGGCCGAGAAGCCACGCAGCAGCGACGGTACTGGCCGCGATGGCACCTGTGAGAATCGGAACGTCTGAGTGCGCTTGGTGAGATGGAGCACGCCATCTGCAATGGGCCGACCGGCTTCGTCCAGAAGCGGAATTTCATGCCGGTTGGCGCCGAGAAGGCCGATCCGGATGGGAATGTGCAGCGGTTGCTTTTTGGTTTCGCCCGGTGTCGAGGGCAGGACTTGCTCGACCTTGAGCTCGGCTGTCTTGTGCGCCTTGTCGTAGATGAACGAGCAGACGATCTCGGGCGTGCCCGCCTGGCTGTACCAGAGCTTGAACTGCGACAGGTCGCGGCCGCTGGCATCCTCGAAGGACGTTATGAAATCCTCGATCGTTGCCGCATCGCCATCGTGACGGGCGAAGTAGAGATCCATGCCCGCGCGAAAGGCTTCGCGGCCGAGGATGGCCTCGATCATGCGGACAAGTTCGGCGCCTTTCTCGTAGACGGTCGCGGTGTAGAAATTGTTGATCTCGATGTAACTGCTGGGCCGGACCGGGTGGGCGAGGGGGCCGGCGTCCTCCGGGAACTGATGGGCGCGAAGCTGGCGGACATCGAGAATGCGCTGCACGGCCGCGTTTCGCTCGTCGCCCGAGAACTCTTGATCGCGGTAAACGGTCAGCCCTTCCTTCAGGCAAAGCTGGAACCAGTCCCGGCAGGTGATGCGGTTGCCGGTCCAATTGTGGAAGTACTCGTGAGCAACGACACTTTCGATGGATTCGAAGTTCGCGTCGGTCGCCGTGTCCTGAGACGCCAATATCAGTCGGTCGTTGAAGATGTTGAGGCCCTTGTTCTCCATCGCGCCCATGTTAAAATCCGACACGGCGACGATATTGAAGACGTCGAGATCGTATTCGCGGCCGAAACGCTTCTCGTCCCATCGCATGGAGCGCTTCAGCGCATCCATGGCCCAGGCTGCGCGAGATTCCTTGCCGTGTTCGATGTAAATGCGAAGGTCGACGTCGCGGCCCGACATAGTTTTGAAATCGGACGCGATTGACGACAGGTTGCCGCCAACGAGGGCGAACAGGTAGCAGGGCTTGGGATGGGGGTCCTTCCAGATTGCGTAGTGGCGCTTGCCGTGATCGAGCGTGCCGCGCTCCACCGGGTTGCCGTTCGCGAGCAGAATGGGCGCCTCGTCGATGCTGGTCTCGATGCGACAGGAGTAGACCGACAGGACGTCGGGCCGATCGAGGAAGTAGGTAATGCGGCGGAATCCTTCCGCCTCGCATTGCGTGCAGTAAACCCCGCGCGAACGGTAGAGACCCTGGAGGGCCTTGTTGGTGTCAGGATTGATAAAGACGGTCGTCTCCAAAGTGAACGGACCGGCAGGCGGGTCAAGCAGGGTCAGCCCGCTGTCCGTTACAGTGAAATCCTCTGGTTCGAGCTTCGTCCGGTTGATTGAGATGCTTGCCAGTTCCAGCAGTTCGCCGTCAAGGTGAAGCATGTTCGCTAATACGTCGACCGCCGGATTAGGCCGGATTTTCAACCGGGCGCGCACTTTTGCGCGCGTGGGGTGCAAGGTGACGTCGAGGTCGACCCTCTCGATCAGGTGAGACGGGGGACGGTAGTCCTTGAGGCGGATGGGTTGGGGGAGGTCTGGCTTCATGTCGCGGCTTTGTTGTCGTGTCGAAGCGACGATCGGGGTTTCGGACGCTGGCTGACTGCGAACCCCGTTCGATTCCACTCTAGGGCGCGGGACCGGTGGCGTCACGGAGATTGCTAACGGCATGATGTCAAGCCGGAGCGCGGCTAATGTGTTAGTCTTTATTCGAGGCCAAGTGAACTTTAGGCGCGTCTCCGGCTTGCGAAGCCGCAGTCAACGCTGCCAGTATTGGTATGTCGAAGAGGGAGGACCGGAATGTCGAGCTATGCCCACGTCATCGGCAACACGCGCTATGTCTTTTCCTGCCTCAAGGATTTGATGGCAAAGGCGACGCCGTTGCGGTCCGGCGATCAGCTCGCGGGCGTGGCCGCCGAAAACGACGAACAGCGTGCGGCCGCTCAGCTGGCGCTTGCCGACGTGCCGTTGCCCGTATTCCTCGGGGAGCATGTCGTTCCCTATGACACCGACGAGGTGACACGTCTCATCATCGACGACCACGACAAGGCAGCCTTCAAGCCGGTATCGCATCTCACGGTCGGCGGCTTCCGCGACTGGCTGCTCTCGGACTACGCCGAGGAATCGACACTGTCCGCACTCGCGCCGGGACTGACGCCGGAGATGGTCGCGGCTGTTTCCAAGATCATGCGCGTGCAGGATCTCATTCTGGTCTCGCAGAAATGCCGCGTGGTGACTCGTTTCCGCAATACGATCGGCCTCAAGGGCCATATGTCGACGCGTCTGCAACCCAATCATCCGACCGACGATCCGGCCGGCATCGCCGCCAGCATCGTCGACGGGCTTCTCTACGGGAGTGGCGATGCCGTGATCGGCATCAATCCGGCGACCGACAGCGTGCAGGCCGTGATAACGCTGGTCGAAATGCTGGATCAGATCATTTCGCGCTACAACATTCCGACGCAGTCCTGCATCCTTACGCACGTGACGACCAGCATCGAGGCGATCAACCGCGGCGCGCCGCTCGATCTCGTGTTCCAGTCAATTGCGGGAACCGAGGCGGCCAACGCGAGCTTCGGTATCGACCTTAAGGTGCTTCAGGAAGGCTACGAGGCGGGGCTGTCGCTGCAGCGCGGCACCATCGGCAACAACGTCATGTACTTCGAGACCGGGCAGGGCAGCGCTCTCTCGGCCAATGCCCACCACGGCGCCGATCAGCAAACCATCGAAGCCCGCGCCTACGCAGTTGCACGCAAGTTCAAGCCGCTGCTGGTCAACACGGTCGTTGGCTTCATCGGGCCTGAATACCTCTACGACGGCCGCCAGATCGTCCGCGCGGGTCTGGAGGACCATTTCTGCGGCAAGCTGCTGGGCGTGCCGATGGGATGCGACATCTGCTACACGAACCACGCCGAAGCCGACCAGAACGACATGGACGTGCTGCTGACGCTCCTCGCGGTGGCCGGCATCAACTTCATCATGGGCATTCCCGGGTCCGACGATGTCATGCTCAACTACCAGACGACGTCGTTCCATGACGCGCTCTATGTGCGCAAGGTTCTGGGCTCCCGGCCGTCGCCGGAATTCGAGGCGTGGCTGCATGAGCACAGGATTTTCGAACCGGGCGGGGATTTGCGGCTGGCCGACCAGGTGCCGAGCGCGTTCCAGTCTGCTCTGATGCATCTTTGATCGTTGGGCGAGGCGCTCCATGACCGACGACAACCGCAGGATCACGATTTCCAATCCGTGGACGCATCTGCGCCGGCACACGCCCGCGCGCATTGCGCTGGGTCGGACCGGAATCAGCATCCCGACGAACAATCATCTGGAGTTCCAGCTGGCGCATGCGCGGGCGCGCAATGCCGTGCATCACAAGCTGGACAATGATCAGGTCGCGGGCGAGCTTCGCCGTCGCTGGGGCGAAGTGCTCATGCTGAAGAGCGCGGCCCCTGACCGGCCGACCTATCTCCAGCGGCCCGATCTCGGTCGCCGGCTCGACGATGGTTCGCGGCAACTCCTGGTCGAACGAAATCAACCGCCTTGCGACATCGCCTTCATCGTCGCGGATGGACTGTCGGCGTTTGCAATCGAGGCCAATGCTGTTGCCTTCCTCGAAACGCTGCGTCCCCACGTCGAGCGCGAGGGATGGACATGCGCTCCCGTGTGCGTGGTGGAGCAGGGGCGGGTGGCAGTTGGCGACGAAATCGGCGAGCTGCTCAAGGCCGAGATCGCGGTCATGCTGATCGGCGAGCGGCCGGGCCTCAGTTCACCGGATAGTCTTGGCCTTTATCTCACGTATCGGCCCCGTGTCGGCGCAACCGACGCCGACCGCAACTGCATTTCGAATGTGCGGTCCGAGGGCCTGTCGTATGAGGAGGCCGCCTACAAGCTGCATTACCTCATCAGCGAGGCGAGGCGCCGCCAGCTGTCAGGCGTGCAACTGAAGGACGAGGCGGAGGCGCTGCCGGCGCCGGAAGGCGGCAAGGCGCGTAACTTCCTTATTGACCGGGATTGATCGAGCACGCGGTGTCCGCCGCCCGACTTTCGCTAAACAACTCCATGGCCAGGCTTGGCTCGGCAATCGAGTTTCACGCGCATCATTCGAGCAACCTACCTGGATGGCCGGGCCAAGTCGGTCATGACGTGAGTGGGTATGTTGTCCGAGCATGTTCGAGCCCCTCTCCCCTGGGGAGTGGGCTCTGGGGTGAGGGGCTTTTTGAGATGGGCCGTGATTACAACAGCGGCGGCGTGCAGGCGCTGATGATTACAGCGCGCTTCTTGCCGACATTGTGGAAGCGGTGGGGAATGGTGCTCTCGAAGTAGTAAGAGTCGCCCTGGCTGAGGACGCGGCTCTGGTCACCGACCGTCAATTCGACATGGCCATCAAGGACGATGCCGCCTTCTTCGCCCCGGTGGGTCAGCATTTCAGAGCCGGTATCGCCGCCAGGCTCATAGATTTCGTAAAGCATCTGGAGGACCTTATCGCGGCGTTCGCCGGCAACGACCGAGAATTGCACCTTGCCCTCCGTGACGCGCAGCATTTCCTCGCGTCCGTAGAATACCTTCGGCGCCCGTTCGACATCGAGCGAGAAAAAATCTGCGAACGAGACGCCGAGCGCATCCGTCAGGCGGCTCAGGGTGGCAACCGACGGGCTATGCTTGTTCTGCTCGATCATACTGATCATGCCGTTCGTGATGCCGGCGCGCGACGCCAGATCCCGCTGGCTCAGTTCTCTTGCCGTGCGCAAGGCCTTCAGCCGCGCGCCGACGTCGAACTGCGCTGCGCTCGCACTATCGCGCGAGGTTTCATGCTGCGGTTCTTGCTTGATGTTGGGTCTCACGAGGGGTCTCCGGGGTCGTGGCAGTGGAATTTGCAGCCTTATAGCATGCAAAATAAAGAATGTTGAGCGGATTGATCAAATTACTAAGCAGTGGTATTGCAAGCTTCGCAGTTGGTAAAAACTCGAGGTTGGGCCATGTCAAAGATCGATCGTCTGCCGAGAGATGCGGGTGTCGCAAGCGCCTCGGACGATGCGGCAAACGGGGCGGCCGAGGCCGCTGAACCGGCTGCTTGTGCGATGGCGAAATTCGACTGGACCGATCCTCTGCTGATCGAGGCGAGCCTCGAAGACGACGAGCGCATGATGCTCGACAGCGCACGGCGCTTCTGCCGCGAACAGCTGTTGCCGCGTGTTCGCGACGACTATCGTCACGAGCGCTTCGACCGGTCCATCATGACCGAACTTGGATCGATGGGCCTTCTCGGTCCGACGATCCCGGAGGCGTACGGCGGCGCCGGCGTCAATTCCGTTTCCTACGGCCTCATCGCCCGCGAAATCGAATGGGTCGATTCCGGCTACCGCTCGGCGATGAGCGTGCAGTCGAGCCTCGTCATGTATCCGATCTATGCCTACGGCAGCGAAGCGCAGCGCCAAGCCTACCTGCCGCGCCTTGCAACCGGCGAACTGGTCGGCTGCTTCGGCTTGACCGAGCCCGATCACGGCTCCGATATCGGCAACATGAAGACGCGGGCCCAGACCGTCGCCGGCGGATACCGTCTGACGGGTGCCAAGATGTGGATTACGAATTCGCCCATCGCCGACATCTTCATCGTCTGGGCGAAGACCGAAGACGGCGTCATCCGTGGTTTCATACTTGAACGCGGCATGGCCGGACTGTCGTCACCGAAGATCGAGGGCAAGCTGTCGTTGCGCGCCTCGGTCACGGGTGAAATCGTCATGGACAATGTCTTCGTGCCGCACGCGAACCTGCTGCCGAACGTGAGCGGCCTCAAGGGTCCGTTCGGCTGTCTCAACAACGCCCGCTTCGGCATCGCGTGGGGGGCCTTGGGTGCGGCGGAATTCTGCTGGCAGGCGGCACGCCAGTATACGCTCGATCGCATTCAATTCGGCCGGCCGCTCGCGGCCACGCAACTCGTCCAGAAGAAGCTCGCCGATATGCAGACTGAGATCACGCTGGCCCTGACGGCCTGCCTCCATGCCGCGCGTCTCAAGGACAAGGGCGTGCTGGCGCCGGAAGCGATATCGCTGTTGAAGCGCAACAGTTGCGGCAAGGCCCTGGACATCGCCCGAACGGCTCGCGACATGCACGGCGGCAATGGCATTTCCGACGAGTATCACATCATGCGCCATTCCCAGAACCTCGAAGCGGTCAACACCTACGAGGGCACGCACGACGTGCATGCTCTGATACTCGGTCGCGCGCAGACCGGGTTACAGGCCTTTTCGTGAGCCACTCATCAGTTTTAATAGGTCCGGCTCGGCGCTTTGGCGCAAGCCCCATGTCAACGTAAGGGTGCGAGATCATGGCAACGTCCGCAGAGCTTCACGAGCGCAAGTGTGCCGCCGTCCCGCGCGGCATCGGTCAGACGACGAACATCTATGCCACGCGCGCCAAGAACTCCGAGATCTGGAGCGAGGAAGGAAAACGCTATATCGACTTCGGCGCCGGCATCGCGGTGGTCAACACGGGCCATCAGCATCCGCGCATCACGGCTGCCGTGAAGCATCAGCTGGAAGCCTTCAGCCACCTGTGCTTCCAGGTGACGCCGTATGAGAACTACGTACGCCTTGCCGAGCGCCTCAATGCCATCGCCCCGGTGTATGGTCCAGCCAAGACGATGCTGGCCTCGACGGGCGCCGAAGCCGTCGAAAACGCGGTCAAGGTCGCGCGCGCCTTCACGGGCCGCCCGGGCATCGTGTCGTTCAGCGGCGGCTTTCATGGCCGCACCCACATGGGCATGGCGCTGACCGGCAAGGTCGTTCCGTACAAGAAGGGCTTCGGTCCGTTCCCGGCCGACATCTACAACATCGCGTTTCCCGACCGCCTATCATGGTGTCTCGAGCGACGACAGCATCGCGGCCCTGAAGGCGCTGTTCAAGTATCAGGCAGACCCGTCGAGCATTGCCGGCATCATCATCGAGCCGATGCAGGGCGAAGGCGGGTTCAACATCGCGCCGTTCGATTTTCTGCGCACGCTGCGCGCCGTGTGCGACGAGCACGGCATACTTCTCATCGGTGATGAGATTCAGACCGGCTTTGCCCGCACGGGCAAGATGTTCGCGCTCGAGCATGCCGGCGTAAAGGCCGACGTCGTGACGCTGGCGAAGGGTCTTGCCGGCGGCCTACCGCTGTCCGCGATCACCGGTCGCGCCGATGTCATGGATGCGGCGAACCCCGGCGGTCTCGGTGGCACGTACGCCGGTAACCCGGTGGCCTGCGCCGCTGCCCATGCGGTGCTCGACATCATCGAAGACGAGAAACTGTGCGAGCGCTCCCAGGCGATCGGCGAGATCATCATGGATCGCTGCAATCAGCTGAAGGACCACTCCAACCTCAACTGCGTCGGCGACGTGCGCGGGCTTGGCGCCATGTGCGCCATCGAACTCGTCAAGGACAAGGCGAGCCACGAACCGGCCCCGCAGCTCACCTCCGCACTGCTCAAGGCCGCCAATGAACGCGGGCTGATCCTGCTCTCGTGCGGCACCTACGGCAACGTCATCCGCTTCCTCGTGCCGCTGACCGCCAGCGACGATCTTGTCTGCGAGGGCATGGATATCTTCACGGCCAGCCTCACCGACGCGGTCGCCCGCGCCGCCTGAACCCGAATTCAAATGCTCGGATGCGAGCGCGAGGACACCCACCATGAACATTCAGCTCAAGACCAACGATCTCGAAGCCTTCTGGATGCCGTTCACGGCGAACCGGCAGTTCAAGAGCGCGCCCCGACTGTTCGCGGCGGCTGACCGCGTGCACTACGTCACGCCCGAAGGCCGCAAGGTACTGGATGGCACGTCGGGTCTGTGGTGCGTCAACGCCGGCCACTGCCGGCCGAAAATCGTCGAGGCGATCCAGAAGCAGGCAGCGACGCTCGATTTCGCCGGCACGTTCCAGATGGGGCACGTCAAGGCGTTCGAGGCGGCCTCCCGCCTCGTCAACATCGCGCCGGACGGCTTCAATCATGTATTCTTCACGAACTCCGGTTCGGAGTCGGTCGAGACCGCGCTAAAGATGGCGATCGCCTACCACCGCGCCAAGGGCAATGCCAGCAAAGTGCGCCTGATCGGCCGTGAGCGGGGCTATCACGGCGTCAACTTCGGCGGCATGTCGGTCGGCGGCATGGTCAACAACCGCAAGGCGTTCGGTGCGCTTGTCGCAGGTGTCGATCACATCCGCCACACGCATGATCTGGTGCGCAATGCCTTCTCGCGCGGCGAACCCGAACATGGCGCCGAGCTCGCCGACGATCTGGAGCGCCTCGTTGCGCTGCACGATGCGTCGACGATCGCGGCCGTCATCGTCGAGCCGGTGGCCTGTTCGGCAGGGGTTCTTATCCCGCCGAAGGGATATCTGAAGCGGCTGGAAGCGATCTGCGCCAGGCACGACATTCTGCTCATCGCCGACGAGGTCATCACAGGCTTCGGCCGTCTCGGAACCAACTTCGGTTCCGACTATTTCGGCATCTCTCCCGACATGATCACCACGGCGAAGGGCGTCACCAACGGCACCATTCCGATGGGCGCGGTGTTCGTGAAGGACAAAATCCACGATGCCTTCATGGGCGGTCCCAACTGGATGATCGATTTCTTCCACGGCTATACGTACTCGGGCCACCCGATCGCGTGCGCCGCCGCTCTCGGCACGCTCGATACTTATCAGGACGAAGGCCTGCTGTCGCGCGCGGCAGAACTGGCGCCGTATTGGGAGGAGCGCCTGCACGCGCTGAAGGGGCTGCCGCATATCATCGACATCCGCAATATCGGCCTTGTTGGCGCAGTCGAACTCGATCCGGTCCCCGGGCATCCGACCAAACGCGCGTATGACCGTTTCGTGAAGGCATTCGAGCAGGGACTGCTGGTGCGCACCACGGGTGACATCATCGCGTTGTCGCCGCCGCTCATCGTTTCCAAGCCCGAGATCGATCAGCTGTGCGACATTCTCACCGGCGTGCTTAAGGCCGACTACGCGTGACGATCACCCCTCTTCCCGTCAGCGGGAAGAGTCGGTTCCATAACAATGCAAGAGTGAGTAAGTCCGAATGCAGACTATTCAGAACGCCATCGGCGGCCGCAAGGTCGCGTCGTCCTCGTCGCGCACGCAGCCTGTCTACAACCCGGCGACGGGCGAGCAGTCGGCGAGCCTGCCGCTGTCGTCGGTGGACGATTTCAATGCGGCCATGGCGGCCGCCAAGGCCGCTGCCGTAACCTGGGGCTCGACGCCGCCGCTGAAGCGCATCCGTCCGATGTTCAAGTTCAAGGAGCTGCTGGAGCGCAATGCCAACGAAATCGCGCGCGCCATTTCCCGCGAACACGGCAAGACGCATTTGGATGCCCTCGGCGAATTGCAGCGTGGCATCGACGTAGTCGATTTCGCCTGCGGAATTCCTCATCTGCTGAAGGGCGAGTTCAGCCGAAACGTCGGTCCCGAGATCGACAGTTGGTCGGATCGCCAGCCACTTGGCGTGGTCGCCGGAATCACGCCGTTCAACTTCCCGGCAATGGTGCCGATGTGGATGTTCCCCGTCGCTATCGCCTGTGGTAACACCTTCATCCTGAAGCCGTCCGAACGCGATCCCTCCGCGCCGATGCTGATCTGGGAGCTGTTCCAGGAGGCGGGCTTGCCACCCGGCGTTTTCAACATCGTGCATGGCGACAAGACCATCGTGGATGCGATCCTTGATCATCCCGACATCAAGGCGGTGTCTTTCGTCGGCTCGACGCCCATAGCAGAGTACGTGTTCACGCGTGGCTCGGCGCACGGCAAGCGCGTGCAGGCACTTGGCGGCGCCAAGAACCACATGATCATCATGCCCGACGCCGACATGGATCAGGCGGTCGATGCCCTGATGGGTGCGGGCTACGGCTCGGCGGGCGAGCGCTGCATGGCGATCTCCGTCGCGGTTCCAGTCGGTGAAAGGACGGCCGACAAGCTCGTCGAGGCGCTCGCACCGAAGGTACGCGCCTTGAAGATCGCTCCCGCCACCGACCCGGAAGCCGAGATGGGCCCAGTTGTCACACTTGAAGCGAAGCGCCGCATCACCGGCCTGATTGATAAGGGCGTCAAGGAAGGCGCCAAGCTCGTGGTCGATGGACGGGGGCTCGTGCTGCAGGGATATGAAAACGGTTTCTTCCTCGGCGGGTCGCTGTTCGACAACGTCACGCGAAACATGACGATCTACAAGCAAGAGATCTTTGGTCCCGTGCTCGCAGTCGTACGCGCCAAGAGCTACGACGAGGCAGCAGATCTCATTAATACGCACGAGTACGGCAACGGCACCGCGATTTTCACCCGAGACGGCGACGCGGCGCGCGCGTTCGCCGACAAGATCGAAGTTGGCATGGTCGGCATCAATGTGCCTCTACCAGTGCCGGTCGCCTATCATTCGTTCGGCGGATGGAAGCGGTCGCTGTTCGGCGATCACGCCATCTACGGCCCGGAAGGCGTGCGCTTCTATACGCGCATCAAGACCGTGACCGTCCGCTGGCCGACCGGCATCCGTTCAGGCGCCGAGTTCAACTTCCCGGCGCTGAAATAGTTGTTGTGAAGCGTGAGCCGGGTTCGCGCTTCACAATCTTCCCAGGCTTGACTTCAGTCATGACTTGTGGTTCCCTTCTATTGCTCGAAACCGGGAGCACGCCAGTCTGACTGGATCGTGCTGGCGAGGTCCCAAGAACGATGTCGGCCGGCGACATCTCGTACAAACGAGATGGAGTCCGTCGTGATTCATACGAGCACGTTTTCCCCCTCTACCATCGCTGCCGAACAGACCTACGCCACCTGCGGGACATTCCTGCGCGTGCCGCGCGCGGCGTCGGCTGAAGGTCAGGACCTTGCAATCCTTGGCATACCCTTCGATCTGGCGACATCGAACAGGCCCGGCGCCCGGCTCGGTCCCGCAGCCATTCGCGCAGCGTCCGCTCAGCTTGCCGAACTGAAGGCATATCCGGGCGGTTTCGACCCGCTGCAGTATGTCAAGGCCGTCGATCTGGGTGATGTGCACTTCGACTACGGCCATCCGGCCAGCATCCTGGCTTCGATCGAGACGGCGGCCAGCAAAGTCATCGACGCAGGCGCTTTCTTGTGCGGGCTCGGCGGCGACCATTTCATCAGCTATCCGCTGATAAAGGCGCATGCGAAGCGTCACGGGCCGCTGGCGCTCGTGCATTTCGATGCCCATACCGATACCTGGACAAGCACGAATAGCGGCGAAGAGCCTGTCGAATTCAATCACGGCACGATGTTCTGGCGCGCCATCAAGGATGGGCTGATCGTGGCGGAGCGATCCGTCCAGGTCGGCATCCGGACGTGGGTCGATGATCCCCTCGGCGTCACCATCCTCGACAACGAGTATGCCGGCGAACACTCAGCAGGGGCAATAGCATCGGTGATTCGACAGGTGACGGCGGGCCAGCCCTGCTATTTGACCGTCGATATCGATTGTCTCGATCCTGCCTACGCACCGGGCACCGGCACTCCGGTGACCGGCGGACTATCGCCGATGAAACTGCTGCAGATCCTGCGTGCGCTGGAGGGGCTGCCGATCGTCGGGTTCGATCTCGTCGAAGTGGCGCCGCCCTATGACCTGGCGGGCCTCACCGCGCTCAATGCCGCGACGATCGTGTACGAGCAGGTCTGCCGGCTTGCCAGGGCGCGCGGTGCGGGGAGCCGCCGGTATCAGCCAGCGCTGGCATAAGCGCCTCGTCACAGCAAAAGGGCCGCGTCGCCGTGACCCTTTTGATCTGAACGCGCGATAGAAGCGCCTTACCGATTGAGCGCCACGACGAGCGCTTTGGGATTGCCGCCGTTCTCGCCGATGTAATTCTGGAACAGCGTGTTGAGGAACGACGTCATCTCGAAGCCGATCACTTCGGCGTCGCGCACCTTGTAAACGTCGCCGCGTCGCACGAGTTTCCAGCGGACGTCGTAGCTTTCGCCGCTCTTCAAGACCACGCGGCTGTCGACGTAGGCGCCGCCGGCCGTCTCACCCGACTGGCCAACCATGATGGCTTTTGCCACGGGATACTTCGGCGCTTCCTTGGCGGCATAGCGGGCTATGAAGTTGACCATGCCGTTGTAATAGATCGGTCGGTCGGACTTGGGCAGGCTGGCGGCGTAGGAGCCGAGCGCGGTGAGACCGATGGCCGGAATGTCCGCATGGCTTCGGATGACGGATGCGAACTGCGCTGCAGAACCAGTTCGCGATGCTGCAACGAGATCATTGGCCACCCGCTGCATATAGGCGCCCGGCTGTTCAGCCAGCGCGGTGCCCGCAAGACTGAACAGCACGACGGCGGTAGCGACAAGGCGCGATAGAACGGACATTGAATTCATCGTTCTCAGTTCCAGAGCCTGCATGGGTAACGTCTCCAATCGGCTGGCACGTTGTCGCGAGATTGCGGCATGGACGAGGCTTTCGGAACCCATCCCCCAGGTTGGTACAGCATGGCGGATGGCCTCAGTCAAACGAACAGGTTTTGCGCGGTACCTCCGTCCAGATCATGCCGGAACAGGCGCCTCGGGCATTGGGGACCCGAAACGCACACCAGGCAGCCGGAACTTGTAGAGAGAGGCGGACGGAACCTCATGCGTACCCAGGGCCGCGACCATCCCGTCGATGTCATTCTGCGAAAAACGGGCGGAGAAACCTACCAGAATCGAGCGTTCGCGGTCTGGATGAACCAGGATCAATTCATGCCGAACGCTCGACATTGAAGCCCGCACGTGATGGGCAAGGCCCTCGAAGCCGGAGATGTCATCAGTCCAAGCATATGCTCCGAACAAGTGGCGCTCCTCAACCGAGACGCGGCCATTGGTCATCTCGATGGAGCGCGAATATCCCAGGCTCCTGATCAGCCGCCGTAGGGGGAAGCCGATCAATGCGGTCCAGAAGGCAAGGCCGGCTAGAAGTTGGCCCGCTGTCAACGGGTGCTGCGCAATGGTGGAGCGAATTGCGGCGTCGTTCACCATGGCGATGCCGAGGAGAATGTATGGAAACATGAGCACTGAGGCGAGGCTCAGGAGAAGCACGATCGCAAGGCCACATTTCGCCGGTGACGACGTCTGTTCGGATCGAAAAGGCAGATCGGGCGAGACGGTGGTGGGCAACATGGTGGCCACTGCGGAAATGCGCATGACGTCCCCGGAAGAGAGAGAAATGACGGATCGGAAACGCTAACCCGATAGCCTTACCGCGACGTTAAGCCTTGGCCGGTGTCGACCGGGCGCCGGCGCACCTTTGAGCAGGTGCCGGATCACTCTTGACAGATATAAACATATCTTTATATGCACGCAGAGAGGTGCACTTGGCTCAGGGTCAGACAGCGAAGGATTTGGTGGCGGCGCTGAAGGCGGCGGCGGAGCCGACGCGCCTGCGCATTTTGCTCCTGCTGTCGGTGGGCGAGCACAACGTCAAGGATCTGACGCAGATCCTCGGGCAGAGCCAGCCGCGAATTAGCCGCCACCTGAAGCTCCTCACGGAAGCGGGTCTAGTGGAACGGTTCCGGGAGGGAAGCTGGGTCTACTTCCATGTTTCAGATCGCACGCGCGGTGGGTTGCTGACCCGGCGGATCGTGGAAGCGGTCGACACCGACGACACCAGTCTGAGGAGGGATCGTGAGCGCGCCGAAAACCTGAAGCGCGAGCGCGAAGCCGCCGCTCAGGATTACTTCAAGTCGCACGCCGCCGATTGGGATCGCATTCGCACGCTTCATGTGCCCGACCAGAAGGTCGAAGCCGCGATGCTGGAGGGTCTCGGAGATGCGAAGTTCGATCTTCTTGTCGACCTGGGCACGGGCACCGGCCGCATTCTGGAACTCTTCGCCGGCCACTACAGGCGCGGCCTCGGGTTGGACGTCAATCAGTCCATGCTCGCTTATGCGCGCAGCAAGCTGTCGGCACGCGGGCTGGACAATGCCCAGGTTCGTCACGGCGACATCTACACTCTTGCTTTGGCCGATGGTGTCGCCGATGCCGTGGTCATGCATCAGGTTCTGCATTTCCTCTCCGAGCCTGCCGCCGCGATCGCGGAAGCCGCGCGCGTACTGGCGCCCGGCGGACGTTTGATGATCGCCGATTTCGAGCCGCACGATCTGGAATTCCTCCGCGATAAGCATGCTCACGAGAGGCTGGGCTTTCCTGTCGCGCAATTGCGCCAATGGTGCGAGGAAGCCGGTCTCTCGTTCACAGCTGTCAAGGCACTGAAACCCACGTCGGCGGATGGTTCGGAGCAGCTGACTGTCTGCCTGTGTCTGGCGGAGCGTCCCAAGGGCGATGAATCGGTCAAATCACACGGCGAAAAACGCATGCTGGAGGAGGCACGCTGATGGCTAACGCTGGTGAACGCAAGAGCCGCCTACTCGGGTCCGGCGACATCGCCGTTTCGTTCGAGTTCTTTCCGCCCAAGACGGAAAAAATGGAGGAAACGCTCTGGCAGTCGATCGAACGGCTGGCGCCGTTGCGGCCCGAGTTCGTCTCCGTGACATACGGGGCGGGCGGCTCGACGCGCGAGCGCACCCACAACACTGTGGCGCGCATCGTTTTGGAAACGGGCTTGCGGCCAGCAGCTCATCTCACATGCGTCAATGCCACGAAGGAAGAAGTCAACGCCGTTGCGAAGGCCTACTGGGATGTCGGCGTGCGCCATATCGTGGCCCTGCGCGGCGATCCGCCGGAAGGCCCTGGCACCGCATACAAACCCCATCCCGGTGGCTATGAAAATGCTGCTGCGCTCGTCGCCGGCCTCAAAAAAGTGGCTGACTTCGAGATTTCGGTCGCCGGCTATCCCGAGAAGCACCCGGAGAGCGTCAGCCTCGCCGCCGACATGGACAACCTCAAGGCCAAGGTCGATGCCGGTGCGGATCGGGTCATCACGCAGTTCGGCTTCGACAACGCGCATTTCCTGCGGTTCCTGGAGCGGGCGCGCGCCGCCGGCATCTGGGTGCCGATCATGCCGGGCATCGTGCCGATCCATAATTTCAAACAGGTTGCCGGGTTCGCTACCCGCGCGGGTGCGAGCATGCCGGCATGGCTCGCGCGCCGCTTCGAAGGTCTGGAGAACGATCCCGCGACGACTCATCTCGTTGCTGCGGCCGTCGCGACCGAGCAGGTGATGGACCTCGTAGATGAGGGCGTGAAGAAGTTTCACTTCTACTCGCTGAACCGAGCCGACCTCGTCTATGCGATCTGCCATCTGCTGGGCCTGCGCCCGGTCAAGACGGCGGCCGCCACTGCGGCAGATGCCGCCTGACTTCGAATTCGAGTGAGAGATTGAATGAAGAAAATTGCTAGCTGGGCCGCTCTTGAAAAGGCCGCGTCCAAACGCATCCTGATTATCGATGGCGCGATGGGCACCATGATCCAGCGGCATAAGCTGCAGGAGGCGGGCTATCGCGGCGAGCGGTTCAAGGACTGGCCGCGCGACGTCAAGGGTAACAACGACTTGCTCGTACTGACCCAGCCGAAGATTATCCAGGACATCCACGAGCAGTATCTGGCTGCCGGCGCGGACATCATCGAGACCAACACCTTCAACGCGCAGGTGATCTCGATGGCCGACTACGGCATGGAGGAGCTTTCATACGAGATCAACGTCCAGGCGGCTAAACTGGCGCGAGCCGCCGCCGACAAGTACACGAAGCTGACGCCGGAAAAGCCCCGCTTCGTCGCCGGCGCTGTCGGGCCGACAAACCGCACCGCTTCGATCTCGCCGCAGGTCAATGACCCGGGCTACCGCAATGTAACGTTCGATGCGCTGCGCGAGGCCTACAAGGAGCAGGTGAGCGGGCTTATCGACGGCGGTTCGGATATCATCCTGATCGAGACCATCTTCGACACGCTGAACGCCAAGGCAGCCGGCTTCGCCACTCTCGAAGTGTTCGAGGAAAAAGGCATTGAGTTGCCGATCATGCTGTCGGGCACCATCACCGACCGATCGGGCCGCACGCTATCCGGACAGACGGCCGAAGCGTTCTGGTATTCGATGCGCCACCTGAAGCCGTTCTCGATCGGCCTCAACTGCGCACTGGGCGCCGAGTTGATGCGGCCCTACATCGCCGATCTGAGCCACGTCGCCGACGTGCGCATCTCGGCCTATCCCAACGCCGGCTTGCCGAACGCCATGGGCGATTACGACGAAACGGGGCATGAGATGGCCTGCAAGACCGAGCCGTGGGCGAAAGACGGGCTCATCAACATCATCGGCGGATGCTGCGGTTCGACACCCGACCACATCGCCCATATCGCCGAGCACGTAAAGGACTATCCGCCGCGCAAGATCCCCAAGATCGAGACGAAAATGCGCCTGTCGGGCCTGGAACCGTTCGTCCACGGTTGAACCGATCCAACAAAGAAAAAGATCAGATGACCACCACGTCCGCAGCAGAACCTTCGTCGCGCAGCTCCGCTGCGACGTCTTTCATCAACATCGGCGAGCGCACTAACGTCACCGGTTCGACCAAGTTTCGCAAGCTGATCGAAGCCAACGACTACCAGGCCGCGTTGTCGATCGCGCGCCAACAGGTAGAAGCGGGCGCCCAGATTATCGACGTTAACATGGACGAAGGTCTTCTCGACAGCGAGAAGGCCATGACGACGTTCCTCAACATGATCGCCTCGGAACCCGACATCAGCCGCGTGCCGGTTATGATCAACTCCTCGAAGTGGAGCGTCATCGAAGCCGGCCTCAAGTGCGTGCAGGGCAAGGCGATCGTCAATTCGATCTCGATGAAGGAGGGCGAAAAGCAGTTCCTCGAGCAGGCGAAGAAAGTCCTGCGCTACGGCGCCGCCGTCGTCGTCATGGCGTTCGACGAGGTCGGGCAGGCCGACACGATCGAACGCAAGGTCTCGATCTGCGAGCGCGCCTACAGGCTGCTGACCGAGAAGGTCGGATTTCCGCCCGAAGACATCATCTTCGATCCCAACATCTTTGCGGTTGCGACCGGCATCGAGGAGCACAACGGCTACGGCATCGCCTTCATCGAGGCCGCGCGTCAGATCAGGCAGAAGATGCCACTCGTGCACACCTCGGGCGGCGTGTCGAATTTGAGTTTCGCGTTCCGAGGCAACGAGCCCGTGCGCGAAGCCATGCACTCAGTGTTCCTGTATCACGCCATTCAGGCCGGCATGGACATGGGCATCGTCAACGCCGGGCAGCTGGCCGTCTACGACGACATTCCAGCCGAACTGAGAGAGCTGTGCGAGGACGTTGTGCTCAATCGCCGGCTCGATGCGACCGACCGTTTGCTTGAAGCTGCGCCGCGCTTCAAGGGTGACGGCGCCAAGAAGGTCGAAAAAGATCTGAAGTGGCGCGACGCGAGCGTCGAAGACCGCCTCACGCACTCGCTTGTGCACGGGATTACCGATTTCATCGAGTTTGACACCGAGGAAGCGCGGCAGAAGTTCGAAAAACCGCTGCAGGTGATCGAAGGGCCGCTGATGGCCGGCATGAACGTCGTCGGGGATCTGTTCGGCGCGGGCAAGATGTTCCTGCCGCAGGTGGTGAAATCGGCGCGCGTGATGAAGCAGGCGGTAGCCTATCTGCAGCCTTACCTCGAGGAGGAAAAGCGCGCGTCGGGTCTCGTCGAGATGCCGCCCAAGGGGCGCGTGTTGATGGCGACAGTGAAGGGAGACGTACACGACATCGGCAAGAACATCGTCGGCGTCGTTCTCCAGTGCAACAACTACGACGTGATCGATCTTGGCGTCATGGTGCCGGCGGCGAGGATTCTTGAAACGGCCAAGCGCGAGAAGGTGGATATCATCGGCCTGTCGGGTCTCATCACGCCGTCGCTCGACGAGATGTGCTTCCTTGCCGCGGAAATGGAACGCGAGGGATTCGATATTCCGCTTCTGATCGGCGGGGCAACGACAAGCCGCGTGCATACGGCCGTCAAGATCTCGCCCAATTACAATCGCGGCCAAGCGGTCTATGTTCTCGATGCAAGCCGCGCGGTCGGTGTGGTCTCCAACCTCTTGTCCGAGACGGAGCGCGACGGATACATTGCCGGCATCAAGTCGGAATACATCCGCGTGCGCGCGGCGCATCTGGCCAACGAAGCGAAGAAGCAGCGGATCACGCTCGCTGCGGCTCGCTCGAACAGGTTCACGATCGACTGGAAGTCCTATACGCCGCCCAAGCCGGCGTTCCTGGGCCCGCGCGCCTTCACCAGCTACAATCTGGCGGAACTGCTGCCCTACATCGATTGGACGCCCTTCTTCCAGACTTGGGAACTCCCGGGCCGCTATCCGCAGATCCTGAAGGACAACAAGGTCGGTGGGGAAGCGCAAAAGCTGTTCGAAGATGCCCAGGTTATGCTGAAGCGCATGGTGGCGGAGAAGTGGCTGACGGCCAACGCCGTCATCGGTTTCTGGCCGGCCAACAGCGTCGGCGACGACATCGAGCTCTACACGGGCGAGCCGCGTCATTCCAAGCTCGCGACTTTGCACACGCTGCGCCAGCAGATCGCACGCGACCCATCGCGCGATCGCGCCCATACTGCGCTTGCCGATTTCATCGCGCCGATGGAGACGGGGTTGGCCGACTACGTCGGCGGCTTCGCGGTGACGACCGGCATCGGCGAGGAGGACGCGCTCAAAACGCACATCAAGGCGACCGACGACTACGGCCGGATTCTGCTGAAAGCGCTCGCGGACCGGCTCGCGGAAGCCTTTGCCGAAGTCATGCATATGCGTGTCAGGCGGGAATTCTGGGGCTACGCCAAGGACGAGGCGCTGTCTCCCGACGAACTCATCCTGGAGAAGTATTGCGGCATCCGCCCTGCGCCCGGTTATCCGGCTCAGCCCGACCACACCGAGAAAGCCACGCTGTGGAAACTGATGGCCGTGAAGAGCTGCACCACCATCGAACTGACCGAGAGCTACGCCATGTGGCCGGGCGCGGCGGTGTCGGGTCTTTATTTCGCTCATCCCGAGAGCCACTACTTCGGCGTCGGCAAGGTGGAACGCGATCAGGTGGAGGACTATGCGGCTCGGAAGGGCTGGACGATCGCCGAGTGCGAACGCTGGCTGGCCCCGGTCCTCAACTACGATCCCAACGCGAGCCGGGCCAAGGTGGCCTAGCGCCAATGACACATGTATGTGATAGATATGCAACATGGCCGTGAAACCACACTGGTCGAACAAACCTTCATGCTCGCTTAAGTATGATGGCATCATTCTTGTTTTCGCCGGGTCGGTGGGCAACATCAGGTTCAGATGGGCATGATTCACTGCGGAGACGTTATGGCGTGGAAGATTTTGATGGGGCTCGGGGCGGCGCTGGTGATTTCCGGTAGCTCTGCGCTTGCCTTTCAGGAGCAGAATGCCGGCTCCGTTCCGCAAGCCGCTCCCTCCCAGGAGCAGGCCGCTCCAGCCGCGCCGGCCACTGGCGGCGTCGAGTTCGCAACTCCGGTCCCGAAGGATGAAGGCGGCACCGAGGTTCGGATTCCGGGCCTTGGAACGCTAGGCGTGCTGCCGAAAATGGATTTCGGCCTAGAGCTCCTGTATGGCGCGAACGACGGCAAGACTGACGCCGCTCCGACCGATCCCCAGGAAACCGCGCCGGTCGATCTGATGATCCGCGGAACCGTGAAGCATAACTTCTGACGGATTTTCGTCACTTCGCCTCGGCACGGCTCAGGTTACAATCGGACAGCCACCGCTTCCGAGGTTTCGTCATGGCCATTCGCCCAATGTCGGGTGTGCCCTTGTTGCTGCCTCTGGCCGTGACCGTCGCCGCTTTTGCGGTCCCCGTCTAGAGCTTCGCTGTCGCCGGGGCCGAGCCGCCGCTTCTCGGCGGCACCTTCACGCCGGACCCAGCGCAGGCGCGCCGAGCCGGCCGGTACGGGGAAGGACAGGACTGCAGACGAGTTGAGGCGATGGGACTGTTTCCCCTGTCGGCGGGAGACAGGTACATCCAGTGCGCCGAGGACGGTACGCTGTTTCCAATCGAAGACCGGCGTGAAAGCCTCTCGGGCTAGGCCGCGCAGAGCCACAGCTCTAGGTGGGCGATGAGGTGATGCGGTCCACTGATGGGCCCCCAGCACGTTGAGTGCTGGCGTGCCGGCAAAAAAAACGCCGGGCTGCGACGCAGACCGGCGGCAGGGTGCGCGAGCAGCGGGAGGGAACGCGGTCCCGCGCGAGGTTGCAGCCCAAGAGTCAGGCCGCTGCAAGGGTCTTCGTTGTGTCGCCGAGCGCATCGAAGCCGAGCGAGTGGGCAACCGACGTGTGCATGATGCGGCCGTCGCGCACGTTGAGGCCGGCGGCCAGATGCGGGTCGCGATCGAACGCGGCGAGGCCCTGGTCGGCAAGCTTCAGCACGAACGGCAGTGTCGCGTTGTTCAGCGCCTGAGCCGACGACACCGGCACGCAGCCCGGCATGTTGGCGACGCAGTAGTGGATGATGCCGTCGACCTCGAAAGTCGGATCGGCGTGCGTCGTCGCCTTCGACGTCTCGAAGCAGCCGCCCTGATCAATCGACACGTCGACCAGCACGGCGCCCTTCTTCATGCGGCGGAGCATGGTGCGCGTGACGAGTTTGGGAGCGCTCGCGCCGGCAACGAGCACGGCGCCAATCACGACATCGGCGGATAGGACTTCCGTCTCGACCGTCTCCATGGTCGAGGCGAGCGTGCGAACGCGGCCTTCGAACAATTCATCGAGCTGGCGCAGGCGCGGCAGTGAACGGTCGAGAACCGAGACTTCCGCGCCGAGGCCGGCCGCCATGCGAGCGGCATGCGTGCCGACGACTCCGCCGCCGAGAACGACGACCTTCGCGGGGCGCACGCCCGGGACGCCGCCGAGCAGCACGCCACGGCCGCCGGTGTGACGACGAAGGGCAAGTGCCGCAGCCTCGATGGACAGGCGGCCGGCGACTTCGCTCATGGGAGCGAGCAGGGGAAGCCCGCCGGCGGCATCGGTGACGGTTTCATAGGCGATCGCGGCGCAGCCGGATTCCATAAGGCCCTTGGCTTGCTCCGGATCGGGCGCGAGGTGGAGATAGGTGAACAGGATCTGGTGGGGATTGAGGCGCTGCCACTCGACGCGCTGAGGCTCCTTGACCTTGACGATCATGTCAGACTGAGCAATGACCTCATCGGCGCTGGCCAGGATCTTTGCGCCCGCTTTCTCGTATGTGGCGTCATCGGCAAAAATGCCGGCGCCCGCACCCGACTGTACGAACACCTGATGACCACGCGCGGTAAGCTCGCGGACGGAACCCGGCACGAGGCCGACGCGGAACTCGTTGGTCTTGATCTCTGTCGGAACACCGATGCGCACGGCAGCTCTCCTTGGGCTAAAATTGGTGATGAATTAATGCTGTGAATTCGGGTTTATTTCCCGGAAATCTTCGTTGCAAAAGCGCTCGCATGCGCAGATAATCATCGTAGAAACATACTAACACGCAGGATTTCATTGAATACAAGCCTCGATGCGTTGGATAAGGCCATCCTGGCGGCCCTCGTCGAGGACGGACGGCGCTCGCAGGTCGATCTGGCCGAGCGCGTGCCGCTTTCGGCAACCGCGATTGCACGCCGTATTCGGGCTCTCGAACAGTCGGGCGTCATCGAAGGCTATCAGGCCCGCCTCAGCCGGCGCGAGCTCGGACTGGGACTGACGGCGGTGCTCAGCATCAGTCTGAGGAGCCAAAGTCAGGAGGTTCTAGATGCGTTCGAGAAGGCCGTAGCGGCGGCACCCTCGGTGGTATCCTGCCACCTGATGTCGGGCGAGGACGACTACCTCGTCACCGTCATGGCGAGGGACTTGAGCGACTACGAGCGCATCCATAAGGAGGAGTTGTCGCGCCTTCCGGGCGTCGCGCGGCTCAAATCGAGCTTCGTGCTTCGCCAGATCACTGACCGTCTCCTGCCGATGTCGAGTCTCGCGCCCTAAAGGCCTGACCTCGTTTCAGGCGTCAGGCACGCTCAGGCAGAGAAACTTCGTCTCCAGATATTCCTCCATGCCCTCCGCCGCGCCCTCGCGGCCGAGGCCCGACTGTTTGACGCCGCCGAACGGCACGACTTCGTTGGAGAAGATGCCCTCGTTGACGCCGATCATGCCGGCTTCGATCTTTTCCGCCACCCGCCAGGCGCGGGCCAGGTTCTCGCTGAACAGGTAGGCGGCCAGTCCGAACGGCGTATCGTTGGCTAGTGCCACTGCTTCAGCTTCCGTCTCGAAACGCATCAGCGCGGCGACGGGTCCGAAGATTTCGGTGCTGACGATGTCCATTTCGCGCGTGATGCCGCCGACGACCGTCGGCTCAAAGAACTGTGGCCCCACACTGCTGATTTTGCCGCCCGTCAGCACCTTTGCGCCCTTGCTCATGGCATCGCCCAGCAGCGAGCGCACCTTGGCGATGGCGTCCTCGTTGATAAGCGGACCGACGGTCGACTTGGGATCCGTGCCCGGCGCGACGTGGAGCTTCTTTACAGCGTCCACGAGTGCCGCGGCGAAACGGTCGTAGATGCCGGCTTGCACGAGAATGCGGTTGGCGCACACGCAGGTCTGGCCGGCGTTGCGATACTTGGAGGCCATCGCGCCAACGACCGCCTTGCCGAGATCGGCGTCGTCGAACACGATTAGCGGCGCGTTGCCGCCGAGTTCGAGCGTCAGCTTCTTCACGGTACCGGCGCACTGCGCATAGAGAATGCGGCCGACCTCGGTGGATCCGGTGAACGTCAGCTTGCGCACGCGCGCATCTTCGCACAGCACCTTGCCGACGGATACCGCATCCATGGTCGTGATGACGTTGAAGACCCCTGGGGGCAATCCGGCATCCTGCGCCAGTTTGGCGACGGCCAGCGCACACAGCGGCGTTTCCTCCGACGGCTTGACGACAACGGTGCAGCCAGTGGCGAGAGCGGGCGCCACCTTGCGGGTGATCATGGCGATCGGGAAGTTCCATGGCGCGATGGCCGCGACGACGCCGATCGGCTGCTTGATGGTGACGTAACGGCGGCCCGCCGCAGTGGTCGGAATGGTCCGGCCGTAGGCACGCTTGCCTTCCTCGGCGAACCACTCGACGAACGATGCACCATAGGCGACTTCGCCACGGGCCTCGGCCAGCGGTTTGCCCTGCTCCGACGTCATCAGCAATCCGAGCGTATCCTGGTTCGCCATCAGCAGATCGAACCATCGGTCCAGAATAGCTGCGCGCTCCTTGGCTGTTTTCCCCGACCACGCCGGTAAGGCGCGGCTCGCGGCGTCGATGGCGCGCCGGGCTTCAGCCGCACCGAGATCGGGTACCCGCGCCAGCTCTTCCCCAGTCGCCGGATTGATGACGGGGAAGGTCTTGGCCGACGTTACCCACTTTCCGTCGATGAGAGCGGCGGTTGGGAAAATCTGGTCCGGCTTGTTCATTGGCGTGTCCTCAGCCAAGCGTGATCGAGATCGCCTTCAGATCGGCGTACTTGTGCAGGGCGTGCAGCGAGCGGTCGCGGCCGAAGCCCGACTGTTTGAAACCGCCGAATGGCATGGTGATGTCACAGCTATCCCAGCCGTTGATCCATACGAGGCCGGCCCGCAAGTCGCGCGCGGCGCGGTGGGCAAGCGTGATGTCGCGCGTCCACAGGCCTGCGGCAAGCCCGTAGATGGTGTCGTTGGCAATTCGGATCGCTTCATCCGGCGTCTTGAAACGGATAACTCCGAGAACGGGTCCGAAGACTTCCTCACGCGCCAATGTGGCATCCGGCGTGATGCGGTCGAACACCGTCGGATCGACGTAAAAGCCGCCGCTTTCACGCCGGGCCTGCTGACCGCCGAGACGCAGGGCGCCGCCTTCCGCCTTGGCTTTCTCGATATATCGCAGCGCCGTTTTCATCTGCTCGGCACTCACCATGGCGCCGAAGTTTGTCGCCGGCTCCAGCGGATCGCCAGGCACGATGCGGCCGGCAACTTCAAGCAGCTTGTCGAGGAAGCGGTCGGCAATCGATTCCTGGATGAGAAGACGAGACGCCGCCGTGCACACTTCGCCCTGATTGTAGAAAATGCCCCAGGCGGCCTGCGTGGCAGCGGCTTCGAGGTTCGGGCAATCTTCAAAGACGATGTGGGGCGACTTGCCGCCGAGTTCGAGGCTGACGCGCTTCAGATTGCTCTGGCCGGAGTACTGCATCAGGAGCTTGCCGACCGGCCCCGAGCCCGTGAACGCGATCATGTCGACGTCCATGTGCAACGCGAGCGCCTTTCCGGCGATATGTCCAAAGCCGGGCACGATATTGAGCACGCCGGGCGGAATGCCGGATTCGAGCGCCAGTTCCCCAAGCTTCAACGCCGTCAACGGCGACTGCTCGGCGGGCTTCAGGACGATCGAATTGCCCATGGCGAGGGCGGGCGCGACTTTCCACATGGCCATGTGGAGGGGGAAGTTCCATGGCACGATGGCGCCGATCACGCCGAGCGGCTCATGCACGGCGAACGAGATGCGGTCCGTGGATTCGGGGCCGACCTCCCCGTACACCTTATCGAGCGCCTCGGCGTAGTAGCGAAGTGAGCGAATGGCGTTGGGCACGTCGCCGCGCAGCGCATTCGTGATCGGTTTGCCGGTGTCGAGGCTTTCCAGAACGGCGAGGACCTCGGTATCGCGCTCCATCAAATCGGCAAGCTGAAAAAGGAGCTTCTTCTTCTGCCGGTAGTGCATGTGCCGCCAGCGGCCGTCCTCGAAAGCACGGCGCGCCGAGGCAACCGCCGCGTCGACATCGGACGCGTCGCATTCGGCTACGCGATTGATGACTTGGCCGTTGCGCGGCGTGGTGTTGTCGAACGCCTTGCCCGAAATGCTCGGGCGGGCGCGCCCGTCGATGACAGCCTGATCCGGGATTGCGATCGTCCCGGCAAGTTTTTCAAAATGGGCAAGCGTGGTCACTTGAGCCTCCTCAGGCGACGCGGGCATACCACTGATGATCGAGCGCCGTGACGACGCGTTCGAAATCGGTTCGCTCGGTCTGTTTCATTTGCGCATAGACGTTCTGGAACACGGGGCCGAACGCCTCGCGGACGACTTGGGACTGTTCGAATTTTTCGAGTGCATTTACCCAGGCCGTCGGCAGCGTCAAGCCGGCTGCGGCCGCCGCATTGCCGCCGACCGCAGGACCGGGGTCGAGCTTGTTGGCGATGCCGTGGCGCATGCCGGCGAGCATCGCGGCGAGGACCAGGTACGGATTGGCATCGGCGCCGGCAATGCGATGCTCGACGCGCGTCGCTGCCGGCGACGTGTTCAACACGCGCAGGGAGACCGTGCGGTTGTTGAAACCCCAGTGGGCCGCCATCGGCACATAGGACTTGGGCACGTAGCGCCGATATGAATTGGCCGACTGCGCCCAGATCGCCATGAAGTCGCCCATGGTCTCGCGCAGTCCGCCGAGGGCATGCTTGAAGAGGGGCGAGATCGAATCGCCCGCGAACATGTTCTTGCCGGCTTCGTCGACGAGGCTCATGTGGATGTGCATTCCCGAGCCCGACCAATCATGGTGCGGCTTAGCCATGAACGTCGCTTCCATGTCGTGGGCGAGTGCGGCGGCCTTGACGGCGCGCTTGAGCAGCAACGCGTCGAGGGCTGCGGCGACGATGTCGTCGCGGTGCTTGAGGTTGATCTCGAACTGGCCGGGACCCGCCTCCTGGATGACCGCGTCGACCGGCAGGTTCTGCAACTCGGCGATGCGGTAGATGTCGTCGATGAAGGCGCTGGCGCAGTCCATTTCCTCAAACTGGTAGAGCTGCTGCCAATCGGGATTTGCCTCGAGCCCGTGCGGAACCTTTAGCGAGAAGGGACCGCCCGGATTTGCCGAGGAGACGTAGAACTCGAGTTCGACGGCCGCCACCGGCTTCTGGTCGTTACGCGCGAGGGCATCGACATGACTTTGCAGGATGCGGCGGGGATCAAGCCCGTCGCCGTCTCCGACCGGGACCATTACGGCCTGCGCGTAGGTGCCGCCCTCAACGCTGACAGGAGCGAGCGTATTAGCCAGAACTCGGAACTCTAGATCCGGATCTCCGGTCTCCCACAGACGGCCGGTTTCTTCCACGCAGCTGCCGCGCATGTCCATGATGTAGACAGTCGACGGGAACATGATCGTCTTGCCCGCGAAGGCGACGAAATCGGCGCTGCGCAGACGCTTGCCGCGCGCGATGCCGTTGACGTCAAACATGAAGACGTCAATCCATTGGACAGTCGGGTGCTTCTTGAGGAAGTCGCGGGCTTCCTCGGACGTCAAGTAACGTTCATTGGTCATGTCACATTACCCCGTGCAGCCGCGCCGAACCTGCGGAACAGGTTGACCGACACGGGATTGGATTTGGCCTCCCACTCGGGATGCCATTGAACGCCCAGGCAGAACGGATGCTCGACGGGGCCGCGCACGGCCTCCACCAGTCCGTCTTCGGCAAAGGCTTCGGGAACGAGCCCGTCGGCGAGACGCGAGATGCCCTGGCCATGCAACGAATTGACCATGATCTCGTCTCTGCCGATCCATTCGCGTAAACGCCCCTTGAGGGTGATCGGATGCACCGGACCCCACCGTTCGGGCATCGGCAGTTCGGGCCGCTCCCGATGGTCCTTCTTGCCTTCGATCTGGTGCACTTCCTGGTACAGCGTGCCGCCGAGCGCCACGTTCAGTTCCTGGAATCCACGGCAGATCGCAAACAGCGGAATGCCCTTGTCGAGCGCTGTCTTGACGAGCGGCAGAGTGAGACTGTCACGAGCCGGATCGATCCGATCCGGCTTCACGGGCTGCTCAGCGCTGCCATAGCGCTCCGGATGGACGTTGGAAGGGCTTCCGGACAAAAGGACGCCATCGGCGACGTCGAGCACGGCTGCAACGTCGACGAGTGCGGCTTCCAACGGGATCAGCAGCGGCTGGCATTCCGCGACCTCGGCAACGGCCGCGGAATACTTCCGGCTGACAGCATCGAAAGTGTATCCCTCGATGATCTTCGTACACGATGGGATAACGATGATCGGGCGGCTCATGCGGCAAGCTCTCCAGCGACGTCGTTAAGCGTCAGATCGAGAACCTTGCGGATCACGGCCTCAGCCTCGTCGAAGTGCGCCTGCGTGAAGATCAGCGGCGGCGCCGTGACCATCGTGTCGCCGATGGCGCGCATGATGAAGCCCTCGCGCGCGAAGTGGTTGCGGCACATGGTACCGACGCGGCCAGGATCGGCGAAGCGGCCGTGTGTGCGCTTGTCCGCGACCAGTTCGAACGCGCCCAGCATACCGATGGAGCGAACTTCGCCGACGAGCGGATGGTCTTTGAACTTGCCGAGCATGCGGGCGAGCGCCGGGCCGGTGGTCTCATTGACCTTGTCGACCAGCCGCTCCTTCTCCATGACTTCGATGTTCGCCAACGCGACCGCGCATGCCACGGGATGACCCGCGTACGTGTAGCCGTGGTAGAACTCGTCGTCATCGGCCACCAGAGCATCGGCAACCCGATCACCGACCAGTAAGCCGCTGAGCGGGATGTAGCCCGACGTCGCCGCCTTCGCGAAGGTGACGAGGTTCGGCCGGATGCCGTAGTGCTCGGAGGCAAACCACGTTCCGACGCGGCCGAAGCCGGTGATGACTTCGTCGGCCAGGAACAGGATGCCGTACTTATCGACGATGCGCTGAACCTCGGGCCAATAGGTCGAAGGCGCAATCTTGAGGCCGCCCGCACCCTGCACTGGCTCGCCCGCGAACGCCGCGACGTTCTCCGGTCCGACCGCCAGGATCTCGTCTTCGATGGCCCGTGCGGTGCGGATGCCGAACGCTTCCGGTGTCTCGCCGGGTTCCGCGTTTCCATACCAATACGGCTCGATGACGTGCCGGAAACCTTCATAGGCCGGATACAGCTGTCCGTGCATTAAGCCCATGCCGCCCATCGAGGCCGCCGTGATCGTCGACCCGTGATAGGCATTGCGGCGGCTGATGATGATGCGCCGCTTCAACTCGCCCTTGATCTTCCAGTAATGGCGGATCAGGCGAACGGCCGTGTCGTTTGATTCAGAGCCCGACGATCCGTAGAACACCTGCTTGATGTTAGCCGGCGCGATCCGGGAAAGCTTCTCGGACAGTGCGATCACCGGCGGGTGGGTCGTCTGGAAGAAAGTGTTGTAATAGGGCAGTTCCAGCATCTGCTTGTAGGCCGCGTCGGCCAGTTCCTTGCGGCCACAGCCGATGTTCGTGGTCCACAGGCCCGACATGCCGTCGAGAATGCGGTGGCCTTCGCTGTCCCAGATATAGGCTCCCTCGCCCTTGACGATGACGCGTGCGCCGGTTTCGCGCAGGGACTTGTGATGGCTGAACGGGTGGAGATGGTGGCGAGCGTCGAGTTCTTTCAGTGCTGTTGTGTTGATGGACATGATGTGAGCCTCCAGCTGTACGTCGGCAATTGACGAATGAATGATGGCTGAAGGCTGCCGTGCGGCGTGTAGCCGATCCGCGCGCACAGGCGGAGCAGTTCGCTCTTTGCACTTACAGGAGTGGCGTCGAGGCGCGCCGCGGCCTTCCGCGCCGAGGCGGGACGACCACAAACGGGATGCGAGGCGCTGGTCTCCGCACGCATGTAATACTGCCTCCTGGGTGCCTCTTGCTGCCGGAAATTCATGCTGCGTCTGCTCACCAGATGACATCGCATCCTGAGAACCGATCAACACGCTTTACAGCGGGAAGATTTTGGACAAAAGTGTATTGGCTACGGCGTAGAAGTGTCAAGGGGCAACGTGGGTAAACTCAAGCCACGTCCGCGTGTCAGGCGCGGTCTCGACAAATCGACCATCCTCGATGCGGCATTCGACATGCTGGCGAGCGAAGGTGAGGAAGGCTTTTCGGTTCGCAAGCTCGGCGCGCGCATCGGCGTCGATCCGATGACGGTCCTGCATCACTTCCAGTCCAAGAACGAATTGCTTCGCCATATCGCCGATCGGGCTTTAATGTCGGTCGAACTGCCCGCGCCGTCGCGGGATTGGCAGAGGGATCTGCGTAAGGTCGCTGAAGGCTATCGCGATCTCGCCAGGCGCCATCCGAAGCTATTTCATCTTCATTTCAGATTCCACGCCACGGGGCCGGCCGACCATGCATCGAGCGAGGTGGTGTATCGGGCGCTACGTGGGTCCGGCCTGAATGACAGAGACGCAGCTGGCCTGGGTCTTGCCTTCTACGCCTTCATCCTCGGATATGCGCTGGCAGAAGCCGAAGGCCTGCTGCAGCCCCTGGGTGCAGCCGACGAGAGTGAGATGCTGGCGCTCGATCCGGGGGCCTATGCGGCGACCCACGCGCTCATCCCGTCATTCAAGACGCTTGATGCCGACGATACGTTCGATATCGCCATCCAGTCATTTGTTTCCGGGGTCGCCCAGCGAGTCGCGACCATCCAGCCGAACAAGCGAGACACAGCGTCCAGGCCAGCGGCCAGGCGGCCGCGCGTGGTGTCGCGCGTGGAATGACGATTTGTGGGCCCGCGTCATGCGAGCCGGCCGGTCGTAAGGGTCGGTCTGGTAGCTGGAACCCTCGCGAGGGAATGGCTGTCAGGGCGGAAGGACTTCGGGTGAAATGTCGACTTCAGTAGGAGAGTTAAAGTCATGAATTCAAAATCTGCTTTCACAATTCTTTCGGCGGGACTGGTAGGGCTGGGCGTCTGGGCCATAGCGAGCGCGCCCGACAGCAAGGCAGCAGACGGCGAGGGACAGGTCGATATCGTCGCCTGGCCCGGCTACATCGAGCGGGGTGAGACGGACAAGAATTACGACTGGGTGACGAGCTTCGAAAAGGAAACGGGCTGCAAGGTCAACGTCAAAACAGCCGCGACCTCCGATGAAATGGTGACGCTGATGAACCAGGGCGGGTTTGATCTCGTCACGGCGTCCGGCGACGCATCATTGAGGCTTGTGGCCGGCAAGAAGGTCCAGCCGATCGACGTTTCGAAGGTGCCGAGTTGGAAGACCATCGACGAGCGGCTGCAGAATGCGCCGTGGCATACGGTCGACGGAAAGCACTATGGCACGCCCTATCAGTGGGGCCCCAACGTCCTCGTTTACAATACGAACGCCTTCAAGGAAGCGCCAAAAAGCTGGTCCGTCGTATTCCAGGAACAGACACTGGCCGACGGGAAGTCGAACAAAGGCCGCGTTCAGGCCTACGACGGCGCGATCTACATCGCGGACGCTGCCCTCTACCTCATGAAGACGAAGCCTGAGCTGGGCATCAAGAACCCTTACGAACTCAACAAGACCCAATATGACGCCGTTGTCGCCTTGTTGAAGTCTCAGCGTGCACTTGTCGGGCGCTACTGGCACGATGCCATGGTGCAGGTCGACGACTTCAAGAACGAAGGCGTTGTCGCTTCGTCGTCGTGGCCGTTCCAAGTGAACTTGCTGCGGGGCGAGAAAAAGCCCGTTGCTTCGACCATACCGGAAGAAGGGGCAACCGGTTGGGCCGACACCACTATGCTTCACGCCGAAGCCAAACATCCAAACTGCGCGTACAAATGGATGGAGCACTCGTTGAGCCCGAAGGTTCAGGGCGACGTTGCTGCCTGGTTCGGATCGGTTCCCGCCGTTCCCGCCGCCTGCAAGGGCAACGCTCTGCTGACCGACGAAGGCTGCAAGACGAACGGCTTCGAAGACTTCGAGAGAATCTGGTTCTGGCGTACACCGACGGCCAAGTGTGAGCAGGAAGGCAGTTGCGTGCCCTATTCGCAGTGGACGAAGGACTATCTCGCCATTCTGAGCCAGTAATTTCTACAATCGCTGACTAGCCTGTGTTGGCTCGGCTTCGCCGGCGGGGTCGAGCCAACCGGGGTGTTGGGGGGCTGCAATGTCGATCGCTGTACGCTTTGAGAATGTGACACGCCGCTTCGGCGCGGTGCGCGCGGTCGACAATGTTTCGATCGACATTGCGGAGGGGGAATTCTTTGCCATGCTTGGGCCGTCAGGGTCCGGCAAGACGACATGTCTTCGTCTGATTGCCGGTTTCGAACAGCCCGACAGCGGCCACATCGAGATCTTCGGTGAGACGGCGGAGAATGTTCCGCCCTACAAACGCAGCGTGAACACCGTCTTTCAGGACTACGCTCTGTTTCCACACATGACCGTCGGCGAAAACGTCGCTTACGGCCTCATGATCAAGGGCGTGGGACGGGTTGAGCGAGAAGCCAAGGCGACGGATGCCCTGGCGATGGTCAAGCTCGCCGGCTACGGACAGCGCCGGCCGGCGCAGTTGTCCGGCGGTCAGCGGCAGCGCGTGGCGCTGGCTCGCGCACTCGTCAACGATCCCCGAGTTCTGCTGCTCGATGAGCCACTTGGCGCTCTCGATCTCAAGCTGCGCGAGCAGATGCAGGAAGAGCTGAAGGCCCTGCAAAAGGATCTCGGCATCACGTTCGTCTTCGTGACGCACGACCAGGGCGAAGCCCTCTCCATGGCCAACCGCGTTGCGATCTTCAGCGAAGGCCGCATCGTTCAGGTCGGGTCGCCGTCCGACGTCTACGAACGGCCTGCGTCCCGCTTCGTCTCCGATTTCGTCGGATCCTCAAATGTCCTTCCGCCGGATTTTGCAGCGCGGCATGGCGGCGTTTCCAAGTGGACGAGCCTGAAGCCGGAAAAAATTGGCGTTTATCCGGCGGGCGCGCTTGTTCCCGCCGTTCATGGCAGTGCGACCGGCGTGATCGAGGCCATCAGTTATCAGGGCGCTTCGATAAGGTTCAGCGTGACGGCAGGCGAACAACGACTCGTCGCGGAAGTTCCTGCCGGTTCCTCTTGCTTCCGGCAAGGTGCCGCCGTGCGCCTCATCTGGCCGCGTTCGGCGATGATCGCGATGGAGGACACGACATGACCGCGCAGGTTCAAAGTCATCGCTACGATGGCAGCGGCGTGCTGGGCGCCATATCCGACTATTTCTTCGCGCGGCCCAAACTCTTCACGCTGTTGCTCTTGCTGCCGCCGCTGATGTGGATCGGTATCGTCTACATTGGGTCATTGATCGCGCTTCTGCTGCAGAGCTTCTACCGTCTCGATGACTTCTCCGGGCTTGTCGTGCGTGAGTTCACGCTGGCGACCTACGCGGAGTTACTCGAAGGGGCCAATGCGCTGATCATTTTGCGCACGGTGATGATGGCTGCTCTGGTCACTTTGGCATGTGCCGTCATCGCTTTCCCAATCGCCTATTTCGCGGCCCGCTATGCGCGGGGCAAGACAAAGGCGCTGTTCTATCTGGCGGTAATGATGCCGCTTTGGTCGAGCTATCTCGTCAAGGTCTATGCTTGGAAACTGATCCTGGCCAAAGAGGGAATCCTCATGTGGCTAGCCGGGATCTTTCATGTGACATGGCTCATCGACGGCGTGCTGGCGCTGCCGGTAATCGGCGGCCCATCGCTATCGTTCAGCTACATCGGTACGTTTCTGGTGTTCGTCTATCTTTGGCTGCCCTACATGATCCTCCCCGTACAGGCGGCGCTGGAGCGTGTTCCCGTCAATTATCTGGAGGCCTCTGCGGATCTGGGCGCCGATCCATCGCAGACTTTCCGCACGGTCGTTTTTCCTCTGGCGCTGCCGGGCATCATCGCCGGCTCGATCTTCACATTCTCGTTGACGCTTGGCGACTACATCGTGCCCCAGATCGTCGGCAACTCGCGGCTCATGATCGGGCAGGCGGTCTATACGCTACAGGGAACCGCCGGCAACATCCCGTTGGCGGCTGCCTTCACCGTCGTGCCAATGCTAATCATGGGCATTTATTTGTGGATGGCAAAGCGCATGGGGGCCTTCGATGTCCTCTAGGGCCGATGGCCATAAGCCGCTTGGATTGAGGGCCGCAGCCGTGGCGGGACTACTGTTCCTGCATCTGCCGCTGGCCCTTATCGTGCTCTATGCCTTCACGACCGAGGAGAAGAGCTTTCAGTTCCCGCCGCCAGGTCTGACGACGGACTGGTTCCGCGTTGCCTGGTTCGAACGCCCGGACATCTGGCCGCCACTGTGGCTTTCTATGAAGGTGGCAGCGATCGCTACGTTGATGTCGCTCGTACTCGGAACGCTTGCCGCCGCGGCATTGTCTCGTTCGAAGTTCTTCGGCCGAGAGACGATTTCGCTACTGTTCATTCTGCCTATCGCGCTGCCCGGCATCATCACGGGCATTTCGCTGCGTTCGGCCTTCGACATCATGGGACTGGACTTCTCGGTCTGGACAATCATCCTCGGCCACGCGACGTTCTGCATCGTCGTCGTCTACAATAACACCATCGCCCGCTTCAGGCGTTTGTCCGGCAACCTCGTCGAAGCATCGATGGATCTCGGCGCCAACGGCTTCCAGACGTTTCGCTACGTCGTTCTGCCCCAGATCGGCAGCGCGCTACTGGCCGGTGCCATGCTGGCATTTGCACTGTCGTTCGATGAGGTCATCGTCACCACGTTTACCGCCGGACAGCAGGCGACGCTGCCGATCTGGATGCTGAACGAACTGATCCGGCCGCGCCAGAGGCCGGTAACCAACGTCGTTGCTGTCATCGTCATCGTCGTGACATTCCTGCCGATACTCGCCGCCTACTATCTGACGCGTGACGGCGAGCACACGGGTGGATCATCCAAATAGAGAATTGAGCCTTAACGAGCGTCCAGGAGGTATCCATGCTCGATACGAATATGCTGATCGGTTCGAATTTCGTTGCTGGTACGGAGGCGGCCGAGACCATCGTCAACCCAAAGACGGGCGAGACGATCGTGCAGTTGCCTGAAGCCTCTCTGTCGCAAGTACAGACGGCCGTGGATGCCGCCGAAAAGGCCTTCAAGACCTGGTCGCGGACGACGCCGGGTGAGCGCGCAGCGCTGCTGCTGAAACTGGCCGATGCGATCGATCGGGACGCCGATGGGTTCGCTGCGGTTGAAGCGTTGAATTGCGGCAAGCCGCGCATTCGAATGCTGCAGGACGAAATGCCGGTTGCATCCGATTGCTTCCGCTATTTCGCCGGTGCGGTGCGCACCATGCACGGCCTTGTCACCGGCGAATATCTGCAAGGCTATACATCTATGATCCGCCGCGATCCGATCGGCGTGATCGGCTCGATCGCGCCGTGGAACTATCCCTTGATGATGGCGATCTGGAAGCTCGCGCCGGCTCTCGCCGGCGGCAACACTATCGTGCTGAAGCCCTCGGAAAACACGCCGCTGTCGACCTTGAAACTGGCAAAGACCATCGCGGACATCTTCCCGGAAGGGGTTGTGAACATCATCGTCGGGCGCGGCGCCACAGTCGGGCAGGCGCTGATCAGCAATCGAAAAATCGCGATGGTGTCGGTCACTGGCAGTATCACGACCGGCCAGAAGGTGATCGAAGCGGCCGCTCCGACTGTGCGCCGTTCGCACCTGGAACTCGGCGGCAAGGCCCCCGTCATCGTATTCGACGACGCCGATATTGCCTCCGTGGTGGAAGGCGTCAAGACGTTCGGTTACTATAACTCCGGGCAGGACTGCACCGCAGCCTGCCGGATCTATGCGGGCAAGAAGGTCTACGACAATCTGGTGGCAGATCTCTCGGCTGCGGTGAAGACGATCAAGTACAACTTGCCCAACGACGACGATAACGAGATCGGACCCGTGATTTCGGCCCGCCAGCGCGACAGCATCCGCGGGTTCGTCGAGCGCGCGGCGGCCGAAAAGCACATCTCGGTGACGGCGGGGGGACGCGCGGCGCCGGGTGGCGGGTTCTTTTTTGAGCCGACCGTGGTGGCAAACGCGCTGCAAAGCGACGAGATCGTGCGCAGGGAAGTGTTCGGACCGGTCGTTTCCGTTACGCGCTTCGATGACGCCGAGCAAGCTGTCGAATGGGCCAACGATTCCGATTACGGGCTCGCGTCTTCCGTGTGGACGTCGGACGTGTCGAAAGCCATGGCGAGCGCCGCCCGGCTCCAGTACGGCTGCACGTGGATCAATACGCACTTCATCTTCCTCAATGAAATGCCCCATGGTGGCATGAAGTCTTCAGGCTACGGCAAGGACCTGTCGATGTATGCGCTCGAGGACTACACGATGGTCCGTCATGTGATGGTAAAGCTGTAGGGAGCGCGACGATGGGGCGACCGTATTCGGGCGCCCCGTCCTCAGGTCCATCGGGTTGGGTCAAAATTTTGCCGACCGGCGTCAAGATTATTGCCTTGGCCCCCACCATGTTCCAAAGTCGAGAGTGACACGGCGGACGCTCAAGAATCCGCGTTTCGGGGCAGGGGACGGCTTTCACGATCATGGCAAATCAGTACGAACCGATTCCGCACGAGGAGCTGTTGCGGCGGCTTCACGAGCTTGCAGAAAAGGCTTTGGCGCGCTTCGATCTTCCGTCCGGCGTTGCGATGCGCTTGATTAACCTCTCCGAGAACGCCACGTACCGCGTCGATGATCCGGGGAGCGGCGAAAAGTGGGCGCTTCGCGTGCATCGCGAAGGATACCACTCTCGAACCGCAATCGCTTCCGAATTGGCTTGGCAGCTAGCGCTGCGCGCGGACGGGGCAGCTCTCACGCCCGCGCCCATTAGAGGCCGCGACGGTGAATTGATACAGACCGTGCGCGGCGATGGCCTTCCGGCACCGCGCAACGTGGTGCTGTTTTCCTGGGAAGCCGGCAGCGAACCAGCCGCTAACGATATTGGGGGCTTTGAACTGCTCGGCGAAACGGCGGCGCGGATGCACCGGCATGTGATGGGCTGGAAGCGTCCCGCCTGGTTCGAGCGGCATACCTGGGACTTCGAGACGAGCCTGGGCGATCGTCCTCATTGGGGACGCTGGCGCGACGGGATGGGCATGACGCCGGAAGCGTTGGAAGCATTCACTGTCACCACGGCGTTGATCGAAAAAAGGTTGGAGGCGTTCGGCAAGTCGCCTGGGCGTTTCAATCTCGTTCATGGAGACATGCGGCTCGCCAACCTGTTGATGGACGGCTCACGCGTGAAGGTCATCGATTTCGACGACTGCGGATTTTCGTGGCTCATGTACGACTGCGCGACGACGGTTTCATTCTTCGAGGACGCGCCGGAAGTGCCCGAGCTCCTGAATGCTTGGGTGCGAGGCTACAACCGCATCAATCTACTCGATCCCACCGACGAAGCGGAGATCGGCACCTTTGTGATGCTGAGGCGGCTTCTTCTCGTCGCATGGATCGGCTCGCACAGTGAGACGGAACTGGCGCAGTCGATGGGCGTCGACTACACGGCCAAAACGATTCCGTTATGCGAACAGTATCTTTCGAAGTTTGCATTTGCCTGAAACACGGGCAAACGAACTGAATCAAAGGCTCTGATCAGCGTTCGTCTGGCCAACCCTTCAGAATGCTTTCGAACGATTACGGTTTACTGGCGGAGAACGCCGCCAAGCCGCCTCTGATCCGTTGGTGCGCGTCCATCGTACAAAGAGCATCGCCACCATGGGCCGTTAGCAGACGCGCTGACATCGATGGCCGCAGGGACGATAGCGCCGGCATTCGAGTTTGCGATACTGGCCGCGGCGGCGACAGGCATAGTGGCCAGTATCGAGCGCGAGAAGGCGACGTTGACCGCATTTTTGGTCACGCGGGCATTTCGCCCGACATCGTCGGTTCGCCCACCTTGAAGCTCAGCCTGCAGGCGTTTTGTAATCAGTTCGAACAGAGTTCCCGGCTGACGCGGAATGACAATTTCGGACTGTGGTTCGGTAGCAGCTTCGAACCGCACGACCTGGTCCTCTGGGGATATGCAGCGATCTCCGCCCCCACCCTGGGATCGGCGGTGGTCAGGGCCCGGTTGCCGGATGGGCTGCTGGATTAGAATCCATCGCTGCGGAACTGCGTCTCTCGATCGGGCCTCATTCAGCGCGAACTTTACAGCGAAGGGTTGAGCTAAAAGACGCTTGTCGACCACATGCGGCGTGATCTCGGATTTTCGTACCTGAGGCAGCGCCAGTTACCGTTGTCGGAAATAGCCTTCCTTTTGGAGTGCTCGAAATTGTCAGCGTTTAGCCGTGCCGTGCGCTGCTGGACGGGCCAATCCCCCCGCATCGTCAGGGCCTGCGCCCTGCGAGACATAGCGGACGTCTAGGCCCGCTGATATTTGCTCGCGAAGGAAGTCAGGCTACGCTTGAGCAAGCGCATCGAGGCTTTCCGGTAAAATCTGGCCGCCGTCCACGATGATCGTCTGGCCGGTGATGTAACCGGCTTCCTTAGAAGCTAGGAACAGCGCCGCGTAGCCGATGTCTTCGACTGTTCCAAGCTTTTTCAGCGGGATCGTGGCGGCCATCGACCGTTCGTATTCGGGGCCGAGCGCGATCAGACCTTCCGTGAGGATGTTGCCAGGCAGGACAGCATTGACGGTGATGCCGTACTTCGCGAACTCGAGGCAGGCGGTGCGCATGAAGCCGAGCTGTCCGGCTTTGGTTGCGCCATAGTGTGTCCAGCCAGGAAATCCTGTCACTGGACCTGTGATCGACGACGTAATGACGATGCGGCCTTCACCGGTCTTCTTGAGATGTGGCAGAGATGCCTTGATGGAGAGGAAGGTGCCCTTGAGATTGGTCGCCATGACGTGGTCCCAGTCTTCGGGCGACATATCCTCGATCTTGGCCTGGGGGAAGATGCCGGCGTTTGCGCACAGGATATCGATGCCGCCGTGGGCGGCAACAGCAGTTCCCGCCATCCTCTGCATGTCGCCGATGTTTGTGACGTCGCCCGCGAAGCCTGTGGCCGTGGCACCCTCGCGGCGGAACTCATCGGAGCAGGCATTGGCTTCGTCGATGTTGCGAGAAACGATGAGCACTTTGCAGCCGTTGCGGGCGAAGACGCTCGCAATACCCTTGCCGATGCCCTTGCTGCCCCCGGTCACGATCACCGATTTTCCGGCAATTGACGTCAGCATGATCTATCTCCGTTGTGTAGGTCGTGTGTGTTTTTGCTTGTGAGAACGGGCACTGCCGAAGCAGCGCCCGTTTTGAAATTAGGTGAGTTGGCTGCAGGGTCCGGCCGGTCGCGGTACTCAGGTCTCGGTGAACACCATACGGCCGATGCGCGCGTGAACGTGCGGCGCCAGAAAGCGCAAGAGGATGCCCCAGACGAAGCCAATGACGATGATGGCAAGCGCGATGTAAGGAATGTTACTGCCGAACGTACCGCCGCCGCCAAACGTCTCAAGGTTCGCAACCAGCAAGTACACCAGATACAACTGGGCGAAGAATGCGATCAGCGGTGCCAGGAACGTCGAGATGAACCCGGCGTCTTCGGCGTGATGCTTGCGGAAGTAGACGATGATCGCGATGGACACGATAGCCTGCAGGATCAGCAGCAGCATCGTGCCGAGAATTGCAAGCATCGTGTAGACCGCAACGTAGGCTTGGGCGTTGGGATCATCCGTGCCCAGGAACACGGCGAACAGTCCGAGCCAGATAGCGGCCAGAACCGACTGCCCGGTCGAAGCGATGTGCGGGCTCTTGTAGCGATCGTGTGTGTTGCCGAGGAAGGCTGGAAGAGCCCCTTCGCGGCCGAGCGAGTACAGATAGCGAGCCGCGGTGTTGTGGAACGCCATGCCGCAGGCAAACGAACTGGTCAGGATGAGCACCGACATCACTTCCGCGGCCCACGGACCCACGAACTGACTGATCGGCGTGAGGAAGAAGTTGCTCGAATTTTTCGTCGCCTTTACCAGCATGTCGCCGGTCGTCGGGTAGGCGGAAACGGCGCACCAGCTCGTCCAGATGTAGAACAGGCCGAGGCCGATCACCGAGAGGTACAGCGACAATGGAATGACACGCTTGGGGTCAACCGATTCTTCTGCGTAGTTCGGGGCCATTTCGAACCCCACCCACGACCAGAATGCCATGAAGATGCCAACTGCCGCCGCACCGGCAACGATGCTAACATCACCGACTTTCTGTTCCGCGACGGGTGTCGCGACGGCCAGTAGATTGAGCGATTCAAGGCTGAAGCTGGTTCCCGTGCTCGCGGTCATCACGCCGAAGTTGAAGATCGTCAGCATGATCACTTCGCAAATCAGCGCGACGCCGAGAATGGCAACCGAGAGCTGAACGTCCCGGTAGCTGAGGATCGCGGCGAGAACCACGCAGAACAGGCCGAGATAGATCCACGGCACGTTGATGCCGAGATGTGTCGAGATCCATGAGTTGGCGAAGTACGCGAACAGGCCATAGAGAGAGGCTTCGAAAACGCTGTAACAGAAGAAGGATCCAAAGCCAGCGGCCATACCGAAGTCGCGGCCGAGACCCTGGCTGATGAAGGAATAAAAACCGCCGACGGCCGATACTTTGCGCGCCATGGCGGCGTAGCCGACCGAGAAGACCGTCAGCACGATGGTGGCGAGCAGGAAGGCTGCCGGGACATATGTTGCGTTTCCGAAGCCCGCTGCGAATGGCACGTTGCCGAGCATCGCGGACATCGGCGCCGCGCCGGTCACCGTTAGGAACAGCACGCCGATCAGTCCAATGGCTTTCCCATGAAGAAGTTCGACGCCCTTTTCCTTACTGACGTCGTAGCTATGCTGCTCGATTTCCGTTGGTACACTTCTGTCTGTCACGGTCGGACTCCCCCGAATGATGGCCTAGTGTCTGGGCTGCTCCCAGCCCGTCGTTCCCTGAAAGCTTGCCGTGATCACATCCCGTTACACAGCTGCGGCATGATGATCGGCCCGAGTCGCGTTAGCAAGCGCAGAGGACACTAATTTGTAATCATATGCTCTCAGCCACGCCGGCGTTTGACCGATATGGCGCCAAACTTGACCGGCTTTCACTCAATTTTTGTGCATCAAGTCTAAAAGTTCAACACTCGAAATGACGTGGCCGTAGATCATGTTCATGATTTCGAGTTCCCTGTGATGTAACTCGTCGGATCCCGCAGCGCAGCAATCTTCCACGATCAGGACGCTGAAGCTCTCGTCGGCGAGACTTCGGACTGTGGACGAGACGCACTGGTCGGTGAAGATCCCGCAGCACACCACTGTCTTGATGCCAAGGTTGGTGAGGATCAGGCGAAGGTTCGTACCGGTAAGCGCGCTGTCGGTAGTCTTTGTCACTTCGATTTCGTCGGCCGCCGGCGCCAGTTCGGGCACAATCGCCGACGGCCAGTCACTCTTGGGCAGCAGCAGGTTGTTCCACCCAGGCAGCTTCTGAGACAGGGAGCGGTCGCGGCCGTCCTTCGTATGGCAGGCGATGCGGGCGAACAGACATTCCATGTTGCGGGCGCGAAACTCAGCGAGCAGCGCCTGCGTGCGGGGAATGACCGTTTCGCGCATGCGTGTGTGAAACGGCGTCCAGGCATCCCAGCGGCGTTGCTCGTCCGGCGAGAGCGTGGTGCGGTCCGGACGGACGAGGTAAGTATTCTGCACGTCGATGACGAGCAGCGCTGTCGTCGAAGGCGTGAGGTCGGGTTCATCCGGCGGCGGCGCGCCGTCGTAGTAGATTGAACGGTAGTTGGTCTTCCAGCTCATGGCCCCTCGTCTTCGGAAGTTTAGAAACGCCGGTTGAATAGGCCCCGCTGTTCGTAGACGCTGGCTGCTTCCTCGACAAAAGTCGCCATGTGTTCAGCTCCATAACCGGAACGCAGTTCGCTGGCCGCATCGAGCAGATCCTGCTTGTAACGGGCGCGGCCCGGCCGCAGCAACTCGTAGACACGCATGATCGCGTCTTGCGGAACGGTTGTCAGTTCTGCAGCACGCTCAAAATTCTCAGCCAGCGTGGCTCGTCCGGCCGATCGGGCGATCTCGGCCTGCTGATTGAGCGCGGCAGCCGTTATCCGCAGATCCTCCATCGTGACCTGATCGCCGAGAAGAGCATCGAGCGTGAGGTCGTCGAGGGTTTGGCCGCGCTGTCCTTTGACACATTCGGGGCGCTTCTCGGCCAGCGGGTAATCGGCGACAGTCAGTTTGTCTACGCTCATGATGCGTCTCCAAAAAGCGCGATTTCGACATCCTCGGGCGCGGCGCCTTCCACTATCAGTTCCGTCTCGATGGCGTAGATCAGCGACACCCGGGCGTGGAACCGGGCGCCCATGGCTTCGCCGCGCGTCGGCACGACGATGGGATCGGGAAGATCGCCGCGCGCATAGGCGGCCGCGTTCTCGCCCAAGCAGCGATAGTGGGCCAGCGCCGTGATCGGCGAGTTCGAAAACAGCTCCAGATTGTTGTGCGGCAGTCGGTCCTTTTGGTGGATCACGGCCGTGCCCTTGGCCTGGATGCCGATCCCGACGCCGGATCCGGCGAGCCGGGCGGCGCTCAGCCCGAGAAACGAAGTATCCGCTGTGTGACGCATGCGAACGATTCGTATGGTGCATCCTCCACAACGTATGCCTTCCGTCAGTTCGTGCAGGAGGCGGGACAGGGGATGGCCCGCGACTGTCTGAAACAACTTGATGCCGAAAGCGGGGCTGATGCCGATGACGATCTCGCGCGCATCGCCGCCGGTTGCTGCGGGACCTACCGTCTTGTAGGCGATGCGCTTGTTTTCGGCGGCCTTGTGAACGCTTTCCGCGCGCAGCACCTCCTCGCGTGTCAGAACATCCCGGATGGCGACGAGTTCAGCCCGGCGGGCTTCGCTAACCCGGAAACCGCTGCCCGGGCCAGTGTAGTCGTTGGGATCGTTGATCGCGCTCAACACGCGGCCGTTACGGATCATGGCTGAGGTCTGCAGGTAATCCCCGGAGACACGCAGGCGAACGAGATTGAACAGGTTTGCGGACTCGCTCGTGAACCCACGATTATGGAGCGCCTTGATAACGTCGAGCACGGTGATGCCGCGATCCTTGATAGCCTCGCTGATCAGGGCGACGTCTCGCGGTGTGTAGCTTTGGGTTTCGTCGGAGCCTGACGCCGCGACGACGCTTGCTTTCATGGAGGCGGTCGGCGTCGACAGGTCGAGTTCTTCGAACACCGCCGCGATCGCCTCAACCGCGCGCTTGCGCAATTCCAGGACGCGGGTTTCCTCCACCGGTGTCAGTCCGCCGTCCGCTTCGAAATCGCGCTGCAGGACGAGATAGTCTTCCAGTTCCTCTCCGTTGAGCAGCGACGCGTTGAACGAGTTGTCGTATTTCAGGATGGACCCAAAGCCCGAACAGATCAGGTCCGACCCCGCGATAAGATAGGGTAGGATTTTCGCCCCGACGCGTATCTCGGATTCGGTAGGGCGAGCATCGTTGCCGGATGCGCATTCGAGATCGAGCCACACGGCGATCAGATTCTCAGCCATCAACTCGCGCATGCCGCCCGGCACCGTGCACGTCACCGGTGCCCCGTCGATTCCACCGTTCTGAGTGCCCTGCACGCCCATCGCCCGTTGCAGGCACAGACAGCGTGCTTCCAGATAAAGCAGCGACTTCTTCTCATGAAAGCCCATCAGCAGCTCGGAACCCGCGCCCGATGTGCAGCGCATCTTGATCCCGCGCGAGGCATAGGCAGCCGCCAGGAACGCCTTCGACCAGGGTGTGTCGTCGCCGTCGATGAAGCTCTTTTCAGTGCCGTAGACCGAAACCGTTTCGGCATACGAGGTAAACCCCGCCATGCCGATCCGCAGTTCTTCGGCTTCTTCACTGGAGCACTGGAACAGCACGCCCCACCGTCCCACGGACGCGCCGACAGCGCAGGCGACCGCGTTCGACCAGGCGTTGCGGGCAACGCGCATCGTCGTTTCAATCTCGTCGAAGCCGAAAGCGACGGCGGTCGCCGCATCCGCCGCCATCTGCAACGGATCGTCTTTCGCGTTCGTCACGTGGGCCTGATTGCCCGGCGTTCGCCTTGCGCGCATCTTGCTGTAGGCGAAGGCAATTTCGATAGCTGACAACTGTGCGACCGTTTCGGCGAGCTTGGCCGGTGTTAGACCGCGGGCCAGTCGCACAAGGGTTGCCCGGGGCACCGACATGTCGACGAGCATGCGCGCCAGGTCCAGAGACGGGATCGCCATAGCCTCGGGTGCGATATCGGGATCGATATGGTAGCGGGCGATGAACACGTCGATCATGTCGAAATCGGCTTCCGCCTTGCCGTCCATCGTGGCGACGCGGGTCTTCGACAGGTTGAGCGAAGGCTTTGGATCGTGCGGGCTCCGGAACGCTGCAAATCCGTTATCGGCGTCTTCCGCGGCGAACTTGTCGAGCCGCAACGGCCGATCATCCCAGTCGGAAAATCGCTTCCAGCGGTTGGCACTCGCATGCGAGCCATTTGTCATGGCGGTCCCCCGGTCGATCAAGGCGATCTAGAAATGCAAGCCTAACCTATGGCATCGCCGTTGCCTTTGAAAGTTGCCATGATTTGGTTGATTGCCGGACGGGCGGTCAGGGTCAAGACATAAGGGCGAAGCGAAGTTAAAGTAAACAAAGAGGCCGGAAAGCTGCCGTGACGCGACCAGCCCGTTGCAAGATGGAATTAGGCAGATGACGACGCAGACGAAAATTCTCGACCTCAACGCCTTCGACATGCGCCAGTCGGGAACACTGGACGCGGCTACTGGGCAATTGGTCGAGCGCCGGCGGCGCAGCTTCGGCCCGACATCGATGTTATTCTACAAAAAGCCACTTAATCTGGTGCGGGCCGAAGGCGTCTGGATGTACGCCGCGGACGGCAGCCGTTATCTCGACGCCTACAATAACGTCCCGTCAGTCGGCCACTGCAACCCGCGCGTCGTCGAGGCCGTCGCCCGCCAGATGGCGACCCTCAATATCCACACGCGATACCTCTACGATAACGTCTACACCTATGCGGAGCGTCTGCTCGCCACGTTCCCGCCCGAACTGTCCAACATCGTGTTCACGTGCACGGGCAGCGAAAGCGTCGATCTCGCCTTGCGCATCGTTCGCAATGTGTCGGCCGGAACGGGCCTCATCGTCACGGAGAACGCCTACCACGGCAACACGGCGGCAGTAACCGAGATCTCGCCTTCGTCCAAGAGCGCCGATCTGCGGGGCGACAACATCTATCTGGTGCCCGCTCCCGACAGCTATCGCCTGGGAGACGAGGCGGCGGGCACGAAATTCGTAGCCGACGTCGAGGCCGCGCTGGCGTCGATGGCGCTGAAGGGTATCGCCTGCGCCGGGCTAATCGTCGACACCATGTTTTCAAGCGACGGCGTCTATCCGATTAACACGGGCTTTCTTTCCGAGGCCGTCGCTGCAGTGCGCAAGGCCGGCGGCTGCTTCATCGCGGACGAAGTGCAGCCCGGATTCGCAAGGACTGGCGAAACCATGTGGGGTTTTGTCCGTCACGGCGTCGTTCCCGACGTCGCGGTCATGGGCAAGCCGATGGGCAACGGCTACCCCGTAGGCGGCGTCGTCGTGAAGCCCGCGCTGCTCGAAGCGTTCGGGAACAGATCCGGCTATTTCAATACGTTCGGTGGCAGTCCCGTGGCTTCTGCTGCGGGCCTCGCCGTGCTGGACGCCATCGAACAGGACCAGCTGCAGCAGAATTCGCGCGAGACCGGCGCTTACTTCCTCGCAGCGCTTCGCAGGGTTGCGGGCACGCACGACCTCATCGGCGACATTCGCGGAGCGGGGCTTTATCTCGGCGTCGAATTCGTCATGTCGCGCGCCTCCAAGGCGCCGAACCAGGACGCAGCCCTGTGCGCCGTCAACGCCATGCGGGAGCGAAACATCCTGATCGGGACGGCCGGCCTCAACGGCAACATCTGGAAGATTCGCCCGCCGCTCTGCTTCAAGCGCGAACACGCTGATATCTTTGCCGAAGGCTTTGCCGCGGTTATCGGCGACCTCGCGTGATCGATCGCTATGCGAGCGTCCACAGGAAGCGCGCCACGACCAGGGTGAGAAACGACGCGAACGCGATTTCGAGGGCGCGGCGCGGAAGCCTGTGGGCGAGCCTGACGCCAAGCGGTGCTGTCATGACGCTGGCTGGAACGAGGAGGGTCGCCGCGACCAGATTGACGTAGCCAATCGAGAACGGCGGACGGTCGGGCACGCCCCAGCCGGCCCACATGTAGCCGAGCGTGCCGGTAATCGCGATAACGGGGCCGAAGCCCGATGATGTGCCGATGGCGTTGAGGGTGGTGTAGCCATACAGCATCAGCAGCGTCACCACGAAAATGCCGCCGCCGATGCTCATGAGCGCCGAAAGCATCCCGATCAGGAATGCCGCCGCCTCGATGGCGCGTGATTTGGGGAGCCGCTCTCCCAGCCGCCAGTCGTCACGGCCGAGGAACAGTTTCAGAGCGACAAGACTTCCTGCGAGCACCCAGACCCAACGCAACGCTGCGCTCGATGCCTCGCTGGCGATCAGAACGCCGGCGAGAACGCCGAAGAATACGGGCAGGCATAGCCTTTCCAGAACGGGAATGTCGGTCGCGCCGCGCGCGTGCTGCGCCATGAATGAGCGCAATCCCGTAGGCGCGATGACGGCGATTGCAGTGCCGAGCGTCAAGTGCATGCGGACGTCTTCCGGTACGCCGACGAGGCTGAAGGCTGCGTGCAAAATTGGCACCAGAACGGAGCCGCCGCCGATACCGAACATGCCGGCAAGAACGCCGGTCAGCCCTCCGGCGGCGACCAGAGCCGTCGCGGCGAACAGCAGGTCGCGGCTGGAGAGGGCGGCGAGATCCATGGAGGTTGCTACTCGGCCGCCGCGACGTGTTCGCTGTCGCCGGTTTGACTTTCAATTAGCGCCAGTGCGGCCAGTACAACGTCGGCGCCTGCGCCGGCTCGTACAGCTGCTTCGCTCAAATGGCGGCGGAACAGCCGGCCGCGCGGTACTCCATGGTAGAGACCGAGAATGTGACGCGTGACATTGATCAACCTGCCGCCGCCCGCAATGTGTCGCTCGATGTAAGGCACGAGTTCGCGCAGCGCTTCGGCGCGCGTCCTGGACCGATCGTGGGTATCGAAAAAGCGCTGGTCCACGCCGGACAGAACGAACGGTTCGTGATAGGCGGCGCGCCCGAGCATTACGCCATCGACGTGGGCCAGATGCGCGTCGCAGGCGTCGAGCGTTTCGATGCCGCCATTGAGGATGATCGTGAGATCAGGCCAGACGGTCTTCAGCCGATAGACGCGACCATAATCCAACGGGGGAACCTCCCGGTTCTCCTTGGGTGACAGACCCTTGAGCCACGCCTTACGGGCATGGACGATGAAGGTAGAGCAGCCTGCCGCAGCTACGCTTTCGATAAAGTGCTGGAAATCGATTTCTTCATCCTGGTCGTCGATTCCGATACGGCATTTCACGGTGACGGGCACGGCAACGCGTGCCCGCATAGCATCGACGCACGCAGCGACCAGTTCAGGTTCCGCCATGAGGCAGGCGCCGAACCGGCCCTCCTGCACACGATCCGATGGACAACCGATGTTGAGATTGATTTCGCCATAGCCATAGCTCTCGCCGATCGACGCGGCTTCGGCGAGCTTGGCTGGATCGGACCCGCCCAGTTGAAGTGCCACCGGATTCTCCTCCGGCGAGAATCCGAGCAGCCTCGTGCGGTCACCGCGAATGACGGCATCCGCCGTGACCATCTCGGTGTAAAGAAGCGCACGGCGCGTCATGAGGCGATGGAAGTAGCGGCAATGCCGATCCGTCCAGTCCATCATGGGGGCGATGCAGAAGCGGTTGGGCAGTCTAGTCATGACACCGATGTACTGGTACCCGCGCGGCTCTCAATTGGCAACGAGGGCAGGTGGTCGAGGCTGGCGGAAGGTGAATTCGCGGCTGGGACTATATCAGTTCGGGTAATGGCAAACAGGCCTGGCTCAGGCGCGATCAGATGCGCTGGGGAGACTCGCCCGTAAGCATGGCGGCTTCGCCAGTTTTATGCCCAAGCCCTACGCGACCGGGCGGGCAGCGGCGCGCACTTCAGTACGTCCCTCGCCGACAAGGGCTCGGACAAGAACCTGTTTGCCGATGCCAAGGATCCGCGTGGGTACGGCCTGTCGAAACTCGGGTATCGGTTCCTGGCGGGCGTTCTCACTTGCCGGCCATCTGCGCGGTAGTGGCGAGGGCGCCGATGCAATACTCCCCGTCGGGGCCACTGAACAACACGGGCCGCATCTGGGTACGGGCATAGACATGTTGCTTGCCGACAAGCTGTGCCGCGTTGTTGCTGTTCGCACCGCGGTGTGCGCCGACTTCGGTATGATCCCGAATCTTGAGCGGACAATAGCGACTGCCCCGCCGCTGCTCGCCGGCTCCGGTCATGCGGCTATCTCTACGACCGGTGCAGAAAGCGAGCTCATTTCAGCCTAAGGGTGCCGCGATCGCGCCCCCATCTTCGACGCTGATGTTTTCGGTCACTCATCGCGGCTGCTTTCCACATGGAAGCGGTGCAGAACGCGATGAGCGATCGGTGCCAGCACGAAGCCTGCGGCGATCACAATGACTAGACCGGAGAAGATCGCGTAGACGCCGGCGAAGATCTTGCCAGCCGAGGTGTGCAATTCACCGACGGGACCCATCCCCGACAGGATCATGGCGGCATTGAGGAACGCGTCCGTCGCCGTCATGCCCTCCGTCGCTATGTAGCCCGTCATTCCGACGACGAGGCCGGCGAGTGTCAGGGCGAGCCAAATCAGCAGCGCGCGGCCCATGCGCTGGTAGAATTGCCAGCGTGGTATGACCGGCTGCCGATGGTGCTCGAAGTTGGTCAGGCCGCGCATGGCATGTCATCCGCCGAGGCAGACAGCAGACTAGTTGTCGAGGAAGCTCCGGAGCTTCCGCGAACGGCTTGGATGCTTCAGCTTGCGCAGCGCCTTGGCTTCGATCTGGCGGATGCGTTCGCGCGTGACTGAGAACTGCTGACCGACTTCTTCGAGCGTGTGGTCGGTGTTCATGCCGATGCCGAAGCGCATGCGCAGCACGCGTTCTTCGCGCGGCGTGAGGGACGCCAGAACCCGCGTGGTCGTCTCGCGCAGGTTTGACTGGATGGCGGCGTCGATCGGCAGCACCGCGTTGCGGTCTTCGATGAAGTCGCCGAGATGGAAATCTTCCTCGTCGCCGATCGGCGTTTCGAGTGAGATCGGTTCCTTGGCGATCTTCAGCACCTTGCGCACCTTCTCGAGCGGCATGGCGAGCTTTTCGGCAAGTTCTTCCGGCGTCGGCTCGCGGCCGATTTCGTGCAGCATCTGGCGCGATGTCCGCACGATCTTGTTGATTGTCTCGATCATGTGCACCGGGATGCGGATGGTGCGCGCCTGATCTGCGATCGAGCGCGTGATCGCCTGACGGATCCACCACGTGGCGTAGGTCGAGAACTTGTAGCCGCGGCGGTACTCGAACTTATCGACCGCCTTCATCAGGCCGATGTTGCCTTCCTGGATGAGATCGAGGAACTGCAGGCCGCGGTTGGTATATTTCTTGGCGATCGAGATAACGAGGCGGAGGTTGGCTTCCACCATCTCCTTCTTCGCCTGCCGGGCTTCGCGCTCGCCTTTTTGCACCGCCTTGACGATGCGGCGGAACTCGGGAATTTCTAGACCCGTCTCGGTGGCGAGGTTGTGGATGTCGCCGCGGATGATCTCGACGTTGCCGCGCTCGCTCTTGACGAGGTTCGCCCACTTCTTGCCCTTGGTGCCGATGCGGTCGAGCCAAGTCTGGTCGAGTTCGTTGCCGAAGTATTCGCCGATGAAGTCCTGGCGCGGCACGCCGTAGCTGTCGGCAAGCCGCATCAGGCGGCCCTCGAAACTGATGAGGCGCTTGTTGATCGAATAGAGCTGCTCGACGAGGCTTTCAATGCGGGCGTTGTTGAGCGACAGGCTCTTCACGTCCGTTACGATTTCATCGCGCAGCTTCTCGTAGGCCTTCTGCTGCTGACGCGAGCCCTGTTCGCCCGCCACCTGCTGCTCCAGCTTCTTGTCCTGCTGCTTGCGCAGTTTCTTGTAGGTTGCGGCGATGCGGTCGAAGGTTTCGAGCACCTTCGGCTTCAGCTCGGCCTCCATGGCCGCGAGCGACATCGCGTTCTCGTAGTCGTCCTCGTCGTCCATCTCGCCGGCCGGCGGCGCACCGTCGGCACCTTCGGCGGCGGGCTCGGCGGCGACCGCTTCCGGTCCGGCCGTCATGTCCGGCGGCACCTTGGCTTCGGGGCCTTCGTAGGTGGCTTCCAGATCGATGATGTCGCGCAGGAGGATCTTGCCGTCATTCAGTTCGTCGCGCCAGATGATGATGGCCTGGAACGTCAGCGGGCTTTCGCACAGGCCGGCAATCATAGCCTCGCGGCCGGCCTCGATACGCTTGGCGATGGCGATTTCGCCCTCGCGCGACAGCAACTCGACCGATCCCATCTCGCGCAGGTACATGCGGACGGGATCGTCCGTGCGCTCTGTCGGCTCGGCCTTCGTCTCGGCCTTTACGGGCAGCGAGGACGACGTCAGCGCGCGGCTCTCGTCGTCGTCCGCCGGTTCGTCGGCGGCGGTCTCTGCCGCTTCGTCGCCTTCTTCTTGCTCGACGACGTTGATGCCCATGTCGGACAGCATGGCCATCGTGTCTTCGATCTGTTCGGAGGAAACTTCCTCCGACGGCAGCACCGAGTTCAGTTCGTCGTAGGTAACGTAGCCGCGCGCCTTGGCGGTCTTCAGAAGCTTCTTGACCGCCTGGTCCGACAGGTCGAGCAGCGGACTGTCGCGCTCTGGGACTTCGGCGGCGGCCGCATCGTCCGGCTTGCCCGCAGCAGTGGACTTGGCGCCGGCGGCGGCCGTGCGTTTGAGCTGCGGTGCGGCGGCGGCAGGAGCGGCGGATCGGCGTGCCGAGCGTTCAGTTGACATCAGAGGCCTCAATGGACTGCACCCGGCCGGTCGAAGCGCGCGGCGGGTTGGACAAACATGGGGCCGGAATAAACCGTGTCCGGCCGATGAAGGTGATGTTGGGCGCCGTTCTATCTGCAAACGGGGGGAGCTTCAAAGCCCAGATCCTCGTGCTGTCGGATTGCCGCCTGTATCCTGGTCTTGGTCGCCGTCGAACGCATCTTCCCTGGTCACGCGCTGAAGCTCTGCCTGAAGTTCGCGGATGCGATGGAATGCATCCTCGCTGCGATCTTCGTGCCAAGCCCGCTCCGCAGCCTCAAGCGCCCGTCCCAGTCCGGCGTGCCGGTCGTGCAGCGCGAGGGCATGGCGCCAGCCAATCTGCACCTCCGTGCGCCCGGCGTCGGGCTCGGCGAACCTATCACACTTATGCGTGACCGAACGATCGACAAGCCCAACGAGCTTGCCTAGGTCCGAATTGTTCAAATGGGTCCGAAGACCGGCACTGTCAAGCGAATTGTCCTGCGTGACAAACGAAAGGATGGCATCGCGTATCCGGGAAAGCGCAGGAGACGAAAACTCAAGCGTGGCAATGGCTTCCGCCTCTTCTTCGGCGAGCCAGGGATGGTTGAGGAGGGTCCGCAGGAGCAAAACTTCCCGCTCGGGCAGGGCGGCCTTGCCGCCAGCGACCAATCCGCTGCGCAAAAGGCTGCTCGTGGGAGCGGGTCTCGACCCACTCAGCGCTGCGGTTTGGTTAGCGCCTGCGGGACCGCGGTAGGCGTTGGGGCGACCCCCTCTGCTGCCGGAGTAGGTGGGACGGTTTTCGCCTGCTGCCTGGCGGGCATAACCCGCGCCGGTCGGGAGGGTGGCGGCGGCCCCGGATCGTCCACCACCCTGCGGCCTCCAGGCAGCCCACAACCGCTGCCGCACGTCGCGTTCGTAATGTCCGCGGACGCCCGGGTCCGAAATTCGCGTAACGAGGGCCTTCAACTGCTGCTCCAGCAAGGCACGGCGCTCGGGCGTCGACCAGTCGCCCGATGCCCATTCGCGCTCGAACAACACCTCGGCCAGAGGCCGGGCCTGCTTCAGCACGGTTTCCATGGCCTCGCTACCCTGTTGCCGGATCAGATCGTCGGGATCGAAGCCATCGGGCAGGAATGCAAATGACACGCTAACGCCCGGCTTCAGCAGCGGCAGGACCGTGTCTATGGCTCGCCAGGCGGCCCTCCGGCCAGCGCCGTCGCCATCGAAGCACAGCACGGGCTCCGGTGCCATCCGCCACAGCAGCTGCGCCTGATCTTCCGTCAGGGCCGTGCCGAGGGGGGCGACCGCTTCACCGAAGCCGGCTTCATCGAGCGCTGCCACGTCCATGTAGCCCTCCACGACGATGACGCGGCCACGGTCGTGTGCGGCGCTTCGGGCGCGGTGCATATTGAACAGTGTTTGGCCTTTGTGAAATAGGGGAGTTTCAGGCGAGTTCAGATACTTGGCCGGCTGCGCCGGATCGAGCGCGCGGCCGCCGAACGCAATGATGCGACCCTTCATGTCGGCGATCGGGAACATGACACGGTGCCGGAAACGGTCGTACGGCCGGGGAATGTCGCTCCCTGAGATCAACATGCCGGACTGGGTCATCTCGTCCATGTTGAAGCCGGCGGCGCCGAGATACTCCTCGAGGGCTGTGCGGGAGTTGGGCGCATACCCGATGCGAAACCCGGAGATCATGTCCCGCTTGAGCCCGCGCTTCTCCAGATAGGCGCGGGCTTCCTGGCCGCCGGATCCATGCAGCCGCTGCTGAAAGAACTTGGCCGCTTCCTCCAGCACGGTGTAGAGCCGCTGTCGCCGTTCGTATTGCTCCTCGTCGCGCGTTTCGTGTTTGGGGAGTGCGACGCCTGCTTCCGCCGCCAACCGCTCCACGGCCTCAGGGAACGTCAGGCCCTCCATGGCCATCAAGAACTTGAAGATGTCGCCATGTTCGCCGGATGCGAAGCAGTGGTAGAAGCCTTTCTGGTCATTGACGAAAAACGACGGCGTCTTCTCCGACTTGAACGGCGACAGGCCGGCGTACTCGCGTCCCTTCTTCTTCAGCGCAACGCGACGGCCGACGACGTGACTCACAGGGAGTCTCGCGCGGATTTCGTCGAGAAGTTGCGGCGGATAGCGCATGTGGCCCGGGCTCGAGTGCAGCTGAACGAACCGACGCTAGGTGATTTGGTGGGCCGGCGGTCGCCTGGTCGCCTTGTCCCCCGCTTTCCACAGGCCCTTTCCCGTCAGATTGGCCTTATTTCAGCAACTCTTTGACGATGCCGCTGGCGTTGGCGAAGTCCATCTTGCCGGAAAACCGTTCTTTCAACGCCGCCATGACCCGTCCCATGTCCTTCAGGCCGGCCGCACGGAGGTCGGTCACGACACCTGCAATGGCGTCACGCGTTTCCGCCTCGCTCAATTGCTTGGGGAGGTACTCGGAGATGACGTCGATTTCGGCGGCTTCCTGTTCGGCAAGTTCGTTGCGGCCGCCCTTCGTAAAGGTCTCGATCGATTCACGGCGCTGCTTGATCATCTTTTGCAACAGCGCGACAATATCGCCGTCCGAGATCCGGTCTTCGCCCGGCTGGGCTTTCACAGACGGGGCCCTATCGAGGTCGCGGTCCTTGATGGCCGCGTTGACCAGCCGAAGGGTTGCCAGACGACGCTTGTCGCCCGACCTCATCGCGTCCCTGGTGTGCTGTGCCAGCAAGTCCCGCAGCATGGCCGTTCTCCGAATAGCAAGACTGGCTGTTTAATCCCGCATGCGCCACGATCACAAGAAGCTCTTGAATCCGCCATATGGGCAACTGGCCCGTGCATTGACCAGAGGAAGGCGTTCCCCTAGGTTCCGCGCGACTTCAATCCCCGGAGCGCTCAGGCTCTGCCAGCCGCCCGCGGCGTCAGGCTGCCCAACCCGAAGGTCCCTGTGACGATGACAGCAGCGATGCCAATGCCTTGGATCGAAGCCGCCCGGACCGCGTTGCTGGTCCTGGACGACGGGACAGTCATCGCAGGGCAAGGGATCGGCGCGGCCGGCACCGCCCCGGGCGAAGTCTGCTTCAATACGGCGATGACGGGGTACCAGGAAGTGCTGACCGATCCGTCCTATGCGGGCCAGATCGTCACGTTTACGTTTCCCCACATCGGCAACATCGGCACCAACGTCGAGGACACCGAGACGTCGAACCTCGCCGCCCGGTCGGGGGTGCGCGGGGTCGTGCTCAGGGCCTCGATCACGGAGCCCTCGAACTATCGCGCGGCTGAACATCTCGACACCTGGCTGAAGGCGCGCGGCATCGTCGGCATCACCGGCATCGATACGCGGGCGCTGACGGCGCGCATCCGCGAAAAAGGCATGCCCAACGGCGTCATCGCGCACGAGCCGTCCGGCACGTTTGATCTGGAAAAGCTCAAGGCCGACGCGAAAGCCTGGCACGGGCTGCTGGGTCTCGATCTGGTGCCCGATGTGACATGCGGGCAGAGCTACTCCTGGGACGAGATGCGCTGGGCGTGGGGCAAGGGCTATCGACGCAACGAGGCGCCCGAATTCCACGTCGTCGCCATCGATTACGGACTGAAACGCAACATCCTGCGCTGCCTGGCGTCGTCTGGGTGCAAGGTTACGGTATTGCCGGCGACGGCCAAAGCCGAAGACGTTCTCGAACGCAAGCCCGATGGCGTTTTCTTGTCTAATGGCCCTGGCGATCCGGCGGCGACAGGCACGTATGCCGTGCCGCAGATTCGCAAGCTCGTCGACAGCGGGCTGCCCGTTTTCGGCATATGCCTCGGGCACCAGATGCTCGGCTTGGCGCTCGGCGCAACAACCAAGAAGATGCATCAAGGTCATCACGGCGCCAACCATCCGGTAAAGGATTTCACGACCGGAAAAGTAGAGATCGTGTCGATGAATCATGGCTTCGCCGTGGATCGCGATACTCTGCCAAAGGGAGTTGTCGAGACGCACGTGTCCCTGTTCGACGGCTCGAACTGCGGTCTGCAGTTCGAGGGACGGCCCGTGTTCTCCGTGCAACACCATCCCGAAGCCTCGCCCGGCCCGCAGGATAGCCACTATCTGTTCCATCGCTTCACCAACATGATGCGGGCGCGAAGCGGGATGCCCCTTCAGCCGGAGCGCTGAGAACCACTCACTCCGTCGACCCGTAAACATAGCGAGCGTCTGCTTGCAGCCGCTCCATGTCGGAGAGGCCGCAGCATGACCAGGGCGACACGACAAATGGCGCAGCATGCGCCGAACTCATTTCTGGCCTTCGGCCTCGCGATCTTTGCGTTCAACTCGGCGGCCGTTGCCTGCAAGTTCGAGCAGACGCCTTTCACGAACATGCTCAGTATGTGTGTTGCGGATACGAAGCACGCGCCCTGTGCGGCCGCATTGTGCCGACGGCCGAAGGCTGGCAGGCACGCGGCGCCACGTCGTGCGCAGGTGCTCTTTACATTGCAATGATGCGCGAAATCGGGGCGGCGCGGGCAAGCGGCGGCGCCGTGTTGCTGGGCGAGATCCATGATAACCCATTCCATCACGCTCTGCGGGCGGAACTGATCCCGTCCAAAAAGGCGGCTGAGGTGTTCGAACAGATCAGCGCTGACCAGCAGGCAGCGCTCGATCAATTCACCGCATACAGCAAGTCTTCAACGCGGCCGGCAACAGCGGCGGACCTGAAGCACAACCTCGACTGGGGAAATCCGGCTGGCGCAAGGCCAGCTATGATCCTCTCCTGGAGGCCGTGGTGAAGGCACGGCTTCAGGTTCTCGCCGGCGAACCTTCGCGCGACATGATGCGGTCGCTTGCGAAGAAGGGGCCTGAGCCGCTGGCCGAAAGCGAGAGACGCCGTCTCGCGCTCGACAAGCCGCTCGGCGCGGCGCTCGACGAGGCGGCGCTGAGCGAACTGGAGGCCTCGCATTGCGGCGTGGTCCCCAAATCAGCGTTTGGGACCATGGCCTACGCGCAACGCTATCGCGACGCCCATTTGGCCGATGCAACCTTGAGTGCCGCCGTCAGCGGTGGCTCGGCTGTGCTGATTACCGGCAATAACCATGTTCGGCTGGACAGGGGAGGGGGGTGCCGTGGTATCTGCGACAGCGGGCACCCGAGATTAAGGTCGTCACGGTCATGTTGGCCGAGGTTCGCGAGGGCGAAAACGACCCTGTGGCCTACATTCCCCCGCGATCCCGACGGCAAGTCAATTGCCGACTACGTAATCCTGACACCCCCGGCCAAGCGTCCCGATCCGTGCGAAATGCGCAAGAATGCCGGCTGATATGGCCGGTGCGGCGGCGGCCGAAGGCTGTAACCTTTCCGACATTTAAGGTCGCGCCGTCACGAAGTCCGCGTATAACAGCGCAAAATTCAATTGGGAGGTTTCCTCGTCCATGCGTACTGCTGCTGTCCTGCTCGCACTTGCGATGACCGCGTCGTCGGTTCTTGCCGATGAAAAGTGCAACTCGGAAATCAATGCGGCTTTCGTGAAGCAGCGCCAGGCGCCGGCCTTCAAGACCTTGGCCCTGTCAGAAACGCCCAATGGGATGCTCGAAAGGACCATCGTTTTCATGGCACCGGACCGGCTGCATTCCAAGATCGTGTCGCCGACCGAAGACGCGCCGGTGGAAACGATCGGCGTCGGTGTGCACGCCTGGGCGAATACCGAACGCGGCTGGGAAGAAATGCCGCCGCAATTGGCGCAGCTGGTCGAGGATGAGCGCAAGGCTTTTGCCGAACCGCCGAAGGTTGGAGCGGATTTCAGCTGCCTTTCGGGCGCGAAGTACGAAGGCAAGGATTACACCGGTTATGCGACCAAGCCGTCGAAGGATGAAAAAGGTAACGAGGTCGTCACGGTGATTTACATCGATGGCATGACGGGCCTGCCCGCCGCCTACGTTGTGAAGCCGGCGGTAAGCGATGACAAGTTCGTCTTCAAGGCGACGTATACATACGGTCCCGATGTCGTCGTCATGGCGCCAGTTGAAAAAGAAGCGGCCGAAGAAGCCGCAGCCGCCGCCAAGAAGTAAGGCGGCGCGGCCTTGGCGGCCCGCCGTCGCATTCGAATGATCTGGAGACGTCTCATGCGCCGCCACGTGTCTGCGTCACTTGCCACCCTTGCCGCTGTCGTGGCCCTGGCCGCACCCGCCGCGGCGGACTGCTCGAAGGAGGTCGTGATGGGTATCTCCCTGCAGAGCGAGCAGAAGTCGTTCCGCAAGGAGACGAACATGATCAGCGAGCAGGGGCCGATCAAGCTCATGGTCGAGTACCAGAAGCCCGATCGCATGCGACAGGTGGTGACCCTGCTGATTGATCCCAAGCCGCGGGAGACGATTCTGGTTGGGAACAAGGCCTGGGCGAACACGCCCGAGGGGTGGAGGCAATTGGAGCAGTCCCAGACCGAACAGCTTGTCCAGTTCTTTCAGAAGTCGACCCAGCAGACGAGTGCGGATGTCGGCGAGTTCGAGTGCATGGGTGCGGAAACCATCGACGGCAAGAAGCTGCGCGCATATCGCGGCCTTCCGCCCAAGGTCGTGGACCCCAAAGATCCGTCAAAGATGAAGGAAGACACCACCCAGAAGACCGACGCCGTCCGCATGGTCTACATCGACCCCGACAACGGTCTGCCCGCCCGCACGATCTTCGCTCGCAAGGATTTCCTGGATAAGCCGATATTCAAGGAGGTCTACACCTATTCCACGGACATCAAGATCGAACCGCCGGCCAACGTTAAGCCCTGAGCGGTGTGATCATACAGTGGACGGCTCGCGGCCACCGCTCGCGGGCCGTCTTCATTTGCCACTGGGCTACCCCGCCGATCCGTGACATATCGCCGGAGTAGAGTGACCATCGGGCACTCCCCTACCGCCATTCCGCCCCCCTATAGCCAATCCGTTCGGACTGCAATAGAACTCCGGCTCGCCATGCCCAAACGCACAGACATCGACACCATCCTCATCATCGGTGCCGGACCGATCGTCATCGGCCAGGCCTGCGAGTTCGATTATTCGGGAACGCAGGCATGCAAGGCCTTGAAGGCCGAAGGCTACCGTATCGTGCTGGTCAATTCCAATCCGGCGACCATCATGACGGATCCGGATTTGGCCGACGCGACCTACATCGAGCCCATTACGCCCGAGATCGTCGCCAAGATCATCGCCCAGGAAAAAGCGGCCAATCCGGGCAAGAAGTTGGTGCTGCTCCCGACCATGGGCGGGCAGACCGCGCTCAACACGGCGCTGGCGCTGGAGAAGAATGGGACGCTGAAGTCGCTCGACGTCGAATTGATCGGTGCAAAGGCGGACGCCATCGACAAGGCCGAAGACCGCAAGTTGTTTCGCGAGGCGATGGATCGCATCGGGCTGGAAAGTCCGAGAGCGTCGATCGCGGCCTCGCCGGAGCTGCGCGATCCGCAGGGTCAGGTTGTCGCTTACGACCGGGCAACGGGCTTTGCGGAAGCCATGCGCGCCCTCGAAAAGATCGGACTTCCCGCCATCATCAGGCCGGCGTTCACGCTTGGCGGTACGGGCGGCGGCGTCGCCTACAACCGTGAGGAATTCGAGGTTATCGCAAAGTCGGGCCTCGATGCCTCGCCCGTTGGCCAGATCCTGGTCGACGAAAGCCTGATCGGCTGGAAAGAGTACGAGATGGAAGTCGTCCGCGACCGCGCGGACAACTGCATAATCGTCTGCTCGATCGAGAACGTCGATCCGATGGGTGTTCATACCGGCGACAGCATCACGGTGGCGCCGGCGTTGACGCTGACTGACAAAGAATACCAGATTATGCGCGACGCTTCCCTTGCGGTGCTGCGCGAGATTGGTGTGGAAACGGGTGGGTCGAACGTTCAGTTCGCCGTAAACCCGACGGATGGCCGTCTTGTCGTCATCGAAATGAACCCGCGCGTGTCGCGCTCGTCGGCGCTGGCGTCGAAAGCGACGGGCTTCCCGATTGCCAAGGTCGCCGCGCGTCTGGCCGTCGGATACACGCTCGATGAACTCGAGAACGACATCACGGGAGGCGCGACGCCCGCGTCATTCGAACCGACCATCGATTATGTCGTCACGAAGATTCCGCGCTTCGCCTTCGAGAAGTTCCCCGGGGCAGACACGACGCTGACCACGGCGATGAAGTCGGTTGGCGAGGTGATGGCGATCGGCCGTACCTTCAACGAGAGCCTGCAGAAGGCCTTGCGCTCCATGGAGACAGGCCTGAATGGCCTCGATGACATCGAGCTGGAAGGACTTGGCGCCGGCGACGATAAGAACGTCATCCGCGCCGCGCTGTCGCGTCCGACGCCGGACCGTCTGCTGAAAGTGGCACAGGCGCTGCGCCTCGGCGTCGACCATGAGACTGTCCATGCCTTCTGCAAGATCGACCCTTGGTTCATCTGCCGCCTGCAGGAGATCGTCGATCTCGAAGCCCGTATCACGGCGCATGGCCTGCCGAAATCAGCCACGCTGCTGCGCGATCTGAAGGCGCAAGGGTTCTCGGATGCGCGCCTCGCCAAACTGTCGGGCATGCCGGAAGCCGACCTGCGCGAGCGCCGCAGGTCGCTTGGCGTCAATCCCGTCTTCAAGCGCATCGATACGTGCGCGGCCGAGTTTCGCGCGCCGACTGCATACATGTATTCGACCTACGAACGCGGACTGACCGATGAGCCGGTGTGCGAGGCGATGCCCTCGACGCGCGAGAAAATCATCATCCTCGGCGGCGGCCCAAACCGCATCGGCCAAGGCATCGAGTTCGACTATTGCTGCTGCCATGCTTGCTTCTCGCTGACGGCGGCGGGCTTTGAGACGATCATGGTCAACTGCAATCCAGAGACGGTCTCGACGGACTACGACACGTCCGATCGGCTCTATTTCGAGCCTCTGACCGCGGAAGACGTGTTGGAAATCATTCGGGTCGAGCAGTCGAGCGGTCGGCTGAAGGGCGTAATCGTGCAGTTCGGCGGGCAGACACCGTTGAAGCTTGCCGGACCTCTGGAAGCGGCAGGCGTGCCGATCCTAGGCACCTCGCCCGATGCAATCGATCTGGCGGAAGACCGCGACCGGTTCAAGCTGCTGATTGAAGAACTGGGCCTTAAGCAGCCCGACAGTGGCATCGCCCGCGCGCCGAGCGAAGCGCGCCAGGTGGCCGACCGCATTGGATATCCCGTCGTCATTCGGCCGTCGTATGTGCTCGGTGGCCGCGCCATGGAGATCGTCCACGACGGCCACGAGATCGAACGCTACATCACGCGGCTGTCCGCGACGCTTGACCGGCCCTCGGAGCTGATCGTATCGGCGAGGCGCCCGCTACTGATCGACCGCTACTTGAGCGACGCGGTCGAAGTCGACGTCGATTGCATCGCGGATGGCAAGGACACGTTCATCGCCGGCATCATGGAGCACATCGAGGAGGCCGGCATCCATTCCGGTGACAGTGCCTGTTCCTTGCCACCCCACTCGTTGACCCAACCCGTGCTCGCTGAACTGGGCCGCCAGACGAGGGAGCTCGCCCTCGCGCTGAAGGTCAAGGGTCTCATGAACGTGCAGTTCGCCATCAAGGACGGCACGATCTACATCCTCGAAGTGAACCCCCGAGCCTCTCGCACGGTCCCGTTCGTTGCAAAGGTCATCGGCCAGCCGATCGCGGCGATAGCCTCGCAGGTGATGGCGGGTAAGCCGCTGGCTGAGTTCAATCTGAAGCCGGCAAAGCTCGACCACATCGCCGTCAAGGAAGCCGTGTTCCCGTTCGGCCGTTTCCCCGGCGTCGATCCGATCCTGGGTCCGGAGATGCGTTCGACCGGCGAGGTCATGGGCATCGATCGCGATTTCGCCGTCGCATTCGGTAAGAGCCAGATCGGGGCGGGTCAGAAGCTGCCGATGACGGGGACCGTCTTCGTTTCGGTCAAGGAGAACGACAAGGACCGCATCGTAGCACCTTTGCGCGACCTGCAGCAGATGGGATTCAAGATCATCGCCACACGGGGCACCAAGCGCCACCTGGAGATGAACGGCATCCAGTGCGATGGTGTGAACAAGGTGCTGGAAGGCCGGCCTCACATCGTCGACGTTATGAAAAACGGCGAAGTGGATTTAGTTTTTAATACAACCGAGGGTTCCAAGGCCCTGTCCGACAGCAAGGACATCCGCCGCACGGCCTTGCTTCACCACATTCCATATTATACTACTTTGTCAGGGGCTGTTGCGGTGACGAGAGCGATCAAGGCCCTGAAGGCCGACACTCTCAAGGTTGCACCGCTCCAGGCGCTTGTCGGTCGCGCGAGCTGATCCCGAAAGCTCATCCCGGCCGATTTCGAGAGAGTTGCCTGGCGTCCGCCGGTTCCAACGTGAGAAGAATTGGGTTTGTGGTTCCGGCCTGACGGCCGGGCCTCCTGGGAGACATTAGCGATGTCCATGGAACGGGTCCCGATGACCGTCGAAGGCTACAAGAAACTCGAAGCTGAGCTTCATCGGCTGAAAGCCGAGGAGCGGCCGCGCATCATCCAGGCCATCTCGGAAGCGCGCGCTCATGGTGATCTGTCGGAAAACGCCGAGTACCACGCCGCCAAGGAGGCGCAGGGCCTGAACGAGTTGCGTGTTGCCGAACTCGAGGACAAATTCAGTCGCGCCGAGATCGTCGATCCGGCCAAGCTCTCTGGCGAGACCGTCAAGTTCGGCGCCACCGTCACGCTGACGGACGAGGATACCGACGAGAAAGTCAAATACAAGATCGTCGGCGATATCGAAGCGAGCGTGAAAGACGGCAAGATCTCGATCTCGAGCCCCATTGCGCGCGCGCTAATCGGCAAGGTCAAGGGTGACACGGCCGAAGTATCGACGCCCAAGGGCAGCCGCTCCTATGTCATCATGAAGGTCGAGTGGAAGTAGCGCGACAGCCCGATGGCCGGCACGCCGCCGGTTGACTTCAGCTCAGCCATTGTTGGCCTCACGCGGGACTCCGACGAACTCCCGCCATGCCTCTTTTTGCAGCCCGGCAATCAGGACCGTGACCGCCAGCGAGCCCGCACCGTTCGACATCTCGCCACTCAGCATCCCGGGCTTCCGCCGGTACTGGGTGTCGCGCTTCATCGTCGTGTTCTCGATCCAGGTCATCAGTGTCGCCATCGGCTGGCAGGTCTATGACGTGACGCGAGATCCCTTCCTGCTCGGCCTCGTCGGTCTGGTGCAGTTCCTCCCCGCGTTGACGCTCGTGCTGGTGACGGGCTCGGTTGCGGATCGCTACAACCGCCGCCGCATCATCGCCGCCTGCATGGCGGCTGAGGCCGTCTGCGCGCTGCTGCTGCTCTGGTGGACGGTTTCCGGCTCGACGGACATTCGCTTCGTGTTCGCCCTGCTGCTGGTGTTTGGCACGGCTCGGGCATTCATGGGACCGTCTATGCAGTCACTGCCGGCCAACCTAGTGCCGATCGAAGTTCTGCCGCGCGCGATCGCCGTTAATTCGTCCGCCTTCCAGGTCGCGACGATCTCGGGTCCTGCGGTCGGCGGCTTGCTTTACGGATTGGCGCCGCATGCCGCCTATGCCGTCGCCGCGGTCATGCTCGTGACCGGCGCGGTCCTGGCGCTGATGATACCCAAGCCGCGCGAAAAGACGGTGGCCGAGCCGATCTCGCGCGATGGAGTGCTCGCAGGGTTCCGCTTCATTTGGCGCAACCCGGTCGTGCTTGGTGCGATGTCGCTCGACCTGTTCGCGGTGCTGCTCGGCGGCGTTACGGCCTTGCTGCCGGCAATCGCCCGTGATGTGCTCGAAGTCGGCCCGGCGGGTCTGGGGGCTTTGCGTGCGGCCTCAGGATTGGGCGCACTCAGTGTCAGCCTTCTGCTCGTCAGGCGGCAGATCACGGATCATGCCGGTTCGATCATGTTCGCAGCGGTTGCCGTGTATGGCATCGCGACGATTGCTTTCGGGATGGCGAACGAGGTCTGGGTCGCGGGCCTGGCGCTGATCGTCATCGGCGCGTCGGATATGTTGAGCGTCTATATCCGCGCCACGCTGATCCAGCTTTCCACGCCCGATGATGTACGCGGCCGGGTCAACGCCGCGAACATGACCTTCATTGGCGCGTCTAATGAACTGGGACAATTCCGCGCCGGCACCATGGGCGCCTTGATCGGTGTGGTGCCGGCGGTGATCGTCGGCGGGGTCGGAGCTCTCGTCGTGACGGCGATCTGGATGTGGCGGTTCCCAGCGCTGCGCGAGGCGCGGCGGATAGACGGGCATTAGCGTGCTGTTGCGCGGGGCCCCTAAGCCTGTGAGATCACCGCTCAACCACGCTCAGGTCGGGCATCGGCACGCCGGGCGCCAGCTTGACGCGGCGGATAGCAAGACTCGTCTTGATGCTTGCCACGTTCGGCGCAGCCGTCAGGTCCTTCAATACGAAGTCCTGAAATGTGCCCAGATCTTTCGCCACGCAGCGCAGGATATAGTCGTTCTCTCCTGACAGCATGTACGCCTCGCGCACCACGGGCCAGCCGAGCACGAGGTTCTCGAATGCGCGCAGGTCGGCCTCGGACTGCTTGTGCAATCCGACCATCGCGTAGGCTGTCAGCTCGAATCCAATCGCCTTTTCGTCGACGAGCGCGGTGTAACCGGTTATGACGCCCGCCTCTTCCAAGGCGCGGACGCGGCGGAGACAGGGGGGGGCCGACAAGCCGACGCGGCCGGCAAGCGCCACGTTGGTCATGGAGCCGTCCGCCATCAACTCCTTCAGGATTTGCAAGTCTGTGAGGTCGAGCCGGTGAGCCATGATTGCGGCATCCTCGGGGTTTGTTTCAGCGGCGGGATGCCGTCGTCCGCCGCCGAGTTTATGCCAGAACCGGCGGCGCGATGATTTAATTCATTGCCGCCCTCCCACTATCAGGACGGATGGCGGATGACGATCTTGCCGAAGTGCTTCTGGCTCGACTGGTGCGCGTAGGCGGCGCGAGCCTCTTCAAACGGGAACAGCTGATCTATGACGGGCTTCAGGCCGGTCTGGGCGATGCCCGCGTTCATACGCTCGAACATGACACGCGACCCAACGTAGACCCCGTGCAGGCGGATCTGCTTCCAGAGTACCGGTATGATGTTTAGTCGCGCGCCGATGCCCGACAGTACGCCGATCACCGCGATACCGCCGCCGGTCTTGGTTGAGGCGATGGATTTCTCCAGAGTTCCCGTGCCGCCGACTTCGATAACGAGGTCGACGCCTTCGTTGCAGGTCAGGTCTCGAACGGCTGCGTCCCACGCAGGCGTCTCGGTGTAGTTGATGGTGTGGTCGGCGCCGAGCGCTTTGGCCTTTTCGAGCTTTTCGTTGGACGACGAAGTGAGGATCACGCGGGCGCCGCTGGACTTTGCGAACTGCAGCGCGAAGATCGACACGCCGCCCGTGCCCTGAACCAGGACCGTCATGCCGGGGTGAAGTTTGAAGGTTTCGAACAGGGCGAACCATGCCGTCAGTGCGGCGCAGGGAAGCGTGGCCGCCTCCTCGAACGACAGGGCAGCTGGGATATGGACGAGGCACTTCGCGGGCAGCGCTACATATTCAGCCAGCATGCCGTCGCAGCCGGGTGCGCCAAGTCCGAGCCGCAATTGGTCGGCCGTGGCGGTGCCATGGACCCAGGCCGGGAAGAAGTTGGCGGCAACCCGGTCGCCGATTTTGATGCGCTCGACATCGGGCCCGACCGCGACTACCTCTCCAGCGCCATCTGACAGGGGTATCGTGCCCGCCAGCCCGACAGGCGAGCCATAGCCGCCGCTCCGCACCAGATGGTCGCGGTAGTTCAGCGACGACGCGCGAACGCGCACCAGCGCCATGCCGTGACCTGCCACCGGAATCGGCTTATCGACGAGGGCCAGTTGCCCTTCGCCATTCGAAGGATCAATGACATAGGCTTTCATCTTGGACATTTCGACCCTCGTTTCCTGAAGCGCGTGGCGGGTGCGGCTGTGTTGCCGGTGGACAGACTCAAGCGAAAGTCACACAAACCCGGAATGTCAGCAGATAGCAGCAAAGGTGCCGCCCCCGCAATTCGGCCGCTTGCCGGCGCGAAGGGCTGGATCATCACCGACGGCAAGGCCGGCATGGACGTGCAGGCACGCGGTGTCGCCGACGCACTGGGCCTCGACTACGAGATGAAGCGAGTTCGAACTGTCGGGCCTTTACAAGTATACTGCACCGTGGGGAGGGGTGAGCGCCCGCGAACGGTTCGGCGGCGAGGGGAGCCGGTTCGGACCGCCCTGGCCCCGCGTTGCAATCGCCACCGGCCGGGCGAGTATACCGTACATCCGTGCCCTGAAGCGCAAGGCCGGCGCGGCGGTGTTCACGGTGGTCCTTCAGGATCCCAAGACCGGCAGCAACACGGCCGATCTCGTCTGGGTTCCCGAGCACGATCGCCTGCGCGGCGTCAACGTGCTGACGACGCCGACAGCGCCGCACAGCTTCACGGCAGCACGACTCGCGACCCTGCGCGCCGCCATGTCGCCCGAGATCGCAGCTTTGCCGCATCCGCGCATCACCGTGGTGCTCGGCGGCAAGAACGGCGTTTACAAGTTCACCGATGCCGACGACGACCGCCTTGCCGCCGCCCTCTCGTCGCTGGGGAAACTCGGCGCCAACTTCATGATCACGCCGTCGCGCCGCACACATCGCAGGCTGGTCCAGGCGGCTGAGGTCGCGACACGCGGCCGTCCGCGCATCCTGTGGGATGAAACGGGAGAAAATCCCTATTCCCAGTTCCTGGCCCATGCCGATGCGCTCATCGTGACCGCCGACAGCGTCAACATGACTGGGGAATGCTGCGCCACCGGCAAGCCCGTCTACGTCTTCGAGCCATCCGCCGGCTCGGACAAATTTCGGAGGTTTCACAAGAGATTGGCGGAATATGGCGCGACGCGGCCTCTGCCTGAACGCCTGACGGAGCTGCCATCCTGGGACTACACTCCGCTGGATTCGGCGGCTATTATCGCCATGGAAATCGAGCGGCGCTGGCTGCGACGGTCGGCGATGTTATCCGGCATGACGCAGCACGGCACGGGCGATCGGCACACCCGGCCTTCCAACGGACAAGGGAACGATTGATACCATGGCTCTTCTCAACCTCGAAAAACTCCGCGCCGCCAACCTCGAGACGGACCCGTACATGTACACGCTTGTGCCCGGGTTCCTCTCGCCCGGGACGGTGGCGCGCATCAACGCCACGTATCCCAAGATCGACAAGGGCGGCTCGTATCCGATCGAAAGCCTCGAAGCCAACATGGCCATCAAGGAGGTCATCGACGAGTTGGACGGCCCCGAATTCGAGAAGGCGGTCGCGGAGAAATTCTCCGTCGAGCTCGACGGCCGGCCGAAAATGTATTCGCTGCGCGGCTACACGCGCGCAAAGGACGGCCAGATCCACACCGACAGCAAGGACAAGATCATCACGGTCCTCGTTTATCTGAACGAGAACTGGCAGCGGCCGGGCGGCCGCCTGCGCATCCTGAAGAACGGCCACGACGTCGACGACTATGTCGCCGAGGTGCCGCCCGACAATGGTACGCTGCTTGTGTTCAAGCGCTCGGAAAACTCCTGGCACGGGCATCACCCATTCGAGGGCCCGCGCCGCTCGCTGCAGATGAACTGGATGACGAGCGAAGGCTCCAAGGGTTGGCATAAGGTCCGCCACTCTGTCTCCGCAGCCCTGAAGAAGCTTACCGCAGCCTGATACGGCCGTTCGGCTGTAGGGGTTTCTTTCGATGCAGAAGGCTGAGATCGCGGCGGGCGGAACGTTGCCGCGAGGGCCTGATATAGCCTCGCCGAGCGCACCGCGCCGCGCCTGGCTAGTCGCCGAAATGCTGATCGCGTTCATCGGCGCACCGCTGGTGATGCGCTATGCGGTGTTCGAGCATCGGGTGCCTCTGTTCCTGGCGCTTCCCCCAGTGTTGATTGCGATAACGGCGTTCCTGCTGTATGACCGCACGTTCAGCGTTCGGCGGGAACTGAGCGTCGGGATTACCTGGCGCAGCATCGCCAGTATTCTGGTGATGTTCGCCGTCGGCGCGTCGGCCGTCGCGTGGGCGGTCCACGCATACATGCCGGAACGCTACCTCGCGCTGCCTCTGCAGCGCCCCGACACGTGGTTGAAGATCCTGATGCTCTACCCGTTCACTTCGGTTTTGGCGCAAGAGTTCGTGTTCCGCACCTTCTTCTTCCATCGCTACGGGCCGCTGTTTGGGCGGCGTGTCTGGCTGATGATCCTTGTGAACGCCACCGCCTTCGCAATCTCGCACATCCTGTTCCGCAATTGGATCGCGGTCGGCGGCACGTTCGTCAGCGGGCTTTTGTTCGCCCGACGCTACCAGGTCTCGCGCTCGTTCTGGACTGTGTGGCTGGAGCACACGCTTTGGGGCTATCTGGTCTTTACCATCGGGATCGGCGTGTTCTTCTTCACCGGCAACCGAAACCCGATGTGGTGATAAGGCATGTCGCCGGCTGCCAGGCGGCGGCCAAAGTGTCACGGAACCTGATTGAGCGTGGCACGCCAATGCGGTAGAAGGCGGCCAATTCCCGTCATGTCATCAAAGGACGAGGCGCCGCCATGGCTGCAGCCCACCAGTATGTCTACTACATGCATAAGCTCTCCAAGACCTATCCGGGGGGCAAGCAGGTTCTGAAGGACATTTCCCTGTCGTTCCTGCCCGGCGCCAAGATCGGCGTGGTCGGCTTGAACGGCGCGGGCAAGTCGACGTTGCTGAAGATCATGTCGGGCACGGTCGATGATTTCATCGGCGAGGCGCGCCCGGCGGATGGCGTCAAGGTCGGCTACCTGCCGCAGGAGCCCGAACTCGATCCGACGAAAGACGTGCTCGGCAACGCCATGGAAGGCGTCGCGGAGAAGAAGGCCATCCTCGTTCGCTATAACGAGATCGCGTCGAACTACTTGGACGAGACCGCCGACGAGATGACGGCACTGCAGGATCAAATTGACGCGCAGAACCTTTGGGATCTCGACGCGCAGGTGGAGCAAGCGCTCGACGCGTTGCGCTGCCCGCCGGGCGACGCCGACGTCGCCAAGCTATCTGGCGGAGAGAAGCGCCGCGTCGCACTGACGCGACTGCTGCTGTCCAAGCCCGACATTTTGCTGCTGGACGAGCCGACCAACCATCTCGACGCGGAGTCGGTCGCGTGGCTTGAGCGCTTCCTCAAGGAATATTCCGGCTGCATCATCCTTGTGACGCATGACCGCTACTTCCTCGACAACCTCACCGACTGGACGCTTGAACTCGATCGCGGGCAGGGCGTGCCGTGGAAGGGTAACTATTCGAGCTGGCTGGAACAGAAGGCAAAGCGCCAGGAAGCAGAGAAGGCGGCGGAAGAGGGCCGGCAGAAGGCGCTGTCGCGCGAATTAGAATGGATCCGCGCTTCGCCCAAGGCGCGTCAGTCCAAGGGCAAGGATCGCCTTCGTCGTTATCAAGAAATGGTGGAGCAATCCGGCCGCGAGGAAGTGGGCAAAGCCTCTTTCCAGATCGCGCCGGGCCCGCGTCTGGGCGATCTCGTCGTCGAGGTCGACGGCCTGTCGAAGGCCTTCGGCGACCGCCTGCTGATCGACAACCTAACATTCAAGTTGCCGCCGGGCGGCATCGTCGGCGTCATCGGTCCCAACGGCGCCGGCAAGACGACGCTGTTCAAGATGATCACCGGAAAGGAAAAGCCGGATGGCGGATCGATCCGCCTCGGAGAGACGGTCAAGCTCGCTTACGTCGACCAGAGCCGCGATCACCTCGACGACAAGAAGACGGTGTGGGAGGAGATCTCCGGCGGTCTCGACATCATGAAATTCGGCGACAAGCGCGAGATGCCGAGCCGTGCCTACTGCGGCTGGTTCAATTTCAAGGGGCCAGATCAGCAAAGAAAGGTCGGTTTGCTGTCGGGTGGTGAGCGCAACCGCGTCCACCTTGCCAAGATGCTGAAGGAGGGCGGCAACCTGCTGCTCCTCGACGAGCCTACCAACGATCTCGATACCGAGACGCTCGGCGCGCTGGAAGCGGCCCTTGAAGATTTCCCCGGCTGCGCCGTGGTTATCTCGCACGATCGTTTTTTCCTCGATCGTCTCGCCACCCACATTCTCGCGTTCGAAGGCGACAGCCACGTCGAGTGGTTCGAGGGCAACTTCGAGGCCTACGAGGAAGACAAGAAGCGCCGGCTGGGCGATGCCGCCGTCGAACCCCACCGCATCAAATTCAAGCGGTTCGAGAGGAAGTAGGGGCAACGAAGACGATCTGCAGAATCCCGCCGTTTTGCGCTGGCGAACCCAGGAGTCGAGGTCAGGTCGCTTTCGCGTACTCGATACGCATTGACAGCACCCCGTTTAGCCCTACAACGCGAGCGAACACCAGGAGCTTAAAATATGCCGACCATGTCGAACATGCGCCGCCGGAAAATCCAAGCAAGACAGCGCAAGGCGGAGAACGCTGCGAAGCGCGTTGCAAAGGCTGAGAAGAAAGAGCGCAACAAAAAAGCTGGCTGATCGGCTTAAGAGCGTTAAGCGCGCGTCGAAGTCCCTCAACTTGCTACTTCGCGAATGCCGAGTCCGCCGCCAACGCTCATTTCGTTTCCCCGCCACGTGAAGCTGTTGCCGGCGATGGCGGAAACCCACAATACGGGAAGAAGCGCGTCGCGCAGCATCCACGCCGGCGGCGACAGCAAACCGATGTGCCAACCAGCAGCCTTGGCGACAATTGTCTCGGTGCCGAACCAGATCACCAGCAAGGCGGCGAAGACCGCGAACGGATCGAGGTCGAACGCGGGAGCGGCGAGCGTTCCCGCCATCACCGGGAACACGCTGCCGGTCAGTATCTCGGGCAAATAGAAAAGAGGGAACGTGGCGCGCCGAAGCCGCGCCCACCGCACCTGTCGCTTCCAGATCTGTGGCAGCTTCCGCGGTCCGAGCGGTTGCTGAAACGGGCGGTCGACGAGCCGTACGCGCAAGTTGTAAGCGCGCACGAGCTTGGTCGCGGCGGCATCCTCCGCAATTTCGGCGCCAAGCGCCACGATGCCGCCTGCCTCATCCAGAATATCGCGACGCCACAGCATCGACTTGCCTTGCGCGAAGCCGAAGCCGATGGCCGTGGCCGCATACTGCCAGCGTGCCTGATACGTGTTGAGAAAGGCGCACTCGAGTTCGGCCCAGAAACCCGCCGGTCGGCTGCCGATTGGCGGCGAGCAGACAAGGCCGGTCTCGCCGTCGAAATTGGACAGCATGTCGTCGACGTAGCCGCACGGCAGCTGCACGTTGCTGTCGGCCATCGCGATCCATTCCGTTCGCGCTGCCGCCCATCCCTTGACGAGATTGTTGAGCTTGGGATTGGCGGTCGGCCGCTCATCGCCGATCAGCAATCGGGCCGAGGCGGCCGGATGTTCGGCGATCAAGCGGCGAATGAGGACTGCGGCTGGATCTTCGTCGCGCTCGCTGCAGAAAATGATATCCAGAGCCGGATAGTCGACATGGAATGTCGAGCGCAACGTAAGCTCGTCCCAGTAGTCGAGCCCACAGATCGGCCGGATGATCGTCACGGCTGGCTTGTGGGACACGGTCGGGCGGGCGCGGCGCTGCATGCGCCACAGCGCAAGACCCGACGAGACGACGTGAAGGAGCGTCGCGACAACACAGAACGTCAGTGCGACTAGTGCATTGTCGGTCATCAAGGCGTCCTCGGACAGCGGCCTGAGAACCTATCTTTCAAGATTTCAATGACAGTGCGATGACATGTGACCAGGCTGATTACTGCAAGACGGCCACCGTGCACATCGATCTTGCAGCTCGCTCCCCGCTTTGATGAGCGCACCGCCGCCTCAATCTTCCAACGCGACATCGGCAGAAAGCTGCAAGGCCGCGTTCGTAAACGGCAAAATCCAATACTACGTACCGATATGATATTTACTTGAAAATATTGTTGTCAAAAGTCTATCGGCCTCCAACTCAAAGTGACGAATAAGAGTACGATCACTGCGTTACTTGGACCCAAGTAGCACTCACAAAAGCCCAGAAATTCCGAGGAGCGACCATGGAACTGCAAGAACAACGCATGCAATTTTTAAAAATGGCGTTTGAGCTTGGCGGCAAGCCCGAACAAATACTCTCCGCCGCGCGACAACTGATGGACTTCGTAATGGGGGAGCCCGAGCCGGAAGTAGGGGCAACGGCGGACCCGGTTCCTGAACCTGCGTCTGAACCGGTTGCAGCCGTCGAAGTTGCGCCCGATCCGATCGCGGCCTGCGGCACGGCACTCGTCATGCCGGAAGGCGGGGAACTCGCCGACGCCATGCCGACTGCCGAAACCACCGCGTCGGCGCTAGAGGCAGAGCCTCAGGTAACGGAAGTGGCTGAAGCCGCGACGGCTGAGGCCGCAACGGATGCGGATGCGGGCGAGGCTGCGCCATCGGACGAACCGGAGGCGATTGCAGGAGAAGAACAAGCAGCGCCCGCCGCGGCGGCCGACGACGCCCCCGAGGTGGAAGCCGTTTCAGAGGCCCCGATCGCAGAAGAAGTCCCCGACGCACCGGCTGCGCCGGCAGAAATGAACGGCTCCGGCGGCGAGACGGCGACACCGGCTAGCTGAACTGAAATGCTTTGAAGCACGATCGGACCCGGCAGCACTCGCCGGGTCCTTGCGCGCGGGTCAACGTCGCTAAGCGTCAGTGGGCCGATCCAGTCACCGTAGCGTTCTTAAAGTCTTTGATCATCTGCTCGTGATCTTTGAGAGTCGGGGTTGTCGGTTCCGTGGCGGGAATAGCACCGGCCCTCGAACACCGGAAAAGCGTGCCCGCATCGCTAAGTCTAATTGCAGACGAGGGCAGGCGTACCGGCCAACTTGGGAAGACCAGCGGCGGGGGTTCTGTAAGGCAGTATGCGCGCGCCTGTGATGGGGTCTGGCTGGCAACCCGCCAAAAAAACCCGCGCAAAAATAATAGCCTAAAAATAAACCGTGGCCGTCTGAATATCCACGACAGCCGGGCCTAGCCCTTAGCGATCATTCCTGCCGGCGTACGCGGCCCCCCTCCGATGTCCGCTTGTGGGGCAGACCTGCCGTGATGCGAACATCGCCAGAACGGGGAATTTTGACCCATCTCGGACATGGGGTTCAGCCCAGCCACACGGCGCTGACCATGCTCAGACACTTGCTTGCACTGACCCCAACAGACGTAAGGGTCTCGTTCCCAGGTATCTGTGGCGTTAGCAGGACAATGCATTTTCCAGCTGATTTCACTGTGCTCTCCGGATTGGTGAGGATGCTTCGACGCGCTGTCGTGGAAAGGCCGAAATTGCCCTTCACTAGCGTGAGGCCCATGCGCCGCTCAGTTGGTGGGCTTGGAGGCGCCTCTGCTGTTGGCGTTCGTTCGGTAAGGAAGAAGGAAGTACAGCTTGATCAGGGCATTCCTACGTCGCGCCGCTATTGCGCTCACTGCACTTGCCTTGCCAAGCGTGGCTGGGGCACAGGGCGCTAATCCACTCCTCGCTGTCGATACGACGGGTCCGCAAGCGACCATTCGGACCTTCCAACAGATTACCGACGCCGTCGAGAAGGCCGCCATCGAGATGCAATCTGCGCCCGGTCCTGCCAAACAGTCGGAAGTCGAGCGTCTGATGCAGAAGGCGCTCAGCGTTCTCGACTTGAGCCAGGTGCCCCCGACTGCTCGTCGTGATGCGGGCGGCGACGCAATCGTCTTTCTTGTTGACGTGCTGCGGCGCATCGAAGTGCCTCCGCTTGAGGCCATTCCAGACGCCAATGCCTTTCCTGACGTGGAGAAGCCGGCGAGCTGGACATTGCCCGGCAGCGAGATCACGATCAGCCGCATGATGCAGGGCCCCAAGAAGGGGCATTTCGTCTTCGACGCGGAGACGGTCGCGAGGGCCGGTGAGTTTTACAACCTAACAAAGCAGCTTCCGCTCAAGGTTCCCTCCCGCGTGCCAAGCTGGCGCGAGGCGCAACTCCAGTTGCACGGCTGGATGATCCCCTCGACACTCGTCCCCTCCCTGCCCGACGAACTGAAGCGGACGGTCCTCGATACGCCGCTCTGGAAAGTGATCGCCACGGTCTCCATCGTCCTCCTCCTGGCAGCAGCCGTGCTTGTTTTGCGGCGACTGACTGAGCCGAAGCCTGAAGAATACAGCCCCGCGAGCTACCTGCGCCGCCTGCTTATGCCGGCCGCCATGATCATGGCGATCTTCGGGGCAAAGTTCTTGGTCAGCGAACAGGTCAATGTGATCGGCGCCTTCGCCGAGATGGTGGAGTTCACGCTTGCGATTGCCTTTTACATGGGCGCGGCGTGGGCCGCATGGTTCGCCATCTTCGTCGTGATGGAATGGATCATCGAGTCTCCAACGATCCCTGATCAGAGCCTGGACGCCAATCTGCTGCGTCTCCTGGCCCGCATCGTCGGGATACTCTCCGTCGCGAGCATCGCCGCCTACGGCGCGCAACAGTTGGGTCTGCCGGTTCTCGGGGTAATTGCCGGATTGGGTGTGGGCGGCCTTGCGGTAGCGCTGGCGGCCCAGAGCAGCATCGAAAACCTGATCGGCGGGCTCAATCTCTACGCTGATCGACCGATCCGCGTAGGTGACTTCTGCGAGTACGCGGGCATCAAGGGGCACGTGGAGCAAATTGGACTGAGGTCGACACGGATCCGAGGGCTCGACCGCACGGTCACCTCAGTGCCCAACTCCGTGCTGGCCAAAATTCACGTTACGAACTACGCGCCGCGCGACCAGATGCTGTTCCAGCACGTTCTTGATTTGCGCTACGAGACGACCACGGGGCAGCTGCGCGCGCTTTGCACCGGCATTCGCACCGTCCTGTCCTCCCATCCTAAGGTGAGGCAGGACATCGCCCTGCCGCGTGTGCATGTCGTCGGCTTTGGCGACTGGTCGATCAAGGTCGAGGTCTACGCCTACGTCGATGCAACGGAGCTGCCGAAGTTTCTCGCCATCCAGGACGAGCTGACCGTCGCGATTATCGACCTGGTGCGCAAGTCGGGAGCGGAGTTCGCATTCCCGTCCCAGACGACCTATCTGGCACAGGATACGGTTGGGATGACGTCTTTCCGCCTCCCGAAGTTAGGTGTGAGTGAGCGAGTTTAGTCGATCCAGAAACCGGCTCTCATTAGCAAGTTCAGCTCTTGGCTGAACGCGGCCATTCGAGCTTGCGACGCGGAAGTCCGGGTTAGCAGGTAGCGCGGACGTGCCAGAAATCGAGCAGGTTCTTCTGCGTCTGACACATACCTGCTCTGGCCCTCAGCTTCAGATTTATTTGGCCCTCGGCACTTCAAACCGGGGTCGAAGATGCATTTGGCCCGACAATGGCTTGTGTTTCCCATCAGAGCTAATGCGGGAGTGTAGTCGAGCGCGAGCGCATGAGGAACTGAGCAACCAGCATCAGGGTGAGCGACACGAGGAGCACGACCGAACCCACCGCGTTGATCTCGGGCGTCACGCCGCGGCGGATTGAGGAAAACACGTAAATCGGCAGCGTCGTGTCAGGACCGGCAACAAAGAAAGCGATGATGAAGTCGTCGAAGGAAAAGGTGAAGGCGAGTAGGAACCCTGCGACGATCGAGGGCAGAAGGAGCGGCAGCACCACTTGGCGGAAGGTGCCGAACGGCGTCGCATAGAGATCCTCTGACGCTTCGATAAGGCTTCGATCCAAGCCGATGAGCCGCGCGCGCACGATCATGACGACAACGGCGATGTTGAAGAGAACATGCGCGGCAATAACCGTCCAGATGCCCATCTGCACGCGCAATCCCAACACGCTTTCGAGCAGGGGATTTACGGTATCGAACACTGTAACGAAAGCGATCAGTGTCGAAATACCGATCACGACGCCCGGCACCATAATGGCAATGTAGATGAGCGCGTCGAACAGCTGGCGCAGCCACCCCTTCATGCGCTCGAGGCCGAGTGCCGCGAGGGTCCCAATAATCGACGACAGCACTGCGGTCGAGAAGGCAATAGTGAGGCTGGTCAGTAATGAACGTACAATCAGCTCATTAGAAAATGCAATGCTGTACCACTGTAGCGAAAAACCCTGCCAATCCATGGCATAGCGCCCGGAGTTGAACGAGAAGAACACGATCAGCCCGATGGGCGCATAAAGGAAGACGTAGATGAGGGCGGCATAGAATGGCATCAGGACCTCATACGAGTGCAACCCGGCGCTGAACGCTGTGACCAAGGACGAAGCGCATGTAGGCCACGATCGTCACGAACATGATGGCGATGAGCGCCACGGAGACTGCCGCGCCGAATGGCCAGTTGCGCGACTGAAGGAAGAGGTCGACGAGCGCATTGCCGATAAAGAACACCATGCCGCCGCCGAGGAATTGCGGCAGGATATAGTCGCCCATCAACAGTATGAAGACTAACATGGAGCCGGTGGCCACACCCGGAAGAGAGAGTGGCAGCGTGACCTGGAGGAAAGTCCTGAACGGCGTTGCGCCGAGATCAGCGGACGCCTCCAGCAGTCGCGTGTCGAGCTTTTCGAGACTTACATAAATGGGCAAGATCATAAGAGGGAGAAATCCGTAGACGCCGCCTATGAGCACAGCCGCTGGCGTATTGATAATGCGGACGTCTTCAATGCCGAGCCACGCAAGCCAGGATGGGATTCCTTTCGAACCTAGGATCATCATCCAAGCGTAATACCGGAGCAGCTGACTGGTCCAGAACGGCGCTATGCAAAGGGCAAGCAGCACTAGGCGCCAACGCGCATCAGCCTTGACCGCGAGGAAATAAGCCATCGGATAGGCGAAGAGCACGGTGAAGAGCGTTGCCAACGGCGCGAGAGTCAACGTGTTAAAGAAGGCCTTCCCACGTGCCGGCAGGTTGAGATAGTTCGCGAACGTGAAACCGGGAGCATAGCCGCCAGCAGGCGCACGCTCGCCGAACGAGTAAATCGTCACCACTAGCAGCGGCAGCACCAGTAGAAAAAGGAACACGAACGCCGCAGGTGCGACAAGTAACACCGTTGTAGCGCGGGATCGACGCTCGAAACTTTGACTTACCATCCAGGCAACCCCGTCGGGTCCGAGGGCCCCTATAAGAGGCCCACAATGATCGCATCGGCGGTCAGGCCGCTTTGAAGCGAGCCATGATCTCGGCACGCATCGGGTTTGTCAGCGTTGCGGCCGCACCAAACTCTAGCGGGGCAAGAAGCTCCTTCGCCGGATAGAGGATGGGGTTCTGCAGTATCTCCTTCGGCAGCAGAGCATTGGCGCGGCTATCAGTCGAAGGGTAGCCGTGCGCCTGGACCTCCCTGGCGTTGACGTCCGGTGTCAGCAGGTAGTCGATGAGCGCGTATGCCGCCTCCCGGTTGGGTGCCCCCTTCGGTACAGCATAGTAGTCTGTCCAAATCTCGCCTCCTTCCTTGCCGAGCACGTAGCTCATCTCGGGTAAGTCACGGTGGAGCTGGGTCGCATCGCCAGTCCAGCACACCGAGGCCCAAGCATCACCGTTACGTATCGAGGGCTGTGTATCCGAGTTGATAGCGAAGAGATGCGGTTTGACCGCTATCAGCAGCTTCTCTGCCTCGGCCAGCTGCGTCGCGTCGTTGGAGTTGAACGAATAGCCAAAACTCTTGAGCGCATTGCCGATTGTGGTGAGCTGGTAATCGTGCACCATGACGCGACCCGTGAGCGGTCCCATGGACAGGTTCCAGAACTCTTTCCAACTGGTCGGGTTCTGCGTCACCTTCTTGGTGTTGATGACGAATCCCGTCGTGCCCCAGTCTTTGGGCACAGCGTAGACGGTGCCGTCTATGTTGCCTTCGGCGGTGAAGCGGCTATCCTGCGCACCAGCGGCGTAGTTTGGCAGCTTCGCCAGATCGAGCGGCTCGATGAGTCCGAGCTCCTTGTAGGTTGAGATCGTATAGTTGGTCGGCACAAACACGTCCCAGCCGGTCGAACCCGCCTGGAGCTTCGCCAACATTTCCTCATTAGAGCCAAAGACGCTCATGTTGACTTTGACGCCGGACTTCGCGGTAAAATCGTCGAGATTCTTCTGGTTATGATAGTTGGGCCACGTCGTCAGATTCACGGTTCCTGACAGCGCCGCGGAGGCCTGGCGCGGTTTCAGCGCAGGCACAGCGGCGCCGAGCACGGAGGCGGCCGCGCCCAGTCCGGTCACGCCGAGAAAGTGCCGGCGCGAGACAGACCCCGTTCGTAAACGGCGCAGCTCATGCATGAAATCCGATGCCGAGATCGGCCGGTTCTCCCAATGTTTCTTGGTCATATCAGTCTCCTCCACTAGTTGTCAGGCAGGATTAATGCGGTATTCGCGGGCCAGCCCACATAAGCCTGGTCGCCGGGAGCAAAGCCGCCCGTCTCCGTCTCGAGACGCTTTGGCGTCAAGACGAGAAGTTCCCCAAGGCCTTCAGCCTCGACCAGATATTCTGTGTGCTCACCAAGAAACATCCGGTTCAGGACCGTTGTGCGTGCCATGGCGCCAATGTCGTCGCCAAGCCCAATCTCCTCGCGGGCGATTGAGACGACTTCCGGCCGAACCGCGAACGATACGGTCGCGCCAACCGACGGCGCCTGTGCGAGTGACGGCAAACGCGCTTGCGACACGCACCCGTTGGCAAGGCGCACGCCCGCCTTGCCGCCAACGTCGAGGGATACGAGTGTGCCATCGATGAAATTCGACTTGCCCACGAAGTCAGCCACGTAGCGGTTGATCGGTTCGTCATAGAGCTGGCGAGGTGTGCCGACCTGCACGATACTGCCGTCGCGCATGATGCAGACCCGGTCGGACATGGACAACGCCTCCTCCTGGTCATGCGTGACCAGCACAAAGGTGATGCCGACATTGCGCTGCAGGTTCTGTAATTCAAACTGCATATCGCGGCGCAGCTTCCGGTCGAGTGCGGCCAGAGGCTCATCCAGCAGCAGCACCCTGGGCCGGTTGATCAAGGCGCGCGCGAGCGCAACTCGCTGCTGCTGCCCGCCCGAGAGCTCCCAGCTGCGCCGACGCTCAAGTCCGCTCAGACGCACCAACTCGAGCATGGCGCCCACCCTGCTCCGGATCTCATCGGAGTCCGGCCGCGGCACTCGCTGCTTGAGGCCGTAGGCGATATTCGCAAAAACGTCCAGATGTGGAAACAGCGCGTAGTGCTGAAACACCATATTCACCGGCCGCCCATAGGCCGGCATGCCCGTGACTTTGATTCCCTCAATGAACACATCGCCCGCCGTCGGATGCTCGAACCCGGCCATCATGCGCAGCGATGTGGTCTTGCCGCACCCCGAAGACCCAAGGATCGAAACAAACGTTCCCTGCTCAATGCTTAGGTCGACGTTGTTTACAGCGATGACGTTGCCATACAGCCTGGAAACCCCCTTGAAGGCGATGGCCTCGGTCCCGCCGATCGAGAGGGGCGTCTCATCGAGTAGTTTTTGCATGCCTTGGTTCCAAGTCCTTTTGCGGTGGCTTAGGTTCCACACGACAACTGGCCCTTGCGGTTTTCGAACGGAAAGCTGCGGAATTCATCCGCGATCTCAAGCGGACGCCTCGGGGGCCGATGGATAAAGGCGCGACGCCGCGATATGTATATCACGTGAGATTTCCGACGAACATCGAGCCGTACTGGTTCGCGTGACCTGGCATCGAAGGGCTCTGGCAGATCCGGTACACCAGGATGTTGCTCATCAATTTGGGATCCGCCATTAGAGTGTCGGCTCCCGAATGCAGACGCCAAAGCTGGGCAGAGGCTTAATTGTGGCTTCGGGCGTCACTAACAGGCAGGTGATTGCAGGATGTCAGGACCGGTTAATGACGCCGAAATCTACCGTTTCGGGCGGGCGCCGGTGCGTTATTGGCCGGACCTTCGGCCGATGCAAGGGTGGTGCCCTCACGTCTCGTTCGCCCCATTCACTTTTGATGCGTCGACCGTCGCCAGCATGGCTTCGGCCGTTTCCTTTGCGGCCTGGACAGTCTGCGTAGCGCCGTATCGTTTCAGGTACTTTTCCTCGACATCGGAGTGAGCGCGAGCGATGATTACGAGGTCTGCGTTGGCAGCGCGGGCCTGCGCCACAATCTGCCCTGCCTCGAAGCAGTCGGGAATGGAAACGATGAGCTGCTTTGCCGCCGTAAGGTTCGCGGAGGCGACCGAGGTGACGCCATTGGCGGCCAACGCCTCCACGTTACGCGCGCGCAGCTTTGCGACGGTCTCCTCGTTGTCGTCGATGACTAGTACCGGCTCCCTCCTTTCGATAAGCCGATTACCGATAATGCTTCCGACACGACCGAATCCAATGAGGACGATGTGGCCCTGCTGCTTTGTCACGAAATCAGGATTCGGGTGCGCGTCCAGCCTGTTTGCAGCGGCCGCCTTCTCGGGCTCAACGCCCGGGCCGAACTTCTCTAGCAGGACAAAGAGCAGCGGATTTAACATGATCGAAACGATTGCGCCTGCCAGAATAAGCTCGCGACCTTCCTCTGGCAGCAGGTTGAGCGTGACGCCGAGGCCTGCGAGAATGAATGAGAACTCCCCTATCTGGGCCAGGCTCGCGGCGATGAACAGTCCCGTCCGCAGTGGGTGCCCGAAGGCCATGACGATGGCGAGCGCAGCCAGCGACTTGCCGAAAACGATGATTGCGACAGTCGCTACGACAGCGCTGAAGTTCTCCACGACAATGGCGGGGTTGACCAGCATGCCGACCGATACAAAGAACAGCACTGCAAAGGCATCCCGCAGGGGAAGTGTCTCGTTGGCCGCCTGCTGGCTAAGTTGACTTTCGCTTAGGATCATTCCGGCGAAGAAAGCGCCGAGAGCGAAGGAGACGCCGAAGAGTTTCGCTGCCCCAAAAGCTACACCGAGGGCGATAGTGAGGACCCCAAGGCGAAACAGCTCGCGCGAGCCCGTATGAGCGATGTAGTGCAGGATCGCGGGTATGACGCGCCGACCAACTAGCATCATTACGGCGAAAAATGCGACTACCTTGATCATCGTTATACCGAGCGTCATCGCAATGTTGCTCGACGGTCCAGTGCCTGGCACGGCGCCGCCGGGGGTGAGAAGGGGTGCCAGTGCAGGCAGAGCGACCAAGGTCAGGACCATGACCAGGTCTTCGACGATGAGCCAACCGACGGCGATCCGCCCCAGCTCAGAGGTGATGAGACGGCGCTCCTGCAAAGCGCGCAACAAAACGACAGTGCTGGCGACCGATAGGGCAAGGCCGAATACAAGGCCAGCACCAAGCATCCATCGAAATGACGCGGCGCAGTCCAACGCCAAGCAGCGTCGCCGAAGCGATCTGGACGAGCGCGCCCGGCACTGCGATCGCGCGGACAGACAAGAGTTCGGACAGGGAGAAGTGGAGGCCGACACCGAACATCAGCAGGATGATGCCGATCTCGGCGAGTTCAGTCGCTAGGTTTTGATCGGCAACAAAGCCGGGCGTAAAAGGTCCTATTATGACGCCGGCTAGCAAGTAGCCGACGATCGGAGATACGCGAATGCGCTGCGCCAGCGTGCCGAACGCGAAGGCCAAGGATAGGGCGACCACAATGGTCGCAATCAGCGGCGTATCATGCGGCATCGATTGAGTAAGCCTCTCAACTTCCACGACGATTATCTTGATCAAGCATGCCGCGATAAATCAACAAAAAACAGGAAAGCCGCCGCTGCGGCCCGAGCCAGACGTTTTGGGCACGCTGAACAGGCATGCCTTACGAGTGCCGCTTCTGCTTCTGGCCGGTACTGTTGCAAAACAAATTTCAGGGTCATTCGGAGCGCGGCCATCAGCGCACGTCTGAAATTCTGATTCTCTGCGAGCCCTTAGCGAAGCATAGGATTCGCACCGGATCGAAAGAGCGGCCTTTAAATTCCATCCGATCAAAATTAATCTTGCTCGATAGTCTCCAGAGCGGAGTTTTGCAACAAAATCGGCCCTTAGCCGAACGTTCTGCCCCTCATCGGCGCCGACGGCGGCGGACCGGCGAAAGATGACCCAAAGCGGTTATGCCGTTTCTCGCCTGCGGTCGAAAAGACTGACGCGAAACCTACCTGAACACCGATTTCTAGGACGGTTCCTTCGCTTTCAATAGCAACGCTGCGTTCCAGCTCCGCGATGCGTTGGCGGAGTGGTGCTGTGCCTACCTCGATCTCGGCTAATGTGAAGCGTGGCGTGATGTGCTGTGGACAGTTCCAATCAAAGGCTTCGACTGAAATCAGGATTCCGCGCTCAACCTGCGCCTTGTAGTCAGGCATTGAAAGGCGTTGGAGCGTTTCGTGGTCATTGACGTCCACGATGCGCGCACGGCCGAGAATCTTGAGCCGCGCGCGGTTGGGGTAGTCCATCAGGAACAGTGAAACGCGGTCGTCGGTCTGCAAGTTGCCGACGCTGACGTACTGACGATTTCCTCGGAAATCAGCCAAGCCAATCGTCATCTCGTCGAGTACGTGCACGAACCCAACAGGGCCGCCGCGGTGTTGGATGTAAGGCCAGCCGGTCTCGCTAACAGTCGCCATATAGAAGCTGTCGCGCGCGGCGATGAAAGCGGCTTCATTCGGACCGAGACGGCCATGGTGGTCTTCGCCGGCTTCCTCTCGCGAATTGGCGCGGCGGCTGCCGTTCTGTTCCTGCGCCGCTTTCACCGTGGGTGTGAAGGCGAGTTCTGCATACTTGTGTCCCATGATAGGTGCCTCCTATTCTTCTTGTATGTCAGAGCCCGAGTTCGCTGAGACTGAAGCGATCGTCGGGCCAAGCGGCCAATGGTACTTACGCTCACTTCCGGTGATCGGCAGATCGTTGATGCTGGCGAAGTGCTTCTGCTTGAGCCCGTGCGCATCGAAATCCCAATTCTCATTGCCGCAGGACCGAAACCACTGCCCGCTCGGGTTATGCCATTCGTAGGAAAACCGCGATGAGATTGTCCGAGAAGGCCCAGATCTCCTTGAACAGGCGGTAGTCCAGTTCACGCACCCATTTGGCGCTCAAAAATGCGACGATCTCGTCACGCCCTTGGGAAACTCAGAGCGGTTGCGCCATTGGCTGTCTGTAGGCGAGGGTCACGCGATCGGGATCGCGCGAGTTCCAACCGTCCTCGGCCATGCGACCCTTTTTGATCGGGCGGGCTATGAGCAATCGTGCGAAACATGTTGGGCTCGACGCCGAGCTGCGTCTTTACTGCGGCCAGCTGAGGCTGCGAAGCGGCCGGAGCTGTATCGATCGTCGGTGCAAGGATGCGGGCCATGGGAATTTCTCCAGACTTGAATGCTACGGTCGGTCAGAAGCGCGCGCTAGGCGGTGTTTAGGAGGGCAGAGCAAGTCAGCTCTGCCCAAGCAGTCCAGACGTCGACTTGTTCAGCACAGGAGCAGCGAACATCTTCCGTTCCGAATCGATCGCTTAAACTTGGTGGGTGTCCCTGCTTCGCGGCGCCAGCTCTTAAACAATCCGGGAGGATTGCCCAATGAAAATCTTAACCGCCGTTCGAACTGCGCTGGTAGCGCTAGTGGCCTTCGCCAACTCGTCCTCCGCCAGCTATGCCGACAGCGGGTACGTGACGCTCACGATCTACAAGGCGGGCTGGATCATCGGCGGTTCCGGTGGGAGCGGCACCCTCAACTTCCACGGCAGGACCTATGCACTGTCAACAGGCGGGCTGGACTATGGTCTCGTGTTCGGCGGCTCGAAGACCGTGCTTCGAGGCAGGGTGAGCAACATCAGCCGGCCGTCGGACGTCGCGGGCGTCTACGCAGCGGCCGGCGCGGGGCTTGCCGTCGGCACTGGAGCGCGAGCGATCGTGTTGACCAACCAGAAGGGCGCCGTGCTGGAGCTGAGCGGTAGACAGGTCGGATTGATAGCGAACGCGGACCTGAGTGGGCTCGCGATTACGTTGAAATAGGAATGCGTCGCGTGGTTAGCTATGCGCTGGTGAGCATTTGCCGTGCGGCGTCTATCGCTATCAATCACCTGCGTTGAGCACATATATCCACCGTCGCATTGGCCCGATGAGGACAGCCGACATTGGACGAGATCGCGCCGGCAACGGCGTGAGGGAACGGTTGGAAAGGGCCAACAGCACGTAATGCAGAACCGGTCGATCCGGAGATCAGGACACCCCACTCGGGCCACAGCATCGTCGAATGCGGGGTTTTGACCCGGACCTGATCCGCGGAAGGCATTATGGCCAGCGACCCTGTGAGCCGCATCGAAAGGCCGAACACATGGCTGCGCCGACCAAAGCTGCAACGTGCTCACGATCCTTGACAACCCGGAGCCGTCCACACATGGCCCGTCCCGGTCATCCAGGGGCAGGCGCGAGCTTTCTAACTGGCATGGCTGTGCAAGGGTCAAGTCGCCTCACGGGAGTATCGCGAAGGCGCGGGCCGGGAAGCCGAAGCCGTTCTCGACCTTGGGCCAGGTCACAACGATGATCGACCCCGTCGCTGGTACCTTGTCGAGATTGGACATCACCTCGATCTGGTAGTTGCCGTTTTTCAAGAGCCATGTTTCCGACTCCATTCTTTCGGTCGTGTCCGTGTCGAGGCCTTCATGACCGATGGCCGTCACTCCGCGCTCCTCGCACAGAAACTTGACGGCGTCGAGGGTCCAAGCCGGAAATGGCGCTCGCTTGAAGCGCTCGGGATCGGTGTCCCAGTCCTTGTACATGTCAGTGCGAAGCGCGGCGAAGGCGCCCTTGGGCACTTGCCCATGCTCCTTCTCCCAGTCGTTGATGTCGCCGACCGTCAGCGCGTGGTTCTCGTCCTTTGCGAAATACTTCGTGTCGTCGAACACCACGAGCGGCAGGATCATCTGCGAGATCGGGATCTTGTCCATCGTGATCCCGTCCGGAGCGAAGTGGGCGGGCGGATCGACGTGGGTGCCGTATTGGCCGACCATCGAGAAGAAGTTCGTGCGGAAGCCGTGCTTTTCAATCATATAGGGTTCGTGGGTCTTCGGATCGGAGGCCGCCGAAATGGAGGCTTGTCCAAATCCGCTCCAGACCGGGGTGCCAACGCCAAACGTGTGAGTCAGGTCGACCGTCTGCTTGCCGGCAATGATCTTGTAGGCGTCCGCAAGCGAGGACGGCGCGTCCGCCGAAGCCGGGAGCGGCAAGGCCGCCGCCAGAGTCATCGCGAGCCCGAGACCGATCATCAGCGGCCCGCCAGGGCGAGCAACCATCGCGCGTCGAGTATGTGAATAGTGCATGTTTACCTCCTGGCTTGATCCATGTCAGGCTCAAAAGATGTGCCGAGCAGCCCCAATCTCGTTTACGCTTGAGCGCGAGACGAGGTGCGGGGTCTAATCGAGCTGCTGCCATCGAACGCCGATGACGGCTTGTGGCCCATCTTCACCATTCCCGGCCCCAGCAGGTGCGTCTGCTCGTGAGGGTCTAGCTGTCAAACAGGAGCGGAACGTCTGCTGGCAGGTGTAGAGCTGCCGTCGCGCAGACGTAGCCGGTAGGGCAGGCCTTGACCCAATTCAGACATCTGCCGCCGCTGGTACTCGCACTTGCAGGAGCGGCATGATCAGAAATCACCAGCATTAAATCTTGACTTCTGCGTGCTTCTTGAGCCGCCACGATAAGCCGACGAGTAGCGCGCCATACACGATCGCAAACCAGCCGATGGCGAAGGCGATGCCGAGCGCGCCCGCGCCCGGAAACATCAGGATCAGCACACCGAACAGGACCGAAAGGATGCCTGTGGCAATCAACCACCACTCACCCTCGATCTCTTTGCGCAGCTTAATAGCGCCGACAATCTCGAAAACGCCAGCAACAATGGCCCAGCCGGCGATCAAGAATAGAAGCACGAAGCCGGTGATGCCAGGCCACACGAGCGTGAGCGCTCCAGCCGCAATCCCGAGCAGCCCGACGAGCGCGAGCCACCAGCGCGGCGCCGGCGTCCCGCCGATAATCGCAGCTCCGATCGCGAGCCCGCCGTCGAAGAGCGCGAACACACCGTAGAGCAGCACCAGCGTCAGCAGCGAAAGTCCCGGCCACAAAATGGTGAGAACGCCGAAAATGATGGCGCAGATGCCGCGTAGAAGAATGAGCCACCAGTTTCTAGCAAGAGCGTCTAGCATTGGCCGCATCCGGACGGTGCCGGGAGGGTAGGTTTGTGCTGGCATACAAAGTCTCCATTTGCATCGACGCTTATTACGAGAGAGAGCCGTCCCGATCCCATGCCCAACTGGCTGGATTCAAGTTCATGATGAAGCCCCGGGGTGTTGACCATTGCGCGCAGCAACGCGCACCGTTACCTCAAGGCCTATAGCTCCACTCCTTCAGTTTCTTGGCGGCCGTTCCGTATTGGCCCAGCTGGTACACGGCAGCGCTGGATGGTGCGAAGGAAAATGAGTCGAACGGGTCCTTTAGCATCTCGTCGAGAAACGTCTTGGGGGGCGACGCCCGTGGTGACGTGGGGTTTGAAACTTTCGCCGGTACTCTTCGACACAAAGGTTGACACATACTCGATCAGGGACGGTTTGATGATGAGATCGTCGGGCGTAGTGACGAAGGCGTTCGACGTGGCAGTTTCAACCGTGAAGGGGGCGACCGCATCAATCAGATCCTGTTGCAGTTTGCCGTCGCTATTGCCAAAGGCCATCACCGGACGGCGACCGATCATTTGATGAATGCCAACCGGCTTACTCTCCTTGTCGTCCACAAAGATCGTGTCGAGGGTCTTCACTAGCACCGGCTTGCCGTCGCGCATCTCGTACCTGACCTGACCGTGCGACCCTACCACCTGCTCGGGCACGATGCCATAGACGCGTTCGGACCACACGCGCAAGAAGTCCGCCCCACCACCGGAGACGACGTATGTTTTGAAGCCGTTCGCCCGCAGATACGATCGGGCTCGGCTGTACCGGGGTTCTCGTCGGGGTCTTCAAGCGGCAATCGCGGTTCCCCGGCGCTGGGTCGAGTCACGGCCAATCTGAGTACGGGGTATGCCAGACGTCACCGGAAAGGTGGCTTCTTATCAGCCACGAGGTACGTCAGTTCCATCCCCGACTTCCGACGACATAGTGCACATCTGTCAACTGGCGGTTAGGGCCAAGAGGCGACTTTCGAATCCGTCATTCCGGCAGTCGAACTGCCCCGCTCTCATCAAGCACAAAGCCTGGATTCCAAGCCACCTCCCACAGGTGACCATCCAGGTCGCGAAAGTAACCTGAGTACCCGCCCCAGAACGCCTCTTGAGCCGGCTTCACGATCTCGGCACCAGCAAACTTCGCCTCGACCAAAACCGTATCGACGTCTTCCTTCATGCGCGTGTTGTAGGCGATCGCGAAACCGCCGAAGCCCTCACCATGCGGCGAAACACCTGCGTCTTTGGCAAGCTCGGGTCTGGGAAAGAGGGAGACGGCGATACAGCCGCACTGAAAAAAAGTTACGCCGACGGCCTCCCTTAACGAGCGTCGCCAGCCGAGTCTCTCAAAGAACGCGGTGCTCTTCTCCAAGTCCCGCACGCCGAGAGTGATGAGGGTGATCCGTTGCTCCATGCGTTCAGTCTGCCATATACGCCGTCTTAGAAACAGGATCGGCCTCCCGCTCAGGGGCTGCCGTGCTGGCGACGTCCGCATCGCAGCAGGTCTAACCCGCATAGCGGACAGGACGTTGCGCCTCAGCGAACGGGGAATAAGGGCTACAAGCAGAAGTCATGAGCATCGCGAACATTCTGGCCCACGCCCGTCAATCTCGACGAGGAACTCGGTGCCGGTCTTGTAATCGGTCGCAGGGTTCTGCCAGTTGAAGGTGAAGCCCGCGGCGGTAGAGACCTCAGAGCCCGACTTTGGATCGAGCCAGGTCGCCGCGCCGGTCGTGTCGAGGCCCAGCGGTGGAATGTGATGTTGCTGATGCGGTCCGTGTCCCAAGGTTCGATCGGAATGTTGAGCATGGCTCCCACGTTTCTGTGCCAGGGTATACGGCACAGCGAGTGCGGCCACACGTGCCGGTCTTCGACAAGTCGAAGCGGGAAGATGGTACGTTCTCGCGGGAAGACTTCATCTACGACAAGGTCCGCGACATCTATACCTGCCCTGCGGGTCGAACGATGACAACGACAGGGACGATCAGCACGGACAACGCACGACGTTCTATCGCCACTGTGCCTGAATGCCGAGCGTGTCCTCTCAAGCCCAAGTGCTGCCCGAATATGCCAGCGCGACGGATCGTACGCGATGTGAACGAGGAAGCCCGAGATGTCGCCCGTGCTCTCTCCAAGACGGAAGCGTTCGCGCAAACGCGGCGGGATCGCAAGAAGATCGAGATGCTGTTTGCTCACCTGAAGCGCATCCTGCGGCTTGGCCGACTGCGTCTGCGAGGTCCGCACGGCGCTCAGTTCGAGTTCACGCTCGCCGCGATCGCGCAGAACCTACGGCGCCTGGCGAAACTCGTGGCCCGGCCTCCGCCGATCGCGCCCACTGAGTGCGTTGCGTGAGCGTCGAGTGGCTTGAGTAGCGTCAAGGTTGCTTGCCATGAGTGCGTCGATGCCGTCGCTCGGAGCGGAGCCAGCGGCCAGAGGTGGCGCATTACAGTCGAAAAAGGGGGCGTCGTCACCAAGCGCCACTCAAGCCGGCCTTTTGCAACAAAATCGGCCCGAACTTGTCGTGAGATGGTTAGCGGCGGCGACTGGACGCAACGCTGTTGACCCCATTCCAGAAGTTACACAGAGTCGAGAGCTGTGGCCGCTCATGTTCGCTCCGGCATTGCCGGAGCATGCTGTCAACCATAGTTCAGCCTCTCGTGTGAGCTTCGTCGAGCGCCTTGTCGAATTTGCCGACATGTGAGGCGTGTCCGTAGGTCCGCTCAGCTCGGGAGCAGCGCCGGCATGCCCCCGTGGGGGGGCGAGCCGGCGCTTCGCCCACACACTCAACGTCCCGCATTTGCGGCGTTCGCTTTGATTTTGGCTTCGACGTCGCGCGCGACCTGATCGATCGTGAAGCTCGCCGGCTCCTGGCTCGGCGGATACTCGACGAACGACTCGAGGAAGGCGGCGGCATGGAAGGTCATCTGCCCCATCAGATAGGCGTTCTTGACGCGCCAGTCGTCGTACTGGTCAGAGACGACATCGGCTCGCTCGTACGGGTCCATGCGCAGATTGAAGACTTTCGGTATTCGGTAGCAGGTGAGGGGCTCGTACCAGACTGGAAAACCTCCCGGCTTCTTCTGCTCGCAGAACACCGATTTCCAATTGCCGTAGCGATACCCGACCAGAAGGGCGTCGTCGTCGAAGTAGGCGAACTCGTTCCGCGCACTTTTCGGCTGCTGCCCGGTGAGGTAGGGAAGCTGGTTATAGCCGTCGAGATGCACCTTGAAGGTATTGCCGCTGATTGGCGCCCCCTTCAGCAGCCGCTCCTTGACATCGGTATCGCCAGCAACGGCAAGAAGCGTCGGGAACCAGTCTAGGCCGGAGAACATCTCGTTAGAGATCTGTCCCGCCTTGATCTTCCCCGGCCAACGCACCATAGCCGGTACGCGGAAGGCGCCTTCCCAGTTCGTGTCCTTCTCGCTGCGGAATGGCGTTGTGGCGGCGTCCGGCCAGGAGAACTGGTTGGGCCCGTTGTCGGTCGTATAGACGACGATCGTGTTATTAGCGATACCGAGATCGTCGAGCGCCTTGAGCAGTTTGCCGACATCCGCGTCGTGCTCGATCATACCGTCGGCGTATTCGTTACCGGGCATGCCGCTCTGGCCGCGCATCGACTCGCGCACGTGAGTGAAAACGTGCATGCGCGTCGTGTTCATCCACACGAAAAACGGCGTCTTGGCCTGCGCCTGCCGGCCCATATAGTCGATCGCGACAGACGTGGTTTCGTCGTCAATCGTCTCCATCCGCTTGCGGTTCAGCGGACCGGTGTCCTCGATGGTCTGTTTTCCGACGCGGCCCCAAGGTGGCTGTTCGGTCGGATCGTCCTTATCCGTAGCCTTGCACTTAATCACGCCGCGCGGCGCGCTTGCGCTCGTGAATGCTGGATCGTCTTTGGGCCAATAGGGCCGTTCCGGCTCCTCCTCTGCATTCAAGTGATAAAGATTGCCGAAGAACTCGTCGAAGCCGTGCACGCAGGGAAGAAATTCGTTGCGATCGCCAAGATGGTTCTTGCCGAATTGCCCGGTGGCGTAACCCAAGGGTTTCAGCGCCTGAGCGATGGTGATGTCGCGCCCCTGCAGACCTACACTTGCCCCTGGGATGCCGACCTTCGACAGGCCGGTGCGCTTTGGCGTCTGGCCGGTGATGAAACTCGAGCGGCCCGCGGTGCAGCTGTTCTCCGCGTAGTAGTCAGTGAACTTCAAGCCTTCATTGGCGATTCGATCGATGTTCGGCGTCTTGTAACCCACCAGTCCAAGCCCGTAGGCACTGATGTTGGTCTGGCCGATGTCGTCGCCAAAGATGACGAGAATGTTTGGCTTAGTGGTCTGCGCCACAGCGGTCGCAGCGCCGATGACAACTGCCAGAGTGACCGCCGCCATTCGACTCGTTACTTTGAAGACAAATGTATTCACGCTAACCTCATCCTCCGTATCCTATGGCAAAATATAATTATAGTAATAAATGTCATGATGCTACCGGGCGAGGGCAAACGGCTCTGGATCTATTGCATCGACTGTGGCCGCGTGGTCATCCCATAAATTTTTGGATTTTTCCGGTAGAGAGATCGTGTCGAAGTGATTGGTTCGGCAGCGCGCCGGCGCGGATACAACTTCGCACTGCGCAGCAGTAGCACCACAAAGTCGGCCCTCGGCGGCCAGATCGCCGATGGTGACCGGGGCAAATGTCTCGTCGCCGTCATGCATCCGGGGCCATCCTATCTCGTGGCCCGCTTGAGATATCGGCTGGAGCAATCGTCCGGCTTCGCATGGGCATGGGCTCTCGTGGTCTTGGGCTCGTGCCGCCGCCCGTCGCGAAAGTGAAGTGTCCAGTGCCGAAGAAAATTTTTGAGCCGAGTTCTACGGGGAACGCTAACCACCACACAAATATAAGAACACTAGAGCTAGAGCCTAGAGATGTGCTCACTGCAATGAAGATTGAAGTGACGCCGAGCCTAAATGCTGGCGGGAGCGTGCGCGGCTGGCGTTTTCGAGAAGGTAAAGGGTTTCGGGGGGAGACACTCGTGGGGATATGCTTACTTGCTAATGATTCTGTAAGTTAAAGGCTTGCTCAATCGCGATAGTTCCGCCCCTCGCGCCTGGGGACGGCGAGCATGGGCGCGAGCGACTATCACCTTTGCCGAGACAAAAACGACCGAAAACCTGGTCTCGCGGACGCTTGGTCATGCGGATCTCAAGACCACGAGCGTCTACGCCCACGCCAAGCCGACACCTCAAGCGGACCACGAAAAAGGGTGGCAACCCATGCTGCAAAATTCACCACTCGATAGGTGTTTGTCATTAAAGTTCTGGGCTTGGCCGGTTCTCTTGGCCGGAGCCTGATCTCATGCACCTCAAGCCGTTTTCCTATGAACGGCGTCAATTCGGACGCCGGCAGGTTGTCCTGCACGGATGGATCAAAGCCCCTGGTCGCCCGCGCCTGCCATGCGTAATTCGCGACCTGTCGATTGGCGGAGCCTTGATCGAAATCGAAGTCCCACCGTGTCTGCCTTATAGTTTCATCCTGATCATCGAAGCTGAAGGCTTGGCCCGCCATTGCGAGGTGAAGCATCAAACCTCCCGCACGCTCGGCGTCAAGTTCGTCGCCGATCCGCACGCTGAAGAGACCACAGTAAGAGTTCTCTCTGGATGACAAAATGAGCTGGACCAACAGCAGCAGGCACCGGCGTTAACGCGCTGATGATCTTTTTGTACGGTCACGTCGGCCTTGTCCTCGTCCTGCCGATCGGGAGGAAGAAATGAGGCCCGTTCAGTACCATTTCACCCAAATCACTCTAGCGTCGTCGGTGTTGTTAGTAGCGTCTGCGTTGCACACAACCAGCGGCGCTCTTATCCGGTCTGGCGTTTAGAGCGCCGTCACATCGTAGAAAATAAAGATACTTCTCTTCTTATCGAGCAAGTGGCTCCAGAAGTGGGTTTGGCAATGGAATACGCGGCACCTCCGAGGGAGAAACCAACCCCCGCACTGGTGACGTCGAGGCCGGCAGCGGCCTAACGTGTGGGAAATGGAATCGAGGTGCATGATCGCACGTCCGAACCAGTGTAACTGGTCTTCTGTCTTCTCAGGTGAAGTGGAGGGGGTTTGAGGCTTGCGGCAAAATAGGGGACTGAACATGTTTACATACGACGACGAACGCTACCCTTACCTGATTATCGAGAAGGCCCTACTCGTTGCCCTCAGGGCCGGGAAGATACACGCTGACGAGTTCCGCTCGGCGATGATTATTCTCGACGGCCACATGCAGAAGATCGACATCCAAGAGCAGATGGACGTCGGCATGTCCGGCCTTTCCCTCGTCCAGCAGATCGGGAGGAAGAAATGAGGCATGGCTCCAGCGTGTGTTCCGCGGAGCTGTACGGCTCCGGCCAGCAGCGCGCCTTGTGTTCGCCGCAGGCGGTGCCAAGCACCGGACGGGCGCTCTGCCTCCCAGCACTTGCGCTAGAGGCCGACATGATGCCGAGGCGCAAAGCGGACCAAATCAGTTCCTTAGGAAGATTAATCGAATTCGTAGCTGACGCTTGTTCTGAGAATTGCGTCTTCGCTATCTCTCGTTAAGCCGAACGCACCACCAATCCGGACCTCTTCCCCATTCTCGAATTCGCCCTTGATGTTGATGCCCGCGTACTGCTCGGTCTGACTGCCGTCCGGAGTCGAGCCCTTCTCGCTGTCTCCGAGACCGCCTTAAAACTCGACGCCCAGGATGACCTCTTCAACATCCACACGCATAGACGTACTTCGCGGGTCTCGCAGCCGTGTAATGCCGAGAATAAGAGGGGCTCAACTTGCACATCCTCGGAATTGCTTGCCGCAGCCACGATGCAGGCATTGCTCTCGTTTTCGACGGCAAGCCACTGTTCGTTATTGAAGAAGAACGATTTAATCGCGAGAAGCACACGCAACAGTTTCCAGTACAGTCGCTGGCGGCCGCTTTCTCAGCGACAGGACTCGGCATAGGCGATGTCGGCTGCATAATCGTCCCCTGGGACACGCGGAGACTTAGGCGGTCCTTCGCACAAGCCGTAACAGGGCGTTTGCCATACAGTCTCAACATGTTGCGACCCAGTGCACATGCGACGCAGGACAGCCGCGTCGTTTTGATGGCGCTTCGTATCAAGTGGGAACTGCAAAAGTATTTCGGCGTGAAGACGCTGCCGACGATATTAGAGGTCCGTCATCACGATTGCCACGCGGCGAGCTTCTTCATGTCTCCGTTTGAGGAAGCGTCTGTCCTTGTCATGGACGGCTATGGCGATGATGCCGCCACGAGCGCCTACACAGGCGCGGGAAACCGGCTCAATCCGCTATGGCACCTTGGGTTTTTCGACAGCCTCGGCGCGCTCTATACAGCGATGACCATGTATTTGGGGTTCAAGCCGTTTGAGGAAGGGACAGTTATGGCCCTTGCCGCATACGGGGGGCCAACCTACGCGCAAAAAGCCAGAGAACTTATTCATCTCGAAAGCGGTGGCAGATTTACCCTCAATCGTGAGTATATAGCCATCGACACGTACGGCCTCTACCGGCCCTTCACGAACAAATTTTATGAGACGTTCGGTCCGGCGCGTCAGCGTCACGAATTGGTGACAGACCACACCCGGGATATGGCTTTTGCCTTGCAGGCAATGACCGAGGACGCGGTCCTGCATATCGTCCGCGATTTGGCGAAACGCACGCCGTCGCGCAATCTTTGTTTGAGCGGAGGTGTAGCGCTCAATTGCGTCGCCAATGCCCGCATTCTGCGCGATACGCCGTTCGAACGCGTTTGGGTACCACCCTGTGCCTCCGATACCGGAGCGCCGATCGGTGGCGCGCTTTACCACCATAATCAAACGCTGGGTGGCAAGCGAGGCTTTGTGATGACACATCCGTTTTATGGAATGGAGTATACGGAGGCAGACATCACCCTGGCACTCGAGACTGCGGGCCTCGTGTATAAACGGATGAGTGAAGCTGATCTAGTCGCAGAAGTCGCTCGCAATTTGGCGAACCAGTTGATTGTCGGCTGGTTCCAAGGCCGTTTCGAGATGGGGCCGCGCGCACTCGGCAATCGCTCCATCCTGTCCGACAGCCGTTCGCTTTCGATCAAGGATAAGATCAATGCCCGCATCAAGCACCGCGAATCATTCCGGCCGTTTGCGCCTGCCGTGCTAATCGAGCGCGCGCACGAGTATTTCGAACTCGATCAACCGGACCCGTTCATGAACTCTTGCGCCGCGCGTTCGACCCGACAAAGTCGCAGTCATTCCAGCTGCAGTCCACGTCGATGGCACCGGCCGCATCCAAACCGTCGATCGGAAGGACAATCCCCGATACTACGCTGTCATTGAAGCGTTCGAAAAGCTGACAGGGGTGCCGGTCATTCTCAACACCAGTTTCAATAGGCAGGAGCCGGTTGTATCCCGGCCCGAAGAAGCGATCTCCTGCTATCTTCGCACCGACATGGACGTCCTTGTTCTCGGCAATTTTTACGTCACGGACCGCAATCCCGACGCGATCCGGCGGGCCTTAGATGCGTTCGTCCTTCGCTGAAGGACCTAAAAGTGCGTGGTTTTAGCCCCCGCGCCCGGAGCCACCTCGTTCGCAGTGGTGCGTCCGAACTTCTGCTTGGGGTCAACTTTCACCGGTTCAAAGTCGTCAGCGAAACGGTCGGTCGACATCTCGGCCCGGGGCAGCCACATGAATAGGGGGGTCGAGACTCGGGCCAGCAGGTCATTGCAATGGGGAACTCAACCTTTGGCGAGATCGCGGCGTCCTAGCAAAACGATATCACTGCGAAGCGCAAACCGTTTCAGCAGCTGTTCTAGAGCCCCATCTTGCTCGGTGTCATCCGAGACTAGGAACAGGTCACGCCCCTCCAAGCGTTCGAGATTGCCGATCACCGTTTCGATCAATGCATCTGCTTTATGGAGCGGAATGGCCGCAGTGCGCTGCCATCTACCTTCTGAAGCCCCGACTAAGCAGCGGCCTGGGCTTGATCCCCGAGGCAGACTCCGACTTAGGACTATTGAAGCATCTTCGTGTTCCAGTCGGGATCGAAATCTTTGGGAGCCTTCTTGGCGGGAGCAGCCTTGGGCTTCGTCTTGATGGGCTCGCGGTGTTCCTAGGGGCCTCTATCACCGGCGATCTCATCAGGCATTCAGGTTCCCAACACAGTAGCGCGATGCAGATTCAGCGCGGCGCGGGCGCGGCCATTTCGTGTGGCAAGTCCCCGTAGAGGTTCACGACGCGATGTCCGCCGAACAGGATCGACGCCAAAATGAGAATTCCGAGCGTTTGCCAAAGCGTGATCTTCTTGAGGCCGAAGACATCCGGGATGACGGAGTTCCAAATCCACTGGAAAATGAATGTGAAGATCGCAAGCGCGACGATCGCCACGACTAATCCGATGAGTGCGGCGGCTACGGGGTGTTCCATTGCTGTCCTCCCTTGGCGACTGGATTGATACCAGGCTTGCGCTCAACTGAATATCGCTCACCCTCGCGGATTTCGGGAAGAACGATTGGGTCAACCAGGTAGCGTTGATCTGAATCAAGTTAGCAGGAATGCCGCGCCGGCTCTACCGACAATCCGCTACAGACCCTCAAATGCGAGCGGACAGAAGCTCGGCTCTGCTGCGATGTCGCCAAGGCTAAGTCTGGCTCGCCAGACAATGCAGGGTCTGGAAAGGTCCGATTTTACGAGGTCGCCGAGGCCGGTTTTCAGAGAGGGTTTTAAACAGCGGGCCCCGATCACGCAAAAGGCACCCGCGGGGGCAACGTGGGTGCCTTGACCTCTACCCGCTGCGTGCGTGGGGGAAGGGGGGACAGCGGGCGACAGCACGGCCTCGGCCTGGCGGGTGCGATGTCAGAAAACCCCCGCGGATGAAACTCGCATGCCTGCTGGCCATTCGGAGGGACGATCGAATGCGACAACCACAGCGAAGGCGGCTACCCATTCCGAGAAGCCCTGCGCTAGCCCCGACCGAACCTTGGTTGGAGTGAAGATAATGAAAGTTGAGGAGGCGGCGCTACACCGGCATGTGCCGTATTAAGGCTCCTGACCGCGAAACGTGTCGCAGCTCCCCTCTCCCGATTTAAAGCCGGTCGTGAACCACTGCGAACGTTGTGCTGAACTGCCGTGGGTGAATGAGTCCGGCACTACGTAGCCTTGCGCTTGATGCTGCAACCGATCGTCTCCGATGGCCGAAGCTGTCTGCAATGCAGATTCAACGTCTCCAGGCTCAATGAATTGCCACTTAGCCTGCGCGCGGTTCGCCCAGACCCCAGCCAAGCAGTCTGCTTGCAACTCCACTCGGACCTGGAGACCATTCGCCTCAGTCTGGTCCATTGCACGTTGCGCCTTTTGCACCTGCGGCAGCAATCCGAGCAGGTTCTGGACGTGGTGGCCGATCTCGTGAGCAATCACATAAGCTTGTGAGAATTGGCAGGTCTTGCTCCCAATGTCGCAGGCGCCGAAGCGCCGCTCAAGGTCCTGAAAGAAGCTTGTGTCGAGGTAGACCTTTTGGTCGATCGGGCAATAGAACGGACCCATTGCGGCTTGCGCAAACCCACAGCCGGACTGTGTCGCTCCGGAAAACATCACCAGTGTCGGCGGTTTATAAGTTTTCCCGTTTCGAGCAAAAACTCCTGTCCACACGTCTTCTGAGCTACCAAGGACAGCCGAGACGAAGTGGCCAATTTCGTCAGACGGCGCTCCGGTGGGAACCTGCTGTTGTTGCGTCTGGCCGACTCTGGACAGCATTTCCGCGCCGCCAATGAGGACGCGCGGATCGATACCAAAAGTCCAGCCGATCAAGCCGAGTACCACAACTGTGCCGATGCCGATGCCGCCATTACGACCCGCAGTCAGCCCGCGACGATCCTCAACGCGATGGCTTGTCGGTAATTCATCAAGCCGCATTGATTCACCTCACCGCAAAGCCGGTGGCCATTCGACGAGCAAGCCGATTTAACCTCCAAACTCCTGAACGGGAGTTGCTTACCCGTCGCTGTCAGGGGACGCCTGACCCGGCTGGCGAAAATTATCAATTAGAACGTAGACGCTGATCAGGAAGACCCAAAGGGGCAAAACGAAAAAGCTCCAGCTAATGAAATAGCTACCAAGCAAAAGAGCCAGCGCCAGCGCATAGCCGAGCACAGCAATCCAGACCGGCGCGATCCCTGTGAAGATCACAACGGTCGACGTTGAAGTCATGAACACCGCCGCCATCTGGGTCGCGTAGACGTTCATGATGCTGTAGGCGACGGCACGGGCGAAATAAAAGGTCGTGGAGTTGATCAGCTCATTTGGATGGGCGGCGAAGGCCAGGACGAGTGCACCCAATATCGCGGCCGCCGTAAATAACATGGCAAGGAACAAGAGGGCGCTTCCGAAGAATACAGTGGCGAAGAACCGATCTTCCAGGTGGCCAAGCCGGTCGCGTAGCACGCCCAGGAACCAGAGAAAGGCGATGCCAGCAAACGGGACCAGGTTCAAAGCGATGACGATCGTTTTCGAGTTCGTATTAAGCCACGCACCGGGTTCCAGAGGATCGGCGGGCACAGAACTCCGCAACAGCCAGAATATGATGATCAAAAGGATAGAAAAGACAATGCCTGCTATAGCGGCGGCCTTTGGCGTTCTCAGGCCGACGCGGGTCAGAGCTACCTTTTGCGGTGTGAACCACTGGCTCCAGGTCACTTTGTTTCACTCCGCCACGGGACCATGCGCTCCAAAAAGCATACACCGGCGCTCCCTCTGGGTCAGCGCCTACCCTCGTCCAATGCGGTCGGGGTGAGGGTGAATTATTTTCGCAACCTTATCGCCACTAGGCTCGCGGCCATGGCCAGCAGGGCGCGCGTTTGTTGGGAGAGCGACCTCACCAGGTCTCTGAGAGACCAATACAACTGACCCAACGCAGGGAGGATCGGGAGCCAACCTCAGGGCCGGCGGTCGCCCAGTGGGGCGTCTGTTCTATTCGTTTGATCTCGATGACGTGGTCCCCGACGATCACTTGGTGCGCGAGAGAGCGGCCGTTCTGGACTTGTCCTGGGTTTACGCCGAGTTAGCGCCCCATTACTCTCGTTTGGGGCGACCGTCGATCGATCCAGTTCTCATGATCGGGATGCTTATCGTCGGCTACGTCTTCGCCATCTGCTCGGAGCGGGCGCTCTGTCGTGAGGTGCAGGTCAACCTGGCCTACCGCTGGTTCTGCGGATTGAGCATCGAGGACAAGCTCCCGGATCACTCGGCATTCTCTCGCGCTCGCAACTCGTGGCCCGGCCTCCGCCGATCGCGCCCACTGAGTGCGTTGCGTGAGCGTCGAGTGGCTTGAGTAGCGTCAAGGTTGCTTGCCATGAGTGCGTCGATGCCGTCGCTCGGAGCGGAGCCAGCGGCCCGAGGTGGCGCATTACAGTCGAAAAAGGGGGCGTCGTCACCAAGCGCCACTCAAGCCAGCTTTTTGCAACAAAATCGGCCACAAGGAGACGTCGGAAAGGCCGCCCAGTTAGTGGGCCGGCACGCTCCCAACGCAGTGGCAAGTGCGATCGACCGCCCTTCATCTCGGTGCAGGTAACGGCGGAATCGGCACCCCGCCCTTGAACCCCTCCAAGGTCCAATCGTAGACCTCAACGCTGGTGCGGATGGCGCCAAGTCGCGGTGCGCTCAAGTCGAGGATGACCACGATCACCGCCGTCCACACGGCAGTCAGCAGCGTGGCGAGGATGTGGGACTTCTGGCCCTTGAGGCCGAGCTGGTAGCCGAGCGCCGCCATGGAGAGGTGCGCCATCCCGATCAGCAGCCAGAACAACGGGGTCGGGAAACGGGTATCGTGCGCGAAACGCGCGGCGGCGCCCATATCAAAGGTCTCATTGAGCGCGACCATGAGCGACACAAGCACGGGGCCCGGGCTTTCGCTCGCGATGGCCGAAACGTGCCCCCAGATCTCTTTCTGCAGCGCCGAGGAACGCTGATTGACCTGATCGATTGCCGGCGATTTCCGAGGAGCCTGCACATATTCCTTGCGCACCCGCGCATAATCCTCAAGCAATCGCGCGATCTCCCGGCCGCGGGGATGACCGATCGCCTCTGCGCGCAGCCAAGCCGTGCCGATGGCGTTGGCCTCGGCCAAGGTCCCCTGCCGGCGCTCGTTGAACCGCGCGCTGCCGAAAGAGAGCGTGAGGGCTAGCACGAAGGCAAGCAGGCCGAGCATCCCGCCAACGACCAATCCAACACCCTCGGCTTCGCTATCACCGCGCGCAGCACGTTGACGCTGTCCGAGCCAGTAGCCGGCTTCGTGTGCCGCTACCTGAGTTAGAAACAAGAGCAGGCTGAAGACCAGCAAACTCCATGCCGCGAGTTCCGCGAGCAACTCCATGATCCGCTCCGTCGTCTGGAAAGAACATCAACTTGGCCCCCGCATCGCACCTGTGTGCCAGGTTCTTCTACCTCGCCGCCTGAAAACTGGCCATCAGCAAGCAGCTGGCTCTGTCGTCTTCGCGCGGTCAAAGGCGGAAGATACCGGATCGCCTCGATCAGGTCTGCTTGTTCCCCATTAGCGGACCAAGCGACATGCTGCTTTTTCGATGAAAGCCCATCACGCACGCGGGCTCGCGCTTGCGCGTATTGCGGGGAAAACTGCCCGCAATGCCTTTCCGGGCCCGAGATTCCAATCGGAGTTTTCGGGTTTTGTCGGTCAAACCCCGCTTGGTTTCGACCTGGCGACTACCGCACCGGCTGCACTTCATGCGCTGTCCCGCCGTTGGCACCGGCTGCGCATCTTCGAACGATAGAACGGCCGCGGGTGTCTCAACCTCGCGGCAGCAATCAAGGCAATAAATCCAGAGCCGTTTGCCCTCGCGTCGGAGGTCGCCGATTGTAATGGGGCCGCCTTTGGTCATCGCAGGTCCTTCTCCCGACTTGCGCGGTAGGCTTGCCAACGTCGGCGCGCGGCCTCCGGAATGCGGGCTTTGCCTTCCGGCGTTCTCGGTCCGGTGCTTTTCCCGCCGTGGAACCGGCAGCTGCTGCCTTTGAGCAAGAGCTTGCACCGGCACGGCTGACCTTTCCGGGTTTTGGCGCCACAGATCGGTTTGTAGCCCTCGTAAAAGACCGGGCCATTTGGATCGCCGAAAAGCCGGTCCAGAAAGGCCAGACGATCATCCTCGATCTCTGAAAGGTGGTGGCGCTTCATCGAAGACAACCTCATGGACTTGTAGCGCCTCAAGCATCAAGCGCGTCTCATGCACCAGGCTCCGCGTTGCTCGGCTACGTCGAAACGCTCACGGCAACCATGCCGGGCCCCAGCGGTGAAGGGCTGGACTGTGTGCCGCTGCCACGGGGCACGGGGCGGGGCTCCGACGGGTAACCGTAACCGTAACGGGATGTGGAAACATGGCCAGTGGACGAATGAAGCCGTGGCCATACGCCAGTATATTTCCAGTCTGCTCGTAGAAAGCCGGGGAGGTACGTGGTGACGGTAGCGGTCTATTTGGCGAGGCTGTAGCCGCGAGCCGACCCGGTCAGCAGGTAGTGGAAGCGGTATTGGCAGCCGTCAAAGCCCTCGATCCCGAGAGTTCAATTTGGAAATCGGGGCGGCCGTCGCCGTTGATGTCCTATAGACGAAACTACATCCTACCTTGATGGAAGATCATCGCCGCACAAATGACTGCTCGTTTGTTAAGGGGGAGCGCTAAACGTTCAGGTGCCAGCCGGAGAGACAGAAACGGCAGTACTACGCACACGCCCCTCGAACAGCTTCAAGTAGCGCGACTTCCGGCAATCATAATCGATCATGCAGGACAGCAACCATATTCGCTTCCAGAGGTTGTGGTCAGGGGCAAGGTACTCAATGTCTAGGCCCAACGCTGCGGCTTCTCGGTGGTCTATTACGGAGCCATGAGAGAAGTATGTGTCTCGCGACGCAAGCGCGGTTACGGTGCTGTCGATGTCAGCTTCAGGGCGCCCTTTCATCATGCCGTTGGTCAGAAGCTTCTTAGCCAGCGTGCGGGTTTGGGCAAGGGCATACTGCCCAAACATGTGAAGTGGGAAGTTTTCCTGCTCAATCTTGGGCTGCCCTTCCTGGATACGTTTCGAACTGAACTAACCAACTTCGACCGTGCGGGTCTGGTCGAGATCCAGAGTTCAGTCGGGTTCTATTAGACCTTCGCATTCTGCCGAGCACCAAACTTCCGGTTTCAATGACAACGCGGACGCGTGGCCGGCACACCCGCGACGTCGCGTTTCCTGCCGGACGCGTCGCCGTCATCCAGGATCGAACCTCCTTCACACTCATCCCTTGGCGACCGGATCTCGCACAAATGCGTGGCAAGGAGATCGACGTCGCCATTCGCGACCGGAGCCTCACCCTTGCCATTTCCCGCGGCCGCGACCGTGGCTTGTCCCGATAGGTCCAACACATGGCCAATCATTTGGGGCCTCCGGCGGCCAAAGGGGCCGCCGTCCCGCCCTATCGCTCCGGCCAGAGGCCTTCGCGACCGAGCCCCAAAGGGTCTCGGCCCTGACGGGTGACGGTCGGTAGGCCGAAGTGACAATGTCAAGCCTAGCGCTCCGATCACTGAGCAAGTGAGAGAGACGGCGTCATCGTTGGACATATCGGCTTGGTCCCACCTGCCGTTGATGCCTGCCCTCAGCATCCGACTGCCCCGCCATCCGTCACCCGAACATCGGCGCCAGGTGATCGTTGAGGAACATGCCAGCAGGATCGAACGCGCGCCGCAGCGCCTTGAAGGCTTCGAACTTCGGAAAGCGCGCCGCCAGGCGCTCCTCGGTCATGAAATGCAACTTGCCCCAATGGGGACGGCCGCCTCGCTCGTACAGCCGCTCGTCGCATGCCTTCAAATAGGGCCAATAGTTGGTGCCCGGCTTGCCGGAGACCGAAATCACGACCGAGTCGCGGCCGTAGTTGGGGCTGAGCCAGGCCTCGTCCGCGCGCACGAAACGCACTTCCATCGGGAAGATCGCGTCGGGCAGATTGCGCAGCATGAACGCGCGCTGGTCCTCGAAAATCTCCCGCGCCGCCTCAGCGGGGAGAAAATACTCGAGCTCGTGAAAGTTCGGCTCGAAGACATGCGGATAGATCCGGTACGAGCGATCGATCCGTTCGTTCGGCGGAAGTGTGCGGGCGCCGGGCTGCTCATCGGTCTCGCGGTAGAGCTTGACCATGCAGTGATCGGCCTTGGCGGGCGGAAATCCATACAGCTGCGACGACGCGTCGGTCGGCATCCAGAAGAACGAGAAGTGGCGATACTCGGCCAGAAGCTGGCTCCAGCGCTCGCGCACCTCCTCGATCGGCATGAAGACGATCTGCTCGTGGATATGGTAGGCCGGCGCGACCTTGAGCGTCAGTTCCGTCATCACGCCGAGCATGCCGATGGAACATTGCGCCCCGGCCATCGCGTCGGGCGTGGTTTCGAGCGACAGCTCGCGCACATTGCCCTCGCCGTCGACCAGCCGGCAGGCCGTCAGGATGGACGAAAAGCTGCCTAACGCCGCGCCCGATCCGTGCGTAGACGTCGCAACCGCCCCGGCAATGGTCTGCGTATCGATGTCGCCCTGGTTCTGCAGCGCCAGCCCCGCGTCCCACAAGGGCGCGCCGAACTGGGCAATGGTCGTGTGCGCCTTGGCCGTGGCGGTGCGGGCCTTGGCGTCGATCGCCGAAAGTCCGCTCAATGCGCGTGTGTCGAGCAAAATTCCGTCGGTGCAGGCTACGCCGGTGAAGGAATGCCCGGTGCCTGGGGTTCTGAGGCGCAAGCCGGAGCGCCGCGCTTCGCGGACCGCGTCAACGACATCCTGCTCTTGGGACGCGGTGACAATTTTGGCCGGCACGCAACTCTGGTTGCCGACCCAGTTACGCCAGCTCGGGTTGGCGAGGTGGAAGCCGGTGATGGGGGCGGTCATGATAATGTCTCTTCGCGAAAGTGTCGCGAAATTGGTTTAGTGCATAGCTCGGCCTTCGAGGCGGCTGACACCGGATTTCCGGACGCTGATCACTGTTACTACTCGCACTCGCGAATTGCATGAGCTTGTAGGACCTTCCAGCAAGTGCGTCGAGTGCGCACCGCGCGTCCCATCGACGCGACTGTTCGAGCAGTCAAGCAATTTTGATTGGTGAGAATAAATCTGTGCCCGCAGGGTTCATGGGCGCCGTTGCCTTCGGAGCGGGCGACTTCGCTGGCGGCAGGGCGTGCCTGCGCCTGTCCGGCTTGTTCACCGTAGGGATGGCGCAACTAGTAGGTGCGATGGCCGGGTTCCTCGATTGCCTCGGGCAATTGGGGTACGTGCCGTCCGACAGGACAGTACCTAAGGGGGATTGCGCGACAAAGGGCCCCGTCACAATCGGCGACCTACGGCGCGAGGGCAAGCGGCTATGGATCTATTGCCTCGACTGTAGCCGCGAGGTTGAGACGCTGGCCGCCGATCTGCCATTCGAGGATGCGCAACCGGTGCCATCTGCCGGGCTGCGCATGAGGTGCAGCCGGTGTGGCAGTCGCCAGATCGAGACGAAGCCCCAGCTTTACGATCAACCCATCGAGGCGTTCCGGCTCAAAGGCTAGCGTGCGCTCGCCCCAGTGATGCGCTAGATCCGACGCCCTTGGTGCTTGGCTGTAGCGTCACTCTCGTCTGAGTGCTTTCGTCGGCCTGCAGCCCAATCGAAGCGTGCAAAAGTAAGCGCGACCGCTGGGGCTTTCATAGAGAATTACCCCTGATCCTGTGGACGAGACTCGTTGATGCGGGGGCATCGCCATGATCAGTCGATTTGCACGTCGAGCATCGCTTATCATTTTGCTTTTGTGGGCCGCGCCTACTCCGAACGCCGCTTTCGCCAGCGAGTACCAATGGTGGAACAAGATGATCGGTGCGACACAAAGCAATCAAATCAAGCTGGGGAATGGCAATGGCGTCACCGTCGGCGTACTAGATGGTTTGGCTAATTTCAGTCGGCCCGAGTTTAGCGGCCGGACAATTTCATGGATCAACCCCAACGGCACCTACAATTACAGTGAAAGAACTGTGATCGCCGGTCCCTCGGGAGCGTTGCCGGTCAATTAAGTGAGCAGTACGCACGAGCGCGCGTGATGGGCTTTCATCGGAAAAGTAGCGTCGCCGACCCTGCCAGCTCGTTCCATCAGCTAACTCGCTTGGTCCGCTAATGGGGAACGAGCAGTCCTGGTCGAGGCGATCCGGTTTCTTCCGCCTTTGACCCGAAGCCGTCGAAGTGCATCGCCGGCACGCGTTCGGACGCGTCCCGGCTCGTCAAATACCGGTTATCGTGAGCATCATGTCACTCGCTGGCGCATCAGATGCGTCCTTATAAAGCCGCGCTCGTCATCGCCGATCGTCCCTCTAATTGCGAGATCGACCTCAATCAGCTCTCCCTGAAACCCGGGAACATCCAAATTTCAAAAAATTGAATTGTTCTCTCTTCGCTCTTGGGACAGTTTGGAAAAGGCGGACGTTGCAGGTCATGGCCTCGCGTCTTGTACTCTAATAATGTGAGGGGACGTCATGGTGGCATATACGCGGCGCCGTTTTGTGGTCCTGGCCGCAGCAGCAGCGATCGCCCTGCCCGTATTCACTTGCGAAATTGCCTCGGCGGGGGAGGTATTGACCGTGGTGGACGGCTATATTGGCGCCTGGAATGCCCACGATGCCAAGGCTGCGGCCGGCTTCTTCTCGGACGGTGCGACCTATTTCGACGCCTCCGTTGGAACGCCCGTCACCGGCCGCGAGGAAGCTCAGCACAAGGTGATCGAGGCCTTCCTCAATGCCGCTCCCGACGCTAAATGGCAGCGCACCGGCAAGCTCGTCGAATTGGCCAACAATATCGCCTTTGAATGGACTTTCAGCGGTACCAACACCGGCGACTGGAGCGACGGCACGAAGGCAACTGGAAAGCCATTTTCCTTCAACGGTCTTAGCATCGTCACGGTCGACGGCGGCAAGATCACATACCAGGCCGACTATTACGATGCGCTAGGCTTCTATAAGCAGCTCGGCCTGCAGTGACCGATGTTCGGGAGCCGATCCTACAACCGGAGACCGGAAAGCGCCGCATCGACTCGGAAATGTCGGCTGCCCGCCCAGGCGATCGAGTGCATAGAAATCTCAAAGGACGTCAGCTAACCCATCTTGGAGCGGTTGTGGACCGGCGGCTCCCTCACTTTGTCAAGACCCGCTAGCCTGGCATGTCTGCAACTGGGCTTTACTCACCGTCCGCTGCGGCGCAACGTGGTGTCCGTTATGAAGGTTAAATCTGCTGGCATGCGGCTGTAGCCGGCACGGTAGACTTTGATCCCCAGCGGAGACAGGTATTCGATCACCGGCTTCAGATCCTGCTCCGCTTGGGTCAGCCCGTAGCCGAAGAGGCCAGCGTCGTCGGGAATGCGAGAACGCGTCACCATACCCACTGTTTCAAGATCCTTGAGGCGCTCCGACAGAAGGGCTGGGGACATTCGCGGCACGCGCGCCTCAGTTTGCTGAGCCGCGTCGACCCGGCGACAAGCTCCCGCAGGAGCACAGAATCTCAGCTGCCATCACAACATGACAGAATTGATTGTAACTGCCGTCGGTCATGTGCACCTCCCTGATCGCACGTCGACATCAAACTCTGCGCGACAGGGTAGGCAGCGCGGCCCATTAAATCGAGTTCAGGGGCGGTTGTAATCAGAAAGCGTGTAAAGCGCAGGATAGTTCTCGGCGCTTGAGGACCGATCGCGTTCCAAAAATCTGCGCTTATCTCTCCGCGCCATGGCCGCCCCCGAGTTTGCGCTGCTAGCCAGAATATTATTGGCGCAATCGTTCGCCGCAAGCCGCAATAAACCGTGCGCAATGTTGGGGTAATTGTTGGGGTGACAGCCAAGAAACTTGAGAAAGTCTTGCGTTATCAGGGCCGCATGGCGATGGGGAGGCTGCCAATCGACGCAGTAACAAGCGTAAATACCTCACTAATTCTGCGCCGGGCCTTGGTTGTCCGACACTTCGTCCCACACTCGATATGTCTCGGGTCTTGCCGTGCGGCCTATGCCTGCCCCCGCACCATGTCGGAGACGGCCAGCGCGGGGCATCGGCCCACCTCGACGAGGGCACAGAGAACGCGCCAGCGGTTATCGGCTTCAACCGGCCGCCCGCTCAACTCATCAGCGATGCGCCCCCGTTCGGTGTCGAAGCGGTCAATCTCTCTGTCGAGCAACGCCCCAACTTCCGCCGAAGTCCTCGGTTGGTCGACGACGCTAAGAAGGGCGTCACTCGCCTTGCCGAGGGCAGCGAACAGGCTCTGCTTCTCCTCTTGGGTTCGCCTCGCGCCACGCGGGGGCTATGGTTTTCGTTTCATGCGCTTGATGACTGGGGCGGCGTACTCGGTGATGAAGGCGACAATGGCGTCTTGCATCGTGGTGCCGTTCTCGATCGTCGCGACCTTGAAGGCCGTTCGCACGTCTTCGTCGAGGTGGATCAGGATTGAGACCTTTCCGTCTCGGCTCGGTGCCTTATAGCCGGGCTTTGGCCCCATTTCGTCGTCGCTCCCGCTGTTGTGGATTTCCTGCACATCCATCGGAATAGACCTCCTGGTCAGCCTACAAGTTGACCTCAACGCATCAGTAGAGCTAGCAGACCCACGTTGAACGTGTCGAATCGAGAGGTTGCCGTCTTTCCCTCGGCTTCCGCCCAGCAACGAAAAGGCCCGGTGGTGCCAAACACCGGCCGAGCCCAAAAAATGAACCCCCTCACGGAAAGATGATCAGACGGGAAATTACCTCAATATCGGGTATGCCGAACCTTGACAGGTTGCGGACCTTGGCAACGAGCGTGGGCGTCAATGTCGAGCACCTCCGCCGAAAGCGGCTTGCACTCCGCCTCACCCATACGGCGGCGCTGGTTGCCGTTGCGCCGGCCTTCGGCAATCGCGGTGCCGGCCGGGCTGTCGGCTGGCGCGAAGGGAGCAGAGTGCTGGCCGTGCTGGTGTTCGTCGCGCTGGGCTGCGGCGAGATCTTCGGCCTCGTCTCGGGTGCCGAGCGGCCATCGACGGGCGCGAGGATCGCATCCGAACGATCGCCGCGCAAAACGCCCCTGCACGCCACGGCGGCCGGCGGTGCGACGTCGCCGAAGCTGATACCGCGTGGCGCAAGCAGCGGCCGTGACCGAAGCCGGCCGGGGCGGGGTGGTCGGCGCGGAGGCTCTCCGCGCCGCCGCCACCAGGCGCGCCAGCGCCTCGACGAGGCCGGCACCGCACTGAGCGGCAGCCGTGCCACCAGTCGAAGGAAGCATCCTGGCCAGAACTCGGGGTTGCCGGGTTGCACTGGTGGAGGTCGGTGCCGGCGCGCCGTCGACGTTGGCGCTGAACGGGCTGGCCTTCTCGCGCCCGCCATAGGCCACGGCGCGAACCGCCGGTGACGGCCACAGCGGCCGATGCTCCCAGCGCCTGCCGTGGCACCGGTTACGGTAGAGCCGGCGACCGGGCCCCGCGCAACGCGGGCGCAAGAGGTGGCAGCCCTCTGCCGGGCCTTCCGCGAGCAGTTCGCCGAGACGCCACGTTCTGAGGTCCGCGACGGCACGCAACCGCCACTGTCGCACCGCTCGAAGATCGCGCAACGGCGCTAGCCTGACCGCCAAAGTCAGCCGCTTTACACGAGGGGGCCGGACCAATCTGGCCCCCCATTTCATGGGCGGGATCTACCGGCAGTTCACTCGGGTTCACCCAGTGAACACTGGGCTAGCGAGGGTGAGGTGGCCTACCTCTTGAAGTATTGGCTTGAGCGGTCGGATGGCTTGGCATGGCTGCGGCGCTTCAAATGAAGGTTCATAGCGGCGGGCCCCACGTCCGGTTACGCCCCAATACTTTCCCTCAGAGCGGACGTCCCCGTTCGTCAGCGTCGGGCCACCAGCCGACATGGCAGTCGATATGGCAGGAGTGTGCTTCAACCTTGCAACCCATCGGCCCCGCGGCTCGATCTCACCCGGTCGATTGGCGAGGTGGGGTATCGCGCAAACGCGGGCGGGAAAGAAAATTTTCGACCTTGGATCGGCGGGGCGAGCTTTGGCGTCCTCGGCCCCGAAATTGATTTCAAGGGTCGTCGCGAAAGGACTTTCGCGCGAATTTGACGCTTGACTGGCAATAAATGTACTGGCGCCCGAATATATTGAGATGTAATGTTCAAAGCTCAACTTAAGCATATTCGCTGACGCTCGTTCCAGGGGAAACCTGCGCCAGCGAAGCGAGGATGGGAGGCGGCCATGGCCGTCGTCCACGAGGTCACCCTCGCGAGAAGCTCCGAGCTCCGCCCCCGCGCCTAGGCTCTGGCGGCGGGCGTGGGGTGCCGCGTGTCCACCACTCCTATAGCTCTCCCCCTGCTCGCTGTGGCGCTGTCTGTCCTCTGCGGCCTACTCGATTTCGTGCGTGGACGGCTGGTGTTGGCTTGTTCCACGCCAGCCTTTGTCCGCGCCTCTGCCACCAAAGGTGGCCGTCGATGAGCAGCAAGGCCGAGCCGCTGCGCGACCGTCCTATCCGCACTTTTTAAGGCAACGGCTCCATGCGAGCCAAAAGGAGGAAGTGACATGTCACAGAGCTTGGTTGGAAAATTCGCATTTCGTATGCATACCCGCAGCGCTACTTCTTGGAAATGGCATCGCGAACGCCGGCCAAATCGTGGAAGAAGCCGGCACTATGGCATGCATTAACGACAAGTGGGACGAGACGGAGCCTGAGAAGGGACACAAGCTGGTCGACGCGGCCGGCCGATGCGTTTACGTCTCCAACGATCCTACCGTACCGAGCTCCAGTGACGAGTGGGTGGGGAAATACGAGTACATGCCTGACGGGAGCTGGAAAAGCAGCGGAACCGCCACTCAGACCAGGGATGGGGGCACAATATTTGACTCTTGGGAAGAGGGTTCGCACCTCAAGGAATACTTGTACAAGTTTACCGGCGGCACCGGCAAATATGAGGGTATCAAAGCCAACGGCACATACATGTGGAAGGAGCTGACGAGCACTCTCAGCGCTGGCAGGTTCAAAGGCAAGGTCGAACTGCCCTGAGTCGCTGATACCGTTGTCATCGCTTCTCGGGTGTCGTCAACTTAGCCTTGAGCTGCGGACACATCTCGGCCCTCAAACGGAGAGATGGTGGGCTAGTGCGTCGACGTCCGAGTTGGGTCAACTCGGGAAGTACGGGCGACCTCCGCGCCGCGGTCGGTCTACCCCAATTAGCGGACATTTGATGGGGAATACTGTTTCCGATCTCGGGACCGGCCATTTCGGCCGCTTCAGCCCCTCTTGAGATAGCGGCTCGAACTATCGTTCGGCTTGGCGTGGGCGTAGACGCTCGTCGTTTTCAAGTCGGCATGCCCGAGGGTTTGGCTGACCAGCGTGATCGGTGCGCCCTCGTCTATGGCATGACTGGCGTGGGCATGGCGCAGCCAATGGGCGGAGACGGCGGGATCGATTTCCCGCCCGCTTCGCCGCCGCCTTCACAATGTAGTTGATGCGGCGCTCCGTAATGGGGAACACGCGGGCCGACGTCGGGGCGTCGCCGCGCAAGCTGCGCAAGGTCTCGGCCAGGTCAGCCGGCGAGCAGGACGATGCGGGGCGGCGCCCTTGCCGACGATGGCGAGCCACCTCGCCGGTCTTCAGCGCCTGGATGACCTGCTGCCGATGCAAGCCCGCAAGCGCGCGAGGGCGTTGAAGCCCGCCGAAGCCGGCAATTTCTAGCAGGGTGCGATTGCGCCCCGGCGTGGCGGCGCGGATCAGCAAGTGCGTATCGACCTCGCTCATCAGCTTCTGGGCCAACTGGCGCGGGGCCTTCTTGAGCTTGATGAGTGGCGCGGCGTTGAAGTGGGTGAAGCCGACCTTATGCGCGAAACCGAGGAGCGCCTTCACGGCGGCGACGCTCGTGTTGACGGTGGCGGCGCTGGCGAGTGAGCCGTCGGCCTTGGTGCGCGTCGCTTCGAGGGCGGTTTGCACATCATCGACGGTCGCCCGCTTCAAGTTGGTGCCGGTGTGGTCGAGGGCCTCCAGGAGCCCCGCCCGATTCCGCTCGTAAGCGCGCCGCGTGTGGGGTGAGCCGTCGGCGTGCGACTTGAGCCAGACGGCGAGGAGGTCGCCATCGGTGCGGGCGTTGGTATGGATCTCGGGCAGGCGCTCGGCCTCGCTGCCGGCGGGACGGGCTGAGCCGGGGGGATGATTTCGAGGTCGGCGCCGGTCTTATAGGGTTCATTCCGATAAGAGCTATTATCGGAATAGTATGAGCTTTGTTTGTTCTCTCGTCAAGGCGGAATTTGCCAGTGCCTGATCAAGCGAGGATCTCGTCGCGGCCTCGTCCGTCAATTGGGGCGTGCCGCGGTCGTCGACGAGGTGAACCTTGAGGTCGGCGATTATGGCTTTCCACTCCCCCCGCGTCCCGAAGTCGGGCGGGTCGATGATGTAGTAATGGCTAGGAGGTCGGTTCCGGTTTTGACGGTATCGCGTCCGCCAAGTTGGGCGGGCGCGTGCCGGGGGCTTCACCGCTGTCGGCTGGCTCAGTTCCGAGACGACTCGCATCACGACGCTGGCTTCAGGCCCGGCTGCGGAAGTATTCGACGCCTTCGCGGCCGTCGAGAAACCCGATCAGCTGGAGGCGAACCTCGTCGACATCGATCTGCAGGCGCTCTCGTTCGTTGCCGACCGCCTGGCCCAGCACAAGCTTCGCCGCCAGGTCGAGCTCCACAACTCGAATCTGATCTATCTGGCCATGGGACGCCGCCGGCTCGAGATTCCGCCGCAGCACCTCGTCTACAGCGTCGGGCTCATCGACTACTTCGACGACCGTTTCGTCGTGCGACTCCTCGACTTTGTCCATGAGCTTCTCGTCCCTAGTGGACGCGTGATCCTCGGAAATTTTCACCCGCGGAACCCCGCGCGGGCCATCATGGACCACGTATTCGACTGGCCCCTGATCTACCGCGACGAGGAGGACATGAACCGCCTCTTCGCCGCGTCGCGCTTCGGCGAGCCGTGCAGTCGCATCCTCTTCGAGGAGCAGCAGAATAATCTCTTCGCGGAGGGGATTCGCCGCTGAGGTCGGACGACCCCGCGGAGCGGCGTGCCTCGGCCGGCCGCGAGTCGCGCGCGAGCGAGCCCGAGTCGATTCCGGCCGTATCGCCGCGCAGGCTCGGCAACCCGAGCTGGTCGAGCCACGCGGATCCCCCGCGCCGGCCCTTCCGTATAGCGATCGTGGAGGCCGTGCCCGCGATCAGGCAGTGGCTGGCGGCGACGCTGACGCTCGCGAGTCCCTCGACGGGCCAGCTGGTCTTCGGGGCGAGGATGTGGGCATAGCGCTTGCCGTCGCCTAGCATGCAGCGCTCGTAGTCGCCGCTGGTGGCGACGCTGCCGGCGTAGAGGGGCGACGCTCGCGATGGCGCCACTTCGATTCCGGGGATGGCGGATGCCCTACAAGCAGGCGTTGGTGGTGGGCGAGCCGCTCGCCGACAACCGCAGCGACGGCTACTTCTCGGGCGACTACAGGCTCTCGCCCTATGGCGCGCTGTCGTGGCGCCTGCGCCCTTGACATAGTAATCGAGTATTTTGCTGGCTCCCGGAACGCAGCACGACTTCGAAGCAGTAAAGCGGCCCCTCGAGCGTGTGCGCCGTGATCTTCCAATCGTCCCAATAGAACTGTACGCGCTCCAGAAGGTGGGCTCCCCGAACCCGGGCCTCGTGAGCTTCGACCTTTTCTCGGTCGGCATCACAACTTGGTTCTGAGCGCCATCCCCCAGCAGGACCTCTTCTACACCATGGGCCTCATCGACTATCTCGAGACCAAGCTAATGGTCCGCCTTGTCGATTGGGCATTCGATCAACTTGCCCCAGTCGGCACGCTTGCGCTCGGCAATTTCACTACCGGAAACCCCTACAAGGCGTTCAGGCACTTCGCCGGGTGTGCAATAACTCATGGGTGAAGTGTCTCAGGGACCCCCGCGCGGGTCTCCCGCGCAATCCGTTCGGCGTGCCCAATGGCGCCCATCTCTCTGTACAGCTGCAGCGCCTCGCGCAGCGCCTGCTCCCGGCCCGGCGCATCGCCGCGCTGCTGCGCCAGCTCGGCGCGCAGTTCCAGGATCTCCGGCAGGAGCAGTCGGTAGTTGGCCGCGCGCACCGTCTGCTCCGCGCGCTCGATGCAGGTGGCGGCCGCCTCGGGCTGGGCATCGCTCAGCTGGATGCGAGCGAGCGCCACCAGCGGCGAGACGCGGCCGAGAATGGACTCATCCGTTTCCCCCAGGCGCTGTGCTTCGCTCGCCAGGCGCCGCGCCTCGCTGAACTCCCCGCGCGCATGGCGGATGCCCGCCAGCGCGCTCATCCTGAAGGGTCTCGTCATGTAGTTGCCTGGGTCTTCGGCCCACGGCGCAGCCAATGCGATGGCGGCATCGAGGTCGCCCTTCTGTGCCAAAACGCGAAACAGACTGACCGTGGCTTCGCTCCGCGAGAGCGGGCTCTCGATGCGCTCGGCGATCTCCAGGCTCTCACGCGCCAGCCGCTCTGCTCGCGAGAGGTCGCCTCGATCGATCCAGAGTTGGGACTCAGAGCCGAGGATCCAGCCCTGGACCTCGATCGCTCGGCGCGCGCGCGCCTGCTCGAGCGACTGCGCGAAGCAGCGCATCGCCTCCTCGAAGCAACCCTCGTGCATGGCCACGACACCGGCGTAGCCGATCCCGACGGCAGAAACGTCGTAGCCGACCATGGCCGACGCGGCCGCCCCCACGGCGGGCGCATGGGCATTGGTCAGCTCGAACCACCGGCGTGCCGAGCGAAGGTCGCCGGCCCAGGCGTTCGCGAGGCCGAGGCGCAGCTCCAGGCTCATGGAGAGCGGCTCGTCGCCCGCGTCCTGGGCGAGGCGCCAGCCCTCCTCACCGATCTCGCGCGAGCGCGCGAGCTGGCCGAGGCCGACCGAGAGGACGGTCGCGTACGCGTTGTAGAGCCGCGCGCGCGCGCGCGGATCCTCGTGTCGCTGGGCCCAGACCTCGCCCTCTCGCAGCAGCTCGTCCGCCTCGGACTGCGAGACGCCGCGCCGCCAGGCGTACTCGAGGATCATCACGCGCGAGCGCCCGCCGAGCTCGATCGCGAGCGTGGGATCTGAGATCTGGTCGGCCAGCTCGCGCACGCGGCGCCAGTGCCGGTCAGCTTCGACGGAGTTGCTGCCGGCGATCCACTCGGCTGCGCGCCGATGCCATTGCGCGGCGGGCTCTGCTTCTCCGGCCTGCTCCCAGTGGTGCGCGAGCAGCGCGGCCTGCTCGTCGAGATCGCCGCCGGCGGCTTCGATCGCCCGCGCCAAAACTGCGTGGAGTTCGCGCCGCTGCTCGCCGAGCAGCGACTCCTGCGCGACGGCCTGCGTGAGCGGGTGCTTGAAGCTGTACTCGGCGATCGGGTAGAGCGAGCGTTCGTGCACGAACTCGCCGCTCCGCAGCCGCACGAGCGCCTCGGCCAGTTCGCGCGTCGGGCAGGCCGGCCACCGCCGCGAGCAGCGGCTCGGCGAACTCCTTGCCGATCACGGCCGCGCTCTGGAGCACGCGCTTCTCGCGCTCGGGCAGCCGGTCGATGCGCGCCGCGAGCAGAGCCTGCACGGTGGCCGGCACGTCGAGGCGCGCTCCCCGTCCCGCCAGGCGGTAAGCACCGCGTACGCCCTCGAGCTGGCCCGACTCGATCAGCGTCTGCACCACTTCCTCGGCGAAGAAGGGGTTGCCGCCGGTGTGCGCGTGGATGCGCCGCGCGAGGCCGTCGGTGCTCGGGTGCGTGCCGAGCAGATCCCCGATCAGCTCCCCGATCGCCTCGACCGTCGAGCGGCGCGAGCGCGAGCTGCTGGTAGTGCGCGCGCTGCATCCAGTCGGCGCGGTACTCAGGGCGGAAGTTCAGCAGCAGCAGCGTCCGTGCCGCCGAGCGCCGCGTTCACCATCTCCGCCAGCCACGCCTCGCTCGCGGCGTCGATCCAGTGGAGATCCTCGAAGAAGATCAGGCCGATGTTCTGGCCCGTCGCGCCGCCCGCCTGCATCAGGCGCCGCAGCACCGCGAACAGGCGTCGCTGGCGCGCCTCGGGCGGCAGCGGTGGCGCGGGGCGCGCGGGATCCGGCGACGCCAAGGAACTCGAACAGGATGGGCAGCTCGTCGCGGAAGCGCTCGTCGAGCAGCAGCAGGCGCCCGGCGATCTTCTCGCGCACCAGCGCGCTCGCCGTCGCCCTCCTCGATGCCGAAGTAGGCGCGGCATCAGCTCGAGCACCGGTAGCAGCGGCAGGTTCTTGCCGTGCGCGACGCAGCGGCCCTCCATCACGCGCAAGCCCTGCGGCGCGGCAGCGCTCGGCGAACTCGAAGCAGAGCCGGCTCTTGCCGGTGCCGGCGTCGGCGACGACGCCGAGCACCTGGCCCTCGCCGCGCCGCGTGCGCTCGAGCGCGGCCTCGAGCGTGCGCATCTCCGCGTCGCGGCCGACGAAGCGCACCAGGCCGCGTGCGCGCGAGAGGTCGAAGCGCGTGCGCGCGCGCGCCGACGCCCGTGAGCTCGTAGACGTGCATCGGCTCGGCGACGCCCTTCAGCGTGAACTCGCCGAGGTCGTCGAGCGCGAAGTAGAGCTGCGCGAGCTTCGCGGTGTGCTCGGAGAGGTAGATGCTGCCGCCCGAGGCGAGCGCCTCCATGCGCTGCGCGAGGCCGACCGTGTGCCCCTGCGCCGTGTAGTCCATGCGCAGGTCGTCGCCGATCTTGCCGACCACGACCTCGCCCGAGTTGAGGCCGATGCGCGTCGCGAAGTCGAGGCCGTGGCGGCGCTTCACGTCGCGCGCGAACTCGCGCAGCGCGTCGCGCAGCGCGCAGCGCCGCGAAGCAGGCGCGCTGCGCGTGATCCTCGTGCGCGATCGGCGCGCCGAACAGCGCCATGATGCCGTCGCCGGTGTACTGGTTGACGGTGCCCTCGAAGCGGTGCACGCCGTCGCTGAGGATCTCGAAGAACTGATCGAGCACGACGTGCCAGGTCCTCGGCGCCGAGCTGCTCGGCCAGCTCCATCGAGCCCTTCACGTCGGCGAAGAGCACCGTGACCTGCTTGCGCTCGCCTTCGAGCGCCGAGCGGGACTGGAGGATCCGGTCGGCGAGGTGCTTCGGCGTGTACGCACGAACGTCACGAAGGGGACGTTCCTTTTCAGGCACTTCCCGGGCCGCGCCCGCGACCTTCGCGCCGCACTCCGCGCAGAACTTCGCGGCCGCGTGCCAGCTCCGCTCCGCAGCTCGCGCAGCGGGGCGCGACCGCGGCGCCGCACTCGTTGCAGAACTTCGCGCGCTCGGGAATCGCGTGGCCGCAGGTGGGGCAGCGCATGAGATCCTCACTCGAGTCTCCGCTTTCCGCAGCCATAAGATGTGGGTTGCAGCCGCTGTTGGCCATCAACGGTGTCAGCGCTCTCAGGGCAGTTCCATCTTGCCTTTGAACCTGCCGCCGGAGAGGGTGTCCGTCAGATTGTCGTACGTGTACGTGCCGCCGCCACTGGCGCCCTGGTATTTGCCGGTGCCGCCGCTAGTACTTGTACGGGTATTCCTTGAGGTGCGAACCCTCCTCCCATGTGTGAGTTATGTTGTCGCCACTCTTTGAAGTCTCAAGTGCAGGTACCGGAGCCCTTCCAGCTTTCGTCAGGCATGTACTCGTATTTACCTACGCAGTCCATTGCGTACTTCCCATGCGTTCATGAGTTCGCGGCGCTTCTCTAGGAGCTTGCCGCGCCGGTAGGCGGCCTCGACCTTGCTGCCGATGGCGTGCGCCAAGGCCATCTCGACGACTTGGCCGAATTCGGTTTCCTCCGAGACCCAATCCCGGAACGTGCTGCGGAAGCCGTGCGCGGTCGCGTCGGTCTTGAGCCGGCGCAGCGCCATCGTCAAAGCCATGTCCGAGAGCGGCTTGCCGTTGGTGCGCCGGACGGAACGGCAAGGCGCTATCCGGCGCGAGTTTCCGGGCCGCTTCGACGATCTCGATGGTCGCTGAAGGCGGAACGACGTGCTCGCGTTCGGCCTTCATGCGCTGGGCCGGATGGTCCACAGCATGGCCGTGAGGTCGAATTCATCCCTGGTCGCGCCCCGCACTTCGCCGGACCGTGCTGCGGTCAAGATCGGAGAATTCGAGCGCCAGCCGGATCGTCTCGGCACTGTGGGCGGCGCGTAGCTTGACGATGAAGCCGGGCAAGTCAGCATAGGGCAGGGCGGAGAAGTGCCCGACGGTGTGCCCTTGCTTCGGCAAGCCGATGGCCGCCATCGCGGCACGGGTTCTCGCCGCTACGATGCCCGGCAGCGGTTGCATGGTCGAGAACATTGCCGAGGCGCTGCAAGACACGCCGCGCCGTCTCCGGTTTCGCCGCGTCCACATGTCGGCAAGAGCACTTTACAGCACGTCGCCGCTTTGGACGCGGTTGACGGCAACGCTCCGATCACCGGAAGGCGTGGCTTCTCCAGGTCGATATCCGTTGGGCGTATGCTTCCCGTGTCGCGCCATGTCCCGAGCCGGCGGTGAGCGTGCGTCCAGGCCATCGCCTCGAATGTCGGCGTTCCGTGCGCGCTCGGCCCGGCGGGCGGCAACGGGATCGTGTCCCGCCTTGGCCTTGCGCCTGATCTCGTCGCGCCAGGTCGCCGGCTTCGGCGAACGCGACGACTTCGCGCCCCCCAAACCGGATGCGCGCCGCTTGCCGCCGCCTGGACACGCAGCCCCAGCGCGACGCGCCAGACGGATCAACAATAAGAATAGAGCCCGCTCCCATCGCCATAGCGGCCGGGCTTCGTGACTTGCCGAACAAATGTGGCTGTGAGCCCGCGTGCTCCGGCCCTCGCTTGATTGCCACAACGGTTGCCGTCGTGCCGTCCACTTCCCCCGCTTTGTGCCATCCCACGTTTCGTCACCCTTTGCGGCGGATGGCAGCGGCGAATGCGATGGCGGATGGGGAGGGATTCGAACCCCCGGTGAACTTGCGCCCACGCCGGTTTTCAAGACCGGTGCCATCAACCACTCGGCCACCCATCCACACCAATTAAATCAATCGGTTACGTTCTATTCCCTCTGCGAATTGGTGGAATTGGCACCGGATTGGCACCAAATCGACCGCCACCTGTTACTTGGTCAGGGGGTTTCCGACAAGACGTTGTGCCTCGTCGGGAGCATGTGTCGGAGCGTCTGCTCAGAGGGCCGCCCGACATGCAGCGACGCAAAATTGGTGGGAGATCTCGCAACAGTAACGCGCTTAGCAGTTCGCGCTTCTCGGAGCGGGACGGTACCAGTCTCAATCTGCGTCGACGGGTGCTCCCGGAACAATGCGAAAGCCACTTCGTGTCGAGACCGTCCGCGTCTTCGGTCATTGCCGGCGGCGCCACGAACTCCAGTATTCATGCGGCAAAGACGTGCTGATCGATGTCCAATAACTGTCATGGCTTTATACAGATGGTAACACTAAAAGGTTCGACCATGAACTGGGATCGCATCGAAGGCGACTGGAAGCAGTTTAGCGGCAAGTTCAAATAGAAATGGGGTCAGCTCACGGATGACGACCTCGCCAGAATCAATGGCAAGCGCGAGCAGCTCGAGGGTCTCCTGCAGCAGCGCTGCGGTTATGCTAAAGACAAAGCCAAGGCCGAGATTAAACAGTGGTCGAAGGGGCTTTGAATCGTCTGCTGAACTTACAGAAGGAAGGCTCGCAAAAAGGGGGCCTTCCTTCCTGTGGTTAGAATCTCGAATGGTCTCGATTTGCGTGAATTGTGGCTACCATTCCGCGCATTTTGCCGAGATTGTTACGCGGTCGGAAGTTCGATCTGGCTCGCGGCTGGAAATTGCATTGTCCGACGTTGCGGGGCGATGCCAAGCGTTTGACTTGTGCGCCAATTCTCTAAATCGACTCCGATATCGGCGAACATCTGACCAAAATTCCGATGCACTACGCTGTGGGCAGGCGGAGGCCGTGTCGACGGCGAGATATTCTATGCATCAGTAGTCGTCACACAAGCCGCGGCCGACAGCTGCATGCCCGGCAGCGGACTATCGCGACGGCCCGCAATTGGTCTTGGTAGCGTGGCAAAGAACTGCGCGAGTTAGCGCCCCCACCAAGCCCATCAAGCAAGTCTCCCAACTAATTTGAGCGAGTGGCTCCTGATACGGGGGGCGGAAACTCTCTAACCACCTCGAACCTCGTCGCGTTAGCCTGGCGTTCATGTATTGAAGTGTCGATATGCGCACCGGAGCTGGATCCATGATCGGGCCACTGACCGACCTTCCGCTAGGCGCGCCTAGGAAGCCCTAGTGCCGTTCCCCATGAGCGCTTATGTTCTACTCAACCATCCCGAGCCCAAGCCGCTGCCACTCCGGTTCGTCTGAATACTCCGGTGCTGTCGGTCGCCGATGTGCTGCTACGCAATCACATCCTGAGCCGCACAGTCTCTGCGGCGGGGGACGCGGTCGCCTCAAGCAGGATGAGACCAGAGGAACTCTGGTGTTGCCGGGTGTGTCCGGCCTTGCGCGTGACAAGCCCGCCAAGACGTTCGCTCCGGGCTCCAATGCAGCCCATCAACTTAATGAGGATAGCCATGATCAAACACCACCACTTCATCGGTCGTTTCGAAGTCAACAACCCACCGCTGGGCATTGGCCGTGAATACCTTGTGGACTGGATGACGATGCTCATCAAAGGCCAGGGCATGATCATCCTGTCCGGGCCACACGTCGCTTATGTTGAAAAGACCGGCAACCGTGGGCTCACCGGCGTTGCCATCATCGAGACGTCACACGTCGCTATCCACATTTGGGACGAGACCAACCCGGCACTGGTGCAGCTCGATTTCTACACCTGCGGCACGCTCGACAAGGACGCAATTCTCAAGGCTATGGAGCCATGGGGCGTTGTCAAGCATTCGTTCATGGTGCTAGACCGCGAACAGGACTTGGTCACGCTGGAGGTCGCGTTGGGAACGCTGTGACAGGCATCGGCAAGCTGTTTAGCCACGTGCTGAGCGACGCATTTCTGCCGGAAGTCGAGTGTCCCCGGCCTGTCCGTCGTCAGAGTTCATTTGCTTTCCGCAATATTGGGTCAGGTACGCACGCACTTCAAACCGCCCTCAAACTCAAGCGGCCGTTTCCCTCATCAGCCTAAAATAATGTTCGGCGTGCTGATAATAGTTCTCGGACTCGATAGCATCTCCAGTCGCTGCTGAGCAGTTAGCGAGTACCAGATAGTGCTCATAATCTCGTTTGGCATTGGCTGGGCGTGATTTTGATAGCGAGTCCTTGGGGCGGCCAGCAAACGAGGCGGTGGCCCTGTCATCCTTGCGCATCCATCGGCCTCTATTAATTTTCATGAGCATGTCGCTCCTCTATAAGTTTATCGCAGGTGATTGGGGGTTGTGCGCGGCCGAGCGACCTTTGCGGTTGAGGGCTCACCCAAGCCGAATGCATTCGCCAACGGGCCGCCCGTGGCTGTCATCAAAGGCGGCCATGCTTAGATGTTAGCAGTCACAGCTAGATTGCTGGCGGTCGATAACAAGACCATGGGATCGAGCCAGAACCCGATCGCTTTAAACGTCCAAACTGTCAGACAGGCCACTTGACTAGTCTCCTTGACGGCTAGCGGAAACACAACATCCGTGGGCCTGTCCTTAATACCTAGGAACGACAGAACCATCGCACAAGGCGCATGTCGAATTTGTCACCTTGCCTCAGTTCTTACCGCAGGTTCACAGGTGGAAATCTTGCGGCCGACGACTGATCCCTTACCTACGGACCCAAGGTGGCGCAACCGGCGCCCGGCTGGCACCAAGTTGAGCCATGGAAGTGCAATTGCAGGTCGTTGCTTGATATTCGGCACAAGATAAGCGGCAATAATAATGCCGTTGTTATAAAAAATGCAAATTGGTCTTTGCAAGCGAAATATAGAATAGTAACATCAGAAATAGGTATGTATTTCACACAATTAAGCCGCTATTGGGGCATCTTATAATTTTGCGGTTTGAGTGATTATAATTCAAACTTATTGCTTCACTTAATTTCTTAGGAGAGTTTCCTGACCGCCAATGCTTAACCCAATATCGCCTCGTCCCAGGTCGCTTCTAGTGGCATGCGCAGCGAGATCGGCCAGAAGTAGGATAAGTTTAGCGCCCCCGACATCGCAGCCGTCAAGAATAAAGATGACTTGGTCGCGTTGGTGCAATCCAAGTAGAGGCTCGAAAAGTCGCAGGCGCAACGCGACGTCGATGCCTTCGCAAAGGGTCGCCAGCTCTAATCGTCATGAGCACTGACCATAGTAATGCGTAGCTGCGGATAGTCGCCCTCACCCATTGTTGAAGGCGACTTCTGGCGTTCGAGCCCAGATTGAAGGCGGCGCTTGGAGAAGACGCGTGCTCAGAGCATTGGAGAGCTGTCATGGTAGAGCGCACAACACGCAAAAAGGTCAAGTTCCTTGACCCGTTCCAAATAACCGGCGTCGAAGGCATCCTACCACCTGGCTCATATGAGGTCGAAACAGGCGAAGAACAGTTGGAGGGTCTTTCATTCGAGGCACATCGGCGGGTATCGAAGACAATCACTGTGCAAGGCCATACAGGCCTATCGAGGCAACTCGCGACGATTGACCCTTTGGATCTGGCAGTGGCTCTGGACAAAGTCGCGGAAGCACCCGCCGGTCAGCCACAAGTTTAGAGTTGGCCAAACGGAGGGGCTCGATCACTTCTGCGAGTTGACATTTCAGCATCGGACAAGCTACGCGACCTAATTGTCGTCGTCCTCGCATGGCACCGGGAATTCGATGTCGGGCTCCCAGCACAGGTCGTCGTCCGAGATCTGTGTCCGAACGGCGCCGGCATAGAGAACGAGGGCGACGGCTGCAACAATGAGTTTCAGTGCCTGCTTGGACATCGCGCCGCCTCTCGATCTCGAGTTGTCTGCGACCGTCACACTGGCTTGGTGCACGCCGAATGATATTAACCCATTGGCCCTGTTAATTGCACCTTGTCTCCCGACTTCAGTAGCGCATTCGGGCTGAATATTCCTGAATCGTGAGACCCGAGCAGATCGCGACTTCAGTGCCGAGATCCTGGCCCAGCGCAACGGGCCGGAACGCGATTTTGTCCTCGGCCTCCGCAATCGCGACAAACTGTCCACCCTGTTGGATGACGAGCACGTTTCCGGGCACGAGGACGCAGGCGCTGTCCCGTTCGACATCGAGAAGCATGACGGCCACGCCCGTCAGCGTTTCCGAGCGCACCTCACAGATGTTGTCGTGCGCGGACAGTAACGCGACAGGGGGTCGGCAATAAATGGCGACCGGAGGGGTCCTATCACAACCGGCAAACCGTCAGATACGTCACTGGCTTCGGATCTGCCTCGTCACGTGATAAATAGCAATAAAAACCGTGGCTTATCGTGCCTTCTGCCATCCATTCTGTGGCGGGTGGGCTTTAGCCCGGTAGCCTATTCCTGCAATCCGCCGGCGCACCGCAGGCTGCTTTACGAGATTGCTTTACGGGATTCTAAACCTGGTCTGGCATGTTGAGACAAAGTTCAGCCGGGTGGGAGGCTAGATCTTGAATGAGGATGGGGGTCATGCGCCTCCGGGGTATTTTTCATGTTGCGTTGCGTAGTCACCGTCTGGAGCATCGGCGCGATTGCCGGTCGCGCCGCTGTGGTTTTTATGGTCGCCGTCACGGCGGGCTGCTCCTCTACGGGAGTGGATTCACGCTGGGGCGTCAGGTCGAGCGAGCGGGTCGCCAGCCAATCAGGCCCTGTCAGCAAGGGCGGTGGCGTCTACAAGGTTGGTAAGCCCTATATGATCGGCGGGCGCTGGTACTATCCGCGCGAGGAGCCGGGGTACGACCGGACAGGCATCGCATCCTGGTACGGCGACGATTTTCACGGGCGTCGAACGTCTAACGGTGAGATTTTTAACATGAACGCACTGACGGCGGCGCATCCGACGCTTCCGTTGCCGTCCTATGCATACGTGACAAATCTGGACAGCGGACGCACAGTGCTCGTGCGGATCAACGACCGTGGTCCGTACGTCGGCAATCGCATCATCGACCTGTCCAGGGCATCGGCCCAAGCGCTGGGTTACAAAAGGCGGGGGCTTGGCAACGTACGCGTCCGCTATGCTGGCCGCGCGCCCATGAATGGAGACGACAGCCGGGAAAGGCGCTTCGTCGCAACACAGCCCCGTTATGGTGGAGGTGAGGCCTCGATTGTGCCAGCCGCGCCGCCCGACTCGGTTGCGTCGAATTCGTTTGCCCCGGATACTGCGATATCCCCGGCATGGTCGGTCAGCAGCTATCGTGCGGGCGCAGGTGCAACAGCGCGATGATCATTCTGCGCCGGACCGACGGCTGTTCAGCGGTGGCTGTGACTGATACGGGTTGACACTCTTGCGAGCAGACATGGATAGTTCTGCGCTCGTCAGGACTTTTCCCCAGAGGCCGCTCGATGTATTGCCCTTCACCGCGCCTCGCCTTCCGGCTGTTCGCGGTCATTGTTTCCATGTTTGCTGCCTTAGCGGCCGCACCAGGTCATGCGCAGCAATCGGGAGAGTTCGTTACGAAGGCCAAGCGCGCCATTCTGATGGATGCCGATAGCGGCGCCATACTCTTCCAGCAAAACGCGGACGAATTGGCGCCGCCTGCAAGCATGAGCAAGCTCGCAACCCTTGCGGTGCTTTTCCGAGCCATGAAGGAAGGCAAGGTCAAGCCCGAGGACGAGTTCCTCATGAGCGAAAACGCGTGGCGGACGGGCGGAGCGCCCTCGGGCACATCCGCCATGTTCGTGCCCATCAACACCAAGGCGCGTGTCGATGAACTGATCCAGGGTATGATCGTGCAATCGGGCAATGACGCCTGCATCGCTGTTGCGGAAGCGCTTGCGGGAACGGAAACGGGCTTCGCCAAGCAGATGGAGGCGGAGATGCGGCGCATCGGATTGCCGCTGTCAACGTTTGGAAACTCGACCGGCCTCGATGATCCCGCTCAACTCATGACGGCCAAGGAACTGGCGCTACTGGCCAGCTATCTGATCCGCGAATACCCCGAGCAATACAAGGTCTTCTCACAACGCGAGTTCCAGTACCGGAAGCATAAATTCTACAACCGCAATCCCCTGCTGGGTTCAGGACTTGGCGTTGATGGCTTGAAAACTGGACATACGAAAACCGCCGGTTACGGCATTGTCGTCTCCGCGGTCAACGATGGACGCCGACTGATCGCTGTGCTCATGGGTCTGCCCGATGAGAAGGAGCGCCGCGAGGAGGCGCGCCGCCTGCTCGAATGGGGAATCGCGAAGCTTCGCCGAGTTCAAACTGTTCGACGAAGGCGAACAGATCGGAAATGCGCGCGTGTGGGGCGGGACACAATGGTATGTGCCTCTCGTTGGCAAGGGCGAGCTTTCGGTCGTGCTGCCGCGATTTCCGGTGAACCAGAAGCTGAAGGCGGAGATCCTCTATCAGGCCCCTCTGAAGCCGCCAGTGCGAAAGGGCGACCAGGTCGCCCGCCTGCGCGTGACCACATCCTCAAATGCAATCAGCGAGGCGCCGCTCTATGCCGGGGAGGATGTCGAGCCGGGGGGGATCGTTCGCAAGGGGCTGGACAGCCTGATGTATCTCGCGTGGCGCTGGGCGCGCCCCGGCGAAAACACAACGCCCGTGACGCCGTAACGGCGAGCACTGGCGTCCGTCGCCGAAATCTGCCACCTAGACTGGCAATGGAACGCGGAAGGTTCATAACTTTCGAAGGCGGCGAGGGGTCTGGTAAGTCGACACAGGTCAAGCGCCTGGCGGAGCGGCTGCGCGCTGCCGGGCTCTCCGTGGTCGAAACCCGCGAGCCCGGAGGGTCGCCGTTTGCCGAGAAGCTCCGCAGCGTGATTCTGGATCCCGCCTGCGAGCCACATGCTCCACTTTCTGAAGCCCTGCTGTTCTACGCCGCGCGTGCGGATCACCTGCAAACGGTCATCCGCCCGGCGCTGGCTGCCGGGCAGTGGGTTCTGTGCGATCGCTTCTCGGATTCGACGCGCGTCTATCAGGGCTACGCTGGGACGCTCGCTTTGAAGATTCTCGACGCGCTCGACCTGCTGGTCGTGGTGCCGACACGTCCCGACCTCACGCTCGTTATCGATGTGCCAGTCGACATCGGTTTGAGCCGCGCGGCGCTGCGCGCCCAGTCGGCAACGCGCGGGCGTGATGCAACGGGCGCTGCATCCGGCAAAAGCCAACCGCGCACCACACGCAGCCTTCTGGCCGACCGTTACGAGTCGCGCGATATCGAATTTCACCATCGCCTGCGGGCGGGATTTCAGAAGCTCGCCGAGGGCGAACCTCGGCGGTGCGTCCTGATCGACGGTGAAAAAGACGCCGAAGAGGTTTCAGGCGCAGTGTGGGACGCCGTGCGCCAGCGTCTCATGAAGCAACAGGCTTAAGGCCATGGCTCGTGCCCCCGCCGCGACCGAGATTGATGATCTTCCCGAGGCCGGCGTTCTATGCGGGTTTCCCCACCCGCGACTGACGGCCAAGCTTTACGGACATGACGCGGCGGAACGCCAACTCGCTGAAGCCTTCGCCAGCGGGCGCATGCATCACGGCTGGCTGATCACGGGGGCTGAGGGCATTGGCAAATCCACTCTTGCCTACCGGTTCGCCCGCTTCGTTCTCGCCCGTCCCGATGAGCGCGACATGTTTGCGTCGGCCCTCGATGTCGCGACGGACACGACCGCCGCGCGGCAGGTGAGGGCGCTGTCACATCCCAACTTGATGGTTCTGGCCCGGCCCTACGACAGCAAGGCCAAGCGACTGAAGACCGAAATCCCAGTCGATGAAGTGCGCCGTCTCAAATCGTTGCTGTCTCTCGTCGCCGATGAAGATGCTTGGCGCGTCGTCATCGTCGATCCGTGCGATGAACTCAACGCCAGCGCCGCCAACGCCCTCCTGAAGTCGCTCGAGGAGCCACCCGAACGCACGATTTTCCTCCTGGTGTCATCGTCTCCGGGCCAGTTGCTTACGACATTGCGCTCGCGTTGCCGCACACTGGAACTCGCTCCGCTGGCAACCGACGCGTTGCGCCGCGCTGTCACTCAGGCGATTGCTGCGAGTGGCGAGGAAATCGCTGGCGGCATTCCCGTCGGGACTGAATGGGATGTTCTGGAGCGGCTGTCGGGCGGCAGCGCCCGGCGCTTCCTCAGTCTGCAATGCAGCGGTGGGCTGGACCTATACAAGCGTATCTTTGCCTTGGTGGCGGGCTTGCCGAAGACCGACTGGGATGGCGTTCATGCGTTCGGTGACGAACTCGCGTCGCTGGCCGCCGGCGATCGTTTCGAGTTGTTCTACGACCTTCTCCTCGGCCTTCTCGCGCGCATGGTCCGCCAGGGAGCGGGTCTGCCGGGCGATGCGGAGGAGGGCCGGCAGGCGGCCCGGCTGATGCCGCAAGCGCGGCTTGCCACCTGGGCGGCCGTATGGGAAACACTCGTCGCTGAAAAGGCCGACGCGGATGCGCTCAATCTCGATCGCAAATCCCTAATTCTCGATACGTTTTCACGTCTGGAGATTGCGACGCGAACCTGATTACGGACGGTAAACACCGCGATGGCTCAGTCGTTTTATATCACGACCGCGATTTCGTACCCTAATGGCTTGCCCCATATCGGCCACGCCTACGAGGCGATCGCAACGGACGCTATTGCCCGGTTCGAGCGTCTCGACGGCAAGAACGTGTTCTTCCTGACCGGCACCGACGAGCACGGCCTCAAGATGAAGCAGACTGCCGTCAAGGAGGGCCTGACGCCGCGCGCTCTCGCCGACCGCAACTCCGCACGCTTCAAGGAAATGGCCCAGGTGCTGGGTCTCTCCAACGACGACTTCATCCGCACCACCGAGACGCGTCACTACGAGGCTTGCGCCGAGTTGTGGCGTCGGATGGAGAAGGCCGGCGACATCTTCAAGAAGAAGTATGGCGGCTGGTACTCGGTGCGCGACGAGACCTACTACAATGAAAGCGAGACGGAGGTTCGGGAGGGCCAGCGCGTCGCCATTCCGACCGGTACGCCGCTCGAATGGAACGAGGAGGAGACCTTTTTCTTCAAGCTCTCCGCCTACCAGGACAAGCTGCTTGCCCACTACGAGGCGAATCCCGAATTCATCCTGCCGCTGGAGAAGCGCAACGAGATCGCGAGCTTCGTGAAGATGGGTCTAGAAGATCTCTCGATTTCGCGCTCGACTTTGGACTGGGGAATTCCCGTCCCCGGCGCGCCGGGGCACGTGATGTATGTGTGGATCGATGCGCTCAACAACTACGTCACAGCAACCGGCCTTCTCAATCAGGGCGGATCGCGCACGCACTACTGGCCGGCCGACGTTCACGTCATCGGCAAGGACATCACGCGCTTTCACGCAGTCTACTGGCCGGCGTTCCTGATGAGCGCGGGCCTGCCGCTGCCCAAGCGCGTGTTCGCCCATGGCTTCGTGCTCAACAAGGGCGAAAAGATGTCGAAGTCTGTCGGTAATGTCGTCGACCCGTTCGATCTCATCAACGCCTACGGCCGCGATCAAGTGCGCTATTTCTTCCTGCGTGAGGTTATGTTTGGGCAGGACGGCAGCTATTCGCCAGAAGCGATCGGCAACCGCATCAACGCCGATCTTGCCAACAACCTTGGCAACCTGGCGCAGCGCTCCTTGTCGATGATCTACAAGAACTGTGACGGAAAGATTTCCGAGCCCGGTGCCTTCACCGCCGAAGACACCGCCATTCTGGCCGCCACCGATGCGATCTATGCTATCGCCCGCAGTGAAATGGACCGGCAGGCGATCACGCGCTACCTCGACGCCGTATGGGCCGTCATCGCGAACGTGAACCGCTACTTCGCTGCGCAGGAACCGTGGGCGAAGAAGAAGACGGATCCAAAGCGCATGGAGACCATTCTCTACGTGACGGTGGAATGCGTCCGCCAGTTTGCCATCCTTGCGCAGCCGGCCATGCCGGGTCTGGCAGCCAGGCTGCTCGATCTACTGGCGATAGGAGAGGGCGAAGCGCGTGCGTTCGCGGCCCTCGGACCGAAGGGCAGATTGCAGCCCGGAACCCCAATCCCGGAACCGCAGGGTGTCTTCCCGCGCTACGTCGATCCCACCGCTGAGGCGGGCGCACCTTCCGCACCGCCCAAGAACGGCGGCGGCAAGAAGGCGTCGTGATGCTTGTAGACCACCACTGCCACATCGACCGGCCGGAGTTCGCAAGCGATCTCGACGGCGTGGTGGCGCGCGCGCGCGCAGCAGGAATTGAGGCGATGGTCAACATTTCGACGCGCGTGAGGAAATTCGATCACCTGATCTCTGTCGTGGAACGGTTCGATAAAGTGTACGGAACGATCGGTACTCATCCTCACTACGCGCATGAGGAACTGGACGTGACCGCAGCCGAACTCGCGCGGATCGCCATGCATCCCAAGATCGTGGGCATAGGTGAGGCGGGGCTCGACTACTACTACAAGCATTCCACGCCTGAAGCTCAAGCGCAGGGGTTTCGCACGCACATCGCGGCGACGCGCGAAACCGGATTGCCGCTCGAGATCCATACGCGCGACGCCGAGATGGATACGATTTACATTCTCCAAGACGAACACGCCAAGGGCGCTTTTCCCGCCGTTCTGCACTGCTTCACGGGTGGCCGCGACCTTGCAATGCGCGCGGTAGATCTCGGTTTGTATGTTTCGTTCTCGGGCGTGGTGACATTCAAGAAATCCGACGCCCTGCGCGCCATCGCGTGCGAGGTCCCACTGGATCGGATCCTGGTGGAGACTGACGCGCCGTACCTGGCCCCGGAACCCTACCGCGGCAAGCAGAACGAACCGGCCTACACGGCCTACACGGCGCGCGTCCTTGCATCGGCGCGAGGATTGCCGTTCGACGACTTCGCCCGCGCCACCACGGACAACTTCTACCGCCTCTACAGCAAAGTGCCCCGCCCGCAGGGATCCCGCGGATGACCTTTCGATTGACGGTACTCGGCTGCGGCTCTTCCGGCGGAGTGCCGCGCATTGGTGGCATGTGGGGGCAGTGCGATCCACAAAACCCCAAAAACCGCCGGCGCCGCTGCTCGGTTCTGGTCGAGCGTATGGGCCCGAAGGGAACCACGGCCGTGCTGGTCGATACGTCGCCGGATCTGCGCGAGCAATTGCTGTCGGTGCGCGCGGATCATCTGGACGGAGTTTTGTTCACACACGATCATGCCGATCACACGCATGGCATCGACGACCTGCGCATGGTCGCTTACGCCATGAAGCGTCGCATCGATTGCCATTTCGATCCGGCAACGCGTGACAGTCTGGTTTCCCGCTTTGCGTACTGCTTCGTCCAGTTGCCGGGTTCGGACTACGCGCCGATCCTCAATGCGAGGGACATCGTGCTAGGTCAGCCGGTGATCATCGCGGGCGGTGGTGGCCCCGTCGATGCGATTGCGGTGCCGCAGAAGCACGGCGACATCACCAGCCTTGGGTTTCGCTTCGGCGATATCGCCTATTCGCCCGACATCAGCGATATGTCCGACGAGTCGGCGGCCTTGCTCACGGGACTTGATGTCTGGGTCGTCGATGCGCTTCGCTACACCGCGCACCCCAGCCATTTCAACGTCAAGCAGGCGCTCGCCTGGATCGACCGGCTGAAACCCAGGCGCGCGATCCTGACCCACATGACGACCGATCTCGACTACAACCGATTACGGGGCGAACTGCCAGACGGCGTGGAGCCGGCCTATGACGGCCTGGTGATCGAAGGCTAGCCGCCATTGACCTTGCCCCGTTCGCCTGAATACTAGGAATTCCGATCGTGGTCCGGTCGGGCCATCATCAGTTCGTTATGCAAGGCATGAATCCCATGACATCCGGGTCAATCCCCGTCCCGCAGGTTCGAATTGCGGCGATGCTCGAGGCGGAGCAGACCTATTTCGCGCGCCGCAATCCCGCGTCTGCGAAGCTCGCCGCAGATGCCGCCAGACATTGGTTGCGCGGCGTTCCGATGCACTGGATGGTCGACTGGGGCACGCCGTACCCACTGTTCGTCGCTGAAGCGCGGGGTGTGTCACTGACCGATGTCGACGGCAACGCCTACGTCGATTTCTGTCTCGGCGACACCGGTGCCATGTTCGGGCACTCACCCGCGCCCGTCGCCGAGGCCATGAAACGTCAGTCCGAGAGGGGCCTTACGGTGATGCTTCCGGGGCCCGACACAGCTGCCGTCGGAGGCCTGCTGGCCAACCGTTTCGGCCTGCCGCACTGGCAGGTCACGGCGACTGCGTCGGATGCCAATCGATCCGTCATCCGGTGGGCAAGGGGGGCGACCGGCCGCGACAAGCTATTGGTGATGAACGGCTGCTACCACGGCGCCGTCGATGACACGTTTGTTTCGATCGAGAACGGCCGCAGCGTCAACCGGCCCGGACTGGTCGGCGAAGTGCGCGACGTGACCGAGAATACGCGTGTCGTCGAGTTCAACGACATTCCGGCGCTCGAGGCAGCCTTGAAGGACGGCGAAGTCGCACTCGTGCTCACTGAGCCCGTCATGACTAACTGCGGCATGGTGCTTCCCGACAAGGGATATCACACCGCGCTGCGGGACCTGACGCGCAGGTACGGAACGCTGCTGTGCATTGACGAGACGCATACAATCAGCTCAGGCCCCGGCGGCTACACTGAGACGCATCATCTGGAGCCGGACTTCTTCGTCCTCGGCAAGCCGATCGCGGGGGGTGTGCCGGCAGCGATCTACGGCTGGAGCGATGCCGTCGACGCCCGCATCAAGGACTATCTCGACCGGCGCGAGGCCGGCTATAGCGGCATCGGAACCACTCTCTCGGGCAACGCCCTGCAACTTGCCTGCATGCGCGCGGTGCTTGAAAACATTCTCACCGACGACGTCTATGCGCGGGCGCTGCCGCTTGCCGAAGACCTCGAGACCGGAATTGCTGCGCTCATCAAGCATCACGGGCTGCCGTGGCACGTGGTCCGCGTCGGTCTGCGCGCCGAAATCGTCAACTCGCCGCGCCCACCGAAGAACGGCACGGAGGCCAAGCTGTTCGCCCACAGCGACGTCGAACACGCGCTGCATCTTTTCTGCCTCAATCGCGGCCTGGTGATTACGCCGTTCCACAACATGATGCTCATTTGCCCAGAAACGCGACCCGAGCACATCGTGGCCCTCCTCGATGTGCTGGACAACGGCATGGCGGAACTGAGCGGACAACCCAAAGCGCGGACCTGATGGTCGTCCGGCCGCAAATGAATTCGTAAAAGAACGGACCTGCCATGATCAAGCCGCCCGATAGCCAGTCGCTCGTCAAGGAAGCCGAACAGTTTCTCAGCGCTAACCCCGAGGTGCGCCACATCACGCTGATCTATACGGATCTGGGCGGCGCCCAGCGCGGTAAGCTGCTGACGCGATCCGAACTTGTGCCGGCGTGGAAGAACGGCCGGTTCATGGCCTGCTCGGCGATGTCGATGGACATAACGGGTCGCGACGTCGAGGAAACTGGTATGATCTTCGCGACCGGCGATGCCGACCGCGTCTTGTGGCCCGTTCCGGGTACTTTGAAGCGGGTTCCGTGGGCGGCTGAACCGCAGGCGCAGTATCTCGGGTCCTTTCATGAACTCGACGGCGACGGTTGCATTGCTGAACCTCGCCATGCACTGTCGCGCGTCATCGCCCGCTTCGACGAGTTGCGGCTGAAGCCGGTGGCAGCCGTCGAACTCGAGTTCTATCTGCTCGACCGCGAAAGCGCGCTGGCAGGACGTCCCCAGCCCCCCAAGGGCCTTGCGGTGCCATGCCAGCAGCGCCACTTCGGCGGCTATTCGCTGCAGGATCTCGACGATTTCGCGCCGTTCTTCAACGATCTGTACGCTGCGGCCGAAGTTCAGGGGCTGCCTCTTGAGGCAGCGCTTGCTGAGTACTCGGCGGGCCAAATGGAGATCGGGCTGCGCTACCGCACAGACGCGTTGCAAGCGTGCGACGAAGGCTTCCAGTTCAAGCGTCTGGTAAAGGCCATCGCGGAAAAGCACGGACTGGTGGCGAGCTTCATGGCCAAACCCTATTCGGCGTGGACCGGCTGCGGCATGCATCTCCATGTCAGTCTTGCGGATGAAGAAGGGCGAAACATCTTCGCGTCGGACGATCCAGTCAACAACGTGCCGTTGCGCCATGCCATCGGCGGCATGAAGGCGACGATGGCGGACGGCATGGCGATCTTCGCACCGAATGCAAACTCCTATCGTCGCTTTCGCAAGTCGAGCTATGCGCCGATCGCGCCGAACTGGGGCTTCAACAATCGCACCGTGTCCTTGCGCATTCCGGCGGGCAAGGGCGCTGCAACCCATGTCGAGCATCGCGCCTCCGGAGCAGACGCAAACTGCTACCTTGCCATGGCGGCGGTGCTTGCTGGCGTGCATCACGGCGTCAAGAACAAGATCGATCCGGGGCTACCGGTCGAGGGCAACGGCTACGAGCAGCCGTGCGAGCCGATGCCGACCAATTGGTTCGCCGCGCTCGAAACCCTCCGCAAGTCGGCGATCCTGAAGGAGTACTTCGGCGAGCAGTTCGTTGACGTATTCGCCACCATCAAGGAAGTCGAAGCTGACCGGTTTTTCGCCGAGCCGCAGCCGTTGGATTTCGAATTCTATCTCAGGACGGTGTGAGCGACGTCGCGTCAGGGAAACCGCCTCAGCGCGGTGCGCAGGAAGACCCACTCGGGCGTGGTCAACTGTTCGCCGATGTCGGTGGCGTACCAAGGGGAGCCGTCGGGTGAACCGGGGTTCTTCACGACGTGAATGTCCTGCGCCGGCATGTAGCTTTGCAGCAACAGGAAGCGCTTCTCGCCCGTCCCGGCGTTTTCTGCCATGTCAGCGACGAGCACGGCGTGCCCCGGAAAGCCGCCCTTAATGAATACGTCGCCAATGGCGATGTCGTTCATTTTTACCGGCTTTAGTTCGCGCTCCAGCGACCACGTGCCGGCATATGCGAACACGAGGTCCATGTATTTCCGGAAGGTCGGATAGTCCTGCCTGGATTGTCTGGCGAAGGCGCGCCGCTTGCCGTCCGTATCGTTGAAGGCGATGTCCGCCTTGCGGCCCGAAGCATAGAGCCACTCCGCGCGCAGCCGCATCACCGCGTCAGCGCACTGCTGCAGATCGCGCTTGCCGACATCGATGTCGACGACCGCGACATGCACGTCCTGACGTGATTTCCTGGCGCCCGTATGGATCAGCACCGGCGAACCTTCCGGTTTGAGCGGCAGACCGCGGAGCCATTCAGCCCAGCTTCCGGCTGCTACGGGCGTTCGCTGGAAGCCCGGTGGTGGCGCGATGCGTGCGGCCAGCGTGCCGCCCACCGGCGCGGCGTGCCATGCGTAGGCGCCGGCGCCGGCGGGCGCAGCAGGCATGAGAAGCAACGGTCCCAGCATCATCGATGTAACGGCGAGCCGCGGGAGTTTGCGGAATTGCCGGCGTGCGGCTTGCCGGGCGGCCAAGCGGTCGAGCATCATGTGTCTGGGTTTTCCTGGACGGACGGAAACGCGTGCTCGATCGTCGCCTGACATCATGGGGAAAACGGGGCAAAGACGATCAGCCGCACGGATTGCAAAAAAAGAAAAGTGGAAAATCGGCTTTGCTAACGAAGCAGCCCGGAACGGTACCAGCGGTACCGTCCGGGCTGTCCTGATCGCTGGGATGGTTGTATTTGGTGCGGTGGGGATGTTGCGTTGGCCGGTGACGGTGCGCGAAAAGCGCGTGTCGTGGCCTGCAATCCCGATCAGTCCGCCTGTGTACCTCTCCCGTCCCGATCACATCAGGTTTTCAGATGTTCCCATCCGTCCCAGTCGACGCGCTCCAGTTGCGCGCACCGTACGTCGCATTCGGGTCTTGTGGTCCTCGCGACCACCGCGAGACCGGACTCGATACTGATACCTTCCGGCGTTACGCCTCGAAACACGTGTCTTGCTGTTAGGCGACGCGTGATGGCTATCTGCCGTCAAAGTACGCACGGACACCGACCGATAATCTCCGTCATCGGGTGCGCAGAAAGACTACGCGACCATGACCGAGCGGGTACATCTGCTCAAGTTTTCAGATTTTTCTAGGATGTCTGCTTGGACCGATCCAACGAGCCGGTGCACTCAGGGCCCGGAGCAATCAGCTGCAGTTAAAGGTGACCCGGTGGAGACATTTTCGTAGACCTCCTCTCGCGGAATGGTGGGAGGGTGCGCGCGACGAACGGTGTTGTCAATTCCATTTCGAGTCTGCGGCGTCGGCATCTCTCGGATGAAACAGAAATTTCAGACAAAATAGAAAACGCGGGATGACTTTCTCGCCACCCCGCGCTCATGCCTCAAATCAGATGTCCCGTCACGAGCACGTCGTGCTGCAGGAGACTTCTTCCCGGCTATCGACAGAGCCACGGATCGGCGACACGACCTCGCGATAGCACTTCCCGCCTTCCTTCACGATGCGGACGATATCCTTGCCCTTCAGCGACTGACAGACGACTTCCATTGCCGATTGCGCGACTTTGAAGGAACCCGTTGGCGTGTCGGCGCGCGCCGCTCCGATGAGCATGTCGATGATGCTGTGCGCCTTCGGCGCCTCGCCCGGTTTTTGCAGTTCATCGTAGGCAATCCACTGATAGGCCGCCTTGCCGTCATTGGAGGAGACCTTGAGAGCGATGTCTCCCGTCTTTGTGCACGCGCCGACATCGACGCGCGTTCCCTGAGCCGTGGAGAGAGCCTTGTAGTCGACCTTGCAATCGAGGTTCTTCACCCAGAGATCATACTGGGCGAGGCGTTGCGATACCTGGGTGAACGGAACGCCGAACGTCCAGGCATGATAGGCGGTGATCGCCGTCGGGATGGCGCCCAGAATTGTGACGATCAGGGCGGCGGTCTTGAGATGCGGACCCCAGCGCTCCAGGAACCCTTCAGACCGGGCCTGCGGCAGGGACTGTTCGGACGACATGTCGGAAGCCTCCTCGTGGAACAAAATCGACGCGCTGAACATTGTGCTGCCTTGCTCATTTGGCGGGAGAATGACACGGAAGCCATTTCTGCCACCACCAACTTGAACCGGATACGAACATCCGGTTCATCCCCTGTTCACGAACGGCGCGGTCGGGCCGGAAACTAGCGCGACATCTTGGCCCTGACCACAGGGAAGGCCATTTGCCGCGTGGCCGACGAGCGGGCAGCCAGCTTTACGTCCACGGGGCTCAAACTTCGGCCCATTGCCGCAGAAGATTGGCGTACGTCTTGGCGATCAGGTCGAACGTGGCGCACTTACCGTCGCGCTCGAACACCTGACGGCGGGCGCGGTCGAGATCGAACAGGATTTCGCGCTGGCTGGCATCCCGGACGCGGCTTTGCACCCACGTGACGGCGACCCTGCGCTCGCCGCGCGTCACCGGGGTGACGCGATGAAGGAACGTCGACGGGTAGATGACGGCGTCGCCGGGGGAAAACTTGCCGCTATCTTCGCCCGCCAGCGTTTCGAGAATGAGTTCACCCCCGTCGTAAGTCTCCGGATCGTTGAGGAAGAGCGTGACAGAAAGATCGGTCCGCAGCGGATGATCGCGCCCCATGATGGCGTCGTCGACGTGCGTGCCGTAGTGCTCGCCCGCAACGTATCGTGACAACAGAGGTGGAGCGATGCGGGCCGGGATCGCTAGGGCGAGGAAAACGGGATTGGCCTGCAGCGCTTCGACGATCCGCTTCTGCAGTTGCGACAGCGCCGGTGAGGCGGTCACCTGCTGATTGTTCTTCACGATTTGGGCATGCCATCCGGCTGTCCCGCTGCCGGGCTCGAAACCGAGAGAGCCGGTGGCAGTGTCCATCTCGCCTGTGGTGGCGGCATCCAGCACGTTTGGGATATGTATGAGCATCGACTGAACGTTTTAGAGGATTGGACGATCATGCGCCACAAGCGTCGCCGTGCCTGGACGGGTCTCACCACTGCTGCCGTCCTTTTGCCCGGAGCCGTGTTGTCGGGCTACGCCGATCATGCTGACGCGCAATCCGACAAGGCTAACGCCGGGGAAGCTGCGTTCGTCATGGCTCAAGGCGGCGAGGGTGGTGAAGGCGGCGAAGGTGGCGAGGCCGGCGCCGTTCGCGCGGATTTCTCGAATGCCGCGCACGATCCCGTGCAATTGTTGACGGCCCTGGATCTGATCGCTTCGCACTGTCATGGGGGGCTAGCCGCGTATCGCGCCGGGGTATCGTATATCGCCCGGGAGCAGTTCACTGACGCAATCAAGACCGTGAAGGGCCAGCTTGCGCCCGCATTGACGGCGCTCGGCGTCACGGGTCTGGAACCGGCCATGGCCAAAGCCGCAGAGCTGGCGGCAGCCAAGGCCTCCGAGCCCGATGTAGCGGTGGCGACGGGCGATGTGCTTGCGGCGGTCAACGCAGCGGCCGCCAAGGCGCCGCAGACGGGCGGTGATGTCGCCTCTGCGAACCGCCGCGTTCTGGCGGACATGCTGAACCGCGCGGCGCTGGCCTATGCGACAGCCGTCAAAGCCACCGATCCTGAACCCTACTTCGAAGGCTATGGCTTCCTGGCGGCGGCGAAAGCGCGGGCGGCAACCGTACTCCCGGCCCTGCTGGACGCGCCGGCCGACGCCACCTCGGTATCGGAGGCGTTCAGGACCCTCGGCACGGCGTTTCCCACCGAGAAGGTGCCCAATCCGTGGCCCGCCGAACCCGGCGAAGTGCTGGCGGCCACGTCCAAGGCGATGCTCTTGCTCGGGCGATAACGGCACCGCGACTCGGGCTCTATGATCCAGAGGTTGTTGAGCGATCCAAGGTCGCGAAGACGCCCCGGAACGACAATCGATGTTGATATCCATAACATCTGGTCTGCATGGGGAACCGGCCAGCGGCTGGATCACCCGCCAAGGGTTCACATTGCCGCCGCATCGGAGCATGGGCTAGGTAGAGCCATGAGCAAGCTTCCCAAACGAACCGCCCACCGCGCTGTTACCGAAACCATGCGGACGATCCACGTCCGCGGCGCGCGCGAGCACAATCTGAAAAACGTCGATCTTGAGATCCCGCGCGACGCGCTCGTCGTTTTCACGGGACTGTCAGGTTCGGGAAAATCCTCGCTCGCCTTCGATACCATCTATGCGGAAGGCCAGCGCCGTTACGTCGAAAGTCTTTCGGCGTACGCACGCCAGTTCCTCCAGATGATGCAGAAGCCGGACGTCGATCACATCGACGGGCTGTCGCCTGCCATTTCGATCGAACAGAAAACCACCTCGAAGAATCCGCGATCCACCGTCGGCACGGTGACAGAGATCTACGACTACCTGCGCCTGCTGTTTGCGCGCGTCGGCGTGCCGTATTCTCCTGCGACCGGCCTGCCGATCGAGAGTCAGACGATCACGCAGATGGTCGACCGAGTGCTGGCTTTGCCGGAGGGCATGCGCCTTCTGATCCTCGCGCCAGTGGTGCGCGGCCGGAAGGGCGAGTACCGCAAGGAATTGGCTGGGTGGCAGAAGAAGGGCTACCAGCGCGTCAAGGTCAACGGCACAGTGTCGGAGATATCGGACGCCCCTAAGCTCGACAAGAAGTTCAAGCACGACATCGACGTTGTGGTCGATCGCATCGTGGTTAAAGGCGATATCAGGGCGCGGCTGGCCGACAGTTTCGAGCAGGCGTTGAAGCTCGCCGACGGTATCGCCATTGCGGAGTTCGTCGACAAGCCCTTGCCGCCGTCCGAGACCGAAGGCGCCAACAAATCGAAGAACGACACGCACGAGCGGATCATCTTCTCGCAGCGCTTCGCCTGTCCGGTGTCGGGCTTCACGATTGAGGAGATCGAGCCGCGGCTGTTCTCGTTCAACGCTCCGGCCGGTGCGTGTCCCACATGCGACGGGCTTGGCACGGAGTTGCAGTTCGAGCCCGATCTCGTCGTTCCCAACGGATCGTTGTCGCTGGTCGACGGCGCCGTCTATCCGTGGGCGAAGACAGGCGCGACTTCGCCCTACTATGAGCAGACGCTGGAAAGCCTGGCCAAGCATTACAAAGTGTCGATGAAAATGCCGTGGGAGAAGCTGCCCAAGCACGTACAGCTCGCCATCCTGTTCGGCTCGGGCGACGAGGAGATCGAGTTCGTCTATTGGGACGGCACGCGCAACTACAAGACCGAGAAGCCGTTCGAAGGCGTCATCGGCAACATCGCGCGCCGCTGGAAGGAAACCGATAGCGAGTGGGTGCGAGAGGAGCTTTCGCGCTACCAGGGCTCCCATCCGTGCGAGGCGTGCGGCGGCTATCGGCTGAAACCGCAGGCGCTGGCCGTCAAGGTCGGGGGCAAGCACATCGGCGAGGTCGGCGATCTGTCGATACGCTCAGCCAACGTCTGGTTCGAGGAGGTGCCGAAAACCTTCTCCAAACAGCAGGCCGAGATAGCGACGCGCATCCTGAAGGAGATCCGCGACCGGTTGAAGTTCCTGAACGACGTCGGCCTTGATTATCTCACGCTGTCGCGCGCATCGGGCACGCTGTCAGGCGGCGAGAGCCAGCGTATCCGGCTCGCGTCGCAAATCGGCTCCGGCCTGACTGGTGTGCTGTACGTGCTGGACGAGCCGTCGATTGGTCTGCACCAGCGCGACAACGACCGCCTGCTCGGCACGCTGAAGCACCTGCGCGACATCGGCAACACTGTGATCGTGGTCGAGCACGACGAGGACGCGATCCTGCAGGCCGACTACGTGGTCGACATCGGCCCTGGCGCGGGCATCCACGGCGGGCAGGTCGTGGCGCAGGGCACGCCCGACGAGATCATGGCGAACCCTGCGAGCCTGACCGGGGAATACCTCACCGGCATCCGGCATGTGTCGATGCCCAAGGTCCGGCGCAAGATTGAAAAGGGCAAGGCCCTGCGCATCATCGGCGCTCGCGGAAACAACCTCAAGAACGTCACGGCGGAAATTCCACTCGGGCTTCTCACATGCATCACGGGCGTATCGGGCGGCGGCAAGTCCACGCTGCTGATCGACACGCTGTTCAGGGCGGTTGCGCGCAAGCTCAACAACTCGCGTGCGCATCCTGCACCCTTCGACAAGCTCGAAGGCCTCGAACACCTCGACAAGGTGATCGACATCGACCAGTCTCCGATCGGACGCACGCCGCGTTCCAACCCCGCGACGTACACCGGCGCGTTCACGCCGATCCGCGACTGGTTCGCAGGGCTGCCCGAGGCCAAGGCGCGCGGCTACGGCCCGGGCCGGTTCTCGTTCAACGTTAAGGGCGGGCGCTGCGAGAAATGCCAGGGCGATGGCGTCATCAAGATCGAAATGCATTTCCTGCCCGACGTGTACGTGACGTGCGAGGAGTGCAAGGGCAAGCGCTACAATCGCGAGTCGCTCGACATCACCTTCAAGGAGAAGTCGATTGCCGACGTGCTCGATATGACGGTCGAGGAGGGGGCGGCGTTCTTCAAGGCCGTGCCGTCGATCCGCGACAAGCTCGAGACCCTGGCACGCGTCGGGCTCGGCTACATTCACATCGGCCAGCAGGCGACGACGCTGTCGGGCGGTGAGGCGCAGCGCATCAAGCTGTCGAAGGAGTTGTCCCGGCGGGCGACGGGTCGCACGCTCTACATCCTCGACGAGCCGACGACGGGGCTGCATTTCCACGATGTGGCGAAGCTGCTCGAGGTGCTGCACGAGCTGGCCGACGCGGGCAACACCGTCGTCGTCATCGAGCACAATCTGGAAGTCATCAAGACCGCCGACTGGGTGATCGACCTCGGTCCCGAAGGCGGAGATGGCGGCGGCACCATCGTCGCCGCCGGCACGCCCGAAGACGTGGCGAAAGTGCCCGCGAGTTTCACGGGAAGGTATCTGAAGGAGCTATTGGGGCGGCGGCCTGTGACGGGTGCGGGACCAGTGAGCAAGCTAAAGACGTCAAGAGCGAAGGCGGCCGAGTGAACCTGGTTCGGAAGGTTAGGCTCATTGTAGCAATCTCGAGCCCGTCGACTTTGGCGCCCCGAGTTCGAACCGCATTGCACGATTTATATTCAACGTTGCCAGGGGTAAAGACACCGGTTGACGCGGCCAGCCCGCCAACATTTTGATCGTCAGGACAAGCCTGAGAATGACACCTTTGATGTGACTACTAACGTGGGCCAAGGTAGATAGCGCCAACGTGCGGTCGCATCGTGTCTTTTATAACGGTCCGCCGCAGTCATTCTCACTCTTGCCCGGAGGATCCAGAGTGTAGAGCGACCCAAGCACTTAGCACCTACCCCAACTCACCGATAAATATATGTCACCATGAACACGAGGTCCGCCGGTACCGCGTTGTTGGGCGGGAAGGGGAAGCTCGCCTGCTTGGTCGCGAACACCACGTTCTGGTCGAGCCCGGCGACGTTCGAGGGTTTCAGCACCTCGGTCTTGACCAGGTTGCCGTTCATGTCGAGCGTGATGCGCACGGTCACGCGGCCGAACGTATCGCGCAGTTGCGGCATGGTGTTTTGAAGCGCGCGGATGACGCCGCGCGCGAACGCGTCGTTGGCGCCGCTCCGCGTGATGCCGGGTGGCCGCTCGAGACCCGCGCCGCCTCCGCCGGAGGGAGGATTGAACGCGGAAGGCGGTGGCGTCAGATCGAGCTTGGCGACCTTCTTCTGCGGCTGAGGCTTCGCCTGGAGCTTGGGCTCGGCGGGCTTTGAGTTCCGCGCGCTTGGCTTCCGTGGGCTTGGTCTCCTTCGAATCCTTCTGCGTCTTCTCCTCGGGCTTCGCGTCTTGCGCCTTGCTCTCCTCGGGCTTCGCGGGCTCGGGTTGCGGCGGCTCGGGGCCCGGATCTGGGAGCGTCAGGGCCTGGGGCGTCGGTTTAGGCGGGGCTTCTGCGGCGGGAGACGGCGGAGCAGGAGGTGGGGTCTCCTGCGGTTGAGCCTGCGGTTCGGGCGGCGTCGGCGCCTCGGGCGGAGGCGGCGTCGGCTGCTGCGCGGCGGTCGGCGGCGGCCCTGGGATGCCGGGCGCCCGGTCCTCCACCGCGGCGCGGCCGGTGAGGTCGGCTTCCGTGACCAGCGAAACGGTGATGGCGTCGTCGGCGCCGTTGGGGTCGCCGACGCGGCGCGGCTCGGCCGAATTGAAGCTGACCAGCAGCATGGCGTGCAGCAGCATCGCCGCCGCCAGACCGTACCAGAAGCGGCGGTCCTGGTTGGACATCGCCGACCCCAGCCGCTCGGTGACGAACTGTGTCAGATCGATTTGCTGCGGTGCGCCAGCCTCGCTCATACCCCTGCCATAGAGCGTTTCGGCCCCAGAGTGAATTCGCGTCGAAGTCGCAATCGGGCCCTATGCACAGGACCTGCCGCCCATCGGCTAGTTGCGCGTCTTGCGCGGGGCGGCGCTCGTCCCGCCGGCTGTCGACCGGACCGCCCGCACGGGGTTCTCGACTTCAAAAATGGTATCGGCAGACGCAGGCAACACCAAGGCCACCAAAAGTGCGGCAGCACCCAAAAATTGAGTATGCGCGGGCCATAGATTTGTAATCTACTTCGGGGCATCAATGGATCGAAGAACGTAGGGTGTACAGCCGCAGATTGCGATCCTGATGGCATGCGGATGCGACGCGATATAGGGTGGCGGCTTGCCCGATTGCGGCACATTCAGAAAGGTGACAGCCGTGACGCAGCCGGGATCTGCCTCCCCGACCGCCGACGCCGACCTAGATCCGATGATACTCGCCTGCGCGGACGAGGAATGGCGCAAGGTTGCAATGCTCATCGCGCGTATAACTAATGCAGCGCGCGCAGCAGCCCTCGAAATCGATTCCCAGGCCATCGCCTCGCGCATTTATGCCCTTGCCGAGGCGAACCTCCTCGAGGTGAAAGGCAACGTCAGGCGTTGGCGAAGCGCCGAGATACGGCGCGCTCCCACCGCCTGAGGGTTCGGGCGTGCGATGCACGTTCGCAACGATGCATCGCGAAAGAACAAGCGGGACGCCCGGTTGTCTTGATCGGGGCCGTTGGCGAGCGCAGACCTCCACTGTCTGTCTTAACTTCTGGGGTATGAACCATGATCACATTGCGTATTTCCGCTGCCGCTCTCGCCGCCGCGTTGGCTTTGTCCGCTTCCGTCGTCCCTGCGTCCGCCGAATGCAAGCTCATCGGTGGCATCGGCAACGGAATTACCGAGGACGTCGCCAAGTTCATGGCCGATAAGGCCCTCCAGAACGTCATGGACAACAAGGGCATGAAGCCGTCTGGCGAAATCAAGCACGTCTGCAAGTCCGCGACGCTCGGAACCGAGTGCACGGCGCGCCAGCAGGGCTGCAAGTAAAGTTCAGCTTTTGGTCTCGGCGAGCGCCGTGAGCTTGGCGAGACCTTTTTCGCAATCGGCACCGATCATGCGGTCCATGTTCAGACCCATGATAGTGCAGATTGCGCGATCGACGAAGTCCTGGCGGCCCGTGATGCTCCACGTGACGCTGGTGTTGGCGCCGTCGGGCTTGAATGCGAGGCCGACGCCGCTGGTGCCAGGAAGCGGCTTCACGAGACCCAGCTTGATCTGAATGGCTTCATTCGGTTTGCTGGCGACGATGATCATGCGCCCCTCGCCGACCTCGGCATTTCCTGACCAGTTGAACATAGTTCCGCTACCCGACGAAGGACCTTCGAAGTTGACATTTGCGTCCGGGTCGCGATCGGCCCACGGCGACCATGCTTGCCAATTCCTGAAGTCGTTAACGTTGGCAAACACCGCGTCCGCCAGTGCGCTGCGAGATAACACCGGCAACTACGACCCCGATGAAGGGGCAAGACAAATCAAGATGGCGAGGCCGATCACCACACGCAAGACGATCATGCAGGCTCCAATTGGTTGGGGCAGGTAGCGGTGCGCCGCGTACGGCGCAGTTCGCGGTTTCGCCCGCCCGCCTCAAAAAAATGACCCTTCTTCCGGGTGGAAGAAAGGTCTTTTTGAGAGTGGGTGGTTGGGAGTGTTGAGTTATCGAAGAGTGGTCGTTTTCACCTAGCTATTGTGTCGAGTGTTGGAGCGGTCTTGAACTGGCTGAACGTCAGGCTTGCGTTATCGGCTGGCTTTGCCCGTATCAGCGCGCCGAGCATAAGGCCAGCTGCAAATGCGAAGAAAAAGAAAGCGGTGAGTCTGGTCCAACACGACGAAGAGCGGTCCTTAAATCCGGCGGCATGAAGATCCATCGGCGTACCCGTGCCACTTGCCTAACGTCGAATTCAGAAATTATTATCCGATAATGTTTCGTTAGGTCCATATTCAACCAGCACAATGGCTAATGGTAATACGTGTGAATTTACTATTTTTTTATGCGCTTTACGAATTGATCAAAAAAGACCATAAAAATGAAATCAACCGCGGCGGCGGATCGTGCTGATCGTTTCTTCAGGACTGATGGCTTCGGGATCGATCCTGACGTCGATGACAGATGGCCCCGTCTGCTCCAGCGCCTCGTGGAACGCGGTCTCGAAGTCGCTCGTTTCGGTAACGGTGAAGCCCTTTGCACCGTAACTTCGTGCGAGTGCGGCAAAGTCAGGATTGACGAGGCTCGTTGCAATGACACGGCCAGGATAGTGCCGTTCCTGATGCATGCGGATGGTTCCGTGCATGCCGTTGTTGACGACGACCACGACAACAGGAAGCGCATACTGAACGGCCGTTGCCAGTTCCTGTACCGTCATCTGGAAGCAGCCGTCCCCCGCGAAGGCGACGCATATGCGTTCCGGAAATGCCAGCTTCGCGGCAATTGCTGCCGGAAGCCCGTATCCCATGTAACCGCAGGCTGGCGCCAATTGCGTGCGAAAGCTTTTGTACAAGAAATAGCGATGCAGGAATTGGGCATAATTGCCGGCGCCGTTGGAAATGACGGCATTGGGCGCCAGCGTATCGGAGAGGCGGCGAATGATCTCGGGCAACTGCACGGCGCCCGGAACGGGAACCAGGCGTCGCGAAGCATCAAGAGCATTGCGCAGATCGCGGCGATAGGTGCCCCACCTGCGTTCCGCTGGGGGTTCGAGGTGCCGTAGGACGCGGGAAAAGCCCAAGGACGGTGAGGCGATCATGAGATCGGCCCGAACGCCTCCCAACGCGATTGCCGCAGATGGGTGGATCATTACTATTTTCTGTGATGGCCTGGGCGCACGGATCAGTTGCCAGACGCGGGTGGTCACTTCGTCGGGGCGGGCGCCGACGAAGACGATCAGATCGGCCGCCTTTATTCCGGCGGCGAGCTTGGCATCGTGCCCAAAACCGATATGTCCGACAAAGTTCGGGTGACGGTTGGCTATGTAATCCTGACAACGGAAGGACGTTGCGACCGGCAAGTCGAAGCGCAAGGCGAACGCTTCGACGGCATGGCGAACTTCCTCGTTCCATCCGGGTCCGCCGACGATGAGCAGCGGCTGGCCAGACTGATTCAGCAGGTCGCCGAACGCCTGCATGGCCGCGGGCGAGGGGCCGGAAAGTTCCGCGGGTTCGGGCACCGCATCGGCAACGTCGACCGTCTCCGTAAGCACGTCTTCCGGTAGGCCGATGACGACGGGTCCGGGCTGTCCGGACGCAGCGGTACGCACGGCCGACGCGATCGCCTCCGGCAGACGGTTCGGCGTCATGACGATGTCAATTGCCTTGGCCATGCCGGTGAATGCCGCCTGCAAATCGATACTCTGGAAAGCGAGACGGCCGTCGTGACGCCGCGACGGCAAGCCGACAAACAGGAGCATCGGCGACTGGTCCTGATGGGCGATGTAGACACCGGTCGCCGCGTTCATGGCGCCGGGACCACGCGTCACGAAGGCGACGCCCGGCCGGCCGGTCATTTTGGCTGTTGCCTCGGCCATCATGGCAGCCGCGCCCTCGTGACGGCAGACAACTGTGCGGATCGCGTATGACTCGAACAAGGCATCGAGTGCGCCGAGGATACTCTCGCCCGGCACCATGAATACGGTATCGAGGCCATGCAGCGAGAGCTGATCGATCAGAATTTGGCCGCCGGACCGCATCGCTGCTTTCGCCGATTGTTGCCAGTCGCCAAGTCTAGGCCATCGTGGCCCGGCGCGGGATAGCTCAATCGATCTTCTGGTTTACGTAAACGCCGGGAGCGGAGGGCCGGGTAACGGCCATTGGCCGGCTCCGAGTTCTTGTCAAGTTGCGCATGTTTTCCATTTTGGCACGACGGTCATTGGCGGCCTTACCGGGGCTCGATATGGTCAGCGCCAAGCCGTGTGCTGGATGCCTGTCCGCTTGGAGTCTTGATGCTGCAGAACCTGAGTGCGATGGTCCGCGGTGGTCTTCTCCGGCTTGTCGCGTGCTTTGGCATCGCTCTGTATCTGGCCAAACCCGTTGGGGCGACTGAGCCGGTAGGGTTCGCGCAGGTTCTGGAGGCGCATTGCGCGCGCTGTCATCAGGTGGGCCGGGTCGAATCCGGCGAACCGAGGGGCGGGCTCGCGAACATCCTCGATATCGATCAGATCAAGCGATCGCCCTGGCTCGTGGCACCAGGGCTCCCGGATGCCTCCGCCCTCTATCTGACGATGCTGCAGCGGCATCGCCCACTGGATGTTTTTTACGGCCCGGTTCCCGGGCCGACCTCGCAGGAAGCGCAGGCCGTTCGTGCATGGATCGCAGGACTGGATCCCGATAACGTCAAGTGCGATCCCAAGTTGCCGCTGACCCGGGCGGCGCTGGCGGCCGACATGTCGGCATGGATCAACCTGGTCGGGAAAGATGCGGCCAAAGACACCCGCTTCGTATCGCTCGCCAGCCTGCATAACCAGTGCACGCCCGAAAAGCACATGGCCCAGTATCGCGACGCTGCGATGAGCGTGCTGAAGGGACTGGCGAAGCCCCCCGCACAGCCTGTCGTCGAGACCGTCGGCGAAGCCAGTGCGCTTCTCGCCGTTCGCTTGTCACAACTGGGCTGGAGCGTGACGCAATGGCAGGAATTCGCCGCTCGGGTTGGCGCGCTTGCCGATGAGCCGGTGCCGGCGGACGGCTTGGCCTTCGCAGCACTTGCCCCGCCTCTCTCACTCGATGTGAAAGCCCTTTCACAGCCCTCCGCCGCCGCGTCGATCGACGGGCTCGATCCCTTCACGGCGCTGGCGCGTTCGTATCGGCGTCCGGTCGATATCACGCGCGCTGCGGCCGAACTCGGCATTACTGCGGCGGGATTGCAGCGACGGCTCGAGGCTGCCGGTCCGGGGCCAAGCGCATTGGGGCGGCGACTGTCGCAGGGGTTCATCAGCCGCCGGGACTGGGTGCGGCTGCGCAGGTTCCTCGACGCAACTGCTGACGCGGACGCTTCGAACGAGCAGTCTTCCGACGAGGGCGCCGTCGCACTCTCGCTTTGGTCTGACGCTAGCCACTACAAGACGGGCGACACCCTGCGCCTGTCCGTGGTGCCCGAGTCGCGACTGCAACCTCACAGTCGTCAGCGTCAGTTCCAAAGGCGACGCGACGGTGCTGTTCCCGAATGATTTCGAGCCGAACAATCGTGTGACTGCGAGACAGCAGATCGACATTCCGCCGGCTAACGCGGGCTATAGGGTGAAGCTCAACGAGAGGGGCAGCGAAACCGTCGTCGCGATCTGTCAGGCACAGAGCCCGCGCCCCGAAGGCATCGGGCACAACTTCGAGCAGCAACGCTTCACGATTCTCGGCAACTGGGAAGCGCTCCTCGCCAACACGACGGCGCGCGAGGCCGCGTTCGAACGCGTGCAGGAGGAACTGCACCGCTTCCGGTCCAATCGGCGAAATGCGCGCCGTCAGGTCGCGGAGCCCGCACATGCCGTGCTGCCGCCCGTCCCGGTGGGGCCGGAATGGGACGCGCGCACGGCGATCACCTTGACCGTCGAGTAATCAGGGATGCCCAGCGTTCGTTCATTTTTGCTAGGAGTGGACTCATAAACGCGCAGCCAAATACGGATTGATGGGAGCTTGATGAAAGCAAGGTAGTTGGCAGCCAGCTTGTCATACCGAGTGGCGACGTGCCGACACTGCTTGATCTTGTTGAAGAACCGTTCGACCAAACTACGCGCCCGATACAGATAAGGGCTGAAGCAGATCGATACTTTGCGATTGCGCTTCGGTGGAATGTTTGCCCACGCACCTTGCTCACGAACGAGTGCCCTGATCCAGTCGGCGTCATATCCTCGATCCGCCATCGGACAGCTGCTTTAGAAATCAAACATCATGACGTCCGTCTCGTCGCCGGCCGAGAGCGCCGGCACACCGACCGCGCGTACGATGAGACAGTTCGAGGCGACCGCCGTCGCGACGAGCGAACTATCCTGCGACTGCGCCGGAGTCACGAGATGACGACCGTCGCCGCCGCGCGACAACGTGGCGCGCATGTAGTGCTGTCGCGGCCCATTGGCGGGGACCGCCGCGGTCACGATAGCCTTGAACGTGGCGGGCTCCTGCTCCTGAGTGCCCATCAGGGCTCTTATCAACGGCACCAGAAAAAGCCGCGCGCAGATGAGCACGGATACGGGATTTCCGGGCAGACCCAGAACGCGCTGGGCGCCGACCCGGCCAAACAACATCGGTTTGCCGGGCCGCATCGCGATTTTCCAGAAGTCGAGCGCCATGCCGCGCGCGGCTAGGGCCGGTGCAACGAGATCGTGATCGCCGACCGACGCGCCGCCCGTCGTCACCAGGACATCGCAGCCCATGGTCAATGCGATCTTGTCATCGAGGGCTGCGCGAGTATCACGCGCGATGCCGAGGAGGCGCGGCGCGCCGCCGGCCTTTTCCGCCATAGCCGCAAGACCATATGAGTTTGAGCACACGATCTGGCTGTGGCTGGGTGTTTCGCCGGGCAGGACGAGTTCATCGCCGGTTGCAAGGATGGCAACGGTAGGTTTGCGCCGTACAGATAGCCGACCACAGCCGAGCGACGCCGCGAGCATGATCGGGCGGGGACCGAGCGCAGCGCCGGCCCGCAGGAGAACGTCGCCGGCCCGGTAATCGTTGCCGCGCGGACGGATGTTGGCGCCCGGAGCCGCCGGTGCATTGAAATGAATGGTCTTGCCGTCGCACCTGATGTCTTCCTGGATCACGACCGTGTCGAAGCCATCGGGCACCGGTGCGCCCGTGAAAATGCGCACGCAGCCGCGTGGCGCCACGGAACCCGTGAAAGGTCGGCCCGCTTGCGCCTCGCCTGCGAGATCGAGGGTTGTCGGCAGCCGCTCCAGTTCAGCCGACTTCACGGCATAACCATCCATGGCTGACGCGTGAAACGGCGGCTGATCGCGCGACGCCACAAGATCTTCAGCCAACACCCGGCCATGTGCTTCCTCGATCGGCACTGTCTCGGGCGGCATGATGGCCACGCCGTCGAGGATGCGGCGCAGCGCTTCACTGACGGGCAGGAGCTTGTCAGCCACGTTTCACCATACTTATCGGTGTCAGCCTCATCGAGCGGCCGGCGCCATGTACATTCCGGAGCGCCCGCCGCACTTTTTGAGCAGGCGAATGCCGGAAAAGCTCATGTTCTTGTCGGCTGCCTTGAGCATGTCGTAGATCGTCAGGCAGGCGACGGAGACGGCCGTCATGGCTTCCATCTCGACGCCGGTCTGGCCAGTGACCTTCACCTGCGCCGTGACGTGGATGCCGGGCGGCGATTGCGACGGCGTGAACTCGACGGTGATCTTGGTGATCACCAGGGGATGGCAAAGAGGGATCAATTCGTGCGTTTTCTTCGCGGCCATGATGCCGGCGATACGCGCGGTGGCTAGAACATCGCCCTTCTTGGCCGTCCCGGTCTCAATGATGGCCAGCGTCTCCGGCTGCATCGATACGAAGCCCTCCGCAATCGCCGTGCGCGCCGTGACGACCTTGTCCGAGACGTCGACCATATGCGCCTCGCCCTTGTCGTTCAGATGCGACAGACGGGTCATGCGGTTTTGCCTTTGGCCAGAAGTGCTCGTGTCGCAGCCGTGACGTCGCTATGGCGCATCAGGCTTTCACCGACGAGGAACGTATCGACGCCCGACCTGTTCAGCCGCCTGATGTCGGCCTGCGCGAGGATTCCGCTTTCGGCGATGACTATCCGGTCTTTCGGAATCGAGGCCGCAAGCTTCTCGGTGGTGTCGAGCGAGACTTCGAATGTCTTGAGGTTGCGATTGTTGATGCCGATGAGTTCGCATGGAAGGCGCAATGCACGTTCCACTTCCATGGCATCATGGATCTCGACGATGGCATCCATCTTCCAGTCGCGCGCGGCCGACGCGAGGTCAGCGGCCAGCGCATCGTCGAGTTCGGCCAGGATGATGAGAATGCAATCCGCACCCCAGGCTCGGGCTTCGACCACCTGATAGGTGTCGATCATGAAATCCTTGCGTAGAACGGGAAGCGATACGGCCTTGCGAGCAGCTGTCAGATACTCGGGCGCTCCCTGGAAAGAAGGCGCATCGGTGAGGATGGAAAGGCACGCGGCGCCACCCAACTCGTAGGCGCGGGCGAGGGCAGGTGGATCGAAGTCCGGCCGGATCAGTCCCTTCGACGGAGAGGCCTTCTTGATCTCGGCGATCAATGCCGTCTCGTGCTCTGCAAGTTTTGCGCGGATGGCGCCCGCGAACGGCCTGACGTGCGGTGCTGACCGTGCGTACTCGGCCATCACCTGCAGCGGCGCGCGCGCCTTGGCGGCGGCGACTTCCTGTCGCTTGTAGCGCGTGATCTTCTCAAGAATATCCGACATAATCCAATGATACGACGGGTGGACGGTGGTGGCTACCGGCGCTCAGCCAATTGGTCAAGGACCACGCAGATGCAAGCCCCTGCAACCGAATGCCATCAGGCGGCAGGGGCCGCTTTCTATATGGCCGGGAACTTTTTATCGCGTGCAGGACGTCGAACCCGCTGGCGAGGAAACCGACAATCGGGCCACGAGGCCGTCTCCGCCGTTCATCGTCGCCTCGCCGACAACGGAGCTTTCTCCCGCCGCCAGCGAGAAGTCGCCGCCCTGATTGATGCGGGAGGAACCCCCGTCACCGTTCTGGCTGAGGCGGAATTTGTAGGATCCGCTCGCGGCTGATGCCGCGTGAATAAGGCCCTTCACCTGGATATCGTCGCCTGACTTGACCATGCGGATCTCGCAGGTCAACCCGGCGCCGGCGTCCGCCGTATCGGCCGCGGCATAGGCACCGAACATCCCGACTGCCGCCGCGAGGGCAATCGACCGGTTCAAGTTCTTCGACATGGTAACCTCCGTTGGGAATAGACGGAGAGGCAGACTGCCTCTCCGTCACGTGCGTGGCATTTACCAACCGCCCTGGATGACGACGGTGGTGTTGTTCTTGCCCTTTTGAACCACGTTGGCATTCTGGTTGCGGCCTACCTGAATGGTCGCCGCCGTGTTGCCGACACCCGATTGAGAGGTCGATGCGGAATGGCCGCTGCCGATCTGTGCGATGCCGGCGAGATTGCGTGCGCCCGTCTGCGATATGGCGGCCGAGTTGCGATTGCCCTGCTGGCCGACGACGGCCTCGTTGCGGGCGCCGTTCTGCCAAGAACGGACGTAGTTCCAGCTACCTTGCTGATAGGTGTGGAGCTTGTTGTTGCGGCCGTTCTGGCCAGCAGCCGCGGTATTGCCGAAGCCATATTGCTCGACGATGACCCGCGAACCGGCGTAGGATGAAACAGTGGTGGTCATCAGCAGGCCGAGTGCTGAGGCAGCGAGCATGATTGTCTTCATTGGTGACCTCCCTGGTCTCCGTGCGTGCGGGGTTGGCGACATGCCGCCCGTTACAGGACCAGTTCTAGTCGGCCGCCGCTGAACCCAGCTTGAACCCAGCGTTTATCGTGCATTCATGTGATTTGGGGCGGCTTGCAGGAGAATGGGCGGCGGCGTCCTTCATGGTGCCGATTCCGGCGTTTGGGCCTATTTCTCAGACGGGTGGCTTGGTAATGGCGACGAGCCGCTCAAGCGCCAGACGCGCAGCTCCGCTGTCGATCGCACATGCGGAAGCTGCGACCCCGTCCGCGAGGTTCGCCACTTGGCCGCCGACAACGAGAGCTGCGGCGGTATTGAGCAGCACGATATCGCGATAGGGACCGGCGTGTCCGGCCAACACCGCGCGCAGCGCGACGGCGTTCTTCTTTGCATCGCCGCCCTTGAGTGTGGCAAGCGTCGTTCGCGGCAGCCCTGCATCTTCAGGGGTTACTTCGAACACCGTGATGGTTCCATCGCGAAGTTCCGCAACGGACGTGGCGCCAGTCGTCGACAGTTCATCGAGACCATCGTGACCGTGGACGACCCACGCATGCACAGAGCCAAGATTGAGAAGTGCTTGCGCGATCGGTTCGACCCAGCGCTTGTCGAACACGCCGACCACCTGGCGCGTGACGCCGGCTGGATTGGCGATCGGTCCAAGCACATTGAAGATCGTGCGGATGCCCAGTTCGGCGCGAACCGGCGCCCACGACTTCATCGCAGGATGGTAGAGTGGCGCCCACAGAAAGCCGACGCCGGCTTCATCGATGGCGCGCGAAATGATCTCGGGCGTGACATCCAGATTGACGCCCAGTGCCGACAGCACGTCGGAGGCACCCGACTGAGATGAGACGGATCTGTTGCCATGCTTCGCGATCTTAAGACCCGCGCCTGCCGCAACGATGGCGGCGCACGTCGAGACGTTGTAACTCGAATGCCCATCACCACCCGTTCCGACGATGTCGACGGCACCTGCCGGTGCCGAGACGCGAAGCATTTTCGATCGCATCCATCGCGCTGCACCGGTGATCTCTCCGATGGTTTCGCCACGCACCCTGAGGCCCATCAGGAACGCGGCGCGTTGGGCTAGGGTGGCGGCGTTCGAGGACATGACCGAGAACGCCTGTTCGAAGGCATCCTCGTTGAAGTGGTGCCCGCTGGCGAGCGCGTTGAGGATCGGCTTGATGCCGCTGGCGTTCATGTTCAGCGTCTCAAGCCGCGTCGCGCGGTTTGGCGGCTTTGCGGCGCTTCGGGTTCATGCCGGCGAGTTCGAGGAAATTCGCGAGTAGGGCATGACCTTGCTCGGATGCAATGCTTTCGGGGTGGAACTGAACACCATGCACGGGATGAGTTTTGTGCTGCAGGCCCATGATGATGCCGTCATCGGTTTCGGCGGTGATCTCCAGGCAGTCGGGCAGAGTTGCTCGCTCGACGATGAGTGAATGGTACCGCGTGACGAGAAAGCGGGGAGGTAGGTACTTGAACACGCTCTTGCCGGAGTGATGGATGGTCGACAGCTTGCCGTGGATCGGCTCGGGCGCGCGGATGACCTTGCCGCCATAAACCTGACCGATCGACTGATGGCCGAGGCAGACGCCAAGCAACGGAATCTTCGGCCCCGCCTCGCGGATCAGATCCAGGCAGATGCCGGCCTCGTTCGGCGTGCACGGCCCCGGCGACAGCACGATTGCCTTGGGCTTCTTTTTCATAGCCTCGGCCGTCGAGATCTTGTCGTTGCGATGAACCTCGCACTCGGCTCCCAACTCGCCCAGGTAATGCACGAGGTTATAGGTAAAGCTGTCGTAGTTATCGATCAGGAGAAGCATGGGCCTGCCGTTCGCGGGTTGCCGGCCCGCCCGTCGCTGACCGGCCTATCGTTCCTACTCCCGCCCCCTCAGTCCTTCAAGGCGCGCGGCGTCAGAAAGTGTTCGAGGTGACCGCCGCCGGCCCGTACGCTGTCCCAATCGGGCGCGTTGAAGGTGATGACGGCGAGAGTTGCCGTCGGAAACTTCGTGGCGAGTTCGCCCAACTCCTTGCGCTCCCCATTGCCGGTCAGTTCGAGCGCCAGCGCGTGAATGCCGGGGTTGTGCGCGATTATCATGACGTGGTGCGCGACCCTGGCGTTTCTGCGAAGAACTTCCAGAATGGTTCTTGTCGGGGTCAGATACAAGTCGTCGAAGAAGCGGATTTCCGGCACCCTCGTCCCCAGTTCCGGCAGAATAAGAGTGAGTGTCGCCCTGGCTCGCACGGCGGTCGAGCACAGGATAAGGTCGGGGCACAGGTGGCGTGCGCGGATAGCCTTGCCAATTTCGTGGCAGGCCTTGATGCCACGCGGGGCGAGCGCACGGTCGAAATCATCGAGTTCGGGGTTGTCCCAACTGGATTTCGCATGCCGCAGGAGCGAGAGGGTCAGCATGGTCAGGCGAACATTCCGCCGTTGCCGGCGCGACCGCCTTTTCCGCTCCGGCCCTTGCCGGCGAAGCGGAGGGCTTCTTCGGCGGCGCGGACCACGGCCTTGGCCTTGTTGATGCACTCCTGCTGCTCGTTTTCGGGAACGGAATCGTAAACGATTCCGGCACCCGCTTGCACGTGCAGCATGCCATCCTTCATGATGGCCGTTCGCAGGACGATGCACGTATCCATTTCGCCATCGGCCGTGAAGTACCCGACGCATCCGGCGTAGGGGCCGCGTTTGGCCTTCTCCAGTTCGTCGATGATTTCCATGGCGCGCACCTTGGGCGCCCCGGATACCGTGCCTGCCGGAAAACCGGCCATCAGCGCATCGACGGCATCGCGTCCGCGGCCGAGCGCTCCGACAACGTTCGAGACGATGTGCATGACGTGGCTGTAGCGCTCGATGATGAACTGGTCCGTAACTTCGACGGTGCCTGTCTCGGCGACGCGACCAACATCGTTGCGGCCGAGGTCGAGCAGCATGAGGTGCTCGGATCGTTCCTTGGGATCGGCAAGCAAGGCTTCGCCCAGTTCGCGATCCTCAGCCTCGGTCGTCCCGCGCCGCGTCGTGCCGGCGATGGGGCGGATGGTGATGCGGTTGTCGCGGAGACGCACCAAGATCTCCGGCGATGAACCAACCAGCGCGAACTCTCCAAGATCGAGATGGAACAGAAAGGGCGACGGGTTCGTCCGGCGCAGTGCGCGGTAGAGCGAGACGGAGGGCAGCGAAAACGGCGCAGAAAACCGCTGCGACAGCACCACCTGGAAGATATCGCCGGCCCGGATGTACTCCTTCGCCTTTGCAACCATCGCGAGGTATTCGGTCGGCGTCGTATTCGAGCGGGGTTCGGGCGCAGCGAGCTTTTTGCCTGAAGTGACCGTCGGGTGCGAAAGGGGCGCGTCGAGGGCCTTGACGACCGAGCGCAGTCGCGCGACGGCGGCCCTGTGCGCTTTCTCCGCACTCACGTTCGCCGCCGGCCGCACGGGAGTGACGATGCTCATCTCGTCCTTCACGGCATCGAAAATGACAACAATGGTGGGGCGCATGATGATGGCGTCGGGAACGCCTAGCGCGTCGGGCGGCGCGTTGGGCAGATGCTCGACCAGGCGGATCGTATCGTAACCCATATAGCCGAAGACACCGGCGGCCATCGGTGGCAGGTCGGCGGGAAGTTCAAGCCGCGATTCCGCCAGCAGAGCCCGCAGCGACGCCATGGCCGACTGCCGTTCCTTGCGAAAGCCCTTGACCTTTGAGGGTGTCCGATTGATTTCGGCCGTCTCGCCCAGCGCTCTCCAGACCAGATCCGGGCTGAGGCCGATGACACTATAGCGGCCACGCACGGCACCGCCTTCGACCGACTCGAGCAGCAGGCTCATGTCACCGGGTGCGGCGAGCTTCAGGTAAGCGGAAACTGGCGTCTCGAGATCCGCGACGAGCCGCGTCCAGACAACCTGCGCCTTGCCGGACTCGTACACACGCTTGAAGGCATCCGCGCCCGGATCGGTCTCGAACACACCGGACTTGGCGCTGAGCGTGCTCACGGCGGGTCCCTTCTACTACTGCACCACGTCCGCGCCGGTCAGGCGCGACAGCTCTTTCTCGTTGATCTTCACGCCGAGCTTGGCTTGCAGCGCCTGCACATAGGCATTCAGCATGTCGTTCTGGTATTCGCGCTGCAACTGGTCGACGAGCTTCTTTTCATCGACCGGGCTCGGCGGCTCAGCGGACTTGATGTCTGCTACGCGGAAGACGACGCGGGTGCTGCGATCGGCTGTCGGTGTGGAGGCAGCGTCGCCCTTCGGGAGTACGAATGCGAGCGTCACGGCTTCTTGCGTCAGGCCTGGCGGCGACGTTGTGCGGGTGATGCCCTCCAACTTGTCTTCCTTGTTGCCGGCATCGGCGGCGACTTTGGCCAGGTCTTCGCCAACCTTCAAGCGATCCACCAGCTTGTCGGCAATCTCGCGCACGAGGTGCGCCGTTTCGACCTCGACGTAATCTTCCTTGACTTTCGCCTTGACCTCTTCGAACGGCCGCTGCTGGGGTTCTGTCGCCGACTGGACGTCGATCCATCCGTATCCGTCCGTGCCCAGCTCGATGGCGCTCGCCTCAGATCCCGGCGAGACTTCTGAAGGCCTGGGCGACAATAGCGGCTGCGTCGGGGTGCTCGATCGAGGTTGTACCATCGGGCTTCTTGTTGTCGCTGCCGGCGGCGTCGGCGTTGAGCAGCGTGATCTTGAGGCTGTCGGCAATTTCCTTGAAGGTCTTGCCGGCGTTGCGCGCCTCCTCAACGAGATCTACCCGTTCCTGTATCAGCGTGACGGCCTTGCGGCGGGCGAGTTCGTCACGCACTTTGTCCTTCACTTCATCGAACGAGCTGTCCTTGCCCGGCTGGATTTCGATCGTGCGCAAAAGCACCGTTGCGAAACGTCCTTCGATGACCGGCGAAATGGAGTCGCGCTCGAGCGAGAAGGCGGCGTCGGCGATCGTCGTGTCGATCATCTGGCTCTTCGTCAGCAGGCCGAGGTTGACGTCGCTTTCCTTGGCGCCGGCATCCTTGGCGACGTCGAGGAAATTCTTCTTGCCGTCGACGAGTTCCTTGCGCGCGGCCTCGGCGGCGGCCTTGTCCTTGAACGCGATCTGCTGGATGCGCCGCTTTTCGGGCCGGTCGTAGGTTGCCTTGGTTTCCGCGTAGGTGGCCTTCAACTCGTCATCGGAAATCTGCACGTCTTTCTTCAGATCATCGACGGTGACCGCCAGGGTGGAGAACTTGCGGTAGGCCGGCGTCATGTACCGACTTTTGTTTTCTTCGTAAAAGGCCTTCAGCTTGGCGTCGTCGGGCTCGGCCACGTTCACCTTGGAAGCGTCGATCTTGACGAATTCAATCGCGCGCGCCTCGCGTTCCCAATTGTTCATGATGTCGACGGCGGCTTTGGGAGTGACCGTAGCACCCAGTATGGCGCCGGTAATCTGACGGCGGATCTCGTCGTCGCGACGGATTGCAAGAAACGCCCGTTCGGAAATGCCCAGTTCCCGCAGCAGACCATCGAGGCCCGTTCGCGAGAATTTCCCATCCGGGCCGGCGAAGCTTTCATCGCTCTTGAGTTTTTCGACCACCAGGCTGTCCGACATGCCAAGCCTCAGCTGGTCGGCGTGCTCGCGGATGGCGGCCTGACCGATCAGTTTGTCCAGAACAAACCTGTCGACCCCCTGTTGGCGTGCCTCATCAGCTGTGATGCGCCGCTGGTTCTCGCTCGAAAGGACCATCAGTTCGTTCTGGAAGGCGCGTTCGAAATCCTGCGGCGTCACCTGCACCGGCCCAATAGTGACAAGCGCCGTGCCGCCGGGCTTAAGGAAATCGTGCGGTATGCCCCAAATGGCGAAAGATACCACAAGGACAGCAAAGAGAGCTTTGGCTACCCAGCTTTGGGCGCCGCGGCGCATAGCGTCGAGCATCGCGAATCACATCCGTAGTTCAAGGCGACGGACCGGCCTCGCCATAACGGACGGGCGGCTCGATCACCGGTTTGTGCAACAAGCTGAAACCCGCGCGTGACGCGGGCGGTCGGCGTGATATGAAGCCCAGCCGGACAGCGAAAGCAAGGGCATGTCGCGCCTGTTTGCAGTCTCCCCGGCCGCCACGCCGCCAGCAAGGCAATCGATTCGACAAGGAGCTCAGATGATCCAGTCCGGCCAAGGCCCGCGTCCCCTGGTCGCGGGGAACTGGAAGATGAACGGCCTGAAATCGGCACTGAAGGAGGCCATGGAGGTTCGTGCGGCGCTGGACGGGGCCGATGGGACTATCGAGGCAGACGCGATGATCTGTCCGCCAGCGACGCTGGTGATGGTCATGGCGGAGGTCCTGCGTGGCGGCAAGGTCTTAATCGGGGGGCAGGACTGCCACGTCGCGGATTCCGGCGCGCATACCGGCGACATTTCGGCGGAAATGCTGGCCGATGCCGGCGCTATCGGGGTCATCGTCGGCCATTCGGAGCGCAAGGCCGATCATGGCGAGTGCGACCGGGACGTGGCAGCAAAAGCCGCTGCCGCACATCGGGCGGGGCTAACGGCTATCGTCTGCGTGGGCGAGACGGCCGGCCAGCGGCAGGCGGGGCTCACGCTCGATGTCATCAACCGGCAAATCCAGGGTTCCCTACCGGCATCGGCGAACTCCAGCAACACAGTCATCGCATATGAGCCGGTATGGGCCATCGGGACCGGCCTAACGCCGAACACGGCAGACGTCGCCGAAGTTCACGCTGCCATTCGCGCGCGGCTGATTGCGCGAGGCGGCGATGACGCGCAGGCAATGCGAATCCTCTATGGTGGTTCGGTCAAGCCCTCCAATGCGCGCGAACTGATGGCAGTGCCACACGTCAACGGCGCTCTGGTCGGCGGGGCAAGCCTGACCGCGCGTGATTTTCTCGCCATCATTCGAAGTTACGCACAAAGTTAGTGCGCTGACGGCGGCCGGAGGCCGCGAATCTTGCGGAACGGCCATGCCCCGTTCATAAGGTTCATGCGACCCTCAAAAAACAGGGTACTTGGATTACACGAGCATGCATTTCAAAGCCGTTCTAGCAATTGGGATGATGTGCGCCCTGGCGGCAAGGCCCGCCGTCGCAGCACTGCTCGAGCCCGCACAGTGCGAAGCGGCCAAGTCGGAACAGGCTAAGCTCGTATCCGCCGGCATCGATAATGACATGCAACGCGGACCCGAGTGGGCGCGTGCGCATCTCTCGCCCGACCGCCTCCGCCAGATCGCCCGTTTCATCGAATTGCAGGAGACGGTCCTGTTCCGCTGCCCCCGCCCGAAACCGCCTACCGTTACCCCGGCGGCCGTCTCGCCCGATCCCGATCAGGCCGGGACACCGAAAAAGGAGCGCAAACCCAAGAAAGCACGGCCCGAGGCCGCGCAGGGGTCCGAAACCGAACAGGGCAGTCCGGAGGCGGTGGCCAAGCCGAAGAAAAAGCAAAAGTCAACGGCAGCCTCCAAGCCCGACGACGCCTATAGGACGCCAATGACGGCCCACCCGCTCCTGCCAGATCCCTAGCCTCAAGCGATACAGGCCTCCCGCGACCCCGCCGCTCTGGATGGGTCCGGACCAGCGAAAACCGTCCAATAGGTGGCATGGTGACGTGCAAGGACGCCGGCGGCTGGCCGGCCGGCGCCAATACGGGCCTAGCCCCTGGCGGCGGCCTAGTGTAGAAGCACGGCCAAATCGAACAAAGTTCGCCTTCTTTCACGGAGTTCTGCCGTCATGGCAACCGTTTTACTCGTCATTCACCTCATGGTCGCCCTCGCTCTTGTCGCCGTGGTCCTCATTCAGCGTTCCGAAGGCGGCGCTCTCGGTATCGGCGGCGGCGGCGGTGGCATGATGACGGGGCGTGGCCAGGCCAATCTTCTGACGCGGGCCACGGCGGCTCTGGCGGCGGCGTTTTTCGTCACAAGCCTTTCGCTGACGCTCCTCGCCAGGCACTCGGCTCCGTCGGGATCGGTTCTCGACAAGCCGGCGGCAACATCGACCACGGCGCCAGCGGGCGGCGCCAAGCCCGCAGAGGCTCCCGCCTCTGGGTCGGCGAGCGAGGCCCCGCGCGGCGGCATTCTCGACAAGTTGAAGTAGGCGCCAAAGGTTACCACCGATCCTGGGATCGGCACTCCTGCGACAGTGAGCGAGCCCATCGACCTCTCGCGCCCAGTCGAGAATGCGCAGGTTCGCCACTCCGTAGTCGGTTGATGCGGCGGCCTGACGACCCTCGCATGCCTCCGGCAAGGAAGCGCGCGATGCCTGTCACTCGGCCCGGCGGCTCGAGCAGGTGATTGACCAGGATTGTCGGAAATAGCGGGTCCGGAACGGGGCATGCAAAGGGGGTAGCAACCCTCACCGGCAAAGCTCGCGGGGAGCTTGTTTATAAGAACTCGTCCGACCGCTGCGCAAGAAAAGCCTTCATAGTTAGTGATTGAAACTCATGCGCAATAACAAGCTGTACAAACTGAACTTCAGTCGCCTGTTTGCACCCATAATGCCTCCTCGCTGGCTCGTCTTGCAATTCGCTTCAAATATGAAATCAAGAGATTTCATTTAGGAACGGTATGCGGGCGCTGGCGTTCGAGCCGAAGCAACCCAGACGGCATATTTCCAGCCCGATCCAGGCTGATGGGTCCATGGGGGTGAAGCGGCCGGAATAGATCTCGCCATGCCCCTGTGGATGTGGCGAATTTGCCGCTTTGAGACTCAAGGGGCGGCATGCAACACCCAAAGCCCATGCAACGGTACATCTTCATAACCGGTGGCGTGGTCTCCTCCCTCGGAAAAGGCCTCGCGTCCGCCGCACTCGGCGCGCTTCTTCAAGCGCGCGGGTATTCCGTCCGTCTCCGCAAGCTTGACCCGTATCTCAACGTCGATCCCGGAACGATGAGCCCCTATCAGCACGGCGAGGTGTTCGTCACAGACGACGGCGCCGAGACGGATCTTGACCTTGGCCACTACGAGCGCTTCACAGGCGTTCCGGCCAAGAAGTCCGACAACATCACCACGGGCCGCATCTACCAGGACATCCTCGCCAAGGAGCGACGCGGGGACTATCTCGGCGGCACCGTCCAGGTCATTCCGCACGTCACCGACGCGATCAAAAACTTCGTTCTGTCAGGCAACGAGGGCGTCGATTTCGTGCTCGTCGAGATTGGCGGCACGGTCGGCGACATTGAGGGTCTGCCGTTCTTCGAGGCGATCCGCCAGCTCGGCAACGAACTGCCGCGCGGCGCTGCCGTCTACGTCCATCTGACGCTGATGCCCTACATTCCTTCGGCGGGCGAACTCAAGACCAAGCCGACGCAGCATTCGGTGAAGGAGCTTCGCTCGATTGGTATCCAGCCCGACATCCTTCTGTGCCGGTCCGACCGGGACGTGCCCAAGGGCGAGCGCAAGAAGATCGCGCTGTTCTGCAACGTGCGTGAGGAAGCCGTTATCCAGGCGCTCGACGTAGCCTCGATTTACGATGTGCCGCTTGCCTATCACCGCGAGGGCCTCGATCGGGAAGTGCTGAACGCGTTCGGCATCACCGGCGCACCCAGGCCCGACCTGGCGCGCTGGGAGACGATCTCGCGCAATATTGCCAACCCGGAAGGCGAAGTGGCGATCGCCATCGTCGGCAAGTACACGGGCCTCAAGGACGCCTACAAATCGCTGATCGAAGCGCTCGTGCATGGCGGCATCGCCAACCGGGTCAAGGTCAAGCTCGACTGGATCGAGAGCGAAGTGTTCGAGCATGAGGATCCGGCGCCCTATCTCGAGGGCGTGCACGGCATTCTCGTGCCGGGCGGCTTTGGAGAGCGCGGGTCGGAAGGCAAGATCCTCGCGGCGAAGTTCGCGCGTGAACGCAACGTGCCGTACTTCGGCATCTGCTTTGGCATGCAAATGGCGTGCATCGAGGCGGCCCGCAATCTGTGCGGCATACGCCACGCCAGCTCGACCGAGTTCGGGCCCGCGCCAGAACCCGTCGTCGGCCTGATGACGGAGTGGATGCGCGGCAACGAACTGGAGCAGCGCCGGACGGGCGGTGATCTGGGCGGCACCATGCGGCTTGGCGCCTTCCCGGCAGCCCTCAATCCCGACAGCCGCATTGCACGGGAGTATGGGACCACGACGATCAGCGAGCGTCACCGGCATCGCTACGAGGTCAACACCAAGTACCGCGCTCAGCTGGAGACCGCAGGACTGACGTTCGCGGGGCTGTCGCCGGACGGGCTGCTACCCGAAACGGTCGAGTACGCCAACCATCCCTGGTTCGTCGGCGTACAGTTCCACCCCGAGCTGAAATCGCGGCCCTTCGAACCCCACCCACTGTTTCGCGGCTTCGTCGCGGCGGCGATGGAGCAGAGCCGTCTGGTCTGACGCAGCATTGTCTCCTAACGCCGTTGCAGGCTAACCGCGCCCGAGTCGGGGGAGCCCAAATGCACCGTGCGGTAGAAACAACTCCGCTCGCCCGTATGGCAGGCGACGCCGGCGCCCTCGACGGTGACTTTCAGCCAGAGTACGTCCTGATCGCAGTCGACGCGCATTTCGGCAACGCGCAGCAGGTTGCCGCTCTGCTCGCCCTTCTTCCAGATGCGCCCGCGCGAACGGGTCCAGAAGTGGGCAATGCCGCTTTCGATGGTCAGCTTAAGGGCTTCGGCGTTCATGTAGGCGAACATCAGCACGCCGCCATCGCCCGCTTCCGTGACGATGGCGGGAATGAGCCCGGCGCTGTCGAATTTCGGCTGGAACGCGAGGCCCCGCTCGATCTCGGTGGGCGCGCCGCGCGGCGCAAAGCGAGGGGATTCTGATGTCGACATGGGGCCTCTGCCTGGGAGCCGCGACGGGATCGGGCTTGGAGGGCCTATGGTCCAGCGGGCTGAGGGGGCTATATATACGCACGCGGGCCGCGCAACAATCTCGGGGCCCGGAGCGGTGCGCATCGCACCCCAAGGACCGGGCTTCGCAATGGCAGACCTCGATCAAATCTATTCCACTCGCATCCTCGAGCTTGCGTCCGACATTTCGCGTTCTCAGCGCCTTGCCGCGCCCGGCTCCACGGCCAGTGCACATTCCAAACTGTGCGGATCGACGGTCACCGTCGATGTCGTGGTCGAGGGCGGCCGCATTACAAATTTCGGGCAGACGGTACGCGCCTGCCTGCTCGGTCAGGCGTCGGCGGCGATCGTCGGGCGCGAGATCGTCGGAACGACGGTCGAGGAGTTCCACAAAGTGGCGGCACAGGTGCGTTCGATGTTGAAGGAGGGCGGTCCCACGCCAGCGGGCCGTTGGGCTGACCTGGCCGTGCTGGAACCCGTGCGCGACTACAAGCACCGCCATGCGTCCACGCTGCTCGTGTTCGACGCCGTGGAGCACGCCATCGAGGAGATCGAGGGCAAGCTCGCTGCCACCAAAGCCAGCGCCTGACGGAGTGGATATGCCGGTCATCGACAACCCCTTGCAGCTGCCTGCTCGCACTGCAACGATTTATCCCGAGCCGTTCAAAGCGGCCGTGCAGGGTCGCTTCAAGCGGCCGCTGACCGAAGCGCTCGGCCTCACGCAGTTCGGCATCAACCTGACCGTTCTGGAGCCGGGCGCGCGTTCTTCGCTGCGTCATTGGCACGCCAATGAAGATGAATGCATCTATGTGCTGGACGGCGAGTTGACGCTCGTCACGTCTTCTGGCGAGCGGATTTTGCGGGCGCACCAGGCGGCGGGTTTTCCGGCGGGCGACGCAGACGGCCATTGCCTGATCAACAAGAGCGCGGCACCCGCTACCTATCTGGAAATCGGCACCCGCTGCCAGGACGAAAACGTCGTCTACCCCGATGTCGATATGAAGGCTGAAAAGCGAAACGGGGCTTACCGCTTCCTGCACCACGACGGGACGCCCTACGAATGACGCTCGCGCGAAAACTCATGAGAGCGCCAATCCACGCCTACCGCTGGACGCTGAAGCCGCTGATCGGCCTGGAGTGCCGGCATCTGCCGACGTGCTCGGAGTATGCCCTAGAAGCTATCGACAGGAACGGGGCGTGGAAAGGCTTCTGGCTGATGCTGTCGCGCCTGTCGCGCTGCCATCCATGGGGATCGTCCGGCTATGACCCGGTTCCCGACCTCTCGGATGTGCGCCATCCGTTCGCGCCGTGGCGCTACGGGTGCTGGAGCCGGACGTGCTGCGAGGGAGAGACCGGGACGTCCTGAAAGGGACGGCATGCGGGAGGATTCGCGTCACGCCGCCGATTTGACGATGTCGGCAACGTCCGCCGGTATGGGATGGGTCGACAGTTCAGCGGCCATTTCCGCGGCCGTGTCGGCGTCGAAGGCGGCGAGATCGCACACGGGCGAGCGATAGACCGTCTCGGTGCCAAGTTCGGCTGCCGTCTTCATCAGTTCGAGAAGGGCGTCGAACGCGCGCTGGGCGATGTATTCGAACGATTTCATCTCCCAGATCGTCTGGGACTGATGCATCTGGCCAGCCACGATTGTCTTGACCGTGATTTCTGGGCAGGCGTCGTTCTTCATGAAGTTCGCTAGATGCGGCGCAAGCGACGGCGGCGGGATCGGCGCGCCCTGAGGAAATCCGCTGGCGTAACTCGACCGTTTGAACAGGTTCTCGTTCAGGAAATGCTCATTGAGGATGCCCTGAAGTCGCGCGTCGATAGCCGCCTGAACCTGGATGCACGGACGCATGCGGCCCTGGACGTTCATCATCACTTTGCGGATGAGAAGTTTGGGCGCTGTCATGAATTCCTCAAGGAAATTTCCAGCCCGCTCGAACGCAGACGGGATCACGTCACCATAGCTTTAGAAGGTTACGGACGATGGTTGAAATTTCATCCAGTTTTAAGCATTGAACTTGCGACCTGCCGTCGGGGCCGCTCCTGAGTGCCGTACGGGCTGATCCAGGCCCACTCGAAATGAACTGAAACCTGGCGGCGTTCGCCTCCGACGCGCGCATTGTCCCTGTTGGCGGCTGAATAGCGCCTCTGGCTTGACAGGCCTTCGATTGCGCTTAGAAGCCTCCTTCTCATCTTACCTGCGCGGTTGGCAGTGATTGAGAAGGAGGCTTCGATGAGCGACGTCACGCTGACATTCCCCGATGGCGCGAGCCGGAAGGTCACAAGCGGCACCAGCGGTCTGGAGGTTGCCAAGGGCATCTCTCCTTCGCTCGCCAAGCGCACGATTGCCATGCAACTCGATGGCGTACTGTCGGACCTCTCCGACCCGATCACCAGAGATTCCAAGATAAACTTCGTCTCGCGCACCGACCCGGCGGCGCTGGAGCTGATCCGGCACGACTGCGCGCACGTCATGGCGGAGGCCGTGCAGGCGCTGTGGCCCGGCACGCAGGTGACCATTGGTCCGGTCATCGAGAACGGCTTCTTCTACGACTTCGCCAAGGTGGAGCCGTTCCATCCTGACGATCTCGCCAAGATCGAGAAGAGAATGCAGGAGATCATCGCCAAGAATGCACCCTTCACCAAGGAGGTGTGGTCGCGCGACAAGGCGAAGGACGTGTTCCGCGACAAAGGTGAGCTGTTCAAGATCGAACTGGTCGATGCCATTCCCGAAGGGCAGGACCTCAAGATCTATAAGCAGGGTGAGTGGTTCGACTTGTGCCGCGGCCCTCACATGACGTCGACGGGCGCCATCGGCAAGGCCTTCAAGCTGCAGAAGTTCGCCGGTGCTTATTGGCGCGGCGACAGCAATAACCCGCAGTTGCAGCGCATCTACGGCACGGCCTGGGCCAGCCAGGAGGAACTTGACGCCTATCTGAAGCAGCTCGAGGAAGCCGAGAAGCGCGACCATCGCAAGCTCGGCCGCGAGATGGACCTATTCCACTTCCAGGAGGAAGCGCCGGGCTCCGTGTTCTGGCACGCGAAGGGCTGGACACTGTTCCAGACGCTGATTTCGTACATGCGCCGCCAGCAGCAGAAGGCCGGCTACATGGAAGTGAATTCTCCGGACATGATGGAGAAGCACTTCTGGGAGCTGTCCGGCCACTGGGAGAACTACGGCGAGAACATGTTCACGACGACGCTGCCCGACGAGCGCGTGTTCTGTTGCAAGCCGATGAACTGCCCGGGCCACGTGCAGATCTACAAGCACGGGCTGAAGAGCTACCGCGACCTGCCGCTGAAGATCGCCGAGTTTGGAAAGGTGCACCGTTACGAACCGTCGGGCTCGCTGCACGGCATGCTGCGCGTGCGCCACTTCACGCAGGACGACGCGCACATCTTCATCACCGAAGATCAGATCATGGAGGAATGCCTCAAGATCAACGATCAGATGCTGTCGATCTACAAGGACTTCGGCTTCGAGGACATCTTCATCAAGCTGTCTACGCGGCCCGAAAAGCGCGTCGGCGCCGATCACCTGTGGGACAAGGCCGAGAAGGCGTTGTCGGACGTGCTAGATGAAGTGACGGAGCGGTCGAACGGGCGCCTCAAAACGGCGATCAATCCGGGAGAGGGGGCCTTCTATGGACCCAAGCTCGAATATGTCCTGAAGGACGCCATCGGCCGCGACTGGCAGTGCGGCACGACACAGGTCGACTTCAATCTCGCCGGCCGCCTCGGTGCGTTCTACATCGACGAGCATTCCGAGAAGAAGACACCGGTGATGATCCACCGAGCCATGTTCGGCTCGCTTGAACGATTCACCGGTATCCTGATCGAGAACTTCGCGGGTCACTTTCCGTTGTGGCTCGCGCCGCTTCAGGCCGTCGTCGCGCCGATCGTGTCAGATGCCAACGCATACGCGCTTGAAGTCGCAGACAAGCTGCAGGCGGTGGGGTTGCGCGTCGAAACGGATCTGCGCAACGAAAAGATCAATTACAAGGTGCGCGAACACTCGCTGGCCAAAGTGCCCGTCATCGTCGTCGTCGGCAAGCGCGAAGCGGAAGAACACAAGGTGTCGATTCGCCGGCTCGGTTCGCAGGAGCAGACGGTCGTCGCGCTGGACGAGGCGATCGCAAATCTGCAGTCGGAAGCGGTCGCGCCGGGGTGAGGACTATCGCCCTCTCTCCATCGGACTCGATGGCGAGAGGGGACCTGGACCTCATGCCTCCAGCGCCGTGACGATCGACTTCGTGATCTCTGGGACAGGGGCTTTCGTCAGATCCTTGTCGATCCAGGCCGCGACGCGGCCCGCCAGGTCCTTCCCGGCGGCTTTGCGCATGACGCCAAGTGCGACCGGCGGGGCAACGATTACGACATGCTCGAAGGAGCCGGCGGCTGCTTCCTTCGCCAGATCGTCCATCATGCCTTTGACGAACCGGTCTTCGGCACGCTGGTGAAGATCGGTCATGGCTTCCGCGGAACGCCGATGTGAACCGGATTCGAATGTGAGCGTGGGCCGTTCGCTGCCCTGATCACTGGTCCTGGGATTGTCCTGTCCATAAGTGCGCGTCACCTTCAATTGAGGTTCCATCGCGGTGCCTTCGTTGACGAGGATCAGGCCGCGAGACCCGTCGGCCACCACGACCCACTCTCCGGTCTTGAGTTTCATGATGCTACTCCTTGAAAATGACTGCCGTATCCGGCAGCGAGGTTACGCTCCTGCCCAATCTCACTCCACCTCGTACCTTTCGCGCAAGGCCTTCGTGCGTTCTTCGGTCATTCCCGTCATGCAGCCGAGCACGTCGCCCGTGGTGCCCGTGCCGCCGGTCCAGAACATCGGCGCGTGGCCTTTGCACTCGGCATCCCGAAACGCGACCCAGGCGCGCTGAGACGCGCGCAGGGCATCCTGCCAGCTCTTGGCATCGTAAGGCTTTTCTCCGGCCCGAGCTGGAATGCCGGCGACGGCTTTCTGATAAGTGTCGTTGAGCGCCGCGTCTGCGGCATCGAGTTCCTTTTCGGCGCACTGGTTCATCTCGTGCGTCGATAAAGCTGCCCCGCAGTCGGGCTCCTGAGCCCCCGTTGTCGTCGTCGAAATCACTAGAGCGCACGCGGCGATGAAGGACTTTGATCGCATCTGGTCCTCGTGGTTCGCCGCTTGCAGATGACGGCATCAACCAAACTTTAACCTCTCTGAAGAAAACATGACAGGTGCGGGGATAACAATCCGGACGACCAGGTCTTCATGTCGAGTTCCAACGTGCGCCGTCCCGCGTTTAATGCTTCACAAGGTCTGTCAGCGACGGCACCGAATGCGCGACGCAGCCGCTGCAGCACCAGGGATGACGGCCCCATTCTCGTCTCGATCGACACGCTTCGGCCAACGCAGGCCGCCGTCGGCATGCGGGCGGTGGCCGCGAAGCGACAGAAGGTCGAACGCCGAGCGAGAACGGTAAGGGAGATTGCGCTGTTTCTGGAGAAGCGACCGATCCCCGCAGTCCTTGGTCCAGAAGACGGTTTCTACATCATCGATCACCACCATCTGAGCCTAGCTTTGTTGCAAAGTAACGTGACGGAGGCGTTCGTTCGCATCATCGACGATCTGTCGATGCTGCCGAAGCCCCAGTTCTGGAAGTGCATGGCGGCGGTCGGGCAACTCCACCCGTTCGATCACAACGGTCAGCGCATTGCTCCATGCGGCCTGCCGGCGAGGCTGACGCAATTGAAGCGCGATCCGTTCCGCGATCTTGCCTGGTCGGTGCGAGAGGCGGGCGGGTTCGTGAAAACTGATGCTCCTTACTCGGAATTCCGCTGGGCGCAATTTTTCCGCACCCGCATTCCGCGCACGTCGGTCGTGCGGGACTTCGATCACGCCCATGATCGCAGCATGATTCTGGCGCACTCGGATGCCGCCGCACGGCTACCTGGGTTCATCGGCATGTGACTATTGCTTTCGGGCTTTCGAGCAGTCCTGTAGAATGGCGGCTCGCAGGGGCGGCGCCCATGAAAGTCGAAGCCTACAGTTATCGCAATGATCCCGCGGTGCCGCGTTTCGACGACAGCGCGCCGCTGTTGATTTTCGATGGGTTGTGCGTGATGTGCTCGGGCGGTGTGCAATGGATGCTGGCGCGCGATCCCGGCGGCTCCACGCGCTTTGCCGCAATTCAAGATCCGGCGCCCCAGGCTCTCTATCGCCATTACGCATTAGATGCCCAGCGCTTCGATACATTCATGGTGCTGGCGGACGGCGTACCCTACACGAAGTGGGCCGGAGTGCTGGCGGCGGCTCGCACCATGCCCTTGCCCTGGAAATGGCTTGGCAGTACGGGACGGTTGGTGCCGGGTATGCTCGGCAATTCGATATACGATTGGGTGCAGAGGAACCGCATCGGCTGGTTCGGTAGCCGAGCGACGTGCTACGTATCCGAACCGCGCCGCGCGCGCCGGTTTCTTTCAGCCGAACCTCTTCCAGTTGAGCGTGCCGCCGAACAGCCGGATACCTGAGCATGAGCCCGCGTCCGCCCCTGCCACCGTTCACACACGAAACGGCCGTCCAGAAAGTCCGCATGGCCGAAGACGCGTGGAACTCACGCGATCCCATGCGCGTCTCGCTCGCCTATACGCCAGACAGCCGCTGGCGCAATCGCGTGGAGTTTCCTCAAGGCCGGGACGAAATCGGCTCATTTCTCAAGCGCAAGTGGGCGCGCGAACTCGAGTATCGGCTTATCAAGGAGCTGTGGATCTTCGCTGACAATCGCATCGCCGTGCGCTTCGCCTACGAATGGCACGACGATAGCGACCAATGGTACCGTTCCTACGGCAACGAGAACTGGCAGTTCGACGCTGAAGGCCTGATGGCGCTGCGCTTCGCCTCGATCAACGATCTGGCGATTACGACATCGCAGCGCAAGTTTCACTGGCCGCAAGGTCCGCGCCCGACCGATCATCCGGGTCTTTCCGGTCTCGGCCTGTAGCTGTTGCATGATCGAAGTAATCTTTTGGTAAGCCGCTCGAAGCAAACCTGAGCGAGAGATGCAGCCTTGCTGAACAGCTCAAACCGCTTTCCTGAACTGTCCTATGCCAAGCCGGATGATCCGCCGGTCAAGAAGTGGGTGATCCAGTCGCTCGAACGGCTGTCGGGCCGGGACTACTTCGCACCGATGTATGATCACTGGCGCGGCGAGATCGTGCCCAATGGCGCGCGTGTCATGCGCCCCATCTTCGGTCTGATCGGAGTCGAACTCGTCGTCAGGGGCGAGTGGCCGCCGGTGCTGCCTTCGGACGTGCCCGTCGTGATCATCGCCAACCATCCCTTCGGTATCCTTGATGGCATCGCGGCGTTGACGATGGCGGAGGACCTTGGCCGGCCATTTAAGGTGCTGATCAATAAGGATTTGACCGTGGTGCCGGAGATCCGGCCCTACGCACTGGCGATCGACTTCGATACGACGCGCGCTGCGCAGGAAACCAATATCCGGACCAAGAAAGAGGCATTGCGCCATCTGGCCGAGGGCGCAACGGTTGTCGTGTTTCCGGCGGGTGGCATATCGACGGCGCCGAACCCGTTCGGGCCGGTCGTCGATCTTCCCTGGAAGGGCTTTGTCGCACGTCTCGTTCAATCAACTCGGGCGACGGTGCTGCCCGTCTACTTTGAAGGCCAGTGCAGCCCGCTGTTTCAACTCGTATCCCACGTCAGCCTGACGCTGCGCCTCTCGCTGCTTATCCGCGAGTTCCGCCGCTCGGTCGGCGAGCCGCTGATGGCGCATGCCGGCCCGCCCGTGGCGTTCGAAGCTCTTGCCAACGGAAAGGACCGCGGCGCACTCGTGGGAGAGTTGTTCGATCTCGTTTACGGGCTTTCGGATCGCGTACCACCGTTGCAGAGCGGGTTGCCGAAATACCTGCGCGGGGAGGACTAGGCCCGCGCAGGGCCGTTATAGATGCAGCCCTCGCGGCAGCTGTCGCGCGACACCTGAACCTCGGCGAGACCCGGCACCTTGTTGGCAAGACGGTTCCAGATCCACATGGCAATGCGTTCGAGCGTCGGTGCGGCGAGCCCGTCGACCTCGTTCAGAAGGCGGTGGTCGAGCGCGTCCTGCGTTTCGGTGAGCGCAGCGGTGATGGCGTCGAAGTGGAAGATGTAGCCTGTCTCCGGGTGAGGTTCGCCCTCGATCACCACACGGGCCCGGAACGAATGGCCATGTAAACGCGCATTCGCCATCCCCGCTGGGGCGGAGGGCAGGAAGTGGGCCGCTTCGAACTGGAAGTCCTTGTAGATGCGCATGGTGGCTGGCATAGGCGAAAATGGGAGCAAGTGGCAAGGCGGCTTGTCGGCAGCAGTAACCGGGCCCGCAGGACAATCACTCGAATAATGCGAATATCGCTCGTTCACCGCGATTTTCCTGCCGCCTGCCGACTAGGGGATCCCCAGCACCTTGTGCGTCTGCACGGACAGCCGCCATGGCGGATTGGCCATGCAGTAGGCAATGGCCGAAGCCGTATTGGCTTCCCGCGCCGGGCCGTCCATAGGCTGGAGGTATCTGTGCTCGAATTCGAGTGCGAGAAGCGAGGCGGGGTCGAGACCCAGTTGAGGATAGACCAACTTCAGTTCGTCGCCCCAGGTCTGCACGAGATCCGTTCCAGCCTTCGGACTGACGCAAATCCAGTCGATGCCGTCGGGGACGGGCAGGGTGCCGTTGGTTTCGAGAGCAATCGAGAACCCGCGCGCGTGGAAAGCGTCGATCAGCGGTTGATCCACCTGGAGCATCGGTTCGCCGCCGGTAAGGACTACCATGCTTAGGTCCGTGCGTCGTCGTGCAGACGGCCCGGCAGGCGCGGGCCAGTTCGTCGGCGGTCGCAAACTTGCCGCCGTCCGGGCCATCCGTGCCGACGAAATCGGTATCGCAGAAGCGGCACTGGGCCGTCGCGCGATCCTGTTCCCGGCCGGACCATAGATTGCAGCCAGCGAATCGGCAGAATACGGCCGGCGCGCCCGCGTTCGCGCCTTCGCCCTGGAGCGTGTAGAAGATCTCTTTGATGGCATACATGCGTAGATGCCTAGCTGAGCATCGCATGGTGTCAAGCGCAGGGGGGAATACGACGACATGAGCCAGCAGCCGCGGACGTACCGGTACTACGACCTCGTTATGGTCTCGTTCGTTGTGGTTCTGGTTTGCTCCAACCTGATCGGACCGGCAAAAGCGGCCCAACTGGACCTGCCGTTGATCGGGGCGGTGACGTTTGGCGCGGGGGTGCTGTTCTTTCCGATTTCCTACATCTTCGGCGATGTCCTGACCGAAGTGTACGGCTACGGCCGCGATCGCCGCGTCATCTGGACGGGATTTGCGGCGCTGGTCTTCGCCTCAGTCATGGCAGCCGTGATCGTCGCGCTGCCGCCCGCACCGACATGGGAGAACCAGACGGTCTACGAAATAGCGTTTGGAAACACCTGGCGGGTCGCCGGCGCGTCGATGATTGCGTTCGTATGCGGCTCGTTCGTCAACTCCTACGTGCTCGCCAAGATGAAGGTAGCAACAGAGGGGCGCTGGATGCGTACGCGCTTCGTCGCCTCGACGGTCGCCGGAGAGGCGGTCGACTCCGGGCTATTCTATCCGCTCGCCTTCTACAACTCCGGCATCATGCCCAACGAACTCGTCCCGACGCTGGTTATCAGTCAGTTCATTGCCAAGACGGCGGTGGAGATCGTGATGCTGCCGGTGACGACGCGGGCTGTCGGGGCGCTGAAGCGAACCGAGAAAGAGGACTATTACGACCGTGATACGGACTTTAATCCATTCACGACCAAGACCTGACTGACGATCTTCTTGTCGAGCAGTTCGACGGCAGTGCGCACGCCGGCGGGCGTCTGCGGCGGTACTCCGTTGTGGGGGAACAGAATCACGAGAAGCGCCGCGCTGACGATGGCGTTTGCTGCCTTGTAGGATAATGTTTTGGGGCTCCGCGTCATCGTCCGGCCTCCAGCTCGAATGGTGCCGAAATTGTAGCGGGCACCCCATTTCAGGCGCAGTTCCGGCCGGTACAAACGGAATATGCTTTTGTCTCAGCTGCCCCGGACCGCCGGCTGGACCGATCGCGTCGCATGCCACCGCGCCCAGCCCTTCGCCCGCAAGTCACATGCGGGACACTTGCCGCAGCCGTAACCCCAATCATGCCGCTGCGATCGGTCACCGAGGTAGCAGGAGTGGGTGTGCTCCACGACAAGATCGACGAGGTCGCTGCCGCCGACTTCATCCGCGAGCGCCCACGTTGCCGCCTTGTCGAGATGCATCAGTGGGGTTTCGACGCGGATCGGCGTGTCCATGCCGAGCCACAGCGCGCCTTCCAGCGCATCGATCGTTGCGCGGCGGCAATCGGGATAGCCGGAGAAGTCCGTCTCGCACATTCCGCCGACCAGCACGCCGATGCTGCGCCGGTAGGCCAGCGCCGCCGCGTAGGTGAGGAACAGGATGTTGCGGCCGGGCACGAACGTGGTCGGCAGGCCAGTCCCGGCGAATTCGATCTCGGTATCGCGGGTAAGTGCGGTATCGCTAATGGAGGCCAGCGCCGGTAACTGGAGAACCGTATCTGAACCAAGCCGTCCGCTGGTTTCGCGGGTTTGTATGGCATCCAGAATTACGAAGCGCTGAGCCAGTTCGATAGCGTGGCGTTGGCCGTAGTCGAACCCTACCGTCTCCACGCGATCAAAGCGCTGCAACGCCCACGCCAGGCAAACAGTCGAATCCTGGCCGCCCGAGAAAAGTACCAGCGCGCCGCTCATGTGCTTTCGTCTGCCTTTCGTGCCGGCCGTCCCAGAGGGTAGATCCGCCTACCCAGACGGGTCTTTCCGGGCAGGTCGAAGAGGGCTACAACCCGCAGTCACGCTCTCATGGCCTGCAAGAAGCCGCAACTGTTTCAAACTGCGAGGAATTACCCTATGACCGCCATCGCCGACATCCTCGCCCGCGAGATCCTTGACAGCCGCGGTAACCCGACAGTCGAAGTCGACATATTCCTGGAGGATGGCTCCAAGGGCCGCGCGGCGGTTCCCTCGGGCGCCTCGACCGGCGCACATGAAGCGATCGAATTGCGTGACGGCGACAAGGCCCGTTACATGGGCAAGGGCGTTACCAAAGCGGTGGACGCGGTCAATGGCGAGATCTTCGACGCCTTGGCCGGCATGGACGCGGAAGATCAGCGCGGCATCGACGCGGCGCTGATCGCGCTCGACGGCACCAAGAACAAGGCACGGCTTGGCGCCAACGCCATCCTCGGCGTGTCGCTGGCGGTGGCGAAGGCTGCGGCTGAAGCCAGCGGCCTGCCACTTCATCGCTATGTCGGCGGGGCTACGGCGCATGTGCTGCCGGTGCCGATGATGAATATCATCAATGGCGGCGCGCATGCCGACAACCCGATCGATATCCAGGAATTCATGATCATGCCGGTGGCGGCAATATCTGCCGCAGAGGCCGTGCGCTGGGGTGCGGAAATCTTCCACACGCTGAAGAAGGGCCTGAAGGACGCCGGCCACAACACGGGCATCGGCGATGAGGGCGGCTTCGCACCGAACTTGAAAAGCGCCGACGAAGCGCTGGGCTTCATCATGAAGTCGATTGAGAAGGCGGGCTACAAGCCGGGCGTCGAGGTGATGCTGGCGCTCGATTGCGCTTCTACCGAGTATTACAAGAGTGGCAAGTACGTCTTCGAAGGTGAAGGCAAGACATTCGACAGCGAAGGCAACGCTAAGTACCTTGCGGATCTCGTCGCGCGCTTCCCCATCATCTCGATCGAAGATGGAATGGCCGAGGACGACTGGGCCGGCTGGAAAGAGCTCACCGAACGGATCGGATCTAAGTGCCAGCTCGTCGGCGACGACCTGTTCGTAACGAACACTGAGCGCCTGTCTCAGGGCATCTCGAAGGGCATCGCCAACTCGATCTTGGTCAAGGTCAACCAAATCGGCTCGCTGACCGAGACGCTCGATGCCGTCTCGATGGCCCAGCGCGCGGGCTACACCGCTGTCATGTCGCATCGGTCGGGTGAAACAGAAGACTCGACGATCGCCGATCTCGCGGTCGCCACCAACTGCGGTCAGATCAAGACCGGCTCGCTGTGCCGTTCGGACCGCCTCGCCAAATATAACCAGTTGATCCGCATCGAAGGCGAATTGGGCGACGTCGCGCGATATGCAGGCAAGAGCATTATGAAGGCGGTAGTTTAGGCCTATCATTGACTGGACAGTGTGCACAGACTGCTCAAATGTCGTAATCGAGCGTGTCCCCGGGATCGATTTCATTCGAATACGGACGTCCGGGGCGCGATTTATCTTCCGCGGCTCGTGCTTGGCGGTGTGCGAAGAACCCCACTCCAACTTCTATAATCGTCTCCCCGCCCAAAAAACGTACACGGCTTTACCCGCCCTTAAGCCTTGCCCTGTAGAACTGAATTCGTTCCCCGTTTTTGATACTGCGTAACGTCGAACATCCCAGTGCTGCTTACTTCAAAACATGATTGGCGCTCGAGGCTCCGGCAGTTCACGGTTTTGCTTTTCTGCCTTTCAGCAACGGCCTACTTCACCAATCACGCTCTTTATGGCCGTCATGGCCTCGAGGCTCGTAATCGGCTGATCGACCGGTCCAGCCTGCTGGAGTTCGAGATCCGGAGCCTCGAAGCTGTGCGGTCGAAGCTCGAGCGCGACGTCGCGCTGCTTTCGCCGGAATTGCCAAACTCCGACCTCGTCGAGGAAATCGCCCGTGATGTGCTGGGCTTTGTGGCGCCGGGCGACAAGATCGTGCCATTATCTCAAGGCAAGCCGATACCTCGGACATAGCAGGCGGGCAACCGGCTGTGATGATGTTCCTTGCTGCGGGCGGCCTTCAAAACTGACATGCTGACCTGCATGTTTGTGACGAGGCGGCTCGCTCGCCTGGGCTCAGCTTACGGACGCCATGTATTCCCTCCACGCACCCTTTTCTGATTGGCCGGCGCTGACTGTCGAGGACGAACTTGCGGCCCTCGGCCGAATGCTGCTGATTCGGCGTTTCGAGGAGAAGTTGGCATTGCTGTTCGCGATGGCCGCGATTGATGAAACGGGTCCGCTCGAAATCGGCGGCGAGGCAGTCGTCGCCGGCATCGCCGCGGCGACATGCGACAGCGATACGGTCGTCACGCTCGGCCCCAGCCACGGGCATCTGCTGTTGTCTTCGGGCGGTGACGTGTCCGCGCTCCTCCGCCAAATTTCCGGTCTCGATGGCACAACCGCGGCCGTCCCCTCATTGGCCAGTGGTGAGGGTGTCAAGCAGTATCGCGTCGTCACCGCCGATGCCCGGCAGGCAAATGATCTCGCGCAAAGTGCCGAAGCCAACGGGGCTGTTCTCGTAGCCGGTCGCCGCGATGCCGGCGGACTGCCCGCCGAGATCGAGGCCCTGTTGGATGAAGCGGCCGCGCGACGCCTGCCGTTGGTGGTCGTGATGGACTACGCGACCGCGGACACGTCGCAACCCGTCATACCGGTGGTGGAGAAGCATCGCTGGCCGTCGGTTCAGGTGGATGGCACAGATGTCGGCAGCGTTCAGCATGCCGTTACTGCCGCGATAGGAGCTGCGCGTGCCGAGCGTGGTCCGCGCCTCGTCGAGGCAACAACCTTCCGATACCGCGGACATTCCGATCGGCCACCGGCACGCGGCGATCGTCCGCGCGAGGAGACGGACCCGATCGCCCGGTCGCGCGCCCGCATCGTGCGCAAGATGCCGACGCTCCAAAGTTCGATCAAGGGGCTGGAACGGCAGATCCGCGAAACAATCGTCGCCGCAGCGCAGGATCTTCACGTTTGCTGCGAAACCGGCGAAACCGATTAGTCTAGCCGTTGGAGCGTGAATGGCCATGTTGGCAAGACCATCGCGAAACGGGACGACGGGCCGTATCGTGCGCCGCGACAGCTTCATTCCATCGCGCGTCGCGCATGCCATCGTGCACGGAAGATGGTTCGAAGACCTGTACGCTGAACGGCGAGCTTGGCCATCACGATGTACTACGCGACATCCGCGAGGCCGACGACAAGGGCATGCTGGCTCACGACCGGCATCGAAGCGGTGAGATCAAGGGCCGGGTCAGTCACTGACCGGGTGGCCGTCTGGCCGGAGGGATGCGCGTGACCGAAGCGGAAGTCTTTGAGGGGATGTTCGACGCTCTCGATTTAATCATCAGTCTGGTGTCGTTGTACTTCGCGATCGTGTCGGGCTATCTCGCGGCGCTTTATTTTTTCCTCGGACAGGCGCCGTTTGTTTTGCGCCTGATCGCCTTCGGGCTGCTGTCGATCAGCTTTGTCTTTCTCGGTGGGACAGCGAAAGTCATCGAGACACTCCAGGACGGCCTTTATGGCTCCTGGAGCCGGTTGCCGTCGCCTACGGTACCCCTTGAGCGGCTGCGCAATCCCGTCCCCGTGGAGAGCGTTGCCGGCCTCAGCCAGCAGGAGGTGGGCGTGCTCATAGGATGGGCGGTCGCTGGCCTCGTATACCTGTCGTTGTTCTATCTGACGTTCATCTACCGCTGGGGTCCAGCTAAACCCGACTGAGGGAGCGGTTGCCGCCGCCCGCGCTGGAAAATTAATGTGGCGGCGGAGGCACGGCACAGTGTCTTTCCACAGATTCGGGGTGGTCAAGCGCCAACGATCAACGGCAAGGCAGGGGGTCCTGCCTTGTGACCCGCAGCAGCCCGTGCCTAAACAAACGGCATAGCGTGCGCTTCGCATGCGCAGGGTTCTCGGGGGAAAGACATGATCCACGGCAAGCTCGTCTGCACGGCAGTCATCCTGGCTTCTACGATCGCCGCTGGTTGCGCAAATGATGGCGGCTTTGCGGGTACCAACCTTACGACATCGTCGGTAGACACCAAGGCCGCGGCTAAGGTAGACCCCGCGTGCCAGGCACTGTCGATGCGCATCGATGCGCTGCGCGCCGAAGGGGCGACCGCGAACTCTCGAAAAGGCCGCCACGGGCAAATCGACGACGGTCAGCGTCAAGCGCGCCTCTCTCGCCAAGGCGGCGGAACTCGATAAGTCCAATGCCGAATTCCAGACCAAGTGCTCGACGTTGCCGCCACGCCCGGTTCAGGCTATGGCGCCACACGCGCCAGCTGGTGCCACGACGACGACAGCCGTAAAGCCGGTCGCCTCGGCGGCGCCGGTTGCTCCGATGGCGCCGGCAACGACCCCTCGCTGAAAATCCTCTGCCCGCATATGGGGTTGGGACTCGCAGATACGGGAATAAGTCGGCTGACTTCTGGACAGACGCCTTGGCGCCACACTACTGCTTTGCAGGGTTGCGATCACCTATGTTGTGTGGTCAAAGGCTTTTCGTCCGTGCGATTTCCTGAGCGGGCGGGCCGCGCGGAGGGCAAAGTGGTCTCGACGGTTTTGACAAGACATTCGACGAACGTGGCATGGGCGCTGCTCGGTGTATCTTTGCTGGCCGGTTGCGCATCGGGCGGCGGCGATCCGGGTGCAAGGTCGTTACCCACCGGCGAAACCTGCCAGTCCGTCCGCGGCCAACTGAACAAGCTGGACAGCAAGGGCGTGCCGGCCTTGGTGGAGGCACAAAGCGCGGGGCGCAAGCTGGCGCCGGCGCAGAAGGCCGACGCGGACGCGTACAACAGGCTGCTGAACTCCTACCTCGGCGCGCGTTGCCACGTTATTTGACGCGGCTGCGGCGAGGCCGGCATAATTGCGCGTAGCACTGCCACCCGGCTGTTCCGATTGGTCGCATGATGCGGCAGCAATTGGCCGACATTGAAGTCCGCATAGGGAGACCGACTTGGATCAGGTACTTGGCTATCTGCAGAACCCTTGGGTGATCATGGCCCTTAACGGCCTCGTTGCCGGTACTCTGGCGGGCCTCCTGCTGGGCGGCGGTGGCTTGATACGCAACCTTGTCGTCGGCGTGATCGGCGCCTTCATCGGCGGCGTACTCGTGCAGGCAGGTTTGCTGAAGTTGCCCTTCACGACCGGTTTCGTGCTCGGCGACCAGATCATTGTCTCGACGATCGGGGCACTTTTGGTGATTATCATCGCCAGGATCATCGCTCGCTAGCGTTCGGACGAGCGTGTTAGGGCTATCCCGGTCGCCAGCGTTGCCGCCTGATAATCCGTCGCCGGAGACTTCGAGGTGCCTAGTTTCAAGACTGTGCGCCGGGTATCCTTTACGCCTAGGCAGATGTTCGACCTCGTCGCCGACGTCGAGTCGTATCCCCTGTTTCTTCCGCTTTGCGAAAGCCTCGTTGTCACGCGGCGGGAGGAAGCGCCGGCTGTCTCTGTCATCGTCGCCAAAATGGGCGTCGGCTACAAGGCGATCCGTGAGAATTTCACGACGCGCGTCACGCTCCAGCCCGACGCGCCATCGATCCTCGTCGAATATCTCGATGGACCGTTCCGGCACCTTGACAACCGCTGGCGCTTCCTGCAGGCGCCCGGCGGGTCCGACATAGACTTCTTCATCACTTACGATTTCAAGTCCGCGATGCTGGGCCTGCTTGTCGGCGCCATGTTCGACAAGGCCTTCCGCCATTTCGCCGAGGCCTTCGAGCAGCGAGCACAGAAGGTCTACGGGTCGGCGCCGGTGCGCACGAGCAGCGCGTAGCTAGGCTCGATCGGCACCGCTATTCGATCGCCTTGTCGCGATTGAAGGCCTCAGCGAGGCCCTTCGCCGTCGCCAAGCCCTTTACGTTCTTGAGGATCGCGCCGTCGAGATCGGCTTTTTCCAGGTTGGTGTTGCTCAGGTCCGCCCCCGTCAGATCTGCGCGTGACAGGTCGGCGTGCGAGAGATTGGCGCCTGAAAGGTCAGCCTCCCGCAGGTCCGCGAAGGCAAACGACACATACGACAGATCGGCCGACTTCATGTTGGCCCCGGTCAGCGTCGCGCCATCGAGTTCGGTGCGAAACAGTACTTCGATGAAGCCGGTCTTGTTGAGCGGAGCAAGAAAGGCGCCTTCCAGATTGGCGCGCGTGAAATCCGTGCGCTTCAACCCGCCGAACACGCGCGCCCCCTTCAGGTTGGCTCCCACGAAACTTGGACCGCGCGCGACCAGCGTCTCGATCGAGGGATGGGCCGAAGGCCTATTGATGCTGGCGCCGGACAGATCGGCTCCGTCGAGTTTGGCGCCGATTATGGTGAAGCGGTCGAGCATCGCGCCCTTGAGATTGGCGCCGGTCAGGTTGGCATTGCTGAGATCGGACCCGAACAGATTGGTTCCGGCAAGCCGCGCGCCCTTGAAATCCAAGCCCGACAGTTCGAGCCCCTCGAGGTTGCGGCCGCTCAGGTCGAGCGGGGTGGATGCTTCGGCGTGATACAGCTTTTCGGCAATGTCGCGAGCCGTCAGGTCTGCGGAATGGAGAGCGCCGCCGGCGCCGGATATGGCGAGGACAAGCGCTGCAACTTGGCTAACGGCGCGGCTGACGATCATGAGAGGCTCCGGTATCGTATCAGGCGAGCGCTGTGACGCCACGTTCGCCGAGACTGTGCTCGACAAGCCGAAGAGCCTCTCGGACCGCCGAGATGCGGACTTGGACGCGGCCGATCGACCCGAACTTGTACTCGTGTGATACGGGTTGATCGCCGCGCTGGGCCACTGCGATGTAGACGAGGCCGACCGGTTTGCTGGAAGTTGCGCCATCGGGCCCGGCAATCCCTGTGACGCTGACGGCAATTCCGGCCTGTGAGCGCGCCAGAGCCCCCGCAGCCATGGCGCGTGCGACGTCCGAGCTCACCGCGCCGACGCGTTTGATCAGAGTCTCCGGAACTCCGAGCAGATCAGCCTTGGCGTCGTTGGAATAGGTTACGAAACCGCGATCGAAGACGGCGGACGATCCTGGCACCTCCGTCATCAGGGCGGCGATCAAACCGCCGGTACAGCTCTCTGCGGATACCAGCATCACGCCGCGCGACTTGAGTGCGAAGATGGTGCGGCGGGCCAGATAGACGAGATCGTCGTCGAACATAGTGGGAACCTTCGCTTCGATATGAACGCATAAACAGCGCGACCCGCGAGGACCACGCTGTTTGATAGTATCGTGTGGAAGGTCTGGCCGCTACTCGCGGCTCAGACGGTTGCGAGCCGCTCCGCCTGCTTCAGCAGGTCATCGAGAGTGGCGCGGCTGTCCTGGCCCATGACGGCGAGGGTGCTGGACTGTGCCGCCTGCCAGATCGGATAGGCGTCGCGCAGCACCGCGGACCCCTTCGCCGTTAGATGCAAGCCGCGGCCGCGGCGGCCGGCGGGCGGGTCCATGATGATGTGGCCGAGCGCCAGCAGGCGCTTGAGGTTGCGCGACAGCGTCGATTTTTCGATATCGAGTTCATGCCCGATCTCGACAGCGGTGATGCCGTCGCGTGAGGCCAGCTGCGCCAGCAGCGTGTACTGGCTGGCCGTGATACCGAGCGGACGCATGGCGTCGTCGTAGACGCGCGTGATGATCCGGGACAGTTGGCGCACGCGGGTGGCGAGACAGGTTTTGGACGTGGATTCGGCGATCTCGGTGATGGCGACTTCCTTGCCGGAGCGCTCGATGATCGCATTCATGATGTTCATGGGGTACCCCCGGATTCGGATTTTGGCCATACAACCACTGATACTTGGATGCCGCGATTCTGCGGGAGGGGTCAATCGCCGCACCGACGCGCCGGCGCATTAAATCCGGCAAGGATCAGCTTGCGATCGGGAGTAGGACCGTTGCGGAGGCCATCGCGGCGATGCCCTCCCGCCGCCCGGTGAAGCCAAGTCCCTCGGTGGTTGTGGCTTTGACGCCGATCCGGCCAACGTCGATCCCAAGAATTGCGGCGATTGCTGCGCGCATGGCATCGCGATGGGGACCGACGCGCGGGGTCTCGCATAGCAGCGTGATATCGGCGTTCGTGATGCGGCCACCTCGTTCGGCGACACGGCGCGTGGCGTCTTCGAGGAACACTTTGGAGCGCGCGCCCTTCCACTTCGGGTCGGTTGGCGGGAAGTGCTGGCCGATGTCGCCATCGCCCAGCGCGCCGAGGATGGCATCCGTCAGGGCATGAAGACCGACATCGGCATCGGAATGGCCTTCCAGCTTAACAAAGTGGGGGATTTCGACACCGCACAGCCAGACAGAGGTGCCCTCTGCGAAGCGATGCACGTCGAAACCGGTGCCGGTCCGCGGCTCCATTGCGCGGGCGGTCTCGAATGACGCGGCAGCCAAAGCCAGATCCTCCGCCGTGGTGACCTTGATGTTGCGGGCGGACCCGTGGACGAGAGCCACGTCGATCCCGGCCCATTCGGCGATTGCCGCATCGTCTGTGAAATCGCGGCGTTCCTCTGCGGCGGCCGCTCGGTGGATATCCAGAATAGTCGAAAACAAGAAACCCTGCGGGGTCTGCGCTCGCCACAAGCCGGCGCGATCGACCGTCTCGGAAATGGTGCCGCTCGGACCTTCGCGTTTCAGGGTCTCGGTAATCGGCAGGGCGGCGATTGCGCCAGCGTGCCGCTCAAGTGCGCCGATCACCCGGTCAATGACGGCGTGATCGACGAACGGTCGCGCCGCGTCGTGGATGAGGACGAGATCGGGCGATTGCGCCGCCAGCGCCGCCAGTCCCCTGGCAACCGATACCTGGCGTGTTGCCCCGCCTTCGACCGCTGGATTGAGGGCGAAGAGGATGCTCTTCGTGGCCTCGGCGTAGAGCGCTTCATCACCTGGCCGGATCACGACTTGAACGAGGCTGATGGCAGGGTGGGAGCCGAATACATCAAGGGTGTGGGCCAGAAGGGGGCGTCCAGCCAGGCTGACATACTGTTTGGCCATCCCGGCGGCCTTGACGGCTCGCAATCCGCGCCCGGCGGCGACGATCAAGGCGGCAGTGCGCAACGAAAAGCTCCCTGGCCGGATGGAATGTGGGCCGCAATGGCTTTAGCGGCGTAGATGCTGGAGGGCAATCGTTGATGAGATTGTTCGCGCTTGCGAAACCATGTGCGAGCCCCTAGACTGCCCAATTCAAGGGCATTAAGCTGCGATGCCTTAAATCTAAGCATCCGGGGAAAATCCGTCTGTGAGCCACCTGAGCGTCGGCCCTCATACGTTGCGCAACAGCGTTTTGTTGGCGCCAATGACCGGCGTTTCAGATTTGCCGTTTCGTCGCTTGGCACACGAACTGGGCGCCGGAATGGTGGTGTCTGAAATGGTCGCCAGCTCTGAACTCGTGGCCGAACGTCCCGACGTCGTGCGCCGCGCGAAGGGCAGGGAGCTATCTCCCTATGCTGTACAACTCGTCGGCTGCGAAGCGCGCTGGATGTCCGAAGCGGCGCGCATTTGCGAAGCGCAAGGCGCCGACATCATCGACATCAACATGGGCTGCCCGACGCGTGAGGTGACGGGCCGACTTTCCGGCAGCGCGCTCATGCGCGATCTCGATCACGCTCTCGGGCTTGTCGAAGCCGTGATCGGCGCGGTGCGCGTACCAGTGATCCTCAAGATGCGGCTCGGCTGGGACGACACCAGCCGTAACGCGCCCGAACTGGCGCGTCGCGCCGAGGCCGCGGGCGTTCGCCTTATCACAGTGCACGGCCGCACGCGCTGTCAGTTCTTCAAGGGTAATGCCGATTGGGCAGCTGTTCGCCGCGTCAGGGACGCGGTGTCGATTCCGGTCATCGTCAACGGCGACATCAAGTCGGTCGACGATGCGCAGGCTGCCCTAGCGGCGTCCGGTGCCGATGGTGTCATGATCGGGCGAGGCGCCTATGGGGCGCCATGGCTGCCCGGTCGCGTTGCTGGCGTCCTATCCGGGGAACAGGATGCAGGCGCGCCGTCGCTTGCCCGTCAGAAGTCGATGGCGCGGGCTCATGTCGAGGATATGCTTGCCCACTACGGCGAGTTCGTTGGACTGCGCAACGCCCGCAAACATATCGGCTGGTATCTGGAGACGAGCGGCGCGCCGCTCGAAACCGTGAAGGGGTGGCGCCGCCGATTGTGCACAGAGGACACTGCCAATCGTACCCTGTCTGGACTTGACGACTTTTACGCGGAGGCCGCGGCATGAGCAGCGCTTCCAGCCCCATTAACGCCGGCGATCTTGCAGCGAACGCGCCGCGCCGGCCTGTCGAGCATGATCTGCTCCTGACGGCGTTGCCCCATCCGATCCTTGTGATCGCGGAAGGCAACCGCATCACCTACGCAAACGCCGCCGCCGAAGCATTCCTCTCCACCAGTGTCGCCATGATGAAGAGGCAGACCCTGGAAGAGGTCGTTGCATTCGGATGTCCGCTTCTGACGCTCGTCGAGCAGGTGCGAGCGTCGGGTTCCACCGTCAACGAGTACGGTCTCGAGATGGCGTCGCCGAAGTTTCTCGCGCCCAAGCTCGTCGACGTTCATGCCGGGCCATTCCCCGATCATCTGGGGCTGATCATTGTCATGCTGCAGCAGCGCAACATGGCGCAGATGATCGAACGTCAGTTCACCCATAGGGCGGCTGCGCGCTCGGTCTCCGGCATGGCGGCAGTCCTGGCGCACGAGATCAAGAACCCGCTGTCGGGCATTCGCGGCGCAGCGCAACTGCTGGAACAGAACCTTTGCGACGAAGACCGCGCGCTCAGTCAGCTGATCTGTTCGGAAACGGAGCGCATCCGCAACCTTGTCGACCGCATGGAGGTCTTCGGCGACGAGCGGCCGCTGCTCAAACAACCTATCAACATTCACGATGTGCTGAACCACGTGCGACGGCTGGCGGAGACAGGTTTCGGGCGCGGCATCCGCTTCATCGAGGACTACGATCCCTCGCTGCCGCCTGTGCCGGGAAATCGCGACAAGCTCGTTCAGGCGTTCCTCAATCTCGTCAAGAACGCCGTCGAGTCGGCGGAGCAGAACGATCAGGGACGCGTCGTCCTTCAAACCGCGTTTCGCCCCGGCGTGCGGCTTTCCGTGCCGGGATCCGAAGCGCGTATCAGCCTGCCACTGATGATTCAGATCGAAGACAATGGCGCCGGCGTGCCCGACCACATGAAGCCGCACATCTTCGATCCATTCGTCACTACCAAGCGCACCGGCACCGGCCTAGGTCTGGCGCTCGTCGCCAAGATCATTGGTGATCACGGCGGCATCATCGAATGCGACAGCGAGCCCCGGCGTACGGTGTTTCGCGCCCTTCTTCCCATGCAGGATCGCGTTATCGGCGCGGCTCCGCGAAACTTTAGAGGTTAGTCATGGCCCGAGGCACGATCCTGATCGCCGACGACGACACCGCGATCCGAACGGTGCTTAACCAGGCCCTGGCTCGTGCCGGGTACTCGCCACGCGCAACCGGCAATGCCGCGACGCTGTGGCGCTGGGTGAGTCAAGGGGAGGGCGATGTCGTGATCACCGACGTGGTGATGCCCGATGAAAATGCCTTCGATCTGATCCCGCGCATCAAGAAAGCGCGGCCGGATTTGCCGATCATCGTCATGAGCGCGCAGAACACGCTGATGACAGCACTCACCGCCGCGGAGAAGGGCGCCTACGAGTACCTGCCCAAGCCCTTCGATCTGTCGGAGGTCGTCGCGGTCGTCTCGCGCGCGCTGGCGGGACCCGGGCGGCGACCCCAACGCCAGCAGGAAAACATCGAAGGCGAGGATCTGCCGCTGATCGGCCGGTCGCCGGCCATGCAGGAGATCTACCGTGCGCTGGCGCGTCTGACTCAGACCGATCTTACTGTGATGATCACGGGCGAGAGCGGCACGGGCAAGGAACTTGTGGCTCGCGTGCTGCATGACCACGGCAAGCGCCGTCATGGACCGTTCGTGGCGATCAACATGGCTGCCATTCCGCGTGAGCTCATCGAAAGTGAATTGTTCGGACACGAAAAGGGTGCCTTCACGGGCGCTCAGATGCGCACGCAGGGTCGCTTCGAGCAGGCCGAGGGCGGTACGCTGTTTCTCGATGAAATCGGCGACATGCCACTCGAGGCGCAGACCCGGCTTCTGCGCGTTCTGCAGCAGGGCGAATACACTACGGTGGGCGGCCGCACGCCGATCAAGACCAACGTGCGCATCATCGCGGCCACCCATCGCGACCTCAAATCACAGATCCAGCAGGGCCTGTTCCGCGAAGACCTTTTCTACCGGCTCAACGTCGTTCCCGTTCGCATTCCGCCGCTGCGCGAACGCACCGAAGATATCGGCGATCTTGTGCGTCATTTCCTGCGGCTCGCATCGCGCGAAGGCCTTGGGCAGAAGTCAATCGAGAGTGCGGCGGTCGAGCGGCTGAAAGAGCACCCGTGGCCCGGCAACGTCCGGGAACTGGAAAATTTCGTGCGCCGTGTGGCGGCACTTCATGCCCAGGACACGCTGACGGTCCAGACCATCGATCAGGAACTCGTGGAGGTGATGCCGGCCCGCAACGGCGCGGCCACAAGCGATCCCAAGGACCTGTCGGAGATGGTCGAGCGTTATCTCGCCACCTACTTCTCGGGCTTCGGCAAAGAGCTGCCGCCGCCGGGCCTCTATGATCGGGTCATCCGCCAGGTTGAGTATCCGCTGCTCTCCGCCGCTCTGGCGGCCACGCGCGGCAACCAGATCCGCGCGGCCGAGTTGTTGGGGTTGAACCGCAACACCCTGCGCAGCCGCATCAAGGCGCTCGACATCCGCGTCTTCCGCTCGCCATTGCCGTAGGCGGGGCATCAAGTGATCGGTGCGCGAAACACGAAAAAGGCCCCCGCTATGATCAGGGCAAAGCCAATCGCGTGATTGATCGTGAGCGGCTCTTTCAGGACGAGGATGGAGAAGCAGGCGAACACGATTAGCGTGATGACTTCCTGCATCGTCTTCAGTTCAGCAGCTGAATAGAGCGCATGGCCGTAGCGGTTGGCCGGCACCGCGAGGCAGTACTCGAAAAACGCTATCCCCCAGCTGATGCCGATGGCCATCCATAAGGGCCAATTCTTTTGTGTCAGATGTCCGTACCAGGCGAACGTCATGAAGACGTTGGACACGGCCAGAAGCACGATCGGCATGAACCACGCGGCGGACGTCGAAGTCATCTAGTGAGCCTCTGCTGGAAGTGCCCCGGTTATAAATCCGCCGAGCCAATGGGTCGCAAACCCCCCTACAACGCGGGCGGCCATTGCAACATTTTCCGGTGACTTAGTCTCGAGGGGGTCGCTTGACCTGTGGCGGACGTCGCGAAAATGTCACAGTTTGAATGTTGTTTGTGATGAGCTTGCTTCAGTAAGCGGGGGATTTGAGTTGCTTTCATGCCGCTCTGCGGATTCCTCGCCGCATTTTGAGAACTGTCTGAAGGCGGACTGGGCCGAGATGCAGGCATCCGCCATTCGCGTTTTGGTCCCGGACAGAACAATAACAACAGGGCTTCATGTCGGCTGACGGGATAAAAGGTTCTGCGGGACAACTTGCGTCACCGCTGCTCGAAACGAGCGACCAGGTGTTCTGGCTCGGCCTTTCCGTGGCCGTACTGTCGCTGGTTTCAGCGTTGGCGACATTCCTGATTCTGACAGGTCTGACACCGATTACGCCTCGCGACGAGGTGGTGGTCATCGTCCTGTTCATCAATGTCCTTCTGATCGCGGCAATGATTGCCGTGATTGCCTGGCAGTTCATCGGGTTGTGGAAGGCGTGGAAGAACAAGGTCGCGGGCGCCCGGCTGCACGTGCGGATCGTGGCTCTCTTCTCCATCATCGCTGCGTTGCCCGCCATGCTGCTGGCCGTGGCGGCGACGACGACGTTTTCGCGCTCGATCGACGGCTGGTTCTCCTCGCGCACGCGCGCAATCATCGACAATTCGCTCGACGTGGCGAAGGCCTACATCGACGAGCACGGCCAGGTGATCCGCACAGACATCGCCAACATGGCCCGCGACATCGATGCGGCTTCCGATCTTGTCCAGGGCGACGAGCGCGAATTGCGTCAGCTGATGATCGCGCAGGCAGGCCTTCGCGATTTGCCGGTCGCCTATCTCGTCGACAAGAAGGGGCAGAAGCTTCTTGCTGCGCTAGAAGATCCCAAATTGCCATTTGTCAGCCCGCCACAGACCGCGCTGCGACAGGCGGAAGCCGGACAGATCGCGCTGCTAAGTTCCAGTTCGCAGCAGGGTTCTCATATTTCTGCGTTGGCCCGCCTCAACCGTTTCCCTGGCCAATTTCTTTATGTGGCGCGCGGCGTCAGCGCCAAGGTCCTCGGCCACCTCCAACGTACAGCCCAGAGCGTCGATGAATACAACCGGCTGCGCCGAGCGCGCGGCGGCCTGAAGCTAGCGCACGGGCTTATGTATACGATGATCTCGATGACCGCCCTGCTGGCGGCTATTTGGGCCGGCCTATGGTTCGCGGGGCGTTTCGTGGCACCAATCCGCCGCCTCATCGGAGCCGCCCAGGAAGTTTCGACCGGCAACCTGCAAGTCGAACTGCCTGAGAAGCGCGGCGAGGGCGATCTGCGCCGCCTGTCGCACACCTTCAACAATATGACCCGCGAGTTGAAACACCAGCGCGACGCTCTCGTGACGGCGAACGAGCAGCTGACCGACCGCCGCCGCTTTATCGAAGCCGTCCTCGCCGGCGTGTCGTCGGGCATCATCGGCCTCGACGCGCAGGATCGCATCACGCTGCTGTCACGCTCGGCCGAAGTCCTGCTCGGTTGCAAGGAAGACTCGGTTGTCGGCAAGAAGCTGACCGAGGCGCTGCCGGTGTTCGCCGAGGTCCTGTCGCCGGCCGAGGAGGCGGGGCTGAAACCCAAGACTCAGCGCGAAATTAAGGTGCTGGTCGGTACGGAAGAACGCACCTTTGCCGTTCGCTTGACCAGGGAGAAAGCCGGCCCCGGCGACGTTGGCTGCATCGTCACGTTCGATGACATCACAGAACTTGTCACGGCTCAGCGCACGTCGGCGTGGGGCGACGTGGCGCGCCGCATTGCACACGAAATTAAGAACCCATTGACGCCGATCATCCTGTCGGCGGAACGGATCCGTAAAAAGTACGGCAAGGTGATCGTCGAGGATCGCGAGACCTTCGAAAAGCTGACGGCGACGATCGAGCGTCAGGCCGGCGACATCAAAACCATGGTCGACGAGTTCGCGGCGTTCGCGCGCGTTCCCAAGCCAGTGATGGAGGCCGGCGATCTGAAGGATGCGATTCTCGATTCCGTCATCCTGTTCCGCGAGAGCCACCCCGGCGTTACATACGACTTCGCGTTGCCGGAGAAGCCAGCGCTAACCTCGTTCGACCGCCGCCTGATCACGCAAGCCGTGACGAATCTCGTCAAGAACGCGACGGAGGCGGTGGAAAGTGCGACGACGGGCGCGGATGACGGATGGCGCGGTCGCGTCGAGGTCGTGCTACGCGCGCTCCCCGACCGCTATGAAATCGACGTCATCGACAACGGCGTCGGTCTGCCCAAACAGAACCGCTCCAAGCTGCTCGAGCCCTACGTCACCACGAAGGGTCACAAGGGAACGGGTCTCGGGCTCGCCATTGTGCAGAAGATCACCGAACAGCATGGCGGAGCGCTGACGTTGGACGATGCACCGCCGGCCCCCGACCGGCCGCGCGGAGCGCTGGTCCGCCTGACACTGCCGGCGCGCAAAACATCGCCGGCACGACCAAAACACGAAGACATTCGACCGGAGGTGGACGATGAGTCCACCGCGGCCTAGCACGACATCACACGAGGGAGCGAAGCATGGCAGCTGATATTCTGATCGTCGACGATGAGGCCGACATTCGCGATCTGATTGGGGGCATTCTGGAAGACGAGGGGCACCGCGTTCGCCTCGCACGCGATAGCGACGAAGCCTTGCGCGCCATCGAGGAACGACGGCCGCAGCTCGTCATTCTCGACATCTGGCTGCAGGGCAGCCGGCTCGACGGGCTCGAGGTGCTCTCGATCATCAAGCGGGTGCACCCCGATCTGCCGGTGGTCATCATTTCCGGGCACGGCAACATCGAAACGGCCGTGACGGCGATCAAGCGGGGCGCCTACGATTACATCGAAAAGCCCTTCAAGGCCGACCGGCTCGTGCTCGTCACCCTGCGCGCACTCGAGGCCTCGCAGTTGAAGCGCGAAGTGCGCGAACTGCGCGAACGCTCCACGGTTTCAGCGGAGATGGTCGGACGATCGGCCGCGATCAACCAGCTGCGGGGGCAGCTCGATCGAGTGGCCCCGACCAATAGCCGTATCCTGATCCGGGGATCGTCGGGCACCGGCAAGGAGTTGTCGGCACGCGTCATCCATTTGAAATCGCACCGGGCTGATGCCCCCTTCGTCGTGCTCAACGCCGCCGCCATGGCGCCCGACCGGGTCGAGGAAGAGCTGTTCGGCACCGAGGACCGCTCCGGCGGGCCACGCAAGGTGGGCGCGCTCGAAGAAGCGCACGGCGGCACACTCTACATCGACGAAGTCGCGGACATGCCGATGGAAACTCAGGGCAAGGTCCTGCGGGTTCTCGTCGAGCAGAAATTCCTGCGCCTCGGCGGAGCGCAGAAGGTCGCGGTCGACGTCCGCATCATTTCGTCGACGAGCCGGGACCTGGAAAGGGAGATGGCCGAGGGTCGTTTCCGCGAAGACCTGTACCATCGTCTCAACGTCGTACCGCTGCGCGTGCCGAGCCTTGCCGAACGGCGAGAGGACATTCCCGAACTCATCCAGTTTTTCGTTTCGCAGTTGAGCCAGGCATCGGGGCTGGCGCCGCGCCGGATCGGTGAGGATGCGATCGCGGTTCTGCAGGCCCACGATTGGCCGGGGAATGTCCGCGAACTGCGCAACAACATCGAGCGCCTCATGATCCTGGCGGGGGGCGATCCCAACACGGTCATCACGGCGGAGATGCTGCCGGAGGAAATCGGCTCGAACGTGCCGTTGCCCGTCAACGGCGGCGCCGAACACCTGATGTCGCTGCCACTGCGTGAAGCCCGGGAAATCTTCGAGCGCGAGTATCTGCTGGCGCAAATCAACCGGTTCGGTGGCAACATTTCCCGGACGGCCGAGTTCGTCGGCATGGAGCGTTCTGCGCTGCATCGCAAGCTAAGGGCGCTGGGCGTTTCATCCGATCAGAGGGCGGGAGAAATCCGCCATAATTGACGATTCCGATAACAGTCCCTCCTATGCCGTGGGGTACAGGCGCCGCGCGGAATTTTTGCACCGGTTCCTGATGACCCGACGTTGGAATGGCAACATCGCAGCCATAACGCGGAGCATCGCGTGAAGTTCGTCGTCTCCGGATCAGGCCAGGTCGGGTTCGGATTTGCCGAATGACGGGCGGCGGAGGACAACCACGTCTCCGTCATCGACGTCTCAGCCAAATCGGAGCCTCAGCGATGACGCGCGTTGTCTATGTCGAAGGTCGGTACATGCCGTATGGCGAAGCCGGTGTTCATGTCGAAGATCGCGGTTTTCAGTTCGCCGATGCGGTCTACGAGGTGTGCGAGGTGCACAACGGCTGCCTTGTCGACGAGGCGCGTCATATGGCTCGGCTGATGCGATCGCTGGGCGAACTGAACATCTCAGCTCCTATGAGCGATGCTGCGCTGAGGCTGGTGCTGCGAGAGACGGTCCGGCGCAATCGTGTCCGCAATGGACTTGTCTATCTGCAAGTGTCGCGCGGCCGGGCGCCGCGCGATTTCCTTTTTCCCGATCCCGTGACGCCGCCGACGCTGGTCTGCCTTGCGCGTTCAGTCGACCCGGCCAAGTCGGCTCTCAAAGCTCAGAAAGGCATCGCCGTGAAAACGGTGCCGGAAAGTCGGTGGGCCCGGTGCGATCTTAAAACCGTAATGCTTCTCCCGGCGTGTCTTGCCAAGGAGGCTGCGCGGCGCGACGGGGCTCAGGAAGCCTGGTTCGTGGATGAGCAGGGTTACGTGACGGAAGGAGCGTCCAGTAACGCGTGGATCGTGCAAGCGGGCGGCGTGCTGGTGACGCGAGCGCTCGGAGCCGACATTCTGTCCGGCGTTACCCGCGCGGTAGTCTTGGATATTCTCGAGCGGGAGAACCTCGCCGTCGAGGAACGGCCGTTTACCGTGGCACAGGCTCTGGCCGCGCGTGAAGCCTTTGTGACGTCGGCGTCAGGAACCATAATGTCGGTCGTGAAAATCGACGGGCGATTGATCGGGACTGGGGTTCCAGGTGCGATCACCTTGCAGCTGCGATCATTGTTTCATCAGTTTGCACAAATTTCATCACCTTGATACACCGCGGGTTGTCGGAAAATCCCGATGAGTGCTGTCGTATCTTTGAACTTCATTTCTTAATTCTTGGGTATACTATTTGCATAGCTAGCGGCGAGACGGGCAGACGGATGCCTGCATCGCTTCGAGTTCTAGGTGAGGCGTAGATCGAAGAATTAACATCCTGCGTAGAAACCACCAGCTACCGACGGCGTTCGGCAGACATCAAAAAAGCAGAGAACGAAAATGGCCGCTGATCGAGCCCAAAGCCTGCAAGACACGTTTCTCAATCATGTTCGGAAACAGAAGATCCCCCTCACGATATTTCTGATCAATGGGGTCAAGCTGCAGGGCATCGTAACTTGGTTCGACAATTTCTGTGTGCTCTTGCGCCGTGACGGTCACTCGCAGTTGGTCTACAAACATGCGATCTCGACCATCATGCCGGGCGCACCTGTGCATCTCATGGATGCGGAGCAGGGCGACGGCCAGTAAAGGCGGCGCTCAACATCGAAGACCATAATAACGCGGGCGCTCCTGACGTAGAGGCGGAGGTGACTGCCGCCAAGCGGCTGCCCCGGTGCGAACGTACATCCAACACACGGGCGAAGCGGTACCGCACCATGGTCGTGGTGCCGGTCTGGAAGCGGGGAGCGGGCCGGGGTACGGGCCCCGCCCGCCAAACAGCCGAGATCCATTCACCGGAGGACCGGTTGGCCGAGGCCGTGGGTTTGGCGAACGCCATCGACCTCGACGTGGTAGACGCCGCCACCGTGCCGATCGCCGAGGCGCGGCCGGCGACGCTGATCGGTTCCGGCAAGGTCGAGGAACTGCATCAACGCGTGGCCGACGACCAGATCGAACTGGTGATCGTCGATCACGCCATCACGCCGGTCCAGCAACGCAATCTAGAAAAGGCATGGAACGCCAAAGTTCTGGATCGCACCGGCCTGATCCTTGAAATCTTCGGAGTCCGGGCTCGGACCCGCGAAGGTGTACTTCAGGTCGAACTGGCGCATCTGACGTACCAAAAGGGACGACTTGTCCGGGCCTGGACCCATTTGGAGCGCCAGCGCGGCGGCGGCGGATTCCTCGGCGGTCCCGGCGAAGCCCAGATCGAACTCGACCGGCAAATCTTGCAGGCGCGCATGGATGTGATCAAAAAGGAACTCGCTGATGTTGTGCGTACCCGCGCGCTGCACCGGGAAGGCCGCCGCAAGGTTCCCTATCCCGTTGTCGCCATTGTCGGGTACACGAACGCTGGCAAGTCGACGCTATTCAATCGCATTACGCGAGCATCTGTGCTCGCCCAGAACCAGGTGTTCGCGACGCTCGACCCGACCATGCGCGAGGTGCGTCTTCCCAGCGGTCGGCGCATCATACTGTCGGACACGGTGGGTTTTATTTCCGATCTGCCGACGGCGCTGGTGGCGGCCTTCCGGGCCACGTTGGAAGAAGTCATCGAATCCGATTTGATCCTGCACGTGCGTGACATTGCGCATCAGGAAACGGATGCCCAGGCGGCGGACGTCGAAGGCGTGCTCGGCGATCTGGGCATCGACACGGTTCCTGCCCACAGCCATATCCTCGAGGCGTGGAATAAGGCCGATTTGCTATCGGAAGACGCCAAGTCCCAGGCGACACACGCCGCGCGTTGGAAAGATCGACAACCCGTGCTGGTTTCAGCCACGCAAGGCACGGGCTTCGACAAGCTGCTTGATGCCCTCGATGCTCGGCTCGGGGCGGCAGACCGCATCATCGAAGTCACCGTGCCGGCGCACGATGGGCGTTTGATGCACTGGCTCCACGAGAATGCCGATGTGATCTTGCGCACGCCCGATGAGAGCGGCAACATCGCCGTGCGCGTTCGGGTACCGGCCGAGAAGCAGGCGCGGCTGCTGAATCAACTACGCAAGGCAGGGATCGAAGTGTAGCTGGTGACGTTTACCCAGGAGGTCCGCAATGGAGCGACGGGTTACGTGCTGCATCGCCGGTGGTGGACCGGCCGGACTGATGGCGGGCCTTCTGTTGGCGCGTGCTGGCGTCGATGTTCTAGTGCTTGAAAAGCATGCCGACTTCCTCCGCGATTTTCGCGGCGATACGATTCACCCATCGACGCTGCAGGTCATGTCCGAACTGGGCTGGCTCGATGAACTACTGCGGTTGCCGCATCAGCGCGTGCGCAGGCTGACGGCACATTTCAGCGCCGTGCCGGTGGAGATGGTGGACTTCACCCATCTGCCGGTGGCTGCACCGTTCATCGCCATGATGCCGCAATGGGACTTCTTGAATTTCCTCGCGCAGAAGGGATCGACGTATCGGGGTTTCGAGCTGCGGATGGAGGCCGAAGCCCGGTCGCTGGTTATCGACGGCGAGGGTCGAGTGACGGGAGTCGAGGCGATGACGCCCAAAGGGCCGCTCACTGTTGCGTCGGACCTTGTCATCGCCGCCGATGGACGTTCCTCCATTCTGCGCGCGCAGAGCGGCCTCGCCGTCGACGACCTCGGCGCGCCGATCGACGTACTGTGGTTCCGCCTGCCTCGACACCCCGGCGACCAGGAGGACGCGCAGGCCCGCCTCTCACCGGGAAAAATCTTCGTCATGTTGAACCGAGGGGATTATTGGCAGTGCGCTTACGTCATCCCCAAGGGTGGTGAAGCGCGCGTGCGTGCCGAAGGGCTCGCACGATTCCGCGAGGCGATCGTTGCGGAATTACCGCTGGAGGCCGCGCGGGCGCAGGCGCTGACCGATTGGCAACAGATCAAGTTGCTGACCGTCAAGATCGACCGCTTGAAGAACTGGGCAACGCAAGGTCTCCTGTGCATTGGCGATGCCGCGCATGCGATGAGCCCGGCCGGGGGCGTCGGCATCAATCTCGCCATTCAGGACGCGGTGGCCTCCGCGAACATTCTCGCCGGAACCTTGCGACGCGGGCAGGCACCACTTGCCCAACTGCAGAAAGTTCAAGCCCGCCGCGAATGGCCGACGCGACTGACACAGCGCATGCAAATCACGATCCACAACGCGATCCTGACGCCGGCTCTCGCAAGCAGCGATAAGCTGAGCGTACCTTGGGTAGCGAGGTTGATCTCGGTTGTCCCTTGGCTCAATCGCTTGCCGGCCCGGTTGATCGGCCTCGGATTTCGGCCGGAGCACGTCACGCGCAGCGCGTGACCCCGCAACGGGCGCCACTCAAGATTTCTCTTTGACCTTTGCTTCGTCCCAGAGCGCGTCCATCTCCTCCAGCGTCGATCCGGCAGGGCTCGAACCCTGTTCCGCAAGGCGATGCTCGATGTGAGCAAAGCGCCGCGTGAATTTCGTGTTCGCCCCCCGCAACGCCGATTCGGGATCGATGTCGAGGTGGCGTGCGATGTTGGCCATGACAAACAGCAGGTCGCCCAGCTCCTCCTCTGCGCGCGCGCGCTGCGTCGGATCACTGGCTGGAGCCGCTCCGCGCGGGTCGACGGGTAACGCAACCTCTGTGAACTCGCGCAGTTCTTCTTCGAGTTTCTCGAATACAGGGCTGAGTGAAGGCCAGTCGAAGCCGACCTTTGCTGCTGTGCTCTGCAACTTGACGGCGCGCGTCAGAGCCGGGAGGCCAAAGGGCACGTTGTCGAGAAGCGACGCCGCCGGTCGCGGTGTCCCCGCATCGTTCTGCGATTTCCTGGCGGCGCGCTCGGCAGCCTTGATCCGGTCCCACAGCCCCTTCACGTCATCAGCGCTGCGTACGTACGCGTCGCCGAATACGTGGGGATGCCGGCGTATCATCTTGCGCGTGATCGCGTCGACCACGGCGGCGAAGTTGAACGCCGAGGCCTCCTCGGCGATGCGTGCGTGATAGACGACCTGTAGCAGAAGATCGCCGAGTTCGTCCTTTAGGTCGGCCAGATCGCCCCGAGCGATGGCATCGGCGACCTCATAGGCTTCCTCGATCGTGTAGGGTGCAATGGACTTGAAGGTCTGCTCCAGATCCCATGGGCACCCGGTGACCGGTGTGCGAAGGGCCACCATGACGGCGAGCAGGTCCTGCATGGTCTTGGGTGCGTTGGTGCTGTTGTTTTGCACGGTCACGGTTCCTTGGGTTAGCATCGCCCTGTTAGCATGACCGAGCGGCGGTAGCGGTCGAAAGTGTGACAGAAAGAGTGACGGCATGAGCGGAGCGGTGGGCGTCCTGGCCGTTGTGAAATGGGCACCCGGCCATGTTGCGTCGGGTTTGGCGCGGCTGGCCTTCGGCCGCTGGACGTCGATGCGAAACGTGCCGGGTCTCACCTTTTTCAAGCTGCTTGGAAGCGGCCGCGAAGGCGGCTTTCTGATCCAGCCGGGGCTGCAGTACCAGGGCCTGTTCTGCGCGTTCGCCGACGAGGTGAGCGCCGACGCCTTCCTGGCGCAGTCCAAGATGATGTGTGCGTATCGCGCGCACGGCATTGAACTCTTCCAGACGAAGCTGCGCGCCTATTCGAGCCGAGGAAGTTGGTCTCACCGCACGCCGCTGTCAGTCACGGCGACGTCGCCCGCGGTGGGACCCGTCGCGTCTCTGACGCGCGCCTCGATCAAGCCCGCAAAGGCGCGCGCGTTCTGGCGGCATTCGCCCCATACGCAAGCCTCGCTCGAAGCCGCGGAAGGCCGCATCGTATCTATGGGACTGGGCGAGGCGCCGGTGTTTCGGCAGGCGACGTTCACGATCTGGGAGAACCAGGAGGCGATGGACCGCTTTGCCCGCAGCGGCGCCCATCTCGACGCGATTAAGGTTGCGCGCGCCAACAAATACTTCTCCGAAGATCTATTCGCCCGCTTCGTGCCCTACGAGATGTCGGGACGATGGAAGGGACGCTCCTTCGGACCCGCCACGTCGATGGCTACTGTCGCCGCCGTCAACGAATGAGGTCCTGGGCCAGTCTCGGGCTTGCCATGACGAGCGCCAATGGTGCGAGCCATGCCATCCACGCCGCAAGCCCGTAGACGGCCTCGAACGGTAACCCGAGCAAGATTGCGGAGCCCGTCAACACCCGAAACCACACAGCCCCGGTTGTGACGGCCGCCATCGCCAGCATCAGGCGCGCATGTCGAAATCGGCGACCTGACCAGAGGGCATGAAGTCCGGCCGCGAACAGCCCCATCCAGACGAGGCTCTGGACGAAGAAGCCGGCCCGCGCCATCGTCACCGAATGACTGCCGATAGCAACGGGCAAGGCCGTCAGCCCGCCGACCAACACGAAAGCGCCCAACAAGCGGCCAAGTATCCTGTGAATATCAGGTCGATGGCGCACAGCCAGGACGACGGGCAGTACCAGCAGTGCCGCTGCCGATGACACCATGTGAACGGGAAACACGGCAGGCATGCGAGATGCCAGCATGAACATTTCGAAGGGCAGAGCGATGAGGCCGGTGCCAGAGCCGATCGCGATTATTCCAACAGGAACGAACAGGATGCCAAATATGAAAATCGCGGCGGCGCGCGCCGGCCTGGACCAGGTGGACGGCGACAGGGTTCGACGCGTGGGGTTAGGCGTTGCCGTCCGTGCCGGGTTTGTCGCGTGTAGTTTGGTGGTCATGATGGTGCTGAGGGTCGTCGAACCTCATGGCGGCTCTGCGGCAGCCGCCGAGAAAGTTAAAGGAACGACGACAAAGACCGTCGATCCATCTGGGCGGTGGTCAGGGCGCCTTGGCGGGTTCAGCACCTCAAAGGCGTGCGGAGAAAAGCCGTGCTCGATCACCCTGGATATCCAGCCGTGTGATGGACATTGGTGCGGTGTTCGCGTATCTGAGCAGAATAGGTGCGCCGGGCAGGCCCTGACGCTCGAGATTGCTGAAAAGCGCGGGTCGGCGACCACCTTCAACGGCAAGCTCGAGATTGCCGCCGGTTCCGCGCCGTTCGTGGTCGAAGCAACGTACTGGCTCGGCCCGGACGATGGAAAGCCTCGTCTATCGTTTATCGGTGATACCGGGCCTGAATTGATGTTTATGCGCCGCTCGTTCCCGCTCCAGGCTCAGCTTGGGCGGACGGGCGACGCTGTATGCTCCGTGCCGCGTGCTGCGTCTTGAGAATGCTCCTGCGCTGGCATGCCGATGGCGGGCCGGGACCATTATCGTTATAGGGTGTCGTCCGCGGGCAGGGGAGCGCGCTGGGCATTCGTTATGCGGATTATCGTCAACGCGTTTATCATGGCGGCGGAGATCGCCGCCGTTGTCGGCTTGGCTTGGCTCGGCTACCGCTGCCCGCTCATCCTCGCGGCGCTGACATTCGCCGTGGCCTTCCTTGCAGGGATCTGGCTGGAGATCGGCCGGCTGCGCAACGAACTCTCGTTCTACTTCGGCAAGACGGCGCTGGGCCGAGGGGTGCTTGTTCCCCTCATCGGATTAGGAGAGGCGCTGTTTAAGGCGCTGATCGCGGCCGTAGCTGCGATTTTCACTTTTTCTGGCACCGACCACGATCGCCTATTTTGGGTCGCGATCCTGTTCGGGTTCGTCGTCTATGCCGGATCGACGATCCTGCGCACGCTGTCGATCCGTCTCGACGCCATCCCGGCGCGCTGGGGGTTCTTTCGTCTGGCGCCGCCGCTCGGGCTCTTGTTCTCCGTCGGGATCGCGGCACTCGCGCATTGGGATTTCGTACCTCAGACGACCGTCGGCGATCTCGGTTGGCGCATCGTCTGGGACCTACCGAAGGTTCCGAATCTGGAGCAGGTGAGCGAACTATTCTTCCAGCTGAAGCAGGCCTTCGACGAATTCGTCGTGACCCTGCTGGCGGCTGTCCTGCCGGTCGAATGGGCGCGGCTGGTAGGCCTGCTGCTCAGCGTCAATGTGCTGACCGGTTTCGTCGCCTCGGTTCACGCCGCGATCATCGCAACCGCAGTGCGGGCGATGGAAAAATGGAACGGCTGAGCGTGAGCGAAAAAACCTGCACCGCAGGAGCGCGCGTATAGGGACCTTTAGTGCGCCACGCATGCGTAGTTCGCATAATATATATTATGGAAAATATAGTTATAAGAATATGATAGATCAATATATTAACTTCTCGCGCTCATCGCGATTCAACACCGCTAACCCTTTTCATGATGATCCGACACGAACTGGTCCAGCAGCCGGACGCCCCAGCCCGAACCCCAGCTTGTATTGATGTCGGTGCGGCCCGAATCCATCGCCGTCCCCGCGACGTCGATGTGCGCCCACGGAGTATCTTTGATGAATCGCTGCAGGAACGCAGCGGCTGTGCATGAGCCACCCCAGCGTCCGCCCATGTTCTTCATGTCGGCGAACTTGCTGTCGATCATCTTGTCGTAGGCCTTATCGAGTGGCATGCGCCAAAGCTTCTCGCCCGTCGCCTTGGAGGCCGACAATAGATCGGCGCTGAGCTTGTCGTCGCTGCAGAAGAGCCCGGCGTACTCCTTGCCGAGCGCGACCATGATGGCGCCGGTCAGCGTCGCAAGGTCGACGATGAGTTTTGGCTTGAACCGCTCCTGCGCGTACCAGAGCACGTCGGCCAGCACGAGACGCCCTTCCGCGTCCGTGTTGATGATCTCCACCGTCTGCCCGGACATGGACGTCACGATGTCGCCTGGCCGCATGGCGTTGCCCGATGGCATGTTCTCGACGAGACCGATGATGCCGATCGCGTTGACGTTAGCCTTGCGCGATGCGAGCGCGTACATCAGGCCGGTGACGGCCGCCGCCCCGCCCATATCGCCCTTCATGTCCTCCATTCCGGCCGCACCCTTAATCGAGATTCCGCCGGTGTCGAACACGACGCCCTTGCCGATGAAGGCCAGCGGCTTCGCCCGCTTCGATTTAGCGCCGTTCCACTGCATGACCGCGACGCGCGACGGCCGTGTGCTACCCTGCCCTACGGCGAGCAGCGTATTCATCTTCAAGGCCCTGAGCGCGTCGACATCGAGAATTTCCACGTCAAGGCCGACCCACTCGAGGTCTTTCACGCGATCGGCAAACTCGACGGGTCCCAGTTCATTGGCCGGCTCGTTGACGAGATCGCGGGCAACGAAGATGCCTTGGGCAAGGCCCTGGTGGCGTGCGAAGGCTTGCCGCGCCTTGTCGGGGTTCTCGCAATGAATAACGAGATGCTCGATACCGTCCTTGGCCGGCGCGGCGCCGTTCCCGGCATCATCATTAGCGCCGCCCGATTTTTTAGTCTGATACTTCGTGAACGTGTAATTCCGCAGCAGCGCGCCGAAACCGATTAACGCTGCCGCCTCATCCGCCTTTGACGACGGCACGCCATTGAATTCCGCAACGATGCTGGCGCTCTTGGTCTTGCGCGCCGTGACGAGGCCGAGGGCGGCTCCGCCGAGGTTGGACCATTCGCTCTCCCCATGGTCGGCGACCTTGCCGGTACCGCTGACCAGCAGCCGCGTTACATTGAGCTTCGTCGGAACCAGAAGTTCGATAGACGTCTTGGCCTTTCCCGTGAAGCCGGCCGCCTCGGCCGCCTTGAGAATGGCGCCTGAGGACTTCTGATTGAGCGCCAGCGCAGTGTCGGCCAATGCCAGTTCCGGCCCGGCGAAAACGAGACATATGGTTTCGGGCGCGGCGTCGAGCCCGGCGAAAGCGATGTCGAGACGATCGGTCATCTGGGTTCGTACTCCGTCCTTCAGGTTCACGCCTGCGCGCGGCACCGGCAACGCGCCCGCGACCGGCTGGATCCGCCGGGTCGCCGCTGTGCTGTCCACAGGTCGCAGGGAGAGAAAAAATCGAAACTAGTCCAGTCTTTTAGACTGACGGATACGAAGCGCAAGATGGCTTTGGTTCCATCGCCGTCCGCCGTCTCGGGGCGAAACGGAACCGCCAATTGGAGTCACGTCCGGCCGGGCAGCCGCCGTTGTGTTCTAGACCGTTGAGACGGAGCCGAAATTCCGCCACCGTGCTATGGGACCCCGGGAGGCTCGAGCGTAGTGAGCCGTCCGCCTGGACGGCTTGGGTTGCAGGCACACGCGCGGACATCTTACCAGCTCATGACAATTATCTCACGATATGTGTTCCGGCAAAGTGCAGGCGCCCTGCTGCTGATCCTGCTATCGCTTGCCGGCATCGTCTGGATCGCGCTGGCTCTACGCCAATTGAACGTTGTGACGAGCCAGGGTCAGGATGCCGTCACCCTTCTGAAGATGACCACACTCGCATTGCCGAACCTGATCGCCGTCATAGCGCCCTTCGCCCTCCTCATTGCCGCGCTGCACACATTGCATCGGCTGAATAGCGATAGCGAACTGATCGTATTGACGGCGGCCGGCGCGACGGTGGCGAATGTGGCGCGCCCACTGATCGTGCTGGCGCTCATCGTCAGCGCGGGAGTTGCACTGGTGAACCACGTCGGCCAGCCCTGGAGCCTCAGGCAGCTGCGCGACTACGTCATGCAGATCCGCGCCGATCTGCTGACCCAGGTGATCCAGCCCGGCCGTTTTTCGAGCCCCGAACAGGGCTTGACGTTCCATATCCGGGAGCGCTCCACGAACGGCGAACTGCTCGGCCTCATCATGCACGATGTCCGCAAGCCCAAGCAATCGCTCTCCTATCTGGCGGAGCGCGGAATGATCGTGAAGCAGGACAACGCCGCATACCTCGTGATGACGGCCGGCCATATCGTCAGGCAGTCCGATCCGGCCGATCCGGCACAGATCATAGCCTTCGACAAGTACGCCATCGATCTCAATGAGTTCGAGCAGAAGGTAACCGAGCAGACAGACCTCAAACCGCGCGAGCGTTATCTCGGCGAACTGCTCAATCCGGAGGCGACCAGCGTCGGTTTCCGGAGGAACCCGGGACAGTTTGGAGCCGAACTGCACGAGCGCTTTGCCAACCCGCTTTATCCAATCGCGTTCGTGCTGATCGCACTGGCTGCGGCGGGGCAAGCGCGAAGCACGCGGCAGGGCCGCACGCAGAGTTCTGGTGGCGGGGTTTGTCGCCGCTGCGGCTGCGCGTCTGGGCGGTCTTGCCATCACCAATGTCGTTGTGCTGAAACCCGCGCTCGTGCCGCTCCTGTACCTGATCCCGATCGCGGCGGGGGTGGCGTCAATCGTGATCATGATCCGCTCGTCCCGGATGTCGCGCCCCAATATGCTTGCCGCCCGGCTTAGCGAAGGATTTTCGGCATTGATCGAACGCTTGCCCAGCTTTCGGGGCGAACCGCCCGCTGCCGCAACGGGAGGACGCTGACGCATGCTGCTTGGCAAGCCGACGCTCGGCTTCTACATCGCGCGCAAGTTCTTCGGCGCGATCTTGAGCACTTTCCTGCTCTGTACCATTCTCATCTTCATGATTGACTTCGTCGAGTTGCTGCGCCAATCCGGCAAGTTCGGAAGTGTGCCGGCGTGGCGGCTCGCCTGGCTCACGATCCTGCGTCTGCCCGCCTATACCGAGTTCCTGCTGTCGTTCGCAGTATTGACAGGTTCGATCGGCGCTTTGGTGGGCCTGTCGCGCAAGAGCGAACTCGCGGTCATCCGGGCCGGCGGCATGTCAGTTTGGCAATTCCTGATGCCGGGGATGCTGGTGGCTGTTACGCTCGGTGTATTCGGCATGACGGTCTACAATCCACTCGCCGCGGCGGCTCGTGCGGAATCGGAGCGTCTCTATGGCAAGTATTTCGGACGCGAATCCAATCTTTTGCGATCGGGGGGCGCCGGAACTTGGCTGCGTCAGGACGGCGCCGATGGTCAATCCGTCATCAATGCCGCGTCGGCCTCTCGGCGAGGGCTGCAGCTGAACGGCGTTACAGCGTTCGTATTCGATCGCGAGGGACACTTTGCAGAACGCATCCAAGGCCGTCAGGCGACCCTCAAGGAAGGCTTTTGGCTGATCGAGGATGCGGTCGTGTCGCGCGTGGGTTTGGAGCCGGAAAAGTACCAGTCCTACATGCTGTCGACTTACCTCACGCCGGAACGCGTCACCGATGCGCTGGGCACCGTGATCTCGGTGTCGTTCTGGGAGCTCCCAGGGCTCATCGAAGTCGCTGAAAAAGCAAAACTTTCAACCGCTGCTCTGGAAATCCAATACGAGCTGCTGCTGTCGCGTCCGCTGCTCTGTCTGGCGATGGTGCTTTTGGCCGCGACTGTGTCGTTGAAGTCATTCCGCTCTGGCAGGATACAGACTATGGTCGTGACCGGAATGGTAGGGGGATTTGGGTTCTTTTTAATGGCCGAAGTCTCGCGGCAGATCGGGGTCGCCGGTCTTGTTGCGCCTCGGATCGCGGTTTGGTTCCCAGTCACTCTTGCCATATTGGTTTCAACAACGGTGCTGTTGCACCAGGAGGACGGCTGAGTGATGCGTGCTGCGCGGAAACCGCGGGCAGAACAAGGCGTAAGCGACGTACCGGACCGGCGCCACTTGGTGTCGGTAGCCGGGCGTTTTCGCGCGTCTTGTGCTCGTGTTTTTGCTGCGTCCCTGGCCTTGGTGCTATGCGTGATCGCGCTGCCAGACGGGGCGTTTGCCCAGCGCTCCGGAGAGTTCAACCAGAAGTCGGCGTCACCGCCGTCCGCGTTCCCGAAGCCCGAGGGCGGAATTTTCGGGCCAACGCCGAAGTACGACAGCACGCTGCCGCTGTATCTGCAGGGCGACCAGCTGATTTACGACACCAAAGGCAACCGCGTGGTGGCCAAGGGCAACGTCGAGATCTTTTACAACAGCAACATCCTGACGGCCGACGAGGTCATCTACGACCAGGGCGCCAACACACTTTCGGCCAGTGGCAACGTCGTTCTGAAGGAAGCCAACGGCAATATCATCCGGGCCGAGCGCTATACCCTCACCGATGATTTCCGCGACGGCTTCGTGCAATCGTTGAGCGTCGTCTCCAAGGACAACACCCGCATCGCCGCCGAACAGGGCGCGCGGCGCGATGGCAACACAACAGAATTCTCCAACGGCAGGTTCACGCCCTGCTCCAGCGAAGGCGGCATGCCGCCTTTGTGGTGTATCAGTGCCCGCAAGATCACGCACGATACGCAGGCGGCCTCGATCGCTTACCAGGACGCGCAGTTCGAGCTTTTCGGCCAGCCGGTGTTCTACATGCCGTATTTCGAGCACCCGGACCCGTCGGTGAAGCGCCGTAGCGGCTTCCTGGCCCCCTCGTTCGGCAACTCCGACGACCTCGGCTTCTTCACGGAGACGCCCTACTTTTTCGCCATGGCCCCCAACTACGACTTCACGTTCCGACCCCGCTACATGACGGAACAGGGTGTCCTTTGGCAGGGCGACTGGCGCCATAAGCTGTGGGATGGCCAGTACAGCGTGAAGCTCGCCGGCATAGACCAGAACGCCAGTGGGCTGCCTGCCGGATCTGACACTGATCTGGAAGGCTGGCGCGGCAGCATCGAGACGAAGGGTGATTTCTCGCTGTCGAGCTGGTGGCGCGCGGGCTGGGACGTGACGCTGGAGAGCGACGACAGCTTCCGCCGTTTCTACAAGCTGGATAACATCCTACTCACCGACCGGGTCAACAACATCTACATGGAAGGCTTGTCGGACCGGAATTACTTCGGCGCCAACCTGTACCAGTTCACCAGTCTGCTGCCCGATCCGCCATCGGCTGAATCGCGCACCTATCCGATCATCGATTACAACTACGTCTTCGGCGATCCGGTTCTGGGCGGCGAGCTGAAGTGGGATACCAACCTGTTGGCGTTCTCGCGCCTCGACCTGGACCAAGCCGATAATCCAGCCCTTATCGGCAAGAACCAGGCCCTCAATCGCGCCGTGACCGAATTGAAATGGCGCCGCCGCCTGACCGACATGGTCGGCATCACCTACACGCCGATCGCGGAACTACGCGGTGACCTCTACCAGTTCGCCAACTATACCGACGCCATCACCGGAGAGTACATCGAAGACGAGAGCAAGGCGCGCGGGCTTGCCACCGGCGGCGTTCTGGTCGCGTATCCGTGGATTGCAAACACCACGAGCGCGTCCCACACCATCGAGCCGATTGGTCAGGTCATCGCGCGGCAGGCAAGCGTCACTCAGGGGGCATTCCCTAACGAGGACGCAAAGAGTTTGATTTTCGACGACACGAATCTGTTCGAGCCCAATAAGTTCTCCGGCTATGACAGGCTTGAAACCGGAACCCGCGCCAACGTCGGCGTGCAGTACACGTTCCAGGCTTTTGACGGCAGCTACGCGCGAGTGCTGGCGGGACAGAGTTTCCAACTGGCTGGCGACAATGCTTACACCAATCAGCTCGTTACGTGCGTCACCAGCACTGGCAACACCACGGAGATTGCGCCCGGCCTCGACGCCCAGTGCAATCCGGTTTTCAATCCGCGCAGCGGCTTGGAGACCGACACCTCGGATTACGTTCTCGGCCTCTATCTCGCGCCGACCGACGCATTCCGGATCATCTCGCAGAGCCGCTTCGACGACAATACTGTCGACTTGCGCCGCGAGGATTTTGGAGCCATCGCGTCGTATGGCGCCCTCTTCGCGCAGGCGACTTACACATATGCCTTCAACGATCCTGAACTCGGTGAAGACAGCCAGCAGGAGGCCATTGGCTCGCTTGGCATGCAGTTGACCGATCGATGGAGCGTGCTCGGGCGCTTGCGCTACGATATCGACGCTGGCGAACGCCTCTTGGACTCGGTGCAACTGCGCTATCTGGATGACTGCTTCATGCTGAGCGCGACCTACCAGGAATCCTTCATCACGGATGCGCAGCAAGGAATTGAACCCGACCGCACCATCATGCTGCGCTTCGAGCTCAAGCATCTGGGCGGGTTCGCCTATTCGACCAACGTGCTCGATCACATCTATGGCGACCAGCAGACGCCCCAGTAACCCCTTTGCCACCGGCTCGGATGATCGGGCATCGCGACCAAGCAGCCGGGCCAGGCCGATTTACCATGCCGGCAGGCGTCACGGCATGGCCACGGTTCCCGTGGATAACGGGCCCAGCAACTGCCTTCAACAGACTATGATTGCAGGCTAGAACTCGCTGATTCGACGAATAGGGCTGCGACACTGATGCACTCGAAAGGCACGCGGACATCCAGCCTGGCGGGATATTCGGCCGCTCTTGCGGTTGCGGGCATCTGCGCGCTGGGAATGGGTTGCATATCGGCGGCCTTGGCCCAGGGCAGCCCTGATGAACCGAATGTGATTACGAGCGGCGACTGGCTTTCGGACTCTAACGACAAGCCAGCTCCCCCTCCTCCTGCCGCCACGCCGAACACGGCCCTCCCGCCCGTCGTCGTTCCTCCAGCGGGTGACAAGACCAAGAAGCCGGCGACTGCGTCAAAACCCAAGGCGGCGAAGACCGCGACCGCAAAGGATCCCACCGCCGACATCGCCACAGGCAAGGCGCGCGCCGGCCAATCCATCATCGCCCTGGTCAACGACGAGCCCATAACTGCGTACGAGATCGAGCAGCGACAGCGCCTGCTGGGTATGAGCGCGGGAGGCATCCAGGAGAAGGCCCAAGCCAACTTCAAGGCCCTGATCAAGGCGCCGGGAACGTCTGAGCGCTTGAAAGCCATTCTCAACGAGGTCGTGGAAGCCAACAAGGGAAAGTCGCGCGAAGACATCATCGAGATCTTCGAGAAGCGCAAGAAAGAGTTCGCCATAAGTATGCAGCGCCAGGCGCTGGATACAGCTCGGTCGAGCGTTCTTCCGGGGCTCAAGAAGCAGGCCATGGACGAACTCATCGAAGAGCGGCTCAAGCTGCAGGAAGCCAAGCGGCTCAACGTGGTTGCCGGCGACGACGATGTCGACAAGATCATCAAGGGTATCGCCGAGCGCAATAAGATGTCGGAGACTGAGTTCGCCGAGTATGTGAAGAAGGGTGGCGGTGATCTTTCGGCCATGAAATCACGCTTCCGCGCCACGTTATCCTGGAACGAAGTCGTTCGCCGCAAGTACGGTCAGCAGGTTGCGATTTCCGAGCGCGATGTGGACCGTTTCGTTGAAAAGGCGCCGGCTGCGGCGGTCGACGACAATGTCGATCTTCAGGTGCAGCGGGTGACGCTGCCGATCGTGGGTAAGCCGGATCAGAAGCAGGTCGCCCAGCGCCTTGCCGAAGCCGAGACGGTCGCTGTAGGCTTCAAGGGCTGCTCGACGACGGCGGTTGCGGCCCAGGCGGTAGCAGGCGCCAAGTTCGAGGATCTCGGTACCATGAAGCCATCTAAGATCGGCGAGCCGACCCGCAGCCTGCTGCTCAGTGCCAAGGACGGCGATATCCTGCCGCCGAGCGTCGGCGGTGGAGGAGTTGAGCTCTGGATTGTCTGCGGCCGGCAGGTCGGCAAGGCAAATGAGGAGCGTCGACAGAACGCGCAGGCCGAACTGCGCCAGCGCGAGTTCGAGGTGCTGGCCCGCAAGGCGATGAAGGATCTGCGCCAGGACGCCTCCATCGAGTACCGCTGATGTCGATGTCCGATCGCGGCGCACCGCTGGGCCAGGCACAAACGCGTGTCGGCAAGCCGCTTGCTGTCACGATGGGTGATCCTGCCGGCATCGGTCCCGACATCACGCTGATGGCTTGGCGGCAACGTGCGCAGCGTGCCATTCCCCCGTTCGCCGTTTACGCCGACCCCATGGTGCTGGAAGCCCGGGCGAAATCGTTGGGCATCGACGCGCCGTTGTTGCGCATCGCGGATATCGACGAGGCCGTAGAAGTCTTCCCGATCGCGCTCCCTGTTATCAGCGTCGCCGCGGTCGAGGTCGTGGTTATGGGAGCGCCGTCGACCGCCAATAACCTGGCCGTTGTATCGGCCATCGAGCGAGCTGTTGACGCCACGATTGCCGGGCACGCGTGCGCGGTGGTGACGAACCCGATCGCCAAGAGCGTCCTTTATGGTTCCGGTTTCAAGTATCCTGGGCACACCGAGTTCCTCGGCGAACTCGCGCGTCGTCTGGTGCCCGGCCGCGCGTCATACCCGGTGATGATGCTCGCGAGCGAGGAACTGCGGGTTGTGCCCCTGACGGTGCACATTCCCTTGTCCGAGGTGCCGGGCGCGATTACGCGGCCGGCAATCATTCAGACTGCACGCCTGACATGGGACGCCCTCTGCCGTGATTTCGGTATCGCCAATCCGGTGATCGCCGTTGCGGGACTCAATCCCCACGCGGGCGAAGGCGGCTCGATCGGCCGGGAAGACTGCGACATCATCGCGCCCGCCGTGCAGGCTTTGCGTGCCGAGGGCATGGCGATCTCTGGTCCGTTCTCAGCCGACACGCTGTTCCATGCCGCAGCCCGCCAGACCTACGACGCCGTGATCTGCATGTATCACGACCAGGCCCTGATCCCGCTGAAGACGCTCGCATTCGACACCGGCGTCAACATCACCATCGGACTGCCGTTCGTGCGCACATCGCCGGATCATGGCACTGCTTTCGATATTGCTGGCACGGGCCGCGCCCGCCCGGAGAGCCTCATTCAAAGCATGCGGCTCGCGGCCGAAATCGGCGCACGCCGCGGCCCAGCCGATGTCTTGCGCCCTGCTTCCGGGTCCGCCAGATGACGGGCGGTGATCGCGACGCGGTGTCAGAGGCATCCGAACCTGTTCACTCCGGTCCATCGCCGGACGGGTTGCCGCCGCTGCGCGAAGTGATCCGAACCCACGGGCTTTTCGCCAAGAAGAGCCTCGGCCAAAACTTCATACTTGATCTCAATTTAACGCGCCGGATTGCCCGCATCGCCGGGCCCCTCGCCGGTCGAACGGTCGTCGAGGTTGGCCCCGGCCCTGGCGGTCTCACGCGGGCACTGCTGATCGAAGGCGCCGCCCGCGTCATTGCCGTGGAGCGCGACGCCCGCTGCCTCGCCGCTTTAGCGGAGATCCACGACAAGTATGAAGGTCGTCTTGCGGTTCATTCAGGTGACGCGCTTGAGGCGGACTGGCCGGCTCTGCTCGGCTCCGAGGCGGGCAAAGCGGTTATCGTCGCCAACCTGCCTTACGGCCTAGCGACGCTGCTCTTGACCGGCTGGCTCGAAACCGAACCCTGGCCTCCCTGGTTCGACAGCATGGTGCTGATGTTCCAGAAGGAGGTCGCGGAGCGCATCGTCGCCGAACCGAGTTCGAAAGCGTACGGAAGGCTCTCGGTGATTTCACAATGGCGCACTACTCCGCGCATTGCGCTGTCTCTGAAGCCCGAAGCTTTCACGCCGCCGCCCAAGGTTGCGTCAGCCGTTGTTCACTTCACGCCGCGGGCCGATCCGGCGCCGCGCTGTTCGGTCAAGTCCCTGGCGCGGGTCACGGCTGCTGCATTCGGCCAGCGTCGAAAGATGCTTCGCGCGAGCCTGAAGCAGCTGACGGCGGTTCCGGAACTTCTGCTCAATCGCGCGGGCATCGCGCCCAAACAACGTGCCGAGCAGCTTTCCGTCGCAGACTTCGCGCGTCTGGCGGCTCTGTTGGATGACCTGAAAGATTAAGTCTTGACTGGAGCAAAGCGGCGCCGACAGCATAATGGTGCCCGCTCGAGTGTAGACGATCGCCAACCGATATTGATGGCAGATTACGAATGCTAATCGTCGAGCATGGCGAGCGCTGCGCGGCGGTCGCTGGGCTTTAGTTTCAGGAACTGCGCGCGCGCCGCTTTGATGTCGCGCTCGGCGCCGCCTTCGGCGGCCTTGGCCAGTGCCACGGTCGCCGGATGATCGGCACCACAGATAAAGCTCAAGGCTTTCGCCAGCCGCCCCATGGTCGCGCGGTCTATTGCGGTTTCATCCATCGCCGATCTCCTTCGGACAATCAGAGCGCCTGCTGAAGTCCGCGCACGAATCCGGATAGTCCCAGCAGGCGTTCGCGTCTGAACCGCTCCGCCGACAGGACCGCCATCAGACCGTCGAGGCTCGCCTGTAGTTCAGCGTTGACGATGACGTAGTCGTATTCCGCCCAGTGGCTGATCTCGGCGGAGGCTTCAGCCATGCGCTTGGCCATCACATCGGGCGGGTCCTGCGCCCGGCCTTTCAGCCGTTCGTGCAGGATTTCTGCTGACGGCGGCAAGATGAAGACCCGCACCAGATCGCCAGCCATTTTTGCAGCAAGCTGCTGGGCGCCCTGCCAGTCGATGTCGAACAGAACATCGCGTCCCGCTGTCAGCGCCGCCTCGACTGGAGCGCGGGGCGTGCCGTAGAAGTTCCCAAAAACACGGGCCCATTCGAGCAATTCACCGCCATCGCGCATCGCTGAAAAACTTGCCTCGTCGACGAACCAGTAGTCCTTGCCGTCGATCTCATCGGGCCGGGGCTTGCGCGTGGTGACGGAAACCGACAGGCTAATCCCGCTGTCGGTTTTCAACAATCCGCGCGACAGCGTCGTCTTCCCGGCGCCCGACGGCGACGACAGGACGAGAAGCAGTCCGCGGCGCGGGATGGCGGGCTGTGCAATGGGAGGGACCTCACTCAATGTTCTGCACCTGCTCGCGGATCTGGTCGATCACGACCTTCAAGGAGAGACCGGCGCGCGCCACGTCCGTATCGTTGGCTTTCGCCGTTAGCGTGTTTGCCTCGCGGTTGAATTCCTGCGTCAGGAAATCGAACTTTCGGCCGGCGGCCACATTTGCGGCGAGCAGATCGCGTGCCGCCTCGATATGCGCCTTAAGGCGTGCCAGTTCTTCCTCGATGTCGACGCGAGTTGCGATCAGGATGGCTTCCTGATGCAATCGCGCGGCATCGAAACTTGCGCCGGTATCCATCAGGCGCGCAACGAGTTCCGCCAGGCGCGACTTGATCACCTCCGGCCGCCGCGCCGGAGACCTCTCGACCTCCGACACCAGGCGCGCGATTTCGTCGATCTGCGTGGACAGTACCGCCGTCAGTCGCGCTCCTTCGGCGGAGCGGGCTTCCACCGCGGCATCCAGCGCTTCCGTCAGGCTTGCCAGCATCGCGGCGTGCAACGCTGCCGTGGCGGCCTCGTCATCCTCGGGTTCGGTTACTTCGAGTACTCCCTTCAAGGCCAGGAGGCCCTCCGCCCTCGGCAGATCGCCGCCGAGCGACTCGCGCACGCGATTGGCCGCCCGGATGACCTGCGCCAGCGCCGCTTCATTGATTCGAATTTCGGTTGCTTCCCACTCCCTCTGCACCACGAGAGCGATGTTGATGTTGCCGCGCTGAAAGCGTGCGGCCATGGCCTCCCGCGCCTTGGAGTTGAGGGCCTCGAAACCCGGCGGCAGCCGCAAACGGATATCCAGTCCCCGGCCATTGACGCTGCGCACTTCCCAGTGCCAGCGAAAGCCGGCGTGAGCGCCGTCGCTGCGGGCAAAGCCGGTCATGCTCTTTAGTGTCATGGCGGGAACGGTTCGCGGATTTTGGAAGGGCAACTGGACGGTTTCAGCCGCCGGGCTCCATGAAGCCTCGGGGAAATCTATCCGGAACCGGGCTATGCGCCAAGGCGTGTGTGCGCAGCATGCACGTGCCGAACCAAGCGACCAGCAATGGCCGAATGCGGCTATTTCTTTGATTTGCGCACGGGCAAGGGAATCGAAACGGATTCCGACGCCTGAACTGGTGCCGCCGCCTCGGCCGGAGGGTTCGGAATGACCGCTGCCGAACCCGTCTGCACCACGGCTGGCCCCGCCTCACTCTGACTGTCGTCGTTCTTGTCCTTTTCGACCTTTCGCCACGTAGCCACAGCCGCGTTGTGCTCTTTCAGCGTGTCGGAGAATGTGTGGCCGCCGGTCCCGTCCGCGACGAAATAGAGGTCGGTGGTCTTCGCCGGGTTCAGGGCGGCTTCGATCGAAGCCTTGCCCGGATTGCAGATCGGACCGGGTGGCAAGCCATTGATCGTGTATGTGTTGTAGGGCGTCTTGGTGTCGATGTCCGCTCGCGTGATTGGACGCCCGAGCGGTCCCTGGCCGCCGACGATGCCGTAAATGATCGTCGGATCGGATTGCAGGCGCATGTTCTTTTTTAGCCGGTTGACGAAGACGCCGGCGACGCGATCACGCTCGTCGGAGCGTCCGGTTTCCTTTTCGATGATGGAGGCGAGGATCACTGCCTGCTGCGGCGTCTGAACCGGCACATCCGCCTGTCGCTTCTCCCAGGCGTCCTGCAGCACCCGCGTATGTTCGGCCTGCATCCGATCGATGAGATCCTGCCGGGCCATGCCCTTCGAGATGCGGTACGTGTCCGGAAGAAGCGATCCCTCTGTTGGGATCTGGCGAATTTCGCCGGACAGGCTTTCCTCGGCGTTGAGGCGTTCGACGATCTGCTGGCTGGTCAGTCCCTCGGGCACGGTCACCTTATAGAGAATGGACTTACCGCCGACGATCGTATCGAGGACGTCGCGCATCGTCGCGTTTTGCTTGAATTCGTACTCACCGGCCTTCAGTTCGACTGGCTTGCCCGCTCCATAGGCCATGAGCAGATGGTTGGCGACGAAGCCCCAGCGGCTGGAGATGACGCCTTCCCGCTCCAGACGATCTGCAATCTCAATTCGCCCTTCTCCACGCGGAATAACGATTATTTTGGTCGCCTCCAATGGACCTGGGCCGTCGTAGGTGGATCTAAGGAACAACGCTGTGCCGCCGACAGCTGCAAGGCTGACGAGCACGACGGTCAGCAGTCCGCTCAGTACACGCACGAAACCGCTGACACGCTTGGATTCGCTGCGGCGCTGCTTGACGCCGCGCGGGCGAGGCGCCGCACGCTGCGGCTCCAGGGCTTCGGCCGGGCTTCGCGGCCGGACGCCGCTACGAGTTCGACAGCCTTGGCGGCGGTTCGCGGCGCATGTTCATCGGATGCTCCTCTCAGCATCGGTTCGTGCACCGGCACGTACCGCACGCCCCAAAAGTCTCCGACAGGGAGAAGTGCCGAAAATTATGGCGAAAACCGGCATTCCACGAGTTACAGTCGTGCGCACGCAAGTCGGCGCGCCGTCACGCGACGCGACGCATGATCAGCGATGCGTTGGTTCCGCCGAACCCGAACGAATTCGACAGGACTGTGTCGATTTGGCGCTTCTGCGCCTTGTGCGGAACGAGATCGATCGCCGTTTCGACCGACGGGTTGTCCAGGTTCAGGGTCGGCGGCGCGATGTTGTCGCGCATGGCGAGGACGCTGAACACGGCCTCGACCGCGCCGGCCGCGCCCAGGAGATGCCCGATGGCCGATTTGGTCGACGACATCGCAACTTTGCCCGCGGCATTGCCGAACAGGCGTTCCACGGCGGCAAGCTCGATCTCGTCGCCCATCGGCGTCGAGGTGCCGTGGGCATTGATGTAGTCGATCTCGCTGAGGTCGATCCTTGCGCTTTTCAGGGCGGCCTTCATGCAGCGGAATGCACCGTCGCCGGACTCAGACGGGGCGGTTATGTGGAAGGCATCGCCCGACATGCCGTAGCCGATGACCTCGGCATAGATTCGCGCGCCGCGCGCTTTGGCGTGTTCGAGCGATTCCAGAACGACGACGCCGGCTCCCTCCCCCATAACGAAGCCGTCGCGGTCCTTGTCGTAGGGACGCGAGGCATGTTGTGGCCGGTCGTTGTACCCGGTCGAGAGTGCCCGGCACGCGATGAAGCCGGCCATGCCAATGCGGCAGATCGGGCTTTCCGTGCCGCCCGCAACCATCACTTCCGCATCTCCCAGCGCCACGAAGCGGGTCGCGTCGCCGATGGCGTGCGTTCCGGTTGCGCACGCGGTGACGACCGCGTGGTTGGGACCTTTGAGCTGGTGCTTGATCGAGACGTAACCTGCGGCAAGGTTGATAAGCCGGCCGGGTATGAAGAACGGCGAGACGCGGCGCGGACCTTTCTCCTTCAGCAGGAGAGAGGTGTCGGCAATGCCGGACAGACCGCCGATGCCCGATCCGATCAGGACGCCGGTCGACTCCTGCTTTTCGGCGGTATCGGCTTTGAAGCCGGAATCGGCGATCGCCTGGTCCGCAGCTGCAACGGCGTAGATGATGAAGTCATCGACCTTGCGCTGCTCCTTGGGCTCCATCCAGTCGTCGGCATTGAACTTGCCGTCGTCGGTCGCGCCTCGCGGAACGAAATTCGCAATCTGGCAGCCGAGGTCCGACACATCGAACTTTTCGATGACGCGCGCGCCGCTTTGGCCCGCGAGCAGGTTCCCCCACGCGGCCTCAACCCCGCAGCCGACAGGAGTTACAAGTCCAAGTCCGGTGATGACAACGCGCCGCATGCGATCATGACCTCACGATAGTGGAAAGGCCAGAACGGCGATGGATCGCGGGTGTGTGATTTCTAAGCACGCCGCGACCGTTCGTTCCTTTGCCTTGCGGTGCGCTGGACGTCGCCGAGCGATTTCTCGAAGAAGACCGCCTGGCTCACCGGCTGGCCGGATCATGCCGCGGTAGCGTTCTTCTCAAGAAACTTGACGGCATCGCCGACGGTCAGGATGTGCTCCGCCGCGTCGTCAGGGATCTCGCATCCGAACTCTTCCTCGAAGGCCATTACGAGTTCGACAGTATCCAAGCTGTCTGCACCGAGGTCGTCGATAAAGCTGGCATTGTCCGTGACCTTGTCGGCCTCGACGCCCAGATGCTCAATAACGATCTTCTTCACGCGCTCTGCGACATCGCTCATCGTGTGTCCTCGTGTCCTGGTTTGCTTGCGGAAGTCAGTTCTATCCAAGCCCGTCCAATTCTGGCGTTGGCACCAGAACCGGGCGTGCTGCAAGATTGCCTTTTTGCGCTAGCAGAGTCCCTCCCTGCTGCCAGCATCGACGCCACGATCGTTAGGGCTTTTCCCCAGCTTCCGCAGCAAAAAACGTGGCCAGTTAACATATCTCCCCAGGCTTGGCCAGCGCTCCCCGCCCGGGAAGATCGGCAAACACGGTCATTTCGAACTGCTTACACCATCGCCATTCCGCCGTTGATATGAAGGGTTTGCCCCGTGATATAGCCGCCCGCGTCGGATGCCAGATATAGCACGCCAGCCGCAATATCCTGGGGGGAGCCGAAGCGCTGAGCCGGGATCATGGCCGCGATATCGGCCTGCTGCTTGTCGCTGAGAACTTCGGTCATCGACGTCTTGATGAAGCCCGGCGCGATGCAGTTCGCCGTGATGCCACGGTTTGCGACCTCGCGGGCGAGGCTCTTGGTCATTCCGATCATGCCGGCCTTCGACGCGGCATAGTTGCCCTGGCCCGGATTGCCGAACACGCCTGATACCGAGGAAATGTTGATGATCCGGCCAAAACCGGTCTTGTTGCGCAGCATGGCCCGGGCGGCAGCCCGGCACAGCATGAAGGTCGACGTCAGGTTGACCGCGATGACGTCATCCCACTGCTCGTCCTTCATCACCATGAACAGGTTGTCTTTGGTAAGGCCGGCATTGTTGACCAAGATATCGAGCCTGCCGCCAAGCCCTTTCGTCGCCTCTTCTATCAGCCTTGCAACCTGCGCGCGATCCGCCAGGTCGCACGGCGTGACGACGATCCGATCCCCGAGTTCCGCCTTCAGCGCCTCGAGCTTCTCCAGCTGCCGGCCCGAGATCGCTACGGTCGCCCCGGCCTTATGAAAGGTGCGCGCGATTTCCGCGCCAATACCGCCCGTTGCACCCGTGACGAGCGCCGTCTTTCCGGCCAGATCAAACATCGCCTCATCCTCGTTTCTCATGTCAACGCGGCAAGCGCCGCGTCAATGTCGGCTGGCGTGCCGATGCTGGTTGCGTTTAGCGACTTCTCCGTGCGCTTGACGAGACTGGCGAGGACCTTGCCCGCGCCGATTTCAAAGACATCGGTGATGCCGTTGGCAGTCATATAGGAAACGCACTCGCGCCAGCGCACGGTGCCGGTAACCTGTTCGACGAGCCGGCGCCGAATTTCATCGGGGTCGCTGATCGCCGATGCCAGCACGTTAGCAACGACTGGAACGCATGGCGTATTGATGGTCACGGCGGCGAGCGCCCTGGCCATCGCGTCGGCCGCAGGCTGCATCAGGGCGCAATGGAATGGAGCGGAAACAGGGAGCGGCACGGCGCGGCGCACGCCAAACTCCTTGCCAGCTTCGGGTACCCGGTCGAGCGCCGATTTGTGGCCTGACAAGACGACCTGCATCGGCTCGTTGTCGTTCGCGACCTGGCACACTTCGCCTTGGGCCGCAGCCTCGGCGACCTGTCGCGCGGCATCGACGCCCACTCCAAGCAATGCCGTCATCGCGCCCTGCCCGACCGGCACAGCGGCCTGCATCGCTTGTCCGCGCAGCCGTAACAGCCGCGCCGCGTCGGCCAGCGAAAACGCCCCGGCAGCGGCGAGCGCCGAATACTCTCCCAGAGAATGCCCAGCGACGAATTTGACTTTATCTTGCAGCGAGAAGGCTTTTTCCCGCTCGAGCACGCGCATGACTGCCATCGAAACCGCCATGAGGGCCGGTTGCGCGTTCTCTGTCAGGGTGAGGGTCTCCTTGGGACCTTCCCACATGATCTGGGACAGCTTCTGGCCGAGCGCGGCGTCGACGTCCTCGAACACCTCGCGCGCGGCTGAGAACCTCTGAGCGAGCTCGCGGCCCATGCCGACATCCTGGCTACCCTGCCCCGGAAATACGAACGCGATGGCCATGTTGGGATCGTCCGATCGGAAATGCTTGGATCAAGCCGCAGATGCACGGGCGGCCGCGCGGAGTCAAGCGCGCCAATCCGCCGCTCAGCCCGCGCGCCGGGATCAACGGGTGGACCTGAGGGCGCGCCAGAGCGGGGTCAGGACCGGCAGGATCGCGATTGCCGTGACCGCGCCAATCGCAACGCCCAGAAGGGCAGACGCCAAGGCCCCCGCCAGCCAACCCAAAAAACCGCCAATAGCCGGAATTGCAGACCGGGCGGCATCGGCGATTGTGCTGATAACATGGTCGGGTCCGTCGACGCCGTACTCATGCAGGCCATGCATGATGATGCCGCCGCCGACCCACAGCATGGCGGCCATGCCGACGATGCTCAGGAGCTTGAGAAACGGCGGCATGCCGAACACGATCGCCCGGCCGACGGGACTTAGGATCGCTCCACTGCGCTGGGCAAGGTAAACGCCGAAGTCATCCGCCTTCACGATAAGCGCCACGGCCCCGTAAACACCAGCCGTAACCAACACACCGACCACGAACAGAACGAACGCCTGGGTCGCGATGTCCGGCGCGGTGATGCTGGCCAAGGTGATCGCCGTGATCTCGGCCGATAGAATGAAATCCGTCCGGATCGCGCCTGCGATTTTCTGTTTTTCCAACTCTTCCGGCGTGCCCGCGGACGAGGCGGCCGCATGCCTGGTCTCAGCATGAGCCTCATGCGGTGCCAGCATTTGATGCACCTTCTCATAACCCTCGAAGCAGAGGAACACGCCCCCGATCATCAACAAAGGTGTAATGGCCCAAGGCGCGAAAGCCGATAGAAGCAATGCGGCCGGCAACAGCAGCAAAAGCTTGTTCATGAGTGATCCCAGCGCGATCCGGCCGATGATCGGTAATTCCCGTTCCGCAGCGAACCCGACCACATAGCGTGGCGTAACGGCGGCGTCGTCGATGACGACACCGGCCGCCTTGCCGCTTGCCTGAACGGCCTGCGCCGCGGTGTCGTCGAGGGACGCTGCCGCCACCTTAGCGAGCGCCACTACATCATCGAGGAGTGCTAGGAGACCGCCGCTCATTGTGGGTGCGCCCGTTGCCAAATATTCTGTGCGAGCCCTTTTCGCCTGATCCGGCGGGCGACTGCAAGGCCGGTGTGGCCCCATCCGGCGGGTAGGCATGGCAGTGGTGCAGCCGCGGGCTCTTGCACCGGGCGGTTTTTCGCGTCAGGAGTGGAGGGTGCGCCAACGGGCGCCGCCAGCAACACGCTCAATGCCGGAACCGGCCACTGAATGGCCCTGCCCAGTTACATGTCACCGCTCGATGCCGCCGCCCTTGTGTGGTTCGCGGTCGTCGTTGGCGGCTACCGATACGTCGCCGGGCGTGGCGCGCTTCGCGAAAACAGCATAGTCGGCGCGATACAGCAGCAGCGCGAGCAATGGATGCTGACCATGGCGCGGCGCGATAACCGGCTGATGGATGCGATCCTTCTCAACGGGCTCAGCCAGGGAAACGCCTTTTTTGCATCGACTAGCGCCATTGCGATCGGGGGCCTCGCAACGCTTCTGGGAGCGGGAGAACGCGCGCGCACGTTTTTCAGCGACGTGCCCCTCGCGGCGCCGATGCCGGCCGAGTTGTACGTCATCAAGCTGGCGTTCCTGATTGCGATTTTCGTCTTTGCCTTCTTCGAGTTCGCCTGGGCGTTCCGGCTGACCCACTACTCCGCCATCATGATCGGCGGCACACCGCTGCGGGATGTGGCCAGCGAGGCTGAGAGGGACGCCCATGCCCTGCGCGTCGCCCGTCTTAATGGCATTATGGCGGAACACGCCAACAGCGGCCTGCGCTCGTTTTACTATGCGATTGCCGCCTTCACCTGGTTCTTCCATCCTCTGCTGTTCATGGCGGCAACGACGTGGGTCGTCGCGGTTCTGGTCCGGCGCGATTTCTTCTCCCGCTCGCGGGCGGCGATCGCTGGTATCGATTGACGCGGGGCACCTGACGCGATCCGGCGAGGCTTCAGTGGCAGGGCAGCTGCAGGGGCAAGACTAAAGGCTATTGTGCCCCGAGAAAAATCGCGTATAACCCGCCCGTCACCCGCTCCGGTTGGAGGCTGAACGGGGGCCGTACCGTGTCGGCTGGAGCGAACTTCGCTCCGCATAGATGGTGCGGATGGATAAAAGCGAACAATAGCGAGCGCTTCGATCCGTTCCCCAGTGTCTTCGCTCGTTGGGTATCTGGTGGGCCTCTTCCGGCCCAACAGAGGCTATGCGCCGGAGGGACATGACCCCCACGACGGCATTCGCCGTGCGGTAACACACATCGAGAGGCCAAGCGCATGCCGTTTTACGAGCATGTTTTCCTGGTGCGCCAGGATGTTTCCAACACCCAGGTTGAGGCTCTGACGAAAGAGTTCTCGGACGTCATCGTCGAACTGGGCGGCAAGGTGACAAAGTCAGAGTATTGGGGCCTGAAGGGCCTCGCCTACAAGATCAAGAAGAACCGCAAAGCCCATTTCTCGCTTCTCAACATCGATGCGCCGCCAGCGGCGGTCACCGAAATGGAGCGGCGCATGGGCATTCAGTCCGACATTCTCCGTTTCATCACCATCAAGGTCGATGCGCTCGAAACCGAGCCGTCTGTCATGATGCGCAAGCAGGATCGCGACGAACGCGGCGAGCGCGGCGACCGTCCTGACCGCGGCGGCTTCGGCGGCGGCCGTGGCGGCTTCGGTGGCGGCGGCGGACGCGGCGGCTTCCGTGGCGATCGAGAAGGTGGCGGCGGCTTCCGTGGCGGCGACCGCGAAGGCGGATCGACATTCCGTCCCCGTCCCCCGCGTGAGGGCGGCGGCGAAGGTGAGGCGCCGCGTGCGCCGCGTCCGCCGCGCGCTCGCAGCGACAATCCTGGTTCCGAGGGCTAACACATGGCTGAAATTCAACAGTTGTCCTCCCGCCGGCCGTTCCATCGCCGTCGCAAGACCTGCCCGTTTTCGGGCGATCAGGCGCCTAAGATCGATTACAAGGACGTTCGCACGCTCGGCCGCTATATCTCGGAGCGCGGTAAGATCGTCCCGAGCCGCATCACCGCGGTGTCGGCTAAGAAGCAACGTGAACTTGCTCGGGCCATCAAGCGCGCTCGCTTCCTGGGTCTGCTTCCCTACGTCCTGAAGTAAGAGGCTGGTGACGCGGAGCTCGCAATCAGCTTGGCGCCATTAAAACGAAAACAGGTTGGGGCAGCGGCGCATCGCCGGACTGGCCTCTAACCGCGGCAATCGCGGGACAGCTGGAGCCAATGCGGAACAAAGTGCTCATAGGCCTCGGACTGGGGCTCGTCTCGGCGGTTGTTTTTATATCCGCCACGACGGGGCACGTTGCCGTGCGCTATGTACTGTTCCTGCTGACATCACTGCCGATCTTTCTGGCCGGTCTCGGCTGGCGCTGGACCGCCGCCGCCATCGCGGGACTGTGCGCCTCGGCCATCGTCGCCATGATTGGCGGACCGGCTGGCGGGTTGACCTTTGCCGTTACGCAGGTCGTGCCGGCCGTGGCGCTCACGTATCTGGCGCTCCTGAACCGTCCCGTGCGAGGGGCCCCCGGACAGGCGAGACTCCGTCGAGTGGTACCCGCCGGGCCGCCTGCTGCTTTGGTCCGCAGTCTTATCCGGCATCCCCGCGATGTTTATCTACCTGATGCTCGGCGGCGACCTGGGCCTAATCAAGGATGGCTTGCGCAACTTCATAGAGGGCACCGTAAACGCCCAGCTGCCCCAGACCGACGGGCATGAACCGCTGACTGCCGAGCAGATCTCCTCACTGGCCGATATGGTGGTGGCGGCACTTCCCGCCGCGCTTGCCATTTCGTGGATGAGCGCACTGCTGCTGAACCTTTGGCTTGCAGGCCGCATCACGCTCGCGTCGGGTCAGCTGACGCGAACCTGGCCCGACCTCGCCCGGCTCGATTTGCCGCGCGGCAGTTCCCTGCCCCTGCTGGCGGCGATCGCCGGCAGCATGGCGGGGGGCGGCATCGCGACTGCGTCTGCTGGCTTCCTCGGCGCCTTCGTGCTCGCCTTCGTGCTGGTCGGACTGGCGGTCATCCATTTCAAGACGCGGGGCCGCTCGTGGCGGCCTTTCGCACTGTGGGGGCTCTACGTTGGCCTGCTGTTCGTGCACGTCGGCTTCGCCATTCCAATCGCCATTCTTGGCCTTCTCGACGGCGCCTTCGATTTTCGCGGGCTTGCCGCCGCCGCCCCCCCGCCTGCCTCGCGAGGGCCACCATCCGGCGGACCCGCGACCTGATGTTCGAACCACCTTCCAACCAAACGCAAACAGGCAAATCAAAAGGAGCACGTCACATGCAGGTCATTCTTCTCCAGCGGATCGGCCGCCTCGGCCAGATGGGCGATGTCGTCAACGTCAAGGACGGCTTTGCGCGCAACTTCCTCTTGCCGCAGAAAAAGGCGCTACGCGCCACCAAGGACAACCTGGCGAAGTTCGAAGGCCAGCGCGCCCAGCTCGAGGCGACCAACCTCGAGATGAAGAAGGAAGCACAGGCTATCGCCGCCAAGCTAGACGGCAAGATCTTCATCTCGATCCGCGCTGCCGGCGACACGGGCCAGCTGTACGGTTCCGTCGCGTCGCGCGACATCTCCGAGACCGTCACGGAAGGCGGCTTCACTATCAACCGCAATCAGGTCGTTCTCGACAAGCCGATCAAGAACCTCGGCCTGCACAGCGTCAAGATCCAGCTGCATCCCGAGGTCCTGGTGAACGTCATGCTCAACGTCGCCCGATCGACGGACGAGGCCGAGCGCCAGGCGCGCGGCGAGAACGTCACCGTCATCAAGGACGAAAAGCTCGAAATCGAGACCTTCAATCCAGATGAGGCGTTCGAAGAAGGCGCCGCTCCCAAGGCCGACGAGACGGCCTGACAAAATTTCCACTTACAATCATCAAGCGCCGGGAACCCAATCCCGGCGCTTTTCGTTTCCAGGGCGTTATCGCGCCACTGGTTCGGGATGTGGCGGGGCTCCGTGTCTGGATCGCTTTACCATGTTCCTCCCGCTCGAAGTGACCCTTGAACGAATTGTCAAGACCGGACAACTGGAGTTCGTCGACAGCGCCGGCAAAAAGAAAGGCTTTGGCGATGGCAGCGGACCGGCGATCACGGTTCGCCTCGCCGACAAAGCCGTCGAACGCGAACTGGTTCGGGATCCGGAAGCAGCCGCGGGCGATGCATACATTCAGGGTCGCCTCTCGATGGCTGAGGGCTCCGTCTACGACTTCCTCGCCCTGATAATGCGCAATATGGCGGCAAACTCCCTGCCTCAGTGGACACAGACCTTTGCTGCGCTGCGGCGGTGGATACGACCGCTATTGGAGTTCAATCCGTGCGAGCGCGCCCGCCGCAACGTCGAACACCATTACGACATCGACCCGCGTATCTACGACCTATTCCTCGACAGCGACCGGCATTATTCCTGCGCCTACTTCCTGCCCGGTGCCGACCTCGAAGCCGCCCAACGCGCGAAAGTTCGCCATATCGCGGGCAAGCTGCGTCTCGATGCGGGCAGTCGTGTGCTTGACGTCGGCTCGGGATGGGGCGGACTTGCCCTGTCGCTGGCTCAGACAGCCGGGACCGAAGTCACCGGTATCACCCTGAGCCCATCGCAAGTGGCTGTTGCCGAGCGGCGCGCGCGCGAGGCTGGTCTCGACGGCCGGGTCCGCTTCGCGTTGCAGGACTACCGGGATGTCGAGGGTGCCTTCGACCGGATCGTGTCGGTCGGCATGTTCGAGCACGTCGGTCGCCCTCACTACTCCGCGTACTTCCGGTGCCTCGCGGGCCTCCTGCACGACGACGGCGTCGGTCTCCTGCACACCATCGGCAGATCCGATACACCCGCGCCGACAAACCCGTTCATTGCCCGCCACGTCTTCCCGGGCGGCGCCCTGCCGACTTTGTCGGAGATCATGACGGCGATAGAGAAATCGGGGCTGATCGTTACCGACATCGAGGTGCTTCGCTTGCACTACGCGGAGACCCTCAAAGCCTGGCGCCATAGGTTCCTGGCGCGCCGCGACGAGGCGGTGGCTATCGCCGGTGAAGGCTTTGCTCGCATGTGGGAGTTCTACCTGGCCGGCTCAGAAGCAGCATTTCGCTTCCAGGGTCTTGTTGTATTTCAAATCCAGTTCGCCAAACGGGTCGACAGCTTGCCGATCACGCGTGACTACATGCTGGACAACGAGCGGCGCCTGGCTGCGCTGGATCGCACGCCCGCGGAATGGCCGGGGCTGGCCGGCGAGTGAACCGCTGGGCGCATGCGGCTTTCCGGCAACGGCTGTGAATAACAGGGAGAGAGCGGATCTTGACCGCATCGGGCTGCTGATTTCGCACTGGGGTGTGCATCGGACTCGGGCTAACCCTTCGGCCATGGCAGAAACCGCTCTCCTCCCCGCCGACAAACTTCGGATGGCCGCCGCGTCCGAAGAGCCGGTCCATTTCCGTCAGGTCCCCCACAACATCGAAGCCGAGCAGGCGCTGCTCGGCGCGATCCTCGTCAACAACGAGGCGCTCGACCGCGTTACGGGCTTTCTCGAGCCTGGCCATTTCTACGACCCGCTGCACGGCCAGATCTTTGAGATCACCGGCAAGCTGATCCAGGCCGGCAAGCAGGCGACGCCTGTCACCCTGAAGACGTTCTTCGAGAACGCCGATCCGATCTCGCCGAACCTCACCGTGCCGCAGTATCTCGGTCGACTTGCCGCCAACGCAACGTCGATCATCAACGCGCACGACTACGGCCGGACGATCTACGATCTTGCCGTTCGCCGGCAACTGATCGTGATCGGCGAGGACCTCGTCAACGTTGCCTTCGACAGCCCCGTCGACCAGCCGCCCGAGGAGCAGATCCGGACGCGGAATTGCGCCTGTACGAGCTTGCCGAGCGCGGCAAGTATGGACAGGGCTTCATGGCGTTCGGCACGGCGCTGACGCATGCGATCGAAATGGCGAACAACGCCTATCAGCGCGACGGGCACCTATCGGGGCTGGCGAGCGGCCTCGCCGATCTCGACAACAAGATGGGCGGCCTTCAAAACTCTGACCTCATCATCCTCGCTGGCCGTCCCTCCATGGGCAAAACGGCGCTGGCAACCAACATCGCCTATAACATCGCTAAGAACTACCGCGCAGAGAAGCAGAGCGATGGCACCGACAACGTGATCGACGGCGCCATCGTCGGCTTCTTCTCGCTGGAAATGTCGGCTGAGCAGTTGGCGACACGTATTCTGTCCGAGCAGGCGGAAATCGCGTCGGAGAAGATCCGTCGCGGCATGATCAACGAGAACGAATTCCGCAAGCTCGTCGACGTTTCCCAGGAGATGAGCCGTATCCCGCTCTACATCGACCAGACCGGCGGCATCTCGATCGCACAGCTTTCGGCACGCGCGCGCAAGCTGAAGCGCCAGAAGGGTCTCGGCCTGCTCGTGGTCGACTACCTGCAGCTCCTGACCGGCTCGTCCAAGAGCGGATCGGAAAACCGCGTGCAGGAAATCACGCAGATCACGACGGGCCTGAAGGCGCTGGCGAAGGAACTGTCCGTGCCAATCATCGCACTGTCGCAGCTGTCCCGACAGGTCGAACAGCGAGAGGACAAGCGCCCGCAGCTTTCCGATCTTCGTGAATTGGGCTCGATCGAGCAAGACGCAGACGTCGTGATGTTCGTGTTCCGCGAGGAGTACTACGTCGAACGCCTGAAGCCGAGCGAAGGTACAGCGGAATTCTCCGACTGGCAGACGAAGATGATGTCGGTTTCGGGCAAAGCGGAAGTCATAATCGGTAAGCAGCGCCACGGGCCCGTCGGGACGGTACAACTGTCATTCGAAAGTCACTTCACTCGCTTCGGCAATCTGGCGCGCGAATACCAGATCCCGGAACGCCTCGAGTGACATCGCAGTCGACGGGCCTGATCACCATCGATCTCGCGCAGATCGCGGCGAACTGGCAGGCGCTCGCGCTTCTCGTTACGCCAGCGGAGTGCGCCTCGGTCGTCAAGGCCGACGCCTATGGTCTTGGCGCGGCGCGGGTTGTTCCCGCCCTGTGGAACGCCGGGTGCCGGACGTTCTTCATAGCGACGCCCGCCGAGGCGCATCAGGCGCGCGCGCTGGCTCCTGGCGCGACCATATTTGCGCTCGACGGACTTGTACCGGGTACGGCCAATGCCGTTCTGGCAGCCGGCGCGCTGCCGGTGTTGTCGAGCCTTCCGGAAGTCGCCGAATGGGCGGACCTCGCCTGTCGCATCGGCGCCAAACTCGCTTGCGCGATCCAGGTCGACAGCGGTCTCAACCGGCTCGGGCTTTCCGCCGAGGATATAGCGCGGATCGTCCGCGACAGCCAGGCGATGGCGCGGATAGATATTCGTCTGGTGATGAGCCACCTCGCGTCAGCGGACGATCCGGCTAACCCAAAGAATGAAGCCCAGCGCCTCCGCTTCGATGAGACGCGGCGGATGCTGCCGCCAGCGCGCGCCAGCCTCGCGGCTTCGGACGGCTTGATGCTTGGCCGCGCCTATCATTTCGATCTCGTGCGTCCGGGCTATGCGCTCTACGGCGGCCAGGCATCGGAGGGCTCGGCCGCGCCCGTGCGCCCCGTCGTCAAGGTTGCGGCGCGCGTGCTTCAGGTGCGCGACGTGGCGCCGGGCGAAACGGTCGGCTACTCGGGGACTTGGGCCGCGCGGCGGCCCTCGCGCGTGGCGATCGTCGCGGCAGGCTATGCCGACGGTTTTGCGCGCGGCGCCAGCGCCGCGTCCGGGAAAGCGGGTGGGCAGGTGCGCGTCAACGGTGTGCTGGCGCCTGTCGCCGGCCGGGTGTCGATGGACCTGATCACGGTCGATGTCACGGACGTTTCGCCCGCCGTGCGACGCGGGGATTTTGCCGAAATTATCGGTCCCAGCCTCACCATTGAAACGGTCGGCACGCAGGCCGGGACAATCGGCTACGAGGTCCTGACGCGGCTCGGGACGAGATTTGAGCGGGTTTATACCGAGGGGGAACTCAGGAGTGTCCCTTATGCCCATCGTCCGAACGATGGGGAGAGGCCGTAGAATGTCCAAGGCCGCCAAGTCATCCTTCGTCTGCCAGAATTGCGGTGCCGTCTCGACGCGCTGGGCGGGCAAGTGTGTCTCTTGCAACGAGTGGAACACGATTGTCGTGGAAACCGACGCCGGTCCGCCGCCGGGCTCGGGGATTACCAGGACGAGCAAGGGTCGCACGGTCAAACTGGAGACGTTGGCCGGCGGCGCGCAGGAAGCCCAGCGTTTCATGACCGGCATCGCTGAACTCGATCGCGTCACGGGCGGCGGAATCGTGCCGGGATCGGCTCTCCTGATCGGCGGCGAGCCCGGCATCGGCAAGTCTACCCTTCTGCTGCAGCTTGCCGCTTCGCTCGCCCGCGCCGGCAAGCGTGCCATCTATTTCTCCGGCGAAGAGGCGACCGCTCAGGTTCGCTTACGCGCGGAGCGGCTCGGCCTTGCCAATGCGCCCGTGGCGCTCGGCGCCGAAACAAACCTCGCCAACATCCTGGCGACCTTGTCTGAAGGAAAGCGCGCCGACCTGATCGTCATCGATTCGATCCAGACGCTGTGGTCGGACTTACTCGATGCAGCCCCCGGAACAGTGAGCCAAGTGCGCGCGGCGACGCAGTCGCTGATCCGCTTCGCCAAGACGCAAGGATCCGCGCTTCTGCTTGTCGGGCACGTCACGAAGGAGGGCCAGATCGCCGGTCCCAAGGTCGTCGAGCATATGGTCGACTGCGTTTTGTCTTTCGAGGGCGATCGCGGTCACCCCTACCGGATCCTTCGGGCCACCAAGAACCGCTTCGGTGCCACCGACGAGATCGGCGTATTCGAGATGGCGCAGGAGGGCCTGCGCGAGGTCGCCAATCCGTCCGAGCTGTTTCTCGGGGACCGCGGATCGAATGTCCCCGGAGCGGCGGTGTTTGCCGGAATGGAAGGCACCCGGCCGATCCTGGTTGAAATCCAGGCACTCGTCGCGCCTTCATCGCTCGGCATGCCGCGACGGGCCGTCGTGGGGTGGGACCAGAACCGCCTTTCCATGCTGATTGCTGTTCTGGAGGCGCGCTGCGGCGTAGCGCTCTCCAATCACGACGTTTATCTCAATGTCGCGGGCGGCCTAAAAATCACTGAGCCAGCCGCGGATCTCGCCGCCGCAGCCGCCCTCTTATCGTCATTGTCCAATGTTGCACTTCCACCTGAACGGGTCATCTTCGGGGAGATATCGCTCTCCGGCGCCGTGCGAGCTGGGGGTCACATGGGGACGAGACTGAAGGAAGCGGAGAAACTTGGGTTCGAACAAGCCGTCCTGCCGGCTTCGGGCGACATCGGGTCTGGCAATACGAAGATGCGTTTGATGCGGCTGTCGCACCTCAAGGAGCTTGCGGACGGGCTGGACACATGCGACTGAACGGCGTCATTCGGGCGGGCACATCGCCGCCGCCCGCTCAACGGGAGTGCCTCGACCATGATCGGGCCGCTGACCTATCTAGATGCCGCGTTGATCGCCGTGTCTTTTATCTCCGGCCTGCTTGCAATGTATCGCGGGCTGACTCGCGAACTGCTGTCGATCGTGTCATGGGCCGTCGCTGGCCTTGCGGTGCTCTACTTTGTGCTGAACCACAAGAAGTTCGCCGAGGACATCGCCCAGCAGATGGGCGCCCAGGTCGCCATCGCTCAAATAGCCATCGGCTCGGTCATTTTCCTAATCGTGCTCATCATCGTGCACCTGATCACCGCTTGGCTGTCGGATGCCGTCCTGGATAGTTCGGTCGGCATGATCGACCGGATCCTCGGTTTCGTGTTTGGCGTCTTGCGCGGTTTCGTACTGATCGTCATCCCCTATATGTTCTATGAGTTGTTCATACCCGACCCCAACAACCAACTGCCTTGGGTTCGTGAGTTGAAGTCGCTGCCCTATATCAAGAGTACCGGTGACAGTATCCGCGCCACGCTGGAGAACCACTTGCCGTCGTCTCTGACGAACCCGGCGCCGGCGACACCACCAGGCGACCAGCAAGGATCTATCATCCTTGATCAAAAGCCCAGATTGGCGCGGGCTGCGTATTGCGGGTACTATTCAAGCGTCATGTCCAGTGCAACCGGATGTGGCCGCGTCGGGTGACGACAAAGCTCCCGCGCGCCGGACACATCGCTGGAACGGGTTGCGGCCGTTCGAGCGCACAGGATGCTGAAGCGGGAGGCAACCATGGCGCACACGCGCAACGAAGCTACGCTTGCAGATCGGGATTGTCCGGCCGGGACGTCCATCGGCGATCTCGGATACTCGAAGTACGGCGACGATCGGCTCCGCGAGGAGTGCGGCGTGTTCGGGGTGTTTGGACATCCTGAAGCCGCTGCCATCACAGCGCTTGGTTTGCACGCCCTCCAGCATCGCGGACAGGAAGCCGCTGGCATCGTCACCTACGATGGCCGTCAGTTCCACTCCGAGCGCCGCCTTGGTCTCGTCGGCGACAATTTCAACGAAGCCAGTGTCATCGGCCGCCTCAAGGGCTCGATGGCCGTTGGGCACAATCGCTACTCGACCACCGGCGAACCGGCGCTCAAGAACGTGCAGCCGCTCTATGCCGACATTGATACAGGTGGTTTCGCCGTCGCCCACAATGGCAATCTCACCAACGCCCTCACCATCCGCCACGACCTCATTTCGTCGGGCGCGATCTTCCCCTCGACGTCCGACACGGAAGTGATCCTCCACCTATTCTCCCGCTCGACCAAGCGCCGCATCATCGAGCGGTTCGTCGACGCGCTTCGCCAGATCGAAGGCGCCTACGCGCTCGTCTGCCTGAACAACGACATGATGATCGGCGCTCGCGATCCAATCGGGATCCGGCCGCTCGTGCTCGGCCATCTGAACGGGGCTTACGTGCTGGCCTCCGAAACCTGCGCGCTCGATATCGTCGGCGCGGAGTTCGTGCGCGAGATCGATAACGGCGAGGTCGTGGTCATCACTAAGGACGGGATCGAAAGTCATCGGCCCTTCCCGAAGCGCCCCGCCCGGCCATGCATCTTCGAGTACATCTACTTCGCCAGGCCCGACAGCGTCATCGGCGGACGCTCGGTCTACTCGATCCGCAAGGATATGGGCGCGCAACTCGCCATCGAGGCGCCGGCGGACGCTGATGTCATCGTGCCCATTCCCGATTCCGGCGTTCCCGGCGCCATCGGCTTTTCCCAGCAGTCCGGGATACCTTTCGAACTCGGCATTATCCGCAATCACTACGTCGGGCGCACCTTCATTGAACCCGAGCAGCGCATCCGCTCGCTCGGCGTCAAGCTGAAGCACTCCGCCAACCGCGGCGTCATTGAAGGCAAGAGCATCGTTCTCATTGACGACAGCGTGGTGCGCGGCACGACCTCCAAGAAGATCGTCGAACTGATGTATTCCGCGGGTGCGCGCGAGGTTCACATGCGCATCACGTCGCCGCCGATCACGCATCCCGACTATTACGGTATCGATACGCCGCGGAAAAAGGACCTGCTGGCCGCCAACCTGGACATCGAGGGCATGCGCCAGTTCATGGGTGCGGCAAGCCTAGCCTTCATATCGGTCGACGGCATCTATCGGGCGGTCGGCTTCGAGGGCCGCAACGACGCGGCGCCCCAGTTCACGGATCACTGCTTCACGGGCGAGTATCCGACGCCGCTGACCGATCAGAACGGCACGAGCCAGCCGCGCCAACTCTCGCTTCTTGCAGAGGTTGTCTAAGCCTTTGCCGCACCGCCGGCTTGTGACGACCTGTAAGGACAATGATGGATCGCTTGCGCGAAACCCGCGGGAGCCGTCATAGTCGAGGTGCTGCACACAAGCGGCAAGTAAGTTTGGGTTTGCTGGCGTACTGCCGTCTGGAAGGGTGTCATCGATGAAGCCGGAAAAGCGGCTGACTGGCAGGCTCGCTCTGGTCACTGGCGCCTCGCGCGGGCTCGGCCGGGCAACGGCGCTCGCCCTCGCGCTCGAAGGCGCCCACGTCATCATCACGGCCCGCACGGCAGGCGCCCTTGAAGAACTCGACGACGAGATCCAGAACCTCGGCGGCGCGGCCAGCATCCTGCAACTGGACCTGCGCAAGGGCGATTCGATCGACCAACTCGGACCGACCATATTCCAGCGTTGGGGGAAGCTCGACATCTTCATCGCCAACGCTGGCATACTCGGACCATTGTCGCCTTTGGCGCACGTGACCGCCGAAGCCTGGTCGACCGTGATCGACATAAACCTCACCGCCAATTGGCGTCTGATCCGGACGCTCGATCCGGTTCTGAAGCGATCAGATGCTGCACGCTGCGTGTTCATATCCTCAGGCGCATCCGATGGGCACTATGCCTACTGGGGCCCTTACGCCGTCAGCAAGGCGGGTCTCGAAACACTGGCGCGGACCTATGCTGCGGAATGCGTGAACGCTCCCGTGCGCGTCAACATCGTCAATCCCGGCGCCATGCGGACCGGCATGCGCGCGAAGGCCTTTCCCGGCGAGGATGCGTCCAAGCTGCCCGAGCCTCGCGAGATCGCGCCGCTGCTCGTCGAAATGTCGTTGCCCTCGACTACGAGCAACGGGGAATTGATCGCCTACCGGACATGGCGGGAACGCCAGCTGGCGCACGCCTCGTCCGATAAGGTCGCGCCGTAGGCGTGGCGCACGCGGCAAAGCGGAAACGACTAACCCGGTATGTCATGACCACGATCAGGCCAACTCTGCGCAGCGCCGGCGACCTTGTCGCGGCGGGTCTGATCACGACGGACGCGCGCGAGATGGCGGAACGGGTCGGTAAACGCTATGCGGTCGCGATCACGCCGCAGATGTCCGCTCTGATCGACCGAGCCGATCCCGATGATCCCATTGCCCGTCAGTTCGTGCCCGATTCCCGCGAGCTGACTGTACACCCCGCCGAGATCGCCGATCCGATCGGCGACGATGCCAAAAGCCCTGTGCGAGGCCTCGTCCACCGCTATCCCGACCGGGTGCTGCTGAAGGTTGTTGGAATCTGTCCGGTCTATTGTCGCTTCTGCTTTCGCCGCGAGATGGTTGGGCCGGCAGGCCGCAATCTCACTCACGCCGAGATTGCCACGGCCCTCGACTACGTCAGGGTACGACCAAAGATCAACGAGGTGATCGTCACGGGCGGTGACCCCTTCATGCTTTCGCCCCAGCGCGTCCGCACCCTCACCGAGGCCGTGGCGGAGATCGCCCACGTCGACGTTATCCGCTGGCACACGCGCGTGCCCGTGGTGGCGCCGGACCGGATCACGCCCGAGTTCGTTGCGGCGCTGCGGGTCTCGCGCCTGGCTGTGTTCGTCGGGCTCCATTGCAATCATCCGCGTGAACTGACCGTCGCTGCCGGCGACGCCATCGCCCGGATTATCGATGCTGGCGTTCCGATCGTCAGCCAGACCGTTCTGCTGCAAGGCGTCAATGACGACGTCGGGACGCTCGAGGCACTGATGCGGGCCTTCATCGCGCGACGAATTAAGCCCTACTATCTCCATCATGGCGATCTGGCGCCGGGTACCGCCCATTTCCGCACGACCATCGCGCATGGCGCCGACCTGATCGAGGGGCTGCGGCAGCGGCTGTCCGGTCTCGCCATGCCGACCTACATGCTCGACATTCCAGGCGCGCACGGGAAGGTCCCGGCCTCACCGGGCTATGTTACGAGCGCCGATGACCAGGACGGCTACGTGGTGCGGACGCCGCGTGGCGACATCATTTTCTACGAGGACGAACGCAAGCCAACTGGACGCCGCCGCCGATTGACTGCCCCCTCGCACATCGAATGACCTGAAATACCAGCCATTGCGGCGTCGAGCAGAAAACCGAGGTCGTACGTCGGGGCAAACCGACGGCGGGCAGGCGTTACCGGATCCGTCGGATCATCAGCGAGGACCAACTCGTTCTCGACTTGCAGCTGTGACGCGCCGGCGCATTAAGCGTTCGTCACTCACCCTGAGCGAAGACTGCGGCATTCCGATCGTCCCGCACCTTCGCCGTCGGTTGCTCCCCAGCGCACTGCTGTGCCTGACGCCGGCCTGTGGTGGATCGTCAATCCGGCAACTGCCTCAGCCTGCGAGCCATCGCCACCGACTGTCTCGAGCGCTTCTACAGCGATGACGCCGGTCGTAGCCCGATGCGGATCTGGTTGCCAAGCAAGCGGCGCAAACCAAGACGGTGCGAGATTTTCTCTCGCACGTCGTCGCGGTTGCGGATGCGTCGCTGCGTTCCGGCAATACCGCCGTCGCGAAGCAGCGCGCCCCTTGCGAGGTCAGATGGCTTGCGGACTGGGCCGTAGGCGGAGCTCTTTTCGGGCGCATGGCGACGAAGCAGGCCGAGGCCGACCAGCACTGGACACTGGCGGGTGTAGCCCTCGCCTACCTCAAGGCTTGCGCTGCCACCGATGACGGCCAGCGCAAGCTTTCATCACCGGCTGGCTGACAAAACTCGCCACCGCCCCGTCAGACCGTTCGAGGATGGAGACTGTAAGCGCAACAATCACTGGTACTGGCTGAGCCTGGTTCTTGGCGCGACAGCGATTGCGAACAACCAGGAAGTGCTGTGGAACGAAGCCCGCCGCATGATCCACCCTGACGATTTCAATGACCGCGGGCCAGCGCTGGCTCGGCGGGGACGAACTCGTGAGTGCAGGTCTTGCCTCCGGACAACCCCGGTCCCGCTAGGTTCGAAGTTTGCGGCATTGATCAGGCGGACAAAATTTATCCCGCCAGAACATGGGTGCCACGCGTTGCCTGTCCACCCGTTACATGCCAAGTTGCCGCAGAGTTTGCCCTAACGAGTGCGCACAAAGCGCGCCGCCGCTCTGGCTTGTCCGGCGCGGGACTCGATCCTTGGAGGAAAACGCATGAACGAGCACTTGAAGCCCGAGACGTTTCACGGCGCCTGCCCTCACGACTGCCCTGATACGTGCTCGATGGTCTACGAAGTGCGCGGCGGAAAACTCGTCGAGGTGCACGGCAACAAGAACCACCCCATGACGCGCGGAGGACTGTGCGTCAAGCTCAAGAACTTCCACGACCATCACGCCAACCCGGACCGGTTAATGTATCCGATGCGCCGTATCGGCCGCAAGGGTTCCAAGCAGTTTGAACGCATCACCTGGGACGCGGCGATCTCGGAGATCGGCAAGCGCTGGCGCGAGATCATCGCCCAGTACGGCTCGCAGGCGATCATGCCCTACAGCTATCTCGGCAACATGGGTCTCGTGCAGGGCATTAACTCGGGCGATCCGTTCTTCAATCGGCTAGGCACGACCGTCAACGAGAAGACGTTCTGCGCCTCGGGATCTTCGACGGCGTGGCTGCTGACAGTCGGCCCGACCGGCGGCGTCGATCCGGAAAGCTTCGTCCATGCCAAGTTCGTGGTGATCTGGGCGTCGAATTCGATTTCGACCAATCTTCATCATTGGCCGTTCGTTCTGGAAGCGCAGAAACGCGGCGGCAAGATCGTCGTCATCGACAGCTACAAGTCCCGTACGGCCAAGGCCGGCGACTGGCATATCTGCCCCAAGCCCGGCACCGACGGCGCGCTGGCAATGGGCTTCATCAACTCGATTATCGAGCAGGAACTCGTCGATCAGGAGTGGGTCGACAGGCATAGCTACGGCTTCCCTGAGCTGAAGGCGAGGGCCGCCGACTTCACGCCCGAACACGTTGAGAAAATCACTGGGGTCAAGGCAGCGGACATCCGAAAGTTCGCAAAGGAGTTCGCCACGACGCAGCCGAGCGTCATCCGGCTTGGCGTCGCTCTCGAGCGCCATGCGGGCGGTGGTCAGGCGATCCGCGCCGTGTGCGCGCTTCCCGCTCTCGTCGGCTCTTGGAAGCATGTCGGAGGTGGTCTGCTGCAAATGCCACTGTGGGACTTCCCCGTCGATTGGGCGAAGGTATCGCGCGCCGACTGGATCAAGCCCGGCACACGCGCCATCAACAATCTGAAGCTCGGCGCGGCGCTCACCGGCGAAATGAAACTCGATCCGCCGCTGAAGAGCCTGTTCGTGTTCTGCACCAACCCGGTCAGCCAGGCGCCCGAGACAAACAAGATCGTGAAAGGCCTGCAGCGCGAGGATCTGTTCACGGTCGTCGCCGAGCACTTCCTGACCGATACTGCGAAGTACGCCGACATCGTTCTTCCGGCCGCCATGGCTGGCGAGGCGGAAGACATGATGTGGTCGTGGGGTCACTTCTACTTCACGTACAATCAGAAGGCCGTCGAGCCGCCGGGCGAATGCAAGCCGACGAGCGACATGTGGCGCCTGCTCGCCAAGGAAATGGGCTTCGACGATCCGATCTTCAAAATGACGGACAGCGAGCTGGCCGCTTACTACATCAATTGGGACGACCCCAAGATGGCCGGTGTCGACATGGCCTACTTCAAGAAGCACGGCTACTTCAAAATCGACGTCGGCTCTGCCGATACCCGCGCGCCCCACAAGGACGGCAAGTTCCCGACGCCGTCCGGCAAGGTGGAGTTCCTTCTGCATGACGCGAAGAACTTCGTCGCAGGCCCCTTCCGCGCCATGTACGACGGCGATCAGGACGGCGCGCCGGTCGATCCGCTTCCGGGTTATATCCCAAACCGCGAAGCGCCCGAGACCAATCCAGAGCGGGCGAAGCTCTATTCGTTGAACATCATCTCACCCAAAAGCCACGCGTTCCTGAACTCGTGCTACGCCAACGAGCCGGACAAGATCAAAGCCCAGGGTGAGCAGTTCGTACTCATCTCGCCCGATGATGCCAAAAAGCGCAACATCGCTGAGGGCAACTCGGTGCGGGTCTACAACGATCGCGGCGATTTCCAGGGCGTGGCCAAGGTGACCGACGATGTGAACCCCGGCATCGTCGTGGCGACGCTCGGGTACTGGCGGTCGCTCAACCGCTCGGACGGGTCGGTCAACTCGATTTCGTCGGACGCGCACTGCGGACTTGGCCGAGCGCCGTCGTTCTCCGACAACCTAGTCGAAGTCAGCCGAGTGAACTGAACCTGTTTTCAGTGCTTTAGGATAGGGTCAGACTGTTCGGGACCTTTTTCGTTGCCGCCTTGTGGCCCCGGGATCACGCCCGCTCGGCAATGCGGGGCCGCCACCTTGGCGCATGGGTGGGCGACCGCTAACGTACGCAGCCGTGTCGGGGAAAGCCCGCGTTGCGAAGGCTAGTTGTTGTGTGGGGGGAGTATGAAGGTGGTTGCCGGCGCTACGTTGTGTGCGCTCGCCGTCAGTATGGGCACGCCAGCACATGCCGACGCGATCTTCGACAATCTGAATGTCATCCGCATGTCGCCGCCGCTGGCGTACTACACGCCGGGCACGATCGCGCGCGGTTATCTCGACAAGCGCACCTACGAGCGGACGGGCGAGAGGCTCCTCAAGATCAACGTTGTGCGCTGCAAGGCACCATTCGACAAGGACGGCTTCGAGCAGAGTCTCGATGGTGCCGCCTTCGCCTCCCACGACCAGAAGTCGTTCGGGCTTTCGGCCGGGTGGGCAAACATCCTCAACGCATCGTTCAACGGGCAGTACGTCACCAGCGTCACGCTAACCTTCACCGGCACGATCTACGAGTATCCCGAGAACAAGCTGGAGGAATATCGGGTCAAGTGCCTCGGCTCTGCAAGTCCCAAGCGCGATCAGAGCAAGTTCCAGTTCCAGATCGTCCGCCTTGCGGTCGGAAGGTTCGACTACACCGTCAACTTCGCCGGCAACGCGAGCGCAGGCCTCAAGGTCGACATCGTTCGCAAGTTCGCCGGCGAACTTGGCGTCACTGGCGGCATCGACCGTGGCGGCACCGTGACGGTCCCCAACGGCGCGATGGCATTTCCGCTTTGGCGCGAAGACTGGTGAAGCCCGGCCCAGTGCTGTCGCGATTGTCTGAAAACGTCATTCCGTTCGACGGCGGGAGGTGCCGGCCTTATGGGTGAGTTGCTCGGCTTTTTTCGGGACAATCGATCCCACTTCGATGCCGCGCAGCAGTGAGCTCGGTTGTCAACGTTCTGGGCTCAAGCCTCGGCTTTCTGCTGCTGATCACGGCCTAGCGCGGGAATGGCATCCGAAGCGTCATTGTCGGCCCGATCATCTTCCAATTGCAGGTGGCCGCGGTCGAAGCGGCGGCAGCGCGCGATTGGCAGGCGAAGAGCCCAGCATCCGAGGTCGTCGTGCCGCGCATCCGCGCCACCGTGGAACGCGCATTCGAACCCGCCACCTCGGACCATCCGATCGGCCGCGCGGTCATTTGGTTTGACGACAATCCCGCAAACAACATGCTGGCGGTGCGCGCTTTGCAGAAGCTTCGCCTTGACGTCGAACAAGTCACGAGCACCGAGGCAGGCCTGGCGGTGATGCAAGGTCGTGATTTCGATCTGGTCATTTCCGACATGGGACGCAGCACCAATATGCGGGCGGGCTACGAACTGCTCTCGGCTATACGCGATCGGGGCAGCGCCGTTCCATTTTTCATTTTTGCAGGCTCCGATAGGCCTCTGTTCCGCCGTAATGAAGCCGAACGCGGCGCGCAGCTCTCCACCAACGACATGCTGGAACTGATCGATAATTTGATCAAGCGTTTTGGGCCATGATCGCCTGAGAGCCCCTGGCTTCATGTCGAGTTTTCGCGGCTGACCGGAAGCCGCCTCACGCAACGAAAGACCCCGGGCTCTTGGCCCGGGGTTTAGGCCGATGGAGGATGAGGGAGGCGGAAGGCAAAAACGATCAGTAGCAATGCTGCTCGAGGGTCCAGGCGACGACCTTCATGCGGCCATTCGCGTCGATTTTGTGAACCGGGATGCGCACATAGCTGCAGTAGTAGTCGCCGGCGCGGCCCTCGTAGCCATGCATCGGGCGATCGGAGGTGTAGGTCTCCGAGAAGTATTCCTTGCCACGACCGCCGGCATCGGCGGGGGAACCTGCGACGACAGCCGCCAGGGCAGCGGCGGCGCACAGGGTAAGCGACTTGAGGGTGCTGGTCATTTTCAGTCTCCATCGGCTGGCCAAGGCGGCCGGTTCAGTTCGATGAGCTGACAATGCCCTTTCCACGTCCGGGCCGCTGTTCCAGAGGGAACAGGGCCGGCAATGAGTTTCACGGACGAAGAAAAAATGTGATGGGTTGGCGGCGGCTGATCAGTAGGTAAGAACTTTCGCGTTCCCCTCCATGATTTCCTCGACCATGTAGGCGCCACCCACCACCGCGTCGCATTCGGGAATGAGATCGTCCTTTGTCATGTCGAAGAGATCGAGGCTGGGCGAACAGCACAGGAACCGGACACCCGCCCGGTGCGCATCCCTGATGAAATCGTACACGGACCGCGCCGCACCGGGCTTCAGGTACAGCTTGTCGGCCACCCCCTTCCGCATCAGCTTGCCGGCTGTGCCCGTGCACAAAACCTCCACCCGATAGCCCATGGCGGCCGCCACGGACGCCTGGAAGATGGGCGCGCCCAGCTCCTCGCCGTTGCGCGCGTCGGTGTTGGCCATGATGACCACGAGTTTCTTCGACATCGGAAGCTGACCCTAAGGTTCTGAGCGAGCGGTACTTTTGACCCGCTTCGCTGTCCGACCCGGATTCAGCCGGACCGGATTGGTCAAGTGAGACTAAGTTGTGAATGAAATGGCCGCAAGCCTGAGGCGATCCCGCCATACAAGCTCCACACACATCGCGCAGCATTCGCTGGATTAGAGACGCAAATCGACTAGAACGCGGCGGCGAATAAGACGAAAAGTGGGGCACAGCCGCCCACGGCCGGGAGGAAGATGGCAGTGCGGGCTCGAGACATCACGGTGGTCATCGCCGCCACGCTGTTCATCGCCTCATGCGCGGGAACGGGTGTCAAGCCGGGCGACGGCGTCAACGTCGGCGACGCATCCGAACTGCGCAAACTCGTGCCGGCAGAGGACCTGGAAAAGTCTTCCGCTCAGCAATATGCCGATCTTTTGCAACAGGCTTCGGCGAAAGGCGCGCTCGCTGCGGATAGCGACAAACAGCTCGTTCGCCTGCGCAAGATTTCCGCCAACATCATCCCGCAGGCCGGCAAGTTCAATCCGCGCGCCAACCAGTGGAAATGGGAAGTCAATCTTATCCGCTCGGAGGATATCAACGCGTTTTGCATGCCGGGCGGCAAAATCGAATTCTACACCGGAATCCTGGAAAAGCTGAAGCTCACCGATGACGAGATCGCCGTCGTAATGGGCCATGAGATGGCGCATGCCCTTCGCGAGCATGGACGCGAGCAGATCGCCAAGCAGGGTCTCACGAACGTCGGATCAGATGTGCTTGCGACGGCCGTCGGCGGCACGGCGGGTTCGCTTGTTAAGTCCGGGGCCGGCCTGTTGTCACTGAAGTTCTCGCGCGACGACGAGACCGACGCGGATCTTGTCGGCCTCGAACTTTCCGCCCGCGCCGGCTACAGTCCCAATGCCGGCGTGACCCTATGGAAAAAGATGGCTGCCGCATCGAAGGGCGCGCCATACGAATGGTTCTCGACGCACCCATCGAGCGAAACCCGCATCGCCACCATCCATCAGAACATCGCCGCCGTGATGCCGCTCTATGAGGAAGCCAAGAAGACAAAGGCCAAAAAGAGCTGATCGCCGGTCATACCTCAGAGCTTCCGGGGGAGGTAGCGCCTATACAGTGAGATGACCGCTGGCAGGATCACTAGTTGCCCGATCAGCGATGCGCTGAGGCATACACCCGCCAGTTCACCGAACAGCCGTAGCGACGGTAGATGCGAGAGCATCGTGACACCCAGACCAAGCGCCAGCACGATCGTCGTCAGCACCACGGCCGGGCCAATGTGAACCGCTGTTCTGCGAAGCGCCTCCGCCTCGCTGCCGCGTCCCCCGCCGAGCCGGTCTTCTTCCAGTCGAAAGCGGTTGAGGAAGTGGATCGTGCTGTCGATCGCAAGCGAGAAGGCGACGGTAATGGCAATGATGGAGGCGAACTGCATGCCGTGCCCCATCGCCCATATCAGCGCACCCGTCGCGAAGATTGGAAACAGCGACGGGAGAATGCTGGCGACGCCCGCCAGAACCGAACGCAAGGCGATGCCGAGGAAGATGAAGATCACGAAGATGTCGCCGACGAGCCCCCAGTTGAGTTCGCCGATCAGTTTGGCCGAATTCCTGGCGGCGATCACCGGCAGACCCGTCACCGAGATTTCGTAACCGGGATGATCCTTGCGCACTGGATCGAGAGCCTTGTCGATCTTGTCGACGATCGGTAGAATCTCACTGGCATCGATATCGGGCAACCGCGCCGTCACGAGGACCGCCGATTGATCGGCGTCGATGAAGCGGCGCACGAGGTGCTGCGGCAGTATACCGACGTAGCGTTTGACCGTCTCGATGCTCGCGTCGCCGGCCTCGGCGAGCCAACGGCGAAGGCTATCCAGCGACCAGACGTTACCGAGGCCCGCTTCCTTTTCGAGCACCTCATGCGCGCGCTGGATGACCGACAGCGTGCCGACATCGAACAGGTCGATCCCCGGCCTCCCGTCCGAACCCGCCTTCTGCCACTGGATCATGACATGCACGGGACTGGCGCCGGTGAGCTTGGTATCGAGCCGCGCGGTTGCCGCCAGCGCCTGCTCCTTGTCAGGAACCTGGTCGGCGAGGCGGTACATGGGTGTGAGTTGGCCATACGCCCAGCCGGTCGCGACGACGCTCACGATGCCAAGAATCGTGAAGATGGTCGGCCGGGCCGCCACTGACGTGACGATCGCCGACGCTGACGCGCTGCAGGACGCCGATGCCGCCGGTATCGTGATCGTGCACGTCAGGAACGGTCTCCGTCTTCTCGCGGATCAGCAGGGCGGCGAGCGTCGGAACTACGACGGCGACTGCGAGTAGGAGATCGCTACGGCGAGAAGTGCCGCCTGACCGAAGGTCCGGATGAGCGCCGGATTCGGCGAAGGAGAACGAAACGATCGCGAGTGCCGCGTTCATTGCCGTCAGCAGGCATGCGGGCGCCACATCGAGTACGGCGTTACGGGCCGCCTCGATCCGATTGACCCCCGAAAGAATGTCGCGCCGGATCGCAAACACCAGATGCATGGAGTCGGAGAACCCGGACACCAGGATCAGTGGCGTGATGATGTTGATGAACAGGTTGAGCCGGTAGTCGAGACCGCCGAGAACGCCCAGCGTCCACAGGATGGCAATCGAAGGTCCCATGACCGCAATCAGCGTCAGCGACACCCGACGGAAAAATAAGTAAGCGACGGCAATGCCTGCCAGGAAACCGAGCCCATTGTAGACGAGCCGGTCGCGTTCGACGGCGTTGCGGATCTCGAGTTGCATCACCGGCGCGCCGGTCAGCTTAGCCGTCAGTCCTGACCCGGCAAGCTGTTGATCGAGTGCCGTCTGAATCCCGCCGATCACGGTTCGCGCCGACAGTTCGGCCACCACCTTGCGATCGAGCGAGATTACGGCCAGCGCCAGTTCCCCATCATCAGAGAGGAACTTGCCCTTCACGATGTCGTTCGAGCGCAGAGCGTTGAGCATTTCGTCGAAGGCAGGGCCTTCGGGTAACTCGTCGGGAACGACTGGCGCCGCATAGCCGCTGGCATCCGGTTTGCCGCGAGCCGAGAGCATCGAAACAAGGCCGCCCACTCCATCGGTCAACTGCAGGTCCACCATTGCGCTGCTCAACGCCGTCAGCCCGTCGCGGGTCAGCAGCTTTTTGCCTTCCACGACGACAAGAACATCGTACTCGCTGGACGGAAAGCGCCGATCGATCTCCGCGTACTGGTGGAACTCCTTGGTGTTGGTCCGGAACAATTCCGAAAGACTGTCGTCGACGCTCAGGCGCGACACGCCCACGGCCGCCAGCACGGAAAGAACGAGAATGACGAAGGCCGACAGGTAAGGTGCCTTAAGCGCCAGCAGCCCGAGCTTGTCGATCCCAAACGAGAACAGAAACGAGCGGCGCGGCTCGTCCTCGGTTGCCATGCTGGCTTCCCCACCTCTTGGCCCGTTTCTGTGCAGGCCTTTCTATCCGCAGGGTTTCGGGCGAGAATGCCACCATGCCCCACGCGACGCGCCCAGCCCCCCGGGAATCACTCGCCGGTGAAAGGTTGCATGGGCTGGCAGGAGGGCGCAAGTATGGCTGAGCAGCGTTCGATGGACCCCACACGCTACCCAAAGCCGCCTCCCCAGGGACCGCTCGTAGAATGGCCGATCTAACTGTTGATGCCACCGGTCTCTTCTGCCCGCTGCCCATCCTGAAGGCCAAAAAGGCCATAGCTGGCGTTCCGGTCGGCGGCACGCTGGAGGTTCTGGCGACCGACCCAGGTTCGTCGGAGGATTTCAGGGCCTTCTGCCGCGCAACGGGACACGTCCTGCTCGAGGAGGACGCGACGCCCGGCAACTTCCGTTTCCTTATCAGGCGAACCAATTAGACAGCACGTCACCGCGTCTTGACAGCTGCTGCCGCCGTCTCGCATATGAGGCGCATCGCGGGCCAGGCGGCCTGCCGGGCGGTTAGCTCAGCGGTAGAGCACACCCTTCACACGGGTGGGGTCGCAGGTTCAATCCCTGCACCGCCCACCATGATTTTCAGATTCAAAACAAGGACTTGGGTGGCTTTTTGGCTTTGCGGCCGAGGGGCGGGAAGTGCCTCGGGGTAGCAGCCGGGGTAGCGGAAATCGCCATTTGAGGTTGCTCGCTAGCCCGTTTGCAGCGCTCGACATCCCCGGTCATGATTGCTTACGGGTGTGCCGGGGGATGTCGCTCACAACCCGCTTGGAGGTGTCTCAGGCGTGTTGGATTTCTGTCTCATGCCCACTCCCTCAGAGGGTGACGATGAGCCCGAAATTCTCCGTTCCTCAAGCCGCTCGTTTTGTCTCACAGGTCCTGATGTCGGACACACAACAACGTCTCAACCGCATTCTGCACTCGCGCTGGGAGACCGTCGCGCGCCGAGCAGGTAGATGGCTGAGAGGAGATAGAGATATATCCAGACACTGGAGTAAAGGCGCAGAGAGAGGTTCCGTTGGAAATGAAACTGCTCTTCGCTCACCTCGCGTATGACCCCATGATCGTTAAAGAAGAAGCGGCCATCTGTGATGACAGGATCACCCGCACCGCTGAGCGGCACCAAAATCAGCAATGTTGCGATGGCATAGAGGACGGCTGCCGCTAAAATGATCCATGCTGGAGCAGGGACGAGTGAAAAGAACGCGCGCAAGTTAAGCCGCTTTTGATCCGCCACAACCGCCGCGGTGACCACCGTGACTATCATGATCGGTAAGAGGGCGTAGTGCAGCAGCCATAAGCTCGGCCATTCAGACTCAATGTCGATGCCGCGCAAGGACGCGGCGTGAACCACGCCTGAAAGCAACAGGCCCGTCAGTGCAATCATTCCGGCCGGCATGCGGAGACCGAGAATCGCGCGCTTGAGAAGAGATTCCCATTCCATCCGGCTCTCCGCCAGAGCTTGTCAGTTGCGCGTCGACCGCAGACTTTCGGTCGGCAGCGTAGCCTCACTTACCAGATGCCGGACCTGGCGCGGGAGCAGGATCGGTAGCGGGACTAGGCCCCGCCTCTGGAACCGGCTTGGCGGGAGTGCTTTTCGAGCTAGGTGCAACTTTTGTCTCAGGCTTTTGGTCGGAGGTTGACTTCAAGTCGGAGGCGGGAAGCGCGGCGCAACTATGCTGCCTCGTCATCTCCTCGACGTCGCCGCGGTTTTCGCTCAAGGGCGGACCGAGCTTGTCCATAACTGTCAGCAACCCCTGCCAATGTTTGCACGCCACAGGGATGTTATTCTTGGCGAGGCAGTCCTTTGCCGCGAAGACCTCGCGCGCGAACCCCATCATGGCCATCATCCCGGACGGGGCGCCCGGAGCGTCCCACTTATCGAAGAATTCGTCGCACTTCGGCATGCCTGGCGAAGGCTCGACGACGAGCCAGATGCGCGCGCCATCATGCGCGAGCGAGTTAGACGGCATAGACAGGGGCGCGGCGAAAATTAATCCGAGGGCGAACCAACACAGAAACGCATTAAAGTGCGAGCGTATGATGGGCATGCAGTGTCCTCCTCATCGCGCGAGAGCTATTTGCAGGGAGGCGGCACAATACTTGGCCAGCTCTCCAGGGTTACCGGCCGCGCGTGGTCCCAGACAGTTTTCCGGCTTCGTTGACGTGCCCGGTCTATTCACCTTCACCGGCGGTCCCCCGCTCCCAGTTCACGGTCAAATTGAATGATTTCGGCCCGGCTCTCCCGGTCAGAGTGCCGAACTCGCGGGCCTCAAAGGGGCGTCCAACCACACTATCTTTGTTGCGTAAGTACGATACTTTACCTGAGAGCTTCCCATCGCCAGTTTCGGCGATTTCGAAGTCCAGGACGAAGCCGTTCGACTGCTGGATGGTCCAGATTCCGCTGAAGTTCCTGACCAGGCGCTCCGCGCTAACACCCGTGGCACTTGCTGCGAATATCGAAAGTGTCAGAAACTGTGCCGCAAGATTTCGGAAATATCGTTGGTCCATGGCTGCCCAGGGACAGAGGGGGAACGCTGGTCTCACCAGACCAGAGATCACTTCGATTGGTGCATGTATGAAATACAGCCGTCGTCGGGTTTTCTACGGGGACGGTCAGAACCCGACCGAGGCCTTCACTACGGGTCCCGAGTAGCGGAATTCAATCACATCATCGAAGACGTCCCCTTCGTGCTCCAGCTTGCTGTCGATGTAGCGATACCCCAGGCCGACTGCGAATATGTCGCTGAGCCAATACGTGAATGTCGCCGTGGCGGCAAGATAGTGCCCGGAATAGTCACCGACATTGAACGCCAAGCCATCGATCGATCCGTCAATCGTCCACTGATTGGTGAGCGCATACGTTCCGTAGAGCCCGATCGTGGGAATCGGTCCGACGACACTGGCGTTCTGCGTCCCAGTGGTCTGTAGTGCGCCGCCGATCCACACACTCCCTTCGAGTGAGGCCTCTGCGTCCATGACGCTGACGCCAAGCCGGACCCCGAGTTCGGATTGGCTATCCTTGACGAACGAGTAGCCCACAAACGCCGAGTAGTTCCTAGTGTCCAAGGAACTGTCGATCTGGTAGCCGACCGGGATCGTTATTCGGCCGAACTCAATGGTGCTTCGGTTGCCGTGTCCGCCGTTGACATCAACGGAGTCGTACGTGAAATCGAAGCGCCAGTTGTCGGCAAAGCGCCAGCGCACGGCCAGGAAGGGCGAGGTATTCTGATCGTCGAGCCCGATTTGCGAGAAGTTGACAGATCCACCGCCGCCCCCCACGAGTTCGGACGTAGCACCGCCATCCAGGTTTTGGAACACCGCGCCGGCGTCGAAGACCCACGTCTTGGTCAGTGATGGATTGGTGACCGGCTCACCGGCCGTAGCAATAGAAATCCCCGCGGCATACAGGAGAAGCACAGCCACCCAAGGTGCACGTTGTGGGGATCTCATAAATCTCTCGAACGAATGACTGCTCAGGGCCAAACCAATGCAAACTCAACCCGCCCAAGATATCAGAACGTCACCGCTAGTTTTGTTGCCGTTTTGATACAGCACCTACATTTCGACCGCCCGGTAAAATTCGGTTTCTAAATCGAACTGCAAAAATTTTGAATTGTAGCAGTTGCTTGGCAGGCTTCGTTGAGCTTGTCGCAGATCACTTGTCTCGCCATCGGGCCGCTGAGCCATCGCGGATCCCCTAGCCGCAGTACGTTCCCATAACCTCTCTCCTAACCCCCTCATCGCCATTCACCATTGATCCGCATCAAGCCCGGTGACGCTGACGACGCAAGCTGCAGTTGGCAGATGCATCAAGCGGGGGCTGACCTTGTCTAGCGCGGTTGCTTCCCGGGCGGGCACGTGCAAGGTCGGCTTCGGGTCAACTCTCACCGTGGTCCTCGATCCCGCCTTCAGCTTCACTCCCAAAGCGGACCTCGCATGAAAAGCGCCATGCTCAATCATCAGGCGCGGCGCGCCCTGCAACATCATGCGCTTGCCGAACTGATGCGTCGGCCGGGGTAGCACGCGGGTAGCGGCGCGGTCAGAACGGCCGGTAGCTGACGAACGCCTGCTAAGTGCCCACCGCCCGCGAAGGTGCCGCCATCACTTGCTCTCGCGCAAACGGGCAAGCACTTTCAGTCCGGGATAGCCGTCTGCAGGGGCGAGGCCGGCTTTGATCTGGAATGCGCGCACAGCCTGCATCGTATCGCGGCCGACGCGGCCATCCGTGCCGTCAGTATCGAATCCCAGCTCGGTAAGGCGGCGCTGGACCTCCTGGATCTCGGCAAGTGTCAGTGAGCGTTCGCCCCCTCGGAACGGCTGGACGAACGGACTCTCGCCACGGATACGGTCGCCGAGATGGACGATCGCGAGCGCGTAAGTGTTGGCCGGATTGTACGAGCGCACCGCATTGAAATTCTGAGTAATGAGGAAGACAGGTCCGCCAGCGGCTGGCTGCCATGTGTGCGCGCGCTCAGCTGGGCGGGGAAACGGTTTGCCGCTGGCCATTCTCACGCCGCGCTCTGCCCAGGAGGCGATGGGGACCATGTCTGTCGAATTGGCGGCGACGCCGGCCGGCAGACGGACTTCGTAGCCCCACGCTTCGCCGCGGCGATATCTGCCGCGGCGTTGGATGAAGCGCGCTGTTCCCGCCAGCGCATCGTCGGGAGGACCAAACGGAGACACTCGGCCATCGCGGTTGTAGTCGACGCCCATGTTGAGCCACACCTCGGGCATCCACTGAGTATGCCCCATGGCGCCGGCCCACGAACCCACCATATCGGCGGGCTCAGCCCATCCCCGCTCAATGATAACGAGCGCGTTGAGGAGTTCTTGTTCCCAGTAAGAGCGCCGTCGCAACTCCCCCCAGGCGAGGGCGGCCAGCGCCGGAATAACTGGGCGCATGTGCTTGGGATTGATCACCACGTCGCCGAAAGCCGAACTCCATGCCCCACAGTCCCAGCATCGTGAACCGGTCCACGCCGTAGTCACGCTCGATGCGCTCGAGCACGCTCGCGTATTCGCGGGCACGCTCACGGCCGACCATGATGCGCCAGTCGGAGACGCGCCGATTGAGATATTGCCAGACCTGCTCTCGGAATTCGGGTTGCGAGCGGTCGAGGGCATAGACGGAAGTGTCAGGCTTGATGGCGCCTATAACTCGTGTGTACGTCGCGTCTGAAACGCCGCGCGCAAGGGCACGTTGGCGAAACGTATCGACCCACCGCGGGAACGTGAACTGTGAGGTTTGAGCCGCCAACGGCCCGCCATCGGAGATTGCTGCCACGCAGAGCACCGAGAGGACATGACGGCGTGACAGAGGCAGGGGCATGGTGAACGAAACCTCGAACGCCGGCACACAGTCTAGCTCAGATTGCCCTGCATATCCGGCTCATCCCGTCGTGTCACGGGCGTCGCGGAGGCCCGTCGCCATTGAAGTAGCCGCGATCGGCGACAGCTTCGAGTTTCTCCACCTGCAGAACGGTCTTCGTTTGCTTGGCCACGTTCGCGAGCTGCGAGCGATCCGTGCCCGTATTCGTCACTTCATGGGTCACGATCAGATGATGCTCGGTATCGACCGCGACCTGCACATTGTAGCAGACGACGCCGGAGCCGCGCCCGCTCGTCGCCATCGAGCGGCTATCGGGATCGGTGAGTGAGATCTGCTGATCGGGAGAGGCCAGCATCAGCTTCTCGTACGCTTCGAGGCGCTGAATCTCCTCCTTCAGTTTCGCGAGTTTCTCATTGAGCCGCAGCGTCTTGAGCGCAAGAATCTCTGACGGTTCCTGCCGGTCCGCCGTGTCGAGTTGGCCGAGATACCGTCGCCACGCTCTCCTCAAGCTGCGCCCGCCGCCGCTCCACCTTCCCACGCGTGAAGTTGCGGTCGCGGTTGTTCACCGCTTTGAACTTGCTGCCGTCGATCGCGACGCTCGCCTTCGCAAGCAGGCCCATCTTGCGACAGAGTTCGACAAAGCGCGCGCACACCTTGCGGAGGGCGGGACCATTGTCCTTGCGGAAATCTGCAATGACTTTGTCATCGGGGACCAGCCGTCCCAGTAGCCACATCACCTCAAGATTTCGGCCTGCTTCCCGCTCAAGCCGTCGGCTCGACTGGACGCGATTGAGATAACCGTAGATGTAGAGCTTCAGCAGAACCGACGGATGATAGGCGGGACGACCCATCGCCGCTGGCTCAAGGCCGTCGAAGCCCATCTTGGCGAGATCGAGAGCGTCGACGAACGCATCGATCTCGCGAACAGGATTGCTCTCCTCTACCCAATCATCCAGGCATTCCGGCAACAGAGTCGACTGCCCGCGATCCGCTCCTTCGACAAAGCGCCTCATGAAATGCCTCCGCAATTCATGAGGGGATACATAGCCGACTCGATGTTTTCACGCAGCCAGGGTCATGAGGAGGTATCGGAGCGAGCTGCTCAGTCCTTCCGCTCCACTCTCACTACCGGACTAATTCCATTCTCCGTCTCAATGCTGCGGCCGGGCGAGAAGCGGGCATCGAACCATGAGGTGTCGTCGACCCACAGCGCAGCGCGACGTGTTCACGAATGAGCAACTTCAACGATGCCTTTACGAGGCATGGCCGCACGCAAGGAAGACGTCCAGCACGCATGACAGCACGACGGGCGTAGGTTGGGGTACGCAGAGGCTATCTCTGCGCCCGATCAGAAAGAGAGCGTGGCCTTGACCTTGCACTTGGTGGCGTCGCTGCGCTCGAGCGTGCACCGGATATGGGGTTCACGCACGCTCGACCAGGGGACGTGGACGCCGCAGTCCTCCAGCACTTCGCGTACCCATTCGGCAATCGCCGCGCGGATCGCGGCGTGAGTGGCGGCCGGGCCGCGCCAGGCACATGGGCCTCGCCTTCCTTATCGCCTCGGCGCCCGCTGGCCGAAGCTCCGGCGAACGGCGCCAGTGCCACCCCTGCACCGACGACCAGTGCGGCGAAGGGCGCACCTTCAAAATGCTTCATGACCCGCTCCCAGCGGAAAGCCGATAACACGCCATGCTGCGTTGCAATGCGCAGCGAGCGGACTACTGTAACGTTCTGATAAGAAGCGCTTATTTTTAGGCGATAGGATGCCGCATAGCCACTAGTTGAATCTGAACGTAGGAAGGCACTAGGCGCAATGAACTGGAGACTGGCAAATGCCTTATCGAATGCTTCTCTTTCCCCTATTCGCTTGGTTCGACGTTGGCGAATTAGGCCTGTGATGCCCGACCTACACCATCTCGCGGCGGGAAAAGGGAACTACTCGTTTTTGACGTTCCAACCGCCACTAGTGCTTGATTCCGACGGCGGCAATGCAGCGAAAAATTTTCCGATCGCTCTGCGCATTTATTCCTCAACGGCCGACAAAAGTGAACTTTATCGGCTTCGATACCGCGCGTACCGCGACGCCGGTTGGATAGCAGTGAATGCTCAAGGCGAATTTGCCGATCGATTCGACCGCCTTGCCTCGACGTTTTCAATAGGGGCCTTCCACAATGGCGATTGCATTGGCTCCCTGCGGCTGGCATTTGGCGGCGCGGGACCGACGCCTCATTCCATGCCCTGCGAGGAGGAATTTCCCGACGAGATTCGCGTCCTCACCACGCCGGAGCGAAATCAGCTGATTGAGTTTTCGCGCATGGCAGTAGAGCCATCACTGACCAATAATTCGTTCAGGACAACGCTATATGCCTCGTTAGTGCGTGCAGCCTTCATTTTATCTTACGCGGCGCAAGTGGATTTCGCCTTGATCGCAGTCCACAAGAGAGTCTCGCCCTTCTATCAGGCGATGTGTGGTTTCAAGGTCTTGGGGAAATCAGAGTCGTATGCCGGCATCGGGCAGCCAACACATTTGCTTGGACGAGAGTTCCGGGCCCTCGACAACAGACGTCAGCGGCGCAGTGCTTTCTTCGCTGTCTCTGATGAGGAAATCGACAGAGCACGCGAAACGCTCACGGCCGCACGATACCAAGCGGCAGCATAGGCCGTGGCATCCATCGGGTCCGGCTCGCATTCACGCTTTCAAACTGCAATAACGAGCTAAGTCTGAAGGTTGAATCCTGAAGCCGGATGAAGTTGGGGGGAAGGTTCAGGGCTCACAAGCTGCTCGAGAACGGTACGGGGGTGTGCCGAGGATCGTGGAGCAGCAAACGCATTATGCCATCCGACAGGGATCATCGGAAGGCGGCGACTGATGCGGCAACACTCTGCATCAAAAGCAGAAACCCCTGAGGCTAACCCGTGTCTTGACCGCCTCCTCGGTGATGATCGCGAGCATAGCGAAATGGAGATACTGAAGACTTTGAAGGTCCGGACGAGCGGATGAGTTCTACTAGGCACAGCAACGCGTAGAGCCCGATTGTTCTAGACTGCATCAACTCCCTGCGAAAGCCATTCGAGTCAGATCGGCTCAACCGGGCGTTCGGTGTGCGCGTCACCTTCCTGATGCCGAGGTCGAATTATGGACGGACGCTGCACGGCACAGGAAATCACTCAATTGGGCTGAAACCGCACGACCCCAATGTCCGAGTTGGGTCAACTCGCATGGGAAGCATTGCGATCATCAAATCACACTCCTTTCAAGTGAATACACTTCTGAGAAACGCTCAACGACATCGTGTGCTTGCAGAGCGAATGCGTCAGCCTGGGTTGCACGCGGTTAGCGGCGCCTTCGAAAAAGCCGGTTCCGATTGAGCGGTTCACGCCAGTTGGCGACGCGGCCGATGATCAGGGCGAAGGCCCTCATGCAGGCCCAGTCAACCCCGAGCTACTGCACGGCCGGAGGCTGTGACGCTAAAACGATGTTGGGACGCCAACTCCCTGACGCCGGTGATGCACCGACGAGAGAAACGGAGATGGGCGGTTCAACAGGGACTGACGCGTCCAGGGCGAACATAAGCGCCACAGCCACGGCGGGTCCGACAAGCGCTGCTATGAGCGCGATCCAGATTGAACTCACCAACACATACATTTTGGCGACTCGATGGACGATCAACGAGATGAAAGTCTGTGCGTTACGATGACCTTGCCACGATATCGTCAGAGTTAGCAATAGTTGCCGTCGATTTAGCAATTCACAGTCGCACCATCAAACCATGTCTGTGGCACAGCAGTTCAGTCTGAGACCTTAGGAGATGGATATCCTCAGGCGTGCCATAATTCGGTCTAATCGAGAGGGCTGATCGCATTGCGCGCGGAAGCGCGTGTTTCCTCCTGCGACCTGGGCCGTCTATCACGACGGCCTCATTTTTTTCCGAGCCCTTTTTGGATTTCCGTAACCAATCGGACCAGACTGAAACAAGGTGACTCCAGATGCGGGGACGACCCAGAACCATCTACCAATCTACTGAGACGCGATTGCCGTCCTGGCTTGGCGAGTATGATAGCTGCATAGCTAATTAGAACATGAATAGAATAAAGTAAGGCGCGCCATATGGAGCACGCCCCGGCCGCAGCCGTTATAGGCCCCCTTGGCCCGCATCCCATTTAGCTATCGTTCGCGGCGTCACTGTCGGTCCCGGTTTAGACGACGATGTCTGACTCGCGTGCGCCGCATCACCACCACTTTGGCGTGATCGGTTGACACCTATTAGCTATCTCAAATGTACACGCGGCTGATGCTTTCACTCGACCCACGGCCGAACACGGGCTTCATGGAGCATGTGGGTCGGTAGTGCCTAAGTCTGAATTTTAGTCGTGACCCGAACCCCGAAAGGGCGGCACTTAGTCCCCTGCGGTGGGGTAGCAGCCGGCCCCATTGCGTCCTGGGGACCTTCCGCACTAGCTCGAAAGCTGACGACAGTGGAACGGCAGTTCCGAGCAGAACTCGAAGAACTTTTTACCTACCCACTCTCAGCGGCTTGGGCCAAACCGGCCACTTTCATGCCGCAGAGCCAGATTGCCTCCAAATGCGGGTCGAGAAAAATCTCCGTCGAGAAATTCGGCCAGTCCGCCTTGATAATCACTGCCTCCGCCTCAGCCGCCTCGACGAGCCCACAAACGCCATAGGTGGCCGCCAATTCAACATGATTAGGTATGAAGGATGGATTGATCTCGATACCCCGTAAGAAAGCAACGATGGCGCGCTCGTAGTCGGCGAGTGCGAAGTGGCACAAGCCAAGCGCATAGAAATAGAAGCTTGAAGGATGCGGCTGCAGAAGCATCGCCGTCTCAATGTTGTTCAACGCTTCTTCCCCATTGCCTGTCGACGCGAGAATTAGTGATAGAAATAGCTTAGCGTCGGCAGAGTCGGGATCGAGCGTGCAGGCTCGCCGTCCTTCTGTGACAGCATTTTCGCTATCTTTGAGGAAAAGCAGAACCCACCCCAGAATTGAATGTGCGAATGGCGATTGATCGTCGAGTTCGACGGCGCGTCGAGCGTGTTGGATTGCAAGGTCCATTGTGGATTTGGAATCGGAAACCCAGTTCATGGCAAATTGCCAGATATATGCGCGGGCAAGCCAAGCATGGGCGGCGGCATAGTCAGGATCAAGAACAGCCGCTTGCGAGAAATGGTGAGCGGCCTCTGCCAAAGATTTGCGCGAGTAGCGCCAGAACCTCTCCAAGCCACGTAGCAGCTCATCGTGCGAATCGCTGTTCCGCGTGCCCTGCTGGCCGATGTGGGCCGTTTCCGACGGCGATAGTTTGACGCGAAGGGCGCGAACGATGCTCCGGCACACCTCGTCTTGGATTGCAAAAATGTCTTGGTGGTTCCTCTCGAAGCGCTCCGCCCATAGGCTGTGATCGGATGCGGTATCGATCAGATTGGCGGAGACGCGCATGCGCCCCTTTTCCGCGTGCACACTTCCTTCGATCAGAAAGCGAACGCCAAGCGCCGCCGCAACCTCGGGCAACGGCCGGCTCGAATGGCGATAGGCGAATGAAGACTGGCGTGAAACGACGAATAGGCCTGAAATCTTGGCAAGTTCCGTGATGAGGGTGTCGGTAAAGCCATCACAAAGATAGTCGTTATCACGGGCTGCACTCATGTTGACAAAAGGAAGGACGGCAAGGGAGGGCCGCTCGTCCATCGGTGCCACATGAGTTTGGTGTCGAAAAGGATCAGGTGGTGTCGCCTGCTGAAACTCGATTTGAGGGGTATAGCCACCCTTCGGCAGATCGATGCGAATGGGGTCGCTTCGGCCGTGGCAGTCATAGTACTCGCGAAGCTTTTCACGCAGGCGCGCGGCCTCGATGCGCACGATGGGGTCGACGACGGGATCAAACGTTCCGGGACGTTCGAAGACCTCCAAAGCGACGTTGTAGCCCTTCAGTCGCTCACCGCGCCCGGACAATGCTTCGTTGACGAGGTATTCCAAGAACCGCTGCCGGCGCGGCGACTGCAAGAACGGCCCGCTGTGGACGATGCGGTCCAATTGCTCACGAATGGCCTTCTGGTCGGATTTGCTCCAGCGCCTGGACGGACTCTCCGTCATGGCCCAACTCCAAACGCTCCGAGGCAGCGCCAGCCCCGCCGGCATCGGGGTGCAGTTGCATACTGTTACATACTAGGACCAACGGGCATGGCCTGTCACGCTTCCCGGGCCGAACGATCATTTCCCCAGGCTTGAGTGCATCGTCGAATTGACCATCTATCCGACGCGACGTCACACCGGCATATTCGAACTGCCGTCCATATCCATCCACGACCAGTTCCGGAAACTCATGGTCGGCGTAGGTACCGATAGACGGACCTGACGGTCTTGCATCGTGAAGAATGCAATACTCAATGGGTGGTCTGCGTCTGACTGTGGCAACTGGCATGACCAACTCCTTGGCTCCGACTGAGCATCAAGTATGCGGTGATGTCCCATCCGAACGATCTATGCCTCGCCCATCCGATTGGTTGGCACTTGTTTCATGCGCAAGCAGGACCACGAGAAACGCTACGGAAAAAGTTGCGAGGGCGAGTGCGAGCGGCCATGCCGGTCCCAAACTCAATAGCCAAGCGGCCAGAGACATTCCGAGCACTGCAATCCATTCGGTCGTGAACTGAGACTTTCCATCCGATTTCATTTCTGAAATCCTCGATCTTAACGAGGCCCGGCTGCGGGCCTCGCGCGCGAATTCCGCATGATGACGTACGATATTTTTCGCTCAAGCGAGTGACGGCTGGCGGCCCCGAATCTGGCTCTTCTGGTGATTGCGACGTCAACCCGAAGAGAGAACGAGGCCACCATGACTGACGAGGATACGCCGATTCCTGACGCGCTCAACAATGTGATCTGGATCGATGATGAGCGGATCAAGGGGCATCTAGACCGTGTTGTTCGCGGCACGGTTGAGGAGACGTTGAACGCTCTGCTCGACGCGGAAGCGGACCGGATGTGCAATGCGGGCATCTTCTGCGTCAGGTAGTGCGCATCTCAACATCGTTTTTCGCGTCGCGGCTTCCGGCCGACCGGTAGCCAAAGGGGTGTTTGTTGCCTTGGTCCTGATCATCCGCCGTTTCGCCGACTGGCGTGCCCCCCAATCGGAGCCGTCTACGGCACCACTACCCGTGTAGGCCGCTCACCACCTGGATCCCGATAGGAGGTACGGGCGGTCTAGCGGGTGGACTGACGGGCAGGGACCGTGGATCGCCTGTTTGGCACTTCTCTGAGAAAAACTTAAGACCGGAGCAGTCTCAGCTGCACCGGCCCACAGTTGTGTCGCGAGTGAAGCTGATTTTACTCCTTCGCGCAGTCGACCTCGACCGTAGTGCCGGTGGCGGCGATGAACTTCGAGCAGGTCTCTTCGACGGAAGCCACTTTGGCTGGCTCGGCAGCCTTGGCAACTGGTTCGGCGCTGGTCAACTCCTCTTTCTCCAGCTTCGCGGCTGCCTTGGCCGCGAAGGCTTGGGCACGGGCCTTCTGCGCGGCGCGGGCTTCAGTCTCGGTCTGCTTTTTGCGCTTGGCGGCGGCGATGGCGCGTGCCTGCGCAGCCTCCTTCGCCCGGAGCTGCGCCGCGTAAGCTGGCGAGGGCGTGGACTGGTAGGCGTGAAAGTTGCGGGGACCACCACCATGGCAGCCGCCCGCATTGGCGGCAGTTGCGATAGACAATGCGGCGAAGATAGCGGCTGATGCGAACGTGGCGATGGAGTTGGTTAACATCTGAGATACCCTATGGGTCTGGTTTCATATCTCTGGACCGCCGTGGTGACCGGCTATCCACGATGACCCAACATCTCATACCGGACGCCACCGCGCTGTTTCTCAGGGCACATGTGATGACGGAACGTGATCGATCGCTGCAACCGGATAGTCGTGATGCGTGCCCGTACAGGAGCAGCCAGAATGATCTGTGTGGCTCATTTGATTTACGAGGTCCGGACGCGCGCGGCTGATGCTCTGACTCGAACCACGGGCCAACCACGGCTTTGTGGAGCTTGTGGTTCGTGTGCGTCCCCGCGAACGCCCCGCTATCTCCGGTCGCATAGTCGACCCGAAGCGAACTCTGCCCAACAAAAGCAAACAATGACATGAGTGGCGATCTCGGTCGGAGCCAAGCCCTGCATGGCCACAAGAGCCGTCGCGCATTCCTTCCAGTTTGATCCCAAGACTAGGTAGAACTACAAAGAGTGGACCTTGCAATAGGAGCCGGGTTTTTAAGGGTTGCCAGCCAGACCCCATCGCCGGCGCGCGCCAGACCAAGTAGAAAACCTCGATTCGCCCAAAATCTAGTGGATGCTGAGGCGCCCGAGTTCGGCGCCGAGGGTGCCGTTGAGCCACTTGAAATACATCAGCAGGTCGGCGCGAAGAGACCAGAGGGGATGCCCGAAGGTGGCGGGCGTGTTGTCCTCGATGAGATAGTGCGAGAGCCAGGCAAAGCCGTAGCTACCCGCGAGAGCGAGCACGAGGTAACTTTCATGCCCAGTCGCCATCCAGGAGATGGCTAAGAGGCCAGCGAGAGTTGTCCCGGTGAAGTGCATAGTCCGTGTTTGAGGCTTGCTGTGCTCGCGCAGGTAATGCGGCCAGAATTTCTCGAAGGTGCGGAACTCGCTCATCATCGGTCTCCTCGGTCCGGGTCCTGCTGGTTTGGGCCGTTCATCGCATGAGGATATCGTCTTCCTCGCGCACGAACCGGACATTCATCAGGCGCTTCGTTACGGTCTGTTCCATGAGAATTCTCGTTACAGATTCTCGAAATTAAAACTGATTCGGGAGCGGCCCAAACAGAGGCCCTGCTCAATCCACAACCGAGCCCGCGTCTGTTCAGGGTCGTGATCAGCAATGGTGTCTGTAAGCCAATACCTGCCGGCACGATCGAAGCCGTTGAGCGGGGGCTGCACCACGAAAAACTAAGCACAACCCCGCCAGCGCCATTGGCGAGCCAGCAATTCAATCAGCGCACCGACCAAACTATGCCGCCTTTCATGGCGAAGGCGCTGGTAGCGATCCTTACCTGACGTCAGCGCGCTGAGAACCAAAGAGCAGGCACTCGGAAGACCAGTCACATCTTTCGGGCTTCTTCCGATAAAAGTGCCTCGAGGCGACGTGGCGCCGGGATCGCGGCTTTCCTGCGGCCTCAGATCACAAAACGGATCCAATTCTTAGACTACCAGTTAGTCAGCTTATACGTGACGCCAATTCGTGTGACCCACTCAGTCGTGTCTGTCTTGAATTCTCCATACGACACGGGGTCGGTGGGCCTGAAAAACGTATCTTTGCCGTAGTCGACGTAAAGAGTTTCAGTCTTGAACGACCACCGCTCATCAATTGCGTTTTCGCTACCCCAGCCAACGGTCCATCCAGAAGCCGTTTGATCGTCGGCGGTCCGCGCCCCACCTGGGATATAGTTTTCCACCTTAAGACCGGCCCACGCTGCCCCTGCCGTTACGTACCAAAGGGTTGGGACGTCAAAAATTAAGCCCCGGTCCATGGCGTAGCCGATACGACCCCGCAATGTGGCGAACCAGTCGCTTTCAATACCGAACCGATAGCTAGGGAACGCCGTTTCGACGGTGTTCTCACTGAGATCAGCGTAGGCACCATCACCCAAAACCCCGAAAACCCAGTTGCCAGACTGCCAATCGCAACCTAGGCCCGCGCCGATGTCAAGGCCAGCCGGTTTCAAGTCCTTGGTTGCGCGCGATCCATCGAGGTTGCGAAGGGGACCCCGTAGCTGGTACTCACTTCCATCTCGCCGTAGCCGCCTTGCATCGTAGCATGGCAGCCAGACCACCGATGAACTGGACGAGGGAACGCATCCTTAAGGCCCGGAGCCGAGAAGTCTGCCGCATAGCCACCAGTCGTCACAATGAGCGCTGGCACGCACACGGCGAATGCTAGGCTTCGATTCATCTTGGTCACCGTCCCAGTATTCTCATCCGATACCGGATGCTCTGATTTGGGCGCCAGCTCAAGGTTTGCTCATGACGCTGCTTGCCTTTGGGAAATCACCGATGCGCGCGGGTCACAGCGGACAAGGCTGCCGCGAGAACGTCGGCCCTGGGTCTTTACCGTGTAAACACGCGGAAGCGCGACGGCGGGTTAGAATGCAATTCTCCAAATCGCGGTCGTCTTCGGACCTCGCGTGACACGGCTACGCACGGTATGCTCGATGTGAAGGGTCGTCATCCCAACAAACACAGGCGTTCCTAGACCATTCGAGGCGTCTCGAGGTCAGCTCTGCTTTCGTACAACGACAGCCAAAAGCGTCAATCCGATAGCGGATTAGAATAGGATGCTATCGCATTGTGGTCGGCACACGCTTTCACACAGCCAGGGCCAATTCCGGAAGTTGCAAATATTTGGCTTCCGCGCACTCTTGAGAAGAGTGAAGCACGACATAAAGAGCCGGCCACAGCCGCTTCAATTCCGTTGTGCGAAGCGAACCCCGCGCCCATTCAGGGACATGGGTGACGGTAGCCGTCGTAACCCAGATAGGTTCCGCTGCTCGGATCATACGACCGGAACCGCTGGATGCAGTAGGCCTCGGCGTCTGCGTAATCCGGATCGGCGTAGGCGGGAGCGCGATGATATGGGGCAGGATAGGCAGGATAGTATGCGGGCCCGGGATAGTAAGGGCGTTGATAATAGGGGTCATAGTAGTAGGGCGCCGCGAGCGCGCGGTCGATGATGACGCCGCCAACAATTCCTGGCCCCACGTCCCATCCCCATCCCCTGCGCCATCCCATGTCCAGGACCTTGGCCGGAGCTGAGTTCTGGATTGCCTGGGCCCCCGCCATAGAGGTGGCCGAAGCCGAAGCAACCTCGGGCATTAGCGGAATACTGGCCGCGAGGGCGGCCGCAGTAGCGAGGATACCAGCGCGGATGGACATCTCAGTTCCTCCGTTACGTTCTCCCCCATAAAGGCATCATAGCAGAGATGAACGCGCGGTTCCTGATCCGTGACAAGAAATTGATGGCTCTCCTAGGAGTCCAGATAAATTCGAGCTACGCGAGACAATGCCGCCCTGCCATTGATAACCTGCACCCTCTCCCACAGGAGTTGATGTCGAACACATCGCTGCGCCGGATGCCCTCGATCGGGCGAGAACCCCACATCGGGAAGACATAAAGCTCCAGGGCCCGTTCGACCTTGCACCAAATCGCAACGTTGGACTTCGGATCCTGTTCGAGGAACTGGCTCGCGACTGGTCTTCGGGCTCGTTCCGCCCTCGCCCTTGACCTTGTTAGGGAACGGACCAGTTCTTGATACCGGCCAACGTGACGCGCAGCATCCGGCCCGCCATAGGCGTCACCGAACTCAACGCGGCCAGGAACCGGCAGTTTGAGATGGTCGACCCCCTCTTCGCCCCACGCTGTGCCGCCCACCCTCGAAAACCACCTGGGTATCCGCGGGGTGGCAGAACGTGCGATTACCGCTGAAACTCGGCGGAACCCATCGGTCCTGCTTGGTGTCTGCTCAGAAAACAGCATACGGTTGCAGGCGTTAGTATTCGGCACACGGCGGGCCGCGCGGCCGTCCTGTTCCCATGGGGGTCGCAGGTTCAATCCCTACACCGCTCAACATCGATCTTCGGGATGACGAAAACACCAAACACGAGAGGCAAAGGGATCCGCGGTCCCAGTCGCGCCGTGACGCAGGGGCAATCGGCTTCGTTTATACTTCGCCTGAACGCGACCGGTAAGGATGGGCAGCAGCCAGGGGTTAGCCGGCCTGGAAATCACGCGGCAGCATAGGCTTCAGTTTCTGGACGCATGGATCGCTACATGAATGGTGCCGATGCACTGGTGGCCGCCGCTGTAAGCGAGGGCATCGAAGTCTGTTTCGCCAATCCCGGCACCACGGAAATGCCGCTGGTGCTGGCGATGGATTCGGTTCCCGGCCTTCGAGGCATCCTCTGCCTTCACGAGAACGTCGCGACCGGCGCCGCCGACGGCTATGGCCGAATGGCGGGGAAGCTCGCGATGTGCCTGCTCCATCTCGGGCCTGGCCTCGCCAACGGCCTCACGAATCTGCACAACGCGCGTCGCGCTCACACGCCCATGCTGAATGTCGTCGGCCAGCATGCCATGTGGGCCCTGCCCTCCGACCCCTTGCTCGCGACCGATGTCGAACTGATCGCCCGGACGGTCAGCGACCATGTCAGGCAAACCGAAGCGCCCGCCGCGGTTGCTTCGGATCTAACCGACGCAATCAATGCCGCAATGGCGAACGGCGGCTCAATTGCAACCCTAATCGTACCACATGACGTCCAGACCGGTGATGTGGCAGGCATCCTGCCAGTGCCACACGCGCGGTCGAAGGCGACCTATGCGACGGGACGCGTCTTGGAGGCAACGAAGGCATTGAGGTCCGGCAGATCGGCGATACTTCTCGGCGGCGTGGGGCTATCGGAGGCCGGCCTTACGCTCGCTGGCCGGATCGCTACCGCCACTGGGGCGGATCTCCTCTGCGACACTTTCTTTGCCCGGATGGAACGCGGCGCAGGACTGCCGGCCGCGACAAGGCTCCCCTATTTCCCCGATCAGGCGCTGGAGGTAACCCGGCGGTATGACCATGTCATCGTCGCTGGCAGCAGGCGGCCTGTCGCATTCTTCGGCTATGCGGGCCTGCCCAGTTTTTTGACGACGGACGCACAGACGGTGGTCCTGGCAGGGGCCCGGGACGACACCCTCGGCGCGCTCGCTGCACTGGCGTCGGAGCTGCACGCGACCGACGTCGTCGGCCCCGTGATCGGGGTGCTTCCCGTCATGCCGACAGGTCGAACTCGATGCGCATTCCGTCAGCGCCGTCATCGCGCGGCTGCAGCCGCCAGACTGCATAGTCATGGACGAGGCGTTGACCGTTGGCGTGCCATACTTCGAAGCGTCGATGAATGCGCCCCGGTTCTCGCATCTGATGTTGACGGGCGGCGCCATCGGTCAGGGTCCGGGGGCGGCGACGGGCGCTGCGATCGCGTGCCCGGATCGGAAGGTCATCAACTTCCAGTCGGACGGTTGCGGGGCTTATTCGGTGCAGGCGTTCTGGACCCAGGCGCGCGAGAACCTAGATGTCGTGACGATCATTGGTTCCAACCGGAGTTACAATATTCTCAAGGTGGAATTGCAGCGTGCGGGCGTCACCGACCCAGGACCAATAGCCCGATCGATGGCGGCGCTCGATCATCCCTATTTGGATTGGGTGAAGATCGCTGAAGGCTTTGGCGTGCCGTCCGCCGCCGTCGACACGGTAGAGGCGCTGGCCCGCGAACTTGAACGCGCTCTCGCGCAAAAAGGGCCCCGCCTCATCGAAGCGGTGATGACGTAGGACGAGGCGACGTCAGCGCATCTTTCCGAGAGCGTTGGAGCAAGTCACGGCGTCGACCCGAGGCCGACGCCGTGCAGTGTGATGATGACTAGGCGGCAGCAGAAATGCCGGCTGCCGCAGTCGGAACGGAAGCCACCGTCTTCAGAATCTGGGATGCGATCTGGTAGGGGTCGCCCTGCGAATTGGGTCGACGATCCTCAAGATACCCCTTGTAGCCGCTATTCACGAAGCTGTGCGGCACCCGAATCGATGCACCGCGATCGGCGACGCCGTAGCTGAACTGATGGATCGAGGCAGTCTCGTGCTTGCCCGTCAGCCGCAGGTGGTTGTCGGGTCCGTAAACCGCGATGTGCTCCTCGCGGTTCTTCTTGAAGGCCTCCATGAGCTTTTCAAAGTACTCCTTGCCGCCCACTTCACGCATGTAGTCGGTAGAGAAGTTCGCGTGCATGCCCGAGCCGTTCCAGTCGGTGTCGCCGAGCGGCTTGCAGTGATACTCGATGTCGATGGCGTACTTCTCTGTGAGCCGCTCCATCAGGTACCGAGCCATCCACATTTCATCGGCAGCTCGCTTGGACCCCTTGCCGAATACCTGGAATTCCCACTGGCCCTTGGCCACCTCCGCGTTGATGCCCTCATGATTGATGCCGGCTGCGAGGCAGAGGTCGAGATGCTCCTCGACGATCTTGCGGGCGGTATCGCCGACATTCTTGTAGCCAACGCCGGTATAGTAGGGACCCTGCGGCGCGGGATAGCCGGCAGTGGGGAAGCCGAGCGGCCGGCCGTCCTTGTAGAAGAAGTATTCCTGCTCGAAGCCGAACCATGCGCCTGCGTCGTCCAGGATGGTTGCGCGCTTGTTGGAGGGATGCGGGGTCTTGCCGTCTGGCAGCATCACTTCGCACAATACAAGCGCGCCGTTGGTGCGCGTGGGATCGGGGAACAGGCGAATTGGCTTCAGCACGCAGTCCGAGTTGCTACCCTCGGCCTGTTTCGTGGAACTGCCGTCGAAACCCCACAGGGAAGCTGCTCGAGATCCGGAAACGCGCTGTACTCCTTAATGAGCGTCTTGCCACGCAAATTGGGCGTCGGAGTGTACCCATCGAGCCAGATGTACTCGAGCTTATACTTGGTCATAGCGGGTCTCTCCTAGTTGATGGACGATTCTGTGGGCCACAAGGTTTGGCTCAAAACGATGACGATCGTGGCGCAACCTGTGCACCGGGACATTTCTCTGCAATTGGGGGCCGCAGGTCTAAAAAGCATCAAGCACCTGGTCAGCTGAAATCCTGATCACTACCGATGGAACGCCGGTGTCGGCAGACCGTTTATCGAGGCGATCGCGATGCAAATAACGCTCGCTTGCAAAGTGTCTTGGACGGAAATGCTACCCAATTAAGCACATGGATTCATGCCCATAATGTAGTCAAAAGCTGTTTTTTATTGAGCAACCTGCGCAATCGGAATGCAAAACATGCTAATCTCCATTTTCGAAATGAAGCTGTATGAGGGGCGTTTTGCCCAAAGCGTTTTAGAAAGGCCGATGATGACCGAAAACAATCGCAAGTCCGCCAAGATCTATCAGTTCCCGGAAAGCCGGCGGAAGGCGTCCGCCGGCGCGGCTGATAGGACGAGCCCCGACAAGGATCTCAACTCGCGTGCAGTGAAGGTGGTTGCCAGCAGCGGCTGGTATCACGAAGCCGCCATCGAGGACGCGATCAACAACGCAACCGCTAGCTGACCGCCGCAAGACGCGTTAATTTGGATTGGACCGTCAGTGCCCCGTTCGCAACAATATCTTGATCGGAAGCAGCAGCGCCTCTAATCGCAAGATCATCGCGTGCACGACGGAGATAGATGCGGCTGCCGAATCCGACACCATTTGAGGCCAATCGCTCGGGGTTGCTGGTGCAGGCGTAGGCGATGCAGCTGTTGCCCGGGGTCACTCCGTCCAGCCCACCCTCTTACAGCGGCTCGCGGAACACCGTGATCGTCCCCGGCCGCTTCACCTGCTGGGCGTCGTGGAGCTGCTCGCCGGCGCGGAACTGACTGGCGGCGATCTAGTCCTGCACTGCGGTGGCGATCATCGGGGGGATGGTCAGCGGATTTGACACGCATACCACTTCGGCGGTCATGCCGATCAGCAGGCCGGCCGCATGAACGGATTGACGTGATAGAGATCACTGTATGGCGGTAACTGCAGAACAGCCAGAAGACGAGCCCGAAAACATGCAGGCATGCAGCCCCACCTGCGGCAGGAGATTGGCCAGCCATGCATGTTCGAGCACTGCTGGAAGAAGATAGGCGGCAAGCGTTATGCCAGCGATGAGGTCGCCCCGTAGCCAGGTCGAGTCGTAGGTGCGCCATTTGCAGCCGGCATTCATCGCGACAGATTCAGTCCGCTCGTTGCCGACGTTACGTCTGTCATCTCATTGGCATCCATAATGTTATGCGTCCCGCCGCGGCGATTACCCGCCGAGAGCGATCGTGATGCCCACAAGCAAGGCGCCGAACAACGCGACGATCAATCCGGTGACCCAATAGGGCCGCCAGTTCATATGGCGGCCGAGCCCCGTTCCGACGAGGAACAGCAGCGCGACGGCGATGGCATTGGACGTGCGCAGCGCCACGGATACGTTTGTTTGAACAGGAACGGCAGCGCCACGGGCACGGTGGACAAGAAAACCAGGAGGAAAATACTGACCGCCCCGCGAAGGTCGTCGCGTGACGGCGCCGCCCGCCGCGGCTCTATGGGCCGGTGCTTGATGCCGTCCGCAAGCCGGTCGAGTTCGGACCTGCTGAAAACCTTGTCGATGCCGTCCGGCATATTCTTCAGAAGAAGCCGGCGTGCATCCTGCGGCGACGCCGCGGCAATCTTCAACGTAAGACTGCGCTTGCGCTCGCGCTCAACGATCTGTGACAGGAGATACATCGCAGCGTCGACGAAACCCCAGGCGATGTTGCAGCCGAGCGCGCTGACGAGCATCGTCATGACGTCGTTGCGGGTGCTTGATACCACGCTGATCGTACACGTGAAGGTCAGCGCCATGATGAGGCCGAACATGATCTCGGACGAGCGTTCGATCGGTTCGAGCCTACCCCACGATTCCGCCCGCCGATCGGCCTCATCCGGTTGTCCTGATGTTTCCGACATTGCCTCCCGCCATTCTGAAGTTTCCTGAGCTATTCACGCTGCGAGCGTTCTAAGATGCAGCCGCCGGAGGCTCGGCGGCGTGATTACCAGATGATCTCCCAAGTCCCTGCATGTCCGGCGTGCGGGCACGGCCCTGTCTTCGGGAAAGGCATAGAGACTGTCGATACTTCGGTCGAGAAGCTCATGTTCCCGGCGCAAGGTCGGTCGGCGCCATTGCGGCAAGAACTGCATCAGGTTGTAGATCATTGCGCTCAGTCTGCCGGCGATCTGAAAGTTATCAGCGCCGTAAAGGCGGATTTCGCTGCCGGGCATGGGCCGCGGGGCGTGACTGGAGCCGTGTCCGGGCGGAGCAAGCGCGCCGCGTAATCGATGAGGAAAAGAAAGGCTGCGATCGATACCATCCCGAGGGCGGCGGAGACCGGGCAACCTGCTGGATATGGGCCTCAAGCTGCCGATGCGGCAGGCGTTGGGGGGATTGACGAACATCCGCTTCGTCGCTCTCACCCTTATTTCCGGGTTCGTCCTGTCCCCTCTTCTCGCCTATCTCCTCACGACGGTCATTCCGCTCGAGCGGCCCTACGCCATCGGCATGATTTTGCTGGGAATGGCGCCATGCGAGTGCTCTGTCTCTGGGCATAGCCAGCCGGAATCTTGGAGCCGCCATCGCGCCGCTGTTTGCCGCTCAAGGTATCGACGAGCGCGCCATCGTCATGGTCGCGATTGGAATTCCAATTCAGTTATTGGCAGCGTTTCTGGCGGCGGCGTGGTTTGCCCGGCAGGCCGCTGCTGAGGGGCCGGCTGCCAGCGCCGCAAGTCCGCGCCCATGAGACGTGCTGGACCGGCCCCAATCGGGGGGCTACCCGCGGTTGACATCCGTCATTCTGACGGCTTCAAAATCGCTCCGTAGTCGTCCGATCTCATGCTCGCAGCTCGAAAAGGCCGCCTTCGTGGCCACGTGATTGCTGATAATATGTTCGAGGCCATGCGTCTGACGCTGAGCCCATCCCGCCAGCCGTGTCCAAATCCTGTTCGTCCTCATCTCGACGCCTCCGCCAGTCAGAGACCTTCTGGCTAGAGTAATTCAATGCCGTCGACCACAGCCGGAAGGTGCAGGCGGCAAGATCGATGTGGACGGCGTGGGGAAAACCCTCAGATGATGCTCTTTTCGTACAAGTCCGTGCGCCGGTCACGGAAGAACCCCCAATCCGCGCGATAGCTTTCTATCTCGGTGAGATTGAACGTATGGACCAGCACGCCCTCATCGACCGCGCCGAAGCTTTCGACCAGGTCGCCCTCGTGGCTTGAAATGAACGAGTGGCCATAGAAGCGCTGCTTTTTACCTCCGTTTTCTTCCAGTCCGATGCGATTGGCGGCGACAACGGGAACCGCGTTCGACACGGAGTGGCCCTGCATGGCGATCTGCCAGCGGTGGTGCGTGTCGAGCGCTCCATCATAGGGCTCCGAACCGATCGCGGTCGGATAGAACAGCACTTCCGCACCTGCGAGAACCATGGCGCGCGCGCATTCTGGATACCACTGGTCCCAGCAGATGCCTGTGCCGATCTTGCCATACTTGGTCTTCCACGCCTTGAAGCCCGTGTCGCCGGGACGAAAGTAATACTTTTCCTGGTAACCGGGACCATCCGGGATGTGGCTCTTGCGATAGAACCCCAGAATCTCGCCATCAGCGTCGGCCACGACGAGGCTGTTGTAGTATCGCGGGCCGTCCTTTTCAAAAATCGAGATCGGCAGGACGACCTTCAATTCGCGCGCCAGCCGCTGCAACGCCAGCACGCAAGGATGCTCGGCGGCGGGATAGGCTGTCTCGAACCACTTTGGATTCTGCTCGGTGCAGAAATAGATACCTTGGAACAATTCGGACGGCAGGACTACTTGCGCGCCCTGCTTGGCAGCCTCCCGGATGAACGTTTCCGTCTTAGCTATGTTAGCACGCATATCCGTTCCGTAAGACGTCTGGATCGCGGCAACGGTGAGGGTGCGCGGTGCCATCTAAACCGGCTCCTGCTGGGTAATGCAGTGGAACGATCCGCCGCCCGCTCCGCCGCAGCCGAGCAATCCGCTCGACGGCATGCCGACGACCTTGCGGCCGGGGAACACGTTCTGCAAAGCGGCGAGCGCGGCGTTTTGCGTCGCTGTTCCATAGACGGGCACGACGACGACGCCGTTCGCGATAATGAAGTTCATGTGGGAAGCGGGTGAGACCTCCCCCAGGCGATTGCGGTACAGGCCGACGCCGGGAATGCGCACGACCTTCAGCGGCCGACCGGCGGCATCGCGGGATTGCGCGAGCGTGCGGGCGATAGCGTCGAGCGTCTCGGCGTTGGGATCATCGGGGCCGGCAGGCGCCTGGCACACCACCCGACCCGGCCCGACGAAGCGCGCGATGTTGTCGATGTGGCCGTCGGTGTGATCGTTTTTCAGCCCCCCGTCGATCCAGATGACCGCCTTTGCTCCGAACGCCTCACGCAGCGCCGCCTCTGCCTGCTCCTTGGTCCAGCCATTGCGGTTCGGATTGAGGAGCGTCTGGCGCGTCGTCAGCATCGTCCCCTCGCCGTCGTGATCAACGGCACCGCCTTCAAGCACGAAATCGAAGCGGTGGGCCGGCGTACCTGCCATCCGCGCCACGTCGTCGCCGACGGTCGCGTCGTCGGGAAGGTCGTACTTGCCGCCCCAGCTGTTGGTTTTGAAGCGAAGCGCGACGCGGCGCTCTCCGGTATGCGCGAAGATCGGTCCCGTGTCGCGCAGCCAGATATCGCCGTAGCGCGCAGGGAAAATGTCAGCGACGGTTCCCACAGCCGCTTGTGCCGAGGCTTGCGCCTCGACGCCGTTGACCAGCAGCCGAACGGTATTGCCCGCGGCGGCGAGTGCTTTGACCAGACCCGTCACGTCGGCGCGAGGACTGTCGAGATCGCCGTTCCACTCGTTGGGGTCGGCAGGCCACGCCATCCAGATCGCCTTCTGCGGCGCCCATTCGGCCGGAACGAGGATATCCACTAGACGGGCTGTTGCGGCGAGAACCATGATCGGACGTCCTTGGAACTTGGCGTGTGCATGAAACAGCGTGTCTCGGCAGTAGCGACCGCCGCCGGCCTTCTCCGTCACCTCGCCGTCGAGCCGCGCACCTTGCGATTTGCGGCCGGCGTTCCCGCGTCGCGCACGTATGTACCGTACATCGACATCATCGGCTCGTCGTCGAGGATGATCTCGTCGTACTTACCGTAGCCGTTGAAATCTCCGGCGATGGCCCGGCCGTAGGCGCCGATGTTGGTGATCTCGATGTAATCGCCCTCCTTCATGCCGGCGGGCAGCACGAACGGACCCTTCATGTAATCGATCGAATCGCACGTCGGGCCCCACAGCGCGAACGGCGCCATGTGCTCGTTCACACCCACGGGGCGCGACACGAGCCGCGCCGGAAAGATCCAGTTCAGGTGGGCTGCGTCGAACAGAACTCCATAGCCGCCATCATTGATGAACAGGTCCGCGCCCCGCCGCGCCTCGACGCGAACGATGACACTTTCCGCTTCGGCGACGAGCGCACGGCCCGGTTCGCAGATGAGGCGAACGTTATCGCGGACCGGCAGATCCTCCACCCCATCACGGATGGCCGTAATGAAGCTCGACAGGGGCGCCGGATCCATGCCGGGATAGACGGAGGGGAAGCCACCGCCGACATCCAGCCGGTCGACGACAACGCCGGCCTTGCCGATCAGCTTGGCGACTTCGCCCAGCGCCGAGACGTAGGCGTCGGGCGTCATGGTCTGCGAGCCGACATGGAAGGTGACGCCGAGTTCTGTGGCGACCTGCCGGGCCTTGACGAGAAGGCGCGCTGCTTTGGCGCCGCTGGTGCCGAACTTGCGCTCGAGCGGCACGGCGCTGTTGATCGGCGGCACGGTGATGCGTACGAACAGCACGAGGTCGCGCGCCGGCGCGCCGCCCGTCGCCGTCTCCTCGACGATCTTCTTCAACTCGTCGTCACTATCGAGCGAAAACGAGCGGACGCCGTGAATGTGGTAGGCTTTGCGGATTGCCTCGCGCGATTTCACCGGGTGCATGAAGTGCAGGTGCGCGCCGGGGATGGTCACCGCATCCTCGAGTTCGGGAAGAGAGGCGACGTCGAAGTGGCGGATACCCGCGCCGTACAACGCACCGACCATGAACACCGAACTGTTGGCCTTGTAAGCGTAGGCCACGTCGCCGGGAAAGTTTTCCAGGAACCAGCGCGCGGCGCGCGCGGCCGAGTGGGGCCGAGCGGCAATTACGGGTCGTTCAGGCTTTTTGGCGGCGACAAAAGCGGCAGCCGAGTCAAATCTATCCACCGGACGGGACCTCCAAAATCGAACCCGAAAACGCCGGGAGGGACCAGAAGCGCCGTGCGGAATGCGCCGCCGTGCGTTGGCTGCACATAGGGCGATTGTCCCACCCTGTAAAGAGGCAATTGCAGTGCGGCCTCCTGACGATTTCTTGACGGCTTGTCGTGGCGTTAACGCTCAGCGCTCTAGCGATACAAATCGGCGCGTGTCGGCGGTAACGGCGAGCGGCCCTTGGCGCTCTTCGTCGCGACCGTCTGGAACAGGCGGAGCGTGCCGCGCGAGAAGGCAAGCGACACGCCCGCGAGGTAGGCGACCCAAATGCGGTACTTCTCTTCGCTCACGTGGCGAAGAGCTTCCTCTTTCCGCTCGGTGAGACGCTCGCACCAAAACTTGCACGTGCGAGCATAGTGCTCGCGCCAGCCTTCCACGTCGTGCACCTCCAAGCCCGAGATCTCCATGGCCATGATCGAGTGGCCGATATCGTCCAGTTCGCCACCGGGGAAGATGTACTTGGCGATTGCCTTCTTCTCGGGCCGCATGCGCTGCGGGATGATCCGCGACGACGGCTTGTGCGCGCGACGCGAAATGGCGTGGTTGAGGAACACGCCGTCGTCGTTCAGAAGCGAGCGCACCTTTTTCATATAGGTCGGGATGTTCTTCAATCCAATGTGCTCGCACATGCCAATGGAGGCGATCTTGTCGTATTTTCCCTCGACATTCGAATAGTCAATCAGCTCGAACGTGACCTGCGACTGCAAGCCAAGCCGCTTCACCTTCTCCGTGGCGAAATCGAGCTGCGCCTGGCTCAACGTGATGCCGTGCGCCTTGACGCCGAAATTCTTCGCTGCGTAACAAACAAGACCACCCCAGCCCGAGCCGATATCGAGCATCGTGTCGCCGGGCTTCAGACGCAGCTTTCGGCAGATCATTTCGAGTTTGTCGCGTTGAGCCTGTTCGACACCATTCGACCAGTCGGTGTAGTAGGCGCACGAGTAGACCATCTCCGGATCGAGCCAGAGGGCGTAGAATTCATTCGACAGGTCGTAGTGGAACTGAATGTAGTCTTTGTTGTCGGCCGTCTTGCGCCGCTTGCCGGTGATCTCGCCTTCGAACCCGCCCTTTACTTCCGGAGCGTCGGCCGGAGCGAACACGAACGGCGCGAGGCTCTTGATCAGCTGAAGCTTTGGCAACTCCTTGAGCTTCAGGTTGCGGCCGAGCCTGTTCAGCTGCTGGCCGAAGTCGACGAGCGTGCCACCGGTAAAATCGATGCGCTTGGACACGTAGTGCTGGATCATCGTGTCGAGGCCAGGCGAGCGGATCAGGGACGCGATGACGCCGGGATCGCCGATTGCGATTTCGAACGGACCGGTGGCGTTGCGGCCGAGCGGAAGCCGCGTGCCGTCCCACAGGCGCACATGGGCATCGAGATCGAGCTTTCCGGCAAGCTCTGTGACCAGTGCCTTGGCCGCCTTTAACTGTTTTGCCAGCTTGTCCTCGGCCATGCGCTCACCACTCCCCGATTGACCGGAGTTGTCGATAGCGCATTCAGCGGGTGCTTGCCAGCTAGGCGGTCGCCGGGCTTTCCAGGATTGCCGCCACACCCATGCCGCCGGCCGTGCAAACAGAAATCAGGCCCCGCCCGCCGTGGACCGACAACAGCTTGGCGAGATTGGCGACGATACGGGCCCCCGTCGCAGCGAACGGGTGGCCGACGGCGACTGATGAGCCCTTGATGTTCAGCTTGACGCGGTTGATCGAGCCGAGTGGCTCGTCCTTGCCGAGGTGCCTCCGGCAGTACGCCGGATCTTCCCACGCTTTGAGGGTGCACAGCACCTGCGCAGCGAAGGCCTCATGGATCTCGTAGAAGTCGAAGTCCTGCAACGACAGGCCGGCGCGATCGAGCATCTTCGACACGGCGATGGTGGGCGCCATCAGGAGGCCCTCGCCCGCAACGAAATCATTGGCCCAGTGCTGGCCATGTGTCAGGTACGCCTGGACTGGAAGCCCGCGCGTCTTTGCCCAGGCTTCGCTTGCGAGGAGTACTGCTGAGGCTCCATCCGTCAGCGGAGTTGAGTTGCCGCCCGTGAGAGTCCCCTTGTCGGTCTTGTCGAAGGCGGTCTTGAGCGCCGTCAGCTTGTCGATGTTGACGTCCTCGCGCAGGTTGTTGTCGCGATAGACGCCCGCGTATGGCGTGACAAGGTCGTCCATCCAGCCGTCGCGATAGGCGGCCGCCGCCCTGGCGTGGCTTTCATAGGCGAGCTGGTCCTGATCCTTTCGGGTGATGCCCCATTCCTGCGCCATCAGCTCGCAGTGTTGACCCATGGAGAGGCCCGAGCGCGGCTCGACGACCGTCGGCGGCTGGGGTGTCAACTCGGCCGGCGACATGCCCTTGAACACCTTGACCTTGTCCCACGTGGACTTCTGCTGGTCGACTTGAATGAGGCGCTGAGAAAACTTCTTGGAGAAGACGATCGGCGCGTCGGACGTCGTGTCCGAGCCGCAGGCGATGGCGCTGTCGATCTCTCCGGTGGCGATTTTAGCGCCCGATCCCAACGCGGCTTGCAGGCTCGTGCCGCATGCCTGGATCATCGTCACGCCGGGCGTCGACGGCGCGAGGTTCGTACCCAGCACGGCTTCCCGAGTCAGATTGAAGTCTTTGGAATGGCTGACGACCGCGCCACCAACCACCTCGTCGATGTGGGCGCCCTTCAATTTGTATTTCGCCGACAGGGCATTGAGCGCCGCAGTCATCATATCGAGGTTCGACAGATCGGCGTACAACGTGTTGGAGCGGCAGAACGGTATGCGGTTTCCGCCGATCACCGCGACACGTTTCAAAGACTTCGTCATGGATGTCATTCCGCCGCTTCGTGCTGGGTTTCGGATTTTTCCAGGCTCGCCTTGTAGTGCAATGGCCCGCCCCGGAAAGGCGCAAAGCCCGTGCCGAAGATCATGCCGGCGTCGACGAGGTCGGCATTGGCCACCACGCCTTGATCGAGGCTTGCCTGCGCCTCGCGAGTGATCGGTTCGACGAGTTCGCAGCCGAGCGCCTCTAGTTCGGATCTGGGATACTCCGTCTTCGATTTCTCGGGTTTGCCGTCTTTCCATTTGTAGAAGCCTTCACCTGTCTTTTTGCCGAGCTTGCCTGCTGCAACCAGCTGATCGAGGCGCGACCCTTGGGAACCTCTGCCGAGGATCTTGGCCACATGCGCGCAGATATCGAGGCCGACGCTGTCGGCGAGTTCGATTGGGCCCATGGGCATGCCAAACAGGCGCACGGCCTCGTCGATCTTTTCCTTGTCCTCGCCTTTTTCGAGACGCTGCATCGCGGTGAACATGTAGGGCGTCAGCACCTTGTTGACCAGAAACCCCGGTACGTCTTTGGTGATCAGCGGTAACTTGTCGATCGACGTCACGAACGCCGCACCCTTCATGATCTCGTCCTCGCGAGTCGCGTCGCCGCGCACGACTTCCACCAGCGGCATCTGCGGAACGGGCGAGAAGAAGTGCAGACCGATCAAGCGTCCGGGATCCATCAGCGGTTGGGTAATGTCGGCAAGCTTCAGGGATGACGTGTTCGTCGCCATCACCGCGCCCGGCTTCAACTTCGCTTCGAGGTCTGCAAACAGCTTCTGCTTGATGTCGAGCCGTTCCACGATCGCCTCGATGACGACGTCGGCTCGGGCGATCCCGTTTCCGGTCGGGTCGGCAATCAGTCGCGTCTTGGCGGCGTCGCGCAGCGCCTTGGTCTTGAACTTGTTCGCGAACAGCTTGCCCTGCCCTTTGATGCCTTTTTCGATTTGTTCGGCGTTGATGTCCTGCAGCGTCACTTCCATGCCGGCCGCGACGCACACGCCGGCGATGTCGGCGCCCATGGTGCCGGCGCCGATGATGTGCACCCGGGACGGCTTCCAGGCGAAGCCCTTGGGGGCCTGTGCCCTGAGCGCCTCCGACAGCTTGAACACCCGACGCAGATTGCGCGACTGATCCGATACCATTAGAGGGGCGAAGGCGCGCGTCTCTGCCGCCTTCATGACGTCGAGATCGCCGCCGTGCTGCTCGAAAAGGTCGATCAGACGGAAGGGCGCGGGATAATGCTCCTCGCGCGCCTTCTTGCGGGTTTCCTCGCGCATCTTCTTTGCGACCAGGCGGCGCACCGGCCATTTGCCGAGCACCGCCTTCGTGAAGGGTGCGGGCTTCGACTTGCGCTTCTCCAGGACGGCCTTGCGTGCTGCCCAATGCAGGGAGCCGCGGGCGTTTACGAGTTCATCGATCAGCCCCATGCCCTTTGCGGCGGAGGCGCGGATCATCGAGCCGGTCAGCATGGCCGTCATGGCGGCCATTGGGCCGGCCTGCCGGATCGAACGGGCCGTGCCGTTGAAACCGGGGAAGATGCCGAGCTTCACTTCGGGGAAGCCAACGCGCGTCGCGTCATCGCGGGTCGCGATGCGGTATTGGCAGGCGAGGATCAGTTCCAAACCGCCGCCGACGCAGACCCCGTGCACCGCCGCGACGACGGGTACCGGCAGGCGCTCGATGCGATCGAACAGCTGGTTGACGGCAGAGATTTCCTGAATCACCTGAGCTTCGGTCGTGTAGTTCTCGAACTCGTTGATGTCAGCGCCGACGATAAATCCGCGCTCCTTCGCGGACATGAAGACGAGACCTCTGATCGACCCGTCACGCGCGCCCTGCTCTACCCGCTCGACGATCAGGTCGAGTTCTTCGATGGGACGGCGGCCGAGCGCGTTTGAACTTTGCCCTTCGCGGTCGAAGTGCGCCCACGCGATCCCTTCGCGATCGATTTCGAAGCGCCAATCCTTCAGCGCGGACATATCCTGGGACATCGCTGTACTCACAATGGTCGTTCTGAAAGGGCTCGTCTCATTCGGCGGCGTCGCGTTGTCCATCGCCCGACTTGTGGCCGAGAACGGCGTAGTTTGGCTTCAATTCGGACGGGTCGAAGTGGTCGACCGCGATGACGCGGGCGACCAGCGCCTCGGTCTCACGCAGTAGTTCGGCCTCGCTCTCGGTAATGACGCCCTTCTGCTGCGCTTCTGCGAACCAGTCGCTGCCGTGAAAGCGACGCACGATACCGGCGCGGACAGCCTTGTCGAGCTTCTTCTCGGCCTCTTCAGCTTGTACGACCTTTTGCAAGGTCACTTCGAGCAGCCCCGTCGGGTCGTTGGAATCGTTCGAAACGAAGATGTCCCTCGTCAGACGGTCGCGAACCTCGCCGGGCGAAATGACAAGCCGGACGATTTCGCTGCCGAGCTTATCAGCGGCGGGGAAATAGTGACGGCCGAAGGGGAACACGAGCGCGCGAAGCTTCCAGCGCACTGGCAGGATCGGAAAATTCATGACCGTTCCGCGCAAGGCTTCTTCAAAACGGGCGAGGCCATTGGCGGCGACGAAGGCGACGATTGGCTTATCGGCGACGGGTCGGCCATCATCCTCGAAGCGCTTGAGTGCGCAAGCGACAAAATAGAGTTCCGACATGGCGTCGGCGAGCCGTCCGGTCAGCTTCTGCTTCGTCTTGAGACCGCCGCCCAGCAGCGCGACGGTGACGTCGGCGACGAGGGCGAAGTTCTTCGCACCGCGCGAAAGTTGCTTGTAGATCGGCGCGAGGTCGCCCGCGTCCGCCGGAGTCGGTGCAAAGTAACCGAATGTCACGTTATTGAAGAAGGCGCCGGTTGCATTCGTCACGGTGTGTTTGACGTGCTCAAGGAATGCCGCCTCGAAAGCCTCCAGACCGCGGGCGCCGTCGGGATCCTGCGCCGCCGTGATCTCGCGCACGAGAAAAGGGTGTGACCGCAGCGCGCCCTGCGCGAACGTAATCAACGTACGCGTCAGGATGTTCGCGCCTTCGACAGTAATGCCGACCGGTACCATCTGGTAGGCCGACTGTAGATAGTTCGAAGGGCCGTCGCAGATCGCACGGCCGCCGTGAATGTCCATCGCATCGTTGACAACGCGGCGAAGGCGTTCCGTCGTCTGGTACTTCATCAGAGCTGAGATCACCGACGGTCTCTCGCCGCGGCTCACCATCGACGCCGTGATGCCGCGCGCAGCCTCGTTGACGTAGGCCGTCTCGACGATACGGGCGAGCGCCTCGTCGACGCCCTCCATGCGCGCAATGGGGAGGCCGAACTGCTTTCGGATGCGGCCGTAGGCCGACGTGGTGCGCAGTATAGCCTTGGCGCCGGCCGTTGCGGAAGACGGCAGCGAGATGGCGCGGCCGGCTGCGAGGCATTCCATCAGCATGCGCCAGCCCTGTCCGGCCATCGCGTCGCCGCCGATGACCCAGTCAATGGGGATGAAGACGTCCTTGCCCCAGTTGGGACCATTGGGGAACGCGGCGCCCGACGGCAGATGCCTCCGACCGATGTTGACGCCCGGGTGATCCGCCGGGATCATCGCGACCGTGATGCCGACGTCCTCACCCTTGCCGAGAATATTTTCCGGATCGAACAGGCGGAACGCGAGGCCGACGAGCGTCGCCTTGGGCCCGAGTGTGATGTAGCGCTTGTCCCACGACAGGCGGATGCCGACGGTTTCCTTGCCGTCGTGCTCGCCGCGCGTGACGGTGCCGATGTCGCGCATGGTTGCGGCATCCGAACCCGATGTCGGCCCGGTCAGCGAGAAGCACGGAACCTCCTCGCCCTTCGCCAGGCGCGGCAGGTAATAATGCTTCTGGTGGTCGGTGCCATACTTCTCAATAAGTTCGCCTGGCCCCAGCGAGTTCGGCACCATGACGATGGTGACGACGTCGGGGGATCGCGACGCTATCTTGCCGAGGATCAGCGACTGCGCCTGTGGCGAGAAGCCAAGTCCGCCATGCTTCTTTGAGATCAGCATGCCGAGGAAGCCGTGCTTCTTGACGAACGCCCAAATCTCCCCCGGAATTTCACGATTGGCGTGACGAATCTGCCAATCGTTGATTAGGCGGCAAAGCTGGTCCGTGGGGCCGTCGAGGAACTCCCGCTCCTCCTTGGTCAGGCCGACTGGAGGTGGCGAGCGCAGTTTCGCCCAGTCCGGTGTCCCCGAAAACAGTTCCGCATCGAAACCCACGGACCCTGCGTCGAGCGCCTGCTGCTCGGTATCGGAGACTTTCGGCAGCACGCCTTGCACGATCCGGAAGGCCGGAGCGATCAGGAAGCGGCGGCGCACATCTGGAAAACACATCGCAGCGAGGAACAGGACGCCGGCCCAAAGGATCCAGCCAATCAGGCCAGGCCAGGCGGCCGCGGGAAATCCCGTGTAAAGCCCGACCTGCCAGGCGAACACCGTCAATGCCGCGGCGAGCGCCCATGTCGAGATGCTCGCCTTGTGCATGCCCAGGGCAACGATGCCGGCAATCACCAACAACAGGAATATCAGACCTGCCATGTCCGAACCTTTGCTGTGCAGGGCGCGCCCATATGCGGCGCAAGCCCTCAATCTTGAGCTCAAAGGTGGGCCAGAAGTGCCCACAGATCAACATCGCAGCCTATTATGACCCTGACAACAGGACCAAAAATAGCCGCCCCACTGAACGAGCCCTATCTTGACCAAGACTATACAGGGTTTGGTTAAGACGCGACGTTGGTGGACTTTTTTCCCTATAGGGCCCCAAAAACCGAAGAATTACGGTCGGACCTTCGTATTGAATGCTTGGGAAATCAGCGTTGGATACCAGGCCAGAGCCTCCTCGTAGGTCGCCTTGCGCACGGCGGGGCTCTCCCCGGGCTTGGAGACGAAGGCGCCGGACGGAGCCAGCCCGCGTTTACCCCCCGGCAGGTCGCCGACTGCGTAGTCGGCGCCGATCTTGGCGCTGTCGCCGGGAGCGATCATCGACCAGCAGGTATTGCGATACCGGCCCGGCCCGCGCGTTCCACCAGATAGATCGGTGATGATGTCGGCGGCCACAGCCAACGCCTGGCTATGGGCCGAGAAGGCAGACTTCGGCATCTCTGCAGCATTCGCGGCGTCGCCCAGCACGTAGACATCCGGCATTTTGGTCGAAGTGAAGTTTTCCGGTCGCACCGTGCACCAGCCGTCATCCGTCAGACCCGTCTCAACCGCGATGCGGCCGGCGGTTTGGCCGGGAATGATGTTGGCCACGTCCGCCTTAACGGTAAGACCTGATTCTGTGACGATCTCGCCGGTGCCAGGTTTGACCCGAGCCAGCGAAAAATCGTCGATGTCGTTCGACAGGTGCAGTTCGATGATGTCCTTGTAGTACTTGGCGAAGCCTTCCAGGAAAACCGGCTGCTTGGAAAACGTCATCTTCGGATCGAGGATGACGAGCTTGGATTTGGGTTTTTTCGTTTTGAGATAATTGGCGATGACGCAAGCCCGCTCATAGGGCCCCGGCGGACAGCGGTAGGGCATGCGCGGAGGTGCAATGACAACCGTGCCGCCGTCGCGCATGTCCTCAAGCTTCAGTCGCAGCAGCCGCGATTGCGCGCCACCCCGCCAAGCGTGGGGCATCACCTGGGCCGCAGCCTCGGAATATCCTTCGAACTCGCCCCATTTAAAGTCGATGCCGGGCGCGACGATCAGGCGGTCGTAGCGCAGATTGCTGCCGTCCCCGAACCTGACTGTCTTCTTCGATGGATCGACACAGCGCGCAGTGGCATGAACGATGTTGACGTCCAGTGCCGCGAGTCCGCCGTAGCCATGCGTGATGCTTTGGAAAGTTCGGAAGCCGCCGATGTAGTGGTTGGAGAAGAAACAGCTCGTGTAGCGGATCGCCGGTTCGACCAGCACGACATCGAGGCGCGCATCGGCTCGCTTCAGAGCCGAGGCCGCACTGGCCCCGCCCGCTCCTCCGCCGATAATGACAATCTTCGCTCTCGACTTCGCGAGCGCTGGTAGTGCCAGACCCTGAGGGGCTGCCGCGGCTGCGCCAAAGCCGGATAACAACTGCCGACGTGTCAGTTTCAACATGGTCGTCCCCGGCTTGTATCGACAGGCGCGAATCCGATGTGCGCCAGCAGCGTGTGCAGTTCTTCGCAGATGAAGCCAGGTCCCGGGTAGCCCGTGATGTGGCCCACTTCTTCGCCGTTACGCATCGCGATGAACGTTGCCGTGTAGACGGCCGGCGTCAGTCCCGTCAAAACCGGCGCGTCGCAGCCGCCGGCCGGGTTGTATGTTGAAAGCAAGCGCTGCCAGAAGCACCAGCGCAAGCAGGCTCGCGCCGCCGGAAATATTTTTCCCATAAGTTAAGGTCCCTCGCGATACGCCATACGCTAACAGCCCAGCAGGTGCCGGAAAAGTGCTCGATCGGCTCATTGACATAGAAACGCCCGAGATTTGTTCCTATATCGAGTGCAAGTGTCAGCCCTTTGAGATTTTGGATTTTTACGCTTGGCCGGGCCCTTCAAGATCACCGTTTGCGACAGGCGCAGCTTCGTTCTCGGAGCGGGGCTTACGGCCGGTGCCGTCGTGGCGGGATTGGTGGCCGCCTCGTTAAAGGCCAGCTCTCAGGAGCCCCCGGCCCCACGTTCGAACGGGTTTGATGAAGCCCTGCGCAAGGTGCTGGGCGAGGCCGTGCCGGACGAAAACGTCATATCTTTCGAACTTCCCGAACTGGCCGAGAATGGGAACACGGTTCCCTATAGGCTGTTTGTGCCCAGTGAGATGACGGATACCGACTACGTCCAGACCATGCATCTCCTGTCGACGGCCAACCCGCAGGCGAAGGTGGCGACCTTCCATCTGACGCCGGCGTCGGGCAGAGCAGAAGTCGCCGGGCGGATGCGGCTTGCCAGAACTTCAGGATGTAGTCGCAGTTGCCGAACTGAGTACCGGCAAGTTTCTGATCAGCACGCGCCGCGTCGAGGTGACGATCGGCGGTTGCGGGAACGATTGAGGACCAACGCCATGACGGCGACGAAGCCCCGCATCAAACTTCCGGAAAACGCCAAGGTGGGCGACGTGATCGAGGTGCGCGCCCTTATTCAGCACCCCATGGAAACCGGTAACCGCAAGGACGCGGACGGCAAGATCATTCCCCGTTTCATTATCAATACGTTCAAAGCCACCTTCGCCCGCACGCCCGTGTTCAGCGCCGAATTCGGCTCCGGCATCTCGTCCAACCCGTTCATCGCCTTCTACATGCGGGTGCCGGGCCCAGGCGAGTTCGAGTTCACCTGGATCGACGACGCGGGGGAAGCAGTGGTTGAACGCACGCCGCTGTTCATCGCCTAAAGCCTTGCCCACCGGGCGGGAAGTCAATAAGCGTTTCGGTGCCGACAAGAAGCACGGGGAAATCGGGGGAAAAGTGGTGGCCGAAGAACCGATCGTCGCCCAGACGGGCCCCTATCAGGTCGAACTGACCGAGGGCAAAGCATACTTCTACTGCCGCTGCGGCCGCTCCCAGCGGCAGCCGTTCTGCGACGGCGCGCACAAGGACACCGGCATAGAACCGATGAAGTTCACGGCGCCTTCCACCGGGACATTCAATCTTTGCGGCTGCAAGAGCACGGGCGACGAGCCTTACTGCGACGGCTCCCACAACATGATCTGACGTCTGCTGAGGCGAATTCCTCATCGGCGCTAGATGTGACCTTATCTCGCGACATCGCCGAGTCGATGATGACCACCATGCAACAAATGCAGTCGAAGGTGATCTAACGTGCAAGGCGATGTCTCATGATGCCGTCGCCAGTTTGCTGTTGTGAACCGAGTAGAGGAAATAGATCACCAGACCGATCGCGAGCCACACTATAAACCTCCAATGCGTATGCGCCGGTAGGAACATGATCAGCGCGCCGCAGGACAGCATGCCGAGCGCTGCAATCGGAACGCCGGCCGGCATCTTGAACGGCCGCGGCAGTTCCGGGTGCGTGAAGCGCAGCACTATGACGCCGCCGCAGACGAGAACGAACGCCGCCAGCGTGCCAATATTAACGAGTTCCGCCAACGCGCCGAGCGGGATCAAGCCGGCCATCACCGCCATGACGACACCGCAGATGACGGTGGTTCGAACCGGCGTCTTGGTTGTGGGATTAATTTCAGCGAAGCCGGGCGGCAGAAGGCCATCGCGCGATACCGCAACGATGATGCGCGTCAGGCCGTAATAAAGAACGAGCATGACCGTCGATAGTCCCGCAATCACACCAGCCGCGACCAAAGCCGACGCCCAGTTGTATCCAAGATCGAGCAGCGCATGCGCGACGGGCGAGGGAACGTTGAGCGACGCATATGGTACGATTCCGGTCAGCAACCCGGACACGAGAATGTAAATCAACGTGCAGAAAACGAGTGACGTCATGATGCCGATCGGCACATCGCGTTGCGGATCTTTTGCCTCTTCCACGGCCGTCGAAACGGCATCGAAGCCCACGTAAGCAAAGAACACGAGGGACGCTCCGGCAAGCACGCCGATGGTCTTGCCGTCCGCAGTGTGGTCGAACCACCCGAACGGCATGAACGGAGACCAATTCTCCGGCCGCACGTTGAAAACAGCCACGGCGACGAAGATCGCGATTGTTGCGAGCTTGACTGCGACCATCACCGCATTCAGGCGGGCGCTTTCCTTTACGCCCGCGATCAGCATCACCATAAGCAAGAGAATGATGCCGACGGCGGGCAGATTGATGAAGCCGCCCGCCGCGGGACCTTTCGTGAGTGCCGCGGGAAGCCCTATGCCGATCGCCGTCAATGCGTTGTTGAAGTATCCCGACCAGCCGTTCGCCACGGCGGCGACCGAGACGCCGTACTCGAGAATGAGATCCCACGCTATGATCCAGGCGATTAATTCGCCGAAAGCCGCGTAGCTGTAGCCGTAAGCGCTGCCGCAGCCGCCTACGGACGCGGCGAGTTCTGCGTAAGCCAAGGCTGCGAAGGCGCAGGCCACGCCGGCGACGACGAACGAGAGGACCACGGCTGGGCCCGACTGCGTCGCGGCAGCCAATCCGGTCAGAACGAAGAATTCCCGTTCCGATGATCGCGCCGATGCCGAGCAGAGTGAGGTCGAATGCGCTGAGGCATTTCTTCAGCCCGTGGTCCACCTCTTCGTGGGACACGGGCTTTCGGCGCAGAAGGTTCGTCATGTTAGACCTCTCGCTGGATCGGATCACGGAAACGGGCGCGCATTGTGCAAGGCCTGAAGCAGCGCTGCCGAACACGGGCGCGCTCGTGCGGCCGGATCGGCCCACGAAAATGAGTGCGGCATTCTTCTCCCCGGCCATCGCACAGACGACATCGACGAATTGACCGTGGCGCACCTCGCCCGTCTCCTTTGCGCCACTGAGACGGAGCGTATCAAGAAGCGGCTGCAGGATGGCGGCATGGGCTTGATCGATCTCCTGTTGGCGTGGTCTTGTGACGCTCGGCCAATTCCTCCAGCGTGAGGAAACTATAAGGGGTCCATTCAATGAGGTGCACGAAATGCAGCACGGCGACCTCTTTCGCTCCACGCTTGAGCGCCGCGTCGATGACGTGACGGTCATGGCCGTCGTGGGTAACGACGAATGTTTCCATCGTCATGACCGGGTCCCAGAGATTGCGTCGGTCCACACTAATGCGTTGGGCAGCGTAGGCTAGCCGCCGGTTAATGAGCAAGGGCGCCCCCGTATTTGTTCGACGGCGCATGGCTTTCGGGGCGAAAAAGTCTTAAGTGGCGCAAAAATTGGGCAACCGGCCACGATCGGTGCGAAAAACTTATCTGCCTGGGGTCGCTTGATGGCGGTCTCGGACTTTGCGATGAGTGCTGCCATGTCCACTCGCCAGTCGTCGGACGCCACCGAGAACAAAATCACATGCTCCAAATCGTACGCCAGGCCACGTTGCGCACGTGGAGGACAAAAGCATCCCCCGGTCCGTCCCTGGCGCTGCTTGTGGCGGGTGCCCTTTCGATCGGTCCCGGGATCGCGCGCGCCGACGTCGTCATTGCGGTCGCTGCTCCACTGACCGGGCGCTTCGCGCCGCTCGGCAAGGAAACGCTTCTCGCCATCGAGATGGCGGCTGAAGATACCAACGCTGCCGGCGGCATAAAGGGACAGAAGGTGGTCATCGTCGCGGAGGACGATGGCTGCGACTCTGCCCGCGCACGGGATGCAGCCACCCGGCTGGCGGAACAGCGGCCCGCCGTTGTCATCGGCCATCCCTGCGCCGGCGCTGCGATTGCGGCCGCGCCAATCTACGCGGAACGCAAGCTCATCTTCATCGCGCCGGGCGTGCGTCATACGGTTTTGACGGACAAGCGGGCCGGGCCAGGAGTTTTCCGTCTCGCCGGGCGTGACGATCGTCAGGGAGCGGCCGCTGCGGCGGCGCTCGCACGCGCTGCGCCGGGCGGCAAAATCGCGATCGTCCAAGACCGCACTGCCTATGCGCGCGGCATCCTTGCCGACACACTGAAGGAACTGGCGGCACTCGGTGCACCGCCGCCGCTCGTCATACCGATCGTTGCCGGCAAGCGCGACTATCCCGATGTCGTCGATCAGATCGCAAAGGCCGGCAGCCAGGCAACGTTGTTCGCCGGCTATCCGTCCGAAGCCGCGTTGATCCTTTCTGGACTACGAAAGGCGGGCGTGTCGCAAGTCTTCATCGGCTCGGATTCGATCTCGGGCCAAGTCATGACCGTGCCCGACGCACAGTCCACGACACCTGAAGTCTTTGTGCTCACGCCATACTCAGCCGCGCTCGCGGACGTCGAACCAAAGCTTCGTGCCCGCATCCTCGCCGTGGCGAAGGATGCCGGAGCGCCCTTCACCGCAGCGTACGCCGCCGCAGAAGTCTGGCGGCAGGCGGCTTCGTCTGCCGCCACGGAGAATTTTACAAACATCGCCACGGTGATATCGCGCGCCACGTTCGAAACCAGCGCACTTGGCGAGATCCGTTTTGATTCTCGAGGAGACGCAATGATCTCGTCATTCGCTTCGACACCTGCCGTCGTTGCACGCTCACGCGTGACGAACTGAAGCTATGCACGTGAAAGCGGAGCCGTACTTCAGCGGCCTTGGGATTCCGCCATGCACTCGGTCATCAGCTGGCGCTGAAGGCGCTGCAAATCTTCCGGGATAGCCTTGCCGTGCTTCTGGTAGCTGCGGATCCGCTCCTGCACCAAAGCATAGCACGCGCGCGGATCGCCCAATTCCTCGAAACGATTGGCAAGTTCGGCGATCTCGCTCTGCATCTGTTCAGACATCGTGTTTCCTTCGACCCTCTTATAGGTCACCCCGTAACGGCCGGCGTGGACATCCTATCCGCGATCTCGCCTGCCATCGACCATCACACAACTTTAGGCAACCACTCTGTGACGGAGAGTTGCCTCTGCGGGCTTCATTTACAAGCCCAGTCCGTATGTTGGTGTTACGCTAGTCACCCAATTTCAACACTAAGGATTTGTTGGTTAGATAAATTACGCCCTGCGATCCGGCGGTGATTCATCATTCGAATATGGCTGCACAACGGCGACCGAATTGATCGCCATGGTGCGTTGCAAAAAAACGGACTCACGTCATTGCGTTCGGATAAACATCAGATGTTTCAGGAAGTTCGGATTTCCGGCACTGCAAATCATGCAGCGCATCACAAATTATTCATGCGTCGCACAGATCTGCATCCACTATCGTCAAGTCGAGAGTCACGGGGCAAGTGCGCTCCACTCGCAAATGCAAAACCTCGACCGGCAGATAAGTTGTCGCAACGACAAAAAATCGGGCGCATCGGACGCGTTCCCCCGGCAACCTTGCGTGCCTGGATCGGCAAATCGGGGGAAGTGATTCGTGCTTTGCGTTTCGCCGTTTTCACACTGCTGGCGTGCGAGAACCTGATCACCGCCTGGTGATCAATGCAAACGATGGAGAGCACTATGTCCCGGCATCGCCTGGTCTTGCTGGGGTTGGCCACTTGCGTCCTTGCCGGGTCCGCAACCATCGCAAATGTGGCGCATCGATGCTCCCAGAGCGGCGGAACCTTCGATGTGATGGCTTGGGCCTGTCGTCTCCCGGTCCCGGTCATTCTACAGCGCGATCTCCACCGTACCTGAGCGCAGTTGGGTGCGACTTGACGTACATTGGGGTACATACATTGGCGTACAAGAGTGTCCGCATATCTACTCGGGCGATCGCAGGTGGCCTGCTAATTCATACTTCTCCTTCACGCTCGCCTCCGCTAAACGCGATTGGCGTGCACATCGCCACTGATCCCGTCCGCCACACCGTGAGGCATTCTTCCCATGATCCCGCGCTATTCCCGCCCAGAGATGACCCGTATCTGGGAACCCGACACGCGTTACCGGATCTGGTTCGAGATCGAAAGCCATGCGGCGACCGCCATGGCCAACCTCGGCATGATCCCGCAGGAGGCAGCCGAGACGATCTGGACGAAGGGATCGCGCGCCAAATTCGAGGTCGCCCGCATCGATGCCATCGAGCAGGTGACGAAGCATGACGTGATCGCCTTTCTGACGCATCTTGCGGAGATTGTCGGGCCTGAGGCACGTTTCGTCCATCAGGGCATGACCTCGTCGGACGTGCTCGACACGACGCTCAACGTGCAGCTGAAACGCGCCGCAGATATCCTGATTGCAGACCTTGACCGGCTGCTCGAAGCGTTGAAACTGCGGGCGTTCGAACATCGTTTGACGCCTACCATCGGGCGCAGCCATGGCATCCATGCTGAACCAACCACGTTCGGCCTCAAACTCGCCTGCGCCTACGCCGAGTTCGCGCGCGCGAAGGAGCGCATGATCGCGGCCAAGGAGGAGGTGTCGACCTGCGCCATCTCGGGCGCCGTTGGCACATTCGCCAACATCGACCCGCGCGTCGAGGCCTACGTCGCCGAACGGATGGGACTGCGGCCCGAGCCCGTCTCTACCCAGGTCGTGCCGCGCGATCGCCACGCCATGTTCTTCGCGACGCTGGGCGTCGTCGCCTCGTCCGTGGAGCGGCTCGCAACCGAGATTCGTCACTTGCAGCGCACCGAGGTGCTGGAGGCGGAGGAGTACTTTTCGCCGGGGCAAAAGGGCTCCTCCGCCATGCCGCACAAACGCAACCCAGTGCTGGCGGAAAATCTGACCGGCCTTGCCCGCATTGTGCGCGGCTATGCGATGCCCGCGATGGAGAACGTCGCGCTCTGGCATGAACGCGATATTTCACACTCGGCAGTGGAGCGCGTGATTGGCCCCGATGCCACGGTGACGCTCGACTTCGCGCTGAACCGCTTGGCCGGCGTCATCGAGAAGCTCGTCATCTACCCCGACCACATGATGAAGAACCTCGAGCGCCTGGGCGGACTGCACAATTCCCAGCGCGTGCTGCTTGCGCTAACGCAGGCGGGCGTGTCGCGCGAGGACGCCTATACGATGGTCCAGCGCAACGCCATGAAGACGTGGGAGGATGGCAAGGATTTCCTGGCCGAATTGAAGAACGACAAGGAAATCACTGCCAAGATTCCACCCGCCGACCTCGCGGAGATGTTCGACCTCGGCTATCACTTCAAGCACATCGACACGATCTTCAAGCGCGTGTTCGGCTGATCGAAGCGGCACTCAACTCAGCGCGCTCAATTCTTCGTGGGGACCACCATGTACACTGTCATCGGCTCGCCCAAGACCCGCGCGTTCCGGGTTATGTGGATGCTGGAGGAGCTGGGGCTGCCCTATTCGCTGGATCCCAAGCCTCCGCGCGATCCGGCACTGGCCTCGATCAATCCTTCGGGCAAGGTGCCGATCATCAAGGACGGCGTGAATTACGTTATCGACTGCGTCGCCATCTGCCAGTACCTCGCCGACAAGCACGGTCGTCTTACGTATCCCGCGGGTACCATTGCCCGCGCGCATCAGGACAGCTTTGCGCAGTTCGCCGTCGACGATGTCGAAAGCCCGCTTTGGACAGCCGCCAAGCATACGTTCGTGCTGCCGCAGGATTTGCGCATCGAGGGTGTGAAGAAGGCTTGCCGATACGATTTCGACCGCGCCATGGCGGCCTTGTCAGCTCGGCTGGGGGCGAACGCCTATGTCATGGGCGATGATTTCACCGTGCCGGATCTCCTACTTGGACACTGCCTGGGTTGGGCGCAGAGTATCAAATGGGAGGTCCCAGCGGGCCCGGTTTCGGACTATCTTGCGCGGATCCGAAGCCGTCAGGGTTTCAAGACTGCAACGGCAGCGCGCGAGGCCGCATAGCCGGTGGGAATGCGGCCACAACGCCACAGCATCGGTAGCCCCGGAAAATGAAAACATCCGAGGCCGATATCCTCATCGTGCCGGGGTGGTCCAGCTCTGGGCCCGATCACTGGCAGTCGCGTTGGGAACGCAATCTGAAGACGGCGCGGCGCATCGAACAGGACGACTGGTTCAACCCGGACAAGCAAGCGTGGGTATGTCGCATCGTCGAAGCGGCGGCATCGAGCGTGAGGCCCGTCGTTCTTGTCGGGCACAGCCTCGGCGTCATCGCGGTGGCCCAGGCGGCGCCGAAGCTCGCCCGGCTGCCGGCCCGGCCAGCAGGAGCGTTTCTCGTCGCGCCCGCCGATGTCGACAACGCCCATCTGTGGCCCGTCACGCAGGGCCAAACGTTCCCGGCGAACGACAACGGCGGCGACAGCTTTGCACCAATCCCTTTGGAACCGTTGCCGTTTCCATCGGTCGTGGTCGCCTCATCGAACGATCCTTACTGTGGCATCGAGCGCTCGCGGCTGTTTGCGCGTTCGTGGGGTTCCGCCCTCATCGAGAGCGGCGACCTCGGGCACATCAACGCCGCGAGCGGCCACGGCCCCTGGCCCGACGGTCTGCTCGGCTTTGGCATGTTTTTGCAGCGACTAGTCTGAACTGGGACGGCCCGCGTCGCTCAGATCTTGGAGGACTCGACGTCGGTCACCGCCTTGGACATCAGCTGGTGCATGGCTTGACGGATCTCGCTGTCGGCGATCACGATCCCCTTTTCCGCGAAGTCCGCCTTGATCTTCCGGAACACATCCTCGTCGCCCTTTTCGGCGAGATCGGCCTTGCGTACGGCCTTGACGTAGTCGTCCAACTCCGTTCCCGTAAAGCCGAGCTTGGCGCCAGCCCACTCGGCCAGCATCTTGTTCCTGCGCGATTCGGCCCTGAACTTGAGGTCGGCGTCGTGCGCGAACTTGCTCTCAAAGCCCTTTTCGCGTTCGTTGAACGTGGTCATACAAATCTCCACTAAAGCGTGTTCTATGAATATTGTGCACGCAATGCGTGTTGTCGTTGCCTCACGAGATCACAACACCATGCTTGCCCTACCTCGTCGAGGCAGACAAATCAACGGCTTGCAAGTCAGTTCGTTTTCCGCCCCGCTTGCCGCACCGTTAAGATTGTTTCTGCCCCCCCGTTCAGCTAGTGTCCGCCGGGAAGAATTAGGGTTTCTGGCCAAGACGTGATGACGCGGCACAACGCTTAAATCACACTGTAAGATCAACAGGAAATTCCACTGCCGGCATCTACCAGTATCGCGTTGTTCTGTCGACAAGCGAGTAGCAAAGCGTGAGCGTGATCGTCAAAGGACCAGGGGCTATGAACAAGCGGCGGCGCATCTATGAAGGCAAGGCGAAGGTTCTGTACGAAGGACCCGAGCCCGGCACGCTGATACAGCACTTCAAGGACGACGCGACTGCCTTCAACGCGAAGAAGCATGCGTTGATCGAAGGCAAGGGCGTGCTCAACAACCGAATCTCAGAGTACATCTTTCTCCGGCTCGGCGAGATCGGCGTACCGACGCACTTCCTGAAGCGCCTCAACATGCGCGAGCAACTGATCCGAGAAGTCGAAATCATTCCGCTCGAGGTCGTCGTCCGCAATGTCGCGGCGGGTTCGCTCGCGACGCGGCTCGGTCTGGAGGAAGGCACGCCGCTGCCCCGTTCCATCATCGAGTTCTATTACAAGGCCGACAACCTCAACGATCCGATGGTCTCGGAAGAGCACATCACGGCGTTCGGCTGGGCCAACCCGCAGGAAATCGACGAAGTGATGCAGCTCGCGCTGCGCGTCAACGACTTCCTCGTCGGCCTGTTCCTTGGAATCGGAATTCGGCTCGTCGACTTCAAGGTCGAATTCGGTCGCCTTTGGGACAACGAGACGATGCGCATCGTGCTGGCGGATGAAATCAGTCCGGACTGCTGCCGTCTATGGGACATCCACACAGCCGACAAGCTCGACAAGGATCGCTTCCGCCGCGATCTGGGAGGCGTGCTCGAGGCCTATCAGGAAGTCGCGCGCCGTCTTGGCGTGTTGGCCGAGAATCCGCGCCCCAAGGGCACGGGGCCTGTGCTCGTTGCGTCCAATCCAACCGGAAAGCCCAACTGACATTCAAGGCCCCTCTCCCCGCTAGCTGGGGGAGTGTCAAGGTAATGGCGAGCGGCAGCGTCCTGCGGCCGCCCGTCACTCCGAGCCTCTCCCGATCGCGCGTAGCGATGGGACGAAGGAGACGACTAATGAAGGCCCGCATTCGCATCACGTTGAAGAACGGCGTACTCGACCCGCAGGGCAAGGCGATCGCCAATGCGCTGGGCGCACTCGGCTTCAACAGCGTCGATGACGTGCGCCAGGGGAAATACATCGAGGTCGCCTTCCGGGAGACCGATGAAGCCAAGGCGCGGGAAGCCGTCGAGAGCATGTGCAAGGACCTCCTCGCCAACACCGTGATCGAGAACTACAGCTTCGATATCGTCGCCTGATGCGCGGCTGGCTGCCGACACTCGCAACGGGGGCTCTCGGCGGGCTGGCAGCTGTCCAGCCGTCCCACGCCGGCGACACCAAGCCCCAACCCTTGCAGCTCGTTGCCAACAAGCCTGTCGAGATCGTCTGTTCCACGCGATCCGTCGTGGTGGCTACCGACGCCGCGAATGCTTCTTCGGGCCAGATCCGGCTGTCCCTTGTTCTTAAGGAGTACCGCCGCAAAGCCTGCCACCGGTGCCTGGCGCATCGTCTCGGTGGAACCGGCGCATGCGGGCTCCTTCGCCACCCCGGCGCATCGCGGCAACTCCTGCGCGGAAAGCTGCCCGCTGACGATGTCCGAAAGCGGCCAGATCCAGCTCTGGTCGCCTGCGCCCAAAGGCCTATCGCAATTGGCCGCTGATGAAGTTCTTCTACTAGCGGTGATCAAGCCAAAGACGCTGGAGCTCACCGCAACGACATTCCTCGGCCCCAACGTCGATGCGCTCGAAAAGGGCCAGTGTCACCTCGACTGAGATTCTACGTTCACAACAAGGCGCCGGCGTCCTGCCTGACGGGACGGGTCTACCCCCAGGCCGAATGGACTCTCACGCAAAACGGGGATAGTCCCAATCAGCCATTCGCAGCAACAAGGCTGGCCATGATCCGCGCATCCGTCATCGTATTCCCCGGTTCGAACTGCGACCGCGACGTCAAGATCGCCGTCGAGCGGATCACCGGATCGACCGTCACCATGGTCTGGCATGGTGATCCCTCCGTTCCCTCGTCGGACCTGATCGTCTTGCCCGGCGGCTTCTCATACGGAGACTACCTGCGCTGCGGGGCCATGGCCGCACACTCTCCGATCATGCGCGATGTCATTGCCAAGGCGAAGTCGGGGACGCCCGTGCTCGGCATCTGCAACGGCTTTCAGATCCTGTGCGAGTTGGGCCTCCTGCCCGGCGTGTTGATGCGCAACCGCTCGCTGAAATTCATTTGCCGCGATGTGCACCTGCGCGTCGAAAACGTATCGACCTTCTATACCCAGTGCTACCGGAAGGGCGAAGTGATCAAGGTGCCGATTGCACACGCGGAAGGCAATTTCTTCGCTGCGCCCGAGACGCTCGACGAGCTGGAAGGCGAGGGGCGCGTCGTGTTCCGCTACTGTGATGAGGCCGGGACAGTTTCAGAGACAACGTCCCCCAACGGAGCCCAGCGCAACATTGCAGGCCTCTGCGACAAGACCGGCCGCATCCTTGGCATGATGCCCCACCCCGAGCGGCTATATGAATTGGCGCTCGGCGGCACCGACGGGCGGCGGGTCTTCGAGAGCGCGATCATTGCGCTCGCAGCGACCACCTGACGCTTCTTCTCATCGTGAGTTCCTGAGCGTTTGATCCAGTGTAGGCTTGTTTTGGGCTCCGGGCCCCTTTGAAACCGCTTTATAAGTGCGATGTAATGTCGAACTGCATCACGGCCCGGGGGCAACAATGATGCTATCTTCCAAAAGCGCTCCAACATCCGGATGGAGGCCCATATGCCTCGACATTCTTCTAACGCGATGAGCTGACGGCGCTGGTACCCGGTGCCCCAACCCGTCCCGCGGGAGACCGGCCATGAGGACGCTCGCATGTCTCGTCTGTTCCGGCGCCATGGGGGAGACGGAGCGCCACGGTGTCTTGATCAACGCCTGAACCCGGACAATCGCTGCCGCGGCCACGATCCTCGAAGACGTCGCGCTTCTTCGATTTCTTCGACTATGCGGTTCCGAAAAAAGGGGAGAGGTGATCTGCCCCCTCCCCTTCGCTCATGACCCTCTCACGGGGTGTTGTTCCTGTCGGCCTGACGATCGCCTTAGCGGCGCTCGACCTGGCTTTGCGTTCGGCTCCAACGAAGGCCGAGGGCGGAGCCCTGCAGCAATGCAAGCACAACGGCTTTCATGGCACAAACCTTTCTTATCAATAGGGGCAGCCCATCGACGCAGCCCCACATTTCTACGTTGAAGAAATAGATCTCTTTTCGGCAATGTTGAAGCGGTTATATTGCAATGCAGCATTGCGCCGCTGACAGCGCCGGCGTGCCGCACATCCAAATGATTCTGCGGCATAATTTGGCAAAAATTACAAAAGAAAAAACCCGATCTCGCGAGGGGAGATCGGGCTTTGCGCCGGTTCCAGGCTTCAGATTTCCGCTACTTTTTCGCGGGCTGGTAAGGTGGCCTCGCGAACACGTTTACCGTCATTTTGCTCGCGTCAGCCGAGCATGTGAAGTCGGCCGACTGGTCCTTGGCGGCATCGACGCGGGCCGCATCCCCGGCCTTCACATTGACGATAACGCGCTTGCCTGGCGAGTTGGTCCCTGTCTGCTCCGTTTCCGCCATCACAACGGTGAGTTTGCAGGTCGCGCCGCCCGGCTCGAAGTACCCACTGACGTGCTTAGACCCGATATCGACGCCTTGTCCCTTGCCGGGGGCCATTTCAAAATCGCCCGCAAAGGGCGGCTGATGCCAAGCTGGCCCATGGCGCCGCAAGCGAGCAGCATCCCAAAGCCGTTTCTCACGATCAATTTTCTAAGCATGCCAAGAAGAGAGCTTCAACGATCCCCTGTTCGTGTCCGCACCAAAGAGATAGGTCTCCAACCGATCGGCTAGAACAGACATCCCAGCATGGCAGAAATCGAGGTTTTGCAGCGCGGATCGGACGCTTCCTCAATTTGATATGGGACAATGCGCAAGCCACAAAAGCGAACGGGTGAGGCGCACATCCGCCTCTCGCGTTGTCGTCAAGTCAGAGACAGATCAGCGCGTGACGCCGGTCTTACTGTAGGCGACGCGCTCAATGACACGAGCAGAAAGCTTTCCGGCGTCGGCTGCGCAGATGAGTTCGACCGAGGGACCGTCCATCGAGTTCGATCCGGGCGCTGCGTCCTGCGGGAACCACCATATTGACACGAGCCGCCGTACTCACCGCGTCGGGATCCTCGAGCCGGCTGTCGGCGATTAGAAACGTGACGCCGCAGGCGCCGTTCTGCGCGACGAAGTAGCCGACGACGTGCTTGGGCCCGGCATCGAGCGACACGCCTACCAAAGGCTTCACGGTGGCCCGCGTGCGTGGGTACGAACCGGCCGGCTCGGCCAATGCGGTCGTCACGGCAGCGGTAGCTGCTGCCAGGGTCAGGCCGAGAGCTGCGAATTTAGGCCAGCGGATCATGGGACTTCTCCTTTTGTGTCCAGTTAGCCAAACACAAACTCAGATGCCCGCAGCGGCCTCTCTTTTGCTCACGATCGGTCTCAACAGCTGGCCGGAATTGATAACTCGTGGAGAAGGTATGCAAAAACGCTATTACGGAAACGCAGTCCTGCACCCCTCACAGCGCGGTTCGGACGCAGATAGGACCCTTCCCACCCGATCGGGTAATGCGCCGCAACAAAAGCGCGGTGGGTAGGTGGTGCTGTTTCGCGACAAGCCTGCGCCGCGCGGCTATAAGCTCGGGCGCAGATAAAAACATGGACCAAGGCCCGCGATGCAAGACGCCGCCAACGCAACCGCCTCTTCTGTCATCACACCTCAGATCGTCGCCGAACATGGTCTGAACCCAGACGAGTATGCGCGCCTTCTGAAGATCCTAGGACGCGAACCTTCCCTCACCGAACTTGGCATCTTCTCGGTGATGTGGTCGGAGCACTGCTCTTACAAATCATCGCGCGTGTGGCTGAAAACGCTGCCGACGACCGGCGCGCGCGTCATTCAAGGTCCAGGAGAAAACGCGGGCGTTGTGGATCTGGGAGATGGCGACGCTGCCGTGTTCAAGATGGAGAGCCACAACCATCCCTCCTACATCGAGCCGTTCCAGGGCGCGGCGACAGGTGTGGGCGGCATCATGCGCGACGTGTTCACGATGGGCGCGCGCCCCGTCGCCAACCTCAACGCGCTGCGCTTCGGCGATCCCTCGCATCCCAAGACCCGCCACCTCGTCGACGGCGTCGTCGCGGGCATTTCCCATTACGGCAACTGCACGGGCGTGCCGACCGTCGGCGGCGAGACCAACTTCGACGCCGGCTACAACAACAACATACTCGTTAACGCCATGTGCGTCGGCCTCGCCAGGACCGACAAGATCTTCTACTCGGCGGCCAAAGGCGTCGGTTTGCCGGTTGTCTACGTCGGCTCGAAGACGGGTCGCGACGGCATCCACGGCGCCACGATGGCGTCGGCCGAATTCGACGCCAAGTCGGAGGAGAGGCGCCCGACTGTGCAGGTCGGTGACCCCTTCACCGAGAAGTTGCTGATCGAAGCGTGCCTGGAACTAATGGCGACCGACTCGATCATTGCTATCCAGGACATGGGCGCTGCCGGCCTGACGTCATCCACGTCCGAGATGGCTGACAAGGGCAGCGTCGGCATCGACCTCAACCTCGACGCGGTTCCTCAGCGCGAACATGGCATGACCGCATACGAAATGATGCTGTCGGAAAGCCAGGAACGAATGCTCGTCATTCTGAAGCCCGGCCGAGAGGGGGAAGCCGAAGCCATCTTCGCGAAATGGGGTCTCGACTTCGCCGTCATCGGCATCACCACAGATACCGGTCGCATGATCGTGATGCACAAGGGCAAGGTCGAGGCCGATTTGCCGGTTCCTGTGCTCGCCAATTCCGCCCCGATGTACGAACGCCCATGGTATCCGCCGGTGACGCCCAAGCCCGTACTGCCCGAGTGGGTGAAAGCGCCCAACAGTCTGATGGAAGCGCTGCGTACCCTCGTCGGCCATCCGCAACTGTGCTCGCGCCGCTGGATCTATCAGCAGTATGACCACATGGTGATGGGCGACACGGTCGGCCGCCCCGGAGGCGACGCCGGAGTTGTGCGCATTCACGGCACCAAGAAGGGGCTCGCCGTAACGTGTGACGTCACTCCCAGATACGTCGCGGCCGATCCAGAGATGGGGACCAAACAGGCCGTGGTCGAAACCTGGCGCAACCTCGTCGCCGTCGGCGCCGACCCGATCGCCATCACCGACAACATGAACTTCGCAAACCCCGAACGCCCTGAGATCATGGGACAGTTCGTGGCCAGCGTACGCGGCATGGGAGAGGCCTGCCGCGTGCTCGACTATCCCGTCGTGTCCGGCAACGTCTCGCTTTACAACGAGACCAACGGCGTCGGCATTCCGCCCACACCCGCGATCGGTGGCGTCGGCCTGGTGCCAGACGTGAGCAAGATCGCCGACATCGCCCTGAAGCGCGACACCGACGTGCTGATTGTAATCGGCCGCGAGCAAGGCTGGCTTGGCCAATCGCTGTATCAGCAGGTGGTCGCCGGCGGGCTCGAAGGCGCGCCGCCGCCCGTCGATCTCGCCGACGAGATAAAGGCCGGACGTCTGATCCGCGCGCTGATCCGCGAAGCCAAGGTGTCGGCCGTGCACGACTGCGCGGATGGGGGACTTCTAGTGGCGGTCGCCGAAATGGCGCTTGCCGGCGATAAGGGCGCTGAGCTGTTTGTCTACGAAGGCAAATTGCCCGCGCACGCGGCGTGGTTCGGCGAGGATCAGGGCCGCTATGTCGTCGCCGTTGCGCCGGCACTTGCCGAGGAAACACTTGAGCGAGCCCGGCTCCTGGCGCTTCCCGCCCGCATCATCGGTCGCGTCGGCGGCGACACCATCATCCTTCGCGGCGACGAGGACCCCTACCCGCTCGCCGCCCTGCGCGACATCCACGAAGGTTGGCTGCCGGGATATATGGGCGGACAGTAATTCGCCCCCTCAGTCATCGCGCGGCGTTTGACCGTTTGTATTGAGCCTCCGATAAATCAGCCAGCAAGCGGCCACCCAAGCCGCGCCCAGAGCCCAGCCGGCTATGACATCCGTCGGCCAGTGGACGCCGAGATAGACGCGGCTCGCGCCCACCATGAGCGTGAGGGCAACGGCGAACGCCATCACATATGTTTTGACACGCCGGTCGTCCTGCATGCCGGCAATCAGCGCGCCGAGCGTCAGATACACGACGGCCGACAGCATGGCGTGACCTGAGGGAAAGCTCGCCGTATAGATTTCCGCCGCGTGCGGAACGAGGTCCGGCCGGGGACGGGCAAAGCCAAGCTTGGTCAAGTGGCTGACGAGCGTCCCGGCGGCTGTGAACGCGATGACGCTGAACGCCGTCTTGCGGCGTCCGGTGAGCAACAGGAACCCCGACACTCCGAGCACCAACATCGTGAGCACACCGGTGCTGCCCAGGGCGGTGATATCGCGCACGAGTTCCTCGAACCAAATTGGGCCGATCGGATCATCTAGACGATCGGTGGAACGCAGCGAAAGCAGAATCTGTTCGTCAATGTCACGTAGTCCCCCGTCCGAGACGCCATTGGCGATCAACAGGAAGATGAACAAGGCTCCGGCGATGGCGCCCACAGCCGCCAGCACCTCGAACTCGATGCTGAAGATGGTTTTGCGGGCCTGATCGGGCGCATCGGTCTGCGGTGGAGTGACGTCCATGTCAGTTCTATCGGAAGCCTTCCCGGCTATGTTTTCCCGGCGACTCTGGCCAGCCATGTCCCAGCCGGTACGACAAATCGAGATCACGCGGGACCTCATCACATAACGCAACGGCCACGTCAGTTACATGAGCTCGCCGCCATTAGAAGCCTTTATAGCCTGCAGTTGCAAATCGACGACCATTTCCAGTCCGCTCGACCAAACCGGGTGTGGATCGCTTCTGCTTATCCCAGCATCGAATGTGAATCGCGCGTGCCTGTTTCGGATCGCTATTTGCTTAACCAGATGTTGACGCCGTCCGGGCAAGATGGCGGGCGATTATCGGGTGCAGTCTGCACCCGCACCAAGCCCCGGAAGACCGACCATGAGACGTATTCTAGCCCCTGTTGCCATCATCGCCGTCGGCCTGCTCGCCGCCGCAGCGGTCACGGTCATCCTTTCGGGACCAGGCGCACGTGTCGCCAATACGGGCGACCAGCAAGGCTTCGCCGTCGACTACGCCTCCCTTGTCCTCGGCGTCGTCATCGGCCTTTGTCTTTCGACAGTTGCACAGTGGTCGTGGGCTGACTTGCCCCGTCGCTTCCTGATGTGGGTGTGGGCCAACGAACGCAACTTTTTTCGCTTCGGCACTGCCGGCGTTCTGCTCGGTGTCATCCTCCTTTATTAAGCCCAAGCACTTTGCCCCGTGCCCTGCAACGATAAAAGCCCGAGACTTCTCCCGGGCCTTTACCGTTCGAAGCCGTGGCGTATCAGACCGAGTAGTACATATCGTACTCGACCGGATGCGGGGTCATCTCGTAACGCATGTTCTCGGCCATGCGCAGTTCGATGTATGCGTCGATCATGTCGTCGTTCATCACGCCGCCAGCCTTGAGGAACGCGCGGTCCTTGTCGAGGCTATCGAGTGCTTCGCGAAGGCTGCCCGCGACCGTGGGGATTTTGGCAAGTTCCGCCGGCGGCAGGTCGTACAGGTTCTTGTCCATCGGTTCGCCCGGATGGATCTTGTTATTGATACCGTCGAGGCCCGCCATGAGCATGGCCGTGAAGGCGAGGTATGGGTTGGCGCCGGGATCGGGGAAACGAATCTCGATGCGCTTGGCCTTGGGGCTCGACACGTGCGGAATGCGACACGAGGCGGAGCGGTTGCGGGCAGAATAGGCGAGCAGCACGGGCGCTTCGTATCCCGGCACCAGACGCTTGTAGGAGTTCGTCAGCGGGTTGGTGAAAGCATTGATCGCCTTGGCGTGCTTCAGGATGCCACCGATGTAGAACAGGCACATCTCCGACAGGTCAGCATACTTGTTGCCGGCGAACATCGGAAGGCCGCCCTTCCAGATCGACTGGTGAACGTGCATCCCCGACCCGTTGTCACCGAAGATCGGCTTGGGCATGAATGTCGCCGTCTTGCCGTAGGCCTGCGCGACCTGGTGGACGACATACTTGTAGATCTGCATGTGGTCGGCCATCTGGATCATCGGGCCGAACTTGACGCCGAGTTCATGCTGGGCGCTTGCCACTTCATGGTGGTGTTTTTCGACGACGACTTCCATCTCGGTCAGTACCGAGAGCATTTCCGAGCGGATGTCCTGGCAACTGTCGATCGGTGGCACCGGGAAGTAACCGCCCTTGACGCGCGGACGGTGGGCGAGGTTTCCCATTTCGTAGTCGGTTGCGGAGTTCGACGGCAGCTCGGAGGAATCTACCTTGAAGCCGACATTGTACATGTCGGTGGAGAACTTCACGTCGTCGAAGATGAAGAATTCTGCCTCGGGACCGAAGTAGACGCGGTCGCCGATGCCAAGCGACAGCATGTAGGACTCGGCCTTCTTGGCGATCGAGCGAGGATCGCGCTCGTAGGACTGTCCCGTCGACGGCTCGAGCACGTCGCAGAACACGGCGAGTGTGGACTGCGCGAAGAACGGATCGATATGTGCGCTGGCCGCATCCGGCATCAGCAGCATGTCGGAGGCTTCGATGCCCTTCCAACCGGCAATCGAGGAACCGTCGAAGGCATAGCCTTCCGTAAACATGGCTTCGTCGACGCACGACACGTCTGCCGTCACGTGCTGCATCTTGCCCTTGCTGTCCGTGAACCGCAGGTCCACGAACTTAACGTCCTTGTCCTTGACGAGTTGAAGGACATCACTCACGGTCTTCATGATTACTCCCCTGTTTCGTTCATCTCGGATGCGTTCTACGGTCGTGGCCGAAGCCAATAACCCGTGCGTCAGATGGCATCCGAGCCATGCTCGCCGGTGCGGATGCGGATGGCTTCCTCGATGGTGGAAACGAAGATCTTTCCATCGCCTATGCGACCCGTCTTGGCTGCCTTCTGGATTGCGTCGACCGCCTTATCGAGCATGTCATCGGCCAACACCATCTCGATCTTCACTTTCGGCAAAAAATCCACCACGTACTCGGCACCCCGATAGAGCTCCGTATGTCCCTTCTGTCTGCCAAAACCCTTTGCTTCTATTACGGTAATGCCTTGCAGACCGATCTCCTGCAGAGCCTCTTTGACTTCGTCGAGCTTGAAAGGCTTGATGATCGCTTCAATTTTTTTCATGAATTCCTCGAACCTCCCGCCGATGGCGGAACTGTCTCAGCAGGCCGCGCGATGGGCTAGCACGGCGTGTGCCAACAGGTTACCGTTATTTTAAGGTGCCTAGAATCAATATGTTAGTTGGGGCCCATTGGGATTGCAGACTGAGACTATCGCAAAAGACGCTGAGCTTTTGGACTTAATGCCCATTTATTGGGCAGAAGGAAAATGTGCTATGCGCCCAAAAGACCGGCAGGATTCGGCATGACGGGAGGAATTGAGCTTCTCACAACCTCGCAAATGAGCCAAGCGGACCACCTCGCCGCCGAGGCGGGAGTTACATCGCTGACGCTGATGGAGAACTCTGGCTGCGCGGTTGCCGATGCGGCCCGCCTGAGGACGCCCCCGGGCTCGGGGGTCGCCATCATCTGCGGACCCGGCAACAACGGCGGTGACGGCTTCGTCGCGGCCCGCCACCTGAAGCGCGCCAACTACCACGTTCGGCTGTTTCTGCTGGGAGAGCAGGCGGCCTTAAAGGGCGACGCCGCGGAGATGGCGCGGCGTGACGACCAGCCCATACGGCCGCTGGAGACGGGCGTCATGCAGAACATGGACCTCATCATCGACGCATTGTTCGGCGCTGGCCTGGCTCGGCCCATCGAAGGGGTAGCTGCCGATGTCGTGGCCGAGATCAACGCGAGCAGAATTCCAGTCATCGCCGTCGATGTGCCGAGCGGGCTTGATGGCACGACGGGGCAATCGAACGGTCCCGTCATCCAGGCGACGAAAACGATTACGTTCTTCCGCAAGAAGCCTGGGCATCTGCTGATGCCGGGCCGCGCCCTGTGCGGCGACTGCGTGGTCGCGGATATCGCTATTCCCTCTGCCGTGCTAGGCCGCCTGACAGATCCCGTCACCGCCTGGGAAAACAGTCCGGACCTGTGGTTGTCGGCATATCCCTGGCCTAAACCCGAGGCACACAAGTACGCGCGGGGTCACGCTGTCGTCGTGTCGGGCCCCGCAGAGGCCACCGGCGCGGCACGCCTTGCCGCGCGCGGCGCACTCCGCATCGGAGCCGGCCTCGTGACGATATGCGGTACTCCGGCGGCAACCGCCGTCAACGCCGTCCATGAGACGGCGGTTATGGTTCATAGGATCTCGTCGACCAAAGACCTTGAAGCGTATTTCGCCGACACCCGCCGCAACGCCGTGCTGATCGGCCCCGGGTCGTCGGTCGGGCCCGAGACCGCCGCAGATGTCCTGACGGTGCTCGCCGCATCCGTATCGGTCGTGCTCGATGCCGATGGCCTGACGTCATTCTGCCGGCAGGCAAGTCGTCGCAGCGAGGGAAGCCTGGGTTTTCTCGGTGCGGCGAGCCGCGAGGAAGCCTCGCCGCACACCCTGTTCGGCGCTACCCGCAAACGACGCGCACCGGTCGTCATGACGCCACACGTGGGCGAGTTTAAACGACTTTTTGGGTATGTCTCGGGCAGCAAACTCGAGCAGGCGCGCAGCGCCGCCGCGACGAGCGGGGCCATCGTCATTCTGAAGGGACCCGACACCGTCATCGCACACCCCAATGGACGCGCGGCGATCAATGCCAACGCCCCTCCGTGGCTCGCGACCGCGGGCTCTGGCGACGTGCTCGCCGGTTTTGTGACGGGGCTGCTTGCGCAGGGAATGCCGGCGTTCGAGGCGGCCTGCGCGGCCGTATGGCTGCATGGCGACTGCGCGTGCCAATTCGGGATCGGCCTTATCGCGGAGGACCTGCCGGAAGTACTGCCGAAAGTGCTGGCCCGTTTGCAGGCCTAATCCGCCCCACCTCGTTGTTGTAGCAGCGTGATCGGCGCGCCAGCGCCGCCGGCCACATTTCCCGGCTATTGATAATGGCGAGCGATTCAAACAAATGGAAGCCTGCTATATAGAAACGTATGCGCGCCAGCGCATTGTGACTGTGGCGAGCAAGGAGACGGTGTGATCCGTCGGCGCGACCGAAATCTCTTCGTTCAGGTGATCGCCCTTGCCGGCGGGCTCGTCGCGATGGCGTCTGCGGCCACGGGCGCGCCTGACAACACCGCCCGGATGGATGCGGCGGCGAAATTGCTGCTGCGCGGCGATCCCGCGCGCGCGATCACGGCCTACACGGAAGCCCTTGACGATCCGGCGGTATCGAACGATCGCCGCGCATCCCTGCTCAATGATCGCGGCGTCGCCTACATGCGGGCTGGCCAACCCAAGCTCGCCATCGAGGATTTCAATAAGGCGGCAACGCTCTTTCCGGAGTACGCGGTAGTCTACAACAACCGGGGCAACCTGCTCCTGTCGCTCGGCCTGCTGAAGGAAGCCATCAAGGATCTCGACCGCGCCATCGTCTTGGCTCCGGGCTTTGCCTCCGCCTATAACAATCGCGCCGGCGCCTACGTCCGCCAGGGCCAGCTGAATACGGCGATTGCCGACTATACGAAGGCCATTCAGTTGATGCCGCAAAATCCAGCCCCGCTGGCCGGTCGCGGCCGCGTGCACCTCGCCGAGCGCCGCCCCCATGCCGCAATCCGCGATTTCTCACGCGCCGTCGCTTCCGATGCCCGCTTCGCGGCCGGCTATCGCAACCGTGCGGAAGCTAAGTTGCAGGTCGAACACTACGAGGAGGCGATCGAGGATCTGTCACGCGCCATCGCCTTCGATGTCAGCAACGCGGAGATCTATGTCCTGCGCGGGCAGGCCTATCTCGCCGTCCGCAACACCGAATCCGCGCTGAAGGATTTCAGCCAAGCGATCGCACTCGATCCCAAGCTTGCAAGTGCCTACGAAGAACGCGGTCTGGCATACGGATTCGCCCAGTATTTCGATAAGGCCTACGCAGATCTCAACCGTGCCATCGAACTCGATCCCCGATCCGCGCTGGCGTTCGCCTACCGCGCGTTCGTCTACAAGCAGAATGGCCAGATCGATGTCGGCCAGCGCGATGTCGAAGCGGCCATAAAGCTCAATCCGAAACGGGCCGAAGTGATGTGGGCAAAGGCGGCCCTCGAGGAAGCCCAGGGCCAGTCCGACCAGGCGATTGCCGATCTGAGGAAAGCACTCGGCACCAAGAGCGGCTACCGCGACGCCATCGACGCGTTGCAGCGCCTCGGGCAGTCCGTCGCGGAAACCGGATCAAAGGAACTCGCCGGTTCAGCGCTGCCCTCATGGCGTGTTCTGGAAGGCCCTAATGGTTATGTCGCGATAGACGACGAGTATCCTAATCTCAGCGTGCCGCTTGAAATGCTGGGCGCCGGCCAGCCGAAATTGCTCGAATGGGAGGTCAAGCAACCTCCCTACAAGGGGGTTGGAACGCTGCGCTTTTTTGCCGGTCGCCTGACACGGGGAGACCAAACCGAGGACATTGAGCAGGTGGCCCTCATCGATCTCACCGAAAGCAAGGTGATCGCCATCGAGCCGCACCGGCAAGGAACAAAGGTCGCGAACTGGACCTGGGAAGACGGTAAGGTGACGGTGGCCGCCGTCGATGGGCTCAATCAGGAATTCGATCTGCGAGTGGAACGCTCTCCGCTCATCGCCGCGCCGGGCGGACCGCGAACCCCTTCCGCCGCCGGCGGCAAGACCTACGGAACCGGCTGGGCCCCGTGGAACGAACCGTGGGCCGGGGGCGCCACTTGGTCGGCGTCGAAGCAGCGGACAAGCCAGGGACCCAAAAAAAAGCCAAAGACCTTGTTCGACATGCTCTTTAACTGAGTTCACGCAACTGATCCGCGGCAAGAGGCTCCCCGTTGTAGATTCGCCGCGTGGCCCGCCTTCGCTCGAATCGAACGGAAGCGAACCCATGACCCGCAAACCCGTCATCGTCTGGTTCCGTCGAGACCTGCGCCTTGCCGATCATCGCGCTTTGTGTGCGGCTTTGGCGACGGGATCTCCCGTGCTGCCGGTCTACGTGCTGGACGATGACGCCGGAGGCAGCTGGAAGATGGGTGCGGCATCGCGCTGGTGGCTAGAGGGCAGCCTTAGTTCGCTTTCCAGGGACCTAAGCGATCTGGATTCGAACCTCGTTCTGCGCCGCGGGCCGACACTCACCGTGCTTGCAAGCATCGCGCAGGAAGCCGGTGCGCAGACCGTGTTCTGCACACGCTGCTATGAGCCTTGGGAGGCGCGACTGGAGTTGGTTCTGAAGTTTGCTCTGGCGGACCTCAAAATAGAATTGAAACGCTTCGCCGGTGGTCTGTTGCGCGAACCTGAGGAATTGCGGACGCAGGTCGGTACTCCGTTCAAGGTCTACACCCCATTTTGGAGGTCCGTCGTATCAAAAGGCCCACCGGCGATACCCGTGCCGGCGCCGAACCGCTTGCCGAACATAGCCAAGCAACTCAGTTCCGATGCACTGTCGGACTGGAATCTGCTGCCGAGCCGCTCCGACTGGGCCGGCGGGTTTCGCGAGACGTGGCAGCCCGGCGAAAGGGGCGCTCACTCGCGGCTGCAGACATTTCTCAAGTCCGCGCTGGCCGCCTACACGCACGATCGCAACAGGCCCGATCTTGCAGGCACGTCGCGCCTGTCTCCGCATCTCCACTTCGGTGAGATCAGCCCGCACGCATGCTGGCACGCGGCCGATGCTGTCGCGGCACGCGATCCCCGCGCCGGCAAGGGTCTCGCAACCTTTCACAAGGAACTCGTCTGGCGCGAATTCGCCCATCACCTACTGGTGCATTGGCCAACGCTGCCCGACGCGCCCTTCCGGTCGGAGTTCGCTCACTACCCGTGGCGCGGTGACCAAGCCATGCTTGCTGCGTGGCAACGCGGACGGACAGGATACCCGATCGTCGATGCGGGCATGCGCGAACTCTGGCACACGGGCTGGATGCATAATCGCGTCCGCATGATCGTCGCATCATTCCTGATCAAGCATCTGCTCGTGTCGTGGCAGGAAGGTGAAGCCTGGTTCTGGGACACGCTTGTCGATGCGGATCTCGCCGCCAACGCCGCGAGTTGGCAGTGGGTGGCGGGATCCGGCGCGGATGCAGCGCCCTACTTCCGCATTTTCAATCCCGTGACGCAGGGCGAGAAGTTTGATCCCGAGGGCCATTACGTGCGGCGCTGGGTGCCTGAACTTTCGCGCCTCGAAACCAGAGATCTCCATGCGCCGTGGCTCGCCTCAGAACGCGCATTGAGCGCTGGGGGCGTGGAGCTTGGCCGCACCTATCCAAATCCCATCATCGATCACGCGAAGGCCCGCGTGCAAGCGCTCGCCGGCTACGAAGCCGTCAAGGCTGCACATGGCTCTGCCTCGCACGTCTCATGACATTTTAGGACGCATTATTTGACGTGTCGGTTTTTGACAGTAAACGAATTGATAACCATACTGCCTCATCGTATCGGGGGGCGTCCAACTCGGCGCTCCGACAGCTCAATTGTGCGGAGTAGAGTTGCAATGAAGAAGTCCCTTTTCGGGCTGATGGCGGCTGGCGCCACCATATCACTGTCGATCATCTGGACGCTTCCGGCCCAGGCCGATGTTCGCGTCAGGATCGACAAAAGCTCCCAGACAATGACCGTATGGGTCGACGGTTCTTATTACTCCTCGTGGCCCGTCTCCACGGGCAGGCGCGGGTACTCGACACCCGGCGGATCGTTTCGTCCAAGCAGGCTCGAGCCACGCTGGTACTCGCGCAAGTACGACAATGCGCCCATGCACAATGCCATTTTCTTCCACGGCGGCTTTGCGATCCATGCGACGAATTACGTCAGCACACTGGGTCAGGCCGCGTCACACGGATGCGTGCGGCTCCACCCCTCCCATGCGCGCGAACTCTACAGCCTCGTGAAGACCTACGGCGCCCGCAGCACACGCATAACGATTACGAACTGACGCGGCAAAAAATAACCCAAATGAGCGGGCACTCTTGCGCTGCCCCTACGTTTCTTGCCTATTCCCGAGATCTTTGGAGATCGCGTATGCGTGCTATCTGGCTCAAGTCGGCCGCACTCGCGGCTGCCCTCTGGCTGATGCCGGGCCCAGCGGGGGTGCCGGCGTTTGCGCAATCAGATACTTCTCGGACAGAGGCTAACGCGGACGACGTCCTAAGCGCGACCGAAGACGGCGCAATGCTCCGCGACCCCGAGGCGCTCCCGTCGCGCGATCCGTCTTCGGATCAAGACAGCGCGCCCGATGTAGCCGGCACCCATTCCCCAGCCGACCAGCCAGCTGAACCGGATGCCCGGACAGATGCTGCCGCTCCGCCGCCTGAGCCAACGCTGGCAATCGACATCGACCTGGGCGCGCAGCGCATGCGCGTGACGGAAGCAGGCGGCAAGACCTACTCGTGGCCGGTGTCATCGGGCGCCTATGGCTATCCGACCCCCACCGGCACGTTCCGGCCGGTCTGGACGTCCAAGATGTGGTATTCGCGCCAATACGAATACGCGCCGATGCCCAACTCGATCTTCTTCCACGGCGGCACCGCCATTCACGCGACGACGTCGGTGGGGATGCTCGGCCGTCCGGCGTCGCACGGCTGCGTCAGAACTCTCTCCATCGAATGCCGCCACGCTCTACAAGATGGTCGGTAATCACGGCAAGGAACGCACGCGCATCGTCGTCCACGGCACGCCGAACTATAGCTCGACCCCTGTCGCGCGCCGCATGGACCGCGACCGGCGCTACGCCTATGCCTACTCGTACTTCCGGGCTCCAAGCGGGACCTACTACTATCCCGGCGATCCTCCGCCTCAGTATTACTACCAGCCGCGCAGGCGCCGATACGCGGCCCCGCAGGGGTTCTACGGCAATTACTACGGCAAGCAGCGCCGATACGTTGTACGTCAGTACCGTCCATTACAGGGATACGGCTACAGCTACTGAGTTGGAGTGAAGTTCAGAACGGGTTCCACGTCGGACGCGGCGTGAAGCGCAGATAGCCGATGTTGGCGCCGAGCCTCAGACCGAGTCCGGACCGGATTGGCGCCATGATGACGTCGCCACCCTTCAACAGCGTCATGCCGACGCCACCAACGAGGTAGGCCGATCCGTTGACGCCGGTGAACTGTCTGAACAGGCCGCCGGGTTCCTTGAGCTTGTAGACCAGAAACAGCGTCCGCCCGCCGTCCGCTCCAAGGTCCGTGCCCAGCGATGGCCCGTGCCAGTAGACCTTCTGCTGGCCGCCAAAACGTAAAACCATGGTGCCGCTTCCATAGCGAAGGCCCGCCAGAAATGCGCCTCCGCCTTCGCTGCCGACGACGTACGCCGTTGGACGGCCATAGGACGAGAAGGCGTGCTCGATGACGCTCGCAAGACTTGTCGAGATCGTCCCGAAAACGCCGCGCGTCGCTTCGCGGATTTCGTCGATCGTGTAGCCCTCATCTTCGGCCGGCGTCATGGCGGGCGGAGGGGCGGCAGTGTACGGCTCTCCAGGTTCCGCCGCTGGCGGTGCAGTCGGCGGCGACATCGCAGTCGTGGCCTGCCATGAACCGCTCTTTTCTGCGGACTTTCCGGGCGGGATGGCAATTGCCTTGGCTTCGGCCGCCGGCTGTGGCTTGGCTGGCGGTGGCACGGCCGGTTTTGGCTCGGTCGCGACCTGAGGCGTGACTGCGGGCGATGCCGTATCTGGCTTAGACCCTGTCTTTGCCGGCGTCGACGGCGCTGATGGCGGCGAGACTGCGGCAGCGACCGAGCCGGGGCCTGTCTCCTTTTCGATCTTCTCCAGCATGTAGGCCGATTTAGCCTTCATCACCGCGAGCAGTTCGACGGACGCCGCCTTCAAGTCGGCTAGCTTGGCGCAGTCCGGCACCGTCCCGTCCTCGATGCGTCCGAGTGTGTCGATCTTTGTCAGGAGTTCGTTCGACTGCTCATCGTATGTGGCGAGCCGCCCGTCCTGAAGGTACTCGAGCCCCCGATCCTCATAGCCCTCCTCAGGCCAGCCCTTTCGATCTTTCAGCGCCTTCAACCCACCCTTGAACAGCGGCTGAGCCTCGGCGTTGAACTGTCGCAGGGATGCACCTGCACCATCCACCGCGATGGCGAACGCTTCGGCCGTACAGGATTCAGCCGCGACCGCTCCGTGCCCAATGCCCAGGCACACGCCCACCACCAAAACCGCCATTGCACGTCTTGTCATCGCCCGCGCCCCGAAAATCGTCCTGTCCCTCCATAGAGGAGACGCGAAACGATGGCGAGAAAGAGGTCGAAACGGCGGAATTTCGAATGCGTTGAGCCGCTTATTCGTTGGGAACAGTGCGCACGATGCTGGACATGGGCTTATCGGCGGCGGCGGCCGGCAGCCCCTTTACGTCTTTTTCGATCAGCGCGTCGTACTCGGCGATGGTGACAGCGCCACCCTTGGGCTTGATATGAACAATTTTATAGCCGTTGGCTTTGAGCTGCAACAGAAGTGCCGGTAGCGCCTTCGCCGTCGTCGGCTGAATGTCGTGCATCAGCACGATGCCCTTGCCCTTCTTTTCCAGCTTGGCCATGACGTCCTTCACCAGCTGCTCGCCATTGCGTAGCTTGAAGTCGAAGCTGTCGACGTCCATCGAGAACACCGCGATGTTGCGGTTGGCGAGATATTCGAGCGCCTCTTTCGAATCCTGCAGGTAGGGAAAACGGAAGAATGGCGCGATCGGCTTGCCGACGGCGCGCGTGACGCCGCTCAATCCCCTCTCTATTTCATCGATACCGGCCTGACCGTTTTTCTTTGCCAAGCTGGCATGCGACCACGTATGGGATCCCACGGTGTGGCCTTGCTTGACGACCTCACGGATGATGTCGGGCATGCCGAGCGCCATTTTGCCGATGGAGAAAAACGTGGCCTTGGTGCACTGCGCCGCAAGTGCATCGAGCACGGTCTTGGTCGTGTGCATCTGCGGGCCGTCGTCGAAGGTCAACACCACCTCCTTCGGCTCGAGAAAATCAAAGGCCTTGTACTGCTCGAAACCAAAACCTGGTCCGCCGGTCGTATCGATCTCGACCGTTCGGCTGACGCCCAGCGCATTGGGATTGCCGGGGCAGAGTTTCGCCACAGGTGGCGCCGGCGGCGTAACGGGCTGGGCGCCTGCCGCAGCGGCTGGTGTCGGAGCGGCGAGCTGCTTCGCAGGTGCACCCGCGATGGCGCCGCCGGCAACAAGAGCGCAGATCAGGGATACGGGCAGGACGTGTTTGCGCATCAGCAACCTCCAAGAATTGAACGAGAGGATACCAAGGACACCGGCACTTCGGGAGATGCATCTGTGGCTGTGGACAGGATAGGCTTCCGGATAAAGTCTGGGCCTTATTCGACATTGTACCGAACGTCTCAGGATGATGCGCCAAGCCGCGCAAGAAAGCGGGCCTGATCGACAATGATGCGGGTATGGCGGCCATGACCGATTCGGGTCGCGCCGTCGTGGGCTTCCACGTCGAAATCCAGCCGCCGGCCGTCGATCGCGGTCAGCACGGCGGTGGCGACCACCGTGCGGCCCATCGGCGTCGGCAAGACGTGGTGGACATCTAGATGGATGCCCAGAGTGATGCTGCCGGGTGGCATCCGCGCTTCGACACACTCGACGGCGGCAGCCTCCATGAGCGCGATCATCATCGGGCTGGCGAACACCTCGACCATGCCGCTCCCGACAGCCCGCGCAGTATGACGCTCCGCCACTACGACCCGGGCTTGGCCCTTCAGGCCGATGGCAGGACCCTCGTCCTTACTTGTCGTCATCGCTTGTTTTGAGCCTCCGGGCGGAACAGATCGCCCATGCAGTTGAGGTAGCTCGCGCGAACCCCGTGCCGAAGCGGCCTCTCGTCTTCGAGCACCTTCGTCTATCCGTCCGCATATCCGTTCTCGAACTTATCGCCCGACTGAAACACGTAGTGGCGAATGCTGAACGACCACTCCACCGCGCGGCTTAGCTGATGCCCACAACGCTAGTTCTGCACCGTGACCAGTCCAGGAATGACCGTTCCATTCGGGCCGATCTCTTTCATGGCTTCACTGCAGCTCAATTGATGGATCAGCCGGCACTGGTTGGGATCGCCGGTCTTTTCGCAAGTCAGCGTCTTTTTCCACGCCGCCAACACCGTTTCGGCCTGTTGCTTGAACGTGTCGAGATCGGCGCCAGAGTACGCCTTTGTCAGCGACTCGGCTTTTTCAGTCGTTTTGAAATTCTCGCAGACGAAGGCCGCCCCCGTTGCCTGGCCGTAACGGATCCCCGCATCGCGCACCGTCGGCGTCGCCGCGGCAGCGGCCGCTTCCACAGGTGCGGTTGCGCCGGCCATGGCTGAATACGGACTGGCGGCCCAAGCGCCGCATAGGGTTGCAAGTGCCAGAAGGCCGACGGTTGTTGTTCTCATCACGTCCTCGTCTGGTTTCTATGTGGCAGCATCTGTACGCGATCTGGAAGCAAATGGCTCCGTCGAAACCCACCAGGCAAGTCCGGCGACAGCCTGTGGCGCGGAGCTAGGGCCTGAAATCGATCAGGCCCGGCAGGGCGTTACCCTCGGGGCCGATCTCCTTCCAAGCCATGTTGCAACTGGCGATCCGCATCTGTCGGCAGCTGGTCGTGTGCTTCGTCTCTTGGTCCCAGTCCTGGCAGGCGAATGTTGTTTTCCAGTTTTCCAGTGTCTTGCCTGCTTGTTCGTTGAACGCGGCGAGGTCGGCCCCAGCGTAGGCCGATGCGAGCGTCTCGGCCTTCGGCAGCAACCGCGCGCCCGGACAGATCTGAGTCGCGCCCTTGGCCTGGCCAAAGCGTACCCCCGCCTCAGCTGCCGTAGGATCCCCGGCAGAGGCCGCCGCGATACCGCAACAGACCCCCCAGGCGAGGACGGCGAGACCTGGTTGCCACGGACGCTGCAGCGATGACATGGGCTGACCCGAGGTGAAACCTCGCATCACTTGCAGCGCAACAGGTCGCGACCGCCCGCTTCGTCGGTCATGGTCATGGTGTCACCGGACACCGTCAGCGCGAACTCCGCCGCTTGGCTGTCTCCCTCGACCGAACACTCAGCCGCAACCTTCCACTCGTCGCCTCTGCCATCTACAGATTTGAACTTGCAGTGTGTTTCGTGCTGGTCGTAGCTCAGTTTGGTGAAGATCATTGGCGCTCCGGGCTCATCCTGACCGGTCTTGCACTGCGTCGGATCATCGGCCCAGGTTCCCACGAACGACGGCTCCTCGGCGACAGCAGGCCCCCAGGTCAAAAATCCGAGCGCCAAAGCCGCGACCGCTGAATGCAGCGCAAGATAGAACGGTGTCCTCAGCATCTCGACCGGGCTCCTGTTGATGGTGACGGCCTGGCGGTTGTAAACGCTCGGCGCGGGCCTCGGCAATCCGCTCGCCCGTAAAAAAGTGTCAGAAGCCGGGCGCGGCGATCCCAGGGCATCGCGGAACGGCGGTGTGGACCGTACCCAGAGTGCCCACCGTAGTCTGCTAGTGCGCGGTAATCGCTACGATTAGGGCATCCGCATTGGCGACACGCACTGTGTCACCCTCCTGCTTTCCTAGCAGCGCTCGCGCTAGTGGCGACACGTAAGACAGCAATCCCCGAGCGGGATCCGCCTCGTCTTCACCGACAATGCGATAGGTATGTCGGCGGCCGTCGTCTCGCGAGATCGTCACCACCGAGCCGAAATGCACGTGGCCGCAGTCGGGTGGGTCGGGCATCACATCGGCACTTGCGCGTCGTGCCGACCAGTATCGCAGATCACGCGCCGCCGCGTTGAGAGCCGCGCGTTCACCGGATGCCTGCGCGGCAGCGTACTCGCGTGCCAGGTGCGCCAACTGGGCCTCAATGAACTCCAATCCCTCGAGTGTCACGAGATTGGGATGTTCGGAAATGAGCCTCTCGGGCAATTCGTTGAAGGCCTCGTTGCCGTCGGGTTCTTTGACAAAAGCGCGACTCATCCTGGTTCCGTTATTCTGTTACGTTTTTGAACAATGTACTGAACAGCAATTCTGATGAAGCTACCAAGCCCCACCTAGCTGTGGTGCCTCAGGAGGTTGTTCCTGGTCAAGCCTAGTCGGCTGACGGGCGGCCTGTGTCCGAGGCTAGCATGTGGCCGGTGCCAGTTGTAGCTGTGCAACCAGGCTGCGAGATGGTCTCGGCGCTGGTCTGAGTTTTCGTAAGCCTGGGCGTACGCCCATTCGCGCAGAGCAGTCTGGATGAAGCGCTCGGCCTTGCCGTTGGTCTGCGGCGTATAGGGCTGGGTTCGAATGTGCCGGATGCCGAGGCGCTTGCAGGCGCGGACAAATGCGACCGATCGGTAGCAGCTTCCGTTATCGGTCATGACGCGATCGATCTTGACGCCGAGGCTTTTGAAGTAGGCCACGGTGGCCTTGAGGAAGGCGACGGCACTCTGCTTCTTCTCGTCGGGGAAGATGTCGATGCGGGCGACGCGGGAATGGTCGTCGACGGCGACGTGAGCGAACTCCCAACCAACGCCGCGATGATTGCTCTGGCCGCGCCGATCTCCGGTGATGCGGTGGCCAGTTTTCTCGAAACGACCGAGTTTCTTGATGTCGATGTGGATGATCTCACCGGGAGCCTCGCGCTCGTAGCGAGGCCTCGGCTCTTTGGGCTCGAGCGCCGAGAGCAGGCTCAGTTCGCCCAGCGCCGAGACGGCCGCGGCGCGCGAGGATGCGCGAGACGGTTGCTTTCGAAAGGCCGATCTCGCGGGCGATGTGCTCCTGCGTGCGGCGCTCGCGGCGCAGTCGCTCTACGGCGTCGCAGGTGACCAGCGGCGTTTGGCTCGGCGATGAAAGCGGCCGTGACGAGCGGTCCGACAACCCAGCAATGCCCGCCTCGCGGAAGCGACGGACCCACTTGGTGACGGTCTTTGCCGAGGTGTTAAAGCGCCGGGCGGCGTCAGCCTTGGAGAGACCACGATCCACGACGGCGCGGACCATGTCCTCTCGACCTTTCGGCGCAAGCCGGGCATTCTGATGGACGTCCATTCGGTTCTCCCGCTGAGCTGAAGCTTCGCAACCTCAGTCTCTCCGGCCTGGACCGAATGGACAACCTCCTGAAAGTTCACAACTAGATCCCTCGGAAAAGGCCACTATCTTGACTATTGTCAGCGTTTTTGAAATCGTCTTTAGCCGGATGTTTTCCCGAAGGATTTTTGTGACGAGCGCACCCGCTCCATCCCCGCGTGCCGGCCTTCATGAAGCTTTATAATAACAAAGAGTAGCGGTCGGTTGAGAATATGCTAGCACCATGATGAGATTACAGCCATGACAGTCGCTGCCGATCTTGGCGATTTCAGCACGAAAGTCCAAGAGTTCGTCCGCACAACCCACACGCGATAGATCGCACGTCACATCATCGGCGAGTAGATTGGCCAACGGTTCGTAACGCTAATCGTTATCGCCTGCGCGAACCGGCGCGACACTCGCGGCAGCTCTCAACACCTTGTCGGGCACTTCCGTCGGTTTTGGAACTGGCATGGACTGGGGAATGGCCACGGGGCGCGGCGCGACGGTCGGCCAGGATCGGCGGCACTTCGCCGACTCCGGAGGCCCATCCCAGCCAACCGAGACTGGCCGATCATTGGGCTGCACCGACTGTCCGATGAATGTTGCTGGCGGCTCAGTCGTTTCCGGCGCAGGCGTCGCATCCACGATCACATGGATCTCGGAGTCCTGGGTGCGATGCATCCGAGGCGGGAACGGCGGCGGGTGTTCGGTATCGTGCACGGTCATCGCTCGAAAGTCAGATGGAACTTGTGCCTCGAACGCGGCGGCGACGTCGATCGGATCGGGCGGATCGTCTTTGCAGTTGGGTGCGGGCTCCGGCGTTACGCGAACTGCATCGTGCGCTTCCAGTGCGCCTGTGACAGCATCCGCGGCGCGTTCGTCGGTCAAATCCACAGTGACCTCGGTCGCGGGGTCGGAGTCGGCTGCCGTGCCCACCGGAGTCAGCGAAGGTAGAAGCGGTTCGATGTAGTCCTCATGCCCGCCGGCCGCGAGATGGACAGGGGAATGCCTTCGCAAGGCCATCAGCATAAGGCTCGCCGCCGCGGCTACGCCGACGCCATAGCTCCACACAGGGAAGCCGAACAGCTGCACCCACAGGATCTCCCACAGGTATGAAAAGGCGCGATCCATAACTCCCCTGGCCGCCTATCGCTACGTCTTAGTGGCTGGGACCATCACCCCGGATATTGGCTTTTGCATGAAATCCCCGCGCTTTCGGGCTTTTGGCTCTATATTGCGATTGGCGAACACCCCGTTGTGATCACGTTAGTAAGCACTTGGTGAAGTGCGCGGTCCATTGACCGGGAAAGGCATCAAACGCCAGTGCCGGATCGCATTCCGAACACGAGCGGGAAAAACCCGTTTTAGAGCATGATGTAAAAGCATGGCCATGCGGCGCGTTAACTGACGCCGGAGCCGCCGCGCTTTGTCGCGCGAATGGGCGGCAATGCACGTGGAATGGCGACAAATCACCTGCTAAACAGGCCGCACATTCCCGTCCATTCTACCGGAGACCTCAGCCAATGAGCGACAACGAGAGTACGGTTCGCGTCGAAACTGCCAAGCTCATCCGGAGCTACTACGATGCATTCAACCGGGGTGACAGTGCCGCCATGCTCGACCATCTGTCGGAGGACGTCATTCACGACGTGAACCAGGGCGAGCGCCGAGTCGGCAAGGAAAAATTCGGCGCCTTCAACGCCCGTATGAACCATAACTACAAGGAAGAGCTGAAGGACATCGTGGTGCTGGTATCGAAGAACGGCACGCGCGCCGCCGCCGAGTTCAACGTCCACGGCATCTACAAGAACTCCGAGGAAGGCCTGCCGACCGCCAAGGGTCAGACGTATGTGCTCCCGGCCGGTACGTTCTTCGCCGTCAAGGATGGCAAGATCACGCGCGTCACCACATACTACAATCTGACGGACTGGATCATGCAGGTCTCCGCGTGATCACGGGATAGGGCAAGCATCGCGATGCAGGTTGAGAAGAAGAAGCTCGAAGTGCGAGCGTTGACGGGTGAGGACATCAAGACGGTCCTGCCTGATCTTGCTCGCCTGCGAATGGTGGTCTTTCGCGACTGGCCCTACCTGTACGAAGGGACCCTTGAATACGAGGAAGAGTATCTGGGCAAGTTCGCCAAGGCAAAGGGCGCTGTCTGCGTCATCGCACGTGATGGTGATCTGATCGTCGGGGCTTCCACAGGAGCCCCGATGATCGAGCACGCAGATGAATTCGGCGAACCCTTCAAGAAGGCCGGATATGACATCACTAAGATCTTCTATTGCGGCGAATCCGTTCTGTTGAAGAGTCATCGCGGCTATGGCGTCGGGCACGCATTCTTCGATCATCGCGAGGCGCAAGCGCGAAAGCTCGGCAAATTCACCCATTCCACGTTCTGCCGCGTCGTGCGCCGGGACGATCATCCTCTGAAGCCCAAGGACTACGTGCCCCTTGATGCTTTCTGGACAACGCGCGGCTATGCGCCGGTCCAGGGCATCATCGCCACTTACAAGTGGCTCGATATTGGTCAGACCGAAGAAACGCTCCACGACATGCAGTTCTGGATGAAGGCGCTCTAGCGCATGGCGAACACCAAGACATTGCGGGTTTCCGCGGCCCAGTATCCAATCGGTCAACCGCGCGATATCGACGAGTGGGAGCACAAGATCCGCGTATGGGTGGCATCGGGTACTAAGACCGGTGCGGAACTCCTGGTGTTCCCCGAATATGCAGCAATTGAACAGGCAGCCTGTTTTGGCCCCGAAGTTTATGGCGATCTCGCCCTGACCCTCGACAAGGTCGCTGCCCTCGCCGGTGACCGCGTCAAGTTACACTGCGAACTGGCCGCCGAGCACAAAGTGCACATCCTCGTCGGGTCCGGGCCCGTGAAGAAAAGTGATGGTCGCTTCGTCAACGCCGCCCAGCTCGTCACGCCCTCGAGCGCTGTCGGCGAGCAGGAAAAGATCATAATGACGCCGTTCGAGCGCGACTGGGGCATCTCCGCAGGTGCGCCGCTGCGGCTGTTCGAGACGACCTTGGGCAACATTGCCATTCTCATCTGCTACGACATCGAGTTTCCGCTGCTGGCTCGCGCGCTTGCGGAAGCCGGCGCCGAACTCCTGCTGGTGCCATCCTGCACCGAACGCATCTCCGGCTACAATCGCGTACGCACCGGCTCGATGGCGCGGGCACTGGAAAACACTATCGCGACTGTGCAGAGCCCCACGGTGGGTGACGCGCTATGGTCTCCTGCCGTCGATCGTAACGAAGGGGCAGCGGGGGTCTACGTCCCATCCGAGCATACCGTGTCCGACAACGGCGTGCTGGCGGAAGGCACCGTGAACGTGGCGCAATGGGTCACCGCGACAATCGATCTGGCGCGCCTGTCCCGTGTCCGTCAGACAGGCGAGATGCGCAACTTCGCCGACTGGAGCGTACAGCCCGGATCGGCGTCCCTCTCCGCCAACGTCGAGCGCGTCGTCCTGCGCTGAACTACTACTTCATCCTCCACGTGACGGTGACGCGCGCTTCCAGCTCCTGCGTCCCGCGCTCGACGGGAACGCCCTCAGCCATCGATGCGCGCGCGACCTTGAACTGGTAGGGCTGGGTTCCCGTGACGTCCTCGGCAATGGCGATTACTTCGCCAACGTCGGCGCCTGCTGCTTCCGCATAAAGCTTGGCGCGGCGTAGCGCATTCGCGATCGCATCCTTGCGGGCCGCATCGCGCAGCGTTTCGGCGTTGCTCACCTCGAAGCTCAGACCATTCATCTGGTTGGCTCCGAGTGTCACGAGCGTATCGAGCACCTCGCCCAGCTTGTCGAGATTGCGCGCGGTGATCTGAACCTGATTGATGACGCTGTAGCCGTCAATGACTGGAGCCTGGCCCTCATACGGGTTGGCGTAGCGCGGGTTGATGCTGAGGTTGGACGTCTGGATATCCTTGGGATCGAACCCGAGCGACTTGAGACCGGCGACCAGCTTCCCCATAGCAGCCGAGTTGGCGGTCAAAGCCTCGCGCGCGGTCTTGGCATCAGTCTGGACGCCGGTCGAAACCTGCGCAATGTCGGGAACGGCGACTGCCGATCCAGTGGCAGATACGGTGACGGTTCTATCCATGGCTTTGTCCTCGGCGGCGGCCTGTGTCGCAGCCAGTCCGAGCGAAACGGCGAGCGCCACCACGGGCGCGGCAAATCTGATAACTGGGGCGTACATCTGCGTTCTTCTCCATTTCCGGCGTCCGCGCACTTTCCACGGCTTGGCGACGGAAACAAGGCGCGGCGGGGCGCACGATGGCTGGCACTTGCCCTTCCCGCGCGCTTCTATAGAAGTCGGGGCCTCACGCGCTTCGGGCCCGTAGCTCAATGGTTAGAGCTGGCGGCTCATAACCGTCTGGTTCCAGGTTCAAATCCTGGCGGGCCCACCACCAGCGCGCCGGCCGCGAACTGAACCGACCCGGGGCCTCATGTCCAAGCTCATTGCGCTGCTTTTGTCCGACGGCCTTCCGGGACATTACAATCTGGCGGAGGGCGTTATCGGCGCGGTCGGCACCCTGGCGCCGGTCGAAATCATCCGTATCGAGGTTCGCCGCCCCGACTGGATGCCGCCGCGCATTCTGTCGGGCCTCCTCAACGCGGGCCTGGGCCCCGCGCTAATTTTGAAATGGATCTATCACCTCGACCCCTCAGCGTTGCCGCGCGCCGATCTCGTGGTTTCCGCCGGCGGCGATACACTTGCTGCTAACGTCTGTGCGACCCGTCTCATCGGTGCGCCAAACATTTTCTACGGCAGCCTTCGCCGCTACCGCGCACAGGATTTCCGGCTGGTGCTCACGTCCTATGTGCGGGACGCACGTTCGCCCCACCGCGTCAGGACATTGAAGCCGAGCCCCATTAACCCCGAGACGATCGAGCCGATCACCGGCCCCACCCTTCTGCCGGCCGTCGCCGGGCTCTTGATCGGCGGCGATGCCGGAACCGTCCGCTTCACGCACAGCGACTGGGACTTCCTTATGGACCTCGTTCGCGCAACGCATAGGCAGTTCGGTACTCGCTGGATCGTTTCGAATTCCCGCAGAACGCCTGAACCCGTGAGTGATCAGATCACCGCGATGTACAGCGAACACGATGGCCCCATCGTGGAGTTCATCGACGTGCGCAGCGGGGGGACGGGCGCGCTCGCACGATTGTTCAAAGGGTCCGCTGCCGTTGTGTGCACAGTCGATTCCAGTTCGATGGTGTCGGAGGCCGTGTGGCTGCGCCGTCCGCTCGTAACCGTTTCGCCCGCCGACTTCGCGCTGCCTCACGATGAAAGCCTCTACCGCGCATACCTCCATGAAAACGGTTGGTGCCGCGAATTGACGCTGGCGAAGGCCTCGCCAACCGCGTTGATCGACGCTCTGCGGGCGATCACTCCTCTCAAGATAAACCCGCGCGTGCAGCTCGGTCAGATCATCGCCAGGGAGATACCCGAACTTGTCTCGAAAGCAGGAAGAGCGCCGCTCTAGTTTTCGACGCCGACGACCGCAATGCGCTCACCAGCGTAAACCGACCGCAATTGGCTAACATCGTCGAGAGCATGCGCCCAAATGTTGCAAGGGCTAGTGAGGCGGATCTCGCCGCCCCTCGAAAGCGGCGTCGCGCCGAAACCGATCGATATCGCATCGCCATCCGGCCAGAAGGCAATCTCGCCGGCATCCACCACATCGCGGGCTTCCGGCTCCTGGACCGTCGACACGGGTGCGCGGAACCAGACTTCGCGGCCCCAGGTCCGGACGCTGGCATAGATCGGCAAAGCGCCCCATATGCGATCCGCCGTCGGCGTATCGAGGAGCCTGGCGCGAATTGCCACGCGACCTACCTGGATCAAGATTTGCCGCACGCGCGCACTCCGCCGAACACTATCATTCAGCCGTCGCGGCTACCATCTCATCCGGCGCGCCGGTCAGCAAGGGGGATGCGTTCTTGGCCAAACATGACCAGGCTTGAGACGATCCCAAGTGGCGAGGACATGACCACTACTGCCGGAAGGGTCCGCGATGTCAGACCGGCGGCGGCCCGAAGACGAGCACGGCATTCAGGCCACCGAACGCGAAGGAGTTCGACATCGCATAGGTGACCTTCTTGGTGCGGCCGACGTTGGGGACATAGTCTAGGTCACAGTCGGGATCGGGCTCGTCAAGCCCGATGGTTGGCGGGACGAAGCTTTCCTGCATGGCCTTGATGCAGGCGACCGCTTCGATTCCGCCGCCTGCGCCCAGGGGGTGTCCGTGCATGGACTTGGTCGACGACACCGCCAGTTCGTAGGCGTGCTTGCCGAACAGGTCCTTGATCGCGTTGGTTTCGTTGCGATCGTTGATGGTCGTCGCCGTGCCATGGGCGTTAAGGTAGTCGATCGCCATCGGCGGCAGCTTGGCATCCTGAAGCGCCAATCTCATGGCCTCCCGCGGACCTTCGATGTCCGGGTTGACCATGTCCTTTGCGTCCGAAGTCATGCCGTAGCCACACACCTCGGCCAAGATCGTCGCGCCGCGGCGCTTGGCATGCTCGAGTTCTTCTAGCACGAGGATGCCGGCGCCTTCGCTCAGCACCGTGCCGTTGCGCTTCTTGGCAAACGGGAAGCAGCCTTCGGGCGACAGAACGTGCAGCGCCTGCCAGGCCTTCATCGTGCCGTAGTTGATGACGGACTCGGACGCGCCAGCGATGGCGACATCGACGAGGTTGTTTTGGATGTAGTCACGGGCGATACCGATGGCATGCGTCGCTGTCGAGCACGCCGAACAGGTGGCGAAGGTGGGACCCTTGACGCCGAATTCGATGCCGACGTGGGCAGAGGCGGACGATCCGATGATACGAAGCAACGTCAGCGGATGAGTGGCGCGCTTGTTCTCGATGAAGAGATCGCGATAGGCCTTCTCGTAGGTTGTGAGCCCACCGGCGCCCGAGCCGACGATACAGGCGGCGCGATAAGAATTGTCGAACGGGATGTTGAGGCCCGACTGGCGCACGGCTTCGTCGGCTGCCGCGGCGGCGAACCACGCGTAGCGGTCTGCATGCATGATGATCTTGTCGCGCTGGAAGTGGCGAAGGCGCGCTTTGGGATCGAAGTTCTTAATCTGGGCCGCAATCAGGATCTTCAGATCATCGAGCGGAAAGCCGCCAAGCTCACTGACACCGGACTTGCCCGATTTCACGCTGGTCCAGAATTCCGGCACCGTGAGACCGATTGGCGTGACCACGCCAATACCTGTCACGACCACGCGACGTGCGCCGTTACCATTCGCCATAACTCGATTGTCCTCGAAAAGAGGCTGGGTGGACCGTTGGCCAGACCCAGCCGCAATGGCCATACTTGGCGTTCAGAGCGATCGCGATCAGGCCTTTGCGCCGGCAGCAGCCGGACCAGCGGCCATCAGAGACTTTACGCGATCGACGACCGAGCCGACCGTCTTGAAATCTTCGACGTCTTCGTTTGCGTTGTATGGAATCTCGATGCCGAACGTATCTTCGATGTCAAAAACGATCATCGCGAGATCGAGCGACTCGATCTTTAGATCAGCCAGAGCAGTCGACATGGAAATATCGTCGATCGGCTCTTTCATGTGCTTCCTGAGAATGTCAATGATCTTGGTTGCGACTTCGTCCATTTCGTTCTCCACCACGGCCCGGCCTGAATGCATAGGCCGTTGTATTTTGGTTCTTAACTAGTCCAGAGCCGCCCCAACCACAAGCAAGGGCGTCACATATCCTTAAACACCCGGCAAGTCCAGCGGACGGCGTTCAGTTCCCACTTCTGCGATCGAGCGCTTCATATCAACAAATTACCATCTGCGAAGTTACCCGTGTAACCTCTCACTCGGCCCGGTGCCGATGCGACCAACCGGCACTGGTTTGCCGGTGTTTTCAGAAATGTGATTGTGGGCAACCCGCAAAATGGTGATTTCAAAAGCGAATGCGGCTTTACTGGAGTTATGTCAGGTGCGTCACCCGGCGCGGAGAATTTCCGCGTTAGTGCTTTAAGGCCTGTACGTTAAATAAAGAAATCCGGCCATGACACAAGACAATAGCCCGCACGCCGCAGTTGTAGCAACACCCACCGTATACCCTTGGCTGGCACGCTATCCTGCCAAGATCGACTGGCATGCGGCGATTGTCCCAGCGCCCTTGTTTCGCCTGCTGGACGACGCCGTCACAGCACATGCAGAAAGGCCGCTGACGACGTTTCTCGGCAAGACCTTGACCTATGGCGACATCGGCCGGCTGGTCGACCAGGTCGCAGCCGGCTTGCAACGGATCGGCGTTGAGAAGGGCACCCGCGTCGGGCTGTTCCTGCCCAACTCTCCGACCTTCATCATCTACTACAACGCCGTGCTCAAGGCCGGCGGCATCATCGTCAATTACAATCCGCTCTACACGGTCGAAGAACTGAGCGTCCAGGTCCGCGACAGCGAGACCACCCTGATGATCACACTCGACCTCAAGATGTTATTCGACAAGGTTGAGGCGCTGCTGCAATCCGGCGTCCTGCCGCGCGCGGTCGTTTGCGATTTTGCCGCCCTGCTGCCAAGCGCTAAATCGGTGCTGTTCAAACTATTCAAAAGTAAGGAACTGGCGAGCCCGCGCGCCTCTGGCCAGCGCGACAAGATCATCCTCGAGCGAACATTGCGCAGTCAGGGCGGCGCTTTGAAGCCAGTGGCGATAGACCCGCTGCACGACATCGCAGTTCTGCAATACACCGGCGGAACAACCGGCACTCCGAAAGGCGCGATGTTGACCCACGCCAACATCTATGTGAACACATTGCAGGTGACGGCGTGGGCGCCCCACCTCGCCCAGAGCCAGGAACGCGTGCTTGGCGTGCTGCCGTTCTTCCACGTATTCGCCATGACCGTGGTGATGAACTTCGCGATCGCCAAGGCAGCGGAAATCGTGATCATGCCGCGCTTCGTGCTGGACGACGCTCTCAAGCTGATCAACGACCTTCGCCCAACCATCATGCCGGGCGTGCCGACGCTGTTCAACGCAATCCAGAACCATCCCCAGATCAAAACCTTCGATCTTTCGAGCCTTAAATTCTGCCTGTCGGGCGGCGCCCCGTTGCCGGTCGAGGTCAAGCAGAGCTTCGAGGCCATAACTGGATGCAGACTTGTCGAGGGTTATGGGCTCTCCGAAGCCTCCCCGGTGGTGACCTGCAATCCGCTCGAAGATGACGCGCGACCAGGGTCGATCGGCCTGCCGCTTCCCGGAACGATCGTCACCCTGCGCGATCTTGCGGATCCTTCCCAAGAGGTAGCCATCGGCGATCGCGGAGAAGTGTGCATCAAGGGTCCTCAGGTGATGCGCGGATACTGGAAGCGCGCCGCCGAAACGAGCGACGTCTTCACGGGCTCATTCCTTCGCACCGGCGATGTCGCCATCATGGACAAGGACGGTTACTTCTACATTGTCGACCGGATAAAGGACCTCATCATCTGCTCCGGCTACAATGTTTATCCTCGCCGTATCGAGGAAGCCATCTACGAGCATCCTGCGGTCGAGGAGGTGACTGTCATCGGAATCCCGGATAAATATCGGGGCGAAGTGGCCAAGGCCTTCATCAAACTGAAGACCAGCGGTAAGGCGACAGCGGCGGATATTTTGAAGCACCTCGAACCCAAACTTTCCAAGATTGAGCTTCCTGCGGAGATCGAGTTCCGCGACGCGCTTCCCAAAACGATGATTGGCAAGCTTTCAAAAAAGGAATTGAAAGCCGAGGAGATGAAACGGCTCAAAGGCGCCTGAGCGTTGCGGGCGATTATCGCGGGAACATTGACCGCCTAATCGACGATTTCTTCATTCTCATCGGCGTTAATACCCCGGTGGTAATTCGGGTGGAGCGCTATCGGATGAACGAGATCGGGTTTGAGCCGGAATCACAAGTCACAGGCCAAGCGGCACAGACGTCAGCGGAAGTTGCAACCTCGGCCGAGCAGCGCTGGGCGCGGAGGGTGCCGACTTGCGTAGGCGCCCAGATCACGCATCCACGTCTTTCAGCGCCGATCCTGTGCAGCCTGCGTGACACGTCTTCCGCGGGCGCGAAGCTCGAACTCAGCGTGGTACGGGGCGGAAACATCTCACGCGAAAGCGTTCCCGACCGTTTCACGCTGGTCATCTCCGGCGAACGCATCGCTGTCGACTGCCAAGTTGCCTGGCGTCACGGCAAGTACGTCGGCGTCCGCTACACTTCACCGTCGCGGCGTCTGGCAAAGCAGGCGCTACTCCGCCAGGTCTCAATTGGAAAGCCCAAATCGTGGTTCCTGAAGCAGCTCCTGCGCCCCTGACGATGCTGGCTGGACCCCCCCGGCTGCTACTGAACCGGCTTGCCGCCGTGAGAGATCGTCATGCGCCGCAGCAAAGATATTCCGCGCGGTTAACCAGCGCGGTAGCATACCCTTAACATCGGGCCGGTAGGCTCGATTATGATGCTGCTGGGACAATTGGGCATAATTGTTATGCCCTTCAACCGGCCGGGCGCCATGGTGATTGCGGCCGTTGCTGCACACAGGTGACTGCTTTGACCGGCTGCTCGAGCGGCTCGTAAGAGTGGTTTGCCAGCATAAGGGAGACAGCATCATGGCTGTCGGCAAAATCGGACTGGCTTTGGGCGGCGGCGCAGCGCGCGGGTGGGCTCATATCGGTGTGCTGCGGGCGCTTCTCGCCGCCGGCATCAAACCGGACATCATCGCCGGCACGTCGATCGGCGCCGTCGTCGGTGGATGCTACGCGGCAGGCCGCCTCGATGACCTTGAGGTCTTCGCACGCGAACTGACCAAGCGGCGTGTTTTCGGCTATCTGGATTTCAATCTGACGGGGACCGGACTGATCACGGGCCAGCGTCTTTGCGAGCGACTTGACCGGCAACTCGGCGACCGCAGCATCGAGGACCTCGACCAGCAATTCACGGCTGTGGCGACCGAGTTCGGCTCGGGCCACGAAGTATGGCTGTCCCGTGGCCGACTGGTCGATGCGGTGCGCGCCTCGTACGCGCTTCCCGGCATTTTCAAACCTGTGAAGATCGACGGCCGCTGGCTGTTTGACGGTGCCCTCGTCAATCCCATCCCTGTTTCCGTCTGCCGTGCACTCGGCGCCCGCTACGTCATCGCTGTAAATCTCAACATCGACATCTCCGGCCGTGCAGCCACGGGGGCATTCGGTGATTTAATGCCGACCATGCCTGAGGAAGAACCCGCTCCCGTAACCGGAAAGAACGGTATCGCCGTCCGACGGCTACTACAGAGACAGGTTTTCGGAAAAGCCGATACGGCGCCCGGAATCTCGACCGTGATGGTCGACGCATTCAACATAGTGCAGGACCGCATCGCGCGATCGCGGCTGGCGGGCGATCCGCCGGATGCGATGATCAGTCCTCGCCTCCACGGTATCGGGCTGTTCGATTTCCATCGCGCCGAGGATCTGATCGACCGGGGCGCATATGCTGCGCGTCGCGACATCGACGACATCGCGCGCGAATTGAACCTTCGTCAAAGCGTAGAGCGTCAACCGGCTCCCCGCGCCTGAATCCGTGCGGCCCTTCAGCCGGTGGCGACGTAATTGCGCAGCGATGATACTTCCATCTGAACTTCCGCGACGTGATTCTTCACAACATCACCGATAGAGACGACACCTACGAGATGGCCATCTTCGATAACGGGAAGATGCCGGAAGCGGCCTTCGGTCATCATCTCCATCAGTTCATCAATGTGACTGGTCTCGTGGCACGAGACCACGTTGCGCGTCATGATCGCCGACACCGGATCGGAGAGTGCCGCCGCACCGTTCTCCGCTATGGCGCGGATCACGTCGCGTTCCGAGACAATTCCATCCACATCGCCATTATCGCCGACGATGATGATGGCGCCGATCCGGCGATCATGTAGCTTACGTGCGATGTCCCGAACCGTTGTGTCGGGACGCGCTGTCGTGACGGTCCGGCCCTTCGCTTTCAGGATAGATGCGACGTTCATTTAACGTGTCCTCCGGCGTTTCTGTATGCCCAGCGAGAATTCCGCGAGTGCGCAGCTGAGCGAGCCTGTTTCCTTGTCGTTCCCTGATTGCGCAACCTAAGCGGCGACGCATCCTTCAGCATGCTGCGGCAAGAGGAACGCGCGTGCAAGACCTCTATGCACCGAATGGTTGGCGGTCCGGTTCATTGCGCGGCGCAGCATCGAAGAAGCCGAAACAAAGAAGGCCGGTGAAGTAGCCGCCGATGTGCGCTTCCCATGCGATGGCGCCGCCGGATGTCACGCCGCCGAGACCGTGCAGCGCGAGGACGTTCAAAGCGATGAACGCGATCGTCGTTCCGACGACGCGGCGGTCGGTCAAAGCCTGGCCGAGCGGCATGAGTGGAGCGCCGCGGGGATCATCGCGCAGAAGCCAAAGACCACCGCGATCGACCGCGGAAAACAGAAAGCGCATGGTTGCGCCCATCAGCCCTGAAATGGCGCCGGACGCGCCGATCACCGGGGCGATCAGTCCCTGGTTCAGAAGCCAGAACAGAAAAATGCCCCCGAGACCGCAGGCAAGAGAAAGGGCACCGAAGCGCGCGCCGCCGATCCGCCGGGCGATAACGCCGCCGAACGCGAGCAACCAAGCCCCATTGAGCAGAAGGTGGGCCGTATCGACATGAACGAACATATGGGTGACGGGCGAGGCCATCGCCGACCAATCGCCCCCGGGCAGTTCGCTGGCAAGGCCCGAGTACCGGGCGGGAATGAATGCCAGCGCCAGGATCATCCAGTCGTCCGTTTCCTCGGGCAGAAAAAGTCGCACTGCGTGGACAGCACCGATAAGCGCAAGAATGAATACCACCGAGCCCGGCGCATTGAAGATTGGTTGCCTGTCATCCACGGCCAGTGACCTCGCGCTGCTGCAATGCCCCGGCTTATCGGCCTACCGGGCTCCCATCAACCATTAACGCGTTTGAAGCGAACCCGGAGCCAGTTCATGGCACGGAAGCTGCTCCCGGCTTGTCCCATGTGGATACGTGGATCAACCGGCACCCCCTTTTAATGCCGCGCGGCCGGATATCGGGACATTTTCTATGAAGAACAAGACGAGTGAAGTTCTCTTCCACTATTGGAACGACCTGCGCGGCGACCGTATGGCTCCCCGTCGGTTCGAAATCGAACCATCGCGCATCAGCGATATTCTTCCCGATACGTTCATTCTGGAAAGAACAGCCGACGAACAGTTTCTCTATCGGCTTGCCGGCACCCGTGTCTGCGAACGTTTCGGAATGGAACTGCGGGGCCGCAGCTTTCTCGAGGGGTGGTCGGTCGATGATCGCGGTTGCCTGGATCGTCAGCTCGAATTCGTCACCGCGTCGGGCGGAGTATGTGTGCTCACTGTTGAGGTTCAGTCGGAGTCCGGGCGCCTTGCAACATTCGAGGTCGTTGTGCTGCCACTAACCCACACTCAGACTAGCGTGGATAGACTTCTTGGCGCGATCAGCGCGATCGATGCTCCCGAATGGTTGGGTTTCGAGAGCATTCTTTCCAAGCGGCTCGTGACCGACGAAGTCATATGGCCGGAAGGGCGGCCGCATGCGGTCGTGGAAACCCTGGATCGTCAAGTGCCGTTTCTGCCCCACATCCGGAATGCGCGCATCGTCCGGCAGGATCGCCGCCAATTCCGCGTCTACGAAGGTGGCCTCTCGGCGTCCGAGCACGACGACATTTAATGGTTCGTTAACGTCCAGGCCTGCGACCGCCGCGGCGGTCAAGTACCTGTATCATTCTGTGCCAATCCCCGGATCCCAGTTAGTCCTTCCTTAAATCGTCGACCCCATACTCGACCCGATTGAGTCTGAACGGTGTCCTGCAAAGTGGGGTGCCGCTGGGCTGCAGCGCAGTCGCGCTTCAAATCTTGCGGTATCGAGCATGGCTCCAGCGACGGCACTTCAAATCAACGACATTCACGCGGCGGACCTGCCCCGCATCACTCCCGACCGACGGCGGGAAAAGCGCTATGCCGTGACCCTACTTGGCCGCTTCATGCGTGAGACCAAGCACGAATACCCATGCAAGCTTGTCGACATCTCCGTCGAAGGCGCATCCATGATGTCCCCGGTGGAGATTTCCGTCGATGAGCGCATTATTGCCTATTTCGACCATATCGGCGGCCTCGAAGGCCGCGTCGCGCGGACGTTCGACGGCGGCTTCGCCATCAGCCTGATCGCCACGCCGCATAAGCGCGAAAAGCTTGCCGGCCAGATCGACCGCCTCGTCAACAAGGGCCAGCAGAGCGTCGATGATCGCCGCCACGATCGCATTTCCGTCACCAACAAGATAACGCAGCTGAAATTGGCCGAGGGCTTCGTCACCGACTGCCGCGTCCTCGACGTGTCGCTGTCTGGCGCCTCAGTCGAGACCGACGCGCGCCCACCGATTTCCAGCGAAGTGATGCTCGGAAGGATGCGCAGCAAGGTCATGCGCCATCACGCCAAGGGTATCGCTCTGCAATTTCTGGACATTCAGGAACCCGATGCACTGCGCCGCTACTTCAAGTGAACGCTTGGTAGTGGATAGCCGCGGAAGGGGCCCGAAAGAAGCATAAAAGTTGTCTCAAATGCATCGACCCCGCTTGAGAGGAAAACGAGGTTTCTCAGGTAAGTTACTGGGGTCAGTTCGGGGTAAAGTGTGATGCGTGCATTAGTTAGTAAATTAGCATTAGTAAGTGCCGTGTTGCTGCCCGCCACGGCTTGGGCTCAAACGGCAACGCCGGTTCGCACGACGATCGAAACGGCCTCGGCATATATGCGGGTCTACGGACCTTCGCAGCCTCCCTACGGCTTCGTCCGCTTCTGTGAACAAACCCCTTCCGGCTGTCAGTCTCACGGTTCAGAAAGCCGCTTCCAGGCAACGCCAGAGCGCCTGAGCGAACTCGATACCGTCAACCGGTTGGTCAATCACAGCGTCGAACCGGCAACCGACATGGAGATCTACGGCGTCAGCGAGCTGTGGACGCTGCCGGGCGCTCGCGGTGACTGCGAAGACTATGCGCTGCTCAAGCAGAAAACTCTGATCGATCGTGGCTGGCCATCCAGTTCCCTCCTGCTCACCGTCGCTCGCGACGAGAAGGGCGAAGGACACGCAGTGCTCACCGCGCGCACCAGCCAGGGCGACTTCGTACTCGACAACAAGATCGACCAGGTGAAGCTCTGGAGCCATACGGCATATGACTACGTGATGCGCCAGTCGTACCTAGATCCGCGCGTCTGGGTCTCACTCGACGCGAGCGATGCACGCGCACCTGCTGCCCTGGCCGGTGTGAGCCCGAACCAATAGCTTTCAGGCCCGGTCCCCAGGTCCCCCCGCCTTCCCCAATCCGGGTTTGAATTGGAGTCGGACGTACAAACGTCCGGCTCCAATTTTTTTTGGTATCGAGAGGTCAACTCAGATTTGCGGTCTGAGATCCCTGGCGTAGCGCTTCCAGTTGTCGACATAGCGCCGCGCGCCGCCGGTAAAGCGTTGCACGTCCTGGTCTGTGAGTTGGCGCACAATCTTGCCGGGTGATCCAAGGACCATTGAGCGCGGCGGGATCTCCTTACCTTCCGCAATCAGCGTGTTGGCGCCGATCAGGCACTCCTCGCCGATCCTGGCTCCGTTGAGAATAATGGAGCCGATGCCGATCATGCTTTTCAGCCCGATCGTGCAGCCGTGCAGCATGACCATGTGGCCGATCGTGCAATCCCCACCGATGTCAAGCGGAAATCCGGGATCGGTGTGCAGTACGCAGCCGTCCTGTACATTCGACCTTGGACCGACACGGATCAGTTCGTTGTCGCCGCGCAGCACCGCGCCGAACCAGACGCTGGCGTCCTCACAGATCTCGACCTTGCCGAGCAGTACGGCGTTGGGTGCGACCCAGCAGCGGCCTTCGCCCGCCGTCGCCACACGCGCACCACCGAGTTCATACAACGCCATGGCCGCCGCCCCCCTGCCGCCGCTCACGCGCCTTCCAGATCCATTTCCAGGATCGCCATCTGGAACTGATAGGAGACTTCGCCGTCTTCCACCTCGCGGAACAGGACAGCGATGAACTCGTCGCCGACGTAAACCTCGGCTGAATCGTCCTTCTTGGGGCGCAACCGCACGGTCAGCGCCTTCGTACCGAACGTCTTGCGCAGATAGCCTTCGAGCCGCTCCGCTTCTTCCTTCTTCACATCACTCTCCATTGCTGCATCCGGCGTAGCGCGTTTCCACGACGCCCGGCGCTGATTAGAAGTCCCGCCCAGTCGTCGGGGAAGAACCGTTGATCCATGCTTTTAGCCGGCTCGGCGCAGCCCGCGCGCCCGATTACCTTTGCCGGTACGCCCGCTACCGTCATGTGCGGCGGCACGTCGACGAGGACGACGCTGCCCGCCGCAATCAGCGCGCAGTTGCCGACGTGGATGTTGCCGAGCACCTTCGCACCAGCCCCGATCAGAACGCCGGAACCAATCTTGGGATGGCGATCACCCGTTTCCTTACCGCTGCCGCCGAGCGTCACCGCATGCAGGAAGGAGCAGTTGTCGCCGACCACGGCGGTCTCACCGACAACGAAGCCTGTCGCGTGGTCCAGCATGATGCCCTTGCCGAAGCGGGCTGCCGGGTGAATGTCGGTGCCGAAGATCTTCGACGACTGGCTCTGCAGGTAGAAGGCGAAATCCTTGCGCCCCTGCCGCCACAGCTCATGTGCGAACCGGTGCGTTACCAAGGCGTGAAAGCCCTTGAAGAACAACACCGGTTCCAGATAGCGGGTGCAGGCGGGATCGCGATCGAAAACCGCGGAAAGATCGGCCCGGATGGCTGCCGCAACGTCGGGCTGGGACGCCAGGACGTCTTGAAAGGTCTGCACGATGAGCCCAGCGTCGACGTCGGCGTGGTTCAACCGCTGGGCGACCCTATGGGCGACGGCCTCCTCCAGAGTGGCGTGATTGATGACGGTAGCGAAGACGAAGCCCGTGAGCGCCGGCTCACCGGACATCGCCGCCTCAGCCTCCCGGCGCATTTGCGCCCAGAGTGGGTCGGCCGCAACGATCGCCGCATGTGCACGGCTGGTCGGACTACCGTGAGCCGCCGGTTTGGCCGAAGAAGAGGACATGGCGTGATTTCCTTGTGCGGCGCAAAACCGTATGCCGGGAGGCGTATCTTGGCCCCTTTTTGAGCGTCAATATATACCTCGGGAGTGCGTCTGGCACCGTCCGCATGAATGGCCAGTTGTCCGGCGGATCACGAGTTGTAGCGCGGCATTATGGGCGCGAAGGCATTGCCCCACCTGCGGCACCGGCCTAAATGCACCCTCAGACCCCCAGCGGAGGTACACCATGACGGACGTTGCCGCCGAGAGCCCGCGCCTCGATACCTCGGTGGACGATGGCATCACCTGGATCGTCGCCACCAATCCGCTGCGCATGAATGCCTTCACTGCGGCGATGTGGAAGGCCATTCCCGAAGCAATCGCCGCAGCAGAACGCGACCCCGCTGTGCGGGTCATCGTGCTGCGCGGCTCAGGCCGCAAGGCGTTCTCCGCCGGAGCCGACATCTCGGAATTCGAAACGGCGCGAACCGGCTCGAATGCCCGCGACTACGACGCGATGAACGACGCGGCTTTTACCGCTCTTTCGAATGCGACGAAACCGGTCATCGCGATGATCCACGGTTTCTGCCTTGGCGGCGGCCTCGGCATCGCCGCTTGCGCCGACATAAGGCTCAGTGACGAGGTTGCCCAGTTTGCCATTCCCGCCGCCAAGCTCGGCATCGGATATAATGCCCGGTGGCTGCGGACTCTGTTGGCGGTGGCATCCGCACCGCACGTCAAGGAACTGCTGTTCACAGGCCGCCGCTTTCCTGCAGCCGACGCTCTTGCCATGGGCCTCGTCAATCGGGTTGTCCCCACCGACGAACTCGAAAGCACAGCGCGCGCGCTCGCCGTGGAGATCGCCCAGAATGCCCCGCTCACGATCAGGGCGGCCAAGGCCGCCATCAACGCCCTATCGCGTCAGCCCGAATGCGCGGATACGCGCTTGCTCGACAATCTGGTGGAAGACTGTTTCCGCAGCGAGGACTACGCCGAGGGGCGGCACGCGTTCCTCGAAAAGCGCAGTCCGAGGTTCATGGGCCGATAGCATGATGCCGCGCGCTCGTCCGCCCCTGTTCGTGGTGATGTTCGCATGCGCCTTGACGCTTGGGATCTGGTCGTCTTCGAGCCTGCGCGCCGCAGACATGTGCTGGAGCCCGGATGAGCTGCGCGCCAGATCCCGCGAGCGCGAGCCGGTCAAAGGCATTCACACCTTCGACAAGCCGGACCCCGCGAGATCGCTCGCGCCGGCCAACCCGGTTCCCGCCGCCCAGCGGGGAGCCATCCGCCGGGTCAAGCTGCCTGCGGGCCGCAAGCTCATCGCCCTCACCTTCGATCTGTGCGAGACGCCCGGAGAGGTAGCCGGTTATGACGGGGCCATCGTCGACTATCTGCGCGATCACAACATCAAGGCCACGTTCTTCACCGGCGGCAAGTGGATGCGATCGCATTCAGAGCGCACCCAGCAACTGCTGAGCGATCCGCTGTTTGAGATGGCCAATCACAGCGAGTCCCACCGCAACCTCCGGCTCCTCCACGGCAAGGTACTCAGTGACGAGATCAACGCGCCCCAACGGGCTTATGAAAGTCTAGTGGAAGGATATACGGCACGGCAATGCTGGCGCGGCGACGGGACTTTCGCCAAGCTGCCCGCACGCATGACCTTGTTCCGCTTTCCCTTCGGCGCTTGCGACCCGGAAAGCCTAAACGCCGTCAATGATGCGGGGCTTCTGGCGATACAGTGGGATCTGTCAACCGGCGATCCGTGGCGCGGGCAGAAGGCAGATGCGATCACGCGCGCCATGATCGAGCACACCAAGCCTGGTTCCATTATCATCTCCCACGCCAACGGCCGTGGCTATCACACGGCCGAGGCCCTACCGGCGGCCATCCCCGCTCTTCTCGCCAAAGGCTTCGAATTCGTCACCGTCAGCGAGCTTCTTGCCGCAGGAACGCCAGAAATTGCAGCCACCTGTTACGACACGCGGGCCGGCGACACGGATAAATACGATAGCTTCTTCGCGCCCAAGCCCGCTGCCAAACCTGCGACGGAGACGCCCCATGCTCCCGGCTCAACACAACGCTGACGGCACGCAGCCCACGGCCGTTCGCAGCACACCTGTTCAGATCGCGTTGCGCGGCTTGCCGCCGGGAGAAGCCGAACAACTCGGTCCAGCGTTCGCCTCGGTCGATCCGTGGGCACGCTACCCATATCCGGCTGAGGAGTTGGTCGCCTACCTTTCGGGCATTGAAAAGAGCGCGCCGCGGCTTGCAATCATGGTGGGCAGCGAAGTGGCCGGAGTGCTCGGCTTGCGCAATTCCTGGCTGCGCGGGCCCTATATCCAGTTTCTCGGCATTCTCCCGTCTTTCCAAGGGCGGGGTCTCGGTGGCGCCGTGCTGACGCAGATTGTCGCGGAGGCTCAGGCCGCCGGCGAGAGCAACCTCTGGGTTTGCGCATCCGACTTCAATGCACGAGGCCTCGCATTTTATGAGCGACTTGGCTTTACGCGCGTGGCTTCCCTTGACGGCCTGGTGCGTGATGACCGGACTGAAGTGCTTCTGCGCAAGCGGATATGAACCGGTTGAATTGTTCCGCGCGACGAGAACAAAATTTAGCTTGCGCTATTGCATCGCAGCAACTTTTCCGCTTGTTCCTCTCGCCTTCCTGCTCTTAGTCTTAACCTTGGCTGGGAGTTACCCTGCATCCCGGCCAACGCTCCGGATGGCGACATCCGGATTGAAGGGAGGCGACGATGGACATGACGATGCGACTGAACGTACTAGCTGCGTTGCTGTCATTCGGCTTCATCGCTGCAATCGTGTTCGGAATGGTTTGAAAATCCCTGCATGGGACCATTTCTGGTAAGCACGATCAGCCTCGCTTTCTCCTGGTGATGGAAAAGCAACTGACAAAGGCGCGAGTGCCTCGCGCCTTTGTTTTTTGTCGGCCGGAGGCAAGCCAGTTACTTTACTTTTTGACGGTGTAGCCCAGCACTGCCGCACCAAGCACGATCCAGCGACCGGGGACCTTGCCCCACGGCACCATCGGCAATAGGTCCGGACCCCACGTTGCGATTGCCGCGCCGATCAGAGCGAAGACCAGAGCTGATGACAGCGCCGCCTGCGGTGGCATCCCGACGTCTTTCAATACCTGCGAGCCGAGCAGGCCGATCAGGAAAACGACGATCGCGGCTATGACGCCATACATGAACAGGTAGAACGTCCCTGGCGCAGGAATCCGGCCGGCGAGCAGTGGCGTTACGAAATAGCCGAGAGCAATTTGCAAGAGAATGAGAGCGAGCCGTCCGAGCATTCTGGGCCTCCCCCGAGGGGCCGTGCCATAGGCTCGCTGCGAGCCGGCAAGTCGTAAACGCCGGAAACTGCAATGACACTTTTGCTGCAGCTTGCCGTGACTTAAGGGCAACCAATTGCCGTTAAATGGCACTTATATATTGTTTATATGACATTGCGATGGGTGAGTTCGTGATACATGACTGAAGGTTATAGCCCCTGCTGAGGGCTGCTCCGCGCTGCGGCCTACTGTGTAGACGCCTGCCGCACGAACGCCTTAGTCTCAGCTGCAAATGAGCAACAACGACAAGCCGCCAGATGCAGCCAGATATCCCCATTTCCAGCGAGTTCGATGTCGTTGTTGCAGGCGCCGGCCCGGCCGGACTGGTCACTGCGCTTGGTCTGGCTGACCTCGGCCTCTCCATCGCGGTCGTGGCGCCTCCCCACCGGACCCCGCAAGGCACGAGCGATAACCGGACTGCTGCGCTGTTTCCCGGCTCCATCCGTCTTCTCCAGAACCTCGGAGTATGGGACGCGTTGAAGCCGATCAGCGGACGGCTTGCCGCCATCCGCATCATCGACGACACGGGTTCGATACTGAAGGCGCCGCAAGTCTTGTTTACGGCGGCCGAGGTCGGTGAGGAGGCATTCGGCTACAACGTGCCCAATGCCGCCTTGACCGACATTATCCTGGACAAGGCCCGAGCTTCGCCTCGCATCTCGATCATCGATACTGGCGCGGTGACGCGACTGTCGCGGGGCACTTCGGCGGCGTTCATCAAAACGAGCGATGGGCGCACACTCGGTGCTCGGCTGGTCGTTGCCGCCGATGGCCGCAGCTCTGTTTGCCGGGCGGGAGCCGGGATCACGACGCGCAGTTGGAGCTATCCCCAGAGCGCGATCGCGACATCGTTCCTGCATTCGCGGCCACATGGCGCCATCTCGACGGAGTTCCACCGCCGCGCCGGCCCGTGCACCACGGTCCCCATGCCCGGCAACCAGTCGAGCCTCGTATGGGTGGAAGAACCGGCGGAAGCAAAACGGCTCAGCAGTCTCGATGACGGCGCCTTCCGCAAAGAACTCGCCACACGCCTCGGTGGACTGCTGGGTCAGATAGGCGAATTGAGGCCGCGCATGGTGTTTCCATTATCCGGAATGACCGCCGAGACATTCGGGCAAGCCCGGGTGGCGCTGGTAGGTGAATCCGCGCACGTCATCCCGCCGATTGGCGCACAGGGCCTGAACCTCGGGTTACGCGATGCTGCGGTGCTCGCCGACTGTGTTGCCAATTCACTCGCATCCGGTGGCGACATCGGCGGCACCGACCCGCTCACCCGCTATGCCAGCGGCCGGACCGCCGACGTCACGTCGCGCATCTGGGGCATCGATGTCCTCAACCGTTCGCTCCTCTCGGACGCGCTGCCGGTCCACATCGCGCGCGGGGCCGGCCTGTTCGCGCTGGGCGCCATCGCTCCGCTCCGCCGTCTGGTTGTACGAGAGGGGCTGCAGCCGTCCTTCGCACTGCCTGACCTCATGCGGCCCGCGGGACAGGACCATCTCCGTCGGCGGGCCCAGGGGACAGCGCACCCGTCAACCTCCATGTCGACTTGACCGTTCCGCCGCACATTGGCACAGCCATGCAAGCGACTTTCCCAAAGGACTCCGTTTCAGCCCCATGACCGTGTCCGATCGACTGAGAGACATACAGTTCCGGCTCGAGTATGCGTTGCTGCGGTTCATCGTCGGCTTTGTTCGGCTGATGCCCCTGAAGCTTGCGACCGGCTTCTCAGCCATGTCGTGGCGTCTGCTTGCCCCGATCATAAATCCCAAGCGCCACGCACGCGCGCTCGACAATCTGCGGATCGCTTTCCCGGAAAAGAGCGAGGCTGAGCGACACGCCATCTGCATGGCGCACTGGGAAAATCTCGGCCGCGTCATGGCCGAGACGATGCAGATCGACCGACTCATCGCCGACCGTCGCCGCATCACGATCGTGCCGAACCATATTTTCGCCCGCTACAAGGACAAGCTCGGCCCGGCGGTTGGCGTGTCGCTTCACATGGGCAACTGGGAGCTGTCGATCTGGCCCTTCGTCGTGGCCGATGCGAATCCGGCGGCTGTCTATCGCAGCGTTAACAACCCGTATGTCGACAAATACCTGCGCGACCAGCGCCGCGACCTCTACCCCGGCGGCCTGTTCGGACGCGGCAAGGTCGAGGGCGATCACGGTAACAATCAGAAGACGGCCCGTATCCTCACGGACTTCGTGCGACGCGGTGGCCGTCTCGGTCTCGTCTGCGATCTCTACGACCGTACCGGCATCCCCGTTCCGTTCTTCGGAAAGGAAGCGCGCACACAGGCAATCGCCGCCATGATCGCGCGCCGCGTCGGCTCTCGCATGTGGTTGTCGCGGTGCCGGCGGACTGGAACCGATAGCCGCTTTGTGGTCGAAATCCGCGAGTTGCGGGTACCCCGCACGGTCAACCAGTCAGAAGACGTCCGAACGGTCATGACAGAGATGCAGCAGCAGTTCGAAGCCTGGGTTCGCGAGGCGCCCGAACAGTGGATGTGGTCGAACCGGCGCTGGAGCTAGGTCCGCTCACCTAAAAGCCGCGCAGCCGACCGTTGCACGGCCGGCCGGAAGCGAAGAAAAAGCCGATATGCCCGTTCGAGTACGGCTTGTATCGGCGTCGGTCGGACGAGACGCCCTAGCCAGGGAAAGCCCGGCGTGTGTGCCCATACTTCAGCGAACGCTGCAACCCCGCTCAATACCGTGCCGTCGCAGCGTCTGACGTGAAAGCGCGCAAGGGCCGCTCCTCTGTCGCCGCGATTGACGCCGATCTCGTGACGACAGACCGGGCATGACCCATCGAAAAAGACTGCGGGTTTGACCGTTCCGATTTTGCCTGATGTCGCGTTGTCGGACATGACACGATCGCTCTTGATTAATGCACGATTTATACGCCGTCGGACGCTTTCGGGATCAACATATTGGCCATCCACGATGGCAGCGGAGCCAGTCCCGAGGCCGCATTGACACTCATCCGATTAGTCATAGAGTACGCATGATCTAACTCCCCCAAAAAAAGCCCCTGAGGACTAAGCCTGATGAGCGTTGTGCGCACGCCTGCCAAACACTTCCAGCCGCTCGCCATCGGTGCCCCCGACCCGTATCGTGCATTGCCTGTGAAGCTCGAGCGCATGGTGCATTTCATTCCGCCGCACAATGAAAAGATTCGCGCCAAGCTCAAGGAAACCATTTCCCAGGTTGACGTGGTCCTCGGCAATCTCGAGGACGCCATCGCCGTCGGCGAAAAGGAGCAGGCGCGCAAGGGCCTCTTATCCATGGCCCGAGAGTTCGATTTCGGGCACACGGGACTGTGGACGCGCATCAACTGCCTCAACTCGCCGTGGATGCTCGACGACGTCACTGAAATCGTCAGGGAGGCGGGAAACAAGGTCGAGGTGATGATGCTGCCAAAGGTCGAGGGCCCCTGGGATATCCACTACCTCGACCAGCTACTGGCTCAGCTCGAAGCCCGCTACCACGTCACGAGGCCCATCCTCATTCATGCTATCCTGGAGACAGCCGAAGGCGTCAAGAACGTCGAGGCGATCGCCGCGGCATCCCCGCGCATGCATGGCATGAGCCTCGGGCCGGCTGATTTGGCAGCGTCGCGCGGCATGAAGACCACCCGCGTCGGCGGCGGCCATCCCGACTACGGCGTTCTGGCGGATACGGGCAAGGACGAGAACGCACCTCGAGCCTTTTACCAGCAGGATTTATGGCACTACACCGTCGGCAGGATGGTCGACGCCTGCCTCGCCTATGGCCTGAAGCCATTCTACGGCCCGTTCGGAGACTTTGCCGATAATGCCGCCTGTGAAGCACAGTTCCGCAACGCCTTCCTGCAGGGCTGCCTCGGCGCGTGGTCGCTGCACCCGTCCCAGATCGCCATAGCCAAGAGGGTGTTCTCACCCGATCCCAAGGAAGTCACTTTCGCCAAGCGCATTCTCGAGGCCATGCCCGACGGCACGGGCGCGGTCATGATCGACGGCAAGATGCAGGACGACGCCACCTGGAAGCAGGCGCGCGTCATCGTCGATCTGGCGAAACTAGTTGCGAGCAAGGACCCCGATCTGGCCGCCGTATACGGCCTGTGATCGGACGAGGACACGGGTGATGAAGGATAAATCGAAGGCCATCTTGACAGCCCGGAAGCGCAAGCCCCGTATTAAGGGGATGGCCAGGAAGTCCGCAAAAACGCAGAGGTTTGCCTCAGTCCGAAAAGCAAAGTTCGGGGTGGGCCAGATTGTGCGCCACCGCCTCTACTCCTTCCGCGGCATCATCTTCGATATCGATCCCGTCTTCGCCAACACGGAGGACTGGTGGCTCGCCATTCCCGAGGAGGTGCGGCCACGCAAGGACCAGCCGTTCTACCACCTGCTCGCCGAGAACGACGAAACGGAGTACATCGCATACGTTTCCGAGCAGAACCTGTTGCCCGACGAAAGCGGTCGGCCGATGCGTCATCCGCAGCTGTCCGATTACTTCATCGAGGACGATGACGGCCGCTACCAGCCCGTTGTCCTGCAGCAGCCCAATTAGCAACGTCCAGCGCAACCCCAAAGTCTGAGGCCTCGGCGAGAGCGCCGCCAAGTCGACGTAAGGACCAAAAACGTACGGCCGCCAGGGTACCTGGCGGCCGTTGAATGTTTCGGAACGTTGGACTGAATACGAACCCGAGTTACTTCTTGTTGGCCTTAGGAGTCGAACCCGTCGTCGTCGGCGGTGCACCCGGAGCATCAGTCGGGAGTTGCTTCAGAGCATCGGCCTGGTTGGCCTTCTCGGACTTGTACTTCTCGATTGCAGCCTTCTGGCGTTCACGGATCTGCGCCATCAGCTGACCGCGCTTTTCCTTATAAACCGCGTTGTCGATTGGCTTGCCGGCGAGAGCCTCGCCGAAACCATCGAGGGGCACCGGCAGGGCGATCGGCTGGCCGCCGGCATTAAAGATGATGGCGACCAGCCCGCCGCCGGTTTTCATCTGCTCGACGATCTCAGGCGTCGCATCGATTTCGGCGGTGCAGCCGGCCGGAATACAGACTAGAATACTTGAGGTCCGTCGACTTCAGAGCCTTATAGTCGATGGTTTCATTCTTGGAAGCCTTTTCCCATGTCGCCTTGTCATGGACGTAGAGCTTGATGCCCGGCGGCAGGGCCATTCCGAACGGCACCATCATCATCAACTGTCTGTTGGGCGCGCCTTCGACTTCGCGGATGGCGGCGGAAACGAGCACCATGCCGGTATTGCCATCAAGTCGCTCGTGGTGCGTCAGGCAGATGTTCTTCTCTTCCTTGATTTCCTTGCCGTCCTCGCCCTTCTTCACGATAGGCGCCTTCTCGCACAGCTTGACCCAGGCATTCCTCTTTTCGCCACCGGTAGCCGGGGCGGCTGCCTGCTTCGGCGCCTCCTTGGCCGCAGGAGCGGCGGCGGCGGGAGCCTTCTGAGCCGGCGCTGCGGGAGGCGCAGTCTGGGCCAGTGCACTCGTGGCGCCAGCAGCAACCATCAGAGCCAGACCCATTGCGAGAACACGCGACCCCAGCGCACTCTTGGCAACGCCCTTACCGATCAAGCCTTCGTATGACATGACAAATTCGACCTTTCTTTGTGAACTGGCCGCGCCAGCTCCGCCCCTCGGGGCGCGCATCAGGCTCCAATGAGACAGTGAGGAGACGCGCGCAAGCACTGGCGCCCGTTTCGCGCCAACCCGGAGCCGCAGTAAGGCTCGGATTGCGGCAATCCCGTGGCCACCCGAAAAGCCAAAGTCTGCGGTGTGTAGGAAGCGGTTGCGTCGTGGCAAACGCGCCACTCCGAATTGGCTTGGGCCACACCGCTGACAAGCTCGCGTCGTAACGTCCTCACCTGTAAGTATAAGTAATTGTGGCCCTCAGAGACCCGAGATGCCTGCCATCGCCCGCCTTTTCAAACTCATGTGCGTGCTTGCCGTCGCGTTCACGCCCGGGGTCGCTGCGGCAAAGGGCGCGCACGCGATCGCTATGCACGGAGACCCCCGGCTGTCGCCGGGGTTCGAACATTTTCCGTACGCCGAGCCGGCGGCGCCGAAGGGCGGCCGGATCGTGCTGGGCATCGATGGCTCGTTCGACAGCCTCAATCCGTTGATCGTGAAGGGGGAACCCGCCGCGGGCGTGCGCGAGTGGGTTATTGAAACCCTCATGAGCCGCGGCCTCGATGAACCGTTCACGCTCTATGGCCTCATCGCCGAGACCATCGAAGTGCCAGACGACCGCAGCTCCGTCGCTTTCCGTCTCAACCCGGCCGCGCGTTTCTCAGACGGTAAGCCCATCACCGCCGACGACGTGATCTTCTCGATGGAAATGCTGCGCGACAAGGGCCGGCCCAATCACCGCACCTACTACAAGAAGATCATCCGCTCGGAACGGATCTCCGATCATGAGGTCCGCTTCGTATTCGATACGGCGGGCGATCGGGAAATGCCGCTCATCATGGGGCTGATGCCGGTCCTGCCCAGACACAAGATCACTCCGGATGAGTTCGAGAAAACGACGTTGAGCCCGCCTGTCGGTTCGGGACCGTATGTGATCGTCAGCGTCGATCCCGGCCGCGCCATCACCTATCGCCGTAATCCCGACTATTGGGGTCGCGACCTGCCCGTGGCGCGCGGCCGTTTCAACTTCGATGAGATCCGCTACGAATACTTCCGCGAGGCGTCCGTGCAGTTCGAGGCCTTCAAGACCGGTACGCTCGATCTGCGCAACGAGGATGATCCGCAGCGATGGGCAGAAGGCTATGCTATTCCCGCGGTTACCCAAGGGCGCATCATCAAGGCGGAATTCGACACCGGACTTCCCGCCGCCATGTCGGCCCTGGCGTTCAACGTGAGGCGCCCCGTCTTCAAGGACCAGCGTGTGCGTCAGGCTCTTATCCGCCTATTCAACTTCGAATGGGCCAACAAGAACCTCTACCACGGGCTCTACAAGCGAACGCAAAGCTACTTCGAGCGATCAGTGCTGTCGTCGGCGGGCAACCCGGCAACCGAGCGCGAGCGGCAGCTGCTGGCCCCATTCAAGGCAGCCGTGCGCCCCGACATTCTCGACGGTACGTATCGTTTTCCCATCACCGACGGCTCCGGCCACAATCGGGAAAATGCCCGCGAGGCGCTACGCCTTCTGGGTGAAGCCGGATATGCGGTGGTCGACGGGGTGCTCATGAACCAGGCGACGAATGCGCCGTTGCGGTTCGAGATCCTGGCGGGCTCGGCCGCGCAAGAGCGGCTGCTATCAGGGTTTGCGAACGATCTGTCGCGGCTCGGCATCAAGGCGAGCGTGCGGATCGTCGACAGCGCGCAGTACCAGTCGCGCATCAAGGACTTCGACTACGACATGATCCAGACGACGTGGCAGTCGTCGCTCTCGCCGGGCAACGAGCAGTTGTTCCGCTGGTCGTCGCAGGTCGCGAAACAGCCCGGTTCGTTCAACTATTGCGGCGTCGAGAACTCCGCGGCTGACGCGATGATCCGCGAAATGCTGAAGGCCGCGACGCCCGACGAATTCCTTGCCGCCGTCCGCGCCTTCGACCGCGTACTGCTGTCGGGCGACTATGTAATCCCACTCTTCTATGGACCGAGACAATGGGTGGCGCACTGGCGCCAGCTCAAGCACCCCGCCTCTATTCCCCTGTGGGGATACAATCTCGATACGTGGTGGATCGAAGGCGAGAAATAGCGTAACTCTCCGCAATCGCGCGCCACATAAAGCCCGCCAATGATAACGACGCCCGACGCTAGTCCCACCAAGTTCAACATGGCGCGCCATTGCCTAGCTGCTGCAGCCCAGGCAACGCCCGACAAGCCCGCTCTGATCGTCATCTCTGATACGGAGACGGCGAAGCCATCGGAAACGTGGTCCTTCAGCGAACTGGAAGACGCCGTCCTACGCGTTGCCGCCGCCCTGACCGACAGCGGTTTCAAGCCCGGTGATCATGTTCTGATCCGCCTCGACAATTCGAGCACCTATCCGATCCTCTACTTCGGAGCGATTGCCGCTGGTCTCGTCGCCATCGCGGCATCCAGCCAACTGACGGCGGGAGAAGCGAGCTTCCTCATCAACGACAGCGAAGCCCGTGTCGTCGCGCTCGCAACGCATTTGCCGCGCGGCGACATTCCGGCGGGCGTCGCAGTGCTCGGCGAAGCGCGGGTGCGCGAGATGATGCGCCACCCTCGTCGCGCCAATTATGCGGACACCGATGGCGAGGATCCGGCCTACATCATCTACACGTCGGGAACGACCGCTACGCCTAAGGGCGTGGTGCATGCCCACCGCGTCGCGAAGGGGCGAGTACCGACCTACGAGGGGTGGTACGGAATCATCCGCGACGATCGCATGCTGCATGCGGGCGCATTCAACTGGACCTACACGCTTGGCACGGGCCTTATCGACCCTTGGGCGAACGGGGCGACGAGCATCATCTTCACGGGCGCCAAGTCTCCCGACGTCTGGCTGCCGTTGATCGTCAAGACAGGGGCGACGCTGTTTGCCGCCGTCCCGAGCCTGTTCCGCCAGATCTTGAAGTACGCACCGTCCGGTCCACTCCCGGTTGGCAAGCTGCGTCATGGCCTCATCGCTGGCGAAGCCCCACCCGAGTCCCTGTTCAGCGACTGGAAGGCGCGGACCGGTACGCGCCTCTATGAAGCGCTCGGCATGAGCGAAATCTCGACCTACCTGTCGACGGCTCCGGGCATGTTGCGCAAGCCGGGTTCCCCCGGTAAGCCGCAGCCGGGACGGCGCATCGCAATCCTCACCGTCGAAGGCGGCACCGACCCTTTGCCTCCCGGACAGGAAGGGCTACTCGCCGTCCATCGCTCCGACCCTGGATTGATGCTGGGCTACTGGAAGCGGCCCGACGAAGAGGAGCAGGTCTATCGCGGCGAATGGTTTATCGGCGGCGACATCGCCGTGATGGACGAGGACGGGTATGTTTTCCATCAGGGCCGCTCCAACGATGTGATGAAGGCGCTCGGCTATCGCGTGTCGCCGCTGGAGGTCGAGACGGCGCTGGCGCTCCACCCCTCTGTCGCCGAGGTCGCTTGCACCGAAGTGAAAGTGCGATCGGACGTTGCCGTCATCGGCGCGTTCATCGTTCCCCGCGATCCGGCCCGCTTCGATGCCGGCGCCATCAAGGCGTTCGCGGCGGAGAAGCTCGCCGCCTACAAATGCCCCCGCGAGGTCGTCGCCGTCGAGGCCCTGCCCCGCACCGCCAACGGCAAAGTGAAGCGCTCCGACCTTCAACGCATGTACGCCGAGCGGGCGTAACAAAAGTTGAGCCGATGCCGTGACGGTTAGGCCGCCTTGCTGCCCTTGGCGGCAATGGCGGCCAACTCCGCGACGAGAGTGCGGACGCCCTTGATCCGCTTCTCCGGCAGATCCCAATCGCTGCGGAAGACGAGCTTGTGGTCCTGCTGCATCTTGGCGAGCCCACGAGATGCCTGCAAGAACTGGGCGAGCCCTGCGGCGTTGGCGAAGTCGTTGCGCCGGAAGCTCACCACCCCGCCCTTCGTGCCGGCATCTATCTTCGAAATGTTCGCCTGCCGGCACAACCCCTTGATCTCCATCACGTCGAGAAGATGTTCGACCTCGGGCGGCAATTCGCCGAAGCGGTCGATCAGTTCAGCCGCGAACTGGTCGAGATCGGCGCGCGTCTCGATGCCGGAAAGCCGCCGGTACAGGCCGAGACGAAGCTGCAGATCGGCGACGTAGCCCTCGGGGATCAGCACAGAGGTGCCAAGCGAAATCTCTGGGCTCCACTTATCGGCGCTCTCGCCCAGATCCCCGCCCTTCATGGCTGCGACCGCTTCTTCCAGCATTGACTGGTAGAGCTCGAAGCCGACTTCGCGGATGTGTCCCGACTGCTCCTCGCCGAGCAGATTGCCGCCTCCGCGGATATCCAGGTCGTGCGAGGCGAGTGAGAAGCCCGCGCCAAGCGTGTCGAGGGACTGGAGAACCTTGAGCCGCTTTTCCGCTCCCTCGGTTAGCTTCTGTCCCGGCGGCGTGGTGAAGTAGGCATAGGCGCGGCGTTTTGATCGCCCGACCCGGCCGCGCAGCTGGTAGAGCTGGGCCAGACCGAACATATCGGCGCGGTGGATGATGAGGGTGTTCGCATTCGGCACGTCGAGACCGGAACTCGACGATCGTCGTCGACAGCAGCACGTCGTAGTTGCCTTCGTAGAAGGCTGTCATGATGTCTTCCAGTTCGGTGGGCGGCAGCTGGCCATGGGCGCGCGCCACCGTCAGGTCCGGCACGGTCTCGCGTAGGAACTCCGAGACCCAGTCAAGATCAGAGATGCGCGGCACGACATAGAAGCTCTGGCCGCCGCGGGCACGCTCGCGCTTAAGCGCGTCGCCGATTATCACCGGATCGAAAGGCGAAATGTAGGTGCGGACCGCCAGACGATCAACCGGCGGCGTCGTGATGAGCGACAGTTCCCGCACCCCCGACAATGCCAGTTGCAGCGTGCGCGGGATGGGCGTTGCCGTCAGCGTCAGCACGTGGACATCCTCGCGCAGGCGCTTCAGTCGCTCCTTGTGCTTGACGCCGAAGTGTTGCTCCTCGTCTATGATGAGGAGCCCGAGCCGCTGGAAGTCGATCGCCTTTCCGAGCAAAGCATGGGTGCCGACAACGATATCGATCGTACCGGCCTTCACTCCCGCTTTCACCTCCGCCAGTTCCTTCGCCGAGACGAGCCGCGAAGCGTGCGCCACCGTCACCGGCAGCCCCTGGAAGCGCTGGCTGAAGGTCTTGAAGTGCTGACGCGCCAGCAGTGTCGTCGGAACGACGACCGCCACCTGAAGTCCGTTCATGGCGGCAATGTAGGCGGCGCGCAAGGCAACCTCGGTCTTGCCAAAGCCGACGTCACCGCACACGAGGCGATCCATCGGGCGGCCGGTCTGAAGGTCTTCGACCACGGCATCTATGCTTTGCGCCTGATCCTCTGTTTCTTCATACGGAAAGCGCGCCACGAACTCGTCGTATGCGCCCGCTGGTGGAGCGAGAGAGGGCGCTTCCTTGAGTTGGCGAAGCGCCGCTATCTTGATCAATTCGGATGCGATCTCGCGCAGGCGCCGCTTGAGGCGCGCCTTGCGCGACTGCCAGGCGCCACCACCGAGCTTGTCGAGTTGTCCATCGCCTTCGTCGGAGCCGTAGCGTGACAACAGTTCGATGTTTTCGACCGGCAGATAGAGCTTGTCGCCGCCGGCGTATATCAACTCGAGACAATCGTGCGGCGCGCCAAGCGCCGTGATGGTGCTCAAACCGGCGAACCGGCCGATACCGTGGTCGGCGTGGACAACGAGATCCCCGATTGCAAGGCTCGTCGCCTCTGACAGAACGTCGACAGCCTTGCGGGCCTTGCGGCGCGGACGCACGAGCCGGTCGCCGAGAATGTCCTGCTCTCCGATGACGGCGAGCTCGGGCGTTTCAAAACCTTGTTCCAGCCCCAGCACACCGAGTGCCGCGACCTCGCCGGTAAGCGCCAGCGCGTCGGCATAGGTCTCGATCTTTGCGACACGCTTGAGACCGTGATCATGGAGAAGCGTCGCCAACCGCTCGCGCGCGCCGGCCGTCCACGCGGCGACGATGACGCGATGCCGCGTCTCCTGCAACGCCGCGATGTGGCGGACGACCGCATCGAACACGTTGAGGTCTGCATTTTGCCGCTCGACGGCGAACGTGCGACCGCCCTTTCCGTGATAGGCGCGCACGCGGGGGCTCTCGGCCTGTTCGAACGGCGAAAAGTGCATCAATGTGTGACCAGCAAGCGCCTTCGGCCACGTCTTGCCATCGAGGTACATCTGCTCGGGCGGAACGGGCTTGTACGGCGGCGCGCCGAATGCGCGTGTCTCCATTCCGTCGACACGGGCGCTGTAATGCTCGGAAACCTGGTCGAAACGGCTTTTCAGCGTTTCCTCGGCCTGCGCATCGAACGACACCGGCGCATGAGGCACGTAGTCAAACAGCGCCTCGAGCGTCTCGTGGAAGAATGGCAGCCAATGTTCCTGGCCGGGATAACGGCTGCCGGCGCTGACCGCCTCGTACATCGGATCGTCGCCGGTCGCCCCGCCGAACAGTTCGACGTAGCGGCGGCGAAACAATGCGATGGGGGCCTCGCCGAACGCGATCTCCGAGATCGGCAGGAGAACGAGACGCGGGATCGGCTTCAGCGACCGCTGCGTCTCGACGTCGAAGGCCTTTATCGTCTCGATGGTATCGCCGAAGAAATCGAGACGCGCCGGGCTGGACCTCCCCGGCGTGAAAAGATCCAGGATGCCGCCGCGCACGGCATATTCGCCGGGCTCCATCACGGCACCCGTGCGCGCGTATCCGGCGAGAGAGAGCCGTTTGACAAGTTGACCCATGTCGGCGCGCTGCCCCGGCGCCAGGACCTTCATGGAGTTGCGGATGAACAGGCGCGGCGGTACTTTCTGCAGCACCGCGTTGACGGTGGTGAGGATCAGCGTCGGGCCCGTGCGCCCGCCGTGGGTCAGTTTTGCCAGCGCCGTGATGCGCTTCGCAACGATATCGCTGTTGGGGCCGACGCGATCATAGGGAACGGTGTCCCAGGCGGGGAAGGCGATAACCTTCACCTTCGGCGCGAAGAACCTGAGAGCTGTCTCCAAGGCATCGAGGCGGCGATCGTCGCGAGCGACGTGAACGTGAAGCCCCGGCGCGACATGGGTGGAGGCTGCTTGCACCAGATTGGCGAGCACGAGCGCGTCCATGCCTTCCGGAACGCCGGAGAGAATGATGTCGGACATTGCGCGATCATGAGCGGTCATCGGGCCCGGAATGGTTTATGGCGATTGGCGAATGTCTCAGGTGAGACCGTGAAAACGGCGTACCGAAGCCACGAGGTCCGCGACATCGTCGCCCAGCTGCGCCGTGGGAGAGAGCAGCCACTTCTGCAGCTCGGGATCTGGACGCGCCAGAAACTCCTCGAACCGGGCAAGGTCGGCCTCCGACATATCGGGCAGATAGGCATCCGCAAAGCGCCCGATCAGCACATCGAGTTCCTTAGTGCCCCGGTGGTTTGCGCGCCAGACGGCGCGCCGGCGCCGGGATTGAAGATCCAGAGTTTCACTCAAGGCATCGTTCCACAAAACACGGAAATGCCCGAACGGTCCTTGGACCGGGGGCATTTCTCCAACATCAATGTGGCCAGGGGTATAGCGCCCGCCGAAGCCGCCGACTAGTGTCCCGGCGTGGGAAAGGGCGCGGGATAGCGGACCCCGTACGCACGTCCGACCCCTGTCATCATCCAGCGAGCCAGTTGCACGCATGCGGCCCAACGAGCTGTTCTCCCTCTTTGCCTCGGCCGAAGCCCTGAGCGGCATCGGCCCGCGCTTTGCTGCCCTGTTGAAGAAGGCTTTGCGTCTGCCGCCGGGCGTCACTCAACCCCGCGTTCTCGACCTCCTCTGGCACATGCCCACCGGAGTGATCGACCGTCGCGCCGAGCCGGCGGTGGCGGAAGCGGTGCCGGGTACCATCGCCACGCTCAAAGTGCGGGTGGTCAAGCATCGCCCCTCGCCACCCGGCAACACGAAAGCCCCCTACAAGGTCACCACCGAGGACGAAACCGGCCGGTTCGATCTGGTGTTCTTCCATGCCGAGCGTTCGTTCATCGAACGGCAGCTGCCCGTTGGCGAGATCCGCTATGTCTCCGGCCGCGTCGAGCGCTACGGCGACGGGATGCAGATGACCCATCCCGACTACATCGTGCCGGAAGCGTCACGCCAAGATTTGCCGCTGCTGGAGCCGGTCTATCCGCTGACGGCCGGCCTGTCCGGCAAGATCCTGTTGAAAGCGGAACGTCAAGCCGTCGCCCGTGTGCCGCCCGTTCCCGAATGGCAAAACGCGTCGTGGCTGGAAGCGCGCGGATGGCCGGGCTTTGTCGAAGCGCTACGGCGGATCCATCGTCCCGACGATGCCGGCGATGTGTCGCCCGGAGGCCTGCCCTGGCAGCGTCTTGCCTACGACGAACTTCTGGCAAACCAGCTGGCGCTCGGTCTTGTGCGCCAGAGCTACAAGGCCCAGCGCGGCCGCCCGGTTGCGGGTGACGGCCGCATCCGCGCGCGCGTCGCCGACGCGCTTCCCTTCGCTCTCACCAACTCGCAGCGTCGGGCCGTTAAGGACATCGCAGCCGACATGGTGGCACCCGTGCGCATGCTTCGTCTTCTGCAGGGCGATGTCGGCTCCGGCAAGACCGTCGTCGCCCTGATGAGCATGTCGATTGCCGTGGAAGCCGGCGCGCAGGCAGCCCTGATGGCGCCGACCGAAGTTCTGGCGCGACAGCATTTGGAAACGATCGCGCCGCTTGCACAGAAAGCCGGCCTGCGGGTCGCGCTTTTGACGGGCCGCGAAAAAGGTAAAACCCGCGCCCTGCTGCTCGAACGCCTGTCCGGCGGCGACATCGACATCCTGATCGGTACGCACGCCCTGTTCCAGTCGGAAGTGGTGTTTCGCGATCTCGCCTTCGCGGTGATCGACGAGCAGCATCGCTTCGGCGTCCATCAGCGCCTCGCGCTGCAGACAAAGGGCGGCGAAGGCGGCGCCAACGTTTTGGTGATGACGGCAACCCCCATCCCGCGGACGCTACTCATGACCCATTACGGCGATCTGGACGTGTCCAAGCTCACCGAGAAGCCCGCAGGCCGCAAGCCGATCATTACGGCGACCACGCCGATCGATCGCATCGAAGACGTAATCGCTGGATTGCGCCGGGCGCTGGCTCAAGGCGCCCAGGTCTACTGGGTTTGTCCGCTGATCGAGAACTCGGAAAAGTCCGAACTCGCCGCCGCCGAGGAGCGGCACGCGCATCTTGCCCAGACCTTCGGACATGTCGTCGGTCTGCTGCATGGGGGCATGTCGGGCGCGGCAAAGGACGCCGTTATGGCCGCCTTCGCGCAGAACCGCCTCAAGATCCTCGTTGCGACGACGGTCATCGAAGTCGGCGTCAACGTCCCCAACGCCACCATAATGGTGATCGAGCATGCCGAGCGTTTCGGCCTTGCCCAGTTGCATCAGTTGAGGGGACGCGTCGGACGCGGCGACCGGCAGTCGTATTGCATCCTGCTCTACAAGGCGCCGGCGGGCGAAACCGCGGAAGCGCGCCTTGCCACGATGCGGGAAACAGAGGACGGCTTCCTCATCGCGGAAAAGGATCTGGAACTGCGCGGCGGCGGCGAGGTTCTCGGCGCCCGCCAGAGCGGCGCACCGGAGTTTCGCATCGCCGAAGTGCCGGGGTTCGAGATGCTGTTGAGGGCTGCGCGCGACGATGCGGTCATGGTGCTGGCCAGCGATCCTCATCTATTAAGCCCGCGCGGCCAGGCGCTGCGTACCCTGCTCTACCTGTTTGAATGTGACGAAGCCGTCCGGCTGTTCCGCGCGGCTTGAATAGAACTGCGGCAGAACCCATTACTCGCTCTTCGCGGCCCCGTCACGCGCCGCGTCGGCCAGCTTCTTCGCATTCGCCTGGCTTTCGGGCGTCACCATACCGGCGGAAATGACGATCTTCGCTGCGTCTTCGACAGTCATGTCGAGGAAGATCACATCCCGGCGCGGCACGAAGCAGATGAAGCCGGTGGGTGGCACGACACCCGTCGGCATGAACACACTGAGCAGGTCGCTCTCCCCGCCGGGTTTCGCACGTTCGATCTCGCCCTTGGCCTCGCCCGTGACGAACACGATCGACCACAGCCCTTTCGATGGGAACTCGATCAAGCCGACTTTTTGGAACGACCTTTGCGGACCCGTGGCGGTCACGACGGATTCGAAAATCTGCTTCAGCGCCCGGTAGACATTGCGCACGATCGGCATGCCGTCGAGCATCATCTCGCCGAACGAAATCAGCGAGCGCCCTAGCAGATTGGCGCCGAGGAAGCCGATGACAGTCAGCCCTACGACGGCGAACAGGACACCGATGCCGGGGATGGCGAACGGTAGATAGGTGTCCGGAAGATAGATCGCGGGGATGAGAGGCTTGACGCGTTCGTCGGTAAACTCGATGAACCACTTGATGAGCCAAATGGTCACGACGACCGGGCCGACGATGATGACCCCGGTCAGAAAGTAGTTCGTAAGACGCTGGCCGAGACGTATCGGAAGATGCTGATCGTCCTTCGCCAGCCGCTGGAGGCCAGCCGTCAGTTCGGCGCCAAGCTCTAAATCGGCAGGTGTACCCGGGCGATCCTGGGGATCCGCTTCGCTCATGGCAACCATGGTGCGGTGCGCGCGAAGAGTCGTCAACCGATACTGGTGGCCGCGCGCCCGGGCTGTTTATTGAGAGACGACCAGGCAGTCGTAGCCCTGCGGACGCAGTTCGTTGCACAGCTTGCCGGGCTCGGCCGCGCTGGCATACGAGCCGACGCGGACGCGATAGAAAGTGCCCATGTTGCCGAACACGGCTTCGTCGATTTCCGGAACGGCGCCGCTCAGCGCCGCGCCATGCTGCTTCTGAAGTCCTTTAGCGACCCGTTCGGCCTCAGCACGCGACCGCAATGCAGCCACCTGGAGCCTGAACTTCCCACTGGCAGAGGGTGATGTGCTGGGGCTCGAGACCGGCTTGGACTTGGTATCGGGCGAATCCACGCTTGTTTGCGAATCCCAATCGCCCGCAGCCACCGTCGCTGCGGGTTCGGGCGCTGTCGAACTCGTAATGAAGGCGGAGGAGCCCTCCGTAGTTGCCTGCGTTCCAGCACCCACCCCGCTCCCGGTTCCGCCGAACAGACCACCGAAGAAGTTACCGATCGATTGTCCGACGTTACTTACCGCAGTCCCGGCGCCTGCCAGAGGTGGCGACAGCGATCCGCTGGCGACGGGCGCATCCGTCAACTCCTGCAGCAATGCCGACAGCGACGGCACATCGGGTGCCGAGGACGAAAAGCTTGCGACGGGTGAGGGAGGCGAAGCCGATGGACTCGCTGCAGGTGCCGCCGACGCGGCTGCCAGCGTGCCAAGCGTTGGTATGGAAGCTCGCGCCGCGGACTGGTCGGAGGTCTGGGCGCCCCACGATGAGGTGATCGACGTTGCGGCCGGCGACGCACTCGCGGCGGCGGTCGCCGGAGCATCGAGCGGAGCCGCGGCGACGGGAACGGGATTGTCGCCAAGGCCTGCCTCGCGGTAGGCCGCCTTGCGTTGCTCGGTCGCGGCGGTCCGGTCGGAGTCCGACAGGCCGCCCTTCAGCCAGATCGCCGTCGTCAAGTCAGAGATAGCCTGAGCGGGCTTGCCCTGACTGCGATAGGCGGCGCCACGATAATAAAGCGCCTTGGCCATTTGAGGAGCTGGCAAGCCACCGGACGACAACGCGGCCGATAGGGAAGAGATTGCAGATCCAATTTTGCCGGCTTCGAAGGCCTTCGTACCAGATTCATAGGAATTCAGGGCGGCGGACGGATCCTTTTTTTCCTTTGCGGCAGGTGCGTTGACCTGCTGTGCGACGGCGGCAGACGCCGCACCGACGGCGACAGCCGCCAGCACCGCGAAGCCTGCTGTGCAAATGGAATACATGGAAGAGATCCCCAACGGCCAACGCATCGACTTCCCTACCCCACCAATCCCAAGGCAATATTCTAACATTTAGGGAGTGGCAAATCGGCGGCAAGGCTGTGGGGGACATGATGCCCCGCCCCCTAAAAGGCCCAATCTCTTCATTTGCACTGAAAAGTACTAAGCCTTTTTGACTGCCAAGCGTCGGCCTTGCCCGTTCGCAACCATGACCAGCCAGGGCGTCGGGACAGCGCGCCATGCCCCGACCGCAGGAACCGATCCAAGTGGTCATGCAACGCGAACCTTTAAGGAACACAGCCCGGCACTCGCCCTCCAGCATCCGTATCCCTCTCCTCGAAGCCTTCGAGCGCGCCTACTCGACCGTGACCGACTTGGCCAGGTTGCGCGGCTGATCGACGTCCGTGCCCATGAACACCGCCGTGTGGTACGCCATCAACTGCACCGGCACGGCGTAGATCAGCGGATTGACGAACGGATGCGCGCTGGGCGTGCGAATGTGGGCCGCAACCTTGCATCCAGCCTTTTCGGCATCTGCGTCGGTGATCAGGATAATCTGACCGCCGCGCGCCGCCACCTCCTGCATGTTGGAGGAGGTCTTTTCGAATAGGTCGTCTTCAGGCGCCACCACGATGACGGGCACGTTCTCGTCTATCAGCGCAATCGGCCCGTGCTTCAGTTCGCCGGCGGCATAGCCTTCCGCGTGGATGTAGGAGATTTCCTTGAGCTTCAGTGCGCCTTCGAGCGCAATCGGATAGTTGACGCCGCGACCGAGGTAGAGCACGTCGCGCGCCTTCGACAGGGAGTGCCCTAGTTCGACGAATTGCTCTTCGTTGCGCAGCATCGTCGAGATCAGGCGCGGCACTTCAATCAGCGCCTTGACGAGTTCGCGCTCCTTGTCGGCCGAAATAGTGCCGCGGGCACGCCCGAGCGCTATGGCAAGACACGCGAGCGCGGCAAGCTGGCAGGTGAACGCCTTGGTCGACGCGACCCCGATTTCGGGTCCTGCAAGTGTCGGCAATGCGGTATCGGATTCGCGCGCTATGGTGGACGTGCGCACGTTGACGACGGATGCGATGCACTGGCCGCCGGCCTTGCAGTAGCGCAGCGTCGCCAGCGTGTCGGCCGTCTCGCCCGACTGCGAAACGAACACGGCGAGCCCACCCTCGACCAGAGGTGCCTCGCGGTAACGGAACTCGGAAGCAATATCGATCTCAACGGGAACGCGAGCATAGCGCTCGATCCAGTACTTGGCGACGAGACCGGCGTAGTAGGCGGTGCCGCATGCCGAGATGGTGACGCGCGGGATCTTGGCAAGGTCGATCCCCAGATCGGGAAACGCGACCGTACCGGCCGCCATGTCGAGATAGTTGGCGAGCGTATGGCTGATGACCTCGGGCTGTTCGTGAATTTCCTTCGCCATGAAATGGCGGTGGTTACCCTTGTCGACGAGCAGGGCACTGGCGACCGACTTGACTTGCGGACGGTCGACCCGGCGGCCCGTGCGATCGTAGATCTCGATGCCCGACCGGTGCATCACCGCCCAATCGCCTTCGTCCAGATACGTGATGCGGTCGGTGAACGGCGCCAGGGCGATGGCGTCCGAGCCCAGATACATTTCGCCGGCACCGTGCCCGATGGCGAGCGGGGAGCCCTGCCGTGCCGCGATCATCAGGTCTTCGTGACCGGCGAAGATAATGCCGAGCGCAAAAGCACCTTCGAGGCGGCCGAGTGCAGCCTTCACGGCCTCGACCGGCCCAAGGCCTTTCGACATCTCGTCGGTGATGAGATGGACGACGGCTTCGGTGTCGGTATCGGTCTCGAACACGTGCCCCTTGGCGGCCAGTTCGGCTTTGAGGTCGCGATAGTTCTCGATGATTCCGTTATGCACCACGGACACCGCCCTGCTCATGTGCGGATGCGCATTGCGCTCGGTCGGTCGGCCATGGGTCGCCCAGCGCGTGTGACCGATGCCTGTGCGGCCCTGCAGCGGTTCGGAGATCAGGCGTGTCTCTAGGTTGCGCAGCTTGCCCTCGGCCCGCCGGCGTTCGAGGTGGCCGTGCTCGACGGTAGCAATTCCGGCTAAATCATAGCCGCGATATTCAAGGCGCCTGAGCGCGTCGACGAGGTCGGCCGCGACCGGCTTGGAGCCTAGAATTCCGACAATTCCGCACATGAGATTAACGCTCCAGGGTTATGCGAGTTGCCGCATGCATCAAGTCAGATATTCCGTGACAACCAAACCCAATCTCTACCCCGATGCATGATAAGTACCGTTTGTTGCGTCAAGTCGACTTTGACTTGCGGCGCGCCATCATGACGCGGAATTTTTCCGCCCAACCCGGGCGTTCTTCCTGCGAAGAGCGCGCGAGCGCCAGACTTCCAGGCGCGACATCCTTGGTGATGACGGAGCCAGACCCGACGTAGGCGCCCTCGCCGACCTTCACGGGGGCGACCATTGAGGAGTTCGAGCCGACGAACGCGCCGGCCCCGATCTCCGTCTTGTGTTTGAAGAAGCCATCGTAGTTGCAGAAAATGGTGCCCGCGCCAATGTTGGCTTTAGCTCCGATGATGCTATCGCCGAGATAGGCAAGATGATTGGCCTTGGCCCCGGCCGACATCTTCGTGTTTTTTGCCTCCACGAAGTTGCCGATGCGGACATCTTCGCCCAGAACGACGCCGGGCCTTAGGCGTGCAAACGGACCAATTTGCGCGCCACCGCCGATACGGGCACCTTCCATGTGGCAGAACGCCTTGATCTCCGCGCCGTCTTCGATTGTGACGCCTGGCCCAAAGAACACGTTGGGCTCGATCACCACGTCCCGGCCAACTTTAGTATCGTAGCTGAACCAGACTGTCTCTGGCGCGATCAGCGTCGCTCCATTCGCCATCACGCGCCCGCGCGCCCGCTCCTGCCAGATGCGCTCAGCGGCGGCCAGTTGTTCGCGCGCGTTGACGCCCAGCACTTCGCTTTCGGGGCACACCACGACGCTGGCGCGCGCGCCTTGTGACCGGGCGATCTCAATCGCATCGGTTAGATAGAACTCGCCTTTGGCATTGGCGTTGCCGATGGCATTTAGAACGCCGAGAAGATTGGGCAGTCGGAATGCAAGCATCCCGGAATTACAGAGGCGGACGCGCTTTTCATCGGCGCTCGCCTCTTCGTCCTCACGGATCGCCATGAGTATCCCGTCGGCGTCGGTCAGCAGACGCCCATAGCCGGCAGGATCGCGCGCTTCGAACCCCAGCACGGCAAGCCCGACACCGCCGTCGAGAGCCGCTTGAAGCCGCGCCACCGTTGCGCGCTCGATCAGTGGCGTGTCGGCGCAAAGCACGATGACGTCGCCCGAATGAGCGTCAATGGCGTCGCGGGCGGCAAGCACTGCATTCGCCGTGCCTAGCTGATTTTGCTGAACAAAGACCTGAGCGTTCGGCGCGATCGAGAGGGCCTCCTGGCGCACGGCGTCCATATCGGGGCCGATTACGATGGCGGGCGTGCCGCCCGCTGCCGCGGCCACATCCAGCACGTGACCGAGCATGGATCGGCCGGCGATCCGGTGAAGCACCTTAGGGAGCGCCGACTTCATGCGGGTACCCTTGCCGGCCGCGAGAAGGACGATGAGGGGCGAAGCAGCGGTCATGCGGGGAATCGCCAAAGTTGAAGTTGAATTCACCAAATGCCGCAACACACGCGTGCACCACTCTGATCTGCGCGAAGTCGCTGCAAACATGCAGCAAATTCTCTGTCGCAACGGAACCGGATCGGCGTAGCGTAAAAATTGAGCAATAACTACTCTCTCGCTGATCGGAATTCGGATCGGTTCATGCCGTCGCCTTCCCTCAACCCTTTTAGTCGGGCCTAGCATTGTTGACCGCCCGAGGCGCGTCCATATCCCACAAATCCACGGGTTCCGCCATTTCATCCACAGCAGGCACCGTTCGGGCGGGCTGGCCGCGTTGACCCCGATTCGGGACTCAGACAGCGTTTCGCAATTGCAATGCCCAGCGAGGCTGTTTCGATGTCCCAGTCACTATCAGATATCCCGCCGCCTTTGCCGAATCTGAAGTCCCGATTCGGTTTCGGAGATGCCGCCGGCGCGCCGTTCGGCCAAGCCCGCCCGATCTCCAAGTGTCAGCGCTTACGTGATCATGTGGTGCTCGCTGGCGATCGTTGCCCTCGGCTACCTGACTGTGATGGCCGTAAAGCCGGAACTGCTGGCGCACTACGCCCCTTCGACACCGGGGGGGCACTCGTCCGAAGTGGCGCAGGCCGAAATCCGCAGTCTGCGCGACGGGCTGATAGAGGTTCAGACCGACGTGTCGACCCTGAAATCGGAATTGGCCACCCAGTCGGAGCGATTTGCCGAGCTTGGCTCCCGCGTGGGCGCCCTCGCCGACGTCAAGCGGGCCGAACCAGCGTCGGCCGCCGTAGCGCCAGCGGTCCCCATCTCACCTGCCGCCGATGCCCGTCCGGCCATGCCCGAGTTGCGCGCGGCCGACCCCGCGCCAGAGGTCAAGCCCGTCAAGGCTGCTTCGAATTCAGCCACCCCGACTGTCATCAACGCGGCGCAGCCCGCTGACGTGGCAGCGGCAAAGCCGGTCGCGCCCGTGGCCCCCGACTCCAAGCTCGCGGCCGCTGCGCCAGCCGCGAATCTCGAAACCGGCAGCGTGGAAAAGCCGGTGTCGCTCGGGCAAGCCGTCGTCAAGCCGGCGGACAAGCCGACCGACAAACCGGTCGGCATAAAAATCGCCACCGGGTCGTCGCTGGAAGCCATCCGGCTGAGCTGGAACCTGCTCGCCGAACGGCACGCCGACAGCCTCAAGAACCTGGAGCCGCGCTACCGCACGGGCGTCGACGCCGACGGGCTGACGTACGAGTTGCTGGCCGGTCCGGTCAAGAACGTCGCCGAGGCGAAGAAGATGTGCAAGGCATTCACCGCCAAGGCGATCCCCTGCCAGATCGCCGGTCCGTTCGGCGGGGAAGCTCTCTAGCCGCAACAGCCTAAAGCGTGGTTGCGCAATCAAGACTCGACGAAGGCGGCACCCATCCCGGGGCCGCCTTCAATGTTTCTTACCCTGCCGAACGCGACTATAGGTCCGTTCCGAACGTATCGCAGGTCTGCATCTGGCCCGACTGGAAGCCCTGCTTGAACCACCGGACGCGCTGCTCGGCGGTGCCGTGGGTGAAGGCATCGGGAACGACGCGGCCCGTCATGCGGCGCTGGATCATGTCGTCGCCAATCTGGCTCGCCGCGTTGAGACCCTCCTCGATGTCGCCAGGCTCGAGCCGCCTTTTCAGCTGATTATTCAGGTTGGCCCATACGCCGGCGAGACAATCGGCCTGCAGTTCCATGCGCACCTGAAGCTGGTTGGCGCCACGCTCGTCCATCCGCTGCTTCATGCTCTGCACTTTTTCCGCGATGCCAAGCAGTGTCTGGACGTGATGGCCGACCTCGTGGGCAACAACGTAAGCCTGGGCGAAGTCACCGGGTGAATTGAACTTGCGCTTCATCTCGTCATAGAAGGCGAGATCGATGTAAACCTTCTGATCGAGCGGGCAATAGAACGGTCCCATCTGCGTCATGCCAGGGCCGCACGCCGTCTGGGTGCCGCCGTTGAACAGCACCATGCTGGGTTCTTCGTAGTTCTGGCCGAAGCTGCGGAAGACTTCGTTCCACACGTCCTCAGTGTCCTTCAGAACCTTTTTGATAAAGACGCCCATTTCGTCGTTGGTCGCCGGCACAGACTGCTTCTCGGTGCTACCAGGAAGACCCGGAATATCGAAGCCGCGGCCCGTGCGCGGTGCGCCCTGCCCGGAATGCGGCAGATCCGGCATGCCGGGGACGCGGCCGCCCTGGCCGCCGGTCAGAATCTCGAGCGGATTGATGCCGAACAGCAGCATGAGGGCGCCGATGATCAGCAGCGACGTCAGGCTCATGCCGCCCCGCCCGCCGATCGGAATCTGAATGCCACGACCGCCGCCGGGAAATCCCCAGCCGCCGCGCTGGCCACGGCGATCCTCGACGTTCTCGCTTTGCTGGTCACTCTCGTCGTAGCGCATGTCGTATCCTCGAGTTGTCTGGCGTCCTTCGCGATCGTATCGCGCGCTCAGGCGCTATAGTGCGATGCAGCCTTATACGACACAAGGGCCTGGCGGCCATCCCTGTTCGACCACCTATGCGAAGACATAATCGCAGACCTCTGCCGGCGGAAGTGCCGCCGGCTTCGCACTCTTCTCAGGCGCCCGCCGTCGCGCAATCGCGCATCGTCGTGCCCCGAGTGCAGACCGCTTGGAACTGCTCGGGTCGCCACGCTAATTCGTTCGGCAAAATCACCATGCCCGTGTGTGACACATGCCCGTGTGTGGCACATGGCTTGCTGCGCCGCATTGATGGTACGGGATGACAATGCTACGACCCACATCCGGCGCGGACCCGTCTGCCGCAGACTTTAAAGCCGTCGGCTCGTACCGAGAGAGACGACCAGACATACTGTCACGTCCGTTGGCTCTCTCTGTTTCCCATTCGCCCGTTGCAGCGCTCGAAAGTGCGCCAAGCCTATAAGTGCCGACGCGATCCTCGCCTTGGCGGAGGAAGCGGCGCAAGCGGTCCGGCCAGCCCGCCGCCCGGTGAAGCAGGAGCGCTATCGCCCAGCGCCGGAAATGCGAATTCTGAAGCCCGCCAAGGCGCGCTAGATCACGTCAATTGGCGCTGTGCCCGTTCAGCAATTCGTAAGTCAGGACGCGCTTGGACTCCGTCCAGGGTTGAACTGCAAGCGCATGTTCGGAGTAGTGCGGCATCTCACTGTGCGCCCGGAACGCCGCCTCGCTGTCATATATTTCGTAAAGTAGGAACGACAACGGATCGAGAGGGTCTTCGGCCACGTCAAAGCGCTGGCAGCGGGTCTCGTTCTCGAGGGTGCGCCGGGCGTGCACCATCAGCGCCGCCTTCAGCGCCATGCGGTACTCGCGCTTCGCCTCGATGAACACCACCACCACGAACATGCTACGTCCTCCCACGGGCCCGCGCGCTCAAACTTAGTGCGTTAACGATCTTTAAACCATCAGCGCGGCAACATCGCGTTGTCAATTTGGCCGGCAACGGCCGATCCGTGCGCATGAGCGACGTTTTGGACGATCCGGCATGGACGATCTGGCGAGCCTGCCCCACATGACCTCGAGCCTCAATGAGGCCGAGAACGATACCGGCCGCGTGGCCTTTTGCGGACCCTATGTGCTGTCCGCCATAACCGGCCACCGCATCAGCAAGATCGAAGAAGTCATCAACGCCTATCGCTGCCTGCCCCCCGACCTGAAGCACACCGTGCGGGGCACCTATGCCGACGAAGTCGAAGGCGCGCTCAGCGTCTACGGCTACAATATGCATCTGAAGGAGACCTACATGCACTTGGGGCGCAAGATGCGCCCGACAGTGTGGGGCTGGATGCAGAAGCCGCGCAACGCCTGGGTGCATTACATCCTCGCCATCCACAAGGGCAAGGAAGGCCACTGGATCCTGATCAAAGGCGTCAAGATGTGCGACACCTACACGGAGGGCAAATGGACCTTCGTGTGTGACGGTCCCCACCGCGGCTGCCGCATCATGGAGGTGTTCGAAGTGAAGAAGGCGATAGAGGTTTAGTGTCAGAGGTTCTGATACAGCGCCTGGCAGAGAACAACTCCGCCGCTATAGCCACTTGACCGGAAAATCAATCCCGCGAGCGTTCCACGTACTCGCCCGTCTCTGTCATGACGACGACCTTGGTGCCCGCGCCGATGTGGGGCGGCACCATCACGCGCGCGCCATTAGACAGCTTGGCGGGCTTGTAAGACGACGACGCGGTCTGTCCCTTCACAACGGGGTCGGCCTCAACGATTTCGAGAACCACGCGCTGGGGCAGTTCGATTGATATCGGGTTGCCCTCGTGCAGGCTCACCGAACAAGTCATCCCTTCCTGCAGCCAGACGGCTGCGTCGCCGACCACATCCTTCGGGATCGTGATCTGATCGAACGTCTCGGGCTGCATGAAGTTGTAGCCCATGTCGTCTTCGTACATGTAATTGTAGTCTTTGTCTTCGAGGAACGCGCGCTCGACCTGGTCGGTGGTGCGGTAACGCTCGACCAGCTTTACGCCATCCGCGATGCGGCGCATTTCCAGATGTGTGACGGGCGTGCCCTTGCCGGGATGGATATTTTCCGCCGACATGACGACGGCGAGCTTGCCGTCGAGATCGAGCACATTGCCTTTACGGATCGAGCTGGCGATAACCTTGACCACGAATACGTCTCCATCAATGCCGCCCGAAAAGCTCGAGAACGTCGCGCTGGCAAGGGGCCGAACAGCGGGGAAGCTGGCCGCTCTCTTACTCTGTCCGGCGGGAAAGGCCAAGTCCTGCAACGTTACGCCGGTAGGAACCACGCCGCGAAAAGGGTCTATGATCCATGACCTCGCCCTGGTGGGATGCCCATCGCCACGCCGACCGGCGGCCCTTCCTGCTGGCCCGGGGGCGCATAAAGTCTGCCATCCGGGGATGGTTCGAGAGCCAAGGCTTCACCGAGTCTGACCCGGGTTGCCTGCAGGTATCGCCCGGCAACCAGGCGCACCTGCATGCCTTCGGGACACAGCGCATCGGCACGGGAGGGGAGCGCACTCCATTGTACCTCCACACCTCGCCCGAGTTCGCCATGAAAAAGCTACTCGCGGCGGGCGAGGAGAAGCTGTTTGCGTTCTCGCCCGTGTTTCGCAATCGCGAGCACGGCGCTATGCACACCAGCGAGTTTACGATGCTCGAATGGTATCGCGCTGGCGCGCCCTATGAGCAGGTAATGGAGGATGCCGTCCACATCCTCAAACTCGCCTCGCAGACAACCGGGCACCAGTTGTTCTCATGGCGCGGCGCCACGGCAAATCCAACGTTCGACTCCGAGCAGGTCACCCTTGCGCAGGCGTTTGGCCGCCATTCGAGCATCGATCTCCTGGCGACGATCTCAGACAGCGGTGAGCCAGACCGCGCTCTGCTGGCTGACATGGCAGAGACAGCCGGCGTCATGCCGCGAGAGCACGACAGCTGGACCGACATCTTCTCGCGCGTGTTGGCCGCCCTCATTGAACCAAACCTGGGACTTGGCCGGCCGACACTGTTAATGGAGTACCCGGCGTGCGAGGCGGCTCTCGCCCGGCGCAAGCCGTCAGATCGTCGGGTCTCGGAGCGCTTCGAGTTGTATTGCTGCGGCGTCGAGCTTGCGAACGGCTTCGGGGAACTAACCGACGCCGCGGAGCAGCGCCGCCGCTTCGAAGTCGAGATGATTGAGAAGCAGCGCATCTATGGCGAGCGGTATCCTATCGACGAGGACTTCCTGGCGGCGCTCGAACACATGCCGCCGGCATCCGGCTGCGCGCTCGGCTTCGACCGACTTGTCATGCTAGCGACGGGAGCAACGCATATCGATCAGGTGCAATGGACGCCACTGTAATGCGCGCAGGCAGTAATGTTCCCACTCCCCGTGTTGATGAGGACGGACCCTATCATGACCACATCCCACTCTGGCGGCTGCCAGTGCGGTGCCATCCGCTACCGCATCGATGGACCTTTCGGCCGCGCAGGCATCTGCCACTGCCGCATGTGTCAGAAGGCGTTCGGATCGTGGGGTGCGGCACTGGTCTCGGTGCCGGCGAAGATCCTTATCTGGACGCGCGGCACGCCGGGCGAGTTTCGTTCGTCGGCCATCGTGGCACGCGGCTTCTGCGGAAAGTGCGGCACGCCGTTGTTCATGAAGGAAGACGGCGACCCTAATTACGAGATCGCTATAGGCTCACTCGACGACCCCAACGCTCCAGCGCCCCTGACCGGACAGGTGGGCATCGAAAGTAAGCTCCGATGGTTCGACACCATGCGCGCTCTGCCCGCGCACACAACTGCCGATGACCGCAGGCCAGAGGACTTGGCGCGGCTCAAAAGCCTGCAGCATCCAGATTGGGATACGGACAGTTGAAAATTCAGGGTCTACGGCGCGAATAGCGGATCGTCGAAACTGAGCGGCTTCAGAGACTCGAAGCCAGCGAGCTCGTTGCTTTGCCAAGCCAGCTTAAGAGGGTTTATCGCAGGCGCAGTATTGATGCCTCGACTCTGTTCGCACCGGTCGCAGCGCGGCGGCCAATGCCTTGCGTCGTGACCTAACGATCTGTCATCGCCACTCCCCTAAAAGAACCAAGAACTAATAGTGCACGAATTTTTCAAGTCTCGCAGCGGTAGCGACCTAGCCTCGCGTTAGCTACGGCATGGTTATCAAACAATAGTGCGACCACATCGTCACAACTTGTGTGACAGCCGCCGTCGCTTGGTTTCGAGGTAGCGCTTGTTGTGGGGGCTCGGAGAGGCCACAAGCGGAATGCGTTCCACGATCTCGATGCCGGCCTGCTCCAGCGCTTCGAGTTTGTCCGGGTTGTTGGTCATCAGGCCGATCTTGGTGAAGCCGAGATCTCGCAGGATCTCACCCGTGAAGGCATAGTCGCGGGCATCGATCGGCGCACCCTGCTCGATGTTTGCATCGACGGTATCGAGCCCCTGGTCCTGCAGCGCATAGGACCGGATCTTCTTGAATAGACCGATGCCGCGTCCTTCCTGGTAGGGCAGATAGATCAGCACACCGTTGGGAACCGAGGTGATGCGGACGAGAGCGGACTGCAATTGGACGTGACAATCGCAGCGGAGCGAATGAAAAACGTCGCCCGTTACGCAGCCCGAATGAACCCGCACCGTCGCAGTCGCGTCCTGTTCGTCGCCCGCGCCGCGATGGATTAGCGCGACGGCCTGCGTATCGGGCTCGCAACCCTGATAGGCACGCGCCTCCAACGCCACCTCCGATCCGGCCAGTTCGATTGGCAGGATGGTTTTCACGGACCATTCGATATCAAGGCGGGCCGATTTGAGCGTCGACGAGGTCATAGTAGTCTCCGGGGGGCGTGCGACCTGCTGATAACGAGGGCAAGCCCGCTTGAATAGTAGGCAGGCGGCGCTTGCGGCGGCGCGCCACATCGCCCCGACCATGGCGCGCTGCCGCGTTCACGGCAAGTGGTGTTCACGCTGCCGCCGCAAACGCACCGCATGACCGGCTGCTATGCCACATTGTAGAGGGCCCCGAAATTGCGTGGTTACCGGAGCAGCGCTGCAAGCGCCCATAGATCGTTGGACGCAACCCCCGTTCGAACCTTACAGAAGCCGCGCACCAAAATCCCAAATCTCATGACGAACCGTCTCAAGACACCCTTCCTGGCACTTGTCTGTGCCATCGTTGTGTCCGCTTCAGCCGCCGCCGGGGCCAACAAGACAAGCGGCAAGGAGGTGGAACGGACGGTCGAATCCATGCTTGCGCGCATGACGCTTGAGGAGAAGATCGGCCAGCTTCATTTCCCCTCGCTCGCCTTTCCGTGGGCACCGCAGATCGAACTCGCGCGCCAAGGCCGCATCGGGGCCATGCTGAATGTGGTCGATCCAAGGACGATCCGCGACTTCGATACCGCCGCGCGCCAGTCCCGCCTGGGCATTCCGCTGCTGTTCGCAATCGACGCCATCTGGGCCTTCCGGATCAGTTTTCCCACGCCCATAGCCTGGGCGGCGACTTGGCGGCCGGAACTTGCGGAAGCTGCCGCCGAAGCCATCGCGCGGGAGGCCGCCGCAACGGGCATCAACTGGACGTTCGCACCGATGGTGGACGTGTCTCGTGATCCCCGCTGGGGCCGCGTCATCGAAAGCGCCGGCGAAGACGCGTTCCTGGGCTCGGCCTTCGCGGCGGCCCGCGTGCGCGGATACCGCAAGGGCGGGCTCGCCACCTCGGTCAAGCACTTCGTCGGATATGGCGCGCCGGAAGGCGGGCGCGACTACAACGGCGCGGAGATCTCCACGCCCGAATTGTTCGACCGCTACCTGCCGCCGTTTCGCGCCGCGCTCGAAGCCGGCAGCGATACCGTCATGGCGTCGTTCAATACCATCAACGGCGTGCCCGTCACCGCGGATCGCCGCCTCATCAACGGGCTACTAAAGGAGCGCCTCGGCTTTGACGGGTTCGTGACCTCCGATTTCGTCGCCATCGGCGAATTGATGAACCACGGGGTCGCGGCCACGCTCGCCGAAGGCGCGCGCAAGGCGATCCTCGCCGGCATCGACATGGACATGGAGAGTAACGCTTACCATCGCCACCTTACGCAGGAAATCGCCACTGGCCGCGTGCCGCGCGCTGCGCTCGACGAGGCCGTGCGCCGGGTATTACGGGTCAAGGTCCGCCTCGGACTATTCGACAAGAAGCCGCTGCCGCCTCCAATCACCGAGGCCGACGTGCGCAAGACGGCGCGCAATGTCGCCCGCGAGAGTTTCGTGCTGCTGAAGAACGACGGCGAGAAGCTGCCCATTACGCCGTCGGTGAAAACGATCGCACTGATCGGCACGGGCGCGGAAACCACCAACGACCACTCCTGGTATGGGCCCGCCACTCTGACCAAGCCCGAGACGCAATCCCTAGTTGACGCTTTGCGCGCGCGCCTGCGGCCGGGTCAGGATCTTCATTACGTGAAGGGCTACAACGACGCGTGCGGGCGAACCTTTGCCGATAAGCATGAGGCCGTGGTCGAAGCCAAGCGCGCTGATGTCGTCGTGCTGGTCGTAACGGAAGACTGCGACGTCAACGGCGAAGGCGCCTCGCGCACCAGTCTTGGTCTGTCGGGCATGCAGCAGGAGATGCTCGAAGCTCTGGTCGAGACGGGCAAGCCGATTGTGCTGGTCGTCGAGACCGGCCGCCCGCTGACGCTCGGCTACGCCGACAAGTACGCCGCCAGCATCCTGGTCGCCTGGAACCCCGGCACGGAAGGCCGAGCGGCGCTGGCCGAAGTGCTGCTCGGCGAAGTTTCGCCGTCCGGAAAGCTGCCGATGACTTTCCCGCGTTCGGTCGGCCAGATTCCCATCGCCTACAACAGCCTCCCGACGAGCCGTCCATGGACGGGCAGCCGCTATACCTCGGGCTACGTCGACGAAGCAGTCACGCCGCTGTACCCGTTCGGCCACGGCCTCAGCTATACCGACTTCGTCTACGATAAGATTGAGGTCGGCTCCGCGTGCATGAAACCCGACGGCGAGATCGAGGTCGCCGTAACGCTTCGTAACGCGGGATCGAGGAAAGGCGGGGAGGTCGTGCAGCTCTACACGCGCCAGCTCGTTGCCAGTCGTTCGCGCCCGGTTCGAGAGCTGAAGGCGTTTCGGAAGGTGGAGCTGAAACCGGGCCAGACGCGAACTGTCCATTTCCAGCTGAAAGCATCCGAACTCGGCTTCCACGATGACGAAGGCCGCTATCTGGTTGAGCCGGGTCCTTTCAAGATCTTTGCGGGGGGAAGCTCGGCGGCATCGCTTTCGGCCGATTTCAGCATCGTGGGCAAGTAACCGAGAGGCGGGATTGGCGTGACCTAACGGTTCTGATATCGCTGCGCACGACGTTTGAATGACACTAGAGATACCCGCTGGAGCCACCTTGTGCGCCCGCTTGTGACGGTCCTCGTCTCATTCCTCCTGGCCGCCAGCGGAACCCTCCTGTTTATCCGCTGGGTCCAGGCGCGCGCCATCGTGGCGCTGCCGAACCACCGCACCATGCACAAAGGCGCCGTCGCGCTCGGCGGCGGCTTGCCGCTGCTGGCGGCGATGCTCACGGCCGCGGTCCTGATCTGGCCGCTAAGAGGCTTGCCGCGTCTTCTGCTCCCTGCCCTCATCGTGCTGGCACTTGTATCGTGGGCCGACGACATGAAAGCCACGCCGGCCTTGCCGCGCCTCGTTGTGCATATCGCGGCGGCCACAGCCTGCATGCTGTCACTGCCCGGAAACATACTCGTGTTGCATGGCCATCTGCCATGGGTCCTCGATCGCCTTGTGTGCGGTCTTGCGCTGGTCTGGTTCCTCAATCTGTACAATTTCATGGACGGGATCGACGGCATCGCGGGCGTCGAGACCGTAACCATCGCGGCGGGGTTCGCGGCCGTCTCTTTAGCAAATGGCGCGGCCGCCGGGCCGCTGCACGCGCTCGCCTTCGGGGCGATCGGCGCAACCTGCGGCTTCCTGATCTGGAACTGGCCGCCGGCCCGAATTTTTCTCGGTGACGTTGGCAGCGTGCCGCTCGGCTTCCTGATGGGGTGGCTAATGTTCGACGTCGCCGTTCATCACTCGCTCGTCGCCGCCGTCATTCCGCCCCTCTACTTCGCCGCCGACGCCACCCTGACTCTGGCACGCCGCGTCGTGGCAGGGGCGAGGCCCTGGGAGCCGCATCGGGAACACTTCTATCAGAGAGCGGCGGCTGGAATTGGCGCGCACGAGCCGGTTACGATCGCGGTGCTCGTCTGCAATTCGGTGTTGCTGATCGCGGCCGTGCTGGCGCTCACCGCCCCGTTCCTCGCGCTGGCCATTGCCGTGTCGACGGTGATGCTTCTACTCTCGTGGATGGAACGCTCCGCGCGCCACGATTGACAGTCGCCACGTCCTGAAAGCGCCGCTCAGTTATTTGCCGGGAATGCGGTGGTTTTGAAATGCGCCCTGCGCCAGCTTGGGCCTTCGGCTTGAAAGGATTCCGGAGTTGACACCGGCCCACCCGATCTCGCCCGACAACCGGCCATACTCGATCTTCGGACATCGGTTCATTACCACGGTAAGGCCCGCGGCTTGGGCTTCCGCGGCTGCGATGTCGTTGCGTACGCCGAGCTGCATCCAGACCGTTGATATGCCGAGCCGGTCATTCTCGACAATCGCCTCGCGCGTGATCTCCAGCGCGGCTTCCGAGTTGCGGAAGATGTCGACAACGTCGACGGGGCCTTCGGGAATATCCCTAACGCGCGCGTGAACCCTCTGACCGAGGATCTCCTGCCCGGCGAGGCCTGGGTTGATCGGTAGGATGCGGTAGCCTTTGCCAAGCAGGTACTTCATAGCGAAGTAGCTTGGCCTGTTCTCGTTCGCCGACGCACCGACGAAAGCGAACGTTCGAACGCGTCCGAGAATGCCGGCGATGTAGGCGTCCGCATAAGTGTCGTGGGTCACGTCAGCAGCCCTTCCACGACGGCACACGCTTTTCCAAGAAAGCGTCAATGCCCTCGCTAGCATCGCGCATCATCATGTTCTGAACCATGACCCGTGCTGCATAGGTGTAGGCCTCGTCGAGAGGCTGTTCGATCTGGTGGTAGAATGCCTGTTTGCCGATCGCTACGGTCGCCATTGACTTCTCGGCGATGCGCCGCGCCATGCCGACTGCCTCGTCCATGACGGCTGCGGGCGGCACGACTCGGTTGACCAGCCCAAAGTCGGCGGCATCGTGCGCGGATAGCATTTCCCCCAGCAGAAGCATCTCCATCGCGCGCTTGCGCGGCACATTGCGGGACAGCGACACCATTGGCGTTGAACAGAAAAGACCGATGTTGACGCCCGGCGTGCAGAACTCGGCCGTCTCCGAGGCGACCGCCAGATCGCACGTCGCGACTAACTGGCAACCGGCGGCGGTCGCGGTGGCGGCGACGGCCGCGATAACAGGCTTGGGACATGCAACGATGGCCTGCATCAACGCCGCGCAATCCTCAATCGTATCGGCAAAAAAGGCGCGACCGCCGTCGCTATCGGCGCGATGGGCGGTGAGTTCCTTCAGATCATGCCCGGCGCAAAACGCGCGGCCATCGCCCGCCAGTACGATCGCGGCGATGCTGCCATCGGCGCCGAGCTCCTGTACGGCAGAATGCAGGGCGCTTAACATGGCGCGCGACAGGCTGTTGCGAGCGGCTGCACGGCTCATCGTAACGACCGCGACACCCGCAGCAGGCCTGCTCATCACCAGAAGCCCATCGGTCGCTTGCGTGATGGCGGCCGTGGCGGGCCTCGCTTCATCGGCCATTACTGCGCACCTGTGGGCGCTGATTCCGGCCCATCGGTGCCGGCGGGACTGTCGCCCGCGCCGTCGTTGATGAGGGTCTCCAGTTCGGCCTGATGCTTTTTCACTACCTCGACGTTATCCTTGAACCTCAGAGGCTGCGCCGCCGCGATTTCCTGCGTCAGGTCGTCGATAGCGAGCTTCTTGTCTTCATCGGGGATCGAGGCATCCTTCTTGATGTCCTCGAGTTCGGTCTTCATTTTTTCCACCGGGTCCGTGTAAACGCCGTTGTTCCGGTCCAGCCCATCGAGCACGATCGTTATGTTGGCGCCGACGTCTTCGAATTCGGAGAAGTTGGCAAACCCGTGCTTCTTGGAAATCTCCTCGAGTTGAGTTGTCAGACCGGCGTCCGGCTTGTCGCCGCCTTCGAGAAGTTTGCCGGCGAGCGGCTGGAAATCCTTCTGGGCGGCGATGAAGGCTGCGACCTGCGCGTCCGTCAGCGGCATCTGACGCAGTTCCTCCGCCGTTGCCATCGGCGATTCCTCGGTAGTGCCGAGCGCGACAAGCGCGGCTGCGAGCAGCGTGCGGGGCAGTTTCGTCCACATGTTCTTGAAACCTCCTCGAAGCCATAGGGGATTATCGGGACACCCGGCGAGTTTGGAGCTTGAGTCGAGACGAAAACTGAGACGCCAATATGAACGGAGGGGTCCGGAAGTCCAGAGACACGGCGATCAATCGAAGTCCGGCCGCATGGTGTCGGGCAAGGCTTTCACCGTGGACCAAGGCGCCGACAAAAAAGCTAACAAAATTTCGGTATTATAATACCGTCTACGAAGTAATATAATACCACATTCAGAAAATGCCGATTTTCGGCCCTTTAAAGCCCTCTTATGATTGACATGGTCGGTAACGCACAATAGACACCACGCACTGTCGGGGGAAGTGTTCGCTGCGCCGCCTTGGCTGCCATGGCACATCTACCGGCTTCCATCCACGCAACACGCATCGGCAGGAGAGCTGCCTCATGAAGACCTACGTCGCCAAATCGAGCGAAGTGGACAAGGGTTGGGTTGTCATCGACGCCGACGGTCTCGTCGTCGGCCGGCTTGCCGCCCTGATCGCCACACGCCTCAAGGGCAAACATAAGGCCATCTACACACCCCACGTCGACTGTGGCGACAACGTCGTCGTCGTCAACGCCGAGAAGGTCGTGTTCACCGGCAACAAGTACGAGGACAAAGTCTACTATCGCCACACGGGTTATCCCGGCGGCATCAAAGAGACCTCGCCTCGCCGCATCATCGAGGGCAAGTTCCCCGAGCGCGTGATCGAGAAGGCTGTCGAGCGCATGCTGAAGCGCGGTCCGCTGCAGCGTCAGCTGATGCACAACCTGCGCGTCTACAAGGGCACAGAGCATCCGCACGCCGCCCAGACGCCTGTTCCGCTCGATGTCGCCAAGCTCAATCGCAAGAACGTGAGGGACTGATCCCCATGCCTACCGAAACCAAGACACTGGGCGATCTCGGCACCCTAAAGGGCGCCACGCCTGCAGCCTCCGAAGCCCCCGTCCACGTCCAGAAACTGGACAAGCTCGGCCGGGCGTACGCCACGGGCAAGCGAAAGAACGCGGTCGCCCGCGTCTGGATCAAGCCGGGCAACGGTATGATCGTCGTCAACAAAAAGGACTACAAGCAGTATTTTGCTCGCCCCGTCCTGCAGATGCTGTTGCAGCAACCCTTGAACGCAGCCAGCCGCGGCACCCAGTACGACATCAACGTTACGGTCGCAGGCGGCGGGCTCTCGGGCCAGGCCGGCGCCGTCCGTCACGGCATTTCAAAGGCGCTCACGTACTTCGAACCGGAACTTCGCGGTGTACTGAAGAAGGGTGGCTTCCTGACCCGCGACAGCCGCGTCGTCGAACGCAAGAAGTACGGCCGCATGAAGGCTCGCCGCAGCTTCCAATTCTCGAAGCGCTAGGCCGGCCCTTTTCTGCGATCACACCTGCAACAGCCCGCCCGTCATTGGCGGGCTGTTGTGCTTCAACGACAAAGCGGTTGCTCCGCTCGGCCGTGGATGCCAAAAGGCAACCGCCTAAGTTTGGCAGCATGGTCACGACCGCCGGCGCACCGGAGACAAAACGTAGATGGAATGGCTACTGAACGACATATCCGCGCTGCTGACGACGCTGTCGGTTGAATTCGGACATATGTTTTCTCCGGAGTGGTGGCGCACGCATTGGGTCGCGTTGTTCAACATCCTGATGATCGACCTGACGCTCGCCGGCGATAACGCCATCGTAGTCGGGATGGCGGCGGCGCAGGTTCATCCCTCGATGCGCGCCAGGGTCATCTTTTGGGGCATTGCAGGCGCGGTCGTGCTGCGCATCATGTTTTCGGCCATCGCTCAACAGATGCTGCAGGTCATCGGCCTGACCCTGGCAGGTGGTATCCTGCTGCTGTTCGTGTGCTGGAAGATGTATCGCCAGATCGTCACCACGAACGGACAATCTATCGACGACGTCGAGGCCACTCTTGCGCCGAACGCCCCAGGCAGTAACGCCACATTCTGGTCCGCCCTGTGGACCATCATTCTCGCCGACCTGTCGATGTCGCTCGACAACGTGCTGGCTGTTGCCGGCGCCGCCGGTGAATCGACGCTTGTGCTCGTCATCGGTCTCGCCGTTGCCATCGTGCTGATGGCCGTGGCCTCGAGCTATATCGCCAAGCTGCTACACCGCTACCCCTGGATCGCATGGATCGGCCTGCTCATCATCCTATATGTAGCCCTCGACATGATCTATCGCGATAGTCACCAAGTCGCCTGCGCCAGTTGGGGCGTGGGATGCTCGGAGACAATCTGGCAGGGTATCAAGCACAGGCTCGGATTCGGCGGCTGAGGTCCAGACGGCAATGACCAAGTCGGTCTTTATTGATGGCGAGGCGGGAACGACGGGACTCGAAATCCGCGAGCGCCTCGCCATGGCCGATGGCATGGAGGTGATCAGTATCGATCCGGCCAAGCGCAAGGATGCGGCCGCTCGCAAGGAGATGATGCGCGCGGCCGACCTCATCGTCCTGTGCCTGCCAGATGATGCGGCCAAGGGGGCCGTCGCACTCGCCGCCTCGCTCGGCGGAGACGCGCCGAAGATCATCGACGCCTCGACCGCACATCGCGTCGCGGCCGGCTGGGTCTACGGATTTCCTGAACTCGATGCAGCGCAGGCGGCGGCGGTGCGCGCTGCGCGCCTTGTCGCCAACCCGGGCTGCTATTCGACCGGAGCAATCGCCCTCCTGCATCCGCTGATCGCAGCCGGACTGGTTTCGGCCAATCAGCCGGTCAGCATCAACGCCGTTTCAGGCTACTCGGGCGGCGGCCACAGCATGATCGAGGCCTACCAAGCTGGCACCGTGCCGGCGTTCGAACTCTACGGATTAGGCCTCGAGCACAAGCACGTGCCCGAACTGATGGCCTATTCGGGCCTGAAGCGGCGGCCGATCTTCGTGCCTTCGGTTGGAAATTTCCGTCAGGGCATGCTCGTGTCGATCCCGTTGCACCTTGACGATCTGCCCGCGCGCCCGCGGGCCACGGATCTTCATGCGGCGCTCGCCGCGCACTACGACCATGCAGGGCTAGTCAAGGTTGCGACGCGCGAGGCGATGGGCGCCCTCGGCGGCCGAATCGACGCGCTGACTCTCAACGGGTCCGACAAGCTCGAACTGTTCGTGTTTGGCAACGAAAGCCAGCGCCATGCTGTGCTGGTCGCGCGGCTTGACAATCTCGGCAAAGGCGCATCGGGCGCCGCGGCACAGAACATCCGGCTGATGCTTGGTTTGGCCTGACGCGGCCAGCGTTCCGCCGGCTCAACCCCCTGCGCCAACTATGCGGGCACGGAGCGCGCCAGATAAAGGTGGCGCACCGCAATCGCGATCACAACGGCGGCGAACCCCTGATGGGCGATTCCAAGTCCGATCGGCACGGCCCATAGCAGCGTGAAAATCCCGAGCGTCATCTGTGACAGCAACGCTGTTGCCAGGAGCATCGCCGAACGCCGCAGTTGCTCGTCATCGCAGTGGCGCACGATGGCCCCCGCGTGCCACAGACCAAACCCGACGACCGCATAGGCCACGAGACGGTGGTTGAACTGCGTTGTGGTGGCGTTTTCGAAAAAATTCGCAATCCAGGGATCAAGCGCGAACAGGTCTTCAGGGATGATCGCACCGTTCATCAGCGGCCACGTGTTGTAATGTAGGCCGCCCTTGAGCCCGGCGACGAATGCGCCGAGCGCCACCTGCAGATAGACCAGACCAACGATCCAGGTCGCGGTGCGGCTTTCGCTCGGGGCATCGTTTTTCAACGGCCGCGTACGTCGCGGCGAAAGCTCCATCGCCAGCCAGACCAGCAGACCGAGGATCAGGAAAGCAACCGAAAGATGCAGCGCCAGGCGGTACTGGCTGACATCCACACGGTCGACCAGCCCCGACTTGACCATGAACCAGCCGATCGCGCCCTGCAGTCCTCCGAGCGCCAGCACGCCGAGATACTTACCGCGGTTGCCCGGCCGGATGGCGCCGCGCAGCCAGAACACCGCCAACGGCAGGGCGAAAGCAAGTCCGACGACGCGGCCGAGGAAGCGATGGCTCCACTCCCACCAGTAGATGAATTTGAAGTCTTCAAGGGACATGCCCTTGTTGACGAGGTGGTACTCGGGGATCTGGCGATACTTGTCGAACGCCTCCTGCCAATGGTTCGCGTCGAGGGGCGGGATAGCGCCGAGGAGCGGCTGCCATTCGGTGATGGACAGGCCTGAATCGGTAAGCCGCGTCGCGCCGCCGACGAGGATCATGAAGAACACGAGCACGACACACAGCGTAAGCCACGCCCTCACCATTGCGTCGGCACGTGACCAATCCTGCGGCGCTAGGCGCACTTGTATTGTTGCTGTGACCATGGCGTCTTGGCCTTCCTTGATCCACCGTCGTCTCGATGGCGGGCGTAGACATTCTCGATCGAACTCACAATGCGCCGAACCGGCGCGGCGATCGACGACGTCAACTTAACGGGGCTACGAGCCAATGACATCGCGCAACCGCAAGCTGGTCGGCACCATCGCTCTGCTCATGTTCGTCTCGATCTATGCCTTGTTGGCGATGGTGGCGGCGATGATCCTTCAGGTCAACGCCAGTAAGGCCACAGAACTCACCTATTACCTCGTTACCGGGCTTTTGTGGGTGCTACCCGCCGGCTGGCTGGTCAAATGGATGCAGCAATCCTGAAGCGTCCCCCGTCTGAGTTCAGGCCGTGGCACGGTCACCGGATATCCGCTTGGCCGCTTTCCAGAACGCGAACGGCGTGCCCGCCAGCGTTACTTTAACATGACGATTGTTCTGGTAGTCGCCCGCTGAGCGAGACGAGCGGCAGCGCCGAGATCAATCGAGCATTGGCTTCGTGCACAAGTAATCTCCTCGCGTGCCGCGTCGGTAGATACCATGACGGTGCAAAATAATTGATGGTGCGCGCCAATCGTCACCCGCGGATCGCGGGCCAAATCGCGCAACTCATCCCACGTCATGACGAGGTCGCGGCACATGGCCTATGAATCAATCCCGGGTCGGCATAGGCGGCGGGCCCAAACACCGTGAACGGCACGCCACAGCATTTGAAAACCGGGTAGGCCTACGAGTGGTGGTCGCGATAGACGTCATCGAGCGTGAAGCAAACCTCGCCGATCACCTGTTCCTGCAAATTCACCTGACGAAGCCATTACCGGGCTTTAGGGTTTGCGTTCTGGTTTATCTGCGTCCGGCCTGGGCGACCGCACCACCGACAGCACTGATGCCTCTCATGGCTGTACGTTCCACGACAGTCGCCGTCGCGGCCAGTTCCAAGTACATGATCGAGATGTCCGTCACATCGAAACCAAGGAACCGCTCGGTGCCGTCTGCACTCCGCGGATGGTGCCGCTTGGTCGGAGCAACGATCACGCAGGAATTGAAGCGGCCCTGTATCGTTTCGAACAGTGCCTTGGCCGGATGGTGTCGCCCGCTAACGACGATATGCTCGTAGGCTTCATCAAGCGCATCGAGCACTAAGTTGATACGATCCGAGTCAAAGGCAGCCGACCCGCCCGCTGACACATCGCCCGTGACGATGACATGCGCATAACTGCCGGGAACGCGATTGACGACGTGCTCGAATGACACCTTCCCGGCGAGCAGTTCGCACAGACCAGGAGCATCTGGCGTTTGGGTCAAGGTTGCATAGCCGCCGCCTTCCGGGCACCAGTCGACGAGAATGACCGATTTGCTGGCCTTGGTCAGCGCGGAAACTAGGTCCATGGCATCGCCTATCACTTCGATGCCGGGCGCATCGGCCGTCACGAGCGTGCGGTAGCCCGCGGGACCCATTGCATCGGCGATTAGCGCCTTAGCGAGCGGCGTGATCTCCTTGAAGTGGGTGGCGCCGGCATCGGACATGGGCAAATTAACCAGCGCAGCGGATTCACTCGCAGGCGCCGCTCTCTTCGATGCCGAGGCGGGCGGCGGCGTCACGCGAGGCTCGATCCTGATGTTGGCTGCGTGAGGGACATCCATTGCGCCATCGCGTGTATCTTGGGCCGGATCGATTCGTCGCGCGCCGCGAGCCAGCGCCATCATCACGGTCCAGGCGAGACTCAAAAGGAACGTCGCGAACGACATTAAGCCGGCGATCGCCGACGTCTTTGAAATAGCCGGAACGCTCGACGGCCGCGCGTTCGTGACGATCTGAACCTCGACGGGCACGACGCGGCCGTCGGCGCGCGCGCGGTTGGCTCCGAACTGGGATTGCAGGCGCTCGAGCTCGGAACGTTTCGATCGCGCCTCCTTCTCGAGTTGGCGCAGCTTGACCTCGTCAAAGCCGGTCATAGCAATCTGGGCCTTGAGCTCGGCCAGACTCCTGGCCAGCGACTCCTGGCGAAGACCGGCGACCTTTGCCTCCTTCTCCAGGCTATCGCCGATCTCCGCCACTTCGGCGGTGAACTGGCGCTTGAAAACCGCGAGATCGGTGTTGAGCTGCTGCATGCGAGGATGCCCCGGCAGCAAAGTCGCGGAAAGCTCGGAAATTTGCCGCTCCAGTCGATTGCGCTGCTGTACAAGGTTCTGGATCAACGGAGACTTCTGCACGTCGGGCAGCGCGTCGGCACTTCCGGATTTCAGCATCTCGCGGGCTGACTTGGCACGCGCGTCCGCCTCGCTCTTGGCGGCCTGCGCCTTCGAGATCTTGGCGTTCAGCTCGCTCAGCTTTTGCTCGTTGAGTCCGGTCTGCTGCTGACCACCGTTGAACAGGTTGGCCTCGCCCTTGAAGTGTTCGACAGCTGCTTCGGCCTCGCTCACTTCGATTTTTAACTTGTTGATTTTAGACTCGAGCGCCTGTTGGACTTCGTCCGTCTCGACGACGATTTCCGGTGCCAGCTTTGCGCGGTACATTTCCGCCAGGTGGTTGGGAACGACCGCGGCGAGGTCGGGATCGATCGACGTGAAGCGAATGTTGATCGCCCGGCTTTCCTTCGGCGAATAGACTTCCAGACGCTTGAAGTAAGCCGACAGTACCCGGGCCTGCGCGCTTTCACCGGCGCGCGGCGCTCCGATGCCGGCAAACCGGAGTATGCCGCTGATGGCGTCCGGCGCTCCAAGCTCGCTGTTGAATTCGACCCGATCGATGAGCTTGAGTTCGGCTGCTACCTTGGCGCCAAATTCAGGTGAAAGCAGCGCCCTCACGTGCGTATTGACCGCCTCCTTGTCCATGCGGACGGTGGTGGAATCCGACGCCGTGCCACTGTCCTGCTTTGGATAGGAGAGTGGATTGGACGTACCCTTGGCGACGATCTGGAGTTGGGCTTCGGACTCGTAGGACGGCGAAACGACCAGCAGCACTCCATATGTCATGGCTCCGGCGAACAGGCTCAGAACCAGCCGTTTCAGCAGCCTCCGGCGAATGACGCACCAAACTGCTGACATATCGATATCGTCGGACAAGGCGATAGCCATGGAAACTCAGCATCCATCCTGAAACGGCGTCTGGTCGTGCGATTTGCATTAGATCGGGACGGAGTAAGCAATCCCTTAACTGTGCCGAAAAATGCCACGGGCCCACGCTTTGCTAAACCGGCACCGATAAAACCGAGAGGTTGATAGTCCAGTGGACGGAAGCGTTGCTCATGCCCGCGCTCTCAAAGTGCCGCCCGATTTCGCCGCGGCACTTCCACGGCATTGAGTGGCTGTGCATGCCCCCCCTTCAACATCCAATTCTTGTCTGGATTATCTGGCCAGATCACGCCTGATGGCATACCTGTTCCAGAGCCCGCCGTCACTGGCGCGGAAATCTCCTCATGGGGCGAACCCCGGGTCGTTCCAGCCGGTTTCTCCGGCGCGTCTGGCATGCCAATAGTCGCGATCGCGCGGCGGCTAGATGGTTCTTTCAGCCGCCCTGACGATCTACGTTTTCCTGACGTTCGTTCTCGATCCGACCGAGCGGCAGCGCCGGCGCATTGCGGGCCTCGTGATCGTCGGCATCGGATTGCCGGCCGCAGCGGTCGCGAGCGCCACGCAGATCGAGAAGGTTTCCAGCCCTGCTCACCCAGCGCGCAAATCGCTCTCCGACCAGAGCTAAGACCACAGACCCGACGCACGCTTTGGCGGAAAGCAGAAGGCGCTTGATCTCTCCTCGACAATCCGCCCGGCATCGGCGCGCAACGGTTCGCGCCCTCTACCATCATGAAGAGGATCCGCGACGCCCGCATCTGAGTGTAATCCCAATGCCGGCTGGCTCGGCGGCGGCGTCAATCGGATCATGATCCTGCTGACGCTGGTGCTCGGTTTCCAGCATCTCCTTCTCCGGGCAGTGACCCGGCCGCCTTTCCTCATTGCCTAGGCCGCCTTCGACGTGGCCGCACCGTCCGAGCCGCGCGTCAGCGGCTGGAACATCTGCCAGGCGGTCCATCCGGCAAATCCGACGATCCCTGCGCACGCCGCGGCAAGTCTTGCAAAGGGCAGTTCGCTCAAATGCAGCAGATGGCCGCGCACATACGCCCACGCCACAAGCCCCGTCGCTACTAGGTAGTCGACGAAACCGACCTACCGAGTCCGGCGGATCGGCAACATCAAAGACACGCGGCGCGACGCCGTAAATGTAGGCGGCCTGAGCGAGAGCGGAGGCGATGAAGACGCACAACCCCAGTTCGAGGCGGGCCATCAGGGCTAGCCCGGAGACGAGAATGCCGACTGAGGCCGTCGCCAGCCACATCGCCTGGGCCGTCTCCGTTGGCGCCGGAGATTTGCCGGAGATCACCGCCATGGCGCGATCAATCATGTGGGACGTAGCGGCCGCCCGTGCCGCAACGACCCCGGCGAAGACATAAAAGGCGCCGACGAGGACCAAGACGAAATCGACCATGGGCTGCGCTATTGATTAGAGAACCAGGACGCCAACAAACCGTTACGGGTCGTCTGGGTGCACGCGGGAGCGAAAGACGTCATGCCACGAAAAAGAACACCCGATCATCTGTGGGAACAAATGATCGGGCGCACTCGGATCGGGCAGACGTCCACTGTCGTGACGTAGGATCGGCGCCAACTGGCCTACTTCTTGACCGTGACCTTGAACGACAGCTCGGCTTCCTTCTTCTCCTTGCCGGAGCGCGTGATCGTGGTCCCGCACTTGTACGTCGAGGCGAAGCCTTCGACGCGGCACTTCTTCGTATCGACGACAAAGTCGAGGTCGCGCTTGTTGTCGATCCGGTTGATATCGATCGGATCGTCCTTCGTCAAATCCTTATCAAGGACGGACAGATTGACCTTGATCTTGCCCGGCTTCACCTTATGCGTGATGGTCCAGTTCGGCTTGATCTCCAGCTCCTGTTTAGCGACGGGCGTCGTTTGCGTGGTGCCGTCGATCGTCACCTTCGCGTAGAAATCACCCTTCGAGAACTCATCCAGTTTGTCGAGAGCCTTGAGATTCAGGATCGTGATCGTAACCTCGTCCGCGAGTGCCGGTGCCGAAGCGGCAAGACCGAATGCCCCGAATGTAAGAGCCGCTGCGAGGGCCACAGTGCGTGCGCGGCCCGGGTGAAATACAGTTCCCTGCATCATGGATACTCCGCCAACTTTCCTACCCCTGCGCCGCCTCGCCCGAGCGGGCGTTTGCCGACGCGCGAAATGGCCCGCACTTTCGCGCCGGAAGCCATTCCCCCTCGACCGTATCAGCAGTTTCAACGCCCTGTCGCCCCCACACCCCGGATCTTCCGGAGTGAGTTGCAGATAGGTTACAGGGAATGATGACCCGGCGGTTTCAGTCCCCGGCGAAACCCCGAAACTCCGTGTTCTGCACTTGGTGGCGATGGCTAGCGGGCGCAGTGTCAAGAAGTGGCGACGCCGGCAGGATTGGAACCTGCGACCCTTTGCTTCGAAGGTAGCGAATGTCGTCAATGTTTAAATCTGTATACTGACTTTTCGCGATCCGTTCCAGTGTTTCGAATTCAATGAGATAGCGCAGAAGTCAGAATGCCCTTTGACCGTGCGCTATCTGCTGGCTGCTTATTCCCAGTGTGCAGCCATACGAGCGCCCGGCTGGCGTGTCGCGGAGGGGTCAAAATTCCCCGTTCTGACAACGTCCACAACATGGCAGGTCTAACCCACAGAACGGACTCAACGTTGCGCCCCAGCGGACGGTGAGTAAGGGCCGTGTATGGACATTCGAAAATCGGCCTGCCCAAACCAAATACGTGTAGCATAGTCTGTGTTCGCAATGAGGATTGGCGTGCTGGCCCTATATCTCGAATACAGATTGCAGATCTCTTTCGGCAGCCCGAGTAGACCTCAGACGCGCCGCCGAGGCAGCATGCGTTCTACCACCCGGTCCTTGCGGACGAACCTGTGGTAGGCGGCCGCTGCGATGTGAAGACCGACGAGTGCTAGCAGTATCGTCGCGCCGAACTCGTGAAATTCGAACAGCCCTTCGGAGAACTTCTTGTCCTCGATAGTCACGGGCGGCAGAGGCAGTCCGAAAACTTGCAGATGGCGACCGTAGGAAATGGCGATGTAGCCCGCGATCGGCACCAATACGAGCATGAGGTAAAGCCCCCAATGCACTAGGTGCGATAGTGCGGTCAGTACAGGGGGTACCGACGGGTCGGAAGGAGGTGCGCCCCGACTCAAGCGGTAGCCCAAACGCAGCAAGACTGACAGAAAAATGAGAAGGCCAATCGTCTTGTGAGAACTGTAAAGTAGGGAAGTGACACTGTCCCACACACCAGCAACTGTTTCGCCAGCCTCGTTGACGCTCGGCATTTCCTTGCGTCTGTACACCATGTAGAACCCAATTGGCGCTTGAAGCAGCACTAAAAAGGCCACCCACCAGTGAAAACGCCGCGCGGCACGGCTGTACATCGGGATAACGGAGGCGGTGTTCTGTACCATGCCAGTCACCCTTGCCTAATTGGCCCTCTTAACCTATCCCCTTTTAGTTGATGGTGCCCCCTTCTGCTAGACGCTGCGTGGGATTGTTTGATCGCACTGCCGCTAACCGTACGCTCTGCCGACATTCGCGCAACCGGATCGGCCGCCCAGGCTTGCTGCTCGACATCTTCCTTGTCGATGGGCTTACCGGTGAATGACGCAATGAGGGGGAACATCCGCCCGTTGCTCATTTTGCCGTTGTGCGCCATGGCAAGTACGTTGCCGCCTGTTTTCTCCTCGTAACCTGCCATCCACTTTCAGAGATCGCGCGGGTTGTCGCTGCCCAGATGGCACAACGTCGTATACGGGACGATCTAGCCGACCTTACTTTCGTTATCGCGGGAGAGGACGTTGCGAGGGAGATTGTTGCCGCCCGTGTTCGAAGTCCACTCAGAGCCGATGATGGCAGTGAACCGGCCGGGGCCATTGTATTGCTTGGCAGCCGCGATGGTGTCCTGCCAAGCAGACTTGAACGCCGGCATGTCCGGCGAGTACACGAGCGGCTTAGGAAGCGTGCCATGCGAAAAGACCTGGATGATCTCGATGGCCGCCTGGGCACCTTGTCCCCTCCTGAGGAATTATGTGAACGCAATTACTTGAACAGGGAAGTGAGAGAAAATGAGGAGGCAACAACGACCGGGGGTTTTTCGGCGATTTGCGGATGGGGCTCATCGATATAAACGTTGAGGCCGGTGGCGCGCGTTTCTTTAATCAACGAAGCGACATAAGCCCAACCTTTGGGCTCCAATGCAATGCAGGCCTCCGACATTTCGCCCTTCAATCGCACATGAATGGCGATATTCCTTCGCGCCAAGATGGCAGCGGCTTGCTGAGAACTGAACCGGTCTTTGTTCCACAACCTTGTGAGATAGATGCCCGCAACGTTCCGTTTCGTTTTCGGTCCCCAACTGATCCGTAGTTCCTTATCAGCCGTGAATGAGTATTCACCTGGAGGCAAGGGACCAAGGGCTCTTGCAGCAAGGCAATCAGGATCGGGATTGTTCCTGCACACGTCTCTGCCGGAAATCGCCCAGGCGATCGTCTGGCCACTGACTTGCGGATCGTCGGCAACAACAAAAAGGCGGCCCGTTCCTATCGTGTAGCCAAGGCGGAAGCTTCGCAAGGATTGGGGAACCTCGCGAACGACATCTTCGTATGGATTGCAGATTTCGCCGCCGGTCAGCTTTCTTTCATAACCATTGAGGTAAATCGCCACGTAGTCGACGCCTGGGGAACAGTCCCACTGGGGTAAACCCTTCTTGCCTGTGAGAGCGACCGCCGGCGCCGGATGTTCAAGTGGCAGTTTGGGCGCGACTTGGATGGCCGGCGGTTTCGGGACCGAGAGTGTTGTGTCCCAGCTTGAGGAAGGAGCTTCTGGCGAACGTCTGATCTGTTCGCATTTATCCGACAATTTGGGGGATTGGATTTGTGTTGCGGCGAGCCGCCTAGCAACGGAACTGCTTGCCCCCTGTTCTATGTATGCTTGTATGAGTGCGTACTGAACTTCAATCTGTTCTTGCGATAGTTCGAATATGCAATCCTCGTAGATTTGATCGCCGACTTTGCTAAAGACATCGGCGATTTTGTCTGCAGCCGTTGGGGATTCACGGGCGATTTTTGTCGATTGCTGCGTTAGACCATCACCATAGGGCAATAACAAAAGGCTCGTCACCGATGCGAGCACCGTCCTCCGGACTCTATCCATGTGCGTTATTTGAGACACTCTATCCTCTAAGCCCGATTTATCGCGGTAACCTGCATGACCGCCATCCGAGGTGCGCGATGGAACAGCATGTGATCGCAAGCCCGCAATAGTGCTTCGTCGGCCATTCGTACGGCAAGAGTCGGGGCGAGAGAATGGCTTCGCGAGCCCCCGGCCCAACCACCTTCCAATGGGTGGCTGCTCGCTCGCTTATCTCGACTTATGAGCAAAGGCCCCACCTCGGACGCGGATGTCCGCCGTTGGTCAGACTCGGCCCTGTCGGCGACGTCCGCGCGTCGCGTCTAGCCCAACAAGCGGATATTTTAAGGAACGGGCAGCATAACCTCATAATGAGAATTCTAAACTGGCGAAACTCATTGAAATTACTTGGCGACCCCGACAGGATTCGAACCTGCGACCCTCTGCTTCGAAGGCAGATGCTCTATCCAGCTGAGCTACGGAGCCGTTACCGATCATACCTATCACGGCGCGATCGAAGTCGTGAAGCTGCGGGATGAGGCATCCTCGCCACTATCAAAGGCGTTGACGTCGCGATTGTAGAGATCGTTGCGGAAATTCACGACGCCACGATCGACCCATGCTGTCAGATAAATGAAGAACACCGGCACCGGCTTGGCAACCTTGATCGTCGTCTGCGCACCAGCGGCGACCTCTTGCGCGAGCCGCTCTCCGTTCCACCCTTGCTGGCCGTCGAGGACCCACGCAGCAACGTTGTAGAAATTCTGCATGCGCACACAGCCCGAACTGAACGCACGCTCATAGTCCATGAACAGGGCTTTCATCGGCGTATCATGCATGTAGACGATGTGCTTGTTGGGCATATCGAAGCGCATGACACCCAGCGCATTCTGTGGGCCTGGATCCTGGCGGAAAACGTAGCGCTCGGCCTCGGGTCCAAACCAGTTGACGGTCGCCGGATCGATCTCCTCGCCGCCGAAGGCCGAGAACACGCGTATCCTTTCCTTGAAGAGATATGCCGGGTCTTTGCGAACGGCGGGGATGAGAGCGGCCGTGGCGATGGTGCCCGGCACGTGCCAGTAAGGCAGCGTGTTGATGTTCTGCACGGAGGCTTGGACGATCGGCGTCGGCGTTGCGCGCTTGCCCGCGATCGTGCGGCTGGTGATCTCCACCTGGCCGTTGCGGATGCCCTGGAGCTCGAAGCTTGCGGCGTTCATCACGATATACTTCGGTGTCGCGGCCAGCTTCGGCGCTATCTCGCGCATGCGCGCAAGATTGAGTTCAAGCTGCCTGATGCGCGTCTCGATCGGGACATTCAGCAGCCGTTGCGTGATGCCGTACACGATCCCCGTCGGCTCGACGCCATTGCGGGACTGGTAGCGTTTGACAGCCGCCTCCAGCTCGCTGTCGAACATGTAGGGATCTGTTGAACCGCGCCTTGCGTCGCCGGTGGCTTCGAGTCTGCGGCGTAACAGTTCGACATTGGCGTCGCTATCTCCCGGGCGCAGCGTTATGCGGTTGGGGAGCGGCGTTATGGGGCCGGCCGCTGCGACCTTCTTGTAGAACTCAATCGCACGCATCAAGTCCGCATCGGCTTGCGGGCTGACCCAGGCCTGGGGGCTTGGTTCAGGCGGAGCCAGACGCTCGCGGGCGAAAGCCGGCGGCACGATCGCGGCGGCTTGAGCGAGCGCTATTGCGCCAAAGACAATTCCGAGCTTCGTGACGGCTCTACGGGAAAGTTGTCGCGACATGGCATACCCGGAGGAAAATTGGGGGGATCGATAAGACGGCACGTTTCACCACATGGGGGGCGCGTAGAGGATGCCGCCGCGCTTCCAGAGTGCATTGATCCCCCGTTCCATCCCGAGCGGGCTGTCCTTGCCGACGTTGGCGTCAAACATTTCGCCGTAGTTGCCGACCGCCGATACCGCATCGCGCAGCCACGTCTTCTGCAGCCCGAGCTTCTCGCCACTGGCGCCGGCTCCATCGATCAGGCGCTGGACATCGGCCGACTGTGCGTCAGAGGCTGTCTTACCGAGGCCGACTTCTTCTGCGTTGACGAGGCCGGCGAGTGTCCAACGAACAATCTCCGCCCAGCCACGATCACCCTGCAGCACGGCAGGACCCAGCGGTTCCTTGGAGATCACTTCCGGCAGCACGGCATGCTTTGACGGTTCGGAAAATCCAGCCCTGTCCGCATAGAGCGAAGACCGGTCGCCCGAATAGGCGTCGCACGCGCCCGACTGGTAGGCCGCGAGCAACTCCGCGCGGCTCGGATACGACTGCGTCTCGACCGCTATCCCATGCGACTTGAAGTAGTACTCCATGTTGGCCGCCGAGGTGGTGCCAGCTTCGACGCACACCTTGCCGCCGGCAAGCTGCTGGGCCGAGACGAGCCCGCGCTCGTCGCTCGTCAGGAAGCCTTGCCCGTCGAAGTAAAGAACACCGGCGAACTCGAGCCCCAGCGTGACGTCGCGCTCCATCGTCCATGTCGTATTGCGGGACAACAGGTCGATCTTGCCCGATTTCAGCGCATCGAAGCGCTCGTTGGTCTGCAGCGGCACGAATTCGACCTTGCCGGCGTCCCCGAAGACGGCAGCCGCGACTGCTCGGCAGAAGTCCGCGTCAAGACCGGCCCACTGCCCGGACGAGTTGAGCATCGAAAAGCCAAGCAGGTTGGGATTGACGCCGCAATTCAGTTTCCCCCGGCTGCGGATCTCGGCGAGGCGTGGTGATGGTGCGACCGCCTCGGGCAAAGCGCCTGTCTCAACCGGGTACATGGATTGTTGCGCCGATGTGGAGCCAGCAGGGGTCGCCGCCGCCTGGGTCGACGCGGCCGCGGCATCGCTCGCCAGAGCTGGCTTGGCTGCCGCGGTACTCGCATCGGGCTTCGGCTGAGATTTCCGGCACCATTTCTTTTCAGCCGGCACGTACTCGCCGGGTTTGCTGGACGCCGCTTCGCAGGTGCACGGGCCCTGCGGTCCGTCCCTGAAGGCGCACAGCCGGTACTGCGCCAGAACCGGAGTGGCCGCCATACCGATCGCAAACGCGAGCGTCACACACGATGCCTTGAAGGCCGAATACATCAAATCCCCCTCCCGTCCCGAACCGGGTCGCAATCATTTCTAAAATGTTGAGGAGCATAAAGGCATATCCGGCGATGTTTTTACAATCGCCGGCTGCAACCTACTGACAGAAAGTTGGCAGTGACCCGGACAAGTCGGCCGTTACATGGCGTAGTTTAGAGTCCGACGAGCATTGTCCGTCTTCCTGCCACACTGATGTTGACTGATGCGGTCGGTCCTATCCGGGATAAGCTAAGTGGCTGACTGGAGTATGTGTTTGATGCGTTTGCCACTTGTGCTCATTGGTTGCGTTACCGCCTCTGCGGCGGCGTTCGCCGACGAGCCCGCGCATCTAATGGGCGACGCCATCAAGCTGACATTCCAGGGCTCCCTCATCGAACTCGACACGCCACTTGGCACAACGATCCCGGTACGCTTCACGAGCGACGGGCTTGTCTCGGGCGAGTCCCGCGCCTTGGCTCCCTACCTCGGAGCGGTCCGCGACCGGGGGCGCTGGTGGGCCACTGAGGATCACCTGTGCGTCAAGTGGTTCCGTTGGTTCGACGCCGAACAACGCTGCCTCAAGGTGCAGGTCGACGGCGACAAAATGTTCTGGCGAGAAGAAAACGGTGAAACCGGTACCGCGACCCTGATCGGCCGCGAGCACACGACGAAGGTCGCCGCCGCGGTTACCCCGCTGCCTTTGCAAGCTCCAACAGTCCCAGCGCCCGCACTTGCACAAGGGCCAGAGATCGCCCGAAAGCCGTTACCATTGCCTATGTTTGCGACGGCGTCGGTCATTCCGACCCTGCCGATGCCGGTTCAAGAAAGGAGCATCGTGACGCCCCCGCTGGCACAGGCAGACGACGCGGTTCCTTTGCCGAAGCAGAAACCGGCTTCCCAGACCAGCGCTCAATCTCGATCGAAGACCGTCAGCGTGGGAAAACCGCGTAAGGCCCCCGCGCCCGACATTGCGATTGAGGCGCCGAAGGCAGCGCCACCGAGCGGACCCGAGCTGTTCAGGGTCGTCGGCGTCGAACGTGGCGACGTGCTCAACGTGCGTAACGGACCATCGGAATACAACGATCCGGTCGGCACCATTTCTCCAAACGGACGCGGCGTTCGCATCGTCGGGGCGTGCCGCAATTACTGGTGCCCCATCGAGTACCGTCGAACGTCCGGATGGGTGAACCGGTATTATCTCGCGGAGGACTTCCAGGCAGGATCGGAACGCGCTGCGCAACGCTGATCCCGCCTACGGCTAATTGACAATAAGCCACGGCTTGCGCGGCTTGGGCAATCCCTTCGGGTCGGTCAACGTCTTCGGATTGAGCGTCTATTGGATCGGTGGACTGAGGCTCCTTCGCGCTGCCCGCAACCCGCCGCCTGCTCCTAGGCCAAGGTCCATCTCGCGGATCTCCTCCCGATTTGTTTCGAGATAGACAATTGTCGCGCGAACTTGGGCAATGAAGTCGTCGCTCCGTACGATCGCGATACCGTTAAGCCGCAGATGCCGCCACTTTCAAATTCCACACGATCCAGGTCCGCACCCTAACTAAGTATGGAACATCAGCCCACGGGCAAGACATCGACACCCACGGTGACGGTATGCTCTCCGCCGCCCAGAAGTACGCCGCTGATCGGGCTGACGTCATCGTAATCACGACCGAAGGCGATGGTGACGTGCTCGTCGGCGACGATGACGCCGTTGGTCGGGTCAAGGTCGACCCATCCCGTTTCCGGCGACCATACCGAGATCCACGCGTGTGATGCGTCGGCGCCCTGCATTCTCGGCTCGCCCGGAGGCGGTTGCGTCAGGATGTACCCGCTGACATAGCGCGCGGGGACGCGCACGGCCCGCAGACAGGCGAGCGCCAGATGTGCGAAGTCCTGGCAAACGCCGCGTCTCTGCTCGAACACGAAGCGGATCGGCGTCGATATGTCGGTCGCCGTGGCATCGAAGGTGAAGTCATCGAAGATGCGTCGGTTGAGCTCGATGGCCGCCTCGAGTACCGGCCGGCCGGGCGTGAACGAGGCTCTCGCATAGTCGTAGATATCCAGGCTGGCCGTAGTGATGCGCGAGGCGCAGCGGAACTGGATGACTTCAAGATCGAGCCCGCGGCCGGGTATTGAAAGACTGGCATCGATGCGGTCCCATGCTAAGGTCGCCGCCGGATCGAAAAGCGGCGCCTGCACGGTCTCGACGGAACTGCGAGCGTGCAGCACTAGCTCTCTATGCGGCACTTCGATGTTGAGGATCATGACAGGATTGCCGAACGCATCGATGCGCTCGTAGCGCATGACGGGCGCCGGCTCGACGATAAGGCTGTGGTTGCGAACGCTCTGGCGCTCCACCTTGCGCGGCGACATGTGGATCAGATGCTGGGACTGCACCACCGGCAGGGAATAGCTGTAATGCGTCTTGTGGCTGACATCGAACATCATTGCTTCGGCTCGATGCGCGTATGGACACGATGTGGAGCATCGTCGGTCAGGTTGAAGTAGTGCCGCGACACGGCGTTCGACAATGCCGGCAGCAGCTGCATCTGCTCCAGCATCAGCTTCTCCAGAATCGTTCCGTTGGCTTCCTTAGCGATGGCTTCGACGTCGGCCAGCCGTATCGCTGTCAGAAGCGCCAGGGCAAGGCGGCGATCTTCTGACAGGCTCACTCCGCGCCGGGCATCTGGTAGTCCCTCCATGTGCCGCGACAGGGCGACGAGCTGAAACGAGAGACTGCGCGGATTGGCTTCGTCCAGGAGCAGCAAATCGAGAACGAGCGCCAGCATCGGGTCGACCCGGTAACGCGAACGGTAGGTGATGAAACTGTCGGCAAGCTCGAGCAGCAACAGCAGGCTGCTCGCCTCTTCCTCGGCTTCCGGCACGGGGATGAACAGTATGTGTATGGCTTCGCTCAGGTTGTAGGCGCGCTCCAGACGCCGGCCCATATCCAGGAACGACCAGCCGAAATTGCGCGTCATGTTCTCGTGCATGAGGCCGTTGAAGGCTGCGAGCGAGGCGAGGCCTTCTTCCAGATAGTCGAGCACCGACACGGGTGCGGCGGTTGCCAGCGAGACAGCCCACGTATCGCCCGGCCGGAACTTGGACAGCGTCTGCCATGCTTCCAAGGACAGGCGGTCACGGGCGAGATGCGCGACCCTGTAGAGACCTTCGAATGTGCGCTCGAGAGTGCGGTGTCCCTTGCCGCTCGAGATGAGTTGCATGCACAGGCGTTCGAGTTCGGCATCCCCCGGCCTGTGCCGGTCGACGGGGTGCGGCGCCACGTCCTTGGCGAGCAGAACTTCCAGACACTTGCGGGCCGCGCGCCGACCAGTGGCCGGGCCGCCATCTGCCTCGACGCGGCGCAACGCACCCCGCAGAACGCGCATCGTCCAGTCCGCCCGCTCGCTGTAGCGGCCAAGCCAGAACAGGTCATCGGCGACGCGGCTCTGGATCACCCGTTGCGATCGCTCGACGCGGGCGGTCTCGAGTGTCGGCCGCCACAGACTGACATGAGGACCCAGTTCGGCATCCGACACGACCCAGACGTCGCGGGTCTGCCCGTCTGGCGCGCTGAGCGCCACGGCGCGATGGGGATCGACGGTCATGGCGAGGCCGCCCGGCATCGCTTCATATCCAGTCAGCGTGCGGGCCACGAAAAAGCGGACGGCGAAGGGCTTAGGGGCGAAGCCGTTTGTTGTGTAGACAGGGGCGTTGCTGAAGCCAATCTTTTCTTCCGCGACCAGTCGAGCGCCATGCAGTTCGATTTCCCGCTTCAGAATGGCACGATCGGTGGACGAAAGCGCACGCGGATCCTGGCCCAGCGCTGCCTGACCCGGTCTTCCGGTGCCTTCCTGCGTCTTGCGAATGACAAGCCCATCCAGGTTGGCCAACACATGAGAGCGGGACGCCGCATCGCCGAGCCACAGGCGCGGAGCGTCGGGCAGAGCCAGGTCTTCGCCAAGCAGGAGTTCGGCCAACCGCGGCAGATAGCTGCCAAGTCCACGGTTCTGGACCAGAGCCGACCCCACCGCGTTGACGATCAAGCGGGGCGACTTACGGCTAACACGCAGCAGTCCCGCCGGTCCGTCGAAGCCGGTCGGCTCCAGTTCCAGCGCGTCGATCGAGCGACCATCGACGCAGCGCACAAAGAGGTCGATCTCCTTCAGCCCTTCGAGCGTCTTTAGATAGACCTGACTGCCCTTGGTTCTTAGATCGGAGCCTTCGACCAGCAGATACCCAAGGTAGCGCGCGAGGTAGGCGTGGGAGAAGTAATCCTCGTGATGGGGGCCAGGCGTGAGGAGCGCGATGCGGGCATTATCGCGGCCGCTATGGGCGGTCAACGCGCTCTGTAAGTTCTGGAAGTAAGACGCGAGACGCGTTGCGTTGCAGTGCTTGAACAGATCGCCAGCGACATGGGTATGGACAACGCGGTTGGCAAGCGCGAAGCCTGAGCCAGCGAGCGTCTCGGTGTGACTGTCGATGATCCGCCACTGGCCATCGGCGCCACGCGCCAGATCGGCGGCATAAAACTGAAGCCCACCGGCATGCGGCAGGATACCCTGACAGGGCCTTAGAAAACTCGCGTCCGAGAAGACGAGTTCGGGCGGCAGCGTCCCTTCGCGCATCAGGCGCTGCTCGCCGTAGAGGTCGCTCAGCACGGCGTCGAACAGGCGTGCCCGCTGGATCAGGGCTCTTTCGAGACATCGCCATTCCGCGGCCGAGATGATGATCGGCGCAAGATCCAGCTGCCAGCGTTGCGACGACGTGTTGGGATCGGAGAAGATGTCGTAGGCGATGCCCGTTTCGCGCACACGTTGATCAAGGCGGACCGCGCGCGCATTGCGCTCTGCTTCCGGCAACGCGCCAAGGGCTGAGAGAAATCCGCGCCAGTGAGGCCGCACGGCGCCGGACGGATCGAGCAACTCGTCATAGCTGTCGCCACCAGCTGTCCGGTAGGCCTGAAAAACGACATCGCTCATGGCCGCGACAGACGGCGCCGTGTTCGTCATCGTCCGGCCTTGCCCCTCACGTCGCCCCCTTGCCATCACTTGCCGATAGCAATCGATGGGGCAGCCAGAGACTATCAGTCCGAATCATCCCGCCCGCAACCTACTGGTGCCCGTGGCGGTAAACGGGAGTGCCGGGGCTTGAGCCGCCGCCAAGTTAATCCTGCCGCCGAAGGTCAAGGGTCATCGGGTAGTCGGCATTTATGCGCGGCGGTCCTGCGTTGATGGTCCCTGCCGTATGTCCGTACGGCTCGAAGCGCGCCAGACGCCGACCTTCGGCCTCGTAGGCATTGACCGGGAAAATCTCGAAATTGCGCCCGCCGGGATGGGAGATGTGATAGCGGCACCCGGCTACGGGGCGGCCGCTCCAGGTATCGACCAGATCGAATGTCAAGGGCACATGGGGGGCAATGGTCGGATGCAGCGCCGACGGCGGGTGCCATGCCCGGTACCGGACGCCGGCGACAGCTTCTCCGATCGTACCCGTCGGCGTGAGCGGCACGGCGCGACCGTTGCAGGTCACGGCGAAGCGCTCGCCCGTCAAACCTCTGACCTTCACCTGCACCCGCTCAAGTGAGGAATCCACGTACCGGGCCGTACCCCCCACCGCGCCCTCCTCGCCAAGCACGTGCCAGGGCTCGAGCGCCTGACGAAGCTCGATCTCGACATTGGCTGCTTCGATTTTGCCAAAACGGGGAAAGCGGAACTCGTAGTGCGGCCTGAACCACTCGAGTTCGACCGGCAGCCCTGCGCTCCGCAGGTCGTCGATGATGCCGGCGAAGTCGCTCCACAGGTAATGCGGCAGCATGAACCGGTCATGCAGCGCCGTGCCCCAGCGCACGAGCTTCTGCCGGTAGGGCTTTTCCCAGAACATCACAACCAGCGCCCGCAACAGCAGCTGCTGCGCAAGGCTCATGCGGGCGTGTGGCGGCATTTCGAACGATCGGAACTCGACCAGTCCGAGCCGACCCGTCGGGCCGTCGGGGGAATAGAGCTTATCGATGCAGATTTCGGCACGGTGAGTGTTGCCTGTGACGTCAATCAGAAGGTTGCGGAAAATACGGTCGACGAGCCACGGCGGCACCGTTCCCGCGCCGGGATCGGGGATCTGAGACAGCGCGATCTCGAGTTCGTAGAGCGCCTCGTGCCGCCCTTCGTCGGCGCGCGGCGCCTGACTGGTCGGCCCGATGAAGAGGCCGGAGAACAGGAACGATAGCGAGGGATGGTTCTGCCAATAGGCGATGATCGAGGCTAGAAGGTCCGGCCGGCGCAGGAAGGGACTGTCGGCCGGGGTCAGACCGCCGAGCACGATGTGGTTGCCGCCACCCGTTCCGGTATGGCGGCCATCGAGCATGAACTTCTCGGTGCTGAGACGGGCCTGATGCGCTTCCTCGTAAAGTGCGGTGGTCACTGCGACGGCGTCGTCCCAGCGCGTCACGGGCTGCACATTGACTTCGATTACACCGGGGTCGGGCGTCACCTTCACGACATTGAGACGCGGATCGTCTGGTGGCGTGTAGCCCTCGATGTGGACTGGCAGCTTACTCGTCCGCGCCGTCTCCTCGACGGCTGCGACGAGTGCCGCATAGTCTTCGGCGTCGTGGAGTGGCGGCATAAACACACAGATCTGACCGCCGCGCGGCTCAACGGCGAGCGCCGTGCGCACAGATCCCCATACGTCGCTAGGACCCGACATCGGCGCGGCGGAGGTTTCCAACGCGACCGTGCGGCGGCGCTGCATCAACACTTCGCGCTCAGGCAGCGGCGGAGCGTCGGCAAACGGGTCACGTGGCAGAACATGCGGGAACTGAACCGGCACAAGAACGGGCATCGAACCGAGTGGGAGACGGAAGCCGGCGGGAGAGTCGCCCGGAAGGAGAAACAGCTTGTCGCGCTTCAACGCCCAGCGCTCCGTCACCCATCTCCGGCCGCGGTCGCGCGTGTGCCAGACCTGGATCGGCAGGACGTAGCTGGTGGCAGTGGTGATGCCGCGGTCGAATACACGCACGAGCTGCTCGCGCTCGGCCGGGTCGTCGAGTTTATTGGCTTCGGGCGTGGCGCCGATCGGCAGTTTCTGCTCGATCAGTAGAAAATGCGCCGCGTCCTCGTAGGCGGGAATGCCGCTGTCGTCAGCCAGGCCCAGCACATCGCACAGCCGCGACATGAACGCCTCGGCATCGGCAATGGTCGCCGCCCGCGACCCCGTCTGGCGTGAGATGAGATCGCGGTTTTCCCATATCGGCTCGCGATCCGCGCGCCAATAAAGCGCGAAGGCCCAGCGTGGCAGTTGCTCGCCGGGATACCACTTGCCCTGTCCATAGTGCAGCAGGCCGCCGGGTGCGAAGCGATTTTGCAGGCGACGAACCAGATCTTCTGCGTAGCGGCGCTTGGTCGGACCGACGGCGGCCGTGTTCCATTCGGCGCCCTCCATGTCGTCGACGGCAACAAAGGTCGGCTCGCCGCCCATACTGAGGCGCACATCGCCGCGCACCAGGCGCTCGTCGATGGTGCGGCCGCTTTCGATGATGGTTGTCCAGGTTTCTTCGCTATATGGCTTCGTCACCCGAGGCGACTCGCGGATGCGCGTCACGCCCATGTTGAAAGAAAACTCGACCTTCGCCTCGCCGTGCTTGCCCGAGATCGGTGCTGCACTCACCGGATGCGGCGTTGCGGCCAGGGGAATGTGACCTTCACCCGCGAGAAGTCCCGAGGTCGGGTCGAGCCCGATCCACCCGGCGCCCGGCAGATAAACTTCCGTCCAGGCATGCAGATCGGTAAAATCGACATCCGTACCCGTCGGCCCGTCGAGGGCCTTTACGTCAGGCGTGAGCTGGATCAGATAGCCGGAGACGAAACGCGCCGCGAGCCCCAGATTGCGCAGGATCTGAACTAGCAGCCACGCGCTGTCGCGACACGATCCGGAGGCGCAGCGCAACGTATCCTCCGGCGTCTGAACCCCGGGCTCCATGCGTATGAAGTAACGGATGTCCGACTGAAGCTTGCGATTGAGGTCGCACAGGTAGTCGATCGTGACCTGCGAGCGCCGATCGATGGTCTTGAGATAGCTCGCGAGCAGCGCGCCTGGCGTCTCGGGTTCGAGATAGGGGGTCAGCTCTTTCTTGATGACGGGATCGTAGGCGAACGGCCAGTCCTTAGCTTCTTCGGCAACGAAGAAGTCAAACGGATTGATGACCGCCATGTCGGCGATAAGATCGACCGTGACGGAAAAGATATCGGTTTCCTCGGGCAGTACGACGCGCCCCAGGAAATTGCCGAACGGATCCTGCTGCCAATTGAGAAAGTGCGTCTTGGGCTCGAGCGTGAGCGAGTAGCTCAGGATCGGCGTGCGGCAATGCGGAGCGGGTCTCAACCGGATGATCTGCGGTCCCATCCCGATCATGCGGTCGTAGCGATAGGCCGTCGAATGAGTGAGCGCGACGTGAAGGGTCATGGGAGCCTTGATGGTTTTCCGAAGCGCAATCGCTTGTCAGCGCCCGGGGAGCCGCCAGCGTACATGTTGATCTCCAATGCGTTATCGAACTCGGGACGGTAGCGACAAGGTTGGGGTGCCTGATTTCTGCTCGCGCCGCCAGATCTGCTCAATCCATAGGCACGACGCTTTCAAACTGCGTTGATATTGCTGCAGAACCGGGCAAACACCCCAACCATTGTCGATGCTAGACTGACTGCCGGACATCAGCGCCGGAGCTTGCCGCGCACGGCATGCCAACTTTAGAGGGACAGGTCGACGGTATGCTGAACTCTTCGTGCACCAATTGCGACAACACGGTCTATTTCGAGAACGTGACGTGCACGAAGTGCCAGCGCGATCTTGGCTTCGACCCCAAGGCACTGTCCATCGCTGCGCTGAACAAAGACCCAAAACGCCCAGGATTGTATCGACGGATCGGCGATGATCAACGCGAGGTCCTTCGCTATTGCGCCAACGCGGCGTATGGCGCGTGCAACTGGCTGACACGGGCCGACGATGCCAACGCGCTGTGCCTCGCCTGCGATCTGAACCGCACCATTCCGAACCTGTCGGAACCGGGAAACCTGTCGGCATGGCGCGATCTGGAGAAAGCCAAGAAGCGCCTCGTCTATTCACTTCTGCGGTTCGGCCTGCCGCTCGACACCGGTTCGGCGCCGCCCGGCCGCCTGATATTCGATTTCGCGCACCATACGACCACCGGACATCTCGACGGCGTCATCACGGTCGACGTGATGGAGGCCGACGCGGTCGAACGCGAACGCCAGCGGCAGCGCTTCGACGAGCCGTATCGCTCCCTGCTCGGCCATCTGCGTCACGAGAGTGGACATTTTTACTGGCTGGTGTTGGTACAGGCCGCGGGCCGGCTCGATGATTTCCGCTCCCTGTTCGGAGACGAGCGCATGGACTACCAGTCCGCCCTCGCTTGGCATCAAAGCGAAGGCCCGCCGGCCGATTGGCCGTCGCGTCACATCTCGGCCTATGCCAGCGCGCATCCGTGGGAGGACTGGGCGGAGACCTGGGCGCATTATCTGCATATGATCGATTGCGTCGATACGGCGGAGGCGGAAGGCATGGAGCCGCGAGCGGCCGGTCTGCTGTTCGGTGCGATCTGGCCCTTCAAACGCTGCGATATCTACGGTGAGGAAACCTTCGAGTCCCTGATGGAGCGATGGGTACCGCTGACGATCGCGATGAACAGCATGAGCCGCAGCATGGGGCACGCGGATTTCTATCCCGTCGTCATTCCCGGGCCCGCCTATGAGAAGCTTCAGTACATTCATCGCGCAATTCGTGAGCAGGCCCGCCGGACTGCCCGCTGAAGGTCAGATGATGGGCGGCGTGCAGGCGCATGCCACAATGGCGGCCGCCTTGCCAACGTTGCGCAATCGATAAGGAACGCGGCCAAACAACTGGTAGCCGCCCCCGGCCGTGATGCGGCGCACTTCACCGTTGGCTTCGACCTCGATAGTTCCCTTGATGACGACGGCGGCGGTTTCGCCGTCATAGACGATCGGCTCCTCGCCGGTTCCAGCACCTGGTTCGTAGCGCTCGATGAACAGCTGCAGTTTCTTGTCCCGACGCTCACTGCCGAGCACGCGCAGGTCGACCGCACCGCGAGAGACCACCGCCAGGTCCTTCGCGTCGTAGTACAGGGCATTCTTCTGCGACACCGGCAAGGCAAAGAAATCGGCGAGCGAGATCGGAATCGCCGTCAGAATCCGATGCAGCGAGGCAAGGGAAGGCGCGTGCGACTCCTGTTCTATGAGTGACACCGTGGCATTCGTCACGCCGGCGCGTTTGGCCAACTCGCGTTGCGACAGTCCCGCCAATTCGCGAACTGCGCGCAGGCGCGCCCCTACGGCTAGGTCACTGGCCTCGGCCCTCGCCCGTGCCTTGGCGATCGTCGCATCACCGTATTCTGCCAATTCAGAATTCTTGCGCCGCACGTTAGTCCCCTGCTGATGTTACTCGCGCCAAGTCGTGTGGTCTGAGAGTAATTGAGCCTTGTAGGTCCGCACCGCATGCAGCAGCCCGCACTCGCAAAATGTCCATCGCCGCGCTTGCGCGTCAAATTTTTTATGACATACTATTAAAAATTTTTGAACGCGGATCGCACCGCGCCGACTGAGCCGGACGTAATCGGAGACACTCATGGTGGCTTTCGACGACTTCGCGAAACTTTCCGGCAAAGTCTATGTCGGTGGGGCCTTCGTGGCCAGCCAATCCACCAGCCAGCTGGACGTCATCGATCCGGCAACCGAAGAGTACCTCGGCACCATCCCCGACTGCACCGACGCCGAGGTCGACCACATCATCGACGTCGCCAATGCTGCCCGCCGCGTGTGGACGGCCATGGATGCCCGCAGTCGCGCCGTCATCCTCCATGACATCGCCGCACTCCTTCGCCGCGACAAGGCACCCTATGCCGAATGCCTCACTCGCGAGGAAGGCAAGCCCTACAAGGAATCCGTCGACGAGGTCTCGTGGTGCGCAACGGCGATTGATTACTACGCCGAACTCGCCCGCCACGAAACCGGGCGCCTCGCCGGTGCCACCGTCCCCGGACAATTCCACTTCAGCGTTAAGGAGCCACTCGGCACAATCGTCATCGTGCTGCCGTTCAATTATCCGCTGGTACTTCTGTGCTGGGAAGCTGCGGCGGCCCTCGCCGCGGGTAATGCCGTCATCATCAAGCCGCATGAACAGACGAGCCTGACGACACTCAAGTTCATGGAAGTCTTTTCGTCTTTGCCGCCCGGCCTGATGCAGGTTGTGACAGGCGGCGCGCGCGTCGGACAGCGCCTGATCGCAAGCAAGAACACGCATGGCGTCGCCTACACCGGTTCCGTCGCGGTCGGACAGGCGGTGGCGCGGACGTGCGCGGAGAGCTTCAAGCCCTGCCTCATCGAGGCATCAGGCAACGATCCGTTCATCGTGATGCCGTCGGCCCCGCTCGATATGGCGGTGCGGGGCGCCGCCTTCGCCGCCTACCTCAACTGCGGGCAGGTGTGTACTTCGGCTGAACGGTTCTACGTCCACGAGTTGATCCACGACGCGTTTGTCGAAGGTCTGGTGGAGGAAGCGCGAAAACTGCGGATCGGCAATGGTCTCGACGCCGTCGACATGGGACCCCTCGCCACCAACCGTCAGCGCGACCGCTTCGAAGGTCTGATGGCACGCGCCCGTCTGCAGGGGGCCAAGTTCGCAATCGGCGGCGGACGCCCTGCTGAACACAACCGTGGCTGGTTCGTCGAGCCGTCCGTTCTCACTGGTGTGACGCCCGATATGGAAATCCTCAACGAGGAGCCGTTTGGCCCGGTCGCGCCAATTTGCAAGGTGTCAAGCTTCGACCAGGCGATCAAGCTCGCAAACCGGTCACGCTTCGGGCTCGGGGCAAACCTCTACTCGCTCGACATGATTGAGGCGTTCCGGGCGGTGCGCGAAATCGAATCCGGAATTCTATGGATCAACGCGCCGCTGCTCGACAACGATGCGCTTCCCTTCGGTGGACGCAAACTCTCGGGCAGCGGACGCCAGCTTGGCCCTGAGGGTCTGGCTCAATTCCAGAACACCAAGTTCGTCATGATCGATCCCCAGGCGTCCAACCAGGACTTCTGGTGGTTCCCCTACGCCGACGCGGAAAACTTCAAACCATCCTGAAAACGTTCAATCACGGGGAGGACGCGACAATGGCATCCGATGGCCTTCATCCCGATCTCGAGCGGCGTATCGCCGAGCTCGAAGTCGAAGCAAATCAGGGGACAGGCTTCTCAGCCGTCGACTGGTTCTGGCTCCTGACGCTCGGCGCCATAGGCCCGGCGTTGCTGCTGTATTGGGGATGGATCTCATGAGCGGACCACAGGGCATCGAGCAATCCGGTTGGCCGCTGACGGCTGCGGACCGCCATTGGACGCAACGCCAGTTGTTCGTGGTTCTCCTCGTCGCGGCGGCGGCGACCTGGTGCTATATCATCGGCGAATACGTCGGATACTATCTCAACCTCAGGATGGGCTTTGCGGCCATGACCGCAGGCTCGATGATCGGTATGCTGTTGGTGACGCTGGCAGTGGTGCCGACGGCGACGCGCTACGGGATCGATTCAATAGCGGCGGCGAAGCCGCAGTTCGGCAATCGCGGCTGGATCATCACGGTGTTCCTCCAGTATGCCTCGATCATCGGCTGGAACTCCCTGCTCCTCATCTTCTTCGGCAAGTCGGTGGCACAGCTTCTGACAACGCTCGGCGTCGTCGATGCCGAGAGCGCCGGCCTTGTCGTTCGTGCAGTGTCGGCGCTTGCGTGCCTCGGCGTCTTCATCGTTCTCATGCGCGGCGCCAGCGGCATCGAGCGCGTTTCGATGGTGCTGTTTTTTTTCATCGTCGGCATTGGCTTATGGATGACGTGGATGCTTCTAACCAAGCAGGCCGATGCCATCGCCGCCGCCAAACCCTCTGCCTCCTCCGGCAATCTGCAATGGGACTACGTCACGGGCATCGAAATTGGCATCGTCAGTCTGCTCAGCTGGTGGCCCTATATCGGAGCCATGGTGCGTGAATCACCTAACGCCCATACGGCAACACTGCCGTCGATGCTCGGCATGGGTTTGCCAGTGCCGGTCCTGTCACTCGTTGGGCTCGCAGCGATCCTTGCGTTGCAGACGTCCGACCCGTCGGCATGGCTCATTCAGCTTGGAGGCACGACGTACGGCGTCATCGCCCTGCTCTTCGTCATCGCAGCCAACCTCGGTACGGCGATCGCGGGCGTCTACGCGACCGGCATTGGCCTGCGTCAGGTGCCCGCCCTCGCCGACACGCCTTGGAGCGTCATCGTTCTAATGGGCCTTCTGCCGGTGGCGGCCGTGAGCATCCTGGTGCCCGACCTGTTCTTCTCGAACTTCGGAACGTTCCTCGCCTTCATCGGTGTTTTCTTCGCCCCGCTGTGCGCGATACAGATCGTCGACTTCTTCCTGCTGCGGGGTCAGAGGATCAATATCCGCGGCATCTATCAGCATGGAGAAGGCACGCCGTATCACTATTGGGGCGGCTTCAATCCGGCTGCGATCGTGGCCATGGCGGCAGGCTTCGGGACCTATCTCTATTTGCTCAATCCCGTGAGCTTCGCAAGCCACCCACCCTACGAGTACCTGACGGCGTCGCTGCCGACGGCCTTTGTCGGTGGTCTCGTCTACTTGATACTCACGCTCACGATCGTGAAACCCGCCGGCAAGGGCGATTATTGACGCCCGATTTAAGAAACGCCTCGAAGTTCTAGCTCCGGGGCTTTTTTCATGCCTCAACGAAGGGAAGATCAACCGATGAAGATCCTCCATGTCGTGGCGCATGCGCGCAGAACTTCGCTGACGCATCAAGCCGCCGAAGCTTTCGCTGAGGCCGCCCGCGCGAAGGGTCACACAATCGAATGGGCCGATCTCGTCGCGGAAGGATTCGACCCAGTTCTGCGCGAGGCCGATGAACCCGATTGGGACAAACCCGGATAAATCCTACTCACAGGCCGTCCAGGCGGAGATGGCCCGGATCGAACGCAACGAGGCCACGGTGATGTTCTTCCCGGTCTGGTGGTGGTCGATACCTGCGATCCTCAAAGGCTGGATCGACCGGGTGTGGAACTACGGCTGGGCCTACGGTTCGCGGACTTATCCCGATTCGCGCGCGTGGATGATCGCCATCGCCGGCAGTGGACAGACCGACTATGCCAAGCGCGGCTACGACATGGCAATAAAGACGCAGCTCGACACCGGCATCCTCGACTACTGCGGCGTAGCTGAAACGCGGTTCGAACTCCTTCACGGCGCCATTGAAGGCATCGAACACTCCGCCGCGATCATGGCCAGCGCGCGGCGACTGGGCGCCGCATTCTAAACCCGCTCACGACTTTACTCGCTCGGACTTTGGATCATACCAGGGGGCCAGCTGCGCGCGCGCCGGGTAACGCTTCCAGGCGACTTCGACCTCCACGGGCTCCGTCGCGAGCCAACCCGCGTCGACGCCTTCCTCGCAATGCACGTAGCCCATGCCGAGCGAGGCGCCGACGCAGTGGCCATATCCGCCCGATGTAATCGAACCGATGATGGAACCCGCGCGCCAGATTGGCTCCTCGTGATAGAGCATCGGCGCATCCGCGCCTACCAAGCGAACCTGTACTAGCCGGCGCTTCAGAGGCCCTGCTTCGCGCCGGCGCAACAGTTCCTCGCGGCCGATGAAACCGCCACTCTTCTCCCACGCGACCGCAAAGCCAAGCCCCGCTTCGAGCGGCGTATTATCCTCACCGATGTCGTGGCCCCAATGCCGATAACCCTTTTCCATGCGCAGCGAGTTGAGCGCGAAGAAACCCGCCTGTTTCAAACCGAAGGCTTGTCCTGCCTCGACAAGGACATCGAATACATGCTGCGCGAACTCAGCCGGGATGAGCAGCTCGTATCCCAACTCACCGACGAACGTGACGCGGTTGGCGCGCACTTTGGCGTAGCCGACTTCGATTTCGCGGCTGGTGCCGAATGGGAAAGCGGCATTCGACAGATCCGCATTCGAAACCGACTGCAGCAGCGCGCGAGAGTTCGGACCCATGAGGGCCAACATCGGCAGCCCCGAGGAAACGTCGCGCGCGAATACATGCGCGCCTTCGGGCAAGTGTCTCGTCAGCCAGGCAAAGTCGCGTACCTGCGACGTCGAGATCGTGACGACGAGGAATGACAATTCCGAAAGCCGCGTTACCGTTACATCTGCCTCTATCCCACCGTGCGCGTTCAGCCACTGCGTGTAGACGAGACGACCGACTGGCACATCGATGTCGTTGGCGCAGATGAGGTTCAGGGCCGCGCAGGCGTCGCGGCCGTCGACAGCGAATTTCACGAAGCAGCTATGGTCGAACAGCGTCACCGCCTGGCGCGTGTAGCGGCATTCCGCACCGGTCACATCGAACCAGTTCTGGCGACCATAGCAATACGCGATTTCCGGCGCCATGCCCGGCGGGGCGAAGAAGCCGGGACGCTCGTAGCCCGCCGCTTCCGTCATGCAGGCGCCCAGCGCAGTAAGCCGGTCATGGAAGGGACTACGCCGCACGTTTCGGGCGGTGGCGAACTGCCGGTATGGCCAGTGCATGTCGAACAGGAGGCCGAGGGTTTCCGTCGTCCGGTCATACAGGTACTTCCGGTTCGACTGGAACGGCATCATGCGGCGTACGTCGACGTCGGTCAGTTCGACCGGCGGCCGGCCATCGCGGATCCATTGAGAGAGCGCCTTGCCAACCCCACCGGAGGACAGGATGCCAACCGAATTGAAGCCGCAGGCGCAGAACAGGTTCTCGACCTCCGGCGTCTCGCCAAGAAGGTAGCGATCGTCCGGCGTGAAGCTTTCTGGTCCGCAGAAGAACAGCTGAATGCCTACCTCGGCCAGCATCGGCACACGATCGATCGCCTGCAGCAGGATCGGCTCGAAGTGCTCCAAGTCCTCGGGAAGCGTGTCGAAGCAGAACTCTTCGGGAATGCCGTTGTGTCCCCACGGCTTTGCCGTCTTCTCGAAGCAGCCCAGCAGCAGCTTGCCCGCATCTTCCTTGTAGTAGGCCTCCTCGTCGGTCACGAACAGCACCGGCAGGTCGCGCGGCAGTTTCGGCAGCGGTTCGGTGACGATGTAGAAATGCTCAGCTGCATGAAGCGGCAGGGAAACTCCGCTCGAGGCGGCGAGTTCGCGCGACCACATGCCCCCGCATATCACCACTTTCTTCGCCCGAATTTCGCCCTGGGACGTGATGGCTCCGCAGGCGCGACCGTGCTCCACGAGGATGCGATCGACACGAATGTTCTCGATGATCGTCACGCCGGCGTTTCTGGCACCCTTTGCCATCGCGTTCGTGACGTCGATCGGATTGACCTGACCGTCCTTGGGAAGCCACAGACCGCCAACGATGCCGTCGGTGTTCAAGGGCGACCAACGCTCCTTGATCTCGTCTGGTGTGAGTACATCGACGGGCAGTCCAAAATTCCGGCCCATCGACGCGCCGCGCTTCAACTCTTCGAAGCGTCCCTCGGTCTTGGCGATCCGCAGCGCACCCCTCTGGCTGAACCCCGTCGCCTGCCCCGTTTCCGCTTCGAGACTGGCGAACAATTCGCCGGTGTATTTTGCCAGTTCCGTCATGTTCCGGGTCGCACGCAATTGCGTGACGAGACCAGCCGCGTGCCACGTCGTGCCGCACGTCAACTGCTTGCGCTCGCACAAGACCACGTCGGTAATGCCAAGCTTGGCGAGATGATAGGCGACGGAAACACCGGCGATCCCTCCCCCCACGATCAGCACCTCGGCCTTGTCGCGAAAGGTCGAACTCATGGCGGAGCCTCCCGGAGGCTGCGGCCCGCGCACCAGCGCAGCCGTTTAAAATTCATCCAAGGATTCATCACCACCGTGAACTTTGCAATGCTAATATTCACTTTTTGATGCGGTGGCACGTATTGTGCGCCGGAACCAACTTGAAGGATGCACCGGACATGGCCGGCCGTTCGGTACGATCGCTGAAGAGGTTAGCATCGCAAACGGCGCAAGCCGTTGCTGCTCTCGACGACCGCGTCGGCATCGAAGTCAAGCAGTTGCGCAAGGCGCGCGGGCTCACCATCTCCGAAGTTGCCATGCTTACGGGGTTGTCCGTCGGATACCTCAGTCAGATCGAACGCGGCGTCTCCAGCCCCTCGGTGAAGGCTTTGCACGGTATCAGTCGCACACTTGGCGTTACAGTCGGCTGGTTCTTTTCACCCCCCACGGTCGATGGCGACGAACTGCGTGATCACGTGGTGAGAGCCGGCACCCAGCGCACGATTGTGTTCGGAAGCGGTATCCGCGACGAACTGCTGTCGCCCAACCTCGGACGCAAGCTCGAACTGTTGCGGTGCATCTTTCCGCCCGGCGCTTCGAGCAGCAGCGAACCATACGTCCACAAGGGCGAGGAAGCGGGGTTCGTGATGAAGGGACAGCTTCATCTATGGATCGGCGACAAGGAAATCCGACTTAACGAAGGCGACAGCTTCGCGTTCTCCAGCGACGAGCCGCACCGTTACGCGAACCCAGGCGATACGGAAACGGTAGTCATCTGGGCCATCACACCGCCAAGCTACTGATCGAGTCGCCGCTGAATGGGAGGAAAGACGCCCGGATCAGCGCTGTCACGGCTTTGCCGGATGCTGCTTCAAATCGTGCTAGAGACCAACAGCGGCGGGCAGGTGTCCCGCCCTCAGGAGCTGTAGCTTTATGACACTGGCGGCGTTGGGATGGAATGAACGCCGGCAGCATGACTTCGAACCGTATGCCGCGGCAGGGCTGGTGCCGGGGCGCATCGTGGTCGAGCATCGGACGCACTACAGGGTTGCGACCGAGGCGGCGGAACTGAGCGCCGCGATCCCCGGCCGCGTGCGCAAATCCGCGGGGCAAAGATCCGAACTGCCGGGCGCGGGTGATTTCGTCGCCCTGCGCCTCGCCACAGGCGATGACAAGGCCATGATCGAGGCGGTCTTGCCAAGGGCGACCGCGCTCGTGCGTAAAGCCGCTGGCGAGAGCCGGCCGCAGTTGCTTGCGGCCAATGTCGATGTTGTCCTGATCGTCATGGCGCTGGATGGCGATTTCAACCTGCCGCGGCTGCAACGCTACCTCGCCCTTGTTCAGGCCAGCGGAGCAATGCCCGTCATCGTCGCCAACAAGTCCGATCTGGCCGACGACGTTCCAGCCCGGATCAGTGACATTTGCGCCGTTGCTGCCGGCGTCCCCGTGCATGCGATTAGTGCGCGGGGCGACGATGCAGTTCGCGAACTGTCACATTATTTTGAAGGCAGCCAGACCCTGGCATTGATCGGTTCATCCGGAGTGGGCAAATCGACCTTGACGAACAAGCTGCTCGGAGAAGCGCTGCAGGCGACTCAGGAGGTCCGCATGCATGACAATCGCGGACGCCATACGACGACGCACCGCCAATTGTTCGTGCGCTCACAGGGGGGAGCGATCCTGGATACGCCGGGCATTCGCGGACTGGAGCTGTGGGGTGCTGACGAAGCAAGTTCGCCCGATTTCGAAGACATCGAAAAGTTGTCGAGACAGTGCAAGTTTCGCAACTGCCTGCACGGGAATGAACCGTCATGCGCCGTGCGCGCCGCCATCGAAGCCGGAGCTGTTGATCCCGAACGCGTGGCGCGCTTCATCGCAAGCAAGGCCAAGCTCGCCGCGAGTGATGCCAGTCAGTTCAACAAGCGCTTCGATCGCGGACGTTAGGTTGCGCAGATGTAAGGAAGCAGCCATGCGGCGGGAATGTCAGCCGGCTTTCATCAGCACGTCGAGCCATTGCCGACCCATGCCGTTCAGCACGATCAACCAGAACGCGGACGCGGTCACCGCGCCGATAAGAAACCACAAGGCACGCTGACCCATCCAAATCGTCTCCTGATATTTTAGTTGGGCTTGGGGTCGAGACCGGGAGGCGCTTTATGCCACTGGTAGCCAGACCGTCCGAGTTCATAGCCCTTATCGAATAAGGCGTTCATATAATCCTTGTCAAAGGCGTCCTTGCTTTTGACCGTGAAGTCGACGGGGATGTAGGCGAGATTGTAGTCGACGCCATCGCGAATTGCCGTCGAATAGATCCGGTAGAGATCCCCCACCCCCTGCGTCTTGATGAGAGTATCGATCGAGCGCGTTGCGATCGGGACCAGGTTGTCCTTGGTCGCTAGGAATTCCGGAGCGAGCTTCGCATTACGAATGATGTAGACGTGACGCTTCGCTTTCCAGCCGATCGCCTTGTCGACTTCTTTTGGCGTGTAGCCCGGCGGGTACATAAACACCTGCCGGGTCACGCCTCCATCGACGTGCATCTCAGAATACGATTTGCCGCCCGCCGTCACTTTAATCTCGACCGGCGGAAACGCTCCGGGTATAGCGGCAGAGGCAAGAATGATCTGGCGCATCAACGCCAGAGAATCTGGATGTCCGCTGGCGGCCAGCGCTCCGATATCCCAGATCACCGATCGCTGCGCATCGAGGTTGGTGGTGCCGATGAGAAGAACACGTCCCTTTCGATGTTCCTCTGCGATCTCCTGCAGCATCTCTTCGCTGGTGAAGCGCGCAATGACTGCTTTTAGGGGCGTCGTGTCGGCGAGGCTGTCGGCTGCGCCGACGAGCGCGGCAAAGACTTGAGTCTGCGCCACCTGATCGGTACTGAGCGTCGTATAGGCTTCTTTGAGTTTCTGGTCGTACTTCGGGCCCAGGAATGCGAGAGGCGCCATCATGGCACCGGTGCTGATCCCAGTTACGCAGTCAAACTTGGGTCGCTTGCCGGTCTCCGTCCAGCCCACGAGAAGTCCCGCGCCGAATGCACCGTCGCTGCCGCCGCCCGACAAGGAGAGGAAGTTGATTTCGCGTGGCTTGCCCTTGGCGTCAGGTATCACCTTTCGCACCGTGGCTATTCGGTGCTCGACGAGTGCACGATAATCCTCAGGGGTGCCATCACCCCAGTACCGGATGTGCTCCAGGTTGTCGACGCTGGCCTGTTCGACGAGCGACTCAGGAACCACCGTGCGTAGGCCGGCGGCGGTCATGGACACGCACCCGGACTGGAGCAACCCGACCATCAGGACGACGCAGGCCATCGCAATCGTTCGCGGCCACGACCACCCAGCCGACGCTGGCCGGTGATGCACGGCACCACTGCGATGATGAGACGTCATGCGCTCTCGCATTCCGGCTTTCTTATTCCTCAGATCGGTCCGGATACATCAAAATCAAAGACTTACATCAGCCGCCCGCCCAAGCCCGCCAAGAAAAGTCCGTAACGATCTAAAAGTCATCTCGTGAACGAAAGTGGGCCGATTCAAAATGGTTCAACCCCTGTCTCCCATTTCTCCTTTTGCTGGGCGGGAGGCGGCACGACTGGCCTATTGATCCCGGCACCCAGCTGATCGGTTGGAATAGTAGGTGCTTTCTGTGGCTTTAGAACGATTGATCCTGGAGACTTTATGTCGTCGAGACCCGATGGAGGGGCCGAATTACCGGTTTCTCCACCGATGAGCGCGACCGGCACGGCCCAACCTTTTTCGCGATAGTACTTGATGGCACCGGGATGCAAAGGCGCGGTCAGTCCGTGTTGCATCATTTCCGCCGGATCGAGCGATGCCAACGCAGGAGACGCTTTTTGAAGTTCGCCGAGGTTTTCAAATGCGGAAGAAACGAGGGAATAGACGAGGTCGTCGGGGACCTTCGCCAATGTCACAACCGTCGCCTTGACGCCGATGGTCGTCGCCGGCTTCGGATTGCCGGCATAAAGGCCACCGGGAATTTCAACGACGGCATAGTGCGGCTGGCTTTGAACGAGCTTTTCAATCGTTGTGCGCAGTAACGACACCACACGGACCGGGCAGGCTTTGGTCTCCTGCTCGATCGCCCGCGACGGATGTCCGACGAGATAGGCGACGGCATCGACCTGCCCGCCGCACAATGCCGCGGCGGTCTTGTCCGGCTCAAGACCACTGATGTTGGAGCGATCGCCCGGCGACCATCCGAGCGCATTCAGAATGGCCTCTCCCGTCTCGCGCGTACCCGTACCCATCGGGCCAAGGTTAAATCGCTTACCTCTGAGGTCATCCAGCTTGGCCACGGGTGACTCCGACTTGACCAGCACGGTGAAGGCCTCCGAATGCAAAGACAAAACCGACCGGACATCCCTGGCAGCACCGACAAGCGCGAACAGTTCGCTCCCGGTCGCAGCGTTGAATTGCACATCGGACTGCACGATGCCGAACTGCAGTTTCAAAGGATCAAGTCCGAGCAGATTTGAGGTCGAACCCCGGCTCGCAATAACCGCGCACCCGATCTCCTTGTGGGGGCGATCGGCCATGGCGCGGCAGATCGCTTCGCCAGCTGCGTAGTAAAGCCCCGACGACGAGGCCGTGGCGATGGCCACCTTATCGCCAGCCCACGCAGGCGAATGCATGCCGAATGCGGTCAAGGCGGCGACGATTGCGAGCGATAATCGGCACTTCATCGTATTCTCCCCCCGGGGATCAGCCCGGCAAAATCATTAGGGCGAATTGCATCGCCGCCCCGTCGACAAACTGAAATCAGCTCATCGCATCTGCTCTAGAACCTCAGCAAGGACGTGATCGAAGTAGTCGACACGGATGAGCCCGAGCCTCGGGAACTCTATATCGGTAATGATGTAAAGTGCGACCGACATCGCCGCAGCGAACGTCACCATATGGACCCAGCTGCGCTTCGATGATGCGCCCATTCCGACGCCTGCAAGCAAAGAACCCGCCAGCCCCAGGCCAAACAACATGACGTACATGATCTGCGGCGGGTGCCTTTCGTTAGCGCCGCTGCGCAGTCGTGCGGCCTCGAATGCATTGTTGAGCGCCGTCAGAAGCAGAGAGCACGCCGATGTGTCGACCGTCATGCGGCAGCTGGTAACGGCGTCGTTCCAGACGTCACCTTTGAGCACCCGGATCTTGGCCAGTTGCTCACTCGAATACAGTGCGGCCGCTTTCTCCACGGAGTACTCGATCGGCATTCGGTAGAGATCAAGTCTGTTCTCCAAATAGGACTTGAGTTTCGCCTTCACTTGCGGCCTGACATCGACGTTCAGCAAGTCGATACGATCATAAGCCGTGCTGATCGCGTTCGCCTCCTGGAGTATGAGGGCCCGCCGCTCGTCGAACCTCTGAAGGGCACCGGATATTGCGAATGCGAGCAGCAGGCCCATCAGCGCGAACACTGCGCTCTCGACGGCACTGAGGCCGTTCATCGCGCTCGCGCCCTCCTCGGCAAGGCGTCGAGCCCCGACATGCCGCCCGACATTCATCAGAATTAGCGAGCCGATGAAAATCGCGGCGGCAGCGCCAACCGCAAACAGAAGGAAAATCATTCGTAATGGCTCCCCGCCCAGATACATCACCGTTATCCACCCTTGCCCCAGATTTTGGAATATGCGGAGCACGGATGCACGTCCACCACAAGGTCGCGCATGCCGCAACGGCTGCGCGCCGACCCAACGGCATTGGAATTGTTGAACTTCTCCACAGCCCTTACGTCACAGATCGTTTCGACTCGTCGAGGCTGCTACGGCAATCCTGACCCATGGGTGAGGCCCTATCGCATGTCAGTCGCGCGCTGCAATTGCTTCACATGGAAGAACACGAAGATCACTGGCAAGTCGATCAATTGGCCAGCGCTGTGGAGGGCAGCGCGATTTCGCTCGTTATAGAGAATTCTGATAAGACCAAAGTCGACGAAATGTCCGACCTGAATACAATAGGCTAAGCCGCATCGGGTGCATTCGTCTGCTCGTCAATTCGCGCCGCGATAGCGATGACGGCGACGGCCGCGAATACCGCTCCGGCCACGAATGTCGCCGTCGGACTGTAGGAATGCCAGAGCCAGCCTGCCAGCACACTTGCAAAAAGTAGGGCGCCGCCGGTTAGCAGGTTGAAGACGCCGAAGGCAGTGCCTCGCAGGTCATCTGGAGCTATGTCGGCGACCAGCGCTGATAGCAGCCCTTGCGACATGCCCAAATAGGCTCCCCAAAGGCCGACGCCGATGAACACGCCTACGAGTCCCGGTACAAACGCCAGCACGAGATCGGCAATGACAAGGGTAGCGAGGCCGGCAAGCAGCACCGAGCCTCGCCCAATCCAGTCTGACACCGCACCGGCTGGTGCGGCGATCACTGCGTAGACGATGTTCATCCACACATACACCAACGGAAGAAGCGCAAGCGCCAGACCGACGCTTTGTGCCCTAAGCACCAGAAACGCTTCGCTGAAGCGGGCCATCGTGGCGATGATGCCAATGCCGATAGCCAGCCAGTAACGCGGCGGCAGGCGTCCAAGCTCGGCTTTATTTATGGGCCATCCGCGTTGGTCGGAGCATTTGATGCCATCGGGCTCTTTCACACCGAAGATGATGATAGTGATGCTTAGGACTGCGGGCACCGAGGCCCACCAAAATACAGAGCGGATATCGTTGGCATGGAGGGCCATCAGGATCATGGCCAGCAAGGGGCCCGCGAAGGCCCCGACGGTATCAAGCGCCTGGTGGACCCCAAACGCGGTCCCCCGGATTTCCTGGGGCGTCACATCCGCAATGAGTGCATCGCGCGGCGCGCCTCTGATGCCTTTCCCAATGCGGTCGATGAGCCGCGCGGCCAGTACGTCGCCGGCGGTTGTGGCCAGCGGGAACATCGGTTTTGTCAGGGCGCCCAGCCCGTATCCGATTCCGGCCAACAGCTTGCGTTTTCCCAGCCGGTCAGACAGTGCTCCGGAGAACACCTTGGTGATCGCAGCTGTCGCTTCGCCAAGCCCTTCGATCAGCCCGACGGTTACGGTGCCCGCGCCAACGACTGTCACGAGGAAAACCGGCAAGAGGCTGTGAATCATCTCTGAGGAGACGTCCATTAACATCGAAACCAGCCCGAGCGCCCATACACTGCGCGGCACCTGACGAAACCGGGTCGGAGCTTGTTTCAACGTCATTTAAACTCTGGCCGCCTCTGACACCTGATGCGACTTGCGGGTATCAACGGTGGAATAAGCCGCACGACGAGAGAAAGGCTGCCTCGAATGGTCTAAAACAGTATGCCGAATAGGTTTGTCAGGAGTTCGTCCAGCGGCATCATCGTGAGCAACAATGGCACGATCGGAGCCAGCGTCACAGCCGCGAGTTGAAGTATTGCATCCTTGCTGAACGGTGCGAAGCGCATCGTCCGCACGACGTCGTAATTATTGCTCAGATCGGCCAGCGACTGAATGTCGGCGCTGCCCATCAGTGGCTCATCGCCGGTCGCACCGCCTCGCAACTACTTGGTATAGAACTCTCGGACATAGCGTTCGGCTAGAATGCCGCATTCGCGAAGTCCCCCCGTCCAGCCGCAGTTAGCTGCGGAGCAAATACCAACAGCGGTCCCGAGCACGGCGCACAAGAGAAAGAGAGCGAGCTGTCCCGGCCGCGATCCTCAAGGCCTGACGCCAACTTCCCGGCGATCGACGCCACGATGGAGTCAAAGGTCTGGATGTTGCGCGGCATGCAAACGATAGTCGCGTGCGCTGGCCGCGCGTCAATGCGCGGGCTGGCAATCACGGGCGACCACTCTATGGGAATGAACCGTCATGACTACCCCGCTCGCCGGCCTTCGTGTCCTTGATCTTTCCCGCGTGCTGGCAGGACCATGGTGCACACAGACACTGGCCGATCTCGGCGCCGACGTGATCAAGATCGAAAGGCCGGGCGCAGGCGACGACACGCGGACCTGGGGACCGCCTTACGCACGCGACACCGCTGGCCAACCGACATCGGAGGCGGCGTACTTTCTGTCTGCGAACCGTGGCAAGAAATCCGTCACCGTCGACATGGCGAACCCTAAGGGCCAACGTGTTCTTCGCGATATTGCGAAGCAGAGCGATGTCCTCGTCGAAAACTTCAAAGTCGGCAGCCTCGAGAAGTTCGGTCTCGATTACGCATCCCTATCGGCGATCAACCCCCGCCTCATCTATTGCTCGATCTCGGGGTTCGGCCAAGACGGGCCTTATCGCGACCGCCCTGGCTACGACTTCATGATCCAAGCGCTCGGCGGTCTCATGAGCATCACCGGCGAGCCAGACGCAAAGCCGGGCGCAGGTCCGGTCAAAGTCGGCGTTGCCGTCGCCGATCTCTTCAGCGGACTCTACGCAACGGCTGGGATACTTGCTGCCTTGAACAGTCGCCACACAACCGGCCGCGGAACGCACATCGACATCGCGCTTCTGGATGTGCAGGTTGCCATGTTGGCCAATCAGGCGTTGAATTACCTGACATCAGGCGTCTCGCCTAGCCGCCTCGGCAATGCCCATCCCAACATCGTGCCCTACGAAGCATTCAAGACAGTCGACGGCCACATCATCCTTGCTGTTGGGAACGACGGACAATTCTCGAGGTTCTGCACGCTTGCCGGCCATCCGAATTTGGCAGCGGACGTGCGTTTCGCGACAAATCCAGAGCGTGTGCGTCACCGCACAGACCTTGTTCCCATCATCAGCGAACTCATGGCGGCGCGGACGACCACGTGGTGGCTCGAACATCTGAATGCATCAGGTGTGCCGTGCGGCCCGGTGAATTCAATTGAGGGCGTGTTCAAAGACGAGCAAGTCGTGGCGCGCGGGTTGCGGCTCGACCTTCCGCATTCAACGGCCGGCAGTGTACCATCGGTTGCCAGCCCGCTGGTGCTTGGTGGCGCGCGAGCGTCGGCCCAAAGCGGGCCACCGTCGCTCGGCGAGCACACGGATGCAGTCCTCATGAACCTGCTTGGACTCACCGCATCGGAAATCGCGGCGCTTCACAAGACTGGAGTGGTTTAGCGGACGCACCTACGTTGAGATGCTGTCCAACGGACTTGCTACCCTAGAGGATTATGCAGAGATGACTTCGACCGATGTCCTGGTCCGTATACGCTATTAATGACCCAGCCAACCGCTTGTCACGAGATAACTCCATGCCGCGCCACGCGCCCAAGAAGGTCACCGAAGGATTTATCCAGAGACTGTCGCTTGGCACGACTCCGCTCCGCGCGGTGTGGAGTTCTGCTCAGGGGCAAGCCGGGGCACTGCCGACCTGATGCCTACCGGCAATCTCGCCCGCCGTTTTCGACGCCGGCGCATGCCGCATGTGCTTCGATATTGGAACCGACGAAGCGGCAGACTTCGAACTTTATGTTGGGATTATTGCGAATTTCGGCATCCGATACGCGAAGCCCTGCACGTCGGGCAATGCGGGCCAGATACTGGTCCCTGCAATAGGGTGTCGATACCTCGCAGCCGTTGACGACCTGATCGTCAACAGACAATACGCGCCTGAGCCGGCATTGCCACGAACACGGCTGCCCGTGCAAGGACCACGACTGTTTTCATTATTCCAGCTCCGTGGGGCAAGGAAGTCTGGATCGACGAAGTCTCTGCGGACAGCTCGCGCTCGATCACCTTCGACCATTGAGCCGTCGTCTTCCGGTACCGCTCGTCGGAGCATTTCGTCGACTGATGGCCACGGTTCAGGCCCGGCGCTGAAGTTATTCTGATTGAGCACTGTGTCTGCAGCTCGGGGTCAAGCGGTCTTCAAGCGGAAAACGGCAGAGACTTTCCGCTTGACGAGGCAGTGCTGACGCAATCCGCGTGGGTCACCAATGCGTGCTGTTGAGCCAAACCGGAACTCAAGCCTTGCGCGGGCTAAATCTGCTGAACGAGCGTGAACGGAAGCTTAAGTCGCAGGACTGATAGCAGGTCCCCAAAGTGGCGATCGCAGGCGGCGATGAGGAGCGGTCATTTGGCAATTGAAAAAGCCTTTCTTCGATTGAGTGTGGCGGCCTCGTCATTAAACACGGTTCATCAATGCGTGCCGACCGCAGTCCAGACGAGCGACAGCGTTCCGACCAGCACAAGGCTCATGGCCCATACCGCACCAAGGTTGAACCAACTCCGCGACACGAATGTAAGCCCCAAATAGCGATAGACCAGCCACGCCAGAAGTCCGCCTGCGATGAACATCGAGAGTGTGTGGACCGCGGATACCAGCACGGCCATCCCGAGATTGGCGTTGATCAACTCGCCGGCCGCCTGGTGCCCGATATCCATGTCAGCTGACCGACAAAGCCCGAGATAAATCGGCACCAGCATGAGTCCGGCCCCATGGGCCATGGCAATCGCGAACGACCACAGACCAAGCTGCGTCGGCGGAATACGAGCTAGCACCCGCAGATGGCGCCGTTGGAAAAGTAGGTAGACGCCAAAGCCGATCACCAGCAGGCTCGCACCGAGCTGAATCCCGCGTTGCCAAACGACGAGTATTGCCAGCAGCGCAAACGGCAAGGTTGCGGCAAGCATCGCGAGGAAATGACCTGCAGCCAGCCAGCAGAGCACCTCTACGAAGGCGCGCGGGCTTCGCTCCATCAACCCGGCAGAAACGGCGAGCGGCCACCCCATTCCGGGGTTGAGTCCGTGATAAAGGCCACTCGCAATCACAGCCAGCCACAGGCCCGGCGGTGTCCAGTCTGCACCGGTCACGTTCGGACCGACGGGTAGCAGAACGAGTCGGTCGAGCAGTCGCCACCCTCGAGCCGGATCTGGTGGGCGCGATAACCGTCGGGGAAGCTCACCCAGTAGTCCTTGGCCAGCTGAAAGCCACCGCCTGGGCCGGCAACGGCCATAACCTGAGCGCCTGGCACACCGTCAGGATAAAATTGATTGTCCCAGGTCGAATAGAGCGAGTTGGTCCAGTAGACCCGCTTGCCGTCGCGGCTGATCTCGACCATCTGCGGTCCGCCAGCAAATGCCTTGCCGTTCGGATGCGGCGTACGTCGCACAATTCCGCCGATATGGACCGAACCAGCAAGCTTGGGCTTGCGGGGGTCTGACACATCATACTGGCGCATCTCACCGGTTCCCCAACAAGAGACGTAGAGAAACTTGTCGTCCATCGAAAGGTCGATGTCAGTCACCAATGGCGGAACGGCACCGAAGCCCTGAAGCAGTGGTGGAAGCTTGTCCTTGTCCGCGGGTTCGGGCGGAATGGTCGCAGTCTTCTCTATGGCGAATTTGCCACCTTCGCGCCACCACGTCCAAATGGAACCTTCGAGATTGGTCGTGTCGACGACCACGCCGAGAAAACCGTACTCGCGGCTCGGATCGTGCGCCGGTCGCACCTCAAGTGCCATCTGATGGTTGGCGCCGAGGTCGATCACTTGCACATGGCGCCGTTGCCGCAAGTCCCAGAAGTGAACGTGATGGCCGTACCTATTGGAGAGGAGATCCTCTGGGACGAGCCCATTCTCGAACTGTGGCGGCAGCGCCCACTCGCTCGACACCATGTAGTCGCGCGGTAAGTTCCACCAGAAGTCATAATGCTTGGTCTGCGGACCGCGATCGATCTCCCAACGGCCAAGCACGTCGAACGTTTGGCAGTCCATGATAAAGACGCCGGGGGGACCCTCTGTACCATCCTTGCCGCCGCCGCCCAGCGTGCTGACGTAGATGCCCTCCGGACCGCAATGGATTGTGTGCGGTCGCGAATAGCCGGTCCTCTTAAATACCTCTTCCGGCTCGATGATCTTGTAGATCTTCGCCTCAGTCGGATGAGGCTTTGTGTCGATTACATAAATGCGCGACGAGCGAAGTCCCGGGATAATGAGATAACGCCGCTCCAGGAAAACGTGACCGGCCAACGGTGACAGCGACGAAGAGCAAGCATTCCAGCCGAAGTGGTGAAACTCGTCTCCCGTGTAAGGCATGGTCACCGTGTGTACGACTTGCAAATAGGTCAACGATCCTGGCTTCACATCGACCACGGCAAGCGCATCTGGCTTCGAGAAGTCCGGGCTCAGCAGCAAGGTATAGGCAAAGTTCTCGACGGGCGCGTCCATCGCCAGTTTCGGCGATGCATGAAATGTCGGGTCGGGTCGAATATTCATGACGTAGCCTCCCTGTTGCGTTGGGGGCGCTCGGCCATAATCTGTCGGCATGTTCAGCGGCGGTCGTCGCCCTCCAGTTCACCGTAGGCGCGAAAGGCAATGAGATGCAACGGTGCTCACTCGTTAGCTAACCCCAGCGTCTGTGAAGTCCGCATTGCATTGGCCAGATCCGCCAAACTCTACGACAGCCGGGCCAAGCCTGCCCTTGGAGTGCAAACTTGACCCCATCAGTCAAGTCCGCCGCGCTCGCTGAAAACATAGCCAGCATTCGGCACTGTCTGGATGGGGTCGCGGTCGTTGCCGCGGTTCAGTGCCTTCCTGAGGCGTCCGACGAGCGCGTCGACCGTGCGCTCGTCGACGGAGGCGTTGCGTCCCCACACCCCGTCACGGAGCTGCGAGCGCGACAGGGGACGCCCAGGGCTTTCCATGAAGAACTTGAGCAGGCGAAACTCGGTCGGCCTCAGGCGGATCTTTCGCAAACCACGCGTGACGGTGCGCGCGGCCCGGTCGAGCTCGATTTCGCCGACCCTCAGGACGTCGGACATGCGTTGAGGTGTAGACCAGTACAATTATGGTTTTGTGACAATATCGCGCATCTCGACCCGGCTTTGCGCGCGCGGCCCGAGTTTCCCCTCGGAGAGGAGAACGCGGCAATGCAGCGTACGAGGGCGCTATTCGCCGTTCGCGGCGGGCGACATGGCGGAGTGCCTAGGGTAGGCGCAACCGCTGAGTCTAATGCAGACGATGGCAGGCATACCGGCACACTTGAGAGGACCAGCGGCGGGGGATTTCTTAGGGCAGTTTGCGCGCGCCTGTGATGGGGGTTGACTGGCAACCCGCAAGTAATCCGCCCACGTCAGCTCATTGGGGTAGACCGACCGTTTCGCTGGCGTAGCGCCGATTACCGCCTTTGACCCTGAAGAGACATTCACGGCAAACGGCGTGTGATTCAATAAGTAATTCTCATATGTAATCCATCGGAATCGCGTGAAAGGCAGCCTACCAAGTATTTGGCATTTGACTCATGGATTCGATTAGCCGTCCAAAGTGCGGCGGCGGCATCCAGAATGTCGTCATCCGCAACCTGCCTTCTAAGATAATCCTTGCGGGCGTTCGACAAGAAGTTCGCACCCAACCATCCCGAAGTGTTCACTCCGTTGCTTAAGTCAATTGCTCCAGCTAGTGTGCCCGAAAAGACAGGGATCTTTTGGGAGAATAGCCTTGGGAATGCTCCGCCTCTTCGCCGGATTATTGGGACTCGTCGTTGGTCTGGCAGAGATAGCAACGGCCACGGCTCATACAGGCGCGAACGGTCGAAATGTCACCAGTGTGCAAGTGGCGACTGGACGTTTTACAATGACAGGTCCGCAGCGTTGGCTTGAAAGGCAAGACGACGGCAAGACGTTCAATTTCGTCGAGGTCCGTCGCGACAAGTGGTCTGTTTATCTATTGGACTCATCTCGTGGGGTAAAACTGCAGATTGACCTGAGAAATAAGCAGATATTCTATTCAGACACCACCTCCCCACGTCGACCATTATATCCGATCGTGGGTGCGACGGCAGCCCCTTCCCAAGCGCCGCTAGTGAAGGCCGCGCCACCACAAGAGCCACTCGCGCCGCTAGTGAAGGCCGCGCCGCCACAAGAGCCACTCGCGCCGCTAGTGAAGGCCGCGCCGCCACAAGAGCCACTCGCGCCGCTAGTGAAGGCCGCGCCGCCACAAGAGCCACTCGCGCCGCTAGTGAAGGCCGCGCCACCACAAGAGCCACTCGCGCCGCTAGTGAAGGCCGCGCCGCCACAAGAGCCACTCGCGCCGCTAGTGAAGGCCGCGCCACCACAAGAGCCACTCGCGCCGCTAGTGAAGGCCGCGCCGCCACAAGAGCCACTCGCGCCGCTAGTGAAGGCTGCGCCGCCACAAGAGCCACTCGCGCCGCTAGTGAAGGCTGCGCCGCCACAAGAGCCACTCGCGCCGCTAGTGAAGGCCGCGCCGCCACAAGAGCCACTAGCGCCGCCTGAAGTCCAACCCCCTCCTGCGCCCCAGAATACCCAAGAATTTGATTATCAGAGCTTCGCGCGGTCGCCGGAATTTGCCAACGAGACCCTCACTGCCCACAATGAGCTTCGCGCGCGTCATGGGGCGCAGCCATTGCGCTGGTCGACGGAGTTGGCACGTACGGCCAATGATTGGGCGCTCTCCATGACGAGCACACGCTGCGAAATGGAACACAGCGGGGGTGAAGTAGGCGAGAATATTGCGATGGGCGGCTATCTGGGGCCAGGGGCCGGAAAGGACGCTGTGTCTCGATGGTACAACGAGGTCGGACAGTACGATTATCGCAATCCGGGGTTCTCTTTGCAGACGGGCCATTACACCCAGGTCGTCTGGGCAAGCACAACTGAGCTCGGTTGTGCGATGGTCCGTTGCGGAAACAAGGAATGGAATTGGTCAACGCAGCAATGGCAGAAACCAAGTTCATTTTACGGGGCCATGGTTGTTGTTTGCCAATACTCCCCAGCGGGAAATTTTGAGGGACGTTTTCCCGAGAACGTAAGCCCTCCAGTCAGGTGACCCCGACGATGCTTCGAAGCGCGTGACTCTCGCCCACATCGCGAGTCTTGATCAGCGCATCTGGCTCCGCTGCAACGCCTGCGGCCATGAACAGATCGTCGAGCCCTTGGCGTTCGCGGCCTTCCACGATGTGGAGCAATCGACGCCACTTCTCAGCATTGCCGAGCGCCTGGTCTGCACCGCCTGAGGGGAACATATGGCGCACTGCTGGCCTGAACTGTACAGCATCGAGCACAACAAGAAGGACATGTGACGGGGTGGCGGCGCTCTAAACGCCAGACCGGATAAGAGCGCCGCTGGTTGTGTGCAACGCAGACGCTACTAACAACACCGACGACGCTAGAGTGATTTGGGTGAACGGTTGCTGAACAAAATTAGTCAAGTGAGCTGCCTCTTGCGTCGCGATATGCTAGATACAAATCAGAGTGCTGCGTTTCAAACTTCATGGAGCCGACGATGCTCAATGAGAAACCAGTGCTAGAGACGGCGGGAGAGCCAAGCCCATCGGATAAGCCACGCGCTGATCACAGATCGCGATGGCGGAAAGGGCAAAGCGGCAATCCCCGCGGACGCCCGAAGAGCGATTTCACCATACAAGCTCTAGCGCAGCGTAACCTCGCCAAACGTCCGCGACCGGGGTGCCCCGACTGGCTCCTTCGACACATCCAACGGGTCGAGACCCTGGGCGAGCAGGCGTTGTAACTCGGCGGACCTCTCTCTGGCCTGGGTCAGCGTGACTGCGTTCCGCCCTTCAACTGGACCCAGCCCCATTTCTCGCGTGCGCCCGACAAGCTTGCCGCCCCGGTCGATGCGATGCTTCGGGCTGCGAAAAATGAACAGCCAGCTTTTTGTCTTCGACTGGGAGACGTTGAGCTAGAGCCCGCCTCCGTCCGGGTATCGGCCGGGCTTCGTCTCTGCCTGGACCCCTCGGTGCATCAGGCGATTGATCCGCTTTACGATCAGGTGTCTCGATTGCTCTTCCCATGCACTATCCCCGGCACGGTACGCGGCACTGGGCGATAGAGGAACAACAGTGGCAAACAACTAACCACTAATTTTGCTGGGTTTTCCTGCGGTATGTGACCGATGGCGAAGAGCGGCGAAACGGTCTGTGGCGGACGGCGCCTCCGCCAAGTGGTTCGAGAACACATTTCGTTTTGGGCACAGTTCAACCGATTGCATCGTGGATTGCAGTGCAGTGCCGAACAAGATTGGGATGCGACGCGACGAACTGCTTGAGCGGCGTATCGAACTCGTAGAAATAGATATTGGCGACAAAGCCGTAGATGGCGGCATCGATGCTCGTTGGCTTCGGTCCGTGCAAATAGCACGTGGCCGGAATGAGGTTCGCTAACACCTGCAAATCGGCGAGCCCGCGCGCGTAGGCTGCGGCCGGAGAGTAGCGACCGATGCCCTGATAGTAGTAACGCCGAGAATTGAATTCCTGTGCCTTGTGTAACCCTGCTTTGGTCAGATTCGGATGCTCCCGACGCAATGCCTCCCGGAAGGCCGGCCAGAACCGTTCGTCCTTCCAGCGCGAATACGACATAACCCAGTAAAGGTCATCAAGCATGCGCATAATCAGATGGTTGATGTCCCGCTGCGCGGTGGTTAGCTCGTCATCTATTGGCAGGCGATATTTGCGGGTGAGGTGCGCTATGATCGCGTCGCTATCGCCGATCACCTCTCCGTCGTCGACAATGTAAGGGAGTTGGCCCCGCGGGGCGGCCGAGGCGTCGAATAGGTGCTCGTGCTTAAAGGGCACACCAGTCAGCCTGAGGAACGCGAACACCTTTAGGCCATAGCCGTTGTTGTCGGCGACGCCGAAAAGTTGGGGATAGGAAAAAAGCGCAATCATAGTGTTCTCCACATGATGGAGCCCGACCGTAACTGAACTCCCGCGACCACGTCATAACGCAGAAAGTTGACCCATCGCGTCGGCTCCTTCGGCCGCGGCCGCCTCCGGCTGGCTGCTACCCCCGCGGCTTGGACAGATGCAACCCAATGGGTTCTCGTCGCATGCATCAAAGAACGAACATCAAGAAGGCCGCCACCGCCATAACCGCCGTCGCAGCCCACCCTATAATTCTTTGCCCGGTCGTCGCAACGAATGGTCCGAGGTGCCGGCGGCTCGATGCGACGATCATCGTCGCCACCATCAGGGGCACAGCAATCACGCCGTTGAGAACCGCGCTCCAGAACAGGGCCTTGATCGGATCGATGGGCACGAACAGCATTCCGAGCCCGAGCCCGAACGCAAGCGCGATGACGCCATAGAAGGCTTGGGCGTTTTCGGGTTTCTGTTCCAACCCGATCCGCCAGCCGCGCAACTCGCCGATGGCATAGGCCGCCGAACCGGCGAGAACCGGCAGGGCGAGCAGTCCGGTGCCGATGATGCCGAGGCTGAACAAAAGAAATGCAAACTCGCCCGCGATCGGCCGCAGTGCCTGTGCCGCCTCAGCCGACGTTGCAATATCGGTAATGCCCGCCTTGTTCAGCGTGGCGGCCGTAGTCAAGACGATGAAGAACGAGATCAAGCTGGAGAACGCCATTCCGATGTAATTGTCCCAGGCGATTCGGTTGAGTTCAGCCGGTCCTTCCTCGGGATGTTTGAGCAGCGAACCGGCCCCGTCGAGCCCAGCGTCCTCGACCTCCTCGGCGCTTTGCCAGAAAAACATATATGGGCTGATTGTGGTCCCGAACACAGCGACGATCACCGTCAAGGCGTCTCTTGACCATGCGATCTGTGGCATCAAAAGGCCGCGCGCCACGCTGCCCCAGTCGATGGTCACGGTGAAAAGGACGCCCACGTAGGCCAAAAGCGTAAGCGTCAACCATTTCAGCAGGTGCACATAGCGGTGATAGGGTACGAAGACCTGCAAGACAAGCGAGCCGGCCGCGAACAGGATCGCGAAGAGAGTTTCGCCCCAGCCTAGAACCAGTTGCGCGGCAGCGCCCATCGCGGCGAGGTCGGCACCGATGTTCACCGTGTTGGCGACGAATAGGAGAAGGACGATCACGCTGACCAGGCGGCGAGGCAGCACATGCGCCATGTTGGCTGCGAGCCCTTCGCCCGTGACGCGGCCGATCCGCGCGCATATCGATTGGATCGCCGTCAACAGCGGATAAGTCAGAGCAACTGTCCACAGCATTTGGACGCCGAATTGCGCCCCCACTTGGGAATGGGTCGCGATGCCGCCGGGGTCGTCGTCCGCTGCACCGGTGATGAGGCCCGGCCCGAGGCGCCGGAACCACGATACGGAGGCAGGCTCTCTTTTCAATTCACTCACTGCGACGCCTGCATCTCGCTGGTCTCGGTCGGCGATAAAGCTTAGGGAAAAATGGCCTCGGCTGAATCTGATCCCATGTAGACACTAACAGGCGATTACATTCTGCGCGGAGGATCAGGCGCCGAGACGTTGGTGTTCGCGTTCGGCAGCGGCTCCGACCGAATCCTAGACTACCAGAATGGCCAAGACAGCATCGACCTTTCCGGCATTGTATCAGTCACGTCCATGGCGGATCTGGTGATTGTCGAAACAAGTCCGAACTGTGTTGGCCGCCGCAATTTCGATGGAGTCAATCAGATTGAACTGACTCTCCTGTCGACAGCGCCTATCTGTCCTCGACATTACCGTTCTGAAGACGCGGCGGCGGCATTTGCAATCGACATGACCCTTGGATGCTGGCTCTGAGGCTCAGATCTGAGGAGGGGCTCGTAGGTCATGTCTACTATCCCACGTATGACAGCGCACAGCGTTCGGTCCGCTTACGGGGCCAAACCTTCCGTCACGCCGACGTCTCCGGCACGGCAGCCGCTGGACCTATCCGGCACTCGCCGAAGCGCTGCCGGGAGATCGTCGAGCAGATTCGCCTGCTGCTTGGCGCAGGTCACCGCGAAGTCGGACCGCGATCATGGCGAGGGCTCATCACTTTTCCGGCGCTGCAGCGGTGTCGCACTTGTACTGCGTCATCATCGCTTCGACGTCACTACGGTTATCGCTCAAGGGTGGGCCTAGTTTATCCGACGCCGCGAGAAGTTTTCTCCAGTGCTGGCAGGCCACGGGGACATTGTTTTGTTTGAGGCAGTCCTTCGCCGCCATGACTTCGCGTCCGAACCCCATCATGGCCATCATTCCCGCAGGTGCTCCGGAAACGTCCCACTTGTCGTAGAATTCCTCCCACTTCGGCATGCTCGCGCTCGGCTCGATTGCTTCGGCGCTCGATCAAGCTAATCTGAAAGTGGACAGCGTACCAGATGGGTTCGCGGTTGGATTCGGCAAAACTGGGGCTGAGGGTTAACCGCGAAACTGAGGTCCGTGACGATGGAAGCTAAGTCAGTCTGGCATCATAAACCCGCACACTGCCGTTTTTGTCTCCGATTGGTTTTGACCCCATCCGGTCCCATCAGTGGTGATATTCCGCTATCGTGGCAACAAGCTGCCGTCAGAGAAGAAATGTTCCTTGCGAGCCGCCATGCACCCTTCTGGCCCTAATCACCAGTTAATTGTCGACAAAGGCGAACGCGCTCAACGCTGACGCCACTATCGGATGGTATCACGCGACCCACGGTCCGTTCGGAGCATTCGCGCTCTTGCAGGTCGGCGGCGTACTCGTCGAACAGAATGTCGACGGTCCAGCCCTCGGCCTTTTGCTCGGCCAGCGGGGCATTGGGGTCGATGCCCTGCCAACCCGCTTGGGCGCTATTTGCGAATTCCCTCCACGTGCAGGGCGAGTTCTACTTGCTTTGCAGCAGGACCTAGATCCTTGAGCACGCCAAAGTCCGCCAGCACGAGTTTGGTCTTGCCCATGAAGCCCTGGCGAAAACCGCCCCAGGGATCGTCGCCGCCGCCGATGTACTCCGCAGCTATGGTGACTGGCTTCGTGACGCCGCGCAGCGTCAGATCGCCCACGATTTCAGCCTTACCCTCGCCCTTCGGCATCACCGACTTGCTGACAAAGGTCGCCTTCGGGAACTTCGCAACGTCGAGGAAATCAGGACCGCGAAGATGCTTGTCGCGTTCGGCATGGTTGGAATTAATGCTTGCCGTGTCGATTTCCACGGAGATCTTTGCGACCGAAGGGTTCTTCTCGTCGTAGCTGAAAGTGCCTGAGAACGTGTCGAAGCGGCCCACGAGCCAGCTGAAGCCCAGGTGGGGGATGCGGAAGTTGATGGAGGCGTGCGCGCCCTTGGTGTCGATGACGTAATCGGCGGCCGTCGCGGGAGCAGTGACCGCGAGAAGTGCCGCGAGGCCGAGGCCTGAGAGACGAAGAGTCATTGAGTTGATGTCCTTCCATTGGCAGGGCTTGTGATTACGCAGGGCCCGACCACATCCGGGTCAGTGTTTTTCCTTTGTCGGCGACGTGGTGCTTGATCGCGGCGGCCGAATGGATGACCGCGAGAACGATGACGGCGTAGGCCACCAATTCGTGGACCAGACCGGCGGCCATTTCGAGGCCTTTGGATTGCACGAGCGAGGGAACGCTGAACCAGCCGAAGACATCGATGGCACGGCCATCCGCGGTGGAGATGAGGTAGCCGCTGATCATGAGAATCAATAGCAGCGGGTAGAAGGCTTTGTGGACGATGCGGGACGCCCTGCGCTCGAGAGGCGTCAGATCACTGTCATCGGGCTTCACGTTGATGAGCCGCCAGGCGATGCGCAGGACGAGCGCGATCAGAAGCAGCATGCCGACGCTGCGGTGAAGGTCGGGCGCACTCTTGTAATAGGGGCTGTAATAATCAAGGCCCACCATCCACCAGCCGAGCCCGAACAGCGCGAAAACGGCCGCAGCCATCCCCCAGTGGAAGACGCGCGAGACGATGCCGTATCCCGCTAGTGTGTCCTTGATCACCATTGCCGGCTTGTCCCCGCCACCTTGTCGCTTCTCCCGCACACGTAAGGTCAGATAGATCAGGATCAAAGTGGCTCATGATCCCGGCCAGACGGCGGCGGCGCTCTGCTGCAATTTCGACAAACCAAGAACGTAGACGACAGTTCGAGCTGAGATAGCCCAAGTAATGCGCCGCGAGCACCGTTTGGTTCGGGGGAATGAAATGCGAAATGCTCATGCGTGGAGAGCCGTGTTGCCGGCCATGGCGTTGGCGTTCGTGCCAGTACATTCTGCTCGCGCCGAGAGCTACGTCTTCAACAGCAAACGCACCGAGGTGCGCTTCACCTACGTGATGGGGCTCGCAACGCAGCGCGGCCGATTCAGCCGCGTCGAGGGCGTCCTGCAGTTCGACGAGCGCGCGCCTCAGAATAGCCAGGTCTTTGCCAAGATCGCCACGGCGAGCGTCGAAACCGGCCAGCCGATCATCGACGACGAGCTGAAGGGCGTCAATTTTTTCAATGCCAAGGCTGAGCCGTTGCTGACGTTCCGCAGCCGATCGGTGAAGCCCACGGCTGCGGACACGGCCGAGATCACGGGCGACATCACCGTCAATGGCATCACGAAACCCGCCACCCTCGAAGTCACGCTCACGGCGTATGATGACCCGGCGCTCAAATACAGCGCTGGCAGCAAGAAGTTCGTTGCGAAGACCAAAATCTCGCGGAGCGCATTCAAAATGGATTCGTACGCGGATATGGTCGGCGACGAAATCGGCATCGAAATCGATGCCATCGTGCGTCCGCAGCGGTAGTCTTTTGCGCTTCCGATAGCGCTCCGCGGTCCCAAGCTTCGCGATCGGTCAGAACTTTCTACGAATTTCGGAACGGATGCCAAAGTTGTCCTCGGCGCCCTCAAGGATCTGATAAGTAGCATCGGCGCGGAAAAGCCAGGCCCGGTCGATCGGGATCTGATAGCGAACACCCAAACCGTACTGCGGGTCCTTGGCGCCGATGCCGTCATTCTCGAAGGGCTGCACCATGGCCGCCTCGAAGACGAGCTGCTGATCCAGATTGAAGAGATACTGCAATCCAATCGCGCCGCCCCAGGCGTTGGAGGCGGTGTCGTCGAGTTTCGGGAAGCCGGTTAAGGTGTCGGTCTCGAAATTGATGCCGACGTTCTTCAGTATGCCCGCGCCGTTGCCATCGACCAGGGGCTGAGGATTGTCGAAGCCGACGAAGAAGTTGGCGTAAGGGAGCAGTGTGCTCGGCAAGCCCGTGATCAGGCTGTTTTCCGAAATGACGGCAAAGCCGTCGCTATTGTCGTCGCCAAAATTGGCAAACAAGCGGGTCGAGTTCGACACGGTGTTGGCATAGCGCCGGGTATAAGCGGCGGTCAGGAAATGAACTAGAAGGCCGTCATGATCGTCGTAGCCCTGCACCAGGCCATAGCCGGCCTCGATATAGCCGCTGAAGGCGTCGACGAAGGCGGTGACGCCATAGAGATTGGCGCTGTCGTTGTCGACCTTGCCGTCCGCTCCGGTGACGCTCGCGTTGTCGACGTCGTCGAATGCGGCGAAGAAGGTAACGTCGTAGTTGGATAGGCCGAGCGCCGGCATGTTCCGCGCGGGGAGGGTCACCGCGCCGCCGAGAATCGCGTCGTTCGCCCAGATTCCGTTCTGCAGGAACAGCGGAAAAAGGCCGACGGTGAAGGGCAGGTCGAAGCTGGCTTCCTGACCGGAGAAACCGGAATAGAGGGAGCCGAAGTCGCCCTCGAAAAACAGCGTCTGCGGGTCAGGGTCGAGTTCGTCGTTGAATTTCTCATCGGCGTCGCCGCCGCCGAACTCGAAGCGGGTGAACTTGGCATTGCCCTCCTGAAACGGCGTGAAGAAGGCGTGTATTCGTTCGGTGCCAGTGATCTTGAGGTCGACGTCGAGGTTCAGTCGGGTCGCGATCTGGGCAATATCCTTGCCGTTGTTGTTGTTGTAGGCGACCGCCGTCCGCCAGTCGCCATAGACGGCGAGGCCCGGGAGCAGTGGATTCAGTTCACCCAAGAGGGTGCTGCTTTCGTCGTATAGTCCTGAAGTGTATTGCTCGCGACCAATCTCAAGGAGCGGGCGCGGCGGCTCGACTGCGCTCTTAGCGCCGTAGATTTCGACCTGCTCCTCGGCATCGTACTTAGTTTCATACTTGGGACCTGGTCGAAAAGCTTTTTGGACCAGTTTGTCTTCCTTGCGGGACGTGTTGCTACTTGTTGATGCCGCGATCGACTTGCCGTCCTTGCTGGCCTCGATGTCGACCTGCTCCTGCGCCTGGTACTTGGCGTCGGACTCCGGACCGGCGACATAAGACTTCTCGATCCATGTCTCGTTGTTGCGGGACTTGTCCGTGCTTTCGCCTGTCGCTGGTTCTGCAGTCGAGCCGGATATCCCCAGGTACCCACCGGCGACCAGCGCGATAGTGGCGGTCCTCGATCTGGCAAGGTACCGAAGGTCGGCCTTTGCGTAACGAGTCATGCGGAAGCTCCCACTTCGTGCCTCTGATCCTGCGAGGTCGCTCGGTCGGCAAAAGGCTCTTCGGAGAGGCTTCGGACCCGCATATTTGGATCCCTTGCGGGTACCCAATCCGAAACGCTCGGCTTTTCGGCACTAGCCCTTCACGTCGAGCTCCACCGCGAAGGAGTGGAAGTTCATGATCCGCTCGTTCATGCTCTGCTCCATCGCCTTGGTGGCACCGACGAAGCGCATGAAGTAGATCGGCTCGGCACGGCTCCGCATGCGGAAAGCGAGCTGGTACTTGCCCGGCTTCTTGATCAGGTCACCCGGCACTTTGTACTTGGCCACCTTCTCACCCAGCGGCGTCAGCGAGTGGTTCTCCATGCGCACCAGCGGCGGATGGTTGAGAACGGTAGTTGGGATCCCTGGCGGACGCAGATGCGGCAGCGGATCGATGTCGAAATTCACCGGCAGGTACATTTCGCGGTCCGTGCCCTTGACGTTGGTCGTCAAGAACTTGGTCTGGAAGTTCACCAGCTGTTGGTCCGTGTTGATACGGCCTGCGGCGACATCGAGGCTGTGCAGATCGGCCATGTCGCCGTTGCTGTCGACGTAGCCCGACTCCCAAATGTTCTGGCCGTCGGGATCGACGAGGGCGACGTTTACCCAGAGCTGCGGTTGTGCACCCAGGGAACCGGACGGCAGGTTGTGCCCCGTATTGGTGTTCTTGATCCTGTAGGAGAACCCCAGATCCGTGCCGATCCTCGGCGTGCCCTCGATATAAGGACCGTCGATTTTGCTCGAGTTCTCCATGACCTGCTTTCTGAGCTTGTCACGCTCGTCGAGCTTCGCGAGGTTCTCGTCGATGATCTGCCGCGCCTCTTCACGGTCGAGCGGATCTGTCCACCGCTTGGGAAATTTGACCTTGATTTTGCCGTCGGCGACCTTGTCCTCGAACTCGGTCGTGCCCCAACCAGCGCGCCAGTCGAACTGGAGCCAGTCCTCAATGCCAATGTCCTTGGCCTTCGTGTTGTGGGGGAAGACGCCGGGGTGGGCGATCGAATAGCCCGGGCCCATAAATCGGTGATTGGCATGCTTGCGTCCCGGGTTGATCTCCTTGCCGCCGACCACGGCAGAAGGCGCGGTCGCATAGCCATTGGGCTTTCCGGGGACCTTGCCCATGTGGCAGTCCTGGCAGGTGACGCCGGCTTTACGTGCCGGGCTGTCGCGATACTGATCCCAGACGATCTCCAGCTTAATCCCCAGGTTGACGGCAACCTGGTGGCAGCTTACGCAGAACTCCGACTTGGTGATCTGATCGTTCGTGATCATGCCCTTGTGGATCTGGTTGCCCCGCTCTTTTTCGCTGGTCGCGACCGTGTAAGTCTCCTTTTTGTCGATGATGTCCTTGATGACGCTCTTTTCTCCGCTGCCGTAGACCGGATCGAAAATCTTGCCCGGCTCGATCCGGCGCTCGCCGTTGACCTTGCCGTACTGCTCCTTGACCCGGTGGCAGGTGATGCAGGTTACGCCCTCGCGTGAAATCTGGCTGCGAGCCCAAAGCGGGGCTTCGCGCTTCTCGCCAAGCTGGGTGCCGGCCTGCTGGTGGCAGCGCACGCAGAAGGTGCCGACCGTCCCTTGAGTCATCTCCTGGAACTTCTGCTCAAACTTGTGGAACATCGGTGAGATCGACGCATAGGCATGGTTCGACGAAGACCACTCGTCATAAATCTGCTTGTGGCACTCACCGCATTGTGCCGCTGTAGGATAGAGGGCCTCATCGTTGACCAGACGGTCGTGGCCATCGGGCGTGGCGTTCGCGGTATCGGCTTTTGCGGGCGCTCCTTTATTATCGGCGAGAATAAACTCCGGCTGTGCTGAGGGTTGGGTTCGCCCAGCCCCGCTGGAACCGGCGACAGCATTCTGACGAAGGAGTGCGTGCATCACCAAGGCGCTCGCGAAAGCACAGGTCAGCATCGAAACACCGGATAATCGCTTCATCGCCTTACCCATCGCCCTCATTAATTTCAGTGGGAGCATATCCACTTGCATCGCTCACGCAAAAACGGCGATCGCCGCGAGAAATTGCAAAGCTGGAAATAGAATTGATATGCGGAAATTGGCCGTCATATGGCCGCGTCTATAGTGCAAGAGGTGAGACAAATGGCGTGACAATTTCTAGCATATCGAAATAATCAATTGTAATTAAATGCAATGCGCGACCACCTGTGCTCCGCAACAGACTATACCGCGGCCGCTAAGTGCCTAGAACGGCTCGGCAATCCATCCATGGCGCTAACAGAGAGCCGCCCATTCATTGTCATCTTATCAACCGTCAGAATGCTCGCGTGCCATCTGCTCAATTTCTGGCTTTTTATTCCGGCCACTCTATCTAGAGATGTTTTTTGGGCGGGAGCCGAGAAAAACGTTTTCAATCTGCACCCATCAAACGGTCATCGTCTGACCATGATATTGTCGGTAAACAAGACGCATCAATAACGTAAGGACTGAAATGGGGATTTTGTATCTGTTTTTGGCGTTTAACAAAACTGGGTAGCGAAGTAGCGAATGAAGAGGTCGGTGTTTCAGATCCAGAACGTTCGCTATTGTGAGCATCCCGGGAAGCGCGGCGAACAGCGGGTCACGCCGATCGGCCGTGGATGGAACTTTGAAGCCTTCCGGGATTAGACAATGGCAAGAAGCCACCAAATCACTGTGAATGGCCGTAGCTTTCTGGCGCGCCGCGGCCAGTTGCTGCTGGACGCTGCGTTGAGCAACGGCGTCGACCTGCCCTATGACTGCCGCGCCGGCCACTGCGGCACCTGCTGCGTGCGGCTGGTGTCCGGCGAAGTGCGGGGCGGCGAAGGCTCCGAGCCTGGCATCGTTCATGCCTGTCAGTGCCGGGTCGTCGGCGATGCGGTGATCGAGAAGGGCCAATCGTCGGGTGTTCGCACCGTCGAAGGCGTGCTGAGTTCATTGCGCCCCTTGTCGCCCGAGGTGATGGAAGTCGGCATCAGGACGGACCGCGCGCTGCCCCATCATGCGGGGCAATATGCGCAGGTGCGCTTCAGCGGCTTTCCGAGCCGTCCTTTCAGCATCACCCTTCCCTTGCGCGGCAATCCGAACAGCCGCTTGGTTTGGTTCCATGTCCGGCGCGTGGCGGATGGGCGTGTTACCTCATCGCTCGGCAAGCGCATCACGCCGGGCCATCGGGTGAAGCTGACCGGGCCCTATGGCTCGGCGCATTTCCGGCCCAATCTGCAGACTCGGAAAATTCTCGTCGCAACCAACACAGGCTTTGCGCCGATCTGGTCGATCGCCGTCGCAGCGCTGCACGAGAACCCGGAGCGCATGATGATGATCATCGCTGGCGGCCGCACCATTGAGTCGCTCTATATGGGCCCGGCTCTCGCGCAGCTAGCCCGCTTTCCCAATGTCCACATCGTGCCTGTCTGCAGCACGCCGCAGACCTTGACCAAAGCGGTGTTACCGGGCCGGCCGACAGACTATCTACCGGCCCTGTTGCCGACGGATGTTCTCTACGCCTGCGGCGCGCCGGGGATGGTCGATTCTGTCAAATCGGTCGCGGCTCACATCGGCGCGGCCTGCTATGCGGATCCATTCCTGCCGACCCCCGACGACACGGTCGAGGAAAGCGCTCTGACCCGCTCCAACGGATGGCTCGCTATGGCCCGCCAGCCGGCGGGAACGGCCGATTCAGGCGTACAGGGTGGCTGAAGCAAAGGTGAGAGTTCATTGTGGTCCTCAGAGCGCATAGCCTTCCGTCGATCGGGTTCGGCCACAAGGCACCTCTGCTTTCTTCCATGCTTTTTCTGTGCGGCTTGCTGATGATCTTCGGCTTTGCCGCGTACGGCGCAGTTGCGTCTGATCCGGCCAAGACCGTCGGGTCGAATGCCTGCGCCGAATGTCACAAGCAGGAGGTTGAAGCCTTAAAGGCCACGCATCATTTCAAGACCTTCCGTGAAATGCCGCGCAACGCTGACGCGAACAAAATCGCGCAAAACATGGGTGTGCGGCGCATCAAGTCGGAGAGCTTGTGCTTGAATTGTCATTTTACGGTGCAGCAGAAGAACAACAAGAATGAGCCCGTTTCGGGCATCTCCTGCAAATCCTGCCACAGCGCCGGGCAGGATTGGATCAAGATTCACAGCGGGTTCAGCGGTAAGACAGCGCTGACCGAGACCAAAGCCGAGGCGGAGGCGCGCTGGAAGCTCGCCGACTCCAAGGGGATGATCAGACCGACCTCGCTCTATAAGCTGGCGAAGAACTGCTACAGCTGCCATGTCGTGCCGCAAGAGGAGCTCGTGAACAAAGGCGGCCATCGGGCCGGGAGCGCCTTCGAGTTGGTGTCCTGGTCGCAGGGCGAGGTGCGGCACAACACTTGGTATTCCAAGGGCAAGGACAACGTGCCGGCCAGCGCGGCGCGCAAGAGGATGCTCTATCTCGTCGGCCTCGGCGTCGAACTCGAGACCGCACTGCGCGCGGTCGGCAAGGCGACTGTGAGAAAGGCCTATGCGTTCGAGATGGCCAAGCGCGCCGACCGGGCGCGCAAGCAGCTCGCCGCCGCGGCGAAAGCGGCGCCGAGCGTGCCGGAAATCGCAATGATAGTTGACTTTGCCCATTCGGCCGGGCTGAAGCTGAACAATGAACGCTCTCTGACGACTGCTGCCGACGGCGTCGCCAAGCTGCTCGTGAGCATCACCGAGAAATATGACGGCAGCACAATGGCCGGGCTCGACAGCCTCATTCCCGGAACGGACAAGTTCAAGGGCACGGCGAGAGCAGCCAGAGCAGTCAACTGATCCCAGCCCGGCTTGCAACGACGACAACGTGATAGGTGTGTTTGGGGTAATAGCGATGGGTGATTTTGGGGCTGCCGCGAGATCGGCGGGGCAGAGCGCATCTAACGGCTCGATCGGCGGAGGCGGTCCGGGCTCGTCCGGATATCTCAACAGCCAAACAGTCCAGGGCCTTCTGATCGCAGTTTTTTCCGTCGGCATGTTCTGGCTCGTCTGGATCTATGGCAACGGGCTCCGCGACCCGCGCTATCTCGACGGCTGGGTGCTGGCCGGCGGCATGAGCCTGCAGCTGTGCTTTCACATCGCCATCAAAACCAGCCTGTCGCCAAAATCCGTCATGCGCTGGCGGAAGATCCATATTTTTCTCGGCTATCTGCTGATCGCCGCCTTTATCTCGCATTCGGATTTCTCACTGCCTGACACCGGCTTCGAATGGGCGCTGTGGGCGGGTTTCGTGCTGGTGACGCTGAGCGGCATTTTCGGCGCCTATCTTGCCTGGTCGCTGCAGGCCAAGCGCGTGATCGACGAGCGCGTCAACTATGATCGCATCCCCACCCGCCGCGCCGAGCTGGCCCGGGATGTCCACGCCGCCGTCACAAAGATCGATCCCGCCGTCGCTGCGATTGGCTTACCGGTGCCGCCCTATGACGCGTGGATCATGGACCTCTACACCAACCACCTGAGGGATTTTTTCCGGGGGCCGCGCAATGTCACCGCCCATCTCATCGGCTCGCAGCGCCCGCTCAAGCAGCTGACGGACGAGTTAGACGACCTGTCGCGCTATGTTGACAAGCAGAGTCAGGAGAAACTTGCCGCCATCAAAAACTTGGTGGTCGAGAAAGATCGGCTCGATTTCGCGCATGTTTATCTCGGGCTCACCAGGAGCTTGCTGTTCGTGCATGTGCCAGTCACCTATGCGCTTATCGTGTTGACGGTGCTGCACGTCCTCGTCGTCTATGCCTTTTCATCGGGGGCCTGGTGATGCGGCCACCGGGATGGATCAGATCGGTGCGGCCGCAGCAGTCCGAGAGGCATGCTCCACCTGGCTTCCGGCGCGACAGTGTCGCTGAGCTGCTGGCGCTCGTAACCGTCGTCTGCCTGGCCTCGGCCCACTTTCTCTCCAAGGGCACGCAGTTCCTGATGCCGGGCCCGCTGGCGAGCGCTCACGGCGCGATCGAGAATTGCAGCACCTGCCACACTAAGAGCGGCAGCGGCAAATTGAGCTGGGTTCACGGCCTCGTCGCCGGCGATCCGCTCGCCGACAGCAAGGCCTGTCTAACCTGCCACAAGATGCCGGACACGGCCTTCAACGCGCACAGCGCTTCGGCCGAGGTGCTGAAGCAGAGCACCAACCGGCTGACGAAAATCGCCGCTGCGTCACCTGCCCCGCCATCGGCCCGCGCACAGAGCATTGCCTTCCCGACCCATGACGTGGTCGCACGCGGTCTTTATTGCGCGACCTGCCACCAGGAGCATCAGGGGGTAAATTTCAGTCTGAGCAAGATCTCCAACGAGCAATGCCGCTCCTGTCACGTGGTGAAATTCGATCGTTTCGACCGTGATCACCCGAAATTCGACAACTATCCATTCCATATGCGTACGCGGATCATTTACGATCATGCCGGCCATTTCGGCAAGCACTACCCGGAAGTGGCGAAGAAGGATCCGGCAAAGCGCATCCCCGAAACCTGCTCGACGTGTCACAACAGCCGCGCCGACAAGCGGATCATGGCCGTGGCGCCGTTTGAGCAGACGTGCGCCACCTGCCATCTCGATCAGATCGTCGGCAAGGAGCGGGTCAGCGGTCCGAAAGGCATTGCCTTCCTGTCCCTGCCTGGAACTCGATCTCGAAACGCTGAACAAGAAGAAAGCCCCGATCGGCGAATGGCCGGACGCGTCCGAAGCCGAGCTCACACCTTTCATGAAGGTGATGATCAGTCGCAATGACCAGGGCCGCGCTCTGGTCAAGGCCGTGGACGGTGTCAACCTCCAGGACTTGAGCAATGCGAGCGACGACCAGATAAAGGCGGTGACGAACCTAGTCTGGGAGATCAAGCGGCTGTTCCACGCGCTGATCTCGGGCAAGGCATCCGACATCCTCGCCGACCTCAATATCGTCAGAGGGGCCAAGCTGAGTGCGCCTCTCGTTGCCGATCTCACCGCGAGCATACCGCGCGATGTGGTCATCGGTGCGCATCAACAGTGGCTGCCAAACCTCGCCAAGGAAATCGCCAATGGCCCGCTCGTGAGTGATCAGCAAACGATCATCGGTAAACACGAAAAAAGCGATTCGAACTCGGCGACGACGGAATCGAAATTGACCGGATCGGGCTCGCCGGAAGACCTGTCTGGCTCGGATGAGAGTCAGGCAACCCCGCCGCCCAACACACAAGCTTCGGGTAGCGAGGCAGCCAGCATAGCCAAACGCGATCCGCCGGCTTGCATCATGCGCATTCTTGGTTCGTGTTTGATGTTCAAGGAACAAGAGGCCGTAGCAGCCCAGCCCGAAGGAGCGGGCCGACAAACCGATACGCCAAACACCAAGCCCGATGGCAGGAAGGTATCGCCCTCCGCCGGCGCGCTGCCTGAAGCGATGAGAGCAGGTCTCAAGGACGCCGGGCCGGCAGCAGAGCCAGTAGCAGCCGGCGGAACAACTGACGCAAAGCCTCCGGCCAAGGCAGGTGACAAATCCGACGATCTGCTCTTCCCTACGGACGAAGAGCTTCGCGCAATGAAAGCTCGTTACCAGGGCGCCGGGAAAGCAGACGAGCCAGATCGCGCTGAATCTGCGCCGGCCGATGCTCCGGCCGACTCAAACACTTCGGCGGAGAAGCCTCAAACAACGGCTGCGCCCGTGATCACCATTGAAAGCGACGTGGACCCGGAGAGCTGGGCTGAATATGGCGGCTGGTACCGGCAGGATTACGCGATTTTCTATCGTCCCACAGGCCATAAGGACAAATTCATCTACTCTTGGCTCTTTCTGACCGGTCCCCAAGCGCCGAAAGGCAATACGAGCCCGGCGGCGGCGGTCTTTGATTTTCTCACGAGCAAGGATGCTCAGGGGTCATGCGCGAAATGCCACAGCGTTGACGATATCCAGGGCAAAGGGCGGGTCGTCAATTTCTCGCCGCCTTCGGTCGAGAGCAAACAGGGACGCTTCACGAGTTTCTTGCATGAGCCGCATTTCGGCATCCTGGACAATCGAGGCTGTCTGACCTGCCACAACCTTGAAAAAGGCCGCCCCTATCTGAAGAGCTACGAGCAGGGCGATCCGGAAAATTTCGTGTCCAATTTCGGTGCGGTGAAAAAGGATCTCTGCCAGACGTGCCACACCAGCAGCAAGGCGCGTCAAGACTGCCTACTGTGCCATAACTATCATGTGAATGGCGTTATCACGCCAATCATGAAAACGAAAATCCCAACTCAATAGCGAACAGAGAATAGGAGCACTGATTGATAGCCGGGCGATGGCTGGTTGCACCGGCGGCGCGAGGCCGATGAGAAAAGATAGGTCTGGTTCGAAGAATTGGTGGTACTCGGTCATACAAAGCGGTTCTTACCGTTTTGGCGCAATTGATCATTACGGTCGCCAGCCCCACTTAACGTCAGGTTCCTCGGCCAATAACAGTTTGCGAGGAAAGTTTGTTGCGGCCATCACACCCATCCATCGGCCATCTGCCACGCCGCCCCCCAGACAGTGTTCCCGGATTAAAAGGGAGTTGGCGACCCCGGCTGGATTCGAACCAGCGGCCACTCGCTTAGAAGGCGAGTGCTCTATCCAACTGAGCTACGGGGCCGTCGAGACGGTTCGCTACACGGTTCGTAGCTTAGCGTCAAAACTCTAACCTTATGTAGTACCTGCCCGAACTCGCTCCAGAGCCGCCCCTTAGAAGGCAGGTGCTATATCCGACTGAGCTACGGGATCCAGCCTATCAAGGGGATAGGGGAGAGGGCGCAGCATGGCAAGCCGCCCATGCGTAAATCTCCGATCATCCGGATGACTTCGCTCATCACAGATCGGCACGCCGATGACCTTATGTCACCGCCGCGCAAGGATCATTAGAGTGCCGTGTCATCGCGACTGCGAACAGCGCACTCCATGCTTGATGAAATGGGGTATCACGATCCCGACTGCGACGTTATGGGATGTCCTGTGCCCAATCTGCTGCCCGATCGGTCCAAGCGCCTGATATGCCTTGCTACGGCGCTCGCGCCCGCTCTCTGGCTGATTCTGGACGTGACACCTGCCTTCGCCGGTGAAGCACGCACCCCCGTTGCGCCCATTCTCATTGGAGGCATACCGGTCGACTTCCTGTTGTTCGCAGCAACCCTCGCCGGCGTGGCGGTGTTCCATCATCACGTGCTGGCAGTTGCCGCATCGGGGCTTGCCGCCATCATTGCCTACAAGCTGACGCTGACCGGCTTCGCACATGGGACGGGCCTCCAGGGCCTTGGCGGACACCTCGCGAACGAATGGGTGACGATCGGAAACCTGTTTTGTCTGCTGATGGGATTTGCACTTCTGTCGCGCCACTTCGAAGACAGCAAGGTGCCGGACCTGATGCCGGCCGTATTGCCCGGCAATTGGACCGGCGGCTTCGTCCTCCTGTGCCTCGTGTTCGTGCTATCGAGCTTTCTCGACAACATCGCAGCCGCTCTGATCGGCGGCGCCGTCGCGCGACACGTGTTCAAGGGCAAGGTCGACATCGGCTATCTCGCGGCGATCGTCGCGGCCTCCAATGGGGGCGGATCGGGCAGCGTGGTCGGCGACACCACCACGACGATGATGTGGATCCATGGTGTCAGTCCGCTGGCTCGTCGTCGAAGCCTATGTGGCAGCGGTCGTCGCGCTGCTGGTGTTCGGCATCCCGGCTTCACGCCGCCAGCATATGTATCAACCGATCGAGAGGGAGCCAAAGCCCGGCATCCAGATCGAGTGGCTCCGGCTCACGATCGTGCTCGTTATTCTGATCGCGGCTATCGCCGCGAATGTCGTCGCTAACCTCTACTATCCTGAGGTTCTCACGCGCGTTCCCATTATCGGCATCGCCGTCTGGGCGGCCATTCTGGCGACCGCACCGCTGCGTCGGCCGGACTGGTCGGTGATGCAAGAAGCATTCAAAGGCACTCTGTTCCTGCTGTGCCTCGTGCTCGCGGCGTCGCTAATGCCGGTCGAGCGGCTTCCCTCCGCATCGTGGCAATCGGCCTTTGGGCTCGGCTTCGTCTCGGCCGTGTTCGATAACATACCCCTCACCGCGCTGGCGCTGCGCCAGGGCGGCTATGATTGGGGGTTTCTCGCCTATGCCGTTGGTTTCGGCGGCTCGATGCTCTGGTTCGGGTCGTCAGCGGGCGTGGCACTCAGCAACATGTACCCGGAGGCGAAGTCCGTTTCGCGCTGGATTGCAGCCGGCTGGCCTATTGCCGTCGCCTACGTCGTAGGATTTTCCGTGATGCTTGTTGTCGTCGGCTGGCACTCCGACGGATTGCACCAATAAACGCACGTTTAATGCGTCCAGCGGCCGACGCGGCCAAACTTGAAATTGTCGGCGTAGGATTTGCGGATCCGTTTTCTGGGCTTTGGCTCGACCACGGAGTACGCAAGACCACTGCGCTCAGCGAAAGCGATGGCCTCTTCCTTGGTGTCGAACTCGAGCCGCACCTGACCTTCGGTGTCGGACGTACTCGTCCAGCCCATCAGGGGGTCGATTTCGCGCGGCGCGGCCGGCTCGTGCTCGAGCACCCAGTTCTTGCATCGTGCTTCACCCGATTGCATGGCCGTCTTCGCCGGCTTGTAGATGCGTGCTGTCATGGGAAAGACAACGTCTCCTGCCGAGATTATGGCCTGAACACCGTCCCGTTCACGGCGAACGGCGAGATTGGTCGGGGCGACATGATTCGACAGGGGTGTCACATGCTGTCATCGTATCGAATACCCAAGCTATTGTTGCCCTTCGCCGTAAGTGCCACGTTGCTCGCGCCTCCGATGATTCGAAGCTGTTCAAGCCAGCCCGTTTTCAATTCCGCACGGTTGGGCGGACGCTGCGACTAAGTCCATTGCGGAGCCCGTACGCCGCGGTGGTCGTGGCGGCGGTGGTTTTCGTGGCCGCGGTGGCGGCGGTTTCCATCGTGGCGGCGTCGCGCGCCGAGGCGTCTATCGCGGAGTTGCTCGTCGTGGCGTCTATCGTGGCGTCGCTCGCCGTGGCGTTTATCGCGGGGTTGCTCGTCGTGGTATTTATCGCGGCGCCGTTGCCGGGGCGGTCGTCGGTCGCCGTTATTATGGCGGCGTCTACTATGGTCATGGCCGTCGCTACTGGCATGGTCGCTGGTGGGCTTATGGTGTCGGTTCGTGCTGGCGCATAACGCCCGATGGCTACTACGTCTGGGTCTGCGGCTGATCGCTCAATTAATTCAAGCGAGAGCAATTGCTTTGATCTTCTGGCGGTGCGACTCGTCGGCGACCATCGCCGTTGGTTTGCAATGTTAGACGACACTGACGCGCTAGGCCTTTTGCTGAAGGGTCGCAACAAGGCTCCTGAAATCACCGATGTGGTCAAGGCGCATCGGGTCGACGCCTCAATGTTCATGTTGCGGGCCGTAAATCGCGAGAGATGTCCATTGCAACCTTCCCATGAATGGGAGAATAACGCGTGACCAGCCAGCTACCGAGCGAAATCGAGACACTTATCGAAAATCACATCAACGGGTTCAACACCCAGAATACTGAGCTTTTCCTCGATGTTTTTGGGGACACCGCGATCATCATTGACGGCATTGCACCTTATCGCTGGTTGAACCCAAATGCTCCGGCCAATTGGCTTGCCGACGTCGAGAAGTGGCGTCAGAACCTTGAGGTTTCGCACGAGCGCCTGTCGTACAAGATGGGGTTCTGGAACGTGGAGGGATCCTCTGCCTACGCGGTCGTAGCGGGAACTCTTGAGGTAACAATTAAGGGCCAAACCGTCGTTCGGACCGGCACCCTCGCCTATACATTTTCAAAGCATGGTCCGGAGTGGAAGATCGATGCCCAGGCGTGGGGCCGCACGTCGTAGGAGCACTTCAGAGGTTTGCCTACCTGAGCCTTCCTGTGTTTAGCTTCAAACAGAAAAGGAATGGAGCATGTCCCATACTTCAAACTCCGGGGATTGGACGAAGCCCGCAGCCTTGGCCATCCCTGAGGGAGGATTTTTCAAAGATAAGGTCGAGCAAGGCAGGTACGGACCGATTTTTCCCAAAACGCCAGCGTGCTACGGCTTTTCAATCATCGCAAAGATCATTCCCGGCAGGGAGCCGTCCTTCTACGAGTACGCGAAAAACATACAAGAGGCCGTGGCGAGTCAGCCTGATGTCCTGGCTGTACTGAAGCTGCACTATCTCAGATGGAACCTCTTTGACATCAACGGAGAAACCTACTTCCAATACATGGGCATCTTCGACACTGACTTCGACAAATACACCGAGGATGCAGTTGGAATTTTTGCCGCGTCTGGTCTCAATACCGTGTTCGAAAATCTCGAGGGCTTTCCGAAGGATTGGAAAACGAATGCTTCGGCATTCATTAAGTTCGTCCGCGAGCATCAACGCCCGAGCTTCCTTGAATACGGCGAATATCCCTTCGTGAGTGCCGACGAAATCAAGAAGGCTCTGAAGGTTAAGGCCGCTTTGTCCAACATGCTCGACCAAATGCAGTAATGCGCCATCGGACACGTCCATGCTTGAGCTTGGCGATATCCAACATATCCTGTTAACGCGGGTGCCTGCACTCACAGGGCGGTACGAATTTCTTTCCTTTCACGAACGCCACAGGCGGACGCGCCTGGTTGTCGGCGATCGCTGAAAAGGTGCAGTCGGCAGCATCGATTCAGACTTCAGTTGAACAGGATAAATCGTGGGTGACGGTTGCCTTCACCTGGAACGGTCTGCGCGCACTCGGCGTGGACGAAGATTCCCTGTCAACTTTCCCCGAGGAGTTCAAGCAAGGAATGGTCGCCCGTGCGGAGGTGATCGGCGACACCGGAGAAAACCATCCGGATAAATGGGTGGGCGGCCTTGCGCGACCCGACCTGCACGCCATCGTGATATTGTTTGCCCGCGACGCCACCGAGCGCGAGCGCTGCCAAGTCGAGCATGACAAGCTCGTCGCCCAGTGCGAAGGCGTAGAGGTGATTTCAACCTTGGACCTCGATGCGACGCCGCCAATTGACTACGCTCACGATCATTTTGGCTACCGCGACCGGCTCTCGCAGCCCGTCATAGAAGGCTCTGGTGAGGTACCTACGCCCGGCTCCGGGGCTCCGCTGAAGCCGGGCGAATTCATTCTTGGTTATCCCGACGAAAGCGGCCAAGTCTCTTCAATGCCGCAACCCGAGATCCTGTCCCGCAACGGCAGCTTCATGGCTTACCGCTGCATGCAGGAGCATGTGGGTAGGTTTCGCGACTTCCTACGCCAGCACGGCCAAACGCCAGATGAACAAGAACTTATAGCCGCGAAGCTGATGGGCCGTTGGCGCAGCGGTGCGCCGCTCACGTTAGCGCCCGACAAAGATGATCCAGCCCTAGGTCTAGATCCGCAACGTAACAATGACTTCAACTACAAGCAGATGGATCCGCATGGATATGCGGTCCCATTGGGCTCACACATACGCCGCATGAATCCCCGCGACACTGCCGAGAACATGAATCGCCGCCGTATGATCCGTCGCGGCGCAACCTACGGACCTCATCTGCCCGAGGACGCGCCAGAAGACGGTGCAGAGCGCGGTATCGCAGCTTTCGTCATCTGTGCAAGCCTCATCCGGCAATACGAATTTGCGCAGAACGTCTGGGTAAACGACCGCAACTTTCACGAACTCGGCAACGAACGAGACCCAATCATTGGCAACCATGACGGCACATTAGAATTCAAAATCCCCAAGCGCCCGATACGAAAAAAGATCACCGGCTTACCGGCATTTACGACCGTCAGGGGCGGCGCTTATTTCTTCCTCCCCGGCATTACGGCCCTACGACATCTTTCGACTCTTAATGCACAGGTCTGACGTGAGATAGGAGTTTGCCATGAACACGATGCAGCCAGCCCGTACTTACAATCAGGGTCACGTTCAGCGCAAATTTACGCCAGGCAAACGCCGCTTGAGCATCTATTGGACCTGGAGTTACCCGTGGGAAGCGCAGCGCGATCCCGCTGCAATGGAAAACCGATTCTCGACAATGACCGAAGTCCGTAACGTGCTGTGGCCGAGCTACGAGACGCCGGAATACAGTGCGGCGCAATTTCTCCAGGGAATCGCTGGTACGCTGGAGCTATTCCATCGTTCAACGCTTAGCTTTCAGGACGTCGTCGCGGAAGTAACCGGCCACCCAGCTGCTGTGTTCCAGCGCATCGACCAAGCTGGCTATAAGCTGCCAATTGACGAACGGATTTTGGCCGACACCGACACGCTTTTGGTGTTTGGCCTTGATCACCTTCTTTCGGAGCAAGAAGCTGCGCCGGAAGAGGTTGAGGCCATTCGTGAGTGGCTCAAGCGTGAAGGCACATGTCTACTGCTCGCCCCACATCATGATGTCGGTTTCGCCGACGACCTCAATCAGCGGCAGATGGAATATCTTCATCACGGCGACGCGCTCGTGCCACGCCAGCAGCGCTTCGGGCAATACACCCGCTCGTTGATGAGGGCGCTCGATGTGCCGGTACACAATACCTACGGGCTTCGGCCAGCCCTCGACAAGGGCACCCAGCAGATCGCGCCGATAACGGCGTTCCGAGACATTGACAAACTCGGTCTCCTTGCCAACGTGCCGACATTCAATTTCCACCCGCATTTGCCGCACTATGAGATCACCGAAAGCAGCGAACCGATCCATGTGCTGGCCCGCCAACCTATTGATCCTGATCGTCCCCACCCTTTCACTGCAGCCGGCAACACTGAGTTCAACTGCCTGCTCTGGATGCCGCCGAACGATCGGCGGCCCGGAGACATTTTGCTCGTCGAATTCTACAAACTTCACCACGCTCTTCGGCGGCACGGACAGTCTAATAAGCTTCTGGCGTAACCTCGCTCTGATGAATTGAATCATCTGCATTTAATGACGCTCGCACCTCCCTCGCCGCAGGCGTGGTGGAATCGTGACTAGGCGCGAGAGCCTGGGAGGTAGAGATGCTGGCAGACCTTTTGAGCAAGGCATCGACGATTGCGATGCTCAGCTTTGTAATTTCAAGCATGCTCGCAATGGGCGCGGGGCTCAGTGTCTCTGAGATCATTCAGCCGCTGCGGAATCCCCGTCTGATCGCGTTATCGCTTCTGAGCAATTTTGTACTGATGCCGCTCTGCGCGCTCGCCTTGTCGACGGTATTGCGACTCGATCAAGCATTGGGAGTGGGGTTGCTGCTCCTTGGATGCGCGGCAGGCGCTCCATTCCTGCCCAAGCTGGCAGAGGTTGCCAAAGGCAACCTTCCTTTTGGCGTCGGCATAATGGTGCTTCTGATGGTGGTCACTGTCGGTTATTTGCCAATAGTGCTGCCGCTGCTGCTCCCCGGTGTTGCGGTCAATCCAGCGAAGATCGCACAATCACTCGTCTTGCTCATGCTGTTTCCGCTCGGGATCGGACTTGCCCTAAAGTCTCGCTATGAGGAATTGGCGGCACGGGTGAAGCCAATACTCGACCGCGTTTCTAACGTCAGTCTCATCCTCCTGATAATCTTCATCACGGCTGCCAACATCGACAAAGTGCTGCAAGTCTTCGGCACGCGGGGCATCCTCGCCGCTTTTCTGTTTATTGTTTTAGGATTTGGCATTGGCTGGTTGCTCGGTGGCCCCGGAGAAGATACGAGGCGGGTGCTGGCCTTGGGTACTGCCCAGCGCAACATCGCCGCCGCGCTCGTGGTGGCGAGTCAGAGCTTTAGCGATCCCCGAGTGGTCGTGATGGTCATTGTCGTCGCGATACTCGGCTTGATTATTCTCATGCCGCTTGCTCGTGTCTTGGCCCGTCGTTGACCCTAAAATGTGCGGAATAAGGAACGAACTCGCCTTTGAGCGAGAAACGCGGGAGCGAATTGGTAAACCATTCCCTTTTTGCGACGTCATAACCTTCACTAGTTGCTGGCGTGTTGCAGCGCTGACCTTTCTGCTCGCTCTGGATCGGTGCTATTTTGCTTCTGACCTGGCGAGTTGGCGACAGTGTATCCACGCAAAAAGGCGACGGGTGATGACTGCAGCGAATTCGTCCTTGCAGGTGAGGCGTGCACCAAGCGTTGCTTCGAAGCGCGCCCTCGCTGCTTGCGCCGCCATAGCCGCACTCATTTGCGACGTAGGGACCTCTGTTGCACAGGATGCCAACGAAGTACTCGCCGAAGAACTCGCAAACCCGCTTGCCGCTCTTATCAGCTTGCCATTTCTCGGAAACTACAACGGCGAAGTCGGCACCGAGAGAGGAGGTTCACAATGGTTCGTGAACATCCAACCTGTTATACCCTTCGACCTTAACGCCGATTGGCATGTGATTTCGCGAACCATCTTTCCCGTAATGTTCGACCAGTTTGGCCTTTTCCCAGGGTCGGGTTCTCAGTCCGGTCTACGCGACACGACGGAAGGTCTCTATTTTTCTCCAAGCAAGACATTCAATGGTTTCACCGTGGGAGCAGGACCAATATTCCTGCTGCCGACCGGGACCGATGAGCTGCTCGGCGCGGGAAAATGGGGCGCAGGACCTACCGGTGTTCTCGTCTGGCAGGGCAGCGGATGGTCCGATCGGCATACTCGCTAACCACATCTGGTCGTTTGCTGGCGACGTCGACCGTCCCGATTTTGATCAAACGTATCTGCAGCCCTTCGTCGCTTACACGACCCCGCAGGCGTGGACGTTTACGCTCCAGAGCGAAAGCACCTACGACTGGGAAGACTGGCGAATGGTTGGCACCGCTCAACTTTATGGTCGCCAAGATTGTCAAGATCGAGCAGCAACCAGTTAGTATCACCGCTGGGGTGCGCTACTGGGCCGATTCTCCCGATACCGGTCCCCACGGATTTGGCGGCCGACTTGGGATGACTTTCCTTTTCCCGACGCAGTAGGCCCAGCGCGATCAGTGCCGACGCCGGCAGATTGATCGACAAACGATAATGTCAGCGCCTCAAGCACATCGAACAGCCATTCGGGCACGCCCGTGTAATCGGCCAGGGCGTTGCGCTCTGCGGCGGCGGTAGCGCTGCCACCGCTGCCGTGCAACCTCAATCCGCTTAGCGATGGTCGTCGACTGATCGGCGTCTTGACGGGCGATATCTGCGCGAGCCGCTTCTAACTTCTCGCTGGGCCGCGTCCACCGCCGATTGCAAGCAGCAGACGGCAATTCTTGCCGACACCCCGCCTCGGCCGACTTTTCGCGAACGGCTTTCTCAGCCTCAGACTTGGCGCGCTCGGCCGCATCGACGCGCGAGTGATCAACCGGTGTGGGCTTCGCCGTCTCGGCCTTCGCCAGGTCCTCAAGCGCCGCCTGCCGCTTCAGCACTAGAGCGGCGATCGGCGCGCGCATCGCCTCCCTGCCGCCGTGACGCGCTGCGCCGTCTGCAACATCGCCCCGCCCTCACCCGCCAACATGCCGAGGCCGATCACAATCGCGATCCCTCGTGTGACCGCCCGCGAGCGCTGTTCCGATCGCTGCCGCGCCCACGCCCAGTACGACCGCCATCGCGATCAAACCCGGCGCGCTCGGCGATTGGATGCCGCCCGATGCCATCACGGCCATGTAGCAGGACGCCGAAAGGGCCAGGAGCCCGGCCCCGATGTAGACCCAGCGCATCGTTATTCCCCTCCGGTGAACTTCTTGGCCTTCGCCAATATGATCAATGCTTCTTCCGCCACGTCGGCGGTGATACAGCTCATGCCGGTCGGACATGTGCTTGGCCAAGCCGCCGCAAGTGTTCGGTGTTCCGGCGAACAGCTGATAGGTGATTTTCGTTGTCCTGACGGCCCCGCGCTTCCTCTGCTTCGCCGTCTGCGACGAGCGCTTCTCGGACGCGCTGACGCTTCTCGATGCGCTCGGGCTCGGCCGCGAACCCGGCCTGAAACATGCTCGCAAAGCTTTCGACGGCTTCGTCCTCACGCATGGGAAGCCTCCTTTGCCTTCGCTGCCGCCATCGCCGCCTGGATCACCTCGGTCCAAAGCGCGTCGATCTCGGCCGCCGCGGCTTTGTCCTTCTCTGGACCCGTCTTCCCGCTCGTCATCGCGTTGATGTACGGCACCCGATGCGCCACGGCCGTTTTTGCAATCGGGATCTTGTAAGTGTGCAGCGTATTTCGCGCGTTCTCCCCAAGCGACTTCGCGTCACGAGCGTTCACGTCGTTGAGGACGCAGAGGTACGCCGTCCCGCTCTGCTGGCAGAGCCGCACGCAATCCTGCGAGGCCATCAGGTCCAACCCGCTCGCCCGCATCGGGATCACGACGAGATCGCAGGCCCTGACGGCATCCTCCGTCACGACCAGCGAGCCCGGCGGCCCGTCGAGCAGCACGACCTCATAGGGAGCGCTTTGGCGAAGGGCTTCCACGGCATCGCTCGCCCGATCCTCGCCCATCAACAGAGCCGGGTTGTCTGGCGAACCGCGCCGCGTATACCAGTCCGAATAGCTGCCCTGGCTATCGAGATCAACGACACAGACGGTATTGTCCCGAGCGGCGCGCACAGCGAACGCGGCCGTTAGAGTTGACTTGCCAACCCCGCCTTTCGAGTTGAGAACCCCGATCACCAACATGGCTTCCCTCCTTGCGATTGGCCATACCTTTGGCCGTACAATTTGCCCTTGACCGTACATTTGCGAAATGGCTGGCCCAATCCCCACAATCCAAACGAAACAAAGACTTGCGCCGACAACTTGGCCGGCCATTTGACTGGACGCAACACGTGTACAGTCGCTCCCAATTCCGTATTGACATGCTTAGTAAGCTAGCATACCTAATGCATGACGGTCAACTTGTATGGCTAGCTCATGAGGTCTATTCCGATGGACGGGCAAGAAATCCACAGCCACGGGAGCGACGAAATGGGGCCAAAGCCGGGTTACAAGGCACCGAGCCGGGAGGGGAAGGTCTCAATCCTGATCCACCTCGACGAAGACCTGCGCACGGCGTTCAAGGTCGCGACAATCGAGAACGGCACGACAATGCAGGATGCGATTGTTGCGTTCATCACCGAGTATGCCGGGCCCGTCTTTAAGCGCATGAAACGGAAGGACAGGCCCAGCGCCTGACTTCCCCGTCAGCAACTCCATGAGGAGGTACAGACGATATGGCTGAAATCGCTAACGGGTACGCGAAGCCCGACACGGTCGCCAGCGCGGGCTCGACGGTCATGGCGGCTGATAGTACGGAGTGGCCCGAGTTTCGCCAATGGTACGATCCGATGCTCGAGGAAGAGGCCTTGTTCAGTCCCGGCAACGCAGTGGGCGAGACCGACACTGATGATGACAATCGACAAGCGGTCGTCGCCAATCAGATGCGCGCGCTGCTGGCAAAGATGCAGACCCTCCCCTATGATGTCGCCCGCACAGGAGGCGGCCTTGGCGATAATCGCATTTTATTCGGCCGAGAAGCCAATCGGATGCGAGGACGCGACCGGCCACTTTCGCTTTTTAAAGCTTGGCACCAGTTGCCGGATGGATGACGAGGGAATGGACTTCGAAGTTCGCGTCGGGATGAAACTGATTGAGAAGACGATCCGTCAAGCGGTCTCGCAAAACCTTCTCCCGGGCATTAATATCTACGGAGAAGGCGGCAACGCATAACTTGGTCTGTCCGGACCGGGTAGCGAACGCCGGTCTGGGATCGCACCCGGATCGCACCCGTCTCAGATTTACCGCGACAGATAAAACTCACTAACCGATTGAAAAAATTGGTCGGGGCGACATGATTCGAACACGCGACCCTCTGCTCCCAAAGCAGATGCTCTACCAGGCTGAGCTACGCCCCGACATGGCAAGATGTCTGACGCTTCGCGCGGCCTCGGTCAAGCACCCCTGCGCCTATGGCGCGACGAAGTAGGGATGCTCCACTTTGTCGCCGGGGGCGAGACCGAGTCGCTGGGAGTCTCCGCCGGCAAGTTCCAGCACCGCCGAGACGTCGCCCTCGGAGGCGATGACGGCGTCCGACATCGGCTGTGTGTTGGCGGCGATGCGATGAACGGTGCCATCGGAGCGAATGAAGACCATGTCCAGCGGGATGTAGGTATTGCGCATCCACATTGTCACCTCGCGGGGAGGCGCATGGGTGAACAGCATGCCGCGGTTGTCGGGCAGGCTGGTGCGATACATGAGCCCCAGCGCCTGCTTTTCGGGTGTGTCGGCGATTTCAATCGTGATCTTGTGACGGCCCGTCGCGGTCACCAGTTCTGCAGTCGTCGCGGCGGCTGCTTCGCCGTCGTGCTCGCTTTCACCTTGAGATGGCGAGTTTGCGTCGCGACTTAGCGCGTAGAGACTGCCGCCACCCAAAACGGCGACGAGGGCCGCAACCAGCGCGGCCCTCGTCGAATTTCCTGATTGTCGAACTGTCATCGGCTTCTCGGCTCCGGCTCGGGACACCGCGCAACTTCAGCGCAACGCCCTCATCCGCCAGCCATCGGCGATAATGACCGCTTTAATGCGGCGAAGGCAGTCCTTGCACAGGACCATCTGGCCTCAATTCCGCAGCCATGCAACCCTTCGATCCATAACCCCAGCGGACCTGAAGCGTCTGGCCGGGCCTGAGTTCGGTGAAACCAAAGCGGCGCAGCAACTCCATATGGACGAAGATGTCCGGAGTGCCCTCGCCCCGGGTCAGGAAGCCAAATCCCCGAACCCGGTTAAACCACTTTACGGTGGCTCGCTCCCAATCGCTTTCGGGAACGACTTGAACATGCGTCCTCTGCGGCAACAGCGATGGATGGATAGCCGAACTTTCATCCATCGAGAGGATGCGGAAGGCCTGCATTCCCTTAGGGCGCTTAAGGACCTGACAGTGAAGCCGGGCACCCTCGTAAGCGGTCTGATAGCCGCCAGCCCGCAGGCATGTCACGTGCAGCAGAACGTCCGGCAAGCCGTTGTCCGGAACGATGAAGCCGTAACCCTTTGAAACATCAAACCACTTTATGGTTCCAGCGATCTCGAATACTTCAACCCCGGCCTCGAGACTGCCCACTTCGGCTTCCGTGATCGCACTAACGTCCGGAAACTCTGAAGGAAGCTTGGAATCCCCCATAGGTAACACCCCGCTACTGTTTTTTACGTTTTGCTCAACTTTTAACCCCGGGCGCTTCCTGCCTTTGCCCTCAACGCCGGCAAGAACTCGTTTTCCGAAGCACCCGGAGATTAACATTAAGGGCCGCCTGCACTAGACGGAATTTCCCGCGAAGACCGCCTTCTGGCACTGCCAACGCTAGAAATCCACACGAAACCTGCAAACATATCTCATTGAAATAATGAGTGTTTATTTGGTTTATAGTTATTCCCCACAATTGTTTTTCCGTTTCTATTGAACACTGATAACTGAACGCACGCTACCTTCACGGCATGATTAATACCGCCGAAGGGCGCCCGCTGATTCGCTTTACAGATCATCGTCGACGCCCCATCGGCGAACATCGAACACCTGCGCCGGGCACCATGAAATCCACCGTTCGTCCACGTCCGGACAACCGGGTTGTCGCATGCGACAGGACTGCAACCTGCAATTATCCGCTTGACTGCTACCAAGTCACGGATCCGTCACGCTTTGCCGGTTTGAGCTTCGACGGCGACGTGACACAGTCTTGTTTGCAATTGGGCTCTTGCCCGTGAAAATTGGAGGATGACCGTTGCGCTATCTCCACACCATGGTGCGGATTACTAACATCGAGGCGAGTCTGGCCTTCTACTGCGGCCAGCTCGGAATGACCCAGGTCCGCCGCGTCGACAACCCGGCCGGACGCTTCACGCTGATATTCCTTGCTGCTCCCGGGGACTGCGCGCCCGCTTTGGCCGATAAGGCGCCGATGCTGGAACTGACCTATAATTGGGATTTCGAGGAGTACGGTTCGGGCCGCAATTTCGGTCACCTGGCATTTCTCGTCGACAACATCTACGAGGTCTGCGCGCGGTTGGCGGCTGGCGGCGTCACCATCAATCGGCCGCCACGGGACGGGCACATGGCATTCGTCCGCTCGCCCGACAACATCTCCATCGAACTGCTGCAGCAGGGCCCGTCGTTGCCCAAGCAGGAACCTTGGGCATCCATGGCGAACACCGGGTCGTGGTAAGCGCTGGCCAAGCGACAGGCACGATCGCCATAGTCGGCGGGGGTCCGGCCGGGCTGATGGCGGCCGAGATCTTGGCGGACGCGGGCCATCGAGTCACCGTTTACGATCGCATGCCGTCAGTGGCGCGAAAGTTCTTGATGGCCGGCCGCGGCGGCCTCAACCTCACACACAGCGAACCGCTCCCCGATTTCCTGGCACGCTATGCCCATGCCGGGCCCGACCGCATCCGGCCGGCGGTCAGCGCATACCCTCCTGATGCCGTCGTCGCCTGGGCGCATGGGCTTGGCGAGGAGACGTTCGAGGGATCGAGCGGTCGCGTCTTTCCGAAGTGCTTCAAGGCCTCTCCCCTGCTGAGAGCGTGGCTGCGGCGGCTGGACGCCCTTGGCGTCGAATTCAAGACGCGCCATTCCTGGCTCGGCTGGGATGACGACGGGCAGCCGATTATCGAGGATGCCAGCGGCACGCGCGTTGCAATCACTCCTCACGCCACGCTGCTGGCGCTCGGTGGCGCAAGCTGGCCCCGGCTCGGCTCCGACGGCTCGTGGGTGGGGCCGTTCGCTGAGAGCAATATTCCCGTGACGCCGCTGTCTCCCTCCAATTGCGGCGTGCTTGTAAGCTGGTCGGAAATATTTCGCACCCGCTGCGAGGGCCAGGTCCTAAAGCGCATCGCCGCATCCTTCGCCGGTCGGAGTGTGCGGGGCGAAGCCGTCATCACGCGCCGCGGGATGGAGGGCAGCCCCGTCTACGCCCTGTCCCGTGCGCTGCGAGAAGCGACATCCGCGGGCGGCACGGCCGTCATGATGGTCGATCTCAAGCCCGACACCCCGCTCGATCTGCTGGCCGGACGTCTCGCCGCGCCGCAAGGCAAGCAGTCGTTCTCCAATTACCTGCGCAAGGTTCTCAGCGTCGATCCCGTAGCGATCGCCCTGTTGCGCGAATCGTACCGCGAGCCGCCGCGCAAGTCCTACGCGCTGGCGGCCGCCCTGAAGAATGTTTCCATTACAGTGACGGGGGTAGCCGGGCTGGAGCGCGCCATATCCTCGGCCGGCGGCGTCGCTCTTGCTGCAGTCGACAACGCCTTCATGCTGGCCGCCCGTCCTGGAACCTTCGTCGCCGGCGAGATGCTCGACTGGGAAGCGCCGACCGGCGGCTACCTGCTGCAAGCCACCCTGGCAACGAGCGTTGCCGCCGCGCGTGGCATTCTGGCTTGGCTGGAACACGCCTCAGCAAAGCGGATTAAGGAGAATGAGGCTCGGTGTGCACGCGGTTGAAGTTTCAAACCTGCCCCTGGCCCCGCGAGCCTGTTTCAAGAACGGCCGTTGAAGCAAAATAATTCCGCTTCGGAGGCATACGGCGAAGAAACTTCGTATTTATTTTCGCGACGTTCTTCATAAGGAAATCATTTTCTCATATGGTGCGGACCAACCCGGAGGTCCCACATGGCCCACATGACCAAGACCGGCGGCCGCTCGACGGCTGCCCTGGAGCGTTTATCGCCGCCCGCGGCCGTATCCTCAAGCGGGCCTGAACTTGCACGCGTTCTCGACACCGAACTTGGCCGGCTGGAGAGCCTCCCCGACCGTATCGGCGCCATCGCACGCCACATCTCGGGCCGCATCGCGTTCTCGACGAGTCTGGGCATCGAGGATCAGGCGGTGTTCGACGCCATTTCGGCAACGAACACAGCCGTCGACGTCTTCACGCTCGATACTGGCCGGCATTTTCCTGAGACGCTGGAGACCCTCGAAGCAACGGAGCAGCGTTACGGTCGCAAGATCCGCGTTGTCTTTCCCGACGCCACCCAGGTCGAGGCGCTCGTTGCCCGCGACGGCATCATGGGCTTCCGCTACGCCATCGAAAACCGCAAGGCGTGCTGCGACGTGCGCAAGGTGCGGCCCCTCAACAAGGCTCTTGCCGGCGCGGCAGGCTGGATCACGGGTTTGAGGCGCGATCAGTCCGCCGGACGAGCGCAAGTCCCGTTCGCCCAATGGGATGGCGGTCTCAAAATCATCAAGCTCAATCCGATCGCAGACTGGGGCCTCGACCAACTGGAAGCCTACGTCGAAAAGAACGGCGTGCCGGTCAATCTGCTGCACGCGCAAGGCTTCCCCTCCATTGGCTGCCAGCCGTGCACGCGCGCCATTCGCCCGGGTGAAGACATCCGGGCCGGACGCTGGTGGTGGGAAAACGAAGACGGCAAGGAGTGCGGATTGCACAATCGGCCCAAGTCAAAGGAACCGGCGGCATGAGCCAGCACATCTCTCATCTGGATCTTCTCGAAGCCGAGAGCACCCACATCTTCCGCGAGGCGGCGGCGCAGTTCCGCAAGCCCGTGCTGCTCTACTCAATCGGCAAGGATTCGACCGTCCTTCTGCATCTGGCGTTGAAGGCGTTCTGGCCGGGCAAGCTTCCCTTTCCGGTTCTCCACGTCAACACGACCTGGAAGTTCAGGGAGATGATCGAGTTCCGCGATCGCAAGGTGAAGGAGTTCGATCTCGACCTGATAGAGATGACGAACCACGAAGCCATCGCCGCGGGCATGAACCCTTACGACTATTCGCCCTCCGTCTACACTGATGTGATGAAGACGAAGGCGCTGAAGGCCGGCCTCGACCAATACCAGTTTGACGGAGCCTTCGGCGGTGCGCGCCGCGACGAGGAGGCGAGCCGGGCCAAGGAGCGCGTGTTCTCGTTTCGATCGGAAGGCCACCGCTGGGATCCCCGCCGTCAGCGGCCGGAGTTCTGGCGCCTGCTGAATGGCCGCCTCGGCGCCGGTGAAACGGCGCGCATCTTTCCGCTTTCCAATTGGACCGAGCGCGACATCTGGCGCTATATCTTGCGCGAGAAACTCGAAGTTGTGCCGCTCTACATGGCGGCCGTGCGCCCGACGATCGAGCGGGGCGGACAGATTCTGATGCTCGATGACAACCGCCTGCCGCTTAAGTCCGGCGAGGTGCCCAAGATGCGCAAGGTGCGCTTCCGCACGCTGGGCTGCTGGCCGCTGACGGCGGGCGTCGAATCCGATGCCGAAACGCTGGAAGAAGTCGTCGCCGAGACGGTGGGCGCGCGTACATCGGAACGATCGGGCCGCCTCATCGACCACGATCAGGCCGGCGCGATGGAAAAGAAGAAGCAGGAAGGGTACTTCTGATGACCGCGCAACCTTCGCTTAAGGCGACCGCCGGCGCGAAAGCGCTCGACACCGCGTCGGCACTTGCCGCCGCCGGCATCGCGCCGGAACTCTCCGGCATGCTGCGCGTGCTGACGTGCGGCTCGGTCGACGACGGCAAGTCAACCCTCATCGGACGGCTGCTGTGGGATGCAACCGACCTGTACGACGACCAGCGCGAAACCCTGCAGCGCGGCAAGAAGGTCGATGGCGGCAATCCCGATTTCAGCCTGCTCATGGATGGCCTCGTCGCCGAACGCGAACAGGGCATCACGATCGACATCGCCTGGCGCTACTTCGACACCGAGACGCGCCGCTTCGTCGTCATCGACAGCCCGGGCCACGAGCAGTACACGCGCAACATGGCGTCGGGCGCCTCCCACGCGGACGTCGCTATCATGCTAATCGACGCGCGCCACGGCATCAAGACGCAGACCCGCCGACACGCCGCCATCCTCGATCTCGTGGGGCTGAAACGCGTCATCCTCGCCGTCAACAAGATGGATCTCGTCGGCTGGTCGCAGGACCGCTTCCGCCAGATCGAGGCCGATTTCAAGACATTCATGTGGCGCTTCGGCTTCTGGGAGGCGATCGCCATTCCGGTCGCCGCCGTTTCAGGCGACAACGTCGCGGAAGCGTCGCGCAACATGCCCTGGTACACGGGGCCGACACTGCTGAAGCATCTGGAGGACATCCCGAGCCGCGGCACGCTTGCGACGGGCCACTTCCGCATGCCCGTGCAGACCGTCCTCCGCGACACGCGCGCCGATTTCCGCGGGCTCGCCGGCACGATCAGCTCCGGCACGGTCAAGGTCGGCGACACGATCATCGATCCGGTCAGTCGCCGCAGCGCCAGGGTGGCGCGCATTGCCACGATGGACCGCGACTACAAGACGGCGATCCAGGGCCAGGCCGTCGCCATCCAGCTCGATACCGACATCGACGTATCGCGCGGCGCGGTTCTGTGCACTCCCGATGCCCAGCCGACGGTCGCCCGCACGCTCGAGGCCAAGATGGTCTGGTTGAACGAGATCTCGTTCAGTCCCAACGGCAGTTATCTGCTGCGCACGGCGACCGATCTCGTTCCTGTCACGGGCATCGAGATCAAGGCGCTGCTCGATCTCGACACGCTCGCCACCCATCCGGCCGAGGTCTGCAATGTCAACGACATCGCGATCGCGCACATTGCACTCGGCCGCAAAACGGCGCTCGACCGATTCGCTGATGCGCCCGAGACCGGCAGCTTCATGTTGGTCGACGCGATCAGCGGTGCGACCGTCGCCGGCGGCGTCGTCACGTCGGCAAGCGAGGAGGCCGACAAGGCCGGCAGCAGCGCCTTCCTGCTGACGCGGGCCATGCTGCGGCGGGGCCTGAGCTCCGATCTTGCCGATACGGCGGCGAACGAGGCCGAGTTCAACCGCCGCGCCAACGAGGTCGCGCTGATCCTGCGCGCGGCGGGTATCGCGGTCGAGATCGAGGCGTTGCCCGACTACCAGATCTGACGAACGTCCTGCATATCGAGAAACGTCACCGCCCCTACTTTGCAGGATCCGCATGATCGCGCTCGCCGCCACCTGGGACGACTTCGTGCTCTACGTCGCCGTCGGCTTCGCCGCGCAGATGATCGACGGCGCCATCGGTATGGCCTACGGGCTGACGTCCACGACGGTGCTGCTCAACCTGGGCATTCCGCCGGCAGTCGCGAGCGCATGCGTCCACTCGGCAGAGACGTTCACGACCGGTGCGTCCGGGATGGCTCACTGGCGGCTCGGCAACGTCGACAAGAAACTGCTGTACCGGCTTGCGCTGCCCGGCATGATCGGCGGCGCGATCGGCGCTTATCTACTTTCGGAACTGCCGGGCGACAAGCTGAAGCCCTTCATCGCCACCTATCTGCTGCTGCTTGGCTGTTTCATCGTGTGGAAGGCAATCGGACAGAAAACCGTCCGCGAAGGCGTCGAGCCGCGCGCGGTCGCACCGCTGGCCGTCTTCGGCGGCTTCTTCGACGCCATCGGCGGAGGCGGCTGGGGTCCCATCGTCACGTCGTCGCTGCTCGGTCAGGGCACGACGCCGCGCTACACCATCGGCTCGGTGAACCTCGCCGAGTTCTTCGTCACGCTAACCATCTCGACGACGTTCTTCCTCACGGCCGGCCTCGAGTTGTGGCCGATCATCACCGGCCTCATCGTCGGTGGCGTGATCGCGGCACCCTTCGCGGCCTATGCGACCAAGCACATCCCGGATAAGGTCCTGATGATCATGGTCGGCGTCGTGGTCATGCTTCTCAGCATTCGAACAATACTTAATACCATCGCCTGAACGCGCCTACCCTCCACGGCATCAAACAAGAAGAACCGAGACTACCCACCATGGATGCCGTGCTTCTCAATTCGTGGTGGATGATCATCGGGGGCGGCTTCCTGATCGGATTCCTCATCGGCATCACGGGCGTGGGAGCGGGCTCGCTGACGACGCCACTGCTGATCTCCGGCGTCGGCGTGTCTCCGGCGATCGCGGTCGGCACCGATCTCCTGTTTGCGGCAATCACGAAGGCGAGTGCCGCCTGGCGCCACCAGTCGCTCGGCAACGTCAACTGGTCGATCCTGGGCTGGCTGGCAGCCGGCAGCCTGCCGGGCGCGTCGGCGATCCTAGCGTGGCTCTACTTCGCCGAACCCGACACGCACGAACTGGCATTCTACATCCGCAAGGGTCTGGCATTCACGCTCATCATCAGCGCGGTCGTCATCGCCCTGCACCCAATCCTGCGCCGCAACCATCCGATCTCGGACGCGGCCGACGCGGCCACGCTCACCCGCCCGGTCCCGACACTCCTGTTCGGCCTCATGCTCGGCGTGTTCGTAGCGCTGACCTCGGTCGGCGCGGGCGCCATCGGCGTCGCGGTCCTGACCGGCCTCTATCCCCACCTCGTCGCGCGCCGGGTCGTGGGCACCGACATTGTCCACGCCGTGCCCCTGACGCTGCTGTCGGGCATCGGCCATGCCAGCATGGGCCACGTCGACATGCTGCTGCTGGCGGGACTTCTGGCGGGATCGGTGCCCGGCATCCTGATCGGCTCGCGCATCACGGGCCGCATCCCCGACTGGGCCCTGCGCATCGCCCTGTCGCTGACGCTGCTGTATGCGGCGTATCTCCTGTTCAACAAGTAGTCGCGCCCTCTCCCCATCGACGTCGATGGGGAGAGGGCGCGGCAAACCCTTCAACCCGCCACCCGAATCACGGCAGCGTCCATCAAAGTTGTATCGGCGGAGCATATGTACCATGACGGCCTTGAAGCGCGCGAAGACCCCCGGCCCCGCGAAGGCCAAGCCGGCTGCGACGGACTTGAAACCCGTTGCCGCTGCCGCCTCTCCCGCGACCGGCTTCGACAAAAAGACCATCGCCCTCGTCTATGATTTCGACGGCACGCTCTCCCCGCGCCCGATGCAGGAATATTCCTTCTTGCCGCAGCTTGGCATCGACGCGAAGGAATTCTGGACCGAGTGCGGCCGCATCGCGCGCGCGCAACGGGCCGATCCGCTCATCACCTACATGCACCTGATGTACAAGAAGGCGAAAGAGAAGGGCATCCGCATCGACCGCGAGGATCTCGTCGCCCAGGGCGCGACCGTGGAACTCTATGCGGGCGTGACGGATTGGTTCGATGCCATCGGTGATTACATCGCACTGCGCTCGGAATCGGCTGGCGTCACACTGCGCCACTACCTCGTCTCGTCGGGCCTGACAGAGATCATCGAGGGTACGCCGATCCGGAAGCACTTCCACAACGTGTTCGCGTCGGAATACTGGTTCGACGCCTACGAGACGCCCTACCCCAAGCGCGTCATCACCGACACGGGCAAGACGCAGTACCTGTTCCGCATTAACAAGGGCATCGAGGATCTCGGCGAGAGCATCAACGACCACATGCCCGAGGGCTCCCGGCCGATCCCCTTTTCCAACATGATCTACTTCGGCGACGGCGACACCGACGTGCCATCGATGGCGCTGATGAAGAAGAGCGGCGGCCACGCGATCGCCGTCCACTCGCCCGACGAGAACCCGGCAAAATGCCTCGAGCTGTTCAAGGCCGGCCGCGTCGACTTCTACGCCCCTGCCGACTACCGCCGCGGCAGCGCGCTGTTCACACGGACGTGTCTTCTTTTGGATAGGATGCTGGCTGATATTCGGGTCAAGGAAGAGGTGTGGGGGTTGGGGAGGTAGACCCGGCGCGCCGCTGGAGATCGTGCCCAAACGGGATGGTCCTCGGGACGAGCCCGAGGATGACATCGAGAGGCGAATTGCGGCACGCCCAGCGCCTCACATCATGCAGCCCATGCCGGTGATGAGGTCGTCGGCCTTCTGCTTCTGGTCAGCGCCCAGGACGCCATACAGCGAAACGAGCGGCCCCTTCACCTCCTTCAACGAGGCAAGGCGGCTTTCCATCATGGCGATGTGCGCGTCGAGTCGCTCGACCGCGCCATCGGCCTGCATCGCCGTCATCATCGTCTTGTGCATGCTCTGCATGCTGCCAAGGTTCTTGCGAACCGCGTCCGCATAGGCGCTCCACGCCGCCTGCTGCTGATCGGTGATGCCGAGTTCAGCCTTGAGGAAGGCGATGCGGCCTTCCACGTGCGACGTCATCTTTCCGCCGCCGCCCATCATCGGACAACCGCCCATAATGCCCATGCCGCCCATCATGCCGCGGCCCACCATCATGCCGGGACCCATGCCCCAGCCGGAGCCGGACCCCATGCCCATGCCTTGGCCCATTCCAGGGCCCATACCCATGCCCTGGCCCAGGTTCGAGCCTTTGGCGTCGTCCTGGGCGATGGCAGCCGTGCCGGCGAGAACGAGGGCGGCGGCGACGACCGCCGCGGAAACGAAACTCTTTACTGTCATGGCAAAAACCTCCTTATGGCGCGCCTCGGCCGTTGTCGTCGGGGAGGCGCTGAATTGGGACCACCGCAGCACAACCTGGCACAACCTGGCGCGGCCGGAATTGATGCGGGACAAACGGCAGCGGGCGCGCCGACTAATCCCAGTCGCACCGCTGGAGCGTGACGATCTCGATGCCCGCGCCATCCTTGAGAACGATCTTCAGATGCGTTGCGTGCACCGCCCGGGCGTCCTGCAACATCCGCAGGAAGGCGCGCTCGTTCTCCATCACCGCTGGAGCGCAGGCCCTGAATGTGGTGGCGGGCCGATGGCGATGCGCGCGAAAGTGTAGGTTCGGGTGAAGTGGTTGCAGCCGGCGTATCCGGAAACGTGACTTTCGCGGAACCGAACGAAAACGACGGGATCGCCGTCGCGACCCCATTTATATCCCGCGAGTGTCAGAAGCGCGGCCGCCAGCGAAAAACCTGTTTTATCGAAGCGTGTCGCCTCGTCGAGGGCGGTCAGGCCCCGGGGATCCACCGACCGGCCGTGTAGCCAAATGCCACCGCATCGGGATACTGCGCCGCCGATTGGCGCAGCTTCTGAATGGCCTCGACCCTCAGCGGACGAGGCTCTTTCGTCTGGGCCGTAAGCGGCGCGCGTTCATAGCCGCTCAGCAGGATAACCGTCTTGCCGACAACCTGGACCGTGGGGCAGGCCATAGAACATCCTCCCTTTGGATAATGATCGGTTACGGGTAGACAGGACAGCCGCGCGGGCTTCAGATTGTCCCCAACTTAATTAGTATGGCACGTTATTTGTTGCAGGGAAGCGACACCAGCCACTTATTAAACATTTTTTTATTGACGGAACTTGACGGCCAGAAAAAAGTTAAAATCACTTTTTTGCATCCGCGAATGGCGAGAACTGTCATTGGCGCCCGCCGCTTGCGGCGTCGGAAGGTCGACGCCGTGCTCGGCTGGCCATTTCGTTGCGGCATTGCGGGAGACCGAAGCGGTGCGATGACTGCGAGCCTCGCATGAACGTCTCGCATGAGCATAAGGACCCGATCGCGCTCAAACGTGAGACGACGATCAATCACATGTCTGAGCATTACTCTAGGCGCTAACCCAATGACGAAAAAGCGCGCACCGTCGCTTGGTAACTGGCATACTGTTTCCTATCTTTAATGTGACGCCGTCCTTGCACGGCCATGGTTCGCAGTGTCCTTACGCGGCTGCGATAGATCACGTCGGGGAAAGCCTCAGAGGAGGAAAAGACATATGACGATTACGATTAGGAACGGCCGTGTCGGCGCTGTGCTCGGGGCCGTCGTCGCTCTCGGCGCCGCGTTGGCGCTGTCGTCAAATGCTTCGGCCAACCCGGCGGGTGCTGCCATCGCCCACGGCTCCCAAGCGAGCGTCGACACGAGCATCGTCGAGAAGGTGTATCGTCGCTATTATCGTCGCTACGGGTATCGACCCTACGCCTTCAGGCCCTATCGCTACGGATATGGCTATGGCTACCGGCCGTACAGCCCATATTACTATAGGCCTTACGGCTATTACGGATACGGCTATCGCCCGTACTACCGTCCAGGCGTATCGCTGTATTTCGGTTGGTAGTTGCCAACCGTCTGATGTACGAAAGGGCCCCGGTCAACATGCCGGGGCCTTTTCATGTTCCAGACGCGTTGCGTGCCGGGCGAGACGCTTATTTCTTGTCGTCGTCGTCGCCCTTGCCGTGCGATGTCTTGATGCTTTCCATGCCGGCCTTGAAGATGCCGTCGATCACACCGCGGGCTTCCTTGTCGTCCTTGCCGTTGGCGTCGTAGGTGGCGGACCACAGCACGTTGATTTCATCCGTGTTGTCGTCGTCGGGAGTGACGGAGAACTGCGCCGAATAGTTCTTCACCGGCAGGGGGCTTTCGACGATTTCATATTTGTAAGTGGCATTTCCACGTTCGAGCAGACGCTCCTTGATGACGCCGCCGTCCTTAAGCGTGAGGGTGCGGAACTCGCTGTCGCCCGACTTGCTCTCTTCGCACGTGGCAATCGCGGGATGCCATTGGGCGATCGCGCACCAACCGCCGATCTTGCTCCACAGGTCCTGGCGAGCGGCTTCGACCTTGTCGGGATCGACATTGATCTCAAGCTTTTTCGCCGAGACGAGGCTCGCTGCCTGCGTTCCCGTGATTAGCAAGCCGAACAATCCAATCGCGGCCGCCACCTTCACCAGTGCCTTGGTCATAATTCCTCCAATGCTGTTACTGGGATGCCGCGGCTGCATGTCCGGGGTCAGCACCCATGCCGCCACGAGGTCCGAATTGTTATAAAATTACATAAAGTCATGTGGCCGACCTGGCAAGCAAAACCGCCGCATCCCAACCGGCGGCGAAAAATGCCTGGTGTTACCTTTAACGGCGGCTGAGGCTGAACGATGCCGTCCCCGCGACACCCGACAGCCAAACACTCTGACGGTTGCCGTTGAGGGTGACCCGGATCGACCCCGAAACGCCGTATTCCGCATTGTAGAACTTGCCGACGTAGCTGTTGGCGCCGACCTTCTTGAGGCGCGCCGTCTGTTCGACCTTCGCCGACTGCGTGGCACAGGTCGCCGACATTGCAAAGCCAGACCCGCCGGCTGGACTGTACTGAGCCCGGCAGCGCGCTTTCTCCTTCTGGCCGGAGGCAAGTGAGATAGCGCCGGATCCGCTCCACGTCCCAGCCAGACTGGCGGCATTCGCGCGCGCGCTCAAAGGCGCCCACAAGAGTGCGGCTGCCAAAATCAGGGCTGCCGCCAACGTTAGCACGGGCTTGAAGGGAGCCACGGCTGCGTGTGTGCTTCGCTGTCTCATCGACTGGTCTCCGGTCTGAATCAATCGAGATCGAACGCCGCTGGAGAGCGAAAGGCATTTTCGACGAAATCAACAACGCGGTTGTGACTCCAGCAAAGGCGTGCTCGGGTACAATAACGCGAGTCGCTGCAAAGCGTTGCAACGCCGATGTGGTCATCGCGCGATAAGCGATCCGTTGAACAAAAACGGCCCGCGCCACCTTTTGGATTGCGCGGGCCGCCCGTTTTATCTCTGTCACGACACAGCGTCGTGTCAGTCATCCTTGCGCCGCGGAACGCTTGGCACAGCGCCACCACGCGGCGGTTTGTCCTTCTTTTCCTTCGGTCCCGGCAGAGCCTTGCGAGGAGCAGCTTCGACCAGGGCCGTCTCGGCATCTTCCTCGTCGTTCTCCTCATCGTCCTCGTCGTTAGGCTTTGGCCGTTTTGACGGATCTTGCGGAATGAACTCGAACGCGAGCTTCTTTTCGAGCCCCTCGCCGCTAACGTCGATCTTGACCGTGCCGCCATGCTCAAGCTTGCCGAACAGCAGTTCGTCGGCCAACGGCTTCTTGATATGTTCCTGGATTACGCGGGCGAGCGGCCGGGCGCCGAACTTCTCGTCGTAGCCAATCTCACCGATCCACTTGGTGGCCGCCTCCGACAGTTCAATCATCACGCCACGGTCGGCAAGCTGGGCTTCAAGCTGGAAGATGAACTTCTCGACCACCTTAGCGATCACGTCCTGCGGCAAGCCGGAGAACGGAATCACGGCGTCGAGTCGGTTGCGGAACTCCGGCGTGAACAGCTTGTTCACTGCCTCGGTGTCCTCCCCCTCGCGCCGCGCCCGGTTAAACCCCATCGGCGGACGCGCCATGTCGGATGCGCCTGCGTTGGTTGTCATGATCAGGACGACATTACGGAAATCGACAGACTTCCCATTATGATCGGTTAGCTTGCCGTGGTCCATCACCTGCAGAAGAATGTTGAACAGGTCCGGATGCGCCTTCTCGATCTCGTCGAGGAGCAGCACCGAATGCGGATGCTGGTCGACGCCATCGGTGAGAAGCCCACCCTGATCGAACCCGACATAGCCCGGCGGCGCGCCGATGAGTCGCGAAACCGTGTGCTTCTCCATATACTCCGACATGTCGAAGCGCAGCAGTTCTACACCCATGAGATTGGCAAGTTGTTTGGCGACTTCCGTCTTGCCGACGCCCGTGGGGCCTGAGAACAGGTAACAGCCGATCGGCTTTTCCGGCTCGCGCAAACCCGCACGCGCCAGCTTGATGGCGGCGGCCAGCGCCTCGATGGCACGATCCTGACCGAACACCAGCCGCTTCAGATCCTTGTCGAGATTACCAAGGACTTCGGCATCGGATTTCGTGACCGTCTTCGGCGGGATGCGCGCCATGGTCGCGACCGTCGCTTCGATCTCCTTCACGCCGATCTTCTTCTTGCGCTTCTGTTCCACCACCAGCATTTGCGATGCGCCGGTTTCATCGATCACGTCGATCGCCTTGTCGGGCAGCTTGCGGTCGTGGATGTAGCGGGCGGACAGTTCCACCGCTGCCTTGATCGCTTCGTTGGTGTACTTGAGTTTGTGGAACTCCTCGAAGTAAGGCTTCAGCCCCTTGAGGATTGCGATGGAATCCTCGACGGTCGGCTCCTTCACGTCGATCTTCTGGAAGCGGCGAACGAGGGCGCGATCCTTTTCGAAGTGCTGGCGATATTCCTTGTAGGTCGTCGAACCGATGCAGCGAACCGTGCCCGACTGTAGCGCCGGTTTCAGAAGGTTCGATGCGTCCATCGCACCGCCCGAAGTTGCTCCCGCACCGATGACAGTGTGGATCTCGTCGATGAACAGTATCGCACCGGGGAAGTTCTCGATCTCCTTCATGACGGCCTTCAGCCGTTCCTCGAAGTCGCCACGATAGCGCGTGCCGGCGAGCAGTGCCCCCATGTCGAGCGAGAAGATCGTCGCCTTCTGCAGAACCTCGGGCACTTCGCCCTTGATGATCTTGCGGGCAAGGCCCTCGGCAATCGCTGTCTTGCCGACGCCGGGCTCACCGACGAGCAGCGGATTGTTCTTCTGGCGGCGGCACAGCACCTGGATCGTGCGAAGCACTTCCTGTTCCCGCCCGATCAGCGGGTCGATCTTGCCGTCGCGCGCCTTGCGGTTGAGGTTGACGCAATAGGTGTTGAGCGCGTCCTGGCCGGGCTTCTTTTCCTCCGCACCTTCCGCCTGTTCGTTCTCGTCGACGCCGCGCACGGAGCGCGGCTCGGACATGCCAGGCCGCTTGGCGATACCGTGACTGATGTACTGGACCGCGTCGAAGCGGGTCATGTCCTGCTCCTGCAGGAAGAACGCCGCATGGCTTTCCCGTTCCGCAAAGATGGCAACAAGCACATTGGCGCCCGTTACTTCTTCCCGTCCAGACGACTGCACGTGTACGACGGCACGGTGGATCACGCGCTGGAAGCCGGTCGTCGGCTGCGCTTCGGTCGACCCCTTCGACACCAGCGACCCGAGTTCGTTGTCGAGATACTCGACGACGCGCGTGCGCAGTTGTTCGATGTCCACGTTGCACGCCCGCATGACGGCAGCCGCGTCGCGATCGTCAAGCAGCGCGGCGAGCAGGTGCTCGAGCGTGGCGTATTCGTGGCTGCGCTCGTTGGCATATTCCAAGGCGCGATGCAGGGCGGTTTCCAAGCTCTTTGAGAAGGACGGCACGTTGACCTACTCTTTCTCCATGGTGCACTGAAGCGGGTGGCCGTGCTGACGGGCGAAATCCATGACTTGCGTCACCTTCGTCTCAGCCACCTCGTACGTATATACTCCGCAAATCCCGACGCCTTTGTGGTGGACGTGCAGCATGATGCGCGTCGCTTCCTCGCGTCCCTTCGAGAAGTATTTCTCCAACACGTGCACCACGAACTCCATCGGGGTGTAGTCGTCGTTTAGGAGAAGAACCTTGTAGAGACTTGGCTTCTTCGTCTTCGGCCTAGTTTTCGTGACGAGGCCCGTTTTGCCCTCGCCATCGCGATCGTCATCGCCTCCGCGCTTTCCACCCTGGCCGTCCTTTGCCAGGCGAAGCGGTATGGACGGCGACCGTGATGATAACATCGTCGAGTGCATGGAGAGCGCCGTCTGTGATATCAGATTGTCTTACGTCCTGCCGCAGTCGACAGACCTACCACAACGCACGGCCAGGCCAATCGTTAGCAACTATGCACGGCGCGGCGTCACAAAAAAGGCCCGGCTTTGAAAGCCGGGCCTCGAACCGTCACTGCCACGCAGCGGAAAATCCCGTCTCGGGCTCAGCGCACACTCTGAAGGACCTTCTCGACCGGCTTGTAGGCGTCCTTAGACAGGTTGGTGTACATGGAACCGACCTTGGTCATTTGCTGCATGTATTCATCATACGCGCGCTTCGTGTAGCTCGTCTGGATTTCGACGACCTGCTCGATCGACTTAGCCGAGAGCAGCTTTTCAAAAGTTGCAGTACCATCTTCGAAAGCGCGCTTCGTGTAGTCGCTCATTTCGGCGGCGATAGCCTGCCAGCCCTTGTTCCACTCGCCCACCATCTTCACGGCGCTTTCAACGTTTGTTTGGCCAAGCTTCTGAAAATCCTGGAAGTTATTGATCATGGGACTTGCTCCTTATAGCTACGGTTTGTTCAACGGGCGCGAGCTGACCCATGTCATAACTCGACCTCAGGACATCAGGATAATCGCACCGCACCAAATTGCAAGACGCTATTTATTGCACTGCACCATTGATCTCTGTTTCTAGACGGCGGCGTTAACGAAACCTAATCCGACCTTTGCTAGCGTTAAAGTGGCGCTTCACGCCCAATCGTACACCGGTCGGGCCGTAAAGCCGCCAAAAAACAATGGTTCATTTCATAGCATTTCGAGATACGAACCGTCCGCTCATTGCTGAAACGGCAGAGGCGGCAGGTCTTCAGAACCCAGGCACCCAATAGGTGTCCAGTTGACGGGGGCTTGAGTTGTCGCTGCGCCATTCACTTAGGGACGCAATTGCGAGTGCGATAGGACTATTGCTGGCTTATAGCCACACGGCAGCCGTTGCGGCCGCGCCACAGCCGTCGGCAATGGTGATCGACGCGAACACCGGCGTGGTACTGCACGACCAGGACGGCGACGAATTGCGTCACCCCGCATCGCTGACCAAAATGATGACCCTCTTCATCGTCTTCGAGGAAATCGAAGCCGGTCGCCTGTCCTACGACACTCGCCTCTCGATCAGCCAAAAGGCAGCTTCGGTCGCTCCCTCGAAACTTGAGCTCAAGGCGGGTGACGAGATCACCGTCATCAACGCCATCAAGGCGCTGATCACCAAATCGGCCAATGACGTCGCCGTGGCACTGGCCGAACACATCTCCGGCAACGAAGCAGACTTTGCCCGCCGCATGACCACCCGCGCGCGCCAGATCGGCATGAGTGCGACTGTGTTTCGCAACGCTTCCGGACTGCCCGACGATGATCAAGTCACAACTGCCCGCGACATGCTCACGCTCGCCATGCGCCTCCAGGACGATTTCCCGAAGCACTATCCCTTGTTCTCGCTTCAGGAGTTCACCTACGGTGGCAAGACACTACGAAATCATAACACACTGATGGGGCGCTTCCCCGGCATGGACGGGATCAAGACGGGCTACACGCGCGCGTCCGGCTTCAACCTCGTGTCGTCGGTGCACACCAACGGCCGGTACGTAGTCGCAGCGGTATTCGGCGGCGCCAGCGCGGCGGTTCGAAATGCGCATATGCGTATAATCCTGTTTCATGCCCTCGAAAAAGCATCGACCGAGCGTACTCGCAAGTCGGCACCTACGCTGATCGCCCGAGCCAAGCCGGCAGAGCGGCCCGCGCCGCGGTCGATCGACGCCCACAACCGCGACACCAGGCCCGTGGAGGTCGCGCAGGCGGCGCCCAACCCTGTTACCCGCAAGACAGCGCCGAGCCCCACCGATATGGCACCGGCAAAAGCGACGCCGGCCGTCAAACCGGAGCCGCAAAAGCAAGTGGCGCTGCCGCTGGAAATTGCCGCTCAGACCGAACCGGAACCTGTCGCACCACCGGTCATCCAGATCGCGAAGGTACGCGCCGTCCAGGTCGCGCCGCTCGCCGCGAATGCTACCACCGCATCGCCCTCGTCACCTGCGGCCACACCTGTGCCCTCAAAGGCAACTGCTACGGCAACACCGAAGATCGACTTCGCCGCTCTAAAGTCGTCTTTGGCGGCGGCTCGCAATGACGCCGCGACTGTCGCTCCCGCTAACGAGCGCCAGTCCGGCGCCCCGGCAGCGACTTTGCCGCCGGCCGACAACGAGACCGTCATGCCGATGGCTATCGCCGGCACCTCCGGCAGGCCGCCGTCGACGCTTGCCGAACAGGCAGCGCTCCTAGAAATGGCCGGCGCACCGGTGCCCGAACCCGCCGTCCACGCGCAGGCTGTCCGCCTCGCCGCCCCGGCGGTCGCCACTTCCGGCCTGCCGCCGTCCAGCCTTGCCGACCAGGCGCGCCGGCTGCAGTCGACTGGCGACGAACCGCCGGTCGAACGCCGCGAAGCCGCTCTACAGCTCAGGGGACCGATCAGCGACACGCCGGCGCCGCCGCCGGTCGCCGCAGGTGCGTTCGAAATCCAGATCGGCGCTTTTTCGACGGTCTCCGAGGCAGAGCGCCAGATAGCAGCTGCTCGCGGCGCCGCGCCTCGTATGCTCGCCGGACACGCGCCGCTGGCGCGCCCTGTCAACGCCGCACGGTCGATGTATCGGGCGCGCTTCGCCGGGTTCGATGCGGACAAAGCCTCGCGGGCCTGTCGCGAGCTGAGACGTTTGTCGTTCGACTGCTTCGTCGCCCGTCCGGAGTAAAAATCAGATTCCCAGAAGGACGTCCTTGGCCTCGTTGATCTTGGACGCAAGATAGTTCGAGCCACCGCGATCCGGGTGAACCTTCATCATCAGTTCGCGATGCGCGCGGCGGATGTCCTCTTCACCGGCGCCGGCCTCAAGACCCAGGATTTCGTATGCCTGCTGCGGTGTCATGCGGCCGTCCGGACCGCCAGACAGTTCCTGCTCGCCGCGAGCCATGTCGTCGCGCCATGATGGGTGTAGGCGGTCGAGATAGGCTTCGAGGATCTGCATCGATTTGGCATCGCCGAAGCGGCAGTCCTGCCACAGGAGCGCAAGGTCGGCGGGCGTCATGCTTTCGAGCATGCGTCCCGAGAACATGCCCTTGACGACGCGGCCCGTGATCGCGCCCGTGTCGTGGTCGAGTTCGACTTCGAGATGATCCGTCACGACTCGAGAGGATTGTCCCGCCGATTTCTGCGACGTTCGTCCCCAGCCACCGGCACCCCACGGCGTCACCCCACGCCCGCGCAACAGACCCCAACCCACCATGCCAATCAACATGCCGACGCCAGCCATGCCCCGCAGAAACAGAACGGCGGCAACGGCAAGCGCGAGTATTCCGCCGGCAAATCGCAGCTGCCGCGCCATGACGGCTGCATTCGCGTTCGTGAAGCCGCGCAGCGCCCAAAGGACAGCAACCAGAACGAGCAGGCCGAGGAGAAAGAATTGCATGGAGCCTTCAGTCGCCCCGCTTCAGTTCAGTCAGTAAAAGCTTTGCGCCGTGCCCTTCCTTCCGGCCGCTCAGAACTAGCAGCGCCTTCTGTCCGCCTGCGGCATACACCGCAACGGCCGTCAGCAAATCGCGCAGCTGCTGCGCGGACCCCGCATCGAAGCGGCAATACGCGCCCTTGGTCAATCGTGCGAGTTCCTTGAACGCCCGCGCAGCGTCTGGGTTGTGCCCTTCCTGAAACAGGAAAAGAGGCAGGCCAAGCAGCGCAAGTTCGCCGGCCTTGGCGCACAGAGCGTCGACATTTTCTTCCATTGCATCGCCGACATAGACCATAGCGTTGACGCGACGCTCTTCCGTCTCGGTCTTGGCGTGACTGAGCACTTTGCCGATCTGCGTGAAACCGCCCCGGCAAGCCACGGTCGTCATCACGCGCGCGAGCTGGTCCGGGTCCGACACCCATTTCGAAGCACGGCACTCGCCGTTGCCACGGAAAAATACGAGTTGCACGTCGAGCCCTCCGACGTCCTTCACGGCTTGGAACATGCCGGCCTGAAGGTTCAGCGCCATATCCCACGTCGACTGCCGGCTCATGGTTGCGTCCATGGCGAACAGGAGCCGGCCCCGGCCCGGCCCGGCCGACGGCGCCAGTGACTTCATCTGAGCGACGAAATCGGCGACGTCCGTGTCGCTTGCCGTGGCTGCCGCCGGAACGGAGTCCTTCGGCACGCTCAGCGTTGACCGTTCCCCGACCGTCTTGTCGGTGAACGGAATTCCAGACGGTTTGTTCTTGGTCGACATCGCTACCGGCCATAGTGGACTTGACGATTGGGTACCATAGCATGGCCAGGCGCGACACATGCAGCGCCGCTAAGATCAGACCTGATCGACGGTTCCCTGCATGAGTAGCGGCACGTTTCCACCGGTTACCGTGACGTCGGTTGTGCGCACGCGCTCTGTCGCAAACCGCATAAGGTAGTTGGGGCCACCGGCCTTTGGCCCGGTGCCCGACAGCCCCTCACCGCCAAACGGCTGCACGCCCGGCACCGCGCCGATCTGGTTTCGGTTGACGTAAAGGTTCCCGACGCGGGCGTGCTCGGCCACATAGTTCGCAACCGCATCGATGCGGCTGTGGAGGCCGAGCGTGAGGCCATAGCCGCTGGCATTGATCGCAGAAATGACATTGCCGAAGTGGCCCCGCGAGAACCGCACGACGTGCAGGATCGGGCCGAATACCTCTTGCCCGAGCACACTCATACGATCGATGGCGAACGCCGCTGGCGTCACGAATGTTCCCGCGCGGCAAGCGTTCGGCAGTGGCAGATCGACGAGCTCGCGGCCCTCGCGCTGCATGCGAAGCTTGTGGGAGTCTCAGGGCGTCCTGCGAGCGCTCGTCGATGACGGGGCCGATGTCGGTCGCGTAGTCGAACGGATCGCCGATATCGAGAGCCTCGATGGCCCCTGTCAGCATCCGGGTCGTGGCGTCCGCGACCTCTTCCTGCAAAAACAGTACGCGCGCTGCGGAGCAGCGCTGGCCTGAGCTGTCGAAGGCGGATCGTATCGCGTCCCGGACGACCTGTTCGGGCAACGCGCTGCTGTCGGCGATCATGGCGTTCAATCCGCCTGTTTCGGCGATGAAGGGCACAGTCGCGCCGCGACGATCCGCGAGCATTCGTTGGATCGCCCAGGCCGCCTCGTTCGACCCGGTGAACGCGACACCAGCAATGTGAGGGTCCTTGACGATCGCCTCGCCGACGGCGGGACCGCCCACCAAGAGATGCAGAACATCCTTCGGCACGCCAGCATCGTGCAGGAGCCTTGTCGCCAGGAACGCGGTGATCGGCGTTTGCTCAGCAGGCTTCGCCACGACGGGATTACCGGCGGCAAGCGCCGCAGCGATCTGCCCGACAAAGATCGCGAGCGGGAAATTCCACGGCGAAATGCACGCGAAAGTCCCCCGTCCGCGCAGTTCGAGCGTGTTGGTCTCGCCCGTCAAACTCTTGAAGGAGACCGGCTGGGAGAACAGTCGTCGCGCTTCCAGTGCGTAATAGCGCAGGAAATCAGCGGCCTCGCGCACTTCGCCCAACGCGTTGGCAATGGTCTTGCCCCCTTCCCGCACCATCACGGCCATGAGCCGCGCGCGGTCGCGCTCGATCAGATCGGCGGCATGGTCGAGGATCTTGGCGCGTGCAGGGCCGCCGAGCCGGTCCCAACCGTGCGCCGCCTGAGAGGCGCTTGTCAGCGCTGCCTCGATGTGCTGCGGAGTTGCCGTGATCACGGTGCCGATGCGCTCGCGATGATCGTGCGGACACAGAACGAGGGGCGCGCCGAAACCACCCGCGGTGACTTGACCATTGACCACCGGCCCCGCGTCGAACGTCGACTGAAGCGCGCTATTCATTTCGGCGATGAGCCCGAAACGGGCCGCACGGTCAGTGAGCGCGATGCCGGCGGAGTTCTTCCGTTCTGGCCAGAACAATTCGCGCGGGCGCGCGATTAGCTTGACCGGCTCGGCCGAAACGCGCTCGCGTTCGGCCCGTTCGACGGGATCGGCAATTATCTGAGCAACCGGCGCATCGTTGTCGGCCAGCCGATTGACGAAGGAGGTATTGGCGCCGTTCTCCAGCAACCGGCGCACGAGGTACCCAAGAAGATCCTCATGTTCGCCGACGGGCGCGTAGATGCGGCACGCCTTGCCAAGCCCGGCTCCTCCGACCACGTCCGCGTAGAGCGCTTCGCCCATGCCATGCAGGCGCTGGAACTCGAATGGCGTGCTGCCCGCCGCAACGAGCGCCGAGGCGAGCGTATGAGCATTGTGCGTCGCGAACTGCGGGAAGAACGCCTGCGCGTCGCTCAGCACGAGCCTCAGGCAGGCCAGATAAGATACGTCGGTGTTAAGCTTGCGCGTGAACACCGGATAGTCGGCAAGTCCACGCTCCTGTGCCCACTTGATCTCGCTGTCCCAATACGCCCCCTTGACGAGCCGCACAGGAATACGTTTTCCAGCGCGCTCTGAAAGGCGGCGCAGCCAGCGCAGCGTCGGGATCGCGCGGCGGCCGTACGCCTGCACGGCGATGCCGAGCCCGTGCCAGTTGACAAGCCCGGTGTGCAGGAAAGCCTGTCCGAAAACCATTAACGTCAGTTCGAGACGATCCTGCTCCTCGGCGTCAATCGTAACCGGCAGACCACGCGCCTGGGCGGCGCGCACGAGTGTCACGACGCGCGGCACGATTTCGCGCGCGAGCCTGTCCTCCTTGCCCGCTTCGAAGCGAGGGTGCAGCGCCGACAGCTTCACCGACAGCCCCGGGCGGCGAATCAGCGCATCGGGATGCGCCGTTGTCATCGGTCCCGCCGCGGCGCCGACCGCTTCGATCGCCGCCATGTAGCGCTCGTAGTAGCGTACGGCATCGTTCTCGCAACGCGCGGCCTCGCCCAGCATGTCGTAGGAAATCCGGTAGCCCTTGTCTTCGTAGGCACAGCCACGGGCGATCGCTTCCTTGATCGTACGGCCAAGCACGAACTGGTCGCCTAGTACCTTGACGGCCTGGCGGATCGCTTGCCGGATCACCGGTTCGCCCGAACGCGCAACCATGCGCTTCAACACGTCGAATGGGTTGGCTCCACGAGTTTCCTTCAGGCGCACCAGGCGCCCGGTCAGCATCAGACCCCATGTCGAGGCGTTGACAAACAGACTTTCGGAATGTCCGCGATGGCGTTCCCAATGTCCGCCAGCGATCTTCTCGGCGATGAACTTGTCGGCGGTCTCGGCATCGGGGATGCGCAACAGGGCCTCCGCAAGGCACATCAGGATGACGCCTTCCTCGCTCGACAGTCCATATTCGCGCATGAACGCGTCGACGCCGGCATGGTTGGCCTGATCCAAACGGGCGGCTTGAACGAGGCGGCGCGCGATCTCGGCGGTGCGCCGGCGCTCCTCGTTGCTGTAAACCGCGCGCTCGATCAGCCCGCCGACAAGGCGGGTTTCGTCGATCAGGTAATGCCCGGAGATCTCGTCGAACGACGGCAAGCCAACGGCCAGCGAGCCGTGCGCCGCAGGGTTGCCCGCATCACCTAAGAGGTCCTGTTTCCTGAGCGCGACCATGCCGTCCTCTGGGTTCGAATTAGGGAACACACATGATTCGATACGCTAGGGCAGCTTACCAGATCGGCACACCGGTCGGCACGTCAATAGGGCTTGACGGTTTCCCCTCCACGGCCATTGCTGTCGCTTGGACGCCACACTCAGCCAAGGGCCGCCGACGCCGTGACCAAGCCGAAGGTCATCCGCACTCTCCCAGCGCTTCGCAAAGCCGTCGCCGAACTGCGCGCCAGGACCTGCAGCATTGCCCTGGTTCCGACCATGGGTGCCTTGCACGACGGTCATCTGACACTCGTGAAACGCGCAAGAGAGAAGGCTGGCGGCTGCGTGGTTTCGATCTTCGTCAATCCGACGCAGTTTGCGCCGGGCGAGGATCTGTCACGCTATCCGCGCGATGAAGCCGGCGATGTCGCCAAGCTCGCCAAAGCCGGCGCGGACCTCATCTGGTCGCCCGCGCCCGAAATCATGTACCCGAGGGGGTTCGCCACTGAGGTCGTGCCGCAAGGGTCCGCCATGGGACTCGAAGCCGACGTGCGGCCAATGCATTTCGCCGGCGTGGCGACGGTCTGCACCAAGCTCTTCTCTCAGGTCCAGCCGGACTTTGCGATTTTTGGCGAGAAGGATTATCAGCAGCTATGCGTCGTCCGCCAGATCGTGCGCGATCTGGACTTGCCGATGTCCATATTGGGCGTGCCGACCGTGCGCGAAAAAGACGGCCTCGCACGGTCGTCCCGCAACGTCTACCTGACGGCGGACGAACGGTGCATCGCACCGACCCTGCATCAGGCGCTGATCGCGATTGCGGCTATCGTCAAGCGCGGTGGGCTCGTCAACAAGGCAATCGAAGTCGCCAAACGGGATCTGGTGGCATTTGGCTTTTCGGCAGTCGACTACATCGAGGTCCGCGAGACCGATACCTTGCTGCCCCACGATCCGGCCTCGAAAGGCAAGGCCCGCGTGCTGGGGGCGGCGCGCCTGGGCAAAACGCGGCTGATCGACAATGTCGCCGTGTGACCCCCAGTGAACGCTGCCTAGCCGATCAAAAACCCGACGAGCGCTCCGCAGCCGAAGGCTATCGTCGCCACAGCCATTGAGTTGAGGCTGAATAGGATCAGCGCAAAACCCGAGATGCGCAAGGTATCCTGCCTACGCGAGGTCTGCACCCGCCGAATGATGCTTGGGGCCGATATCAGGAAGAGGAGCGACGCGGTAAGAGGAACGGCGAAAGTCATCGGGACTTCCATGAAGCCACCAGCAGCGCAAACGACAAGAACAACCAGGGTCGGCATGATCGGGACCGCGTTCTTGTTTCAGGCCTATCGGGCGGACCGCGCCGCACACATACCTCCAGATTTCAAAAATACTGGAGAGCCGTCCAGAACTTTCGTTGATGCATCGCAACCGCGGGGACCGGCGCAAGGGAATCCAAGGCTGTCCCATCCACGCCCAGTGCCCCTCGCGCCACAGTTGCAAGCCACGGGCGGGCGTGCGACTTGGGGCCAGACCACTTCAATGGATTCGCGCCCGTTGCTCGTCCCGCGTCAATCGCCGGGCATGATAGAACCCCGTAAGGGAAGGTGCGCCCTTGGCCCACACCCAAAGCGACCTGTTCGCCAGACCTGAGAGCGAGATGACTGACAAATCCGCGCGCCGCAAATCGGGCGATGCCTCCGACAACTATACGGCGGCTGACATCGAGGTGCTGGAGGGGCTTGAACCCGTCAGGCGCCGCCCCGGCATGTACATCGGCGGCACCGACGAAAAGGCCATGCACCACCTTTTCGCGGAGGTGATCGACAACTCCATGGACGAGGCCGTCGCCGGCCACGCGACGTTCATCGAAGTTCGCCTCGACGCCGACGGCTTCCTTTCGGTGTCGGACAACGGCCGGGGCATCCCGGTCGACCCGCATCCGAAGTTCAAAAACAAGTCCGCACTCGAAGTCATTATGTGCACACTGCACTCGGGCGGCAAGTTTGACGGCAAGGCTTACAATACGTCCGGTGGACTGCACGGCGTCGGGGTTTCAGTGGTCAATGCGCTGTCGGAAACATGCGAGGTCGAGGTCGCTCGCGGCCAGCAACTCTACCGCATGGTGTTTTCGCGCGGCGCCCCCGTGACCAAGCTCGAAAAGCTCGGTTCCATCATGAACCGGCGCGGCACGAAGGTGCGCTTCAAGCCCGACGAGCAGATTTTTGGCCGTAGCGCGAACTTCAAGCCGGCGCGTCTACTCAAGATGGCGCGCTCGAAGGCGTACTTGTTCGGCGGCGTCGAGATCCGCTGGAGCTGCGATCCTTGCCTGATCAAGGACGACACGCCGGCCGAAGCGGTTTTTCACTTCCCCGGCGGGTTGAAGGATTATCTCGCGTCCGAAATCGCCGGCCGAACACTCGTTACGAAGGACGTCTTCGCCGGCAACATCGAAAAGGAAGGCAAGCACGGCTCGGTCGAGTGGGCGGTCGCGTGGATATCCGATGACGACGGCTTTTGCCGCTCTTATTGCAACACGATCCCGACAGCCGAGGGCGGGACGCATGAAAACGGCTTGCGGTCAGCTTTGTCGAAGTCGCTGCGCGAATTCGGCGAGCGGGTCGGCAATAAGAAGGCCCAGCAGGTCACCGCCGACGACATCATGGACACGGCCGCCGCCATGCTCTCCATATTTATCCGCGAGCCGGAGTTTCAGGGTCAGACCAAGGACAAGCTTGCGACTGTCGAGGCCACGCGGATCGTCGAGAACGCCGTCAAGGACGCATTCGACCATTGGCTAGCCGACAGCCCACTGCAGGGCACGAAGCTTCTCGAATGGGCGATCGAGCAGGCCGACGAACGCCTGAAGCGCCGCCGCGAAAAGGAAGTCAGCCGGCAGTCAGCAACGCGCAAGTTGCGCCTGCCAGGCAAGCTCGCCGACTGCTCAATCCAGCAGGCGGAAGGCACCGAGATCTTCATCGTCGAAGGCGACAGCGCCGGCGGTTCGGCCAAGAGCGCGCGCGACCGCGAGACCCAGGCGATCTATCCCCTGCGCGGCAAGATCCTCAACGTCGCCAACGCGACGTCGGCCAAGCTCGCCCAGAACGAAGCCTTGTCGAACCTGCTCCTCGCGTTGGGCGTGGGCACCGGCACCAAGTACCGCGACGAGGATCTGCGCTACGAGCGCGTCATCGTCATGACCGACGCCGATGTCGACGGCGCCCACATCGCCTCGCTGCTGATCACGTTCTTCTATCAGGAGATGCCCGCGCTGATCGAGAATGGGCATTTGTTCTTGGCCGTGCCGCCGCTCTACAAGATCGCACACAAATCCGATGTCGTGTACGCGCGCGACGAGCGCAGCCGCGATCAGATCATCGAGACGCAGTTCAAGGGCAAGAAGCCCGAAGTCACGCGCTTCAAAGGTCTCGGAGAGATGGACTTCCGCGACCTGAAATCGACGACTATGGACCCGAGGAAGCGACTTCTCCTTCGCGTCGAGGTAGGAACCGGCGATCAGACTATTCTTGCGGAGACCGTCAATGCTCTGATGGGGTCGAAGCCCGAAGCGCGATTCCGCTTCATTCAGGAGCGCGCCGCCTTCGCTAAGGACCTCGACATCTGAGCACTGAACGTGGTTTCCTATTGGCGTCTGGACGGGAGCGCCGGCGGCTGTCGTCCGTGTCACTTTATTGACGCCGCGACACTGCGATCGGGAACCAAATACCTGCTTTTTCTTGCTATTTTCGTGCCTTTGTGTCAGCAAGCGTCAGGTTCGAGCGCAGGGGATCGATTCATTGATTCCTTTTCGAGACTTGGAATACCGTATTCGCTTAGCCAATTTGGCAAACCGTCTTCCCCCCTGCGCTGACCGTCCGCGCCATTCCGCGCCTCTCAAGGAGGCCGCGTGTCTGTGCTCGTGGGATCAATGAACGCAGGTGGAGATCGACTTTTTGGAAACGAAGACTTTCGCGGAGTTGGGTCTCAGCTCCAAGGTGCAGGCGGCTATTACGGCTGCCGGCTATTCAGAACCCACGCCCATCCAGGTAGCAGCCATTCCCGTCGCAGTGACCGGCCGTGACGTTCTCGGCATCGCTCAGACCGGAACCGGCAAGACGGCATCGTTTGTTCTGCCGATGATCACGCGGCTCGAAACCGGCCGGGCCCGCGCCCGCATGCCGCGCTCGCTCATTCTGGCCCCGACGCGTGAGCTTGCGGCGCAGGTCGAGCAGAGCTTCGAGAAGTACGGCATCAATCACAAGCTCGATGTCGCCTTACTGATCGGCGGCATGTCGATGGATGAACAGGTCAAGAAACTCGACCGCGGCGTCGACGTACTCATTGCAACGCCCGGCCGCCTCCTCGATCATTTCCAGCGCGGCCGCATCATGCTGATGGGCGTCGAGATCCTCGTCATCGACGAGGCTGACCGCATGCTCGACATGGGCTTCATTCCCGACATCGAGAAGATCTGCAAACTTCTGCCGCCGCGTCGCCAGACGTTATTCTTCTCGGCCACGATGCCAGCCGAAATCACCCGCCTCGTCAGCCAGTTCCTCAGGGATCCGGTGCGTATCGAGGCGACGAGGCCGGCGACGATGGTAAAGACTATCACCCAACGCTTCCGCTTCTGTCCGTCGAGCGAGGACTACGCCAAGCGCGAGGTTCTCCGTGACATGATCCGTAGCGAGCAGGTTAAAAACGCGATCATCTTCTGCAATCGCAAGCGTGACGTCGCGGTGCTGCACAAGTCGCTGGTCAAGCATGGCTTCAGCGCCGGCGCCTTGCATGGCGACATGGACCAGAAAAGCCGTATGGAGACGCTCGACAAGTTCCGGTCGGGAGAGATCATGCTGCTGGCGGCGTCAGACGTCGCCGCACGCGGTCTCGACATCCCCGACGTCAGCCACGTCTTCAATTTTGATCTGCCGTGGCAGGCCGACGACTACGTCCATCGCATCGGCCGTACTGGCCGCGCGGGAAAGGAGGGCGCCGCCTTTTCGCTGGTAACGACGGAGGACTTGAAACTCCAACGCGAGATCGAAAAGCTGTCCGGCGATGCGTCCGTCTGGATCGGTGAACCGCCTTCGGAGGACGAGTGGGCCAATGCCGGCAAAAAGCGCCGCGGCCGTGGTGGTCGCCCCCCTCCGGGCGGCAACAGGTCGAAGCAACTAGGTAGTGATCGTCGCGGCGGCCGAAACGGGCCATACGCGTCGTCGGGTCAACGCGGCGAACCAAGTGCTCCACGCCCGCAGGGCGAGGAGCGCACGCCCCGCCCCGCCCGCGAACCGGCAGCCCCACGGGCGGAAGCAACGGCCGCCGTGAAGCTCGCTCAACACCGGCCGGCCGAACCACGGCCAGCTACGCAGCAAGTATCCGACCAACGCTCAACCGAACAGCGACCCACCCAACAGCGGCCGGTTCAGCACCCGCGTCTTGCGGCTGCACCTCCGCGCCCGACGCCGCCCAGCCCCGCCTCTCCAGTTGCCACAAAACCAACCCCATCCCGGCTCGCGCGCCAGCCGGCCCAGCCGCATGACGGCTTTGCCGGCAACGTGCCGGCCTTCATGCGCAAACCTTCGCGGTCTGTGAAGGCAACTTCGGAATAGCGTCCGACGGAAGCGATTAGCGAGCAGGCGGGTGACGGAGCTTCGGCGTGCGGTCCGCACCGCTCGCCTTTGGCTTGCTGGGCTTTGCACCGGAAACCTGAGCCGCTGCCCGTCGCGCGACCACAACGGATGCGCGCGCCCATGCCCGCATTTCGTCGGGTTCATCGAACAGACGGTCTGGTACGTCCATGTAGTTTGACAGCGCCGCCTCACCTTTTTTCGTCGTGTAGATGAAGCTGCGCATGCCCTCCTCTTCATAGGGCACGCGGCTCGCCGCATCCGTTTTGAAGTACAGCGATTGACCATCGACGATTGCGAAAAAGTGGCCGTCGCAATACATGCCCGCGCCGCCAAACATGCGTCTGGTCACGATGTGCCCGAGAGGCGCCAGGACGACTTCTAAAAACGCTGTGAAATCACTGTCCACCGGCATCGGATCCAAATTCGCGGCCGTCGAATAGAATTCCCCCGCGCCGCACAATAGCGAGATGAGGATAACATTCTCGTTTTCTGTTGAAAATACTTGAGCGACCCAGCCGAATGACAAAAAATCTTTACGATGTTGAGTGTCACATTGAGGGAGCAAGTCATGAGGTTTCACACCGTGGCACGCGATCCGCCCCCAGCTCGGCGTGCCGTCACGCCTCAGCGCCACACGATCCCGGCGGACAGGGGCGAGACAATCTAGCTCCTTCGTCTGGCGGCCACGGTTCTCAAGAAATCGCCCGAAGATCTAAGTGCATTGGCCGAGACCAACCCTGAATTGATCTGGGAATGGATCTCGGAATTCGCCCGCCAGAAGGCCAAGGCGGAAAGCGATGCCCGGCTATGGGCGGCGGCGATGGCATTGCTTGCGACATCGAGCGCTGGGGCGCTACCATCGGCGGCAGAGTAGCAACGAGCGTGGCTCATCCGTCGAGCTTCGCTTGAGGAGCGGGCTCAAGGTTTACGCTTTCGCCGCAACCGCAGGCACTCTTCTGGTTCGGATTGTTGAACACGAACTGACTCGCCAATTTGTTCGTCTTGAAGTCCATCACGGTGCCGAGCAGATAGAGTACGGCTTGCGGATCGATGATCACGCGGGCGCCGTCCTGTTCGATGACCTCGTCGAACTTCTCCGCCTTCTCAGCCCAAGTCATGGTGTACTCCATGCCTGCGCAGCCGCCCTTCTTCACACCGATCTTCAACCCTGCGATAGCGGGCCCCTTGGCCGTCATCAGATCCTTAACCCGCGCGGCGGCCGCCGGTGTCAGCGTCATCACGTGCGGCCGCTGGCGGCGCAAAGCGGTGTTGGATGAGATGTTGCGGGTCGACTGGTCGGTCATGGGTTGCACGTCCTGGTTCAAGGCCGGGGTTGCGAACGGATAATATAGCGCTGATTTGGGCGATTGCGAGCGGGCATGCCGCCCCGTCTTCGCGATGGTTCACGAACGAGCGGTGGCGCAGTCCGCGCACCGGCCGCGCAGTTCCAGTGTCATCTGGCGGATGGTAAAGCGTGCCTTCACCGCCCACGATGACAGTTTGGCAACGGCCGATTGTTCATCGAACTCCGTTACAGTGCCGCAGTCCTCGCAAATGGCGAAAATCGCCGTGCCGTGATGCGTGTGTGAACACGCGACAAAGGCGTTGAGGCTTTCCAGTCTGTGAGCTGCGCCTGAGGCGATCAGCCGGTCGAGCGCGCGGTACACCGTCTGGGGCGCCAGCGTCGCCTGCGCCCTCAGCTGGTCGATGATCTCATAGGCGCTGACGGGTCGCCCCGCGACCTTCAAGGCTTCGACGATCATGCGGTCCTGCTCGTCTGCCGGACGCCGCTTGGTGGCTCTCTTGGTCATTGGTCGCGTCCCTGGCCGGTTATCAGCGCGGCTTTCCGCGAAAAAGCGGATTAAATCACAAGCTTACGTCCGCGACGCACGGCACCTCTCTTGAATGTCACAGGATGCCGCCCCATGCCAAGGCCCCGAGATGGATTGCCAGATCAGCCGGTTTGCGGCTATATCCGCCCATCTCAAGCAATCGCGTGAGACGCCGACCGGCACCCTTGGAGGCCGACGCGGCCAATTTCTGTGGGAGATCAATGCCATGGCTTCGCAGCTCCTCGAGCTCAAAGCCACGGCGCGCCCGCGTGTCGGCAAGGGGGCCGCACGTCAAGCTCGCCGTGAAGGAAAAATTCCAGCCGTCATCTACGGCGAAAACGCGCCCGCCGAACCCATCGCCGTCGATTACACCGAGTTGTGGAAGCAGGTCCTGAAAGGCCATTTCACATCCACCGTGTTCGAAATCGATGTCGCCGGCAACAAGACCAAGGTCATTCCGCGCGACCTGCAGGTCGACCCCGTCAAGGATCTGCCCGTACATGTCGATTTCCTCCGGATCGGAGCGGATGGCATCATCCGCGTCGCCATTCCGGTGCGCTTCACGAATGAAGCCCTGTCGCCCGGCCTCAAGCGCGGCGGCGTGCTGAACATCGTGCGTCACGATATCGAGGTATTTTGCCCCTACGACCGGATTCCAACGGTGTTCGAGTTGAGCCTCGAGGGCATGGACATTGGCCGCTCGATCCACATCTCGGCATTCGAGATGCCCGAAGGTGTCATGCCGGTCATCAAGGATCGCGACTTCACGGTTGCGACGATCGCCGGCGCGAAAAAGGAAGAAGAAGCAGCAACGGCCGGCGCCGCAGCTGGCGGTGCCGAAGGCGCCGCGCCTGTTGCTGGCACAGAAGCCAAGGCTGGCGCCGCGAAGGGCGCTGCTCCCGCTGCCGCGGCCGCAAAGGTGGCACCTGCTGCCGGTGCGAAGGTTGCAGCCGCGCCCGCGGCGAAGGCTGCGCCTGCCGCCAAGAAGAAATAAGTAACGTCGACATCCAGCGCGCTCCTTTAGGGCGCGCGCTAGATGCTCCCGCAAGAGGCCGTGCCATGAAGCTGTTCGTCGGCCTCGGCAATCCCGGCGACAAGTACGCGGGCAACCGCCACAACATTGGTTTCATGGCGCTCGAGCGTATCGCCGAGCACTATCGCTTCGGTCCATGGAAGCGCAAGTTCCAGGCGCTGTGCGCCGATGGCGAAATCGCCGGCGAGAAGGTCCTACTGCTTAAGCCCGAAACCTACATGAACGACAGTGGACGCGCTGTCGGCGACGTCGCGCGCTTCCTGAAAGTCGACCGTGGGGACATCGCTGTATTCCACGACGAGTTGGACCTCACACCCGGCAAGGTCAAGGTGAAGGTCGGCGGCGGCAATGCCGGGCACAACGGGCTTCGCTCGATCACCGCGCACCTGGGCAACGACTACAAGCGCGTGCGCCTCGGCATCGGCCATCCCGGCGTCAAGGATGCCGTGGTGCACTATGTGCTCGCTGATTTTGCCAAAGCGGATCGCATCTGGCTCGGGCCGCTGCTCGACGCAGTTGCTGGCGCTGCCGGTCGCCTCGCCGCCGGTGACGATTTGCGCTTCCTGAGCGACGTCGCCAAGGCGACACAGACCACCGGTGAAGCAACACCGCCAGTGAAGACGCAAGCCCCGGACCCCGCCACCCCGAAGGCTTCCTCAAAGGCATCTGGGCCGCATCCCGCCGGAGAGCGACAAGGAAAACGCCAATCGGTGCTTACCGCCAACCTGCAGAAGTGGCTCGCCGGCCGAAAATCCGAAGACTGAAGTGGCCTCCGCGACCGTGGTTTCCGGAGCCGCGGAATAACACCGGGGCCCGGCGCGCTACTTTTCCTGCATCGTGCCGCGGTATACATCCGCGCTGACATTACCTTCGTCACGGCGGAGGCCGACATGAGCGACGCTGAAGCTCCAGCATCGGCAAACGGCGACGGCAGCAAGATGCGTCGGCGCGCCTACGCGGCTTACCGGTGGATCGACCGCCTCCAGTGGCTGACGTCGCTGTACAGGTCACCGTCCGAGATTGCATTGGCAACCGCCTCCGCCGGAGTGGTGGCGACCGTCGGCGGCATGACGATCAACGACGCGCTCGTGAGCCGGCGCAATGCCATGGAGCCCTCGGCCGCCGTGAAAACAGTGCGCGAGACGAAGAACTCGACAGTTTTCGAGGTCATCGGCTTCGACGCGACCGGTCGGCGCGGTGTGTTCGACGTGGTCGCGCCCAACAAGGAATTCATGTGGATGCACGCCAGCGCCGCAGAACTGGAACAAGAAGGCTACCGCTTCACCAGCGCGGAAGTCGCTGGCGACGTTGTCGATGACGAGGTTCGCCAATGCCTGTCGCAAGCGCTTCAGGTCGTCGCCGTCGGCACCTCCTCTCAGGAAGGCAATCCGACGGAGGAATTGCATCGCGCGGGCCTTCGAGCGGTGACGACGGCAGACGTCGTTCAGAATGCAGCGGCTCCAGCTACTGCTATTTGGGCGCTTAATCTGGGGCAGTACCGCGACCAGTGCACGGCATGCGAGACGAGCGGCACGAGTTGGCAGCGGCCTTTCATCGTCATCGCCGTCAAGCAGCTTGAAAACAACGCGGTCCTCGGCGAGACGCTGGCTGACGCCATGTCCGGCAAGACGCGCCTGCCGACCCCTGAAAACCATTCGGCGTTCGCTCTCACAAAGATCCGTTGAGCCGAAAGATCAGAGCGTCCGTCATTATTCCGTCGTCCAGCATATCGGCGTCGCGATCGGTTGACCGCCCTGCTGCATTGCGGATAGTTTTTCGTGTCGGCGTCATGTGACGCCGCAACGAACTTGGGGGCTGAGTTATGAAAGCTTTTCGCATTGCCATTTGGTGCTCGGCGTTGGCCTTCAGCGTCACGGCTGCTGAGGCCGCGTGCGTTACCAAAGCCGCCGTCGCAACCGCGGAATCCGAGAAGTCGGCTAAGTGGTACGCACTCGAAACGATGATCCAGTCGGTGAGCTGGGGCCTGTGGCCTGGCTTTCTGGCTAACGGCAAGGTCGAGGGCTACAACATCACCAACGAGCGCTACTCGTGCAAATCGGAAGGCGCCGGCACCACCTGCCGCGGCCAGGCGACGTTCTGCCAGAAGTAGGTGTCCCGCCGACACGGCAGCGATGCGCTTGTGCGCTCACCGCAGCGTCGTCCGTTTCTACAGATCCGTAGGATCTTACCATGGCTCGCAATCGAGCGTGAAACCAACCCGTTCATAATTTCTCCTGGCCCCTGGGTGATCTCGGGTGTCGTTATGCAGCCAGACCTTACTCGGATTGTTGCAGCTCCACGGTTCGCGAAGACATTCGACGAGCAGCCCGAGTCCCAATTCGTGTTCTAAACTCTCCGGCACAAGCCCGAAATTCATAAGTTGAACATGGGGAAGCCCATACTGTCGAATTCGCAAAAGTCGATTGTCTAATCGGACGCGGCTCGGCTCGTGAACGCGTAGAGGTGGCAGTGCAGACCGGCAAAGTCGCAAGTTCCGCGAGGTTCATGCGCGTTCGCTGATCCAACCCCCATGGTTCGCCGACACGACGGTAAAGATACAGATAGGCGCCAGGCTCCAGGCGGACGCGATTGACGGCAATCAGGGTAGTCGCGGAGACGGCACAATGCTGCGGTGGGGCCGGCAGAGACTATTACGAAACCAGTATCGGGTTCGTCATATTGCGCGCTGGCCGCGTCCCATCGCCCATTGAACGAATTGTCTACCCGGTGTAGCCCAAGCCTGCAATCGCAAGGATCATGGTGGAATGGGCTTCAAGCTGGGTATCGTCGGCTTGCCGAACGTCGGCAAATCGACCCTCTTCAATGCGCTGACACAGACGGCAGCCGCCGAAGCTGCCAACTATCCGTTCTGCACAATCGAGCCCAACGTCGGCGAAGTCGGCGTTCCCGATGAGCGGCTCGACAAGTTGGCGAAAATCGCCGGGTCCGCTCAGATCATCCCGACGCGCCTCACCTTCGTCGACATCGCGGGCCTCGTGCGGGGCGCGTCGAAGGGCGAAGGCCTCGGCAACAAGTTCCTTTCGCACATCCGCGAGGTCGACGCGGTCGCCTACGTGCTGCGCTGCTTCGCCGATGACGACATCACGCACGTCGAGAACCGCATCGACCCGCTGGCCGACGCCGACGTGGTCGAGACGGAGCTTATGCTGGCCGACATGGAGAGCCTCGAGAAGCGCATCTCGACCATCGAGAAGAAGGCCAAAGGCGGTGACAAGGATGCCAAGGCGCAACTCGCCGTCATGGAGAAGATGCTAGTTCCGCTGCGCGAGGGCCGTCCGGCGCGCACCGCTGACATCACCCCGGAAGAGCAGCCGACCTTCCGCGGTCTGCAGCTTCTGACATCCAAGCCCGTCGTGTACGTCTGCAACGTTGACGAGGCCTGCGCCGCCAACGGCAACGCATTCTCCGACAAAGTGGCCGAAAGAGCGAAGTCCGAAGGCGCTGCCGTCGTCATCATCTCGGCCAAGATCGAAGCGGAGTTCGCAGGGCTACCGCCTGAGGACAGCACCGAGTTCCTCAAGGAAATGGACCTCGAAGAACCTGGTCTGAACCGCTTGATCCGAGCCGGCTACGCGCTGCTCGACCTCGTCACGTACTTCACGGTCGGTCCGAAGGAAGCACGAGCATGGACCATCGCGCGCGGCACGAAGGCGCCCGGCGCCGCCGGCGTCATCCATACCGACTTCGAAAAGGGATTCATCCGGTCTGAGACCATCGCCTATGACGATTACGTCACTCTGAACGGCGAGGTCGGCGCCAAGGAAGCGGGCAAGATGCGGCTCGAAGGCAAGGAGTATGTCGTCAAGGACGGCGATGTGCTGCACTTTCGCTTCGCCAACTAGACGCCTCCCCACAAAGAAAAAGGGCCCCCGAAGCGGGGCCCTTTTCTTTTCGTCGAACCCCCGAGTGCCTCAATCGGCGGCTTCGCTGAGCTTCAGCACGTTGACGCCCATCCGCTTGGCAACGCCCGCACCGAATTCGGGATCGCACTTGGCGAATTGCGCGACCTGACACTCGATGATGTGCTTGGGCACGCCCTGCATGGCGTCCGCAATATTGTCAATCAATCTTGTCTTCTGCTCGGCCGTGAACAAGCGGAACAGATTGCGGGCTGCGTATAGTCGTCGTTGCCGATGCGGTGATTATGGCGGTCGGCATCGCCGGAGATCTTCAACGGCGGCTCGCGATACTGGGCAGTCTCGGTCGGTCCGCCGATCGAATTCGGCTCGTAGTAGACGTCCGGGTTGCCGGTGTCGTTCTTGAAAAACCGCATCGAGCCGTCCTTGTGGGAGTGGTGCACGGCTACCTTCGGTGCATTCACCGGCAGCGCCCCGTAGTGGGTGCCGAGGCGATAACGGTGCGCGTCGGCGTACGAGAAGATGCGCGCCTGCAGCATCTTGTCGGGCGAGAAGCCGATGCCTGGCAGAATGTTCGACGCCGAGTACGCAGCCTGTTCGAACTCGGCGAAGTAGTTGTCGGCGTCAGTTCGAGAACGCCGACCTCGATCAGCGGGTACTCGGCGTGCGGCCACACCTTGGTGAGATCGAACGGGTTGTAGGACGCCTTCTCCGCATCCGTTTCCGGCATGACCTGGATCATCATGCACCACTTCGGGAACTGACCCTTCTCGATCGCGCCGAACAGTTCTTCCTGATAGGTCTCGCGGCTCTTGCCGATGACCTCGGCCGATTCCTTCTTGGTGTAGTGCTTGTGGCCCTGCAGGGTCTTGAAGTGGAACTTGACCCAATGGCGCTCGCCCTTGACATTGATGAGCGAGTACGTTTGCGAGCCGTAGCCGTTCATATGCATCGGCGTCGTCGGGCAGCCGCGGTCCGACATCAGGATCGTCCCCTGATGCAGGCTCTCGGGCGACAGCGACCAGAAATCCCACATTTCGGTCGGCGAGCGCAGGTTGGTCTTGGGATGGCGCTTCTGCGTGCGTATAAAGCCGCACCGCGATAAGAACAATTATGATTATATGAGGCTATCGATAAGGCGAGTTGCTTGGCTAAAATATGACCAAAGTCACTTCTGAGAGCGCGGTCCATAGGTTTTGAACCGCTCCAGCGCCGCGTTTATTTCAATATCAGAAAGTATTTGCGGTCCACCGAGTGCGAGCACGGTGACGTATTGCTGCGCCAGGATTTCGACCTCCTGGGCGAGTTCAAACGCAGCACCAAGTGTGGCGCCGATGGCGAGTTGACCGTGATTGGCCATCAGACAGGCGTCGCGCGACGCAAGCCCTCCGGCGACGTAGGTGGCCAGTTCGTTTGATCCGAAGGTCGCGTACGGGACCACCGGAATATCGGTGCCGCCAGCCACCGCGACCATATAGTGGAAAGCGGGAATTGGCTTGCGCGCCGAGGCGAGTGCGGTCGCATAGGTGGAATGGCTGTGAACGACGGCGTTACGGTCGGGCCGCGCAGCATAGGCAGCCAAATGGAACTGCCACTCGCTCGATGGCTTTTGTCTTTGCTTACCAGGCACTTCGCCTTCGGCGGTGACATACACGATATCGGCCGGTCCCATATCCTCGTAGATCATGCCGGTGGGCGTGATCAGCATGCCGTCCTCGAAACGGCAGGACAGGTTGCCTGATCGCAAGGGCGACAGTCCGCTTCTGCTCATCGCCAGTGCCGTTTCCAGCACAGCGGCGCGCACTTGCTTCTCGTTCAATTTCTCGGGGCCATTTCTGTGCTTTTTGCTCATGCCCACATTTTCTGCTCAGGGTAGAGAGAGAGCAAGCCCTCTCTCGTCGCCGGGCATAGGCCGCGCTCGGTAATGAAGCCGGTAACCAACCTGTGTGGGGTAACATCGAACGCCGGATTGGCTGCGGGTGATCCGGGTGCGGCGATGTCGACCGTCACAATAGTGTCATCCGGCAGCCGCCCGGTTATTTTAAGGACTTCGTCGGCGGAGCGCTCCTCGATCGGAATGTCGCGCCCGTCGGCCAGCGACCAGTCGATCGTCGAATGCGGCAGCGCGACATAGAACGGGACGCCGGTGTCATATGCCGCGAGCGCCTTCAGATATGTGCCGATCTTGTTGGCCACGTCACCGCTCGATGTGACGCGGTCGGTGCCGACGATAACGATATCGACGTCGCCGCGCTGCATGTAATGACCACCGGCGTTATCGGCAATGATGGCGTGCGGCACGCCGTGCGCGCCGAGTTCGAACGCCGTTAGCGACGCGCCCTGATTGCGCGGCCGCGTTTCATCCACCCAGACATGGACCGGAATGCCGGCGTCGTGCGCATGATAGATTGGTGAAGTCGCTGTTCCCCAGTCGACGCAGGCGAGCCAGCCCGCGTTGCAGTGCGTTAGGACATTGACTCGCTGTTGGCTGGTTTTCTTTGCTGCGATAGCCTCGATGAGCCTAAGGCCGTTGACGCCAATCCTGCGGCACGTTTCGGCATCGTCGTCGGCCATCTGCGCGGCGCGAGCGTAGGCGGCGGCCGTGCGATTCTCGGGAGACAGCGGAGCAAGCGACCGGCGCAGTTCCTCCAGCGCCCAGCGCAAATTGATGGCCGTCGGCCGCTGCTCTGCAAGGTATCGGATCACGCCCTCGAGAGAAGCATCGGACGCATCCGCGCGCATGGCAAGGCAGACCCCATAAGCCGCCGTGACGCCGATCAGCGGTGCGCCGCGCACCTGCATCGTCAGAATGGCTTGCGCGGCATCCTGAGGCGTCGCGAGCGTGAGGATCTCGAACCGGTGTGGCAACTTCGTTTGGTCGATGATGCTGACGCTCCATCCATCATCACGGAGCCAAATCGTGCGGGTCGGCCAGCCGTTGATCTTCATGGCGTCCTCTCGTGAGCCTGCTTCTCGTCAGGGACAGAGAAGCGAAAGCAAGTCAATCGAGGCCGCCCATGACGGGCGGACCCAACGGCACATTCAGCGTCGCGTCGAGCCCACAGGCGGCGCAGTTCAACTGATACCACTCGGCATAGGGACGAGCCGATCGATCGATGATACCTAGCCCCTCGCGTCCGCAGCGCGGACAGCGGACGGGCTTTTCCGGATCGACCCGCCATGTCGCCATGCGCGATATCGCGCTATGCATTTCGTCCGCCGTCAGTGCGTCCGCCACGGAACCTCCCAGTTTTCAGTGGCCTTCGAATGCCATCAGCGCATGGCACTCGATGCCGATACCGGTAAGCCGGTTCACGCCGCCGAGTTCCGGCAGATTTATGATGAATGCAGCACCGACAATCGTGCCACCCGAACGCGTGATGAGCTTGGCCGCGGCTTCCGCCGTGCCCCCGGTTGCTATGAGGTCGTCGACGATCAGGATGCGGCTGCCGGGCGCGATTGCGTCCTGATGGATCTCGACGATGTCCGTGCCGTACTCGAGCTCGTAGTCCTGCGACATCGTTTTCCACGGCAGCTTGCCTCTTTTGCGCACGGGAACGAACCCGCAGCCCAGCCGATCCGCCACCGCCCCGCCGAGAATGAAACCGCGCGCCTCGATGCCTGCGACCGCGTCGACAGGCAGCGTCCGGTAGGGTTCGGCCATCTGGGCGACTGCCGCCTTGAAGCCTTGGGCGTCGCCCAGAAGCGTGGTGACGTCCCGAAACATGATTCCGGGCTTGGGATAATCCGGAATCGTTCGGATTAGGCTCTTCAGGTTGCTCAAGTCTACCTCCCGCCAAAATGACGGCGCAAAATAACAATATCGGTCGAAGGCAGGTAGGATATCTGGACCATGGCGGTCGATTCGCCGCCCTTGCCGATAGAGTGCCGTTTTTTGGTCACGCGCCTGCTTGGAACATTCGAGGCATGTCGAACATGAATTTCCCCCTCGCCGCGGACACCAACCTGGACGACTTGCCGCGCACCCTGCGCCGCGAGCACGAAGCGCGCGCCCGGGAGGCCCGGGAGCGGCAGGGCCTGGCGGCCGGTCTGCACGCCGGCCTGGCGGCGCCGGAACCGGCTCCGGTTTCCGCGCGAGACGAGTACTACGCTGAAGCACCCGTTGGCGCGCAGGCAGTCCCCGCCGCGGTTAAGCGGATCGACATTCCGTTTTTCAGTCTCATGGGCTTTTTCATCAAAGCCGCGTTCGCCGCGATCCCGGCCCTGATCCTGCTCGGGGCGATGCTCTGGATAATTGGTCAGGGGCTTGAGCGAGCCTTCCCCGAACTCATCAAGATGAAGATCCTGATCTCGTTCCCGAATTGAACAGACCACCCCAGGACACCGTCAACCGAGCGGCGCCAGCACGCGGCCCGCGACGGCATCGAGTTTCGCAAGCAGATCCGGATCACGCGCTTCGGGCGGGGTGATGATCGCAACATCGAGTGCCGTATCCGAGCCGATCGGACATTTGGGGTGCTGGCGCGGAAAGTCCGTCGCAAGACGCGTGACGAGACGGTGCGCCTTGTGCGTATTCCCCTTCATCACGCGAATGACGGCTGCGACGTCCACGTGCGAATGGTCGTCGTGCCAGCAGTCGTAGTCGGTCACCATGGCGACGGTCGCGTAGGTCATTTCGGCCTCGCGGGCAAGCTTTGCCTCGGGCATGTTGGTCATGCCGATCACGTCGCATCCCCATGACCGGTACAAATTCGATTCAGCGCGCGTTGAGAACTGCGGACCTTCCATAACGAGATAGATACCGCCGCGTGAATACTCGATCCCTTCGGCGGTCGCCGCCGCGGCGATCGCCTCCAGCAGCAGCGGACTGACCGGATCGGCTACCGAGACGTGGGCGACGCAGCCCGGCCCGAAGAAGGATTTCTCGCGCGCGAAGGTCCGATCGATGAACTGATCGGGAAGCACGAAGAGGCCGGGAGCGTACTCGGCCTTCAATGAGCCGCATGCGGAGACGGACACGAGGTCGGTAACCCCGGCTCGTTTCAGCGCATCGATGTTCGCTCTGAAGTTGATCGCGGAGGGCGGCACTTTATGGTCGCGGCCGTGGCGGGGAAGAAAGCGCACGGGCAGCCCTGCGATCTCGGCAAACAGAATGTTGTCCGAAGGGGCGCCCCACGGTCCGGTGATCTTCTCCCAGCGCGCGTTGGTGAGGCCCGGCAGGCTGTAGAACCCGCTGCCGCCGATGATGCCGAGAACCGATGGTGTCATGCGTTCCCCCAGATTTTCTCGCGCAGGCCCCGGCCTTGCGACCTGTCAATACCGCGGCAAGGCATGAAAAAGGCTCCGCAAGCGGAGCCTTTTCCTCGAATAGTCCCGTATCACAAGCATGTCTTGCCGATGCCCGCAACGTGATCAGTGCGGGATCTTGTTCCAGATTCGCTTCTTGCCGGCGTAGAGCAGGCCAGTGGTAATGAGCAGATAGAGCATGACCTGCCAGCCGATGGTCTTGCGCGTATCGAGGTGCGGATCCGACGCCCAGGCAAGGAAGGAAGCGACGTCGCGCGCATGCTGATCGAGCGTCTCAGGTGCATTCGGCTTGCCGTCCGAACCCTGGGCATACTTGACGGACTCGTCAGCAAGCGGCTGCGCCATTGCGATCTGATTGCCGGGGAAGTACTTGTTGTAGTTCATGCCGTCGGCGAGCTTATTGCAGACGTCGGGTTTGCCATCCTCGCCGTGCGTGATGGACGCGCACCGCTCGGTCGGACCAGCAGGCTTAGCCGCCTCTTTTTCTCCGCCGTGTTCGCCGCCAACCGCGTGCAGCTTGCCGGCGCTGTCGCGCGTGTAAAGCGGAGGCTCACCATAGCCGGTGAGCAGCGCTTGAATGTAATCGGGGCCGCCTTCCTGATAGCTGGTGACGACATCTCCGAACATCTTGGGGAAGTGGCCATACCAGGTGCCGGTGTAGGCAGTCGTGCGCGCCTTGGCGATGACCGAGAGATCGGGCGGATAGGCCCCGTTCATGGCCGCACGAGCTTGCTGCTCGTTCTTGAACGGCCCGAGGATTGGGTCCGACAGCTTGGCGTCGCGGTCGAACATCTCACCCGCGTCGTTAGGCCCATCGGTTATCTTGTTAGGCCACTCGGCGGCAAGCACCTTGACGGCTTGCTCTGGGAACTCCGGACCGCCGGGCTGCACCAGATTTCGCCAGTAGATACGCTTCAACCCGTGGCAGGCTGAGCAAACCTCCTTGTAGATCTGAAAGCCACGCTGAAGTTGAGCCTTGTCGTACTGGCCCCTGAAGCCCGAGAAGGACCACGGCTGACGCTCGATTGCTATGCCTTCGCCCGCCGCCGAGGCGGGCGATGTTGCGACGAGCACGATGCCGAGAGCCGCCGCTGAGGCGGCAAGGCCGAGAAGAGGTTTCTTGATCATGACGTGTCCTCTCAGCGTTTCTCTGGCGCAGCTGCGGCGGCGGCCGGAAGACCAGCACCGCCCGCCCCGCGGCCGAGCACGGACTCAGAGATCGAGCGGGGCAGCACCCTCGGCGTCTCTATGATGCCGACGATTGGCAGCACAAGCAGGAAGTAGGAGAAGTAGCAAAACGTGAAGAACTGCGCCCAGAACACGTATGGCTGCTCTGCCGGCATCGAACCCAACCAGCCCAGCGCAACGCAGGTGAACACGAAGTACCAGAAGAACCACTTGAAGATCGGCCGGTACTTCGCCGAGCGCACGCGGCTGGTATCGAGCCACGGCACGAACAACAGGATGAGGACCGCTGAGAACATCGCGATCACACCGCCGAGCTTCGAGGGGATGGCGCGCAGGATCGCATAGAACGGCAGGAAGTACCATTCAGGAACGATATGCGGCGGCGTCACCAGCGGGTTGGCGGGAATGTAGTTATCCGCGTGGCCCAGGTAGTCCGGCAGGAAAAACACGAACCAGGCGAACAGCAACAAGAATGCGAACATGCCGACCGCATCCTTCGCCACCGCGTATGGGTACATCGGCACCGTATCGGCGTTCGACTTCACATCCAGTCCCGACGGGTTGTTCTGGCCGGCAATGTGGAGAGCCCAGATATGCAGGATAACAAGACCGAAGATGACGAACGGTAAAAGATAATGCAGCGAGAAGAAGCGGTTGAGAGTGACGCCCGAAACGGCGTAGCCGCCCCAGAGCCACTCGGTGATCGCCGTTCCAAGACCCGCCACGACGCCATCGAGCGCGGAGAACAGGTTGGTGATGACGGTAACGCCCCAGAAGCTCATCTGGCCCCATGGAAGCGAGTAGCCCAGGAATGCGGTGGCCATCATCGCCAGGAAGATGAACACGCCAAGGACCCACAGGACCTCGCGCGGCGCCTTGTACGACCCGTAATAGAGCCCACGGAAGATATGAATATAGACGGCGACGAAGAACATCGACGCGCCGACCGCGTGCATGCTGCGCATCAGCCAGCCGTAGTTCACGTCGCGGCGGATGTGTTCGATCGAATTGAAGGCAGCGTCAGCCGAGGGCACGTAGTGCATGGCCAGGACAACGCCGGTGACGATCTGTGCGACGAGGAAAAACGTGAGAATGCCGCCGAACGTCCACATATAATTAAGGTTGCGCGGCGTCGGGAAGTCGACGACCTGTCCATGCATCATCCGTGCGACGGGCAGCCGTTCGTCCCACCATTTTCCCCAGCGCGACGTAGGGGCGTAGCTCGACTCGTGACCTGACATATGTGCGATCTCTCTAGCCGATCTTGATCTTGGTATCAGAAGTGAAATTGTAAGGCGGCACTTCAAGATTACGCGGAGCCGGTCCCTTACGGATGCGTCCGGCCGTGTCGTAATGCGAACCGTGACAGGGGCAGAACCAGCCGCCGAAGTCCCCCCTGGCGTCGCCCATCGCCTGCCCCTTGGGGATACAGCCGAGGTGCGTGCAAATGCCGATCATGATCAGCCAGTTCTCGTGACCCTTCTTGGTCCGGTTGGCGTCGGTCGCGGGATCGGATTCGGGAAGGGCTAGGTTGCGGGCGCTTTGATCGCGCAGGTCAGCGATGTTCACCTTCTCGGCGGCCGCAATTTCTTCTTTTGTGCGGTTGCGAATGAAAATCGGTTTGCCGCGCCACATGGCCGTGATGGCCTGGCCTTCCTTGATCGGCGAAAGGTCGATGTCGACGGAAGCCAGAGCCTGAGCGCTGGAGTTCGGGATTCATCTGCGCGATGAACGGCCACAGCGCAACCGCGGCGCCGACCGCGACGAACACGTTGCCAGCGAGGACTATAAAGTCCCGGCGATTGGGTTCTTCGGCATGGGTTGCCACGTGTGCCTCCAGTACGACCCTGCGCGCCACCGGGCGCGGCCATGTTGGTTCGGTATGTATAGAGCAGCCTGCAATGCCACGATTTACGTGGCCCCTGAACAGCGCGATTTGCCGCGCACTCCCCTTGCATCGTTTCGCCGCATTATGCGCCCCAGCCCTGCATCGTGCATCTGCCATGGCCGGGGCAATGTCAACATACCTATGAGAAACCCGACCGTGCGGCTCGCCCTTTATCAACCGGACATACCGCAAAACACCGGCACAATCCTGCGGCTTTCCGCCTGCCTCGCCGTGAGCGTGGATGTCATCGGCCCGGCGGGGTTCGACATTAGCGACCGCAGCCTGCGTCGAGCCGGCCTCGATTATCTGGCCTATGTTGACCTCGTGCGTCACGAAAGCTGGGGCGCCTTCCAAAGCGCACGACGGGTTCTCGCTCCGCCGCCACGGCTCATCGCGTTGACCACTCATGGCGCCGTGAACCATATCGGATTTCGATTCTGCGCCGACGATATCCTGCTGCTCGGCCGCGAAAGCGCCGGACTTCCAAAAGCGGTCCATGAGGCGGCCGACGCGCGTATCCGCATCGCGATGCGCCCCGGCTTGCGATCGCTCAATATTGCCGTCGCAGCCGCAATCGTCCTGGGCGAGGCCCTGCGGCAGACGGGAGGGTTTGAGTTCCCCTCCCCGGCAGGCTAGGCAATTGAGACACACCCTCAACCGCCGGGCGAGTTGCTTGTCCTCATCAACCCCACCCGACCAGATCATCCGCCCCTTCGAAGCGATCTCCCTGGAGGTCGGCGACGGGCACTGGCTTTATGTCGAACAGTGCGGCCGGCCGGATGGCGTCCCGGCCCTCTTCCTGCACGGCGGCCCCGGCAGCGGATCCCAGCACAGGCACAGGGCGCTGTTCGATCCAAGCCGCTTCAACGCCATTCTGTTCGACCAGCGCGGCTCTGGCCGCAGCCATCCCTACCTCTCCACCATAGCCAACACCACGGCTCACCTGATCGCAGACATTGAGAGGATCCGGAAGCAATTAGGCATCGATAAGTGGTTCGTCGTCGGCGGCTCATGGGGCTCGACGCTCGCCCTCGCCTATGCACAAACCCACCCCGAGCGCGTCACCGGCATGGTGTTGCGGGCGATATTCCTCGGTACGACCGACGAAGTACATTGGGCCTTCGTCGACGGTCCGAAGATTTTCAGGCCGGAGTTGTACGATGCGTTCGTAAATTTCCTGCCGGCGGCCGAGCGCGACAACCCTTTGGCGGCTTATCTCGCGCGGCTGACGAGCGAAGACCCGACCGTGATGATGCCCGCTGCTCATATCTGGAACGCCTACGAGCGCGCGCTCTCGGAGCTCAATCCGCATGGCGCGCAGCTGCCCGATCCCGCAGCATTGCCGACACGGCTGCCGCCCACCCCAATTATAGAAGCTCATTACATCCGGCACGATTTCTTTCTTGAGCCGGACCAGCTCCTGCGGAACGCCGGCCGCCTGAACGGCATTCCAGGCCACATCGTGCAGGGCCGCTATGACCTACTATGTCCACCCCGCACAGCTGCCGCCGTTGCAGCCGCCTGGCCCGGCTGCACGATCGAATACATAGAGACGGCAGGACATGCGGGAACCGAAGCCGGAGTGGAATCGGCCCTGATCGCGGCGATCAACCGGCTGAGCGGCTGATCCGCATCACTCGGCCGCTTCGTCGGCAACAAAGCCGCCAGACTGGCGCTTCCAGAGTGAGGCATACAGTCCATCGCGCGAGATCAGCACCTCATGCGTGCCGTGCTCGACGATCCGACCCTGATCCATGACCACGAGCCGGTCCATCGCCGCGATCGTTGACAGGCGATTCGCGATGGCGATGACGGTTTTTTCGTCCATCAAGTTCATCAGCTGCTCTTGAATCGCTGCCTCGACCTCGCTGTCGAGGGCGCTCGTTGCCTCGTCGAGGATGAGGATCGGGGCATCCTTGAGGAATACCCGTGCGATCGCGATCCGCTGGCGCTGTCCGCCTGAATGCTTGACGCCGCGCTCGCCAACCATCGCGGACAGTCCGTCACGCCCTTCCGTATCGGTTAGTCTGGATATGAACTGGTCGGCGGCCGCCAATTGTGTTGCTCGCACGACCTCGTCTGGCTTTGCATCCGGACGGCCGTAGAGAAGATTGTCCCCGACCGAACGGTGGAGCAGCGAGGTATCCTGCGTTACCACTCCGATGGCGCGTCGCAGGCTGTCCTGCGTCACGAACCGGATGTCCTGTCCGTCGATAAGGACGCGGCCTGCCTCGGGTTCGAAGAAGCGCAGAAGCAGATTGATAAGCGTGGACTTGCCGGCGCCCGAACAGCCAACGAGGCCGACCTTCTCACCCGGCGCGATTTTCAGATCCAGACCGTCGATGACGCCGCTGGCGCGGCCGTAATGAAAGCGAATTCCTTCGAACGAGATTGCACCCTTGGTCACGACGAGCGGCTTGCCGCCCGGCGCATCCAGAATGGCAATCGGCTTCGAAAGCGACTTGGTTCCATCTCTGATGACGCCAACCGCTTCGAAAAGACCGGCAACCTCCCAAAGTACCCAGTCCGACAGGGCATCAAGACGAAGCGCCAGAGCCACCGCGACAGCAATGGGACCCACGATCACTAAGCCAGCGCCCCACAGAAGGACAGACGCGATCACGGTCATCGCCATCAATGCCTAGTTCATGAGACGCAGGCAGATATTGAGCTTCGTCACCAGCCGCATCTGCTGGTGAACCGTCTGCATGAAGGCATCCATACTTTCGCGCGCATAGGAAGCCTCGGCGGCGCTGTGCGCGAACAGCTTGACCGCCATTATGTTGGTGTAGCTGTCAATGACGCAGCCGGTCATCAGCGAGCGCGCATCGGCCTGCGCTTCTGACAGCGCGGCTAGTCGTGGCATGAAGTAGCTGGCCGTTAGGGCATAGGCGATGACCCAAAGCGTGAGCGGCACGGCCAGCCGCCAGTCCGTCGACGCCAGTAGGAACAAAGCACTGGCGACATACACGAGCGCATACACGATCGTTTTGATGAATTTTTCCAGGCTGTCGCGGATTGCAAGTGACGTCTGCATAACGGTGTTGGCAAGCCGGCCCGCAAAGTCATCCTGAAAGTAGGCCAGTGACTGGCGCAGGATATAGCGGTGGCTCTGCCATCGAACCATCATCGGGAAGTTGCCGGCGAACGACTGATGGAAGAGCAGTTCCCAAACCACCGTCAGCAAGGGCAGGACGACGAGTACGAGTACGCCGATCTTGAACATTTCCCCTCCGTGATCGGCTAAGAACGTTTCTCGGTTGGCGTTAGTCATCAGATCGACGAAGTTGCCGAAGTAATCGAGCATCGCCATTTCGAACATGGCGGTGAGCGCGCTCAGACTGGCGATAAGCGCGGCAAGCGGCCAGATGGGACGGATGTAAAACCAGACGAACGCTGCCAGACCCGGCGGCGGAGGGTCGAGAGGCACGACGCGGTACGGGTCGATCAAGCGCTCGAAGAAAGTGAACATCTAGATATAGATCTCTTTCTCGATCGCGGCGATGGGCCGGATCGCCCTACTGCCCTCGCCTTCTCTTATCCGACGACATGGGGCGTGGGAATTGCTACTCTGCTGCTTCCTTGGCGAGGAAGCCGCCCGACTGGTGGCGCCAGAGATCCGCGTAAAGGCCGCCGCGCTTCAAAAGCTCCTTGTGGCTGCCCTGCTCGACGATGCGGCCGCGATCCATAATGACGAGCCGATCCATGGCGGCGATCGTCGACAGCCGATGCGCGATGGCAATGACCGTCTTGCCGGCCATGAGGTCCATCAGGCTCTCCTGGATCGCCGCTTCGACCTCGCTGTCGAGTGCGCTTGTCGCTTCATCAAGCACGAGGATCGGCGCATTCTTCAGCAGCACGCGTGCGATTGCGATGCGCTGGCGCTGACCGCCCGATAGTTTGACCCCGCGCTCGCCGACGTGAGCCCCATAGCCTCTGCGGCCGGCGAGATCCTCAAGGCCGGGTATGAATTCGTCCGCGTGCGCCCGCGCGGCCGCGCGATGCATCGCTTCGTCACCGGCCTCGGGCCGTCCGTAGAGAATGTTGTCGGCAACGGAGCGATGCAGCAGCGACGTATCTTGCGTGACTAGACCGATCTGCGCGCGCAGGCTGTCCTGCGTCACGTCGCGGATATCCTGCCCGTCAATCAGGATGCGGCCGCCCTCGATGTCGTAGAAGCGCATCAACAGGCTGACGAGTGTCGACTTGCCAGCGCCCGAGCGGCCGACGAGGCCCACCTTTTCTCCCGGCGTGATTGTCAGATTCATGCCTTCTATGACGCCACCCGCGCGGCTGTCGTCGAAAGTGCGCGCCCGTCCGTAACGGAAATCGACGTCTTCGAAGCGGATCTCTCCCTTTGTCACGGCCAGGGCCTTGGCCTGAGGCCGGTCCAAAAGGCTCCACGGCCGCGAGATCGTTTCCATGCTCTCGTGCGCAATGCCGAGGTTCTCGAAGATTCCAGCCACCGTCCACATGACCCAGCCGGACATGTTGACGATGCGGATGGTGAGACCCATGACGAGAGCAATCGCGCCGATCGTCACGGCGTTGACGCTCCAAAGCCAGATGGCAAGCGCCGAGATCGCAACCATCAATACGCCGTTTATGGCAAACAGCGAGGTTTCCATGAGTGTGGTGAGGCGCAGCTGTTCCTGCAGCCGGTCGAGTTGCTCGCGCATGGCGGAGCTTGCGTAAACGTCTTCGCGCTCGGTATGGGCGAACAACTTGACGGTGAGAATGTTCGTGTAGCTGTCGACAATACGCCCCGTCAGCATGGAACGCGCCTCGCTCGTGCGCACCGCGCGCTGTTTCACGCGCGGCACGAAGTACCAGAGTACGCCGGCGTAGCCGACGAACCAGACGATCAGCGGGGCAAGCAGGCGCACGTCGGCCTGCACGAACAGCACACCGGCCGTCAGCCAGTAAATGGCCACGAACCAGATCGCGTCGATGGCCTGAACCACCGACTCTCTGACCGCCGCGCCCGATTGTACGATTTTGTTGGCGACGCGGCCGGCGAAATCGTTCTGGAAGAAATTCAAGGACTGCCGCAGGACGTAGGCGTGACTTTGCCAACGTACGAGCGTCGTGAATGATCCGCCGATCATCTGGTGCTTGATGAGATCGTGCAGGAACGACACCAGCGGTCGGATGACCGCGGCCACGACACCCATGAAGACAAGGGTATTCCAGTGGTCGGCAATGAATGTTTCCGGCGTCCTGGCTGCCCGCATCAGGTCGACCAGACTGCCGACGAAGGCAAACAGCGAGGCCTCGATAACCGCGCCCATGAAGCCCATGACCAGAAGTGCCGCGAACCCCGGCCACGCCTGGCGGACGAAATACCAGTAGAACGCGCCCAGCGTGTCGGGCGGACGCACGACGCTGGACCCGGCGAAGGGTTCGATGTAGCTCTCAAACCAATGGAACAGGCGGCGCACGGGACAGCTCACTTGGGGATTTTACGATGAACCGTCCCGGGCTCCCGGCCGGATGCCTGGAGATGATGGACAGCTTCTCAATTTGCCTTGAAGAGAGTATCCGCTAAACACCCATCATGCCAAAACAATGACAAGCCCCGATCGTTCCCCGGCCCACGCCATTCCTATGCCCGATCCTTTCCGGGCCCGACCCTTCCGAGGACAGACACATGGACATGCCCATCGACGTTCTCGAAGCCCATAAAGCATCGGCCCGCGCCTGGTTCGAGGATATACGCGACCAGATCTGCGCCGCTTTCGAGAAGCTGGAGAACACGGTTCCCGCAGAAACCGCACCTGCCGGGGTCGCGGCAGGCCGCTTTGTTCGCGTCCCGTGGAATCGCACGGAACCAGTTGGTAAGCCCGGCGGCGGCGGCGTGATGTCCATGATGCATGGCCGAGTGTTCGAAAAGGTTGGCGTCCATACGTCGACCGTCCACGGTGAGTTTGCGCCGGAATTCCGCAAGCAGATCCCGGGCGCCGAAGAGAACCCCAACTTCTGGGCATCGGGCATCTCCCTCATTGCTCACCCACAGAACCCCAACGTGCCGGCCGTTCACATGAACACGCGCATGGTGGTGACGTCGAAGTGGTGGTTCGGCGGCGGCGCCGACCTCACCCCCGTGCTCGACCGCCGCCGGACGCAGAGCGACACCGATACTGCCGCCTTCCACGTCGCGATGTATCGCGCCTGCGAGCCCCACAAGATCGCCGACTACAAGCGCTACAAGGAATGGTGCGACGAGTACTTCTATCTGCCCCACCGCAAAGAGATGCGCGGCATAGGCGGCATCTTCTACGATTACCTGACGCCTTCGGACGACGACGGCGGATGGAATGCGGCGTTCGCGTTTACCCAGGACGTCGGTCGCGCCCTCCTGCAGGTCTATCCGATGCTGGTGCGCGGCAACTATGCCACGCCGTGGACCGAGACCGATCGTGAGGAGCAATTGATCCGCCGTGGCCGCTACGTCGAATACAACCTGCTCTACGACCGCGGCACTACGTTTGGCCTCAAGACCGGCGGCAACGTCGACAGCATCCTGTCTTCCATGCCGCCCGTGGTGAAGTGGCCTTAACGAAGACCGGCCATCGGCTTATCTTCCCGCAGCCTCCTGCGCGGACAATTCATCGAACACCGCCGCAAACTCGATCGCGCCGGGATTCTTGATGTTGGTGTCCATGCGCTCGTCGAGAGCCGCCAGGAGTTCCGACGCCGTCTTGCCGCGCACGATCGTATTGCGCCAATAGGCGGCGCGAGCGAAGAAATTCGGCGTTGGCGCATTCTTCGCCGCGGGCAGCATCATTTCAAGACCGGTACCGGGCCCTGCGAGATTCATCAGCTCGATCTCGGCCCCCGTGAGATCCGTTCTGCCCTTCTTGGCCGCCGTGCTCTGAAGCCCCTTAAGCTTGATCACTTGCAGCCAAGGACCGATGTCTCCATCGACGTTGATGGCGTGCATGCCGAGCCCCTTCGGCGTCCGCGCGAAGGCCATATGGCGATCCCAGCTGTCCGGCATCGACCTGGCGACGGCGGCCATCTCCCCCAGTGCCTCGGCTTTGCCGAGTAGCGACGCCTTGCGCGCCGTATCACTGGAACGCGCGGCGAGAGCCCGAAGCCGCGCAGTGAAGTTCGGACCACTCTTGACCAGTTCGCTAATCGTGTTGGCTGCAAGCAGTTGCGCGTATCCGATCGCCGTGGAGATCGGCGTGCCCGTCTTCCTGATCGGATGTATGCCCGCAACCATCTCGGCGGTACCAAGTCCGCTCGTTTCAAGAGCGTAGACGCGAACCACCTGGTCTTTCGTCAGACCCAGTGCGAGCGCTTCAGCCGCATAGCGCCGCTTGAACTCGCGTTCGGGAACACGCTCGGGAATGAAACCGTACTGCTCGCGCGCGTAGTCGAGGAACTCCGCGATGTCGGGTTTGGGCTCGGGCGGCGGCTGCGACGACTCGCGCTTGTCGAGAAATGCCTCCCAACGCTTTGCCAGAGATGGAGGCAACTGTTTGCCCGTGTATTCGGGCGGGAACGACTGGACGAAATCCTGCGACATCAGAGCTTCACCCGATCCGCGCTTCCGTTTGCGCCCCGCCTTCATATCTGAAATTGCAGCCCAGTACCGGTCGACCGCCTGCTCGTGACGGCTGCGGGCTGCGATGTAGGCTTCGAATATCTGGCGCTCGTCGTCGGCGAGCGTGCTGGCAAACTCGGCCGCATCCCTGCCGGCCATGGCCGGCAGCAGGAGCGGACCCGACAGCCAGCAAGCCACCATGACCAGGGCGGCGAACAACTCGCGCACGCGTGTTGGTCGAAAAGCCATCGCCAATCCTTCATGCAACTTGCGCAGTTAATGTCCCTTGCCAGCATTATCATGACCCTCTTGGACAAAAAATGGCGGCAATCAAGACCGCGCCGTATTCCCATGCATCGCGCGTCGGCTGTATGCTTCACCTATCATGAACTTGGTAAATCCGACCGAGCCGTCAGCCCTGCACAGCGGCGACGCATTCCGAAAACTCGTCTCGACGCGATTGTCCCCGTTGCCGGCACGGGGCGCCTTGTCCGCTGTTCACTCTCCGAGCGATTTTGATCTCAATCCCGGCGCCCACGCCGCGCTTGGCGCGCCAACGGCTGTTCGCGCCGCCGCCGTTCTCGTTCCGGTCATCGCGCGCGATCCCCTCACCGTGTTGCTGACCCGGCGCACCGACCATCTCACCGCTCATGCCGGGCAGATCGCATTCCCGGGCGGCAAGGTGGAACATGACGACGAGGGACCGCTGGCGACGGCTTTACGAGAAGCCGAAGAAGAGGTGGGGATCGCTGCCTCCTTCATTGAACCGCTGGGCTTTCTGGACAACTACCGGACCGGAACGGACTACCTCATCTCGCCGGTGGTGGCCCTCGTCATTCCCGCCTTTCAGCTGCGGCTCGATCCCCACGAAGTGGCGGGCGTGTTCGAGGTGCCCCTCGGCTTTCTGATGGACGCCGCCAACCATCGGCGCGATGCCCGCGTCATTGCGGGAAGCGAACGCCATTTTCATGCAATGCCGTATGGCGAACACTATATATGGGGCGCTACCGCAGGTATTTTGAAGAACATGCACGAAAGGCTGTTTGCACCATGATCCGCGTCGTTATCGAGAACCTGCTGCTGTTCCTGCTGCCGACCGTGATCTACCTCGTCTACACCTACATGACGCGGCCTGAGGCTTCTGCGACGGGCGAAGCGCCGCCCCGGATTCTCGACGATGCACCGCTGATCTGGCTGTTTCTCGCAGGCACGGTCCTCGTCATCGTGACGCTCGTCGCCGTTGGCTCGACATCTGGCGGACGCCCTGGACAACACTACGAACCGCCCGTCATGAAAGATGGCCAGATCCAGCCAGGACACATCGATTAGGAGCGGATGATGGATAAGGCCGCAGCTGTGCCGCCTTCTCTGGCTGAAGCCGGTTGGCTGAAGCGTGAGGAAACACAAACCGTGTTGGCCGCGATCGAGTGCGAAGCTCCCGCCCGCATCGTCGGCGGCTCTGTTCGCAATGCCCTCATCGGCGTTCCGGTGAAAGATATAGACATCGCCACTCCGGCGCGACCCGAAACCGTCATGAAGCTGGCGGAGGCCGTAGGCCTGAAAGTCGTGCCGACCGGACTGGAACACGGCACCGTGACGGTCATCGTAAATCATACGCCGTTCGAAGTGACAACGCTGCGGCGCGACGTCGAGACAGACGGGCGGAGGGCGATCGTCGCCTTCACAGACGACTGGCGCGAGGACGCGAACCGGCGCGACTTCACCATCAATGCGCTCTATTGCGATGCCGGCGGCACCGTGCACGATCCGCTCGGCGGCTACGCCGATCTCGTCGAGCGCAAGGTACGCTTCATCGGCGATGCGCACGATCGCATCCGAGAAGACTATCTACGCATTCTTCGCTTCTTCCGCTTCACCGCCGAGTACACGAGCGGCGACGTCGACAAGAAGGGGCTCCAGGCCGCAATCGAGCTGCAGCACGGGCTCGACAGCCTGTCCGCAGAGCGTGTCCGCGCCGAGATGATGCGCCTGATCGTGGCGCCGAAGGCCGCAGCCTGCCTTGCCGTCATGGCACGAAGCGGCGTGCTGGCCCGCGTGCTTGGTGTGCAAGGCGACGTCGCTGCCTTCAAACGCCTTCTCGGCATCGAGACGGCCTTGAGCAGTCGACCCGATCCAGTTGTCCGCCTCGGCGTGCTTGCGGTCGCCAAGCTCGGCGGCGCGATGCAGTTGCGCGACAAGCTACGTCTGTCGTCGAACGAATTCGAGCGGCTCGCACGCACGGTGATGCCCGATCCCGCATATGATCCAACGACCCCCGAACGCGTGGCGAAGGCCACCCTTTACAGGCATGGCGCCCAGGCCTTCATCGACGGGCTGCTCTATGCCTGGTCGCGCAGCGGCGATCCCTCCGATAGCATCGGCCGGCGTGAACGGTTGCGTCTCGTCGATCGCTGGACGGCTCCCGAGATGCCTGTGCGAGGTTCCGATGTGCTGGAACTGGGGATCGCTTCAGGGCCGCTTGTCGGCAAGATCATCTCGGAATTCGAGGACTGGTGGATCGGTGCGGAGTTTCCCGCCGACCCGGCGAGGCTTGCCGAGGAGTTGCAGCGGATCGCAATGGTTACGAAGTCGTAAATTCCCGCTTCCAGCCCAATCGCTCGCACGCTAAGGTGTTCCAAGCCATCAGTTATTGTATGCGTAGGCTGTCCATGCACAACGACGAAGTGCCACTTCGCGATCTCCGCGTCCATTCGCAGAAGTTCATTCAATCCGTTTTTGGCTTTTTCGCTCTCGTCTTTTTGGCGCTCGGGTTGGTCGTGCATCATGCTCCAGACGCGCTCGGTTTTTCCGGAGAGTTGCTTCCTGATATTGCCCAGAGTTTCCTGTTCATGGGCGTCGGCTACACCATCACCCTGCTCTTGTGGGAATGGCTGCATCGGGGCGATATCTGACGCGGAAAGATCCGCGGATGACGCGCGCAAAGCGTCGTCGGCCATGCCACAAAGCATTGATTGTTCTCGCTCCAGTTTACAGCCGCTATCTCAGCTGACCGCAGGACCATTCAGTAGTTTCAAGGCATCTTCTATTCGGCGCCAGTCCTTCGCCTCGCCTGATTTGCCCTGCTGCTCGAAAGCCCGGGCCTGCTGCGCGGCGTGCGCAATAGCCTTGGGTCCGAGATTTTCCCACATGCGGCGAGCGTGTTCCTGAACTTCAACGGCGTTCATCACGGCCTCCGTTCGGTTGAACCACTGTCTAATTCTACGAAACCGTTTCGCAATCGCAAGACCCCCGTAGAGCATTCTCACAACGGTAAAGAAAAACGCCCGAACTGATGCGCGGGCGTTCGATGTGAGCAGAAAACGACAGAACTTCAGATTGCGAAGTCGTCGATATTCGCGCCTTTCTTGAGACGCGCGACGAGCCAATTCGGCTTTCGGCCCCGGCCGGTCCATGTCTCGGCGCGGTTCTCGGGATTGGCATACTTTGCTGCGGACTTGCCGCGGCCTCGCCCCTTGACGGCAAAGCCGTAAAGCTCGGCGACACTGAAGCCCGTACCATCGACCAGGCGCTCGATCTTGTCCTTCAATTCCGCTTTTGACTTTTCACGGACCTGCGACTTTGCCTTGGCGAGCTTCGCTTCGAGGTCGTTCAACTCCTTCAGTGTGAGCTTATCGACATTTACGGTAGCCATATTCATTCCTCTTCGGGTCACAGTTTTTTAGGCGATGGGAAAGCAGCGGATCGCGTTATATCGCCTTAATTTGCATTTGACACTGTTTTTTTGCCGCAACATTGTCCATGAAGCGGTCAATTCATCCAGAACGTATAGATTTACTTGAAGTGAAATAAGCGGCTTTTTCAGGAACAAATCAAAAACATTGCTGCGTTGCGTTATTGGGACGCAATCGGATCAATTGGTTACTCGCTTCGAAGTGCGTCAATTGGATTCAATCCGGCGGCCCGGCGGGCGGGGAAAAACCCAAAGAATATGCCGGTCCCGGCAGAAGCGGCAAGCGCCAGTGCAAGCACCGCCGGGCTGACTTGCACCGGCCAATTCGCCGCGTAGGCAATGGCCATTGAAATGCCCAAGCCGAACGCCATTCCAATGACACCTCCCAACAGGCAAAGAGTGACGGCTTCGACGAGGAATTGAAGCAGGATATCCCGGCGGCGTCCGCCGACCGCCATGCGCAAGCCGATCTCGCGCGTTCGCTCGGTGACGGATACCAGCATCACGTTCATGATGCCGATACCGCCGACGATCAGCGAAATCGCCGAGGTTGCGCCGAGAAGATAACTGAGCGTCGTCAGAACCTCCGTCCTCGCCTTCATGAATTCAGCGAGGTTGCGCACAGAGAACGAGTCTTCGGCACCGGGGGCAGGCTTGCGCCGCTGGCGCATCAGGACTTCGATTTCTTCCTGTACATCTTTCAGGTCGGCCGACTCATCGACCTTGATGTACATGCGGCCAACCTGATCGTTCTGCACAACGCTCTTGCCGACGATGCGGTTACGTGCCGTCGTAAGCGGCATCAGCACGACGTCGTCCTGGTCACGCCCCATGCTGGACTGGCCTTTGGCAGCCAGAACGCCGACAATCTCGAATGGCACATTTTTGATGCGCACCTGTTGTCCGACGGGCTCCTCACCCGGAAAGAGTTGCTTGACGACCGTCTTGCCGATCAGCGCAACGCGCGCGGCGGAGCGCATATCCTGTTGCGTCAGATCGCGCCCGCTTTCTAGAGGCCAGTCGCGAATGAAGGTGTACTCGGGATGCACGCCACTGAGTGAAGTTGTCCAATTGGAATTGCCGCGCACGATCGGACCGCTTTCGTCGAGCTGACCCGATATGGCAACAACGGCGGGAACCTTGTCGCGGATGGCCGCAAGGTCCGCCTCAGACAGCGGGATCGCGGTTCCCGCGCCGGTCGAGCGGCCCATGATCCGCATACTGTCGGGAAAGACGACCAGCATGCTGGTGCCCAGCGCATTGATCTGACGCTCGACCTCGCGGGTCGCCCCAGACCCGATCGCAACCAGAATGATGACGGAAGCGACACCGATGACGATGCCGAGGGTTGTCAGAACGGAGCGGAGCAGATTGGCTCTCAGCGCCATAAAGGCTACGAGGAAGCTGTCCCAGATATTCATGCCGGAACCTGCACCGAAACGGCTGGCGACGAAATATTCGACGGCGGCTGTTTCACGTCCTCTATGACGCGGCCGTCCCGGAACACTATTCTCCGGCGAGCCCAGGCGGCGATGTCGGGCTCGTGCGTGACGACAATGACAGTGATGCCTTCCTGGTTCAGATCCGCAAACAGACGCATGATCTCGAGCGAGGTCTTGACGTCGAGGGCGCCGGTCGGTTCGTCGGCCAGGAGGATCTTCGGGTTGTTGACGAGAGCGCGGGCGATCGCGACGCGCTGCTGTTGGCCCCCGGAGAGCTGGCGCGGATAGTGGCCGAGCCTCTGGCCAAGCCCCACCTGCTCCAGTCGATGTCGCGCCATCGCTTCAGGATCATCGGGCCGCGGCTGCGCGTACGTCAGCGGCAGGATCACCTGGCCCATCGCCGTCGTTCTCGGCAACAGGTTGAACTGCTGGAACACGAAACCGACGGTCCGGTTACGCAGATCGGCGAGGTCGTCTGCGGACAGTTCGCCGATATCGCGGCCATCAATCAACAGGTGGCCGCTGGTCGGCACATCGAGCCCCCCGATCAGGTTCATCATCGTCGATTTGCCCGAACCCGACGCACCCATGATGGCGACGAATTCGCCCTCGTCGATCTTGACGCTGACACCGTCAAGAGCACGCACCGTCTCCTCACCCATCCGGTAGTGCCTGGCGATGTCCCTTGCCTCGATCAGTGTCGACTTCGACCGGCCATCGGGCTCCGGGCCGGTCATGGCTTGGCCTCCCGCGCCCGGACGATGATCTGGTCGCCCTCCTTGAGAGACGTACCCAGGATCTCGGTGAACTGGTCGTCGGCCAGCCCGGTGCGCACGCTGCGGTTTTCCGGCTGACCATTGGGGCCAATCAGCCACAACGTGGCGAAGCGAGCCGTTTCGCGGCCCTGCTTCCACTTTTCGTAGGCGCGCCTCTGCTCGTCATTCAACGACGGCAACAGAACCTGATCGAGCCGCACCGCGAGCTTCTGACGGAAGGCCGCCGGGTCGAAAGACGGTGTGCTCATGCCGGCTGGCGCACCTGATCGCATCTCCTGGCCCAGTGCGGTGATCTCCGCCCGTGCCATAGCTTCCTGCTCTGCCGTCAACTCCACTTCGTTCGTGAGCCGCGTCACAAGCCGCTCGGCCCGTTGCCCCCCGCCCGGCGACGAAGAAGCGGCCGCGGTCGCACCTCGCGGCTTGAAGCGGAAGACATCGTTTGGAACCCTCAGGACTCCTTCGTGGGTCGCGCTCTCGATTTGAACATTCGCCGTCATGCCGGGAAACAGACGTCGGTCGTCATTGCCGGCTTCGATTATGACCGTGTAGGTAACGACGTTGTTGAGTTCGGTCGCCGCGAGCCGCACCTGCGTGACCATGCCTTTGAATTCGCGTTCGGGATAGGCATCGACGGTAAAGGTGACCACATTGCCTTGCGCCACCGCGCCGACGTCCGCTTCGTTGACCTGCGCCTCGATGCGGATGTGCGACAGGTCCTGCGCGATCTTGAAAAGCTCGGGCGCCTGCAGGCTCGCCGCCACCGTTTGCCCGGGGTCCACTGTGCGCGAAATGACCGTGCCGCTGACAGGCGAACGGATTTCCGCGCGATCGAGGTCGATCTGGGCCTGATCGAGTGCTGCCTCGCGCTGGGCAATGTTCGCCGTCGCGCTCTCGATCTGAGCATTAGCGACCTCGATCTCGGCCTTGGCAATCTCTTCGTCGCGGATGGCGCTGTCGAGGGACGACTGCGCGGAGAACCCTTTGTCTGCCAGCGTCTGCTGGCGCTCGATCGTCCGGTGGGCGAGGCGCAGCGACGCCTGGGCTTTGACGAGCGCGGCTGTCTGCGTGACGCGGATCGCCTTAGCCGCGGCGAGATCGGCTTTCGCCTTCTCGACCAGCGCGGCATACGTGCGCGCGTCGAGCGTTGCGAGAACCTGACCCGGCGTCACCTCGCTGTTGAAGTCGACGAGCACCTTGTCGATCTGACCGGAGAGCTGCGAGCCGACACTGACGGTGACGAGCGCGCGCACCGGCCCAGACGAAGACACGATCTTGCGGATGGAACCGGTCGAGACCGTCGCAGTTTCGTAACTCGTTGCGGAGTTGCCGTCCGTGCGCAAGTCGAGCATCCAGGCGACCGCCAGTCCCGCCACGACCAGCGGCACGGCGAGCGTGAAGAGATATCCCATTCGCTTGAACATCGAGGTGGACTTCACTCTCATGTCGTTCGGCGGCGCGCTCCCATAACGCGGTAGCAGACTAAAGCCGTCGCGTGACCGGGCACAGACAGTCGACACGACATGGTATAGTTTCGGACAGTGGATTTATTGCGTTAATACGGCACCGCGAAAGCGGCATCGGCGCGCACTGATCGTGAAACTTTGGTAAGGCTCCGCGCGCGGGACTGGGTTCCGCAAGATGAATGTCACATGAATGGCCCGTTCAGAGCGGGTTCAGTGGCACCCTGCAATATGGCTTTACCCTGAAGAGATTAACTTCCCCGGCGTGATCCAAGGGGGTGCGGTGCTCAGGGTCGCCGCACCTCCACCCGCGCACCCCCATTTTTGGCACACCATTTTCGCGGTGGCCGAACCCGATACCGGGATGCTGCTTTTCCAGCAAATCCTTGTGAAGCCGATCGGTTTTCTGCAGCCGGGCGTAACCCCCCGTCACATGATCAAAAGAAAAGATGGTAGGTTGCCGACGGCGACGCTTGACCCAGCCGTGCCGCGCCCGCCTCGATGGAGGCGGTTCCTCTGGTGGGCGCTTGCCGCCATCGCCACGCTGTCTTCGTTGTCACTCGGGTGGTCAATCTTCATGGCCAGCACGCCGCAACCCTCCTACTCGGTCGAGCGCCGCGACGGCGACATCGAGATCCGCGTCTACGACCCGCTCACAGCCGCCGAAGTCGAGGTTCAGGGCGAACGCACCGAGCCGATCGGCGCGGGATTCAGGCCGGCGCAATGGACCCTGGAAACGCTGGCCCAAACGAACGATCCCGCGTGCGTCTCGTGGCGGACCCACGCCGGCACTTCGCCGCCATCCGCTTCTCCGGCTGGTCGAGCGAACGCTACCTTGCGAAACACCGCGACCAGCTAATGAGTTGGATCAAGACACAGAGCATCGCGACCGAGGGCGAGCCGATCGCGGCGTTCTACAATCCTCCCTGGACGCTGCCGTTCATGAAGCGAACCGAGTATCATATCGCTTTGGAAGACTAGCGGAAACGTCCGCTGCTGCGCACTTGTAACCGTGGTGCGTCGCGGCTAGGTTCCCGCCCGAGTTCAAACCCGCCCGGCATGCTCGCGCACGCCGTCCGCGCAAATGACGGAGACCGCCATGACGTTCAAACTCCCCGACTTGCCTTACGCCTATGACGCTCTGGCCCCCTACATGTCGGCCGAAACGCTGCAGTACCATCACGACAAGCATCATCTGGCCTACGTCGACAACGGCAACAAGCTGGTCATCGGCTCGGGGCTCGAGGGCAAGTCGATTGAGGAGATCTGCAAGGCGGCCTACGCTGGCAAGAACGCCGGGCTCGTTAACAATATCGGGCAGCATTACAATCACATCCACTTTTGGAACTGGATGAAGACGGGCGGCGGAGGCAAGAAGCTTCCGGGCCGGCTGGCGCGCCTCGCCGAGGAATACGGCGGTTTCGACAAGATGCGCACCGACTTCATCAACGCCGGCCTGACGCAGTTTGGTTCGGGCTGGTGCTGGCTCGCCATCCGCGACGGCAAGCTCGAAGTGACGAAGACTCCGAACGGAGAAAACCCGCTCATGCACGGAGCCCAGCCAATCCTTGGCTGCGACGTTTGGGAGCACAGCTACTACATCGACTACCGCAATGCCCGGGCGAAATATCTCGAAGCCTGGTTCGACAACCTCATCAGCTGGGATTACGTCGACCAGATGATGGGGTGACGCCGCCGCGCTACGAGTCAGGAGCAAACGGGGCCTGTAATGCCCCGTTTCGCGTTAACGGAACCAGGAGGGGTGGTGCGTTGCTCCGAACCCAGCTGATAAACCCTGAAGGCGGCGGACTTTCGCAGCACGGGTATCTACCGCTTCCCGCCGGTGATCGACTTGATGATGATGTTCTTGATGGTGGTAGCAACAGTCCGCGACACCGACCTCTGCAGATCCTTGCCGATCATCTCGCCCATGCTCTGGGGACGCCGGCCGGTGGTCTTGCCCTTGGTGCCGGCCGCTGCTCCTCCGCCCAGTATAATGTCCGTCCAACTACCGCCGGCACCGGCCTCCTGCGCCGATGCGTCCGTGCGCTTGGTCAGAATCTCGTGCGCGCTCTCTCGGTCAACCGTTTCCTCGTACTTGCCGTAAATCGGACTATACTCGATGACGCCCTGCCGCTCCTCCGCGCTGACGGGGCCGACGCGAGCCTCGGGTGGACGGATCAGAAGTCCGCTGCACCACCGACGGCTCGCCCTTGTTCTCCAGCATCGACACGAGCGCCTCGCCTACCTTCAGTTCCATGATCACCTTCTCGGTGTCGAGGTCGGGATTCTTGCGGAACGTGGTCGCCGCCGTCTTCACTGCCTTCTGCTCCTGCGGGGTGAACGCGCGTAGCGCATGCTGAACGCGGTTGCCGAGCTGGGCCGAGACAGTGTTGGGGACATCCATAGGATTCTGCGTGATGAAATACACGCCGACGCCCTTCGAACGGATGAGGCGCGCGATCTGCTCGATGCGCTCCAGCAGCGCCTTGGGCGCATCGTCGAACAGGAGATGTGCTTCGTCGAAGAAGAAGACGAGCTTGGGCTTGGGCTGGTCGCCGACTTCGGGCAGCGTCTGCCATAGCTTCGACAGCATCCACAGCAGGAACGTCGAGTACAGCCGTGGCTTTTCCATGAGCCTGTCGGCGGCCAGCACGCTGATGACGCCGCGACCGTCCGGAGCGATCCGCATGAAGTCGTTGATGTCGAGGGCGGGTTCACCGAAGAACTGGCCGGCGCCCTGCTCTTCCAGAACGAGAAGACGCCGCTGGATGGAGCCGACGGACGTGGTCGCCACGTTGCCGTACTGTCCCATCAGTTCCTTGGAGCGTTCCGCGACGTTGGTGATGATGGCGCGCAGATCCTTCAGATCCAGCACCGGGATCTTCTCGTCGGCGGCGACGCGGAACGCGATGTTCAGCACGCCTTCCTGCACCTCGTTGAGTTCCAGCATGCGCGACAGCAGCAGCGGTCCCATATCGAGAACGGTGGCCCGGATGGGGTGGCCCTGCTGGCCGAACACATCCCAGAATATCGACGGATAGGCGCGCTGCTGCCAGTCGCTGCCGAGTCCGACTTCGGCGGCGCGCTTGACGAGGAAATCCTTGGGCTCCCCGACCGCTGCGATGCCCGACAGGTCACCCTTGATGTCGGCCGCAAAGACCGGCACCCCGGCCGCAGAAAATCCTTCGGCCAGTCCCTGCAGCGTCACCGTCTTACCGGTGCCCGTCGCACCGGTGATGAGGCCGTGGCGGTTCCCGAAGCGCAGCGCCAGGTATTCCGGTTTCACGCTCTTGCCGATGAAGATCTTGCCGTCCTGCAGCACCGACTGGGTCATGGCTAAACCACTCCGAATCTCGAAAGGGCACGTGCCGCGCAACTCGCACCATCGCCGCTTGGGTCGAAGTTCGACTCGCGCGTTTGCTGAACGTGCGCCGTCTTGGCACGCCGGGACGGGCATTGCAAACCCCGGTTGCATGGCTCACTCCGTTTGATCCCGAGCGAAACTGTTATGGTGGCAAGATATTGCCCGGCACCGGCAACGAATGCTGCGACAGTGCAGCCCGGCCGGCCATTTTAGAGATGCATCCGCCGGTCGTTGCCCCTATAGATCACCGGCGTTTTCAGTCATGTTCCCGATACAGACCGGCTCAGCCAACGATCCATGATATCCAAGGACGGCCATGACAAACTTGCCCCATGAAGCGGTGGCCCTCGCAGCGGATTTTGAGGCGGCCTCGCGCGAGGCGTGGCAAGTTCTCGTCGCCAAGGCTCTGAAGAGCGCGGATTTCGAAAAGAAGATGCTGACGCGAACGGCTGACGGCCTGCGGATCGAGCCGATCTATACGCGTGACCATGCACGGCCGGGCTCCAGCGAGATGCGCCCCGGCTCCGCTCCGTTCACGCGAGGCACAGGTGCGGCTCCAAAAGGGCTCGGCTGGGACATCCGGCAGTGCCATTCGGGAAGCGACGCAAAGGCGGTCAACCGGGCAGTACTGGAGGATCTCGAGGGCGGCGCCACGTCGATCGCCCTCCATGTCGCCACGCCCGGCGGATCGGGGCTCGCGGCTGACAAGGCAACCATCGCCACGGCCCTCGACGGCGTGCTGCTCGACATCTGTTCCATCGCGCTCATCGCTGGCCAAAATGCAGCCGCCGCTGCTGCGTCTCTCGTCGATGTCTGGAACGCGAAAAAGATCCCTGTGAACAACCGGCGTGGTCATTTCAGCGCCGACCCGCTCGGCACTCTCGCCGCGCTCGGCAGTCTTGGAATGCCGCTGGACGGGGAACTCGCCAACTGCGCGGACCTGGTGAAGAAAGCCGGCGCCCTGCCGGGCGTCACGGCGCTTCTTGCCGACGGCGTGCACTATCACAACTCTGGCGCCACCGAAGCGCAGGAATTGGCGGCCATGCTGTCGACGCTGGTCGCCTACCTGAAAGCATGCGAAGCGCACGGGATCGCGCCGGCCAAGGCGCTTCCGAAAATCGCGGTAGCGCTGGCCGTCGATACCGACCAGTTCCTCGACATCGCCAAGCTGCGCGCCTTGCGCCGGTTGATCTGGCGCGTTGCCGACGCGTGCGGCGGCGGCGACGCAGCGGGCAAGGTTCATGTCACTGCCGTCACTTCATGGCGAATGATGGCCAAGCGCGACCCGTGGACGAACATCGTGCGAACCACGATCGCATGCGCTGCGGGTGCGCTCGGCGGGGCGGACGCCATCACCGTGCTGCCCTTCACCTATGCGCTTGGGCAGCCCGACGCTTTTGCGCGGCGCGTCGCCCGAAACATCCAGATCGTCTGCCAAGAAGAATCGAACCTCGGCCGCATCTGCGATCCCGCTGGCGGCTCATGGTACATCGAGACGCTGACCGACCAACTCGCCGCCAAGGCATGGTCGACCTTCCAGGAAATCGAAGCCAAGGGTGGCATGGCGGCGGCGCTCCAGTTCGGCTTCGTCCAGGACGGGATTGCCAAAGCCGCAGAGACGCGCGCCAAGGCAATCGCGACCGGCCGAATGGAACTGACCGGCGTATCGGCCTTTCCACTGCTGGGCGACGACGGCGTTAACGTAGAGCCCTGGAGTGGCAATCTGCCGGCGAACGCCAAGCCCGCAGTCTCGGTCAAGCGACTTCATGCGGAACGTCTGGCAGCGCCCTTCGAAGCCCTGCGCGATGCCGCTGACGCGGACGCGGCCAAGACCGATAAGCCGTTCGCAGTGTTCCTGGCGAGCCTCGGCGCGGTCATCGACCACAACTTCCGCTCGACATGGATCAAGAACTATCTCGCAGCCGGCGGCATCGCCGCGACCATGACCGACGGCTACGCCGATGCGGCAGCGGCGGCGGCAGCATTCAAAGCCTCCGGATTGAGCGCGGCGTGCATCTGCTCGACCGACGCCATCTATGCCGAGCACGCCGAGGCGACCGCCAGGGCGCTGAAAGCGGCGGGCGCGAAATTCGTGCTGATGGCCGGACGTCCCGGCGAGCGCGAGACGGCCCTCAAGGCCGCCGGCGTCGATCAGTTCCTGTTCGCCGGTGCGGATGCCATTGCGGCTTTGAAGGGCTTGCAAGAGCGGCTGGCGTTGACGATCGACGCGCGCCGCAGCAGCAAAGACATCAGTCATTAGGGGTTCTTGTCCGAGAACGTCGACCCAACGGTCGCTGGTCTGTATGAACGCGGTCACGACGAGTAACCGCTGCGCCTTGCCCGACAGCGAGAACTCCAGCCGCAAGGCCGACAGGTAACGGCGTGAGCCTCCTCGCCGATCACGCGGAAGAAGATTACCGGCGTCTCGAGCGACAGTCGTGTTTGCGCCGCCGCCACTAGCTGGGCGAACTTGCCTCCCCCAGGCAGTTGCTTGACGGCCCCGTGGGTGCCGAGGCTGCGGTCATCGTCGCTCGGAAACGTGACAGTGTTCGTCTCGATGGCGATCCACTCGGGTACGCGACAAGTAACGTGCCCTACTTCAGGCCGGGCTCGAAGCCGGTGGTAAAGCAAAGCCCCTTTTTTTGCCGAGAGACGAGAGGGAGGTCGAGCCGGCAGCAGCCCGTCGGGGGGTCGACGGCGAGGGCCGGCGCCGCGTCTGGATCCTCACGACCGGACACCACGCCAGAGATCTCGGCATGGGCCGTCCGGGCTGCGATAACCGCGACCTCATGAATGGGGCAGCCCGCCTGTTGAAAAGGCTGACAGTCCCCACAAGAGCCGCTGACCGGGCGCCGCTTGAACTGGACACCAGCAAAAGCGATGTTCGCCGCATCGCCAAATCCACTTTTGTTATGCTACCACCGCATACGAAGCGACAGGCCTCGAAAGATCAATATGTCCAGGATTCCTGACTTCACGACCGTAGACCTCGATGCCGGAAGCCCCACTGCGCCGGGCGCCTCGACTACCCAAGCGGCCGAGCCGTGGATGACGCCGGAAGGCATTCCCGTCAAACCAGTGTACACGGCCGCCGACACCGCGGGCCTCGACTTTCTGGATACCTGGCCCGGCATAGCGCCGTTTGTGCGAGGCCCCTACCCGACCATGTACGTGACCCAGCCGTGGACCATCCGCCAGTATGCCGGGTTTTCGACGGCGGAGGATTCCAACGCCTTCTATCGCCGCAACATCGCAGCCGGTCAGAAGGGGCTGTCAATCGCCTTCGATCTCGCCACCCATCGCGGCTACGACTTCGACCATCCCCGCGTGCGCGGCGACGTCGGCATGGCGGGCGTTGCGATCGATTCAATCTACGACATGCGCACACTGTTCGACGGCATCCCGCTCGAGCAGATGACCGTTTCGATGACTATGAACGGCGCGGTGCTGCCCGTGCTCGCGCTCTTCATCATCGCAGGCGAGGAACAGGGCGTGCCGCCGTCGAAGCTCGCGGGCACTATTCAAAATGACATTCTGAAAGAGTTCATGGTGCGGAATACCTACATTTATCCGCCCGCGCCCTCGATGCGCATCGTGTCCGACATTTTCGCCTACACGTCGGCAAACATGCCGAAATTCAACTCGATCTCGATTTCCGGCTATCACATGCAGGAAGCGGGCGCGACGGCGGATCTCGAACTCGCATACACGCTCGCCGACGGCGTCGAGTACGTGCGCGCAGGCGTCGCCACCGGCCTCGATATCGACGCGTTCGCCCCGCGCCTTTCTTTCTTCTGGGCTATCGGCATGAACTACTTCATGGAGATCGCCAAGATGCGCGCCGCGCGTCTGATGTGGGCGAAGCTCATCAAGCAGGAATTCAAGCCGAAAGATTCGCGATCACTGTCACTGCGCACGCATTCGCAGACGTCGGGCTGGAGCCTGACCGCTCAGGACGTCTTCAACAACGCGACGCGCACGTGCCTGGAAGCCATGGCCGCCACGCAGGGCCACACGCAGTCGCTGCACACCAACGGTCTCGACGAAGCCATCGCCCTGCCCACCGACTTTTCCGCCCGCATCGCCCGCAACACGCAGCTTCTGCTGCAGCAAGAATCGGGCACCACGCGCGTCATCGACCCGTGGGGCGGCAGCTATTTCATCGAGCGGCTGACGTATGATCTCGCCCGCAAGGCCGAGGAGCACATCAAGGAAGTCGAGGACCTCGGCGGCATGGCCAAGGCCATCGCCGCCGGCATCCCCAAGATGCGCATCGAGGAAGCCGCTGCCCGCACGCAGGCGCGCATCGACACGGGCAAGCAGACGATCACTGGCGTCAACAAGTTCCGCATCACGCAGGATGCTGACATCAACCTGCTGAAGGTCGACAATAAGGCCGTGCGCGAGGCACAGATCGCCAAGTTACAGCGCCTGCGGGCCGAGCGCGACGAAGCCGTGACGCAGGCAGCCCTCACCGCTCTCACCGAGGGCGCCAAAGGCAACGCCAACCTGCTCGATCTTTGCGTCAAGGCAGCGCGCGCGAAAGCGACAGTCGGCGAGATGTCGGAAGCGATGGAGAAGGTGTTCACCCGTCACCGCGCGGAGATCCGCGCCATTTCGGGCGTCTACCGTTCGGAGGCTGCCATGAGCACGGATGTGGCCAAGGTAATGCGCCTCGTCGAGGCATTCGAGAAGAACGACGGACGACGCCCGCGCATCCTCATCGCGAAGCTCGGCCAGGACGGTCACGACCGCGGGCAGAAGGTGATCGCCACGGCGTTCGCCGATCTTGGCTTCGACGTCGACATCGGACCGCTGTTCGCCACCGCCGACGAAGCCGCCCGTCAGGCGGTCGAAAACGACGTGCACGTCATCGGCGTGTCGTCGCTGGCGGCAGGGCATCTGACGCTGGTGCCGGAACTGCGCGCGGCGCTCGCCAAGGAAGGCCGCGAGGACATCATGATCGTCGTCGGTGGCGTCATCCCTCCCGGCGATTACGACGAACTATTCAGAAGCGGCGCGAAGGCTGTGTTCGGCCCCGGCACCAACATCCCCGTCGCCGCCGCAGACCTGATCGGCAAGCTCAACGAGCAGTTGGGGTATGCGAAGCTCGCAGCGGAGTGAGGGGCTAACCTATCGCCCGATCCGTTGTCTGTGGCCTAGGGAAGTTCGATTCTGGGCAGCCCCCTATCCCTCCTCGGCACGAACTAGCAGCGATAAAACTGTCAGCATACCAGGCGGGATGAGATCGATGGGAAGCTGATAGGCCCCACCGCCGTAGTGTCCGCGCGAGATCGACGTGGGAGTCGCCCGTTGAAACCAAGCAGGCCGCAAAACCGCATTTTTCCGGCAAGCTGCGAGAAAAACGTGCTAATCAAGGCACATGTCCGTCGCGGCGGAGGCCACACCGCGGAAATCTGGAGGTAAATTCGGTTGGCAAATTCCAAGTTCAAGGTTGGCCAGACTGTCGATTTCAATCCGGTACGCGCCGCGGTTCCTGCATCCATTCGCGAGTATAAGGTCCTGAGATTGATGCCGCGCGAGAGCGGCGAACAACAGTACCGCATCAAATCGGCGACCGAACTCTACGAGCGTGTGGCCAGGGAATCCGAACTCACGATTCGCACATAGGCGGCGGAACCTGCCGGCGCAGTTGAGGTGCGACGTTCCCCGCCCCATCACCGTGGCTCGCGCCCCCAGAGAAGCGGCAGGACTTCCCCATCGCTTTGGCAGACTTGTAGAGCGATAGGGGAAGAGCCATATGCTTTTGATGGAGATTGTCGATTTCAGCGCGCCTGCCGAGGTTTACGCAAGTCGCGGACGTGGCGTCGCGAAGCGCCCGGTGACATTTCACCGCTTCCCCACCGCGGCTGCGGCCATTCAGTTCGTCATCGAAAAACTTCCCGCTGAGATGCTTATTGGCACCGTCATAGAAATCGGCGACGATCGCTACGAATCCAAAGATATCCGCAGACTTTATGACAGCGCGGACTACCCGCTCGAGCGGATCGACGGTCCCAACGTGTAACCGTCCTGTGGATTAGGATATGCACGTCGCTGCCCTCTGGTGTACGGGTAGCTTCGTCTTGGCGGATGATATGACATCGTGCCACCCAAATCAGAGAGCGACAGCGGCGCCCTGCGTCCTGTGACGGAGACGTTGATGCAGCACCCGGGTTTCTTTCACCGAGCAGGGCCGTTCACGCTGGAGGCCATTGCTGCTGCGGCGGGTGCTCAAAATGCTGAAGGAAACGCCGCTCGCGTGATCGAAGACGTACGGCCGCTGCACACGGCGGGTGAAAACGACCTGTCATTCTTCGAGAACCGGAAATATCTGGCGCTGCTCAGCGCCACCAGTGCCGGAGCCTGCATCATCGCGGGACGCGACGCGAACCGCGCACCGGCCGGCACAGCCATCCTAACCAGCGAAACCCCGTATCAGTCCTTCGCCCGCGTCCTGACCCTGTTTTATTCGGACGCCTTGCGCAGCAAGGCCGCCGCTACCGCGGCCGACAGCAACGGCGCACTTGTTCATGCCAGCGCGCGCATCGCCGAAGGCGTCACAATCGAGCCTGGCGCGGTCGTGGGCCGTGAGGCCGTTATCGGTGAGGGTTCGGTCGTCGCTGCAGGTGCGGTGGTGGGATATCGCGTCGTGCTCGGCTGCGATTGCTACATCGGTCCAGGCGCGACAGTGACACACGCCATCATCGGCGACGGCGTCATCATCCATGCGGGCGCGCGCATCGGTCAGGATGGGTTCGGGTTCGCGATGAGCGCCAAGGGCCACATGAAGGTGCCGCAGATCGGGCGCGTCCTGATCGGCAACGAGGTCGAAATCGGCGCTAATTCGACCGTTGATCGCGGCTCGCTTTCCGACACCATGATTGGCGACGGCACCAAGATCGACAATCTGGTGCAGATCGCGCACAACGTCGTCATTGGCAAGCACTGCGTGATCGTGGCCCAGAGCGGTGTTGCCGGTTCGGCGGAAATCGGCGACTTCGTCATCATGGGTGCCCACTCTGGCGTGATCGGCCACGTCAGGGTCGGCTCGGGAGCCCAGATCGCCGGCATGGCCCACGTCAAAAACGACGTCGAACCTGGTGCGCGCATGGGAGGAACACCCGCAAGACCATTCAAGGAATGGGCCCGCGAAGTCGCCGCACTTCGCCAACTCGGCAAAAAATCATGAGACGTTTTTCGCGCATTAACGCGAATTGCCAAAATGCGCCTTGAAAAATCCACCTTTGTGGTCTATGTGATGCTATCGACTTTGGCCGGACAAACGGGCCGCAGCCCCGAAAATCGGGCGCGTTCAGACCCCTTCCAAATAATCGACAAATCAGAGCTAGCGGGTACGTTCGCGTGCTTGCTGGCTCGTTGGCATTTTTGACAGCCTAAAAAGGACTCCTAATGACCTCGGGTACCGTAAAGTTTTATAATTATCAAAAAGGTTTCGGTTTCATCGCTCCGGATGGCGGCGGCAAGGATGTGTTCGTGCACGCGACCGCTCTCGAGCGCGCTGGCATGAGCAGCCTGACGGAAGGCCAGAAGGTGAAGTTTGACACCGAGGAAGATCGCCGCACCGGCAAGACGGCGGTGGCCCGGATCGAGGCAGCCTAAGGCTCTCGAACGATCGAATAGACAGAAGCCGCTCTCTCCCGAGAGCGGCTTTTGTGCGTCTAGGAGGGGACGGGAGCAAATGGTTTGGCTGTGGGTTTCGTAGATCTCGCAGCGAGAATTAACAGGGAATTCTCGACGCACTATCAAGGATTTGCTAGGGCTGACGTGGAAGCCCAAAGACGCGTTGTCGATCTCGTCTAAGGCTGTGGGTCGTTTTCGCGCACATCTCCATCGCGCGTTGGCGAACGCCAACCCGGCTGTACTGAACTCCGATCTGAGCAACCCTGTTAAGTTCGGCTGCTATGGAGTAGCGGGCTGAGCGGGCGTTTCAGCAGGGCTCTCTGGCTGTTTTGGAGCAGCTGGTAGAGCTGGTGCATCAGCAGTGGGCGAAACCGCAGTGGGCGTTGTCGTACTGAGCAACGGCAGGAAATACCAAGCCAGCAGCGCCGAAAAAACGATAATGGCGAGAATGTACACCAACTTGCCGTTCACTTTTTCCTCCTGCATTACTTGTCGTGCTCACAGTGAAGCCACGAACCACGCTTGGCAAGTCATTGGGCAGAGCGTTCTCATTGCAGTGCAACCAGCCCCTTCTCCCCCGTCTCGGCTAGCCAGCCGAGCGAGCACAAGAACGGCGGCTCCTTGCGAAGCCGCCGTTCTCACAGGAAGTGTTAGCCAACGAACTGAGGCAGTGCATGAGGCAAATGGGCCCAAGTTTTCCAAGACGTTTTTTCCAAGAAGTGTGTCAATGCCCTGGTGGCCGATGGTGAGATCTCCGAGGCCGAAGTTGCCCGCCGAGCGGCAAGCTTGCGCGTCCTACTGAGTCTCAGGCCAGCAACCAAAATATCTCTGATGCCCGCCGGTATGGCCGTAAAAAGGCCGGCCGGTGCCCGCGATGCCTCTGCTGACGCCGCTCGTTCATCCTCGGATTGAGTTAGGGTTTGCACCGCTTGATGCATAATCTCATTTTTTCAAACCGCTCCGGCGGTCTCAAACCGGACGCCGATCGCCTGAGGACAACCCTATGACCAACCCGGCCAAACTGCACTTTAGCTTCGCAGCCGCTGTTCTTGCCATCATCGCTGCAACACCTGCTCGCGCCATCGACTGCGTTCGAGGGCTTCAGCGGGTCAATGGCCAGATGATCGCAACGCCCTACTGCCAGGACGAGTATCTGGCGGAGGTGGCACGTGGATATGGCCTGAAGGCATCAGCCTCCCAGATCCGCAACAACCCCAACTTCAAAAAAGAGATCTGCCGCACTGTTTTTACGGACATTCGTGTTCAGACCACCTGCGAGCAGGCGGGTGTCCCAGAGTGGCGCCGGTAGGACTCAGGCAGGCATAGCCGGATGCGGGTGCTTGCGGCGTGATTTGCCTGCCAATTCTGGGGGGTGATCCAAGACCCTTTAGGGAAGGGCGGCAAAATGGGACAAGAACGCGGAACAAAGTGTTCGCCAAGCGCCCCCTCCGCGAGGTGGCGAAATCTTTCGATCCGGAAATCTTGGAGTAGACGATGTCGTTGAAGAGGCTCACCGGGCCGTTACGTGCCTCTGCATAGCTCATCCAAATCGGAATGCCTGACCAATCCAGATTCTGAATGATCTGATCAGGCGAGATATCGATATTGAACTGGCGGCCTTTGACGGCCACGTCCCCGGACATCCAGGGCATTGTTTGTTGCCTTGGATACACGGCGCGCCAAGGAGGCGCTGATCGCGTTTGGCGGGCAGGCAAAAAAGAAAACCCTATCGGTGGAACATCGGCGCCCCCCGCAGTGGTGAAGGCGAAGCCCGAGTTGAAGAACGTCGAGCCGTTCAAAACTGTGCTATCCGGCAATCGGGAGGCGATCGCGAGGCTCCCGATGCCCGACCTCTACAAAATTCTCGCCGCGACGCTCACTGGCATGTCGGTGGAGCAGTTCAGCGCCGAGGTGAAAGACTGGATAGCGACCGCCAAGCATCCGCGGTGGGACCGGCTTTACACGGAACTCACATATGAGCCGATGCTGGAGGTGATGCGCTACCTACGTGCCAACAGCTACAAGACCTTCATCGTCACCGGCGGCGGCCAGGACTTCGTACGTGTCTACTCCCAGCGGGTCTATGGCATCCCGCCCGAACAAGTCGTCGGCACCGCAGGCGGGACCACATACGGCTATGACAAGAACGGCAAGCCATTCCTGACCAAGGAACCAAAACTGCTGCTCAACGACAACGATGCCGGCAAACCCGAAGGCATCCACCTCATGATCGGGCTTCGGCCCTACGCCGCCATTTGACAATCGGAGATTGGAACCAACCTTATGTACACTCACCGCTTCGAAACGGCTTTTTCGGCCCTCTGCGGCATGCTCGCGAGCCTCCTACTGCTGCGGTGACGCAGCCTAGGGTCATCACTGCCTGGTCCGACCACGTGTACGTGACGGCAACTCTAGCCCGACCAACGGACAGAAGGCTACGCCGCAGCGAACGGTGAGCAAGTGCCACAGCCCGCCGTGGCGGGCTGTCTTGTTCGAGGCACGGTGACAACATCGCCGCGTTGTCTTGGAGCAAGACCCTTGCATCTGACAACCAGAACTGCTGGCCTAGTGGCTTGGGCCCTAATGGTTGATCCGGTACCTGTACGGCGCCGAAAAGAACCGTCAGGATGCGGAGCTACTTTGAGTAAGTTCCGGAGTGCCTCACCACGACGTCCCCCACATCACGCTAGTCCGTATCGTTTAGAGTTTAGGAGAAGGTGACATGTGTCGAATGTTTCTCGCGAGACCTGCCTTTGCGGTTTTCGCCGTGGTCGCGACTGCACTCGCGCCTAACGCTGCGAGCGCGCAAGACAAGAAGCCCAATATCCTCGTCATGTGGGGCGACGACATCGGCCAATTCAACACCAGCGCCTATAACCGCGGCATGATGGGCCACAAGACGCCCAACATCGACAGCATTGCGGCGCAAGGCGCGCTTTTCACCGATTGGTATGGCCAGCAGAGCTGCACGGCGGGCCGCGCCGCTTTCATTACCGGACAGTCGCCGATCCGGACGGGCCTCACCAAGGTTGGACTGCCGGGGGCGCCCGAGGGCATGAAGAAGGAAGACCCGACCATCGCAACTCTGCTCAAGGCGCAGGGCTATGTGACCGGACAATTCGGCAAGAACCATTTGGGCGACCGCGACGAGATGCTGCCCACCAACCACGGCTTCGACGAATTCTTTGGCAACCTCTACCATTTGAACGCCGAGGAAGAGCCGGAAAACCCTGACTATCCGAAGAACCCCGAGTTCAAGAAGAAGTTCGGCCCGCGTGGTGTCATACATAGCTTCGCCGACGGCCGCATCACGGATACGGGTCCGCTGACGCGCAAGCGCATGGAGACGATCGACGAGGAAGTGACGGTGAAGGCCCTCGACTTCATGGAGCGGGCCAAGAAGGACGATAAGCCGTTCTTCATCTGGTGGAACTCCACCCGCATGCACATCTTCACGCACTTGAAGAAGGAATCAGAGGACAAGACAGGCCTTGGCATCTATGCCGATGGTATGGTCGAGCATGATGCGAATGTCGGCCAGGTGTTGGCGAAGCTTAAGGAACTGGGCCTCGAAGATAATACCATCGTGATGTACTCGACCGATAACGGTGCCGAGACCTTCACCTGGCCGGACGGCGGCACGACCATGTTCCGCGGCGAGAAGAACACGCAGTGGGAGGGCGGCTATCGAGTGCCCACGTTGATCAAATGGCCGGGCGTCATCAAGCCAGGCACGGTCATCAACGAGGTCGGCGCACACGAGGACATGATGACGACGCTGGTCGCTGCCGCCGGAGACACCACCGCCAAGGAAGACCTCCTCAAGGGCCGCAAGATCGGCGACATAACCTACAAAGTGCATCTGGACGGCTACGATCTGGGTCCGGCGCTGAAGGGCCAGGGCGAGTGGCCGCGCAAGGAGTTCATCTACTGGACCGACGATGGGAGCGTCGCGGCCCTGCGCTACGAGAACTGGAAGATCACTTTCCTGAGACAAGATGGTGTGGGTCTCAAGGTGTGGCAGGAGCCTTTCGTGACCCTGCGTGCGCCCATGCTTACCAATCTGCGGATGGATCCCTTCGAACGCGCCGAGGAGGAACATGCCATGGGCTATCAGCGCTGGTACCTCGATCGGATGTTTGTCATGGCTCCGGCAGGCGCCTATGTCGGACAGTGGCTACAGAGCTTCAAGGAGTTTCCACCACGCCAGAAGCCCGGCAGCTTCAACCTCGACCGCGTGATGGAATCCGTCATGAGCAACGTTAGTAAGCAGTAGCCCACGCATACAACAGATGCCGGGCCGCCTCCAAACTCATGGGGGGCGGCCCGAGCGCATCAAGTGGAATTGAACATGCAGATGAAGAAGGCGTACATGATCCTCGCATTCGCCATGGTCTCGGTCTGCCACAGTCGCTCCCATCGCTCGCGCACTAGAGAGCAAGCCCGGAATCCTGTTCATCATGGGCGGCGGCATCGGCTGGATGCGGTAGTTCAATGATGTGTGTCTCGCCCTCTCACGTCGTGCGGTAGCTGGATATGAAAGAGCACCTACAGGCCATCATAACAGTGCTGTCGCTGGTCAACCCCGCGGTCTGTGGCGCGATGTTCGCGCGGATCGAGGCCGGCCGTTCTCGCACCGAGCAGTTGGCGGATGCCACCAAGGCCGCGGTGGCGATGGTGCTGATTCTCATGATCGCCGCGCTCATCGGCACCCAATTGTTGCACCTATTCGGCGTGTCCCTCGACGCCTTCATGGTGGCGGGCGGTGGCGTCCTCGCATGGATGGGCTTTTCAATGCTCAGCGCGGCCGCGCGCACCTTCGAACAACGGCGGGCGCTGATCTGGACGCGGGCGCTGCACTGGGCCGCATTCATGCTGATGACCTATGTCTTGTCCATGAAGCAGCTGCGAGACGTTTGAACGATAATGCGATGGCGCTGGTGCTGCTCGCTCTCTTAGCCCTTTCGACGATCGTCGCCCGTCGAGCTGTGCGATTGATAAGACTCAAAGCGGCATACGAATGCGTAGTCGGCCCGAGCACATTGGGTCAGACAATGCTACTATTACCGCCTTATTGCTCACGATTGGAGGACAGGCAGTGACTGCGGACCAGGCGAAAACTCTGCACAGTAATGCAGTCACTAAGAACGAATTAATCGACAATGTTGAGCGAGAACGCCTGAGGAAGTTCGTGCCGGGGCTGTCGAAAGGGCGCTCCTGCGCCGTAGTCTTCATCGGCATCGCGTTGCTTATGGCGGCGTGCTCCAAGGCACCTCCGGAGGCCAGCGCGGCCGCCGATCAGTTCATTCGAGCGTATTTCGTGGAAGACAACGTCGCGGGGGCCGCCAAGCTCGCAAGCGGTGCGGCGAAGGCAAGGCTCGACGGGGAATTGCAGCAGATTGAGGCCGCCGGAATGAAAGAGCCCGCCAAGGACAAGCCGCGCGTCAATATCACCCTGGCTGAAACTAAGCCTGTGTCCGCAGATGTGATCGGGTATGTCTATCGCGTTGATTCCGAGACGGCCGGCATTCAGCCGATCACCGCGAAACTGCGGCTGAGCAAGGACGGCAATGCCTGGAGCGTGAGCGAATTTGTGCAAACTCCATGACGCCGCCGCGGCAGGTCGAGCTGACGATGTCGGCCCTGTCACAAAATCGGATGGTGGGGAATGCCCGGATTAAAGAGCCACATCGGCGTTCACAACAAATGCGCTCTTAAGCGCCGTAACGCCGAGCCGTCCTGGGACAAGGCCGACTTCATTTTCGTATGGCTGAAGCACCTCCGCCGCCGAAAACCATGGCATGAAGTTCTTCCAGCAAGTGCACTGCCACAGTACAACTTTGATTAAAGGTGAGTGCGCAGCGGCCAAGAGAGGAATGCAGCCAGGACGGACACATCATTGGTGTCTTGGATGCCTTCGGCTTCGTGGTGTTCGCTGTCCTCACTGTGGTTGCTGTCATTTTCGTCGTCAAGTTGGGGCAATTCTGCCGCCCAGTCTCCTATCGTCTGGGGAATGTCGGACTATTGTTGCATGAAACCAACACGACCTCCCATGTTCTGGATCGCGACGCTCGCGGCCGTCGTCGCAGCGTTAATGTTCTTGCGCGAAATCCTGCTGCCCTTCGTGGCCGGAATAACGCTTGCGTATCTTCTCGCCCCCCTGGTCGATTGGCTCGCACGGATCCTCGTAGACGAGCGCCGGCTGCATTGTGTCGACGTCCGCGACGGGCTGCGGCGGACGCCACATGAAGATTGAGAACGTTTTCTTATCGTTGAAACGGTTTTTCTCCGTCATCTTCAGCGCCTCATCCATTCCGACGAGCAAACTTGCGCGTGGCATAGCGGACGTCGTCGGATATTGGCATGGAGCTACTCGGCCATCCCTTGCTTGATCGCCTTGAACTTGGTCCTCGCGCGTTCGAATTTGTCGTTGAAGAGCCACATCGCATCGAGGATTTCGCGGAAGGTGGCGGAGGTCTTGGCCCGGTCGGTTTTGCCGAAGGTGAAGACGCTGTTGTTACGCAGGTATCCCATGATCGTAGCATCTGAAATTTTATAGTTGGCGAAGTTGTCCGACTTGAGGGCGGCCTGCGTCGGGGTTGGGATGATCTGGATGAGCTCGAACAACTTCATCTGATCGATCTCATCGGGGAGCATCTTCATGATCGCCGGAATCTGCGGGAAGAGGTCTGCGTGCGCGTTCATCAGGCCATTGCGCACCGCGGTCCAGTGATTGTACCGCTGGTCCAGCTTGGCCGCCCGCGCCCCTTCCTTGTCGTCGCGGGCGGCCACCGCAGGATCGAGCGTCGCGACCTCTCTCTTGATTACCGCCCACTTCCTCCGGCCGTATCGATCTTCAGACGTACCCGTTTGCAGGCTGCCGTTGTATTTGTTGGACCGCGCGTTGCCGATGTTCTGACGGCCGTCCGTCTCGGCGAAGAACAGCCCGAGGCTGATGCGGCCTGCCGCTTCGGCGGTTGCTGCATCGACGCCCTTGGCGCGCGCGATCGCCGTGCCGAGGTCAACCACGTCTTTGAACGGCGTATCGGAGCTTTGCGCGTTGGTGGGTGACGCCTGCATGATGCGGAAGAGTGCGGCGTACTCCTCGACGAGCGGCTCGATGTCGGCGTCGAAGTACGCCGGCGGAACGCCAAACTTGTTGGGCCGGCCGATGTGCGACGGCAGCGCGTCGGTGAGGTCCTTGTAGGTGCTCATCACCTTGATGCGGGCGAGGTAGACGGCCTGCCCCGGCAGGTTCGGCAGCTTTTGTTTGGCGTCGATCTGCGCGCGCCGCTGGGCCAGGATCGCCTTAAAGGCGCGCACGGCCTTGTTGTACGCGGCAAGTGCATCCGACTGCGCGCTGGTCAGCTCGGCGGGCTGGGCGCGTGCAGGAATAGTGAAGCCGAGACCGCCAATATTGGCCGGATCGAGCCCCGGCGGCGTGAGGGCGAGCGCGAGAGCAAGGGTTGTGTTCAGCTTCAGGCTCAACACCGTCGAAGGCTTTTTCATGCTCCCGCTGCCGGGGTAGACTCCACTGTCATGAGCGACAAGATACCAAAGCCTTACACATCTATATCGACGAAACGAGCAAGGAGATCACGCTGGCAATCCATTCCGCATGCCAGTCAGGGTTGATTGGCCCGGGTGGCTTGGCCATGGTGCGTGTACGTGACTTCTTCCGCTTCGGGTCAGTAACGGATGAAGCCGGAGCTTAGCGAATACAACAGCTGCAGCCCGCACGGATAACGAGCACGTCATCCAGATGTCTTGGCGCGTTGCTGGTCGCAGGACTTGACACGGATCAGATTGGGCATTTCCTTTAGCTTGTCGGCAGGTATATAGTTGATTAGTGCGGCCTTGCGCGCGCCATCGACAAACAACTCGACCTCCTTTCCGTATAGCCTTCGGCGGCTCCGGCACGACTTTCGTCGCGGCCGAGAAGACCGGCCGAGTCGCTCGGCTCATTGAGTTCGACCCGCTCTAATGTGACGTGATCGTTCGCCGCTTCGAGGCCTTCACCGGCAAGCGCGCGAAGCTGGCAGAAACCAGCGACCTGTTTGAGGACGTGGCGGGGCGCACGGGCGGTGCAGGCGGCGTGAAAAGTTGGCCAGATTGGATCACGCCTCGGCCGCAGCGGATCAGGCAAAGGCGCACCTCCAGGCGGTCGTCAGATAGTTCAAATCCAAGTTTTTGTGACCGGATCGTTAAAGGGCGCAACGAATCGCCATGGCAGGCGGTGGGTCATCATCTATAGTGTAGCTCAGTGCGTCCAGCGTCCACAGGTGTTGCGTCATGCCCAAGAAAGCCCGTGCCTATTGGAAAGGCTACCTGCGCTTGAGCCTCGTTTCTATCGGCGTTGAAATCTACAACGCGGTGGAATCAGCTTCAGAGATCTCTTTCCGACAGATCCACAAACCCTCCGGCCGCCGCGTCAATTACGAAAAGGTTGTGCACGGAATCGGAAAGATCGACAGCACCGACATCGTCAAGGGCTACGAGGTCGATACCGATACCTACATCACGCTCGAGCCCGAGGAGATTGACGCCCTCAAGCTCGAAAGCAAGAAGACCATCGATCTCGTACAGTTCGTCGATACTAAGGAGATAGAGACCCGCTATTTCGAACGGCCCTACTTCGTGGTCCCCGCCGACGCGCTGGCCGGCGAAGGTTATGTCGTCATTCGCGAGGCTTTGAAAAAAACCGGCAAGGTCGGTTTGGCTCAGGTCACCATTGCGGGTCGCGAATGGCTGGTGGCCATCGCCCCGCTGGCGGATGGGCTTGTCATGGAGATGCTACGCTATGCGGAAGAGCTTCGCGACCCCGCGGATTTCTTCGACGAAGTGCCCGCGACCAAGCCGGACAAGGAAATGGTCGACCTTGCGGTGCAGCTGATCGCCAAGAAATCGGCCATCTTCGCGCCCGAGAAATACGAGGACCATTATCAGACCGCGTTGAAGAACCTCGTTCAGGCCAAGCTCAAGGGCCGCAAGATTATCGCGCCGCACGAGGAGGCGCGACCGATAGGCGTCAACGTCGTGGATCTGATGGAAGCCTTGAAGAAGAGTCTCGGCGAGTCTTCGAAACCGGGCACCAAGCCGAAACCGTCGCGGAGCAAGAAGCAGGCCTGACGCCCGGCGAGAGTGGCTCAGCGTCAACGGGAAAACCGAGGCGGCATCGATGGCCAATCCGTTGAGGCTCTACCGATTCAAGCGCGACTTCAAGCAAAGCAGTGAACCTTCCGGCGATAAGACGATCCGCAAGGCCGCGTATCCGCGCTTCGTAATCCAGAAGCACGACGCGACGCGGCTCCACTATGACCTGCGCCTCGAGATCGGTAGCGTGTTCAAATCCTGGGCCGTGACGCGAGGACCCTCGCTCGACCCAGCCGAGAAGCGCCTCGCCGTCGAGGTCGAGGACCACCCCCTAGACTACGGCGACTTCGAAGGCACGATCCCCGAGGGGCAATACGGCGGCGGCACCGTCATGGTGTGGGATAAGGGCTTCTGGTCGCCGGTTGGAGACAAGTCCGCCGAGGCGGCCCTGCGCGACGGCGAACTCAAATTCATCATGGGCGGCGCCAAGCTCAAAGGCAGCTACGTCCTCGTGCGCATGAAGCACGACCGCACCGGAGGCAATCGCACCAACTGGCTGTTGATCAAGCATCGTGATGAATGGGCCAAGCCCGGCGACAATGGGGCGGTCCTGAAAAAGGACCGCTCGGTGGCATCGGGACGGACCATGGAGCAGATCGCCGCTGGCAAGGGCGCCGCGCCAGTTTCATTCATGCTGTCGAAGCGGAATTCCGGAAAGCGCGATGCGGTCTTGAGTGCGCCGCCGCCGCCAGAGGACCCGCCCCAGCTTCGCCCAAAAGTGCGATCACGCGGCGCGCCCAAGATCGTCCCCATAACAGCGTCCGGCAAAGTAGTCTTGGGCGTCACCATTTCAAATCCCGACAAGGTTCTCTGGCCCACGAGTTTCGGTGGCGCAGGCGTGACCAAACGCCAGCTCGCCGAATATCTGGCGACTGTCGGCCCATGGATGATCGAGCACGTGCGCGGCCGGCCCTGCTCGTTGTTGCGCGCGCCAGACGGCATCAACGGGCAGACCTTCTTTCAGCGCCACGTCATGAGCGGCACCACCGAACACATTTCGAGTGTCAAGATCAGCGGCGACCGTGAGCCCTACCTGCAGATCGACGAGGTCGATGGGCTCGTGGCGATGGGGCAAATCGCGACGATCGAATTTCATCCTTGGAATTGCGAGCCATTCGAGCCTCGCGTTCCAGGTCGGTTGATTTTCGATCTCGATCCCGGCCCCGGTGTCGCTTTCCCCGCGGTCGTCAAAGCCGCGAAAGAATTGCGCGAGCGTTTGGAAAAGCTCGGCCTCGTGGCCTTCTGCAAAACAACGGGCGGGAAAGGAACTCCATGTCGTTACGCCGCTCAGATCCACACCTGCAGACGCTGCCCGTTGGGACGAAGCCAGAATGTTCGCCGAAGCGATCAGCGCGCAAATGGCGGACGACAGTCCGACCCGCTACCTCAACAAAATGACCAAGAAGTTGCGGACGGGGCGGATCTTCCTCGACTACCTGCGCAATGACCCGAAGGCGACGGCCGTCGCGCCCCTTTCGCCCCGCGCCCTGCCAGGAGCTACCGTCTCCATGCCGCTCATGTGGGCGCAGGTCCGCAGCGGCCTCGATCCAGCGCGCTACACGGTTCACACGGTCTCGGCGCTGCTGGCCAAGACCCCGGCATGGACCGACTACGCATCCTCCGCTCGCCCACTACGCGCGGCCATCAGGAAGCTCGTCGGCTCCGCGTCATGAGGAAGAGCCCCATGTCAAAGGGCGCCAAAACAAACGCTGCAGTTAAAGCTGCGCAGACCGACTTGCCTGCGTTTATCGCGCCGTGTCTCGCAACGCTGGTCCGCGAGCCGCCATCTGGCGATCGCTGGGTGCACGAGATTAAGTTCGACGGCTACCGCATTCAGGCGCATGCGGAGAACGGGGCTGTCCGTCTGTTCACACGCAGCGGCGTGGATTGGACGGAGAAATTTGCCCCGCTGGTCAAATCACTGCACGAGCTCAAGGTTCGCTCAGCCATGATCGATGGCGAGGTCATCGTCGAGGACCAGCGCGGCGCCTCGAGTTTCGTCGAACTCGTCCATGACCTCAAGACGGGCCGATCGGAGCGCATGACATTCGTCACCTTCGATCTGCTCTTCCTCGATGGGACCGATGTTCGCTCCCTGCCCCTTGGCGAACGCAAGGCATTGCTCGAAGTGCTGCTCCGCAAACAGAAGAAGAGTTCGCCGATTTGCTATAGCGAACACCTCAGCGGAGACGGTCGCGCCGTTCTGACGGAGGCCTGTAAGCTCGGGCTTGAAGGGGTCATCTCGAAGCGCATCGACAAGCCGTACCGATCGGGGCGGCATGACGATTGGCTGAAATCGAAGTGCAAACAGTCGAATGAATTCGTCGTCGCGGGCTATCTCGACTCGAGCGCCGTGAAACACGCCGCTGGCGCCCTTGTGCTCGGCTATTACGAAAGCAAGCGCCTCGTCTATGCCGGGCGCGTCGGCACAGGATTCAGCCGCCGCACGTCCGGCGAGATCTGGGGGACGTTGCAGTCTATGCGGGTCGAGACGGCGCCGTTTTCAAAACCACTCACGCCCGAGCAGGCCAAAGGCGTGAACTGGGTCCGGCCGAAACTGGTTGCGCAGGTCGAATACCGGGCTTGGACGGGCGACGGACTGCTCCGGCAGGCCACCTTCAAGGCCGTGCGCGAGGACAAACCGGCCCGCCAGGTCAGGCGACCCAAAGTGGGGCCGGCTTGAAGTTCGTTGAATCGATAAGTTGCAGTGCGCCGGATAAGCTTGAAACGTCGATCGGCACGCTGAACCTATCCGACGGCTACCCCGACGCCGATACCATTCAGAAGATCTACGATAACCACGACAGATCGCGCGCCCTCCAGGCCTACTTGCTGGCTATCCCAATCGTCATTCAGGCCACAGCATGCGCGACTCGCAACGCAAGTTCGGGCCGAATAAAAATGTCCGATCGTCTTCGCACTGCACTCTTGGGGTCGTCTGCATCTGATTCAGGCAACTTGCATGGCCATCTCCTTTGACTCCCAACGTGCGCAGCACGTCAGGTCTAGATCCAGCTTCCGACATTTAGTGCATCTCATTGCAAGCCTTTCAGAACCCATGACTTAGGCTGCCTGACCGCGAAAAGGTGGCTGCGCGACTATCCGAATTCGCAAGCCAAACTCGAATTTGGTAAAGCGTCGCGCACATTCACGATTGTGCAACCGCCCCCACGCTGCTCGTACTTGTCATGTACGATCCAGGTACCCGAGGGCGTCACGCGCACCAGCACCCGTCGTTCAATAGAATTTGGACGTTCGTTGGAGCATCGTTCTGGAAACGCCAATGCAACTGAAAGATTTCCTCGCCGTGGAAAACGTCTTGGTCGATGTTCGAGCGAGTGACCGACGACGGCGACGCGCGGCGACACCGCCCAGATCGCCGCAAGCAGAGTGAGGGTTCGCGCCATCACCGACGGCATCCGTTCTTTCACGCAGTCGCCCTACGTGTTCACGACCCTGTCGAGGGCACGCAACCTGATGAACCTCGACGGCGAAAAGGGTGACAAAAGCACGTTTCTGCTCGTGCAGCTCCTACTCCACTCCAACTAGCTGACAACTAGGTGCGGTGGATTGAACGAACAAGTTGGTGCGGGTGCGCAATGACCCTTGGCGTGACCGCTGACGGTCTTGGTAAATGCGCCTCGCAACGTACGGGGCTTCGTGTGGTGCGAGCACCGGTATCGCGTCGGCGGGAGCCGTTCTAGTGATCTGCAGTGAGTACGCCGCACTAGAGCCAACTCAGGGTCAGGGTCTGCCCTACTCGCAACCTCCGCATGATGGCAGATCGATCCCACATAGCGGCCTAGACTTTGCGCCTCAGTCGACGAGGAATTAGGGCCAATTCCAGCTATGCTCAGAGCATTGAGTAAATTGACATTGCACACCCAAAGCCGGGTGTGGGAATTCAAGCCGCACTGGAAAATGCATGATCGAACCCCTTCTGCTTACAGCCGCGCGTGTTCTGACGTTTTACGGACAGCAGCCTCTGACAAATGCGAGTGGCTTCTTCTTCGAGCGGTGCCAGCGATTGTTCTTGGTGACGAGCCGGCACGTCATGATCGACGAGCCAAGCAAGCATTTCCCCGATCGCATCGAGATCGAACTGCACATAGATTCATTCAACTTGTGCAGCTCTATCAGTTTTTCCATCCCGCTCTACCGTGATGGCAAGAGCATCTGGCGTCAGGGCGTCGACTGGGCAGGTGAGATCGACGTTGCAGTCATTGAGCTTGATAGGGCGGCGTTGCCTAAGGCCGCGGTCTACCGCGCGTTCACACCTGACCACCTGCACGATCCGACCACGCAGGTCGAAGTGGGCAGTTCACTGCTGATTGTCGGGTTCCCGCTTGGATTCCATGACACGCTTCACCACATGCCAGTCGTTCGCCAAGCTGTGATCGCATCATCGTTCGGTCTGCGCTTTCAAGGCCAGGGTTATTTTCTTACCGATGCCCGGACGCACCGGGGCACGAGTGGTGCGCCCGTGGTCATGAGGGCTCCCGAGTTCGGATCGCCACTAGGCAACCTGCCTTGGAAATTGCTCGGCATCCACGCTGCACGCCTGGATGTTGGTACCCGCAACCTCAAGCTGGATGAAGCGCTTGGGCTCAATTGCGCCTGGTACGCCGACATCTTGTTGACTCTCACCGAAGCAGCCTGAATTCGAGTGCGTTGGGGCATTGGCGAGACGGCAAAGCTGTGGCACTTCGCAGTGCCAGCGCTTTGCCCTCAGCGATGATCGCCCTCCCCGGTTTTAAAGTCTGCGACAGCGCGCGTTGCCCAATGGTTAGGCGATGTGCCCATGCATCTCTGAAACCTTGATCACGATGTGATGCTGCGTCGCAACTCGGCCGCATTTTCCACCTCAGCAGCTGTTTCCTGTGCGGCTTCCCGGTTATCTTATGGGGTGAACGGGGAGGGGTATTCGAAAAGCAGTCTTTTAGCGGGGGCTTATGATGGAAAAATTCCGGGTTTTGGTGTGGCGCGAGTCCGGCCAGGATGATGAGGACAGGTCCGCAGAGGTTATCGGCGCAGCATTTCAGTCTTGGGAAGACGCTGCGAAGGCCGGCGCCGAATATTGCGGTGGACTGCCTTATCGGTATCGCATCGAGCAGGACGATCCTGATTAAGCCGCTGGCGGCTTAGCTAAGGCCCTACGCTGCTGAGGTCGCGACCGGACGGAACTCGGGCGGCCGCCTTTGACCCATAGTTCCCTCTGCGCATGCGAGGAGACGGGCCAGCTGCGCGCTAAACAAGGGCGCGCGGCATTGCGGGGCTTGCAATAGCGATTGGCCATCATCTCTGTATCAACGCAACCAAGATCCTCCTGGAGGTCTGCGAGCGATTCGTGCCAGGGCAGGTCATAGCCATATTGAATAATTCTGTTGAGAACCGCGACGACCGTGAGCTTCGCCAATCCCGCTTGATATTCTGAAAGTCTGGGGCGGCGATCACAGACAAGAGGGATGCTTGTTAGACGTCCGCATAACCGCGAAGACGTCAATCTCCGAAAACGTTCTCAATGATCGAAGGATCGGGCCTGGCGGTGTGCGTCACCACTAAACCGGCGCGGTTGATCGACACGCTTGGATTCGAATTTGGCCGGTCCTGACAGGAGGCCTAAGAGGCACATAACGCATTGAACGAGGATCCATTGCATGAACCGCCTTCGGGAAAGAGTGGAGCAGGAACTGGACGCCGCTGCGGTTGTCGGTCGACCGATCAGCGATCTTGAATTGGTTGCCTGGTTAGCCCCGGAATTCTCCTCCGAATGCGGGCAAACGGACGTGCGCGCCGCGGTCGCGATAGCAATGCGTCAGAGGCGGCAGCATTGGGCGAGGACGAAGCGAGAATGAAGGTAGCAACGAACGCGGAGAAATTACCCGGCATTCCAATCTCGCGCTGGTCGACGTACTGAACAGCGGCGGCAACGACGACTTTTTGGGCGGTAGCGGCGACTTTCGCATAGAGACGCAAGGGCTCGAATGGTCGGCTGACAGTTCGGCTGTCGGAGCTGTGTGTCGCCGGTGTCGGGATCTGTTCTCTGTAGCTGCCGCCATCGCCTGCGCTGTGGGCTAAGGGTCGGCCTAGCTTTCGCTGACGCTAAGAACTGAGGATCCTACAACGCCTGAGCCGAAAGGGCGCACGTATCGGATGGGGCGCCTCCGGCTGCAATGGCGGGTAATTCGTCAAGGCTGTTCAATCCGCTCGCTGGCCGCGAGAGCTAGCTTCGCGGCTGCATCCGTTGTGCGGCCTCTGCCATGAGCCGTCCAAGTGCTTGTGCCTGGGATGCATAGACCTGCATCTGGGTCTGTGCATACCGACTTTGGAGAGCAAACGCGTTCTGGATATCCTGTGCATTGGCCAAGTCATCTGCCAGGGCAAAGGCGGCGTCAGCGTTCTGCTTGACGAACCTGGTCGCCTGATCTTGGACCACTTTGAAGCCAGATGTCATCTCGTTCGATGGCATTGCCGTCGTCCAAACGGTCATGGCTTGTGTCATGGCGTCCATGAACTGACCGTACGTCACTCGGGCCTGCTTGACATTTTTCTCCGCAAGGTCACGCATCTGCTGAGGGATCTCGAACGGATTCTGGCTCATAGTCTTCTCCTAGGCTCTGGCATCCGCAGTCCCCACCGCATCAATGAGGCTATCCGATATTGTCGCACCCGCATACCTCCTTATTTCCGAGCACAAGAGCATCGTAGAGGGGCAGGAACGATTTTGACAGATCCTCAACTCTGCTTAGAGCGTTTCAATTGGCACACCGTGCGACGTCGCAAGGTGGCATCGCAGCTGGCGATTGGGCCAGCTACCCGCGTTCACGCACTTGCTGCATGTGAGCGCTTCTATGCGCGAGATGGCGAGGACCTGCACAGCCTTGGCGGGAAGTAGAAAACCGCTTCGCGGAAAAACTGCACAGCAATTGTTGAATGCACCTGGAGCGGAAACAAATTGAAACAAAAAGTGACAGACGGAGGTTGCGCGTTTTCCACGCTACGTGATGTCCCAATCAGACATTTCGTGGACCGGCAACTAAACGGTACACTCCCCGTAGGCAATCATATTGTTCTCGACTGCGAAATGGATGGTTTGCGGGGACCGTCCAGAGGGCGCAGTGCGAACGGGAAGCCCTTCGCAGATGATCGCGAAGGGCTTTTTCGTTCGGTGCCAGTGGGTGCACCACGTGCCGGCGATCAAGTACCATCACGCAAGGTTCGGTGTTCCAAAGGAGACGGAAGCCTTTTGAGGCTGGGCAACCGGAAGGCAAATAACGCAGTCCGCGCTTAGCGCCGGACGGTAGGGTCCGCCGGAATTGGCCCGAAAGCCCGACTTCTACTGTCGATGCAAAAACGCAACGCCAAAAATTGTGGACCTCACCAGCGTTCATTGATCTGGAGCAATCGTGCGTGGCGCTCTCATTGATATTTATCGACCGCTACGTTGGACAACGCCGGTGATCTGTTTGACTAAAGGCAGGCGTGGCTACGGCAGCGTCCGTCCATCCGCATAGATGGGCAGCTCCTAGCAACACGCAGCTCGGTCGAACAATCGGCGGTGCCGTATGGGCCGCGAGTGCAGAGCGGTTACCTGAGACCGACACTGCCAGTCATGCGAATGCAGACTCGGCCAATTGAGAGCTGACGTTTCCACCAGGTGGCGACATGGTCGATGCTGATCTTAATGCGTCCGAGTGGATGCTCATCCGAGAGGCCGTCTCGCTGCTCGATGGCGGCAGCGGCGAGCGCAACCGACGGGTGGAGGAACTTCACAGAAAGCTCTCCGAGCTTTCGAGAAGTCAGATCCTGGTGCTCACGGTAAAGGTTGCTAACGATGGCTGACGGCGCGACGTCGTTTGCCGCCGAATTGGTCATGGGCGGACGAACCTGCGGCTTTCCGGGAGCGGACATGACGCCGCCGGGATAGAACGACTGAAATGGGCCAGCGGTCGACTTCAGTTCCGTGGGTCCGGCGAAGCCCTGCGCGAGGACGTTGCAGTCCCAATGTCAAATTCCTCTGACAGCGCTGCGCAAGCTCACTGAACCGAAGGCTCGACTGGCATAGCCGGGGCGGCCGGAGGCGATGCTGCGAGCGCAGCTTTTGCCGCGGCAAGGCCCTCCTCCGCAGCGGTCCGTGCTGCTTTCTCTGCTGACAAGCTCGCCCGGATTTCGGCAAGTGATTTCTCGGCCGCAACCTTCGCCGCCTGTGCTCCTTCCAACACATTCGCGGTCTTCTTCTCGGCATCCGCCCTTGCTGCTTCGGTAGCGGCCAGCTTCGCTTCGGCGCCTTTGATGTTTGCCTCCGCGGCAACAACGGACTCCTCTGCAGTGGCGCGCGCCGCCTGTGCACCAGCAGCCTTCTTTTCAGCCTCGACCCTCGCTGCTTCGGCAGCCGCCAGCCTCGCTTCGAGCTCTTTGAGGCTGGCCTCTACAGCGCTCCGATCGTTCTGGGTCGCCATGAGCTTCTCTTCAGCCTCCTCTAGTGCGTTCTTCGCCTGAGATAACGCCGCCTCGGCCGCTGTAGCTTTATCCTGCGTCGCCTTCGCATTGGCTAACGCCCCGTCTCTTGCCGTCTCGATCGCCTTGAGTTGACGGATTACCTCATTACGGCTCACGAAAAGCCACCCGGCAATAATCAAGCAAGCAAAGGTGACCATCGGAAAAAAGGCAGTTTTCAAAGAGTTCTGCACGACGCGTCTCCCACTGTTGTTTTTGTTTTTTGGCTGCTATCGCCCTTAAAAGCGGTGACGGCCTGATCGGTATGTCGCCCCAAAAATCGACTCCGGCAAGGGCCAACATCGGACCTTTCGTTGTACGAAGCTAGCGCACTCCTCATAGGGCCGTCGCCCGAACCAGATTTCAGAGCGTGTTTTTGTGGATCGTTCCGCCCTACATGATGACGCGGAAATTGGAGTCCGGATCGGCAACCCGCGACAAGTCCTCGGTCGGGTCCTCCCTCAACCAGCAGCGTGTCGGCGTGCGCGCCCTTCTGGATCACGCCCAGGGCGCGCGGATAAGGATTGCGCGGGCCTGAAGGCCCGGAATGAAGGCGTTTTCCGAGGTGGCGGTCCTCAACGCCTTGGCGGGCGTGACCCAGCGTCTCATGTAAGCGTCAGCGATGTTGCCGTGTTCGATCGACCGAACGCCAGCCTTGATGCAGCGATGCAGCGTTTGATGCCGGGCGCAGAATAGACATGGGCCATCACGTAGGTGCCCCAGTCGGAGGCGGCCAGAACGGCGGCCTCCGTCGAGCATCGCGACGGAAGCGGTGGTGCCGGCAATGAAGCCGCGCCGCGACAAATCCGCATTCACCCGGTGCGTAATGGCCTTGACCTCTGCCGTGCAGCAGGCACAGCCGGGCCGCACGACGACATGTTGGCAACGGGTCGACCACATCCGCGCGACGGCAGATCTACACCTGCCAGCAGAACTCCGCCCCTGTTTGACAGCTGGACCGTCATCACCTGACCTGCAGGCAACCGTTTCGGACCGATTGGTCCGGACCAGGAGCAGTCGTCGAGCCACGGGTCTCTGCAGATGCGCCGATGCCTCGTTAGCCGCCGCTTTAGAAGAGGGCGTTGATCGACTTCAACTTGTCGGAGACATCGCCTGCGAGTGCGATGTCGTCGGGATCGAGGGCCAAGACCGGTGCGCCGGGCGCTAGATTCAGGCGGGCGACATTGACCCAGACGAGGTTGGGGGCCGTCGATAGCTCGAAGAAGTAGCGCCGGTTGGTCAGGTCGATCGCTGTGCGGTATTCGGTGTTGTAGAGCGTGCCTGGCAGATTGTTCGGAGCGCCGAACGGCACCGAGGCGTTGCGGGCAATCGCGATAATTCCCGCAATTGCCTCGCGATCGCTTTTCGGTTCGCGCAGCATCTGAAGAAAGTAGGCCGATCGCACAAAACGTTCCTTGGGGTCCACGTTGCCGGGTAACGGCGTCTGGCGTGTCGCATTGGTTAAGTCGAATGTGGCGAGATGAGCCAGCTGCTCGTCGAGAGGCGGGTCGTTGGTCATGATCTGGAACTGGCGGCCGTGATGAATGTTTTTCCGCCCGTCGAGATACTCGATAATCGCTGAGTTGCCGCCGGCATCTTCAATCGCAAGATGCAGTGTCGCCTTGAACCCGTGAATCTCCACCATCACCGGCTGGACCTTTTCCATCAACGCCAGTGCGTCCGCGACGGTCGCAGCGTTATCGAGGAGATCTTGAGCCCATAGTGCCGCCTGGACCCCCAGTTTTTTGGGATCACGGGGACCGAAGTCCGTGGCTTTGAGGTAGAGGGCATGAACACCGAGGCCCTTTTCGTTGATGCCGTCAACGGTGCCGACGCCATAGACGGTGGTAACGAGGCTGCCATGCTTGGAAGTCCAGCGGGCGGGATTGACGTCACCCAAATGTTTGCCGGCAAACAGATCTCCGTCGCGGACCATACCAGCCGGCAGGGCTGTCAGAACAGGTTCGGTTGACTCGGGCCAGTCCATCGAACGGCTGACGACCACCGCCGTTTTGTTGCCGTTCCAGAGCACGCGCGTACAAGCGTCTGCGGCGAGAGGCAAGGCGGCGGCAATAGCGCTGCAAACGATTGTCAAATAGAGAAGACCGCGGGGTAGGACGCGGTATTTCATGCTCATAGTCGACACTCTAGATACACGCGCAGGTCAGGTGCCTGCCTTCAGCCTTTAGTGGCCTAACGACTTTGGAACTGATTTTATGGATCTTTGGCACGGCGTATAGCCCTGCGGTGTCGTTTTGGCGGACTTTCGCGTGAAGCCGCCGATGATCCAGACCTCGCCTCGAAGGATCGCACTGGTCCGCTGATGCCCCGATAACGGACTAGTACCTGAGTATTTTTTGATGGACCGTTCTGGGCCAGGACGAGATGTTCTGGGTTCCGTTGAAGTGAGGTGCGAGAAACCCAGACACGGGCAGCGAGCTATGTCTTTTCGCCAGCGAAATATGCCCCCGAGCGTTCGGATCGAGAATCTCAATCTGTCGGTGTCCGACATTGATGACATCCTCTTCTTCTAGTCTCTTGACCGCTACATTAACTGTCTAGCAAGTACGACATCGACCTGACCGGGTTCTCGATCGGCGAGGTCAATCTGGTCATCGAGGAGGCGCATACGGCTTCGACCAACGGCCCCGATACACCGAGAATGAACTCCCCAAACCGGCGGGGCTGGCCGTCACGCTTCGGGGCGACGTCTGGCAGCTCGGCCGGCAACGCGGAGGTCGAGAATGTGCGGCATTGATTGGTGAAGCTTTGCGGTGAGCGTTCGCATTTGCGGTCTTCTTACGAACACCGAATGCGATCCGCACAATTCTGCATGCTTTCTGGTCTTGAACGCCTTACACAACGACACCTAGCACCTGAAGCTATTTCGCTGGGCAGGAACAGATGTCGCACGTCTCTAGATCAGTTTTATGGTGGCATGCATGAGCGTGGACATCGAAAAATTTGGTGCCGAAATGGTCCGGTTCGCCGGAGGCGTCGAGAGATTTGCAGCGCCCGACGAGGTTCTAGACGGGCTGCATCAAATAAGCTCTGAAGCATGCAAGGTGAACGTACTCGGTGCGGCATTGCTTCCCGTTCGTTGGGGAGACTGGAGTGGAGTCGACGTTGGGGAGACAGTGTTCCTCCACAAGAGTGCGCCAAAGGGCTGGTGGGGGGAGTGGCACCAATTGAGTCAACACCATCCTGCGCCTGGGATCATGCTGGCCCAAGTATCACTTGCACCATTCACCAACTCGGAACTGATGCAGAGACTCGAACCGTTGGGGATCGACCGATGGCCCACTGAATTGGCATTAAAGTACGGCATGCGCGACGGGCTGACATGTCCCGTCGGCGGCCGTTGGGTGATATCCTACTGGTCGCCCCATGTTCTCTCCCAACGGTTATCGGACGAGGCGCGAGCCCTTCTCTTCATGGGTGCCAACTTTGCGGCCATTCGTCTGCAGAAACTCATCAAATCAAAAGCAAGCCGCATCGGCGGCAACTCAGCGCTGACGCCCAGGGAACTTGCCGTATTGCGCTTGCTCTCGGTCGGCCACCAGCATGCGGCTATCGCGTCGCTTCTTGAACTCGGCGATGAGACGGTTCGCAGCCATCTGAAGAAGGCTCAAGCCAAACTTGGAGTTCGCAGTCGCACTCATGCCGTTGCGCAAGCCATACGGCTCCGCTTGATCCCTTAAGTCTCCCCCAAAGCGGGGATGACTGGTCCCGACTGATCCGGTAGCTCTTCGTGCGGTGACGCTGCGGCTTCTCGGGGGAGCGGGTTCGTAGGCAGTCACCCGCGTGTTCGCTCGAAGCCCAGACGCATTGGAGGCTTAAAAAAATAGCGGACACGCGGTTGTGCTAGGCCGCGCCGGTCGGGGGCCTGGCACCAGCCTAGCTGCTGGGCCGGAAGTTTCGCTAAACAGGATCTCACTTCCGATCCTGGATCGGCACCCGGCCCAGCAAAGTCAATGCGGAGAACGGCCTAATGTTCGGACATCCATGCGCTGTTCAGCGATGAGGACTGGCGAACTCTTCAGACCAGTGCGGTGCTCGTTTGCAGAGGCACCGTGAAGTCTCGGCATGATGAGGACGGTTGGAACATTATTGGCCGAACGCTAGTGCGCATTGCTGAAGGCTTGGCCGAGTCCCGACCGGAAAGCGATCTGGCATTGGAGGTCGTGGCCACGAAACCGGCCTCGGTTGTGATGGCGGTAACCGTTGCGCGGGTCCCCCCGCGAGAAGAGCCGTTCTGGCTCGTTCGAGCCGACGAAGAAGGACAAAATCGGTTGGCGAGCATCCACGGCCACGCTGGAAGCTCAGCTGAAGCGAACGAACGCCGACACCAAGAGCACTAGCGATTTCCTCGACACCGATCGGTTCCGTGAGATGCTCGTCGATCCAGGCCTCCGCCCGGCGCGCCTGTTCTTCGCCGATATCCAATCCGCGCTGCGCTTCTATTGGCGCAAATTGCGCGAGGCATTCGACAAACGTCGCTAGCAGCATGCGCTCCGCGTGCAGGCGGGGCATACCGGCGGGCCGTTCGAGTTCTGCGCCCAACCAAAAGGCCATGGATCGCATCGTTTCAACTTAGGGCGAATGGGGGAGTGCGCCGACCCATTTATCCATTATCGGCTATCTAGCACCGATGGCAAGCGTAACGGCTACAGAGCTCTGCTACGAAGCTTTTGCCGATTTATTTAATTATTGCTCATTAGAGAATAATGCATTTTGACGAGCATTAATAACGAACGAATTGAACATTTATTCCATTTTGAGATTATATTTTTATATTTAGGATTTATTAAGCACGTAATTGTCAATCTTGACTGCCGGGACGCGCCCTCACAGGCGTCTCGGTATCTGGGGAAGGTGATCCTGGTTCGTCCCGCTTCTGGGGTCACCTTCTTCAGCCCACTCTTCCGTCGCATCGGGCAGCGTCTGACGGTGCAGCCCGAAGATGACCGCTACGGGGTCTTGGTCGTGTAAAAACGCGGCTACCCGTAGTCTTGACGGGTGGACAACAATCTTCGCGCAAGGGCGGGTTGCTCACCCTGTGATTGGGATGAGGACGTACCACGAGCCCGGCTACTACTGTGATATTAAGTCGGCTTCACCCAAGAATGAGTCGGATGCAGGTCCCGTCTACCTCGTGAACATGGTCTGCAACATAGACGGCGAGGATCCTTTTCCTTTTACGCTTTTACTTGGTCGCGTGTTGCTATGCCAGTCGCTGCAGTCGGCCCGTCGACCTCACGCTATACGCATCCGCTGGTAGATCGCGGCGCGAAACCAGCAATGGCAAAAAGTGAGCGTACGAGCAGTAAAGTCGCGTAGAGAGCGGCGAAAGTGCTAAAGAGCAAGACGGCGAGCCAGGCGGAGACGACGGCTGCCGCCTCTGCAAGAAGTCCTGACTATCACTTCCGCGTGCCGTTGGCCCTATGCCCGGAAAAATCTTCGTCGCAGCAGTTCATGCCGTGGCGGCGCACACCGTTGTTGCGTTGGTGAGACACACGCCATATCAAGCCGCAGGCTGGAGGAGTGGAATGACGAAAAGTAGAGTTCGCGAGCGGGTTACCAGAGCCGCAGCAGCGGACAAGCTAGCGAAGCTGGCAGAGCAACTTCGCAGTGGTTTTGTCACGCTGGATGACAAGTCATCAATTGCGGTTACGGATGAGATCGAGCTCAAGACGAAGCTTAAGAACGACGAGATGGAAATAGAGCTCAAGTGGCAGCCCGCCGGCGTCGCCAAGCGCATGGGCGTCTCGGTGGCCGTAGCTCCATCTATCCAAGCGGCAGCCGATGAGGCGAAAAAGCAGCACATCACGCTGGCAGCCGCGCGCGCGAACAAGTTCGCGATCGACTGGACGAACTACGTGCCGCCGAAGCCCACTTTCATGGGCCCACGCGCCTTCACGAGCTACGTTCTTGCCTCTCTCAAGCCCTACATCGACTGGACGCCGTTCTTCCAGACGTGGGAACTCGCTGGTCGTTATCCGCAAATTTTGGAAGACAAGACGGTCGGCGCGCAGGCTCAGAAGCATTTCAACGACGCGCAAGCCATGCTGACGCGCATAGTGGCGGAGAAGTGGCTGACAGCGAATGCCGTGATCGGCTTTTGGCCGGCAAACAGTATCGGCGACGACATCGAACTCTACACAGGGGAGCCGCGTCATTCAAAGCTCGCGACGCTCCACACCCTGCGTCAGCAGATTGCGAGCGATCTCACGCAAGGCCGCGCATATACGGCGCTTGCCGACTTTATCGCCCCGAAGGAGTCCCACCTTCCCGACTACATTGGCGGCTTCGCCGTCACCACGGGGATCGACGAGGAGGCGGCGCTTAGGGCCCACATCAAATCGACCAATGACGACGGCCACATCATGCTGAAGGCGCTGGCCGAACGCCTTGCAGAAGCCTTCGCAGAGGCCATGCATGCGCGGGTGCGCCGCGAGTTCTGGGGCTACGCCAAGGACGAGCGGTTTTCCAACGAGGATGTCATTCCGGAGAAGTACCGTGGGATCCGCCCTTCGCCCGGTTATCCGACCCAGCCTGATCACACGGAGAAGGCGACGCTGTGGAAGCTGATGGATGTCAAACGCCACACCGGCATCGCGCTCACTGAGACCTACGCCATGTCGCCCGGAGCGTCCGTTTCGGGGCTTTACTTCGCGCACCCCGACAGCCACTATTTCAGAGTTGGCAAGGTGGAACGCGATCAGGTCGAGGACTACGCTGCGCGCAAGGGCTGGACCATCCAAGAATGTGAGCGCTGGCTTGCGCCGGTGCTGAATTACGATCCCGGCGCCGGCCGCGCCAAGTTGGCGTGAGCCTATTTCGAACACGTCTTCTGAAGCATGGATATTAGCGACGGACAGAAGAGTTCGACAGGGACCTCTATTACGATGGGATAGAGACTCCCATCTTAGCCCGCCGCGCCCAGTCGCCGGTCCAGGTGTAATATTGCGCGACACTTCAATGCGGCCGGTCCACCTCGATGTGGTACTAGGCAGACAAACAAAAACGAATCGCTTCGTCATTGCCTCTGCTGCAAATACGACCGCGTGACACGGGCGAACGCCAGCGTAGGCGACTTGTCTCCGCCCTGTCTGACGGCTGCCAAAGCGCGTCGCCCCCGAAGGCATCCGATCATGGGGTCTAGTGTTCCGTCACTGACGGATGATTCCTCTCGTCGCGCAAATCAGTCATGCTCTCTACATGAGAGAGAACATTTCCTTTGACCTGAGCGGGGCTGACCGGCAACGGCTTGTCGCCCTTGTATCCGATCGCAACACACCGGCGAAGATCGTGTGGCGCGCCAAGATCATTCTCGCCACAGCTGATGGTCTTGGCACGATGGCGATCATGCGCGAGACAGGCAAATCGAAGCCTTGCGTCTGGCGCTGGCAGGAGCGCTTCATGCACGAGGGCGTCGACGGCCTTCTGCGCGACAAGACGCGACCGCCGGGCATTCCTCCGCTGCCCGAGAGCGTGCGGCAGAAGGTGCTCGCGAAGACCGCGAGTGAGACGCCGCCGAACGCGACGCACTGGAGCGTGCGAACGATGGCAAAGGCGATGGGGATCAGCCGGACGAGCGTTCAGCGCATCTGGAAGGAGGCGGGGCTGAAGCCTCATCTCGTCAAGCGCTTCAAGGTCTCGACAGATCCGATGTTCGAAGAGAAGGTCACCGATGTCGTCGGTCTCTACATGAACCCGCCCGACCGTGCACTCGTGCTCTGCGTCGTGCCGGAGGCGCGCTTTCAGCACGATGAGAAAAGCCAGATCCAAGCGCTCGATCGTACCCAGCCCGGCCTGCCACTGAAGAAGGGCCGCGCCGCAACCATGACGCACGACTACAAGCGGCACGGCACGACGACACTGTTCGCCGCCCTCGACACGCGGACCGGTCGCGTCATCGGCGATTGCCAGCCGCGCCATCGCGCAAAGGAGTTCATTCGCTTCCTCCGGCGCATCGACCGCTACGTAAGAAAGTCCCTCGATATCCATCTCGTGCTCGACAACTACGGAACCCACAAGACGCCCGAAGTGAAGGCGTGGCTCGCCAAGCATCCGCGCTTCCATCTCCACTTCACGCCGACCAGCGCCTCGTGGCTGAACCTCGTCGAGCGCTTTTTCGCCGAGATCACGATGAAGAGGATCCGGCGCGGCGCCTTCGCGAGCGTCGCTGAACTCGAGCAGGCAATCCGAGACTACCTCGACGAGCACAACTCCGACCCCAAACCCTTCGTCTGGACGAAATCTGCAGACACGATCCTTAGGAAAGAGCGCCGCGCCATCGGGCAGTTGGCCCTTGTCTACGATGGGTACCAAGCGTCAGAGTTGGAACACT